>NZ_JBPWPV010000001.1:0-3557500 GCF_051811225.1 Rhizobium sp. 768_B6_N1_8 | reverse complement strand
TGTCTTTTGAAGAAAATACAAGTTTGCATCGGCTTTTGGCCTGATGCCTGTTCTGCATATATCGTGAAGAGAAGATTGATCTGGAGGCTTCCAGGTGTTTTGGGTTTTGCCCAGGATGTCCGAGCCCAGTTCCTGTGAACCCATGGATGGCCTAGCCGGCCGGATATGGTGGAGGGGCTGGAGGTAGGTAGGAAGCTTGTCGCTCTGGGTCGTTGTTGTTTGGTCATCTTTAGGGGGTGAGCATCTGACGGACGACTTGATTACCGTTGCCTGACCGCGCGGTATCGGATCCAATCTCGAGAAGCTGGTCTTAAGACAGGCTGCAAGTGGGCTGCTCGGCGTAGCTCCAATAAAGCAGATCTGTCGAACACGTCGATGGCATTATTGGATTGACTGGGTTGTAAAAGGTAACCCGGTCTGTTGCCGTTTCCTTAGGGGAGCGGGCAGCGAGATGATGAGCATTGGCAATGAGAACGATTAAGTGTCGTAAGGGCATTTGGTGGATGCCTTGGCATGCACAGGCGATGAAGGACGTGATACGCTGCGATAAGCCGTGGGGAGCTGCGAATAAGCTTTGATCCATGGATCTCCGAATGGGGAAACCCACCTTAAATGCTTGGGAAATCTGTTCTGTTGGCTTTTGGTTTGGTCGAAGCGGATGCTTCGCAAGGCCAGAGGCCGTCGCCGGTTATCCGGCGCGCTGTCCGCAGGCCTTCGGCCGTGAGGACAAACAGGAGAGGTTTCCAAGCATTGTTATAAGGTATCTTACTTTCGAATACATAGGGGTAAGAAGCGAACGCAGGGAACTGAAACATCTAAGTACCTGCAGGAAAGGACATCAACCGAGACTCCGCAAGTAGTGGCGAGCGAACGCGGACCAGGCCAGTGGCATTAGTGATTAAAGCGGAACGCTCTGGAAAGTGCGGCCGTAGCGGGTGACAGCCCCGTACGCGTAGATATCATTAATGTCCTAGAGTAGGGCGGGACACGTGAAATCCTGTCTGAACATGGGGAGACCACTCTCCAAGCCTAAGTACTCGTGCATGACCGATAGCGAACAAGTACCGTGAGGGAAAGGTGAAAAGCACCCCGACAAGGGGAGTGAAATAGTACCTGAAACCGGATGCCTACAAACAGTCGGAGGGGGCAACCCTGACGGCGTACCTTTTGTATAATGGGTCAACGACTTAGTGTAACAAGCAAGCTTAAGCCGGTAGGTGTAGGCGCAGCGAAAGCGAGTCTGAATAGGGCGATATAGTTTGTTGCATTAGACCCGAAACCGAGTGATCTAGCCATGAGCAGGTTGAAGGTTGGGTAACACCAACTGGAGGACCGAACCCGCATCTGTTGCAATAGATTGGGATGACTTGTGGCTAGGGGTGAAAGGCCAATCAAACTCGGAAATAGCTGGTTCTCCGCGAAATCTATTTAGGTAGAGCGTCTGGCGAATACTCCCGGGGGTAGAGCACTGGATGGGCTATGGGGACTCACCGTCTTACTGATCCTAACCAAACTCCGAATACCGGGAAGTACTACCAGGCAGACACACGGCGGGTGCTAACGTCCGTCGTGAAAAGGGCAACAACCCTAACCTCCAGCTAAGGTCCCCAAGTCATGGCTAAGTGGGAAAGGATGTGAGGATCCCAAAACAACCAGGATGTTGGCTTAGAAGCAGCCATCATTTAAAGAAAGCGTAACAGCTCACTGGTCTAAATAAGGGTCTTTGCGCCGAAAATGTAACGGGGCTAAAGCCATGCACCGAAGCTGAGGATTCCTCTTTGAGGAGTGGTAGCGGAGCGTTCCGTAAGCTGATGAAGGGAGACCTGTGAGGGCTCCTGGAGGTATCGGAAGTGCGAATGTTGACATGAGTAACGATAAAGAGGGTGAGAGACCCTCTCGCCGAAAGACCAAGGGTTCCTGCTTAAAGTTAATCTGAGCAGGGTTAGCCGGCCCCTAAGACGAGGCGGACACGCGTAGTCGATGGGAACCACGTTAATATTCGTGGGCCTGGTGGTAGTGACGGATCGCACAAGTTGTTCATTCTTATTGGATTGGATGGGCAGCGGAGCGGTTCCAGGAAATAGCTCCACCGTATAGACCGTACCCGAAACCGACACAGGTGGTCAGGTAGAGTATACCAAGGCGCTTGAGAGAACTATGTTGAAGGAACTCGGCAAATTGCACGCGTAACTTCGGAAGAAGCGTGACCCCATAGTAGGCAACTATTGTGGGGTGGCACAGACCAGGGGGTAGCGACTGTTTATCAAAAACACAGGGCTCTGCGAAGTCGCAAGACGACGTATAGGGTCTGACGCCTGCCCGGTGCTGGAAGGTTAAGAGGAGAGGTGCAAGCTTTGAATCGAAGCCCCAGTAAACGGCGGCCGTAACTATAACGGTCCTAAGGTAGCGAAATTCCTTGTCGGGTAAGTTCCGACCTGCACGAATGGCGTAACGACTTCCCCGCTGTCTCCAACATAGACTCAGTGAAATTGAATTCCCCGTGAAGATGCGGGGTTCCTGCGGTCAGACGGAAAGACCCCGTGCACCTTTACTATAGCTTTACACTGGCATTCGTGTCGGCATGTGTAGGATAGGTGGTAGGCTTTGAAGCAGGGACGCCAGTTTCTGTGGAGCCATCCTTGAAATACCACCCTTATCGTCATGGATGTCTAACCGCGGCCCGTTATCCGGGTCCGGGACAGTGTATGGTGGGTAGTTTGACTGGGGCGGTCGCCTCCGAAAGAGTAACGGAGGCGCGCGATGGTGGGCTCAGACCGGTCGGAAATCGGTCGTCGAGTGCAATGGCATAAGCCCGCCTGACTGCGAGACTGACAAGTCGAGCAGAGACGAAAGTCGGTCATAGTGATCCGGTGGTCCCGCGTGGAAGGGCCATCGCTCAACGGATAAAAGGTACGCCGGGGATAACAGGCTGATGACCCCCAAGAGTCCATATCGACGGGGTTGTTTGGCACCTCGATGTCGGCTCATCGCATCCTGGGGCTGGAGCAGGTCCCAAGGGTTTGGCTGTTCGCCAATTAAAGCGGTACGTGAGCTGGGTTCAGAACGTCGTGAGACAGTTCGGTCCCTATCTGCCGTGGGTGTAGGAATATTGACAGGATCTGTCCCTAGTACGAGAGGACCGGGATGGACATATCTCTGGTGGACCTGTTGTCCTGCCAAGGGCATAGCAGGGTAGCTATATATGGACGGGATAACCGCTGAAGGCATCTAAGCGGGAAACCCACCTGGAAACGAGTATTCCCTATCAGAGCCGTGGAAGACGACCACGTTGATAGGCCGGGTGTGGAAGTGCGGCAACGCATGAAGCTTACCGGTACTAATAGCTCGATTGGCTTGATCGTTCTCATTGACTATGCTCATCGAACAAAGTTCGATAAGCCTGACCTTTTGTCCTCACGCGCCATAGGCGCTGCGGACGGCGCGCCGGACAACCGGCGACGCGCTTTGCGCTTGCGGCCTTCTGGCCGAAGGTGCCTCGCGAAAGGTAAGACGTGTTCAAATAAAAGGATGTGAAAACATCCACCAGCTTCTCAACACAAGTTGCGCTTCGCTGACCTGGTGGTCATGGCGGGGTGGCTGCACCCGTTCCCTTTCCGAACACGGCCGTGAAACGCCCCAGCGCCTATGGTACTTCGTCTTAAGACGCGGGAGAGTCGGTCGCTGCCAGGTCTGCAAAACGCAACTCGTGTAAATCTTCTCTTTACGAAACTTACGGCCCAAAGCCGATCAAAGGGCCGCTCGCAAAGCGGCCTTTTGTGTTTGGGGCCACAGGAACACGAGACAAATTGCAAAGCAATTTGCTCGGCACAGATCCGTAAATCGCAAAGCGATTTACGCAGACGATATTTTGCCAGAGGCAAAAATCGGTCGGTATTTTGCCAATAGGCAAAAACCTGGACGGACGACGCTAGCGTCGCCTGGATAACGCGGGGTGGAGCAGCCCGGTAGCTCGTCAGGCTCATAACCTGAAGGCCGCAGGTTCAAATCCTGCCCCCGCAACCAAACTCTTTCCGAAGATCAAAACGAAAAAGCCCTCCATATCGGAGGGCTTTCGTATGTCTGCACCAGCGCTCGCATCGTCGGGCTCCGTGCAATTCCTTCTCCCCGAAATACCGAAGTCCGTTATCGCAGGCGCTAAGACCGCATCTTCGATGGCCATCCCGACGCCTAGTCCTGCGTTCAATAGCCGCAAGGGTCTACGCAGCGAATGCAGCAATGCCGCAACACAAAACCACAAGCCCGCCGCAAAGCGGGTTGTTTTATTGTCGCGAGAAAAAGCAATCACTTTTGTGCCGCTCGCCTGCGGTTCTCGTCATGCGACGAACTCGCCACCAGTTTCATTGCGGCAGCGAGCAGGACGATAGCACCGGGCAGCACGAGAGTGTTCCACTCAAGCTCTCCCTCGGTTTCTGCGATGAGCGTCGCAAAATGAACCACCAAATACAAAATGATGACCTGGAAGAAGAGAATCTTCAATTCATTAATTGTGGACAGCAGCATCCACCTCGGCACTTTTCGACGCTCATCGTCCGACACATCGAAAACGAATCCGAACGTAATCGCATATGCAAAGATGATCAGAATGATGCCGAAAATGAACTTATCGGTAGAACGCAGCACTGCCGCGATAACGGACGAACTTGGATCCATACGAACGGCCGCGAACGCATTTCCGAGCGTCAGCGTGCCCTCCCAGAACGTGAGTGCAGCACCGCTTAGAAGGCCTAAAGGCGCGATGATGATGACATAGCGCAGCGATAGAAACAGCGAGAGCATAAACGTACTCCGTCGGCGGAACTGACGGTGGTCAAACCACCTTGCTATGTCGGGGGCAACGGCTCCATCCGGGCATGCCCAGCACCCCGCGTCAGCAAAAGCTAATCAATGACTCCTGAACCAGAAGATCGGAGGAAAGGAACTCTGGTCAATCGTTCAGGTTATTCAGATATTTGCGTGTACGGTTGGCAAAGCATAGCCCGGACCGCTCCGCCCCGCCATTGCCGTCGGGTCATTCCAGGTCGAAATGGACTTGAAGCATAGTCTTGGGATTCCATGCCGATTACCGGGACTCCGGGGCAAGGCTAAAGTGGCAATTCGACGAACACGACCAGTCCGCCAGGAGCGCGTGACGATGACTTCAGATTCAAATCGGCATTTTTCCGTTTGGACATTGATGGCGATGGTCGTGGGCTCAATGGTCGGGGCCGGAATTTTTTCTCTGCCGCAGGCCTTCGGACGCGCGACCGGACCGTTCGGCGCATTGATCGCGTGGTCGATCGCCGGTATCGGCATGCTGATGCTAGCCTTCGTATTTCAGACACTGTCTCGACGAAAACCGGAGTTGGACGCAGGGATATACGCCTATGCAAAAGCCGGGTTCGGCAACTATCTCGGGTTTCTCTCTGCGCTTGGATATTGGTCGGCTGCCTGCCTCGGCAATGTTTCGTATTTCGTCCTGATCAAGTCGACACTTGGCTTGTTTTTCCCCGTCTTCGGGGACGGTAACACAATCATCGCGATCTTCTGCTCATCGATCCTGCTGTGGCTCTTTCACACGCTCATTCTGCGCGGTGTCAAAGGCGCAGCCGCGATCAACACCATCGTGACTTTCGCCAAGATCATTCCAATTATCCTTTTCATTGCCTTTGTTGCCTGGGGATTCCACGCGGATATTTTCGCTGCCAATTTCTGGGGCGGCGAGGACGTCAGTTTCAGCAACGTCGCCAGCCAGGTTCGCGCCACGATGCTTGTGACCGTCTTCGTCTTTGTCGGAATCGAAGGCGCCAGTGTGTATTCCCGCTATGCGCGGAACCGCAACGATGTTGGAGTGGCAACGCTTGTGGGTTTCCTCGGCGTATTATGCCTGCTTGCTCTTGTTACGATCCTTTCCTATGGCGCCATGTTGCGCGCCGATCTTGCAGGACTGCGCAATCCGTCCATGGCCGGCGTTCTGCAAAGCATCGTTGGACCTTGGGGGGCCGTATTTGTCAGTTTGGGATTGTTGATTTCCGTTCTGGGCGCCTACCTGTCGTGGGTGCTTCTCGCCGCAGAAATTCTTTTTTCGGCCTCGAAATACGAAACCATGCCGCGGTTTTTGTCGCACGAAAACAGAAACGGAGTGCCCTCGAACGCATTGTGGCTCACCAATATCGTCGTCCAAACGTTTTTGATTCTGACGCTGTTTACGCAATATGCGTTCAGACTTGCGCTCGAGCTGACGAGCTCGATGATCCTCGTTCCCTATCTCCTCGTTGCCGCGTACGGATTTAAACTTGCCTGGTCAGGCGAAACATACGACCGGGATCCGGCTGGCCACCGGACGGATCTGATACGTGCCGGGATCGCCCTGATATACACTGTGGGCTTGATCTATGCGGCCGGAGCAAAACACCTGCTGCTATCGGCGGTGATCTACGGGCCGGGTTCAATTCTCTTTATTGTTGCGCGCCGCGAAGGGGGCAAAACCGTCTTCACTCCAAGCGAATTGATCATGTTCGCAGCCGCGAGTCTCGGCGCGGCAATAGCGGTCTATTCCATCACAACAGGTCTCATTTCCGTTTGACCGAGCGCCGTGACGGTGTGCGTCGAAAGAAACGCTTTGGCGCCATTGCTGGCTCAGTTAGTCGCAGCGTTTCATTTCGGTCCAAAAGGTCGTTGCTTGCGTAAGTCGCGCACGAAAATCGGGACGCGAAGAATGGTCGTGGGATTCTATGCTGATCCACTGGAGGACCGAACAACACTATAATTCAAATCAGCACTCGCTACGGTCAGCGCACTCGGACATTTGATAGAGTTTTGTAGGGGACACCATGACTTCAGACTCTACTCAGAAATTCTCGTTGTTTGCGCTAACGGCCATGGTCGTCGGATCGATGGTCGGCGCTGGCATATTCAACCTGCCCGGTCGGTTCGGTGCCGCAACAGGCCCATTTGGCGCCATGATCGCCTGGGCGATCGCGGGCACCGGCATGTTCATGCTCGCCCGCGTGTTTCAAGCGCTTGCCGAGAAAAAGCCGGATATCGACTCGGGCGTGTTCGCCTATGCCAAGGCTGGCTTCGGCAACTATATGGGCTTCCTGTCGGCTTTTGGCTACTGGCTTGGTAGTTGCCTTGGCAACGTCTTCTACTGGGTGCTGATCGGCTCGACGCTGGGGCGCTTTTTCCCTGCCGTCTTCGGCGACGGAAGCAGCGCCACGGCGATCATCGTGTCGTTGATCGGTATCTGGGCATTTCATTTCATGATCCTGCGCGGCGTCGAGCAGGCGGCGTTCATCAACACCATCGTCACCATCGCCAAGATCGTACCGATCCTCGTCTTCATCCTGATGCTGATCTTCTCCTTCCACTACGGGCAGTTTGCCGAAAACTTCTTCGGCGGCGCCGGCATGCCGGAAAAGTCGTTGGTCGCGCAGGTGCGTGACACCATGCTGATCACCGTGTTTGTTTTCCTCGGGATCGAAGGGGCGAGTGTCTATTCGCGCTTTGCCAAAGAGCGCGCGGATGTCGGCACCGCCACGATTCTGGGGTTCGTTGGCGTCACCGGCCTGATGGTGGCGGTCACTCTGCTGCCCTACGCAGCGATGCCGCAATCGGCTATCGCAGCCCTGCAGCAGCCTTCGATGGCCAGCGTTCTCGAGGCGGTCGTCGGTCATTGGGGCGCCGTCTTCATTTCCATCGGCGTTCTGGTCTCGGTTCTTGGCGCTTATCTCGCCTGGTCGCTGATTTGCGCCGAGGTCCTGTTTGCTGCCGCCAAATCTGAGGACATGCCGCGGCTTTTTGCCGCGCAGAACGGCAATCGGGTGCCTGCCAATGCCCTGTGGCTGACCAACATCGTCGTGTCGCTATTCGTCATCTCCACCTACTGGTCCCGGGATGCGTTCAACTTCATGCTCGACATGACCAGCGTCACGGCTCTTTTGCCCTATCTGCTTGTCGCGGGTTACGGCGTGCTGCTCGCCCGCAGTGGCGAAGGCTATGAAGAAACCGCCAATGAACGCGGCCGCGACCAGATCTTTTCCTGGATTGCGGTCATCTACACGATCATCATGTTCATCGCCGCCGGGCTGAAATATGTGCTGCTTGTAGCGGTCTTGTTCGTGCCAGGCACAATTCTCTACGTCTGGGCGCGGCGTGAGCAGAAGGTGCAGATGTTTACGTCTGTCGAACTCATCGTTTTGGCCGTCACGGTGATCGCCGGCATGATCGGCGCCTACGGCCTGCTGAGCGGCACTATCACGCCTTGATAGGGAGGTAGAAGAATCATGACCCAAGACATCACATTTGGCGTTCACTCCGAGGTCGGCCAATTGCGCAAGGTGATGGTTTGTGCGCCTGGTCGTGCCCATCAGCGCCTGACGCCGACCAACTGCGACGCCTTGCTCTTCGACGACGTTCTCTGGGTCGACAACGCCAAGCGAGATCATTTCGACTTCATGACCAAAATGCGCGACCGCGGCGTCGAAGTGGTGGAGATGCACAATCTGCTCGCCGAAACCGTTGCGGTCCCTGAAGGCAAGAAGTGGATCCTCGACAACCAGGTGGTGCCAAACCAGGTCGGTCTAGGCCTCGTCGATGAGATCCGCAGCTATCTTGAAGGATTGTCCAACCGCGAATTGGCGGAAACTCTGATCGGTGGCCTGTCGACGCAGGAATTCCCTGAGACCCACGGCGGCGAAATGCTGAAGCTGGTACGCGAGGCGGCTGGCGTCACCGAATATCTGCTGCCGCCGCTGCCCAACACGCTGTACACCCGCGATACGACCTGCTGGATCTATGGCGGCGTGACGCTGAACTCGCTCTACTGGCCGGCACGCCACGAGGAGACCATACTCACCACCGCCATCTATAAATTCCATCCTGACTTCGCTGGCAAGGTCAAGGTATGGTGGGGCGATCCGACCAAGGACTGGGGTCTTGCCACGCTCGAGGGCGGAGACGTCATGCCGATCGGCAAAGGCAATGTACTCATTGGCATGAGCGAACGCACCTCGCGCCAGGCGATCAGCCAGGTTGCCGCCAATCTCTTCGCGCAAGGTGCAGCCGAACGGGTCATTGTGGCGGCAATGCCGAAACTGCGTGCCGCGATGCACCTCGATACAGTGTTCACCTTTGCCGATCGCGATTGCGTGCTGCTCTATCCCGATATCGTCAATGGCATCTCCGCCTTTTCGTATCGGCCCGGTGCAACGCCGGGAACGGTCGAACTGCACAAAGATAAGGGAACATTTGTTGAGACTGTCCGCGACGCTCTAGGCCTCAAGGAGCTACGTATCGTTGAAACGGGCGGTAACGATTATATGCGCGAACGCACGCAGTGGGACAGTGGTGCCAATCTCGTTTGCGCTGCCCCGGGTGTCGTCTTCGCATATGATCGCAACACCTACACCAACACGCTTTTGCGTAAGCAGGGCATCGAGGTCATTACCATCATAGGCGCCGAGCTTGGCCGCGGTCGTGGCGGCGGCCATTGCATGACCTGCCCGATCATCCGCGACGCGGTGGATTACTAATTCTGGGATGCTTTGATCGCTGTGGCAAATACTGCGCACGCTTTATAGTAGCAAAGTTTAACGCCTACTGTGCGGAGGGTTAGTTGCAGGCGAAAATTGTTGCATTGGCGAGATCATTCTCAATTTTCGGTTTGGTTGTCGGCACTGTCTTTTTCGCTGCATCCTTAAGCCCGAGCCTGATGCCACGAACTTACCTGGTTCAAGGCATTGTTGCTGGTTTCTGCGCAGCGCTGGGTTATGGGATCGGCGTATTGCTGCGTTGGCTTTGGCTCTATTTGGAGCTGCCGCTGCCGCGTGTTCGAACAACTGTGAAGATCGCGTCTATTGTCATCTGCATCGCAATTGCGGCCATCGTTCTTTGGAGAGCCACCGAATGGCAGAACTCCATTCGGAAGCTGATGGGGCTCGATCCAGTGCAAAGCGCAGAGCCCTTTGAGCTCGTTGTCATTGCGCTGGCTGTGTTCGGTTTGCTGGTGTTGTTCGCGCGGCTCTTCAGGCTGACCTGGATGGCTCTCGCGGCTTTGTTCGAACGATTTCTTCCAAGACGAGTGTCCATTCTCGTCGGCGGTTTGATTGCAGTCGGATTGTTTTGGTCGATCGCAGAGGGTCTTCTTTTCAGAACAGCGTTGCGGATTGCGGATAGCTCATTCCAGCAGCTCGACGCCATGATTGACGATGATCTGGCGATGCCGGGTGATCCTCTAAAAACAGGCAGTGCGGCTTCTCTTATCGACTGGAAAGAACTGGGTCGGCGGGGCCGCGAGTTCATTATTTCCGGGCCTACAGGCGCTGAAATTGGCAATTTCTTCCACGAAAACGCTCTCGACCCTATCCGGGTTTATGTCGGACTTAACAGCGCAGATACCGCTGAGGAGAGAGCTCGGTTGGCTTTGGCGGAGCTCAAGCGAAACGGGGCTTTCAAGAGATCTATCCTGATCGTCATTGTTCCAACAGGGACTGGTTGGGTCGACCCCGCGGCAGTGGACACAGTCGAATTCCTTCACAAGGGCGATGTTGCGAGCGTAGCCCTCCAGTATTCATACCTGAGCAGCTGGCTGTCGCTGTTGGTCGAGCCAGCCTACGGCGCAGAAGCGGGGCGCGCGCTTTTTCGTGAAGTCTATCGCTATTGGATCACGCTCCCTCGTGATCAGCGCCCGAAACTGTACCTGCATGGGCTCAGCCTCGGCGCAATGAATTCAGAGCTTTCGGCCGATCTCTTCGATATCGTTGCCGACCCGTTTCAAGGCGCATTGTGGAGCGGGCCTCCCTTCCAGAGCCGCACGTGGAAGTCGGTGACTGCCAATCGCAATCCCGGTTCGCCCGCCTGGTTGCCGCGTTTCCGCGACGGCTCCATCGTTCGATTTACCAATCAGCATAATGCGCTGGACATCTCGGGTTCCGTCTGGGGGCCGATCCGGATCGTTTACCTGCAGTATGCCAGCGATCCAGTAACGTTTTTCGATTTTCATTCGCTCTACCGGGAACCTGATTGGATGAAGATGCCACGCGGTCCGGATGTATCCCCTGAGTTTCGCTGGTTCCCTCTGGTCACAATGACGCAACTTTTACTGGACATGGCAACAGCCACCACATCTCCGATCGGGTATGGCCATGTCTATGCACCGGAACACTATATCGATGCGTGGATTGCCGTCACTGATCCGCAGGGTCTTTCCCCCGATGATGTTCTCCGCCTCAAAACATTTTTCGAGAACAAGTTTCGAAGTGGCGCTGAGGTGGCCGCGCACGGATAGGGTCTTAGTCAACTACGGCGCTGGTCGACTGTAGTGTCGTATGCATTGCCGACGGCGCATTCAAAAAGAGACGCAACGCATCACTCTGGGATTCTGTGCCAATTTCCTCGCTGCATTCGCGCGATATGTTTTCGATGTGGCCTCGTGATCAAGGTCTAAGGGTTCGGTTCACAACTTGGAGGGTGTCATGTCTAGTCTGATCGCCATCGTCTATCCAACGGAAGCAAAGGCTGAGGAGGTGCGCCGACGCCTTATCGAACTGCAGAAGGAGTATTTGATCAAACTTGGTGACGCTGTCATCGCAACCAAGACACAGGGCGGCAAAGTCAGGCTGAACCAGCTTGTAAGTATGACGACGTCTGGAGCTGTATCGGGCAGTTTTTGGGGCCTTCTCGTGGGTGTCCTATTTCTGAACCCGCTCATCGGCGCGGCGGTGGGGGCGGCATCGGGAGCCATCGCAGGCGCACTAACCGATGTCGGCATAGACGATGCATTCATGAAAGACCTTGCGAGCAGTCTGCAGCCCGGGAATGCGGCGTTGTTTGTGCTGGTGCAGGAAATGACGGCCGATAAGCTGCTGAAGGAGATATCCGGTTTTGGCGGTGTGGTGCTTAAAACCTCCTTGGATGAGACCAAGGAGCAGACTTTACGTGATGCCCTGCAGAAAGATGCGGCAGCCTAATTGGCCGATGTTCACGCCTGAAGCGTAACCCATTGTGATCGCCGGCATTGAGCCGGCGAGAAGGAGGTATGCGGAAATCGAAATTTTCGAAGTCGCCAAGCAATCCAGGCGACGCCCAATCGGCGCATGAACATCCTGATATTCCGTTTGGCGAGCCGATAGGGAGTGAAACATGACAGGACAAAGGCAATTCGGACCTATTGCGACCGGCATTCTGATTCTTGCCCTCCTTCATTTCGCTCAGGCGATCTTCGTTCCGCTTGCATTCTCGCTGTTTCTCATCGCGTTGGTTTGTCCAATCCAATCCACACTGCAGCGGTGGTTGCCGCAGCTGATAGCGCTGCTTCTCACCCTTATTCTAACGATGGCAATCATTGCCGCCATCAGTTCATCGGTCGCTTGGGGGTTCGGCAAACTCGGTCAATGGCTTTTCACCAATGCGGGTCGTTTCCAGCTCATCTACGCGAGCTGGACCGATTGGCTGGAAGGACATGGCATAGCAATCGCCGGCGTGCTCGCCGACCGTTTCGATGTGAGGTGGCTGGTCGGCTTCACGCAAGGAATGGCCGGTCGAGTCAATAGTTTTGCCGGCTTCGCACTGCTGGTTCTTGTCTTCACCATGCTTGGTCTGCTCGAGGTTGACGATTTCAACGAAAGACTGAAGACCCCTGCTGCGCAGCCTTATGGCGCGCGCATTCTCCTTGCAAACCGCGAGATTGGCATGAAATTGCGCCGCTTCATGATCGTGCGCACATTCGCCAGTTTGTTGACGGGTCTCGTCGTCTGGATGTTCGCGCTCGCGGCAGGGCTGGAACTTGCGGCCGCTTGGGGCGCGATCGCCTTTACGCTCAATTATATTCCGTTCTTGGGTCCGTTTGTCGCAACGGTATTGCCGACACTGTTTGCCATTGCCCAATTCGAGTCATGGCCGATGGCGGTCGGGGTCTTCGTGGGGCTCAACCTGATCCAATTTGTTATCGGGAGCTATCTTGAGCCGCTGCTGATTGGCACTTCTCTTTCGATTTCGCCGTTTGCGGTAATTTTCGCAGTGTTTTTCTGGAGCTTCATGTGGGGTGTTCCTGGCGCCTTCATCGGTGTGCCAATTCTAATTGCCTTCATTGTCTATTGCTCAGGCGAGAAATCCACGAGATGGATCGCGACACTCGCTTCGCGAGGGTCGTCGACATGACCGGCCGGTGAATCTGGGCCGGTCAGCGTGAAGACTGTCGTTGTTCCGCCCTCTTTGCTTCCCGAGCATCGCCGAGCGGGCGGGTGAACCGGCCTGAAAACCATTCTGCAAATCGTTCCACAACGACGAACAATCCCGGGATCAACAATATTCCCACGGTCGTTGCCGCCAACATGCCTCCGAGAATGGTGACGCCAAGTGCCTGGCGGGCGTTGGCACCGGCGCCCGTTGCGACCACCAGCGGGATCATCCCCAAGATAAACGAAACGGCAGTCATCATCACCGCCCTAAAACGCTGAGCCGCTGCAGAAACCGCTGAATCAACGATCGAGAGCCCGCGCTCCCGCTCAACTCGCGCAAATTCGACGATCAGGATGGCATTTTTCGAAGCGAGGCCAATCAGTAAAACGATACCAATCTGGGCATACAGCGAGTTTTCCAGTCCTGATACTGCGAGCGCCGTGATTGCGCCTAAAGCGGCAAAGGAGAGCGAGAGGATAATGGAGACCGGCAGGGTCCAGCTTTCGTACTGGGCAACAAGAAACAAGAACGCAAAGATGAGCGCCAGCGCCAAAATCATGGGGGTCTGCGCCGCAGATTGCCGCTCCTGCAGGGACAGCCCTGACCATTCGTAGCCGTAGCCTTCAGGCAGCACTTCTGAGGCCGCGCTCTCGAAAGCCGCCATCGCCCGAGCCGAACTGGTTCCCACAGCTGGAATTCCGTTTATAGGAGCGGCGGGAAAAAGATTATAGCGCGACAGCGAAAACGGTCCGAGGTCTGGTTCCAGGGTTACCAGAGTGCGCAGGGGTACCATCGTGCCATCGCGGCTTCTGACATGCAGATTGAGAACATCATCCGGAATTGTTCTGAACTGGCTGTCCGCCTGCAGGTTGACCTTGAATGATCTGCCGTCATGCGTGAAATCGTTGACATATCTTCCGCCGAACTGGGCTCCGAGCGTTGAATAAATCTGGTCGACGCTGACGCCCAGGCTTTCGGCACGCACGCGATTGACATTCACGAAAACCCGGGGGACATCCGCCGAGAAAGAACTGGATGCAATCGCAATCTCCGGCGTCTGGCCGGCAGCGGCTATCAGCGCCCGTGCCACCTGACTGATGTCTTCCGGCGATTGGCCCAAGTGTGCTTGTAGCCTGAAGTCCAATCCCCCCACTTGCCCGATGCCGGGGATGGGCGGAGGAGCGAATACAGCAACGTTGGCCTGCGGAAGGGTCGAGAAGCGCGCATTGAGCGATGCCAATAAGGCTGTTGTTGACAGGTTTGGCGCGTCTCTTTTTTCCCAGGGATCCAGCATGACAATGGCGAAGCCGCCATTCGGCACAGAGCCGCCCTGCAGAAGGCTGAAACCGGATATCGTCACGACCTTCGCCACGCCCTCCGTTTCTCGCAGCGCCGCTTCAACCTGTTGCATCGTTTTTTCGGTGGTCGAAAGTGTGGATGCATTGGGTAGCTGAAGGTCCACAAAGAGGAAGCCCTGATCCTCATCCGGCAGGAATGACGACGGCACTTTCAGGAAAAGCAGCATTGCTACGACGATCGTGGCAGCAAGGATGCCAAGAACAATGACGATACGCCGAGCGAGACCGCTGACAACACGGGTATAGCCACTACGCGTCTTTTCCAGCACGGACTCGAATCTTGCCAGCGGCCCGCTGAGTTCTGCCGGCTTGCGGAGAAGGGTCGCGCAAAGGGCCGGGCTCAAGGTTAAGCCGATAAAAGATGAAAAGACGAGCGATGCGGAGATTGTGACCGCAAACTGCCGGTAAAGCTGGCCGTTAATGCCTTGCAGAAATGCCGTCGGAACAAACACGCCCAGTAGCACCATCGTCGTGGAGATGATCGGGCCGGTGACCTGTAGCATGGCCCTTTCACTGGCAGTTTTTGCGTCCAATCCCTGATCTTTCATGAGCCGCTGCACATTTTCCACGACGAGAATGGCGTCATCAACAACAAGTCCCGTCGCCAGTATGAGCGCAAGCAGCGTGATGAGATTGATTGAAAACCCCGCGACATAGAGAACGGCGAATGTGGCGATCAGCGATGCCGGAATGGCGAGCGCAGGAATTATGGTGGCGCGCCATTCGCCAAGAAACAAGAAAGTGACCGCCACCACAATTACGAAGGTGATTGCGAGCGTTATGATGATTTCGCGAATGGACGCGCGCACGAACTGCGTCGAGTCATAAACCGGCTCATAGGTCAGACCGTGCGGAAACTGTCGCGAGAGAGTTTCAAGTTCCTTGGTCACCGCATCTGCTGTACCCAGCGCATTGGCGCGCGGCGCCTGATTTACGACGAGCATTGCACCAGGAGCTCCGTTCACTCTCACGCTGGACGCGTAGCTTTGCGCCCCGAGTTCGACCCGGCCGATATCGCGAATGCGAACGAGAGCGCCCGCCTGGCCTGTCTTCACGATAATGTCGCGGAAGGCTCCGGTCTCCTCAAGTCGGCCTTGGGCGACCAGCGTGTACTGAACCTTCGCATTGTCTTGCGAAGGTGGACCGCCGACCTGGCCGATCGACGCCTGAATATTCTGGGCTTGAATTGCCGATGCGACATCATCCGGTGTTATCTCGAGCGCTGCCATGCGCACGGGATCCATCCAGATGCGCATACTATATTGGGACGATCCCATGACCGACGCTTCGCCGACACCCGGCACGCGCGATAGGGCGTCTGTGACATTCATGGAGAGGTAATTGGCAATGTCGAGTTCGCTGAGCGTGTGATCCGGGGAATAGAAGCCGAAGGCCACCAGGAAATCAGGAGAGCGGGCTCGCACGGTGATCCCCTGCTGGGAGACCGCGGCCGGCAACTGTGCGGTTGCAAGTTGAGCACGATTCTGGACGTTGATCTGGGCGAGGTTGGGATCGGTGCCGACGGCGAAGGTCACCGTTAGGGTATAGGAACCGGCATCGGAGCTGTTTGATGACATATATATCATGTCATCGACGCCATTGATCGCCGTTTCCAGAGGGTCCCCGACCACCTTTGCGATAACCTCGGCATTGGCGCCGGGATAGAAAGCCGAAACCGTGATGCTTGGCGGCGTTATGTTGGGATATTGGGCAATGGGAAGCCCGAAAATTGATAGGCCGCCGGCGAGGCATAGGATAATGGCGACGACAATTGCGAACCGTGGACGGGAGATGAAGAAGCCCGAAATCATGGCTGCTTCCCAGCATCTTGCTCGACGGGCTGGACAGCGATGCCATCGGAGAGCCGCTGCGTCCCTTGCACAACGATCTTTTCTCCCGATTTCACACCCTGTCGGACAGCCCACAGATCACCGACCTTCGCCCCGGTGTCGATACGGCGTTGCCGAACAATATTGTTCTCACCCATCACGTATAAGAAGCGACCGTCGCGGTCCTGCAGGACGGCGGTTTGGGGCACGGATGGCCCCATGGCCTGCTGGACGCTACCGACAATGAGCTTGACGAACTGGCCAGGCATCAACAGTCCCTCGGGATTTGGGAATATCGTTCCGACGGTTGCTGTTCCTGTTCTTGAATCGACTTCTGGCGATAGGAACTCCAGAATACCATCCTGATTGTAAACGCTGCCGTTCGGTAACCTCAGGGTCAATTTCATGGCCTCGGCTGTCGATTTCATCTCCGCCGCGTCTCTTTGACGAAAGGTTGTGATGTCTCCTTCGGTGACAGAAAAGGCAACGCGCACCGGATCGACCTGCACCAGTCGAACAAGCGCTCCGACATCCGGACCAACGAAATTGCCTTTGGTAAAAAGCGGCTGACCGACGCGGCCCGAGATCGGCGCTGTTATGCGCGTGTAGGAAAGATCGAGTTCAGCCTTCGTGAGGCCTGCCTGAGCTGCGGCAAGGTCGGCGGTCGCAATCTCAAAGGCTGTCTGGGACTCTTCATAGGCGGCGCGCGCCACGGTGCTGCGTCGGACAAGTTCCGCATTCCTGTTTCGATTATCCGTGGCCTGGTGAAGGGTTGCCTCGGCACGTGCGACCTGCGCCTTGGCAGTGGCGACGGCAGCTTCATAGAGCGCAGGCTCAATGACGAACAGAATATCGCCATCGCTTACGGCCGCGCCCGGACTGAATGCGACTTCCTCGATGAAACCCGAAACGCGAGCGCGAACGTCCACCGCCTCCAGGGCCTCTACGCGGCCGATATTCTCACTCGGAGATTCAACCGGTCCATCGACAACCGATTGCACCACGACAGTGGGGGCCGGCCGGCCCACAGGAGGGGTGTCCTGCGCTGAAATGCGGACCGGCAATGCTAAAAAAAAGACGAGCCAAGGAGAGATGGCAAGGATAGTCCAGGAGATATTTTTCATCTGGATCTCCAAGGCGATAGCATCGTCGCACGGAGAAAATATATATTGCGGACCACTGTGCGAACAAGAAATTCCCTACCACTCCACATAGAAATGGACTGATTGCCAAGATTTGGGACGTGGAGCGAATAGAGATCAGTTTGACCTGTTGCGCACCAAGAGATGTGGCGGCCATTTGCTGCTGACGTGCAGGGGTGGTCCGAGCTATTCCGAGCACCACCCAGAAGTGGCATGCAAGCGTTCATATGCTGTTAACCACGTCGGCGCTGCAGTTGTGCCGGGCGATCCCTGTGCAGCTTTGGATGTAAGCAACATCTAAACAATCCGGATTAATTGTGTTATGCACTATTGCTACGCAGGGGTGAGTATCTGGCCGTCGGGGGGAGTGATGTCGGAGCAGCATCTTCAGAAAAGGGTGATTTGCTTGATTTCAGTAGACGTAGCCGCGGTAGGCGACCGGTTGCGTGCTCTCCTAGTTATCGGGAGTGTGAAGCTATGAGAGCCGAAGGCGCGATCGGACGAGATATATTGGCCAACGGCACAATCTCAGATGCAAAGCCCGCGGCGCCGAAGCAAACACCAGTTGAGCCCGAACAGGGAGCACGTGGCGCCAAGCACCTGCCCACATATGAGCTCACAACACACGATCTTCCCCCGGGATACCAGTTTGAAGCTTGGCGCAACAACTTTGCACCCATGCTCGAGTTCGACGAACCCGACGACGTGACAGTCGGCTTTGGCGGCAAGCAAGTGACCTGGGACCTTGGTTGCCTTGCCTTCTCTCGCATCGAGACCGACGCATTGGGTTTCGTCAGCCTGCCCGGACATACACGACGGGATCCACTGGATCACTGGACGCTGACGACGTTACTTTACGGGTGCGTGAATACCATTGCACCAGCCAGGACGTTTGAAGGCAGTGCTGGTGTGGTTCAGGTCCATCCTCTTGGCCGACCCTTCGAAGGGAACATCACCAATAGCGAGATGCTGATGTTGTTCGTTCCACGTGATTTTTGCGCCGAAGTAACGAGCGCTCTGAATGCCGCGGAATTCTCCAATCTCAGCACCGGAATGGGGCGACTGTTCACGGACTACATGATTGGCCTTGCCAAGCGGCTGCCGGTGATTGATGAAGCTGAACTTCCAGCACTGGTGGCTGCCACCCGGGCAATGATACTCGCCTGTGCGTCGCCTTCTGCAGACCATATCGAGGAAGCGCGGGAGCCGATTGCATCGGTGCTGATCGAAAGGGCGCATCGAATTATCCAGGCCAGATTATTCGATCCGAAGTTTGGGGCAGATTCCCTGCGTCGGGAACTTGGCGTCTCACGCTCACGGCTCTATCGCCTGTTTGAACCGTTCGGCGGCGTCATGCATTATATTCAGCATCGGCGCCTGCTCGATGCGCATTCGGCACTGAGTGATCCGACCGATCAACGCCGTATCATCGAGATCGCTGAGCAACACTGTTTCAACGATGGGACGGAATTCAGCCGCGCTTTCCGGCGCGAATTTGGTTGTAGTCCCACCGACGTAAGGAGCGGGCAAAAGGCCGATCTGCCGTACAGGCCGGCGACCGATCTAAAGGCGTACGCGCCTGAAGAACGGTTTGGCGTACTGTTACGCCGGCTTCACGGCTAAGGTGGGCCGACGATCGCTTTAAACGAGACAGGAGCGGGACCGCATCCGGTCTGGAAGCGCTGAAACCAGCGATCTGTTCTCGCTCTAGCAGGACATCAGCAGTGGAGACAGGCGCAGGTGTTGTTTTCACCCATGCGCAGTGGTAGTATTCAGTAGTAGCGTTGCAGCTTTGGCGCGCGCTTTGTATGTTTCGTCTGTGAGTTGCTTCTAATTAGCAGAAAATCTCTCGCACATGAGGAACATACTCAGCCGCCACTCAACGGTGCCTCCGCCTGTTTGTCTTAAACGTGAACGGATATACTGGAGGAAAAAATGACCAAGTGCACGATAGGTCTTACTCTCTTAGGCTGCCTTGCCTTGTCTGGCTGCCAATCTGCTTCGACGTCCCAAGCAGGACGCAGTAACGAGTTCGGCTGCATCGCCGGTACGGTCGGCGGCGCGGTCGTCGGCGGATTGCTTGGCGCAACTATTGGCTCAGGGACCGGACAGCTCTGGGCTGTTGGCGGCGGTGCCACGCTGGGCGCTGCGGGCGGCAGTGCCTTGACATGTCATTGACGCGAAAGGTCGGAATTATGAAAAGAGTAGTCCTGCTGACGGGATTCGTTTTTTTTACCACCATTGCGGCCACCGCGCAGAATCAACCGGTCGCTATGAACCAGGGCCAAATGGACCGGCTCGATCGTGACAAGAATGGAGCGGTCGACCGATCCGAATATCAAGCCTTCATGACGTCGGCCTTCACGAGCCTGGACAAGAACAAGGACGGCAGCCTGAACTCTGACGAAGTTGTCGGAGTTCTGACTGTCCAGCAATTCTCCGCCACCGACGCCAACGGTGACGGCAAAGTCAGCCAGAGCGAGTTCCTGAATAGGGTGATGGCGGACTTCAAGACCGCCGACCGCGGCGGCGACGGGAACCTGCAGTAACGCACAAGCGACCGAAGCGCCAAGGAAAGCGTGTTTCTGCTCGCCTCTCTACGCGGTAGTGACGGCCAGACGTGTTCGTCCGGCAGGCGACCCTCAAATAGTTCATCACGCCGGTCTCGTGAGGCTCAGGGATGTGGGACCGGGTTTGCCTACTCGTCGCGTCGCAAGTTGCGAATTCGGTCGAAAAGAACCGCAAGCACGATTGCCCCACCGATAAAGCAGCCTTGCCAGAAGGCGTTGATGCCGAGCAGGCCAAGACTGTTGCGAATAACCTCGATGAGCGCGGCGCCGATCAACGCTCCAAAGGCGGTGCCGACGCCGCCGGCCAGATTGGCGCCCCCGATGACCGCAGCGGCAATGACCTGAAGTTCCATCCCGGCGCCGATATTTGTGGTGACAGCGCCGAGCCAACCGGTCTGGACGATGCCGGCAACCCCCGCCGACAGGGCGGAAATCATATAGACGATGACCTTGATCCTCTGCACGGGAACGCCAGTCAGTGTAGCGGCGTGCTCATTGCCGCCGATGGCAAAAACATAGCGGCCGAACTTGGTCCAGCGCAGCACAAAACCGGTAATGAGTGCCAGCACGACCATGTAAAGCACTGGATTGGCGATGCCGAAAAGCCAAGCACCACCACCCAGCGCCAGCAGCTTGTCGTGATCAGGCCCGAACTGGAAAACGACGGTGTTGTTGGACGCAACCATCGCAAGGCTGCGCGCGATCGACAACATGCCGAGCGTGACGACGAAAGGCGGGAAGCCAAGATAGGCAATCAACAGGCCATTGAAAGCTCCGACTAAAAGAGCGGTACCGATCGAGGCGGCGATGCCGACCTCAATGCTGTACCCCGCGTGCATGACGACCGCCAGCACCATGCTGCACAGGCAAAGCACGGAGCCAACGGACAAGTCGATGCCGCCGGTGATGATGACCAGCGTCATGCCCAGCGCGATAATTGCGACGAAGGTGACGTTGCGGGTGATATTGTAGATGTTCTTTGCCGTCGCAAAGGAGTCTGTCGCCATCGACAGAAAAATGCAGGCGAGAATGACCGCAATCAGAACCCAGAATGTCTGGCCGCCCAAGATCGCCGCAAGCCAGCTCCGTTGCTTCTGTCCGATCGTCTGGTCAAGTGTAATCGCCATCGTCGACCTTCTTTCTTGCTGCTGCAACGGATAGCATCGATCACACCTGTTCGATGGCGCCGGTGATCAGTCCCGTCACTTCCTCCGGCGAACTTGCCGCAATTGGCTTGTCGGCCACTTTTCTGCCCCGCCGCATCACGATCACGCGGTCTGCGACCGAAAAGACGTCGGGCATGCGGTGGCTGATCAGGACAACGACAATGCCCCGGTCACGCAATTGGCGGATCAAATTCAGAACCTCGGCCACCTGGCGCACGGAAATGGCTGCTGTCGGCTCGTCCATCAGCACGATTTTCGCTTCCGACAGCATCGTGCGAGCAATCGCGACCGCTTGCCGCTGTCCGCCTGACATTTGCTTGACGAGATCGCGCGGCCGCGTCTCGGATTTGAGTTCGCGAAATATCTCGCCGGCGCGCATGTACATGGTCTTGTAGTCGAGGATGCGAAGGGGCCATACGCCGCGGCGCAATTCTCGTCCGAGGAACACGTTCGCTGCCGCCGTAAGATTGTTGCAGAGCGCCAGATCCTGATGAACGATCTCGATGCCATGCAGCCGTGCCTCCTTCGGCCGATGAAGCACGAGATCGGCGCCATCGAGGCGCATGGTTCCGTGGCTCGGCCGAAAGTTGCCGGCGATCATCTTGACCAATGTGGACTTACCGGCGCCGTTATCACCCATGAGGCCGACCACTTGCCCCGCTTCGAGCGAAAACGAAACATCGTTGACGGCCTGGATGGCACCGAAATGTTTGGAAATATTGGTGAGCTCGAGAACCGCCACCAGCCTTCTGGCCTCCCAAAAACTTGTCGCTATCTGTTCGCTCCGGACCCGGCTTGTTTTCGACGAGGCTCAAGCGACTTCGCCTTTCCAATATCCTCCCAGGAAAAGCGATTATTAGCATTTACGCAAAACCCCGCGACAGCGTCAACTCATTGTCCGAGGTGTTGGCCCATTTGTAACAAAAATCTGTTTTGTCGGACAAATATCATTTGACGGAAGTGGCGTCCGAATATTAGCTATCAGTGGGAGAGAGAGCATGCTGATCCTTGTTACCGGTGCGACGGGCAAGGTCGGGCGGCGCTTCATTGCTGGGCTGCTTGACGATCCGAGATTTTCCAAAGCCCGTATTCGCGCGCTTTGTCATAACCGTTTGTGCGAGGCGACAGACCGTGTCGAAGTCATCCGCGGCTCGATCGCCGATCGCGATGTTGTGGCCGCGGCGCTCTCTGATGTTACCCATGTCGTGCATCTCGCCACATGCAAGGAAACGCCTGAAGACATCATGGATGTCACGGTCAAAGGTCTCTTTTGGCTGCTTGAGGAGTTCCGTGCGAGCGTCAGGGCACGCCAGTTCATCCTGATCGGCGGCGATGCGGGCATCGGGCATTTCCACTATCGCCACAATGGGCCGATCACCGAGAGCGCACCCCATTGCGCTTATCCGGGAAGCTACGCGCTCTCCAAGGTTCTGGAAGAGGTCATGCTGGAGCAGTTTGGCATTCAGTACGGCCTCAATGGCTGTTGCCTACGCGCGCCCTGGATCATGGAAAAGGACGATTTCAAATATTCGCTGTCCTTTGGAGACGACGTCTTCGGTGGCCCGGACTGGAAGACGCTCGTTCCGGAAGAAGCCGCACGGGGCTATGCGGCTATGGGTACGGTGCCGCTGCTGCTCGATGCTGACGGCCGCCCGCTGAAACGCAACTTTGTGCATGTCGATGACCTCGTATCCGCAATATTGGCAGCGATCGACAACCCTCGGGCGGAGCGGCAACTCTTTAATATCTGCATGGATCGACCTGTCGACTATGCCGAAGTCGCCGCCTACCTGTCCCGCACGCGAAATCTCGGCTCCGTCGAGATTCCGAGCCGCTTTCATTCCAATTGGATGGACAACAGCAAGGCGAAATACCTGCTGGATTGGCGGCCAAACTACGATCTCGAAATGCTTATCGACTCGGCGTGGCAATACGAGCGTTCGAAGGAGGAGCCTCGTATCGTTTGGTATCCGGGTTGATTTGGTGTGGCGGGCATGCCGTGCCCGTCTGTTTCAAGGGAGGAAACCATGAGGAAGGCATTATTACTTACAGCCGCAGTTTTAGCACTGACCGCCGGGCAGGCCCTGGCCAAGAAGCAACTCGTCATCGTCGTCAAGGGCCTCGACAATCCATTCTTCGAAGCAATCAATCAAGGTTGCCAGAAATGGAACAAGGAAAACCCGACTGCGGAATATGAGTGCTTCTACACCGGTCCGGCATCGACATCGGATGAAGCCGGCGAAGCGCAGATCGTGCAGGATATGTTGGGCAAGGCAGATACGGCCGCAATCGCGATTTCGCCGTCAAATGCAAAGCTCATCGCCCAGACCCTGAAGACCGCCAATCCGACGGTTCCGGTGATGACGCTTGATGCCGATCTTGCAGCCGAGGATGCAGCCCTGCGCAAGACCTATCTCGGCACCGACAACTATCTGATGGGCGCACGCATCGGCGAGTACATCAAGAAGGCCAAGCCGAAGGGCGGTAAGATCTGCACAATCGAAGGCAATCCGGGAGCGGACAATATTCTACGCCGCGCCCAAGGCATGCGCGACACGCTCACTGGCCAGAAAGGCCTGACCGCATTGAAAGGCGAGGGCGGTTGGACCGAGGTCGCCGGCTGCCCGGTCTTCACCAATGACGACGGTGCCAAGGGTGTGCAGGCAATGACCGATATCCTCGCGGCCAATTCCGACCTCGACGCATTCGGCATCATGGGCGGCTGGCCATTGTTCGGCGCGCCGCAACCCTATCGTGACCTGTTCAAGCCGATGGCCGACAAGATCGCCAGCAACGATTTCGTCATCGGTGCTGCCGATACGATCGGTGACGAGGTTGCTATTGCGAGAGAAGGCCTGGTGACTGCACTCGTTGGCCAACGGCCGTTCGAGATGGGCTACAAGGCACCTACGGTGATGATGGATCTGATTGCCGGCAAGGCAGTTGAAGATCCGGTATTCACCGGGCTCGATGAGTGCACGAAGGACACAGTCGATACCTGCATTCAAAAGTAGGCTCGCGGCTTGGCGCACCCGGTACAAGGGTGCGCCGACTGCCTCGACGTGGCGGATCGAAAGATCTGCAGGGCTTGACGCGCCCTGAATTCCGAGCTTTGTGCCGGATCCAATCGCAGGCGACTTCCTCGTTATTACGATTGTTTTGATAATACGTGCAGACAGTCGAAAGAATGCTGAGGCAGTAGAAATAGATGCCTGACAAGAAATCGGGAAAGCCTATGACTCCGGTCGAGGTGACGACGGCTGACCGCTCAGCTACCACAAGGCGCCCAAATGCTCCCCGCATGACTGGGGCGAGTGTTCATGTGTCTTTGGCGGGCGAGATCGGCCTCCGAATCGTGCGCGGTGACTATCCGCCCGGCACGATCCTGCCAAACGAGGCAAAATGGTCGCAAGTCTTTGAAGTCAGCCGGTCGGCGGTGCGCGAAGCGATCAAGATGCTGATGGCCAAGGGCCTGCTTTCTTCCCGTCCGAAAATCGGCAGTTGGGTCGAACCCAAGGAACGTTGGAACCTGCTGGATCGGGATGTATTGGGTTGGTATGCCGCGTCACCCGATCGCGAATCGTTTCTGAGGACCGTGCAAGAACTCAGGCATATTATCGAGCCGGAAGCGACTGCGCTTGCTGCTGAGCGCCGAACTGAGGAGCAAATGAACGTGATCAGTCAGGCCCTGCATGACATGGGTCACGCGACATCACTCCAGCAGCGAACGGAAGCCGATGCGCGATTTCATATCGCGATCTTGCGCGCCTCTGGTAACGATCTGCTGGTGCCGCTCGGCGTATTGATTGAATCGGCGCTGAACCACCTCTTCACTCATGTCACGCGTGAGGAAGACGACTTGGTATATGTGCTGAAACTTCATGAAAATATTGAGAAAAGCATCCGATTGCAGCGACCGAACATGGCGCGCAACGCAGTCCGCAAGGTGCTGGCAAATACAGACCAAATCATAGCACGGTGGTCACGATAGAAGTCTGTATCCTGTCTGGCTGAGGAAGCGGTCACCAGCCCCGCGTGCGTATCTATCCACCGACGGAAAAGCCCGCTCTCACGCGGGCTTTTTGTTGGCCAAGAGCTGAAATTAAAACCCCGTTGCTTAGGAAGCCAGCGGCGCAGCTTTCCGAGGCGACCTTGCCATCAGCCGCGCATAAGCGATGGCTGACAGCATATTGACGTGGTTGGCGCGGCCGGTTCCGGCGATGTCGAAGGCAGTGCCATGATCGACCGAGACGCGGTCGATCGGCAGCCCGAGGGAGACGTTAACGGCGGTCTCAAAAGCGACGAGCTTGATCGGGATGTGACCCTGGTCGTGATATTGGGCGATCACCAGATCGAAGGCGCCGTTATAGGCGCGGGCGAAGACCGTGTCGGCGGAGATCGGGCCGACCACGTCGATACCCTTGGCCTGGGCGAGTTCGACGGCAGGTGCCAGGAATTCGGTGTCTTCGGTTCCGAACAGGCCGTTTTCGCCACAATGCGGGTTGAGACCGGCAACGGCGATGCGGGCCTTCTTGCCGAGGCGCATGAAGTGATTGTGGCCGGCTTCGATTGTTGCCAGCACGCGGTCAGTCTTGGCCCGCTCGATCGCACCCTTCAGCGAGACGTGGGTAGAGACGTGAATGGTGTTCAGCCGCTCGGAGGCGAGCAGCATGAAGGAACTCTTGGAACCGGTCAGATGTGCCAGCAGGCCGGTATGGCCATCGAAATGATGGCCGGCGAGGTTCATGGCTTCCTTGTTGATCGGCGCCGTGACGATGACGTCGGCCTCCTTCGACATTGCGAGATCGACAGCGCGGGCAATGTAGCGAACGGAGGCGTCGCCGGCGACCGGGCTGACCTTGCCGATTTCGGGGAGGGGGGCGCCAAGCGGTACCTCATCGACGGCGATGGTATTTCCGTCTTCGGAGGCGGAGGGGCCAAAATTGAGGCTGACGTCGGTGGCGCGTGCAGCGCGTTCCAATGCTTCGGCATTGCCAACGATGACGAAATCGCGCCGTTCGGCGGCCGGCAGTGCAGCCAGCGCCTTGACGATCACTTCAGGGCCTACGCCCGCGGGGTCGCCGAGGGTTACTGCGACTTTTGCATTTCTGTCCATCAGTCAAATTCCTCTTGAAAGCCCTGCCTCAATAGGCTGCTTCGTAGATCGAACGTATGTCAGTGCGCGTCAAGTCGCGCGGATTGTTATCCAGGAGCCTGCGGATCGCGAAAGCATCGTCGGCCATGGCATCTAGATCGCTTTCCGGCACGCCGAGGCCGGAGAGCGTCATTTCGATGCCGAGTTTGGCGCAGAAGGCATAGGCCGCATCGAAGACCGATTTGACGGTATCGGATGTGTCGCGGCCAAGCGCTTCCATGACTGCCTTCGTCTTTTCCGGCACGGCCGGCGTGTTGAAGGCGAGAACATGGGGGAAGATCAGCGCATTGGCCGCGCCATGGGCGACATGCCAGCGGGTGCCGAGCGGATAGGCGAGTGCATGGCCGCCGGCTGTATTGACCGGGCCAAGGCAGAAGCCGCCATAGAGTGAGGCCAGTGAAAGCCCGGCACGGGCTTCGGCATCCGAGCCGTCGCGCACGGCTCTTGCAAGATACTTGCCGACGAGCCGCGTTCCTTCGATCGCATACATGTCGATCATCGGATGCGCCTTGCGATTGGTGAAAGCCTCGACGCAATGCGCCATGGCATCGACACCGGTTGCGGCGGTGGTGCGGGCTGGAACGGAGAAGGTCAGCGACGGGTCGATGACGGCGATATCGGCGAGCATGTGAAGGCTCTCGACTGCGAGTTTAGCCTTGGTCTCGGGATCGGTGACGAGCGCGCGGATGCCGGCCTCGCTGCCGGTGCCCGATGTGGTCGGCACCTGCGCGAGCGCTGCCTTGCGCGCCTTTTGCACCTTGTTCGGGCCGACAACTTCGCGAAGCGTCTGCTGCGAGCCGGCAAGTACGGCAGCGAGCTTGGCAAGATCCATGGCGCTACCACCGCCGAAGCCGACGATGAGCTCAGCCTGTGTCGCTTCTGCCGCGGCGAGCACTTTGTCGAGATTGGCAATATCCGGCTCGGGCGTTACATCGGAGAAGACCGAAACCTCACCCGTCAGCTGCAACACATCAATGCGTGCGGCGTTGAAAGCATCCGAGATAACCAGCGTTCGGGAATAACCCTTGCCGGCCGCCCAGGCGCCCAACTTCCCCGCAGTTCCGACACCGAACTCGATCAGGTGTGGCCGGACAACGGTAATAGGTGAATCCAAACTGACCATATACGGTCCTCCCGATGCGCGACGGCCTCGACCGCCAATGATGTAAATTTGTTATCCCGTCCTATCGTTTTTGGCAAGAATGAATGAGGGTTTTTCTCGTCTGTCGATCAATTTCCGGCAAGTGGGACGTGTTTTTCATGGCCTAAGCATGGCTTAGTATGTTGATATATAACAGTTATTGTTGCCGTCATGACAGCGTGCTCATCCAGGTGAGCAGCTTGTCAATCGCTTGTCGTGTATTTGTAAAAATAATGACGCGCATGGAGGAGGCCGAAGTGTTTCACACATTCGGCTCCTCCATGCGCAGTCGGAACTTGCGATTGCTTCTAAGCAATTGATTCCAAAGGAAGACGCACATATTTGATGGCGCGCCGGTAATAGGTGTAGGCTACATGAAGCGCGCCATCTGGTCCCTGCGTGATGGAGGGATAGGAGAACTCGCGATTGAGCATATCCTTCGAATTGTTGCTCAGGCAGTAACCGTCACCGGTATCGAGATCGAACTTGCGT
This sequence comes from Rhizobium sp. 768_B6_N1_8, assembly GCF_051811225.1. Taxonomy (NCBI): domain Bacteria; kingdom Pseudomonadati; phylum Pseudomonadota; class Alphaproteobacteria; order Hyphomicrobiales; family Rhizobiaceae; genus Rhizobium; species Rhizobium sp. 768_B6_N1_8. The sequence goes on along the minus strand of NZ_JBPWPV010000001.1, from coordinate 3,529,471 downwards.
TCGAAATGACCATCTGTATTGGCAGAAACTGCAAGGCTGAGCGGCGCGCGCGGAACGCCCCAGATGGCCTTTCTGGCCGGCATGCTCGAAATTTCCGCGACAGGCGCCTTATCGCTTTCTATTTCGTCATAGAGCGAGTGGCGTCGCGCATCGGAGGACGCGGCATTGCTGTGGTTGTAAACCATCGCGATTCTCCGGTCCGTCAGCCCTACGGCCTGGATCGAGGAATTATTGTTGGGCAGATTGGTCGGCTCCGGAGCGCTCCAGGTCTCGCCCTGGTCTAATGACAGCGAGGCGCGAATATTCTCCGAATAACGATCGCGGAAGAAGGCGATCATCCTATCGCCCTCGAGCGGTATGATATTCATGTGCACGGCGCCCAGACTGCCTTCTATCTCCTTCATTTGCCAGCTCTTTCCGGCATCGCGGGAGATCAGAACGCCTGCGGTGTCGGCATCGCCGCTCCAGCGCTGACCGGGTAGGCTGATGCAACGGAAGATGGGAAGTAACCAGTCGCCTTTGCCATTAACGACAATCTGCTGCCGCACGAAAGTGCCTGGCAGGTCGCAGAGAATGGTGGGCGGAGCAAAACTCTTGCCACCATCTTCAGAGATCCGGCATTTGACAACCGCGCCGTCCTGATCGCCAGATGTTTGCGAGGTGTAAAGCAGCCAGACCCGACCATCCGGCGCGTTGAAAATCAACGGATTTTGCTCGGATTTTGCCGGATCATCAGACATTTTCTCCGGTTCGGACCAGCGATCCGCGCCGGGTGCCAGCAGCGACATGTAAATCGAGATGTCACCCATGCCTTCCATCGTGCCGCCAAACCAGACACAGGTCAGCGTGCCATCGGCCAGAAAAGCGAGATTGGCGGCATGGTTCTGGATGCAGGGAGAGGGCAGATAAGCATCAAAGCGGTCAGTCTGGGCGGTATTTGCTCTGAGGACACCGTCCATCAACGCCGGAATGTCCTCGGGCTTCAAACCTGTCATTTGCATGGCATCCTCCTTTACGGCAGCTTTGCGTAGCCTTCGGCGAGTGCCGCATATTCGGCATCATTGAGCGGCACCAGCGGCGGGCGCGTGCGCCGCCAGCCGGCATTGCCGGTCTTCAGGCCAACCATGGCTTTGATCGTCGGGATCTGGACATAGGAGTTCGACAGGGTGCGGAAGGCATTGATGCGCGCCTGCGCAGCCTCGACCTCTGCCCTCTTCGTCTCGTCGTGGACATGGTCGTAGACCGTGCGCAGCGAACTTGCGACGAGGTTCGAGGTCGCGGTAATGCAACCGGCGCCTCCGGCATTCAGGAGCGGCAGCAGCAGCGGGTCGGCACCGCATAGCACCGAGAAGCCAGGGCAGGCTGCGATGATCGCCTGCATGTTGTTGAAATCGCCTGCAGATTCCTTAATACCGACGACCGTTTCCGGGAAGGCTTCAACCAGGCGGCTGATCAGCGGAATGGAGAGCGGAACGCCTGAGACCTGCGGGATATGATAGAGGATCACCTGCAGCCTGGTATCGCCGATCTTCTCCAGAATCTGCGCATAGGCAGTGAACAGCCCCTCATCGGAGACGCCCTTGTAGTAGAAGGGCGGCAGCATGACCACCTTGGTAACGCCAAGCGAAAGCGCATGCTTCGTCAGTTCGACCGTCTCGGGAATGGCGACGACGCCGGTGCCTGGCAGCAGCTTGTCGGCTGGAATGCCAGCCTTCAGAGCCGCTTCGAGGATCATGCGGCGTTCGGGGGAAGAGAAGGAGTTGGCTTCGCCCGTTGTCCCGAGCAGTGCAACGCCGGAGCAGCCTTCTTCGATCAGCCGCTGGCAATGTTCCGCGAAAAGGCCGAGATCGGGGCTGCCATCGGTATTGAGAGGGGTGGTGGCGGCGCTATAGACGCCTGTAATCTTGTGATTGCTCAAAGTATCCTCCTCGTCAGACCGGGCCTTCCCGGCACGTTCCTACGCTGTCGTATTCATCTCAATGCGGCGTAGTTGTCAATCTTACAAATTTGAAAACTTCGTATGCGCATTTTCAAGTTATTGATTTTTATCATTAAATAATTGATGTCATCGTTTTTAATCTTTCGTACCCTATTTTCCATTGACAGATTTACATTATCGCGCAAATGTCAGCGCCATATCGCGCAGCTTCGGGGAGGTCTTTCGAAAGGCGCGCTATTTGCCACGGAGGAGCAAATGACAATTGGTAGTGACCAAAACTTTTCGCAGATTTCCCGTCGTGAAGCGCTGAAGCTCGGGCTTGCGGCCGGTGTCGGCTTCTCGCTCTTCGGTGCGAGCGCGCGCATCGTCATGGCGCAGGACGGACAGGTTTTGAAGGCCATCAATCCGGCCTTCGACCAGGACTGGTCGCCGCTGCGCGGCGGCGGCAGAACCTTCCGCTGGAATTCCTTCTGGTGGGCGTCGCCGATGTATTTCGACGCGGAGGGCAAGATCCAGCCTTACGTCTTCACGAGCTGGGACTCGCCGGACAAGAAGGTCTGGACGTTCAAGATCGACCCGAAGGCAGTCTTCTCCGATGGCAGCAAGATCACCGCGGCCGATATCAAGGGCTCCTGGGAGGTTTCCTCCATGCCCAATACGAAGAACCAGCGCGTCGATCAGGTGCTGAGCAAGGTCGCCGGTTACAAGGAAATCTCCGCCGGCTCCGCCAAGGAGCTGACCGGCGTAACAACGCCTGATGAATTGACGGTTGTCTGCACGCTGACGCAGCCAGATCCGATCTTCTTCATGCGTCTTGCCAACCACATCGTCCCGATCACCAAGGCCGCCCAGTCGCGCGGCAGCGATGGTGAGGAGGTGGCCGATTGGTACAAGCCTGATAGCAGCGCCGTCTATTCCGGTCCCTTCAAGCTGACGGCGCTTGATATCGACGCCGGCACGCTGACCTTCGAGCCGAACGAAAAGTTCTTCGGACCGAAGCCGAAGCTCGCCCGCATTGAGATCAGTTCGATCGAAGACAACGTGACTGCGACCTCGCTGATCAAGTCCGGCGAATACAATGCTCACACCGAGCTCGTCACCTCGACGATCATCCAGGATCTCGGCCCGGAGTTTTCTGCCGGTCCGCTCATCCCGACCAGCCAGCATTTCTGGTTCAACACGTCGCGCGCGCCGATGGATGACCCGAAGGTGCGTCAGGCGCTGATCATGGCGGTCGATCGCGACGGCCTGTTCAAGGCATCCTATCCGGATGGTCCGCACAAGAAGGCCGACCAGATCCTGAACTCGGTTCCGGGTGCTGACAATTCCGGTTTCGAACCCTATCCGTATGATCCTGCAGCGGCCAAGAAGTTGCTGGCTGAATCGAGCTATGGCGGTCCTGAGCGTCTTCCAAAGCTGCTGTTCGTCGGCATTTCCGGCCCGGCGATCCAGGCGGCTGCCCAGTTCATCGCCGAGCAGTGGCGCCAGAACCTAGGCATCACTGCCGTCGACATGAAGCCGCAGCAGGACGCCTATGCCGGTCCGGACCAGAACTCGGTTCAGATCTTCCGTGATGACGTCGGTACGCGTGTTCCCGATGCGGTCTCCTATCTCGCCGGTTCGATCGCCTCCACCTCGTCCAACGCCCAGAACAAGCTCGGCGGATACAAGAACGACAAGGTGGACAGTCTGCTGGCGGAAGCCGCAACCAAGGCTGCCGATGATCCGGATCGCGTGAAGCTCGCGCAGGAGGCCCAGAAGGCCTTCCGCGACGACTGGGCCTTCCTTCCGTGGTACTCTCAGGCGATGTCGCGCTGGGCAACCAAGGACGTCAAGGCAATGGAAAAGAACCTCGACTGGCAGGTCGTGGCTCCCTGGGATGTTTCCATCGGCTGAAGCCGATAGCAGGGCCGCATGATGCGGCCAAAGCAGCGGCGCGAAGGCCGAAAGGCCTTCGCGCTATATTTCAAGAAGAACCGGCGGCTGCGGCCTCCCGCGGGAATGCGCCGGGCAAGAATGGGAGGTGGCCTTGCTACGCTATGTGTTCACGCGGTTTGCCATCTGGATTCCGTCTGTCCTTGTCGTGATGATGGCCGTCTACGCGATGGCGTTCTATGGCGCGGGCGATCCGATCAAGCTGATCTTCCTTCGCGCGCCTGGTGACGTCGCTTACAACCCACAGCGGATCGAGGCGATCCGCGAAAGTGCTGGTCTCAACAAGCCCTTCATCGAGCAGTTCGGCCTCTATGTCTGGAACCTCCTGCACGGGCAGTTCGGCAATTCGCTGACATCCGGCCGCTCCGTCTGGGCAATGGTTTCGGCAGCTGCTCCCGTCTCCTTCCAGCTTGCACTCTGTTCCATCATCCTGACGACGGTCGTTGCGATCCCGCTCGGGATGATCGCCGCTCTGAACCAGAACAACCGCATCGACTATACGATCCTCGGTACGGCACTTTTTCTCTGGGCGATCCCTGCCTATGTCGCCGGTCCGCTGCTGATGGTGGCGCTGATCGTGCTGCTGCCGATGATCAAGGTGCCCTACGGCTGGGGCGGCGTCTTCGACATGCGCATCATCCTGCCGCTCGTCGTGCTCTCCTTCCAGCCGATCGCGCTGATCGTGCGCCAGACGCGCGCCGCCGTTATCGAAGTGCTGTCCGAAGATTTCGTTCGCACCGCGCGTGCCAAGGGCGTGCCGGAAATCGTAGTGGCGCTGAAGCATATCCTGCGCCCGGTGCTGACGCCCGTCGTCACACAGCTCGGCCTCATCATGATCACCATCGTCAACGGCGCCATCTTCGTCGAGCTCGTCTTTGGCCTGCCGGGTCTCGGCCGGTTGACCGTGCAGGCGCTCACCAATTCCGATTATCCCGTCATTCTCGCGATCACCCTGATCGGATCCTTCCTGGTCATGGTGTCGAACCTGCTGGTCGATGTGCTCTACCCGCTGCTCGATCCGCGCGCCAATGATTCCAGAAGGAGCCGCTGATCATGTCCGCTATTCCTCTTTCGACGATCGACACGGCCGAGGAGCCGCCGGTCAACCTGTGGCGCGATGCCTGGCATCGCCTGAAGCGCAACAAGCTTGCGATCTTCGGCCTGATCGTGATCGTGGTCCTCGCCTTCACGGCGATCTTCGGTCCGTATCTGACGCCATATGACTATCTCAGTCAGGATCTTGCCTCGCGCAATGCACCGCCGTCCCTCGCGCATTTCTTCGGAACTGATGATCTCGGCCGCGACGTCTTCAGCCGCATCGTGTTTGGTACGCGCACGGCCTTCCTCGTTGCCGTCATCGTCACCTTTATCGCTGTCGTGATCGGGCTTCTGCTTGGTGCGGTCGCGGGCTTCTTCGGCAATCCCTTCGACCGGGTCATCATGTGGCTGACGGATGTGACGATGTCGGTACCGAACCTGCTTCTCGTCGTCGTTATCAATGCATCGCTGAAGACGCCGATCACCAAATGGATGGAGGCGCAGTATCTCGCGACCCTCAATCCGTTCTACCGCCAGACGGTCTGGGTGGACTTCCTCCTGGTCTTCGGTTCGATGGCGCTGATCTCCTGGCCGCCCTATGCGCGCCTCGTTCGCGCGCAGGTCCTGTCGATCCGCAATCGCCCCTACGTCATGGCGGCACAGGCGCTTGGCCTTTCCAACTGGATCGTCATTATGCGCTACATCGTGCCGAATGCGCTTGGTCCGCTGATCGTTTCCGTCAGCGCCGGCCTAGGCACGGCAATGGTGCTGGAAAGTGCCTTCAGCTTCCTCGGTGTCGGGGTTAACCCGCCCACGCCGAGCTGGGGCAACATGATCTCGGACGGCCTACGCGTATGGCAGCATTATCCGCATCTCCTCGCCGCTCCGGCGGCCGTGCTCGGTCTTGCTTCGGTGGCCTTCAGCTTCCTCGGCGATGGCCTCAACGACGCACTCAATCCGCGGGGCAGCAAATGATGAACGCAACCACCAGTGAACGCCTGCTGGACGTGAAGGACCTCACCATCGAGATCGACACGCGCCGCGGCCCGGCCGTCGTCGTCGACGGCATCGACCTCTACGTCAACAAGGGCGAGACGCTTGGCGTCGTCGGTGAATCCGGCTGCGGCAAGAGCCTGACGATGTTGAGCCTGATGCGGCTTCTGCCGAACAAGATCAAGGTAACGAAGGGTACGGCCAAGTTTGACGGCCGCGACCTGCAGAAGATGTCGAACCGCGAGCTGCGCAAGGTGCGCGGCGGCGATGTCGGCTTCGTCTTCCAGGATCCGATGACGTCGCTCAATCCGGTCATGCGCATCGGCGACCAGATCTGCGAGCCGCTGATCTATCACCGCGAGATGTCGAAGAAAGAGGCACGGACTCGCGCCGTCGAGCTTCTGCGCCTCGTTGGCATTCCGGGGCCGGAAGAGCGGCTGATGGCCTATCCGCACGAGCTGTCCGGTGGCATGCGCCAGCGCGTGATGATCGCGATCGGCCTTGCCTGCAATCCGAAGCTTCTGATCGCCGACGAGCCGACGACTGCACTCGACGTGACGATCCAGGCCCAGATCGTCGATCTGGTGAAGGATCTGCGCGCCAAGCTCGGCATGTCCGTCGTCTGGATCACCCACGACCTCGCGCTGATTGCGGGTCTCGTCGATCGCGTCGCCGTGCTCTATGCCGGCACGGTCGTGGAAGATGCGCCTGTGGACGAGCTTTATGCTCGTCCCAGCCATCCTTACACGCGCGGCCTCTTGTCCTCGATCCCGAAGCTTTCGGATGCGCCGGCAAGCCGCCTGTCCTCGATCGGCGGCACGCCGCCGGAGCCCGGCCGCCGTCCGAAGGGCTGCCCCTTTGCGCCGCGCTGCCCGCTGGCCGAAGCCGTCTGTCATGAGCTCGTGCCGCGGCTCGAGCCGATTTCCGGCAACAGCGCGCATCGTACCGCTTGTTTCGTCGTCCAGAGAATGCAGGAGGCTGCGTGATGGGTGCTCAACCGCTCTTGAAGGTCGAAAACCTCGTCAAGCATTTCCATGTCAAGCTCGGTGCTTTCGGGGAACGCTCGGCGACCGTCTATGCGCTCGACAATGTCAATCTCGAGATCATGGAAGGCGAGACGCTGAGCCTTGTCGGCGAATCCGGCTGCGGCAAGTCGACGACCGGCTTCACCATCCTCAATCTCTACAAGGCGACCAGCGGCAAGGTAGTCTACAAAGGCCAGGATCTTGCGACACTGGACGAAAAGCAGATGCGGCCGTTCCGCCGTGACCTGCAGATTGTCTTCCAGGATCCCTATTCAACGCTGAACCCGCGCATGACGGTCGGCGAGGCGATCGGCGAGCCGATCCTCTTCCACAAGCTTGCCACCAAGGCCGAGCTGAAAGACAAGGTCGCGGCGCTGCTGACGGATGTCGGCCTGCCGACACGTTTTGCCCAGCGCTATCCGCATGAGCTCTCGGGCGGCCAGCGCCAGCGTGTCGTCATTGCCCGCGCGCTTGCCTGTCAGCCGAAGTTCATCGTCTGCGACGAGGCGATCTCGGCGCTCGATGTGTCGATCCAGGCGCAGATCATCAACCTGCTGCTCGACCTGCAGGAAAAATACGGCCTGACCTATCTCTTCATCGCCCATGACCTGGCTGTCGTGCGCCATATCAGTACCCGCGTCGGCGTCATGTATCTTGGCCGTCTGGCCGAGCTCGCAACGCGTGAAGAGCTCTTCGACAATCCGCTGCATCCCTATACGAAGGCGCTGCTGTCGGCTGTTCCCGAGACCGATCCGGAGCTCGAGCGCACCCGCAAGCGCCAGATCCTGCAGGGCGATGTGCCGAGCCCGCTGAACCCGCCAACAGGCTGCCGTTTCCATACGCGCTGCCCGATCGCGATGGAGGTTTGCAGCAAGGTCATTCCGGAATGGACGGAGGCAAAGCCCGGCCATCTCGTCGCCTGCCATGCCGTCAATACGGGGCAGGCCTCATGACGCTGAAAGTCGCCATCATTGCCGACGACCTGACCGGCTCTCTCGATACGGGGACCCCCTTTGTCGAGGCCGGGCTGTCAGTCGCTGTGGCGATCGATATCGAAGCGGCCGGCAAGTCGCTGGAAACCGGTGCCGAAGTCGTGGTGGTCAATACGGCCTCGCGCGGCCTGCCGGAGGAGGAAGCGGCTGCGCGCGTGCGGGCGGTTGCCGAGACCCTGCGCGCTGCCGGGTCGGCCATCTTCATGAAGAAGATCGACTCCCGGTTGAAGGGCAATGTTGCGGCCGAAAGCATTGCGCTGGCCGATGTGTTGGGTCTCAAGACTATCCTCATGGCGCCCGCCATTCCCGATCAGGAGCGCATCACCTATCGCGGTTGCGTGGTCGGGCGGGGCGTTGAGCATCCGTTGCCGATCGCCGATCTCTTTGCCGGATTTGGCCGCGAAGTATTGGTCGCCGATGCCGAGGACGATGCCGATCTCGATATCGTCGTCGTCGAGAATGACTGGCTTTCGACGCTTGCCGTCGGCGCTCGCGGTCTGGGCTCCGCACTGGCGCGCCGGCTCGGCGAGGCTGCACGGCTCCCGCCGGAATTTCTTGCGACGCGGAAGACACTTTTTGCCTTCGGCTCCCGCGATCCGATCACCGCCGCACAGATGGACAGTCTTGAAGCCTCGGGTGCGCTCCGCATCGTCATGGATGCGCCGATGGGCGTGGTCGAAAGCGGCGAGGGGCTGGCGCTGCCGGCGCTGATGCGCTGCACGGGCGAGATGAAGAGCGATGCCGCACTCGTTGCCACTCGCTTTGCGCAGGGTGTGAAATCGGTCATAGATGATACGAACCCGGACATGATCATGGTGGGTGGCGGCGATACTGCGCTTGCCGTTTTTCGCGAACTGGGCGTTTCAGTCCTGTTTCCGAAGGGGGAAATCGAAGCCGGTATTCCGTGGTTTGACGTTACCGGTGTCAACGGGCGGCAATTCCGGTGTGCCGTCAAGTCGGGGGGCTTCGGCAATTCCGATAGTTTGCTAAGACTGATCGTTCGGAATCAGGCGGCGTAACGGATGCCAGCGGGGAGAATGAGAGTGGATGAAGCGAATGGCGGATCGGTGAAGCCGGAGGCGGTGCCTGCAGCTCGACCGGAGCGCGGCAAGGCTGTGAAGCTGGTCGACCGTGTTTTCGATCAGTTGATGGAGCGCATCCGTGCCGGCAATTATCCGCCGGATTCACGCCTTCCGGGTGAACATGAACTTGCCTCTCTGCTCGGCGTCTCGCGCCCCATCGTGCGCGATGCGCTGGCGCGTCTCAGAGAGCAGGGGATTGTCTATGCAAGGCAGGGGGCTGGCACCTTCGTCAGCGCGCATGGCTCGCCGACAGCGCAGCTTGCCTATTCGCCGGTCAAGACGATTGCCGATATCCAGCGCTGCTACGAATTCCGCCTGACGATCGAGCCGGCTGCCGCCTATTTTGCCGCCAAGCGCCGCGACGATGCCGCGATCCAGAAGATTGCCGCAGCCCTTGCGGATCTGCGTGAAGCGACAAGTCATCAGCTACACCGGGTGGATGCCGACTTCGTCTTCCACCGTGCCGTCACCGAGGCGGCCAACAATCACTATTACACCGCCTCCATGGATGCGCTAAAAGCGCATATCGCCGTCGGCATGCATCTGCACGGGCTTTCGCTGCTCGGCCCACGACCGGGCCTGGAGCAGGTGTACCAGGAGCATAACGAAATCTACAAGGCGATCGCCGAGGGCAGGGCGGAGAATGCCCGTGACCTGATGCGGGCGCATCTCGAGGGTTCACGCGACCGCCTGTTCGAAGGCCGAGTGCTCGACCTGTCCTTCTAAGGAAGCGCGGCTTCGGGATGTGGACTCGAGGCCTCATTCCTCGAATAAAGCTCGTTCCGTCGCGAATATCTTGGTGATGTATTCGGCGACGGTCCGGATCGGCAGATCCTTGCGCTGCTGGCGTCGGGTGAGAAGCCAGGCCTCCCGCGGCGGCGGGACGAGTTCGAGCGAGCAAGCACAGAGGCTTTTTTCCGTGCGACCGATGTAATGCGGCAGGAGCGCCAGACCTGCGCCTGACTTGGCAGCCATCGCCTGGGAAACCTGATTGTTGGCGCGGAAAGACACACGCGCGTGCGAGAAGTGGCGGGCCAGCCAGATCGCCTCGGGCACATAGCCGTTCACCTCGTCAAATCCGACGAAGACGGGTTCGGCGCCGTTTTCGACCTGCCGGCAAACCTCCTGCGTTCCGTAAAATCCGTATCCGATCGTCGCGAGCTGCTTGGCGATGAGATCGCCGTCCTGCGGTTTTGCCAGGCGTATGGCGATGTCGGCCTCGTGGCGTTCAAGGCTTATGGTACGCAGGTCGGTCGCGAGGTCGATGTCGAGGCCCGGATATTGTTTGCTGATTTCCGCCAGCCGGGGGATCAGGAAGCCCTGCGAGAGTGCGGGCGAAGCGTTGATGCGCACCAGGCCTTTCGGCGTGTCATCCTTCCAGCCCCGTCCGAGCGTCTGGACGGAGGCTTCCATATCGCTTGCTGCGGTGAGTGCGCGGGTTCCGGCGGGCGTGAGCACATAGCCGTCGGGGCGGCGCTCGACCAGTTTTTCGCCGAGCGTTTCCTCAAGTGAATGAAGCCGGCGGGCAATGGTTGCGTGGTTGACACGCAATGTGCGGGCCGCGGCCGAAAGGCTGCCGTGCCGTCCGAGTGCGAGAAAAACCCTGATGTCCTGCCAGTCGGGCTCTGTGCGTTTTTTATCAGCCATTGGCAAAGAATAGAGAATTTTTCGCAGAAGGGAACGGGACTAAACAGGAGGCGGCCTCGAAACAGAAAGGTTGCCGACATGACCTCTTCCAATCTTAATCTCACGCTTATCGGCGGGCCAACCGTGCTGATCGAATACGGCACGCTCCGGCTTCTCACCGATCCGACCTTCGACCCGCCGGGCCTCTACAAGGAAACGCCGGTCCGTTTCGAAAAGACCTCCGGCCCTGCATTGTCGGTCGAAGAGATTGGTCGGCTGGATGCGGTTCTTTTGAGCCACGACCAGCACTTCGACAATCTCGACAATGCCGGGCGGGCAATGCTTCCTGACGTCCGCACCACCTTCACGACGAAGGCTGGAGCGGAGCGGTTGGGTGGCAATGGGCTGGGCCTTGCACCGTTCGAAACCGTAACGCTGGAAGGCGCCGGCGGCGAGAAGCTGCTGGTCACCGCAACACCTGCCCGTCACGGCCCCGTCGGCATCGAGCCGATTTCCGGTGATGTCGTCGGTTTTGCTCTCGGCCGCGAAAAGCCAGGTGACCTTCTCTACGTGACCGGTGACACCGTCTGGTACGAGGGTACGGCCGAGGTTGCGCGGCTGTTTTCTCCCAAGGTCGTGCTGTTGTTTACGGGCGCTGCCGAGCCCCGTGGCCGCTTCCACGTGACGATGGGCAGCGAAGACGCTCTGGAGGCGGCGCACGCCTTCCCGAACGCCCTCCTCGTATCCGCGCATAACGAAGGCTGGGTGCACTTCCGCGAAACTCAGGACCAGCTCGCACACACGTTCTCGGTCTTCAACCTCAAAGATCGCCTGAAACTCTTCGAAAAAGGCAAGCCGCTCGCCGTCGACCTGACGGTCTGATCACCTCTCAAACATGGCGCAAAGCGCCATCTTCCAAGGAGACATACCATGAGCAATGAACAGAAAGTCGCAATCGTCACCGGTGCCTCGCAGGGTATCGGCGCAGGCATCGTCGAAGCCTATCGCAAGGAAGGCTATGTCGTCGTTGCCAACTCCCGCAACATCCAGCCGTCGTCCGATGCAGGCATTGTTGTAGTACCCGGCAGCATCGGCGAGCGTGGCGTGGCCGAGCAGGTCGTCAAGACGGCCATCGAGCGTTTCGGTCGTGTCGATACGCTGATCAACAATGCCGGTGTCTTCATCGGCAAGCCGTTCACCGACTACACGGTCGAAGACTTCAACAAAGTCATCAACGTCAACGTTGCCGGCTTCTTCCACGTCACGCAGTTTGCCATTGCCCAGATGCTGAAGCAGGGCCATGGTCACATCGTTCAGATCACCACGGCCCTTGTGGACCAGCCGATCGCCGATGTTCCCTCGGGTCTGGCAACGCTGACCAAGGGCGGTCTCGACGCCGTCACCCGCGGGCTTGCTATCGAATATGCCAAGAGCGGCATCCGCGTGAATGCGGTGGCACCCGGCATCATCAGGACGCCGATGCATGCGCCGGAAACGCACGCTTTCCTCAGCGCCCTGCATCCGGTCGGCCGCTTGGGTGAGGTGAGCGAAGTCGTCGATGCCGTGCTCTATCTGGAGCGTGCCGGCTTCGTCACCGGCGAGACACTGAATGTCGACGGCGGCCAGCACGCCGGCCGTTGGTAAGCCGAGAGAATAGGCAACGGACGGAGCGCTCCATAGCGCCCGTCCTTCAAGGAGAACGACAATGCCTTATGTGAATATCAAAGTGACGCGTGAAGGCACGGCTCCGGGCGCAACCAGCACGACGCCGGAGCAGAAAGCCGCCCTGATTAAAGGCGTCAGCGATCTGCTCTTCGATATCCTCGGCAAGCCGCACGACAGCACCTTTGTCGTCATTGATGAAGTCGAGATGGAAAACTGGGGTGTCGGTGGTGTGCCTGTGCCTGAATATCGCAAGCAGCTTGCGGAAAAAGCAGCAAAGCAGAAATAGTGTCGTGGCGGCCTGCAAAGCCGCCACTCGCTTATGATCAAACGCAATGCATGGAGTATCGTGTCATGGGCAATTGGCAGGACAATCGTATCATCGGCCTCTTCGGGATCGAGCTCCCCATCATTCAGGCCCCAATGGCAGGCGCGACCACGCCCGAGATGGTGATTGCGGCGAGCGAAGCCGGCGGTCTTGGATCGCTTCCTGCCGCCCTTCTGACGATCGAGCAGACGAGAGCAGCGCTTGACCAGATCCGTGCCGCCACCAACAAGCCGATCAATGTGAACTTCTTCGCGCATACCAATCCTGCCGCCGATCCCGTTGCGCAGATGGCGTGGCGTACCGCTCTCGCACCCTATTATGTTGAGCTGGGGCTGGATCCCGCCGCGCCGGTTCCGGCGGCAGGAAGAGCGCCCTTCGATGACAATTATTGCGCCCTTGTCGAAAGCTACCGGCCTGAGGTCGTGAGCTTCCATTTCGGATTGCCGGGTCCGGATCTCCTGGAGCGTGTGCGTCGCACCGGCGCGAGGATCATCGCCTCGGCAACGACGGTTGTGGAAGCGCGCTGGCTCGCCAAGCATCGCGTCGATGCTGTCATTGCGATGGGTTTCGAAGCCGGAGGGCATCGCGGCAATTTCCTGAGCGATGACATGGCAACGCAGGTCGGCACGATGGCGCTGGTGCCGCAGGTTGCCGATGCGGTTTCGGTGCCCGTCATTGCAGCAGGCGGCATCAGCGATCGGCGGGGTGTTCGCGCAGCCTTCGCGCTCGGCGCATCGGCCGTTCAGGTCGGCACGGCTTATCTTTTAACGCCGGAGGCAAAGATTACCGCGTTTCATCGCGAGGCGCTCAAATTGGCGCGGGACGACAATACGGCCGTCACCAATGTCTTCACCGGCCGTCCGGCACGGGGGATCGTCAATCGTATCATGCGGGAGATCGGACCGCTTGCGAAGGCTGCACCGGCCTTCCCGACCGCCGGCGGTGCGCTTGCGCCGCTGAGAGCGGTGACCGAGAAGGATGGCAGGCCGGATTTCAGCAATATGTGGGCTGGTCAGGCCGCGAGCCTTGCGCGCGAAATGTCGGCGGCGGCGCTGACGCGTTACCTCGTCGAGGCCGATTAAGACGGTCGCTGCCGTTACAATAATATGTCAGCCCTCCGCGCCGGCTGCCTTCGCCTGCTGGGCAGCGCGGAGCGTGGCTGTTGCGGCGGCGGCCGCGCCGTTCTTGTCGTCGCCGCCGACCTGAACCATGGGCTGGGCGAATTCGATGCCGTTGCTCTGGAAGGCTTCCCGGATCATCGCGTAGGCCTTGCGGCGAATATAGGTCTGCATGCCGGGCACGGTCGTCATGGCGAAACTCAGGACGATGCCGTAGTCGCCGAATTCCTCGACGCCCTTCATCTTGAGCGGCTCGATGAAGAGGGGACCGACCTCGGCATCTTCTTTCAGCTCTGCGCCGATCGCCTTGGTAATTTTCCTGGCCTTGTTGATGTCGGTGTTATAGGCGACCGAGATGCGGAATTTGTCGATCACCCAGTCGCGGCTCATGTTCTCCACAGCGCCGAGCTCTCCGAAGGGGACAGTGAAGACTGGGCCGCGATGGTGGCGCAGCCGCACCGAGCGCAGGCTGAAGCCTTCCACCGTTCCCTTGTAGTTTTTCGCCTGAATATATTCGCCGACGCGGAAGGCATCGTCGAGCATATAGAAAACGCCGCTGATGACGTCCTTGACGAGGGTTTGCGAGCCGAATCCGATCGCTACGCCGAAGATGCCCGCGCCGGCGATCAGCGGTCCGATCTCGACGCCAAGCTGGGAGAGAACGATCAGGCCGGCCATGACCGCCACCATGACGGCAAGTCCATTGCGGAAGATCGGCAAAAGCGTCCTGAATCTCGCGCGTTTTGCCACTTCGGCAGGGGCGAGGCCGGTCGCGTCCGCAGAGGTTGTAATGGTGCGATCGATCCAGCCCTTGGCAAGCTGCCAGAGAAGATCGGCAATCAAAAGCACGATGACGCCTTTCAGCAATCCATTGAGGACGGCCGCTATCGTCGCGTTCTGATTTGCGAGGGAATCCGGGCTGAAGCGCCAGACGAGAGCAAGCCACCCAGCAGCGAGCGCGATGACGATTGCCCGACTGCCGCGCACGAGCAATATGCTCTTCGGACTCTCAGGCGGTGCAGAAGTGAGTGTTGCCGCAGCCCTGCCCGTGGCGCGCAACAGATCCGGCAGGACAAGGACATAGGCGCCGATCCAGAAAAGACCTTGCAGATCCAGGCACCAGAGTGCCCATAGGAGGGCAAGAAAGGCGGTCAGCCCTGCCTTTATGACAAGGGGATGGATGAGAGCCGACCAGACCGTTTCAATCGCCAGCGCCAGTAGAAGAATCGAGAAGCCGTAGGAGATCGCTTCGGTGACGGCGGGATCAACGCCAAGTGGTGCTCCGAGTGTTGAGGTTGCTACAGCAAACAGTGTGATGCCGAGAAAGATTCGGGCGCGGATAACAAGCCCGGGGCGATTGCTTTCCACGAGGCCAATCAGGACAGCGCCGATGCGGTAGACGATGAAGGCGACCAGATAGGCAAGGAGGACCAGCCGGGCGAGCGGCGGCCATTCGACGGCGAAGAATATGATCGCCACAACCACGCTAAAGACTGCGACCGGAAGAAGACGGGCGACCGGGCCGATCGATGCGGGGCGCACGCGCCTGAAGAGCCATTCGGCGGCCGCGCCTATTGCGACCAAGCCGGCAAAAATCAGGAAGATCGGCGCATAGCCGTGTGAGACGGCGTCCTGGCGAGCACGAGCGGCGCCTTCGGACATTTCGGAGGGGATGCGCGGAACGGCCGCAAGAATACCATCGATGCGCGCGCGCACTCGCGCTTCCCAGGTCGCAAAGCCTGATGGCTGGGCGGCTGCGGCTGTTGCGTCCTGCTCCTTCTTCCGACTTTCCAGCCAGGTTTGGATCTCGGGATCCTGCAACAGGCCTATCAGTTGGTCGATCTTCTGCTGAGGCGGTGGTGGCGCGGTTTGAGCCGCCGCCGCGGTCACAACGAGGAAAGCCAGAAGAAATACCGCCAGCCTGATCATCCTAGATGTCTCCCGGCGAAGCTGCCGGTTGCAGCAGAGGCCGTCACCGATCTGTCCATGCGCTCATCCTTACACAAATAGAAGGATGTGCACAGCCGATGCGTTTAGGGGAGTACGTTACGGTAAACTCCGGCGTAAAGGCGAGGGAGGAAGCGTAAACGGTGGCGAATTTACGGTAACGTACTTCCATCTTCCGCCCGCCACTTCATAGTTGGCGGGATGAGCAGGAGGCCGAAATTCCAATGCGTGGGAAAGGAGGCATTAATCGCAACAGTACCGAAACCGCACAGCGCGGGCTGTGGCGGCTCATGCTGAAATTGCCTGCCATGCGCGGCAGACTGCAGCTTCTCGCATCGAAATCCCATTCGCTCGACGATCTCTTCGAG
Organism: Rhizobium sp. 768_B6_N1_8; assembly: GCF_051811225.1. Lineage (NCBI taxonomy): Bacteria > Pseudomonadati > Pseudomonadota > Alphaproteobacteria > Hyphomicrobiales > Rhizobiaceae > Rhizobium > Rhizobium sp. 768_B6_N1_8. The sequence continues at coordinate 3,513,418 of NZ_JBPWPV010000001.1, read as the reverse complement.
GCTTATGAAGAAGCAAGCCTCGCTCTGGGGCGGCTGATGCGGCAGCCTGGAGACGAGCATTATCCGATGGTGACAGAATACGAAACCATCTGTGCCGAAATCGAATCCGACATCATCCAATATGTCCTGGAACACCGCCCGAGCGTGCCGGATTGAGGAGCTGACTCGCGTTAAAATCTATCGTCTACTGGTTTTGTTAGCATTTTCGGTTGCAACCTTCTGCTGTCTCGGCGATAAACATCTCTGTTATACTTTAGCCTAATCAGCGCGTACGGGGCGATCATGGGTGCTGAAGTACACGATACCAGGGCATGCGAAGTATCGTTGCCGGAGGCCAGGGCGGAACTCGAACGAATTCTGTCCGATCCCAGATTCCACGCCACGGAACGGCAACGGGCCATTCTCAGGTATCTTGCGGAAAGGCGTTTCGCCGGCTGCGAGGAGGGGGTTAAGGCCTATTCCATCGCACTAGACGTTCTCGGCCGAGCGAGCAATTTCGATGCATCCAACGATCCGATCGTGCGCATCGAGGTGAGCCGGCTGCGTTCGTCGGTCGAGAACTATTACGAAGCCTTCGGTGCCGAGCGTGATGTGACAATCCACATCCCCAAGGGAACGTATGTGACGCTTTTCCCCCGTTCGCATGTGCCTTACGAACAAGACGAGGAAAAGCTGGCGTTGGAAAGCGATTTGCCCGAGACGCCGGATGATGTTCCGGTTTCTCAAGTTGCGGAGAGCTCTGTTGCCGCTTCACCCTCAGGTCGGCCTCTGGCGATATATGCCAGCGGGGCGCTGCTGCTGTGCGTCGCGATTGTCGCCGGCGCTGTCGCCTATGCATCGAAGCCGTCCCTGACGGTCCGTCCGTCCGTTGCTCTTTCCATGGATGCAGTCGACAGCAGGCTGCAGGGCGAGGCTAGCCAGACGCGCGATATGCTGCTGACGGCGCTGACACAATTCCAGACGCTGACAGTGGCGAAGGCAGGTTATGCCGGTAAGCGAAACCAGAAGGTCTCGGGGCGGGCCTATGAAATAGACATGAAATATTACGGCGACGGGGATATCAGGAGCGTCTGGTGGCAGATCGTTGACAGCCAGTCCGGCGACCTCCTGAAATCGGGGCTCGAAAAGATCGCCATCGATGGCAGGAGCCCGGCAGCGACCCGACAGGAGATCGTCGATGTTCTTGCTCGCCGCTTTGCAGCGACGCGGGGTGCGATCAACAATATCGAAACCCATGCCAGCAGTACGGAGTCGATCGGTAATGCCTGTGTCCTGCGTGCAGAATATCAGCTCGATGACGGCAGCTCGGACAATATGGCCGCGGTGCGCTCCTGTCTCGAACGGACGCTTGCCGCCGATCCGAGCAATTCCGATGCCAAGGCGCTGCTCGCACGTGTCCTCATCGCGCCGGAGGCCGCGGCCGGGGATGCCGCGGTGCGCGCCCGTGCTCTCGATTTGGCAAACCGCGCGGTTTCGCTCGCCCCAATGTCGGACCGCGCCTATGTGGCGCTGATGATGACGCAATTCGCCGACGGGCGCATCGATGCGGCGCTGCAGGCCGGGAACCGGGCGATCTCGCTCAATCCGAGCAATCCGGATGCGGCGGCGAAACTTGCTTCCGTACTGTTTTCGGCCGGTTACTTCGACGCCGGTGTCGCCATGGCGCAGGATGCGGGGCGGGCCGTCGATATCGTGCCGCGTGATGCCATGCTCGTGCTTGCCCTGGATGCTTATCGCCGCGGTGATTGGTCGGAGGCCTCATTGCTTGCCGAACAGGTGAACTGCACCGATTTCGTCGTGCGGGCCTTACGGGTGGCCGCACTCGGTCAGCTCGGTTCCGACCAGGCGAAGGAGCGGCTTGCCGATGTGCGGGGCAGGGATCCGGATTTCGAGCGCACCTTGCGTTGGAAGCTCGAGGCAAGGCGCTTCCAGCCATTGCTTTCGGCAGAGATCGTAGCAGGACTGACAAAGGCGGGGGCCGTATTCGCGCTCAACGACGTCACCGGAGCCGTGAACCGGTAAATGGGATTAGCTGCTCGCTCCCGTTCTCTGCAACGCTCTCCTGCAACCCGGTCGGCCGCTGCGACGAGAATATTCGAAGCGTTTTTCCTTTCGGCTTACGAGGCAGAAGTGGCGCAATATCCCGAAAACGACAGTCCCGTCTACGGCGGCATTTACGGCGCGGTTTACCGTAACGTACTTCCGCCTGGAGGCGGAGATGTATCCTATCGTTACAGGGGCAAGTTTGAATTCGCGGGTCAGCAGAGGGATATTGGATGCGAACCACCATGCTATTGCTTTCCGCGGCCATTCTGGCCGCTCCCGTAGTCGTGAAGGCTGCGGATATTGCTCCCGTTCTCGCTCCGCAGCCGCGGCCGGATGATCCCGACAAATGGACCTTTTCGATCTCGCCCTATTTCTGGGCCGCCGGGATCACGGGCGACACCGGCGTTTTCGGCCTTCCGGAAGTTCATGTCGACGAGAGTTTCGGCGACATTCTCTCGGATATCGATTTCGGCTTCATGGCAGCGGGCGATGCCCGTTATGACCGTTTCAGCATCGTGACCGATATTATCTATGCCCGCATAACGACGGACTCGGCCACGCCGCGCGGCATATTCGCCGACAAGGTCGACCTGAAAACGGAAACCTTCACGGCGATGATCGGTGCGGGTTACTCGGTGATAGACGAGCCCCAGGGCCGCCTCGATGTGATCGGCGGCGTGAAGATCTGGTATACCGAAACGACAATCTCCTTTTCCGGCGGCCCGCTGGGCGGCGTGTCAGGCACTGACGATGCCACCTGGGTCGATGCCATGGCCGGCGTAAGGGGGATGTATTCGATAACGCCTTCGGTCTATTTTACCGGGTGGGGTCTGATCGGCGCCGGCGGTGCCGATCTCGACTGGGATGTCATGGCGGCTATCGGCTACAAATGGAATGACACCATTTCCGCCGTTGCCGGCTATCGTGCTCTCGGCGTGAACTATAGTGACGATACCCTGACCAACGATATCGTCGAGCATGGCCCGATCCTGGGCGTCGTCTTTCATTTCTGAGATTGCGCGAGGGCGCTCGCGGCAATCACCCGACCGAGCGCTTTTTCACTGATCGAAAGCGAAGATCTTTTTCCAGTCGTTCTTCATGTCGACCACCAGCCAGTTGCGGCGCTCGGCCTCGTTGAGTGCCTTATCCAGCTTCCCGAAGGCTGAATCCCTATCATAGGCGTATTCCCGCGCGGCGTCGGTATGGTGGACCAGCATGGCGAAGCCCGGACCTTTGCCCGCCGTCGTCCAGCGCATCATCTCGTAGTCGCCATCCGAATTGCCGGCGACGAAGATCGGCCTGAGGCCAATGAACTTGTTGATGCCCACCGGCTTGCCTGGACCATCGTCGACAAAGTCGATCTTCGGCAGGCGTCTGAGGACCGGAACGTCGCCGACCAGATCATATTCGGTGGCAATCGTACTGCCGACGACCTGTTCGGGCGGGATGCCGTAGATCTTTTCCGTCACCGGACGCATGAATTCCACGCCGCCGCCCGAGACGATATAGGTGCGAAAGCTGTTGGCGCGCAGATAGTCCAGCAGTTCGCGCATCGGCAGGTAGGTCATCTCGGTATAGAGCTTGCCGGTCTTCGGATGTTTCGATGCCGCAAACCAGTCGGTGACGATCGTGTTGAATTCGTCCGTGGTCGTGTTGGCATGCGTCACCATCACGAGGTCCACCATGCCCTTTTCACCACCTCTTGCGACGCCTTTCAGGTCGCCGCCGAGAACGCTCTTGAAGGGCTCTCTGGTCTTCCATTCGGGATGCTGTGGCGCGAGCGTCTTGACCCGGTCGAGCACAAAGCCGAGCTGCGCGTAGTAGGGCTGCTCGGACCAAAGCGTGCCGTCATTGTCGAAGACGGCGATGCGGTTCAAAGGCGCGACATAACGCTCACCACCCTCCGTGACGGTTGCCTTGACGAAATCCATGATGCGGCTCTTGGCGGACGTGTCATTCCACGAAGGCAGCGGCTCCTGCGCGAGGACCGGGTTCCACGCTGCCGCGATCAGAAGGATGAGAGCGACGACGAGGGAGGCAAGGCTTGCGTCAATGGTTTGAGTGGATCGTCTCATGGACGTCCTCCGGTGGCGCTGAAACGCGTTTGATGCAGCGGAAGCCGAGATGGCTCGTCGATGTATCCTCCGGCTCGGCATGGCGGGCGGCCGGGCGATAGCGACGGCAGTAATTCGGTGCACAAAGATGCGAGCCGCCCTTCAGCACACGGCGCGGAATGCGGATGCTGGGTTGGCGGGGATCGTAACTCGCCTCCACGCCGCCGCCGCGCGGATTGCTTGGAATGCAGCAGGCTTTTGCAGCGGGTTCCGTGTGGCGATCGGACCAGTAGTCGGTGGTCCATTCCCAGACATTGCCGATCATGTCGTAGAGGCCGTAGCCGTTCGGCGGAAAGCTGCGAACGGGCGAAGTCCGCCCATGGCCTTTCGGTTTCGTGGATGTCACGGGGAAGGTTCCCTGCCAGGTGTTGGCCATGGGGGTGCCGCCGGGCATCAGCTCGTTGCCCCAGGCGAATTCGGTATCGTCCAGGCCGCCGCGAGCTGCAAGCTCCCATTCCGCTTCGCTCGGCAGGTCAAGGCCTGCCCAGTCCGCATAGGCCTTGGCATCGCACCAGGCGACATGAACGACGGGGTGGTCGAGCTTGCCGCGCAGGTCGCTCAGGCCACCGAGCGGCCTGCGCCAGTTCGCACCGAACTTGAAGGTCCACCACTGGGTGATATCAGACCCACTGACCGTCTTCGGCTGGAAAAAGACAAGCGATCCGGCGCGCAGCATCTCTGGCCTGGCGCCGGGGTAGTCCCTTGCCTCGGGCGTCTTTTCGGCGAAGGTGATATAGCCGGTCGCCTTGACGAACTCCGTGAACCTGCGGTTCGTGACCGGGATTTCGTCGATCCAGAAGCCATTGACCTTCACGGGATGTGCGGGCGCTTCCTCCGGGTAGTGGTCGTTCGAACCCATCGTGAAGGTCCGGCCGGGAATCCAGACCATGCCTTCGGGTGTCGCTCCCGAAGCCTGCCCATCGTCGAATGCCAACGCCATCGTCACCTCCGGAGTCTGAGCTTGAAGTTTCGCGCTTAAGCGGGGGAGACGGAAGTACGTTACCGTAAACGCGCTCGCGCGCGAGGTAATGGCTGGCGTAAATTTACGGTAACGTACTTGTTTGCGAGGGTGAGCCTGTGTCTTCTCGTGCCGCATGGGTATCGGAGGGATATTATGAGCCGGATCAGGTTGGCGTCTTGCCTGCTGGCGCTTTTGCACGGGCTGTTCGGCATGATCGGCTCGGCTGCGGCGCAGGAGTCCGACAGCGATCTTGCCAAGAAGCTCACCAATCCGGTCGCTTCGCTGATCAGCGTCCCCTTCCAGTTCAACTACGACCGGGGCTTCGGCCCGGAAGACGGCAATCGCGAGACGCTGAATATTCAGCCGGTCATTCCGTTTTCCATCAATGAGGATTGGAACGTCATTTCGCGCACCATTCTTCCAGTGATCTGGCAGGACGATATTGCCGGCTCCTCCGGCCATCAGTTCGGCATCGGCGATATCACGCAGAGCTTCTTCTTCTCTCCCAAGCAGCCTGGACCGGGTGGACTCATCTGGGGCGTCGGCCCGGTCTTTCTCATTCCGACGGCGACCGATGAATTGCTGGGAACCGGTAAATGGGGCGCGGGTCCGACCGCGGTGCTGTTGAAACAGGACGGTCCCTGGACTTATGGCATTCTCGCCAATCATATCTGGTCCTTCGCGGGACAGAGCGACAGGGCGGATGTGAGCTCGACCTTCCTGCAGCCGTTCCTTTCCTATACGACGAAGGATGCTTGGACCTTCACACTCAACACCGAGAGCACCTATGATTGGGAGGCCAATCAGTTGTCCGTGCCGATCAATCTGCAGGCTTCGAAGCTTTTGAAGTTTGGCCAGCAGCCGGTCAGCCTTTCCGCCGGCGTCCGCTACTGGGCCGACGCGCCCGATAGTGGGGCGGAAGGCTGGGCCTTTCGCGTCGGCATGACATTCCTGTTTCCGAAATAGGGACGGGGGCCGCCGTAGGCAGGCGATCTTCCATCGGCCGTGACCGGGTTGATGGGCGGCAGCGCCGATCGTTTTTTCTCGTCGCTCACAGCACCATGCCGGACAAGGGCCTTGGCGATTGCGGTCCTGTCGATATCCGTACCCACTTGTGCCGCAAAAAGCCTGCGCTCCAGAAGTTCGATCTGCTGCTTGAGGTCGGCAGAGCCCTCTCTTGCCAGCCAATCGGCGATGGTTCGGTACCCGAGTTCCGAGGCCCAGGCCTGCAGGGCCGCATAGATTGCGGTTTCGCTGCCGGTCCTGATGGTCTGCGTTATTTGGCGAAGGTGATGGGAGCGGGAACCGTCTCTGAGATCCCGATGTTTCGAGCGCCATGCGGCGAAACTGGGTGCGAGCCAGCGGACAATGAGGACGGCAGCCGCCAATGCGACGGCGATTGCGGCAATGAGCCAGATGCTGCGCGGGCGCGACCAGGGGTTCTCTTCCTGTGAAAGCTGTGGAGCGATCGCCTCTTTGACCGCTGCAGCGCCGACCGTGACTTTCACATCGGGAAGTGTCGCGGTTTTCTGCGTTTTGCTGTCGACATCGAACCACGGGTAGGAAACCGCGGGTATGTCGAATGTTCCGGCGGTGGCGGTGGTATAGACAATGGTTTCGGTGTGTCTGCTGGCCGTTTCCCTGTTCATATCTATGCCGTCTTCTATCTTAGGCGGCTTCACATATTGCTGCAGCCCGGATGCGTTGCCGATGTCCACCGGCGGCATCATCATGGCCTGTGTGTCCAGAGCCGTGACGGTGATGGTCCGCGAAAGCGCATCGCCTGCCTTCAGCCTGGACGGATCACGATCGAAGGATTGTTCGATCGTCAAACCATGCGCCGCAAATACCGGCTGGTCCGGGAGGGAGTCGCCACCGACCGTGAAAGAAATACCCGGGATGGTGACGGTTGCCTTTGTCGGCTTTCCTTCCACGGCATAGCCAAGCTCGATCGGGATATCCGGCACGGTAAAGAGGCCGGATACTTCCGGCACGATCGCATAACTGCGGCGGATGCCGGAATATTGCACGCCGTCGATGGTCTGCGTCAGGTTGAAGCTGCGCTCCTCCGGCAGGGTGACCATTGCGTTCGGAACATCGAATAGGGGAAACTGCGGCGGCGAGGTGAAGAAGTCGGGTACGAAGACATCGACCGTCAGGCGCATCTGCTGCCCCGGCACGATCTCGCCGCTGCCTTCGATCGCCGCCCGCGCAAACGGTTCGGCGGCGAGCGCACTCCCCGATATCACCAGCCAAAACAACAGGCCAAAGCGCATCATTGCTTTTGCTCCTGCGCTTCCATTGCGAACTTGCGCGCCATCAGGTCGGCCGGGCTCGTCTGAATGTTCTTCATCCACATCTCCGAGGTCTGTTCGGCGATGCTGATCTGCCCTTCCTTGCCTTTTTTTCCCTTGTCGTCGAACTGGACGCTGTCGGGCTTCTCGTTCGGCTCCTGCGGCTGCTCTTCTTCCTTCTCCTGTTGGGCCTTTAGTAGCCTTTCTGCGATGACGAGATCGGCCTCAGCGTCCGGCCAGTCCTTCTGTTTTTCGATCGCCTTCTGGTAAGCCGCGACGGCCTCTTCGAATTTGCCGAGATGCAGGAGTGTATTTCCCTGATTGTACCAGCTCTCGGCCGTATCGATGGCTGCGAAGGCGTCGAGCGCATCCTGAAAATGGCCAGCCCGGTAAAGCGCGACGCCTTTCCACATGGGATCCCTGAAATGGCCGGCAGCCCTCTCGAAATCGTCCTGTTCGAAAGCCAGTCGCCCCTGCTGGTTCGGCGTCAGCCACAGATCCATGAAGTCAGCCGCCTCCGCCGGAGACGGCGTCAGTAATCGGATAGCGAGGAACAGAGCGCCGACCCTGACCACCCAGCCGCGCCGGAAGGAGAAGGCGAGCAACAAGGCGACCGGACCAACCAACCACCAGCCGGCATCCCGCCAGCGATTGCCTTCGGAAGCCTGCGCATCGGAAAAATTCGTGCTGATGCGCTGGCTGATCCAGCGCACGTCCGTATCGTCATCCGTGATAGTAGCGACATCTGCCCCCGTCGCCGACTGTACCTGCTTCAGGGCCTCGATATCGAGTTTGGGCAGGAGGCGCCCGCCGCCCGCACCTGTCAGAAAGCTGCCGTCGGCCGTCTTGACCGGACCGCCCTCGGCAGTTCCTATGCCGAGAATGACGACGCTATTGGCATTTGCGGCCTTCAGTGCATCCAGTGCCGCCGGTTCGATACCATCGGTCAGAAACAGGATCGTGCCAGCCGTGCCCTCGGTCTTGAAAAGGTTGTTCGACAGCGAAAGCGCAGCTGACGTGTCCTTGCCGGGCTTGGGCATGATCCGCGTCGCCAAGGCATCCGAGTAGCTCTCGATCAAGGAGGCATCTTCTGTCAGCGGTACTACGAGGTGGGCGCTGCCGGCATAGGCGACGACTGCGGTTTTCGCCCCGGGTCGCGCGGCAAGGATATCGTGGATCTTGAGCTTTGCACGTTCGATGCGGCTGGGGCTGATATCGATCGCGTCCATGGTCGGCGAAAGATCGACGGCGATGACAAGAGGCGCTGTATCCTCGACAAAGGGCGGGGCCTCGCGCTGCCACGTCGGACCTGCTGCGGCGATCGTGCCCAAGGCCATCAGACCGGCGAGCAGCCAAGACGGATTGATCCGGCCACGACCGATGGGCTCGACGATCAGCTTGTCGAGCAGATGCGGCGCGATCATGCTCTTCCAACGGTCGCGAATATCGTCTGAGCGCGCTGCCAGCCAGAGGATGAGGGGTGGAACGAACAGGGCCAGCAACCACCACGGCCGCAGGAAATGCAGATCCGTAATCACGCCGCGGCCCTCCTGCGGATCAGGCCGTAAGAGCCTGCAAAGAGGTGATAGAGGGCGAGAATGACGATCGCGGCGCCAAGCGGCCAATGAAACAGTTCGATACGCGGGCGCCAGGACAGTACCTTCTGTTCATCCGGCGTGATCTGGTCGAGAACGTCATATATCGCCTCGAGCTGGTTCTGGTCGCCGCCGAAGAAATAACGCCCGCCGGTATCTGCGGCGATCTTCTGCAATGTGCCCGTATCCAGCTTGTCCTCGCCTGTCGCGGCGGGATCACCGATGCCGATCGCATGGATGATGATGTTATTCCTGCCGGCGATCTCTGCCGCCTTCAGCGGCGGCATCTTGCTTGCCGTATCATTGCCGTCGGTCAGCAGAATCAGGACTTTTTCCGGGACTGTGGTCTTTTCGAACATTCTGAGCGCGAGGCCGATCGAATCCCCAAGCGATGTGCGCGGGCCGGCAATGCCGGGCAGCAATCCGTTGATCATCATCCGTACGAGATCATGGTCCATGGTGAAGGGCGCAAGCGGGTAGGGCGCATCGCCGAAAGCGATCAGGCCTAGCCGGTCGTTCGGTCGTTTCGTGACGAAATCGGCGACCACGGTTCGTACGGCGTCGACGCGCGCTCCCAGACTGCCGTCGGGTACCGGGAAATCACGTGTCTCCATCGATTGCGAGAGGTCGAGCGCCAAGAGGATATCGCGCTGCGGCTCTACCTTTTCGAGCGGTGGCTCGACGAATTGTGGCCGGGCGAGCGCCAGCACGACAAGGCACCAGGCGAGGCCCTCGACGATCGTCTGGTGCCATGCTCGCTTCGGCACGACGGAACCCTCTGTCGGCTGAACGCCGGCGGCGCGTGTTACCTGATCGAAAAACGGCAGACGGATCGATGCCGATGTCTCCCGGTGCGGTGGCAGCAACCACCAGATCAGCAGGGGAAGTGGAAGCAGCAGAAGCAGCCATGGATGCTCAAGCTGATACATGGTGCCTCCTGATCCACCGTCTCGAATTGAGTATGAGCTCATTGGCGCTATCAGGGGGAAGAGCGGCGATGGCTGCACTGTCGCGATATTCGAGATCATCGAGCAGGCGGGCCAGCGCCTTGTACGCTCCGCGGCTGTCCATGCGCTGCAGCCACGCCTGACCGGTGAGGGCTGCGACATCACTCCTTGGCCATGCCGCGAGTGCCGTGCGCTTCAAGAGTTCCGACAGTTCGTGGACACCCTTTTCCCGGCTCGCCGGACTGCGAATGTCGACTTCGATGCCATCAAGCAATCGCAGAGCTTCCTGCCGGTAGGCATTGCGGCGATATCGCCTGAGCCAGACAAGGAGGGCCGCCAGCACTGCAATGCCGAGCAAGACAGCAAGTGCAGCCCAGCCCCAGGTCTGAGGCAGCCAGGAGACAGGCGGCGGAACCGCAATGTCGTGTAAAGAGCGGAGTGCCGTTTCGGTCATCGGATCGAGCTGGATTTTCGGCTCCATCAGCGCCTCCGCTGCCGCCAGGCGGATTGCTCGAGCAGGCGGCGAAGCTGCGGCGCCGTCTCCTCGGCAGTGGAGACGGGCAGCATGGGCAGGCCAAGTTCGCGTTGCCATGCCCGCAATTCGCGGCCGCGATTGCGGGCGAAGGTGTCGATGGATTTGCGCACGCCGGCCTGGCTGAGCGACAGTTCCGCCTGCAACCCTCCGCCGCTGACGACGATATCGGCGGATTTGGGAAGCTCCAGGAGAAAGGGATCGTAGATCAGCAGACAGATCACGTCGTTGCGAGCCGAGAGTGCCAGCAGCAGATCGCGCGTCGTCACGCCGTGCCCGCCGAAATCGCTGATGATGACGATGAGATGATCGTGATGGGCGATACCCGCTACGCGCTGCAGCACTTCATCCAGCGAGGCCGGAGAGGGCACGCCCGCAAAGCCGGCGTTCAGCGCCTTGTTCTTGGCGGCAATCTTGTCGGCAAGCGCGATGACGGCATTGCGGCTGCGATGTGGCTTCACCTCCTCTATATCGCCATCGCCAAAGATGAAGCCGCCCACCCGGTCGCTCGATCCAAGAATGCGCCAGGCGCAGAGCATGGCGGCCTCGGCGGCGGTGACGGATTTCATGACGCGGCGGCTGCCGAAGAACATGTTGATCCGCTGATCGACCACCAGGATGGCCGGCCGCTCCTTCTCCTCACCATAGATGCGGACGACCGGCCTGCTCGTACGCGCCGTCACCCGCCAATCGATGGAACGGATATCGTCGCCCGGCAGGTAATCGCGCAATTCCTCGAAGATCAGGCCGCGGCCGCGGCCGCGCAGCGCCGATTGCATGCGCCCCGCGAGCTGCTGGTGGCTTCTCGCTTTCTGGACGAAGGTCAGGTTGCGGGCGCGGCCCTCGAGAGCGACGAGCTGTTCCGTCGTGACGTAGACGCCATCGCTGCTCAGGGCCGCGCCACTCATGAGACCGCAACCAGCACAGTGATGCGGTCGATCACCTGATCGGCGGTGGTATTGGCGGCGTGTGCCTCGTAGGACAGGATAAGGCGATGGCGAAAGACATCGTTGACGATGGCCTTCACATCGTCGGGGGTCACGTAATCGCGGCCTTTCAGCCATGCGTAGGCGCGTGAAACCTTGTCGAGGCCGATGACGCCGCGCGGGCTGACGCCGACCTGCAGGAGTTTTGCCAGGTCCTTGTCGTATCGGTCGGGATAGCGCGTGGCTAGGACGAGGGCGACCATGTATTTCTCGACCGGTTCGGAGACCGTCACCGCGCCGATTTCCTTGCGGGCATCGAAGACCGCCTGCGGGTTCAGGCGCTCCGTGGCCGGCGCGGAACCTTTAGTGTGGGCAGCGTTCTCCTCGTCTCGGTTGAGCCGCATGATCGCGGCTTCGGATGCCCCGTCAGGATAGGTGACCTCGACATGCATGAGGAAGCGATCGAGCTGCGCCTCGGGCAGGGGATAGGTGCCTTCCTGCTCGATCGGGTTCTGTGTCGCCATGACCATGAAGAGATCAGGCAACGGATAGCTCTTACCGCCGACGGTAACCTGCCGCTCTTCCATCGCCTCCAGCAGGGCCGATTGTACCTTGGCCGGTGCGCGGTTGATCTCGTCGGCAAGGATGAGATTGGCGAAGATCGGCCCCTCTTGAAACTTGAACTCACCCTTGCCGCCTTCGGAGAAATAGATCTCCGATCCGGTGATATCGGCAGGCAGCAGGTCCGGCGTGAACTGGACACGGGAAAGCTCTGAATCGAGGTTCTTCGCCAGGCTCTTGATCGCTCTCGTCTTGGCAAGGCCTGGCAGGCCCTCGACCAGCAGATGGCCATTGGCGAGCAGGCCGAGCAGCAGCCGTTCGACCATCGTCTCCTGTCCGATGATCGATTGGCCGATACGCTTGCCGAGATCGAGGATGTCGTCACGTGCTGTCATATGCGCTCCGCGTGAGTTCGAATTGCAGGCGCGATAGAATTTGCCACGCCTGCGGTCTTTCGCCAGGCGATGCTATTGGGCGCCAGCTGGGCTCTGCTCGAGCGATCGCATCAGCGCCTCAACCATCTGGTCGACGCTGAAGCTCGCCGAACGTTGGCTTGGCGGGAATTCGCGGAAGGTCTGGAGGAATGGCGCAACACGCCAGACGCCGTACTGGATGAGATAAGCATTCTTCGCCAGCCAGTCGTAATACTGGTCGGAGACGACATCGGCTCGCTCGTACGGGTCCATCCGCAGATTGAAGACCTTCGGTGCGCGCAGGCATACGAAGGGATTGGCCCATACCACGAAGCCACCCGGCTCCCTCTGTTCGCAGAAGACGATCTTCCAGTTGTTGTAGCGATAGGCGACGAGCTGTCCGTCGTCGTTGAAGTAGTAGAAGTCCTGACGGTTCGATTTCTCTTGCTGGTCCGTGAGATAGGGAAGCTGGTTATAGCCGTCGAGATGGACCTTGAATTGGTTGCCGCCGATCGTCGTGCCTTTTACCAGCTTGTCCTTGATGTCTGGGTCGCCGGCCGCGGCAAGCAGCGTCGGGAACCAGTCGAGGCCGGATATCATCTGGTTGGAGACCTCGCCGGCCTTGATATGGCCCGGCCAGCGCATCAGGGCGGGAACGCGGAACGCGCCTTCCCAGTTGGTATCCTTCTCGCTGCGAAACGCCGTGGTAGCGGCATCCGGCCAGGACCATTGGTTGGGCCCGTTGTCGGTCGTGTAGACGACGATCGTATTGTCAGCGATGCCGAGATCGTCGAGGGCTTTCAAGAGCTTGCCGACGTCGCCGTCATGCTCGATCATGCCGTCGGCATATTCGTTGCCGGGCATGCCGCTCTGGCCCTGCATCGACGCACGCACATGCGTGAAGGCATGCATGCGGGTCGTGTTCATCCAGGTGAAGAAGGGTTTGCCCGCCTTGACCTGCCTGTCCATGAAATCGATCGCCGCGGCGGTCGTCTCATCGTCGATGGTTTCCATGCGCTTGGTGTTAAGCGCACCGGTATCCTCGATTTTTCCGTCTGCCGTTGCCTTCAGCACGCCGCGCGGTGAGTTCGCGCGCACGAAGGCCTCATCGTCCTTCGGATAATAGGGACGTTCCGGCTCCTCTTCGGCATTCAGGTGATAGAGGTTGCCGTAGAACTCATCGAAACCATGCTTGGTCGGCAGGAATTCGTCGCGGTCGCCAAGGTGGTTCTTGCCAAACTGGCCCGTCGAATAACCGAGCGGTTGGAGGGCTTGAGCAATGGTGATGTCACGCGGCTGCAGGCCGACGGTTGCGCCGGGAATGCCGACCTTGCAGAGACCGGTGCGCAGGCAGGCCTGGCCGGTTATGAACGTGGAGCGGCCCGCCGTGCAGCTGTTCTCGGCATAGTAGTCCGTGAACATCAGGCCTTCCTTGGCGATGCGATCGATGTTGGGCGTGCTGTAGCCCATGACGCCGAAGGAATAGGCGCTGATATTCGTCTGGCCGACATCATCACCGAAGATGACGAGGATATTCGGCTTGTCGGGCGTCGCCGGCGCTGCCGTTGCGGCAGGAGCCGCCTCCTGAGCGTAGGCGATCGAAACGAAGGGTGCAGCGGCGAGGCTCATAGCGACCGCTGCCGTTGCCGAAAGAAGTCTCCCGGAGAGTGTCGTGGCCATCACGTCCTCCCCTTCGCAAGGTCGTTCAACATTCCGCTCTCCTTGGTGTCGGGCAGGGATGACCCCGCCGGAACTGGATCGTCGCCATTCGACCGGGAGAGACTTCTACTTTGAGGTCGTTTGCGGAAGTACGTTACCGTAAATGCCGGTGTTGCGAGACGTAACCGCCCACGTAAATCGCGCTCGTTACTGCGTCAGCGGCTTCGATTGCGGGTCGGCGCGAAGTGTATCTTCGACTTCGACTGGTTTTGCAGCGGCCGGCAGAGGTTGTCCGATGATCGTCAGCGGTGCTGCGACTGCCGTGCCGGCGACCTTACCCACTGTTTGCACCGTGCCTCCTACGACGGCGGCAACGCCCTCGCCGAGGGTGATGTTGGAGTCCGTCAGGGGCTGGCCAGTCATCAGCCGCTGGCCGATCAGCTGGACGATTTCGGGGCTTTCGGCAAATTTGCCGTGATTGAGCTTGTCACCGGTGTCGACCTTTGTCAGATCGATGGCCGTAATGCCGGCCTCCTCCAGCCTGCTGCGATAGGGTTCCTTGGACGGGTCGATGGCGCCCAGCCGGGATACTTTTCCGGTGATTAAGCTCGAAACTGCCAAAGCCCGATCGTCCTGCGAAACGAAGATCGTGAATTTCGGATGGGGCGTACCCATTTCCACGAACTGCTTGGCGAAAACCTGTATATCGATATCGGGCGAGGCAAGAATGACATCGCGGATCTTGGTGTTCACATGCCCGTCACGGATGCCCATCTGGCGCAGCGATTCCATGGCGAGCCAGGTTCCCATGGAATGGGCAAGGATAGTGATATCCTTGACGCTCGGATCCTGCGCGAGGATTCGCAGCGCCTGTTCGAGTGCCGTGCGCGAATAGTTCGTGCTCTCCTTGTCATATTCATAGGCCGTCAGCTTTGCACGCGAAGGCCAGGTGAAAAGGACCGGCGTCGCCTTCATGCCGCTGTCGTGGACGATCTGGGCGAGGCGGAAGACGGAATCCTCATAGGTATTGTTGAACCCGTGTATGAAAACGAGTGCGTGGCCATCAACGAGATGCTGTTGGAACCACGCACGCCCTTCCGCCCGCCTCTCGAGCTGCTCGACCCGCGTGACGGCGAAATCGGTCGCCGGGTTTGGCGGCAGCTTTTCGGGCCACTGTACGGTGCCAGCCGCGCGCTTCGGCGGAATGGAAATTGCGATATCCGTCAGGTAGGGCTTCGGACTGCGTTCCCCATTGAAAAGCGTCGCAGGATTTGCGGAAGGCTGACGAGTGGTCGCCACCAGCATCTCGACCTGCGAGGTTTTCGGAGTATTGGCCGTGAGGGCGACAGGGGTCATCACCCCGGTCGGATGGCCGCAGCCTGCCAGCACGGAAAGTGCGGCAAGGAGAATGCGTCGCAGCATGATCACTTCCTGGTTCAACAGTCCGGCACTCTAGGCCGCGCTACAGCGCGGATGGAAGTAAGTTACCGTAAATGCGGGTGTTAATACGAATGTTTAAAGCAGCCTCGGCAGCGACCCGAAGTGAAGGGCCGGCCGATGCGCTATCTAAATGTACGAATTCAACGGGAAGCTTGCGCTTCGCCCACGATGACTGCGCCTCCCTGTGCCGGGATACCTGCTTTTTCCTGTGAAAGCAGACTCTGTTGCCGCAGGTCGCTGTCGGACGCGCTGCGCCAGAGTTGCCAACCCTCGCCCTGAATAAGACCGCTGTCGGAGAGATCCTTCCAGTGGTGATAGGTGCTGGTGCCTGTGCAGACGAAGTTGCGAGCGTCTTCGGGGGAAGAGTACATCGTGTACTCAGCAGTATGCTCCGAGCGGTTGGCGGGATCGGCGACCTTGTTGAGAAAGCTCGACAGGAACTTGAAGTGCAGGAGGGCGCTTGTGATTCCGACAGCGCCGCGCATTTCGCCAAGGTTCAGGGCGAGCGGCCAGACCTGGTGCGAGGATTTGAGATAGAGGCGTTCACCGGATACGTAGATCAGTGGGATCTTGTTGAGCGCTGGGCCATCCCAGATGCGGCCGCGAAAATAGACACGACCGCGTACACCGCCCTTGATCCAAATGGTGCGGCTGTTCCTGTCGAAATGCGATTCATAGCCTGATCGGTCGAAGAGGCTGCAGACCTCGAGCGGATTGCGGCCGGGCTCGCAGATGTTTTCGCTGACCGGATTGCGGCTGTACATGTCGATCATGACAGAGCGCAGCGAGCGGGCACCGACGGATTCCATATAGGCGGTCAACTGGCTGATCGAACACGTATCGCAATGCGGATAGACGAGAAACTCATCCGCATCGACATAGAGAACCCATTTTTCCTGGCAATGGCGGTTCATGACCGCGTTGATCCAGTCATTGCCGAAGCGCGCTGCCTTGTAGGAACCGGTGGCTGACAACAGCGAGACATCCTGCATGCCGGACAGGAGCTCGGCCGTGCCGTCGCTCGAACCGTTGTCGATGCAAATGAAGTGCTCAACACCGAGATCGCGATAATATTGCAGGAAGAACTCCATCCGGTGTCCTTCGTCGCGGATCACGCAGATCAGCACGTGGCGTGCCTGCTTCAGGCTGTCGCGCAGCCCGGCATAGCCGACCTGGCTAGCCTTCAGCGAACGGCGCAGCCGGGCCTTGGCGTAGTGCGAGATGCTGGTCGTCAAAGCACTCATTTCTGCTCCTGAACACTGGTGCCGGCTTTAAAGACCGGCTCTGCCTGCAGGGATCGGGCCGACTTTTCCTCAGACGACATAGTCGCCGGCGAGCAGGGTCTGGACGCGCGGATTGGGCATCTCATTCTGGAGGGCATGTCTCACGCGCTCGCGCATCGAACGATATTTGTAGACCACCTTGCGGTCGAAGCTGATGCCCCGGTAGAGCGCGTTATAGGCTGGGTGTGTCTTGCGCAGATCGATATAGACTTGGCTTTCGGTGTCGCTCCACGGGAAGAACGTGCCGTGCCAGGGCTTGGGGTGCGCCATGTAGTGGACGATGGCGAGCGAGGACATGTCCACCAGATGCAAGAACTGCTTGGGGAAGTTCCAGCGGTTCGACACCAGGATGAGCGAGGAGCCACAAACATAGTTCAACGCGCCCTGATCATGCTTGCCGTCGCATGCTTCCGGGTTCGTGGCAAAGAGTTGCAGCGCTTCAGGCCCGATCCAGCCGTCGCGGTGGAATTTCAGAACGCCGGCATTGAAATAACTGCTGTCCTTGCCGTTTTGCAGCAAGCCATTGATAGAGGTGTAATCGCGGGCCGCGAAGAACTTTCCAGGCGGCGCGAACGCATTTTCGAGATCGGCAAGACTGCTGACGATCTGCGTGTCGCCATCCAGATAGATGATCTGGGTATAATTTTCGGGCAGGATCTGGGCGAGTACGAGCTTGGCCATGGTGCTGACGCTGATACGACCCATGAAATGCGAACCATCGAGCTTGCCGAGGGATTGGTGCAGTGCTTCCGTCGCATCCATCAGCTTGACGCCGCTCAACGCAAGCAGGCTCTTCAGTTCCTCAAAATTGTCCAGATGTTCCGACATAAGAACACAGACATCCGTCTTAGGATTTGCAAATTTTCGGGCCTGGAGCGCCGAGAGAATAGTCGGAAAGGAATATTCGACATCCGTAACGTAGGCCACGCACTGATTACTCATGGTACAATCCTTCTCGTCGTTCTTTGTCGGCAAGTGTCTTTATTGAGTCTGTAAAAAATTTCTCTTTGTCGAGTTGCTGCCCTGTACTTGTCACAAGCGAGTAATTTCTCATCCGGTCGGGGGCCAATCGTGCCTCGTCGGCGTTTTGATCACGGCGGATTGTGAGAAAATTAACCATTGCTATCGCTCCACTACCAAAAGCCGGGTGTTGTGGATTAAGCCCTGTAATGTGAAGATCGGCACGGGGCGCATGTGGGACGATAGAAAGGAATAAGGCATCGCAATGCTGAACGGCACGATCATTGTGATACTGATTTCGCTCGCAGCCGGAGCGGCCATTCGCGCCTGGGCCTTCGCGATATTCGCGATCGTTGTCGCCCTCGGTTTCGGCATCGTGGCTCATCAAAACGCGTCGCTGCTTGAAGCCGCGCTTTACGGTCTCGCTATCCTCGTGCTGATGCAGGTCTGCTATGTGACAGGTGTCTTCGTGGCCGGGCTTTGGCGCCGCAGCCGCAAGCCGTCCAAGGAGAGTGCGATCGTCGACCCGGCGCCCGTGCCGAGCAAGCAGCAGCAGGGCTGACATCACCGACATGTTTTCTCCTCCGCACATCATCGTGATGGAAATACCGGCGTACTCATCAGAGATGCCGGCGTCCTCTGCAGACGGGTCATGCGGTTCTGCTGCCCGTAGGGGGCGGTCAGGCAACCGCTTGCAAGCCCGGCCGTGATGCTGAAAAGCAGGCCGAGGTCGGTGCTGCTTCCGGAAATCGTCGCCGAGGCAATCTGCGCGACGGAGGCGAAAACGGCAGCCATCCCAATCGCCCGGTTTTCACGGCTCGCCAGTTTGCTGCGAGCAGCCGCCGTCAGGAGGCTGTAAAGGAACAGCAAGAATAGGGCCGTCCCGGTGAGGCCGACGTTCGACAGAAGTGCGGCGGCGAAGCTCGATGCGCGTACGGTGCCGAGGCCCGCCCCGAAAGTGGCTGTTTCCACGAAAGAGACCAGCGCCAATGTGTTCCAGGCGGTGCGCTCCTCGCCGGATTGCGATTCGAGCTTGTTGGCCAGGGTGACGTTCGCCAAATCGCCGACGGCGTTCCACGCGCTCGGGATCAGAGCCACAGCCATGATCACGCAGGGCACCATGAGCAGAGTGATCAAAAGGAAGGTCGCATAGGGACGTGTGGCCTGGCCGCTCAAAAGCCGCTTGAGGCTAAACAGGATCGCAACACCGATCATGAAGAGGCCGGCGACATAGGCCGTCGTCGAGGTGCAGAGGATCACGGTCAGGCCGACCGATACCGTTGCAAAGCCGGTGAAACGGCTCGGGAAGCGCTCAAGCCAGAGGATGAGGGTGAAGCTGAAAAACACCAGAGCCGCTGCACCATAGGCACTTGCCTCAGGGAAGGAACCGACGATGCGCTTGAAGCCGCCGATGACCTCGGCTGTGTGCATCGTATAGTTGGCATTGCGCATGAAATCGAGCAGGTCAGGCTGACCTATCGTGAACGTCGCAATATCGAGCAGGGCGAAACCCAGGCAGACGAGCGCCGTGACGATGAGCTGGCGGGCGATGAAGCGCCCGTGCCCCAGCCGGGCAAAACCGCAGACGACGGCGAAGCAGATGAGGTCGCCGAGCAGGTAGACGGACTGTGTGAGATTGGAGGACCCCGGCGCCAGCGGCGATGCCATGATCGACATCAAGCCGGAACTGCTGCGTGCGGATGAATAAACCAGTGTCGCGCCGGCGAAAATGCGGGGCAGGAAGAAGGCCGATACGGCAGAAAACAGAACATAGGCCGCAAACCAGAAGCCGGGGCCGGGATAGGCCAGGCTGGTCAGGGCCGCCTGTTTCTGGCGCGGACGAAGCAGCACACCGATCGCGACGAAGAGCAGCAGCAGATGGCTCGGCTGAATGCTGCTGCCGCCGAGTGCGGGAAGCTGGAAGGCTGCGGCTGCACCGAGCAGCGTGGAGATGCAGAGGGCAGTTATCGCAAAGCGGGATCCATAGTAGACGAGCGCCAGGCCGAGCAGGAAGACGAGGAAGCCGATCGGTTCAATGGTCATGCCGCTACCTCCGAACAGGGTCGAAGATTCTCTGCCGTCACGCCACGCACACCCTGCGTGCGGCGCAAAAAGACGGCAAATGCAGACATGAACTGAACTCCGACGCTAACAGGCATAGTCCTACCGTGGTCTCCTAGTTCGATCCCGTCCGCGATACCCAGTTGGGACGGGGCGTATCGCTTCGGGCTACATTAGGGATGAGGGCGGCGGCCGGCTGCTGGGGCTGCGATGCAGCAGATGAGGCATCGGCAGCTGCCTCGACGCCGATCTCGATGATGTCATGCGGCAACAGGGCGGTGTTTTCATCTGCCACGATATTGGTGTAGCTGCCGTCCTCGTTGCGGCGAATGATCTTGAAGTTCTTCTTCGTCGTGCCGAGGAGCGTCGATTCTGCACCCATGCGGGCGAGTTCGGCGCTGTATCCGGCCTGATCGCCAAGGAGTTGCGCGACCTGCATGTCGATGCCCGCCTTGTTGATGGCGAGGCTGAGCGTGTTCAGCTCCTGCTGGTTTTCGGCGTTCCGCTTGTTGATAATAGTTGCCTTTTCGCGCTGGCTCTCGTTCAGCCCCTGGCGGGACTTGGTCAGCGCGATCTCAAGGTCCAGCAGTTCGCTCTGGGTTTCAGCCAGGCCGCGGTCCACCGAATATTGGCGGGTATTGCTGGTCAGGCCCTTGCTGACGAGGCTGTTGACGTTGTTCAGCTCCTGCTGCGCAAGATCGATCTGTCGTTTCTGGGAGACGATCTTGGCCTCCAGCGACTGGATTTCCTGCGTATAGAGGCGGCTCAGATCGTCTGCCGCCTCAATCTGGCTGTTGGACTCGACAGCCCGTAGGCGCATCAGGTTCAGTTCCTCCGCCTTGAGCTTGTCGATATCCGGCACGCCGGCGATCTCGGCAGGAATGTCGAAATCCGACTGACCGGCGATCTCGGCGCGCAGGCGGGCTGCACGCATCAAGAGATCGCGGCGATTCAGGAGGGCTGAGCGATAGTCGCCGGCCGACTGGATGCGATCTCGCTGGTAGTAGCTGCTGTCGTCACGCGACCGCATGTAGCCGCCTGCAATGCTGACGGCTTTGATAACGGTCATATTGGCCTCGAAGGGATAGCGTCCCGGCCGCTCGATGCTGCCGTTGACGAAGATCGGCGCGTGCTGGTCTATTTCGACAGCGATGAAAGGCCTTCCGGGAAGGTCGGCCTTGTCGGCCAGTGCGTCTGAGATGGCATCCGACAGCTGCTCGGTCGTCTGACCGGAGGCGCTGATTTGACCGGCGATCGGGATCGAAAGATTGCCCGCATCATCGACGCTGTAGGTTCCATCGAGAGCTTCCCAGCTCGCATATTTGGAATCGGTGGAACGCCATTCCACGACCCGCAGCTTTATCTTGTCCTCGGGGACGAGCGTGTAGCTGTCGGCGTGGGCAGCACTCCATCCCATCGCGCAGGTAAAGACGGCGGCAAGGCCAACGAATGGAAGACGATCAAGGAAAGACATGGGCCACATGGCGTCTGTTACCTCCGTTTTGCCGCGATGGATGGCGAAGGCATCTCGCGATTTGAGGACTGGCTGAGTTCGAGGATGCGCATGGGAGATGCACGTCCCATCAGCAGATCGGACAAAGCCAGGAAATTGCCGTTCAGCCGGCCACGACGGTCGACTGCGCGATCATTGAGCAGGGCGCCTCGGGCGTTCGCCAGGATATTGCGGCCGATCTGCGCCAACGCATGGGTCAAGGACATGGTGCCCTTGCGCATCAGATGCACGGGATTTGCGACTTGCGAATAGCCGAGCCGCTTGCCGGGCTGGCGTCCGGACTTGACGCCGAGATGGACGCCGCAGGCGCCCGAAATATGCACCGATCGTCCGTAGCGAGCGATGGACCGGCTGAAATCGACATCTTCGAGCCAGCCGTAGAGCGGCAACTCCTCGTCGAAGGCGAGCCCGTGGCCGACAATTGGCGCCAGCCGAACCGCCATGTTGCATCCATAGGCGTTATAGATTTCGGTCACCTGCTCGCCTCTTTCGCCTGCGGTCTTGATGACATGCATGGCTTCGGACTGGGTCAGACCCTTGCCGAGAATGCCGTCGGCGAGGACGTCTCCGGTCGCGATGACCACATCCGGATTGTCGGCGAAGACGGTTGCCATGCGCGGAATAAAGCCAGGCGCGGGAATGAAGTCGTCGTCGAGGAAGATCAGCACGTCCATGTCCGCGCTTGCGGCTTCAATGATCCGGTTGCGCTGGGAGGTCAGGCCGCGGGGGCCGACCTTCAATTCCACGCCCTTTCGGTCGGTGAGCCCGGCAGCGTCATCCAGGTTGGGGACGCAGACGATAATGCGCTCCGGGTGAGGCTGGAGGCTGTCGATATAGGTTACCGTCTCCAGAAGCGTCGCCGGCCGGCCCGCCGAGGCAATGCCCACGGCGATCTTCAGCTTCGGTGCTTGTGGGGTCGGAGCCATCATGTCTGAACACTCGCTGGTGTGTTGTTGATGATCGCGCCGAGGATTTCTGCGCCGACATTGCGCATGCTGTCGACGACGCGAACGGTCTCGTCAATCGAAGTGCGGCCGTAAGAGGTTACGACGAGAACGCCGTCCAGCTCCGGAGCGATCGCATTGGCGTCAGGCGACGAGGTGAAGGCGGAGATATCGACGAATATGGCGTCGAATTCCTTCTTCAGATCGCTGAAGTTGAGCTGAGTGCGGCGCGAGCTCAGACGGACGGCGGGCGTCACGGCGCGGACCTTGCCAAGAGGCAGGAACTTGAGCGTCGGTGTCAGTGACAGGGTGGCGGTGCGGATTGCCTCGATATTGTCGAGCACGTCGATCAGGCCGGCTGAACTGTTGGGCGCAATGGACTTGCTCAGGGAAGATTTTGTCGCCGCGGCATCGATCAGCAGGGTACGCGAACCTGATATTGCCGAGAGCACGGCAAGCTCGCAGGCGATGGTGGATGCTCCTCCGCCCGGGTTAACGGCCACGATGCCGATCACCACGCGCCGTCTGCGGCGAAAGCCTGTGACAGTCGCACCAAGTTCGGCCATTCCGGGGATCATCGGATAGGCGACGGTGCCGCTATCATTGGCAGTAGGCAACGCCGCCGCGCGGCCAGCCCTCTTTGCGCGCCCAAGAGGTGTGACGAAAGACAGGCCGGCCGCCTGCGAGAGCTGGTTGGTGCGCATGATGCGCCGGTCGCTGACATGGCGGATCATGGCCAGGCCAAGGCCGGAACCGGCGCCTACGATCAGCGCGAAGGCGAGGATAAGCGAATTGTTCGGCTGCGCCTTGGAGAGCGGTGAGGTGGCCCGCGAAACGATGGTGGCGTCGGAGACCGGATAGGAAATGCGCTGCTTGGCCTCGGTGTACTGCGTGAGGGTGTTTTCGAAGAGGGTGCGGCGGGCGTCGGTCGCGCTCTGCAACTCAGCAAGCTTGAACTGGTCGCGCGGGTTCGCCTTGAAGGTGGCAAGCGCACTTGCGGCATCGGCAAGTCCGCGCTGCTGTTCATTGACGAACTGTTCTAGCCATTCGCTGTACTGCTGGGCCGCAGCGGCCTTCATCTGGACATTCTTGCGGATGTATTGCTGGGCAACCGCATCGGCGATCTCAACCGCCGTCTGCGGGTTGGATGCGGATGCGGATATTTCGAGGATCGTCGATTGGCCGATGCGGCGCATCGCGACAATATTGCGCAGCCGTGCGATCGCCCGGTCGGTCCGCTGCGCTTCCTGGCTCGTCGCAGCTGGCTGGGCATTGCCCGAGGTTGCATCACCCAGTGCCGTCTCCGGTGGGGCGGTGCTGGTGGCGTTGCCCGTCAGCCAGTCCTTGACCTTGTCCTGCAGGGACAGGGACTGATTGGAGAAGGCCGGATCGTTGGCGAGGTTCAGCGCGCTGGCGGCGCCACCAAGCACGTCGCTGGACTTCGCTATTTCAAGCTGTGCATCGATGAAGGCGTCTTCGGCGAACGCGCGTTGAGCGTCCGAGCCGTTCACCTGCGGGAAGACCATAAGCTGGGTACTGGCCACGTAGGTCGGCTTGGCGATGAGGAGATAGGCAGCGGCAAGTGCCAGGAAGACCAGGATGGTAGACACGATCCAAGGCCAACGCATCCTCACGAAAAAGGACATGTCCCGCAGCGTCAGCGACGAACTACCGCTGGCCGTGGCCGGCAAAGATATCGGGGAGACGCTGCTGAAGACGTGATTTGAGTTCATAGTGTCCTGATCCAAAGGGCGAGAGTGTCTTCTTCGTTGATATCCAGCAGGTGCGTATGGCCCGGGTCGGGCCATACGTCGTTCTTGGATTAGTAGCAGCCGCGCTGCGAGAACAGGGCGGGAACGGTCTTTGCGATGATGATGAAATCGCGCGCGAGCGACCAGTCGCGGACATATTGGACATCAAGCGCAACGCGATATTCGTAGCTGACATCGTTGCGGCCGCTGGTCTGCCACTGTCCGGTCAGGCCTGGTCTTGCGGCCATATAGCTCGTGACATGCTCGCCGTAGCGGGCAAGTTCTTCAGCCGTCACCGGCCGCGGGCCTACAACGCTCATTTCGCCGCGCAGGATATTGATGAGCTGAGGGAGCTCATCGATGCTGGACTTCCTCAGGATCTCACCGACAGTGGTGATGCGCGGATCGTTCTTCAGCTTCCGCGTCGTTTCCCACTCGGCCCGCGCTGAGGGATTGGCGCGCAGCAACTCGGCGAGCTGTGCGGCGGCATCGGTCTTCATGGTGCGGAACTTGAGACAGCCGAAGGCGGCACCCCCATATCCAATACGCGTATGCGAATAGAAGACTGGCCCGGGATCGCTCAACTTTACGATGAGTGCTGCGATCAGCATCAGAGGTGACAGCAGAACCAGAGCGGTGGTTGCGACGACGATATCAACCGCGCGCTTGGATGCCCTTCCGACCACATGAGGCCGTGATACTATGCGACGATCGTTATTCGGCGCGGACTGGTCAACGTTCGGCCAGGATTCACGAACTTCAATACTCTGTGTTTCCCAAGTCATCGACCGACTCCAAAAGTTTCCGGTTAGAACCTTATGAAGTTTGGTGCAGCGCAATGTGCTTGTCTGTGACCGCGGTCATAATGATTAGCAAATTCTTTATGCTAATACTGTAATGCTACGGAGTTCTCTACGAATTCGGCGGCAGGGGATTTCTACATCCTAATTTTATTCGAAAATTTAACTTACATGTCGTCTAAGGCGCACGGCTTGAATAGATGAAGCCGGGCGTTGTAGCTATTTTTTGAACAATTTTGATAGGGACCGCCCCAAAAATAGGCAGTTTGGCTTAATACCTCTCCTGAATTCGACGGATACTAGAAAAAATATAATCTATATAACTGGTGGTATTGTCACTATTATTTGAGATGCTCTTGTCATCTTCGATTGTTATTTGACTCTCAAGTTAGGACAATATAAATGATGCAGTGCAGCATCAGCTACGACCAATCTGTTTTGTTGGGGAGTTATGCGCATGGACGGAGCTACACAAACGAGAGACTATAGGGTCGCTGTGGGCAATGCGGCTATTAGCGTTGTTCCGGATACATCTTTGAACAATCGCATCTCAAGTGACGACGACTTCCCGTTCTGCCGCGCGACTATACGAAATTTTCGTCGCGGCGAACTTATTGCAGGCGCTGGAGTCTTTGTAGATATGTTTGCTCGCGTGCAGCGCGGGCTAGTCAGCGCCAGTACGATGCTGCCTGATGGCAGGGAGTTCATTGTGGAGATCATTCCGAGGGGCGGTTTGATCGGTGAGCTCGAAGTATTACGTAAGCAAATACTGAATCTGGAGTATAGAGCCAGTTCGGATTGCGAGCTATACTTCTTCGAAGGCCGGCTGCTGCGGGAAAGGTACGCCACCGATCCGCAGTTCCAGGAGAAGGTTTTTTCGAGAACGCTTGCGCGTGTTTCCGAGCTGGAGCGCCGCATCATTTCGAACGCCGGATCCAGCCTTCAGTCGCGGCTGGCGGCAATGCTTCTGCGGCTATCTTCGGTCTACGGAAAGGATACGCCGGCGAACCGGGACGTGCTGATAATTTCCCAGAACGATCTGGCGGCGACGCTTCCGGCTTCTCGTGAAAAAGTCAACCAGTGCTTGCGTCGCCTGCGTGAATGCAAGGTGATCGACGGAGCCCAGGGCAGGATCCGTATCCTCAACCGCAAGGCGCTGGAAGCCTATGCCGACGGTGCGGCGTCGGCAAAATAATGCACTTCGTCACGATCCGGCTGCCGTTCGCAGCCGGTCCGTGACCACTTCACCCTCATGGACGGTTAGGGGCCTGGCCGTCAAAAAGCATCCATTGTGTCTGTCGTCGGAGAGCTTCTATGAACGACATCGGCCAACTGCGTCCTGATGAGAATGGGCCTGCCGTTTCGACGTTGCGGTGGCCGGCTTCCGGACGCTACGCAAAAATATGGAGGGACGGCATCGCGGCGCACCCGGTGCTCGACCGTGTGGTCGTCATTGACGATTATTCGACGGCGAGGGGTGGGGCGACCGCCCTTGCGGTCCTGTCGGCGAAGCTCTTCTGCGGACTCGGCATTGCCGTGACCTATATCTGCGGCGACGATGGAGGGAACGAGGAGCTTGCGGCCCTCGGCGTTTCAATCGTCAAACTGAATAGCCGTGACCTCCTGAGTTCCAACCGAGCCAAGGCCTTCGCGACCGGCATTCACAATCCGGCAGCCGGCAGCATGATTTCCGCCTGGGTGCGGGCCAATGATACGCCCAGGACAGCCTATCATGTTCATGGCTGGCATCAGATCCTGTCGCCGGCGGTCTTCGACGCGCTTACACCCGTTGCGGAGCGATGCGTCGTTCACGCCCATGATTTCTTTACCGGTTGTCCCAATGGGGCCTTTTTCGATTATCAGGCGCAGGAGATCTGCCAGCGTCGTCCGCTCGGGGCAGGCTGCATCACCACCTCCTGCGACAAGCGCAGCTATGCGCAAAAGCTGTGGCGCGCGGCCCGCGGCGCCAATCTCTTGCGCGCGCTGAGAAGCCGTCCCGCCTTCAGCAGGATCATCCTGCTCCACGAAAAGATGGCAGAGTTCCTGGTGGGCTCCGGCTACCAGCCGGAACGGCTCGTCACCATCCGCAATCCGATCGCGCCACTGACGGCCGAGCGTATCACTGCCGAGGATAATGATGAGTTCGTTTTCATTGGCCGGCTGGACGAGGAAAAGGGCATCGAAGACGCGCTTGCCGCTGCGCGCAGGGCTGGTGCAAGGCTTTGCGTGATCGGCGACGGCCCGCTGATGCCGAAGGTCGTGGCGGCGGGCGATCATGTTAGGGCCATGGGCTGGCAGTCGCATGCGGAGATCGGCCGGATCATCCGCACCGCAAGCGCGCTTGTCATGCCGTCCCGCTATCCGGAGCCTTTCGGCCTTGTGGCGATCGAGGCGGCACGCAGCGGCCTTCCTGTGATCATGACCAAGGGCGCTTTCCTTGCCGAGGAAATGGAGAGGGCCGGAATGGCGATCTCCTGCAACACGATGGACGAGGAAGCCTTCGCCACAACGCTGGCGGCCTTCCGCAAAATGCCGAGGGAGGATGTTCGCCTCATGAGCGAACGTGCCTTCCGGCTGTCGCCCAATCTGGCGACGACGCATGAAGAATGGCGCGATGCCCTTCTCGCGCAATACCGCAGTCTGATTCCGACGAATGTAGTGCCCGAGCCGAGGGGCGGGGCGATCATACAAGGAGCGTTCAGGTGACTGTCAAAGCAGCAAGCTCTCTCCCCGAAGCAATGGCATTCCGCGGCGACGCGCCCGTCGTGGCAAGAAGCCGGGTCGTCGAAGCCGGCAGCCGGGTCGATGCGAAGCAGCCTCGCGTTGCTATCGTCCACTACTGGCTGGTATCGATGCGCGGTGGCGAAAAGGTGGTGGAAGAACTCTGCCGTATGTTCCCTCAGGCAGACATCTTCACACTGGTGCACAATCCCGATCGTACCAGCGATTTCCTGAACAGCCGTAACATCCAAACGTCCTTCCTGCAGAAGATCCCGCGTTCTACGCGCCATTACACAAAGATGCTGCCGCTCATGCCCTTCGCGCTCGAGCACTTTGACCTGCAGGACTATGATCTTGTCATTTCAAGTGAATCCGGCCCCGCCAAGGGTGTCATCACCCGGGCGGATGCACTCCACATCTGCTACTGCCATTCGCCGATGCGCTACATCTGGGATCAGTTCCATGTGTACCGGCGCGGTGTTTCATGGATCGGCAAGGCAATGATGTCACTCACGGCTCCGATGCTGCGGGCCTGGGATGTGACGACCGCCTCGCGCGTCGATACGTTCGTAGCGAATTCCAGCTATGTCGCGGGCCGTATCCGCCGCTTCTATGACCGTGACGCCGTCGTTATCTATCCGCCGGTCGCGACCGACGATTTCGCCATCGGGCAGGGCAAGGGCGAATTCTATCTCTATGCGGGCCAGCTCACCGCCTATAAGCGGCCGGATATTGCCGTGAAGGCCTGCACGGAAATGGGCCGCAATCTGGTCGTGATCGGTGAGGGCGAGCAGGAGGCCTATCTTAGGTCAATCGCCGGACCGACGGTACAGTTTCTCGGGCATCAGCCGTTCCCGGTTCTGCGCGATCACCTGTCGCGCTGCCGCGCTCTGCTGTTCCCCGGCATCGAAGACTTCGGCATTCTGCCGGTGGAAGCGATGGCGTCCGGCCGGCCGGTTCTGGCCTTCGATGCGGGTGGCGCACGCGAGACTGTCTGCGCACCGCATGTCGGCTTCCGCTTTGCCGAGCAGAGTACGGAAGCGCTGATGGAAACGATGGCAGCCTTCGAAGCGGTCGAGGACACGCTCGATCCGGTGGCGATCCATAACCACGCCCTGAAATTCTCCGCAGCAGTGTTCCGCGACCGCCTCGGCTCGCTCATCGATGAGCAACTCGCCAAGCATGGCCATCAGGCCGCAAGCCCCGTCAGGAGGAAAGTAAGCTGACACGCACAAAAACCCCGGAGCGGCGGCACCCAGCGCTCCCCAGAAGAGGTTCGTTGCTCATGGCCAAGGAATAGATCGTGTCAAGCGTATCGCATAGAACGGCGACAGCAAGCATCTGGACAATCAGCGGAAAATTCCTGGCACGACTGCTCGATTTCGTGAGCCTGCTCATTCTTGCAAGACTTTTGAGCCCGGCCGATTTCGGAATCGTCGCCATTGCCACGTCGGTTCTTGTCATCGTCGAGGCGATCCTCGATCTGCCGCTCACCCAGGCGTTGGTGCGTGTTCCCTTGCCAACTGAGCGGATGTTTGCAACGGCTTTTACGTTGAGCCTCCTAAGAGGAACGGCGATCAGCCTGTTGATGGTCGTCATCGCCTGGCCGATGGCTCTCATCTACAACGATCCGCGGCTTTTCCAACTGGTTGCCGTGGTTTCTATCGCGCCTGCGATGCGTAGTGTGATCAGCCCGCGCATGGTGCTCTTCATGCAGCGCTTCGACTTCCGGCGCGAATTTGCCCTCGACATCATCGCCAAGGGATCGACTCTGATCTTCGGCGTCGGTGTCGCGCTTGCGACCGACAGTTACTGGGGGCTGGCGATTGGCGCCGTTGCCGGACCGACGGCGTCGACCATCGTCTCCTATATCTTCGCGCCGATGCGGCCGAGGCTCAGCCTTTCGGAATGGAAGCACTTCCAGGACATGATCGGCTGGAACACGATTTCGCAGGTTCTCAATTCACTCAACTGGCAGATGGACCGGCTGCTGCTGCCGCGCTTTACGAGCCTTTCCACCTACGGTGCCTTCAGCGTCGCGGATAATCTTGCCGGTATTCCCTATCAGACATTCGTCGGTCCGCTGATGCGCCCGCTGATGGCCGCCTTTTCCAATGTCAGCGACCGAGGCAAGCAGATTACCGCCTATTTGAAGGCCACCAATGCAATCATGGTCGTGGCGGCTCCCATCCTGTTCGTCATCATTTTCCTGGCCGAACCGATCCTGCGCATCGTCGTCGGCGAGAAGTGGGCCTTTGCGGCGCCGATCCTGCAGTGGCTCTGCGCCGTCAGCCTGATCGGTCTGCCGACGACCATCATGCCGCCGCTCGTTATGGTTCTCGACAAGACCCGCTATGTGGCGCTCAGGATGTTTGCTGAATTCGCAGTGAGGGCACCGGTTACGGTGCTCGGCGTCGTGATGTTCGGGCTTGACGGTGCGCTGGCAGCGCGCGTCATCGCCGCTGTCGTTGCCTATGTCGTCTGCCTTGTTATCACGCAGCGGCTGATCGGTGCCTCGATTGGCGCGCAGCTCTACGCGTTTGTCCGGCCGCTTGCGGCCTGCCTGCCGATGATCGGTTTCCTGCTCTGGGTTCAGCCTGTTCTCATCGCCATGCCGCTCGGCATCGAACTCGTCATCGGCGTCGGTCTCTGCAGCGTTGCGGCGCTTGCAATCTTCTGGGTTTCCTCCCTGCTCTTGTGGCAGGCCGTAGGGCGGCCCGACGGGCTGGAAGCCATCGTCGTCAGAAAGATCATGCCCTGGCGAAACGGAGTCGTCGTTTCATGATCGGCTCCCAAAACCCCACAACGGGGTCGAAATCTCCTGGAGGGAGAAACATGCACCACACGAAATTTGCCGGAAGATTTGCGCTTCTTATCGTCATCGGCCTTTTCGGCCCACCAAGTCCGCGGCCGAGCGAGGCAGAAGAGCCGCTCAATCTCGACGATTTTCAGCTGACCTTTGCCGAAGACTTCAACACGCTCGATGCTTCGGCCTGGGGCGAGAACGGATCGCGCTGGATCGCGCATACACCGTGGAATGGCGATTTCGGCGATGCTCAGTTTACCGACCCGATGGACGGTTTCCCTTTTACGGTCAATGACGGCATCTTGCGGATCGAGGCTCGGAAGGATGTGGATGGTAAGTGGCGCTCCGGCCTGCTTGCCTCTACCAATCCGAAGGGCGAAGGCTTCTCTCAGACGTTCGGTTATTTTGAAGCGCGTATGAAGCTGCCGCCCGGCAAGGGCGTCTGGCCGGCTTTCTGGCTGATCGGCCTCGACCGGTCCAAATTTACCTCGGAAATCGACGTGATCGAATATTACGGCCGTGCGCCCGGCGAGTTCAGCATGGGCTATCATGTCTGGCGCCCGAGCAACCAGCACACGACGGACGGCCATCTGACGAATGTGCCCGAAGGCTCGCTCAGCAGCGACTACCACACTTTTGGCGTCGATATCGGCCCGCAGAAATCGACCTTCTATCTGGATCGTAATCCCCTCTGGAGTTTTGATACGCCGCCGGAATTCCAGATGCCCTTCTATCCGCTGGTCAATCTTGCGCTGGGGTCAGGCTGGCCGATCGATGAAACGCCGAACCCGTCCTATCTGCTGGTCGATTATATCCATGTCTATCAGCGCAAGAACCTGATTTCGGCCAAAAACGATTAGGGCCGGATGGCGGTCTGCGAGCGTTTGAGCGCGTCGAGTACGATGCCGGTCAACCGGCGCGATGGGGAGCTGCGCGGCCAAAGCATCCCGACCTCTCGCGGTGGAAAGGGCACGGGCAGTTCGAGGACAGCGATGTTGAGGCCTTCCGGCCAGGGTCTTACCCAGTCCGGCACCAGCGAGACGCCGAGCCCATTGGCGACCATGACCGAGATCGCTTCGAGGGAATCGAGTTCCAGACGTTCAGCCGGCTTCAAACCCTGTCTTTGAAGATATTCGTCGGCAAGGCGGCCGCCCCAGTTGTTCCGGTCGTAGCGGATGAAGGGGCGGGTCTTCAGGAGTTCGTGCGGGTTCTCGCCCCGGCAATCGGCAGGCGCTACAAGAACCAGACGTTCGGCCCGCAGCAGTTCCCATTCCAATGTTTTCGGTATCGAAAAAGGTGGCTTTACGATGATCGCCGCGTCGATATCCCGGTCTATCAGCCGCTGGTAGAGATCGGTCGACGGGCCTGGCAGCAGGAAGACCTCGACCAGCGGCATGGTAGCGAAGACTTCATGCAGGGCTGAGGGCAGCAGCCCGGTCAGCGCAGTCGTGATGGCGCCGAGACGAAGCTCGCCGGAAGGCAGATCGGCATTGGCAAGGCTGCGCAGATCGCGGACCTCTGCGAGGATCCTGCGGCTCTTTTCGATGATGGCGTGGCCGGTATCGGTCGGGCGGACACGGCGGCCAACCCGGGTCAGCAGCGGCACGCCGACATCGTCTTCCAGCGCCTGCATGCGCTGGGCGACCGCGGCCGGCGTGATACCGAGGCGGCGGGAGGCTTCGGCCAGCGATCCGAGTTCGGCAACCAGCAGGAAGGTATCGAGAAAGCGCGTTTCCATAAGAAAAGTTTTTCTATCTTCTGAAACTGGAAAAAGCGAGATTTTTCTTCTTTTCGTGATCGCCATAATGCTGACGAAACCGGAGTATCTGCCTTGGATATGCAATTGAATGGAAAGACCGCGCTGGTGTTCGGCGCTGGTGGTGGTTTGGGTGGCGCGATTGCCCGCTCGCTGGCCTCGGAAGGCGTTCGCGTCGCCGTTGCCGATATCGATGAAGCCGCGGCCAGGAAGACGGCGGAAGGCATCGTTTCCGCTGGAGGGAAGGCGCTGGCGATCGGCTGGGATATCGCCGATCTCTCTGTTATCGAGGCGAGGCTGGCTGTGATCGCCGATACTTTTGGGGCCGTCGATATCCTCGTCAACAATACGGGCGGACCGCCACCAACACCGGCCTCCGGTCAATCGGCGGAAACCTGGTCGAAATATTTCGACATGATGGTGCGTTCGGTGATTGCCGTGACGGATGCCGTATTACCCGGCATGAAGGCGCGCGGTTGGGGCCGTGTCATTACGTCCACGTCATCTGGCGTCGTGGCGCCGATCCCCAATCTGGGTATTTCCAACAGCCTGCGTCTGGCGTTGGTCGGCTGGTCGAAGACGCTCGCCCGTGAGATCGGCCGCGATGGGATTACCGCCAATATCGTGCTGCCGGGGCGCATCGCGACCGGCCGCATTACTTTCCTCGACGAGCAGAAGGCGAAGCGCGAAAACCGGCCGGTGGAAGAGGTGACGGCGGAGAGCACAGCCGCCATTCCTGTCGGGCGTTACGGCCGGCCGGAGGAATATGGCGACACGGTTGCTTTTCTCGCCAGCCCGCGCGCATCCTATATTACCGGCTCCGTCATCCGCATCGACGGCGGCCTCATCCAGAGCATATGAGGTGCAATCCATGTCTCTAGATCCAGCCGTTATCGAAACTCTGAAGGGCGTCTCCACGGCGACTCTGACAACCGTGCTTCTGAAAAAGGGGCTCAGGAATGTGTGGATGCGCGGTACAAAGCCGCTAAGGCCGGGCCAGGAGCGGGTGGTCGGCCCAGCCTTCACGCTGCGTTTCGTACCGGCGCGTGAGGATCTGGCAACGCCCGAAAGCTGGGCTTCGCCGATCTCCACGCGGGCGGCGATCGAGGATATGCCCGAGGGATGCATTGCCGTGGTCGATGCGATGGGGGTGCAGGATGCCGGTATCTTCGGCGATATTCTCTGCGCCCGGATGATGAAGCGTAAGGTCGCGGCATTGGTCAGCGATGGTGTGGTGCGCGATCTGGAAGGCGTGCTTGCGAGCGAGTTGCCCGTCTGGTGCGATGGCATGGCTGCGCCGCCCTCCGTCGCCGGGCTGACCTTCGTCGGCTGGCAACAGCCGATCGCCTGCGGTGGTGTTGCTGTTTTCCCCGGCGATATCGTCGTTGCCGACAAGGACGGCGCCGTGCTTATCCCAGCCGCCTTGCTCGATGCGGTGCTTGCCGAAGCGCCGGAACAGGAGCGCATGGAAGGCTGGATCATGACCGAAATCGACCGGGGCGTGCCGCTGCCTGGTCTCTATCCCATGAACGCGGAAACGAAGGCACGCTATCAGGCGTGGAAGGATGCACAATGAGCTTCGGAACGGACGCAATGGGCGTCTATGCAATTGCAACCACGCCATTCCTGCCTGATGGTACTCTCGACGCGCCGTCAATCGACAGGCTGACCGACTTCTATCAGGACAGCGGCGTTACCGGCATGACCATCCTCGGGATCATGGGTGAGGCGCCGAAGCTTGAGCCTGCGGAATCGCGGGCAATCATTCGCCAGGTGGTCGGCCGTTCAAGAGTGCCGGTCGTTGTCGGCGTCTCTGCACCTGGCTTTGCGGCGATGCGTTCGCTCGCCCGCGATGCGATGGATATGGGGGCTGCCGGCGTGATGATCGCGCCGACGCCGGCGCTTCGCACCGATGAGCAGATCGTCCAGTATTTTGCGCAGGCTGTTGAGGCCGTCGGCACTGACGTTCCGTGGGTGCTACAGGATTATCCACTGACGCTGACGGTCGTCATGTCGGCCAGCGTGGTTGCCAAGATCATTTCCGATCATCCCTCCTGCGTCATGCTCAAGCACGAGGACTGGCCGGGGCTGGAGAAGATCTCAAAGCTGCGCGCCATGCAGAAAGCCGGCGAGCTTCGGCCCTTCTCGATACTCTGCGGCAATGGCGGCATGTTCCTCGATTTCGAGCCGGAGCGTGGTGCTGACGGCGCCATGACCGGCTACGGTTTCCCGGACATGCTTGTCGAACTGGTCAATCTGTTTGCTGCGGGAAAACGCGATGAGGCGCATGATCTCTTTGATGCCCATCTGCCGCTGATCCGCTACGAGCAGCAGCTCGGCGTCGGCCTTGCCGTCCGCAAGCAAGTTCTCATGCGCCGGGGCGTCATCACCTCGGATGCGCAGCGCAAGCCTGGAAGCGCGCTCAGTGCAACGGCACGGGCTGAGGTCGATTACCTGCTGCGCCGCCTTGCGCGGCACGATCCTCGCGCACCGGTCTGACGAACAAGGCTCCCCGCGGCAAAGCGGGGAGCCTTGTTGTTCAAAATGCACCGCCGCTCGCTCGATGGCGGCGCTCGCCTGCGAGGCAATGTGTAAGCAGTCGTTCCCACTCTACTTCGGAGAATTCAGAACCCGGACCGGTTTTCCGTCGATCCACGCGGCGATATCCTCCACGGCATCCCGATAGAAGATGCGATAGGTTTCCTCCGTCACATAGCCGAGATGCGGGGTCGCCACGACATTGGCGAGCCGCCGGAACGCGTGGTTTGCGGGTAGGGGCTCCTCGTCGAAGACATCAAGGCCGGCGCCGCCGAGATGGCCGCTTTCCAGTGTTGTGACCAGTGCCTGCTCGTCGACAAGTGGTCCCCGGGATGTGTTGAGAATTATGGCACCCGGTTTCATGCGGTCGAGTTCGCGCTTGCCGATGATGCCTTTTGTTTCAGCATTGAGGGTGAGATGCAGCGTGACGATATCGGCGGCGGATAGCAGTTCATCGAGGGAGGCGGCGTAGCCGATACCGAGATCGGCACTTTTCTGCGGCGTGTTGGAGCGCGACCAGCCGATGACGTTCATGCCGAAGGTGCGGCCGTAAGTGGCGACCTGCTGGCCGAGCTTGCCGAGGCCGACGACGCCGAGTGTCAGCCCCCTGAGGTCGCGCCCGACGGAGAGTTGCCACGGATTTTGCGCTGCGCGGAAATTGGCGACTTCCGAGGGGATATGGCGAACCAGCGCCATCAGCAGCGCCCAGGTGAGTTCAGCGGCTGAGCCGACAAAACCGCGCGTGCCGGCAACCGTGATGCCGAGGCGGGTGGCAGCGGCCATGTCGATCGAGGCATTGGCCATGCCGGTCGTGATCAGCAGTTTCAGCTTCGGCAGCCGACCGAGGCGTTCGGCGTCGAAAGGGGTGCGTTCCCGCATGGCGATGATGATGTCATAGTCCGCCAGCCGGCCGATCAGCGTGTCGGTATCGGCTATATGGTCGTCGAAACGGTTGATCTCGACCTTCGCCTCGATGCCGCTCCAGTCGGCCATGGAGAGGGCGACGCGCTGGTAATCATCGAGAATGGCACAGCGTAAAGGCATTCGAAGAACTCCATGAAATATCGGTGTTTGGCGCCCTGGTCAGAGAACCATTATCGCATATTCCGAGGATATGGTGGCCGCTCGCGCAATCGTGAGAGAGGCATAGGCTAGTCGAGTTCTGCCGAATGCCCTCTGAGTAAAGCCAGAAACTCCGCCTGAAGGGCCGTCGGCAGCCAGTGGCGGCGCAGCGTGACACCGACGGGGCGGCGCGAATCCGGCAGCGGATAATCCATCGCGGCGAGAAAGCCTGCCTCTAGCTCATAGCGGATCTGATGGCGGGAGAGCAGGGCGAGGTGATCGGACTTCAGGAGCACGCCCCTGATGGCATTGAGCGAGCCGGTCTCGACGCTCTGACGGGCAGGCTTGTCCTTCGGAAAGGTTGCTGCCACGGTGTTGAAGGTTTCGCGCGAGGGCGTGTCGCGGCGGGCGACGACCCAGGGGTAGTTTGCGAGATCGTCAGGGCTGATCTCCCGGCGCTGCGTCAGGGGATGGTTGGCCCGTCCGACGACGCTGAGATCGAAATCGAAGAGCGGTTCCTGATGCAGCGTTTTCGAGATGAGGCTTCTGCGCAGCGCGCCGACGAGGATATCGATACGGCCGCGCTCGAGATCGTCGATCAGCACCCCGTAGCTGCCCTCCACGATTTCGAAGCGCGAGAGCGGATAGCGGCTGGCGAGAAGTGCGACTACGTCGGGCACCAGGAAGGTTCGGGTCAGTGGCAGGGTGCCGATCGAGATACGGCCGGCATAGTGATTGCGTGCCTCCAGCAGCTCGTGGCGAAGGTTTTCGAATTCAGAAATCGCCAGGTTGAACCAGCGGGCGGCGGAAATGCCTGCAGCCGTCAGGCGGACATTGCGACCGGAATTTTCGAAAAGGGAAATGCCGATGACGACTTCGGCTTCGCGAGCGGCGCGTTGTACGGCCGGTTCCGATTGCTCCAGCATGCGGGCAGCGGCGCTGAAGCTGCCATGTTCGGCAAATGTCGCAATGGCGCGCAGGTGCGGCCATGTGAGGCGCATCTCGACAACGCCGATTGCCGCTTTTGCAGCTGGTCCGCAGGCCTGACGGATAAGACCAAGAAGGCGACGAAACCGCTGTTGGGCGATCTTGCCTGCTGCCGTCAGCGTCATGGCGTCGCGTTCGACCAAGGTTGCGTCCAGAAGCTCTTCCAGGCGCCGCAAGGCCTGGGATGCTGCAGGCTGGGTGATGCCGAGAATGGCTGCGGCTGATGTCAGCGAGCCGGTCTCAGCGCAGGCGACGAACAGCCTGATATGTCTGATATTTGGATGGTTGGGCGTCGGCATGGCTCTTCCTGAGGACCCGGGGAGGGGCTTCTCAGGGTAGCGCGACCGATGTTTCGACGGAACGGTGTTTGTTCATCCAGTCTGCCGCCACCTGGATGCCGCCGAGCGGGAAGATATGCAGTTGGCCGATGAGGCTTTCAGGCTTTTCTGCTTTGTGATCGGCAAAGGCAGCGACCAGATCGGTCGGCTCGTAGGGCAAGAGCAGCTTGCTCATGTCCATGGCGCGCTTCTGCAGCACCTTGATCGAGGGGCCAATGCCGCAGGAGATTGCGTATTTGATCAATGTCTGCAGCTTGGCTGGACCGGCAATGCCGACATGAATGGGCATGGTGACGCCGGCTGCCTGGATGCGTTCCGCCCAGTCGATGACAGGCTGAGGATCGAAGGTGAATTGAGTGGTGATGGCAAGCTGCGCATCGGTACGCGAGGCGAAATCCTGTTTCCAGAGCAGTGCCCGATCGGCCAGGGCAGTTGATCCGTCCGGATCGACATCACGGCTGCCTTCCGGATGACCGGCAAAATGCAGATGCGTGAAGCCGTGATGGTCGAAAAGCCCGGTCTCGATCAATTGTGTGGAACTGTGAAAATCGCCTACAGGCGTGTTCCTGCCGCCACCGAGCAGGAGAGCCTGGCGGACATCGGCTTCGCCCCGATATCGTTCCAGCCAGTCCGCCAATGTGCTGACAGCGGGAATACTGCGGGCCGGGAGATGCGGCATGACTGCAAACCCTTGTGCGCTTAGCCGCCTTGCCGTCGCCACCATATCGTCGATCGGGGTGCCGTCGAGATGAGCGATATAGACTCGGGTCCCCGTCGGCAGGAATGCACGAAAGTCATCGATCTTAGCGGCCGTACGTGGCATGACCTCGATCGACCAACCCTCGATCATGTCGGCGAATTCCGGCTCAGGAGTGCGTTCCCTGGATTTGCCGGCAAAATTCAACAACACCATTTCATTACTCCCTTCGGCACTCCTCTACGCCTCTCAGAATGTATACATAAAGAAATCTATTTCAATCCAGATGAGTCAATTTCGGGTGAAATTGCGATAAATCTGCAGATATCTCGATCTACAGGTATTCATTTAACTCGAAAAGAACAGGAACGTGCCTGTCGTGTAGGCGGCGCATTCGCTCCGGCCGCGTCAAGAAATCCGGGCAGGGCCGCTAAAGGCGGCATCGAGGGCCTCGACAATTATATCGAGCTGAAAACCATCCATTTTGTCTAGGTCCGGGCAGGGTGGACGGTCGCTAGAGCAGGGCTTGGCAGCCGTCCTTTCAGCCCACTTCTGCCCCTATCTGTAACCTCAGCTTATGACCCGTCAGCAGAACGAAGTTGCCTGCTGCTGCCAACCTTCCTAGTATTTTCAATGGCAGGCGGACGTGGAGGCGTTCGCCTGCGAGGAGGATCATCATGAGATTTTTGAAAGCCGGTGAGGCCATCGCCTGGGAGCCTGCCGGATGACCGAGCCCTGTTTTGATGTCGCCCATCTCGGTCATGTGGAACTCTACAGCGACCGTTTCGACGAGAGCCTGGATTTCTTCACGCGGGTCTATGGGCTCACACCCAGCCTGATTGAAGATGGCGTCGCCTATCTGCGCGCCTTCGACGATTATGAATTCCATACGCTGAAACTGGTTCGGCATCACACGACCGGCGTAGGCCATGTCGGCTATCGCACGTCGTCTCCGGAAGCCCTGGAGCGGCGGGTGAAGGTGATCGAGGAAATGGGCTGTGGCCTTGGCTGGGTGGACGGCGACGCGGGACATGGCCGCGCCTATCGCTTCACCGATCCGGATGGTCATATTTTCGAGCTCTATTACGAAACGCATGTCTATGAGGCGCCCGAAGGGGAGCGTCCAGCGCTGAAGAATATCGCCCAGCGCTATCATGGGCGCGGCGCCAGTCCGCGCCGGCTCGACCACCTGAACCTGCTCGCAAGCGATATCAGGGCAATCCGCGACTTCATGACGAAAGCGCTTGGCAGCCGGGTGACGGAGCAGATCCAGCTCGACAATGGCCGGCTTGGAGGCTGCTGGTTCACGGTCAACAACAAGACCTATGACATCGCCTATTCCGAGGACCATACCGGTGCGAAGGGTCGCTTCCATCACGTGACCTACGCGGTCGACCAGCGCGAGGACATTCTGCGCGCGGCCGATATCTTTCTGGAGAACGGCGTCCATATCGAAACCGGGCCGCACAAGCATGCGATCCAGGGCACCTTTTTCCTCTACGTCTGGGAGCCAGCGGGCAACCGTGTTGAGCTCGCCAATGCCGGCGCGCGGCTGATCCTCAGGCCCGATTGGCCGACAGTCACCTGGACGGAGACGGAGCGCAAGAAAGGCCAGGCCTGGGGTCTGAAGACGATCGAGACATTTCACACGCATGGCACGCCACCGGTGGCGAGGAAGGACTAGTTCATGGCAAAGACGGCCTTGGTCATCAGCGCGCATTCGGCGGATTTCGTCTGGCGCTGCGGCGGTGCGATCGCGCTGCATCAGGAAAAGGGTTACGAGGTGACGGTCGTGTGCCTCTCCTACGGCGAGCGTGGCGAGAGCGCCAAGCTCTGGAAGAATGCCGGGATGACCCTGGAAAAGGTAAAGGCAGGGCGGCGTATCGAAGCGGAAAATGCGGCCAAGGCGCTTGGCGTGCACGATATCCAGTTCTTCGATCTCGGGGACTATCCGCTGGTCGTGGATCAGGAGGCAAAGTATCGGCTGGTCGATGTGATCCGTGCCGTGCAGCCGGAATTCATGCTCAGCCACTCCAAGTGGGATCCCTATAATACCGACCATATGTACGCGACACAGGTGGCGCTCGAAGCGCGGATGATCGCGCAGGCCTGGGGGCATAAGCCCGGCGAGAAGGTCCTTGGCGCGCCGCAGCTCTATCTCTTCGAGCCGCATCAGACAGAGCAGATGGAATGGAAGCCCGACGTCTTCCTCGATATTTCACCGGTCTGGGAGAAGAAATGGGCGGCGATCCAGTGCATGGAGGGGCAGGAGCATCTCTGGCACTATTACAAGAATGTCGCCGAGAACCGCGGCAATCATTTCATGCGGAATTCCGGGGGCCAGTCGGGCGGCCGCAAGGCAACACATGCCGAGGGCTTCCAGTCGGTGTTCCCGCGAACGGTGGATGAACTCTGATGGGCGTCGTCGTTCAGAACATCGAGAGGGCGGAACAATCCGTTATCGATCGTCTCGCTGCCTGCGGGGTGGCGACCGTGCATGAGGCGCAGGGCCGCAAGGGCCTGCTCGCAAGCTACATGCGACCGATCTATCCGGGTGCGAGGATTGCGGCGAGCGCGGTGACTATTTCCGCCCCTCCGGGCGACAACTGGATGCTCCATGTGGCTATCGAGCAGATCAGAGCGGGTGATATCCTGCTGCTTGCGCCAACCAGCCCCTGCGAGGACGGTTATTTCGGCGATCTTCTGGCGACGTCTGCCATGGCGCGTGGCTGCTGCGGGCTGGTGATCGATGCCGGCGTACGCGATGTTGCCGATCTCAAGACGATGAACTTTCCCGTTTGGTCGAAGGCGATCTCTGCGCAGGGGACGGTCAAGGAGACGCTAGGCTCGGTCAATATTCCCGTCGTCTGCGCCGCTGCACTGGTCAATCCAGGTGACGTGATCGTTGCCGACGATGATGGCGTCTGTGTCGTGCGGCGGGAGGAGGCTGCTGACGTTGCCGGCAAGGCCGAGCAGCGGGTCGCGGCGGAAGAGGAGAAGCGCCGGCGGCTTGCCGCAGGCGAACTCGGGCTTGATATCTACAAGATGCGCGAACGGCTGACGGAGAAGGGGCTGAAATATGTCTAGGGCCGCCGCGCAAGACGGCGTTCGCTGCATGTGGATGCGCGGCGGCACCTCCAAGGGCGGTTATTTCCTGGCTGAGGATCTGCCCGAGGATCGCGATGGATTTCTGCTGCGCGTGATGGGCTCGCCCGATCCGCGACAGATCGACGGCATGGGAGGTGCCGACCCGCTGACCTCTAAGATCGCTGTCGTCCAGCGGTCCGAGAGGCCCGGCGTCGATATCGACTATCTTTTCCTGCAGGTTTATGTCGACGAGCCCATCGTCACCGATGCGCAGAATTGCGGTAATATCCTTGCCGGCGTCGGGCCTTTTGCCATTGAGCGCGGCCTGATCGAGGCCGAGGATGAGCAGACCGAAGTCCGCATCTTCATGGAAAATACCGGGCAGGTCGCCACCGCCAAGATCGCCACGCCGGATCGCCGTGTGACCTATGCGGGTGACGCTCGTATCGACGGCGTGCCGGGCACGGCGGCGGCGGTGCCGATCACCTTTGCAGATACGGCAGGTTCAAGCTGTGGAGCCCTGCTGCCGACCGGCCATGCCGTCGATATCATCGAGGGTGTCGCATGCACGTTGATCGATAATGGAATGCCCTGTGTCGTCATGCTCGCCAGCGATCTCGGCATCGATGGGACGGAAACGCCTGATACGCTCGAAGCCGATGGAAACCTCAAAGCAAAACTTGAGGCGATCCGGTTGAAGGCAGGGCCGATGATGAATCTTGGCGATGTCGCGAAGAAATCCGTGCCGAAGATGACCA
Source organism: Rhizobium sp. 768_B6_N1_8 (assembly GCF_051811225.1). NCBI lineage: Bacteria > Pseudomonadati > Pseudomonadota > Alphaproteobacteria > Hyphomicrobiales > Rhizobiaceae > Rhizobium > Rhizobium sp. 768_B6_N1_8. The sequence continues at coordinate 3,471,868 of NZ_JBPWPV010000001.1, read as the reverse complement.
TGGTTTCGTCGGCAAGAGCTGGTGGCGCGATCTCGACACGCACCTTCATTCCGCATCGCTGCCATGATGCGATCGGCGTGCTCGGCGCCGTCAGTGTGGCGACGGCCTGCCTGCTGCCCGAAGGGCCGGCGGCAAAACTGGCTGTCGTGCCCGATGGCAACGAGAAACTGATCTCGGTCGAGCATCCGACCGGGGAGATGAGTGTGGTCGCGAGCGTCAGGGACGGTGTCGTGACCGATGCTGCAGTGCTGCGGACCGCCCGTAAGCTTTTCGACGGATATGTCTTTGCGTGAATGCTGCTGCACTTTGTTGCTGATCAACAAGGACAGGCCGTCATATCCGCAAAACAGGAGGCTGAGATGAGGATCGGGTTTCTAGGTTACGGCGAAGCGGCGCGAGCTTTTCACGAGGGCTTGAGCCGGCCGGGCCTGAGCTTCATCGCCTATGATATCCTGCTTGCCTCGGGCGGCGAGGCCGTGCGCGAAGCGATGCGGAACCGCGGCGCCGATATTTCCGAGACCATTGCGGGGCTCTCGGAAGCGGACTGGGTGTTCAGCGCCGTGACTGCCGACCAGAGCCTGCTTGCGGTCGAACCGCTGCTGCCGCATCTGCGTCAGGGGCAGGTGGTGATCGATATCAATTCCGTGTCTCCCGGCCGAAAACGGGGGACAGCTCTCGCTGTAGAAGCGGCGGGCGGCGATTATCTCGACATGGCGGTCATGGCGCCGGTTCACCCGCGCAAGCACCAGACGCCCGTACTGCTCGCCGGTGCTCCGGCTGAGCGGCTGTTGCCGGAGCTTCTGGGTTTCGGCTTTTCGGCAGAGATTGCGGGGCCGGCAGCCGGTGCTGCAACAGCGATCAAGATGGTACGTTCGCTATTTGTGAAAGGGCTGGAGGCGATCACTGTCGAGGCCTTGCTCGCAGCAAAGGCATCCGGCTGTTACGAGGAAATCCTCTCTTCGCTTTCAGGGTCTTTTCCTGGTCTCAACTGGCCGCAATTTGCCGAATACCAGATGGAGCGTACGACGCGGCACGGGCGTCGGCGAGCGGCGGAGATGCGCGAAAGCGCTGCGACGCTCGATGCGCTTGGGCTTCGAGGCGGCTTGGCGATGGAGATTGCCGAGGTGCAGGAGCGCATGGGTGCTTGCGGCCTCGGCCAGACTGGCGAGCTGGAAGAAACTGTCCGACGTGCGCTGGAATTGCGGTTGAGGCCTCACAGGGGATGAGCATCCGAGGTCGGGATCGTAAGGCCCGGATGAGGGGGCCGTAGCTCACAAGCGACCGTCCCTCTCGGTCCGATCGTTCCCTCTCTTGCTTTGCCAGCCCCCTCATCTGCCCCTCTCCGGGGCACCCCTCCCGCTCGTGGCGGAACTAAAACTCTATGTCCTCGGTGTCATCGGATCACGGATGCGTCCGGCCTGGAATGTCGCAGGCAATGGCGTGAGTTCGATCTTTGCCACAATGCCTGCCCTGTTGAAAGGGTCGCCCTCTGCAAAGGCTGTCGCTTCGGCGATACCAGCCGTTTCCAATATGCCGAAATTGCCGATCGAGGTCCCGCCGTCATCGAGCAGGGCAGAGCCGATCAGCACCGTAGCGAGGCCTTCACCGCCGGATTGCACCCAGGCGCGATGGGCCGGGCGGTGCAGGTCGCGGGCGCTATCCTGCCCGGAATGATGCAAGCAGCGCATGAGGAAGAAGGCGGGCATCAAGCGGCGTTTTCCAGAACGATCATGCCGGCACCGGTCATGGAGGCAGGGGCATGATAGTGCTTGTGGACGAGGTTTACCTGCTCGTTCATGGCGGCACGCATGACCAGCCACATGATGAGCTCTGCGCCTTCAGAACCGAACTGCTCGACATAATCCTCGCGGCTCATGGCGCGATAAGGTTCAGGATTGGCAGCAATGCCGTCCAGCCAGGCGCGATCCGCCGTCTGGTTGATGAAGCCGGCGCGGGCGCCTTGAAGCTGATGCGACAGGCCGCCGGTGCCGAGGATGACGACGCGTTCGTCACCCGGCCAGCTTTCGATCGCCTCGCGCAATACCTTGCCCATTTCCCAGCAGCGCTGCGGGGTGGGGATCGGATACTGGATCGTGTTGACCCAGATCGGCAAAACCTTGACCGGCCAACGCTCCGGCCGGCCGAAAAAGAGTTCCATCGGCACCTGCAGGCCGTGATCGACCTCGATCTCGCGGCAGACCAGCGGATCGAAGTGGCGCTCGACCAGCTTGTCGACGAAGTGCCAGGAAAAATCGACCGCACCTTCGAAGGCGGGAATGGACCGTGGTCCCCAGCCTTCATCGACCGGCTGATAGGTTTCCGCCACGCCGACGGCGAAGGTCGGTACGCGATCGAGGAAGAAGCTGTTGCCGTGATCATTGAAGACGACGACGGCGATATCGGGTCTCGCCTCGCGCATCCATTGCTTGCCTGCCTCGTAGCCGTCGAAGAAAGGCTTCCAGTCCGGCGTGTCGCGCAGGCCCTTGTCGAGTGCCGCACCGATTGAGGGAACGTGGCTCGTTCCGAGGCCGCCGATGATCTTAGCCATTTCTTTTCTTCCCCAGTCTTTCATAGAGGAAATCCTCATGCGACATGCCGGCCTGTGCAGCGCCGATCTGAGTGATCGGCGTCGGGTCGACAGCGGCGATCTTCAGGATGAAGAACAGGTTGCCGCCGAGGCGCACCATCTCGTGCCAGTCACGTCTTTTGACGGCGGATTTTTCCTCATCGTCCAGGCCGAAGCGGGCGAGATAGGCATCCTCATCCGCCTTGAAGGCGTCGCGGTTGGCGGGCTGACCAAGCGCCATCGCCATCTTGTTGAGCTGGTAGCCACGGATCGAGCCGGCCCGATCAAAGAGCGGTGTATCGGGAATGGTCACGGTATTCTCAAGCATAATTCCTCCAAATCTGCGCATCAGCCAGCTGGCGATTGCGGCCGTAACTTCGACTGGCCGCTCTACGGGTGCGAAGTGGCCGGCATCTTCGATGATGACGAGTTCTGTATCGGATGCCGCGTCCGCGATTTCCTGATGCTGGACGATCGGGCTCCAACCATCGTGGCGCGCTGCGACAAGCAGAATGGGACAGCCGAGTTCGGCTATATAGGCGCTGGCGTTCGGTCGGTTGATCAGCGCGCGGATCTGCCGCTCATGCATATCGGGATCGGCTCGCAGGACCATGGCGCGCAGACTGGCGATGAGTTCCGCATCCGCCAGCCGGGTTGGGCTCAGCATGGGCGGCAGCCACTCGTCGGCCAGTTCTTCCATGCTGCGGTGGGCAAGGTCGATCATCTGCTGGCGTCTGATTTCCTCGCCGTCGCGTTTCGGGTGATGGCCGGTATTGGCGAGCACCAGGCCGCTGACGCGCTCCGGTGCGATGCGTGCCATTTCCATGGCGACGCGCCCGCCCATGGAATGACCGACCGCAATGAGATCGCCGTCGGTGGCAGCGAGAATGCTTTCTGCCATGGTTGATATCGAGGAGGTGAGAGAGACGTCGGCTGCATGCACAGCCATGTGCTGCGCGACAGCCTCGGCAAGTGGCGCCCATACAATGCTGTCAGACACGAGCCCTGGAATGAGCACGAGCGTTGCCATCGATTTTCCTCCCACAAAGCAGACATCATAAATGTATACATTTTGTCAAGTGATCGGTTGATATGCTATGACAATTGCCGTACTTCGCGGGCAGCGCCTCTCAGTATGCATACAAGTATGTGCTAGAGTGATAGCTTGAGGTGGGGTTTTGTATGCGTTCGCGCTGTTATATACATTTAGCCGGGATTGGAGGCGCCGATGAAGCAGAGTGAAGCCGCAACGCATGGCCGTCGCGCCGTTATCGAGTTGCGGGAAAAGATTTTGAGCGGCGAACTTCAGGGTGGCACGCGCCTCTTCGAAGTGCCGTTAGCGGAGGCGCTCGATATTTCACGCACGCCGGTGCGCGAGGCGATGTCGCGGCTGACGGAGGAGGGGCTGCTCGATCGTCTGCCAAATGGCGGTTTTGTGGTCCGTCGCTTCGGCTTTGCCGATGTGGTCGATTCCATCGAGGTGCGCGGTGTCATGGAAGGCATGGCGGCAAGGCTCGCTGCCGAACGAGGTGCCACACCTGATGCGCTCGAGGATATCCGGCAGACGGTGCTCAAGCTCGACGCCTGTTTTGGCGAGCAGCTCGACGATGTCGATTTCGACGCCTATTCCGACCTGAACGAAAAATTCCACCATCAGCTTGCGGCGCTTGCCGGTAGCGAGATCATTCGGCGTGAGGTGGAGCGGGCAAGTTCGCTGCCCTTTGCCTCGCCGTCGGCCTTCCTGCCCGACAAGGCTGATATCGCCGCCTTCCGCCGTTCGCTGCGCTCCGCACAGGACCAGCACAAGGCGCTCGTCAGTGCGATCGAAGCGCGCGAAGGCAGCCGCGCGGAAGCGATCGCCAGGGAGCACGCACGGACGGCGCGGCGTAATCTTGAATACATTCTGGCGGAGGACCCAACCCTGATCGAGCAGATCAGGGGGCTTGCGCTGATTCACCGGTAATTTCAGATAATTCGCGCTTAACAGGGCGGCCTATGGCCGCCCTTTTTCATTTTTGGAGCATTGAACTGGGTGCCGCCGGGAGAAAATAGGCTTGCAATCTGATCACATTGGGCATTTCATGTATACATTATCGCATGCCAATGGGAGGATATCAGGTGGCGAGATCGAACCTATCCGAAGTTTTGAAGTCGGCCGGCAATACGGTGGAGTTGCTGCGCAATTCCAAGGTCGGCATGTATGTATACCCGGTCGTGGCGGCCGAGTTTTCCAACTGGCGTTCGGAGCAGGCCGCGTGGCGCAACTCCGCCGTCCTCTTCGATCAGTCGCACCATATGGACGAGCTGACCGTCGAAGGCCCGGACGCGGAGAAGTTCCTCGCCTATCACGGCGTCAACTCCTTCTCGAATTTCGATACGAACCGCGCCAAGCATTTCGTGCCGGTCACGCCTGCCGGTCATGTCATCGGCGACCAGATCATCTTCCGTGAGCGCGAAGACAAGTTCATCCTCGTCGGCCGTTCGCCGACTTCCAACTGGCTGATGTTCTGTGCTGCCTACGGCAAATGGAATGTGCGCCTGAAATATGATCCGCGTTCGCCCTCCCGCCCGGAAGGCGAACGGGTGCTGCGCACGCATTACCGCTACCAGATCCAGGGGCCGGATGCCCCAAAGATCTTCGAGAAGATGAACGGAGGCCCGATCCCCGAGGTCAAGTTCTTCCATGTCGACAAGATCAAGGTCGGCTCGAAGACGGTGAATGCGCTGCGCCACGGGATGTCCGGCGCGCCCGGCCTGGAAATCTGGGGCCCCTATGAGGACAAGGCCTATATCCACTCGGTCATCCTGGAATCGGCAAAGGCGGCGGGCGTCGATCTCGTTCGCTGCGGCAGCCGCGCCTATTCCACCAACACGCTGGAATCCGGCTGGATCCCGTCGCCGCTGCCGGCCATCTATACGGGTGACGGCATGCTGGCGGCCTATCGCGACTGGCTGGGCGCCGACAGCTACGAGGCGACGGGTGCCATCGGCGGCAGCTTTGTTTCCAGCAATATCGAGGATTATTACGTCACGCCGTTCGAACTGGGCTACGACTTTTACATCGGCTGGAAGAAGGACGATTTCATCGGCAAGTCCGCACTTGAAAAAATGAAGGGCCAGACGAGCCGTAAGAAGGTAACCTTCGAGTGGAACGCCGAAGACGTAGTCAACGTCATCGCCTCGGCCTTCCGTCCGGGCGAGGATCACTTCAAGTGGATCGATTTCCCGCAGCCGAACTATGCCTCGACCAGCGCCGACAAGATCATGCGCGATGGCAAGATGGTCGGCATGTCGATGTTCAATGGCTACAGCTACAACGAACGCTGCATGCTTTCGCTCGGCGTCGTCGATGCAGATGTCGAGATCGGCGACGTACTGACCCTCGTCTGGGGCGAGCCTGACGGTGGCTCCGGCAAGACGTCGGTCGAGCCGCACAAGCAGGCGGAAATCCGTGTGCGCGTTTCGCCCACGCCCTATGCCAGCGAAGCCCGCGAGAATTACGCCGACAGCTGGCGTAGCAAGAAGGGCTGAAATCCGACACCCATCCACGGTGTTAACGACGGCGCCTGGGAGGGCGCCGTTTTTTATGGATTCGTCTTGGCGCCTTGCCTCTAGCCGTCCACGCACGGCGGCGTTAAAAACAGCCACACTTCCCGATGGGTGATCACTTCGATGTCACAATGACAACGCAGATATGCCCCCTGAAAAATCGAATCGAACAAGGATGACAGCAGTGGCACAGGCCCAGCCGCATGAGCGAATTCAGTACATCGTCGAGGGCGGCCATCGCCTTGCCGGCGAGATCCAACCAAGCGGCAACAAGAATGCCGCCCTGCCGATCATTGCCGCCTCGCTGCTGACCGACAAGCTCGTGCATTTGACCAATGTGCCGCGCATCCGCGATGTCGAGGCGCTGGTCGAGCTGATCCAATCCGTGGGCGCCAAGGCGCGCTGGCTCGGCCGCAACGAACTCGAGATTGAGGCGAGTGATCTCAAGCCGGCTGATCTCGATCCCGGCCTCTGCGCCCGTATCCGCGCGTCGATCCTGCTTGCCGGTCCGATGCTGGCGCGCTGCGGTGAGATCACACTGCCGCCGCCGGGTGGTGATGTCATCGGCCGCCGCCGCGTCGATACACACTTTCTTGCGTTGGAGCAGCTCGGTGCCGAGATCAGCGTCAACGGTTCCTATAGTTTCCGCGCCAGACACCTGCGCGGTGCGGACGTTTTCCTGGACGAACCCTCCGTCACGGCGACGGAAAATGCGCTCTGCGCGGCAGTCGCTGCAGAAGGCAAGACGATCCTGCGCAATTGCGCCTCCGAGCCGCATGTCCAGGATCTCGCACATTTCCTCATTGCCATGGGTGCGAAGATCGAGGGCATTGGAACCAATACGATGATCATTCACGGCGGCGAGCCGCTTGGCGGCGCGTCGCATCGTATCGGCCCTGACCATAACGAAATCGGCTCGCTGATCGGCCTTGCTGCCGTCACCGGTTCTGAAATCACCATCCGCCGGGCGGGCGTGGAACATCTGCGCTCAACGCTGATGACCTTCGAGCGTCTTGGCATCCGCTGCCGCATCGAGGGCGACGATCTCGTGGTGCCGGCGGGGCAGGAGATGAAAATCCAGCCGGATTTCGGCGGGCACATTCCAAAGATCGAGGATCAGCCCTGGCCAGCATTTCCGGCAGACACCATGTCGATTGCCATTGTTACCGCCTCGCAGTGCGATGGCGTGGTGCTGATGTTCGAGAAGATGTTCGAAAGCCGGATGTTCTTCGTCGACAAGCTGATTACCATGGGCGCCCGCATAGTTCTTTGCGATCCGCATCGCGCGATCGTTGCCGGTCCGTCCAAGCTGCGCGCCGCGCAGGTGGAGAGCCCCGATATCCGCGCTGGCATGGCAATGCTGATCGCCGCCATGTGCGCCGAGGGCACCAGCGTCATCAACAATGCCCAGCAGATCGAGCGCGGCTATGAGCGGATCGAGGAGCGGCTGAACGCGCTCGGTGCGCGCATCACCCGTGTACCGCCGCGCGAGGCATAATCTCAGACGCTGAGATGCGCGTCGAGGGTCTCCGGTGAGGCGAGAAGTGCCTCGGACGTGTTGCGGTAGGTGACTGCGCCGCGTTCAAGCACGATGACCTCATCCGTCAGCGGCAGCACCTTGCGAGCCTTCTGCTCGACAATGATCGCCGACATGCCCTCACCGGTGACGATGCGGCGCAGTGCGGCCAGAAGTTCGTCGACGATGATCGGCGCGAGGCCTTCCAGCGGCTCATCGAGCAGCAGGATCTTCGGATTGAGCATCAGGGCGCGGGCGATCGCGAGCATCTGCTGCTCGCCGCCGGAGAGCTGGTTGCCGAGGTTGCGACGGCGTTCCTGCAGACGTGGGAACATCTGGTAGACGCGGCCGACATTCCATGCGCCGGGGCGGGCGCTCGCCGTCAGGTTTTCCTCCACTGTCAGCGAACGGAAGATATTGCGTTCCTGCGGCACCCAGCCGATGCCGAGCGGCGCGCGCTTTTCCGCCCTGAGCCGGGTGATGTCGCGCTGCTGCAGGTGGATGGAGCCGGCGTGGTGGGTGGTGACGCCGATAATGGTGTTGAGCAGCGTCGTCTTGCCGGCGCCGTTGCGGCCGAGCAATGCCAGCGAACGGCCTTCCTCCAGCGAGACATCCACCTTGGCAAGCACATGCGCTTCGCCGTAACCGGCGACGAGGCGTTCGATCCGCAGCAGTTCGGGCATCAGGCATCCTCCCCGAGATAGATGGCCTTCACCTGCGGGTCTTTCGAGATCTCGGCGACGGTTCCCTCGGCAAAGAGCGCTCCGGCGGCGAGTACCGAGATACGGTCTGCGAAGGAGAAGACGAGATCCATATCATGTTCGATCAGCACGGCGGTGACATTGGCCGGCAGCTCGCGGACGATGCCGAGAACCTCGTGCCGCTCCTCTTCGGGAACGCCGGCGGCGGGCTCATCGAGCAGCAGCACCTTCGGCTGCATGGCAATCGCAAGGGCGATCTCCAGCAGGCGCTGCTTGCCATAGGGCAGGAGTGTCGTCGGCGTGCCCATGACATCGACCAGACGAAAGCGTTCCAGCAGTGCGGCGGCTTCATCGGCGACTTCGCGGTCGGCCGAGAGCGGCCGCCAGGCGAAGCGGCCATGGCCCTTGCGTTCGCTGATCGCCAGCATGACGGAATCGAGCGGCGTGAAATCGCCGAAGAGCTGATTGATCTGAAAGGTACGGGCAAGACCCTTGCCGACGCGGCGATAGGAAGAGACACCGGTAATGTCCTCACCAGCGAGCAGGATCTCGCCACTGTTCGGTGTCAGTACGCCGGTCAGCAGGTTGATGATCGTCGTCTTGCCGGCTCCGTTCGGGCCGATCAGGGCATGGCGGGCACCTTGGCGGATCTGCAGCGAGACATCGTTGGTGGCGATGAAGCCGCCAAAGCGCTTGACGAGATGACGGGTTTCGAGGGCGAGCGTCATTTGCTTTCCTCCGCGACGGTTTGCTGCATGCCGGCTTCGCGCTTGCGGGCCGAGCCTGGTAGCAGGGTCTGCCAGCGTGTCAGGCGCTCGCGGCCGACCAGAACGATGATGATAAGCACGAGGCCGATCCAGAACATCCAGTATTGCGGCGTGATGACCGACAGCCAGTTGCGCAGGATGGAGAAGATCACCGCGCCGAAGACGCCGCCATAGAGATAACCGGCGCCGCCGATGACCAGCACCAGCAGCACTTCGGCTGAACGGTGGAAAGCGAGCACGTCCGGTGAGACGAAGCTTGTCGTCTGGGTCAGCAGCGCGCCTGCGATACCGGCATAGGCCGCCGAGATCGTGTAGATCGCGACGATGCGGCGGGTAGGCGAGATGCCGAGCATGGAGGCGCGGCGCTGGTTGCGCTTGATCGCCTTCAGCGACAGGCCGAAGGGCGAATTGACGATGCGACGGGCGATGTAGGTCAGAGCGACAAGCACGATAAGGCAGTAGACATAGCCGGTACGACCCCAGAGATCGAATTCGAAATAGCCGAGGATCGGGTTGATAATGATACCGCTGAGCCCGTCAGCGCCGCCGGTAAGCCAGGCCGCCTGATTAACCGATTCGGCAAGCAGCATGGCGACGCCAAAGGTGGTCATCAGGCGGGTGAGATCGGAACCGCGCAACACAAGGAAACTCGTCAGGAAGCCGAAGAGGCCGCTGACAAGGCCAGCCGCCAACAGGCCGATCACCGGCTCGCCGGAGACATGGACGGCAAAGAGGCCTGCTGCGTAAGCGCCGAGGCCGAAGAAGGCGGTGTGGCCGAGCGAAACGATGCCGGCATAACCGAGGATAAGATCCAACGAGATGGCAAAGAGCGCCAGGATGGCGATCTCCGTCAGGATCAGCATCTGCGATGGCAGAACGAAGATCGCGGCGATGGCCACCAGCCACAGCGCGAATTCCCAGATCTGCCAGCGGCCGGCGTGCCTCAGGAGCCCCATGGCCTGCTTGGAGGCGTTGTTGCGTTCGCCGCTCATCGGCCGCCCTCCCGGGAGAAGAGGCCATGGGGCCGAAGGATCAGTACAAGGATCATCACGGCATAGATGATGAAGGCGCCGAGTTGCGGCACGTAATATTTGCCGGCGACGTCGGCGATGCCGAGCAGAAGTGCTGCGATGAACGGGCCGGTGATGGATGAGGTGCCGCCAACGGTGACGACGATCATGAAATAGATGAGGTATTTCAGCGGAAAGTTCGGATCGAGGCCGAGCAGTTCGGTGCCGAGTGCGCCACCAAGGCCGGCGAGACCGGAGCCGAGCGCGAAGGTCAGCGCGAAGATGACCGAGACATTGATGCCCATGCCGCGGGCGACGCGTCCGTCATCGACGGCCGCACGTAGCTGGCTGCCGAAGCGGGTTCGGGTGAGCGCCAGTTGCAGCGCGACCGTCAGCACCGCGCAGATGACGATGATGAAAAGCCGGTAGCGGCCGATATCGATACCGAGGAAGTCGAAGCGGCCGCTGAGTTCAGGTGGCAGGTTGATGAGTTGCTGCTGCCCGCCCATGAAATAATCGATTGCCGCGATCGCCATGAAGACGAGGCCGATCGAAAACAGCACCTGATCGAGATGCGAAGCCGAATAGAGGCGGCGGTAGAGCAGCCGTTCCAACACAACGCCGGCAAGCGCCGTGACGATGAAGGCCGCCGGCAGGCACCAGTAGAAGGAGATGCCGTACCTATTCATCATGATGACGGTGACGTAACCGCCTGCCATCGCAAAGGCGCCATGCGCCAAATTGACGAAATTCATCAGACCCAGCGTGACCGACAATCCGCAGGCGAGAACAAAGAGAAGCATGCCATAGGCGATGCCGTCGAACAGGATTGTCAGCATGAGACCTCACTGCATCCAGGCGGCGGAATTGCTTCCGCCGCCTGTTTCCTGGGCTTACTTGGCAGCCGTATTCGGATCGTGGATCTTCGGGTAAGTCGCGAACTCGACATTGTAGAGTTCGCCATTCTTCTCCTTGACCTCGCGCATGTAGATGTCCTGCACGATGTCGCGGGTATCAGGATCGATGGTGATAGGCCCGCGCGGGCTGACGAATTCCATGCCCTTCATGGCGTCGACAAGCTTGGTGCCGTCAGTATCGCCGCCAGTCTTTTCGAGGGCGGCATAGGCGACATGCATGGCGTCATAACCGCCGACCGACATAAAGTTCGGGCGCATGTTCTTGTTGGCCTTGCGGACTTCGGCGACGAAAGCCTTGTTTTCCGGGCTGTCGTGGTCGGTCGAATAGAAGTGGCCGGTGATGACGCCCTTAGCGGCCGGCCCCATGCCGTTCAGGAGGTCGTCATCGGTGACGTCGCCAGTGGCGATCAGCTTGATGCCGGCATCTGCAAGGCCTCGATCGATGAACTGCTTCATGAAGATCGCGCCGACACCCGAAGGCACGAAGACGAAGAGGGCATCCGGCTTGGCATCACGTACACGCTGAAGGAAGGGTGCAAAATCGGGGTTCTGCAGGGGAACGCGGAGTGCTTCGACAACCGTGCCCCCTTCCTTCTTGAACTGGTCGGTAAAGCCCTTTTCGATGTCGATGCCCGGACCGTAATCGGTCACCAGCGTGACGACCCGCTTCAGATTGTTCTGGACGGCCCACGTGGCGACCGGAACGGCGGATTGCGGACCGCCCATAGAGGTGCGCACGAAATAGGGCGACTGCTTCATGATGGCCGAGGTCGTGGCCGAGGTGATGATCGCCGGAACCTTCGCTTGGTTGAGAACCGGGGCGACACCCATGGCAAGCGGCGTCAGGCCGAAACCGACCAGCATCTTGACGCCATCATTGACGACGAGTTCCTGGGCGATGCGGCGGGTCTGGTCGGCAGTGCCGGCATCATCACGCAGGACGAGCTCGACCTTCTTGCCTGCAACCGTATCGCCGTTGATTGCCATGTATGCGCGAGCGCCGGCCTCGACCTGGCGTCCGGTTGAGGCGAAAGGGCCGGTCATCGGCAGGATCACGCCGATCTTGACTGTTTCCTGTGCAAATGCAGGCGCTCCGGCGAGTGTGGCGAGCGCAGCGCCAGCTACGAATAGTCTTCTTGAAAACGAAACCATGTATACTCCTCCCAATGTTGTGCACCATATCTCTCTCCCGGAGACATGCCCGCGACCTGAGCGTTTTCCCTCGCTCCTCCGAAGAAAACGCCGCCATCGCGAAAATTGCTCAGCAAGTCCAATGTATACATAAAACTTGACATGGCACAAGCCGCGGCCATCTGTAGAACCATCCGATTGCGACCGCCGGGACGACCATGAAAGGCGGGGGCAAGCCGGTGTTTCGGCCTTATAATTTTGCGTTTTGCCAAAGCAAATTTTCGATCGTCGCAACTCTGTCATATAGCTATGGCGAGAACGTGCTTTATCGAGCGAATTGAACAGGGAGCGTGCCATGATCGAAAACACTGAGCTCGACCGTATCAAGAACGAGATTGCAGACAGCTTCGATGAAGAGCTGGAAATGCAGATGGAGGAGGACCGGCTCGACGAGCTGGTCGCCGAGGGCATGTCCGGCCCGGCCGAACAGACGCTCGAACGCAAGCTCTATTTCCGAGAGCTTTTCCGCCTGCAGCATGAACTTGTCCGCCTTCAGGACTGGGTCCACTACAAGAAGCTCAAGGTCGTCGTGCTCTTCGAAGGCCGCGATTCCGCCGGCAAAGGCGGCGCGATCAAGCGCGTGACCCAGCGCCTCAACCCGCGCGTCTGCCGCGTCGTGGCACTTCCGGCGCCGACCGAGCGCGAGCGGAACCAGTGGTATTTTCAGCGCTATACTCCGCATCTGCCGTCGGCAGGCGAAATGGTGCTCTTCGACCGCAGCTGGTACAACCGCGCCGGCGTCGAGCGTGTCATGGGCTTCTGCAGCAAGGACGAGCTGGAAGAGTTCTTCCGCTCGGTGCCTGAGTTCGAGCGCATGCTGGTGCGCTCCGGCATCATCCTCATCAAGTACTGGTTCTCGATCACCGACGAGGAGCAGGAATTCCGCTTCAACATGCGTATCCACGATCCGCTGAAGCAGTGGAAGCTTTCGCCGATGGATCTGCAGAGCCGTGTCCACTGGGAAGAATACACCAAGGCCAAGGAAGAGATGCTGGATCGCACGCATATCGACGAAGCACCGTGGTGGGTCGTCCAGGCCGTGGACAAGAAGCGGGCGCGCCTGAACTGCATCGCGCATCTGCTGAGCCAGATTCCTTACGAGGATGTGCCGAAGGAAGAGATCGTACTTCCCGAGCGCGTGCGTCACGAAGACTATCAGCGTATCCCGGTTCCGCCGGAACTCTACGTTCCCGAAGTTTACTGATTTCTTGGAGCCGCTGCCGGTTCTGCTGGCAGCGGCTCTTTTTTTGCATGTCGTTATCGCAAAACCGCTTCACACTTTTGCGCGACATGCTTCAATGCGCCGATTGCTGCTTGGCGCGGGCGACGATCTGCGTCGGATTGACGAATTGCAGCGCGATGATGAGCCAGAAAAGCGTTGTCACCATATAGATCACCGCCATCGCATCGATTGATTGGCTGGCTCGTACGCCGGATGCAAAGACCGCGTAATAAAGAGAGACGACGAGCGTCTGGGTCTGCGGTCCGGCGATGAGGAAGGTCAGCTCGAACATGGCAAGCGTGCGCACTAGAACGAGCAGCAACGCGGCCAGCATGCCGGGCAGCAGGAGCGGCAGCAGAATACGGATGAAGAGGCTGGTCGTACCGGCGCCGAAGACGCGGGCGGCTGCCTCGATGCGCGGATCGATCTGCTCGATGAAGGGGATCATGACGAGCACGACGAAGGGGAAGGACGGCACGAGGTTGATCAGCACCACGCCCCAGAAGGTGCCGCCGAGCCCGAGCTGGTAGAGCACGGTTGCCAGCGGAATGCCATAGGTCAGCGGTGGGATCAGCAGCGGCAGCAGGAACAAGAGGATGATGGCGCGCTTGCCCGGAAAGTCGCGCCGTGCCAGCGCATAGGCTGTCAATACGCCCAGAATGCCCGAGATGATGACGACGACAAACGCCATCTCGAAGGTGACGATGACGACGCTGGAAAGCTGGAACTCGCTCCAGGCGCTGAAATACCAGCGGTCCGTCCAGCCGCGTGGCAGCCATGTGCCGAGCCAGCGGGTGGCGAAAGAGTTGACGATCACGGCCGCGATGACCGCAAGCAGGTTGAGGACAAAGAGGGTCGCGAGCGCCCAGACGGCGATGCGCCAGATCTTAGAGGTAAGGCCCTGGTCACGGATCATGGCTCAGCCTTTCGTGCCGCCGGCCGGGCCGCGGTAGAAGAACGAACGCGCGCCGAGGATGGCGACAACAACAATGAGCTCGACGCCACCCATGATCAGGGCGATCGCCGTGCCGTAGGAATGGTCATATTGCTCGAAGGCGGCCTGATAGGCTGCAATCGAGATGACGCGTGTCGGACCGGCCGGCGCGCCGAGCAGGACGGCCGATGGGAAAACGGCGAAAGCCTGCACGAAGGAAAGGCAGAAGGTCACGGCAAGGCCAGGCACCAGCAGCGGCAGGAAGACGCGCACAAAGCGCTGGCGCGCATTGGCGCCGAGCGTAGCAGCGGCCTGCTCGATCGCCGGGTCGATACCGGTGATATAGGACAGCGTCAGCAGGAAGGCGAAAGGGAAGCCGGTAATCAGCAGCGAGGCGAAGACGCCCCAGTAGTTGTTGGTGAGCTTGACCGGCGAATCCAGGATGCCGAACAGAATGAGCGTCTCGTTGAACCAGCCGCGCGGGCCGAGAAATGTCAGCAGACCATCCGCAACGAAGACGGTGCCGAGCGTGATCGGCAGCACGAGAATGGTCGTCAGCAGACGCTGTCGGCGCATCAGCCGGACGCGAAAGGCAACAGGGACTGCGAAGGCCAGGTTCACGATGGTGACAGGTAAGGCGAGCCACATTGTGTTGGCGATCGTGCCGTACTGGAACTGGTCCGAGAAGAACTTCGCGTAATTTTCGTACCAGACACCGCCATCCTTCGGCATCAGCGAATCCGCGACGCCGTAGACGAAGGGATAGATGAAGAGCGCGATCATGAAGAAGAGGCCCGGCAGAACGAGCAGCGTCGTGCCGTCGAGGCCTTGTGCGGCTAGCCGGGTTTTCAGTGAGGGGCGGCCGTTCATGCAGGTGAGCCTTTGAAGACCAGAGAACGGCCTGCAACCGGCTGCAGGGTGGTGGCAGAGCCACGCGGCAGGGCATCGTCGGAGCGGAAATAGAGCTCCGATCCGTCGGCCGAGCGGGCCATGCCGAAGAAGGCGCGGCCGCGATATTCGGTGCTCGCGACGATGACGGGAATGCCGTCGGTGGTGGCAACGAGATCTTCCGGGCGCACTGAGAGTACAGCGGCATCGCCGACTTTCAACGTGTCGCGCATGGTGCCGGTCAGCCGTGCGCCGGCGGCTTCGATTTCCGCCTCAGTGCCGGACACAGAGACGACGCGACCGGGAATGCGGGTACGGAAGCCCATGAAATCGGCAACATTGAGATTGACCGGTCGCTGGTAGAGATCCTGCGGCGTGCCGATCTGCTGAATATGGCCCTGGCTCATGACGACGATACGGTCGGCAAGCGAAAGTGCCTCATCCTGGTCGTGGGTGACATAGATGGTGGTCGAGCCGATCTGATCGTGGATGCCGCGAATTTCGGCGCGCATTTCCAAACGCAGCTTGGCGTCGAGGTTGGAGAGTGGCTCATCCATCAGGACGATCGGCGGGCGAATGACGATAGCGCGGGCGATCGCGACGCGCTGCTGCTGGCCGCCGGAGAGCTGGCCGGGTAGCTTGTCGGCCTGGCTTTCGAGGCGCACCAGCGCCAGTGCATCGATGACGCGCTTGTCGGCCTCGGCGCCGCGAATACCCTGCATGGCAAGGCCGAAGCCGACATTCTTGCGCACGCTCATATGCGGGAAGAGGGCATAGCTCTGGAAGACCATGCCGAAGCCGCGCTTTTCCGGCTCCAACTGGTCGATGCGGTTGCCGCCGAGGCGAATTTCGCCGCCGGTAAGGCCAAGCAGGCCGGCAATGCAGTTCAGCGCCGTGGATTTGCCGCAGCCGGAGGGGCCGAGAAGTGCGATGAATTCGCCGGGTTCAATCGTGAGATCAATGCCATCGAGGGCGTTATAGGCGCCGAAGGATCGCTTGATGCCATCAAGCTCAAGGCGCGCATTCTTCCGCGAAGACAGCGTTGCTACGTTTTGAACCGGCAAAGTCAATGCAATCTCCATTCATCGGCAATCATGGCCGATAGAGCATCACCGCTCTTGAAACACGGCGACGCTCTATCCTTTGTTTTCAAGCAATTCCGGCGCCGTGAAGCCAGCGGCGGATTATTATAACCAGCAGGGATCAGCCCTTCTTGGCGCCGATCTTTTCGTCCCAGATGCGGAAGGCCTGGACAAGCTGCTTGGGCTCCAGCGGCACTTCCAGAGGGCTGCTGGCGATCCAGTCGGCATATTCCGGCCGGCCGAATTCCTTGATAGTTTCCTGGCTTTCTGCCGGCGCCATCTCGAGGGTGACATCCTTCACCGCAGGGCCGGGATAGAAGTAGCCGGCGTCATAGGCGATCGCCTGCTGCTGCGGCTGATAGATGAAGTTCAGGACGTCGAGCAGAACGCCGATCTTTTCGTCGGAAACGCCCTTCGGGATTGCCGCGTAGTGAGCGTCGGTGACCCAGTGGAAGCCTTCGAGCTTGCCGACCTTGGCTTCCTCGGGAACGATGCCGAGCGCGCGCGGGTTGATGTCCCAACCGGTGGTCGTGGCGACGATGTCGCGCGTGCCTTCCCCGAGTTCCTTGAAGACCACTGCGGTGCCGGTCGGGTAATATTCGATGTTTTCGCCGAGAGCGGCCAGATATTCCCAGGTCTTGGCCCAGCCGTTGACCGGGTCGCGCGGATTGCTGTCGCCGAGCAGGTAAGGCAGGCCCATCAGCAGCGTGCGGCCGGGGCCCGAGTTTGCCGGGCGGGCATAGAGGAATTTGTTCTTGTTCTGCTTCGTCCAGTCGAGCAGCTCCTGCGCAGTCTTCGGTGGGGTTGCCACCTTGTCCGGCATGTATTCGATCAGCGGGCCGGACGGATAATATGTGATGACGACCCCCTGGTCCTTGGCGAGTGCCTGCATCTTGAAGGCCTGCGGCTGCAGGATGCTTTCAAGATTGGGTAGTGCCGACTTGTGGCTGGACAGGTCGACCCAGAGACCCTGGTCGACGCCGGCCGAAAGCGCGTCCGTGCCGGTCAGTACGAGATCGATATCGACCTTGCCGGCAGCCTGCTGGGCCTGGATCTTGGCCGGTAGTTCCGGAGCGGGGGCCTTGGTGAAGGAAAAGCTGGAAACGAATTCCGGCTTGGCCTTGGCGTAGTTTTGGAACATACCCTGCGTCAACGCCAGGTTGCCGGCGACATCGACGATGGTGATGGTAACAGGGCTTGCCGGTGCCTTTGCCTGCGCGAAAGCGCGCAGCGGCAACATTCCGGCCGCGGCGACGCCGGCAGCTCCGCCGACGAAGGTTCTGCGTGTGATCTTCATTCTGTCCTCCTCCTTTGCGGCGGTGCCGGCCTTTGCCCCGAGCGCCGCTCGTTTGCATCGCAATGCACGTCTCATGCCTCGATGCGCCGGTTTCCGGCGGCATCAAATGCTCGCAGCTTGAAGCTTTTCCTCCAGGTGCAATGCCATGCCGCTGTTCTCCTCCGCAGCATGTCTTGGCAACAGAATTCAATTGATATACTAGTATGCACGAAAGTGTCAACGTCCCGAGACCATGCATGCGGCAGGCTTACGACCCTGAAATCCTCGCCTTTCCGGCGCCGCGCGACGCCGGCGGAAAGATCCGTCGCGTGACGACGGCTGCCGCGATCCATGAGCGGCTGCATGCCGATATCGTCTCCCTCAGGATCCCGCCGGGCACGTCGCTGCAGGAAAAGCGCATTGCCGAGGATTTTGGTGTGAGCCGAACGCCGGTGCGCGAGGCGCTGCTGAGGCTCTCGGAGGGCGGTCTCGTCGATATCTACCCGCAATCGGGCACGGTGGTTTCGCGAGTGCCGGTCTCGGCCATTCCGGAAGCGGTCATTGTGCGCAAGGCGCTTGAGGGGACGACGGTCGAGATGGCCGCTGGTATTGCGACGGAGACCGATATCGCGCGGCTGGATGCGATCATCGCCCGGCAGAAGACGCATGCCGCACTCGGCAATGCTTCGAGCTTTCACGAAGAAGACGAGGCCTTCCACGAGGCGATTGCACAGATTGCCGGCTATCCCGGCATCTGGACGATTCTGAAGACAGTGAAGGTGCAGATCGACCGGGCACGGCGTCTGACGCTGCCGGTACTCGGGCGCATGGACAATGTCGTGCGCGAGCATATGGTGATCCGCGACGCCATTGCTGCGCATGATATCGCGGCGGCGCGCGAGGCGATGATTCATCACTTAAGCGCCGTTATACCCGACGTGGCGGAGCTGCGCTCGCAGTTCCCCGACTATTTCTGCTGACGGCGGAACGACAAAACACAGGATACCAAGGAGAGAAAGACGAGATGCGGCAAGGTTGGAGATGGTTCGGGCCGGAGGCACCGGTCACGCTGGACGAGGTGCGCCAGACGGGTGCAACGAACATCGTTTCGTCGCTACATCGGGTGCCGATCGGCCGCGCCTGGACCGAGGCGGAAGTGCGCGAGCGCCAGTCGCTGATTGAAACGACGCCGGCCGGCCGCTCGCAACTGACCTGGAGCGTCGTCGAAAGCATCCCGATCCCCGATGCCGTCAAGCGCAAGGGCGGGCAGGCCAAGGCCGAGATCGAAGCCTGGATCGCCAGTCTCGAGGCGGTCGCCGCCTGCGGTATTCCGATCGTGTGCTACAACTTCATGCCCGTTGTCGACTGGACGCGCACCGATCTCGATTACGTGACGCCGACCGGCGCTACCGCCATGCGCTTCGATCATGAGCGCTTTGCCGCCTTCGAGTTGTTCGTGCTGGAGCGTCCGGGCGCTGCCGACCAATATTCTGAAGAGGACAGGGCCCGGGCCAAGGCCGTCTATGAAAGCATGACGGAAGCGGAGATTGCCGAAATCACCCACATCATCACGTCGGCTCTGCCCGGTTCGACGACCGAGCCGCTGACCATTCCGGCCTTCCGCGAAAAGCTTGTTGCCTATCAGGGCATCGATGCGAAGAAGCTTCGCCAGCATCTCGTCGAATTCCTCGAGGCCGTCGTGCCGGTTGCAGAAGCGCGCGGGGTGAAGCTGACGCTGCATCCCGACGATCCGCCGCGCTCGCTCTTCGGCCTGCCGCGCATCGCTTCGACGGCAGAGGATTATGCAGCGCTTTTCGATGCCGTGCCGGCAGCCGCCAACGGCATGTGTTATTGCACCGGCAGCCTCGGCGTGCGCGCCGACAACGACCTGCCGGCGATTGCGCGGCGTTTCGCCTCGCGCATCTATTTTGCACATCTTCGTGCCACGACCCGTGAGGGGGATGGCCGCACTTTCCATGAAAGCGCGCATCTCGAAGGTGACGTGAACATGGTTGCCGTGCTGAAGGAGTTGGTTGCCGAGGATCGCCGCCGCAGCGCCGACCAGTCGATCGTCTTCCGCTCGGATCATGGCCATCGGATGCTCGATGACCTGCAGAAGAATGTCACGCCCGGCTATCCCGCAATCGGCCGTCTTCGCGGCCTTGCCGAACTGCGCGGCATTCTGCACGCGCTCGACGCGCCGCCGGCCTGATTTTTTTGTTTTCACGCAATTCTGAACGCAAAACCGTTGCACACTTTTGCTGGAATTGCTTTAGCTCCGGCTAGCCGCTGAAAGCTGCCGCAGCGCTTCGACGGCCCGTTCGGTATCGACGGCAGGCACGAAAATGTGGTCGTGGTAATAGGCCGCGACCACATTGGCGCTGATGCCGGCTTCCGTTAACGCGTGGGAGAAGGCGGCGGTCAGGCCTACGGCTTCAAGCGATGAATGTACTTTCAGCGTGATCTGCCGCAGGGGTGCGCTTGCCTGCAGGCCGGCTTTGTTTGCCGTATCCCGGGGCAGAATGAGCGTCAGGCCTTCCGTTTCGTGAAAGACAGCGAGCGGGCGAAGATGGAGATAGTCTTCCAGTTGCGAGGCCGGAACGGTGCAATAGACGAATTCGCCCGCCACCAATTCCGGCTCCATCGTCGCGAGAAGAACTGAGAGGTCGGTAATGCCTGTCATGTCATCTTTCTCTGACGTCCCGTCCTATGAATAGATGTTTTCCAGCACCGAAAGGCCGGTGATATGGTTGGAGCGGATGAGCGCGGCCGCGAGCGTCGGATCGCGATCCTCGTAGGCGCGGCACAACCGTTCGTGATCCTCATAGGATTTCTGCAGGCGGCCGGGCTGGGATAGGCCGATACGGCGCAAACGAAGGGTTCTGAGAAGCAGGGAATCGATGATCTTCTTGACCGTGCGATTGCCGGCGAGTTCGGTATTGCGTTCGTGAAAGTCGACATTTGCCCAGAAATAGACGTTCACATCGCCGGCCTTGCTCGCGTTTTCCATGACCTGCATGATCGGCTGGAGGGTGCGGATATCGTCAAGCGACACGTCCCGCGCAATGTCGCCGGCAATCAGTTCCAGCAGATTGGCGCGGACGCGGTAGATATCGCGGATCTCCTTGATCGAGAGGCTAGCGACACGTGGGCGACGGCGCGGCGGGATTTCGACGAGTCCTTCCCTTTCCAGAAGCATCAGGGCTTCGCGGATCGGCGTCCGGCTGGTCTTGTAGCGCCGTGCAAGTTCGACGGAGTTCAGGTCATCGCCCGGTTTGCGAATGTCTTCGATGATCTCGGCTGCCACTTCGCGGGCGATGGTGGAAACCAGCGACGGCCGGTCGTGTTGTTCAGTGACGAGACGGGCGGCAACCGCCTCGGCGCGCTGGCGCGAGTCGATATGCGGCAGATTGCCGGAGGCGTGGGCCATATCGGCTGACGTGTATTCGGCGGACAAGAGAACTCCTGAGAAATGTCCCTCCCGCTAGTAACTTAGCATGTTCTGTCGACAACGGGAACAATAGTGCTGATATTTGTCCTGCATGCGTAGGTTGAGGCGCTTCGCGCGTGAATTGACGGGAGTTGTCGCATTTATTTGACGATGATCTCAGCGGAAATTTCGCAGATATCTCGTCAGCGGCCACGCGGGATAGGTTTGGACGGCCTGAAACCAGAAGAGTTTTAGAGCCTGCAGACCTTCAGATGAGACGGAAACGATAGGCCCTCGCCACGGCCTGCATGCGGTTGACGGCATCGAGCTTGCGCATCGCCGCCTTCAGATAACCGTTCACCGTATGGGAGGAGATATGCAGGATGATGGCGATCTCCTCGCTGCTCTTGCCGGAGGCTGACCAGCGCAGGCATTCGATCTCGCGAACGGTCAGGCGCTCGTAATCGGCAAGCGGCGGCTCGGTCGCAAGGCTGTAGCTGTCCAGCGCCTTCAATACGGCAAAGACCATGCGCGCGCATTCCTGCTCGTCGAGCGGGCTGCGCAGGCCGGAGAACATGATGACATAGTGCCTGAGAATGGCGTCATGCAGCGTGAAGCTGACGGTGTTGTGAAGGCCGAGATCCTCGAAACGACGGGAGAGTTCTTCCGAGCTGCTTACGCTGGCAGGCTGGGCGAAGATGCCGATGCCGGAATAGATCGGCATGATGGTCTTCTTCAAACCATCGATCAGCCGGCTGCGCCAAAAGAGATCTGAAGCATCGTAGCGGTCGATCAGTTCCTGTGGCCAGTTGCTGGCGATGATGTTGGCGCGAAAGCCGAGCTTATCAGCTTGCGGAAAGCTGGAGGCGAGGAAGAAACGAAAGCCATGCACCTGCATGACTTCCTGGAGGGCAGTAGAGAAACTTGTCTTGGGATCGGCCTGTACAGAGGCGCTGGCTGCATCCCCCTGCCAGGGGGATTTTACCGTATTCTTGAGGGTCATGGATCGTCTGCCGGCAAATGCACTGACCGGCCGGGAGGAAATCGGCCAGCGCCAGAAGGGGGAGGATCAGAAATGCGTCCGGCTGATTTCGTCCGGGCGGCGATGCGTGGCAATGCGGACCGGCTGATATTCGTAGATCGGATTTTCCGGTTCCAGGCGCAGCAGCGCACAGTGAAACTTGTAATTCGCACCGGTTACGATGTTAGAGAAGATCACATCCATCAGAATGTTCTTCCCGACGCTGACAAATATCGGGCGCTTGAGCTTTATCATGGCGTTCACCTCGTTTTTTCTATCCATTTTACTGGAAGATACGAGATTAACTATAGTCTTTATTGTTTCCATCTTAAATTATACATAGGTGTATAATTCGAACTGATCTGATGGCGGAAGCAACACCCGGGAACCCGACGCAGTGGGGCCTTACGGCTTCAAAGCTATTTCCAGATAGTTGATGAGGGAATCGAATTCGACCGGCTTGCCCAGAAAGGCCAGCGCACCGCCTTCCATGGCGGCCGTACGGGTTCTCTCGTCGCGATAGGATGTCATGAAGATCATCGGCGGCTTTTCAGGTTCGCCGTTGAGGATTTGCTGCAGTTCGATGCCGCTCAGTCCGGGCATCTTGACGTCGACCAGCATGCAGTCAATCGTCGCCCTGTCGTCAAAGGCCAGGAACTCTTCCGCCGAAGCGAAAAGCTTGCTCTGGTAGCCGCAGGACTGGATCAGATCGTCAAGCGCCTCCCGGATAGCCTGGTCGTCATCGACGACAGCGATTGTGGATGTATGTGACACGAGATTGGTAGCCTTGCTTATTCTTACATTACGTTAGGCTATATTATGAGGATCGGGGCCGTGTCGCGGTACCATACAAGGGTCTAGGTTTCACTATCTCCCTTCCAGCATTTCGGCCTTGCGCACCAGATCGGCCACCGAGCGGACCTGCATTTTGCGCATGACATTGCCACGATGCAGCTTCACGGTGATTTCGCTGATGCCGAGGTCATAGGCGATCTGCTTGTTCATCAGCCCCTTGACGACGGCCGCCATCACCTCCCGCTCGCGGGGCGTCAGTGTATCGACCAGCGAGGCGACGGCATCGCTTGCCGCCATTTCCCGCCGGCGGGCCATATCCTTTTCGATCGCGATGCCGACGGCATCGAGAATATCCTGGTCTCGGAAGGGCTTGGTGAGGAAGTCGACAGCGCCGGCCTTCATGGCGCGCACGCTCATCGGAATATCGCCGAAGCCGGTCATGAAGACGATCGGCATCCTGCTGCCGATCCGTTCGAGATGAAGTTGGAAATCCAGCCCGCTTAGACCTGGCAGGCGCACATCGAGGAGAATGCAGCCCGGCCGTCGCAGGTCGGCGGTATCGAGAAAGGCAGTCGTGGTCGCGAAGGAGACCGCATCCATCTGGATCGACCGGAAAAGATCGACAAGCGACTCGCGGATGGATTCGTCATCATCGACGACATAGACTATCGGTGATGCGGATTGCGAGGCTGCCTTCGATGCGGCGCTAGTGTCGGTCATGGTCGTCCTCAATCGGTATGATCATTTCGAAGATGGCGCCCCCTTCAGGATGATTGCCGGCGATCAGCTGGCCGCCTCTGGCCTCCAGCGTGCTGCGGCAGATGGAGAGCCCCATGCCCATTCCGGAGGGCTTGGTCGTGAAGAAGGGGGTGAAGAGCTTCGCCATGGCCTCCTCGCTGATACCGGGGCCGAAATCCCTGACGGAGAGGCTGACGAATATATCATCCTTCCTGGCGAGCGAGATCAGAATCTTGCGCCGATCGATTGCCGTTTCGCGCATGGCCTGCACGGCATTGGTGACGAGGTTGATGAGCACCTGCTGCAGCTCGATACGGATCGCCTTGACTGTGATCGGCTGTTCGGGTGGGGTCACATCGAAATCGACCATGTCGCGCTGGAAGTCGTGCTCCATCAGGGCGCGTGTTTCCTCGATCAGCGTTTCGAGATCGACCTGCTCGGGCGTGCGATCGCCCTGCGTCAGCATGGAGCGGGTATTGTGGATGATTTCGCTCGCCCGCTGGCTGTCGCGAATGATGCGCTCGGCCGAACGGCGCACGGCCGCGAGATCCGGCGGCTCGCGGTTCAGCCATCTGAGGAGCGTCTGGGCGTTGACGACGATAGCGCCGAGCGGCTGGTTGAGCTCGTGGGCGAGCGAGGCGGAAAGTGTGCCGACGGTCGCGGCGCGCGAGGCGCGGGCAAGCTCATCCTGAGCCTCGCGAATGGCTTTCTGCATCATTTCCCGCTGGGTGATATCCACCATGCCGACGACCACGCGATTGAAGGCGGCGGGATCTTCCGGAAAGCTCATGCTCATGATGACAAGCCTGGTCTCGCCATTCTCCGCAATCAGGTTGCCCTTGCCCTCGAAATGCCGTTCGCCGCAAAAGATGGCATTCATCAGGTCCAGGAAGGTATCGTCATCAGGGGCGATGTAGTGGCGCATCGTGTGCGAGGGCAGGCCGCCGGCCACATGGCCGAGCAGTTCCATTGCTGCGTCGTTGGAGGCGATGGTGCGGATGAGGCCTGTGCAGGTGGCGATGACGCTGGGGTTTGTTCGGTAGTAGTCTTTGAGGTCACTCACACCTTCCGCCTTCAAAGACATCAGGAAGGCTCGCACTGCGGAATAATCGCGTTCCCAGAGTGCGATACGGCTGTGCTCGAAGATGTAGCGATAGCGGGTTTCGCTGTCGCGAAGATGCAAGTTGGCTTCGATGAGGCCGGCACGCGCGGTTTCGTTCCTGAGGATAAGGGCGCAGGTGATGGTGATGGCGGCGAGAGAAACCGCTAACCGCAACTGGGCCGGGACATTTTCTCCGAGGCCGTGAGAATAGAAATAGGCGAAAAGAGTAAGGGCGGCGCAGACAACTGTGAGGAGGGTGGTGCCTATCCTCGTCAGCATTTCTGCCGATAGCAGCAGCACGATAACATAGAGGACGGCGATGGCGCTTTCGATCTCGGTAAAGGCATCGACGTAGAACACGGTGGCGCTGAGCACCAGTGCGATCAGGCCGAGCGTGATCTCATGCGAGAGCGTTCCTCGCCGG
Organism: Rhizobium sp. 768_B6_N1_8; assembly: GCF_051811225.1. Lineage (NCBI taxonomy): Bacteria > Pseudomonadati > Pseudomonadota > Alphaproteobacteria > Hyphomicrobiales > Rhizobiaceae > Rhizobium > Rhizobium sp. 768_B6_N1_8. The sequence goes on along the minus strand of NZ_JBPWPV010000001.1, from coordinate 3,446,739 downwards.
TTGATGAGTTTCGATACAATGAATGATCCCATACCCCCTCGCTGTTGGTTCCGGTCTTCTACCCATACCGGCTAGTGCGCGTTTACCTTAATGGCGTGTTTATCGGCGCAAAACTATACCAAAGTGTTGGAAGCATGGGCCGAATTGTCTCTACGCTTGAAAAGGAAAGACCGCCCCGGGCGGCGGGACGGTCTCTGGCGGATGGGAGGATCCGCAGGGCTTCGGCGGAGGGGGACGCCTGCCCTAGAGGTGGCAAGGGGCGGTGCCACCAGCTTGGAACCGTGAATGGTCAGGTCGGTTCCGAGCTACGAGTACAAGTTAAATCCAAGCGTCCTGAGACATAACTATACTTAGGTTTTGGTCCGGCCATACGAAGCGGCAGGTCGGTTTCTCTGGTGAATGGCATTGAAATTTGTTCCGACGACTTCCGCTATCGCAATAATGACGCTGCAGATGGCAAGCAGAACCGTAAAAATTCCTCGGACACGATCACGACTTTACGGCGTGCAAGGAGTCGCAGCACGCTTGTCATATTGCCAGAGGGATAATCCTGAGACACAGTTCAGCCGGAACACTCCATCTGAACGGGGGCACCGATGAAGGTAGCAGGAATGGTTCGGGCAGTTGTGGGAATTGTAGCCCTCGTCGTTCTTGGTGTTCTCCTGTGGTTTGCGACGCGACCACCGCCGCTGGTGGTGCAGGGCGAGGTTTCCGCCAATCGCGTCGATATCAGCCCGCGCGTCGCTGGCCGTATTCTCAAACTCGACGCCGATGTCGGTGACAATGTCGAGAAGGGCACCGTTATTGCCGAACTGGAAAGCCCGCAATTGACGGCGGCGCTGCATTTGGCTGAAGCGGCAGTCGGCGTTTCAGAGGCCGACCTCACTCGTGTCAACAGCACGCGTCCCGAAACTATCGATGCGGCCAATGCCGAGCTTGCCGCAGCAAGCGCCGATGTCACGCTTTATCAGGAAGAGTCCGCCCGTCAGGCGCGGTTGATCACGACAGGCGCTTCGACGCAGGCGCAGGTCGATCAGACTGCCCGTAACCTGGAGGCCGCGATCCGCAAGCAGGAATCCGCAGCCGCCAATGCACGGCTTGCGACGGCCGGTTCCAGTAAGGAAGAAAAGGCGCTTGCCGCCGCTCAGGTGGAGCAGGCACGTGCGTCCCTCAACCAGCGGCAAGTGGACGTTTCAGAACTGGTCATCCATGCGCCGATCTCCGGTCAGGTGACGACGCGCGTCGCCGAGCTCGGCGAAAATTTCAGCGCCGGTTCGCCGCTGTTTTCGATTATCGACCTGCAGAATCCCTGGTTCACGTTCAATCTTCGTGAGGACCTGCTGAAGGGACTCAAGGTCGGCGACGGTTTTGACGTCACCGTTCCGGCGCTTGCCGGCAGTCCAATCCCGGTCAAGGTGACGATGATCAACGCGCAGGGCCAATATGCGACCTGGCGCGCGACACGCGCGACCGGCGATTTCGACCTGCGCACCTTCGAGGTACGCGCCGTTCCGGTCAATCCCGTCGAGGGGCTTCGGCCAGGCATGAGCGTCATCGCCTCCTGGCCGCCGGCGGGGCGTTGAGATGAAGCCGCCCGGCGGGCTTCGTCCCGGCTTCCTCCTGGTGTTCCGGCGGGAGTTCGACTGGTTCTATCGCCGGCCGTTTCTGCTTTTCCTGACGACGCTCTTGCCGCTGCTCTTGATGGGCGTACTTGCCATCGTCTTCAGCGCGGGACTGGCGACACGGCTGCCGATCGCCGTGCTCGATCTCGACGGCAGCGATCTTTCGCGAACGATTATTCGCGCAGTCGATGCGACGCCGGATACCGCTGTCGCAGTCAATGTCAGCGACCTCACGGAAGGCCGTGCGCTGATCCTGTCCGGCAAGGTTCACGGACTACTGATGCTGCCACGCAATCTGGAGCGCGATGTTTTCGCCGGCCGGCGTCCCGAGGTGGTGTTCTTTTACAATACGCAGACGCTGACAACAGGTAATCTTACGCTCAGGGGCGTCAGTGCTGCCGTGCCGACTGTGGCCGCCGGCATCCGCCTGTCGCTGCGCACGGCGCAGGGGCAGCCGGTCGATATTGCGCAGGCCGATCTTTCGCCGATCCCCGTGCAGGTCAATCCGCTTTTCAATCCGACGCTCAACTATGCGCATTTTCTGCTCGCAGCGCTGATGCCCGCCTTGCTGCAAGTGGTGATCGTTACCACCATGGCTTACACGGTTGGTATGGATGCCGAAACAACGCACCGTCTCGTCATTCTGCGGCGGCTTGGCGGCGGTCTGTGGCCGGCAATGGCTGGCAAGATGCTACCCTACACACTGATCTTCCTTGTGGTTCTCGGTCTTTCAGACGCCATTCTTTTCGGCGTGCTCGACATGCCGCTCAGGGGCGAGCGTTGGATCCTCGTCGTGGCCGGATTGCTCTTCATTCTCGCGAACCAGTTCATCGGTGTGCTGTTGGCGCTTTTCCTGCGGCCGGTCGCAAGCGCCATCAGCATCGGCACGCTGATGTTCGCACCATCCTTCGGTTATATGGGCATCGGCTTTCCGCGGTTGGCGATGAACGACTTCTCCTACTGGTGGGGCGAGCTCATTCCTGGCACCTGGTATCTGACGGCTAGGATCGATCAGACGATCCGAGGCACGCCGGTCGATCTGTCGCTGAAGCCCTTGATGGTGCTCGGCATATTCGTTCTGGTGCTGGCGATCGTGACGGCGCTGCGGCTGGAACTGTTCCGCATTCGCCGGCAGCGACAGGTGGCGCAGCGGCTGAGGGAGGTCACGCCATGAGGGCCTTGCTGGCGATCTTCCGCATCGAGCTGATCCGCATCCTCACTCTGCGCCCGGCACTCGCGGTACTGGTCTTCGGGCCACTAATCTATGCCCTCTATTACCCACAGCCCTATGCAAACGAGGCGCTGCGCGACGTGCCGATCGCCGTCGTCGATCTCGACGATACGACGAGCAGCCGTGAGCTGGTGCGCCGTATCGATGCGTCGAGCGATGTCGCAGTGGCCGCGATTCTGCCGGATCAGGTCAGTGCCGAGCGGGCGGTGCAAGGACGCCAGCTTTACGGCATTCTGGTCATCCCGCAATATTTCGAACGTGATCTGCTGCATGGGCGGCAATCGCCGGTCGCGCTTTATGGGGACGCCAGCTATTTCCTGATCTATCAGCGCATTTCCGGCGCCGTCGTGGCCGTTGCGAGGACCATGGGCGCGGAAATCGAGACGGCGCGGCTGATTGCGGCCAATATCGACCCGGTATTGGCGGCAGCTGCCCCCGATCCCATGCCTTTGACGACGGTCGCACTGTTCAATCCGCAGGGCGGCTATGCGACCTATATCCTGCCTGCAGCCTTTGTTCTGATCCTGCAGCAAACGCTGCTGATCGGCGTTGGCCTGCTTGGGACGATCGGCAATGATGCGGCGGCGCGGGATCCTGCCGCCTCGGCGGCCGGCCCCTTTGCCCGCGTCGGCGGCAGGCTGCTTGCCTATCTCGTTATCGAGGCGATTGTATTGCCATTCTATCTGATCGTGCTGCCTTACCTTTACGGCATTCCGCGGTTGGGTGGTTTGCTGACGATCTTTGCTTTCTGCCTGCCGTTCGTTCTGGCAGTTGCCACGCTCGGGATGGTGATTGCCTCCCTGTTCCGCAAGCCGCTCGTCGTTCAGCTCGTCTGCGCCACGCTCGGGTTGCCTTTCATGTTCCTTGCCGGTTTTTCATGGCCGAGCGAAGCCATACCCGAGCCGTTGCGGGCGCTGACCGTTCTGCTGCCAAGCACAAGTGCCATCAACGGCATCGTCGAGGTGTCGCAGCTCGGCGCTCCGCTTCAGGCGGTCAGGGAACCGTTCCTTACGCTGTGGATACTTGCTGCGGTTTACGGGCTCGTCGCGGTGCTGCTGGACATCAGGTCCGCAAGGGAAAAGCCTGCGGCACAGGCCCCTGCGGGCGGTTGATGGCGCCATCTCATTTTGAGATAGCCGCATCGAATAAACCTATTTGTCACAATAGTGTCGCCACGGCATAGTCTTAGGAGGGAGAAACACTTTTAGGACATTGCTGTGGAATATGTGCGCTTTGGCCAGACCGGCCTGAAGGTTTCGTCGCTTTGCCTTGGTACCATGGGTATCGGGACATCCAAGTGGAAGGGTTGGGTGTTGGACGAAGAAAAATCGGTGCCAATCCTGAAGAAGGCGCTCGATGTCGGTATCAATTTCTTCGACATGGCGGACTGGTATTCGACCGGCGTCAACGAGCAGGTCGTGGCCCGCACACTGCTGTCGCTGACGGAACGCGAAAAGCTGGTGCTCGCCACCAAGGCCTTCTATCCGATGAGCGACGATCCGAACGACAAGGGCCTGTCGCGCAAGCATCTGATGGCCTCCATCGACAAATCGCTGAAGCAGATGGGCACCGACTATGTCGACCTTTACGTCATCCACGCCTTCGATCCGGAAACACCCATCGAAGAAACGATGAACGCTCTGCATGACATCGTGAAGTCGGGCAAGGTACGCTACATCGGCGCTTCCACCATGTATTCCTGGCAGTTCGCCAAGATGAACCATGTCGCCGACAAGAATGGCTGGACGCGGTTCGTCAACATGCAGTGCCAGTATTCGCTGCTCTACCGGGAGGAAGAGCGCGAGATGATGCCTTACTGTCAGGATGAGGGCATTGCGGTCACGACCTTTTCGCCGCTCGCCCGCGGTTATCTCGCCGGCGGCGGCTCGGCGCCGCGCATCGCCCATGACCTCTATCTCGACTGGTTCGGCGATGAGATCGACCAGGAGATCGCCAAGCGCGTCAACGAGATCGCTGCCAAGCGCGACAAGACGGCCAGCCAGATCGCCCAAGCCTGGGTCATCGGTTCCGGCAACAGCACGGTTCCAATCGTCGGCACGGAGAGCCCCGAGCATGTCACTGCTGCCATCGAAGCGGCTGCGATCGAGCTGACGGGCGAAGAGCGTGCCTTCCTGGAAGAGCCCTACCGCCCGCGCGACATGATCAATGACTATAACCCGGTCCGTCGCCCCCGCGCCCTTTCGAAGGCATAATGGGTTCGACTCGCATCGCTACTGGAGATTTCAATGCTTTATATTGGTGAAGGCTTCGAGGGTTCCGGCCCGAACGCTGCCCATATCAATCTCTACATCGGCCCGAAGAACGGCCCGATTTCCGGCGCGCTCGCCGGGGCGGCAGCGAGTCCCGGTCCTGGCCACCTGCCGTTCCAGGCAGTGCTGAAGCCAAACCTGCCGGCAAAGCCGGTGACGCTCTTCATCGCCAAGGCGGTGATGGAATCGGGTTCGTCGCATGAGCTGATGACCTGGGGTCCGGCGCAGGCCGGTGTCGCCGCCGGTATTACTGCAGCGCTGCTCGATGGTTCGCTGCCGGCGGAAGCTGAAGATGACTGGGTCGCGATTGCCGCCGTCTGGGTCAATCCTTCGGCCAACGACGCCGAAGAGGTATATCATAATAACAAGGCTGCAACGCATCTTGCCGCCAAGCGCGCTTTGCTGAAGGGCTGGCCGTCGCGTGCCGAGCTTGCCGAAGGCGTGGCAACGGTCGGCAATCCTTTCTTCACGCCGAAGGTCGCCTGATATGAAGCTTGTCGAAGACAATGCGCTGATCGGTGGAGGCTGGGGAAGTGCTGCTGACAGCAAGCGCTTTGCCGTGCTCAATCCCGCCGATGGCAGCGAGCTTGCGACCGTGCCGGATTGCGGTGCGGCGGAAGCGCAGCAGGCGATCGACGCCGCAGCGAAGGCCTTCAAGACCTGGCGCAAGACGCTCGCTTCGGAGCGTTCTGCCGTGCTGCGACGCTGGGCGGATCTGATGCTTGCCAATCAGGAAGACCTCGCCCGATTGTTGACGGCTGAGCAGGGCAAGCCGCTCGCTGAAGCGCGTGGCGAGGTCGCCTATGCGGCCGGTTTCCTCACCTGGTTTGCCGAGGAAGGCCGCCGCTCGCATGGTGGCGTCGTGCCGTCGCACAAGGTCGATGCGCGCATCGTCGTGATGAAGGAGCCTGTCGGTGTCGTCGCGGCTGTAACGCCATGGAACTTCCCTCTGGCGATGATTACCCGCAAGGTCGGTCCCGCACTTGCTGCCGGCTGCACCATCATCATCAAGCCGGCGGAAGATACGCCGCTTTCGGCTCTGGCGCTTGCCCGTCTCGGCGAACAGGCCGGCGTTCCCGCTGGTGTGGTCAGCGTGGTGACGACGAAGTCGCCGGCCGATGTCGTCGTCGTCTGGATGAAGAGCCCCGTCGTGCGCAAGTTCTCGTTCACGGGATCGACGGCGACCGGCAAGCTGCTCATGCGCCAGAGCGCCGATACGGTGAAGCGCATCAGCCTTGAACTCGGCGGGAATGCGCCGCTGATCGTCTTCGACGATGCCGATATCGATCAGGCGGTGCGCGGCACGATCGCCTCCAAATTCCGCAATACGGGACAGACCTGCGTCTGCGCGAACCGTATCCTCGTCGAGGACGGCATTTATGACCGCTACGCCGAGGCGCTTGCCAAGGCCGTCGCGGCCATGAAGGTCGCGCCCGGCGTCGAGGATGGCGTGGCTCAGGGTCCGCTCATCAATGCGCCGGCGCTGATGAAGGTCGAGCGGCATGTGACCGACGCCGTCGAAAAGGGCGCCAAGGTGCTGACAGGCGGCAAGCAGCACGAGCGCGGCGGCCTGTTCTACGCGCCGACCGTGCTCACCGGCATGACGAAGGATATGGCGCTTGCGACCGAAGAGACCTTCGGCCCGGTCGCTGGTCTCTTCCGCTTCAAGGGTGAGGAAGAGGCGATCGCCCTCGCCAATGATACGGAAACCGGCCTCTCGGCCTATTTCTTCACCCAGAATCTCGGCCGCGCATGGCGTGTCGCCGAAGCGCTGGAAGCGGGCATGGTTGGCATCAACGAGGGTGTGATCTCGACGGAAGTTGCGCCATTCGGCGGCGTCAAGCAGTCTGGCCTTGGCCGTGAAGGTGCCAGCGAAGGGCTCGATGAATATCTCGAGAGCAAATACGTCCTGTTCGGCGGGCTTGCGGGATAATGACGGAGGATCGCTCTCCACAGACGAAGAAGGAGCCGGCGGTCGATCGCCGCCGGTTGCCGCTGAACGCGCTCCGGGCCTTCGAGGCTGTTGCGCATCACGGCAGCTTCACGGCGGCGGCCGCAGCGCTCAATATTTCGCAGAGCGCGCTTTCGCGGCATGTCATCGGTCTGGAAGAGAGCATCGGGCGCAAGCTTTTCGAACGCGGGCACAAGGCCACAACGCTGACGGATGACGGACGCTCGCTCGCGGCCGGTATCGGCAAGGGTTTCGACCGTATAGAGCAGGCGCTGAAGGAAGTCTGCGCGCCGGAGGAACAGCGCCAGCGCAAGCTGCGCATCAACCTGCCGCCGAGCTTTGCGATGAAGCTTACCGTGCCGCTGTTGACGGATTTCCGGCGCAGTTTCCCGGAAGTGCTTCTGGAGGTTTCGACGCCCTACGGGGTGCCGGACAGCGAATTCGACGTGGCGGTCGTCTATACGCGGCCGGCCGTCGATGAATGGGTCACCGACCTGCTCTGGGAGGAGCGGCCGACGATCCTGTGCCATCCTGATCTGGTGCCGGCCGATCTGATGCAGGGAGCGGTTTCGGACCTTGCGGCCTTCATTGGAGCAAACGAGATCATCCACATCAAGATCGTCGACATGGAGCCCTACCTCACCTGGCAGCGCTTCCTTGTGCAGAACGGTCTCGGCGGGGTTTCCGTGGCGCGCGGCGTGACATTCGACAGCGCCAGCCTCGGGGTTCAGTACGCCTTGTCTGGGCAGGGCCTGGTACTGGCGGACCCGGCGCTGTTTCGGGAGGAAATAGAAAGCGGCCGCTTGGTTGCGCCGGTCACCGCACACTATTACGAAGGCTTCGGCTATTACCTGAAGACCGATGCGGAAGGGCTGGTGGATCCTCTGATTGCAGGGTTTCGATCCTGGATCATCAGCCGCTTTAGCAATCGTATGGTGAACGACGGTGAAAAGCCCGCCCTGCGCATCGTGTCTGGCACAGAGGGTGTCTGATAGCGACCATACTGCCATTCAAGGAGGAGGCAGATCATGACTGAATTGAAAACCAACAGCGGCAACCCGCTGCATCCCTCCGTGCCGGAACTGTGCGAACAGGTCCGTGCCGGCAAGATCGATCGCCGCGGTTTCCTGCGTGCCGTCGCCTGGCTCGGTGTGACGGCGGCCTCCGCCAGCGCCTTCCTCGGTGACAGCAAGCCGGCTCTTGCGCAGGAAACGCCTACTGATGGCGGTACGCTGCGTTTCGGCTGCCAGATCCAGGAACTGACCGATCCAATGATGACGAGCTGGATCGAGGCTTCGAACCTCTATCGCAACAGCCTCGAATTCCTGACCTTTGTCGATGCCGACAACGTCACCCATCCCTATCTCGCCAAGAGCTGGACGCCGTCTGCCGATCTCAAGACCTGGGATTTCGAGCTGGACGAGCGCGCCAAGTGGTCGAATGGCGATGCCTTCACGCCCGAAGACGTGATCTTCAATATTCAGCGCTGGATCGCTCCGGACTCGCAGTCTTCCAACAAGACCGCTTTCTCGGCCGTCGAGAAGGTGGAAAAGACCGGCGACCATGCGGTCCGCATCACGCTGTCGCGCGCGGTTTCCTCGCTGCCCGAACAGCTCTACTCCTACACCTGCCCGATGTTGCACCGCGATTTCGTCAAGGGCGGCGCCAACTGGCCGGCCAATCCTGTTGGTACCGGTCCCTTCAAGCTGGAAAGTTATGAAGTCGGCCGTCAGGCCGTGTTCTCCAAGCGCGCGGATTACTGGGGCACGCCTGTTCATCTCGATGGCATCCAGTACATCGACCTCGGCACCGATATCACCACGCATCTCGCAGCGCTTTCGAGCGGTCAGATCGATATCATCTACCGCGCGACGATCGCCGAATACGATCTCATGAAGTCGCTGCCGAACATCCAGATCCTGACCGGCAAGGCGGCACATACGCTCGTCATGCGCATGCAGTCCGATCAGAAGCCGTTCGACGATGTTCGCGTCCGCAAGGCCGTGCAGCTTGCCGCCGACAACAAGCAGATGCTCGACGTCGCCTATCGTGGCGAGGGCGAAGTGGGCGCCAACTTCCACGTCTCGCCGGTTCAGCCCGATTACTTCGCGCTGCCGGCGGTTACCCGCGATGTCGAGAAGGCCAAGGCCCTGCTTGCAGAAGCTGGCCACAAGGACGGCCTGGATATTGAGCTGACGCTTGGTAACACGCAGGGCACCTGGGAGCAGGACACTGCGCAGGTGCTGCAGCAGAACCTTGCCGAAGCCGGCATCCGGCTCAAGCTCAATGTTCTGCCGGCCTCGCAATATTGGCCGATCTGGGACAAGGTTCCCTTCGGTCTGACATACTGGGCGCACCGTCCGCTCGGTGCGATGACGCTCGATCTTGCCTATCGCTCCGGTGGTGCCTGGAACGAGAGCCATTTCGCCAGCAAGGAATTCGACGCCGCGCTCGACAAGGCTCTCGCCGTCGTCGATCCGGCCAAGCGTCCCGAAGCCATGAAGGATGTCGAGCAGATCCTGCAGGATTCCGGGGTCATCATTCAACCCTACTGGCCGAACCGCTTCAGCGCCGCAGCCACCACCGTCCACGGTTTCGTGCTCCATCCGGCGGATTACTTCCGCATGGACGGCGTCTGGCTCGCCAAGGCTTGATCTTCGGCGGGGCCGCTCATCGCGGCGGCCCCGACCCGGCAAAGAGGTGGTTCGTGACCGTTTTCCGTTTCATTCTTCGTAAACTGGCAAGCGCACTCGCGGTGATGTTCACCGTGTCGCTGCTCGTTTACCTGGCACTGGAGGTCAATGTCGGCGATGTCGCCGTCAAGGTCCTCGGCCAGTTCTCGACGCCAGCTCAGCGCGCCCAGTGGCTGACTGCCAACGGTTACGATGCCCCCTTCATCATTCGCTACGGCCGCTGGCTCTGGTCCTTCGTGACCGGCGACTGGGGCATGTCCACCTATTACCGTGCGCCGGTTGCGCAGCTTATCCCGGACCGACTTGCGGCTTCCGGCATTCTTGCCGGCGGTGCGCTGCTGGTGATCGTGCCCGTCGGCCTGTTTGCGGGCATCGTTGCCGGCATGCGTCAGGGTTCGGTTCTCGATCGTATCGTCTCTTTCATTGCGATCGCCACGACCTCGATCCCGGATTTCGCCTCCGCCGTCTTCTTCTCGGCCGTCTTCGTCTTCTGGCTGCACTGGCTGCCAGGTGCCAGCACCATGCTATCAGGTTTCTCGCTGCAGCAGATCATTCTGCCCGTGCTGGTGCTCGCCTTCTATTCCACCGGTTACCTGGCGCGCGTCACCCGCGCCTCGATGATCGAAGTCATGGGCACGCATTACGTCCGCACGGCGCGACTGAAGGGCGCCAGCACGGCGCGTATCGTCTGGCGCCATGCGCTGCGTAATGCGCTGATCACGCCGGTTACCGTCATCATGCTGCAGTTTCCCTGGCTGCTCTCGGGCGTCATCGTCGTGGAGGTTTTCTATGCCTATAAGGGCTTCGGCACGCTTCTCTATGACGCCGCGCTCAATAGCGATATCCGCCTGGTCGAAGCCTGCGCGATGGTGAGCGTCGTCGTCGTCGTCGCGACGCAGATCCTCTCCGACCTCGCCTATGGCTGGCTCAATCCGCGTGTCTCGCTGCTCGATGCAGCCAAGGGACGGAAGTGAGGGCGGCATGCGGAAAGCTGTAACACCCTATCTCACCAATCCGGTCGTGCTGATCGGCGGATTCCTGACGATTGGCTGGCTGCTGGTGGCGATCTTTGCGCCAATCCTTGCGCCCTTCGATCCGATCCGCACGCTGTTGCCACTGGCAAAGCCCGGTACTGCCGCTCCGACAGGCGGCGTATTCTGGCTCGGCACCGACAAGCTCGGCCGCGATATCCTCTCACGCCTGATCTATGGCGCACGCACTGTCGTGGTGTTCTCGACGCTTGCGACCGTGACTGCCTATGTGGTCGGCGTGGCGCTCGGTCTTATCGCCGGCTACTGGCGCGGCTGGATCGATGCGGTCCTGTCCTATATCGCCAATGTGGTGCTCTCCTTTCCGGTGCTGGTGCTCTACATCGTCATCATCGTCGTGGTCGGCTCCTCGCCCTTCAACATCGTGCTTGCGGTCACCTTCGGCAGCGCGCCCGCGATCTTCCGCATCGTGCGCGGCATTACCATCGATGTGTCGAGCCGCGATTTCGTGGCGTCTGCGGTGACGCAGGGCGAAAGCACCTGGCGCATCATGCTCTTCGATATCCTGCCCAATGCCAGCGGCCCGCTCGCAGTCGATTTCTGCCTGCGCCTCGGCTACACGGCGATTACAATCGGCACGCTCGGCTTCCTTGGCCTCGGCCTGCCGCCACCGACGCCGGATTGGGGTACGATGGTCAACGAAGGCCGCGCCATGGCGATCGCCTTCCCGCATCTCGTCATCTTTCCATGCCTTGCGATCTCGTCGCTGATGCTGGGCTTGAGCCTATTGGCGGACGGATTGCGGGAAGTCTCGGAAGCGCAGGGGAGGCGTGCATGAGCAGCAACGAAAACCAACCGATCCTTCGGGTCGAAAATTTGAGCGTCGCGCTGCCGAAAGGCGCCGACAGGCCCTATGCCGTCAAGGCGGCGAGCTTCGATCTCAGGCCGCGTGAAATTCTCTGCGTTGTCGGGGAATCCGGGTCCGGCAAGTCGGTTCTGTCGGCCGCATTGATGGGGGCCGTACCGGAGGGGCTGAAGATTGCGGGCGGCAAAGTGATGCTCGGCGATACCGATCTCGTCGGCCTCTCCGAGAGGGCTTTCCGCGCCGTCAGGGGCAGTGATATCGCCATGATCTTCCAGGAGCCGATCGCCTCGCTCAATCCGGCGATGACGGTTTCGGCGCAGATCGAGGAAGTCTTCGAGCTGCATTCGGATTTCGATGCCGCAGAGCGGAAGAAGCGTGCCCGTGCGCTGATCGAATCCATGCATCTGCCGAACCCGGACCGCATCCTGCAGGCCTATCCGCACGAACTCTCCGGCGGCCAGTGCCAGCGTGTCGTCATCGCCATGGCGCTTGCCATGAACCCGCGTGTGCTGATTGCGGATGAGCCAACGACTGCGCTCGACGTCACGACGCAGGCGCAGGTGCTGAAGCTCGTGCGCGAGCTTCGCAATATGCACGACCATGGCATTCTCTTCATTACGCATGACTTCGGTGTCGTTGCCGATATTGCCGACCGCGTGGCCGTCATGCGCTACGGCGAGATCGTCGAGATCGGCGAGGCAAGACAGGTGCTGACAGCGCCGAACCATCCCTACACCAAAGAGCTCATCGCCGCCGTGCCGAGCCTGAAGCCGCACGATCGTCCGGCTCCTCCGCAGGGTGAAGCGCCGGTGCTTGCCGTGCACGACTTGCAGCATTCCTACGGCAGCGTCCAGGTTTTGAAACATGTGGAGCTCAGCCTGTCGCCGGGCCGCGTGGTCTCCATCGTCGGTGAATCCGGCTGCGGCAAGTCTACCCTTGCCAAGGCGATGATCCGCCTGATCGAGCCGAAGAGCGGCCGGGTGGAAGTGGCGGGCGCCGATCTTCTCGGCCTTGCGCCGGCGCCGTTGCGCGCCCGGCGGCGGTCGATCCAGATGATTTTCCAGGATCCATTCGGCTCGCTCAATCCGCGCCGTCGCGTCGGGCCGATGATTGCACGCTCCGCCCAGCTCGCCGGCATGGAAGCAGGGGAGGCGCGGCGTCGGGCGGAAGAGCTGCTCGATCTCGTCGGTCTGCAGAAGAGTGCCTATTGGCGCAAGCCATCGGCCTTTTCCGGCGGGCAGCGCCAGCGCATCGGCATTGCCCGGGCGCTTGCCATGCGGCCGGATGTGCTGATCGCGGACGAGAGTGTTTCGGCGCTCGACGTCTCCGTGCAGGCACAGGTCCTGAAATTGCTTCGCGAGCTGCAGGAGAAGCTGCAGCTCGCCATCGTCTTCATCACCCACGACCTGCGCGTTGCTGCCCAGATCAGCGACGAGATCGTGGTGATGCAGAAGGGTGAAATCGTCGAGCGCGGCAGTGCGGCCCAGGTGCTGCAGGCGCCGACGCATCCCTATACGAGAACACTTCTAGAAGCGGCGCCGGGCCGCAGCACGTTCTAGCTGCCGCTTCCGGGCGACGGCACACCGTTTCGTTTCAACGCATGGTCGGCAGAGGCCGGCATGCGCGTGGTTAGCTATTGTCCTGAGGATACCGTCATGACGGAATATCGCAATTTCATCGCCGGAGAATTCCGGTCTTCCGGCACGCTGGTGCCGGTGCTCAATCCGGCAACGGAAGCTCAATTCGCCAAGGTACCTTCGGCGACTGCAGCCGAGGCTATCGAGGCCGTCGAGGCCGCGGCGAAGGCACAGAAGGAATGGCGGGCGCTGCCGGCGATTGCGCGCGGCGACGGGCTGCGGAAGCTCGCTGCCGTCATCGAACAGCGGGCGGGAAAGATCGGCGCGGCATTGGCGCTTGAATCCGGCAAGAGCCTTGCCGATGCGACGGGCGAGGCGATCTATGGCGCCGAGCTGATGCGCTACCACGCCGAATGGGCGCGGCGCATCGAGGGCGAGATCATTCCGAGCGACAATACCAATGAGACGCTGCTTCTGAAGCGCGAGGCGATCGGTGTTGTTGCCTGCCTGATACCCTTTAACTTCCCGATCTATACGCTGGTGCGGAAGATTGCGCCGGCGCTGATTGCCGGCAATGCCGTCGTCGTGCGCCCGAGCAATTCGACGCCAACCTCGGGTTTCGAGATTGCCAAAGCCGTGGCTGAGGCGGGACTGCCCGCGGGGCTTATCAACATTCTCACCATGTCGCACGAGGTTGCGGCCACACTTTGCACCCATCCCAAGGTCGGAATGATCACCCTGACCGGCAGCCTGCAGGCGGGCCGGGTGGTGCTTGACTATTGCAAGGCGAACATCGCCAAGCCGTCGCTGGAACTCGGCGGCAAGACGCCCGTTATCATCGAGCCGGATGCCGATCTCGATGCTGTCGCCGCCCAGCTCGTCGCCGCCAAGACCAATCATTGCGGCCAGCTCTGCACCGCGCCGGAGCGCGTTTATGTGCACCGCTCCATCCATGATGCGCTGCTTGCCAAGCTGAAGGCCGGCTTTGCTGCATGCGCCTTCGGCGACCGCTCGGTCGATGCGTCTCGCGTCGGGCCGCTCGCCACCAAGTCTGCGCAGACGAATGCGCACAAGGCCGTCCTGAAGGCGGTGGAGCAGGGCGCGCGCATCGAGGTGGGTGGTATCCTGCCTGAAGGCGCCGGCTTCTTCTATCCGCCGACGCTGCTGTCCAATTGCCGTCAGGACATGGAGATCATTGTCGAGGAAATATTCGGGCCGGTTCTGCCTGTCGTCGCCTATGACACGACCGAGGAGGCGCTGGCGCTTGCCAATGATCATCAGTTCGGTCTGAGCTCGGTGCTTTTCACCAACAATCACCGCACGATCATGCGGTTCTCCGATGCCATCGAGGCCGGCGAATTCTACGTCAACCGGTTCCCGGCCGATCCCTATCAGGGCTATCACGCCGGCTGGAAGCGCTCCGGCCTCGGCGGCGATGACGGCAAGCACGGCATGCTCGAATTCACCCAGACGCGCCTCGTCATACTCAAGCACTGAGGATAATGGCCATGCAGATCGCATCGCTTTCCACCCATGTCGTAGCCGTCCCGCCGCCGCATATCGGCGGCATGTACTGGATCTTCGTGCGGCTGACGACGGCAGACGGTATCGAGGGTGTCGGGGAAATCTACTCGACCGCCTTCCATCCGAAAGCGCTCGTGCCGCTGATAGAGGATGTCTTCCAGCGTTATCTGCTCGGCCATGATCCACACGATATCGAGCGCTTCTGGCGGCTTGCCTATTCGAGCGGTTTCACGCAGCGCCCGGACCCGACGATGATGGGCATCGTCTCGGGGTTGGAGATCGCCTGCTGGGACATTATCGGCAAGGCTGCCGGCAAGCCGGTGCACAAGCTGATCGGCGGGCGCGTGCATGAGAGGCTGCGCGCCTATACCTATCTCTATCCGAAGAACGCCGCCGGCGAATATGACTACAATGATCCGGATCTTGCCGCCGAATGCGCGGTGAAGATGGTCGAGATGGGCTTTACCGCCGTCAAGTTCGATCCGGCCGGTCCCTATACCGCCTATTCCGGCCATCAGGTTTCGCTCGGCGTCATGGACCGCTGCGAGGAGTTCTGTGCCAAGATTCGCGAGGCCGTCGGCAGCAGTGCCGATCTGCTCTTCGGCACGCATGGGCAGATGGTGCCGTCCTCGGCGATTCGGTTGGCGCAGCGGCTGGAGAAATATGATCCGCTCTGGTTCGAGGAGCCGGTGCCTCCCGGCCAGGAAGAGGCGATGGCGGAAGTCGCCCGCAAGACCTCGATCCCCATTTCGACGGGTGAGCGGCTGACAACGAAATACGAGTTCCAGCGCGTGCTGGAAACGGGTGCGGCCTCCATCCTGCAGATGAACGTGGCGCGCGCCGGCGGCATTCTGGAATCCAAGAAGATCGCGGGCATGGCTGAAGCCTATTACGCGCAGATCGCGCCGCATCTCTACAATGGTCCTATCGGTGCTGCCGCCAGTATTCAGCTTGCCGCTTCCTCGCCGAATTTCCTGATCCATGAGGCGATCGTCGATTTCTCGGGCTTCTACGCGGAGATCCTGAAGACGCCGCTGCGCTTCGAGGACGGCTACCTGATCCCCTCAGACGAGCCGGGGCTGGGCGTGGAGCTCAATCTCGATGTCGTCGCGAAACACTCGCCCTACGAAGGGCAGCGACTCCATCTGCAAATGGATGACAAGCCCGCCGACGTGAAGGCATTTGCGCCGGCCCGCGGCTGAGAACGAAGATGACGACATACGATTACATCATCGTCGGCGCCGGCTCGGCCGGCTGCATTCTAGCCGCACGTCTCAGTGAGAGCGGCAGGCACAATGTGCTGCTGATCGAAGCCGGCGGCAATGACAGTTCGCCGTGGTTTCGTGTCCCGGTTGGCTATGCGCGCTCCTACTACGATCCGAAGGTCAACTGGATGTACTGGAGCGAGCCGGAGGCCGCGCTCAACGGCCGTCGCATTTATGCGCCACGCGGCAAGGTGCAGGGCGGTTCCGGCTCCATCAATGCGATGATCTTCGTGCGCGGTGCTGCCGACGATTTCGACGACTGGAAGGCTGCCGGCAACCTCGGGTGGGGTTATGAAGACGTGCTGCCTTTCTTCCGCAAGCTGGAGACGCATGCGGGCGGCGAGAGCAAATATCATGGCGGCGGCGGGCCGATCCATGTGACGCCGATGCGCGGCCAATCGCATGCGATTACCGACCGTTTCCTTGAGGCGTGCGCCGAACTGCAGATGCCGCTGAACGCGGATTTCAATGGCGAAAGCATCGAAGGCGCCGGCATCTACGACATCAATACGCGGAACGGCGTTCGCTCCTCATCATCGCTCGCCTATCTCAAACCGGCGCTCGGATGGCCCAATCTTGCTATCCTGCGCAACAGCCGGGTAAGGCGCATCATCGTCGATGCGGAAGCCCGCGCTACCGGCGTCGAAGTGATCGGCCCCGGCGGCATAACAAACTACTCGGCCCGACAGGAAGTCATCCTCTCGGCAGGTGCGGTCGATACACCGAAGCTGTTGCAGCTCTCCGGCATCGGCGACGGCGCGCATCTGCAATCCCTGGGCATTCCGCTGTTGCGGCACCTGCCGGCCGTCGGCAAGAACCTGCAGGATCATCTCTGTGCCAGCTTCTACTATCGCTCCACCGTGCCGACGCTGAACGACGAGCTCGGAACGTTGTTCGGTCAGGCGCGGCAGGCACTGCGCTATATCCTGACGCGGCGCGGGCCGCTGGCGCTCAGCGTTAACCAGGCCGGCGCCTTCCTGCGTGGCAGCCCGGATGAAGAGCGACCGAATATCCAGCTTTATTTCAATCCGCTCTCCTATCGTATTCCAACGGATCCGAAGGCAGGTCTGAAGCCGGAGCCCTATTCGGGTTTCCTTCTCGCCTTCAACTCCTGCAGGCCGACGAGCCGCGGCACGGTCGGCATCGTCTCGCCCGAGATGACGGAAGCGCCACAGATCAGGCCGAATTATCTCGGCACTGTGCATGACGAAGAAGAGGTCATTCAGGGTAGCCGGCTGGTGCGCCGGATCATGGAAGCGCCGGCCCTGCGGGCGATCACTGAAGTGGAGATGCCGCCTTCGGTGGAGGCCCAGACGGATGAGGAACTGCTTACCTATTTCCGCGGCTATTCCGGTTCGATCTACCACCTCTGCGGATCGGCTTCGATGGGGCCGGATGCCACGACATCCGTGGTTGACGCCTCCCTGAGGGTGCACGGCATCACCGGGCTGCGGATCGTCGATGCCTCGGTCTTCCCGAACATCACGGCCGGCAATATCAACGCACCGACGATGATGGTGGCGGAAAAAGGTGCGGCGATGATCCTCGCCGCTGCCTGAGAGCTAGTGGCGGTGGATCGGGTCGATCCACGGCACGTCCTCGGGCTTTTCGACCGGTTCGATGTCGAGGTTGACGACCACCGGTTCCTGGCCCGAGCGCACGACCACGCATTCCAGCGTCTCGTCACGGTTGGCATTGATTTCCTGATGAGGAACGAAAGGCGGCACGTAGATGAAATCGCCGGGGCCGGCTTCTGCAGTGAATTCGAGGTTTTCGCCCCAGCGCATGCGGGCTTTGCCTTTCACCACATAGATGATGCTTTCGAGATCGCCGTGATGATGGGCGCCGGTCTTGGCATTGGCATGGATCGTCACTGTGCCGGCCCAGATCTTTTCGGCCCCGGCGCGCGCATTGTTGATAGCGGTCGCGCGGTTCATGCCCGGCGTCTGCGCCGTATTCGGATCGAGCGCATTGCCGGGAATAACCTTCACGCCATGTTCGCGCCAGTCGATATGCTTGTGATCGTCGCTCATGCCGCTCCTCCTGCTTTCAAGCTGAATTTAGGTAAGGTCGGATCGACAGCCAAGGGCCGTCGATCCTTTACGCGCTATTCGCGGATCAGCACATGGTTCGCTTTCAGCCAGAAGGGTGGCAGGTAGAGCGGCGTGTCCGACAGGGGCAGGATACTGTCTTTCAGGGCGACGCCGAGCTTATCCGCCGTGAAGGCGCGGCGAGCAGTAATACGGGCGTGCATCTCAGGGTACTTCGTGCGGATCGCCTCTCTCAGCTTTGCATCTGCAAAGGCGATCGTATCCTCGCAGTTCAACGCCCAGCCGGCTGGCATGGGCACGGGGATGACGTCGACCTGGAACGGCATGCCTGAGCGCAGGCGTTCGGTGGAGCCTGGGCGGACCGGCGAATGCAGCCATTCCTCGTGGCTGCCGAGATGGCCGGGGTTAAGCGCCGAGTTCAGGCCGGCGGATTTCAGTTTCTCGGTGACTGATGTGAAGAGATCGCCGCCGGTCGTGCCGATATCGGCCCTCTCGTACCAGGTGATCAGAGCTTCGAAATAGGCCTTGGCGGGTTTCAGGAAGGCGTCGTCATGGTCGGTCAGCAGACCGGCGCGGGAGGAGAGGGCGCCCCAGTAACCAAGGGCAGTCGTCACGCCGTCACCCTTCTTCACACGCCGTGCCGTCGGGCTGCGCAGGCCGACGATGGCCTCGCCGGAACTGACAGAGGCGAACATCGTGTGAAGGTTCAGCGGGTCGCCTTCATAGCCCAGTCTTCCGAGTGCCTCGAACTCGCTGTCGCCTTCGCGAACACCTGAGACGACGCGCCAGAGCGCGCGTGAGCAGCGGGCCGAAGCCCATTCGAAGGCGGCGAGCTGGTCGACATCGATGACGGCACGCAAGCCGGTCTCCGGATGCATGAGAACGGTGGTCGCATCGGTGATCTTGCCGGCCAAGCGGCGTAGCGCGGAGACAATGAAGTCGGGCACGAAGAAGCAGTTTTCGTGATCCTCATCCTCCTCCGCCGAAAGATACTTCCAGCCGACGAGGCCGATGCTGTCGCTTTTGCCGATGCCGGCGTCGCGCAGACGGTCTGCCAGGCGCGGGTTCTGGCTGCGGTCCTGGCCCATGAGGCTGAAGGTCTGGGCTCGCAGCACCTCGATGCCAGGCAGACGGGCGAGCACCGTGTAGCTCTCGGATTCGTTGCCCGTCATGATGACTCGCTTTCCCTTGGGACCGAGCAACAGCAGGGCCTCTTCGAAGCGTGGCTCGAAGCCGGAGAGGAACATGATGTTGCCGAAGTGCTCGCGGTCGGCATAGACCACCAGCCAATCGGTGCCAGCAGCTTTTAGCGCGGCGGCGGCGCGGGTGGCGTAGGTCTCCTCCGGGATCTGTGGCTGTTCCGTGCTGACAGGGCCAAAAGCGGGCAGGGTTATGGGTGAAAGGGTGATTGCCATACAGTTCCTCCATTCAAGCTGGCATTGAAGCGAAAAGGGCTGGTGGCACCGGTTTCAGTGCCGCGAAAGTGGATGATTGCAAGTTTCCGATAGCGAAGATGCGCTTCTGTGCGCTATCACGCCATGACAGGTTGGAAAGCGCTCGAATATGACTCAGAACAATGGCCGCGATGCCGCCCCGACGATTGCCGATGTTGCAAAGCTCGCCGGGGTGTCGCGTGCGGTTGCGAGCCGCGCGCTCTCCAACGAGCCGCGGCCGGTTTCTGCCGACAAGCGCGAGCGGGTGGTCGAGGCTGCCGCACAGCTCGGCTACAAGCCGAACCTTCTGGCGCAAAGCCTGACGACCAAGACGGTCAACCTCGTCGCCGTCGTCGTCAACCATATCCACGACCTTTCGGATCTCGATCTTTTCGACCGGTTGCTCGATCAGATCCAGTCGATCGGCAAGCAGGTCATCATGATCCGCATCGGTTCTGTCGCCCGCGTCGAGGAATTCCTGCGCAACGGCGTCGCCTATCATGTCGATGCGGCACTGGTCTTTTCGGATTTTGCGGATGCGCCCACAGTCCGGCGCATGTTCCGCTCCGATCTCGTCGTCATGCTGAACGGTCTTCATGACGATCTTTCGCCCGTCGTTATTCCCGATGAAGGCAGCGGCATTGCCGAAGCCGTCGCTGATGCCGCCAAGAAGGGCGTGAAGCGTGCGGGGCTCGTTACCGGCCGTTCCTCTTCGCCGATGGAACAGGCGCGCATCGCTTTCTACAGGCAGGCCTTCGCGGAGAATGGCATAGAGCTGGTGCGCACGGTGCAAGGCGACTATTCCTATGAGAGCGGGCATGCGGCTGCGGCAGACCTGACTGGTCAGGATTGCCCGGATGCGATCTTCTGCACGTCGGATGCGATGGCCATGGGCATTCTCGATGTCTGCCGGGCCGATTTTCCCGGCAACCGGCCGACGCGTTTCCGGCTCTACGGTTTCGACAATTTGTCGCTCACCGATTTCGATGCCTATCCGATCTCCTCGATCGGCTATGACAAGGGCGTCTACGTTGGGCAGATGGTGGATTTCATCGCCAATCCCGGCGACTTCCATTCCGGTCAGCCACCGGTCATCGTGCCGACGACCTTTTTTCCGCGCCTGACCTCCCAATAGCAAACAGGCCGCCCGAACGCGGCTGTCATGATCATATTACCACTGCGGGTTCAGAGCCGGCGGGTTGGCTTCAGCACCCCACCACTTCTTGTAATTGGCTTCATAGGCGCCCGACTGGATGTAGTCGGAGACGAACATGTCGAGCCAGCGGACGAATTCCGGATCGCCCTTGGCAACGGCCATCCCGATCGGGTCGTTGGAATAGAGGCCGGCAAGGGTGACCAGCGTCGGGTTCTTGGTGGCGAGATAGTCGAGCAGCGAGGAGTCTTCGATTGCCGCATCGACACGCTTCTGCTGAAGCTGCAGGACGCCATCGGGCGCGAACTGGTCGACATAGACGAGCTGTGCATCCGGCACGGCAGTCTTCAGGAAGGTTTCACCGGTCGTGCCGCGGCCGACGACGACCTTCTTGCCGGCAAGATCCTTCAGTTCCTTGATGCCGGAGTCCTTCTGGACGATGACGCGCAGGCCGGCGCGGTTATAGGGGATCGAGAAATTAACGACCTTGGCGCGCTCGAGCGTCGCCGAAGTATTGGCGATTGCGACGTCAATCTGGCCGGAGACCAGCATCGAGATGCGGGCATCACCGGAGACGTCGGTGAATTCGACCGGTACGCCGAGCTTTTCTGCCAGGCGGGTGGCGACGTCGACGTCATAGCCGACGGGGTTATTCTGCGCGTCGCGGAAGCCGATCGGCTCACCGCCGAGCGATACGCCGATGCGAACGACGCCGCGTGAGCGGATGTCGTCGATCATGCCGGCAAAGGACGGAAGCGCAGAGCCGGCAACGACGGCCAGCGCGGCAATGGCTGTGAGAATGCGTTTCATGGTTCAATTTCCCTCTTCTTGATTATGCCAGTTTCGCTGCCCGGAGTTCCGGTTCGGGCATCGAGTCCTCCCAGAGCCAGTAGCGGATTTCGCCCTCGCATCTGAAATTCACGACCTCATGGTTCCCCTTGGCATCGACGGCGTGGATGACCACGCCGGCCAGGAAACCAGAGGAAAGTTCGTTGAGCTCCTCGACGGCCAGCTTGACGGCGTCGGAAAGCGAATAGCCGAATTTGAGCGCAAGCACGACGGTGCGCGCAGTCGAGCAGCGCATTGTCATCTCGCCGGTATGGGTGCAGGCGGCCGCGCCATAGCGGCTGTCGGCATAGAAGCCGGCGCCGGGAATGGGACTGTCGCCGAGGCGGCCCGGATATTTCCAGGCCCAGCCCGACGTCGACGTCGCAGCATGGATGCCACGTGTGGGATCGGCGGACAGTAAGACGGTCGTGTCACGCACGCGCTCGGGATCGGTGATGGCGCGGCTCAGCGGCGCCAGCGGGATATTGGGGAATTTCGCCAATTCCTCCGGCGAGAGTTCCTTTTCGAGCCGTTCCCACCAGACGCGCTTGCTATCTTCAAAGAGCACATCGTCTTCGGAGAAACCGATTTCACTGGCAAAGCGGCGAGCTCCGTCGCCAGTCAGCATCACATGTGGCAGACGTTTCATCACCTCATGGGCGAGGCGGGCGACGGGCAATGTGTTCGGCACGGCGCCGACGGTGCCGACGTCACGCGTGTTGCCATCCATGACGGCGGCGTCGAGTTCCATGTTGCCGAGCATGTTCGGCCAGCCGCCGTAACCGACGCTGCGCACCTGGACTTCGCTTTCCACCTTGCTGATGCCGGCGACCATCGCGTCGAGGCTGATGGCACCTTCGCGCAGCATCTGCACTGTCGTCGGGAAACCGGGCCAGGCTTCTTTATTGGCCAAGAGCAGCATGAATACCTCTAATCTTTGCGCATTTTGGACAGGAACTGGGCGATACGGGAGTTGGCCATACCGCCCTCGGCGGCGAAGAAATCCGCCGTCGGCAGATCGACGAGCAGCTTGCCCTTGTCGAGGAAGACGATGCGGTTGGAAATCTGCCGCGCGAATTCGATTTCGTGGGTGACGAAGAGCATGGTCGTGCCCTCGGTCGCCAGCTTGGCGAGGATCGCAAGGACTTCCGATGTCATTTCCGGGTCGAGCGCGCTGGTGACTTCATCGAGCAGCAGATAGCGCGGCTGCATGGCAAGCGCCCGGCAGATGCCGACGCGCTGGCGCTGGCCGCCGGAGAGCTGGGCCGGATAGGCGTCGGCCCGATCGCCTAGGCCGACGGACTGCAGCAGGGCGCGGGCGGTGGCTTCTGCTTCTGCACGAGGCTTCTTCAGCACTTCGATCGGCGCCAGCGTGATGTTTCCGAGCACCGTCATATGCGGATAGAGGTTGAAGAGCTGGAAGACGGTGCCAGAGCGCTTGCGGGCCTCGGCCAATTCCTTCGGCTTGCTGACGTCGAAATCATCGACGGTGATGCTGCCGCCGTTCAATTTTTCCAGGCCGTTGATGCAGCGGATCAGCGTCGACTTGCCGGAGCCGGAAGAGCCGAGGATGGAGACGACCTCGCCGGGATTGATGGTGAGATTGACGCCATCGAGAACGGTTGTAGGACCGAAGGCCTTCTGGACATTTTCTACTTTGAGCATATCAGAGCCCTCTCCAGGCGGCATGCGCCCTGAGGCGGTTTTCGAAGCGGGCGCCGAGCCATGCGAGCAGCTTGGCGCAGACGTAATAGAGCAGGCCGACCACCGTCCAGACGATGAAGGGCTTCAGCGTGCGCAGGTTGAGGATGTTGCCGATCTTGGTGAGATCGACGACGCCGATGACCGAGATCAGCGAAGTGACCTGCAGCTGGTTGACGAGAAGCGCCGTCAGCGGGCCGATGGCAAAGGCCATGGCTTGCGGCGCAACGACATGGCGCAGCACCTGCCAGCGGGTGAGGCCGAAGACGCGGGCCGCCTCGATCTGGTCGCGACCGATGGATTCGATGGCCGAGACCGCGATGACATAGACGAAGGCAGCCGAATTGGCCGACAGCGTGATCATCGCAGCCGTCGTCGGCGTGATGCGGATATGAAAGAGGCCGGGCAGGCCGAAGAAGACGAGGAAGAGCTGCACCAGAACAGGCGAGTTCTTCAGGAGTTCGGCAAAGAAGGTGATGACCGGCGTCAACACCGGCACGCGATAGAAGCGGCAGACGGCCCAGAGTGTGCCGATCAGCAGGCCCATCAGCGATGTCGAGAAGAACAGGCCGAGGCTGACGCCAAGGCCTTGCAGCAGCAGCCAGATATCGAATGGTGTGAAATCGGAAAAGCGCATCAGGCTACGGCCTCCATCATGTCGCGGTTCAGGCGGCGGTGGAGGAGGGCGATACCCAGCGAGACCAGATAGGTCAGAACGGCATAGACGACGAGAAGCACGATATAGACTTCGAAGGGCCGATAGGTCTGCGAGACGACGATCTGAGCCGAGCCGGTCAATTCGTTCAGCGTGATGGTCGAGAGGATCGAAGAGGTCAGGACCATGTTGATCAGCACGGAGCCCAGCGGCCGAACGGAGGTTCTGAGTGCGATCGGCAGCACGATCTTGGTGAAGACCACCCGGCGCGACAGGCCGCTCACTTCGGCGGCTTCGATGATGCCGGGATCGATCGCCAGGATGCCGGCGCGGATGACGTCAGAGGCATAGGCGCCGCCGGCAATCGAAAGTGCCACAACACCCGTCGTGAAGGCATCGATATAGATGCCGATCTCGGGCAGGCCGTAATAGAAGAAGAACAACTGCACGATGAAGGGAACGTTGCGGAAGATATCGACGTAGACGAAGGAGATCCTGCGCAGAACTGATGATGATGAGGTGCGCGCAATGGCGACGAAAGCGCCCATGATGACGCTGCCGATCAGCGCCAGGGCACAGGCCTCCGCCGTCAGCAGCGCCCCTTGCGCGAGAAAGCCCAGATGGGGCAAGAGGATCGAAAGGTCGAACCGCACGATCACTCCCTTATGTACGATTGAAACCGGTTTCATCGTGTCGTTTGTGGGCACCAATGTCAAGAATGCCAGCTGTGAAATGCTGATATATCTGTGACGAAAAGTTCGTTTTTACCGGTAACGTTCGGCGGAATATTTTTCGTCAAAAGGCGGAAAAGCTGGATGAATATGGACTGCACAATATCTCGCCACCTCGTTAGCCTTTATCGCACAAAGAAAGAGCAAT
This sequence comes from Rhizobium sp. 768_B6_N1_8, assembly GCF_051811225.1. Classification (NCBI taxonomy): domain Bacteria; kingdom Pseudomonadati; phylum Pseudomonadota; class Alphaproteobacteria; order Hyphomicrobiales; family Rhizobiaceae; genus Rhizobium; species Rhizobium sp. 768_B6_N1_8. The sequence goes on along the minus strand of NZ_JBPWPV010000001.1, from coordinate 3,422,052 downwards.
CCGCATGAGCCAGCTTCCCTACATCGATTACGACACCGCTTCCGAAGAGATTCGCGCGGCGCATGACGAAGAAGTGCGGGTTCGCGGCAACATGACCAACATGAAGCGGACGTTGCTGCATTCGCCGCAGGCACACCGCATCTATGCCGAATGGTTCACGCTCAGGGCCGAGCTCAATCCTGCCATCAGCGACCGCGAGATCTGGATCTTCTCGCATTCGATCTCCAAGGCGCTGAAGTCCGACATTGCCATCACCTTCTTTCGCCGGGCTCTGATCAAGAACGGGTTCAATCCCGATGCCCTGGAGTTGAGCGATACCGAACAGCTGCTTAAACGTTTTGGCGCGGCAATCGTCGCCGATTCCAATGCTATTCCTGCCGATGTCTGGGCCGAGTTGAAGGCACGCTACGACACCAAGGTGCTCGTCGATCTCGTGGCCTTTGCCGGCATCATGATTGCTACTGCCGTCTACATCAATGTTGTCGAGGTCGATTTCGACCCCGAGCTTGAGGCTTTCGCCGAAGGCACCAACTGACTTTTTCATCACCCGAGGGGAGTTTTCCATGTCCATCATTACCAGCCGCGCCAAGCTGCTCGGCACTGTTTTCAGCCTGGCACTGGCATTCAGCGCGCCGGTTGTTCACGCCGAAACGCCGCCAAACGTGCTCGTCGTGGCCCAGTCCATCGACGATGCCGTCAGCTTCGACCCGGCCGAAGGCTTCGAGCTGACGACCGTCCAGTCCTTCAACAATATCTACCAGCGCCTCGTACAGTCCAACCGCGATGACGGCACGAAGATCGAGGCCGCACTTGCCGCTACCTGGGAAGCCGGCAGCGATGGCAAGAGCCTGACCTTCGCGCTTGATGATGCCAAGTTTGCGTCCGGCAATCCGGTTCGCCCCGAAGACGTGATCTTCTCGCTGACGCGCGCCGTGAAGCTCAACAAGTCGCCGGCCTTCATCCTCAACGAACTCGGCTGGAAGGCCGACAATGTCGATGCCGCGATCACCAAGGTTGACGACAAGCATGTCAAGCTCACCTGGACGGCGGATGTCGGCTCCGGCTTCGCGCTGTCGATCCTCACGGCGCCGATCGCCTCCATCGTCGATGAGCAGACAGTTTCGCCGCAGGCCAAGGACAATGATTTTGGCAATGGCTGGCTGAAGACTAATTCGGCCGGCAGTGGCGCTTACACGATCGCCACCTACACGCCGCATGAGGCGCTGGCGCTGCAGGCCAATGCCAATTCGTCCGATAAGCCGACGCTCGAAAGCGTCATCATCCGCAACGTGCCTGACGTTGGCGCACGTCGCCTGCTCGTCGAGCAGGGCGATGCCGATATCGCCCGCGGCCTGTCTGCCGACCAGATCGAAGCGCTGAAGGACAAGAGCGGCATCAAGGTGCTCTCCGTTCCCTCCGCCCGTCAGGACTATATCCTGCTGAACAGCAAGGCGAACCCGACGCTCGGCAACCCGGCCTTCTGGGAAGCGGCACGTTACCTCGTCGATTATGACGGCATCACCAAGAACCTGCTGCGCGGCCAGAGCAGCGTTCACCAGGCCTTCCTGCCGAACGGCTTCCCCGGCGCGCTCAGTGACACGCCTTTCAAGCTCGATGTCGAGAAGGCAAAGAAGATCCTTGCCGATGGTGGTATCAAGACGCCGTTCAAGATCGAATTCATCGTCTTCAACGACCAGCCGTTCCTGTCGATCGCCCAGTCGCTGCAGTCCAGCTTCGCTCAGGCCGGCATCACGCTCGACATCCAGCCGGGTGTTGCGAGCGACATCTATGCCCGCGGCCGCGCCGGCAAGTTCGAGATGACGCTGCGCTACTGGATCCCGGATTATTTTGACGCCCATTCCAACGCCAGCGCCTTTGCGATCAACAAGGACAATTCGGCCAATACGGTTGCCAAGCAGGCCGGCTGGGTAATCCCGGAACTGACCGACGAGACGCTTGCAGCCGTCAAGGAACAGGATGCCGCCAAGCGCGCTGCGCTCTATCAGGATCTGCAGAAGAAGATCCAGGCAAGCTCGCCCTTCGTTTTCATGCTTCAAGGCAATGACCAGGTCGTGCTAAGCGACAAGGTGAAGAACTATGCCCAGGGCCTGAACGCAGACCAGGTCTATTACGACAAGGTAGCAAAATAAGTGCCGCAAACGGCAACGACAGATAATGCCGACATGACCAACTCCCGCCAGCGCAACAGCTGGCGGGAGTTGTCGTTCGTCTGGTCGCTTTCGAAATGGCTGTGGTCCTTTGCGCTGACGCTCTTCGGGCTGGCGCTGGTGACCTTTGCGATGACGCGGCTCTCGCCGATCGATCCGGCGCTGCAACTCGTCGGCGACCATGCCAGCCAGTCTACCTATGAGCAGGCGCGGTTGGAGCTTGGGCTGGACCAGCCGCTGCCGGTGCAGTTTTTCCGCTATGTCGAGACGGCTTTGTCAGGCAATTTTGGCCAGTCGATCTCGACCGGCCAGCCGGTGGCGAAGGACATTGCCCGGACCTTTCCGGCGACGATCGAGCTTGCGACGGCGGCGATCATTCTTGGTGCCGTCATCGGTCTTGCGCTCGGTATAACCGCCGCCATGCGGCAGGGGACATGGGTGGACGGGCTTGCCCGTTTCGTGTCTCTCTTCGGCTATTCCGTGCCGATCTTCTGGCTTGGCCTGTTGATGCTGCTGCTGTTTTATGCCCGACTGCACTGGGCGCCGGGGCCGGGCAGGGCGGATGTCATCTTTCAATATACGGTCAAATCCGTCACCGGCTTTGCGCTTGTTGATACCTGGATCTCGGGCAAGGCGGGTGCCTTTCGCGACGCGCTGGCGCACCTGGCACTGCCGGCAATCGTGCTGGCCCTCCATGCGCTCGCCGCTATTTCGCGGCTGACGCGGGCCGCGATCCTTACCGAACTCGGGCAGGAATATGTGACGACGGCGCGCGCCAAGGGCGCGAGCCTCGGCCGCATCGTCTTCATCCATATCCTGCCGAATATTTCCGGGACGCTGCTGACAGTGATTGCTCTTTCCTATGCAAGCTTGCTGGAAGGCGCAGTGCTGACCGAGACCGTCTTTGCCTGGCCTGGCATCGGCCGGTATCTGACCACGGCGATGTTTGCCGGTGACATGCCGGCGATCCTCGGTGCGACGCTGGTCGTCGGGGCCTCCTTCGTGCTTCTCAACGCGCTGACCGATCTCGGCGTGGCGCGGCTGGATGCGGGGAGGAAGCGATGAGCGCGATTGTCCAAGAGCCGCTCGGCGGCCCATCCCTCCTACGGCGCATGCTGCGCTCGCCCTCGGCGGCGGTGGGCGGTGCCGTCGTGCTCTTCATTCTGGCACTTGCGCTGCTGGCACCGCTGATTGCGCCCTATGATCCGAACCTGCAGGAAACCGCCAATCGCCTGATGCCGCCTGATGCTGCGCACTGGTTCGGCACCGATGGTTTCGGCCGGGATATTCTGTCGCGCATCATCTATGGCGCGCGGCCGACGCTGCTGCTGGTGCTCGTGGTCGTGCTGTTGATGGCGCCGCTCGGCATTCTCGTCGGCATCCTCTCGGGTTTCTTCGGCGGGATGGCCGAGCGCGTGCTGATGCGGATCACCGATATCGTCATGTCCTTTCCGCGGTTGCTACTGGCCTTCGCCTTTGTCGCGATCATGGGGCCGGGCTTGATCAATGGTGCGCTGGCGCTGGCGCTGACAAGCTGGCCCGCCTATGCGCGGCAGGCCCGCGTCGAGACGGCGGCGCTGCGGCGCAGCGATTATCTGGCAGCGGCCGAAATGGTTGGTATCCACGGCGTAAGGCTACTCTGGGGGCACATCCTGCCGCTGGTGCTACCTTCGGCGATCATTCGTCTGGCGCTTGATCTCTCGGGCATTATCCTTGCTGCCGCAGGCCTCGGCTTCCTCGGTCTCGGGGTGCGTCCGCCGACAGCGGAATGGGGTTCGATGGTATCGGAGGGAACGCAGGTAATCTTCGATCAATGGTGGGTGGCCGCGGTCCCCGGCTTTGCCATCCTGATCACCTCCTTCGCCTTCAACCTGCTGGCCGATGGCCTGCGCGATATCCTGGATCCGCGCCATGACTGAGCCACTGCTTTCAGTCGAGGATCTGTCGATCGCTTTTCCGTCAGAGGCTGGCTCGGTACGTGTCGTCGATGGCATTTCCTTTTCGGTGGGTCGCGAGGTCGTGGCGCTGGTCGGTGAATCCGGCTCCGGCAAGTCGATGACGGGCCGGGCGATCATGGGGCTATTGCCGCGCCGGGCGGAGGTGCGGGCAAAGCATCTCGCCTTCGACGGGCAGGAGCTGACGACGCTGCCCGCCTCCGGCTGGAACAGGCTGCGCGGCAGGGGTCTCGGGCTTATCCTGCAGGATCCGAAATATTCGCTGAATCCGGCCCATAAGGTCGGTCGGCAGGTCGAAGAGGCGCTGCTTCTGCATACGAAGCTATCGGCGGCTCAACGGCGCGAGCGCGCACTCGATATGCTGGACAAGGTCGGTCTTCCCGATCCGCAGCGTGTCTATTCGAGCTATCCGGCTGCTCTTTCCGGCGGCATGGGGCAGCGCGTGATGATCGCGGCCATGCTGATCAACCGACCGAAGCTCTTGATCGCTGACGAGCCGACCTCGGCGCTCGACCGTGGCCTGCAGGACCAGATCCTGACACTATTGCGGTCGCTGACCGAAGAGCTTGGCATGGGGCTGCTGCTTATCAGCCATGACCTGCAGCAGGTCTCGCGTTATGCCGACCGCGTCATGGTCATGCGGCATGGCAAGATCGAGGAACAGATGGCGTCGGCTGATCTTGCCAATGCCAAATCGGATTATACGCGGGCGCTCTGGGCGGCTCGGCCTTCGGCGGCGACTTACGGTACGCGGCTGCCGGTTTACGGAGACGAGGCATGAGCGCGCTCTCCGTTTCCGAGCTTTCCGTGACTTTTCAGAGCGGCGGCAAGGGTTTTACCGCCGTACGTGGTGTCAGCTTCGAGGTTGCGCCGGGCGAGACCTTCGGGCTGATTGGTCCCTCCGGCTGCGGCAAAACGACGGCGCTGCGTGCCGTGGCGGGGCTGAACACTCATTGGCAAGGCTCCATCAGTGTCTTCCATGAGGCCTTGCTGCCGGGACATAAGATCACCGGCGCGCTACGCTCCAACATCCAGATGGTGTTTCAGGATCCCTATTCCTCGCTGCATCCGCGCCACCGCATTTCCCGCATTCTGGGCGAGCCGCTGGCGTTGCGAGGGGCGCGCAATGTCGAGGATGAGGTGCGCATCGCGCTGGATCAAGTCGGCTTGCCGGCCACTGCAGCCGGGCGTTATCCGCACCAGCTCTCCGGCGGGCAGCGGCAGCGTGTGGCGATTGCTCGCGCGCTGCTTTTGAAGCCGAAGCTACTATTGCTCGATGAGCCGACCTCGGCGCTCGATGTTTCGGTGCAGGCCGAAATCCTGAACCTGTTAAACGACCTCAAGGCCTCGCACGGGATGACCTTCGTGCTGGTCAGCCACGATCCCGGCGTCGTCGCGCATATGTGCGATCGGGCCGTGCTGATGCAGGCCGGTCGCATCGAAAGTGAACTCGACCGCGCCGCGCTTTCGCAAGGCGGCTGGGTCGAGCAGCTTGCCGTCCGCTGATTAGGCCAGCGGCAGGATCAGAACATCGCGAGCCGGCACCTCGATACGGCCGGCATCATAGGCATGGTTTACCGGCCAAGCAGGCTTGCCGCCTGACAGTTTTCCGTCTGCGAGGGCCACTGTCGTCGTCTGCGCCATGCGCGTCGGATTGACCAGCCAGAGGAAGCTGCCCTTTTCGCTCTTGTGGATGCGGGCGAAGACCGCATCATTGGAAAGCGTCGCATGTCGCGTCCTGCCGCTCCATTTCACCAGTTCGCCGAAGAAGGCGGCATTGGCCTTGCCATCGGTGCGGTAGAAGGCGGCGGCGGGATTGGTGCCGATCAGCAGGGTGCGGCCCTTGCCGAAGCGGTTTTCGACGACGGCCAGACGTCCGCCGTCGAACGTGCCACGGCCGGTCCCGCCGGTCAGACGGTAGGACTGCAGGAGACCGCCGCCATCGACAGCCAGGTCGTCGAACTTGAAGTGGATGCGGTTGCCGATATCAGGCATGAATTCGACTTCTTCCTCGCGCGCTCCAAAGACCTCGTCGAGGCCCATATTCGGCTGCACCTGACCGACATGGCCGCGGTCGCTGAAATAGCCGGGGCAGGCTTCGGCAATCAGTGTGCCGCCCTTTTCCACCCAGCTCTTCAGGCGCGCTGCCTGCTCGGCAGTGAACATGATCGGGTAGGGGAAGTAGAGGAAGTCGTAGGCGTCGATATCGTCGATATGCACCCAGTCCGGCTGCAGGCCCTGACCGAGGAAGGCGCGATAGGCGCCCCACATGGCTTCCGGATAGGGCTTTTCCTTGCGGTCGTAATTCAGCAGGTAATCCCATTCCTGTGTTTCCGGGACCACGAGAATGCCGACCTCGCCACGAACAGGTTTTGCGTCCCAGAGGGCCTTCTGTGCCGGGTCGTTTGCCCATTTCGCCATGGCGCTCTGGATGTCGGAGCGCGGCGTGCGGCTGCCGTCCATGCCATAGGCGCCGAAGGCGCCGAAGAGCGGGCCGTCGAGCAACGGGCGCCAGCGCAGATTGAGGACGCCACGGGCGCCGCCGGCAAAGGAGGTCATGCTCCAGATGCGGATATCCTCGGGCTCGGCAACACGGCCGTCTTCCTTGTCGCGGCCGATCACCTGCGGCTGCAGCCAGAGCGGACCGCCCTGGCGCTCGGCATGCCAGAAGGGCTTGCCGCGGGCGGCGGCGCGGTTGATATCGACGCCGTACCAGGTCTTCCAGGGTTCGGTGCCCTTGCGGGCCTGGATCCAGGTGAAGCCGTAGATTTCCACCTTGGAGGCGGCGAGCCAGTCGTCGCAGCCATTGGCAGCCATGTTTGGGATCGCGCCGGAAATGCCGTGGGCGGCAATGACGTTTTTCTGATCGACGGCGCGGATCGTATCGATGCGCCACTGCATCTGGCCATAGAAGTTGTCGCGCTTGAACTGCAGCCAGTCGATGCATTCGGGGTAGGGCGCCATATGGACCGGCGGCTCGATATCGTCCCATTCGGCATAGCTGTAGCGATGCCATGCCTTGGCCAGCATTTTCAGGCTGCCGTATTTATTCTCCAGCCATTTACGGAAGGCGGCCTTCGCATAGCTGCTGTAATCGACATCGGCGGAATAGTTGACCTCGTTCCAGACGTCATAGCCGTAGATCGCCGGATGGTCCTTGTAGCGGGTGGCGAGTGCCGTCAGGAACTTGCCGGCGGCTTCCTTCACTTCCGGGCAATTTAACGTCAGCGCTCCGGCGCCGCCGCCATTGTTGGAAAAGCCGCCGGTCGCGGCCGAGACACCCATGTAGGAGCCGAGCTTGGTGCCGTCGGCATTGACCTGCAGCGCATCGGCATATTTTCGGACGGCCCAATCCGGCACGGCATGAATGAGTTCGGCGATGACGGTCTTGATGCCGTTCTTGGCGGCAAGATCGAGCTGGCGGTCATATTCTTCCCAGTCGTAGACGCCTGGGGCGACTTCAATTGCGCTCCACATGAACCAGTGGCGGAAGATGTTCAGGCCATCTTCGCCTGCCGTCGTGTAGTCGCGCTCCCAATCGTCGCGCGGCGGATTGGACTTGCGGAAATAGACGGCGCCGAAAGGGAATTGGATATCGTTTCTGAGCATTGTCCTGTCCTTTTCTATTGATGTCCGGACATGGCTTCGCCGTCCGGAGAAGCGGCTCCGGCAGGGGGCAATCGAAGATGTCGTCCGGGTGTTCTAGGTGGTCCTGATCTAGCGCGGCCCTCCGGCGAGCTCAAGCGTGCGGATAAGGGCGGAATGGTCGCGTTCACCATCGCCATTGGCGATCGCGGCATTCATGAGCTGCTGGGTGGCGGCCGTGTTCGGTAGCGAAAGGTCGAGCGCGCGAGCGGCATCGACGGCGAGCGTCATGTCCTTGCGGTGCAGGCTAATGCGGAAGCCGGGGTCGAACGTCTCCTTGACCATGCGCTCGCCGTGAACTTCGAGAATGCGCGAGGCGGCAAAGCCACCCATCAGGGCAGCGCGCACTTTGGCTGGATCGGCCCCGGCGCGTTTGGCAAAAAGCAGCGCTTCGGAGACGGCTTCGATGGTCAGACCAACGATGATCTGGTTGGCGACCTTGGCCGTCTGGCCATCGCCGACGCCACCGACCAGCGTGATGTTCTTGCCCATCTTTTCCAACAGTGGCCTGGCGCGCTCGAAGGCCTCATCCTTGCCGCCGATCATGATCGTCAGCGAGGCGGCTTTGGCGCCGACTTCACCGCCGGAAACGGGAGCGTCGACATAATCGCAGTCGAGCGCTTCGATGCGCCTCGCGAACTCCTTGGTGGCGACGGGCGAGATCGAGCTCATATCGATGACCAGCTTGCCGGCCGAAAGGCCCGCGGCCACCCCGTTCTCGCCGAAGAGGACTGCTTCGACATCAGGCGTATCCGGCAACATCAGGATGATGATGTCGGAGGCTTCCGCGACGGCCTTGGCGCTGGCAGTTGCCTTGCCGCCCTTGGTGACGAGATGCTGCGAGGCTTCCTTCACGCGGCTCAGATGCAGCGTATGGCCGGCATCGATCAGGTGTTCCGCCATCGGGCGGCCCATGACGCCCAGTCCGATAAAACCGATATTCATATCACGCTCACTTCCGATAGGGTTTCATCCAGGTCAGGCCCTTGCTGGTGCCGGCCTTCGGCTTGTATTCGCAGCCGACCCAGCCGTCGTAGCCGAGGCGGTCGAGTTCGGAGAGGATGAAGCCGTAGTTGATCTCGCCCGTGCCGGGTTCGTTGCGGCCGGGATTGTCCGCGATCTGCACATGGGCAATCCTGTCCTTCAGTCTTGTGAAGGTCGGGATGAGATCGCCCTGCATGATCTGCATGTGGTAGAAATCGTACTGGATGTAGAGATTGTCGGAGCCGACCTTGTCGAGGATGCGCTCGGCATGATCGGTCGTCGAGAGGAAGAAGCCGGGAATATCGCGTAGGTTGATCGGCTCGATCAACAGCTTCACACCCGCATCGGCCGTGCGCCGCGCTGCATATTTCAGGTTCTCCACCAGCACTTTTTCCAGCGTTTCGAGATCGGCCCCCTTTGGCACGAGGCCGGAGATGACGTTGACCTGCGGGCATTCGAGCGCCTTGGCGTAGTCGAGGGCGAGTGAGATGCCGCTGCGGAATTCCTCGACACGATCCGGCAGGCAGGCAATGCCGCGTTCGCCGCCGGCCCAGTCACCCGAGGGAACGTTGAAGAGGGCCTGCTTCAGGCCGTTTGCCTTGAGCGCATCGGCGACCTTTTCCTTCGGCTCGGCATAGGGGCCGAGATATTCGAGCGCGCCGAAACCATCCTTTGCGGCGGCGGCGAAACGATCCAGAAAGGCAAGATCCTGATAGAGGAAGGAAAGATTGGCGGAAAATTTCGGCACTGGAACATCCTCAGGCATTGGCGGGAGCGACGAACCGATGCCGGTGCAGCATGCGCTTGTCGCGTGGGTCGGGATTGGGAACGGCTGAAATGAGGCTCTTCGTATAGGCTTCCTGCGGCGCGGTGCAGATCTGCTCGGCCTCGCCGAGTTCGACGATCTTGCCGCGATGCATGACGGCCACGCGGTCGCAGAAATAGCGTACCACGGAAATATCGTGGGAAATGAAGATGAAGCTGAGGTTCAGCCGCTGGCGGATATCGAGCAGCAGGTCGAGGATCTGGCTGCGGATGGAAACGTCGAGTGCCGAGGTCGCTTCATCGGCGATGATGATGCGGGGATCGAGCGCTAGCGCTCGGGCAATGCCGATGCGCTGGCGCTGGCCGCCCGAAAAGGCGTGGGGATAACGCTCCATGCCCATCGGATCGAGGCCGACGAGGCGCATCAGTTCGGCGACGCGGTCCTCCAGCGCTTTGCCCTTGGCGAGGCCGTTGACGATGAGTGGATCGGCGATGACTTCCTTGACGGTCATGCGCGGATTGAGCGAGGCGAAAGGATCCTGGAAGACGAGGCGGACTTCGCGATGGAAGTTGCGCAGGTCCTTCTTGCCGAGCTTGGTCACGTCGGTCTCACCGCCATCCTTGCCGCGGTATAGGACGGTGCCGGTCGTCGGCTCGACGGTGCGCAGGATCAGGCGGCCGAGTGTCGTCTTGCCGGAACCGCTTTCGCCGACGATGCCGAGGTTTTCGCCGGGATAGAGATCGAAATTGGCGTCATCGACGGCACGCAGCGTATTGGCATTGCCATGCCAGCCGAAGATCTTGCCGAGATTGCGTACCGACAGGATGGGCTGCGGCGCTTCCGCTGAGAGGGCGATGGCCGGCAATCGACCTTCGACGTGATGCGTCAGCTTCACCGTCGAGGCCAGCAGTTGGCGCGTATAGGGATGGGTAGCGGCGTGATAGATGGCGTCGACCGGGCCGCGCTCGACAATATGGCCGAAGCGCATGACGGCGACTTCATCCGCCACTTCGGCCACGATGCCCATATCGTGGGTGATGAGCAGCATCGCCATGCCGCGATCGACCTGTAGGCGTTTAATGAGGTCAAGGATTTCGGCCTGTGTCGTCACGTCGAGAGCGGTGGTCGGCTCGTCGGCGATCAGGATATCGGGATTGCCGGCAAGCGCCATGGCGATCATGGCGCGCTGGCGCATGCCGCCTGAGAATTCGAACGTATAGCGGTCGGCCATCTTGTCGGGATTGGGGATTTCCACCTGCCGCAACAGCTCGACCATGCGCGCACGTGCCGCCTTCTTGTCGAGATTGCTATGCAGGCGGATCGCCTCGATGATCTGCGAGCCGATCGTGTGGACCGGTGAGAGCGAACTCATCGGCTCCTGGAAGATGAGGCCGATGCGTCGGCCACGAATCTCCCGCATGGCGCGGCTGCCAGGGGCAAGGGTGGCGATGTCGGTGATCTCGCTGCCGTTGCGCAGCAGAATGCGGCCGCCGACGATCGTGCCAGGCTTGTCGACAATCTGCAGCAGAGAGCGGGCGGTGACGCTCTTGCCCGAGCCGCTTTCGCCGACGAGGCAAAGCGTCTGGCCGCGCTTGAGCTGGAAGCTGACATCTTCGACAGCATGCAGGATATGCGTGCGCAGGCGGAAATCGATCGAGAGATTTTCTACCGAGAGGACGACATCTTTTGGAAGATCGGTCATGGCTTCCTCCTCAATTGTCATAGGGATCGGCTGCATCGCGCAGGCCGTCGCCGAAGAAGTTGAAGGACAGGACGGCAATGACGACCGCGAGCGATGGCCAGATCAGCAGCCATGGCGCGGTTGCGACCGTGCGAATGTTCTGGGCATCCTGCAGCAGCACCCCCCAGCTGACGACCGGTGGCTTGAGACCGATGCCGAGGAAGGAAAGCGAGGTCTCGGCAACGATCATCGTCGGCACGGCAAGCGTGACGACGGCGAGGATGTGGCTTGTCAGCGAGGGCAGGATATGGCGGAAGATCAACCGCGCCTCGCTCGAACCGTCGAGCTTTGCGGCCGTGACGAAATCTTCGCTGCGCAGCGCCAGGAAGCGCCCCCGCACTTCGCGGGCAAGGCTCGTCCAGCCGAGTAGCGAGACGATGATGGTGATGACGAAATAGACGTTAACCGGTGACCATGTCAGCGGGATTGCCGCCGCAAGGCCGAGCCAGAGCGGAATGGTGGGCATTGCACTGACGACTTCGATGACACGCTGGATCAGCGTATCGACCCAACCGCCGTAGAAGCCAGAGATGGAGCCGAGCACCACGCCTAGTACCAACGACATGGCAACGCCAACGAGGCCGATCGACATGGAAATGCGGGTGCCGTAGATCAGCCGGGTGAGAACGTCGCGGCCGAGGCGGTCGGCGCCGAGCAGGTACATGGGATCATTGGGGTTGATCGGACCGATGAAATGCGTGGTCATCGGGATCAGACCCCAGAGCTTGTAGGCCGGACCTCTGACGAAGAAGCCGATCGGAACGACCTTGGTGTCGTCGACAACGAAAGTGCGTCGCAACGCCACCTTGTCGATCTCAACCCTGTAGCCCTTCACATGGAAATTGAATTCCGAGCTACCATCAGGCCTGGTGACGAAGAAGCTGAGGCCCTGTGGCGGTGCGTAGGTATATTGCGGCTTCGAGGTTGCGGGCAGGGAAGGGGCCAGAAATTCGGCGAGGAGGCCGATGAGATAGAGAAGAAGGATGATCACGCCGGCGACCATCGCCACCTTCTGGCGGATCAGCTTGCCGGCAATCAGCCGCCAAGGGCCGACGGCAGCCGTAGAGACCGCCTTGCCCTGTTTCAGCGGGCTGATCGAAGGGCCGTCGGTGGCGACATGCAAGGGGCCGGTGTGGGTTCCGAATGTTTCGTGTGTCATCGGCGCCTCCTCAATTGAACCGGATGCGCGGATCGAGCAGCGCAAGCAGCAGGTCCGACAGGAGCATGCCGACGAGGGTGAGTGCCGAGAGCAGCAGGATGAAGCTGCCGGCGAGATACATGTCCTGCGAGACCAGCGCGCGGAAGAGCAGCGGACCTGCGGTCGGCAGGTTCAGCACGATCGCGGTGATCGTCACGCCAGAGACGAGATGTGGCAATACCCAGCCGATCGCCGAGACGAAGGGGTTGAGCGCGATACGGACCGGATATTTGAGAATGACCTTGTATTCCGGCAGGCCCTTGGCGCGGGCGGTGATGACATAGGGCTTGTGCAGCTCGTCCGTCAGGTTGGCGCGCAGGACGCGGATGAGGGCGGCCGTGCCCGAGGCGCCGATGATGATGATGGGTATCCAGAGATGGGCAAGGAAATCGCCGACCTTGGCGAGGCTCCAGGGCGCTTCGGCATATTCGGGCGAGTTGAGGCCGCCGACGCTTTGGCCGAGATAACGATAGGCGACGTACATCAGCGTCAGCGCCAGGATGAAGTTCGGCACGGCAAGACCGATGAAGCCGAAGAAGGTGAAGACGTGATCGCTGATCGAATGGCGGCGCACGGCGGAATAGATGCCGATCGGCAGGGCGACGATCCAGACGAAGAGGAGGCTGAGCAGCGAGATGACCAGCGTCGAGCCCATGCGCGCCCAGATGAGACCGGAGACGGGCTGGTTCCATTCGAAGGACCAGCCGAAATCGCCACGGCTGACAATGCCCCACATCCATTTGAGATACTGGATGTAGAAGGGGTCGTCGAAGCCGTAGATCTCTTTCAGCCGCTCGATCTGCGCAGGATCGACGGCCTGGCCGCTGTCGCTCATCGTCGCGATCATCGAGGTCAGGTAGTCACCCGGCGGCAGCTGGATGATCAGGAACGAGATCAGCGACATGCCGAACAGTGTCGGGATCATGTAGAGCACGCGCTTGAAGATGTAACCAAGCATCGGAATGTTTCTCCTCCCGTTGAGAGCGCCCAGTCGGGGCGCTTCCTTCGGATCTCCATCCGCCTTCGGCCCCTCCAGGCCGAAAGCGCTCCTCCTTGTCTCAACACCTCATTTCCAGGTGAGGTGCAGCACCTCCAGCCGTTCGATGCCTGGCACCTCCACCTGTGCGCGGCCACCCTTAACGCTGAAGTTTGCGGCGCGGTCGGTAACGATGAGCCATGCCTTCGCCACCGATTTGCCAGGGGGAATTTCCACTGAAACCGTCTGCGTCGCCAGAGGGTAATTTTCGCGTATCGGCCCCTTCATCATCATCGGGTTGGTGAGGTTGAAGAGGCTGAGCGCGACGCCTTCGGCATTCTCGCGCAACGCCATGTCGATGACGCCGGGGCCATCCACGGTAACGCGCGGGGTTTTGCCGAGTGCCCAGCGCACCGCATTGCCGATCAGCCTTCCATGGTCGACGGCGAAGACTTCCCAGAAAATTTCACCTATATTCCAGGGGATATAGACCGAGCGGCCGCCCTTGCCGGTTTCGCGGGCGATGACGCCGGCGCCTTCCGGGGCCTTGCGCGGATAGACCTCTTCCATCGGCAGATCCGGGAAATCGGGCACGTAGAGGAAGGGCGTTGTCGCATTGCCGGTGGGGTCGGCATGGATGAGGCGCGTACCGCCCATGATGCGCTCGGCACCGTCATAGCCCTGATTGACCGGATGATCGCCGGAAAGCGACACATAGGTGTTCTTGACGATGCCGCGCGGGCCGGAGACGAATTTGGCGCCGAACACATCGGAAAGGCCGAATTCGCTGCGCTTCTTGCCGAACTCATCGCGAAGCGAGGTTTCGTAGGATGCGATGACGCTGCCGCCGCGCTCCACATAGGCGCGGATCGCTTCGTTCTGCGCATCCGAGAGGCAGGAGGCGTTGGCGAGGATGATCAGCTTGAAGCGGTCAAGGTTCTCCTTCATCAGAACCTGATCCGAGAGAAGCTCGAAGGGCAGCCGGGCCTCGACGAGGGCGTGATAGAAGCCGAGATCGTGTTTCTCGGCGCTGTGGCGCTCTTCCGGCGCCCAATGGCGGAGCGTCGTCGAAGGGTCGATGACGGCGATTTCGGCCGTCGGATACATGCTTTCAAGGACTGGCTCGACAGCTGCCTGCAGGGCGAAAGCATCGGCGACCGGTTCCACCCAGCGCTTGTCGGGCACGACGCCGTTGAACTTGGTGAACCAGGCATAGAGGCCGTGGGCGGTGCCGTCATTGATCCAGAGCTGCATTTCCTCGCCCGAGGTGACAGCATCTTTCCAGCGATATTCTTCTTCCGGGCCAATCGAGGTGATGAGGACGACCGGGCGGTCCGGGAAGGTGGCGCGGATGCGCTTGCCGTTGCGGCCGGCCGACCAGCCGAGTTCAAGTCCCTTGCGGCCCTGATGATCGACGACAAGGAAGGGGCAATGTTTGGCGATGACCGAGAGGTCGAATTCCATCAGCGAGGCGCCACCCATGTTGGGGATGAAGCTCGCATGCGGGCGGATCGCTTTGACCGCATCGTCCCACTGGGCGATCATGTCGGTCAGCACGCGGCGGCGCCATTGCAACCAGCTCTGCCAGGCCGGATCATCGGCATCCGCCTTCTTCGGCAGAGCATGGCCGAACATGTCTTTGAAGCGGCGGGCGCTGTCTTCGCTGTAATCGACGCCGTGGCCCTGCCAGCGATTGGCGAAGACGGCGTCGATATCGTATTTGCGGACGATCTCCTTCACCACATCGGGCATGAAGACGGTGTTATAATCACCATAGGCATTGGTGACCCAGACATCGGGATAGGCCCAGTGGCGGCGCGGTGTGCCGTCGGCATTGATCATCACCCATTCGGGATGCGCTTTTGCCGCATCGTCATGGATTGCGTGCGGGTCGACGCGGGCCATGACATGCATGTCGAGCTTGCGGGCGGCATCAACGAGCGCGCCGAAAATATCCTTGTCGCCCAGATACTTGCTGACATAGTGATAGGGTACTTCACTTGGATAGTAGGCGATGTAGCCGCCGGCGCTAAGGCATACGGCGTTGGATTTCGTGCGCTTGAAAACATCGACCCAGAAGGCCGGATCGTATTTTTCCGGGTCGTCTTCCACGAAGGTTAGCTGCGTCCAGCGCGTTGCGGTTTTGAACCAGTCCGGCGTGCGCAGCGTGTCGGTATTCTGTCTTCTGGCGTCGAGCATCGTCTCATCCAATCATTGGCAAAAGAAGGCCATGGCGCCGACCGGTAGAGCCGGCGCCCGGAATGCATCATTGCTGTCGCAGGCCATCAGACCTTGTAGAACTGCTCCGGCATGGTGGGAGCGGGCGTCGGCCAGCCGAAGGAGTTCGGCATGGTTTTGGTAATGTTCTTCATGCTGTTCTTGACGATGCCGTAGCCATCCGGCGGCTGGGATATGCCGAAGACATAGAAGTTGTCGGCGGCACCCTGCAGGATCTGCTTCATGATCTCCTGCTGTCCGGCGGCATCTGAGGTCGATTTCAGCTTGTCGTAGAGCTCAAGCTGCTTTTTGGTTTCTTCCGGTGGCTCCTCGGCACTGGCGTTGTTGCGGTCGAGATACCAGAGCTGCCAGGCCGGGGCATACATTGCATTCGAATCCGTCGGTACGTAGTAGCGCGGGTCGAGCATGGCGGCGACACCACCATTCGCACCGAACTGGTGAGCCGTCGCGTCGAAATCACGGCCCTGACGGACACGGGTTTCCCAGAGCGAACGGTCCATGGTGCGCATCTGTGCATCGATGCCGACCGCCTGGAACATGGGGATGACGAGCTGGAAGAGATCGAGGAAGACGGCGCGTGCCTGGTCGATCTCGAAGATCACCGTCAGGCGACGGCCTTTCTCGTCCAAACGGAAGTTCTGGTCGTCACGCTTCGGGATGAGCGTGTCGAGCAGGGCATTCGCCTTGTCGACATCGTAGCTCGTGAACTGCGTGGCAAGCTGCTCATTGTAGAGCGGGTCGCCCTGCTTGATCGAAGGCTGGGCAGGTGCGCCCTGGCCGACGAGCACGGCGTCGATCAGCGACTGGCGATCGAGCGCCATGGAGAGTGCCGCGCGAAAATCCTTGTTGCGGAAGAGCTTTCGCTTGGTCTCGTCATTGTGGTTCAGGTTGAAGATGAAGTTCATCACATTGGCTTCGGTGGAAGTCAGCGTGTAGAAATCATACTTGCCCTGCTCGCGCGCATCGTAGAGCACGGACTTGTTGTTCGGTGTGGCGATATACTGGTCCATCAGGTCGATTTCGCCCTGCATGACCTTGAGCAGCAGCACCTGCGGATCGGCGACCATCTGGTAGACGATGCGGTCCATATAGGGGAGCTGGTTACCCTCCGTATCCACCTTCCAGTAGAAGGGGTTGCGTTCGGCAATAGCGCGTTCGGTATTCTCGCCGGGTGCAGTCGTAAACATCCAGGCATGCAGGCAGGGCTTCTTCGAGGAGTTCAGGAAGAAGGCATTGTCGTCCTGGAAGCCGGAGGCGGACTGAAAGGCGGCGATCCAGCTTTCGAAGCCGCGCTGTTTGGCAAGCTCGTCAGCCTTCGGGTTATAATCGATATGGAACTGCTCGAGATAATGTTTGGGGCAGCGCGTCGTGTGGTCACTATTGGCCCAGGCGACCTGCAACGGGAACATACCGTTAGGTTTCGCGAAGATAACTTTAAACGTCTGTTCGTCGACAATTTCGAGCTTCGCCGGCTTACCAGCAGTTTTCCAGTGGCCTTGTCCGTTAACGGCGACGCGCTTGTCGGTCAGGATCGTGTCGTACCAGAATTTTACGTCCGCTGTGGTATAGGGATGGCCGTCCGACCACTTCATGCCCTTGCGCAGGCGGATGGTGTATTCCGTTGAATCCGCATTGCCGTCGAAGGCCTCGGCGACATTCAGCGTCACGCCGGACCAGTCGGGTGTGTAGCGCAGCAGCGGCTCATAGGCTTGATAGCGGAACAGCATCGACAGCGAGCCGCCGCCGACGAGCGCCATATTCCAGTCGCCGCCATATTTGCCGACGCTTTCGACCGGTTTGATGACGAGCGGATTTTCCGGCAGCCGGTCCTTGAGGGCCGGCAACGCGCCGCTTGAAACTTTGTCTTTCAGAATGTCCGCTTCCTTGAAGTCGGCGGCGAATGCCGGCAGAGCCGGCAAGATCAGAACGGCCGAAGTCCCGGCCAGAAACGCACGACGTTTCAGCTTGATCATAGGGTTCTCCTCCAAAAATCCTCAGCGCTTATCGTTATTTTTTGCTTTTAGGCTGGGATAACGAGAAGAATACATTTGGATATTGTTAGGTAAAGCGTTATGTTCTGTTAGTGCAAGAATTTGCAATTCCGGTAGGTAACGTGTAGCGAAGCGCTCCGAATGCCGGATGGAACATCGAGGTGGAAAGTGGGAAGCAGGGGGCGAGTTACTTTACAGACGATCGCGCGGGAGGTCGGCCTCTCGAAATATGCGGTGTCGCGCTCGCTAGCCGGCAAGAGCGGTGTCAGTGAGGAGACGCGTGCGCTGATCCGCGCGGCGGCCGAACGGCTGGGCTACACGCGCCCTGCCGGCCAATCGCAGACCAATGATATCGCCGTCGTTTTCCACGATCTCGATGCCGTCAACAGCGAACTCTACATGCAGATCCAGAATGGCGTGCAGCGTGAGGCGCATAGGCTCGGCATGGCGCTACGCATCCGCTGGACCCACAGTGCCGGTCAGCTGGAAGAGCTGGGGCGGTCCTGCGCCGGTCTACTACTCGTCGGTCCGCATGATCGGGAGGCGATCGCTGCGGCAACGGCGACCGGTGTGCCGATCGTACGTTTCGGCTGGGTCGATCCGCTGGAGCAAGCCGATCAGGTGACCGGCACCGACCATGAGGCGGGGCAGGCGGTACTGCAATATCTGATCGAACTCGGCCATCGGTCGATCGCTTATGTCAACGGCACGCCCGGTTTCCGGGGCCGGCGCGAGCGCTTCTACGGTGCGCGGGAGATTGCCGAACGCTGCGAGGATGTCTTGCTGCATGTGTTAAGCTTCGACGAACAGATCGGCTTCGGCGAGGTTTTCAAGGACCTCAAGGCAAAGGGTATCCACCCGACGGCTTTCTTCTGTGCCCATGACGGACTGGCGCTGACCGTGGTTTCCGAATTGCTGGGCCAGGGCTATCGCATTCCCGATGATGTCTCGGTCGTCGGCTTCGGCGATTTCTCGCCGGCCACGCAGATTTCGCCGTCATTGACGACGGTGAAAATGGAAGGGCAGGAGGGCGGGGCCGTCGGTCTGCGGCTGCTCCTGGAGCGGATAGAAAATCCGCGCCTACCCGGCATGCCTGCCCGCCGCGTCATGATCGCTTCACGCATCGTCGAGCGCCGTTCGGCTGGTCCGTGCAAGGTGGCGGCAGTTGCCGATCCGGAAATGCCGAAATCGGAAGCCGATCAGCACAGTGCGCTTGTGAAGTGATCGGGCTGACGCTGCTGGATGACGGCAGAATGCTGAACGTCAGCCCAAGGTCGCAATTGCCGCCTTCACCGCATCCGCTCCCGGAGCCGTTGGCTTGTATTCCATGCCGATAGCCCCGGTGTAGCCGTTGGAGAAGATCCAGTTCAGGCGGTGAGCGAGATCGATCGTGCCGGTGCCGGGTTCGTTGCGACCGGGGTGGTCAGCGACATGAACGTGGAAAACGCGGTCGATGCGGCCGGCCAGAACATCTTCCGTGCGCTCGTCCATGACGGCGGAATGATAGATGTCGTAGACGATGCCGATTTCCGGACGGGCGACGTCATCGACGATATCCAGCCCCTCGCGGGTGGAATCGAGGAAATAGCCGACGTGGTCGATGCGGATATTGAGCGGTTCGACACCGAGGCGCACGCCGCTATCATCAAGGATGTCGGCGCCGGCCCGTAGCGTGTCGGTGAGCGCCTTGCGCTGTTCGTCTCGAGTGAAGCCCTCGAGATCGTCGCCGGCCTGCGCGATCAGGACAGGCACGCTGAGGCGTTTTGCGACGACAACGGATTCGGCAAGGCCCTTCAGCCAGGTTTCGCGATTGGCGGTATCGGTCAGCGCGATCATCGGCTCGGCGACGAAGCTCGTCACCTTGAGGCCGGTTTCCTTCAATGCGGCTTCGATCGCGTCGAGGTCCTTGTCCGTCCAGCGCCAAAACTCGATGGCCTTGAGGCCGGCGGCATGGGCACGGCGGATGCGATCGGTGAAATGATCGCCTTCCTCGGCAAACAGCCATTCAATGCAAGCTGAGTAAAGACGCATGAAAATTCCTCCACTATGCCCGCAGGCATGCGATAGAACGCGACCTGCGGCAAGAGGGATCAGTTAGCGGCACCAATGATTTTCCGCCATGGCTTGACGGGCAGAGCCAATGCCGGAAGAGTTGGCGGAGCAGCCGGACCGCCGGCCGGATTGGGAGGATTTCATGGATCTTGGATTGAAGGGAAAGACCGCCGTCATCACTGGTGGTTCGGTCGGTATCGGGCTGGCGATCGCCGAAGGGCTGGCGGCCGAGGGTGCCAACCTCATTTTGTCTGCGCGTGGACGCGAGCGGCTGGATGCTGAAGCTGTGCGCATCGCCGAAAAATATGGTGTCAGTGCCATTGCGGTCGAAAGCGATGTGGCGACTGTCGAGGGCACGGAGGCGATCATCGCGGCGGCAGCCGAGCGTGGTGGAGCGGATATTCTCATCAACAATGCCGGCACCGGCTCCAACGAGACGGTCATGGAGGCGCCCGACGAGAAGTGGCAGGCGTATTTTGATCTGCATGTGATGGCCGCCGTGCGCCTTGCCCGCGGAATTGCGCCGCAAATGAAGAAGCGCGGCGGCGGAGTGATCCTTCACAATGCCTCGATCTGTGCCGTGCAGCCGCTGTGGTACGAGCCGATCTACAATGTCACCAAGGCGGCGCTCATGATGTTTTCCAAGACGCTCTCCACAGAGCTCGTCAAGGACAAGATTCGCGTCAACTGCATCAACGCCGGCCTCATCCTGACGCCGGACTGGATCAAGACCGCCAAGCAGCTGACAGCGGAGACCGGTGGTGACTGGGAGCGCTACCTGCAGAGCGTGGCGGATGAGCATGCCTCGTCCAAGCGTTTCGGCACGCCGGAGGAGCTCGCGAACTTCTTCGTCTTCCTCTGCTCCGACCGAGCGAGCTACAGTATTGGCTCTACCTATTTCGTCGACGGCGGCATGCTGAAAACGGTCTAGACGAGACTTCCGGTCTCGCATCGGTTGGCGGTGCGAGACAACCTTCTGGAGACCTGCAAGGTTCAGGAAACTCTGAATAGCGGTTTTACGGCAACATATTGCTGATGTAGCCTATAAAAACTGGTTATTTTGTTGTCTCTTCATCGTTTTGACTCTATTTGCCTGCTATTACAGAAGCATAATGCCGCAAAGTGCAGGGCGACCCAGATGTTGACGAAAAAAGGAAAATACGGATTGAAGGCGCTGGTCGATCTGGCGCGGCTGGCGCCGGGCGAGACCGCCTTCATCAACGACATCGCGTCGCGCAACAATATTCCGAAGAAGTTTCTCGATACGATCCTGCTCGAACTGCGTAATGTCGGCATCCTGCGGTCGAAGAAGGGGCCGGGCGGCGGGTATTCGCTGTCGCGGCCTGCGTCGGAGATCCGCATTGGTCATGTCATCCGTACGCTGGATGGGCCGCTTGCGCCGATCCGCTGCGCCAGCCGCACGGCTTACGAGGCCTGCGATGACTGCGCAGATCCCGAGACCTGTCAGGTGCGGCGCTCGATGACCGAAGTCCGGGACGCGATCGCTGCCATTCTCGACAACATGACGCTCGAACAGTTCGTTGTCGGCGGCGGCATCGAAACGGTCGAGGAAAAGGTCCCGGTTTCCGCCGCGAGCTGATCCGCGCTCCCTTTATTTTCACGCAATTCCGTATGCAAAGTGGGGCACAGTTTTGCGGGAGTTGCTTCAGCTTTCCCTGATTTTCAGAATATGCGCGCCTGCTGCCTTCAACAGCGGCTCGCGCTGGATTGCCATGTCGTGGATGCGGGCGTTGCGCCAGTGACGGTCGAGGTTGAGCGCTATGCTGCCGGTCGCGCCCCGGGCCAGTTCGAAGAGAGCATTTGCCGTGTCCAGCGCCACCTCGGTTGCCGTGAGGTAGGCGGATGAGGCGGAGTAATAGGCTTCCGCCATGGCTGCTTCGGCGGGGCTTACCTGGGCGATATCCAGTTTGCGGCCTGCCTGTTCCAGCGCGCCGGTCGCGATTTCGATGCGGATGGCGCGCTCGCCGATTTTGCCAAAGAGGGCAGAGGGCTCCTTCGCCATGACGAGCAGGTCGGCAAAGGCTGCACGGGCGATACCGAGGCTGACGGCTGCCTGCAGCAGAAGGCCCAGGGACTTTTCCGTCGTGTGATCGCCGGATGGAGCGGCGGTGACGGTATCTGCATTCACATGCAGTTTGCCGGCAATCAGCGTTGCCGTGCCGTTGGTGCGAAGCCCGAAAGCATCCCAGTCGTCTATCGCCTGCAGTTCGTCGCTGTCACGCTGCAGATGCAACGTCACCCTGCGGCCGCCGGGATCGATCGCTGCTGCGGCGATCCAGTCGGAGAAAAGGATGGCGGCTGCCTGTTCCGACCGGCCTGTCAGGCGAAAGCCGGAGCCCTCGGCAACGAGGCTTGCCTGATCGGTAAAACGGGTCGCAGCGAAACGGTCGCCGTCCAATGCGCGGGTGAAAAGGGCGATCTTCAGCTCTTCCGAGGGCTGGTTGCGCAGCCCTTCCAGCACGCGGAAGTGAGATGTCAGCACGTTGCCGATCGAGGCATCGCTTTCGGCGACGATGGCGACGATCTCGGCGAGCAGGGCGTTGGAAATATCGAGCCCGGCATATTCAGGGGGAACGGTGATTGCTGTGAGGCCGGATTGCGAGAGCGCGTCGAGCTCGGCGTTTGGCATGAGGCGGTTGATGTCGCGCTCGCTTGCCTGCCGGCGAAATCCGGCCGCAAGCTCGCGAGCCGCGGAGATGGCCTCCTCCTCAGTCGCGATGCGGTGCGCCGGAGGACGCACATTGTCGTGCAGTTGCGATACGGTGCCCATCTGCCACTCTTTCCTGGTGCTAAAAAAGTGCGTGATTGCATCGACTTGCGTAAGGCCGCTTTTTCCACAAAAGCCCGGCCGGCGGAATTTTCTTACCAGCTTGATCGCCTTGCCGTATGCTCTACTTATGGTTAAGGGACGGCGAACTGATCAGGAATGATGATGAGTGATTCTCTTGCACGAAGCCGCGAGGGTTCGAAGGCTGGACGTCAGCCGCGCCCGCGCGTGAGCATGGATATAGCCGACATCCCCACTTATGCCATCGGCGACGTGCATGGTCGTCTCGATCTGCTGCAGAAAGCGGAAGAGGCGATCGTCCGGGATGCAGAGCATATACCGGGCACCAAACTCATCGTCATGCTTGGCGACTATATCGACCGCGGTCCACAATCGGCGCATGTCATCAGCCATATCATGGACCCGGCGCCCGAGGGTTTCGAGCGCATCTGCCTTGCCGGCAACCATGAGATCGTCATGCTCGACTATATCGACGGCTGGGCATCCTATGACGACTGGATGACCATGGGTGCCGCCGAGCTTCTGCGATCCTACGGTCTCGATCCCGATCACCTGCCGCTCGTTTTCCGTTCCGGTGCGCAGCTCGACGCCTTCATCCGCCAGTCGCTGCCGCATACCCATATCGATTTCATCCGCTCCCTGCCGATCATGCTCGATACGCCCAATGTCGCCTTCGTGCATGCGGGCATCGACCCGCGCGTGCCGCTCGAAGAGCAGGCCGATGACGATCTGGCTTTCATTCGCCAGCGTTTCCTGGAAAGCCCGCTGCCACTGCCGAAGCTCATCGTCCATGGTCACACGCCCGGCGACCAGCCGGATGTGCAGCCAATGCGGTTGAACCTCGACACCCGCGCCTTCAGGAGCGGCAGGCTCTCCGTCGCCCGCTTCTGGCAGGGCCAAGTTTACCTCTTCTCCACCTGAAACCGGTTCAGGCAGCATTCTCTTCCGCATCGACCTGAGCCGGCGCTTCCGCCGGCTTTTTGCGCCAGCGGCGCAGCACGACATAAAAGACCGGCGTCAGGAACAGGCCGAAGATCGTCACACCCAACATGCCCGAGAACACAGCCGTGCCGAGCGACTGGCGCATTTCAGCACCTGGGCCGGTGGCGATGGCAAGCGGTAGAACGCCGAAGATGAAGGCGAAGGCCGTCATCAGGATCGGGCGCAGGCGAAGATGGCTTGCCTCGATTGCGGCATCCACGACGCTTTTCCCTTCTTCTTCCGCCTGTCGTGCAAACTCGACGATCAGAATGGCGTTCTTGGCCGCAAGGCCGATCAGGACGATCAGGCCGATCTGGGTGAGGACGTTGTTGTCCATTCCCCTGAGCCATACGCCGATCAACGCGGCGAGCACTGCGAGCGGAACGATGAGGATGATGGCCAGGGGCAGGACCCAGCTTTCATATTGTGCCGCAAGCGCAAGGAAGACGAAGATCACCGACAGGGCGAAGATATAGATGGCGGTATTGCCGGTATGGGTTTCCTGATAGGCAAGCTCGGTCCATTCAAAGGTCGTTCCGGGCGGCAGGATCTGCCCCGCCAGCGCTTCCATCTTCTTGATGGCATCGCCGGTCGATGTGCCGGGAGTCGGATTGCCCTGAAGCGGCACCGAGACATACATGTTGTAGCGCTGGACAAGTGCCGGACCGCTGGAATCCTGTATGTCCATCAGAGTGCCGAGCGGGACCAGTGCACCGGTTGCCGATCGAACCTTCAGCGCCAGGATGTCGTCCCTGTCCATGCGATATTGCCGGTCAGCCTGGGCGCGAACCTGATAAACGCGCCCGAATGCATTGAAGTCGTTCACATAGGCAACGCCGAGGTTGATGGACAGTGCGTTGAAGATGTTGGGGATTGGCACGTTCAGGAAACGTGCCTTGTCGCGATCGATCGCGAGGAAATATTGCGGGCTTGCGTCCGAGAATGTCGTGAAGACGCCGGTCAGGCCCGGAGTCGTGGCTGCGGCACCCATCATCTGGCGGGCTAGACCAAGGACACGCGTCATGTCCGCGTTTTCAAGATCCGAAATCTGCATCTTGAAGCCGCCGGAATTGCCGACGCCGCGCACGGATGGCGGCGGGATGGCGATGATGAAGGCTTCCTGGATGCTTTGCAGCTTGCCGTAGAGTTCGCCGATGATCTTGTTGGCGGTTTCGCCACCTTCTTCACGTTCGGCAAAGGATTTGAACGGGACGAAGACGACGCCGGCATTCGAGGCATTGGTGAAAGTTGCCCCGCTGAAACCGGCAAATTGCACGGCATTGCCGACGCCCGGCACCGTGCGGGCAATGTCACCCACTTGTTTGACGACGGCGTCGGTACGCGCAAGCGAAGCGCCGTCCGGAAGCTGGATGACGATGATTGCGTAACCCTGGTCCATGGTCGGGATGAACCCCGAGGGAACTTTCTGTCCCATGTACCAGGTCGCGCCCAGCAGGCCGGCGAAGACAATAAGCGAAGCTGTCAATCCTACCCAACTGCTGACCAGATGCCGAACGATCCAGGAATAGCCGGAACTCATCCGATCGAATCCGCGGTTGAAGCCGTTGGCAAGCCCGCTTCCCAGCTGGGAGAAGATATTCTTGCGCTTGGTCTCGTGATCGTGGGTTTTCAGCAATATGCCTGCGAGCGCAGGCGACAGCGTCAGCGAATTCAATGCGGAAATTGCCGTGGTGACTGAAATCGTCACCGCGAATTGTTTGTAGAATTGTCCGGAAATGCCGGGAATGAAGGCCGTCGGCACGAACACTGCGATCAGCACCAGCGAGATGGCGACCACGGCGGTCCCGACTTCGTCCATCGTGACGTGCGCCGCCTGTTTCGGGGTCATGCCGCGCGCCAGGTTTCGCTCGACATTTTCCACCACCACGATCGCGTCGTCGACAACGATGCCGATCGCAAGGACGAGGCCGAACAGCGTCAGCATATTGAGCGAGAAGCCGAAGGCGAGCAGGACCGCGAAAGTGCCGATCAGCGATACGGGGATGGCGATGATCGGAATGAGGGCAGTTCGCCAGGATTGCAGGAAGACGAGGACGACGATTGCCACGAGGATCGCCGCTTCGGCGATGGTCCTGTAGACTTCATTGATCGAATCCGAGATGAATTCGGTCGTATCGTAGACGATGCGGTACTCCAGACCCTGTGGGAAGTTCTGCGAAAGATCCTTCATGATGCCCTGGATCTGATGGGCGGTATCCAGTGCATTGGTTCCCGGTCGGGCGAAGATGCCGAGAGCAACTGCGGGGTCATTGTTGAGATAGCTGTTGGTGACGTAGTCTTGTGCGCCAAGCTCGATGCGGGCGACATCCTGCAAGGCCACAAGCCGGCCGGTGGCCGTCGATTTCACGATGACGTAGCGGAACTGGCGCACATCCGAGAAACGTCCGTCCGTTCGCACCGTATATTCGAACGCATTCTTGCCGGTGACCGGTGGCGCGCCGATCTTGCCGCCCGATACCTGGACGTTCTGGTCTCTCAATGCGGCAACGACGTCATCGGATGTCATTCCGTAGGCGGAGAGCTTTTCCGGATCCAGCCAGATTCGCATCGAATATTGGCGCTCGCCGAAGAGTTGCACATCGCCGACGCCGTCAAGGCGTACGAGAACGTCGCGTATGCGGTTGCGGGCATAATTCGAGACGTAGAGCTGATCATAGCGGTGCGACGGCGACAGGAGGTGCACCACCATCATCAGGTCAGGCGAGCTCTTGTCGGTGGTCACGCCAAGCCGCTGAACTTCCTCGGGAAGACGGGGCAGGGCGATAGAAACGCGGTTCTGGACAAGAACCTGGACCTTGTCGAGATCGGTGCCGAGCTTGAAGGTGATCGTCAGCGACATGGCGCCATCGGCGCTGGAGTAAGAAGACATGTAGAGCATGTCTTCGACGCCGTTGATCTGCTGCTCGAGCGGGGTTGAAACCGTATCGGCGATCGTCTGCGGGTCGGCGCCCGGATAGGAGGTGCGCACGACGATGGTCGGCGGCGCGATCTCCGGATATTGAGAGACCGGCAATTGCGTATAGGCGATGCTGCCGACCACGAGAAGAACGATCGAAATGACGGCCGCAAAGATTGGCCGGTCTACGAAGAAATGGGCAAATCTCATTGGCCGCTCTCCGCACCGGCGGTTTCCGGCGGCGCGTCCGTCCGCTCCTTCGGCAGTTCGGTCATCTGAGGTGTTACCTTTGCGCCGGGCCGGGCGCGTATCAGGCCATTGACGATGATCGTCTCGGTGCCGTCGAGGCCTTCGCGAATGACGCGGTAGCCATAGAGCCGCGGACCGGGCCTCACGGGCTTGGTCGATACCGTGCCGTCGGTACCGACGACATAGACGACACGCTCATTCTGGTCTGCGCCGATTGCCTCGTCAGGAACGAGAATGGCCTGATAGGTGTTGGAGGCTTCGACCTGGATGCGACCGAAGAGGCCGGGCTGAAGGACTAGATCGGGGTTGGGGAAGCGGGCGCGCAGACGAATGGTGCCGCTCTCGTTGTCGATCCGGTTCTCGGCGAAATCGAGTTTTCCCTTGAATGGCTTGGCATTGGGATCCGAGATCGTGACTGTCACATCCAGTCCGCCACCGCCCTGCTGGAGAACCTTGCCGAGCTTGCGTGCGGTGTCGGCGAAATTCAGCAGGCGGCGCTCGTCGACGTCGAAATAGAAATCGATCGGGTCGAGGGAAACGATCGTCGTCAGCACCGTCTGGTCGGTCTGCACGAGGTTGCCGGCGGAGATCAGGCGGCGGTCGATGCGGCCGCTGAGCGGCGCGGTAATCTCGGTATATTCCATGTCGAGAGCCGCGCGATCGGCTGCAGCCTGCGCGCCGCGGACATTGGCTTGCGCTGAATCGAATTCGCGGCGGCGATCGTCCAGCGTCTGCGCCGACTGGCTGCCGCTCGAAGCAAGCGACTGGGCGCGCTTATATTGCGCATCGGCAAAGACCAGAGCCGATTTCGACGCTTCGAGCGCGGCATTGGCCTGATTGAGCGCGGTTACGAACGGCCTCTGATCGATGACGAAGAGCCGGTCGCCCTGTTTCACCAGAGCGCCGTCGGTGAAGTCGATTTCCTGCAGGTAACCACCGACACGCGAGCGGACTGAGACCTCATCGACAGGTTCGAAACGGCCGATGAACTCATCACTATCGACCACATCGCGCACGACGGGTTTGGCGACGGTGACGGGCGGGGGAGCAGGCGCCTGCTGTGCCTCAGCAATGAGCGGCAGGAAGGCGGCAAAGCAGCCGAGCGCCAATATCTGTCGAAGCGAATAAGCCATTCCGGTCCCCCTTGCGGGCGGCCGAACGCGGCCGCCTGAACCTATGCCTGAGATAAGCTGTTTATGTCTGCTGGAACGAAAACATGAGCCTTCGTCCTAAGTCCGAATTCTACTCATGCTTGGCTGCCGGGAAGATGACAGGTGCAGGCCAGCACCTCGAAATCAACCGGAGGAAGAAAATCCTGCTTCTCCCTAACTCTATGAAGGCAGACTATAAACGGGAGAATCCAAAAATTGCAAATGCCAATTGATTGCATTGATTTGGAGTTCCGCAAACCCCCGGCATTTCCGCCGATGCCTCGCTTTGTCAAATTGCTGAGACGAGTTTCGGCCGCTGCTTGAACCTTTCGAAAGACCGGATCGAAGGCTCTGCTAGGTGTGGGCTGCGGCATTTTGGCCGCAGGTGCGGAATCTTGAGGTTGTATCCTTGTGCACTGCATATGCTCAATATATCTACCAATATCATAAGGATGCTTATTACTAGCCGGCGAAGGTATATGACCAACAATCCAACACTCGGTTTTCTTCTGCACGACGTGGCCCGTCTGCTTCGCAAACGGTTCGAGCAGCGCGCAAAGGACCTTGGGCTGACGCGGTCTCAGTGGCAGACGCTTGCCTATCTCGCCAATAATGAGGGCATCCATCAGAGCGGGCTTGCCGAGATCCTCGAAATCGAGCCGATCACGCTGGTCCGCATCCTCGACAAGCTCGCCGAGCGCGGCCTGATCGAGCGCCGCCAGCACCCGACCGACAGGCGCATCTGGCTGCTCTACATGCGTGAAGCAGCCCATCCGATTCTCGCCGAAATGCGAGAGATCGGCGACGTGACCCGCGGCGAGGCGCTGGAAAGCATAACACCCGAACAGCGCGACCAGCTTTTCCACATCCTATCCGTAATGAAGACGAACCTGGTGCAGGCGTGCCGGAGTCCGGTCGCCGAGAATGAGACGAAACATGGCTGATCAATCCCCCCTGCGCGTCGTGTCCGACGCGAATGCCAAGAACCCTGTCGAAGAAAAAGAAATTCCCCAACAACCGGAAACGGTGGCTGAGGCGCCTTCATCCAATTCAGCGCCCGCGGCTGCCGCGGTGGCTGCGCCTGGCGGCAACAAGGTCCGCCGCCGGCGCAGCTTCACCCGTCCCGTCCTCTTTGCCCTGCTGCCGGTGGCGCTCGTCGTCGGCGGCTACTACTACGTCAATGGCGGTCAGATCATGTCGACCGACAATGCGTATATCCAGGCGGACATGGTGGGCATCACGACCGACGTTTCCGGTCTCGTCGAGCAGATCAACGTTCATGAGAACGAGCAGGTCAAGGCGGGGCAGGTGCTCTTCAGCCTGCGCTCTGATTCCTTCAAGATCGCGCTCGATGGCGCCAAGGCGCAGCTCGGCGCGCAGCGCAACCAGATCATGAACCTCAAGGCCAGCTATCAGCAGTCGCTCGCCGAAATCACGCAGGCTGAAGCCGATCTGCCCTATTACCAGGATCAGTTCGACCGGCAGCAAAATCTCGTCAACAACGGCAGCGCGACACAGTCGGCCTATGACGAAGCCAAGCACAATCTCGAGGCCGCGCAGCAGAAGGTTTCCGTCGCCAAGGCGGAAGCCGCAACGACGCTTGCCCAGCTCGGCGGCAATGCCGAACAGCCGGTCGAGGAAAACCCGCTGTACCTGCAGGCCAAATCGCAGGTCGACAACGCTCAGCGCGAGCTCGACCACAGCGTCGTCAAGGCGCCCTTCGACGGCATCGTGACCAACGTCAACGCGCTGCAGGTCGGCTCCTACCTCCAGGCTTCGCAGCAGGCCTTCTCGCTAGTTTCGACCTCGCATCTGTGGATCGCCGCGAGCCCGAAGGAAACCGAACTCACCTACGTCAAGCCCGGCCAGTCGGTCGATATCTACGTCGACACTTATCCGGGCGTCATGTGGAAGGGCAAGGTCGAGAGCATCAGCCCGGCATCGGGTTCTTCCTTCTCGCTGCTGCCGGCACAGAATACGACCGGCAACTGGGTAAAGGTCGTACAGCGCATTCCGATGCGCGTCAGCATCGACGACTCTCAGGGCAAGCCGCCGCTTCGCGTCGGCATGAGCACGGTGGTCGATGTCGATACCGGCCATGCGCGCGGCCTGCCTGATTTCGTCAACAACCTTTTGGGCCACGGCAACAGCCACGAGTAACGGCCATGAGCACTGCTCCTGCATCACCGGCAACCCCGGTTGCCAATCGCGGCGCGATCACGGCCTGCGTCATCCTGGCCGTCATCATGCAGGCGCTGGATACGACGATCGCCAACGTGGCGCTGCCCTATATCCAGGGCAGCGTTTCGGCCTCCGCCGACCAGATCAACTGGGTTTTGACCTCCTACATCGTCGCGGCCGCGATCATGACGCCGCCGTCTGGCTTTCTTGCTGCCAAGTTCGGCCGCAAACGTGTGTTGCTGACGGCGATTGTCGGCTTCGTTGTCGCCTCCGTGCTTTGCGGTCTGGCGCAGTCGCTGCCGCAGATCGTTGCCTTCCGCCTGCTGCAGGGCCTGTTCGGCGCCTCGCTGGTTCCGCTTTCCCAGGGCATCCTCCTCGACATCTATTCCGCCGAGGAGCGCGGCTCGGCCATGGCCCTATTCGGCGTCTCGGTCATGGTCGGGCCGGTTCTGGGTCCTGTCATCGGCGGCTGGCTGACGGACAATATCAGCTGGCGCTGGGTCTTTTACATCAACATTCCGATCGGCGCGCTCGCCTTTGCCGGCATCGTCATATTCGTCTCGGAGACGAAGAGGGATGCGCTCGCCAAGCTCGACTGGTTCGGCTTCGGGATGATGAGCCTGTTCATTGCGGCGCTACAGCTTTTCCTCGACCGCGGCGAGCAGCTCGACTGGTTCTCCTCCGGCGAGATCATGGTCGAGGCGATCGTCTGCGCCGCAGCCTTCTATCTGCTCCTGGTACATACGCTGACGGCGGAGAAATCCTTCGTCAATCCGCGGCTGTTCCTCGACCAGAATTTTACCGTCAGCATGATCTTCATCTTCGTGATCGGCATCACCTATCTCGCCTCACTGGCGCTGATGACGCCATATCTGCAGACGCTGATGGGTTATCCGGTCACTACGGCGGGTATCGTCATGGGACCGCGCGGCCTTGGCACCATGCTCTGCATGTTCATTGTCGGTCGGTTGATCGGCAAGGTGGATACGCGCTGGCTGCTGCTGCTCGGTCTCGGGCTGACGGCCTGGGCGATGTACGACATGACCGGCTGGACGCCCGACGTCTCGCAATGGACGATCATCTCGGTCGGCTTCATCCAGGGCGCCGGTCTCGGCTTCCTCTTCGTGCCGCTGACGACGATTGCCTTTGCGACGCTGCCGGCCCAGATGCGCGGCGACGGAACCGGCCTCTATAACCTGTCGCGAAACATCGGCTCCTCTGTCGGCATTTCGATTGTCTCGGCACTGATTGTCGAGAACACGCAGAGCAACCATGAGTCGATTGCGGCCTATGTGACGCCGTTCAACCACGCCTTCAATGCGACGGCCGCACAAGGTCTCAGCCCGCTGACGGCGGTCGGCCGCGCGGCGCTTAACGACGTCATCACGCTGCAGTCGACCATCATCGCCTATATGGACGACTTCAAGCTGCTGATGCTGATGTCGCTCGCCGTCATGCCGCTAGTTCTGCTGCTGCGCAAGCCGAAGGCCGCGCCGGCCGTGGACCATAGCGCCGTCATGGAATGACGTTGAAGATTCCCATTTAGCGGAACGGCTTGCTCAGATATCGCGATCCCTGAATGCCGAAGCGCCATGGTGCTTCGGCATTTTTCGTAATGCCAATCCGCTTGCCCGAGACGATGGGCACAGGCGCGGAAGGCGAGATCGCATAGGGTGGCTGGTCGAGCGTCCGGTCGTTGATGGAGATATCGATATCGAGTGCTTGGCAGAGCTTGCCGGGGCCGCTGCAAAGCTGTGTCAACGCATCAGTGCCTCGCCGATCAATCATCGCAGCCAGACCGATTTCCGGCTCCAGCGCGCGAATCAATACCGCCGAGCCCGGTGTGCAGACGAAGTTCAGGCACCAGTACATGCCATAGATGCGGTAGATATAGACATTGCCCGGATGGCCATACATGGCGCCATTGCGCTTCGTTGGACCACGGAAACTGTGGGAGGCCGCGTCATCCGGGTAATAAGCTTCCGTCTCGGTGATCCGCCCACCTGTATCGTTGACCGTGAGGTGGCAGCCGAGAAGATCGCGAGCGACCTCGATCGCATCGCGTTCGAAGAAGTGGCGCAGGCTCTCCCCGGCAAGCGGGCCGGCGCCGATCGCGCCATCAGTCGTTTCGATCGTCATGGAAATTGCCGATAGCATTCCCTTCGCCGATCTGCCACCCGGAACAATCGTTCGCCGGCTGGCTCGCGCGGCATCGACAACATCATCTCAAAGCAGATCTAGTGGCCGGCATTGGGGTCGCGTATCGAAATCGACGAACTGGTGACGGAAACCGGATCGCTCGCCGGGAAGGAATCTTCGAGGCCTTCCTGCAGCTCTTCTTCAAGGAGCGCAGCATCCTTGCTGCGGGCGCCGTCGCCGTGAACGGGCTCGAATGCGGAAGAAAGCAATGCTTTTGCCTTGGCTATGGCATTTTCGTGCGTGAGATCGGGGGCGTTGCGCAGCGTGACTGCAATCCTGTCTTCACCCTCGTTGCCGAACTCGACGACGAAGCCCTCATCCGTCTGGTAAACCATGGTGTCGCTGAGTGCCATGTTCGTTCCTCCGAGAGTGCTAATATGAGTGAACCGTGTTTTCGGAATTTTGTCGAGCAAAGACCTTCACCAGCCAGTCGATGAAGACGCGCACGCGCGGCGAGAGCTGGCGGTTGCGCGGATAGAGCAGCGAAACCGGCGTCTGCGTGAGCGGGAAATCGGCCAGCATTTGGACCAGGGTGCAGGCAGCAAGATCCTGTTCGGCGTGGTAACGCGGGATCTGGATCATGCCTAGCCCCATGCGAGCGGCGGAAATGTAGCTTTCGGCGGCGTTGACGGTCACAGTCGCGGGGATCGTGATGTTGCGCACGCTGCCGTCGACGATGAATTCCAGGGGCAGAGGGCCGGCGCTGCCGGTCGCACGGAAGCCGACCATGCGGTGTGTATCCAGCTTGTCGGGATGCCCGGGCTGACCGAAAGCGGCGATATAGGATGGCGAGGCGAGGGTGATCTCATCCAGCATGGCGACTCGCCGCGCAACCATCTCGCTGTCCTGCGGAGTGCCGACGCGTAGCACGCAGTCGATGCCCTCGCGCACCAGATCTACCAGGCGGTCGCCCTCGCTCATATAGAACTCGATATCGGGATAGGTTTCCAGAAAGGACGGCAGGCTCGGCAGCACGAAATGCCGGGCGAGCGTGCCGTGCACATCGACCCGCAGCAGCCCCTTCGGCTTAGCACCGGCGAAGGCGCCTTCGGCATCCTCGATATCGGCCAGAATCGATAGACAGCGCTGGTAATAGGCTTCGCCGTCGAGCGTCGGGCTGACATGGCGCGTCGTGCGCTGGAGCAAGCGCACGCCGAGGCGGGCTTCCAGCTGCTTGACCGCGTCCGTCACCGTCGAGCGCGGCAGGCCGGTATCTTCGGCGGCAAGCGTGAAGCTGCGGCGCTCCACGACGCGGGAAAAGACCCGCATGGCATCGAATCTGTCCATTTTATTTTGTTCGTGTTTCCCGGATAGTGATGCCGAATAATGGCCGATTATCCGCAAAGTGAAAAGGGACATCTTCTTCTCATCGAAAGGGCGCTGCGGCGCCGAACCAAAGGAGAAGAAAATGTCTGCCAATCAAAACAAGGTCGCTCTCGTTACCGGCGCTTCGCGCGGCATCGGTGCTTCGATTGCAGAACGTCTCGCAAAGGACGGCTTCACCGTCGTTATCAACTACGCTGGCAACGCGGCGCTCGCCGAAGAACTGGCCCAGAGGATCGAGAAGGCCGGCGGCAAGGCCCTGACGGCGCAGGCCGACGTTGCCGATGCGGACGCCGTGCGCCGCATGTTCGATGCTGCAGAGGCAGCCTTCGGCGGTGTCGACGTCCTCGTCAACAATGCCGGTATCATGCTGCTCTCCCGTCTTGCCGATGTGGACGATGCCACCTTCGACCGCCAGATCAGCGTAAACCTCAAGGGCACGTTCAACACGTTGCGCGAAGCTGCCAAGCGACTGCGTGACGGTGGCCGGGTCATCAACTTCTCGAGCTCGGTCGTTGGCCTGAAGCCGGAAGCCTATAGCGTCTACGCCGCCACGAAGGCCGCCGTCGAGACGATGGGCGCGATCCTGTCCAAGGAAATGCGTGGCCGCCAGATTACCGTCAACTCGGTCGCCCCCGGTCCGACAGGCACCGATCTCTTCCTCAACGGCAAGTCCGACGAACTCATCGACCACCTTGCCAAGGCAAACCCGTTGGAACGTCTCGGAACGCCTGAGGATATTGCTGGTGTCGTTGCCTTCCTCGCCGGCCCTGATGGTGCTTGGGTCAACGGTCAGGTGCTGCGTGCCAATGGCGGCATGGTCTGACGCAAACTCGTGGCGGTGTCGCGCCGCCCCACTCTCACAGAAGGAATAGGATCATGAGCAAGCAAGTCATCGTCATCACCGGCGCTTCCAGCGGTTTCGGCGCTCTTACCGCCCGCGCTCTCGCCAAGGCCGGTCACACCGTCTATGCCTCGATGCGTGAAACCGAAGGCCGCAACCGGCCGCAAGTCGAGGCAGTGGAGGCCTTCTCCAAAGAAAACGGCGTCGAGTTGAAGGCTGTCGAACTGGATGTCGCCTCGGATGCCTCCGCCGAGGCCGGGATCGCCAAGGTGATCGCCGCCGAAGGCCATATCGATACGATCATCCACAATGCCGGTCATATGTCCTTCGGTCCGGCCGAAGCCTTTACGCCGGAGCAATATGCAGAGCTTTTCGATATCAACGTGCTGTCGACCCAGCGTGTAAACCGCGCGGTGCTGCCGCATCTGCGCAAGCAGGGCAAGGGACTGGTTGTCTGGGTTTCTTCCTCCAGCACCCGCGGCGGTACGCCTCCGTACCTTGCTCCCTATTTCGCCGCCAAGGCCGCCATGGACTCGCTTGCCGTTTCCTATGCCAGTGAGCTAACCCGGTGGGGCATCGAAACGGCAATCATCGTTCCCGGCGCCTTCACCAAGGGTACGAACCACTTCGCCCATTCCGGCTCGCCTGCCGATGCCGCCCGCGCCGCCGAATATAATGAAGGTCCCTATAAGGGCCTGCCGGAACAGGCGCTGAAAGGTCTTGCCTCGCTCGAACCCGCTGATGCAGATGCCGCTTCCGTTGCGACCGCCATCGTCGATGTCGTGAACATGCCCTTCGGAAAACGGCCGTTCCGTACCCATATCGATCCGTCGGAAGACGGCGCGGAGATCGTCAACGGCGTTGCGGACCGCGTGCGCGCCGAACTCTTCCGCCGCATCGGCATCGAGGATCTGCTGAAGCCCGTCACGAACGGATAAAGATCGTCGCAAACTTGTGAACGGTCTCTTGGGTGCGGCCCCTTACTATCCGGCTAAGCGCACCTATATCAAAATGGACGGAGGCGGACGGCAATCGCCGCCCGCCTCCCGACCTCCACTCCAGGGCCTGCCGCGCCTTTCCTGCGGTGCGACAGGCCTTCAGTTTCAGACATCAGATCAAGGCCCGTGACGGTTATCCCTCCCATCACGGGCCGCTTCTTTTCTACCAATGGCTCTATGTCAGTGGGCGTTGAGTTTGGCATCTGCCAGCAGTTTCACCAGCCAGTCGACGAAGACGCGAACCTTGTTGCTGAGATGCCGGTTCGGCGGATAGACAACGTAGAGCGGCAGCGACTCGCGCGTCCATTCCGGCAGAGTCTGAATCAGTTCCCCCTTTGCCAGTGGCTCACGAGCCATGAAGATCGGGATCTGGGCGAGGCCGAGGCCGGCAAGAGCTGCCGTCATATAGGTGCGGCTGTCGTTGACCGAGAGAATGTAGCGCGGATTAACCTCAATGATCTCGTTACCCTTCCGGAATTCGAAAGGCACCGTGCGATTGTTCTGGGCGCGAAAATAATTGACAGAATAATGTTCCGTTTCAAGCTCTTCCGGCCGCTGCGGCAGGCCGAATTTCTCGACGTAGAGGGGTGCGGCGCAGGTGACCATTTCGATCTCCGAAACGCGCCTCGCAATCAGCGACTGGTCGGCCGGCGTGCCGGCGCGCAGAGCACAGTCGACGTTTTCAGCGAGATAGTCGACGGTGCGGTCGCCGACGCCGAGGTCGATGCGGATATCGGGATAACGCTGATAGAAATCACAGAGCGCCGGCACCAGAATGGAATCGGCAAAGGCGCCCGCCATCTCGACGCGCAGCCTGCCCGTCGGCAGGCTCTGGGAGTTTGAAAGACTGCCGTCCAACTCCTCAAGTTCGGAAATGATCTGCGCGGCGCGTTCGTAATAAAGGGCGCCATCCGTCGTCACCATGACACGGCGGGTGGTGCGGTTGAGGAGCTTGGTGCGCAGATGCGCTTCCAGTCCTTGAATGAGATTGGTCACCGTCGCCTTGGGCATGGCGAGCATGTCGGCGGCGCGGGTGAAATTGCCCGTCTCCACTACGCGGATGAAGACGCGCATTGCCGAGAGTTGATCCATCGGTTCAATTCCGCAGTTTGCGTTGCAACATTGTTCGGGATTTGGAATAGTGTTATCGCGATATCGCTTCTTATTCCCGGTTTTGAATAACAATATCTTTTTAGTGCAAAATGCAAGAGACGGGCGTCATCCGTCCATCTGCAAAGCAGCGAAGAGATAGAGATTATGGTGCCCGAAATTAAGGACATGGTGCTGGAAAAGGTGGCCGCTGGCCCCGTTTCTGCGCGCGTCTACATGGGCGCCGATTTCGGCAAGGGTCCGCCGATCGTTCTCTATCTGCATGGCGGCGCGTTTCTCGACAGCGACCCCAATGCTGATCGCCCGATTGCCGCCAGCCTCGCAAAGGCAGGCGCGATCGTCGTTTCCGCGGATTACAGTACGCTTTCGGGCAATGTCTTTCCGAAGGCGCTCGAAATTTCCTTTTCGATCTTTTCCTATCTCGCTCTCAAGAAGGCCGGCCTCGGCGACCGCAAGTCACTGCTGTTCGTCGCCGGCGAAGAGGCGGGCGGCAATGTGGCCGCCGGTGTGGCGTTGAAGGCCCGCGACCAGATGCCGGATGCGCTTGACGGCCAGATCCTACTTTCGCCGCTTCTCGATCCATTCATGGGTACGTCCTCCATCCGCAAGGCGGACAAAATTGGCATGCGCCAGCGCTGGACGGAAGGCTGGAGCCACTACCTGAGTGGTGGCGGTTGTCATCCCTATGCCGCGCCTTGCCTGTGCTCGCGTATATCAGGTGTTGCGCCTGCTCTGATTTTTACAGCGGAGGATGATCCGCTGCACGACGAAACTATCGGTTACGCCGCTCGCCTGAAGAAGGCAGGTGTTGGCGTGCGCCAGCATGTTCTTCCCGCCGGGACAGGTTGGCCATCCATTTACGGCGGAAAATCTGAGGGGACTTCCACGTGGCAGGGCAACGTCAGCCGCCACTTTGGAGATTTTCTTCAGGACGTGAGCGTTCAGCCACAATTGCATTGAAGACGAACTGATTTTTACGGCCATTCGGGGCCGCAAGGAGAGTACCAATGACGTCCAGAAGTAAGCGCTGGGCCCTAGTGGGCGCCGGTCTGGGTGTTGCTGCGTCCGTTTCGGCCGCTGCCATCTTTTTCGAACTGCCGATGAGCGCAACCGCCACGGCCGCCTCTGAACCTGCGCAGCCTCCCGCTGTGCCGGTGACGGTTGCCGTCGTCGCCAGCCGTGATGTGACGAACTGGGAGAATTTCTCCGGTCGTCTTGAGGCTATCGACCGTGTTCAGATCCGTCCCCGCGTTGGGGGTGCCATCCAGTCCGTGCATTTCCGCGAAGGTGCCCTGGTCAAGCAGGGCGATCTGCTTTTCGCCATCGATCCCGCCCCCTATCAGGCGGCCGTATCCCAGGCGCAAGGTCAGGTCGCTTCGGCCGAAGCCAAGGTCAGCCTGGCGCAGACGGAACTCGACCGCGGTCGCCGTCTCTCAGACAACCGGACGATTTCGCAGAGCGACCTCGACCAGCGTCAGAGCACACTGGCCGAAGCCCAGGCAAGCCTGCGTTCGGCACAGGCGGCTCTCCAGTCCGCGCAGCTCGATCTCGATTATACGCAGGTTAAGGCACCGGTTTCCGGCCGTATCGGCAAGATCGAGGTCACGGTCGGCAACATCGTTGCAGCCGGTTCGGCTTCGCCTGAACTGACGACGCTTGTCTCTGTCGATCCGATCTATGCAAGCTTCAATGCCAGCGAAGAGATGGTCACGAAGGCTCTTTCGGAGCTTCCGGCAACCGACGCCGCATTGCCGGCCGTTGAACAGATCCCGGTTGAAATCGGCACGCTTGCCGATGAGGGAACGCCGATCAAGGGCAAGCTTCAGCTGGTCGACAACGAAGTCGATGCTGCCAGCGGCACCATTGCCGTGCGGGCAGTCTTCGACAATCCCGGCGGCAAGCTGATCCCCGGTCAGTTCGTTCGGGTGCGCATGGGCCAGCCGAAGGCCGAGAACAAGATCGTCATCAGCGACCGCGCAGTCGGCACCGACCAGGACAAGAAGTTCGTCTTCGTTGTCGATGGTGAGAACAAGGTCAACTACCGGCAGATCAAGCTTGGTTCGCTGTTCGATGGCCAACGCGTGGTCGAAGACGGCCTCGAAGTCGGCGACAAGATCGTCGTCAACGGCCTTCAGCGTATCCGTCCGGGTGCAGTCGTAGCACCCCAGATGGAAGAGAAGGTCGCGACCGCTCAGTAAGATCTGAGCTTCCTTCCCTCGGGGAGGCGGCCGTTACCCTAGACAACATGACCTGCCGGTGCGCCTTCGAGCCGCCGGCGAGGGACTTTGCATCCATGTTCACCCCGGAGAGGGCGTTAAAATGAACATATCCAGATTCTTTATCGACCGCCCGGTCTTTGCCGGTGTTCTTTCGGTCCTCATCGTGGTCGCCGGCCTCATCGGCCTCCGGGCGCTGCCGATCTCCGAATATCCGGAGGTCGTGCCGCCGTCGATCGTCGTGCATGCCACCTATCCCGGCGCAAACCCGTCGGTCATCGCCGAAACGGTGGCCACACCGCTCGAAGAACAGATCAACGGCGTCGAGGGCATGCTCTACATGTCCAGCCAGGCAACGTCTGACGGCGCCTTGAACGTCACCGTCACCTTCAAGCTCGGCACTGATGCGGACAAGGCACAGCAGCTCGTGCAGAACCGCGTGTCGCAGGCCGAACCGCGCCTGCCGGCGGAAGTTCGCGCGCTCGGCATAACCACGGTCAAGAGCTCGCCCGACTTCATCATGGTCGTCAACCTTGTCTCTGACGGGAACAGCCATGACATCACATATCTGCGCAACTATGCGACGCTGAACGTCAAGGACCGGCTAGCCCGTATCGCCGGTGTCGGCCAGGTGCAGGTCTTCGGTGCCGGCGACTATTCCATGCGTGTATGGATCGATCCGCAGAAGGCAGCCGAGCATAATCTTGCCGCAAGCGACATCAGCAATGCGATCAGCTCGCAGAACGTCCAGGCCGCTGCCGGCATCATCGGCGCTTCGCCGAGCCAGAAGGGTGTCGATCTTCAGCTCAACGTGAACGCCCAGGGTCGTCTGCGCACGCCCGAGGAGTTCGGCAGCATCATCGTCAAGACGGGCGCCAATGGCGAGATCACCCGTCTGCGCGATGTTGCCCGGATCGAACTGGGTGCCGCCGACTACACGCTGCGTTCGCTGCTCGACGGCAAGCCGGCTGTCGCCGTTGCCGTTCTCCAGGCGCCGGGTTCGAACGCAATCGAGATCGCCGACAATGTCCGCGCGACGATGGACGAGCTGCAGTTGGCCATGCCTTCAGGCGTGAAGTACGAGATCGTCTATGATACGACGAAGTTCGTTCGCGCCTCGATCGAGAAGGTCATCGACACGCTGCTCGAAGCCATCGCGCTCGTCGTTCTCGTCGTCATCCTGTTCCTGCAAACATGGCGTGCCTCGATCATCCCGCTGATTGCCGTTCCGGTATCCATCATCGGTACATTCGCGGTCATGTACATGTTCGGCTTCTCGATCAATGCACTCAGCCTTTTCGGCCTGGTGCTGGCGATCGGTATCGTTGTGGATGACGCGATCGTCGTCGTTGAAAACGTCGAACGCAACATCGAGGCTGGGCTCAGTCCGCGTCAGGCGACTTACAAGGCCATGAAGGAAGTCTCCGGCCCGATCATCGCGATCGCGCTGGTGCTTGTCGCGGTCTTCGTGCCGCTCGCCTTCATCTCCGGTCTGTCGGGTCAGTTCTATCGCCAGTTCGCGCTGACGATCGCGATCTCGACTGTCATTTCGGCCTTCAATTCGCTGACGCTGTCTCCGGCGCTTGCCGCCCTTCTCCTGAAGGGGCACCATGCGCCGAAGGACTGGCTGACGCGGTTCATGGACGCGATCTTCGGCTGGTTCTTCCGCGGCTTCAACCGCGCTTTCGGCGCCGGTTCGAACGCCTACGGCAAGGGCGTCGGCGGTCTGGTATCGCGCAAGAGCATCGTCATGGTGATCTATCTTGTGCTGGTCGGAGCGACATACAGCATCTTCAATACGGTGCCGGGCGGCTTCGTGCCGTCGCAGGACAAGCAGTATCTGATCGGTTTTGCCCAGTTGCCGGATGCTGCAAGCCTCGACCGCACGGAAGACGTCATCAAGCGTATGACCGACATCGCTCTGGCGCAGCCGGGCGTTGCCAACGCGATCGCCTTCCCGGGCCTGTCGATCAACGGCTTCACCAACTCTTCGAACGCTGGCATCGTCTTCGTGACGCTGAAGGATTTCGAGGAGCGCAAGACGCCTGATCTTTCGGGTGGGGCAATTGCCATGGCCCTGAACCAGAAGTTCGGCGCCATCCAGGACGCCTTCATCGCCATGTTCCCGCCGCCGCCGGTCAACGGCCTCGGCACGACGGGTGGTTTCAAACTGCAGATCGAGGATCGCGCGGGCTTGGGCAACCAGGCGCTCGACGAAGCCACGAAGGCCGTGCTTGCGAAGGCCTATCAGACGCCTGAACTGGCCGGCCTGTTCTCCAGCTTCCAGATCAACGTGCCGCAGCTCTATGCCGATCTCGACCGCGCCAAGGCCGAGCAG
The DNA here is from genome assembly GCF_051811225.1 of Rhizobium sp. 768_B6_N1_8. Taxonomy (NCBI): domain Bacteria; kingdom Pseudomonadati; phylum Pseudomonadota; class Alphaproteobacteria; order Hyphomicrobiales; family Rhizobiaceae; genus Rhizobium; species Rhizobium sp. 768_B6_N1_8. The sequence goes on along the minus strand of NZ_JBPWPV010000001.1, from coordinate 3,381,022 downwards.
CTCGGAGTTTCCGTCACCGACGTCTTCCAGACGCTGCAGATCTATCTTGGCTCGCTCTATGTGAACGACTTCAACGCCTTCGGCCGCACTTACAGCGTCCGTGTGCAGGCTGATGCCAAGTTCCGCGCCCAGCCGGAAGATATCGGCCAGTTGAAGGTTCGCTCGGCATCGGGCCAGATGATCCCGCTTGCAGCCCTCCTGAAGGTGGACGCAAGCACTGGTCCGGAGCGTGCGAACCGGTATAACGGCTTCCTTGCTGCCGATATCAACGGCGGTCCGGCACCGGGCTTCTCCTCCGGGCAGGCTCAGGCGGCAATCGAGAAGATCCTGCATGAGACACTTCCCGCTGGCATCGACTTCGAGTGGACGGACCTGACCTACCAGCAGATCCTCGCCGGTAACTCCAGCGTCGTCGTCTTCCCGCTGGCCTTGCTGCTCGTCTTCCTGGTGCTTGCTGCCCAGTATGAGAGCCTGACACTCCCGCTTGCGATCATCATGATCGTGCCGATGGGTGTTCTCGCCGCCTTGACCGGTGTCTGGCTCACCGGTGGAGACAACAACATCTTCACGCAGATCGGCCTCGTCGTCCTTGTCGGTCTATCGGCCAAGAACGCGATCCTGATCGTGGAATTTGCCCGCGAACTCGAGTTCGAAGGCAGGACGCCACGTGAAGCCGCGATCGAGGCCAGCCGCCTGCGTCTGCGCCCGATCCTGATGACCTCCATGGCCTTTATCATGGGTGTCGTGCCGCTCGTCACCTCGACCGGTGCCGGTTCCGAAATGCGCGCGGCCATGGGTGTCGCGGTCTTCTCGGGCATGATCGGCGTGACCTTCTTCGGCATCTTCATGACGCCGGTATTCTACGTGCTTCTGCGCCGGATGACGGGCAACCGCCCGCTCGTTCAGCACAACGACAATCATCCGCAGGACGAGGACGACCATATGAAGGTCGCTGCGGAATAACCTCTCCTTTGTCGGGTAAATCGGGCGGGGGCCTTGGTCCTCGCCCGTTTCGTTTTAAAGCGTCCTTTGTACGTCCATCCGGATGCCCAAAGGACGCTTTAACTCTTTGAATCTACTCATAGTGCTTCCAAAAATCGATTCCGATTTTCGGGCCGATGCTGTGGGTATGAGACAAAAATGCGTTACGTCCATCAAAACTGTTGCATGCTGAGGTAAGGAGATTATCAAAGGCAGACAACAGTTCGGGAGGGCTGGGTGACGCACGCATCAAAAGACAGCGGGAAGCGCAAGATCGCTTTCCTTGGCACCGGCCTTATGAGCGCGCCGATGGCGCGGCGCCTGCTTGGCGCAGGCTTTTCCGTCACCGTCTGGAACCGTGATCGAACCAAGGCTGAGACCCTTTCCGGCAATGGTGCCACTATCGCCTCCGCACCCACCGAAGCCGCCTCAGGGGCCGATATCGTTATCTGCATGCTGACCAATGCTCAGGCCGTCAGTCAGGTGCTGTTCGACATGGGCACGGCGGAGGCCATGAAGCCGGGTGCTGTTGCCATCGACATGAGCTCGATCGCTCCACCTTTCGCGCGGGAACACTCAGAGAAGCTTGCCAAGCACGCCATCCGCCATATCGATGCGCCGGTTTCCGGCGGCGTGGTCGGGGCTTCGGCAGGGGCGCTTGCCATCATGGCGGGTGGGGATGCGTCCGTCATTGCTGAACTCTCGGATGTTTTTGCGCCGATGGGGCGCGTCACTCACGTCGGCCCCGATGGGGCAGGGCAGCTTGCGAAGCTCGCAAATCAGCAGATCGTGGCAGTGACGATCGGCGCCGTCGCGGAGGCGATGATGCTGATCGAGGCCGGCGGTGGTTCGCCGGCCGCTTTCCGGGATGCGGTGCGTGGTGGCTTTGCGGACAGCCGCATTCTGGAGATCCACGGCAAGCGCATGATCGACCGGCAGTTCGCGCCGGGTGGTTCTTCGGCTAACCAGTTGAAGGATCTCGACGCCGTCATGGCGACCGCGAAAGCCCTTTCCCTGACCTTGCCGCTGACGGAAGCGGTTCATGCCGAATTCACAGAATTTGTTGCCAGGGGCAACGGCGAGACGGATCACAGCGCCTTGCTGCTCCATCTCGAAGACAGGAATGCCCGACCGGGAGGAAAGAAATGACCGACAGCAAGACCGCCAAGCGCCGCCTGCGTTCGCAGGACTGGTTCGACAATCCCGATCATATCGACATGACGGCGCTCTATCTGGAGCGCTTCATGAATTACGGGGTAACGCCGGAGGAGCTGCGGTCCGGCAAGCCGATCATCGGCATCGCCCAGAGCGGCAGCGATTTGACCCCCTGCAACCGCGTCCATATCGAATTGGCAATGCGCGTGCGGGACGGCATCCGCGATGCGGGCGGCATCCCGATCGAATTTCCGACGCATCCGATCTTCGAGAACTGCAAGCGCCCGACGGCAGCACTCGACCGCAATCTCGCCTATCTCGGCCTTGTCGAAATTCTCTACGGCTATCCGCTCGACGGTGTTGTGCTGACGACCGGCTGCGACAAGACCACGCCTTCGGCGATCATGGCGGCTTCGACGGTCGATATTCCGGCGATTGTTCTCTCCGGCGGGCCAATGCTCGACGGCTGGCATGAAGGAAAACTCGCCGGCTCGGGCATGGCGATCTGGCAGTCGCGCCGGAAGCTCGCGGCTGGCGAGATCGACGAAGAGGAATTCCTGCAGACGGCACTCGATTCGGCACCCTCCGTCGGCCATTGCAACACGATGGGCACGGCCTCGACCATGAACGCGCTGGCCGAGGCGCTAGGCCTGTCGCTGACAGGCTGCGGTAATATTCCGGCTGCCTATCGTGAGCGCGGCCAGATGGCCTATCGCACCGGCCGTCGCGCAGTCGAGATCGTGCTCGAAGACCTGAAGCCGTCGGATGTCCTGACGCGCGAGGCCTTCCTCAATGCCATCAAGACCAATTCCGCGATTGGTGGCTCGACGAACGCCCAGCCGCATCTTGCCGCCATGGCGAAGCATGCTGGGGTCGAGTTGTATCCCGAGGATTGGCAGGTGCATGGTTTCGATATTCCGCTGCTGGCGAATGTGCAGCCGGCGGGTGCCTATCTCGGCGAGAAGTTCCATCGCGCCGGCGGCACCCCTGCTGTCATGTGGGAATTGCTGCAGGCCGGCAAGCTCGATGGTGACTGTCGCACCGTCACCGGCAAGACCATGGCGGAGAACCTGAGCGGGCGAGAGTCACGTGACCGCGACGTCATCAAATCCTACAGCGAGCCTCTGAAAGAGCGTGCGGGCTTCCTCGTACTCAAGGGCAACCTCTTCGATTTCGCCATCATGAAGATGAGCGTCGTATCCGAGGATTTCCGCAAGCGTTACCTGCAGGAGCCGGGCCGGGAAGGCGTCTTCGAGGGTAAGGCTGTCGTCTTCGACGGTTCGGAGGATTACCACAAGCGCATCAACGATCCGGAGCTCGGCATCGACGAGAACACGATCCTCGCCATCCGCGGTGCCGGCCCGCTCGGCTGGCCGGGCTCTGCGGAAGTGGTCAACATGCAGCCGCCGGATCATATCCTGAAGCGCGGTATCAAGAGCTTGCCGACGATCGGTGACGGGCGCCAGTCCGGCACTTCGGACAGTCCGTCGATCCTCAATGCCTCCCCGGAAAGTGCTGCAGGCGGCGGGCTTGCGTGGCTCAGGACCGGCGACATCATTCGCATCGATTTCAATCAGGGGCGTTGCGATATGCTGGTTGACGAGGCTGAAATCGAGCGACGCAAGGGCGACGGAATCCCGCCGGTGCCGGCCGATGCGACGCCATGGCAGCGCATCTACCGGAAAACGGTGACGCAGCTGTCAGATGGTGCGGTCATCGAGGGGGCAGCAGAGTTCCGGCGGATTGCCAGGAACCCACCGCGACACAATCACTGATTAAAGCAATACTGATTGAAAAGAAGGCAGTCGTAACGAAGAGTTCACCTAGTAACTAGTTCGGTACTTACGAAAAGGCTTCATTAATGAGGGCTTGCGACTATATTATGAGTTTTTGCAGGCTTCGAAGGCTGAAACGAAATTGCCCGAGAATAAACCAACGCGATCAGAGCGAGAGTTCCAGGATCTTCTTCGGCGACTGGAGCTGGCGCTTGATGCTTCGCAAATTGGTGTGTGGGAACACAGCATCAACAAGGATGCTATTCTCTGGGACGCGCAGATGCATCGCCTCTACGGCACCGGTCAGACAAATCGAGAGGTGCCGACCTCTGTCTGGTCCGAGGCCATACATCCTGACGACAGGGGGCAGGCCGAGCGGGATTTCGAAAAAGCGGTTGCCGCCCGCGGCGCCTATAATTCTCAGTTTCGCATCATCCTGCCAAGCGGCGAGATCCGCTATCTGCGGTCACGTGCGCATTTCTATGTTGATGAGGAGGGCACCCCCTCCTTCATCGGTGCCGAATGGGATGTTACATCCGATGTGCTGCTCAATGCCGAGCTCGGCAAGCAGAAGATTATGGCCGAGGCCCGGGCGCTGGCGCTTGAAGAAAGCAATGCGCGGATCGAGCATGTCGCCAATCATGATTACCTGACCGGCATGCCGAACCGGCGCCTGTTCGACAGGCGGCTCGCGGCGTTGCTGGCGGATAAGAGCGTGTCGACGCTTGCCGTTCTGCATCTCGATCTCGACCAGTTCAAACAGATCAATGACAGCCATGGCCACGCCGCCGGTGATGCCGTGCTGCGCACGGCATCACTCAGAATTGCCGCTGCCATTCCCTCAGATGGCATGGCTGCCCGTGTCGGCGGCGACGATTTCGTTATCGTACTGATCAATTTCGCCGGCCTCGATGCGCTGAAGGCAATCGTTGAGGATGTGCAGCGGCGATTGCTGAAGAAAATCCGCTTCGGGCAGGAGATGCTGCAATCCGGTGCGTCGATCGGCGTATCCTGGAGCGGCGACAAAAGGGCGCGCAACCTGCTCGCCGAATCCGATCTGGCGCTCTACCAGGCAAAAAAGCTCGGCCGTAATCGCATCGAATTCTTCAGCCGACAGCTTCAGGACGACTTGCGCGGCAAGCGTCGCCTGGCCGAAGATCTCGCCCAGGCCCTGGAGCAGGGTGAGATCATTCCCTACTATCAGGTGCAGCTCGATGCGCACACCCGCGAGATCACCGGGCTGGAAGCGCTGGCACGCTGGAACCATCCGGAAAAGGGCGTGCTTGCGCCAGGCGTCTTCCTGCGCATTGCGGATGAATACGGGCTTTCGGCGGAGATCGATGCCGCAGTTCTGCAGCGCGCGCTTGAAGATCGGGCCGCCTGGCAGGCCTTGGGCTACCATGTGCCGCGGATCGCCGTGAACATCTCGCCCGGGCGTCTTGCCGATCCTGCTCTGCTGGACAAGCTGCGCCGGCTGGCCATTCCGCCGGGTGCCATCGTCTTCGAGCTGGTGGAGACGATCTTCCTCGACGATTGCGATGAGAAATTCCTCGCCAATATCGACCTCATCAAGCAAATGGGCATCGATATCGAGATCGATGACTTCGGTTCCGGCCATGCCTCGCTCATCGGCCTCGTGCGACTGAAACCGAAGCGGCTGAAGATCGACCGCCAACTCGTCACCGATGTGGTGGAATCGGCTGAGCAGAGGCGCGTGGTCGGATCGATTGTCGAGATTGCCAAGGCTCTCGATGTGGAAGTGATTGCGGAAGGGGTGGAGACCGAAGCCCATGCCGTGACGCTGTCATGGCTCGGCTGCGACAGCCTGCAGGGTTTTGCGCTCGGCTATCCCTCCAACGCCGCCGATACGGGGCGCCTTCTTGCATCAAACGGCCACGGCGGCAAATCGCGAAGTGTGGCCGGTTGAGATTTGCGGATGAAGTTTAGTCGATGAATGGAATGGGAAGCCGATTTCGGTTCGAACGATCCAGTCGGCGAGCACTTTAAGCTAACTCTCAGTGCACTGACACGGCACGCCTTGGGTGCGTGCCGTATTTTTCAGGTAGTGCGGAAGCGGCCCCGGATCTGGCTCATGTAGAAGTCGCCAGGAGAAGCTGCTGCGGTCAGTCCGACGACGATGCCTTCAGGGACATCTTCATAATGGCGGCGTTGACCGTTGGTCAGATAGAGCGTGAGGTGTCGAGTCTCGCGCTTGTAATCGATCGCTTCAATGAGTTTGGACTGCAGTCTAGTTTCCATGCGGTACTCCCCGATGTGTTTCGCGCGAGAGAGGTGGCTGCTGGATCCGACGAGCGGTTCAAGACAGCGTCAAGCTAATCTCTGGTCGATTCAAGTCAAGGATCCAAAGAGTGGAGCCCTACCTATTTTGAGTTAAATGCGTCTGAAGTTTGACGCTCTAAATTAGCCCGAAAGCGTTATGACAATTAAGCGCAACCTGCAGCGGAACAATGCTCCCTCAGCGAGCGTTCAAAAGCGTTTCGTCCAGCCTTGAAATGGGGATGTCCTTGCGGGTGATTGCAGAGCTGATCATTCTTTTCGGCCGCATCTGTTGCGCGCTCGTGGCCGTTGTGGGCACGATGGCTTTCGCCTCCTATCTGATCGCCTCTCCGGTGGATGCGACGCCACGGATGGATGCAGAAAGTGGAGCGATCTGGACCCTCGTGCCGGTTCATATCGATCTGAGCCATCAGCCCTATGAACGCGCGCCTGATCGCTATCCCTTCAAGTTTTCTGCCGGCCCGGCCCTGAAGGTCATCGACAATGCGACCTTTTCCCTTGATGGCAACACCTTCGTCATTGCCGGTGTCGCGCGGATCGCCCCGCGGGCGCTTTGCGCCGATGCGCAGGGTCGGCGCCTTGCCTGCGGCCAGAATGCAGCGGGCCTGCTGCGGACTGCCTTGCGCCGCAGCTTCATCGAATGCAGCAGCAAGGAGTTAGCGCCGAAGCTGTTCATGGTGAGTTGCCGGCGGGACGGTCAGGACCTCGCCGGGTTGCTCAACGAAATGCCCGAGGTGTAGCTCGTTGCCAGCGCGAAGTGATCAGGCGCGTCGCCAGAAGATGAGTTCCGGCACCTGCCAGGAGGGGTCGGGCGCGGGTAGCCAGGTCTTCGGGGAGAAGTAATCCTTCGTGCGGCGCTGTTGGGCGGAGGCCTCCTGAAGCAGGAGTGTGAAATTGAAGGCGCCCGGCCGAGAATATTCCGGGGTGAAATTGATGAGGGCACCGAAGCCTTCCTCCTTCACATCCCTGAGATTGCGGATTGCCGTCAGTGCATCATGGAAATCCAGCCACGCCGGCTGAGTCAGCATGGTTTCAAAGATGCGCGATATGCTGGGATCAAGCTGTCCGTTGCTGTCGGTCGCGGGACCGAGGAGCTTCACGCGCATGCTCGTAATCGTGCCTCTGCCATTGCCGCGCACGACGAGGAAGAGCGAGCTGACGACGTGCTCTTTCTCCTTCTTGTAGACATGTTCGTAGGAGCATTCGAACGTATCGGAATTGAACGCCGTTTCCGCCCATTCGCTGGTTTCCACGCCGGCTGAGCGCAGCGCTTCGCACATGACCGGGCCGGAAATCCGCCAGGTGCGGAGGAAAACGCTCGCGAGCGCCGGCTGCGGCGGGTCGAACATGCGCGGTGCGATCTTGATGCTGACAGGTTCGGTGCGGCGGAAGACCTTGGGCGGCGGGGGAGGCGGAGGTGCCGCGGGCGGAAAAAGCTCTATGCCGAAGTAGTGGGCCAGCGACTTCAGGTGCCGCATGTCATTCGACAGCAGCACCGTTGCGCCAACAATTGAAACGGACAGAACAATCAGCAGCCACATGACGGCGCGGCCCTTTCGCGGCTGCGGCGCCAGTTTCATGTTCTGATCGGACGATGGCATCGTCAGTTCGCGAGACCTCGGACAATGGAAGTCATCATTTATAAGGCTCGGACCGATGTGGCAATCGATCTCACCTGGCGCGGCGTAATCGATTTAAAGCCGCGCCGGTAAAAGTATCGAAGTGCTTTAAGCTGCGATGCGACGGTAACGCTTTCTGATGCGGTCGATATAATACTGGCCCGGGGAGGGCGCCATCACCATGGTGCTGACGTCGTCAGCCGGTACGCCTTCGAACAGGCGTTCTTCGCCGTTGCGGAAGCAGATGCGCAGGCGCCCGTCTTCCTGACTGAAATAGACGTTCTGGATAATACGGGATTTGACTGGAACTTCGTGCATCGTTTTTGCCCCTGTTTCGTTTTGAGGCACCTTAAAAGTAAGGATGCGAAGATACCGTCAAGGCGTATGGTAAAGATTGTTTTCTGCTTGAACAGCGACAGTCTAAAAAATCGCGTTTCAATAAAATTGTACGGATCGGCTTAAAAAGCCTGCAAATACTGGCATGTAGAGTGCCCCTCATGAAAGCGGCCGGGCATGGACAGATGCGACCGGCGCTGCGGCCAGGCGGAAATCGCCGGCCGACTGGAAAAGGGGACTTTAAGATGAGCAGACTTCTTCTCGCCGCGACGCTCGCAATGACGGTATCGGCTGCAAGCCAGCCGGCTTTCGCCTTTGGCCCGGGCGGTTTCGGCCGCGATCTCATATACACGTCGGCCATCGGCCATCTGCCCGAGGAGCCGCTGACAACGAGCATTGGCTTCGTTCGCCCGAACATTCCCTTTGCCCTGAGCGCTCCGGCACAGGTCGAAGGCGAGGGCTATCAGCTGAAGGCCTATTCGCAGCAGCTGACCATCGTTGTCGGCTTCGTTTTCGACAGTGTTCTCAGCCAGGCTGCCCAGACCATCGGTACTGCCGAAGCGCTGGGTCCGTTTCTGCGCTAAGGCTTAAATACTTCATATGTCGTCTTTCGATTTGCGCCCGCCGGAAGGATCCGGCGGGCGCAGTAATTTTCTTGAGATTGCAATTACATTGTTTCATGGTAAGGCGAGATCGAAGTTCTTTTGCATTGCATTTCAAAACGACGACACACATCGTTCAAGCCGTGAACGCGAGTTCATCATGACCGGTCTGAGCGCAGGGACAATCGACTTGACGATTGCTTGGCGCATGGCGGAATGGACTTGCGGGTTTCAATCTGGGAAGGTTGCATGAATTCGGAATTTGCCGTTCGTTCCATGCGGCCCGGCGAACTGGAGCTTGCGCTGGAATGGGCACGTCAGGAGGGCTGGAATCCCGGCCTCGACGACGCGATCGCATTCCACGAAGCTGATCCTTCCGGATTTTTCGTCGGCGCCATCGGTGAGGTGCCGGTCGGTTCTATCTCGGTCGTCAAATATGGCGACAATTTTGCCTTTCTCGGTCTTTACATCGTGCATCCCGATTTCCGTGGCCGGGGCTTCGGCAAGGCGATCTGGAACGCCGGCATCGCTTCGGCGGGAGACCGGACGATCGGCCTCGATGGGGTTGCGGCTCAGCAGGCAGCCTACCGCAAGGCCGGTTTCGAGGTCGCCTATAACACGATCCGCTATGGCGGCGTGCCGACATCGGTGCCGCAGTCGTCACTCGTCGCGCAGCCGGTCCCGGATGCGAGGCTCGAAGGCCTGCTTCGCTATGACAGCGGTATTTTTCCGCAGCCCCGTGCGGCCTTCCTTGCCGCCTGGTGCACGGGCCGCAAGGGGCGCAGCTCGGTCGTCGTGCGCAAGAGCGGCAAGATCCGCGGTTACGGTACGATCCGCCGCTGTTATGAGGGCTACAAGATCGGCCCGCTTTTTGCTGGCGACGCAGATAGCGCCGCCGCTCTTCTGGCCGGCCTCATTCCTCAGGCGCATGGCGCGTCGATCTATATCGATATCCCCTCGGCCAATGCCGAGGCTATTGCACTTGCAGAAAGCGTAGGGCTCGAGCCAGTCATGGAAACCGCGCGCATGTATCGCGGTCCGGCGCCGGAAATCCCGCTGAAGAACGTCTATGGCGTGACGACGCTGGAGCTTGGTTAGTCGACCGGCGAAGCCGGCACGGTGGGTGCAGCCGTTTTCGGGCGGCCCTTTTCGGCGATAGCGATGCCGCCGAGCGTCAGCACCAGCGCAATCATGTGGAAAAGCTGCAGCGTTTCGCCGAGCAAGGCGACAGAAAGCAGCGTGCCGAAAACCGGGACGAGATTGATGAACAGGCCGGCGCGATTGGCGCCGATTTCCTCGACGCCTCTGATATAGAGTATCTGCGCCAGCAGCGAGGCGAAGATTGCCGTATAGAAGGCAATCGCCCAGCCTTTGTCATCAGGCCATTGGGCCGCACCGCGGGAGGCTTCCCATAGAAGCAGTGGCAGGGCAGTCAGCGCCGCGCCGAGCGCGGGAATCGCCATCAGCGTGCGCCAGTCGACGATGGGCTTCCAGCGCAGGAAGATCGTATAAACGGCATAGGCGGCGACAGCGATCAGCATCAATCCATCGCCGCGGTTCAGGCTGAGCTGCAGCAGGGTTGCAAGATCGCCATGGGCAGCCGTCAGTGCGACGCCCACAAGCGTCATGCCGAAGCCGACGACCTGGGCCAGCGAAACACCGGTGCGGAAAAAGACGAAATTCAACAGGAAGATCAGCATGGGAATGCCGGCCTGCTCGATCGCGACATTGATTGCCGTCGTGTACTGAACGGCCGAATAGAGCATGGCATTGAAGGTCGTGTAGCCGACCACACCATAGAAGAAGAGGAGGGGCAGGTTCTTGCGCACCACCGGCCAGTCCTTCTTCAACTGTGGCAGCGAGACGGCGGCGATCAGCACGACAGCCAGGAACCAGCGAAGGAAGGTCAGCATCATCGGGCTGACATGGCCGAGCGCCAGCTTGCCTGCCACGGCATTGCCGCCCCAGCAGAGAGTTGCAATGACGAGGCAGATATAGGCTGTAGCTTGCAAGGGGATCTTCCCGTCTTTGTCGTCTCTGGCAGGCTTTTTATGACGGGGCTTAGCCTGCCGGCGGCTGATTTGTCACGTAAAAAGCCGAATCTGCTGTGACAACAGGGTCGCTTTCCCAAAAACAAAGCTTTATAGATGCGCGGGTTTGAGCAGGTGTGCGGTTCTCCGCCGGTAACAGGAAGAGTTTGATGACGAACGTGGTCGTGGTCGGTTCGCAGTGGGGCGACGAAGGCAAGGGCAAGATTGTCGATTGGCTTTCGGAACGTGCTGACATCGTTGTGCGCTATCAGGGCGGACACAATGCCGGCCATACGCTCGTCATCGACGGTACGAGCTACAAGCTCTCGCTGCTGCCTTCCGGCGTCGTACGCCCCGGCAAGATGGCCGTCATCGGTAACGGTGTCGTCGTTGATCCGCATGCGTTGATCGCCGAGATCGGCCGGCTGGAAGCGCAGGGCGTGAAGGTGACGCCTGAGAACCTGCGCATCGCCGACAACGCGACCCTCATCCTTTCCCTGCACCGCGAGCTCGATGCCTACCGCGAAGACGCAGCCTCCAACAGCGGCACCAAGATCGGGACGACGCGGCGCGGCATCGGCCCGGCCTATGAAGACAAGGTCGGCCGTCGTGCCATCCGCGTCATGGACCTCGCGGACCTCGAAGCCTTGCCGGGCAAGGTCGATCGCATCCTGACCCACCATAACGCGCTTCGCCGCGGCCTCGGCGTTGCCGAAGTCAGCCACCAGACGATCATGGACGAGCTGACCTCGATCGCCGACCGTGTGCTGCCTTTCCGCGATACGGTCTGGCTGTTCCTTGACAAGCAGCGCCGCAAGGGCGCCCGCATCCTCTTCGAAGGTGCGCAGGGCAGCCTCCTCGACATCGATCACGGCACCTATCCCTTCGTGACCTCGTCCAACACGGTGGCCGGCCAGGCCGCTGCCGGTTCGGGCATGGGTCCGGGTTCGCTCGGCTATATCCTCGGCATCACCAAGGCCTATACGACGCGCGTCGGCGAAGGTCCGTTCCCGACCGAATTGACGGACGAGATCGGTCAGTTCCTCGGCGAGAAGGGCCATGAATTCGGCACGGTGACGGGGCGCAAGCGCCGTTGCGGCTGGTTTGACGCTGCACTGGTGCGCCAGTCGGTCGCCACGAACGGCATCAGCGGCATTGCGCTGACAAAGCTCGATGTGCTCGATGGTCTCGACGAACTGAAGATCTGCGTCGGCTACAATCTCGATGGCGAACAGATCGACCATCTTCCGGCAAGCCAGGCGGCACAAGCTCGGGTCGAGCCGATTTACGTCACGCTGGAAGGCTGGAAGGAATCGACGGTTGGCGCCCGCAGCTGGGCGGATCTGCCGGCGCAGGCGATCAAATATGTTCGCCAGGTCGAAGAGCTGATCGGCGCGCCTGTCGCGCTTCTCTCGACAAGCCCTGAGCGTGACGACACCATACTTGTGACCGATCCGTTTGAGGATTAATGTCGCGGGTCACTTAAGGCGACCGTTCGGGAGTGTGCCGGACTTCTTGAGAAAGTACTGATGGCGGATTTTATTGCAGTTATTCGGCGGGCAGTCGACGGCCTGTCTGAAAATACGCCCGAGATGCGGGTGAAGGTCTACGAGCGTGCGCGCGGCGCAGTGCAGCGGCAGCTCGAGAACATGAAGCCGCGTCCGCCGGAAGCCATGCTGCAACGCCAGCTCGAAAAGCTCGAGGCCGCAATCCGCGAAGTCGAGGGCGAACACTCGGAAGCCGTGCCTGTCGAGGAACCGGTCGCAGCCGCGCCGGAGCCTGAGGTCCATGAGGAGCCCGCGCTCGAACATGAGCCTGTCGCGGAGACGGCCCCTGCTGCTGAGGAACCCGTTTCCGAAAGCCATGAGCAGCAGGAGGACGTAGAACATCCCGCCTACGAGCAGCCTGCCGAGCCAGAGGAGGTCGTTCAGGCGGCGGCTCCCGCCGAAGAGGTGGTGTCCGAGCACGCCGAATGGCATCCGCCTCATGAGGAAGAAGCGCCTGCAGACGAATGGCGCGCGCCGGAGCAGGCAGAGGTTCATGCTGAGCCCGAGAGCCCTCATGAGCCGGTAAAGGAATATTATCCGGAAGAACCGCGGCCGGAAGAGGTCGCTGCAGAGTCGGTAGCCGAAACCGCCCATGAGGTGGAAGAAGAGCTTCAGCGCGAAGAGGCTCATCAGCCGGCTCCACGCGGCCTTGACCGTGCGTCCAACCGGCTCGTCGAGCCGATGGCCGATTTCGAACCCCAATCGCAGCCGCAAACCAGCGACTTCATCGAGCACACGCGCGAAGAACCGATTGCAATGGATGCGGCAGCGCATTTCGATCGCATGTGGTCCGAGCCGGCTGCCGAAACACCGGCTCCAGTAGCGCAGGAAGCTGAGACCGAATGGGCGCGCGAAGAACTCCATTCCTATGCTGAGGCAACGCCCGCCGTTCCCGCCGATGCTTCGGCACGCGCTCTCAATGAGGTTTCAACGCTCAGAAACAGCGCTTCGCCGGCCGTCATGCCGGCTGCCAAGGAAAATTTCTCCTGGGAAGCTGCCGCTTTCGACGATCTGCCGCCGATCGAGGCTGGCACGGACAAGAAGACACCAGCTTCCGCGCATTTCGACGACGTCGATATCTTTGCGGAAGTGCATGCTGGCAACGGTTCCGGCTCTGCAGCTCCCGCACCGGCCGCAGCGCCAAGCGAAGGCTGGCGTGAGGCGCGGACACTGCGTGGTTATGACCGCCGCAACGCTGCGACCGATGACGACGACAGCAATCCGCCGATGGATCTGGACCAGATCGTTGCCTCGAAGATGCAGGGCAAGAGTTTCCGCATGGAACCGAAGCGCCGGCGCTTCGGCATCGGCACCATTCTGGCGATTCTCGTTACGCTCGGCATTCTCGGTGGCGCCGCCTACGCGGGCTGGATGAACCGCGAAGCGGTGATGGAAATGGTCGATGGTCTCGTCAGCTCAGCGCCGTCACAGGCTGCGCGCGACGAGACGGTGACGCCAGCCACAACGCCTCCGGTGCAGCAAAACAGTACGCCGGCCACGGCCCAGCCGGCAGATCAGAGTGCTACTACGCCGCCGGCGCGACCCAACCAGGAAGTTGCCTCGCTGGACGGTTCGGCTGCCAATACCAAGTTTACCCAGCGGCTGCTCGCCGATGGCACCGAAGTCGATAGCGGCCCTGCAGCAGTGCCGGGAACGCCGACGGCGGAAGGCAAGTCGGTTGCCGCGCAGAACGTTGCTGCAGCCGATACCAGCACGCCGAGTGTCCAGTCCGATGCTGCGCCTGCTGAAAACCTGACGCCGAACGGCCCTGCCGCAGCACCTGCGGCGCAGAACACACCTATCGGCGCCACCGAAAAGATGTTCCTCTATGAGGAGCGGATCGGCGAAAGCTCGCCGACGGCAATCGAGGGGTCGGTCGTCTGGACCGTTCAGCATGAAGCCGGACAGGACGGCCGCCAGGAAGCCACCGTGCAGGGCAATGTCACCGTTCCGGAGCGCAATCTTTCGGCGCTTGTAACCTTCAAGCGCAATTCCGACCCGTCGCTGCCGGCAAGCCATCTGGTCGAGATCGTCTTCTCCGTTCCGCCGAATTTCGAAGGCGGCAGCATCGATAGCGTCCAGCGCATCTCGATGAAACGTACGGAGCAGGATCGCGGCGATCCGCTGATTGCGGTGCCGGCCAAAATTACCGACGATTTTCACATGATCGCGCTCAACGACTATCCGGATGCGCGCAAGGCCAATCTGGACCTGCTTGCCACGCGCGACTGGATCGACATTCCGGTCACCTATCGCAACGGCCGCCGTGCGCTGCTGACCATGCAGAAGGGCGCCACAGGCGGGAATGCCTTCAACACGGCTATCAAGGAATGGACAGCGCTCGGAGATCTCTCGACCAGCCAGTAAGGCCGGCGTCGCGGAGCCTCGGAAATCACGCAAAATAAAAGGCGGGCCGCAGGGACCCGCCTTTTTTGATTTCAGATGACGACCAGCTTATGCGGTGGCTTCGACCACACGCACGGCCTTGGCACGCTCCAGCGCTTCCTTGCGGACCGCATCCTGCACCTTTTCAAAGGCGCGGACTTCGATCTGGCGGACACGCTCGCGGCTGATGTCGAACTCGGCCGAAAGATCTTCCAGCGTTACCGGATCTTCAGCAAGGCGGCGAGCCTCGAAGATGCGGCGTTCGCGGTCGTTCAGCACGCTCATGGCCTTCGACAGCATACGGCGACGGGTATCGAGTTCATCCTGCTCGATCAGCACGTCTTCCTGGCTGTCGTGGTCGTCCACGAGCCAGTCCTGCCACTGGCCGCTGTCGCCTTCGGAGGCCTTGATGGGGGCGTTCAGCGATGCGTCGCCGGAAAGGCGGCGGTTCATCGAAACGACCTCTTCCTCAGAGACGTTCAGCTTGGTAGCGATTTCGGTCACATGCTCCGGCTTCAGGTCGCCGTCATCAATGGCCTGGATACGGCCCTTCAGGCGACGCAGGTTGAAGAACAGGCGCTTCTGATTGGCGGTCGTGCCCATCTTCACCAGAGACCACGAACGCAGGATATATTCCTGGATCGAGGCCTTGATCCACCACATGGCGTATGTGGCGAGGCGGAAACCACGTTCCGGATCGAACTTCTTGACGGCCTGCATGAGGCCGACGTTACCTTCGGATACGACTTCGCCGATCGGCAGGCCGTAGCCGCGATAACCCATGGCGATCTTCGCGACGAGGCGAAGGTGGCTGGTGACAAGCCTGTGTGCGGCGTCACGATCGCCGTGCTCGGAGTAACGCTTGGCGAGCATGTACTCTTCCTGCGGCTCCAGCATCGGGAATTTACGGATTTCGTCCAGGTAACGATTGAGACCGGCTTCGCCGGCGGTAATGGACGGCAAGTTATTTCGGGCCATGATGCACCCTCCTTATATGGATTCCGGTTCCCGATGGAACGCGCCCTCGCGTTAAAGGCAAACCGGGACATGCGGCTCTCTCCAAGCCCGCAATAAGTCCATTTACAGATAAGTATGGCGAAACAGCGATTCAAGGTCCCCTCGGCGTTCACGAGGGCGTTATCCGGCCGTTGCCAGAGCCAATCAGAGGCATTGATTTTACCGACAGCTGCCGCATTTTTCCAGTGGTGGTGGCACTCTTGCCAGCCACTTTTATGAGGGGAACCAGATGATCAGACCAGCCCTTGCTGCCATCCTGCTGCTTTCGCTTTCGACCGCTCTTTCATCCTGCGGAAACACCGCCAGGGGACTGGCGCAGGACGGGCGCGACACCAGCCACGCTCTCGACAATGCGACGCATCGGGTCCTGGGTGCTGGCTCCAAGAAATAGTAGCGGCCATTTCTCATCCGCGCAGGGCGTCAGCGAGCTCCACCATATCACCTGGTAGCGGCACCTCGAAATGCATCACTTCGCCGGTGCGCGGATGCTCGAATTGCAGCATGTAGGCATGCAGCGCCTGGCGATCGAAAGCCTTGACGACCTTGCGGGCGTCGTCGGGCAGGAGATTGGCCTTGGTCTTGAAGCCGGCGCCGTAGACGGCGTCGCCCAGCAAGGGATGGCCGATATGGGCCATGTGGACGCGGATCTGGTGCGTGCGGCCGGTTTCGAGGTGGCATTCGACGAGCGAGGCAAGCGCGCTCGCATCCGGGCTTTCATGGAAGCGCTCGAGCACTTCGTAGTGGGTGATCGCCTCGTCGGCACTCTCGTTTTCGGGGCGCTTGACGGCGCGGCGGGTGCGGTCGCCGGTGGCGCGGCCGAGCGGCGCGTCGATCGTTCCTGAGAGCGAGCGCGGACGGCCCCAGACGATCGCCCGATAGGCACGTTCCAGCGGCATGGTGCGGCCGTGATCGGCGAACTGCAGCGAGAGATGGCGATGCGCCATATCGTTCTTGGCGACGACCATGACGCCGGTCGTATCCTTGTCGAGGCGGTGAACGATGCCGGGGCGGCGCACGCCGCCAATGCCGGAGAGGGTATCGCCGCAATGGTAGATCAGCGCGTTGACGAGCGTACCGGTCCAGTTGCCGGGGCCGGGATGGACGACGAGGCCAGCCGGCTTGGAAATGACGATGACATCTTCATCCTCGTAGAGGATATCGAGCGGAATATCCTCGCCCTTCGGGGCCGGGTCTTCGGGCTCGGGCAGGATGATCTCGTAGCTGTCTCCGGCTCGCACCTTCTTTTGGGGATCGGTAATCGGCGCGCCCTTCAAAAAGACCTGCCCGTCCTTGATCAGCGCCTTGATGCGGCTGCGGGAAAATTCCTCACCGACCTGCGCGGTCAGCCAGGCGTCGAGGCGGCCTTCGGCTGTCTCATCGGCGGTCAGGACTTTTCTATTGTCATCTGCTTGTTTAAAGGGGTCGCTCAAGACGCTTCTTCTCCGACGTATTTTTAGAACGGGACGCCATAGATGACGAAATTCGAGCCAGCCGACGATGAGCAGGAAGAAAAGCCCCTTGATCCGGCTATGGAAAGTGTCCGGCGCAAGATGGTTCGCCTGCAGATCGTCTCGGGCGCCATCATGTTCGTGAGCCTTATGGCGGTCTTCGGCGCTGTTGTCTACAAGGTGACGCGTACGGAGCCCTCGCAGACCACAGCGTCCGCAGGCTCTTCCGGTGTTCCCTCCGACGCGCCGATGAATTCGACAGCCTCGCTGCCGCTCGGCTTCAAGATCGAGCAGACATCGCTTTCGGGCGGACAGATCCTGTTTTACGGCACGGCGGTGGACGGCAAGCGCAGGGCCCTTGTCTTCGATATCAAAGCGGGCCGCATCGTGGCTGACATCACGCTGTCAGGCAATTGAGGCCGGCATGGCCGGACAGCCCCTCACGATCGAAACCCCGGACGATCTGCGGATCGCGGAGTTTCGCGATATCCGCGAGCGCGACCTGACGGGCCGGCAGAACCGCTTCATCGCCGAGGGTACCGTCGTGCTGCGCATGCTCGCCGATGCGCATGCGACGGGTAGAGGATTTTCAGCCGAAAAGATCTTGCTGCTCCGCAATCGGCTCGACGGCGTGGCGGAGATCCTCGACACCTTTCCGGAAGACGTATCCGTCTATGTGGCCGACGCTGATGTTCTTGACGGTATCGTCGGCTTCAACATGCATCGCGGCGTGCTTGCGCTCGGTCGCCGCGAGCAGGCGACGGAAACCATGCTTCTCGATGCGCTACCCGAGCAGGCGCTAGTCCTTGTCGGCTGCGGCATTTCCAATCACGATAATGCCGGGTCGATGTTCCGCAATGCCGCTGCCTTCAGGGCGGATGCGATCCTCCTTGATGAGACCTGCTGCGACCCGCTCTACCGCAAGGCACTGCGCGTTTCGGTCGGCTCGGTCCTGAGCATGCCCTATCATCGCGGCGGCGATGCGCTCGCTCTTCTTTCGAGCCTTGCCGAGCGCGGCTTTGCAATCTGGACGCTTTCGCCACGCGGCGAGACGGATATCCGGCAGATACCGGCTTCCGGTCGCATGGCGCTCGTCGTCGGCACTGAGGGCGAGGGACTGCCGGAAGCGGTGCT
The DNA here is from genome assembly GCF_051811225.1 of Rhizobium sp. 768_B6_N1_8. NCBI lineage: Bacteria > Pseudomonadati > Pseudomonadota > Alphaproteobacteria > Hyphomicrobiales > Rhizobiaceae > Rhizobium > Rhizobium sp. 768_B6_N1_8. The sequence continues at coordinate 3,362,695 of NZ_JBPWPV010000001.1, read as the reverse complement.
TTCCCGTTTCCGCAGTGCGTGCATTCCGCAGTCTGAAGGACTGGACAGTCTCAACGTGGCGACGGCGACCGGTATTGCGCTCTTTGCGATATCTTCGGCGATGGCGCGGATCTGATGAAGTTCAGCGCTGCGGATCGGCGATGATCGCGGCTGCGCGGTCGGCGAGGTTCACGCGGTCGTTTGCGCCCTTCTTCTCCCCGCCATCGGGCAGCAGGGACAGGATCGGAGAGGACGGGCCTTCCTTGAGCGCAGTGAGCGCTACCATGTTGGCGGCGATCGAGGTGATTTCCTCGCGAAGCGCGCCATCACGGCCGGTATTGTTTCTTGCCTTCTGAAGGTGGTCGGCAAGTGCTGCGCTGCGCCGGCGCACATTGTCGCTCATCTGCGCTGTGATGGCAGCGAGATCGAGTTCAGAGGCCTCTGCTTCGCTGGCCGCTTCGGCGGGCAGATCGGCAATGTCCTTGGAGAGGCCGGCATCACGCAGCACCTTGGCGACCTTACGGAGTTCGGCATTGGCAGCCTTCAACTGATCCTTCAGCTTGGCGATTTCCTGTTGCCGGCGGCCGAGCAGGGCTTCCTTGTCCGTGGCAGAGGCGGCCTCACGGGCGGCCTTGTCTTCCAGGCGAATGACCATGTGCTGCTGCTGGCTGAGCTTCTGTTCGGCATCCTTGGCGCGCTTCTGCAGCACGGTCACGTCCTGGCGCATCGTATCGCGTTCGTCGCGCAGGGCATTGGTGCGGAACTTCATATTCTCGGCTTCAGTCTCACGCGCAGCAAGGTCGATCTTCAGGTTGTTGGCCTGTTCGGTGATCTTGGAAAGCCGCGCCCGCAGCGTTTCCAGCTCGCTATCCTTGTTGGAGCCAGCCTGCTCGGCAATATGCAGGCTCGTCTTCAACTGGCTGATATAGTTTTCGTCCTTGCGCAGGTGGGAGCGCTGCTCGGCAGCCTCTACCTGCATTTCGCCGATCTGTGCGCGCGCCTCATTGACTTCAGAGGCCAGCCTGCCGGCATCGACGGCGAGTGCGTCGTGGCGCAGCTGGAGGGAGAGCGACTTTTCGCGTTCGCGGTGCAGGTCCTGTGCGGTGCGGGCATTTTCAGCGGCGTAGAGCGCGCGCACCATGTCCTTCTGTGCCCGTACTTCCTGCGGGCTCAGCGGCATCGTCGCCTTGAGGCGGTTTTCGGTATACCAGACGATGCGGCGGTGAACCGCGGGCGAGACCAGAAAGACGAGAAAGGCCGCGGTCAGGAAGCCCAATCCGAACAAAAGAGCGTATTCGATCACGGCGCGGCCATCGATTCGAAGGTTGATACGGGTCAGTCCGCCTGATTAAGCACGCAGCGCGCGCAGCGACAAGGCTGCGGGCACCGGCAAGACTGTATTCCCAAGGATATTAGCGCCGATTTTGGCTTTTCAGAAGGGGTTCCAGGTCGGGTTCGGGGTGACCTTCAGATAGCCGACATTGATGCCGAGGCGGGCGCCGACACCAGTGCGGATCGGCACGACCAGAACATTGTTGTTCTTGAGAAGCGTCATGCCGAAGCCGGCAATGACATAGGCCGAGCCGCTGACGCCGCCGAAGCGAGCATAGATGGAGTCGATGGACGGCAGATCGTAGACCAGCATCATGACGCGGGAGCCCTGGCCACCGTAATCGAGGCCGAGAGATGGACCCTGCCAGTAAAGCGGATGCTCGCCGGCATTCTTGGTATTGAGCTGGCCTTCGCCGTAGGTGAGGCCGGCGATGAAGGCGCCGCCGCCCTCCTGGCCGAGGATGTAGCCGTTCGGCAGGCCGTATTTCTGGAAGGCGCTTTCAACGACTTTGGCAAGGCCGCCGCTGGTCTCGCCGAAGAAGGAATGACCGGCATCAACGATTTCCTGCACTGTGTACTGGCCGTTGTTCTGCTGTGCTGCGGCCTGTCCGGTAATCATCACCGACGAGATCATGATAGCGGTCAGCAACTTGCAGAAGCCGATAAATCTTCCGAGAAATTGGAGGCGCATGATGTCATCCATTCGTCATTGTCGGGGGCATTGGCATTTGATGCATTTTGCTCCGATCGTCTTAACAATCGGTTAAGTATTTTTGTGCCTAAGTCATTGATATTGCTTAGGCGCGTTATGTAGCGTTACCTAATGCGTTACGACATGGGCTTTCGTCCTGTGGTGCGAGCATCGGCGAAACGCTCCGCAGCTGCAAGTGCAGCTCGATCATATACTGCTGATGTCGTTTTGGTTGAGGCGTGTCCAGCAACCTTCGCGGCATCGTCTGTAGCGACCCCAGCGGCTCGAGCTTCTGAGATGCCACTTGCTCGCAGGTCGCGAGCCCAGATGTTGCCGGGTAGACTAGCGGCCTTCCGGTCTTTGGACCACATGCTAGAGAAGACCTCCGACAGATACGGACGACCATTCATCTCATATACGATGACTGGCCCGGTGCGTTTCTCCGCAGGCCAATGCGCCAGCTCTTCCATGACCATCTGAGCTTTGTGCAACGGGTACGCCACGGCAAGACCAGTCTTCATGGAAGTCTTGGATGGAACGTAGCGGAGAACCATATGCTCATCGATGTCATCCCATCGAAGCCCAAACCATTTGTTCCCCGTTCGATGGTTGATCACATCACTGACGCCGGCCGAGTCTAGTGGGACCCACTGGCCGATGACATCCCACAGCCGCAGCGTCGTCTCGTAGACGAGCGCATAAGCAAGTGCGCTAGACGGTCGGCCAGCCGCATGGGCCGCCTCGCGCAGCGCAATTACCTGATCGGCCATGATGACGACCTCTCGGCGCTTTGGGTTCGGCAACTTACGGCTGGCCGCCTTAAGTACCTCTCGGAGCTCGATGCATGGCGTTATGCGGCACATGACGCCATAACTTACCGCAGCGTCTATCACAGCTCGCATCATCTTTGATGCGGCCAGCCGCTTGCCATTTTCGGACCAGGAATCGTGCCATCGCTTTAGATCGACACCCGTTATCTTGTCGATACGCCTGTCACCGACCTCATGAATAAGACGAGCCAGATAGAAGTCGTATGGCTTCCGTGACTTTGGACGCAAGGCGAAATAGGGGCTATCTGCCTCTGTTTGGTATTTATCGAGGATGGACTTAAGCGACCCATCAAACGTGCGGTCGCGGTCACGAAGGCCGGCTTTCCACACATTCATTTCCGCCTGAAGAAGCGCGCATTTGGCGACAAGCTGCTCTGGCTCATCGCGCAAATGCGAAAGATTCACCGTCTTTGGCTCGTAGTCTTTTACGCCGGCCACCCATATAGGTGTGCGGCTGGCGCGCCGTTTGATCCACTTTAGTCCCGGCGCCGTGACTTCTTCCATTGCCCAAGCCTTTCTTCGCCATCTGGTGATGCGGCCGAAAATCCGGCGGTTATTCCAAAGTACCCATCATAGAATTTCTTGACTAGTGGCACTGGTCTTCCGTCATGGAGTGGGTCGATCCTGGGGAAGCCTTTACGCTCAAGTGCAGGAATAACCGTCTTAACCCACATAGACGCGCGTGACTTGCCGACGATTGCGATGGCAAGCTGGTGGTCGGTCGCGAAGAGCGGCAGGCCGCTAAGCCCTACTGCAGGTTCATTATCGTTGGCTGGGGTGCGGGTCATGCCTCCTCCCCCTGTGAGGGCGGTGGGGACAGCGCGGCGCGGCCAGCTTCCGTGATAACCCATCGGATAGTCACTTCCGCTCGGACGTTTTTGATGCGTCGGGCAAACCCGCGTTTTTCCAGTGCCAGCATGGTCCGGTTACCCATGGGGAGGACGTCGCCGACTTCTCCACGACGCCTCAAGAGATCCAAGGCTTTTTTCATGGCTGGACTAAGCATCGCCGCTGCCCTCCGTTGCGGAGGCGGCAAAGATCGGCGTCAAAGCATCAATGTCGAATTGATCGACGCCGGAAGCCTTCAACTCATCGAGCGTGGTGAACCCGGCCGTGGTGAGGATTTCATGGGCATAAACTTCTTGTCCCCACACACGCATGATGATGCCGGCGGCAATCGCCATGCCTATACCAATGCCGCGCTCTTCGGTCCCAACCACATGATCGGCGGGAGCGGGATTTTTGTTCTGGCTCTGGAGCAGGCTGATACTTTCCCACGCCGCGAACGGGTCGTCTGGCTCACCGACATCACTGGCAATTTTGATCATCTCACAGGCAAGAGCGGTGACCTGTTCGGGTGTCGTGTGGCCCTGGCCTTTGCAGACACCACACAGCAGCGAGGGATAGCCAACCGGGCAATCCTCATCCTGCTCTATCAGGGTGCAGGGGCAAGGCACGGTCACCACCAATTGTGGTGAGGGCGATGGGATGTCTGCCAACCGGATCCGGTCGCACATGATGGCAAAGACTTCCTGCGCCGTGCGGTTCTCGATTCCGATGATTGGCCGTGTCAGGGCCTCCGCATTATCGCAGACCTTGCGAGGGCTGAGTGTGGTGTGCGGGATGAGCGCGACAACAGATGCCCCGGCAGTTACCCATTGCTTCGCCTGTCGCTCGTCCATGGTTATATGTTCGCAACCGGTCGAGTCGGTGAACGTCCATGCTACTGCGGCATCCAAGCCGCGCTGTTCGTTGCTGGTCATGGGCGGGGCTCCTTCACACCTAGAACTTCGCGGATTTCGCGTTTTGCAGCGGATCGGCCCAGTTCGTAGACCTTCTCAAGGAAGGAGATCAGGGCGGCCATCCGGTAATTATCCTGGTCGGTATTCGCGAAGGTCTGCTCGCCGTATGTATAGGCACCAAGCGGCGTAACCTTGCACTCGGTCCAATCCTCGTCGGCTTTTGCTGCGGAGTGATCCGTCCAGTAGGAGACGCGGCAGAAATCGTAGCGTTGATCGTGGGTGCTCATTGGCCGCTGCCCTCTGTTGCGGTCAGGGCGCGGTAGCGGTTTAGAAACGCGAGCTTCGCGCCAGCCGGTGACAGGCCGATGATCCGCACGCCAAGCGGCGGCTCCGGCAAAATCCAGTCTTTCGGCTTAGTCCCCATGATCTGCGCCGCCTCGTCTGCGAGGATGGCGTTGTCGGCGCGCTTGACGCTTGGCGGCTCGATGTAGGGCAGATCGAAAGCGCCACAGACGGCGGCCATGATGTTGGCCTCCATCTGCTTGTAGCCGTCGATGAACCGCTTTGCCGGGCGAACGATGTCCGCGATGTATGCTTCGGAAGCATCATGCAGCAGAGCCCAAAGGGCATCCTCCGGCGGCACGTTCTCGCTCACCAGGACGCTATGCTCGGCGACCGAATAGAACCGCTCGCAGTGGCCGTTAAACCGACACATCATCGAAAGCGAGTGGGCGATATCCTCAATGAAGACATCTTCCGGGCGAGGATCTAGCGGCCAGAACTGCCGGCCGGAAACGGTCTGCATCCAGTCGCCGCGCCGCCCTTCAGTCCCAAGCACATGTGATGAGGGCGATGGGGTGTCGAGGCGGGATAAACCCGCCTCCATCTTGTCGCGGTCGCCACTCACGCCGCCACCTGCATATCCTGCTGGCCAGCCACGGCGCGCAGGCGATCGGCAATTACGCGATTGCGGCCAGTGAACTTCGCGTCATGCCAGGCAGCCACGGCCAGAAGGCGCCAGCTTGGCGCCGCGCCAGACTGCAGATCGTCGACGACTTCAGTTCCAGTGCCGGCATACGGCAAGAACTCGTAGTTGCTGGGGCGGTTTGGTGCGCGGTTGTTGTTGGCCGGCTTCGGTCTTCTGTTGTTGCTGTTGTTGTTGGTCATGGTGTCTCCTTCTCGTGGTGGTGGTGAATTGGTTAATTGGTCATTTTCACGTACCCGCCGTGGGGCGAACGATTACGCGAATTACACGGCAGCCATCGCGATATGCGCGGCGCCAGCCCTGCATTGGCGTTTCCCCTTCACGAGCCCATGACACGCCTACGCATTCGCATGCTTCTCGGCGGGTTAGGCGGGTGGTGTGGACGAGAATGAACGGATGCGGAGTGCCGTTAGGCCAGAAAGCTGCCCATCCGTGATCTTCAATTTCCATCCTTCTCTCCATTGGTAAGGGCGCGGCTGGGACAAGCGGTTGCAGCCAGCTTCACCGACCGCGCCCTATTGCCACTAGGGCAATTAGTAATGCTGTGCGACGTATGGCAGCCAGATCGAGACTGCCGCGATGAATGCACCTGCGGCCAGCATGCCGCAGAGATCCTTGAAGAAGTCGCGCAGCGTAATGCGATCGTCGTGGTGATGATTCACAGCTCGCCCCCATGGTTTACCAGAAGGCACTCGACGGCATCGCGAGCGGCTACGGACTGGCCACGCTTAAGCTTGCTCTCAATATCGCGAAGGCCGGCCACAAGCTCATCATGAGCATTCGCGGCCTTAACGATGAACGCAGCGTGCTCAGCGGCATCCGTGAATGGCACCGGCCTCGACGTGCCGCCATTGCGGACCGACAGCGAGGACGGATCGGACATGGCGTAGAAGTCGCACACGGTCGAGCCGTAAGCGGTGCAGATGTATGGGCCGTGATGCTCAGTCGCTTCGACGAGCTCGTAGGGCAGGACCGGATGCCACTTGACCGCGCTCATTCGTCACCGCCCATCTCCGCGAAGACGCGGCCGGGCTTCTGGTGGCGCAACGCAAAACGACCGCGGCAATCAACGTTGCGCGGCTTCGGGTGGCGTTTGGCTTTATGGTCAGGCTTGCGGAAAGGCTCTACGCTGCCGCAGGCTACTGCAGCTGGCGCGTAATCGTCGTCATTACGGAAAACTCTTCTGTCCAGCATTTTCGTCTCCTCAGTGGTGCAGCCAGGTTGCGGCTGTGAGGAGGGTTATAAATCAAAATCTAAATTGATGCAACAACTAAATTGACCTCAATTATATTTTCCGGACTGCACGATGAGATGCACCGACACAACATCGTCGATCGGTATCTCAATCTGTTTTTCAGGGTTGTATTGGCGCAGAATCAACTTTGATCCTGTCTGGGCGACATACTCCTTGATGTACCCAAGCGGCACACCGTCGTCGCCACGCCCCCTGACCTGCACGACCACATCATCCCCACGGCGCGGCGGCCTGCCGGGGTGAACAAAGACCGTCTCACTGGGCCGGTATCGCGGCACCATGGATTCTCCGCTCACATATACAGCGTAGGCATCCGGAACGGACGCCAGAACGGGCGGTCGTTCTGTATAGTCTATCGCTTTGCCATTCATGAGAAATTCCCCATCATCCCCTCCGGCGACCTGGCCCAAGTATGGGATCATTGCCATTGGTTTCACGGCATTTTTCCTCTCCGCATCGCGATCTGCAGAATCGCCATCTGCCTCCTTCGCTGATCGCTCCCTTTCCATATGCGCCACCAAGTCGATGCGCGGAAGCTTGGTGCTCTTGAGCGGGTCTCGGCCGGCCTCTATCATGAGAGACCGCATCTCGCTTTCAGATATCTGGAGCATGGAAGCTATTTCACGCCAATATTCTGAAGAAGCGGCGCGACCGTTGAAAAGGTTATTAATTGCCTGCGGAGTCACATTTAGCTCGCGTGCGATCGCGGCTTGCGAAATTCCAATAATTTTTGATTGTTCGTGCAACCTATCAGTCAAACGTGACATAAAATATCTCCTTGTTGATCAACTGCTTAGCAAATTTTATATCAATTGGCAATATAAGCCTGTTGACTCCATCAATTGATAATGTCATTCATAATCCCATCAACGGGCGCCGAACGGGTCAGCAAAGGAGGAACGCGATGCTGGCAGTGATCGACGACAGAAGAGTTTAAAGCAGGGCAAAGTAAGCCGACGAGTTTTCAGCAGGGGCTCCGGCCTCAATTTTAACAGGGCATCATTTCCGACAACCGCCATTTGAGGAGTGACGACATGCGGCAACAGCAGAAAGAAACAACCGTCAGAAGAAGAGTTGCGACGAAAGGTCGTGGACCACCCAGAAGAAGATGAGGCTGGGGCATGAAGCCCCAGCTCCTCTCCAGCCAGTCCGCTTGATTGCAAGCTGATCAGGGTGGAGACACCACCACGCGACACACCACGCCACGACACAACTTCTCGCCGCGCGAGTCGCAGCATCTCAACGACCACTCACCACCACCATAGAGGAGACTATCATGGACTTTTCCGTAGCCACCGTAACACTCAGAAGCTTTTCCCCATACAGCCAGAGCAAGCAGCATGACGAGCCGACGCTCAAGGGCGAGGGCAAGGGCGACTACGACAAGCGCACTTGGAAATCAAAGGCGCACATCACGAAGGACGGCACACTTGGCATTCCTGCCGCGTCCATGACGCAGGCCATCGCCGAAGCCGCAAAATATTCCAAGAAGCAAATCCCCGGCCAGGGCAAGGCCACATGGACCGCCAAATTCAAGAGTGGCATCATGCTTGTCGATAGCTTCATCGACACCGGCATCACACTCAAAGACACCGACTTCGTCGACATCATGTGCGACGCCCAAGGCAAGACCGGCTCTGCCGTCAGCAGCCGCGTACCGCGCCGCTTTCCGCAGGTGCCGGAGTGGTCGGCCACATTCCAGGTATGGATCCTCGATCCTATCATCACCGAAGAAATCTTCCGCGAGATGGTCGAACTGGCCGGCATGTTCATCGGCATCGGCCGCTGGCGGCCAGTCATGAACGGCGGGATGAACGGACGCTTCATCATCGACAAGCTTCAATGGGAAGACAACCGCAAGTTTGCGGCCTGATCGGTTCATGCTTTGCAAGACCGGCTCTTTCGGGAGCCGGTTCATGGAGGGCATTGTCTTTCCACTTGGTTCCGTTCCGCAGCGCGCCACAGGGTTACGCAGGGCACGGCATCTCAACGCAAGGAACTATCATGACTATCGTTGCCCAACATTATCAGCCTGAAAGACCGATAGCGGTGGGCAACCGCCAATCGCGCGTCGAAGCGTTACGCAGCGCCGCGCCTCGCCGTGCACGTCCTGTCATCTCAACGTTTCCTAGCTTGGTCGGTTCTTTCGGGAACCGCCTTGGGGTGGGAAACCGCCAACTAAGCCACATTGCGCGTCACGGCGCGGCGCGTCGCAACACAACGACCTGCAACTCTCCTCGACGAATACCAAACTCAGCAGCGACCGCATTCGTGCGGTCATTGGTGGGCTTGTCCTGCCTTGTCGCTCTACAGCTTTGCGCGCCACTACACCGCACTGTGCGTTGCGTCGCATCTCAACGAATTACGCTACCCAGCGTCGTCGGCCTTCGGGCCGAGTGCGGTGGGTATCTCCTGCCAACTGCCGCAAGGTTGCGCCGCTCAGGTCGCCGCTGCGCCACATTTCGCAACTCTTCTCACCTCAACGAATACCTGCCAAGCGTCGGTTGCCTTCGGGCAACTTGCGGTTCGCAGGAACCACGACAGCGTTGCTAACCGCAACTCGACACAGGGCCGCGTCTATTTACGCAGCGCTGCGCACGTCATCTCAACGCACCGATCCATCACCACATGAGGAGACAACATGGCCTACGAAAGCACGCCTGAAAGATTGGAGATCCGCAATCGCCTCGTCGATGCCTTTCTTCATGTATCGGCACAAGGACTCATCACCCATAAGGAAATCGCCGACCTGATCGGCAAGAAGACCACCTCGCCGGATGCTATAAAGCATTCTGCCTTTCGCGTCGCCTCAGATGAGCACGGTATCGTCTTTGAGAATATTCGCGGCACTGGCTACCGCCGCATAGCAGCAGGTGACGTTCACCGCGTCGGCACGCAGACGCGCCACAGCATTCGCGGCAAAGCAAAGCGCGGGTCGAAAAAAATCATTGCCGTGCTCTCCACCAATTCAAATTCCATGACGAACGGCGAGCGCATCAAGGCGCATGCCGAGCTTGGCATTCTGGGAATGATCCGAATGTCAGCTGGCCGTGGCGCTGCAGCCAAGGCGTATCGAGAGGCGGAGCGTCACGAAGAAAAGCACCATAAGCCACCGACCCAGGAAGAGATTTCCAAGTCTGTCTTGCGCGCCTTAGCGGGCAGGGCGGCATGACTGCGGATACCGTTGGCGTTCGCCGGATACTAACGGAGCGTCAAAACAACAGGTGCTGTTATTGTGAATGCATTCTTCTCCCGACAAATGCCCAGTGGCGAAAAGTAATTCATCCTCGATCACAGACTATAGAACACCTTCACCGCAAGGCAGATGGCGGAGGCGGACATCGCGATAATAAAGCTCTTGCCTGTTACGAGTGCAACACTGGTCGAGGCAGCATTGACTGGCTCACCTATAAGTCAATCAAGATGGGTGAGATAGTTACCTGACCAAACCACCACAGAAGAGGAGACGTAAATGGATAACCCCACTCACGATGAAACCGAATTTGTGCTTAGCGCCTATTTCGGAAAGATGCGACGGCCCCAACAGGCCGTGGTCTGTGACCCGCACGAAGCCTACAGGATTCTGCGCAAGAACGGCATGAAAATCAGCGTCCGCGTCGGCAAGGCGGAAGACTGTGACGTAAAGTTGACGGCCTTCACAAAGATGGATGAGGACGGCAGGCACGCCGGGATGGTTGTATCTGTCGAAGATGTCACAATCGAAGACGCGTTGATTGCCGCCGCCCGACAAGTGTGTCGAGTTGCGTCGACAATGCAGATCTACGCTGAATCGGCTGGCGAAGAAGATTTCGCTGATTTCATATTTCTTTAACACCAATCCATCCCACCCGAGCTGACCCGAAGGCCAGCACCACCTGATTATCAGCTCGGGGAAATGGTTCCTACTATCTCGGAGGAGGAGACTTGGCTGGAGCCACGCCGTAAAACTCCGGATTTCGTTACTGCCACCACAGCAGCGTGGGATGTCTACCAAACATTCCACAAATTTGTCAAGCCTTAATAGCGCCACCTACTGCGCTATCCTTTCAGAAAGGACGATGGCATGCACAGCTTCGACATCGCGGATCGTCATCGTCAGCCCGCCGCGTTCAATCTCGGCCGTCTGGCCAACCACGGCAACAAGCCGACCAAGCCATGCTGCGCCACCCTTGGCGTGAACCATGACCTCATACCCCGGCTTAGGCCAGACTGCAGGATCGACCCAAGCCCGCGTTCCGACGGGCAGGGCTGGCTCCATGACCTTCGTATCGATCTCGATCCAGTAACGGCCGTCGGGAATGCGCTTGCGGCCCTGATTGAACGCCTCGAAGGCATACTTGCCGTCTTTTCGATCGGACACGCGGCCGTAGGTCTTGGCCGTGTTGAACACCCCCGTTCGCGGAACCGGAGAGGATGCGGTTTGCCGCGCCTCAAGAACCAACGATTCTACGGCGTCGCGATCGATGCCAAGGAAAGTCGCCAACGACGCATACATATCGGGGCGCGGCACGCCGCCGTTCTTCCACCTATTGAAAGTCTGCTGCAGCCAGCCGTGACGCTCCGCGACTTCGCGGTCGGTGTCGCCGCCCTGCTTCTCGATAATCAATCGCGCCAGGCGAGTTCTCTGTTTTTGCTGGCGTGGCATAGAAACCCCTTTGACAAATTTGTAAAACACTATCACCGTACGATTTGACTGGCAATACCACCATTGCGCCGGTTCCACCACGCAGAAGAGGAGATACGATGACGATCGAAAGCAAGATTTCGATGTCCGAAATGCTGGCCATGAGACAGGCCGGAGCGGAATTCGAAGACATAGCAGCAAAAGCCGGCCTGAAGTGGATCACGGTCTACCAGCGTATGCGGCGCGCATTCGGCACCGACGCCATCCGCGCCAGACGCCAGGCTGCAAATGACAACAACCCCAACCGCGCTACCATGATGATGCCTCGCAACGGCGGATGCTCGACGACGTCTGGAGAAATGCCGGTGTCCGTAAAGCGCATCCCCACGCTCGACAAGGCAGAAGTTGAGCCTTCCGACCGCGAGCTTCTGCTTGCTGGCCTTGAGATGCAGGTGGCGGCATGAGTTGCCCTGATTGTGATTGCATTGGCATCGGCGACGTCGTCGAGCACAAGATGAACACCAGCGTTTTTGGAATCGTCATCGGCTTCATGGGAAGCATCGTCCTCATCCGTGTGTCGCCTTCCTTGGAGGTTCTGCAGTTCCACGAATGGGAGCTCGAGATCGTCGAGGATGACGAGTTGCCGCCGCCGACCGCCAAGAAGGCGCCGGTCGACGATGACAAGGTCATCGATTTCACCAAGGAGCGCGAGCTCCGCAAAACCACCAAGACGAGAGGAGCTGCGTGATGGGTAAGTTTAAGGTTGGCGATCGCGTTCGCGTTATCGACGCTGCTGGCGGCGGGAAGCTGGGCGACATCTGCACCGTGACTGATTTGGGAGACGATGGCTATATCGTCCTCGACGGACTTACTGGCGGCGCTTACGGCCTATACGACCATCGCATCGAACTCGTCGAGCAGCCATGGCAGCCGAAGGTCGGCGACCGGGTGGTGTCGAATGACGAAGACAATCGTGGCGAAATCGGTACCGTCGTGAACGGACCTGGGGGTTATGACGGCCTCACCATGGTCAAGTTCGATACCTGGCGCCGAGGCCATGATGGCGTCAACCTGCTTGGAAATTGCGGAAAGGATCATTGGCTCGTAAGGAGCAATGATCCGCAGCCAGCAACAGCCACCCTCACCATCACCGCCGGCAAATTCTATACGACGCGCGACGGCCGCAAGGTCGGGCCTATTTCTCGTAACGTAGGGAGGGAAGGTCACTGGTACTGGGAAGCCGATGAATTTCTGTTGGAAGGCTTCGGATCGTACTGGTGCAAGAATGGTTCTTTCTATGAAAGTGGGAAGTCAAATAACGACCTCATCGCCGAGTGGGTCGACGAGCCTGCCGCGTCGGCAAGCAACGACAATGGCCCGTTTGCATCGCTGATCGGCAAGATGGTGACGGTTCAGGTCGCCAAGCCAAAGTTCAAGGTCGGTGATCGCGTTCGGCTGATCAGTAATGTTGCTTCGTACCAAACTCTCGGATTGGAAGGTATCGTCACTCATGTCGGCACTTCATCCGTAGAGGTCGACTATGCGCCCCACCGGGCTGGGCAGTGCACGGAATTCTTCAATGACGTCGAACTCGTCACCGACGCACCGGTCACTCCAACCGCCATCGTCGCCCTCATTGAGGACGGCCAGCCCAAGACCGCCAGCCGTCCTTACGTTCACGCCACCGAAGCATCCGCCCGCGCAGAAGCCAACCGCCTCGCATCCATCCACAAAGGCCAGCAGTTCGGCGTCTACGTCCTGACGACCACCAGCCAGGAAGTTGCGCCGACCTACGCCCACGAATGGCAGCGGCTTGCCGCAAAAGGCGAGAAGATCGCGGCAATCAAGGAACTGCGCGGCATCACTGGCCTCGGCCTGAAATCCACGAAGGACGCAGTCGAGCACTGGCTCGCGAACGACGAGCCTCGCTCGCGCATAGCCGCCTAAGCAGACACCACCAACCACCACAACAACGCCGTGCGGCCACCACCGCACGGCTGAGAGGAGACTATTGTGAGAACATTCCATCTAATTTGCGTCGTTGCAGCACTGGCTGGCTCGATTTATTCGACCTTCACCGGTAACGACGCCGGCGCGGCTGCACTTATCGGCCTTGCCGTCCTGTCAAAACTATACGCGCAGGAATCTGCATGAGCTGGCGCGACCCACCACTTACCGGCACGCCGCTCGACTACGTGCCGATCGACGCACCCATAGAGCCGACAACACCAACCGTCTTCCGCGCCCTGATCATCAGGCGCGCTCTCATTGCCGCGGCGGCATTCGGCGGTGCGGTTGCCGCCCTTCTTTTCTTTCCTGTCGCTACCATCGCGATCGTCGCGATGCTCGGGGCGGTGCGCTGCGGAGACTGGGCGGCAAGTCGCCTCAACGCCTACGAGGACAGCAATGACCAAAAACCCTGACGCGGCCGGTATGTGGCCGCTCAATCCGTTCAGCTGGTGGCCGGTCATTCTGGTCTGCTTGGCTATCGTTGCATTTTTCTTTCTCTAGGAGGTGTGAATGGCGCAACTAGGCGCAACATACGAAGACCGCATCACCGGTTTTCGCGGCGTGGCCACCGGCTACGTCCAATACATCACCGGATGTAATCAGGTGCTTTTGGCGCCGCGATCGACTGGCGAGATGAAGTCTGAGTGGATAGACGAGCAGCGTCTTGAGCTCGACAGCTTCTATCCAGTCATCACTATCAACAATGGCGCAAACCCCGGAAGCGACCGGGCAGCACCGAAGCGCTGATCGGAGGCAATGGAATGTCGGTTTTCGACAAACTGAAATCAAGCAAACGAAAGACGCCGCCAGTTCTCGCAATCTATGGAATCGGAGGCATCGGCAAGACAACACTTGCCGGTGAGTTTCCAGACCCGATCTACCTGCATACGGTAGGCGAGGAGACACCCGTTGATCTCGACGTCCCGTCGATCGAGATCGAGAACTACAACGAAATGATGGATGCATTCGAGCATCTGCTCACGCAGGAGCACGAATTCAAAACAATCATTATCGATAGCTTGGACGCCTTCGAGAAGATGGTCTGGGACTACACATGCGCTCGCATGGGCGGCGTTGTCGCCGGATGGAGCACCATCGATAGCAACGACAAGGGCTCGCCGACATCATTTGGCAAAGGCTACCTCGAGGCGGATAACGACTGGCTTGAATACATGTCAGCCGTCCGCGCCCTGTCTCGCTCCGGTATTCATGTGGTGCAGATCCTGCATAGCAAGGTCAAGGCCTTCAACGACCCGCTTGTAGACTCTTACGATCGGTACAGGCCAAAGCTGCAGGACCGCGCGACCGACATCATCATGGAGAAGAGTGATGCTCTTCTCTTCATGAGCAAGCGCACATCGGTCAAGCAGGTCGACAAGGGCTTCGGCAAGAAGGTCAACAAGGCGGAAGGAATGTCAGGCGCAGAGCGCGTCATCTACACTGACGAGCGGACGGGCTTCTTGGCAAAGAACCGCCTCAACATGCCTCCGACAATTCCATTCAAGAAGGGTAGTGGCTTCGCGACGATCTCGAAATACTTCTACACGGCCCATCCTGTCGCAGCCAACGAAAGCATCGACGAGGACGAGGCCGCCTGATGTTCCGGCAAGAGCAATGGTTCGCGTGGTTCCCGGTGATGGTCCGGACGCGCGGCGGCCAGCGCTTGGCCTGGCTTGAAAACGTGATGCGCGAATGCGCGCACACCGACTACGGCAGCGGCGCTTGGCGCTACTACGCCATCAACTAACCACCACACCACCACAGAAGGAGACTACTGAATGGCCAGACTTGGTACAGCATTCAATGCGCAGGATCACGACACAACGCAGCGCGACTATGCCGGCGAAGTTCCGAACGGCATCTATCTTCTCGAGATCGAGACTTCCGAGGTGAAGCCGACGAAGAAGGGCAACGGCACCATCCTCGCGACAACCGTCAAGGTCATCGAACCGGAAGAGCTCAAGGGCCGCACGATCTTCAATAACAACTATAATCTCGAAAACGACAACCCGAAGGCCCAGGAAATCGGCCAGAAGCAGTTCGCCTCGCTTTGCCGCGCCATCGGCGTCGACAGCGTCGAAGACAGCGAAGAGCTGCATTTCCGCGCCTTTACCGCCAAGGTCGGCCGAGGCAAGGCATCCGTCGGCGAAGACAGCAAGTCGTATCCTGGCCGTGCCGAGATCAAGCGCTACTACTTCCCTGACGAGGGCAACGTGCCGTCGCCTGAGATCGACGCGGTGCAGCCTGCCGAGGAAGCGCCGCCAGCCGCCGCCAACGACAACCGTCCGGCACAGCTCAGCGCGCCGGCGCAACAGCAGCAGGAAGCCAAGCCTGCCGGTCGCCGGCCGTGGGGCGCGAAATAGCCCATACAATGTAGCGGAAGCTAACTACGGGTATGCTTCCGAGTGCCGCGCCTTCGTGTTGCTCAACAATGAGTTGGCGCGGCCCGTTATCCACCACAAGAGGAGATACAGGTGACAAGCTACAAAGCTGAAGCCAGAAAGATTACCGAAAAATGCTCACCAATCCCCGGCGCTTTCGCTGCCGGTGGAGCGGTGACCAGTATTTTCACCAATCGCGACATCAATGATGTCGACGTCTATTTCAAGAGCCGCGAGGCTTTTGACTACGCCGTCGCGCAGGCCTACGAGGATGGCTGGTGGTGTGTCGCCGCCACGAAGCGTGCCGTAACGTTCAGCGATCATGGCGGCACCCCAGTCCAGTTCATGCATTTCGATTTCTTCCCGACGGCGCAGGATATCTTTGCGGCGTTCGACTTCACGGTCGTCATGGGCGCTCTCGACTTCGACACCGACGAATTCGTCTTTCATGATGACTTCCTGAAGCACAACTCGCAGCGCTTCCTTCGTTTCCATCCCGGAACGCGCTTCCCGCTGGCGTCGGCAACCCGCGTCCTGAAATACCAGGATCGCGGATACACCATCGGCAAGGGTGACATTCTCAAGATCGCGCTTGCTAGCCGCAAGGTGAAAATCGACACCTGGGAAGAACTGAAAGACCAGATCGGCGGGGCATATGGCGAGAAAGTCGTACTGGTCGGTGAGCATCAGGCGTTCTCGCTTGATGCTGCAATCGAAGCTCTCTCCGTAGGCGAAGACGGGAAAGAGCAGTTCATCGCCAACGACAATGAAGAGCAACCTGGCAGCGCGATCGGACTGCAGAAGAAGATCGCCGAGCTGAAGGGCGAAACTTTCGATGAAAGCCGCTTCGACGATGGAGGGGACGGCTACGGCTACCCCGTCGGCTACGAGCC
Organism: Rhizobium sp. 768_B6_N1_8; assembly: GCF_051811225.1. NCBI lineage: Bacteria > Pseudomonadati > Pseudomonadota > Alphaproteobacteria > Hyphomicrobiales > Rhizobiaceae > Rhizobium > Rhizobium sp. 768_B6_N1_8. The sequence goes on along the minus strand of NZ_JBPWPV010000001.1, from coordinate 3,345,973 downwards.
GCAGCCGCGCAATTCGTTCCCTTGGGCAGCATAAGAATACATCGCTGGTGTTAGCGCACCAGTAGGCCCGTAGACGTTGGCGCGTCTACGGGCGCACCACACCACAAGAGGAGACCACCATGAAACTCACCATTGCTCGCGGCGAGCTCGCGCGCGTGCTGACGAATGTCGGCCGCGTTGTCGAAAGCCGCAACACCATTCCGATCCTTGGCAATGTGAAGCTGTCCGCCGTCCCAGGACAGTTGCGCATCACAGGCACCGACCTCGATATCATCGCGACCGACGTTGCGCCGGCCGACGTCACCGCGCCTGGCAGCATCTGCGTTGACGCGAAGCTGCTGGCTGATATCGCCAAGAAGGCTGGCGGCGACGTTTCCATCAGCCTTGAGGCTGATAGGCTCATCGTAAAATCAGGCCGCAGCGTGTTTAAGCTGGGCATCCTTGATGCGAAGGACTTCCCCAGTTTCGGCGATGAAGCATATGCGGCGTCGTTCGATATCGATCTGGCCGCACTGTTCGCACCGGTGGCGTTCGCGATCGGCAACGATGCCAACCGCCCGTTCCTTCATGGCGTCTTCTTCCACGTTCTGGACGGCGAGGCAGTCGCGGTAGCTACCAACGGCCACCGCCTGGCTAGACACAAGGGCGGGGAGCTTCCGGAGTTCGAAGGCGTCATCGTGCCGCAGAAGACCGTCGGCATGTTGCCCAAAGGTTCGGCCAGCGTGTCGGTCAACGCGAACCTCATCCGCATCGTGTCGGGCGATTTCACACTCACCAGCAAGCTCATCGATGGCATTTTCCCAGACTATCAGCGCGTCATCCCGACCGAGAACGATCTCGTTGCCAGCGCCGAGAAGGACGAACTGCTCAAGGCATCGGATCGCGTCGCCACGGTCAGCAGCGAGCGCGGCAACGCCGTCAAGCTGTCAATCGCACCAGGCGCCATTGCGCTCACCGTCAATTCTATCGAGCGCGGCGAAGCGGCCGACGAAGTGCAGGCAGAATACAGCGGAAAGCCCGTCGATATCGGGTTCAACTCGATCTATTTCCGCGACGCGCTGCAAGTCTTCCCGGCCGGTCTGGTGAACCTTGCGGTGCGGGATGGTGGATCACCAGCGCTCATCACGTCACCGATCTATCCGGCGCTCGACGTCACTCTCATGCCGATGAGGGTGTAGGGAGATGGATGAGCAAATAAAGGAGCTGATCGAAGAGGCAATTGCGGCGCTGAATGCAGGCGACACCGAATCCGCATTGCTTGTTCTTGAGCGGACAATGCGGCCGAAATACAAATCGGTTGAGCACGCCACAGGCGCCTACGCGATGTTTAAGGCTGATGGTCCGATCGACCAGATGCACGACTTCTTCGCGGAGGCGCTTGGCCACCAGATTGCGGCGGCATAATGGCCCCCATTCCAGCGATCTATAAGGCACCGCCAGCCATCCCACAGAAGCCGTCAAAGGCGAACAACCTTGCCGTTACGCCAGCGTACTTGGCGAACCGCACGGCGCGCGCCGTGGCGCTTGGTTACGGCAAGCCTCGCTGGATTGAATTCTGTGAAGTCGCGCTCCGGCGCGGCCTCACTGTCAACCTTTACGAAGCCCGCCGCACTGTCTCGAAATACGTCACGCTCCGCCATGGAGGAAAGTCCTTCAAGGTCCGGTTCTCTGATCACAAGCCAATCCCGCGCCGCGAGGCACAGAATGATTGTGACTTCTTCGTCGGCGTCACCAATCAGACAGTGACTACCACCGGCGACGCCGTGCGCGCTGCGCTCGCGCATTTTGGAGTTTGATATGGCCCCCATCCCCAAGCCAACGCCATCGACACTCCGCGCCATCCAAACCGCTCTCGTCGCCGACTACGACGACTGGGAATCGGTCGGCGTGCCTGCCGGCGATATCGGCGTGGAGTGTGACCGGGCAATCTGGCTTTCCTTCCGGCGCGCGTCTGTGCCGGAAGAGATCACCTGGCAGAAGCGCCGGATATTCGAACGCGGCAACATCGAGGAGGAGCGACTGCTTGATCTCCTGCGGCTGGTTGGCTGCGAAGTCTGGGGCCAGCAGGACAAGGTGCGAGCCGTCGGCGGGCACCTGCGCGGGAAGATCGATGGCCGAGTCCTGGGGCTGATCGAGGCCGCCAAGACCGAGCACATCGTCGAATGCAAGTCGGCCAAGCAGGAGGTATTCCGCAAGGTTGTCAAGGAAGGCGTAAAAACCGGCAAGCCGGAGCACTACGCCACGATGCAGTTCTATATGCATGGCCTCGGCGTCGATCGCGTCGTCTACATGATGACCAACAAGAACGACGAAGACGTGCATATGGAGCGCGTCCACTCCGACGCCGAATTCGCCATGCGGCAGGTGGCGCGCATCGAGCGCATCATCGCGTCAGACGAGCCGCCGAGCCGTATCTGTACCAAGCGTGACGACTTCCGCGGCATGTTCTGCCGACAGGCAGCGGTGTGCTGGGGCGAGGTGAGGGCCCGCGTTCATTGCCGGACCTGCATTCACGCCTCGCCACTCTTGGACGGCAATGCCGGCTGGGATTGCGCCCGCTGGTCAAAGCCTCTTTCGCTAGACGAGCAAGACGCAGGTTGCCCAGCCCATCTCTTTTTGCCGTCATTGATGGTCGGGTGGGAGCAAGTGGATTGCGACGAAGAGGCGGAAACAATCACCTATAGGTCACCGGCAGGTGACATTTACGTCGATGGTGCCACCACAGAGGAGACAACATGATCAGCCGTCCCACCGGCTTCGACGCCGCCTTGGCTGCTTACCTGCCGCAACTCAAGCGGCAAGCCCGATACATGGCCGGCGCACGCCATGAAGACCTTCTGCAGGACACGCTCGTCATGATGCTAAGCCTGGCCGACAAGTGCCGCGTCGAGACGTTCCGCACATGGGCGCAGTTCATGCTGAGGCGAGCGGCCGGCAATCATAAGCGCGCCATGAGGGCGGAGAAGCGCACCGGACATGCCGTCGATCTAAAGGCTGCTTACCACGTCGGCACAGCGCCCAATCAGGAATATGCAACGGATCTCGCCATCGTCACTGACGCACTGGCAGGCATCAAGAATGGCGACATCGTTCTGCGTCGTGCCGACGACGAGTTGCTGCGCGAGATCGGCGCGGAGCGCGGCGTCAGCCGTGAGGCGGTGCGCCAGCTGGAAGAAAAAGCACGAGCACGGCTCAAGGATATTTTGAAGGAGGCTGCATGACGAACCAATATACCGCCGCGAACGACAATCCAGAAGGCCGGCCTGCCGCATTCGATAAGCGGCTGATGGAATACATGCCGGGGCTCACCGTGCTTGCCAGAAAGCTATCGCGTCACCCGAAGGAGCGCGAGGATCTGGTCACCGACACCATCATCTATTGCCTGGGGCACTGGACCAGCTACCGCGAAGACGGCGGTTTCTGGAACTGGCTCTACTGGTCGATGCGCGGTGTGCTGAGCTCGCGACGTGACGCTTATGGGCGACAACTGAAGATTGTCGATGACGCCGACGGCAAGCTGCTGGCCGGTCGCCACGTCGATGCTACGCAGCTAGTTCACATGGAACTGGTGCAGACGCTGGAAAGCATGACTGCGCGCGGCGGCAACATCGTGATCCGTCGAGCAATGGGGGACGGACTTGGCGAGATCGGCGCGGATATGGGCATATCCAAAGAGCGCGTGCGGCAGATCGAGGAGAAGGAATTGAATCGGCTGCAGTCGGCGAGGGCGGCTTGATGCGCCACCATATGGAAGAGGCGCTTCGCCTGATCGCCAAAGATGGTTGTGAACGTGTCACGAGTGGGTGGTGTGGTGACGGCGTCGAAGATTGGAGCCCATATGCGCGATATGGGGACGACTTGTGGTGCCATGCTTGCATTGCAAAGGCTGGGCTAGATGCCTCGCTCCCGCCGCGGCCGCTTTGCATTGATGCAGAAGAGGTGCGATGATGCTCCAACTTCGCCACTACCAGCGCGCCGCCCTAGACGCCTTGTATGCCTATTGGGCCAACGGCGGCGGTAACGGCCTTATCGTGCTGCCGACCGGCGCGGGCAAAGCCCTAGTCATCGCCAAGCTGATCGAGGAGTTGCTGGCCGACTATCCGGACATGCGCATCCTCAATGTGACGCATTCCGCCCCGCTCGTCGGACAGAACTACCAGGAGTTTCTTGGTCTGCTGCCATTCGCTCCGGCGGGCATTTACTCTGCCGGCCTCAAGCGCAAGGACGCGAGGGCACAGGTGCTGTTCTGCGGCATCCAATCGGTATGGAGCAAGGTCGAGCAGATCGGCGAAATTGATCTCGTCATTGTCGACGAGGCGCACGCCATCTCCCGCAATTCGAATACGCAATACGGCAAGTTCTTCAAGGCTGTGCGCCAGCACAACCCGGAAAGCAGGACGTGCGGCACGACGGCGACGGACTACCGCATGGATTCGGGCAGGCTGACCGATGATCTGGACGATGACGAGCCGTTGGCGGCCAACGACAACGTTGCTGCCGTGTCCGCGCCTGCAGACGCAGTCGCCGTAACGCCCACCAAATTCAAACTATTCGATGACGTGGTCTATGAAATAGGCATCGGCGAACTGATCGAGGAAGGATATCTAACGCGGCTGACGAGCCAGAAAACCACCAGCAAGATTGACCTGAAGGGCGTCGGCACGCGCGGGGGCGAATACATACCGGGCCAGGTGTCCGAAGCGGCCGAGCGCATTATCGAGGAAGCCGTAGCCGAAGACATGATCTTGTCAGAAGGCAGACGTGCCGGTCTGTTCTTCAGCACCAGCAAGGAGAACGCGGCCCACGTCGCCGAGGCGGTGCGCAGGCATGGCCGGACATGCGCCGTGCTCACGAGCGACAACTCACATGAGACCGACAAGATATTCAAGGCTTTCCGCGCGGGTGAGATCTGGGCCATCTCGTCTGTCAGCATGATAACGACCGGCACCAATTTCCCGTTCGTGGATTTCATCTCGCTGATCCTGTCCACAAAGTCGCCGGGCAAGTTGGTGCAGATCCTCGGACGCGGCACGCGCAACTCGCCGGGCAAGACCGATTGCCTCATCGCCGACCACGGCAAGAACCTAGCCTATCATGGACCGATCGACCAGATCCGGCCGCGTGAGCCTGGCAAGGGCTTGGGCGAGCAGCCGAAAAAGCTATGCCCGCAGGACCAGATGGACGTGAATGGCAACTGCGGTTGCGGCGAGCTCATTCCGATCTCGATCATGACGTGCCAGTGCTGCGGCTACGTCTTCCCGCCAAACGAGGAGGAAAAGATCACAGCGCAGGCCGACACGACGCCGGTGCTGTCGACGGAAAAGCCGTGGAGCGAGGTGTCGTCGAGGACGTTCCGTCATCATCCGGGCAAAGACGGCAAGCCGGACTCGGTGAAATGCACTTACATGGTCGGGATGAAGGCAGTGAACGAATGGATTTGCTGCTCCCATAAAGGATATCCAAAAAGCAAGGCCGATAGGTGGTGGATGATGCATCAAGGCCAGCGCCCGTTCCCGTCAACGGTGCTGGAATGGCTTGAGCGCCAGCATGAGCTGATGGACACGACCGAAGTTCAGCTCGATTACGCTCGCAATGCGAAATATCCCGATGTCGTAGCGCATCGTGTCGGCCCACGAGCCGCAAACGACAATGACATGCCGGCCGCGAATGACAATCACCTAGCAGACTTTGAGCGGGACGAAATTCCGTTTTAGCGTTGACAAATTTGTAAAACGCCACCAGCGTACAGATACCACCACACCACCAGAGGAGACTGATGATGAGCGAGAGAAGAGCCGATGAATTCGGCATGTCCGGCTATCTGAACAAGGCCGATATGGAGGCAGACACCGCCGCAACTACCGAAGCGGCGGGCGACTACAAATCATGGTACGACGAAGCAATTCTTGCTGCAAATGAGGCTGGCTACGGTCCATGCTCTGCGGCCGATGCAATCCGTGGCCTTGCCGAAGAAGTCACACACTACAAGCAGCTCGCCGAAGAAGGCACGGCACCGCTCATCAAAAGCATGAAGCTTGAAGACGGCCATTTCGACCTGTCGGTCACCGGCCCGATCGTCGAGGCTATGGCCTGCGCGTTCGTCGGCCAATTCAAAGAGGGCGGCTCGGTCAACTACATGGAGATGAGCCTCTTCGATCGCGACGAGCCTTTCCAGCGCTACACTGTCACGGTGCAGAAGGTTGGCGCTAAGTCGCCGGCCGATCTGGTGAATGAGGCGCGCCAGGTAGTCGCTAATCTGAAGGCCGAAGCGCAGTTCCTGCTTGATCGTCTCGACGACATTTGTCTCGACGACGACACGGACGAACTTATCCGTGACTGGAATGGCCACGTTGAGCCGTCTATTGCGCGTCTGCGCCAGCTTGTGCAGGTGTCCGCATGAGCTTCGACCCCGCAGCCATCGCCACCATAGGCCACAATCAACCCGAGCCGACGCCATTCGACGCCGTCAAGCAGGAGATCGAAGATCTCTTCGAAGAAGCGAAGCACTGGGCGGACGGCGACCCAATAACCAACCAAGAAATGCACGACGCCATCGAGAAACTGCGCGACGGCATCCACGAGGCGGGGAAGCGCGCCGATGCGCTGCGCGTTGAGGAGAAGAAGCCGCTAGACGATCAGGTCAAGGCTATTCAAGACCGCTACAACGTCTACATCCAACCTAAGCGCGGCAAGGTCGATATGGCAAAGTCCACCCTCGACACTTTGTTGACCCCCTGGCGCACCCGTGTCGCCCAAGAAAAAGCCCAGGAGGCCGCACGCGTGGCCGCAGTGGCAGAGGCGGCTAGGGTGGCCGCGCAGGAGGCTATACGCGCGTCCTCAGGCAACCTAGCGGCGCGCGAAACCGCCGAAGAACTGCTGGCCGATGCCAAACGTTTGGAGAAGACCGCGAAGCGGGCAGACAAGGCGGCGACGGTTGGCACGGGGCTGCGCACTGTGTGGGTGGCGACGCCCGATCTGGCGGACAACAGCGAGGAGCTGCGGCTGGAATGGGCATACAACAAAGACCCGTCGCGCTTTGCTGAGTTGGTGCAGCAGATGGCGTCAGAGGCTGTCCGTGCTGGCGTGCGCTCTATCCCCGGTTTTGTTGTGGCCGAGAATAAGGTGGCCAACTGATGGCGTGGCTAGCCTTTTACTTCTACGTCGCCGGCGCAATGACGGCATTTCACCATATCAACGAGGCGTTGGATGATGGACTCACCCTCACATCGATCTTTCTCGGCGTGGTGGCCTGGCCGCTCTTCTGGCCGGTTATGTACGCCGTCGCCTTCTTCGGCACGCCGGTTCGGAGGTCTGCGTGATGCAATCACTGACCAGCCAGATGATCGACGGCGTATTCCCGACGAAGGCAAAGGCTGTAGGCGAGCTGTCCAAACTTTGTGCGCAATCTTCGGACAAGGCCGCCATCTACGACAAGACCGGCCGCGCCATTGCGGTCGGCGACGTTCTCAAGGTCTACCATTTCACCGCCGCGCTGCGTCGCAAGAAGCACTACATGTATAAGCAGGTGGTGGCCAATGATAACTTCCGAGACGGCACGCCGGTGTTGCGCGTCAGTCACCTTGATCTATCAGGAGACGGATACACGCTGATCTGCGACGGCAGTCATCTCGCCGACTATGAGATCGTCCAGAGCATCGACTGCAAGCACGAAGACCGTCCACGCCCCACTGCCGCGCCCTAGCGCGCAGTAGGGCAACTTTCTCGTACCTGAAACACGCAATAGTTACCCGCGCGCCACCAACGCGCGGGACTGCACCACAAGAGGAGATAAGATGACCGAACCAAGAACGTTCTTGGACGGCAGAGTAACGCTTTACGGCGGCGATAACCGCGACATTCTAAAGTTTCTGCCAGACAACAGTATCGATTCAATCGTCACCGATCCGCCATATGCGCTCGTTTCCATCGTGAAGCGGTTCGGCGGCGCAAACGCTGCTCCCGCTTCCGGCAACGATGCATACCAGCGCGCTTCGGCCGGTTTTATGGGCAAGCAGTGGGATACTGGCGAAGTCGCGTTCAGCGAGGTTTTCTGGGCTGAATGCTTGCGCGTTCTGAAACCTGGCGGCCATGTCGTCGCGTTCTCCGGCACGCGTACTTATCACCGCATGACCGTTGCGATCGAGGATGCTGGCTTTGAGATCCGAGACCAGCTGGCGTGGGTTTATGGATCGGGCTTTCCGAAAAGCCATGACGTTGCAAAGGCTCTGGACAAAAGCGCCGGCTTTTGCGCGCCAAAAGCCGGCGCTATCAAAGAGGCAACAATTGGCCAAGCTGCCAAAGGCACTGAATACGTACGCGGCGAGAAGGGCGAGCCAATCACCGATGACGCGAAGGCTTGGGATGGCTGGGGCACGGCGCTGAAGCCAGCCTGGGAGCCTATCGCACTCGCTCGCAAGCCGCTAGCCGGTACGGTTGCAGACAACGTGCTCGAGCATGGCACTGGTGCGATCAATGTGGATGGGTGCAGGGTTGCCACTGATGAAGTCATTAGTAATCACGGCGAGACGGGCGGAAGCGAACCAACCAGTTTTAGCCTTGGTGCGCGCACAGCAATGCAGACGGACGGGCAGAAACTAGGCCGCTGGCCAGCCAACATCATCCATGATGGCAGCGACGAAGTCGTGGCGGCGTTTCCTACTGCGCCAGGCCAGCAGCGTGCGGTAGGCCCGCAGCACGGCGCGAAAGACAGCGTCAATGTCTTCGGCGACTACGGCCCGCGTGATGATTTCGCGCCGCGTCTTGATTCCGGCTCGGCTGCCCGCTTCTTCTACTCAGCCAAAGCCGACAAGTTGGACCGACTCGGCAGCAAGCACCCAACCGTCAAGCCGGTTGACCTGATGCAGTGGCTGGTTCGGCTGGTCACGCCGAAGGGCGGTGTTGTGCTGGATCCATTCGCCGGCAGCGGCAGCACAGGCGAGGCAGCTTGGCGTGAGGGCATGCAGTGCATCCTCGTTGAGCGGGAAGAAGAATATCAGGCAGATATCGCCGAGCGGCTGCGCCTCACCAACGCAGGGCCAGTCGCACGGAAAGCCCGCACCGTTAAGAACATTGCTTCGGCGGGTCCGCTATTTGGTGACAATGACAATACCCCCCCCCAGAGCCGGACGGCAGATCTACGGGAAGTTCGCGGATCAACAACCGGACTATCGGGCCAATCGGACTCAGGAGGTGAGGTAGCGGCATGACCAAACTCCCAACAGGCAAGCCCATCCTGCCCTTCACCCCAACAGTCGACCCTGCCGGAGACCCAACCACGTGTTTTTGCTGTGGAATGAGGGCGGTAGCACTGGGCATCAATCCAAAGCCGGGCGACCCGCAATATCTGTGCAGGAGGTGCATCGTGGCGATCGACGACTACAAGAAGATCCGGGCTTTGGATCAATATGAGCTCGCAGCCCTGGATGGCGGCGTTGATGCGGTCGGCGATTGGATCGCGGAGCGGGGGATCGGCACGGAATTGTCCGTCTATGACGAGCTCGACCAGCGGATGTTAGTCAAGGCGGCATGGGAGGGGTGTGCGCGACGGTTGAGGGAGTTGTTGAAGGAGGCGCCGTTTTGATCCGCGTCCTTGACCTATTCAGCGCGGCAGCCGGCGGCTGGTCCCTTGGTATGCACCGCGCCGGCTACCGCACCATTGCCGCCTGCGAGGTGATCGACTGGCGGCGCGCCCTCTATTCCGAGAACAACCCGGGAGTTCCTGTTTATGACGATGTCACCACCCTCACAGCAGACAGACTTATTCGGGATGGTGTTGGACTTCCCGATATCGTCGTCGGCAGCCCGCCGTGCCAGGACATCAGCAGCGCCAACACCAAAGGCAAAGGCGTCGACGGAGAACGCAGCAGCCTCTACTTCGAAGCCGTTCGCATCATCGACGAATGCAGACCTCGTTGGTTCGCTCTTGAAAATAGCGCTAATCTCCGAACTCGAGGCGCAGACCGGGTTATCGATGCACTGGCGGCAATCGGCTACACCTGCTGGCCATTCGTGGTTAGTGCTGGAGACATCGGCGCCAACCATGAGCGCAAGCGAAGCTGGCTTATCGGGTTCAATCTTTCACACGCCGACGACGCAGGCAAATTTCGCAGCGCCAAGCATGCAGAAATGGGAATCGTGCCGGCCGTGGAATGTGATGCTGGCGACGCCTCGCAAGACGGATGCGGATCGCGGTGGGCGAGGGGATGTGTTGAGCCAGTTGAGGGGCTACCCTTCGAAGCATGCGGGGATGCCAACACCGCGAGCATCGGACATGAAAGCGGGTGGCCATGGCGACACGGGCAGGATGGGAACGGTGCGCCATCAGTTGCACCAGGCGATGATGCTGACGCCAAGGGCGTCGGATGCGGCACATGGGCCGGAGATAACCAAGGCGACGAGCGAGAACACAACGGGCGTGTCGCTGGTAACGACAATGGCCATGGGAGAGAGGGACAGCAAGGCGGACAAATGGGCGGGAGCGAGGGCTCTAGCATCCATGCTGCAGAGCCATGGGCTGACTGGAACGGCGGCCTTGCCCATCACCTACGGGTGGATGATGGGTTATCCGGCTGGGTGGCTCAGTCGCGCATTGCGGTCGGCGGTCCAAAAGGGACTGTTGCAGCAAGCCTCATCGTCGAAGCGTTCGGCGACGCGGTCTGCCCGCAAATCCCCAAAGCCATCGGCCGCGCCATCATAAGGGTGGAGCGCGCCCTTGCCGCCATCACCAAAAACGAAAAACCCGCCGCTGCCAATGACAACGACGGGATGCGTGATGAAAATGCTGCTTGAAAATCAATCAAAAGTCGCGAGATATCTACGCCAGACGTCGCGGCCTTCTTCCGTGACGTTGCCAATGCGAACAGCTGCCTCGGCAAGTCTTCTGCGGGCGGCTACCGACTTTGTCTCGCGCTCCATGGTTTCGATGATTGCTGCGACTTGCGCGGCATTCATCGGGATTCTGGCGCGTGCTTCTTCGTGTGTCCGTTCCATGTCAGATCTCCACAATCTCAACGGATGCCACGACATGCCCAAGGCCGGTCGGGTCGGGCTTGCCGATCGCCGCGTTGGCGCGGGAGAGGTAAGCGTCACGCTGCGCCACGTCCTTGGCATAATAATTAAACGGCTCGCGCACGTTATCCAAAAACGTAACGCGAACATGCAACCCGTTCGCGGCTCTACGTGCGGCATTGGCGGCGAGAAAAGCTTCGATGTCCATGGCTGCCTCCTGTGGTGTTGGTGATGCTGTTCTAGCGCGCATTGCCAAGCATGTCAATCTACAAATTTGTCAAGAAATGAGGAGGTTTCATGCAAGACAATGAGCAGCCGCCGTTCCATGAAGAACTGCAGTGTTTTACAGTTGGCGTTGAGTATGACTTCAGCAAAAAAGTCGGAGTTCTTTTGATGGATGAAGGCAGCTGCTGCGACATGCAGGGCTGCCTGAACATGTTTCTGCGCATCGATCCAGAAGTTAAACACATTCAGACGATCGCTGGATCTGAACTAGATACGTCTTACACGAAATACGGAAATGATTGGAAGGCTCGGCTGGCATGACGAAATCACCCAAGGATCTGGCACTCTCCTATGTTGCGCATGGCGTGCCGGTCTTCCCGTGCAGGGCGGCCGACGAGCACACCGACCAGTTCGACCCAGACACCGGCGAAGAAATCGTCCTGAAGGCAAAGACGCCGCTCGTGTCGAACGGGTTTAAGGGCGCGTCCAAAAACGTCCGCGTCACCGGTGTTTTGTGGGATCGTAACCCGATGGCTATGGTCGGCATCCCCACCGGCGAGCAACTCGGCGCATGGGTGCTCGATGTCGATATGCACAGGGATGATAAGGGCAACGTCATCAATGGATACGAGACGTTGGCTGCCCTTGAGGTAAAACACGGTACGTTGCCCGAGACGGCCACAGCAAGAACGGCGGGTGGCGGAGAGCATCGCTATTTCAAGCACGTGCCGGGTGTGCGCAACCGCGGCAAGCTTGGTCTTGGCCTCGATATCAGGGGTTCTGGCGGATACGTCATTGCACCCGGCAGCGTAACGGCTGAGGGCAAGGAATATGTTTGGCTAGACTATGACGGCGATGGCATCCCGCCATTGGCTGATGCCCCAGAGTGGCTGCTGCAACTGGTATTGCCCCCCGTTACGGCTCGCACAGATTCAAATTATGAGTATCGGTCTGGCAGCAACGATGCCTACGTCGAGCGCGCCATTCAGCTCGAGCTCGAAGAAACGGCGTCCGTGCCTATGGGGGGCGGTCGTAACATTCGCCTTAACCAGGCATCTTACTCGCTCGGCACTCTTGTAGGCGCTGGCGCACTATCGGAATCCGAGGCGCGCGCCCTCCTGCAAGATGTCGCCCGCGGCTGGGGCAGGGATTGGACACAGTGCTGCAAGACAATCGAGAATGGCCTCAAGGCCGGCGTGATGAACCCGCGGGAAATTCCTGAGCCGTCTGTCTTTGACGAGATTGCCCCCGTCGACCACTCCCGCATGGTTGCGAAAGCGGCTGAGAAGCGGGCTTCACCAAAGGGTGACAGTGATCCCGTACGGGATAAAATTAGCGAAGAACCGCCCGCGCAGAGCGAAATGATCCCGCACGGTAACGATGAAGAAGACCTGCCAGAATACAAGCTTGAGGCCGTGGCCGATCTGGAAAGCCTCACATATCCAGGTGGTCTCGTCGAGGATCTGATCGACTGGATTGTATCAAGCGCGGAACATCCGTCTAGAGCGCTTGCCATGGCCGCTGTCCTGCCGCTTGTTTCGGCACTCTGCGGCCCGCGCTATTCCACCGGTAGCCGCGACACCAGGCCGAACATCTACACTGTGGCGTTGGCTGAGTCCGGTTTCGGCAAGGAGCACGCACGCAGTCAGATCAAGCGATTGTTGATGTCAGATCAGGGTGTGTTTGCCAATTTCAGCGGCCCGGCCCGCATCATGTCAGCTTCGGCGTTGCGCGAGGTGCTAGAAGCAAACCAATCCGTCAATTGCCAGATCGATGAGTTCGGCGGGTTCGTGCGCGATATCACCGATCGCAAGGCAGGAAGTCACCAGCGGGCGATATCGACAGACTTGCGCGACTATTATTCCGCATCGTCGACGTTCTTCGAGGGCGCGGCGTACCGTGGGAGCCCGCCTAAGCGGATCTACAATCCAAACCTCTGCGTCCATGGCACATCGACGCCTGAGCAGTTCTGGTCTGCCCTGTCGTCTGCCAGTGCGGAGGACGGCTTACTGCCTCGCCTTATCCTCTTCCATGTGACGGGAAAGAAACCGCCCACAGTCGTTCCGCAGCGCGACGTCCGATATGTGCCCCATACATTGCTTATGCGTATGTCTGACGTAGCCGGCATCGATGTAGCGAAGCAGCGGGGCAACCTGCATGGCGTGGTGCAGAAAGCACCAGGAGAAGTGAAGCCGACGGTGGTCCAGTGGACGGAGGATGCGCTTGGTATTCTGCGATCTGTTAAGGAAACGATCGATGCGAAGGAGAGCGCTGTTGCGGCGGAATCGCAGCCGTTCGTTCGGCGCATTATCGAGAACGCCATCAAGCTTGCCCTCATAGTGGCCGTGGGCACAGACCCAAAACAACCGGTAATCACCGAGGCTATCTTCGAGTGGGCGGCTGCTGTGGCGTGGACGTGCGCCGCTGCAATGCTGGCGGAAGTGAGCGAGCGTCTGTCCGACAACCAGCGTGAGGCGAACTATAAGAAGATCGCTGCGCTGATCCGCAAAGCCGGCGGGAAAGGTGTCACAGAGGGCAAGATTGCCGATCGATGCAAGGCCATTGATGGATGGCAGCGTGACGAAATTCTGAAGGATCTGCAGAAGACTGGACAGGTCGAAATCGCAGCGAATGATAACAAAACAGGGCGGCCGTCGAGGCGCCTTATGTGGGTGGGATAACGTCCATCCACGCTTGAGTTTCGTCCATGGATGAAACTCTCGACAGATAGTTTCGTCCGGGATGAAACCCATGCCATTGCGGACGAAACTAATTCCAAAAAGATGAATGAAATCAATAGGGTAATATACCTATATATAGTTTCATCCATTTATCCTTAACGTTATAGAAGTGTTCTATTTTCTCTCTTTTTCTTCATTTGTGTAGAATAGAGGGGAAGAAAGGACAAAAGGCCCACCAAGCCCACCAACCACCACACCAGGAGACCGACATGGCCAAGACCACCACACAGACAACCCGCATGAACGGCAAGCGCGTCCGCATCGTGACCACGACTGGCGCAGCCGGAACGAAGGTCAAGATCGAAGCGGCGCCGGTTCTCGAATGGCAGCTACAGGCCGAAGCCGTCCGCCAGCTGAAGTCCATGCCTGAATACGCGTCTACGGCAAGCATGGTTGCTGCCAATGACAACAGCGGCCGGTCGAGCTTCGCGATCGCAGCCGACATGAACGGCGACTATCGCAGCAAGCGCGCAGCTGTCATCGCCAAAGCAACCGGCATCGCAGCCGGTGATCCAGACCTCCGCCTATACGGACAGAACGGCAGGCTGATGCTCATCGAGTTCAAGAACGCGGAAGGCCGACTGTCAGGCGACCAGAAAGAACGGCATGCACTGCTTAGGGCCTTGGGGTATCGGATCGAGATTGTGAAGGCCACCAGCGAAGACGATGCGGCACGGCAAGCCGTGGATCAGGTGAGGTCATGGCTCTCACTTGCCGACGCTGCTTGACAAATTTGTAAAATGGTGTAGCTTGGGTGCATCACCAACGCCGCATAGCGGCACACCACGAAGAGGAGACCATCATGAAATCCATTGTTCTCGCATCCGCTCTTATCGCCATTCCGCTCAGCGCCAACGCGCAAGCCGTAGTTTCGTCGGATTGCCACCTGTCTCGCTTCATCGAAGCCTACGCATGGCAGGCCGTTGAGGACGCCGAGCGATTGCCGGCCAGTGCAGCGATCCAGAATGGCCTGCGTGTCTATCTGCGCACAGTCCAGCAGCAGACGAAGAAGGTTTGCCGCTCTGCGGCGTAGCACGGTATTGTGCTTGACAAATTTGTTATTTGGCGTGGTTTTGCCTATATATCCTTCAATCACCATCAACCACCACGATTGCAGGAGACGGAAGTGGCCAGACACGGTTCACTAGCAGAGCAGCTAGCCTCAATGGGCGTGTCGACGCCAAAGGCAGCAAACGACAACAATCCGCAAAGGAAGCCAAGGGAGCCACATTACCGCGGTACGCTTCCAGCCTTGCGATGGCTATGGGATAACCGGCCAGATCTGGCGCAGGCTCTCGCTGATGCCCTTCCTCGTCCGTCGGCTAACTGGTTTGTCGATGTTGAGCCAACGCGTCAGGAGATCCGCCCGACCATCGGCGAGCTCATGAAGGCATCGCACGACGAAGAAGGCGAGCAACTACCGATGGCTTATGAAACCGAAAAGCGAGTTTCGATCGGAAAGCTGCGGTTCCTTAGTGGACGTCTAATCGAATGGGGAAGCACCAAGAAGGGCAAGAAGCTCAAGCCCACCGACAGGCCACGCAGCACGGAGAGCAAAGAGAACAAGGTCAGGTCGCCATGGTTCTATCTCTCTCGCCGGCCATCAACGCCTTCGCCAATGGCTGCGGATCACTACCACCGGCCAATATCCGACCAGCCTGCAATCGCATCAATGTATGACCCGCTGCCTGGCGTAGAGGCGGCAAGGGCGCTCTTGCGTTCCCTTGGCGTAGATGGCGGCACGCCTGCCGGGAAGCTTCCTGTGGCGGCAACCATGTGCCCTACAGCTGTTGCTGATGGCGCCGGGTTCCTCGGTGGAGTTTCGAGCCCATCTGGCAATTCATCTAGCGGTGCAGTCATGTGGGATTTGCCAGAAGCACCCATGAGCAATGCAGCAGATGTGATTGAGGAAGTAGCGGCACGCGGAACCCTCAAGTCAATCGGCCTGCGGCTCGGCCACAATGAAGGATCGGCGATCGAGGCGGGCAAGACTGCCCTGATTGATTTGGCCGAGATACTGCTTTCCGTAAAGAACGGAAAAAAGTCGAAGGCGGCATAATTTTCGTGTGTCTTTGATGCGTACTCTTATGAGGGGGATGGAATAGCCATCCTCGTAAGAGTTGCGGTTGCGACCGCCCCGCCGTCATGCTGCATTTAGTGCAGCCGCTGAACGCTGCGGGTAACTATCAGGAGGACCAGCCATGACGATACTTGCATCGATAGCCATGGTGGTTGGCGGCATCATTGTTGGCGCATTAGCTGTTGTGTTCGCACTGGCATATGCGCTTCGTGGCATCCGCTTCAGGTAACTATCTGCGACACCACAACGTGGTGTTCGTCGGGGATGGACAACGGCAGCATTAACGCCCCACGTGATGCTCGTTGCCATCCCCACCTATTCGAGAACACGAAGATGCCGCGGCCCAGTGATGGTGTCTGCTTTGGCTAGCATCCATGGATTTGGAGGCTCTGCTAGCGAGACTGACGGGACGCGTTCCAATCCGCTATCCCCATCTTCGTTCCCCATTGCCTAGCGCGCCTCCTCTCGCTGCTGGGTAATCATGCGCCAGGTTGAGCTTGTAATAAGGCTCCCTGGCGCTTTCGTTTCTGGTGTTGGATGCCGTCACGACCACCAACATTCAAGCCAGCTACACAGCGCACATCATCACATCGCAAGCGTGACTCCGATAGGCGTAGGTACGACACGCCTTGGAGAGCATGGTATAAGACAGCAAGGTGGCTAGGCATACGTGAGGCCCAACTATCGGCTCATCCATTATGCGTTATATGCCTTGATGAAGAGGTGATAGAAGAGGCCAGAGTATGTGACCATGTCACGCCTCATCGAGGAGATGAGGCGATCTTCTGGTCTGGCCCATTTCAGTCTCTTTGTGAAGCATGCCATAACGGTCGCAAGCAGCGTGAAGAGCAAGCCTGTTCATCAAATAGAATAAACATCAATGATATCAATGGCTTACTAGACTGATGGGGAGGGGCGCATCGCGCTTCTCCGCCGTTTCGCCCTAGGACCGGCGCGGTAAGCAATTTTTCTCATCCGCAAAATTCGCAATTCGGAGTGTGGCACCATGGCAAGGCCGAGGAAGCCGACGGCTGCCCTCGAATTGAAGGGCGCGTTCAAGAAAGATCCGCAGCGAGCCAAGGCTCGAAATAGTGAACCAAAGCCCGATGGCAAGATAGGCCCTCCGCCTGTTGCTTTCAACATGGATGAGAAGAAGCTTTGGGCCGAGTTGGCCGGATATGGATTCTGGCTGACCGACGCTGACCGCCTCATGCTGGAAATTGCCGTCAAGCTCATGGTCCTCTTCCGGGCCAATGCGCTGGATGGGGGCGGCATCTCAAAATTAATCGCGTCTCTGGCGAAGTTGGGCTTCAGCCCTACAGACCGGAGCAAGGTTCAGGCGCCGGGCGCCAAGGAGCCTGAAGCGGACCCATTCGCAGACTTCAAGTGAGATCATGGAAATCGACGCTGAGCAGTACCCGCACGTCGCGGCTGGATACGGCTATGCGCAGGATGTGGTTTCTGGTCGCATTGACGCGTGCGAGTATGTCAAACAGGCATGCCAACGGCAATTGGACGATCTGAAGCGAGCAAAGGAGGGCTGGCTTTACTATTTCGATCACAGAGCCGGTGAGCTAGTATGCAGATTTACGTGCATGTTGCCTCACATCAAGGGGCCGCTCGCCGGACAGAACCTGACGCTAGAGCCGTGGCAGTCGTTCATTCTGACGACTGCATTTGGCTGGCTTAGGCACGACAACGGCAAGCGCCGCTATCGTCGCGCCTATACCGAAGTGCCGCGCGGCAATGGAAAGACCACACTCTCCGACGGCCCGGCGCTTTATTGCGGCTTCGGCGAAAAAGAGGGGGGCGCTGAAATATACTCTGCGGCGCGTACGCGCGACCAGGCCAAGGTGGCATTCTCGGCGGCGCAGGCGATGCTCCGTCGCGCAACCGCTCTGCGGACGGCACTTGGCATCGACGTTGAGGCGCACCGCATCATTCAGATGAGGTCGAACAGTTATTTCGAAGCGTTGTCTGCAGACGCTGACTCGCTGGATGGTAAGAACGTTCATTTTGCGCTCATCGATGAGCTGCATGCCCACCGCGACCGCAGCGTGTACGACGCCATTGAAACGGGCGCCGGCAAGCGCAACCAATCTATGGTGTGGGCAATCACCACAGCAGGCGCCGATAAGACCGGAATCTGCTACGAGCACCGTGCCTACACGATTAATCTCCTGAAAGGCACAGCTCAGGACGACACTTATTTCGGCATCATCTACACGATAGACAAGGACGATGACTGGACGGAAGAGTCGACCTGGCGGAAGGCAAACCCTAACTATGGGGTTTCAGTTGAGCCAGAGCATGTTGCCGCGCTTTGTCGCAAGGCAATGTCATCGCCAGCATCTCAGGCAAACTTTCTGACGAAGCATCTTAACGTCTGGATTCAGACGAACGAAGCGCTTTACGACATGCGGGCTTGGGATCGGTGCTTTGATGAAGATCTAGATATCGAGGACTTTATCGGCGAGCCGTGTAGAATCGCTGTGGACTTGGCGTCCAAGGTCGACATCGCAGCTGTTGTGGCCCTGTTTGAGAGGGATGACAAGGTCTATCCGTTCGCTCGCTTCTATGTCCCTGAACAGGCGATCATCGAAAGCAGGAACGACTCCTACAGCGGGTGGGAGGCTGAAGGGAAACTTATCACCACGCCGGGTGATGTAATCGACATTGACCGAATTGAAGGCGACATCATCGAACTCTCTGGGAGATTTCAAGTCCTTGAAGTCGCCTACGACCCTTGGCAGGCGCAGCAGATGGCAAACCATTTGATTGAGCAGGGTGCCAATGCTGTCGAGTATAGACAAACGGTTCAAAACTTCTCCGAGCCGACCAAGGAACTAGATGCGCTTATGCGCTCCGGCAAGTTGGGGCACAATTCAGGGCCTCGCGATCCGCTGTCGTGGATGATTGGCAACGTTGTCGGTCACTACGACGCGAAAGAGAACGTCTACCCCCGCAAAGAGCGGCCCGAAAACAAGATAGATGGCGCGATCGCCCTTATCATGTGTCTGGGTTTGCATCTTCGTGCTTTTGGTGGCGCAGCGCCATCATCCCCCTGGGAAGACGAAAACTTCAAGATTGCCGTCGTGTGACGGCGGCAAGGAAATTGCATGTGGCCTTTTAAGGAGAGGGTAGCCGTGGAGACACGCGCCACCCTAGAAAGTCCGTCCGTCCCGCTTTCAGATGTCGGCGCGTGGCGGACGCTGATGGGTGAGTGGCATGGCGTTGCTGGCGTCGTTGTGACGCACGAAACGGCGCTTGAGGTGCCGGCTGTATGGTGTGCGGTCAACTTTATCGCAAACACAATCGCCAGCCTCCCACTTCAGGTTTTCCAGAAAAGCGGCGATGGCCGAGATACGGCGGACAAGGATCCGCTTTACGCCATCATGCACGATGCCCCGAATGAAGAACTCACGTCATTCATGTGGCGCAAGGGCATGATGATAAATGTTCTGCTCCGCGGTCGAGGCGTTTCGTTCATCGAGCGAAACAAGGCCGGCCGGGTGATGAACATCTGGCCTCTCGACACGGACAAGTTGACGATCGAGCGCAAGAACGGTCGCAAACTTTACCACTATAACGATGGCGGGCGGCCAGTAACCTACTCTGCCGGCGAGGTCATCGATCTTACCTTCATGCTCAAACCAGACGGCGTGTCTCATGTCGACCCTGTTACAAAGCTGAGGGGTGCCGTGGGCCTGGCCCTAGCGCTTGAAGAATACGCACGCAAGTTCTTTGCAAACGGCGGCGTTCCTCCTTTGGCGCTGTATGGCCCTATGCCGTCGCCAGGAGCTGCATCCAGGGGCGCATCAGACGTCAATCAGGCGATCCGAGACGCAAACGCCGAGCGTCGAAACGTCTTGATCATGCCGACAGGGCATGAACTTAAGCCGATCGGCATTGATCCTCAGAAATCGCAGATGGTGGAAGCCCGCCGCATGCAGATTGAGGAAATTGCCAGGATATTCGGCATTCCTCCGGTTTTTCTGCAGGATCTGACGCACGGCACATTTTCGAATACCGAGCAGCAGGATCTGAACTTGGTCAAGCATCTTATCGCCCAGTGGGTGAAGGCTTGGGAGCAGGAACTTAACCTGAAGCTCTTTTCTGCGCGCAATCGCATCAAGTTTGTTGAGTTCAATCTCGACGGGCTTCTTAGGGGCGACTTCGCAACGCGCATGGCAGGATACGCCACGGCAATTCAGAACGCCATCAACACGCCAGATGAGGTGCGCGCGATGGAGAACTGGCCGAAGAAGGGCGAGGACGCCGACAAACTTCACATCCAGGGTGCCACGGTGCCACTGGGTATGCAGATGACGCCGGCGCCAACCGCCGCTCCTGCGAATGACAACAAACAGAACGACGGGACGCAGGCCGCATGAAGACGAACATTGAGAAGCGCACCCACGCTGGCGGCGTCGAGCATCGAGCAGAGAACGACAAGCGCGTGCTTGTTGGCTACGCCGCTGTTTTCGAGCGTCTTGCCAATATAGGCGGCTACTTCAAAGAGCAGATCGCGCCAGGCGCCTTCACGGAGGCTATTGGCGGCGATATCCGCGCCTTGGTGGATCATGACCCAGGCCGCGTCGTCGGTCGCACCAAGAGCGGCACGCTGCGCCTTTCCGAGGACGGCGTCGGCCTTCGTGTAGAAATCGATGTCCCGAACACCACGGACGGAAACGACCTGTGGGTTCTCGTCGAGCGTGGCGATATCAGCGGCATGTCGTTCGGTTTCCGCGTCACTAAGGAAACCTGGGACGAAACCGGAGATATTCCGGTTCGGACCATCCAGGCTCTTGAGTTGATGGAAGTCTCCGCTGTGGCTTGGCCCGCCTACGATGACACCACCATTGGGGTCCGCTCACTTGAAGAGTGGCGGTCGGCCAACCCTACCGAGCCAGTCGTGCCTGCAGAAGAAATTACCGATCCGGCGGCAGCGCCGGTAAGCAAGGCTGCGCACCGTGCGCGCCTGAAGATGGACCTTGAACTTAAGGTCCGCAGCATGCGCTGACCAAGCGCTGTCACCCACCAAAAACCACCACACTGAGCTCGCCACCGGCGGGCTCTTTCCATTTTGGAGACCATATGCCCACCATTCTTGAAATGCGCGAAAAGCAGCAGAAGCTTGTCGCTGACGCCCGCGCCCTGCTTGCCGACATCAAGGACGACACCGCAGAAGCGCGCGTCTCCGAACTCGAAACGCAGCACGACGCCGCAATGGCGGAATTCGACAAGCTCGAGGCCCGCATCAAGCGCGAAGAAGAAGCCGAAGCCCGCGAGCGCAAGCTGAACGAAGCTGACGTTCGCCGCCCGAACGCTGACACGCGTGCCGTCGCTGGCGAAGTCGAAAAGACTGCCGATGAAAAGTATGCAGACGCATTCCGCAGCTTCCTGCGCGGCGGCGTTTCCAGCCTTTCGGTTGAACAGCGCGCCATCATCAAGAAGGTCGAAGAACGCGGCCAGTCCGTCGGCAACCAGACACAGGGCGGCTACCTTGTCCCCGGCCAGTTCCTGGCAGAGCTCATTAAGTCGCTGAAGGCTTGGGGTCCGATGCTTGATCCTGGCGTCACCCGTCAGCTGAATACGGCTACCGGCGCCACCATCACTATGCCCTCCATGAACGACACCGGCAATGTCGGCGCGCTCATCGGTGAAAATCAGCAGGTTTCCGTTTCTGAAATCGCCTTCGGCACCAAGTCGCTCGATGCCTACAAGTACACCTCCGGTGTCGTGCTGATTTCTGATGAGCTGCTGCAGGATGCCGTTATGGACGTCGAAGGCATTGCCCGCGACGCCATGGCAGAGCGCATCGGCCGTATTGCCAACACGCACCTGACGACCGGCGACGGCGCCTCCAAGCCGAACGGCATTGTAACTGCGGCCGGCACCACAGCCGCTGCTGGCGCATCTGCCATCACGTTCGACGACTTGTTCAACCTCGAGCACTCTGTTGATCCGGCCTACCGCTCTGATCCGTCGGTTGGCTGGCAGTTCAACGACGGCACACTGAAGGCACTCCGCAAGCTCAAGGATCTGAACGGCAACTACATCTGGCAGCCGGCAGACGTCAAGAGCGGCGCACCCGCTACCATCAGCGACTACCGCTACTCGATCAACCAGGCGATCGCCGACATCGGCACCGGCAACAAGTCTGTGATCTTTGGCGCGATGAACAAGTACGCCGTTCGCGTTGTCAATGAATTCGCGATGAAGCGTCTCGTTGAGCGGTATGCTGACTACGGTCAGGTTGGCCTCATCGGCTTCCTGCGCCTTGATGGCGAACTGCTCGACAGCGCTGCCGTCAAGAGCCTTCTGCATCCGTAATCTTTGTGGCGCCGTCAGAAATGGCGGCGCCACCAAAATGGAGGGCGGTATGCTCGTCAAGGTAAATACAAGTTTGGCCGGTGCCAACTTCGCGTTCCGTTTCGGAGAGGAAGTTGAGCAGGATGTTTTTGCCGCACTGGTCGGCAACGGCTGGGAATCGCTGTGCGACCCGGTCGAAGCCGACGGCAATGATGCGATTGTTGAAAACGCAGTCGAGGCACACGCCGATGAAACAGCCGTGGCTGAGCCGGTCGTTGAAACTGCCGACGCACCGCCCACTGGCGAAACCACGTCGAAGCGAGGCCGCCGCAAATGAACGAGTGGACGCGACTGGTAAGGACGGTAGAGCCAACCGAGCCGGTTGTGTCTCTTGCCGAGGCCAAGCGACATCTGCGCGTCCTGCACGATGACGACGATACCGACATCGAGCTCTTTGTTGCAGCGGCCTCCGCTGCGATCGAAGGTCCAAATGGGATTGGCATAGCACTTTCGCCGCAGACATGGCGCCTATCGCTTGATCACTTCCCGTGCGAAATCGTCGTGCCACTCGGGCCGGTAACGGAAGTCACCTCGGTAGCGTATCAAGACGCCAACGGCGATACCGCTACGGTGTCAGGTTTGCGTTTCGATCTCGATGAAAGCCCATTGCGCATTTGGCCGGCGCGCGACACTGCATGGCCTGAAACTTATTGCGAGCCAGGCGCCGTGAAGATCACGTTTGCGTGTGGCTACGAAAAGCTGCCCGCCGATCTGCGCGCTGCGATCCTTCTCCTTGTCGGTCACTTCTACGAACACCGCGAGGCCGTCACCACTGACCTCAAGGCTGTCGAACTGCCTATGGGTGTCGCTTCAATTCTCGAAAGATATCGGGTCGGCCGCTTCGCCTGACCGAAAGGAAACATCATGCCTAATCGTGAAATTCACAACGTCCTTCACTTCGTCCCGCTCTTTGACCCGAAGGCTGCCGTCGCCGACAACACTGCCCAGGTCAGTGCAATCATCGATCTGGCCGGCTACAACGCCGCCGAAATCGTCCTGCAGACCGGCACACTTTCCGACGCTGACGCTACGTTTGCTGTAACCATCGCAGAATCCGACGCAGCCAACATGTCCGGTTCGAATGCCGTTGCCGCAAGTCAGCTTGTCGGCACGCTTGCCCAGGCCAGCTTCGACTTTGCGACCGACTCCAAGGCTCGCAAGATCGGCTACATCGGCACGAAGCGATACATTCAGGTCACGGTCACGCCGTCCAACAACACCGGCAACCTGTTCCTGTCCGGCGTCGCTGTTCTCGGTTATCCGGCAACTGGCCCGACTGCCAACCCGCCGCAGGCCTAAATTAGGTGGCGCGTCGTAAGGCGCGCCTATTCTCTTTCGAATAGGAGATCACCAATGGCAGACATCACAATCACCCCGGCAAACGTCGTGGCTGGCGCGGACTCGTCCGCAGTCACCGGCGTTGCTGGCGAAACCATCGCGGCCGGCAAGGCCATCTATCTCAGCTCCACGACCAAGAAGTGGATGCTGGCTGATTCCAACTCGGCAACCGCCGAGGCGCGCAAGGCCAAGGGCATTTCGCTCAACGGCGCTTCGCTCAATCAGCCGATCGCAGTTCACAAGGCTGGCGACATCACCATTGGCGGCACGCTCACGGCCGGTACGGCATATTTTCTGAGCGATACGCCCGGTGGCATCTGCCCACTCGCCGATGTCGGCGCTGGCGAATACATCTGCCAGCTTGGCTTAGCTAAGTCGACCACCGTTCTTGCCATTGATGTGCAATTCCCCGGCGTGAGCCTCTGATGCCATGGGTCCGCTTTACCGCGGACTTTGATTGGAAGCCCATCCCAGCCGTAACCATAGCCTACAAGGCCGACATGGTGCGGCTGGTGACGCGCGCCTGCGCATCGAAAGCTGCGGAACTTGGCAAAGCCGAGAAGGCCGAAAGGCCGGTAAAGGATCCGAAATGAGCGCTTGGTACGTTAAGCCTCTGCGCTTTTTCGGCGCGGCGGGCCAGTTTTTCCTCGATGTCAAAATCGGTCTTGATCTGGGGCGCAGTATTCCGGATTCGGTGCGGGTTGCTCGCGCCATTTGGGGATGGCGCCAGTGACGGCCGGAAATATGCGCGCCAAGCTGCAATTCCAGCGGCGCGGCCAGAGCGATGACGGTTTTGGCAACGCGGTGACGGGCGAATTTGAGACTGTCTTCACCGACAACGCCGAGCTTATCCCGCGCATGGGGTCCGAGGCCGTTATCTCGAGCCGACTGCAGGGCATCCAACCATATACGATCCGCATTTATAGCCATGAGGCAGCCCGCGCGATCGATGCCACTTGGCGCGCCGTTGATGCACGCAGTGGCGCGATTTACGCGCTGGTTTCGCCACCGGTGAATACGGATCAGAAAAACCGGCATATCGAGATGCTCGCAACCTCGGGCGGCCAGACGGATAGTTGATGGCGGCAACAATCAAAGGCCTAAAAGAACTTCAGCGCAAGCTCGATCGGCTTCCGCAGGTCGTGAAGGCCCGCATCCGCGAGGCTATGGAGCAGGGCGCGCAAGAGATCGTTGATCTCGCGAAGTCACTGGCGCCATACGACTCCCTGCGCGACAGTATTGGCTGGACATGGGGCAGGGCGCCGAAAGGCGCCATCACTATTGCCAGGGTAGAGAGCACAGGCGGCGATCTCACCATTACCGTTTACGCCGGCAATAGCGAAGTCTACTGGGCTCGCTGGGTCGAGTTCGGCACCGCCGCACACACGGCCGGCGGCAAGTTTGCGGGCGCACAGATACCCGCCCAGCCAGCGAAACCGTACTTCTTCGTGAGCTTCAGGGCGTCGCGAAAGAAGGTAAAAAGCCGCATCACCCGCGCCATCAATAAGGCAGCCAAAGAAGTGGCGGCCGGGAGCTAGCCGTGGATCCAACATATGAGCTGGCCGCGGCTGTTGTCGCGCGCCTGAAAGCCGACGCCTCGGTTTCTGGCTTTGTCGGTGCACGCGTCTACGATCGCCCGCCCGACGGCGCGATTTCCTCGCCGTATATTTCCTTCGGCCCTTCTGACGCAACGACCGACGACGCAGAATGCATCGACGGTCTCGAAATTTCGATGCAGATCGACTGCTGGTCGTGGGGATCTGGCGAGGCTTACAGCAGCGCCGAAGTCCGCAAGATCGCGGGGGCGGTCAGGGCATCGCTTCATGACGCTGAGTTCGAACTGGCGCAGAATGCGCTGGTGACGATCAGACACCGCATCTCGCGCTACCAGCGCGAGAGCGACGGCGTGACCAACCGCGCCATTATCACCATCACGGCATTCGTTGAGCTTCCGTAGCAACGGCCGGCACCACTCATCACCACATTTTGGAGACTGCAATGGCCCAGCCCTCTACGGCTCGCTTTGGCAAATTTCGTATCATGCTCGGCAACAGCGCCGACCCAATCGTCTACGCCGCGCCTTGCGGTTTCACTTCCAAGAGCCTGACGCTCACCAAGGATCTGACCGACGTCACGCTTCCGGATTGCGATGATCCCGACGCCGTCGCCTGGGTTGGCCGCGATGCCAGCACGCTGTCGGCTTCCGTCTCCGGCGAAGGTGTTCTAGCCTCTGAATCCGTCGAGACCTGGCTTGATGCCTGGGAAAACGTTGAGTCCGTTCCGGTCAAGATCGAGATCGAATTTCCCGCAAAAACCATCACCTGGACTGGACTTATGCACGTTTCCTCGCTCAATCCTTCAACTGAGCAGGGCGGCCGAGTTACGATGTCGGTCGAGATGCAGAGCGACGGCGAGCTCGTGCGCACGGTGGCCTAATGAGCCGTGACGCAAAGATTACGCTGACTTGGGCGGATGACGATTACGTCTTCCGCCTTGGATGGGGCGAGCTGGCCGAGCTCCAAGAGAAGACTGACGCCGGCCCGTATGTCGTGCTCAATCGCTTGCACGTCGGCCAGTGGCGCATCGAGGATATTTCCAGCGTGCTGCGCCTCGGCCTAATTGGCGGCGGCATGGAGCCTGTGAAGGCTCTGAAGCTTGTTCGGACTTACGTCGAGGCGCGTCCGCCGATGGAAAATCACCCCTATGCCGTGGCCGTGCTTTCAGCCGGTCTGATCGGCGCTCCGGAGGAGGCATTGGGGGAGGGCGAAGCGCCAAGTCAGACGCCGGAAGCCAGTCAATAGATGACCTTCCAAACGGCAAGATCAGATTTGGCGCCATCTACGGCACCGGCGCGGCGATCGGGTTCACCCCGCAAGACGTGAATGCGATGTCGATGTGGCAATTCATGGCGGCCGTCGAAGGCTACGTGAAGGCCAACAGCGGCGAAGAAGCGAAGATGTCCGACAAGGAAGCCGACGAGATATTCGATTGGCTCAAGTCGAAGGAGTAGGAGGCGCGAGTTTTTGCGCCTTCATTGCCTGTTTGTACTTGCGCGGGACGTACCCAAGCGTCTTTGCCCCGCATCGCGGGCAGCGGTAGGCGCCAGATCCAAACAGCGTGACCAGCAGCCAAACCGGGATCCAAAATCCGGCAGTCACGACTGACAGAAGCAAGTGTAGCAGATGGTTAGGTGTCTGCCGCTCGGCAAGCACCATTGCCACGTCATCTTCGCAGAACATTCGCCGCTTCCGTATTCCCATACACTAATAAATAGAACGAGATCGAACGTATGGCAAATGACCTCGAGCGTCTCGTGGTGCAGCTTTCTGCTGACATCAAAAAATATGAGAATTCGCTCAATCGGGCGATGGGCATTACAAATAAGAACACCCGCGCGATCGAGAACCGTTTCGCGTCTATGAATAAGCGCTTGAGCAGCGGTTTTGATGGCTTCGCCTCATCTGCTGCCCGCGCATTTGCATTGGTCGGTGGGGCCGCCGGCGCAAAAGAACTGCTGGACGCAGGCACGCGCATCAGCAACTCGCTGAAGGTTGCTGGCCTCGCCGGCGAGCAGCTCGATACGGTTTACCAGAAGCTTCTGGCATCTGCTCAAAAGAACGCCGCACCGGTGGAAACGCTGGCAACGCTGTATAGCAAGGCTGCGCAGAGCCAGAAGGAACTAGGCGTTTCTTCCGAGCAACTTCTGTCGTTCACGAATAACGTCGCTCTTGCGCTTCGCGTCGCTGGCACTGATGCCACGACCGCAAGCGGCGCGCTGCTTCAGTTGGGCCAGGCACTCGGATCTGGCACTGTGCATGCCGAAGAATTCAATTCGGTGCTCGAAGGCGCTCCGACGATCGCGCAGGCTGTCGCGGCCGGCCTCAAGGAGGCGGGTGGATCTGTCGCGCAGCTGAAGTCCTTGATCGTTGACGGCAAGGTATCGTCCGAGGCGTTCTTCCGTGCATTCGAGGCCGGCGCACCTGTCCTTCAGGAGAAGGTTGCCGGCGCGACGCTGACACTAGATCAGCACCTGACAAATTTGCAGAATTCGCTGATCGACGCGGCGAAGCGATTCAACGAAAGTTCTGAGGCCAGCCAGTCGTTCGGAGCGGAAATAGATCGCGTTGCCGGATTCGTCAACGGCATCAATTTCAATAACCTGATTGCGCAGGTCAATGCCGTCATCACAGCTCTTAATCAGGGCATAGCGACTGCCAACGCGTTCGCCGCCAAGATCGGCGAGATGAGCGGCCTTGCCAACGCAGGAAAGGCCCTTGTCAATGCGTTGCCCGGCGATACGACCGTCAAAAGCTATCTCGGCGGCGCAATATCGATAAAGCAAAACGATCTCATCACGGATCGCATTAACGACGCATTCAGTGGCCAGATTGAAGAAGTCGGCAAGCTTACTCAGGATGCGATCAAGAATAGTGTCCTGGGCAAGGATGCGCCGGTAACGCCTAAAGGTGGCAGGGTTCCCGCCGCTCCGGGTGTTGCGCCGACTACGGTCGTTCCTATTTCGATCAACGACTTCAAGCCGACTGGGACGAAAAGTTCTGGCGGCGGCGGCGGTGGCCGCAAAGGCGGCGGCGGCGGCGGCAAAAGCGCCGACGAGTATCAGCGTGAAATAGAGCAGATCAAGGAGCGCACTGCCGCCCTTCAGACGGAAACTGCCGCACAGTCTGGCATCAATCCGCTCATCGACGACTATGGCTTTGCCATGGAGAAGGCGCGCGCACAAAGCGACCTGATGACAGCTGCCCAACGCGCTGGCCTGGCTATCACTCCGGCACTCAAGGCATCGATCGATCAGCTGGCAACGGGATACGCGAACGCTAGCGTTGCCGCTGAAAAATTGCAGGAGTCGCAGGCTCGGGTAAAAGAAGCAGCCGATGACTTCAAGAATACCGCGAAGGACATCACCAGCGGCTTTATTGACGATCTCCGCAGTGGATCTTCAGCCGCAGAAGCGCTGTCGAACGCCCTTAACAGGGTGCTCGATAAGGTCATCGACATCGGCCTTAATTCGCTGTTCGGAACTGGTGGGGGTGGTGGTGCCGGCTTGTTTGCTGGTATCGGCAAGCTCTTCGGCTTCGACAAGGGCGGATATACCGGCGACGGTGGCAAGTACGAGCCAGCTGGCATCGTGCATAAGGGCGAATACGTTCTCGACGCGGAAACCACCAAGCGCATCGGCGTGAAGAACCTGAAGAAACTGCAAGGCTATGCCGGCGGCGGCTATGTCGGCGCTCCATCCATGCCCGTTGTTCGCAGCGGTGGATCAGCCGCCGGCAAGTCCAGCGCAACAAAAATCGATGTCGGCGTCTCCGTCGACGACGACGGCGGCCTGCGCGCCTACGTCAAATCCGTGAGCCAAGACACGGTAGCCGCGGCAAGCCCGCGCATCGTGTCGGCTGCCAATCAGTCGGCGCCCGCCGCAATGGCCAGATATCAAAATAACACGGCAGGCGCCGATTACCGGAATTAAGGAAGCAAATGGCTGACATGATTCATTGGCCGTTCTGCCTTTTGACGCCCCAGCAGGTCCAGGCAAATGTCGTCGCTTTCACGAGAAGCGGCGGCAAGTCACTTGGTGGTATCGAGCCCGTCACGCGCACTGATCTAGGTTACTGGGCCATCGATTATTCTGGCGTTGTGATGCAGAACAAGCAACGCGACCAGTGGAATAGTTGGCAGGCCGTCAGGCAGAAACTCGGCGGCAGATCTGGTCTCGTGATTGTGCGCGTTCCGTCATCTCTGTCGGCGCCGTATGCATCTGGGCATTTTGAGGCTTCCGGGTCTGTTCCCTATGACGATGACTCCGACTTCGATGATGATACAGAATTCGAGCAGAGCGCCATTTCAGTCGTGACCGACGGGACCACGCCTATCGGCGCCACCACGATCCGGCTTCGAATAATCAACGCTTCCGCCAACTTGGCAGGCGTACGATTTTCGTTCAATCACGCGCTCTACGAAACGGGGCCGGCCATCTCGATCGATGGCGATGTCTGGACTGTTCCGATCTCACCAACCGTCCGCGAACTCATCCCGGCCGGATCCGATCTGGAATTCGACAGGCCCACCTGCCTTTGCCACCTCGCTGAAGACCGCGGCATGGACGTGACGCAAGACGCCATCACCAAGGGCACCAGGCCCAACGTCAGCTTCATTGAGGCGACTGATTATTGGAATCAGTTGGCTCTCGGCCTACTTTAGGCGGCCATTCCTCTATCTTTCAAGGAGCATCGCATGGCGTCTTTGCGCGTTCTATGCCAGCTCGATTTTCCATCGAAGACTGTACGTCTATGGGATGGCTCAGGCGGGCCGTTCGTCGATTCAGACGGAGAAATCTGGCGGGCATGCGTCCTCACAGAGGATGCGCTTGACCAGATCGAACTGGCGATCAATGCCGAGGCCTTCACGCTCTCTCTGACGCTCTCAGGCATCGATCAGGAAGCGTCGAACACAATCTGGTCAGACTATCAGGACGGAGAAATCATCGGTTCGCGAATGCGGATATTGCTTCAGGAGCTCGACGATTTCGACCAGCCTGTCGGCGATCCGGAGATAAAATTCACCGGCACGATCGATGACCTGATCTTCGACGATATGGCTAGCGGTGATCAAGTCGTTTCGACTGTTACGGTCGAGATCACCAATCGCTTCACCCTTCGCACGCTACGGAACGGGTCGGTGCTGTCTGACGTCGACCAAAAGGCTATTTCGGCCGTTATCAATCCAACTGGTAACCCCGACAGGTTCTGCGAACGAATCCCAGGCCTGCTCGACAAGACCATTGCATGGCCGAACTGGTAGCCGGCAGGCTGACAGCCTTCATCGCCGACAACAACGCCAAGCCATGGTCCCCCGGATCGGTCGACTGCTGCATGGTTTTGGCAGACTGGGCTATATGGCTTGGCCACCCAGATCCCGCACGCCACCTGCGCGGCACATACGGCGATGAGGTTGGGTTTCGACGCATCATAACGGACGCTAGCGGCGCCGTTCCAATCGTCGAGCGCTGCGTCGACCATATCCGAGGCGCGCGCATAGCGAAGCCCGCCTTGGGCTCCATAGGCGTCATAGGCAGTCATCACAACATCGATCGGCAATGGGGCGCTATCTTCGACGGGCAGCGTTGGCTGGTCCGTTTCGCTAATGGCTTCGCGCCAATGGTGGCCCGCCCGCTGGCAATCTGGAAGATTTAATAAATGCCTCAGACACTACTGTCGTTGCCGCTGATCGTATCCTCACTCGGCACAACGGTTTTCGCGGCTAACGCACTCTATCTCGGCACTGCCGCGCTTTTGTATGGCGGCCTCGCCGCTGGCGCCACTTTGCTATCAAGGGCGCTGGCACCGAAGGCTCCAACAGCCCCAAAGCCAGAGGACGGACAGTATAATCTCAAGCAGAGCGTGCCGTCCCGCACCTATGTCCTAGGCACCGTCAAGAAGGCCAGCGATTACGTTTTTCTAGAGGAAAACAACGGCAACGCCTGGCATATTCTTGTTTGGGCCTGCCACCAGATCCACAGCTTCGACACCTTCTATCTCCACGACGAGGCCTGCACCCTCGATGGTAGCGGCTATGTCGTTTCGCCAAGCCACTTTGTGCTCGATGGAACGCCAAAGGTCAGCATTCAGGCGCGGCTTGGGGTTGCGGTAGAAACTCCGTATTTCGACGTTGTTTCGACGTTTCCGACGATTTGGACAGGCGACCACCGAGGTGACGGCCTCGCCACGATGCGGATGGCTGCAGCTACCGTTTCGTCTGAAGACTTCCTGAAGGTTTTCCCGAATCAGATGCCGGCAATTTCCGCCGTCGGCAATGGGGCGTTCCTTTACGATCCGCGGACAGGCTTGGCGCCGTTCTCAAGAAACCTCGCCTTGATGAGGCTTTGGCATCTCACACACCCCGTCGGCGGCAAACTTAACATCGACGACTTGTATCTTCCGGATTGGTCGAACGCGGCCAATATCGCGGATCAGTTCGTAACGAACCGCTCCGGCGGCACGGATCGTCGTTATCATGGCGGCCTGTGGTTCAGGGCGGAAAACGATCCGGTAGAAATCGGCAGGATCATGGACCAGGCTGCGGAGCTTGTTGTCTATGAGCGAGCCGATGGCCTAATCGGCGTTCACGCCGGTGAATATGTGGAGCCTGACATCAGGCTGACTGCAAACGACATCATTAGATGCTCGCACGACGTGAACCAGCGTCGGTCGTCAACGGTTCTCGCCGTCCGCGGCAGATGGACCAACCCGGCAGAGACCTACAACACGGTCGATGCGGCGATCTATGGCGATCCGTATGTCGGTGAAGATACCGAGCGAACCAAGACGATCGACAACCAGGCGGTTCAGGCTCACAACCATATGGCCCGCCTTCAGAAGCTGGCCTATATCAGAGCCAACGCGCCGCGCGTCTCCATCACGGCGCACTACAGCGCTGCCAAGAACGTTGCCTATCGTCGCTTCATTCGTGTCCATCTTCCGCCAAGGCTGAATGAGGTGGTCATAGAGATCACATCGACGCCAAAGCTGTCCTTGCGCAACATGACTGTCGAATTTTCCGGCATCATGGTTCCTTCCGACCTCTACGCCTTTGACGCGTCGACGGAAGAGGGCGCCCCAGGATCCAGCGTCATTCCCGCTCCGCCAGGCGGAGTGCCTGCGCCGATCAACTTCGACGTTGTCATTCAGAACGAAACGCTAGCCGGCGGCGCGACCGCTGCCTACGCCTTTGCCACGTGGGATCACGTCTCGGATTCGTTGATATACGAACTCGAGTGGGAGCCTACAGCCGCAACGGAACCGGCGCGCTCAGCCAACTCCAAGGCCGGCGACGATGAAGTCAGATCCAACTACCTCTCCGATGGCGTGCAGTACCGCTTCCGGCTTCGGGCGTGGTCGAACGGCGCCAATTCGGATTGGACTGATTACGAAATCAGGACGGCCACGGCAGATCCTGTTGCTCCTAGCATCGTAACCGGTGTTTCTGCGACCGGCGGCGCTGGTCAGATCACGTTCGACTGGACGGCGCCAAACAGCCCGAACTACGGCGCGGCACGGATCTACACCAATAGCACCAACACGTTCGTCGGAGCCACGCTTCGCGCAACGGAATATGGGCCGCCGAGCTTTGCCGACACCCGTATCGTAACCGGCTTGGCGGCGGGAACTTACTATGGCTTCATCGAGGCCATCAACCGATCCGGCGTTCCCGCGTCAGCGGTCGCCACAGGGGCGAAGACGGTCACGTAAGTGACCAAGCCTCTTATAGCCCGCTATCGGCGGGCTTTTTCATTCATCCGGAGAAAGCATGGCCGACACAGCCGCTAACATTTGGCGTGACTTCGTCACGGCCGGCGTACCGTCCTCTGGCAAAAGCAAGCCAGCAAAATCCGCCATCCGCACCTGGGGGACATGGGTTGAATCCATCCTCAACGCAATTGGCGTAAACAGCGGCACGGTTTACCAGCAGCGCGCGCTGCTGTTCGCTGACCTTGCCAAGGCTGCGAACACCATGGCGTGGGTCACCAACGATCCGACGGTCGCCTACAATGGCATCTACCAGAAGGTCGGCGGAACCGGCACAGGCTCCTGGACGCGCGTCGCAGACCTGCCGTATTCTTTTATCACGGCGATTGATGCTGGCGCAGGCACTCCGAACGCCATTCAGGCGACGAGCACCATCCCGATCTCAGGATCGGCGCTGGTTCTCTTGAACATTTTCGAGGCCAACACCGGTTCACCGGTGACGGTGTCGTTCAATGGTGGCTCGGCACTTACGGTCAAGACAAATACGGGCAACAATGTTACCGTCGGCGGCCTGCCTACTGGTATGCAGACCTTAGGTATTGTCACGGGCTCAACCTTCCGGCTCGTCACCGATCTGGATGTCAGCGCAGCCGTTGCTTTGGCTGAGGCAGCTGCTGCTGCGGCCGCAGATTCGGCTGCGGATGCTGCTGATTATGCTGCGCTGGCGCGCAACGACAAGGTCGTCAAGCGCTTTGCGGGCGACGGTGTGACTGTTGCCTTCGATCTGACCGTAGACCCCGGCAGCAAAAACAACATCGATCTATTCATTGACGGCGTCTATCAGCAGACTGACACATTTTCGCTCGCCGGTACGGTAGTCACACTATCAGAAGCCCCGCCAGTCGCAAACGACCCGGCTAAGCCCAACAATATCGAATTCAAACTCGGCTTTGCGGTTACCGTGCCGACGCCTGGCGACGCAACGGTATCAACGGCCAAGATCGTTGATGATGCAGTCACCTTTGCGAAGATCCAGAATATCCCGACCGCATCGATACTTGGTCGAACCACTGCCGGCACTGGTGATGTGGAGGTTCTTTCTACTGGCGGCCTTTTCAACTCCATCGCGCCGAACGGCGCCGTGGTTGATAGTGGCTATGCGGAATATACGGCAAATACCAATCTCTCGTCTGTCATTCCTCTAGACAACACCATTCCACAAAACACCGAGGGGACACAGATCCTTTCTGTCACGATCACCCCGAAAAGCACAACGAACAAGCTTCGCGTGCGATTCCAGGGACAAGCGACGTCTACCACGAACCCAAGTTATCCGTCGTGGGGAATCTTCCGAAATGGCGTCGCTAATGCATTGCGCTCAGGCTTCGTAACACAAACCAATGGCGGTCAGCTCTACCAGTGTGCTGACGAGTTGGAGTTCGTTCCTGGATCCACATCAGCAATCACGATCACCGTGCGCGCAGGCCCAGGTACTGCCGGGAACATGACATTCAACGGAAACACTGGCGCCCCACTTCATGGGGGCGCCATGGCAGCAACACTCACCGTCGAAGAAATCAAGGCCTAATCCATGACGCTGACAAAAGTTTCGCCTGCGCTCGTGCAGGAATCAGCCGGCGGCGCAAGCGGCACTGGTTTTATTAGAGGGCTGTGGGTCGCCAATGATGTAACCACGCCAGCCACAAAGTTTACCGTTGCCGCCGGCGTGGCGAGGGATGATGCCGACACGGAGACCATGGAGCTTCCAGTCGGATTGATGAAGCGCCTAAATACGACTTGGGCGGCAGGCAACGATCAAGGTTGCCTGCAATCAGGCCTCACCATGACTGCTGGCACATGGTATCATGTGCACCTGATCTACAATCCAACTACCGACACCAGCGAAATTTTTGCGTCGACATCATCTACGGCCCCAACGCTGCCGGCCGGATATACAAAATTCCGTTGGTTCTGGTCGCTACTGACTGACGGATCGAATAACATCAAGACGTTCGTGCAGACAGGTGACGATTGCCTCTGGAAGGCAACTTTCAACACGATATCCAGCGCGGACGATGGTGGCGCAACGGGACGTACTCGTGCAGTGCACGCTCCTCCCGGGTCAAAGTTCAAGGTTCGACTTCTGCATTTCGTACAGGGGGCAACCAGCTTTTTCACCGGCCTCTCTGACCCGGACCTAAGTACGGGTGTGAGTTATGCTGCAGTCACCAATTACCACAGCGGCGGCGAGACGACGGCTTATGTTGTCGAATGCTACACAAACACAAGCGCCCAGGTTCTGAGCTACTCAAACGTCGCTGGCGTTTCTGATTCTGTGATCTCTATCGCAAACCTTGGCTTTACCCATCATCGAGGCAGGCGTGTATGAGGCGGCCAATAACCGTAGCCACATGCGGCACTAGCTTGACGTATGGCGTTGACAACGGCGACCCATGGCAGGGCTGGGTCGAGCGCATGCTGACCGGACTCACCAGTAGAGAGGTGCGGGTTCTCAATTTCGGCGTTGCGGCACAGGACTCTGTGATGCGACTGGCCGAGTTGGAGGCTGGACTATACCTGCCGACTCAGCCAGACGTCGTCGTTGTCGAGTTCGCGATGAACGATGCTTACACACCAAGATCGATAACAACCGCGCAATGCAAGGCCAATGCACTGGAGATCATTGAGCGATTCCAGGCTGTCAATCCTTTGTGCCGCGCGTTCGTGATGACGATGAACCCTTGCGTTGCCGGCAGCGCACAGGCAGCCTTGCGGCCAAGCCTTAGCCTCTATACCAACAAGTATCGAGAAATTGCCGCAGAGAACCCGCTAATCGGCCTGATCGACAACGAACCAGACTGGGGTGCGGCAGACTATGGTCGCATCCCAGACGGCGTTCACCCTACAAGGAATGCAGAGCGGCCTATTATCGTTCCTAACATGGTTGAAGCGCTCTTGCCGATTGTCAACGCCATGGCCGGTTGACGTTGGGCGCCTCTATGATAGAAGGCGGCAATGAAAAAGCTTGCGCTTTTGGTCGTTGCCGTTTTCGTTTCATTAGCTGGTCATGCTACGGCTGACGAGCTGTATGGACGCGAAAACCTTGCGGCTTTCTTTGCCGCCGAGGTTAGGTCCATCAAGACTGGCGAAGCTATAAAGATCCATATTGTAGGAGACAGCAAGGTTGCCGGCAACGGGGCTACTGACGGCTTTCGGCTCGATCAGCTACTCAAGGAGTCATCTCGGGGGTTCCCTGTAAATGTTACTTTCGATGGATACGGCGGCCAGAACTCGTATCTCTTCAAAAGCGACGTGGCTGCCGACTTCATTGCAAAGCACAGTGATGCAGATTTGCTGATCGTAGATTTCGGCACGAATGAGCGAGTTCATTCTGCTGCTGGCGGACCTCAGACGATCGAGCAAACCAAGCAAAACAATCTTGATGCAATCGCCAGGATCAGATCGGCGCGCGGTCTTGGCAAATTGTCGATTCTGTTTCTGGGGCAGCCGCCGGCCAACAACTGGCAGCCAGCATACAGCCAGACGACGGAAGTGATGGCTGAGATTAACACCGCCATCAAAGATGTGGCTGCTAAAACTAATAGCGGCTACTTCGATACACTGCAACTATTTGGTAGACCTCACTCTGAAGCCGGATGGATGGAGCAGTTGCCGACACCTGAGTACGGCGGAGGAAACGTACACACCGGAGACGCATTCAATCTGGTGTTTATCGGGGAATTGTCTAAGGATCTATTTCCGATGGAATTCCCGAAGGGTGCCGGCTCGCGATGGTGAAAATGAAGTGGCTAATTCCGCTATTTGTTCTCTCGTCGTCAGCATTGGCCCAGGAGCAAATCTCGGACCACACCTATTGGCGTAAAAAAAATACTGACATGCAGGCCGGCCAGGTTGTGTTGGCTGGTGATCCTATGTTCGTCTTTGCTGGCAAATCGATGGCCTCGGAGGCGCTCATGTGGTTCACCCCTATCTGCGGGGTGACTGGCTTCAATGCAAGCGTAGCTGGGGCAAGCGATCAAGTGGTGGAGGACATGGCTACCGGAGTAGCGCGCAAAATAAAGGCGCGCTTTATCGTTGCCATAGGCATTCCGTTTGATGACGTGAGCGACATTCCGGTTATTCACGTGGATGATGCCACCCCCCAAAGCGAGACAATCGAAGATATCCGGAAGGTTATAGGGCCGCTGTCTCGATCGGTCCACGACGCGGCGCTCAAGCAACTAAGTTGCAGCCAGTAAACTAATCGAATGGCCGCCCTAGAGCGGCCTTTTTCTTACCCACCAAACAACCGGAGCCCACCATGCTTCGCACGCTTTTCACAGGCGCGCGTGACGCTGTCGCGCGTGTGCTTATCCCCGATGCGGCTGCAACGGCCAAGAAGGCATGGTCGCTCCGGCTGATCGAGCTCGCCGCCGTGTCCGACATCATCCTCAACGTCGTGCCGTTCGTCTCCGACTACCTTCCGTGGTGGTTGACGCTTGTGCTGCTCGTTGGCGCATGGATCGCGCGACACCTCATCCAGAACAAGGAGGCACCCGTTGCCGATAAATAAGATTGTCGCTACAAAGCGCGGCAAGTCTGCCGTTGCTGGCGCGATGTTCGCGGCAGTGCTGGCCGCCGGAGGATCGTATTTCGCCGAGCCGGAGCGGCCGGCCGCGGTCATCCTCGCAACCGACGAGCTGATCAAGCCGTGGGAAGGCCTCGTGCTCAAATCGCATTGGGATCCATACGCCAAGATTTACGATATTTGCCACGGCGAAACCCGCATCAACGGCAAGCCGGTGCAGCCCGGCATGTCGTTTACCGCAGCCGAGTGCGATGCGATCCTGGAGGAGCGCGTCAAGCGTGACTACTACTTGCCGCTGACGAAACAGATCAAGGGATTCACCCGCTTCCCGGTTTCGGTGCAGGCGTCGATGATTTCAGGCGCCTATAACTTCGGCGTGTCAGGCATGGTCAACTCGACTGCAGCACGCCTTGCGGTGCAGGGGAAGTATCGCGAAGCCTGCATCGCCCAGACCGCATGGAACAAGGCTGGCGGTCAGGTTGTGCAGGGTCTCGTTCGTCGGAGAGAAATGGGCGATGCCCAGCGCGCCGGTGAGGCCGAGATCTGCGTGTCGGGGCTGGAGCCATGATTGCGGGCCTAGCGAAACTTCTTGGCGTCGACAAATGGCTTGTCGGCGCTGTTGCCGTGCTGATCGCCGTGTCTGCGCTCTGGAGTGTATACGCCTACATCGACCACCGCGGATACCAGCGGGCCGCCGTGACCTATCAGGCGCGCATTGACAAGCTGGTCAATGACTACAAAGCCGCAGAGAACGCCGAGATTGAGCGCCAGAACGCCGCGAATAACGCAGCCAAGGCGCGCGAGGCAGCCGCTATTGCGGAGATGCAGGCAGCCAACTCCAAACTTGATACAGACACGAAGGGGCTGGCCGATGAAGCTGCCGCAGATCCTGATGCTGGCAAGCCTGTGCTTGGTGCTTCCAGCGTGCGCCGCATTAACAAAGTCCGTTAATGTTAGACCGGCCGCGCCGCCGCAGATTGCGCGCCCCTCCGACGAACTTCTCAAGAAGTGCAATCTTCCTGTCGACCTGGGCGATGGGCCTTTGGCGCAAGAGCGGCTCGAAAAGCTGTGGATCACAGATCGATCGTCTTTGATCAAGTGCTACCGCAGAAACCTTGCTCTGGTAGATTTCATTCTCGATCGAGACGGCCGCTTGACCGCGAGGCCAAAATGACCGGAACCGAACTAATGGCGGTCATAGGTTTCTTCGTCATGCTCATGGGCGCCATTTCCGGCGTCTGGTGGCGCATCGAGGGCCGTGTTGACCGTGCGAAGGACGAGGCGGTGCGGAAGGCAGCGGATGCCGCCATGGAGGCCGCTTCGGTGCGCGCCGACCTTGCTGCGCACCGTCTGCACGTCGCCGAGCAATATGTTTCCAAGCAGGGGCTTCGGGAGACCACCGATCAGATCATGGAGGCGATCCATGGCGTTAAAACCGCCGTCGACCACATGACGGCGCGCGTTGATCGCATCGTCGAAAATCAAGTCAAGCGCCCCACCACGCGCGCATAACACCGGCCAACCAGCCAACCACCACATTTTAGGAGACTCTCATGGCTTTCTCAGGCCTTCACGTCGTATGCGGCTATGCCGGTTCCCTTTTCGCTCGAGACAAGTCGCAGGCCATCCTCGGCAAGATCGCATGGTCCGAAGCTCCGGCCACCGGCGTCACGTCCACCAACGTTGCTCCGCAGGAAAGCGCCGCCTCCGGCCAGGCGATCTTCCGCATTCGCGCTGCTGCCGACTCCTGGGTCTCGGTAGGCCCGACGCCTGACGCGACGACTGGCAAGCGCTTCCTCGTGCCTGCGTCGACGGACTATGACGTCTACGCCGAGCCGAACGACAAGTTCCAGTGGATTGCCGCATAACATGGCGGGGCTCAGGCACTCGTTGAGAAGGGGGACGTCGCTTTCGACGTCCCTGACTTCTCTGGGCGTGCGCGCCCGTAATCAGGGCGGTGGGGGGCAGCAGCAACAGCTCGCCTTTGGTTCTTCTCGCTTGAGGGTGCCGGATCGAACGGCACAGCTAAACGTCGCCTCATCCTTCAAGGGTGCGATTAATACGCTTTCGGCAGGTTCCGCACCGTTCGACATCACAAACATTCGAGTTTTCC
Source organism: Rhizobium sp. 768_B6_N1_8 (assembly GCF_051811225.1). Lineage (NCBI taxonomy): Bacteria > Pseudomonadati > Pseudomonadota > Alphaproteobacteria > Hyphomicrobiales > Rhizobiaceae > Rhizobium > Rhizobium sp. 768_B6_N1_8. The sequence goes on along the minus strand of NZ_JBPWPV010000001.1, from coordinate 3,306,243 downwards.
TGCCCGGTTTCGCATGCAACAACGGCGGAGCAACGCCGTCCGAGCAGCAGATCCCCGCCACATTCCAAGCTGGCTATAGTCTAGAAGTCGGCGGTGTTCGTTATCCAGCAACTTTCGGCGGCCAGCAGCTAGCCACATTGGGCGGCCCAGGCTCCACGAACGGCAGGGCAACACTTTTCGACTGCGGCAAGTGGTCGGACATCATCATGAATGGGGCGAACCCACTCACGGTCACGGCCAACAGCAACATTCGCCACGTGGCATTGCTTTCTATGGCGGCGGTTGGAGATCTATTCCCGGCTTCGCAGTATCTCGCGACACTCGTTGGCGATCAGTGCAAAAACGCAGCCGATCCGACTACCCTGCTTTCGCTCTTGGCGAGTGGCGCGATCACTTCCTCGGGCTCGGCACCCACCAAGCAGTTCTGCCCAATGTTCATGGTGGGCGAGCGCACGGACGGTAATCGCTCCCCGGTGATCTTGATCCATTCCGATAGCATCGGCTACGGCGTGGGCGACTTCACCACTGGCATACCGGCATCGGAACCGCGAGGTGCCATTGGCTGGATGGAACGTGGTCTCGATGACCCGACGAATGGTCGGATTATGAGTGGCCACATCGGTCTGCCGGGCTCTTTCTCGACCCAGAACACGAATGGCGTTTTCGGGAGCGTCGATTATACGCCAGGCATTGTGCACCGTGTCACGCCATTGCTGGAACTGAAAAGCCTCTACGGCGGACGCCTGCCTTTCACGTGCATTTTCGATCAGCACGGCAACAATGGCGATGCGAATTCCGGCAGCATGACGATGTCTGCGCTCTACCAGGGCGTAAGTGTGCTCAAAGGCTATTTCCCCGGTATCCGATATGTGAAGGCAACCCTGCCGGCCCGCATCGGAACAGGCGGCGATTATCGCGACCCGACGCTGCAGACCCCCGGCGTGAACGATGTCTACCCCGCAGCATCCTATCAGAACGGCTATCGGCAGTATTACAATGATCAGATCATGGCCGACGCCGGCGTGCATTTTGATGCGGTTTTCGACGTGGGCTATTACGGCACTGCGGCCTACCAGCCGAATTACCATTCAGGCGATCCGAACTATAACCAGTATCGCTCGGCGGCACCTGTCTTCGATAGCGTGACATTGGCCGGTTCCGGCTACGCCAGCAGCGCCACGACGTTCCAGCTAAACGAGGATATCCCGCTCGGCGCTCTCTTGTCGTTTGATGGTGTCCGCGCCAACATCCTCGGGCCCGTCGTCAGCAAGAGCGGATCAGGGCCCTACACGTACAACATTCAATCCGGATCTGGGAAAGCAGTTACATATGCCGCCAGCACGGCCGGCAAGGCTGTCGGCAATAACGATGGCACGCATCCGGGCCCGCAAATGGCAAAGCAGATCGCCCTTGGTGTCATTGCCATGAAGCAAGCTTCAATGTTCGGGACGGGTTAATACCCACCGCCCCATCATCTTTTGCTAGCGCCCTCTGCTTAACCGCGGAGGGCGCTTTTTTCGTTTATAGCGCCGTTGACAAATTTGTATAATGGACCCAGCGTGTAATAGCTGAGGTCACCAGCCTCCGCTTTCACCACCACAGCAAGAGGAGGCGTTATGAGATATTATAGATCCGTAGGCATTGCCGTCATTGCCACAGCAGTTATTGTTTTTGGCGCCGTCAAGCTGGCGCCAGGTCAACCGGTCCACACCACGATCACAAACACCATCGTGCAGGCGCCGCCCACGACATCGGAAGATTCCGTCGTCATGGTCAACGTCGAGGGCGGACACGGCTCTGGCGTCCATATCGGCAACGGTTTCGTCATTACGGCGGCCCATGTCGCTAGCGACAACAAGGAAGTCGAGCTCAAGACCACCGATGGCAAGACCGTCAAAGCTGAAGTGCTCTGGGTCAACAAGGCCTACGACATCGCGCTCCTGCGGACGGCTGGCAAGGTGGGAGGGCAATCCTCGCTGGATTGCCGAGTGCCGCACTTGGGCGATGAGATACAAGCCGCAGGCAATCCTCTCAATCTTGAATTCGTCTCTTCCTTTGGCCGCATCGCCGGTAATGCGCGCGCAGCCGATCCGTGGCGCGAAGTGGTCATTACCGACATCACCACGGTTATGGGGCAAAGCGGTGGTCCGTTGTTCGGCAAGGATGGCCGCGTCGTCGGCATTGTCGTCGGCGTGGTTCCTGCCCCCCTCAAGAATGGTGAAGGCTATGTTCCTTCTCTGACTGGTTTCGGGACTGCTGTCCCGGCAAGCGCCGTTTGCGCACTGCTGGGGAGGGTTGTTTGATGAATGCTATACTCACTTTTTGGACAGTGTTTTCCGCAATCATTGCTGTTTGCATGGGCGCATCCGACTTTCGTTTCGGAGCGATCGTCATGGCCGTAATAGCTGGCGCTTTCGCGGCGCTCAGGGAGTTCGACCAATGACCGGCGCCAAATCCACCACAGCCCAACTCGAGGCCGCGCGAGAATTCTCCGCCATCGGCAGATCTGACTATGCCGAGAACTGCAAACGCGTCGCCAAGGAGACGGCGGCAGTAGCCAAGAAGGATGGCGGCAAGTGACCACATCACCTAACATGGCATTCCCAAACATTGCAAAACTCATCATCCTCAACATCTGCTGGGCCGCGCTGGTCATCTGGGCCACGGTTATGGGCTATACGCAGTTCGTGTTCACGCATGATGTGTCGCGCATCAGCTATGTGATTACCGCGCTCTTCGCGGCAGGCATTGCCGCCGTCTTCTTCGGCCGCATCAATCATCTGGCGCGGCTGGAAGTCTGGCTGGTGACGCTCGGCCTGATTGGCAACGTCATCGGCTTCATCATCGCCTTGCAGGAAATCGACACCGGATCGCTCGGCTCAGCAGAAGGCGTGCAGCGCGTTGCGGCAAGTCTGCTGGCCGGTATGGGCGTGGCGTTCTGCTCGACGCTCGTTGGCGCTATCGGCGCGCTGTGGATCTCCACGGTGGCGTGGGTCGTCGGCGAGAAGGGGGCGGTGTGATGACGGACACAAAGGCACGCGACTGCGGCGTAAACGGCGGCCCATTAACAGAATCTCGTGATTGCATCGGCAGCGCCTACACCAAGAGCAAAGGCATGCGGGAGCTAAGGGCATCGCTAATCGCCAGAACTGTTCGCCAGTCGCTTCGCGCTTATGGGCACAAGTCAGCAGAGTCCGTGTTGCCGGAGTGCATCGCGGCCGACGTGGAGCGAGCCCTGGCTGCTGACGAGGTGCTGTGGGGTAGCACCTCGTCATGGCCCGCTAAGGAGGTGGTGTGATGAGCCCAGACAAATTCCCCGGCATCAAGCAGGCTGCGCTTGCAATCGCTTACGACAACGGCGGTATCTTCACAGGCCGCTCTGAGAAGCAGATGCTTCGCGAACTTGGGCGCTGGCTGGACAAGCAGCCTGAAGAGATCCTTCAGCCGATCGACACATGGCTTTCCGCCTTGAGTAAGGAAGACATGGAGATCGCCTGCTGCGGCGAGGACGATGAGCGCGAGCTGTTGCTGGCCTCGGCTCCGCCATTCACCGACGACCTTCTCAACGCTTATTTCAATGAGGTGTGCTGATGGGCGACGACATCGACCAGCGTGCATTGGACCTCGTGGAGGCCATCTTTTCAGACATGGCTTCAAGGGGGATCGTTCTCCGCAACAAAGGAGATTTCGAATCTGTCTCCATCTCGCGCCGAATACAGGCGAAGGCCGCATGGCAGGTGATTGCTAGACGTGCTCTTGAACAAGAGAGTTCTCGTGAGGTGGCACCATGACCGCCATCCTCACCCGCGACCTTCTTCTCAACATGCTGCTCGGCCTCGTGGCGCTGGTTGTCCTTGTGCTCGCACAGGTCAACCCAGCCAGCACCGAGCAACAACTGACGCCACCCGGCAACCTCGTTGCCTCCATCACGTGGCCGGCCGGGTCTGATGACGTCGATCTCTGGGTCTCCTATGGGGACGAATATGCGGTCGGCTACTCAAATAAATCCGCGCGCGTGTGGAGCCTGCTGCGCGACGATCGCGGCATGGCCGACGACGAGACGCCGCTCAACTTCGAATCGGCGTTTACGCGCGGCCTTCCAGATGGCGAATATGCAGTGAACGTTCGCTGCTTTCGATGCTCGACGATACCCATGCCGGTATCAGTTGATGTTCGGCTTGCCGAGGGGGTACCGGTGTGGGCCGGCGTCGTCGAGCTAGCCAAGGATGGCCAGGAGCGAACTGCGATCCGGTTCCGCGTCGCCAATGGTCGCGTCTTGAGCGACGGCGCAAATCAGGTTTTCAAGCAGATGAGGAGGAAGTGATGGCCTTTAAGGTAACAAAAGATCGTCTTGGATTTGACGTTTTGGAATTCACCGGCGTCCACGCCTTTCTGGTGGCGGCCGTACTGTTTTCTCTTGGCGTCTTCATCGGTGCTCACCTGCCATGACCCCCGCAATCACACTATGGCTCACCTTCGTCCTCGCCACCGGCGCCGTCGGTTGGTTCGGCACAAAGCGGCAAGCCGTTGTCTTCGCGATCATCGCCGTCCTGACGGTGCCAGCCACGCTCCTGACACTCGGTCACGCCGCACCATGGCAGCCAGATGGCAAATTTACTGTCCTCGGTGCCCGCATCGATGTCGATGAGGCAATCTACGTCATGCTGGACCACAGTCCGGAGCCGCGCCTCTACAAGCTGCCGTATTCGGCCAAGACGGCTAACGAACTGCAGAAGGCGCTGGATAACGCCGAGAACGGCGGGACAGTCAACGTAGAGATGGGCGGATCTGGCGGGCCTGGCTTTGCTTACGAAAGCCCGAACCACGAAGTGCCGAAGCAGACCGAGCCGCAGGCGATTATTGGAGGTGGGAATTGATCAAATGGATAAAGGACGCCTTGGGCGTCACTAGATATTTCGTTGCTTGGAACTTCGAAACCAATGGCGGCATCTGCCTCTCCGGCAACAGCGTCGAGAGGCACGGCCACGCTCCATACGCAAAGAAGACCGCAACCTACATCGCCGATGAAATGTGCAAAATCTACGGCAAAGACACTCACTGGATCGAGGCCGCCTAATGCCAACACCACCCCTAAGTGACGAACTAGCCAAGGAAGCCGCCGACGCGTTCATTGCGCTCGGCAATAAATCGCAGGCCGCCGAACTCCTAGGCCTGCCGCGCAACACGTATTGCTCGAGGCTCAAAGCAGCCGCAGAGCGCGGCATGCTGGGCACGAAACCGGTGCTGCCGGGGTTTCGCATCAGCCAGGTCACAAGCACACCGAATGGCGATTTCGTGCAGCAGAAGCCAGAGCGAGGGCCGGAATGGGAGATGCCTGCGGGCCACGTCATCAAGGGAGTGTCTGCGCTGGTAGATGCCGACGGCAAGGTTATCCAAGCGTGGCATAAAACGGCGCAGGACAGCCAGCAGCAAGCCGCCGTATTCGCGGCTACCGTTGATGCACTGAAAGAGGAGTTGCCACGCGTCTCGATTATGCCGCCTCCGGCGAGCGTCGAGGAAGATCTACTCAATCAGTTCGTTGTTACCGACAGCCATTTCGGTATGCTTGCGTGGCGAGAGGAGACCGGTTCCGATTACGATCTTCGCATTGCGGAGCAGCTGCTGCTCGACTGGTTCGCCGCAGCGATTGCTGGTTCTCCGCAGGCGCATACCGCTGTTCTGGCGCAGCTTGGCGACCTGATGCATCACGATGCCCTTGAGAGCGTGACGCCAGCGCACAAGCACGTGCTGGACGCTGACAGCCGACTGCAGAAGGTTATCCGCGTCGTCATCCGCACCGTGCGCCAAATCATCGACATGCTCCTGCAAAAGCACCAGCATGTGCATGTGGTCATGGCGTCGGGAAACCACGATCCTGCATCATCGGCCTGGCTGCGCGAGATGCTGGCCGCCATGTACGAGAACGAGCCACGTATCTCTGTAGACCGCAGTCCGTCTCTCTACTACGCCTATGAACGGGGTAAGACTGGCCTCTATTTTCACCATATGCACAAGCGTGGCGTGAAGGATCTTGATCGCGTGTTCGCCGGAATGTTCCGCGAGATGTTCGGCCGGTGCGAGTTCAACTATGGACACGGCGGCCACCTTCACAGCGATGCGGTCGTTTCTACTCAGTTGATGCATATCGAGCGCCACGAGACGCTTGCCGCGCCTGACGCATACGCCGCTGGCGGCGGCTGGCTGTCTGGCCGATCCGCAAAAGTCATCACCTACTCTCGCCTGTATGGCGAAGTCGGCAGAGCTACGCTCCGGCCCGGTGCAGTTGCCGGCCGTTATGTCGCAGCTAATGACAATGCGCCGGCGGAGCAGAGGAGGGCGGGTTGACCTGGGTCGACAAATTCATGTGGTTCGGCATTGGGTGCGCATTGGGATCCATCTACGCGTCTGCCTGCTTTACCATTTTTCACTAACCACACCCCTGCCGCCGACCACCAATCGGCGGAAACCACCACGAAGAGGAGACAACATGAATTACGGCGAGGCCATTGAGGCCATGAAGGCCGGCCACACTGTTGGCCGAACATCGAACAGACCGGCTGCGGTCTACATCTCGCATCCAGGCACCTCGCTTCAGTATCTGGAGGTGGTAACCGACGGCGTGCGCAAGCCTTACGCGCCGACAACTGACGATCAGCTTGCAGAGGATTGGGTCGCGTCGACGCGATGGGCCATTCAGGATGCGGAGGTGGCCGCGTGATGTCGGTTATAACCTTTCCGCAAAAACAGTATAACCTGGACGACGGCGGCCCTATCGACAAATACGTCGGAGCCAATGACAACGTGCCCATCGACGAAAGCGGCGCGTCGGCTGGGTTCCACGTAGGTGGACTGGTTGGTCCTGTCGCCGATCCCAAGCCAATTATCAACCGCGACTATGTCATGCCAAAGGAGCAGTTTGAGCGGCTGCAGGCTCGCGGCCAGTACATCGGCCTGACGCGTCCTTCGTCCTCGGACAGCGGACGCTACGGCGATTTCATGCAGACTTACACCGGCCGCAAGTTTTGGAGCATGGATCCGCGCGCCGACGAAGTCTTCATCGAAGACATTGCACACAGCTTGGCGATGCAGAGCCGCTACGCTGGTCATTGCTTGCGTTTCTATAGCGTAGCGGAGCATTGCGTGCTGATGGCCCGCCACCTGCGCTGGGAAGGCGTAGATGTGGCGCTCTGGGCACTTCTTCACGATAGCTCGGAGAGCTATTTGGTGGACGTCCCCCGGCCGGTGAAGCCGTATCTCACCGGCTACAAGGCGGCCGAGGCGAAGGTCATGGCGGCGGTCTGCGATCGATACGGCCTTCCGCACGCAATGCCGGCCGCAGTTCATGATGCAGACGATCGCATCATTGGCGACGAGCTCGTCAATCTCGTGCCGATGGATTGGCACGCTCGCCATAATAACCCGCTCGGCGTCGAGCTGCGCTATTGGTCGCCGGAGAAGGCAGAGGTGGAATTCATGGCGACATTCGATGCGCTGATGGATTGCCGGGCGAGGGGGATGGAGTGATGGACGCGATAACGGCAAGACAGCGCCAAGCTCTCAAGGTCTTAGCGCGCCGCCACGATGACTATCCAGACAGGAAAAACTTCGCCACCGCACATCTTGGCGAGGGCACGACTGCACTTCTCCGCAAGCTTATCCCGCACGGATTGGTGGAAGCAACGCGCGGCGGATCCGGCTTTCGGCAATGGTTTTCTATCACAGAAGCTGGACGCGAGCTCATGAAGGAGACCACATGACCACCATCCGCCCGGGCGACGAAATCGTCTGCATCGATGACGGCATCTACGCCGAGCAATACCTCGGCATCACGGCTGGCGCCGTCTATAAAGCAAGGTGGGTAGGTCCAGCCAGGAACTACATGAACGGCGATTATATCGACGTTCGGCTGGAGGGCATCTATCGCGGCGTCTGCCCGCATTTCGGCGATGAGGATCCGCCGTTTGCGGCAAGGCGGTTCCGTCCTGTTGTCGCGCCGAAGACGAAGAAGGAGCTTGTGCATGAACATGATTGAGCGGATCGGCGACGAAATCATCTACCAGAGCAAGCACTATGGACCAGACAACCCGAAGATAGAGCAATGGTTGGCTCGCATAGCCTTGAACGCAATGCGAAGCCCGACTGAAGCTATGAAGCAGGCCGTTCTCGACGCAGGCGGACCGCAAGCGTTGGCATACGCTTTGGCGGCATGGCCAACAATGATCGACGCAGCGCTTAAGGAGGAAGCATGAAGCCGACGGAAGCAGACAAGAGCTTTCTGCGTTCTTTGCCGCCAGACGGCAGCCAATCTGCTGTCACTAGCGACACACCAGAAAGCCGATCAGCACAAACCCGATCCGTGCTGAATGGGTGGGCCGTAGTCGATCGATCGGTATGGAAATTTAGCATCACGCCGCTTGGCCTTTCAGCGCTTAAGGAGGAAGCATGACCAACCTTGCATATTTTACATCCGCAGACACCGGCTGCCTCACTGCGGTTCCGGCAGCCAATGATAACAGCCAGATTGCGCGTTTGGGAGCGGCGATCGGGAAGCTTTCAATTGGACGGCCAGAGACTTTCAATCAGTCGGCGCCCGCAAACGACAACCTGCCGCCTGTCGTTGCCTTCACCGGACCGGCGGGCGCTGGAAAGTCCACGGCGACGCGCTATCTCGTTGAAAATCATGGCTACACGCTCGTGAAATTCGCCGGACCGCTCAAGGATATGATGCGTGCCATCGGTCTGGATGAGCGGCAGATTGAGGGCGATCTGAAGGAGACGCCTTGCGAGTTGCTGCAGGGCAGAACACCACGGCACGCTATGCAGACGCTCGGCACACAGTGGGGCAGGGACTGTATAGGGCCATCGTTCTGGCTGAAGCTTTGGCGCGAGCGGGCAGTTGATATCCTGGCCCAGGCTGGCCGCGTGGTCGTCGATGACTGCCGCTTTCCGAATGAAGCACAGGCCATCCGCAAGCTTGGCGGTGACATCTACAAGATCGAGGGCCGAGGCGGCATTTCTGGCAACCACGAATCAGAGCGCGGCTGTGGCGACCAAGATCTGGCGATAGCCAATACGGGGGGCGTCGACGAGCTCTACGGCAAGATCGAGGAGGCGCTGGTCAGGTATGGCTAACGACGCAACCTAGCAAGATGTTCGCCGGCCTCGCGGATCTTCCGCTTGGCTTCGGCGAGTGTCGCCGCAGTGACGTCTTCAGTGCCATCGCCGTGGTTGCGGCTCCACTTGTCGCCGTCTTCTTCTATGCCTTTGACGATGGTGGTGTTGCTGCTGATTTCTCGTTCCAGAAACTCAATAAGACCGTCCATAATTCCTCCAGAAGACTAAGGCCCGCTCGCGCGGGCCTCTTTTTTAGCTCTTGTCCCTACAGCATTCGCTGCCTTGCCTAAAGCGGCATGACGCGCATCTCTGATCAAGGAATTTCACTCTCGTAGTGACTCTGCCGGAAATTACTCTGTCGCGCCTTGTGTCGCTCAAGTCGACAAGGCGGATGTCATAATTCTCGCTTCCAGCCAGTGTCTTGGTCCGCCCCAGGACGATTGCCGTCATCGCCCCAGCCATATGGTCTACGCAGTCCCCAACCTTATGCTTCCACCTGTGCATATTCTCCTCGTACTCGCTTTACAATGTCCCGACACTGGTATGCTGACATTCTCTGGTAGCGTTAACAATAGCTAATTCTTGGGTATTAGCGTATTCTTATTTAATACCCTGTATGGGCGGCCTGCCGCTCTAGTTGCAATCCATAGTGAGTACATTTCACATCCGCGAGCCGATCGCTCACGCGACAACACTATTGCGTCCATATCCGCGGCCCGCACAGCCTGTCCGATCGAGAAAATCCAATGTGCTTGATAAACCCGCCGTCTTCGTGTCGGCGCATCGTTGTCTGCGTATGCCATCAGCATTGTTGTGACGCCTAGCCAATGAACCCGGTGGGCAGCACCGGAGCCGGGGGTTGAACACGCGCTTCACAGACACGCCGATGCGCCTTTAGCTCGCGCCTGGACATACGCGCATCGCCCGCCGGCCATGCAATGGCTCAGGCAATGCGCCTGCCGCTAAGCAGCGCACGTGTTCGGCTATTTCGCTTGCGCGAAACCTATGTGAAGTCAGGGTGTTCAAGCCCACTGCAACCTATAGCCTATTCGGGCTACGGTGCAACATCACGATTTTTGAGGAGTGTTAACAGTGAACAAATAGGGCACGACATTTGCGTAACGCCGTGCCATATTTTGTAACGACAATTAATTTTATCAATGCGTTAGATTTAACAATCGGTTTACCAAATATGGTGTCATTATGGCGGCGAGTACGGTCGCAAACTTCGCGCAATTTTGATCAGGCACACTACCGGGTGGAATGACACTGCCGCCCTCAGGAGACGATGATGTCCAAGAACCCGAATCTCACTCTGTCCGGCCCGGACCTGGCAGCACTTCTTTGCAGTCGTGTGTGCCATGACGTGATCTCGCCCGTCGGCGCGATCAATAACGGTCTGGAACTTCTGGACGAAGGCGGAGCGGATTCGGACGCGATGGATCTCATCCGCACCAGTGCGCTCAATGCCTCGGTCCGTCTCAAATTCGCGCGCCTTGCCTTCGGTGCATCCGGTTCCGTCGGCGCCTCGATCGATACCGGCGAGGCCGAACGTGCAGCCAAGGACTTTGCCGTGGCAGAGAAGAAGACCGAGGTCAGCTGGAGCGGCCCACGCGCGATCGTCGCCAAGAACAGGGTCAAGCTTCTCCTTAACCTCTTCCTCGTCGCATATTCTTCCATTCCGCGTGGCGGCAATCTGGATATTACGCTGGAAAATCCGGAATTCGATGCCAGTTTCAAGCTCGTCGCCAGGGGCAAGCTGATGCGCTTGCCGCCGAAATTCGTCGAAATCGCCACCGGCACCGCCGAGGAAGCGATCGATGCGCATTCGATCCAGCCTTATTACACTGTACTGCTAGCGGAAGAATGCGGCATGGTTCTGGATTATTCAGCCAGCGCCGAAGAGATCGTCTTCACTGCCAAGGTTGCCGCAGCGTAGTTCACCGATTGCTGATCGAAGCCGGTGCAGTAACGATTCCTTAGCCTGATCAACCTATCCTCGAAGGTCAGGAAGACCCTCGACGGAGACAGCGCGAGGGGTAAGGAGCTGCCATGCAAAGATTCATGATCACCGATAGTTCGGACATCGTTCGCAAGGTCGGCAAGCGAATCCTTTCAGAGCTCGATTTTCTGGTCAGCGAAGCTTCGAATGCCGAGGAGGCGTTGCAGCGCTGCCAGGCTGAGCTTCCCGAATATCTGATCGTTGATTCGGGCATGGAAGGCGCGCTTGATCTCATCGCCAATATCCGCGCCATGGACGGCGGCAAAGAGGTCAAGATCTACTATTGCGTCATCGAGGCCGATCTGAAGAAGCTGATGGCCGGCAAGCGGGCAGGGGCAACCGACTTCCTGCTCAAGCCGTTCGACCGCAAAATCCTTACCGCCGTGTTCGGAAATCGCGCAATCGCTGCCTGAATAGGTCGCACAAATCGTTAACGGGGGCCGTCCTTTTGGGCGGCTTTTTCATTTCCGCACATTGCCGACAAAATAAAAGTCCCGCCGGCGAGGCGGGACTTTTCATTTGGTAAGGGGATTCGGCGGATCAGGCGGTTTCGGCGTATTCGGCACCATCGGGCTCGCGCAGCACATAGCCGCGGCCCCAGACGGTTTCGATGTAATTGGCGCCGCCGGCAGCATTTGCGAGCTTCTTGCGCAGCTTGCAGATGAAGACGTCGATGATCTTCAGTTCCGGCTCGTCCATACCGCCATAGAGGTGGTTCAGGAACATTTCCTTGGTGAGCGTGGTGCCCTTGCGGAGCGAGAGAAGCTCCAGCATCTGATATTCCTTGCCCGTCAGGTGGACGCGTTGGCCGCCGACTTCGACGGTCTTGGCGTCGAGGTTGACGATAAGCTCGCCCGTGATGATGACCGACTGGGCATGACCCTTGGAACGGCGGACGATGGCGTGGATACGGGCGACGAGCTCGTCCTTGTGGAACGGCTTGGTCATGTAGTCGTCGGCGCCGAAGCCGAGACCACGAACCTTGTCTTCGATGCCGGCCATGCCCGAGAGGATGAGGATCGGCGTCTTGACCTTCGACAGGCGGAGAGTGCGCAGCACTTCGTATCCGGACATGTCGGGAAGGTTCAGATCGAGAAGGATGATATCGTAATCATACAACTTGCCCAGATCCACGCCTTCTTCGCCGAGATCTGTCGTATAAACATTAAAACTCTCAGATTTGAGCATCAGTTCGATGCTCTGCGCCGTAGCGCTATCATCCTCGATGAGAAGTACCCGCATAATTATCCCCTTTACCGCCGCCGAAAGGTGGCATGGCCCCCTACGCGATACCGAATAAGCTACGTGATTTGGAAGCTGCCACGAAATGGTTAACAAATTCTAATTCACTCTGGCAAGGAGTATCGAATTTATTAAATAATTTTTCCATTTCCCTGTTTTCCAATGGGAATCTCGAAGCGCAACTCTCAACTTCAACATTAAGAATATGCGCTAAGTGATTCATCCGACTCGCTAATGAAAAGGTTCGGCTTTCCTGTCCTGGTGTTTACCGAGCCTTAAATCATCGGGCCTATCATTAACGATGCCCGTAAACGAAAGGTTACCAGCGGTAGGTTTTTGTTAATATCGCAGGAAATTTTTTAGCAAACCGTGTCAAAGCGGCGCGCAAGGGCGGTTTCAAGTTGAGCCGGGGTCTCGCATCACGGGAGTAATGCGTATGAAGTCGCGAGAGAGCCTCGTTCGCCTGAAAGAGTTTCAGGTTAACGAAAAACGTCGTCAGCTGCAGCAGTTGCAGATGATGATGTCCGAATTTGAACGGATGACGAAGGATCTGGAGAGCCAGATCGTCGTCGAGGAAAAGAAGTCCGGTATTTCCGACCCGAATCACTTTGCATATCCGACCTTCGCCAAGGCCGCACGTCAGCGCGCCGACAATCTTCAGGTTTCGATCAAGGAACTGAAGGTTCAGGAGGAGGCGCTGGAATTGGCGCTTGAGGAAATGCAGGCGGAATATGCCAGGGCAACGGCGCTCGAAGAGCGTGATGGCGCGGTTCGCGTCCGGGCCTGACGAATGTTGCAGGCGCCGGTCACGGCGCCTTGGGGGATAACCACAGAAGCCATGCATGACGGGCGCGGTGTCCGTCATGCATGGCTTTTGGTGTTTCTTTCGTATGGTGGATGTTCTCAGTTTACCACGTCGTTCCATTCCGGATGGCGCTGCGCCTGTGATTTAAAGAAGGGGCAGAGCGGGATGATCTTCCAGCCGCCCTCGCGAGCCGCCTCGACCGCATGAAGGGCGAGTGCCTGGCCGACGCCCTTGCCGCGCAAAGCGTCCGGCACGCCGGTATGATCGATGATGATGAGTTTCGGTGATGTGCGGGAATAGGTCATTTCCGCTTCATGGCCTTCCAGCGTCGCAACATAGCGGCCGCCGGAGGTGTTTTCTTCAATCCTGATATCCATGTCTGTCTCCTGACGAATTATGTGATCGCGAACGTGACATGGCGGCATCGGCATGCCAAGCCGTAGCGGCAGGAGACAGTGTGTTCAAAGGGGAGGCGGAAAATTGAACAGGCTTTCGGCGGTCCGGCCCGTTCTATTGGTGACGGCGCCGTTTCTACTGGCGCTTGGCCTCGTGTTGCCGCTCATCCGCTTCGAGAAGCTCTGGTTCTTCGACGAGACGCCGTCACTGCTGGAAATCGTGGCTTCGCTCTGGAATGGAGGTGACGTGGCGCTTGCGGCACTGGTTGCGCTCGTCTCGATCGTATTGCCGGTTTTGAAAATGATCGGGATCGCGGCTGAATCCATGGCTGCCGGCGGCACCGGCAGCCTGTTTTATCGCAACGTCGTGCCGCATCTGTCCAAGTGGTCCATGATGGACGTGCTGCTCGTCGCGATCGTGATTGCGGCAGCGAAGACGACGGGACTTGCGAATGCGTTTACGCAACCCGGCCTCTGGTGTTACGCGGCCTCGGCAATGATTTCGGGCCTTCTTCATTCCCTCGAGGGAAATGCGTCCGGCCCGAAATAATCAAATCGAATGGAATCAGTGGCGGTACTGCTGGATGCGCGTAGTGCGCAGGCCGGCGAGACCATGGCTGTTGATGGAGGACTGCCAGGAAAGGAATTCTTCGACAGTAAGCGTGTAACGCTCACAGGCTTCTTCCAAGCTCAACAGGCCACCGCGAACAGCCGCGACAACCTCTGCCTTCCGGCGGATGACCCAGCGCCGCGTGTTCGGCGGCGGAAGATCCGCAATCGTCAGGGGGCTGCCATCGGGGCCGATGACATATTTCACTCGGGGACGTATCATTTCGGTCATTGGACTCTCTACACAACGCAAGACCACGGGCGCCACTCTAACTTGCCACATTTAAAAATTGCCTAAACGCATCGTAAGACTTTGATAATAACTTTAGACGCGCTCCCGGAGGGCTGATTTGCTGGCCCCTGCCGTTACGTCAATTTGATGCGGCTGCATGGGAGCCATGCGGAATAAATGTTACATATTTCTTCTGGATAATTTTATAAGCGCTGCAACATAAGTTGAGCGCAAAGACTTCGTCTCCGTTGCTCTCGCAGTATCAATAAAGATTGCCGTTTGAATGCTTCGTATCCTTCGGATGCGGGGCAGATGCCGTCTTTCCTGATCGTCCGGCGCGTCCAATCCGCTGCCGGTTGCGAGGCCGAGCCGAAGCGAGGCCCGTGAAGGAATAAGAGAATGAAGAGACGTGAACGCGCAGTCCGCGACTGCGCCGATGATGCCGCATTTTCTGCGTTCGAGGCCCGTTCTGCGGGCATTTCCGCTGTCGACGGTGCAAGCCGCCTGGACGAGCTGACGAAGGCCGCCGGGTTCGAATTCCATCTGTTTTCCGTATTCCCGCGCGGGGACCGGACGGCCTTTCTCGAGAACAAGCTGATCAGCAACTGGCCGCAGAGCCTCGTCAACTTTTATGAGGAGGCGGACCTCTTCTATTGCAGCAAACTGGTCGCTGTCATGAAGCGCACGATCATGCCTGTCTTCTGCGAAGAGGGGTCTTTTGGTGGCAATGCAGCGAATCAGGAAAACCGCCGTCTGAACACGATGTTTCAGATGCACGGGCTGAAGCATACGTTCGCATTCGCGCTGCACGACGCTGACCTGAAACAATACATCTTCGCCTTTTCGGGCGCGCGTGCCATGCCCGCTCGCGAAGAAGCGACGACGCTGATTTATGGCTGTATGGAGCTTCTGGACACGCTGCCGGGCGACGAGAAGCCGCAAGACCGGCCCTCGGAAAGCCTCACCCGGCGCGAGATCGAATGCCTGCGCTGGTCGGCCGCAGGCAAGAGCAGCGACGAAATTGCGATCATTCTCGATCTCTCATCGCATACGGTGGTGGGATATCTGAAGAGCGCGATGCGCAAACTGGATTCGGTCAACCGCATGCAAGCCGTCGCCCGGGCATTTCGGTATCGGCTGCTGTAGCAGCCGATACCCTTACTTCTCCAATCAGAAGCCTTTGCCGCCATTCAGCTCGGAAATCAGCGTTCCGATGATGATGCGGATGTCCATCAATATCGAGAAGTTCTCGACATAGTGGAGATCGCTGGCGATGCGGGCGCGCGCCTTGGCCGGACGGTCTGTCGGGCCGCGCAGGCCGCGCATCTGCGCCAGACCAGTGATGCCCGGACGCATGGCGTGGCGGTGATGATATTCCGGAACCAGCTCTTCATAGAGCATGCCGCCGGCACGCATGCCGATTGCATGGCAACGCGGCCCGACAACCGACATGTCACCCTTGAGCACGTTGAGGAGCTGCGGCAGCTCGTCAATGTTCGAACGGCGCAGGAAGGCACCGACGCGGGTAACGCGGGGGTCATTCTTGACCGTTTGTGCAACGCCGGTGACGTCTTGCATATCCGTACGCATGGAACGGAACTTGTAGACCTTGATGGCGCGGCAATTCTTGCCCCAGCGGGTCTGCTTGAAGAGCACTGGACCGCGGCTGTCCATCTTGATCAGGGCTGCGACGACCAGAAGAAGCGGAGCAAGCACGATAAGTGCGCTGATCGAGGCAAAAATGTCGAAGGCTCGCTTCAGCACGAACTGCATGGAAGCAGGTGGCGGAACGATGCTGTCAAGTGCGGTAACTGGGAACCTCGCGTTTACCTGACGAACAGGCGGAACGCGAAAGCTCTCTTCAGAAATACTCTTGTTAAGGTCCATGACGCTCAAGGATCTACCCTTTGTATTTTGAAGCTTTCGGCGGTGTCATTCGCTGGCTTGGTTAGCGCCACATTAAGGCACCAGAATGTTAGGCGACGTTTAACCCTACTACATCCTAAATTTGCGACATTTGTTTAACCGAGTCCAGAGAAATTTCGCATCGCAGCAAACTTCGCAGTTGCGTTAAGTTTATGCAAAATCAGGAGTTTTATTTTTCAACCGGGGTTTTTATTAGGAATCTTATGTGTTTGGCCAGATTCGGAACACAGACGACGGTTGTGATGGGCATGGCTTACACCGTGCCAAAACGCTCCAATCCCGGTAGGGCCTACGGGATCCCGGTCCCGTTTGGATCGAATTTATTGTCTATTGCGCCGGAGCCGGATGAGCGGAGGCTGTCAGAATTGGTATTCCTAAACTATGGATTTGATGCCATAATTATGTCTGCCTCTGCGCTGATGTTACCGAAGTCACATGATGGCGGCGGCGGCGATTATGGCGACATTGCGGCGGGAGAGCATGCGACCGGAAGAAGGGAAGGGTGCGGACTCCGAATCAGAAGTGAAGACCGGAGATGGAACCTACCGGGTGATTTTCCCGGCCGGAGGCATCCAGGCAATGGTGTCGAACAGCCCGCTACAATATTGCAGCGACAAAGCTGAAAGACACCGACTTTCGGCGGTCGCTACGCCCGCTCGAGCGCAGGCTTTGTGCCGCCCCATGAGACGAAATGGGGATTTGCGAAGTCGAAATCAGCAGCCGCACCGGTTTTGCCGTAGATCAGCGGCTGGCCGTCCATGGTGACAGTCGATCCGCCGGCTGCGCGCAACACCGCATCGCCGGCCGCCGTATCCCACTCCATGGTGCGGGTGAAGCGTGGGTAGACGTCGGCCTTGCCTTCTGCCAGCAGGCAGAATTTCAGGGACGAGCCGATGTTGGTGCATTTGGAGATCGCGTGCCTAGCGAGGAAGAGGCCAGTCTCGGGACTATCATGCCGAAAACTCGCGAGCGCCATACTTTCTGTGGGCTGTTTGCGCACTTTGATTGGCATTCTCTCCGTTATCGCAAAGTTCTCGTCGATCACTAGTTTCTCTGCGCTTCCGCGCTCGCCGGAAAAAGCGATGCCGAGCGCCGGGGCATAGACGATACCGGTGACGGGGATGCCATTTTCCACATAGGCGATATTGACGGTGAACTCCTGGCGCTTATCCAGGAATTCGCGGGTGCCATCCAGAGGATCGACCAGAAAGAAGGACTTTCCGGCAATATCAGGCACTCTGCCAGCGGCTACCGATTCTTCGGCGATGACGGGGATCTCAGGGAAATCGCGTTTCAGATACGCCAGTATGATGCGCTCGGCCTCCTGGTCGGCGATCGTCACCGGGCTTGCATCAGCTTTCATTTCCACCGGGCAGCCATCGCAGAAGACTTCTATGATGGCTTTGCCGGCTTCGAGTGCCGCCCGTTCAAATGTCTTCAGCATATTCCTGCCGTTCGTCTGCAAATTCGTCTTGAGACCACCGCGCTATATATAGTGTATAGGAGGTGCTGCTGCACCCCTTTGCTGGAATCCCGTAACATTAGCACAGGCTCGTGGGGTTTGCACAAAGCGCGTCAGAAGCGATTGCTCGTGAAATGCCATTTGCAATTGACAGCATCTTCGAGTTTGAAATTTCGTCAATTTCCTTACTTGTGGAACAATTTACGCACAAGGGGAGCGTTTCTGGTTTCGTTCGGTGCCAAAAGATTAATTGACGAAGCCTGCTCTGGCTAAAAATTTGCCAGTCGATGCCGCTTTTATGTGGATTTTGGTTTGAATTGCGCCATTTAGGCCTGTTTACCCAAGATTCTGGCGCAATAAATCCTTTTTGTCTTCACATTTCCAACGAAACCGCTATGCAATGCGACTAGTGGCTCGTGTGAAAGCACGCGCGATAAAACTAATAAGAGATGCAACTTAAATTTGGTTCGCATCCAGGGGAAATGACATATGGAGTATTTTATCCAGCAGCTCTTCAACGGGCTGACTCTCGGATCCATCTATGGCCTTGTGGCTATTGGCTATACGATGGTTTACGGCATTATCGGCATGATCAACTTCGCCCATGGCGACATTTTCATGCTCGGTGGTTTCGCTGCTCTTATCGTCTTTCTCGTTCTCACATCCATCTTTGCAGGTCTTCCGGTAGCCGTGCTGCTGCTGGCAATGCTTGTGGTTGCGATGCTGATGACGAGTTTGTGGAATTGGACGATCGAGCGTGTCGCCTACCGCCCGCTGCGCGGTTCTTTCCGCCTGGCGCCGCTGATTACCGCGATCGGCATGTCGATCACGCTATCGAACTTCATCCAGGTCACGCAGGGTCCGCGCAATAAGCCGATCCCGCCACTTGTCGGCACGGTTTATAATGTCGGCAATCTCTCGATCTCGCTGAAGCAGATCATCATCATCATTGTGACCGTCGTCCTGCTCGCCGCCTTCTGGTACATCGTCAACAAGACGGCACTCGGGCGCGCCCAGCGCGCAACGGAGCAAGACCGCAAGATGGCGGCACTGCTCGGCGTCAATGTCGATCAGACGATCTCCATTACCTTCATCATGGGTGCGGCACTCGCTGCCGTCGCCGGCACGATGTACCTGATGTATTATGGTGTCGCCTCGTTCAACGACGGCTTCGTTCCGGGCGTTAAGGCCTTCACTGCAGCCGTTCTCGGCGGCATCGGCTCACTGCCGGGCGCTGTTCTCGGCGGGCTGATGATCGGCCTTATCGAATCCCTGTGGTCGGCCTATTTCACCATCGCGTACAAGGATGTCGCTACCTTTGCCATTCTTGCATTCGTGCTGATCTTCAAGCCGACGGGCATTCTCGGCCGGCCGGAAGTCGAGAAGGTATAAGTCATGGCAAACATCGACACTTCCGCTGGCAAGTCCGACGCCGGGCTTGTCCAGAAGGGGCTCAGGGAAGCCTTCTTCTCCGGCCTCATCGCACTTGGCCTGTTCGTTCTCTATGTTGGTCTCGGCACGCAGCAGAACATCAACAACGAGTTGATCGTCGTTCAGCGCTGGGGATTGCTGGCCATTTTCGTGCTGGTCGCCGCCATCGGCCGTTTCATCGTGGTCGTTTTCGTCAGGCCGCATCTTGATCAGCGCAAGCTTTCGAAGGCGCGTCGCGGCGATCTTGAGATTTCGACAGAGAAGGGCTTCTTCCGGACGCATTTCCTGAAGATTGCGCTCGTATTCCTTCTGGTCTATCCGCTTGCCACTGCCTATTTCCTCGGCCCGCAGGGCGCGTTGAAGTGGGTGGACAATTTCGGCATCCAGATCCTGATCTATGTGATGCTCGCCTGGGGTCTGAACATCGTCGTCGGCCTCGCCGGGTTGCTCGACCTCGGTTACGTCGCCTTCTACGCTGTCGGCGCCTATTCCTATGCGCTGCTTTCGGCCCATTTCGGCCTGTCCTTCTGGGTTCTGCTGCCGCTCGCCGGCATCTTTGCAGCTCTTTGGGGCGTCATCCTCGGCTTTCCGGTGCTGCGCCTCCGCGGCGACTATCTGGCGATCGTCACGCTTGCCTTCGGTGAAATCATCCGCCTGGTCATCATCAACTGGACGGAAGTGACCAAGGGCACCTTCGGTATCTCCGGCATCGCCAAGGCTTCGGTCTTCGGCATCTTGAGCTTCGATGTCGGCAAGGCGAACAATTTCGCCAAGGTTTTCGGCCTGCCGTCATCATCGGCCTACTACAAGATCTTCCTGTTCTACGTCATTCTGGCGCTCTGCATGTTGACGGCCTATGTGACGATCCGGCTGCGCCGCATGCCGATCGGCCGTGCGTGGGAAGCATTGCGCGAGGATGAAATTGCCTGCCGCTCGCTCGGCATCAACACGGTGACGACGAAGCTGACGGCTTTCGCCACCGGTGCGATGTTCGGTGGCTTCGCCGGCTCCTTCTTCGCCGCACGCCAGGGCTTCGTCTCGCCGGAATCCTTCGTGTTCCTGGAATCGGCCGTCATCCTCGCCATCGTCGTTCTCGGCGGCATGGGTTCGCTGACAGGTATTGCGATTGCCGCCGTCGTCATGGTCGGCGGTACGGAAGTGCTGCGCGAAATGGACTTCCTCAAGGTCGTCTTTGGGCCGGATTTCACGCCGGAACTCTACCGCATGCTGCTCTTCGGCCTTGCCATGGTCATCGTCATGCTGTTCAAGCCGCGCGGTTTCGTCGGTTCGCGTGAACCGACAGCCTTCCTCAAGGAGCGCAAGGCGGTATCCGGAAGCTTTACCAAGGAGGGCCATGGTTGATGAGCCCCGTCGAGAATACGATGTCGAATGACACTTTGCTCAAGGTCGAGCACCTGTCGATGAAGTTCGGCGGCCTGATGGCCATCAACGACTTATCCTTCGAGGCCAAGCGCGGCGAGATCACCGCGCTGATCGGCCCGAACGGTGCGGGCAAAACGACCGTCTTCAACTGCATCACCGGCTTCTACAAGCCGACGATGGGCATGATTACGCTGACGCAGAAGAGCGGCAAGCAGTACCTGCTCGAGCGTCTGCTGGACTTCCGCATCACCAAGGAAGCCAAGGTTGCCCGTACCTTCCAGAACATCCGCCTGTTCTCGGGCCTCACCGTTCTGGAAAACCTGCTGGTTGCCCAGCACAACAAGCTGATGAAGGCTTCGGGCTTCACGGTGCTTGGCCTGCTCGGCATCGGTCCCTATAAGAAGGAAGCGGCTGCCGCCATCGAGCTTGCACGCTTTTGGCTGGAGAAGGCCGATCTTATCGACCGCGCCGACGATCCGGCCGGTGACCTGCCTTATGGCGCCCAGCGTCGTCTGGAAATCGCCCGCGCCATGTGCACTGGTCCGGAGCTGCTTTGCCTCGACGAGCCGGCTGCTGGTCTCAATCCGCGTGAGTCGGCGGCGCTCAATGCGTTGCTGAAAGGCATTCGCACCGAAACCGGGACCTCTATCCTGCTCATCGAGCACGACATGTCGGTGGTCATGGAAATTTCGGACCACGTCATCGTTTTGGAATACGGTCAGAAGATTTCCGACGGCAACCCTGACCACGTGAAGAACGACCCGAGGGTTATTGCGGCCTATCTCGGTGTCGAGGATGAAGAAGTCGAAGAGGTCATTGCGACCGTAGAAGGGGGCGCAATCTGATGGCGGCCGGTGAACAGCTTCTCAAGGTTCAGGGCGTCGAGACCTATTACGGCAATATCCGCGCGCTCGCCGGCATTGATGTCGAGGTGAAAAAGGGCGAAATCGTCAGCCTGATCGGCGCCAACGGCGCCGGCAAGTCGACGCTGATGATGACGATCTGCGGCAGCCCGCAGGCCCGCACCGGCTCGATCATCTTCGACGGCCAGGACATCACCAAGCTGCCGACGCACGAGATCGCACGGCTGCGTATCGCGCAGTCGCCCGAGGGACGACGCATCTTCCCGCGCATGACCGTTCTGGAAAATCTCCAGATGGGCGCGGGTCTCGACAACCTCAAATATTTCAATGAGGACGTCGAGAAGATTTTCACGATGTTCCCGCGCTTAAAAGAGCGCCAGTCGCAGCGCGGCGGTACCCTTTCGGGCGGTGAACAGCAGATGCTTTCGATCGGCCGTGCGCTGATGGCGCGCCCGAAGCTGCTGCTGCTCGACGAACCTTCGCTCGGCCTCGCGCCGCTGATCGTCAAGGGCATCTTCGAAGCCATCAAGGTGCTGAACGAGAAGGAGGGGCTGACCGTCTTCCTCGTGGAGCAGAACGCATTCGCAGCGCTCAAGCTGTCGCACCGTGCCTATGTGCTCGTGAACGGCAAGGTGACGATGAGCGGCAGCGGCAAGGAACTGCTTGCCAATCCTGAGGTCCGTGCTGCCTATCTCGAAGGCGGGCGGCATTGATCGCGGCAGAAGGGAGAGTTTGATTATGCAGGGACTTTTCTTCGAAAGCGACAACGGCGTAAAGCTCGTCATCCGCTCGCTCGTTGTGCTCATCGGTTTCTGGACGGCGTGGCGCGCCGGCAGGGCGGTTGCGGACGGCTGGAACAACTATCCGCTGGTCGTCGTCTATACCTTCCTGCTCGCATGGGCGATGCAGTTCCTGCATCATGCGCTGTTTAACGGCCCAATGCTCAGCGCCCTCTTCTACATTATCGATTTCGTAACTCTGCTGATCTTCTCGACAGCCGGGTTCCGCTATCGCCGCACCAACCAAATGGTCAACAACTATTACTGGCTGTACGAAAAAACTTCCGCGTTTTCGTGGAAGGAGAAACATTGACAGCCCGTTGAAACTAGGCATGAATTGCCTTCAGAGCGGAACAGCTTTCCTGGCGCAGTCAAAGGTGGGGTATGCGTCAGGCCTTGGAAGAAACCCGCCCAAAAATTGGGAGTAACAATATGAAGAAGTCTCTCTTGTCAGCGGTGGCACTGACGGCGATCGTCGCTTTCGGCGGCATCGCACGAGCTGACATCCTGATCGGCGTGGGTGGTCCGCTGACAGGCCCGAACGCTGCGTTCGGTGCCCAGCTGCAGAAGGGTGCCGAGCAGGCAGCCGCTGACATCAATGCTGCTGGCGGCATCAACGGCGAGCAGATCAAGATCGAACTCGGCGACGACGTTTCCGACCCGAAGCAGGGTATCTCCGTTGCCAACAAGTTCGTTGCTGACGGCGTGAAGTTCGTTATCGGTCACTTCAACTCGGGCGTTTCCATCCCGGCTTCTGAAGTTTACGCCGAAAACGGCATTCTCGAAATTACCCCGGCTGCTACCAACCCGGTCTTCACCGAGCGTGGCCTGTGGAACACCTTCCGCACCTGCGGCCGTGACGACCAGCAGGGCGCTATCGCCGGCAAGTATCTGGCCGACCACTTCAAGGACGCCAAGATCGCCGTCATTCACGACAAGACGCCTTATGGCCAGGGTCTCGCTGACGAAACCAAAAAGGCTCTGAACGCCGCTGGCGTCACCGAAGTCATGTACGAAGGCGTGAACGTCGGCGACAAGGACTTCTCGGCCCTCATCGCAAAGATGAAGGAAGCCGGCGTTTCGATCATCTACTGGGGTGGTCTGCACACCGAAGCCGGTCTCATCATCCGCCAGTCGGCCGACCAGGGCCTGAAAGCAGCGCTCGTTTCGGGTGACGGTATCGTCTCGAACGAACTTGCTTCCATCGCTGGTGACGCCGTTGCCGGTACGCTGAACACGTTCGGCCCGGATCCGACGATCAACCCGGCCAACAAGGACCTCGTTGCGAAGTTCAAGGCTGCCGGCTTCAACCCGGAAGCTTACACGCTCTACTCCTACGCTGCGCTGCAGACGATCGCTGCTGCTGCCAAGGCTGCCGGTTCGACCGACGCTGAAGCTGTTGCCGCAGCCATGAAGGAAAAGGGTCCGTTCCCGACCGTTCTCGGCGATATCTCGTTCGACGGAAAGGGCGACCCGAAGCTTCCGGGCTACGTCATGTACGAATGGAAGAAGGGCGAAGACGGCAAGTACAGCTACTTCCCGAAGGCCGACTAATTCAGCCTCTGGCAGTGATGCCTTTTATGGAAGCCCGGTCATCGACCGGGCTTCTTTCGTTTCGCCTGCGCCGGTCAAGATCGCAGTCTCTACGGGTTCGAAAGCCATTCCATTCCTAGCCTTCATGGCCTAAGTCAGAGGCAAAGGATGGAGGATCCAGATTCATGCCAAAACCCCGCATTCTCGTCACCCGACGCTGGCCTGCCGCGGTAGAGGCCGTGCTCGCGGAGCGCTTCGACCTGACGCTCAACAGAGATGATGTACCGCTTGCTGAAAGCGAACTGCGTCAGGCGCTGGCGGATTATGATGCGGTGTTGCCGACCGTTTCTGACAAGCTGCCGGCTGCGGTCTTTTCCGGGGATGTCCGTACGAAAATCCTCGGCAATTTCGGGGTCGGCTTCAATCACATCGATATCGCCACCGCCAAGGCGAAGGGCATCGTGGTGACGAACACGCCTGGCGTGCTGACCGATTGCACGGCTGATATCGCCATGCTGCTTCTTCTGTCCGTCGCACGTCGCGGCGGGGAGGGCGAGCGGCAGCTGCGTTCCGGCGAATGGAAGGGCTGGTGCCCAACGCATATGGTTGGCACGAAGGTGACGGGCAAGACGGTCGGTATTATCGGCTTTGGACGAATCGGCAAGGCTTTCGCACAACGCTGCCATTTCGGCTTCGGCATGGATGTCGTGTTCTACAACCGCTCACAGATCGATCCCGCCGAAGCGACGCGCTACGGAGCGCGCCAGCTTGCTTCGGTGGAGGAGGTGCTCGCGGCTTCCGATTTTGTTTCCCTGCATTGCCCCGGCGGCGCAGAAAACCGGCATCTGATGAATGCTGCGCGGCTTGCGGCAATGAAGCCAGGCGCCTTCCTCATCAATACGGCGCGCGGCGACGTGGTCGATGAGACGGCGTTGATTGCTGCGCTTGATAAAGGCACGATCCGCGGCGCAGGGCTCGATGTCTACGAGGCGGAGCCGCATGTGCCGGACGCATTGCGGCGGATGGAGAATGTCGTTCTGTTGCCGCATCTCGGCAGCGCGACCGAGGAAACCCGCACAGCGATGGGGATGAAGGTCGTGGAGAACGTGACTGATTTCTTCGAGGGCCGCGAGGCGCCGGACCGGGTGGTCTGAGGGCGCTGTCTGCCATCCCTCACATCTCGTGCAGCACATGTGCCGCTTTCACGGCGGCGGATGCCCTGTTCTCGACGCCGAGCTTCACGTAGATCTGTTCCAGGTGCTTGTTCACTGTGCGCGCAGAGAGGCCGAGAATTTCGCCGATATCGCGGTTGGCCTTGCCTTTGGCGATCCACATCAGAACCTCGGATTCGCGCTGTGTCAGCGCAAAGTGCTGACGCAGGACCGCGTCGTCGTTGCGCTGGTTGGCGGCCGTCAGGCGGAAGAGATATTCGTCCGGGCCGATCGCGCCAAGGAAGGCGAGCTGCAAGGCGGCCTGCCCGGCATGGGCGATGGAGATGAGAGCGTCGCGGGCAGCAGCGGCGCGTTCCTTCATCCAGTTGCCGATAGTGCGGGAGACGACCTCCATGCCGTCGTCGCTGCCCATGGCGGCGTTGACGAGGCGGGTCGCCTGCGGCGTCGACCAATGGATCGCGCCATCGCCCTTGGCCGCCAGCAGATGGCGGCCGGCGGCATCGAGCGCGACACGTGCGCTTTGGGCCGAGCGGGCATTGCGCAGGTGAACGCGGATACGGGCGCGCAGCTCATCGATGTTGATCGGCTTCGACAAATAATCGACGCCGCCTGATTCCAGCGCATGCACGACATGCTCGGTTTCGGTAAGCCCGGTCATGAAGATAACGGGCACCTGGGCGACGGCAGCATTGGCCTTCAGCCGGCGGCAGGTCTCAAAACCGTCCATCGAGGGCATGACCGCATCAAGCAGGATGAGATCGGGCGTGATGCGCTCGACGATATTGAGCGCGGCCGAGCCGGAGGTGGCAATCAGTACGGAAAATCCTGATTGTTCCAGTGCGTCGGTCAGGAAGCCGAGGGCTTCGGGCGAGTCATCGACCAGCAGAACGATGTCGCGGGGAAGCTCAGCCAACGGTTTCACCTTTTTCTTCGAACTTGTGCAGGAAATCCATGAAGCCGGCGAGATCGAAGGCGGCGACATAGGAGCGGAGTTCTTCTGTGAATGGCTGATTTGCCTCCACCTTGGCAAGGTCGGCGAGCTTGGCTTCTATGCCTCTGATGTAGCCGATCTCGCCGAGACGCAGCAACTCCCGCACATGCGCTGTTCCAGGGCTCTTGAGCGGCATGGCGGCAATCACCGGCGCGGGTGTCTGATCGTCGGCATAGAGCCATTTCAGGGCGAGATGCAGGGCCAGCTTGTCGCGCAGCTGCTTGATGTCGACCGGCTTGCCGATCGCGTCACTGTGGCTGTCGTCGCTGTCGCTGTGAGCGGCGGCATCGCCGATATTTGCTGACAGCATCAGGATCGGCGCTGTGCGTCCCGCCTCGCGCAGCCGGGAGACGAGCTGCCAGCCGTTCATACCGGGCATGGAGATATCGACGAGAAAAAGGTCCGGCTCGATACCCTCGATCAGCGTCAGGCAGTCGGGGCCGCTTGCGGCCGTCAGCACGATGAAATCGAGGGGAACCAGGATTTCCCGCATCATCTCGCGATGATCCTCGTTGTCGTCGACAACGACGATAGTGCGGCGCGGGCCGTCATAGCTGACGATCTTCTTTTCCTGCGGCGGTGCTGCAACGGCGCGCATGACGGCCGACAGCATGAGACGGACGCGGAAGGTCGAGCCCTTGTCCTTTTCACTCGTGACAGAGATTTCGCCGCCGAGCGTGTTGGTCAGTAGGCGAGTGATGGTGAGGCCAAGGCCGAGACCTGGCATCGGCCGCACGCTCTCCGCTTCGCCGCGCTGAAAGGGCTCGTAAATGCGCGTCAGATCCTTCTCGGCGATGCCGCGGCCTGTGTCGGAGACGGTGAAGGTCGCGACCTGGCTGCGGTAGCCGACATCGAAGGTTACGCTGCCTTCGTCGGTAAACTTGATGGCATTGGAGAGCAGGTTGACGAGAATCTGGCGCAGCCGCTTCTCATCGGTGCGCACGAATTGCGGCAGGGACGAAGCACGCTCGTGGATAAAGGAGAGCCCCTTTGCCTGTGCCTGCGGCCGGAACATATCGACGATCTGGTCGAGGAAGTCCTGGATATTGATTTCGTTCGAATAGACCTGCAGACGGCCGGCTTCGATCTTCGAGATGTCCAGAAGGCCATCGATCAGACCGGAGAGATGTTCGGCGCTGCGACGGATCACCTTGATCGAGGACTGGCGTGGCGCGGGAATCGTCTCGTCGCGTTCGAGGATCTGCGCATAGCCGAGAACGGCGTTCAGTGGCGTGCGCAATTCGTGGCTCAGGCCCACGACATAGCGGCTCTTGGCACGGTTGGCGGCTTCGGCGGTTTCCTTGGCGGTCTGCAGCGCGGCATCGGTTTTCTTGTGTGCGGCGATTTCTTTCAGGAGCAGTGTGTTCTGGCGGGAGGATTCTTCCTCGGCGACGACGCGGCTGTCATGGGCAAGCACATAGAACCAGCAGGCGACGCCGGCGATGACCGAGAAGACGAAGAAGACGATCAGGATGGTGCGGTTCACGACTTCGGCCGTCTCCGGCGATGCCGAGCTGACCTGATGGGCGATCATCGCAAGAATTGCACCGACGGCCGTCAGCGCCAGCGCCACGGCAATACCGTAGCGGCCGAGGCGGGTGGTCAGCTTCTGGACGATGGTTTCCGGCAGCAGGGTCTTTGCGACGGTGCCGACCTGCGCATTGAAGCGGGCATTCGGCTTGCACATGTCGTGGCAGCGGCTGTCGAGCGAGCAGCAGAGCGAGCAGATCGGCGCGGCATAGGCCGGGCACCAGGCCATGTCTTCCGGCTCGAATGGATGTTCGCAGACGGAGCAGGTGATGGTGGTCAGGTTCTTCCAGGCATGGCGCGGTTTGCGGGCGAGATAAAACTTGCCCTTCGTCGCCCAGGCGAGGGTGGGGGAGGCGATCAGCGCGATCACGAGGGTGATGTAGGGCGCAAGCGAAGCCGCGATCGAGCCGAAGACGCCGAAATGGGCGATGAGCGCGACGCCGGCCGAGAGCGTCATGGCGCCGAGGCCGACCGGGTTGATGTCGTAGAGATGGGCGCGCTTGAACTCGATGCCGGGAGGAGCAAGGCCGAGCGGCTTGTTGATGAAGAGATCGGCCGAGATCGTGCAGAGCCAGGCCATGGCGATAATCGAGAAGATACCGAGCGTTTCCTCGAGCAGCCGGTAGATGCCGAGCTCCATCAAGAGCAGCGCGATCGCCACGTTGAAGACCAGCCAGATGACGCGGCCGGGGTGGCTATGCGTCAGGCGCGAAAAGAAATTCGACCAGGCGAGCGAGCCGGCATAGGCATTCATCACGTTGATCTTCAACTGCGAGACCACGACGAAGGCGGCCATCAGCAGCAGGGCGGCATTGTGCCAGGGGATCATGTAGCCGAAGGCGGTCAGGTACATC
Organism: Rhizobium sp. 768_B6_N1_8; assembly: GCF_051811225.1. Taxonomy (NCBI): domain Bacteria; kingdom Pseudomonadati; phylum Pseudomonadota; class Alphaproteobacteria; order Hyphomicrobiales; family Rhizobiaceae; genus Rhizobium; species Rhizobium sp. 768_B6_N1_8. Next base: position 3,277,920 of record NZ_JBPWPV010000001.1, on the reverse strand, counting down.
TGCGCAGGGTCGGCGGCGCGGTCGAGGGGCACGCCGGAGGTGAAGGTCAGCACGACGAGAAATGAACCGGCAAGCAGCTTGGGTGCACCGATGATGACCCAGCCGGGACCGGCGAGGAAGATGGCGAGGCGATGGCGCCACTTGCGCTGTGGGTCCGGCGGCAGAAAGCGCAGGAAGTCCGCCTGTTCGCCGATCTGCGACATCAGCGCCAGGATGACGGCGGAGGCTGCGCCGAATTCGACGAGATTGAAATCCGCGACCGTGCCGGGCGGGCCGGAGACGTGGCGGATACCGGCAAAGGCGCGCCAGACGTCGAATTGGCCCCAGTCCAGAAAGGCGATGAAGATGAAAGGCAGGATATTCAGGATGATCCAGAAAGGCTGGGTCATCAGCTGGAATTTGCTGATCAGCCGCACGCCGTGGGTGACGAGCGGGATCACCATCACGGCGCTGATGATGTAGCCGATCCAAAGCGGAATGCCGAGCGTCAGCTCCAGCGCACCCGACATGATCGAGGCCTCGATCGCAAACAGCATGAAGGTGAAGCTGGCGTAGATCAGCGAGGTGATGGTCGAGCCGATATAGCCGAAGCTCGCACCGCGCGTCAGCAGGTCGATATCGACGCCGTGGCGAATGGCGTATCGGCTGATCGGCAAGCCGATCGCCAGCATGGCGACCGAGGCAACAATGATGGCATAGAAGGCATTGGTGGTGCCGTAGGACAGCGTGATGGCGCCGCCGATCGCCTCCAGCGCCAGGAAGGAGATCGCGCCGATCGCCGTCTGCGAGATGCGCTGGGAGGAGAAGCGGCGGGCGCTCTTTGCGGTGAAGCGCAGCGCGTAGTCTTCAAGCGTCTGGTTGGCGACCCAGCGATTATATTCGCGTCTCACCGGAATGATGCGTTGGCGCGCTGTCATGCCCTCTTTCCGGCGTTCCGGTCAGCTTATCGTCTCCAAGCCACTTTTGGCGGGATGGGCGGGAAAGGCAAGAGGCGGAACGCCGGCAGATTCACAGAACGGCAATATTTTTGAAACCGGTCTGTCACATAAGGGCTCTAACTCTCCCGCCGTCCGTTCAATCATTTCGGGTATCACCATGTCTGTTCCAAGCCTCTGCCGCCTGAGCACTGCGCTCGTCTGCCTTCTTTCGATCGTGCCATCGCTTGCCGCCGCCGAGCAGACCACGGCGGCGAAAGCGCCTTATATGGAGGCCGGAAACACCAACAAGCGCGGCGACGCCTGCTTCTCGACAGTGGACACCAATGCCGCCGTCCATCTTCTCTCCGGCTTCCTCGAAGTCTGGACGCCGCGCACGCCGTTCGTCGACGCCGGAGTAGAGGCCCCGGCCAAGGACAATTGCCCTGCGGTTGCCAAGACGGATTGGGACGGCATTCCCTTAAGCAAGACCGACGGCCAGGTCGTCAACAAGCTCGTCCATGACGCAAACATCGGCTATGTCGTCAAGGCGACACGAGCACGGACGGCCGATCAGGCGATTGCCGCTTATCTCGACGATCGGCGGGGCAAGAATGCCAGCATTGTCGATGGCCTCGGGCCGCTGACGGATGCCTGGAAGGCGGGCTCCAAGCAGACCACCACGATCACCGAAGTCGCGGTCGATGCGACGACGGTCAAATACGACGACAAGGGCAATAATCGCGGCGCCGGCAGCAAGCCGGACACGGAAAACAAGACCGATGCCAACCCGGACATGGGCCTTGCCATCGATTTCATCAATGCCGCGAGCGGTGATGGCTCGACGGAGCCGGCCAAGCGCTATTTCAAATATGCCCGCCCCTATCGTTGGAGCCCGGACGTCTCGGTCGTCCCGACGCTCGAGCCCGCCAAGAACGGCAAGCCGGTCGAGGACGGCGGCTTCCCGAGCGGGCATACGGCGGAAGCCTGGCGGGATGCGCTCGCCATGGCCTATCTCGTACCGCAGCGTTTTCAGGAGATGATTACACGCGCCAGCGAATTGGGCGAAGACCGCATCCTTGCCGGCATGCATTCTCCCCTCGACATGATGGGTGGCCGCATGCTCGGTACCGCCACGGTCGTCTACAATCTGAACAAGGCCGACAACGCCGCGCTGAAGAGCGATGCTTATGCCCAAGCGCAGTCATGGCTGATTGCCAAGTCGGGCGTTGCGGATGCGGGCGCGCTCGAAGTCGCGGCCCATGCAGCGCCGCTCGCCGCAGACCGTTTCGCCGATCATGACGCCAACCGCGCTTACGTGCTGCAGCGCCTGAGCTATGGCCTGCCTACCATCCATGGGACCGACCAGCCGGCGCGCGTGCCGCAGGGCGCCGAAGCGCTTCTCGAAACGCGTCTGCCCTATCTCGACGGCGAGCAGCGCCGCGACGTGCTGAAGACGACGGAGATCGCCTCGGGCTATCCGCTGCTCGATGATGCTGAAGGCTACGGCCGCCTCAACCTGTTTGCCGCCGCAGACGGCTATGGCGCCTTCGATCAGGACGTGACCGTGACGATGGATGCCGCAAAGGGCGGCTTCAATGCGATCGACACCTGGCGCAACGATATCGGCGGCAAGGGCAAACTGGCGAAGCGCGGCAGCGGCATTCTCGGCCTTTCCGGCGCCAACAGCTATGCCGGCGGCACGGTGCTGGAAGAAGGCGTGCTGGTGGCAGGCTCGCCCTCGGCCTTCGGCACCGGCGGACTGTCCGTGAACGGCGGTTCTCTCATCCTGGCGGCCGATAGGCCCCTGATTGTAGGTGGTGATTACCAGCAGTTCGCCAATGCCGCGGCGAAACCGACGCTCGGTGCTGACGGCGCGGGCACGCTGGTCATCGCAGGCAAGGCGGCACTCTCCGGCGACCTCGATGTCACACTTGCCTCGGGCTATGCCCCGGCGCCCGGAACGAAGATCGAGATCCTGAAGGCGGGAGCCATCACCGGCATCTTCGACAGGTTCACCATCTCCGGCCACAAGGCGACCCTTTCCTATGGCCCGACATCCGTCACCTTGACGATCGGCGGATAATATCGAACTGACAGGGCATCCTCTCCGTGGGATGCCCTGGCTTGTCTTTGCCTGCCCGTTTGCCCCTGCCGCCTACGTCATTTTGCGTATGTGTTTTTGCGTTGCAGCACCCGATAGTCCCCTCGGCAACAGTTAATTTCCGTTTCCGGCCTGTTGCGGAACAAGAAGAGGGGAGTTCAACCAGATGAATCTCAGGTCCACTATCACGGGCGTCGCGCTCGGCGCCGTCATGGCGGCAACGGCAGCCTTCCAGGGCGCAATTGCCGCCGACGACACGATCAAGGTCGGCGTGCTGCATTCGCTTTCCGGCACGATGGCGATTTCCGAAACGACGCTGAAAGACGCCATGCTGATGCTCATCGATGAGCAGAACAAGAAGGGTGGTCTCCTCGGCAAGAAGCTCGAAGCCGTCGTCGTCGACCCGGCTTCCGACTGGCCGCTGTTTGCCGAAAAGGCACGCGAACTGATCGAAAAGGACAAGGTTGCGGCCGTCTTCGGTTGCTGGACCTCGTCTTCGCGCAAGTCGGTCCTGCCGGTTTTCGAAGAGCTGAACTCGCTGCTTTTCTACCCGGTCCAGTACGAGGGTGAAGAATCCTCGCGCAACATCTTCTATACGGGTGCCGCTCCGAACCAGCAGGCAATTCCGGCCGTCGACTACCTGATGAACACCGAAGGCGTTAAGCGCTTCGTGCTCGAAGGTACCGACTACGTCTATCCGCGCACGACCAACAAGATCCTGGAAGCCTATCTCGAATCCAAGGGCATTCCGAAAGAAGACATCCTGATCAACTACACGCCGTTCGGCTTCTCCGACTGGCAGACGGAAGTCTCCAAGATCAAGGAATTCGGCTCGGCCGGCAAGAAGACCGCCGTCGTCTCCACAATCAACGGTGACGCCAACGTTCCCTTCTACAAGGAACTCGGCAACCAGGGCGTCAAGGCAACCGACATTCCTGTTGTCGCCTTCTCGGTCGGCGAAGAAGAGCTTGCCGGTCTCGACACCAAGCCGCTCGTCGGCCATCTCGCCGCCTGGAACTACTTCGAATCGGTCGATACGCCGATCAACAAGAAGTTCATCAAGGAATGGCATGCCTACACCAAGAACGACAAGCGCGTGACCAACGACCCGATGGAAGCTGCCTATATCGGCTTCAACGCCTGGGTTAAGGCTGTTCAGGCTGCCGGCACGACCGATACGGACGCGGTTCTCGACCACATTATCGGTGTCTCCGTTCCTAACCTCTCCGGTGGCACGGCGACCGTCATGCCGAACCACCACATCACCAAGCCGGTGCTGATCGGTGAAATCCAGGCGAACGGCCAGTTCGAAATCGTCCAGCAGACCCCTGAGGTCGTCGGCGACGAATGGTCCGACTTCCTGCCGGACTCCAAGGATCTAATCTCCGATTGGCGCAAGCCGATGAACTGCGGCAACTTCAACGTTGCCACCGGCAAGTGCGGCGGCAAGGGTTCCTGAGTTAGCCGATCCGACACGAGCCAGAAGAACTTCCGTCCGGATTTCAAATCCGGGCGGAAGCTCCGTCCCCAGCGGGTTGGCGAACAGGCCGGCGCTGGAGCAATTCCAGAAAGACTGCGCAGCGGTTGCGTCCGGAATTGCGAAAATAGGGGGATAGAGCATTTCGAAATGCTCTAGTTTAGGCGGGAAAGCCGATGTATCGCGCCATCAAGATCTTTCTTTTGACCATTTGCCTGACGCTCACGGGGCTGACGACCGGCCTCAAGGCCCAGGATGATGTCCACGCTCTTGTCGATGCACTTGGCGTCGGCGGCTTTCCGGAGCGTGAAGCGGCCATCAAGGCGCTCGTCGCTTCCAAGGATGCGCATGTCAGCCAGATATTGCAGCAGCTGAGCGACGGCCTGCTTTACGTCAATTCCGATGAGGGTGGTCCCGTGCTCCTGCAGGGCGGCACCGATGACGAGCCGACCTATTCCGATCCGCTCACCGGCGAGGCTGTGGCCGACATCGATCCCGACACGATGTCCAAGGTCAGGGTCAACAATTCGGTGCGCACGCTCATTTCCACCCAGATGAGCCAGCTGACGCTGCTGAGCCCCGATCGCGGCGCTCGCTTTGCTGCTGCCCAGGGCCTTCTGAAAGATGCCGATCCCGCCAATCTCGATCTGCTGAATTCCGCTCTGGCCGATGAAAAAGACGCCGAGATCAAGAGCACCATGGAAGCGGCTCGCGCCGTGATGGTGTTGAAGAGCGATATGAGCGCCGACGAGAAGGGGGCTGCCATCGATACGGTTGCCGCCCGCGGCGGCCGCGATGCGCTGACTATTCTGACCACGGCGCTGGCAACCGCGCCCGATGATCTCAAACCTGCCATTCAGGCGCATATCAGCACCATCAACCGTAGTCTGGCTCTCTGGAATATCGTCCAGAATGTCTGGTACGGGCTGTCACTCGGCTCGGTGCTGTTGCTTGCGGCCATCGGCCTTGCCATCACCTTCGGCGTCATGGGCGTCATCAACATGGCGCATGGCGAGATGGTGATGATCGGCGCCTACACAACCTATGTCGTGCAGGAATATATCACCTCGGCCTTTCCGGGATTGGCGGATTATTCGCTGGCCTTTGCCGTGCCTGCCGCCTTCATCTTCACCGGTTTCGTCGGCCTCGTCATCGAGCGCTCCGTCATCCGCTTTCTCTACGGCCGGCCGCTGGAAACGCTGCTCGCCACCTGGGGTGTTTCGCTCATCCTGCAGCAAGCGGTGCGTACGGTCTTCGGCCCGACCAATCGCGAGGTGCGCAATCCGAGCTGGATGTCCGGTGCCTTCGAATTCGGCGGCTTGGCGATCACCTGGAACCGTCTCTGGATCATCGTCTTCTCGATGGCAGTCCTCGTGGCGCTGCTGATGCTGCTGAAGCGCTCCGCCTTCGGCTTGCAGATGCGCGCGGTCACCCAGAACCGCCGCATGGCTTCGTCCATGGGCATCCGCACCGGCTGGGTCGATGCCTTCACCTTCGCGCTCGGTTCCGGCATTGCCGGCATGGCGGGTGTGGCGCTCTCGCAGATCGATAACGTCTCGCCGAACCTCGGCCAGAGCTACATCATCGACAGTTTCATGGTCGTGGTCTTCGGCGGCGTCGGCAATCTCTGGGGCACGCTGGTCGGTGCTCTGTCGCTCGGCGTCGTCAACAAGTTCCTCGAGCCCGTCGCCGGCGCCGTGCTCGGCAAGATCCTGGTGCTCGTCCTCATCATTCTCTTCATCCAGAAGCGTCCGCGCGGGCTCTTCGCACTCAAAGGAAGGGCGGTGGAAGCATGATTACGGCCTTCCTTCTCCGATCTCTCGATCGCCGGATCTCCATTGCCATCGCCATCCTGCTTGTGGTCGCGGTTCTCGTGCCGGTGCTCAATCTGGCGACATCGGCGGACAATCCGCTGCATGTGCCGACCTACATCATGGCGCTGTTCGGCAAATATCTCACCTATGCGCTGCTGGCGCTGGCGCTCGATCTCGTCTGGGGTTTCTGCGGTATTCTTTCGCTCGGCCATGGCGCCTTCTTCGCGCTCGGCGGTTATGCGATGGGCATGTATCTGATGCGCCAGATCGGTTCGCGCGGCGTCTATGGCGACCCTGTTCTGCCCGATTTCATGGTCTTCCTGAACTGGAAGGAGCTGCCCTGGTTCTGGTACGGTTTCGATCAGTTCTGGTTTGCCGCGCTGATGGTGCTGCTGGTGCCCGGCCTGCTTGCCTTCGTCTTCGGCTGGTTCGCCTTCCGCTCGCGCGTCAACGGCGTGTACCTGTCGATCATCACACAGGCCATGACTTATGCGCTGCTGCTCGCCTTCTTCCGCAACGATATGGGCTTCGGCGGCAATAACGGCATGACCGATTTCAAGGATATCCTTGGCTTCAATGTGCAGGCCGATGGTACGCGTGCGACGCTCTTTGCTGCAACCGCGATCTTCCTGGCGCTCTCGCTGATGATTGCCTCGGCGATCGTGCGTTCGAAATTCGGCAAGGTGCTGGTTGGCGTGCGCGATGCGGAAAGCCGCACGCGCTTCCTCGGTTATCGCGTCGAGCATTTCAAGCTCTTCACCTTCGTCGTTTCGGCGATGATGGCGGGTATTGCCGGCGCGCTTTATGTGCCGCAGGTCGGCATCATCAATCCCGGTGAATTCGCACCGGCCAACTCCATCGAAGTCGTCATCTGGACGGCCGTCGGCGGCCGCGCGACGCTGATCGGACCGATCATCGGCGCCATCCTCGTCAATGGCGGCAAGACGATCTTTACCGGCCTCTTTCCCGATTACTGGCTCTTTGCGCTCGGCGGCCTCTTCGTGCTGGTCACGCTGCTGCTGCCGAAGGGTATTGTCGGCACGATCGCCCAGTATCTCGGCAAGCGGAAGCCCGTCTCGACCAGCGTACCGCCAGCGGTTGCCGAAGAGGGTGTCGACGCGAAAATACAGGCTGCGGAGTAGACCCATGATCCCTGACGTCAAACCCAACAGCGTGCTCTACCTCAACGGTGTCTCGGTCTCCTTCGACGGCTTCAAGGCGCTGAACTCGCTCTCCATCGTCATTGAACCTGGTGAACTCAGGGCGATCATCGGCCCGAACGGCGCCGGCAAGACAACGATGATGGATATCATCACCGGCAAGACCCGCCCCGACGAGGGTGAGGTCTTCTTCAACGGCAATATCGACCTTACCAAGAAGGACGAAGCCGATATTGCCCAGCTCGGCATAGGCCGAAAATTTCAGAAACCGACGGTCTTCGAAAGCCATACGGTCTGGGACAATCTGGAACTGGCGTTGAACCGTCGGCGCACAGTGTTCTCGACCCTGTTCTACCGGCTGTCTGGCGAAGACAAGGCGCGCATCGAGGAAATCCTGGAGACGGTGCGGCTGACGCATCGCCGCGATGAATTCGCCGCCAACCTCTCGCATGGCCAGAAACAATGGCTGGAGATCGGCATGCTGCTGGCCCAGGAGCCGAAGCTCCTGCTCGTCGACGAACCGGTGGCGGGCATGACCGATGCCGAGACGGCGGAAACGGCGATCCTGCTCAAGGATATCGCCAAGACGCGGTCCGTCGTCGTCGTGGAGCACGATATGGGCTTCATCCGCGATCTCGGTGTGAAGGTAACCTGCTTGGCGGAAGGTTCGGTATTGGCCGAAGGATCCATCGATTTCGTCAGTAGCGATCCGAAGGTGATCGAGAACTATCTGGGTCGCTAATAATGCAACTTCTAGGCTTGAACCTGACAAGAGAAGACGCTCTAAAACGAGCAGATTTCATTGTGGGGTTTCATAATGGCTTTTCTCGGAATTCTGGTCATGGCGATCGGCGGCGCGGCCGTCTGGTATTGGCGTTTGAAAATGATGCGTGAGGCTGGAAGCGAGATCATCGATTCCGTTGAGCGCATGCGGGGTGCTTATAAGCGCGGAAAGTTCCGCAAGCAGGCAGCTGTAGCGCCGCTGGCCTCGATTGCCGATCCGGCGATTGCGGCGGTGGCCTTTTTCTTCTGCCTCGCCAAAGAGAAGCCGATGTATTTCGATGCGGCGAAGGATGTCGTCCGCGACCGCATGAAAGGCATTATCCGGCCAGGCGACCTGGAAGAGGTGCTGGTTTTCGGTGAGTGGGCGTCCAAGAACGCCAACAGTCCCGAAGATCCGATCCGCCGCTTTCGGGATCTATGGATACGGGCGCTCGACATGCAGGAGCGTCAGCAACTGATCGGTATTGCCGAGGACGTGGCCGCGGTCGGCGGCGAGAAAACGAAAGAACAGGAGCACGCCTTGCAGATGCTGAGGCGTACGCTGATGAACTGATGGGGAATGGGTGAACGGATGCTGACAGTCGAAAACGCAAATCTACACTATGGCGCAGCCCAGGCGCTGCGCGGCATCTCGATCAAGGCCGAGATGGGCAAGATCACCTGCGTGCTCGGCCGCAATGGCGTGGGCAAGAGTTCGCTGTTGCGCGCCGTCACCGGCCAGCACCCGATATCGGCGGGAACCATCACCTTCAACGATGCGAAGCTGAATGGCCTGCCGCCTTTTGCGCGCGCCAAGCAGGGCATCGGCTATGTGCCGCAGGGGCGTGAAATCTTCCCGCTGCTGACGGTCAAAGAAAACCTCGAGACCGGCTTTGCTCCGCTTGGCCGCCGCGACCGCAACATCCCAGACGATATCTTCAGTCTCTTCCCGGTGCTGAAGTCGATGTTGTCGCGTCGCGGCGGCGATCTTTCGGGCGGGCAACAGCAGCAGCTGGCGATCGGTCGCGCCATGGTCACGCGGCCGAAGATTCTCGTGCTCGACGAGCCGACCGAGGGCATCCAGCCCTCCATCATCAAGGATATCGGCCGGGCGATCCGATACTTGCGCGATTCCACTGGCATGGCGATCCTGCTTGTCGAGCAATATCTCGATTTCTGCCGCGAGCTTGCCGACTATGTCTACATCATGGATCGTGGCGAGATCGTTCACGAGGGCCTTGCCGAGACGCTGGATACGCCGGAGGCGCGCCGCCATTTGACGGTATGACCTCTCTGGCGATCGCGCTGGCAGATGCCGCATTTTGCGGCAAATGCCTTCCGCGCCATCCTCACAGCCCGTGGGGGCACGGGCTTTCGAAAAGCGGCACGGGACTTGCTTTGTTGCAGTCAACAGACACATTCAACGCGAGTTGCCAGACAGGATGGCATCTGCGCACGGGGGTGGCATGACAGGCGCGGCGGCGGGCATCACGAGACCGCAGAGAGCGGAAGGACGCGGGCATCTTGCTGCCAAGGTGCAGGATGGGCGTACGCGAATCCGTGAGCTTTATCAGGAAGGTGCAGCGAAGATCCGCCTGCCGGATACGTTCGATTCCTCGATGGAGGCTGTTCTCATCAATACGGCCGGCGGGCTGACCGGCGGCGACCGGATGATCTGGAGCGTATCGGCTGGAGCGGGTACGCGCATCGATGTGACGACGCAGGCCTGCGAGAAGATCTACAAGGCATCGGCCGGCACAGCAGAGGTGACGACGCAGATCGAGGTTGGGCCGGGCGCCCGCGTCGACTGGCTGCCGCAGGAGACCATTCTTTTCGACCGCGCTTCATTGTTTCGCCGTCTGGATGTTGATCTCGACGACAGCGCGGAGTTCCTGGCCGTCGAGGCTATCCTGCTCGGGCGCAAGGCGATGGGCGAGACGATGGAGACGGGGCTGTTTCGCGATCGCTGGCGTATCCGCCGGTCGGGCCGGCTGATCCATGCCGAGGAGTTGCGCCTTTCCGATGCCGTGGCGCTGCTTGCGGCAGAGCAGGCGGTGCTCGGCGGGCAGGTGGCTTTTGCGACGGTGCTTTATGCCGGACCGATGTCGGAAGCCTATCTCACCAAAGTACGGCCGCTCGTGGACGGGCATATGGGCGGGGCAAGCGCCTGGAGCGATAAGATCGTCGTGCGCCTTGCCGCAGCCGATGGCTTTGCGCTGAGAAAAATCCTCATCCCGGTCATTTCCGCCTTGCGCAATGGAGCGCCTGTGCCGAAAGTCTGGAATCTATGAGTTCAACAAGCGGATAGACGATGAACCTCACCCCGAGAGAAAAAGACAAGCTGTTGATTTCCATGGCCGCCATGGTGGCCCGCCGGCGGCTGGAGCGCGGCGTCAAGCTGAACTATCCGGAAGCTATCGCCCTCATTAGCGATTTTGTCGTCGAGGGCGCGCGGGATGGCCGCCCGGTCGCAGAACTGATGGAGGCCGGCGCCCATGTGATCAGCCGCGACCAGGTGATGGAAGGTATTGCCGAGATGATCCATGACGTGCAGGTCGAGGCGACATTCCCCGATGGCACGAAGCTGGTGACCGTTCACGAACCGATCCGCTGAGGAGACACCATGCTGGAGCTTCGACCCAATTGCGAATGCTGCGATAAGGATCTGCCGCCTCATAGCGCGGAAGCGATGATCTGCACATTCGAATGCACGTTCTGTGCGGATTGCGTTGAAAATGTCCTCAAAGGTGAGTGCCCGAATTGCGGTGGCAATCTTGTTGCCAGGCCGATCCGGCCTGCGGCAAAACTTGCGAACAATCCGGCCTCCACGAAACGTGTTCTGAAGTCCGAGGGCTGCGCGCCCAAGGCGGCTTAAGGAGAAACAGATGATCCCTGGCGAAATCATTGCTGCAAGCGGCGAGATCGAGCTCAATGCCGGCGCACCGACCGTGACGCTTGAGGTCTCCAATACCGGCGACCGTCCCGTGCAGGTCGGCAGCCACTATCATTTTGCCGAGACCAATGCCGGCCTCTCCTTCGATCGTGATAAGGCCCACGGCATGAGGCTCGACATTCCCGCCGGCACGGCCGTGCGTTTCGAGCCGGGCCAGACCCGCTCGGTGACGCTCATTCCTCTGTCCGGCAAACGTGAAGTCTATGGCTTCCGCCAGCTCGTCATGGGCCGGCTCTAATTAAAAGAAAATGACGGGAGGACACATGCGCTTGAAGATCGGGCTCATCGGTGGAGCATTTATGCTGCTTGCCGCCGGTGCTGCCCATGCCGAGGACGTGGACTGTGACAATGCGCAGACACAATCCGATATGACGAGTTGCGCGCAGGCGCGCTATGAAGAGGCCGACAAGGCGCTCAATGCCCAGTACAAGCAGACGCGCGCCGCCATGGTGGCGATCGACGGCGATCTCGAGGGTGACATGAAGGGCGCCGAACAGGCGCTTCTCAAGGCACAGCGCGCCTGGATCAGTTATCGCGACGCTCAATGTGAGAATTACGGCTTTCAGGCACGCGGCGGCACGATGGAGCCGATGCTGGTGGCGGGCTGCCTTGCTGACCTGACGGATCTCAGGACCAAGGAGCTCAAAGAACTCGCCAATGGAATGGGCCAGTAAGGTGGGCAGGACGATCATGATCGTAGGCAACGGCGAAGTGGGAGAAGGAGGGGCTGAGATCATCGATGCCGCCGACTTCGTCATCCGCTTCAACGAATGCCGCTCCTATGGTGCCGGCGGCACGCGCACCGATGTGGTTGCCGTGTGCAATACCGGCCGACCCGCCAAGGCCATGCTCGGCTCGGAAAGCTGGCGCATCCATCCCGGTGTTGTCGAAGCCTCGGAAATCTGGAGTGTGCGCGATCCCGAAAAATTCGCGGCGATGCGCGCACCTCTTGCGGCTTCGCATCCGGAGCTCGATGATTTCTGCGACGATTACACCAACCAATTCAGCGCTTTCTGTGCTGAAGCTGGCAAGGTGCATCGGATCGTTGACAAACAGGTTCACGAAGCCGTCGATCAGGCGCTTTCTGCCTTCTCGCCGGCGCCTTACATCGTGCCGAGCAGTGGCATGATCGTGATCGGCGAAGTGCTCGACAGATTTCCCAACGACGAGGTGACGCTCGCAGGCTTCGGCCATGTGGGCTGGGAATGGCATCCCTTCGCCGCCGAGAAGCAGCTCGTCGACTCCCATATTGCGGCTGGCCGTCTCAGGCGGCTTGCCGGAAAACCATTCGTCTCTTCCTCCCAAGGAGCCTGATAGATGCCCTACAAGATCTCCCGCAAGGCTTACGCCGGCATGTTCGGTCCGACCACCGGCGACAAGGTCCGCCTTGCCGATACGGAGCTTTTCATCGAGATCGAAAAGGATTTTACCACCTATGGCGAAGAGGTGAAGTTCGGCGGTGGGAAAGTCATCCGTGACGGCATGGGCCAGAGCCAGGTGACGCGGGCAGATGGCGCGGTCGATACCGTCATCACCAATGCCGTCATCATCGACCATACCGGTATCTACAAGGCCGATATCGGCTTGAAGGACGGTCGTATCGCGGCGATCGGCAAGGCCGGCAATCCGGATATGCAGCCGGGCGTCAATATCATCGTCGGTCCGGGCACGGAAGCGATTGCCGGCGAAGGCAAGATCATCACGGCCGGCGGCATGGACAGCCATATCCATTTCATCGCGCCGCAGCAGATCGAGGAAGCGCTGATGAGCGGCCTGACCTGCATGCTCGGCGGCGGCACGGGGCCGGCGCACGGGACACTTGCGACGACCTGCACGCCCGGCCCTTGGCATATTGCGCGCATGATCGAGGCAGCCGATGCTTTCCCGATGAACCTCGCTTTTGCCGGCAAGGGCAATGCGTCGCTTCCGGGTGCATTGCAGGAAATGGTGCTCGCCGGCGCCACCTCGCTGAAGCTGCACGAGGACTGGGGCACGACGCCCGGCGCCATCGACTGCTGCCTGTCGGTCGCCGACGAATATGACGTACAGGTGATGATCCATACGGATACGCTGAACGAGAGCGGCTTCGTGGAGGATACGATCGGCGCCATCAAGGGCCGCACCATTCATGCCTTCCATACGGAAGGAGCGGGCGGCGGTCACGCACCCGACATCATCAAGATCTGCGGCCAGCCGAACGTCATTCCGTCGTCCACCAATCCGACGCGGCCCTATACGGTCAACACCATCGCCGAGCACCTGGACATGTTGATGGTCTGCCATCACCTGTCGTCGTCGATCCCTGAAGATATCGCCTTTGCCGAAAGCCGTATCCGCAAGGAGACGATCGCGGCCGAAGACATCCTGCACGATATCGGCGCCTTCTCGATTATCTCGTCGGACAGCCAGGCCATGGGCCGTGTCGGCGAAGTGCTGATCCGTACCTGGCAGACCGCCGACAAGATGAAGCGCCAGCGCGGCCGCCTGAAAGACGAGAAGGGCGACAACGACAATTTCCGTGTCCGCCGTTACGTCGCCAAATACACGATCAATCCGGCGATCGCACATGGCCTGTCGCATGAGATCGGCTCCATCGAAGTCGGCAAGCGCGCTGACCTCGTTCTATGGAACCCGGCCTTCTTCGGCGTGAAGCCGGACATGGTGTTGCTCGGCGGCTCCATTGCCGCAGCCCCGATGGGCGATCCGAATGCCTCGATCCCGACGCCGCAGCCGGTGCATTACCGTCCGATGTTTGCCTCCTTCGGCAAGAGCCTGACGAACTCCTCGGTCACCTTCGTCTCTCAGGCTTCGCTCGACGCCGGTCTCAAGGGCCGCCTCGGCGTCGCCAAGAATCTCGTTGCAGTGAAGAACACCCGTGGCGGCATCTCCAAGGCGTCGATGATCCACAACGACCTGACACCTGATATCGAGGTCGATCCGGAGACCTATGAGGTGCGGGCGAATGGCGAATTGCTGACCTGCGAGCCGGCGACGGTGCTGCCGATGGCGCAGCGTTATTTCCTGTTCTGAGCCCCATCTTTCATGCGCGGTTTGAAGCTGACAGCGCGATGGCTTATAGGGGCGATCGCGCTGTTTTTGTTGCTGGTGGCCGGTGGCACCTTCACTCCAAGGCCTATGCTTGGGGCAGCCGAGGCTTCTCCCGATATGACGTCCTCGCAACGCATTCTGCTGCTTTCCGGCCCGATCCATACGGATATTGCGATCCCGCTCGACGATCGGCTTCGGGCGTCGTTTTCATTCCTTGAGGATGCCGGCATTCCGGTGAGCGATCCTGCCGCACAATGGCTGATTTTCGGATGGGGCGGTCGCTCATTCTATCTGGAGACACCGACCTGGGCCGATCTGAAGCCGATGCCCGTACTTCGGGCGCTGACGATCGACGGATCGGTGATGCATGTCGATGTTGCCGGAGGCATCTCCGAAACCCATCCGGCCGTGACGGTTCTCAATGTCGATGGCGGGCGCTTCGAGCAATTGCTCGGCTTCATCAATGACAGTTTCAGCCGGGAAAATGGAGCGGTCGTGCCGGTCGGCGACAGGGGATATGGCGACTATGACAGGTTCTTCGAGGCGAAGGGCTATTTCAATGCGCTGTTTGGCTGCAATACATGGACTGCCGCTGCGCTACGGACAGGCGGCTTGCGAACGGGTTTCTGGAATCCGTTGCCGCAGACGCTGGTGCTTTCGCTTAGTCTCTATAATTGAAGTATAGAGGATCTTCTGCAGCTTGGCGCTGCTGACGGCGCGGCGTTATTTTCCGTTTTAACCCTTGTGTTTTAGAGACACTATTCCCCATTGTTGCCCTTAAAGTGAAATCTGAGCATCATTCCCCGGCTGGTTGTGAAAACCGGTGGATAGACTGTGATTTTTAATCCATAGATCATTCTGGAACAGGAGCCGATTGTCCCCTGTAAAATCCGTTTGAAATCAAGTTTTTAGATGTGTTTCCCATAGTGGACATGCCTGTCCCGAAAAGTTGCACTCTCTGCTAGAAAAAACAGATCGGCTGAATCCCCTGAAATCACTCGAATTTTAGCGATTGGATTAAGACCTCCGCAGCAATTGCAACCCTATCAATGGCCTTGAAACGCTGGCAGGAAGGTCGATTCTCATGGAAAACTGGATATCGCTTCAGGCTGAGCTAGGCAGTTTCGAGCAGCGCAAAACCGTTTATACTTTTGCGCTGAAGATGAGTTTTCTGGCGGTTATTCTGTCCGGCTTCATCATCGTGATCACGCTGCCTCCGCTCAACTTCATGGGAGTGCTGCCGATTACCCTCGGGCATGCCATGATCTTTGCCATCATCCTCTCCTGGCTGATCGGTGGAATGGTGTCCGGCGTGTTGTCGCTGGTGGCGGGTTTCGCCATTCATGACCTGACCGTCTCCCGTGCCAAATTCGAAAAGCTCAGCCGGACCGACACGCTGTCGGGGCTTCTGAACCGGCGTGCTTTCACCGATGCCCTGGAGAGGGTAGAGGGGGATGCCTGTCTCGCCATTTTCGACGTCGACCGTTTCAAGGCGATCAACGACCGTTTCGGCCATGGCTGTGGTGATGCCGTCATTACTGCCGTCTCAGCCATGCTTTCTGCGGCTTTCGATGGCGCGTCGGTCGTGGCGCGGCTCGGCGGCGAGGAGTTCGGTGTTGTCGTTCAAGGCGGGACGCGGGAGGAGCGGGTGGCGCGCATTGAAGGGGTGAGGGCACAGATTGCCGCGCGGCCGATTCCGGCGGATGGGCATGACGTCACCATCACGATATCAGGCGGTATTGCCGATCTCCACGAGGGACGCGACAAGGAGGCGGTCTATGCCTCCGCCGACAAGGCGCTCTATCTCGCCAAGGCGCTCGGCCGTAATCGTGTCGTCCATGAGCGGGAAGGGCTGAACCACGCCTGGCATGGCCTCGTCGAAAACGGCCTTGGCGTGCAGGGTGTCGGACCTGACGAGGGGAGCCTGCTGCAGGCATATGGAATCTAGGCTAGCGCGTTACGAAACGTGCATTGGTGCTTGCATCGCGAAGGGCTATTTTGCATGGTCTAGGTCCCAGTTTAACGGATATGTCATGCAGCGCCTCACATCTTACCTTCCCGCCGGCACCCCTTCCTCCCATCCGACCGCACAGGTCAAGCTGCCGCACGATCTGCGGCACCTGCGCCGCAAGCTCCTGCATCTGGAGAACGGCGAGATGGTGATGCTCGATCTCAAGGATCCGGTGCTTTTCGCCAATGGTGACATGCTGGTGCGCGAGGATGGCGAGCTGATCGAAATCCTTGCCGCCGACGAGAAACTGTTTGAAGTGCGCGGCCGTGACCGCGCGCATCTGATCGAACTTGCCTGGCATCTCGGCAACCGTCATCTCTCGGCGCAGATCGAGGAGGATCGCATCGTGATCCTGCGCGATCACGTCATCCGCACCATGTTGCAGGGGCTGGGCGCGATGGTGCTTGATATCAACGAACCCTTCCAGCCAGCTCGCGGCGCCTATCATTCTCAGGGCGGGCATTCGCACGGGCATGACCATCATGACCACGATCATGAGCATCACGACCACGAGCACCATGATCATGCGCATCATGAACATGGGCATGATCATGACGACCATGATCAGGAGCATGGCCACAACCACGACCACAGCCATCATAAGCATGATTGAAGCCTGATGGCTGAGG
Source organism: Rhizobium sp. 768_B6_N1_8 (assembly GCF_051811225.1). Lineage (NCBI taxonomy): Bacteria > Pseudomonadati > Pseudomonadota > Alphaproteobacteria > Hyphomicrobiales > Rhizobiaceae > Rhizobium > Rhizobium sp. 768_B6_N1_8. The sequence goes on along the minus strand of NZ_JBPWPV010000001.1, from coordinate 3,261,048 downwards.
ATCGTGAGCTGCAGGCTTTGCTGCGCCTGACGGCATGGCTCTCGCCGGCTTTTCCCGTCGGCTCCTTCGCCTATTCCGGCGGGCTGGAGCGGGCGGTGGCGGATGGACTTGTCGGCGATGCGGGCATGCTGCGGCGCTGGCTTCAGACGCTGACCAGCAACGGCTCGGTCTGGAACGATGCTGTGCTCTTTGCCGCAAGCCATCGTGGTCATAACGATGGCGACTGCCTTGCGGAGCTTGCAGAACTGGCAGCAGCGCTTGCCGGCTCGCGCGAGCGGCATCAGGAGACGATGTTGCTTGGCGAAGCCTTCCTGACGGCTGCGCAGGGCTGGCCGGATGGGGTGTTCAGCCGATTGCCGAAGAAGACGGCCTATCCGGTGGCCGTCGGTGCGGTGACGGGCGCGCACGGGATAGCAATCGAGAAAGCGCTGGCTGCCTTCCTGCATGCCTATCTCTCCCAGGCGGTCTCCTCCGGTATCCGGCTCGGTGTCACGGGACAGAGGGGTGGTGTTGCCATTCTTGCTGGTCTGGAGGAGCATGTGATGGATATTGTCGCACGTGCTGCCCGCTCCACTCTCGAGGATCTCGGTTCCGCGACGGTTCAGGCCGATATTGCCGGGCTTCGTCACGAGACACAGCAGACGCGGTTGTTCCGCTCATGAACGAGACTTATCCTGATACCTGCGTCATTTGACGGTGGCGGGAAAGCAGCGCTTCGCTATCATCTGACTTCGATAGGAGTAAGAGACATGAAATCAAGAAACGGACCCTTGCGCGTCGGTATCGGCGGGCCGGTCGGCTCGGGCAAGACGGCGCTGACCGAAAAGCTCTGCAAGGCGATGCGCGATGATTATTCCGTCGCCGTCGTGACCAACGACATCTACACGACCGAGGATGCCGAGGCGCTGGTGCGCATGCAGGCACTGCCGTCCGAGCGCATCGTTGGTGTGGAGACCGGCGGCTGCCCGCATACGGCCATCCGCGAGGATGCGACGATCAACCTGCAGGCTATCGCAGGTCTCAACGAGCGCATCCCCGACCTCGACGTTGTTTTCATCGAATCCGGTGGTGACAATCTGGCGGCGACGTTCTCGCCTGATCTCGCCGACATCACCATCTATGTGATCTCCGTCTGCCAGGGTGAGGAAATTCCGCGCAAAGGTGGGCCGGGCATTACAAGGTCAGATCTTCTCGTCATCAACAAGAAGGATCTGGCGCCTTATGTCGGGGCTGACCTCGATGTGATGGACCGGGATGCGGCGCGCATGCGGGCGGCTCGCCCCTTCGTTTTCTCCGACATGAAGCGTGGCGACGGCATCAGCTCGATCGTCGACTTCCTGCGGGTGCAGGGTGGTCTCTAGATTATTTCGTCGTCCCGATCTTGGACCGGAATGCTCTGCACGGTAACGTTGACGCAAATCAGCTAGCGAAGAGCAATGGCGGCGAAGACGACTCTTAATGCGAAGAACCTGGAAGCGCTCGGCACGCAACGGCTTGCCGAGCTGCTGATCGAAATCAGCACCGGCAGCGCCGCTCACAAGCAACGGCTTCGCATGGAGCTCGCCGGCAACGAGAGCAGCGCTGAGATGGCGCGTCAAATACGCAAACGGCTCATCAGTATCGCTCGCGCTCGCACCTACATAGACTGGCACAAGGTAAGGAAGCTCAAGGCCGATCTTGAAACGCAACGCAAGGCGATCGTCGATATCGTTGCCGCAGACGATCCGAAAGAAGGCTTCGAACTGATCTGGCAATTTCTGGCGCTTGGCGATTCGATCTTCGAGCGATCCGACGATGGCAGCGGTTCGCTCATGGCGAGTTTTCACCAAGCTCGCACGGATGCCGGTGTTATCGCCAAGATGGCAGCTATCGATACCAAGACCCTTGCCGACAAGATCTTCGCAGCCGCCCAAGGGAATGCTTATGGCCAGTACGACGAATTGATCACGGCGATGGTCGCGGCGCTCGGCAACGATGGTCTCGAACATCTGAAAGCCTTGTTCGTGGAGTGGTCGAACGAGCCTCTCGCAAAGCCCGCAGTCGCTGACCGTCGGCTCATCGGCTTGGGTTCCCATGGCCCGATCTATGAGGACGAAGTCTACAGGCAGCGCCGCGAACTAACCGTGCATATCGCTCTGCAAGAGATCGCCGACGCTCAGGGCGATGTCGATGCGTATATCGCCCAGCAACCTGAGAAGACCCGCAGGTTCCCTCAGGTGGCTGCAGACATTGCCGACCGTCTGCTTTTGGCAGGACGTGCTGACGAGGCACTCGAGACGCTGGACCGAGCTGATATCGGAGGCCGGGCTGAAAATCCCGTCGAGTGGCAATTGGCCCGTATCGCGACGCTCGAAGCTTTGGGGCGCGCTGACGAGGCTCAGGCCGATCGATGGACGTGGTTCGAGCAATCGCTGAACGACGTGCACCTACGCGCGTTCCTGAAGCGATTGCCAGATTTCGATGACATCGAGGCTGAGGAAAAGGCGTTCGCCTATGCCCAGGCTTTCCCTGACGTCCACACGTCGCTCGTTTTTTTCCTGGGCTGGCCGGCACTTGCCGAGGCCGCAAAACTTATCGTCAGGCGGAAGGCGGAGCTCGACGGTGACCTCTATGAAGTGATGACGCCGGCTGCTGAAGCACTGGCCGACAAACATCCGCTCGCGGCCACGATCGTCTTGCGTTCAATGATCGATTTTACGCTCGATAGCGGGCGATCCAGTCGCTACAAGCATGCGGCACGGCATCTGGCGGAATGCGCGTCTCTCGCCCCCCATATCGTCGATTTCAGCAGCGTTGGCTCCCACGATGCCTATGTCGCGCAGTTGAAGCGACAACATGGCAAGAGACATGGCTTCTGGGGTCTGGCCTAGCTTCATATCCTTCTCAGTGAATTGATGTCGTTGATAGCGATGAAACGTCCGCGCACGGTCACGCCTGCGGATTTGAGCGTCGAGAAGGCGCGGGACAGCGCCTCCGGCGCCAGGCCGAGCTTGCGGGCAAGCAGGTTCTTCGGGAAGGGCAGTCGCAGCGATGCCGTTGCCGGGCCTTCCTCGACGCAATGCGAGAGCAGGTAGTGCGCCACGCGCTGCGGCGCCGTCTGCATGCGGTCGTTGGCGAGGCATTCCATCGTCGACAGCAGATGCAGCGACAGGCTGCGCATGATCGCAGTGCCGATCTGAGGGTGTTCAGCCAAAAGGGCGCGGACCTTGCCGATATGGAAGCGGGCAAGCACCGTGTTGTCCATCGATTGGGCGCCATAGCGATAGATGCCGCCTGCCTGGATCAGACATTCGGCGAAGCTGTCGCCCGGCTCGCAGATGCGGATGTCTGCCTCACGCCCTTCTCCATTCAGACGAAAGAGCCGGACGTAGCCCTCCAGCACGCTGTAGAAATAAACGCCCGGCTCGCCTTCCTGAAAGAGAATGTCGTGCGAAGCGGACGTGATCACGGTGGAGCAGGCACGCAGCGCCTCGGTTTCCGCGCTGTCCAGCTCTGCAAATATTCCGGCTCTGGAAAGCAGCGCCCGCTCGCGGCTGCTCGGCATCAGCATCCTGTTCATGTTCCGGCCTCCGGCAGCGGCCAATGCCGCCAATATCCCCTTGATGATGCCAGAATAGGGGAAGCGAAGCGCGCGGGAATTGATTTTGGTCAAACGCCTCAGGAGAGCCTCTTATCGAAGCCGGCGATCGATCGGGATGGTGAAAGACCAGGCGCCCGGGCCTTTGCGATTGCTGATGAACCGACGCATGAAGGGCAGGAGGACAAATAGACGCTTGCCGCGTTCGGCCTCCTCGGCAGGCTGGTTGTTACGCGGGTTTCCCCAGCGGTCTTCATAGATATCCTTGAATAGCGAACTGATCGGGATCATCGCTCTATTCTCCGTCATATTGAATCGATTCAAAATCTCAATGGATTTATTGAACCGATTCAATCTTCTTCCTCATCCGTAACGCTGTCAAGTTTATTTTGAACCGATACAATCTTTTGCTAGAGTGAGCCGAATTCGCACCTGCAAGGAGTAGCTTTGGGCAAAGGGCATGTGAGACTGGCTGATGTCGCCAAGGCGGCAGGCGTATCGCAGGGCACGGCATCGAACGTATTCAGCCGTCCAGACGTGGTTCGGGAGGAGGTTCGCGAGCGGGTGCTCAATGTCGCACGCGAGCTCGGTTATGGTGGGCCTGATGTCAAGGGCAGGCTGCTCAGGGCAGGGCGGGTGAACGCGATCGGCGTCGCCGCCGTCGAACCGCTTACCTATTTCTTCGACGATCCCTGGGCGCGTTCGCTGATGACCGCGATCGGTGAAGTTTGCGATGCCAGCGGCACAGGCATTGCCGTCGTATCGGCGATGAACGAGGAGCGGCTTGCCTGGAACATCAACAGTGCGCTCGTCGACGGCTTCATCCTGCTGTGCGTGGAAGGCGGAGAGAGGCTCGTGGAACTCACGCGTCAGCGACAGCTGCCGTTCATCGCGCTGGCGCTCGGTATCGAAGATGAGACGATCCCGGCGATCGGCATCGACAATGTCGCGGGCGGAGCTGCGGCTGCGCGGCATCTGCTGGAGCTCGGGCACCGGAATATCGCGATCCTATCGATCGGCGATGTCGATGGCCTTGTCGGGCTGGTGGCGCCCGCGCGTGTCGATCCTGAAATGGAAGCGACGCCGCGTGACCGCATGCATGGCTACTGGCAGGCGTTAGCGGAATACGGTATTCCTCGCGAAGCCGTTCCGATCCAGGGAACGCTGCATGACAGGCCGAGCACCATCACGGCTATGGAAGCCCTGTTTTCCTCTGCCAATCCACCGACGGCAATTCTGGCAATGTCGGACAAGGTTGCGCTGTTTGCCATGCAGTGGCTCGCCGAGCGCGGGCTAAAAGTGCCAGAGGACGTATCCATTATCGGCTTCGACGGTGTGCCGGAAGCCGCAACCTCGCTGCCGCGCCTGACCACCGTCGCGCAGCCCTTTGCCGAAATCGCACGGCGCTCGGTGACGGCGATCCTCGAGAATGCGCTGCCGGAAGATCATGAGGCGCTCGATCTCGAACTTGTCGTGAGAGACAGTACGGCGGCGCCAAGGCTGCGGTAAGCTCGGTAAACAAAAAGGCCGGGTCGATGCCCGGCCTTTTTCCTTCATGGCGTTAGGCTTATTCAGCCGCGAAGGGCGGCAGGCGCAGCACGTTGGTGTCGTTGGCAACCTTGCGCTTGCTTTCCGGCTTCTCGATCGCGTTCAGGCGTTCCTCCAGCGAGTCGATGTCGCTGCGGTTCTCGCGGGCGACGCGGGTCAGATCTTCGCTCGACATCGGCAGGTCCTCCTTGTCCTTCTTGCCGACCAGGCGGCCGAAGATCCAGCCGAGCAGGCGAGACAGATCGTCCATGATCAGGAAGAAGGAGGGCACGACGACGAGCGAAAGCACCGTCGAGACGATAATGCCGCCGATCACCGCGATCGCCATCGGCGCGCGGAACGAGCCGCCTTCGCCAACGCCGAGCGCGGAAGGCAGCATGCCGGCCGACATGGCGATCGAGGTCATGATGATCGGCCGTGCGCGCTTGCGGCCGGCTTCGACCATGGCCTCGACACGAGCCATGCCCTGGTGGCGCATCTCGATCGCGAAATCGACGAGCAGGATGGCGTTCTTCGTGACGATACCCATCAGCATCAGAATGCCGATCATGACGGGCATCGACAGCGGATTGCTGGTGACGATCAGGCCCGCCGCCACGCCGCCGATGGCGAGCGGCAGCGAGAACAGGATGGTGAAGGGCTGGATTACGTCCTTGAAGAGCAGGATCAGCACCGTCAGCACCAAGAGGAGGCCCATCAGCATGGCGTTGACGAAGCTCTGCTGCATCTCCGTCTGCACCTTGGTATCGCCGCTTTCGGCAAGATGCACCGTGGCCGGGATCTTGGCCTCGTTGACGATCTGGCGGAAGCGGGCCGAGGCCGTGTCGAGAGCCACGCCCTGCGGCAGGTCGGAGCCGATCGAGACGACGCGGTAGCGGTTGTTGCGCTTGATCGAGCTGACGCCTTCCGAATAGTCGATATTGGCGACGCTTGCGAGCGGAACGGTGCCGCCGCTGGCGGTCTGGATCTTCAATGCCCGGATGGCCGCGAGATCACGGCGCATGTCGAGTGCTGCCTGAACCCGGATCGGGATCTGGCGATCGTCGAGCGAGATCTTGGCAAGAGCCGCATCGACATCGCCGATGGTGGCGACACGGATCGTCTCGGAGATCTGCTGCGGCGTGATGCCGAGGCGGGCGGCTTCGTCCTTGCGGGGGTAGACCTGCAATTCCGGACGGGGCAGGGCGCCGTCGGCGCTGACATTCGCCAGCAGCGGATCGGCACGCAGCTTGGATTCCAGAATGCCGACCGCATCATTCAGGTCCTTCTCGTTCTTGGAGAGGAAGTTGAAGGACAGGTCGCGTTCGCCGCGGTCGTTGAGCTTGAGGATATGGACGTCGGGAATGTCGCGCAGCTTGGCGAAGACTTCCTTTTCGATATCCCATTGCGGACGTTCGCGGCCGTGGACTTCCACCTTCGGCAGCATCGGGCCGATGACGGGAATATGGCCGAGCACATCGTTGACCACCTTCTTGACCAGCGACTGGTCGAGCTTGTGGAGCGCAAGCGTGATCGTCGCACGGCGCAGTTCGAGATCGCCCTTCGGCGATGCGCCGCCGAGAACGAAGACGCTTTCGACGCCGTTGATGTCCTTGACCCTGTCATAGATCGCATCGGTCGTCTTCTCGGTGTCGTCGAGCCGGGCATTGGGCGGCAGTTCGACGGAGAGAACGATGCGCGAGGCGTCTTCCGGCGGCAGGAAGCTGCCGGGAACCTGCATCAGCAGGAAGACAGAACCGATCAGGAAACCGATCGCCGCAAGCAGCGTCGCGTAACGCGTGTACCAGTGCCCGGTCGTGCCCCGCACCAGGCGCGTATAGCCCTTCATCAGCAGGCCGTCATTGTCGTGATGGTCTTCCATGCCGTCTTCGGCACGCATCAAATAGGCGGCCATCATCGGGGTGATGAGGCGCGCCACCATCAGCGAGAAGAAAACAGAGAAGGCGACGGTCAGGCCGAACTGGATGAAGTACTGGCCCGGAATGCCCGGCATGAAGGAAACCGGCACGAAGACCGCGATGATGGTGAAGGTGGTGGCGATGACGGCAAGGCCGATTTCATCAGCCGCCTCGATCGCCGCCCGATAGGGCGTCTTGCCCATCTTGATATGGCGGGCGATGTTTTCGATTTCTACGATCGCATCGTCGACGAGAATACCCGTCGCAAGCGTCAAGGCCAGGAAGCTGACAAGGTTCAGCGAGAAGCCCATCATGTCCATGACCCAGAAGGTCGGGATGGCGGAGAGCGGTAGCGCGATTGCCGAGATCAGGGTCGCACGCCAGTTCCTGAGAAACAGAAGGACGACGATGATGGCGAGGAGAGCACCCTCGAGCAGCGTATGGATGGCGGCTTCGTAGTTGCCGTAGGTGAAATAGACCGAATCGTCGATCAGCTCGATCTTTACGTTCGGGTTTTCGCCCCGCACCTTGTCGAGGCTCTGCGCCACGGTTTCGGCGACGCTGACTTCGCTGGCGCCCTTCGAGCGGAAGACGCCGAAGGTAACGACAGGCGTATCATTGAAGCGCGAGAAGGATTTCGGCTCCTCGTAGGTGTCCTTGATGACGCCGAGATCGGACAGCTTGACGAAGCGACCGTTCGGCAGAGCAATCGTCGTGTCGGCAAGCTCGGCGACGTTGCGGGCATCGCCGAGAACGCGGATCGCCTGCTCGCTGCCGGCCACCTGGCCGCGGCCGGAGCCGAGATCGACATTGGTGCCGCGCAGCTGCTGATTCACGCTCGCGGCAGTGATGCCATATGCATCGAGCTTGCCGGGGGTGAGTTCGATGCGCACTTCGCGCTCTGCGCCACCGTAGCGGTCGACGCGGCCGATGCCGGACTGGCCCTGCAGTGAACGCTTGATCGTGTCGTCAACGAACCAGGAGAGTTCCTCCAGCGACAGGTCTGGCGAGGATACGGCGAAAGTCTGGATCGCCTGGCCTTCAACATCGACCTTGGAGACAATCGGTTCTTCGATGTTTGCCGGCAGATCGCTGCGGATACGGTCGATCGCGTCCTTGGTGTCCTGCACGGCCTGTTCGGTCGGCACTTCCATACGGAACATGACGTTGGTCTGCGAGCTGCCGTCGGTCACCGTCGACTGGATCTCGTCGATGCCGGTGATCGAGGCGACCGCGTCTTCGATCTCCTTCGTCACCTGCATTTCGAGTTCGGCAGGCGAGGCGCCACTCTGCGTCACGCTGATCGAAACCAGCGGCACGTCGATGTTTGGAAAGCGGGTGATAGGCAGCGCATTGAAGGACTGCATGCCGATGAACACCAGCAGGCAGAAGGCCAGGAGCGGCGCGATGGGATTTCGAATGGACCAGGCTGAAAAATTCATCGGATGGTCTCTTTAGTTGGAAGCCGGAGGCTGTTCACGCACCGGAGTGATATGGTCACCGTCGCGGACATAAGCGCCCGCCTTGGCCACGACCTCGTCGCCGGTCTTCAATCCATTGACGATCTCGACATAGGCACCGTCCTGGATGCCGGTCTCGACCTTGGCGTATTTCACCACGCCATCCTCGACCCTGCGGGCGGAGGAGCCTTCGTTGCTGGTGAGCACTGCCGTCAGGGGAAGCGATACGCCCTCCGTCTCGCGAACGATGATCTCGGCGCTGCCATACATGCCGGAACGCGCCTTGCTGTCATCGTCGATAGAGATATGGACGAGGCCGAGGCGGGTGACCGGATCGACGGTCGGCGACACCAGGCGCACGGCGCCGGAAAGCTTCTCGCGGCTGCCGGAAAGCGAAATCGTCGCCTTCTGGCCGGCCATGATCCTGACGATGTCGCTTTCGGCGACTTCGGCGACAAGTTCGACGTCGCCGTCGCGGATGACGGTGAAAAGCGGATCGCCGTTGCCGGCGGCAATAGCGCCGACCTTGGCGTTCTTGGCCGAAATGATGCCCGCGACCGGTGTCTTCACATCGGTGCGCGCCAGTTTCAGGTCCGCGTCGGCGATCTGGCTGTCGAAGACCTTGAGATCGGCTTCGGCGACCTCGATCGCCTGCTCGGCGGAGGAGACGCGGGCATTGGCGGCGGCGGCAGTTGCATCGGCCTGCTCGACCTGGGCGGTCGAAACCGTACCCTTCTTGACCATTTCCTGGGCGCGGACCTGCTGCTGCCTTGCCTGCTCGGCATTGGCCTGAGCCTCGACGAGCTGGGCGCGTAGCTGGGCAAGGCTTGCCTCGCCCTTGGCTTTCGTCGCCATCATCTGGCTCTTCGTCAAGACCAGAGCGTCATCGTTCAGCGTCGCCAGCGTGCTTTCCGCCTGAACCTTGTCGCCGACATCGGCCTTCAGGGTGCGGATGGAGAGGCCTTCGACCTGCGGCTGGATATAGACTTCCTCGACGGGCTTGACCGTTCCCGTGCCGATGACACGGTCGACGAGGGTGCGGTTTACGGCCTTGGTGACAACGATTGCGGGCAGGTTCTGCAGAGCCTGGGCCTGCGGCTGGGTGGCCTTGGGTTCCTGCGCAAATACAGCCGAGGCCGCAAAAGCGGCGGCAAAAAGGGCCGAGACCGCAAAAGCGGTGACAGGGAAAGTGGAGGCGCGTAGTAGTGCGTGTGGCTTCAGTGCCATGCGTCTTCGTCCAATCTCTTGACAGGATCGGCCGGACTCGCGCGTCGTCATGCAACTCGCGAACCGGGCAAATGCCGTCTTCCAAATCTCAGAGGTATTTACCCGCATCTCATCTGCCGGAACGCGTCATCCCTCTCCGGCAAATCCAGCTAGAACGTGGTATCGATTTGCTCCACGTGCAAGCCTGGCAGAAAATAATTCCCCATGAGATAATATTAATTACCATTGCGGGGCTCATCAATCACCTCAGGGTTATGTGAACATGACGATGATTGATCGGCTCTCATATGCTTGACGTTTGACGCCTGATAAATGCGACAGTTGCAAGGCGATTTTTTTCATTGAGTGCAAAAAAACAGAAACGCGCGGGAGAATCTCCCGCGCGCGTTGCATTTTGGTATCGCTATGCCGTTACTTGGCGGCGGCGTCAGTGATGTCGTGGGTCCAGGCGCCCGATGGCTCCTTGTTGATGATCTTCTGGTCGAGCAGGGCCTTCGCCGTACGATCATAGAGCGTGGTGTCGAGTTTGCCGGTGCCGTCACCGATCAGCTTGGCGACTTCGCCCATCATGCGCTTCTGGTGGTTTTCGTCCTGGCCGCCGGCGTCGACGACGATTCCGGCTGCTTCATCCGGGTTCTCCATGGCGTATTTCCAGCCCTTCATCGAAGCGCGGACGAACTTGACCATCTTTTCCTTGAAGGCCGGATCCTTCAGCTTTTCTTCCGACGCATAGAGACCGTCTTCCAAGAGGTCGTTGCCCATGGCGGTGTAGTTGAAGACGGTGAGATCTTCCGGCTTCAGGCCGGCATCGATTGCCTGCCAGTATTCATTATAGGTCATGACGGAAATGCAGTCGGCCTGCTTCTGCAGCAGCGGCTGAACGTCGAAGCTCTGCTTGAGTACCGTCACACCGTCAGGGCCGCCATCGGTCTTGAGGCCGAGCTTGCTCATCCAGGCGAAGAAAGGATATTCGTTGCCGAAGAACCAGACGCCGAGGGTATGGCCTTTGAAATCGGCTTCGGTCTTGACCGGGCCGTCCTTGCGGCAGATCATTTCCATGCCCGACTTCTGATAGGGCTGGGCGATGTTGACCAGCGGAACGCCCTTTTCGCGAGCAACCAGCGCACCACCCATCCAGTCGACGATCACATCGGCGCCGCCGCCGGCGATCACCTGCTCGGGAGCGATATCGGGGCCGCCTGGCTTGATATCGACGTCGAGGCCTTCTTCTTCATAGTAGCCCTTGTCCTTGGCGACGTAGTAGCCGGCGAATTGCGACTGGGTGACCCACTTCAACTGGAGCGCCACCTTGTCGGCCGCCATCGCGTGGGCGGCGGCAAGCGACATAGCGCTCGCCATCATTGCAACCATTAATTTTTTCATTTTCTTGTTCCCTCTGAAGTTATGCCCAGGCCCTGGTGCGGGGCCGGGGCACGTCTAACCACCACGGATAGACGGATGCCAGAACGTCACCGCCCTCTCGGCAAGGGCGACGACACCATAGAAGATCGAGCCTGCAAGCGCCGCGACGGCGATCTCGGCCCAGACCATGTCGACATTCATGCGGCCGATCTCCGTGGAGATGCGGAAGCCCATGCCGACGATCGGCGTTCCGAAGAATTCCGCAACGATGGCACCAATCAGAGCCAGCGTCGAGTTGATCTTCAGTGCATTGAAAATGAAGGGCATTGCGGCGGGAAGCCTGAGCTTGACCAGCGTCTGCCAGTAGTTCGATGCATAGGTGCGCATCAGGTCGCGCTCCATGTTGCCGGAGGCGGCTAGCCCTGCAACGGTGTTCACCAGCATCGGGAAGAAGGTCATGATGATGACGACGGCCGCCTTCGACGGCCAGTCGAAGCCGAACCACATGACCATGATCGGTGCCACGCCGATCATCGGCAGGGCCGAAACCAAATTGCCGATCGGCAGCAAGCCGCGGCGCAGAAAGGCGAAACGGTCGGCAAGGATGGCGACGACGAAGCCGCTGACGCAGCCGATGGTGTAACCGATCAGAACGGCCTTGAAGATCGTTTGCCTGATATCTTCGCCGAGGATCGGCAGGGAGCCTATGATGCGTGCGCCAATCGCGGACGGCGGTGGCAGCAGCACGAAAGGGACACCCGCGCCGCGCGTGATTGTTTCCCAGATGATGAGGATCCAGGTGCCGAAGATTGCCGGGATCAGCAGCCGCAGCAGCCACTGGCCGGACGGTGTTGTCGGCTTGAGTTCCGAAAGCTCCGTCACGCAGCGCCAGGCAAGCAACCAGCAGGCGGCCAGCAGCAGGAAGAAGGAGGTGCCGGCGAAGCCTTCATTGCCCGAAAGTGTACCGAGCAGAAGCCATGCCGCACCATGAGCGCCGATGAAGAGGGCGGTTGCGACAAGCGATGTGGATAGGGGCGCGAAGGAGATCAGTGCTGCGACGATCGCAAGCAGTGCGATCAGGATGACAGTTCCTGCGGACGGAGGCTGTGTGGCACCGGCCCCAAAGACAGGCAGCATGACCATTGCGCCTGCCACGCAGAGGAGAGCGATCAGGCCCTGCCAGGAAAGCACGATTTGCTTCATACCGGCCTCCCGCCCATGGCGCGGTCGACGATCTTCGCGACGAGGCCAACCATGGCGACAAGGATTGCGGCAAGGACCGAGCCGGCGACCAGTGCTGCCCAGATATCGATCGTCTGGCTGTAATAGGAGCCGGCAAGCAGCTTGGAGCCAATGCCGGCGACGGCGCCGGTCGGCAGTTCGCCGACGATAGCGCCAACGAGGCTTGCGGCGATTGCCACCTTCATCGAGGTGAAGAGGAAGGGGATGGAGGCAGGCACGCGCAGCTTCCAGAAGGTTTGTGCGGCCGTGGCATTATAGGTGCGCATCAGATCGAGATGCATGACCTCGGGCGAGCGCAGCCCCTTCACCATGCCGACCGTGACCGGGAAGAAGGAGAGGTAGGTGGAGATCAGCGCCTTCGGGATGAGGCCGGTAATATTGATCGAGCCGAGCACGACGATGACCATCGGTGCGATTGCCAGGATCGGCACGGTTTGGGATGCGATGATCCACGGCATCAGGCTGCGATCGAGCGCCTTGATATGGATGATGCCGACAGCGATCACGATGCCAAGCAGCGTACCGAGCGCAAAGCCGAGCGCGGTGGAAGAGAGGGTGACGCCTGCGTGGTAGACGAGGCTGCGATTGCTGGAGAGCTTTCGCAGGAAGGTGTTTTCGAAGACGTTCTGCGCCACCTGATGCGGCGCCGGCAGGATGGGCTTCGGCTGGGAGAGTGCCCTGCCGATGAATTCCGTCGTCGTCGAGGTGACGTTATTGCGCGCGTCCATATCGCGCTGGAACGGCGCGTTGAGGAAGACCGCGGCGACATACCAGACGGCGATCAGCACCAGCAGGATCGTGAGGACGGGGATGATCTTGTCCTTGAGGGTGTCGGGTTTCATGCGGCCTCCCTCGAAATTCCGCGTATGCGCTTACTCATAACTGTGCCCCGCCCTCAGCCCTTCGCGGACGCGATGAGCGATTTCCAGGAATTCCGGTGTCTCGCGGATGTCGAGCGGTCGTTCCTTCGGCAGTGTCGAGTCGATAATATCGGTCACGCGGCCCGGGCGCGGCGACATGACGACGATCTTGGTGGAGAGGTAGACGGCCTCGGGAATGGAGTGAGTGACGAAACAGATCGTCTTGTTGGTGCGCGACCACAGTTTCAGAAGCGCTGCATTCAGATGATCGCGGACGATTTCGTCGAGGGCGCCGAAGGGTTCGTCCATCAAGAGCAGATCGGCATCGAAGGCGAGCGCGCGGGCGATCGAGGCACGCTGCTGCATGCCGCCTGAGAGCTGCCAGGGAAATTTCTTCTCGAAGCCGGAGAGTTCGACGAGGTCGAGCGCCCCATCAATGCGCTTCTTCTGTTCCGGTTTCGAATAACCCATGATCTCCAGTGGCAGGGCGATGTTCTTCTCGATTGTGCGCCACGGATAAAGTGCCGGCGCCTGGAAGACGTAGCCATAGGCGCGGGCCTTGCGGGCCTCATCCGGTGTCATGCCGTTGATGGCGATGTCGCCGGAGGTCTTGCGCTCGAGATCGGCGATGACGCGCAGGAAAGTCGTCTTGCCGCAGCCGGAAGGGCCGATGAAGGAGACAAACTCGCCCCTGCGGATATCGAGATTGACATCAGCAAGCGCGTGCACCGCGCCGTCATTCGTCTGGTAGCTGAGACAGAGATCCTTGGCGGATACGACGGAGGGTGCTTGCATCAATAAACCAGTCTTGTTTTCGCCGCGCCGGCGCGATTTTCCATGATATCATTGCCGTCGGTCTTACCGACAGCACAGTCCTTGGAGGATGAGGATGGACGCAAAATCAAAGCCCACCTGCCACACTGTTCGCCCCAACCACACCTATGACGGCAAGCAGGGGCTCAGCTATTTCGAGGGTATTGCGGCCGAGACCGTGGGCGCGAAGGGCATCTGTATGCATCTTCTGACGATCCCGCCCGGCGTGCGCGCCAAGGCGCATCTGCATGAGGCGCATGAAACGGCGATCTACATGCTCTCCGGTGAGGCGCATACCTGGTATGGCGACCAGCTCGAGAACCACATTGTCGTGCATGCCGGCGAGCTTTTCTACATCCCGGCGGGCGTCCCGCATTTGCCGGCCAACTTGAGCAGCACGCCATGCACGGCGATCATTGCCCGCACCGATCCGAACGAGCAGGAAAGCGTGATCCTGCTGCCGGAGCTGGATGCGCTGGTGCCGGCGTGAGGCTATTTGCATAGCGGCAGCGGCCCCCACTTGATTGCGGCATCAGCCACGAACCCGATCGTATAGCCTTTAGGCCCTGATGTGATCTTGACGGTGTCGTCGTTGCTGCTCTCTTCGCCCTCCGCCTGGCAAGCGACCGTGGCGGTGAAGTCCTTGCCTTCGGTCTTCAGGACTTTCTTGATTTCGCAGTAAGAGGCCGCCGTGGTGATGCCCTCGGAAGTCAGCAGAAAGAAGTTGTCGGAACCTGTGCTTTCGCCGCTCTTGGCGTAGGCGCAGCCATCCTTGTTGCCGTAGCTGCCCTTGATGGGCAGCGTGCCGGCATTCGCCGCGGTGGAAAGCGCGGCCAGGGAAACGATCGTCAGAAGCAGATGGCCGCGCATATGTATCACACCCCGCTCGCCGGGATGCCCGTGCGCTCGACCTTGCGGGGAGCGGTGATCTCCTTCCAGGTCGACAGCGCCTTGCTGACGGCGGTGACCGGCTCGCGCTTGACGAATTCGCCATGGCCGGAGCGGGTCTTGACGGTCCCTTCCTCGATCGCCACGACGCCACGTGTCAGGGTATAGCGCGGCAGGCCGGTGACTTCCTTGCCTTCGAAGACGTTGTAATCGATCGCCGACTGCTGGCTCTTCGACGTAATGGTCTTGGAGCGCTTCGGATCCCAGACGACGAGATCGGCATCGGCGCCGACGAGGATCGCGCCCTTCTTCGGGTAGATGTTGAGGATCTTGGCAATGTTGGTCGAGGTGACGGCGACGAATTCGTTCATCGTCAGGCGACCCGTATTGACGCCATAGGTCCAGAGCATCGGCATGCGGTCTTCGAGGCCGCCGGTGCCGTTCGGGATCTTGGTGAAATCGCCAACGCCGAATCGCTTCTGCGCCGTGGTGAAGGCGCAATGGTCGGTCGCCACGACCTGCAGCGAACCGGAGGCGAGGCCCGCCCAAAGGCTGTCCTGATGCTGCTTGTTGCGGAAGGGCGGGGACATGACGCGGCGGGCGGCATGATCCCAATCCTTGTCGAAATATTCTGACTCGTCGAGGGTCAGGTGCTGGATCAGCGGCTCGCCATAGGCGCGGATGCCCTTCTGACGGGCGCGGCGGATCGCTTCATGCGCCTGTTCGCAAGAGGTGTGGACGATATAGACAGGGCAGCCGGCCATGTCGGCGATCATGATGGCGCGGTTGGTTGCCTCGCCCTCGACTTCGGCCGGGCGCGAATAGGCATGCGCCTCGGGGCCGTTATTGCCTTCGGACAGCAGCTTGGCGGAAAGGGAGGCGACGACATCGCCGTTTTCGGCATGGACGAGCGGCAGGGCGCCAAGCTCTGCGCAGCGCTGGAAGGAGGCGAACATCTCGTCGTCGTTCACCATCAAGGCGCCTTTATAGGCCATGAAGTGCTTGAAGGTGTTGATGCCCTTGTCCTCAACGATCGTCTTCATTTCATTGAAGACCTGTTCGCCCCACCAGGTGATCGCCATGTGGAAGGAATAGTCGCAATTGGCACGCGTGGATTTGTTGTCCCACATGGTCAGCGCTTCGAGCAGCGACTGGCCGGGCGAGGGAAGGGCGAAATCGACGACCATGGTCGTGCCGCCGGAAAGGGCAGCGCGCGTGCCGCTCTCGAAATCGTCGGAGGAATAGGTGCCCATGAATGGCATTTCGAGATGGGTGTGCGGATCGATGCCACCAGGCATGATGTAACAGCCTGTGGCATCCAGCACCTCGTTGCCGGAGAGGTTCTGGCCGATCTCGACGATCTTGCCGCCGTCGATCTTCACATCCGCCTTATAGGTGAGGTCGGCCGTGACGATGGTGCCGTTCTTGATGACTGTGCTCATTCTCCGAACTCCCTGTCGCTGCGCGGTGCCTGCGCAAGCTGGTTATCCAATGACTGGCGGTAGCGGATGCAGCCGCGCATAAATTGAGGCCAATCGGGCACGATCTGACCGCCGGTCGGCGTATCAGGCAGAAGCGTCCACAGATCGGGATGATGCCAACAGAGTTCATGGCCAGATGTATCGCGGTGAATGCGGATCGCGCGGCGCATGGCTCGTGCCGCCAACAACAGATCACCGTGGCTCATGCCGTCCAGATCTGCGTCCGGATCCGTGATCACGACACTATCTCCGCCGTCTCGACCACCGCATGGAACAGCACATCGGCACCCGCCGTTGCCCATTCCTTGGAAATGTCTTCCGCCTCGTTATGCGAGAGGCCGCCGACGCAGGGGCACATGACCATGGTGGCGGGCGCAACCTTAGCGGCCCAGCAGGCGTCGTGGCCGGCGCCGGAGATGATGTTCATGTGGCTGTAGCCGAGGCGGTCGGCGGCGGAGCGGACTGACGTGACGAGCTTCTCGTCGAAGGTGACGGGCTCGAAATGGCCAATCGCCTCGATGGAACAGCCCACACCCAGTGCATCGCAGATCTTGGGCGCTTCGGCCTCGATCTTTGCCCGCATGCGGTCGAGCTTGGCCTTGTCGGGCGAGCGGATGTCGACGGTGAAGACGACCTTGCCCGGCAGCACGTTGCGGGAATTCGGCGAGAAGAAGACCTGGCCGACGCCGCCGACGGCGCCCGGCTGTTCGCCCATGGCCACGCCCTGGACCATTTCGAGGATGCGCGACATCGCAAGGCCGGCATTGACGCGCATGTTCATCGGAGTTGAGCCGGTATGGGCTTCCTTGCCGGTCAGCGTGAATTCCAGCCACCACAGGCCCTGACAGTGGGTAACGACGCCGATCTGCTTGTTTTCGGCTTCGAGGATCGGGCCCTGCTCGATGTGATATTCGAAATAGGCGTGCATCTTGCGGGCGCCGACTTCCTCGTCGCCGACCCAGCCGATGCGCTTCAGCTCGTCACCGAAGAGATTGCCTTCGGGATCCTTGCGATTGTAGGCGAAGTCCAGGCTGTGCGCGCCGGCGAAGACGCCGGAGGCCAGCATCGCAGGCGCGAAGCGGGCGCCTTCCTCGTTGGTCCAGTTGGTGACGACAATGGGGTGCTTTGTTCTGATGCCGAGATCGTTCATGGTCCTGACGACTTCGAGAGCGCCGAGCACGCCAAGCACGCCATCATATTTGCCGCCGGTCGGCTGAGTATCGAGATGCGAGCCGACATAGACGGGGAGGGCGTTCGGATCGGTGCCGGGGCGGGTCGCGAACATCGTGCCCATCTTGTCGACGCCGAGCGTCATGCCGGCGTCTTCGCACCATGTCTTGAAGAGGTTGCGGCCCTCGGCGTCGGAATCCGTCAGCGTCTGGCGGTTGTTGCCGCCGGCAATTCCCGGGCCGATCTTCGCCATGTCCATGAGACTGTCCCAGAGACGGTCCCCATTGACGCGCATGTTTTCGCCTGGCGCTGCCACCATACTGAAAGTCCTCACCTGTTTTGCGGCAGTCATGCAATGTACATGCCCGCCTTGTTCCCGTGGTCAAATTCCGCTGCCGCTTCTTGTTCTGTCAGCGCCGGAAAATCGCCAGTTGCCTTTGTTTTTTATCTGGCGGATAATTTGACCGATTGGTAAACATTACAACTTCCATCGCTGCGCTCAAGACGAAAATCACGAAAAATACAGACAAAAATGCGGGCAATTGCGCATTAAAGCGGCAGGAGGGGCCGTTCTTCAAATCTTGAGCGAAGGAGTTGAATTTCAAGGGGAAAAGAGCGAATGGCCATACCGAGAGCGGCGAAGACACTTCGGCGGACACGCATCCAGGAGGAGAAGGAAGAGCAGATCCTGGAAGCGGCTCTGGATGTGTTTTCGGTCAGCGGCTTCCGCGGCTCGACCATCGACCAGATCGCCGAAGTGGCCGGCATGTCGAAGCCGAACCTGCTCTATTATTTCCGCACCAAGGAAGCCATGCACCGGGCGCTGATCGACCGGGTGCTCTTCAACTGGCTGGAGCCGCTGAGGGCCTTCGATGCGGAAGGCGATCCGGAAGCGGAGATCCGCAGCTATATCCGCCGCAAGCTGGAGATGGCGCGCGATTTCCCCCGCGAGAGCCGGCTATTCGCCAACGAGATGTTGCAAGGCGCGCCGCACGTTCTCGACATGCTGAAAGGACCGCTGAAAGAGCTGGTCGACGAAAAGGCGGCCGTGATCCGCACCTGGATCAAAAGCGGCAAGATCGCCCGCTGCGACCCCTATCACCTCATCTTCTCGATCTGGTCGACGACGCAGCACTATGCCGATTTCGACGTGCAGGTTCGCGCCGTGCTCGGCGAAGAGCATTCCGGCGACGGGCGCTTCGAGGACGCGGCGCGCTTCCTGGAGCAGCTTTTCATCGGCGGGTTGCGGCCGGATCGGTCGGGCGCCTGATGCGTCGCTTCAAAGAGTTAGAGCGTCCTTTGTGCGTCCGAATGGACGCACGGCGCTCTAGGTCCTGCCCGGACGTGCCAAGCGGGCAAGAATGTCCGTTACCCTCCTCGGTCGGGCGCGCTTCTCATCCGGTTTCTTCCGTCTAGCCCATCATTGCTGGAAGCCGGGCGGCGAGCGTGTCGATCGCCAGTCTGACCTTCGGCACCATGACCGGCGAGCGCAGCCAGATAGCGTGAGCATCGAAGATATTGGCTTCCTCGTGTTTCAGGACTTGGACGAGACGGCCTGCAGCAACGTTCTCGCGTACCAGCCAGCAAGGCAGCCAGGCAAGGCCGCGGCCGGCAAGCGCTGCGTCCGAGATCGCCGCGAGGTCATCGAGCCGCAGCCGCGAGCGTGGCAGGACCTGCCGCCATGGATCATTTGGCGCGGGGAAGATCCAGCTCCTTTCATAGTCGCCTCGTCTGTAGACGATGCCTTGATGCTGCGGAATATCCGCGATCGTCTGCGGTACGCCGTGCCTTTCGAGATAGGCGGGAGATGCACAGACGGTCATCCGCTGACGAGCGACGGCGCGGGCGATCAGGTCGGGATGGTCTTTCAGTTGCCCGTTGCGGATGGCAAGATCGAAACCATCCTCCAGGAGGTCGACGATACGATCGTTGAACGAGAGATCGAGTTCGAGTTCGGGATGCTCATCGAGCAGATTTTCCAGGATTGGTGCGATGCAGAGGCGACCGAAGAGCGCGGGCATGGAGATACGCAGCCGGCCACGCACGCTATGCCGGCCTGACTCCAGCATGGCCTCGCCGAGGCGGATTTCTTCGACCGCACGCAAGCAGCGCTCGTAGAAAAAGCGACCTTCCTCTGTCAGGCTTTGCATGCGCGTGGTGCGGTTGAAGAGGCGTACGCCGAGGCGCTGCTCCAGCCGCGCGATGGTCTTGCCGACGGCGGAACGCGTAAGATGCAGCCGCACGGCGGCGGCCGAAAAACCGCCTGCCTCAACAGTCTCGACAAAGATCGAGATGCCTTTCAGTTGCTCCATATTGTTTCCTCAGTGGAACCAGTCTGGCGAATTAATATCACAACTGGTGCAGAATTTTCAACGATATGGTCTCGCTCCCTACAATGAACAAGGAGCGAGACGATGCAGACGACACGGCAATGGCAGATCGACAGGGTCGGTCCGGACCAGAAACTGACGATCGGCGAAGGCAGGCTGGAGCCGGTTTCCAGCAACAAGGTGCTGGTGCGGACACAGGCGGTTTCGCTGAATTTTCGCGACAGGCTGGTGATGGAAAACGGCATGGGATTGCCACTGCATTTTCCCTTCGTGCCGGCCTCCGACATGGCGGGTGTCGTGGAAGCGGTCGGTCCCGAGGTCACTCGTTTCAAACCGGGCGACCGGGTTATCTCGACCTTCTCGCCCGACTGGATCGATAGTCGCAGCCTGGGCGATGCGCGCACGCCGCCTTACAAGACGCGCGGCGGCTTCTATCCCGGCGTTCTCTCGGATTATACCGTCCTGTCCGAGGAGTGGTATGCGCATTCACCGAAGACGCTCGATCCGGCCGAAGCAAGCACCTTGCCCTGCGCCGGACTGACCGCCTGGTTCGCGCTGATCGAATGCGGCAGATTGAAAGCAGGCGACAAGGTGCTGGTGCAAGGTACAGGCGGCGTGGCGCTCTTCGGCCTGCAGATCGCCAAGGCCCATGGCGCGGAGGTCTTCATCACCTCAGGCAGTGTAGATAAGCTGGAGCGCGCCGCCGCCCTGGGTGCCGATCATGCCATCAATCGCAATGAAGGAGATTGGGTGGAGCAGCTCTATTTGCTAACTGGCGATTATGGCGTCGACCATGTGTTGGAAATTGTCGGCGGTGCCCATCTCGGTCAGGCCCTGAAGGCTGTGGCGGTCAATGGCCGAATCTCCGTCATTGGGGTTCTCGACGGTTTCGAAGTGTCCGGCCCGGCCGGTCCTCTGCTGCTCAAGGCGCCCGTCGTACAAGGCATTGCCGTCGGCCATCGGCGCGCGCTGGAGGATCTGGTGCGGGCGGTCGATCAGACGGTGCTGAAACCCGTGATCGACAAGTGCTATGCCTTCGAGGAATTCCCTGCGGCGCTCGAGCATCTCTATCGCGGGCCATTCGGCAAAGTCGTGGTCGAGTTCTGAGTGAAGGACTTCCCTTCTCCCTTCTAGGGAGAAGGGGTTCGGATCAGGCGGCGGCGCTCGCATCGCTTTCGAAAGCAAGACCTTCATCGGCCCAGCCGGTGAGCCCGCCGATCATCAACTTGACGGAGAGGCCGAGGCGGGAGAGGCGGAGGGCTGCCTTGTCGGCACCGTTGCAATGCGGGCCGGCGCAATAGACCACGAACAGCGTATCGGAAGGCCATTCCGACATGCGGTGCGCAGTCATCTTGCCGTGCGGCAGGTTGAGGGCGCCCGGCACATGCGACAGCGCAAAGAGTGTTGGCGAGCGGACGTCGAGCAGGACGAAATCGACCTTGCCCGAAGTGAAGGCGGCGTTCACATCCGAGCAATCGGTCTCGAAGGCGAGCTTGCGGGCGAAGTGTTCGGCGGCGGTTTCGGGTGCTGCGGCGGGGATTTCGGAAACGGGACTAGGCATGATCTCTTCCTTTCTTGCCTTTGATTGCAGCCGATCATTGGCGATGATAGTGATGGACGAAATTGGCCATCATGACGGATAGCGTAAAGATCATGCCAAAATCGGATGCTCGCAAGACACGGGGACCGCACGTCGTAGCGCTTGCCTATGATGGGCTCTGCACTTTCGAATTCGGCATTGCCTACGAGGTCTTCGGCCTGTCGCGGCCGGAGATGGGCGAGGGCTGGTATCGCTTCTCGGTCGCCGGCATCGAGGCCGGTCCGCTGCGGGCGGCCGGCGGGTTGACGGTTGCGGTCGACAGAGGGCTGGAACTGCTTGACGAGGCGGATCTCATCATCGCGCCGGGATGGCGGGCGATCGATGCGCCGGTGCCGGAAGCTTTGATTGCTGCCTTGCGTGCTGCCCATGAACGGGGAGCGCGGGTGATGTCGCTATGCTCGGGGGTCGCCGTGCTTGCCGCGGCAGGACTGCTCGCCGGGCGGCGGGCAACGACCCATTGGCGCTATATCGCCTCGATTGCCGAACGTTACCCCGACATCGCGCTCGATGCCGACGTGCTCTACATGGACGAGGGCAGCATCCTGACGGCGGCGGGCAGTGCCGCAGGCATCGATCTCTGCCTGCATGTGGTGCGCGGTGACTTCGGCCCGGATGCGGCCAACAGCGTGGCGCGTCGTCTCGTCGTTCCGCCGCATCGCGAAGGCGGACAGGCGCAGTTCATTGCGGCCCCCGTGCCGGAGGAACGCGAGGGCATTCGTCTCGGACCATTGATCGAATGGATGCGGGAGCGTCTGGCTGAGGAGCAGCCGATCAGCCTGCTTGCCGGCAAGGCCGGCATGAGCATGCGCACCTTCCAGCGCCGCTTCGAGGCGACGACAGGCGACAGTGTCGGCGAATGGCTGCTGAAGGAACGGTTGCGGCAGGCGCGCGATCTTCTGGAGAAGGAGCTTGCCGTGTCGCTCGACGATATCGCCATCGCCAGCGGGTTTGGCACGTTGGCGACCATGCGCCATCATTTCCGCCGGCGGCTCGGGACGAGTCCGAGCGCGTATCGGAAATCATTCGGGCTTTGAGAATAAACGGATAAAGAAAAAGCCGCCTTGGGCGGCTTTTTTATCAGGCTTTTCGGAGATTTTACTCCGCAGCCTGGCGCGCCATCGGGTTGTTCGGGTGGGTCGTCCAGTTGGCGTAGTTCGGATCGACCACCTTGCCGGTGCGCTTATCGAGGGCGCCAGCTGGAAGCTGCTCCATGGTGATGCAGTTTTCGACCGGGCAGACGCTGACGCAGAGATTGCAGCCGACACATTCCTCGTCCATCACCTCGAAATGGCGAACGCCGTCGACGAAGTTGGTGATTGCCTGGTGCGAGGTGTCCTCGCAGGCGATGTAGCAGCGGCCGCATTTGATGCAGGCGTCCTGATCGATCTTGGCCTTCGCTATGTAGTTGAGGTTGAGGTACTGCCAGTCGGTGACGTTGGGCACGGCGCGGCCGGTGACGTCGTCGAGGGTCTTGTGGCCCTTTTCGTCCATCCAGTCGGAAAGGCCCGTGATCATTTCCTGCACGATCTTGAAGCCGTAGGTCATGGCCGCCGTGCAGACCTGGACGTTGCCGGCGCCGAGGACGAGGAATTCGGCAGCGTCCCGCCAGGTGGTGATGCCGCCGATGCCCGAGATCGGCAGGCCGTAGGTTTCCGGGTCGCGAGCGATTTCGGCGACCATGTTGAGCGCGATCGGTTTCACCGCAGGGCCGCAATAGCCGCCGTGACTGCCCTTGCCCCCAACGGTCGGGTTTGGCGCGAAATTGTCGAGATCGACCGAGACGATCGAGTTGATCGTGTTGATCAGCGAGACGGCGTCCGTGCCGCCGGCCTTGGCGGCGCGGGCAGGGCGGCGGATATCGGTGATGTTGGGCGTCAGCTTGGTGATGACGGGCATGCGCGTGTATTGCTTGCACCAGCGCACGACCATTTCGATATATTCTGGCACCTGTCCAACGGCCGAGCCCATGCCGCGCTCGGACATGCCGTGCGGACAGCCGAAGTTCAGTTCGATACCGTCTGCTTCGGTCTCTTCCACCAGCGGCAGGATGGCTTTCCAGGCCTGTTCCTCGCAGGGCACCATGATCGAGGCGATGAGCGCCCGGTCGGGCCAATTCATCTTGACCTGCTTCATTTCGCGCAGGTTGGTCTGCAGGTCGCGGTCGGTGATGAGCTCGATATTGTTGAGGCCGAGCAGGCGACGGTCGGCACCCCAGATCGCGCCGTAGCGCGGACCATTGACGTTGACGACAGGCGGGCCTTCTTCACCTAGCGTCTTCCAGACGACGCCGCCCCAGCCGGCCTTGAAGGCGCGCTCGACATTGTAGGCCTTGTCGGTCGGCGGTGCGGAGGCGAGCCAGAAGGGGTTCGGGGACTTGATGCCGACGAAATTATTGCGGAGATCAGCCATTGTTCATTCTCCCCTTCAGGCGACGGCGACAGCCGGAGCGGCTGCGGCGGACAGGGTACGGTGAATGGATTCGGCCGCATCGCGGCCATGGGCGACGGCAGAGACGGTGAGGTCTTCACCACCGAAGACGCAGTCGCCGCCAGCCCAGACGCCATCAACCGATGTGCGGCCTTCGGCATCAACTGCGATGCGGCCGGATTCCATCCGCAGCGCGCCGAGACCTGAGGTCTCGAATGTCTGGCCGATTGCCTTGAAGATCTGGTCGGTGGCGATCACACCCGTCTCGCCGGTGCCGGAAAGGCGACCACCGACGATTGCGGTATATTCCACCTCGATTGCCGCCACCTTGCCATCCTGCGAGAGGATGGATTTCGGCGCCAGCCAGTGGCGGATGATGACGCCCTTGGAGGTGGCGAGATCCTGCTCGAATTCCGAGGCGTTCATGTGCTCCTTGCCACGGCGGTAGCAGATCGTCACTTCCTCGGCGCCGAGAAGCTTTGCCTGCACGGCGGCATCGATTGCCGTCATGCCGCCGCCGAGAACGACGACGCGGCGGCCGATGGCGATCTCGCCCTTGTCGCCGGCCTGGCGCAGGGCGGCAATGAAATCGACTGCATCATCGACACCAGGCAGGTTTTCATTGTCGACGCGCAATGCGTTGACGCCGGCAAGGCCGAGGCCGAGGAAGACGGCATCGTACTGGCCCTGCAGGTCGGAGAGCGAGAAATCGCGGCCGAGCTGCTGGTCGTGCTTCACCTCGATGCCGCCGATCGAAAGGACGTAGTCGACCTCTTTCTGCGCGAAGTCATCGACCGTCTTGTAGGTGGCGATGCCATATTCGTTGAGGCCGCCGGATTTCGGCTTGGTGTCGTAGATCACCACATCATGGCCTTTGACGGCGAGGCGGTGGGCTGCCGCAAGGCCGGCGGGACCGGCGCCGACGACGGCGATCTTCTTGCCGGTCGGTTCCGCACGCCGATAGAACTGCTTGTCGGCGGCCATTGCCGCATCCGTCGCATAGCGCTGCAGGCGGCCGATCTCGACAGGGCGCTCTTCGGCCGTGTTGCGCACACAAGCCTGTTCGCAGAGCTCTTCGGTAGGACAGACGCGGGCGCACATGCCGCCAAGGATGTTCTGGTCGAAGATCGTCTTCGCCGAGCCGATCGGATTGCCGGTCGAAATCTGGCGGATGAAGAGCGGAATATCGATGGAGGTGGGACAGGCCGTCATGCACGGCGCGTCATAGCAGAAATAACAGCGGTCGGCGGCGACCAGCGCTTCGTGGTTGTCGAGGCGCGGATGAAGATCGGAAAAATTAGCCTCGTACTCGGCGGACGAAAGCCGGCCAGCACGAATCCCAGTTTCCAGGCGTTCCATTGAAGTTCCCTCTTTATTGGTAACGACTAGTGAGGGAATCGTAACTCAGGTTCAAAAATTTATCAAACGGTAAAATTTTGGCACTTTTCTTTCGTCTGCGTCATGTAAGTAATTGATTTTGTTTGTCATGATAATTCTTTAGGCAGGCTCTGCCTTCCGATTGGGTGGATCTGAGTGGCAACCCAGTTCGGGTGTCCGAGAAAAAATTGACAAAAGGCCAAATTTTTTTCGAACCGGGGGAACCAAAGTTAATGAGCGTAGTTAATGCGATATCCGGATGATGACCGCATCGACCCAACATGCGCGCCCCCAACCCATCATTCGGACGAACTCACGGTCCCCTCCCGGTGAGTGGAGACAGCCGGTGCGCCGCCCTCGCACCGGCTGTTTTTCCGTCTAGGTCCCAACAATTTCAGCAAGCAGGCATTCCGGCAAAACGTGCAGCGGTAAAACGTCTCAAGTGCGTTTCAGGATTTCGAATTCCGTTTCCGGAACGGTCAGGTGATATTCAATGCGGCCGGGTACGAGCGTCAATTCGGCCTTGCCGTTGACGGAGGAGGGCACGACACGCTCCAGCACCGTGCGGCCGAAGCTGTTTTCGCTGAATTCGTGCACATCGGCACTGTTCGGAAGCACTTCCACCCAGGCGAGTTCGATTGCCCGGCGGCCGGCGATCTTTGCCTCCCGGCAATTCAGCGTGACCGATGTCGCCCCGCTGGCGATTGCGCCATAGGAGGCGGAATTGACGATCAGTTCATGTAGCGCCAGGCCGACATGCACGGCGGCGTTTGGTGTCAGATGGGCGTTGATGCCAAAGATCGGCATTGAGCCTGATGTTTCCGGCCAGTAGGGGGCGAACTGCTTTCCGGCGAGCTCGAACAGAAAGGCACCGCGCCAGCTGGAATCGGTGATCAGATCCTGCGAGTTGGAGAGCGACTGAAGACGGCCGCGGAATTTCATCAGGAAAGCATCGAGAGAAATGGTGTTGCGCGCGGTCTGCGTGGCGATACCCTGGATGATGGCAAGCAGGTTCTTGGAGCGGTGGGAAAGCTCGCGCAGCAGCGATTTCAGCACCTTTTCGCGATGCCGGCTTTCGGTAATCTCCGAGATGACGGAGAGCAGGCCGTAATTGCCGTGCGCGCCGGTGCGTTGAACGTTCAGTTCGAATGTCCTGACTTCGCCGTCGATTGCAACATCGACCTCGGCATTGCTGGAGGCGCCGGTCTCAAGCACCATCCGCTTCATCGCGGCAAGGGATTTGCCGTGTGCTTCGCCAAACAGCGAACCGTCATCACCACCGGCGACAAAACGCTTCTGGAAATAGGGGAGAAGGTTTTCGGCATAGATTATTGCAAGGCCCGCATCCTGATACAGGATAGAGATAGCGGCGCTGGCGAGCGCGCGCTCCATAATGGCCGCCTTGCCTTCGGTGGTGAAAGGCGTTCCGGACAGTGGTCCAGTCGTATTCACTCGGCCGCCTTTCCTCAGTCCCTTCGAAGATACGGAGGGATGTTACCCCTCCCGACAAAACTGCCGGTCATTCTAAAAGCAAGCGCTGCAAAAACCGTTAAAGCCGCCAATACGCTCCGGCAGAGCCGGAACGCATCGCTACCGGAATGGTTCCGGCGCGGCTGAAATTCATGTTTCAGGCCGCCACACGGGTCGTTTCATTGAAGAAAAGCGCCTGACTGATCAGAGCCTTGACCATGTCGGGGTTGAAGGGCTTGGTCACCAGGAAGGTGGGCTCCGGCCGCTCCCCAGTCAGCAATCTCTCGGGGAAGGCGGTGATGAAGATGACGGGCACACTCGATGTCTTCAGGATATCGTTGACGGCATCGATGCCCGAGCTGCCGTCGGCAAGCTGGATATCGGCCAGAACCATGCTTGGTTTGGTCTTGTTATAGAGTGCCACGGCTTCCGTATGGGTGCGGGCGATGCCGGTAACGCGGTGGCCGAGGCTCTCGACCATCTGCTCGATATCCATGGCGATCAGCGGTTCGTCCTCGATGATCATGATATCGGTGGCCACCTGGCGCGAGATCTCGTGCGAAGCCTTGTCGAGGAGCTCCATGGTTTCGTCATCGCTGATTTCGAGAATGTCGGCGATCTCGGAGACACGAAAATTCTCGACGGAGGCGAGCAGGAAAGCCTGCCGGGCGAGGGGCGAAACCTTCGAGAGGTTCAGCGTCGCGCGCTGTTCCCAGGCATAGGGAGAGGATGGTTCGGGAATCTCGACCGCAGTGGAACCAAACAGTTGCGTGAACAGTTTGTAGAGTGCGACGCGGTCATTCGCGGTATCCGGGAATATGGAGAGATCGGCGATGATCGCTTCCAGGACGGCGGCGACGTAAGCATCGCCAGAAGTCTGAGTGCCGGTAAGCGCGCGGGAATAGCGACGCAGATAAGGAAGGTGCGGCGCAATTCGAGTGGAAAGTGTCATTAAAAACTCCCGTCTACAGGCCATGAATAGCTGCAATGATCTGAAAACGCTGTCTTGATAAAAAAGTTCCTGATGGAAGGAACTTTTTTTGCAGCGCCGCATTATCCTAGCCGACAAATGAAGGGCGTCACGTTTTGACCCATGTGAGCGGAATGGATCTATTGCATCAAGGGTTCGAAAGAACCGGCTTGATCGATTGGATATACGTTCCATTTATCTTTCACAGCAGACTTTGCCTTTCATCCCGAGACAACAGGCAAGAAGTGATCAGTTGATGACGACAGCAAAGACAGAAGCACCGGACGAGCGCCAGCTGGAGCTGCGGGCGAGCGACATACTGGATCCGAACAATCAGATCGGCGTCAGGCTGCGGTCGCTCTATGCCGCCGCGCAGGAGGAAGCTATTCCCGACCGCTTTCTCGATCTGCTGGAAAAGCTCGACCAGGCCGAATTGATGGCTTCCGCCAAGATGGCCGAATAGGAATACCCGCATGGAAAAAGCGCAACCGAGCTTCAAGCGCGAACTCCTGGCGGCACTGCCAAGCCTTCGCGCTTTCGCCATATCCCTGATCGGCCGGCACGATCGCGCCGACGACCTGGTTCAAGACACCATCATGAAGGCCTGGGCCAAGCAGGACCATTTCGAGATGGGCACCAACATGAAGGCCTGGCTCTTCACGATTCTGCGCAACGAGCTCTACAGCCAGATGCGCAAGAGCGGGCGTGAGGTGCAGGACAGCGACGGTTTGTTTACCGAATCCATGGCGACACATCCGGCCCAATACGGCGCACTCGACCTGCAGGACTTCAAGAAGGCGCTGGACCAGCTGCCGCCGGACCAGCGCGAAGCGATCATCCTCGTCGGCGCATCGGGCTTCTCTTACGAGGAAGCGGCGGAAATCTGCGGCTGCGCCGTCGGTACCATCAAAAGCCGTGTGAACCGCGCACGCCAGCGTCTGCAGGATCTCCTGCAGATATCAGGCGAGGCGGATTTCGGCCCGGATGCCACGTCGGCGCCGCTGACATCGAAGGCCTTTGCCTTCTGATCAATTTGTTTCCGTGGGAGGAAGGAAGGCCGGTTGCCCTACGGGGCGCCGGCTTTTTATTTGGCGTCCCGGTCACCTGCCTGCCTGAGCTGGTCGTCGAAAAACCGGGCACCACAGCGTCGATGCGATCACTCGCTGGAATGCAGTATCCCGCGCCCAAGGATTTGGGCGCGGGATATATTTGCGACAAAAGCAATGTCGGGAAAGTGAAAGGTGCTGCGGAACGTCAGTCGTCCCGCTTCGAACCCACGAGATTGGCGGCGACAAGAGCGGCCACTATGCCTGCAGTCAACAGCGGCTGAGAGCGGACAAGGCCGAGGCCGACGGTTGCCAGGGATTCAAGTGCGGCTCGACGTTCGCGGGCGCGACGGGCTTCCTGGCGATTCATGATTGCCATGACGACGAAGACGGTGATCGCGATCAGCAAGGCGCAGGCTGCCAGGAAAAGCGAAGCGCCGATCGGCCCATAGATGCCTGCCAGCCAGATCGCTCCTGCGGTCACGGCAAGCGCATAGGCGGTCAGCAGAAAGAGCAACGCAACGGCGATGAAGATGCCGTTGCGCTTGGTGCGTTCCACCGTGCGGTGAACGCTGGTGCCTACGAGCAGGCTCAGGATCGGGAAGAGCATCGAGCCTCCTAGCGGCGGGCGAGCATGGCGATAAGCAGGCCGAAGGCGGCAGCGGCACCGACTGTTGCCAGCGGGTGACGGCGGACCGTATTGCGCACTTCGCTTGCGCCGCGCAGGTAACTCTGCTGCAGTTCGTTCAGCAGATCCTCGCTGCGGCCGAGGATGTCCTCGTAGCTTGTGGATGCCTGCGAGCGCAGCTTTTCACCCTGATGGCGGGAGGTCTTGCCGAGAACATGCGTCAGTTCGGCGAGCTCTTCGCGCAGGGCTTCGATCTGATCCTCGATACTGGCTTCGAGATTGTGGAGAGCGCCGTTGCGGCGGCTGCGGCTGGATTGGAAGAGGGAATAGGCCATGACTGTCTCCATAGCTGGGCGCGGACAAGCACCGCCCGGTTTCACACAGGGTCAGCGCCATCAATGGCACGGAAGAGAACACCCGGCTTTGACCCAAATCATTGCGGACAACGCATTTGGGCTGGAAAGGTTCCTCAGTAGGCGGGAAGCGCGCTGTGCGCAAGCACGAAGGGCGTGCCGTCGACTGGCACCTGATTGACGCGCAACGGGCAGCCGAAGACGGATTGCATGGTTTCGTCCGTCAGTACCTCACGCACATTGCCAGCGGCTGCCAGCCGGCCGGATTTCATCAATACGATCCTGTCGGCGAAGAGGGCCGTCAGGTTGAGATCGTGCATGACAGCGATCACCCCGCCGCCGCGTTCGCAGAAATCGCGCGCCAGCGTCATGATCGTCAGCTGATGGCTGATGTCGAGACTGGAGACCGGCTCATCCAGCAGCAGCCAGCAGGGTTTGCCGTCAACGACCGGCTCGGCGATCTGGCAGAGCACCCGGGCAAGCTGAACGCGCTGCTGCTCGCCGCCTGAGAGCTCCTGATAGAAGCGCCCCTCGAAGCCAGTGAGATCGACGGCGGCAAGCGCTTTTGCGGCTGTCTGTTCGGCTCGATCGGAGTGAAGGTTGAGGCCTGATGTCAGGCCCATGCGGACGATTTCCCGCACGGTGAAGGGAAAGGAGATGCTGCTTGCCTGTGGCAGGACCCCGCGAATGGAGGCAAGCTGCCAGGGCTTCAGTGTGTGCACCTCTTCGCCGTTGAGACGAACGGAACCGTCATAGGCAAGCTCGCCGGAAACGGCTTTCATCGTCGTCGTCTTGCCGGAGCCGTTCGGGCCGGCAATGGCGGTCAGTTCGCCCGCCTTCGCAGTGAAGGCAACATCGCGAACGATGGTCTTGCCGGAGAGGTGCACGCAGACGCCGAAAACTTCGATCATCGAACAAACTCAAAGGGCAAGGCGCGAGCGCTGCCGCAACAGGATCCAGAGGAAGAAGGGACCGCCGACGGCTGCCGTGATGATGCCGATCGGCAGTTCGGCCGGTGCCACGATTGTGCGGGCGAGTACATCGGCAAAGATCAGCAGCGAGCCGCCGAGCAGGGCCGAGGCCGGCAGGAGGAAGCGATGGTCCGGGCCGATCACCATGCGCAATATATGCGGCACGACGATGCCGACGAAGCCGATGCCGCCGCTGACGGCAACCGAAGCGCCGGTTGCAGCCGCAACGGTGACGATGGCGATATTCTTCAGCCGCTGGACCGGCACGCCCATGTGGAAAGCCGCGGCCTCGCCGAGTGTGATTGCGTTCAGGCCGCGTGCCATGAAGGGCAGGGCAATGAAGGACAGAAGGATGATAGGGCCGGCTGCTGATATCTTGACCCAGGTTGCGCCGGCAAGCGAGCCCATGCCCCAGAAGGTGAGGTCACGCAGCTGCTGGTCGTTCGCCATGTAGATCAGCACGCCTGTCAGCGCCCCAGCCAAGGCTCCGAGCGCGATGCCGGCAAGCAGCATGGTGGCGACCGAAGTCTGGCCATTGCTGGTGGCGACCCGGTAGAGCAGCAGCGTGGTGGCGAGACCGCCGCCGAAGGCTGCAAGCGGCAGGGCATAGATGCCGAGTGCAAGGTAGAGGGGCGCGGCAATGGTGCCGCCGAGCACGATCATCACGACGGCGCCGAGGCCTGCGCCCGAGGAGACGCCGACAAGGCCGGGGTCGGCCAGCGGGTTGCGGAACAGGCCCTGCATGACGGCGCCGGAGACGGCGAGCGATCCGCCGATCAGGAAGCCAAGGATGGCGCGGGGCAGGCGGATATCGAAGATGATGATCCGATCACGGGCGCTGAGCGCCGTTTCGGAGCCCGCCATGTTTCTGATGACATCGAGGATGGAGGCGTCCGACGCCCCGGTCGTGATGGAGAAGAGCAGGGCGAAGACGGAGGCCACGACAAGGAAGGCGATGCCCAGCAGAGCGAGCTCGGTTCTGTCGCCCGCCTGCCGGGGTCTGCGGAATGCCGCCGAGAAGGATCGCCTGTTTTCCATCATGGCTTCCGAAACGGCCATCGTCAGCCCCCGTAGATCGCCGCGTTGAGTTCGCGAACAGCACTTGCCGTGCGCGGACCGAAGCCCAGGAGATGCAGGCCATCCATGCGGATGATCGCCTTCTTCTCGCCGGCCGGCGTCAGCGCGATCGAGGGCTGTGCCAGCAGATCCTCGTTCTTGGTGCCGGCACCATCGCCGCGGTTCATCATCAGGATCACGTCCGGCTTGGCGCTGATGATCGCCTCGTCGGTGAGCGGCTTGTAGCCCGGGAATTCGCCGACCGCATTGATGGCGCCGGCAAGCTTGATGACGCCGTCTGCGGCGGTGCCGGTGCCCGACGCCATGATACGGCCGTTCTGGGCGCTGAGGATGAAGAGAACGCGCTTGCGCTCGGCCTCGGGGCGCTTTTCGGCTTCGGTGACGGCGGCATCGATATCCGCGCCGACCTTTTCTTCAAGCGCCTTTGCCTTTTCCGGCACGTTCAGCAGCGTACCGACGCGATCGATCTTGGCGATGATACCGTCGCGCGTATAGGCATTCGGAACGGTTTCGAAGGGCACGCTGGCATTCTTCAGGACGTTCAGCGCTTCCTGCGGTCCGGAGCCCTCGACGGCGATGATCGCCGTCGGGTTCATGGCAAGAATGCCTTCCGGCGAAAGGGCGCGCATGTAGCCGACATCAGGCAGCTTCAGGGCGGCTTCGGGAAACATGCTCGTGGTATCGCGGGCGATCAGCCTGTTTTCTTCTCCAAGCGCGTAGATGATCTCGGTGACGTCGCCGCCGACCGAAACCAGCCGCGAGGTGTCGAGCACCTTGTCCTCGGCATGGGCGGGGCGGATGAAAGCGAAGCTTTCGCCCGCTGGTGCTGCCGGGATCAGCGGCAGGGCCATGACAGCCGCCGTCAAGGCCAGTTCCCGGAGGCGGATCCGGCGCAGGTTTCTAAGCATCTTCATCGTTGCGATCCTTATGCGGCGACGCTTGTGGCTCGCGGCAGGTTTTCCATGATGTCACGCCATCCGGCATTCTCGTCGGAGCCTTCCTTCCGCTTGCCGAAGAACTGGATGATCATGTTGCCGTTGGCGTCATAGGCTTCGAGCGAGGTGACGTGGCCGTCCTTGGTCGGCTTGCGTACGGCCCAGGTCTCGGCAATGTGGTCCTGGCGCAGATGCAGATGGAAGGTTTCGTCGAGGATGTTGATC
This sequence comes from Rhizobium sp. 768_B6_N1_8, assembly GCF_051811225.1. Lineage (NCBI taxonomy): Bacteria > Pseudomonadati > Pseudomonadota > Alphaproteobacteria > Hyphomicrobiales > Rhizobiaceae > Rhizobium > Rhizobium sp. 768_B6_N1_8. The sequence continues at coordinate 3,228,113 of NZ_JBPWPV010000001.1, read as the reverse complement.
CACGGACCCATCGGCTGGACGTTGAAGATCGGGCCGGAATGGATCTGCACGATGCCGTTATTGGCAACGAAGCACATGATCGGCAGGCCTGATTTGACGGAGGCATGCATCATCTCTGCCGTCGCCGTATTGTCGAGCTTCCAGGCATAGTCGTCGCCAACCGTGCGCACGGCGGCCTGGCGGCCGATCTTCAGGCGCTTCAGCATGCCGAAGAATTCATGCGTGTCGGTCATCTTGCTCCAGTTGTCGCGCAGCTCTTCGCGGCTGACATCGCCGTCTTCGTCAACATCCGGGGAAGCCTCCGCTTCGACGAGTTCCTGGCCCTGGTCATCGAGCTTCAGCTCGGCGACGATGCGATGGTAGGCCTCGACATTGGATGCCGGGCGCAGATGGATCTTGTGGACGGCGTTGCCCATCTTGTCGAAATACTGGAGGCTGAGGCGCTCCGTGTCGCCGTCCTTCTTGGTGACGGCAAAGGCGTGGACCCAGCGGCTTGGAAAGACGCGCAGATCGATGTTTTCGCCGAGTACGATGGCGTTGTGCTCGCCGACCTTGATGTTTTCGTAGACACCGATCTTCTCGTGTACGGCGCTTTCGTTGCGCGACAGGGCCATGACTTCACGTAGATCGGCGACACGTTCGAGCAGCTTGACGGCGCTGGCATCGATTCTGATAGCACTGACGCCGACTTCGGCGGCGACGAGGGCCGCCTCGGAAATCTTGAGCTGCGCGGCAATATCGCGCTCGCGCATCTTCGGATTTTCAGCGCGGAATGCGCGGATTTCGGATGGTGCCGGTCTGGTCTGCTCGGTCATGTTCTACCCTGCTATTGAGCTTATTTGTTGAGAATGAGTTTGCCCTGACGGGTGATCTTCAGGCGGTAGATCACGCCGTCGTGCCGAATCATGATCTCGTTTGAGCCGGCAAAAAGATCGCCGCTTTCGAGAACGCGGATCTCGGCCACCGCAGGTCCGTTCCGCGGCGGTGCGAGCTTAAAGGTATCTGGCTTTTCAACCATCATTTCGGTTGGCTTATTCCGTGATTGCGGGGGTGAAGGCCCCGGTTCCGGTTACAATTAACTTGACTCTCATACTCATAGTTTTTTAAAGACGCAATAATTGAAGACAAAAGCAGTCAAGTTTTTGATCCTGCTGTTTTGAAGCCGCTGGACGGCGGTCAATTTGCTTATGGAGAGGCGATGATGACGGGTCGGTTTGCTGCGTTTGGGGCTAGTGTGCTGTTTTCGGTGTCGGGTATTGCACAGGCCTATGCGCAGGATGCGACTGCAGCCGCCAAACTTGACGTCGAGCTCAATGCGCTGGCGCCCTCGCAGAAGGGCTGCATGATGACCTTCGTTGCCGAGAACAATCTGCAGACGCCGATCAACAAGATCTCCTTCGAACTCGCCTTCTTCAACGACAAGAATGCCGTCGACCGTATCACCGTGCTCGATTTCCGCGATCTGCCGCAGGGCAAGAAGCGCGTGCGCCAGTTCGATATGCCGAACGTCAAGTGCGAGACGGTCACGCGCATCCTCATCAACGACACACCGGTCTGCGACGGGCCGGCCGCCGGCGAATGCATGAAGGGTCTCGTGACCCGCTCGCAGATAACAGTTCCTTTCGAAGGCTAAGACCCAGGCCGGGGTGAAGCCCGGCGCATGTTCCAGGCTGTCCGAGGCGTCAAATGGCAATTTCAGCGAAGTCCAGATCGAGACAGGTGCTCATCGAGGAGGCGAGCGCTGACGAGAGCCTGAACGACAACACTCCTGGCATGCATCCTGGCCACGAGCTTTCCGATCTGCGCAATGCGCAGCGCCAGCCGGCCGGCGAGCAGGTTATTCATTATGCGCGTTTCGCGCAGATATCGTCTTTCCCCGATCATCCGGAAACCGCATCGACCTCTTCCGTCACCCCGCCGCCGATGGATGCGGCAGTGGAAAAGCAGGAAGACGAGAAGGCGCCGGTGCGGCGGCGGCTGACGGTCACGTGTATCTGCTCGCTGCTATTTCATGCGGCATTGGCGACGGCGCTGATCGTTGCCTTTCCGAAGGCGCCTGAGGAGGCGTTGATGGAAGCGGGCGCAGCAATTAGCGTCGTCATGCTTGGCAGTTCGGATGCGGATCAAAGTGCTGCCGGCGAGACAGAAGTAACGATTCAGGAAGAGATCATTCCTGAGACGGTGCAGCCGGACACGATTAAGCCAATGGAAACGACAGAGGCGCAGCCTGAGGCCGTTCAGCCGGAGACTGTCCAGCCGACCGAAGTGCAGCCAGTAGAGACCGAGACTGTTCAGCCTGCACAGGAGGTTACCCGTCAATCACCGGAAACAGTAGCGGCGGTTGAACCGGAAGTTCTGGTGTCGGAAACGCCTGCGGAAACTTCAGTCGCTCAGCCAATGTCGACGGTCGTGCCAGAACAGACGGCGGAGACGCCGGTGACACCGGAGGCTCCTGTAACTCCTTCAGCTGTCGTGACGCCGAACACACCTGTGATTTCTTCTGAACCGCCGGTGGCCGTGGCGATGCAGTCTGAACCGGCGGAGATAAAGCCTGTAGAGACGGCTGCGATCTCTCCTGAGCCGGCGCCTCCAACCGAGATAGTCACACCCTTGCCGAAGCCAAAGCCGGAAAAAACTGCGGAAAAGAAGCCGGTGGAAAGAAAACTGCCACCGAAGAAGGCGCAGGGGTCGGAAGGAGATGCGAAGCAGGAGTCGCGTCGAGGGGCCGCCGACGGTCAGGCCGACGCCAACTCCGATGATAATTCGCGCTCGGCAGGCGGAAGGAGTGGGTCTGGCGGAGCATCGGAAGCCAATTACAAAGGCAAACTCATTTCGCGCCTATTCCGCTGCGTTGATCGGATGGAGTCACGGTATCGCGATGATCCTGTCACCTTGACGGTTCGCATTACGGTCAGCCGCAGCGGCGACATAACGTCGTCGGGTATCGTCAGAGGCTCGGGCCGTCCGGATGTGGATAATGCGGCTCTCGGCAGGATAGCTTCCTGCAATCTTCCGGCTCTGCCGGATGAAATGGGTTCATCGCACAGCTACACATTTCCGGTTCAGGTCACGCGCCGATAATATGATAAAAATAATCAACTTTATACTTTACTCTAAAAATCAAGTTTAATAAGGTCCGTTCGCACACGCAGGAATCGTGTGACGATCAACGAGCGAACGGGTGGTAAATGGCTCGAAAGGCGAAGAAGGGGGCGAACCGGGAGATCCGTGTTCAGGCCGATCAGGAGACGAAAGAGATCTCCTCGGGCCGCTCCAAGCTGGATGGCCGCAGTTTCCTCTATGTCGGCGGTCGTGATTGCCAGGTGGCGCATCTTCGCCAGATCGCCAGCAATTTCGGCGCCGAGCTCATCCACCATGATGGCGGCCTTCGCGAAGCCGTTTCCCGCATCGATACGTTGCTTCCCTCGGTCGACTGCGTCTTCTGCCCCATCGACTGTATCAGCCACGATGCCTGCCTGCGTGTGAAGACCGGCTGCAAGAAGTTCAGCAAGGCCTTCATCCCGCTACGCAATGGCAGCAAGTCCAGCCTGGAGCGTGCGCTGCAGACGATGAACGAACGAGACAATTCCCGATGAATGATGGGCGCCCTGACGGGTTTACAATGATCGGCCTGCATAAGCTCGCCGCTCACGGTGGCGACGGCCTGGTGCCGGAGCTTTACGAGGTTTTCCTGGAAAATGCTGCGCGCCAGCGCAGCTATCCCAATGTGGTACTGTTTCCCGCCTGGGAGGCGCGCATGCCCGGCGAAGCTGCTACAAAACCCATTGGCGCGGACGCTGTTGATGGCAATAATATCGTCGCCTTTCCGCGTTATGCGGAGCGGGCGGACAAGAAAAAGGCGTGAGGAGTTTTCCATGTATATCGCGATGAACCGCTTCAAGGTTGCAGCCGGCGCCGAGGGTGATTTCGAGACTGTCTGGCGCAATCGCGATTCCAGCCTTTCCGAAGTTCCTGGCTTCGTCGAGTTTCGGCTGCTGCGCGGCAAGGCCAATGCGGAGGAGGGCTATACGCTGTTTTCTTCCCACACGCTCTGGCGTAGCGAAGAGGATTTTCTGAACTGGACGAAGTCCGAGAATTTCCGCGCCGCGCATCGCAATGCAGGCGACAACAAGGGCCTGTATAAGGGGCCACCGGTGTTCGAGGGCTTCAACGTCGTTGACGGCATATGAGCGGTAATCCCGATCGTATCGAGGTTCTGCCGGTCCTGCCGTCGCTCGATATCGCAGAGACGCTCGCCTTCTATCGCGATCAGCTCGGCTTTGCCAAAATCGTGCACCAGACGCCGGATTATCTGATCCTCAGGCGCGGCGAGATGGAGCTGCATTTCTGGCTGACGGATGATCGAAGCCTGCCGGAAAAGACATCCGTCTACCTGCGCGGCGGCGGCATTGCCGCCCTTCATGCGGAATACCGTACGAAGGGCGTTTCACGCCTGTCGGATATGGAGGTGCGGCCGTGGAACATGGAGGAATTCTATATCCATGATCCGCACGGCAATCTCCTGCGCTTTGGCCGCATACCGCAGCCGTAGAGTTTAACTCTTGACGCGGAAGAAGGCGCTCGCCGAAACTGCCAGCCAGCCCAGCATCATGGCCCAGCCGCCCGTCGGCGCGGCATAGGGAAAGAGGCTGGAGCCGGTAAAGCGCAGGGTGACGAGATCGCCCGCAAAGAGCAACGTCCCCACAATCATCAGCAAACCGGCCAGCCAGGCGCTTTTGATTTTGCCGGCACCCAGCGCCAGTGCCAGCAGGGCAGGGGCGTGAGCGAGACACATGGCAGAGGCCGAGGCGGCGAGATTGGCCTCACCGCCGCCGTGAGCAGCAAGGGCGGCAAGGGCCACGCCCGCAAGGCCGAACAGGCCGGCAAAGAGATAGAGCACCGGTTCCAGACGCGCGTTCAGGCTCATGACTATTCCTTGTTCTGCATGTGATGGGCGAGGCGCTCGACCGGCGCCCAGATGAGGTCGCGCAATGCCTGGCTGGCGATGGTCTCGTCCATCGCCTGGCGGAAGCAGATCAGCCATTCGTCGCGTTCGACGGGCCCGATCTCGGCGACGAAATGACGGCTGCGCAGACGGGGATGGCCGCGCTTGTCGGTATAGAGCGGCGGACCGCCCAGATAGCCGGTCATATATTCGTAGAATTTCTCTTCGCTGCCTTCGAGGCTTGGTGGATGCACGGCGCGTACGTTTTTCGCCTCCGGCCACGTATCCATCAACTCGTAAAAACGATGCGTCAAAGCCCGAACGACCGGATCGCCGCCGATCGCCTCATACAAAGTCGTCACCTGTGAAGTTGCCTGCTCCGGCACGAAACCATCCCTTTAATACCCACCCCAGAGCGCCGGCGTTCCCTCCGCCACTCTGGATTTTTGTTCCAGCATCGGATTGTCCGAAAACCGTTTCACACCTTTCGGTCCGATGCTCTAGATGCACCCGATCAAAAAGGATCGCAACTGTCATCAAAACAGCGCGGCATTTCGTGCATAATCCCTGTGGGGCAGGGTTCCCAGCCGATTCTTCTTGACAAAACCGTCCGGACGGTATCTTTGTAAATCCATGTCAAACGCTCATCATCGCAAGAAACAACCCGTGCTCGTGCGCCAGCAGTTGCTGGAGGTCGCCGCGCGTCTTGCTGGTGAGAGTGGCATGAGCGCTGTCACGCTCGATGCGGTCTCGGCTGCATCAGGCGTCAGCAAGGGCGGACTGCTGCATCACTTCCCCACGAAGAATGCGCTCCTGGACGCCCTGTTCGAGAGCCTGCTGGAGAAGTTCGACGCCGATATAGACGAGCTGATGCGCGCCGATCCGCTGCCGCAGGGCCGTTTCTCGCGCGCCTATCTGCAGGCGGTGTCCGGGCTGAAGGATCGCCCCGACGATTCCAGAAGCTGGACGCAGGTGACGATCGCGCTTCTCGCCGAACCCCGGCTGCGCCTCCGATGGCGCCAATGGGTGGCGGCAAGAGCCGAGGAATATATCGGCACCGACTCGGCGCTCGACACTCTGATCGTGCGTTTTGCCGCCGACGGTCTGTGGTTCGCAGATACGTTGGAAAGCCATGATATCAGTGGCGCTCTGAGGCGAGAGCTGATCGCCCGCCTCATCGAGCTGACCCACAAGTAGATCAAGAAGGAATACCGCCATGAACCCGGCTGCCGTCTATGGGCTGCTCGTTGCAGCCATCGTGCTTGAAGTTATCGGCACGACAGCACTTCAGCTCTCCCAGCAGTTTACCCGCCTCGGGCCGACGGTGCTTGTCGTCGCCTGCTATGGGGCTGCCTTCTACTGCCTGTCGCTGACGCTGAAGCATATTCCTGTTGGAATCGCCTATGCGATTTGGAGCGCTTTGGGAATCGTGCTGATTTCCTCCGTCGGCCTCATCTTTTTCAAGCAGCGGCTGGATACGCCCGCCATCATCGGCCTCGGCCTGATCATCTCTGGCGTCGTCGTCGTCAACCTGTTTTCCAAGTCCATTTCCCATTGATGTGACAAGGGATTTTTCCCGGTCGTGAAACCGGGAAAAATCCTCTTTGTCAAAATACCGACAAAGGTCTATGTCTTCCTCTGACGCGGAGGAGGGACTGCTTTGGCTGGCCATCTTTCCAAAGCGCTTTGAATCCCACCTTCCTGCTTGCCAAAAATCCAAAGGTTCTAGAGGAGCATAGCCATGGCCATTCGCACCGTCGTATGGGGAGAGAACATCCATGAGACAACCAATGAGATCGTCCGGGGCATTTACCCCGAGGGCATGCACACCACGATCGCCAAGGCGCTGAACACCGATCCGGCTATTTCCGCGACCACGGCAACGCTGCAGGAGCCGGAACATGGCCTCAGCGAAGCCCGGCTTGCCGAGACCGACGTTCTGACCTGGTGGGGCCACAAGGACCATGGTGCCGTCTCCGATGCCGTCGTCGAGCGCGTCGCCAAGCGGGTTTGGGAAGGCATGGGCCTGCTCGTGCTGCATTCCGGCCATTTCTCGAAGATCTTCAAGCGCCTGATGGGCACGCCCTGTGCGCTGAAATGGCGCGAGGCGGGCGAGCGCGAGCGTCTGTGGACGATCAATCAGCGCCATCCGATCGCTGCTGGTCTCGGCGAGCATTTCGAGCTGGAAAACGAAGAAATGTACGGCGAGCAGTTCTCCGTGCCGGAGCCACTGGAAACGGTGTTCATCTCCTGGTTCCAGGGCGGAGAAGTCTTCCGGTCTGGCCTGACCTGGCGCCGCGGCGCCGGCAACATCTTCTATTTCCGCCCCGGCCACGAAACCTACCCGACCTATCACGATACGAACGTGCAGAAGGTGCTGATCAACGGCGTGAAATGGGCCTATAACCCCGAGGGTGCGTTGACTGGTATCACCGACGCCCCAAATGTGCCGGTAGAGAAGGCACTGGAGCCGATCGTCGAACGCGGCCCGAGACTGCACCAGGCCGGCGAAGCCGGTTACCGCTGAGGAGCATTCATGCGACTACTCGTTCTTGGTACGGGCGTGATGGCGAAAAACCAGCTCGCCCATTTCGCGAATATGGACGGCGTGACCGTGGTCGGCGCCGTTGATACGGATTCCGACCGCCTTGCCGCATTCGCCGATAAGTTCAATATCGAGAAGCGGTTTCTGACGCTGGAGGAGGCGATCGCCTGGGGCGAGTTCGATGCGGCGACGAATATCACGCCTGACCGAATCCATTACCCGACCACCATGGCGCTGATCGCGGCCGGCAAGCATGTGCTGTGTGAGAAGCCGCTGGCGGAAAACTATCCCAAGGCGCTGGAGATGACGGAAGCGGCTGAGACCGCCGGCGTCATCAACATGGTCAATCTCACCTATCGCAACGTCGCACCGCTGCAGCGCGCCCGCGAGATGGTGCTGTCAGGCGAGCTCGGAACAATCAAGCATGTGGAGGCCTCCTATCTGCAGAGCTGGCTGGTGTCGCGGGCCTGGGGCGATTGGCGTACGGAATCGACCTGGCTGTGGAGGCTTTCCACCGGCCACGGTTCGAACGGCGTGCTCGGCGATGTCGGCATTCATATCCTCGACTTCGCGGCCTATGGCGCTGCGACCGATATCGATCATGTCTTCGCCCGGCTGAAGACCTTCAACAAAGTGCCGGGCGGCCAGATCGGCGAATATATGCTCGATGCCAATGACAGCTTCACCATGTCGGTTGATTTCGCCAATGGTGCCCTCGGCGTCATCCATGCCAGCCGCTGGGCGACCGGTCATCTGAACGAGCTGAAGCTGCGCATCTATGGCGAGAAGGGCAGCCTCGAGGTCATCCACCGTCCAAGCGGCTCCGAGCTGCATGGCTGCCTCGGCGAGGATGTGGAAACGGCGACCTGGAAGCCGGTCGACGTGCCGCCGGTTCCAACCAACTACCAGCGCTTTGCCGAGGCCGTGGCAACGGGCGTCCAGCACGACCCGAACTTCCGTCATGCGGCCAACCTGCAGAAGGTGCTCGACCTTGCCATGGTCACCGAGCGCGAACGCCGCGAGCTGAAAGTCTGATATTTATCAAACGGAACCGCCGTCACAATGTGCGGCGGTTCCTGCGGCATTTGATCGCAAAACCTGTACTTGAGCGGCGCGCGTGACTATCCATATCTAGGAAATGGTCAACGCGGTGATGTCGTGTCGGCTCCTGCGCGGAAGGCCATGCAATCTCCCAAGGCCCGCAATGGAACGCCCATGACAGACGGTATCGCCAACACCTCCCTTCCCGAACAATCAGTATCCACTCCCGAAACGCAGGGCTTCGCCACTGCCGGGATCGCTCCCATGGATCGCCCCAGCGCCATCACGCGCTTCTTCATGGGCATCGTCGCCTGGGCCGAAGGCCTGAATTTCAAACATGCCAAGCTCGGCAATCCGCCTGTTTATGACAACGCGGTGTTCCCGTGGGCGAAGGAGGTCGAGAAGGCCTGGCCTGAGATCCGCGCCGAGCTCGACCGCGTGCTGGTGCGCCAGAGCGAGCTGCCGAGCTTCCAGGAAATCTCCACTGATGTGCAGACCATTTCCAAGGACAATCGCTGGAAGACCTTCTTCCTCGTCGGTTTCGGCGTGAAGTCGGAGCAGAATATCCAAGCCTGCCCGGAAACCTGGAAGGCGGTGCAGAATATCCCGGGTCTGAAGACGGCGATGTTTTCGATCTTCGAGCCCGGCAAACATCTGCCGGCCCATCGCGGCCCCTATAATGGCGTGCTGCGCCTGCATCTCGGTATGATCGTGCCTGATGCGACCGATAAGCTCGCCATCCGCGTCAAGGACCAGATCTGCCACTGGCAGGAAGGCAAGGCGCTGATCTTCGACGACGCCTATGAGCATGAAGCCTGGAACCACACGGACAAGACGCGTGTCGTCCTGTTCATCGATTTCGTGAAGCCGCTGAAATTCCCGGCGCGGCTGATCAACTGGGCTCTGCTCAATCTTGCGATTTTCACGCCGTTCATCCGCGAAGGGCTCGATAATCACAAGGAGTGGGAAAAGAAGTTCTATGCGCAGGCGGAAGCCCTGCGGAACCGTACATAGAAAAAGGCCCCGCTGAAGCAAGCGGGGCCAGTTCCCTGTTATTCGATCACCTGAACCACACGATGGGTCTGCGGCTCGACAATCACATGGCGGTCGTTGATGACGGTATAGGCGTAACGCGGATTATCCGGCACCGGGATCACCTGAACATCTGCGGGCAGCGGCTTGCCGACCACGATCGGCTGCTGCACGACCACTGCTGACGGCGGTGCCGGCTGCTGCTGGACGTAGGTTACGACCTCGCGCGGCGGCGGATCGACGACAGCACCGGCTACACCGCCTGCCACGCCGCCAATTGCAGCGCCCACGGGACCGCCGACAATGGCGCCGGTGATTGCGCCGCCGGCGGCACCCGTCACGGCTCCATCGGCCATCGCATTCGTGGCCAGAGACGAGAGCGCAAGCGCGCTCGAGACAAGAATGATCTTGTACATTTTGCTTCTCCTTAGCTCTATGTCTTTGTTTTCACGCAATTCCGGACGCAAAAACGCTTCGCACTTTTGCTGGAATTGCTCGGTGTTTTCACGCAACACCGGACGCAAACCGGTTCACATTTCTGCTGGAATTGCTTTGGTCTGCACTGGGGTAACGAGCCCATCAATGTCGATGTTCCGGCCGGAGAAGCGTTTCGGAGTCACGGTTTGGAAGCGCAGGTCACATAGTGTGAGGCAGCGCTATTCCAGCCTGCGGCGGAATAGCCAGGCGGCAGCACCAAGTGTCGCGCAGGCGATCAGCGCCAGCGGAATGGTCTGGTTCAGCACCTCGGCGGCCGGAATATCCTTCAGGAAGACGCCTTTGACGATGATGAGGAAATAGCGCAGCGGATTGACAATCGTCACGGGCTGCAGCCAGTCCGGCATGTTCTCGATCGGGGTTGCGAAACCCGAAAGCAGCATGGCCGGCACCATGAACAGGAAGGCTCCGAGGATCGCCTGCTGCTGTGTCATCGAGAGCGCCGAGATGAAGAGGCCGAGGCCTGCCACCGAACCCAGATAGAAGATCGAGCTGCCATAGAGCAGGAAGAGCGAGCCGCGTAAGGGAACGCCGAAGATGAAGATCGCCGCCAGCACATAAAGCGTCATGTGGAAGAGGCCGATCATCATCGGCGGAATGAGCTTGCCGATCAGGATTTCATGGACGCGCAGCGGCGAGACCATCAACTGGTCGAAAGTGCCGAGTTCCCGTTCGCGGGCAATGGAGAGCGCTGTGACGATGAGGCCGATGAGTAAGGCGATGCTGGCGATCAGGTTCGGCACCATGAACCATTGATAGGTGAGGTTGGCGTTGAACCAGTTGCGCGGCACGGTCGCGACCGTCTTCGCCATGGCGCGCCGGCCTGCCGGCGTCTCAGTCGAAAGCGTCATGCCGATTTGGGTGAGATAGCCGGAGACGATCTGGGAAGCGTTGGAGCGGCGCCCGTCGAGGATGATCTGCAGATCAGCGGGGATACCGGCCTCGATGTTGCGGGAGAAATCCGGGCCGATCTCGATTGCGGCAATGACGGACTGGCCGTCGATCGCCTCGCGGATATCGGTCTGGTTATCGGGAGTCTCGATGCGCCGGAATGTCGGCGAGCCCTGGATGCGCTGGATCAGTTCCTGCCCCCAATGACCGCTGTCGCGGTTCAGCACCATGACATCGACATTGCGCACTTCAAGCGTCGCCGCATAGGAAAAGACGAGGAGCTGCATGAGGGGCGGCACGATCAGCACGAAGCGACCCTTGGGGTCGCGCATCACGGCGAGCAGTTCCTTGACGATGAGGGCCTTCAGCCGGGTCCACCACATCTCAGCCGATCCTCTTTCTGGTGCTGCGGGCAGCCAGCACAAACATGATGCCGCCGATCGTGAGCATGACGGCGATGGAGCGGGCAAACATCGGCCAGATATCGCCTGCCAGGAACACCGTCTGCAGGCTGGGGATCAGATAGCGGGCCGGCACGATGATGGTGATCCACTGGATGATTGCCGGCATCGAGTTGATCTCGAAGAGAAAGCCCGACAGCAGGAAGGCCGGCAGAAAGGCTGTAATCAGCGCGATCTGCGAGGCGAGGAACTGGTTCTTGGTTGCCGTCGAGATCAGCAGGCCCTGGCCGAGCGCAGGGATCAGGAAGGCGGCTGACAGGGCATAGAGCGCTGCGACCGAGCCGCGGAACGGCACGCCGAAGAGGAAGACGGCCAGCAGTACGCAGAGCGTCATCGAGGCGAGGCCAAGCAGGAAATAGGGAAGGATCTTGCCGGCAAGCAGTTCGGCTGATGTCACCGGCGTCGCCATCATCGCCTCCATCGTGCCGCGCTCCCATTCGCGGGCGACGACGAGAGAGGTGAGCAGCGTGCCGACCAGCGTCATGACGATGGCGATGGAGCCGGGGACGAGGAAGTTGCGGCTCGTGAGCTCCGGATTGAACCAGAAGCGCTGCTCGATGGAGATCGGCGGACCGGCGGCCACCGTCTCGGATTGCCGCTGCCGCTCCCAATTGGCGACGGTCCCTTGCGCATAGTTCTGCACGAAATTGGCGGTATTCGGGTCCGAGCCGTCGACGAGAACCTGGATCTGCGGGCGGTTGCCGGCGGCATAGTCTGTCGTGAAATCGGCGGGGATGACGACGATGCCGCGCACATTGCCGAGAACGAGATCCTCTTCGAACATGCGCCGGTCGCGGCCGACAGTGACGGAGAAATAGCGGGAGGCCTGGAAGCTTGCCGCGAGGTCCTGCGTCAAGGGTGTGGCCTGTTCCAGCACGAGGCCGATGCGGGTGCGCGTCGTATCCAGCGATACGCCATAGCCGAAGAGGAAGAGCAGGATTAGCGGCAGCACGAAGGCGATGAGAATGGTGCTGGGATCACGGATCGCCTGATAGCTTTCCTTGCGTACGAGGGCGATGAAACGGCGGCTGCGGGAGGAGGCGCTCATGCGGCTTCCTCCGTTTCGGATTCCTGCACAAGGGCGATGAAGGCGTCCTCCATCGTCGGGTCCGGCTGCTCCTTGGTTGTGACACGCGCCTTCAGCTCATCAGGCGAACCGAGCGCGATCGAGCGGCCGCGATAGATCAGCGAGATGCGGTCGCAATATTCGGCCTCGTCCATGAAATGCGTCGTCACGAGCACCGTGACGCCCTTTTCGACGAGTGCATTGATATGGGTCCAGAATTCGCGCCGGGTAATCGGATCGACGCCTGAAGTGGGTTCGTCGAGGAAGAGGGCGCGCGGCTCATGCATGACGGCGCAGGCAAGCGCCAGGCGCTGTTTCAGGCCGAGCGGCAGGTCCTTGGCCGAATGGCGCGCGTGGCGGCCGAAATCGAAGATATCGGTCATCAACTCGATGCGCTCGCGCCGGCGATTGCCGGAGAGGCCATAGACGCCGGCGAAGAATTCGAGATTCTGCATGACGGTGAGATCGCCATAGAGCGAGAATTTTTGCGCCATGTAGCCGAGCTGGTTGCGGGCTTCGGCGGCATCCTTGCGCAGGTCGAAGCCGGCAACACGGCCTTCGCCCTCCGTCGGCTTCAACAGGCCGCAGAGCATCTTGAAAGTCGTGGACTTGCCCGCGCCATTCGGGCCGAGCAGGCCGAAGATCTCGCCGCGGCTTATATCGAAGGTGATCTTGTCGGCAGCGGTGAAATCCCCGAAGCGCTTGGTCAGGCCATGCGCCTCGATGACGGGACGATCACCCATCTCGCTCGGCGCCGCTTGCGCTTCCGCGAGTTTCGAGCGTCCGCCGGGGCCGCCGCCGAGCATATCGATGAAGGCATCCTCGAAGCGGGCAGGGGTGGGCGTCAGTTTTGCCTCGCCGCCGGCGTTGCCGATGTCAGGGCTCTCGTCCTTGCCGGTGACGAGGCGGATGGCATCGCCCTGGATGACGCCGTCGATGACACCCTTTGTCTGCAGCAGTTCGGCCAGCACCTGCCGCCTGCGGCCGGTGACACCAGACACCTTGAAGACGCGGTCTTCCACGCGACCGGTCAGGTCATGCGGCTTGCCGGAAAAGAGCAGCTTGCCCTGATTGAGCAGCAGAACGTGATCACAGGCCTCTGCCTCATCCAGATAGGCGGTCGACCAGAGCACGCCGATGCCTTCCTGTGTCAGGTTCTCGACCATTTTCCAGAGATCGCGCCGCGAGATGGGATCGACGCCGACGCCCGGTTCATCGAGCAGCAGCAGGCGCGGCTTCTTCAGCAGTGCGCAGGCAAGGCCGAGCTTCTGTTTCATGCCGCCCGAGAGCTTACCGGCAAGCCGCGTCGTGAAGCGCTTGAGATCGGTGAAGGTCAGCAGTTCCTCGAAGGAGGCTGCGCGTTCGGCCTTTGGGAGGCCGCGCAGATCGGCGTAGAGATCGAGATTTTCCTGAACCGATAGGTCCTCATAGAGGCCGAAGCGCTGCGGCATGTAGCCGATCGAGGCCTGGATGGCGGCCGGGTTCTTGTGCGTATCGAAGCCCAGCACCTCCACCGTGCCGCTATCGGGTAGCATCAGGCCGGTCATCAGCCGGATCAGCGTCGTCTTGCCGGCGCCGTCGGGGCCGACGAGGCCGGTGATCGCGCCGCCCTTCACCTCGCCGGAGACGGCATCGAGTGCCGGCGGGCCATCGCTGAAGCGCTTGGTTACATCGGCAAGCCGCACCAGCGCTTCATCCTTTGGGGCGGGAGACGCGCTCATTGTGCGGCCAGCGAGGGAAAGTGCACGGTGACCGGCATGCCCTGGCGCAGGTCCGGGCCGGGCTTGTCGATGACGATGCGCAGGCGATAGACGAGATCGGTGCGAAGCTCCGGCGTCTCGACCGATTTCGGCGTGAATTCCGCGACCGGCGAAATGAAGCCGATCGTGCCTTCATAGGGCTTGTCCGGCTGCGTATCCGAGGTGACCTGAACCTTCATGCCGGGATGCAAGCGGCCAAGATCGCCTTCCGCGACATAGCTGCGCACCCAGACCGGCTGCGTGAGGGAGAGGACATAGACCGTATCAGCCGGCGAAACGATGGCGCCGGGTTCCCGCACGCGCGACAGGATGACACCGTCATTCGGCGCGCGCAGTTCGGTATCGGCAAGCGAGATGCGGGCAGAGACCAATGCAGATTGCGCGGCCTTCAATTGCGCCTCGGCATTGGCAATGTCTTCCACGCGGCTACCCTCCTGCAGGAGTTTCAGCGCTTCATTGGCGGAATCCGCACGTGCTGCCGCCATCGAACGATTGGCGGTCGCCTGATCGAGGTTCGCCTCTGAGATCGTGCCCTGAGGGCGGAGCTGTCGGGCGCGGTCATAGGCGATATTAGCATTGCGCAGCGCAGCAAGGCTTTCATCGTAGGAGGCTTGCGCCTGGGCGATCTCCGTCGGGCGCGGACCGGCCTTCAGCTTGTCGAGCGTCGCCTGCAGGGCGGCGACATTGGCTTGCGCGGAGGCGACAGCCGCTTCGAAAGGTGCGACGTCGAGCTTGCCGAGCACATCGCCGCTCTTGATCATGTCGCCCTCATCGACGGCGAGCGAGGCAAGCCGGCCATCGACGCGGAAACCGAGAGAGACCTGGCGGATATCGACATTGCCATAGAGCGCGAATTCCTTGGTGCGTTCCGGCAGCCAGCCGAGCTTCTGAGGCAGGCCATACCACCAGGCGGCGGCACCCGCAGCGAGGAGAATGACGATGGCAAGGGGGAGGATCCGTCTCATCAGGTATTTCCTTTCGCCTGACGCAGCTGGCCGACAAGCTCCGCAACGAGGTTACGCAGGGTCTGGAGTTGTTCTGACCCGACCGACTGCCACTCCATCTGGGCGAGAACGGCCGCATGGGCGACGCGGAAGACCATGATGTTGCCGACGAAGGCGAGGGTGCGCAGCCGCACATGCTCGCTGGCCGGGTCTTCCTGCAGGATGGTGCCGATCATGCGGCGCGCCATTTCGATCATCGGGCGCATGAGGCCCTGATAGACACGGGCGAAGGCCTCGGTCGGCTCCATCTGCTCGCGGATGATGAAGCGCGCCCAGGGCTCGGACTCCTTGCTGACGAAAAGGCTGACCATGGTCGCGCCCATCTCCGTCAGCAGGCGTCGCGCATCCTCTTCGCTCAGTGTCCGACCCGCAGCCTCGAGCGCCATGAAATGGGCGCCGATCTGCTGGCGCAGGGAGCCGACACGGCGGTCGATGCGCGAGACCAGATATTCTGCCGTCGCGACATAGAGGCCTTCCTTGCCGCCGAAATAATAGGGAATGGCCTGAAGGTTGACGCCGGCGGCTTCGCTGAGCTGGCGCGTCGAGGTGCCGTCGAAGCCATAGCGGCCGAAGACATCGAGCGCCGCGGACAGGAGCTTTTCCCGGGTGATTTCGGCGCGGTTCGGTTGGCTTTGTTCATCAGTCATGTCTCATGTATAGCCCCAACGAAAGTTTCAGTCAATCGAATGAATGTTTATCTTGCCAGGCCCGTCCTGATATGTATGAGGGTTGCGGGCGCGAACCGTCAGTATATTTACGTTTACTGCCGGGCATTTACCGTTTCGTACTTCCGTAAAGGCTAATATTCTGGCTGAATGGGCTGATGAGAAACCGGCCCGTCATGCCAAGCGCTGCAAGACATGCCTGGAGAGCGCTCCTCGCGAGCGCGGCTCTTGCTCTTCCTGTGACCATGGCTTGCGCTGACGATATTGCACCCGGAAAAGGCGATCGCATTCAGAACGAGGTCGTGAAACCATCGCCGCATGACGGACGACTGACGGCGCCGCATATGAGCGCGGTCTGGTGGCTGCGGATCAGCCGAGAGCCACCGCAGGCCGATCAGCCTGATCATTCAAAGCAGGTTTTCGTGCGCAGCGACGACCAGCCCTAATCCCGGCCACCGCAGCCTCAGCTGAAGCGCTGCGCGTCCATTCTCAGGCACGAAGGACGCCTTCTGAGCCTAGACATCGGGCTTTCCGAAAGCTGATTCCGGCTTGCGGGCCGGTGCCGTAGTGCTCGTCTCCGGCCGATGGGGGCTCGGGTCTCTTTTCCGGCGCTGAGCCCGGCCGATCAGGCGGAGCGCCACCGCTGAGGGCAAGATCCTCGCAATGAAGGCGGCGAGCTTCGAGGAGATGCCGGGAATGACGAGGCGGCGGCCGGACTTGAAACCCTGCCATGCCTGCTCGGCCACATAGTCAGCATCGAGCTTGGGTAGGACCTTGAAGAGGGCGGCCCGGTCGGCGCCGGATTTTTCCAGAAAGTCGGTCGAGACAGGGCCGGGGGCGACGCAGGTTATCGTCACACCGAAGCGGCGGACTTCCTCATGCAGGGCGGTCGAGAAGGCGCGCACGAAATTCTTGCTGGCGTAATAGAAGGCCATGTAGGGGCCTGGCGTGAAACCGGCGACGGAGCCGAGATTGATGACGCCGCCGCTGCGGCGCGCCACCATGCCCGGCAGGAAGCGAAGGGTCATGTCGGCGAGCGCGCGGATGTTGACGTCGATGATCCCAAGCTGATCCTCGGCGGGCAGGGAGGTTGCCGCGCCGCGCAGCCCATAACCGGCGCTGTTAACCAGAACGCTGCAGGTCAATCCGTTTTCGGCGAGATAGGATTCCAGCCGGGCGGATGCATCCTTAGAGGCGAGGTCGAGTTCGATCGTGAAGGCTTCTCCGCCGGCCTGCGCAATCTCTGCTGCCGCCGCCGCAAGGCCTTCGGCGGAGCGGGCCACGAGCACGGTGATATTGCCCTCGCGCGCGGCGACCCTGGCAATGGCCCGCCCGATACCGCGGGATGCACCGAGAACGACGACAGCCAAGCGCTGCTCGGCGCTTTCGCTCATGGGGCAATTCCTGCAATCGATATGCCGGCGGGCTTTTCCGCCTGCGGCAACCCCCTGACCTCGTCGGTGACCTCGCCGTTCAGGATCTTTTCGAACCGCTCCAATGCCCGGGCAATGCTGGCGCCATCCATGACGCGGTGGTCGTAGTGGATGCGCACGGTGACAGAGCCGTCCGCATCGATCGGGCCGTAGTTCAGTAGCGTGGTGAGCGGCGTGAGCGGATTGAGGGATTCGGCGCCGAGGCCGGAATAGACAGAGAACTGGAACGTGCCGAAATAATGCCCGCGCCGTTTTGCCAGGTTGAGCCCGAGCCACATCATGGACCAGCGGAGCAGGGCAGGCGCCCGGGCAAGTTTGAGCGAACGCCGGAAGTCCTTGATCTCGCCAATCGGCAGCGAGCGGGCTTCGCGGATCAGCTTTTCCAACTCGGGAATGGGGCGCTGTTCCGGCCCCTTTATCTTGCTCAGGAGAACGATCCGCTCGCCCTCATGCTCGCGCTCATGAGCGATGGAGGCCACGCTTTCGGGATATTCGTAGAGCTGATGAATCGGGAATTTGATATAGGCGCGCCGGAGATCCGGGGTCTCCTTCGAGAGCAGCGCATAGCCTTTCAGGAACAGCACGGTCCATGACGGGCGCGGATCGCAGGCGCTTCGGGCATCCAGCAGCGGGCGGATATTCATCTGCCGCTGCACGGTGACGCGCGGGATGCCGATCGAAAATCGCATGAGATCTCCGACAAGCCGCCTTGCGGGCGAAAGCCTGATTGTCCGTCCCCTCATCGTGCCCTCCTCCTAGAGCCTTTCCGTTTTTCCTCGAAACACGGAAATGCTCTATCTCCTTGTTTTCACGCAATTGCGGACGCAAAACCGCTGCACATTTTGCTGGAATTGCTCTAATAGAGATAAGGGATGATCCGCTTCGTCCTGTCCATATAGGCGCGGTACTCGGGACCAAAAACCTCCATCATCATACGCTCTTCCTTGTCCACCCGCAGGAAGAACAGCACGGCAAAGCCGATAAGGCCTGCGAGACCCGCCACCCAGTTCGACAGGAGGAAAGCCTGGGCAAGGCCCATCAGCATGAAGGAAGTGTACATGGGGTGGCGCACCAGCGCGTAGGGACCTGATGATATCAGCTCGTGCTTCTGGCGGATTTCCAGCGTGATGGACCAGTTTCGTCCGAGCTGCTTGTGGGTTCTGCGAAAGACCCACATGGCGAGCGCGAAGATGGCGGCCCCAAGCACGACCGCCCACAGGTGGGCAGGGTAGTCGGCAGCTTTCGGGATGCCTGTCGCTACGTAAAATCCCGGCACGATCGCAAGCCCCGCGAGAGCCGCCGCAAGGGCTATCTTCTCCGAGACGCTCCGCTGGCTGCTGACGACGGGCACGCGTTTGCCGCGGCGCTCAAATGGATATCGAATGACGTACCATGCGATAATTCCGAGGACCCAGACGATCTCGCCAATGGTGTGAACTGACAAGTTCAAATCGGCACCAGAACCTTTCCACGATCCGTTTTCCGGGATCGCCCTGCTTTTCTATCAACCCGTATTCATCTCCCGCAGATTTGTAATGAATTGCTGCGGGCGAAGCCAGATGCCGGGCGTCTTATACCCCATATGCTTGGCGATATCGGCCACGAAGGCATTGCAATTGTAGACGGTCGCTTCCCAGAGACGGCTGCGTGCCTGGAGCTTGCGAATATAGGCGACCGTGTCGTCATATTCGGCATCCGTCAGCATCACGCGCCAGCTTGCCGAGCGGTACTGCTCTTCGAGGTCGCCATCCGTTGGGCCTGTCGTGGCGGGGACGGGAATGAAGTGACCGATGACATAGGGCGCGGCATCTTCCGAAGCCGGGGCAAGTCCCGCAACATCGGGATTGATCATTCTTCCGTTCTTGTCGGCGCTGCCGAAAACGACATAGGTGTGACCGTAGGTCAGCGCATAACGCGAGCGGAATTCAATGAAACGCCGTCCTGCCTGGTCTTGAGTCGTGGCCGGTTTCTTCAGGTCACGGGCATCGGATGTAAAACGTGGCTGGGGGGCTTTGTCTTCTGACTGACACGATGATACCACAACCGCCAAAATGGCGATCAAGCACAAGCGGCTTTTTCCAAGCGCCATCAACACGCTCCATGTGCAGGCTCCTGCGAATGCAGGCCTGATGATGCCAGCTGATGCGCCGTTCCTGCGTCCTGAATGGCAGGCGGGATCAATCCTGGCCGTTTTAGGATGTTAGAGAGAGGAAGGGCCTATCGAGCCCTTCCTAAGTTCATGCGAATTTTACTTGTAGACGGCCGTTGCCGCAGGCGGTGGAGCTTTCCCCTTGCCTTTACCAATCGACCCGCAGGCACTCAGATTGGCCACCGCAAGCGTTGCTAGGATCACGAATAAAATTCTGCTCATTAAGTCCTCTCCTCATCCTGGTGCAGGCCTGAAAGAGCTGCACCTCAAAGTTTGACGATAATCGGCACCTTGGACAGTGCGGGAGTGATGCAATGTGCAACGAATCTACATTAGCAGATACTTACCGGTGTGGCCAACCCCGTAATTTCACATGGTAAACGGCACTGAAGCGCGCCGCGATCTTTCAGATCCGTTTGCCACGTTTCAGGCTTTTGTTTTCGCATGTCGTTATCGCAAAACCGCGGCACACTTTTGCGCGACATGCTTTAAATGACGACCACACGCGTTCCCACCCGGGTGCGGGAATAGAGGTCGACGATGTTTGCATTGGTCAGGCGAATGCAGCCGTTCGACACTGCATGACCGATCGACCAGGGCGCATTGGTTCCGTGCAGCCGGAAGAGCGTGTCCTGGCCGCCCTGGTAGAGGTAAAGGGCGGCAGCCCCCAGCGGGTTGTCCGGTCCTCCCGGCACGCCATCGGCATACTGGGCGAGCCGCGGCTTGCGCGCGATCATGTCGTCGGTGGGCTTCCACGAGGGCCACTCCGCCTTGCGGCCGATCGTGGCTTCGCCCTTGAAGCTTAAGCCTTCCTCGCCAACGGCGACGCCATAGCGCGTGGCAACGCCGCCGTCCTCGACGAAAAAGAGATAGCGTGCGCCCGTGTCGACGACGATGGTGCCGGGCGGCTCGCCTCCGTCATAGGCCACTTCCTGCCGGCGATAGCGGGGATCGGCATCCGGATCCCTTCCCAAAACCCGGTAGCCCAGCGGCGGGCCATCCGATGTCGTACTGCATCCATGAAGCATCAGTGCCAGGCTGCCCAATACGAGGCCCCGGCGCGTGACTGCTGCCCTTTCGTTCATTTCCACCTACCCTCGTCAGCTTCGATGTTTTCCGGTCAGCAGCGGGCTCATTTCCGGCCCATTCGCTTCTGTGGAATTGCGTATCTGGTAGGCGGACAAGCTTCGCAACTTGTAATAGTATGCATTTCGATCATTCACGAATCTCCTTGCCTCGGCCACTCGTTTTGCAAGAGTATTAGAATACGGGAATGGAAGGAAGCGATGAAACTTTGCCTGGAAGGAAAAGTCGCGATCGTGACGGGTGGGGGCTCCGGTATCGGGGCTGCCGTGTCCCGGCAGCTCGCCAACGAGGGTGCCGAGGTCGTCGTTGCCGATCTCAATGAGGATGCTGCACACAAGACTGCCGCGGAAATTACCTCGGACGGCGGGCGCGCCCGCGCCTTTGTCGTCGATGTGACCGATTTCGAGGCCGTGCAGAGGCTTGTCCATTTTGCCGTCGAGGAATGTGGCGGTCTCAATCTCGCCGTCAATAATGCCGGGGTCGATGGCGTGCGGGCAGCGGTCGCAGACTATCCGCTCGACGATTGGCACAGATTGATGAACGTCAATCTGAACAGCGTTTTCTACTGCATGAAATGCGAGATCGGCGCGATGCTGAAATCGGGCGGGGGGTCAATCGTGAACATGTCGTCGGCCCTTGGGGCCGTCGGCTTGCCGACCGCGGCCGCCTATACCACAGCCAAGCACGGCGTTGTCGGACTGACGAAGGTCGCCGCAATAGAATATGCACGATATGGAATCCGGGTAAACGCTGTCGGTCCCGGCTGGATCGACACGCCACTCCTGTCGGAGCATCTGGAAGCAGCGAGCACAAGGCGGATGGCGGCGCTGCAGCCAATGTGCCGGCGAGGGACACCGGACGAGGTCGCCAATCTCGTCAGCTTCCTGCTGTCGGAACAGGCGAGCTTCATTACAGGCGCTCATTACCTGGTGGATGGGGCCTATACTGCACATTAGAGTAACCAGGAAAGGCTCTAGATGTGAGCTTTCGGGAGGTTGTCCGTTCATAGCCCGGCAAAGGTTTGCGGGAATTACCCAAGCTTGCCAGTTCGGCAGCTTACCCTAGATTGAAGTTGCGCGGGCTTCTCGCGACCGATGTACATGCCGTTGTTCTCAACACAAAGGGCTTCCATCATGTCGGACAAATCGAAGAAGGGCATCGATCGCCGCGATCTCCTGATCGCATCCATTGCCACGGTCGGCGCGTCGGCTGCGCTCGCCGTCAGCACCGGTGCTGCGAATGGCCAGGACGCAGCGAAACCCGCTGCCAATCCAGCCTCGGGAACGGTCTATACCGGCGATGTCATTCAGGGGAAAAAGGTCGTCAGCGCGCTCGACGTCGACGACCTGGAGCCCGGGCAGAAGCACCTCCTGTATTTTCAGGGTGCGCAGATGCCCACGGGGCAGCACTGGTACGTGTCGGTGACGGTCGCCAAGGGGGCAAAGCCGGGCAAGCGCGGCATCCTGACCAGCGGTGTGCATGGCGATGAAATGAGCAATATTCACACGGTCCAGACCGTGATGAACCAGCTCGATCCGGCGCAGATGTCGGGCACGGTCATGGCGGTCACCGACGTGGCACGCCCGGCCCTTGAAAGCATGCAGCGCAGGTGGCCCAATCAGGGCAGGGGCGTAGATCTGATCGATATGAACAGGGAATGGCCGGGGAACGAGAACGGTGCCTCCGCGCCCAGCCGGCATGCCGGGCTGCTGTTCAACCGGCTGCTGCGGCCGAACGCCGACTTCGCGATCGACTTCCACACCGGAACAACCGGGTTCGAAGTCACCGCATTCAATATTGGCGGCATGGATGTGCCCGAGGTCAAGGCCATGGTGGAGCTCTATCCCGTCGGCCAGATCTTCGACAACCATGTCTATCCCGGTGTCCTGCACAACGCGTTCATGGATGAGGGCATCCCCTCCTTTACGCCGGAGATCGGCGCAGCCCGCGTTCTGGACCTCGAGATGATCTCGCTGTTCGTGGAAGGCACGATGAACGTCCTCAAGCATCACGGCATCGTTGCCGGGCCGATGGGCCGGACAGGCAAGGACGTGAATGTCTTCGTCGGCAACAGTGCATTCCCGATCCTGGCAACCCAGGGCGGAATCGTCGAGCATCTGGTCAAGCTCAACGACAAGGTCGAACCCGGACAGAAAGTGGCCATCCAGCGCAACAGCTTCGGCGAAGTGGTCGCGGAATATACGAGCGCCGTGGCCGGAGAGATAACGGGCCAGCGCAGCGACGCAATGTCCGAGCCCGGCAACCCCCTGGTCTTCATCCTCTTCCACAAGGCGGCGCTGGAGGGCGCGGAGGCCTATCCCGAGTAATCGGTCACGCGGCGATCCGGCACCATTCCAGCATTGCGCTACGGCCTGTCTTTGCTGATCCGTTCGCCGCTTGCGCTTTTTTTCTCGCGGTATGCATGGCGTAACCGCGGTCGGCGGGCGATGGCGTTATCGCTAGCGGCGCTTCCGCTTTATGCGGGGCGACATAGGAGAAGTGATATCAGGAGCCTGATTGAGGACGCACGATTCTCGCCGGTTCCTAGCTGAAAAGACCTTGCCAATCCTGCCGACCGTGCAGGACGCGAACAATCAGAATGCCGTGCTCCCGGATTGTGTAGGCAATCATGTGTGCCTGATAGGGATGAAGCCGCATGGGCGGGTTCAGTTCCCGGCGCTCCCGGGCCATTTGCGGATTATCGGCAAGCAATTCGAACGTGCCGAACAACTCGTCCACATATCGCTCGGACTGCGCGACGCCGAACTGTTCGGCGCCGAGAACGTAGATATCGATTATATCCCGATCCGCTTCAAAGGTTGTGCGGTATTTCATGTCCGGCTGGCGGCCAATCGTTCACGCGCAGCCTGGAGGATATCTTCCTTCGTGCGGTCGCTGACGCCACTCTCCAGACCTTCGTTAACAAGCCGTTGCAGCTCTGCCAGCTTGTCCGATCGCTCCTGATCGCGCCGGATCAGATCACGGATATAATCGCTTGCGTTGCTGTAGCGCCCTGTCCTGGTCTGGGCTTCCACCCACTCCTTCATCGGGTCGGGCAGGGAAACATTCATGGTTGCCATATCAATCACCTCGTTTTGAGATAATGGCATAGTTTGGCAAGAATTGCCAATATTTGGAAGATGGCAACCGGCGATGCGCGCAGCCCTCCAGCATCGGCCCCCAAAATCGTCCTTTGTGCATCCGAATGGACGAGCGGCGCTCACCCAATGGTCAGGTCGAGCGCAGAAACCGCACGATCAAAGAGATGCCTGCCAATCAAAATCGGTTATCGGCTGCTTCTAAAGCAAACAAATTCGCCGGGATGATCAACTTATCCGTTTACTTGGGTCGGAATTGCGCAGAATATTAGCAAATGGGAGGATAAGCCTTCGGCCCCACTCTCGATACATTGCGCCCGACGGCTTTCCTCCCTTGGTTTCAAGGGAGGACCAATCATGAGGCGGGTATTGTTCTACGCGGCATCAGCCGCGATACTATCGCTCGGTGTCTCGCATGCATTTGCGCAGTCGGGCGGCGTCGAGAAAGCGGTTGGCGGCTACAACTTCGAGGAAGCCGCAAAAGAGGCCCCCGGCACGAAGGATTTCCATTCGGCTGACGGTCATCTGACCTTCGCGATCGTAACGCACACGGCAGGCAACGGCTTCTTTGACCCTGTCTATGTCGGCGCGACCGTCGCCGGCAATATGATCGGTGCCAAGATATTGCTGCTCGGTTCGGAATCGCCGGTGGACGACCCCGCCCGCGAGCTTGAGATCCTGAACCAGATTATTCAGGACCCGACGATCGACGGCATCATCATGACGACGCCGCAGGTCGGCGCCTATAACGACATCGTCAAGGCTGCCGAGGCGGCCGGCATCCCGATCGCGACGACCAACTCGTTCGACGGCAACATTCTGCACCGGAGCGCGATCAGCCACACCGGCCAGGATGCGTCGGCGGCGGCAATCGGCGGCGAGGCGCTTGCAAATTGCGTGCTTGCCAGTGGCGCGACCAGTGGCTCGATCGTGCTGCCGTCCTCCACGGCGATGGGCAATATCGAGGTGAACAATCGTGTCACCGCCGCCTTCAATGCCATCGTCAAGACGTTGAAGGATGCCGGCAAGCTCGATGCCTTCAAGGTTGACGCCGGTCCGGAGAATGTCGGCATCGACACGAACCCGAACGACCCCGTCAATGCACTTGTTTCGCTCTTCGAGTCCCGCGGCGACGTGGTCGGCGCCTTCACAGCCAACAACGTCTTTACGCCGCCGCTCGTCAAGGCGGTTGCCCAGATGGGGAAGACCGGCAAGTTGTGCGCTTATGGTTTCGATCTCGGCCCGGCACAGCAGGAAGGCATCGCAGCGGGGAACCTGACCGGCTCGCTCGGCCAGCAGCCCTTCCTGCAGGGCTTCTGGCCTGTCATGCAGCTCTATCTCCAGATCGATCGCGGTATCGCAGCTGCCAATCTCGACACGCGTGCCCAGCTCGTGACGAAGGAAACGGTCGCCAACGTCGGCAAGCGCTTCGAGAACTGACTGCCGTTCGAAACGTCTGAAATCAAGGCGGGAGGGTGCGAGCCGTCCCGCCACGTCAAAGCAAGGATCGGTCGGTAGAAACTCATGGAGCCCGCCACGACGACATCGCTCGGCCGTGCGCCGCCCCAGCTCGTCGGCGGCTGGGAGGCGGGGCTCCTCATGTTTCTTGCGCTGCTCTACTTCGGCGGGGCCATCGTCAATCCGGCCTTCTTCGGATCGACAGAGGCCCTTCACGCGCTTCTGCGCGATACGTCCCGTGTGGGGATCATCGCGGTCGGGATGACTTTCGTCATCGTCAACAGGGATCTCGATCTTTCGGTCGGTTCGACCTACGGTCTGATCGCAGTCGTCTTCGCCAGGCTTTTTTCCCCGAGCTTTCTCGATTTCGGCGTGATCCAGTCGGTGATCCTCTGCGTGCTCTTGGGCACAGCGATCGGCCTGATCAACGGCGTGCTCGTCACGGTCCTGAAAGTGCCGGCCTTCATCGCGACGCTGACGATCCTCTTCATCGGTCGCGGCTTCGTGCTGGCGCTGACGCACGGTCAGGCAATCTATTATTCCGACAAGGCGAAAGACCATCCGCTGTTCTTCCACCTCGGAGAGACGAATATCCTCGGCTTCAACAACCAGATCGCGATCTTCTTCCTCATCGCCATGGTGGGGGCCCTTGTGCTTGCCAAGACCCGCTGGGGCTATGAGACTTTCGCCACCGGCGGAAACGAGCAGGCGGCGGTCTATGCCGGCATTCGCACACGCTGGGTGCGCATTCGCGCCTATCTGCTCTCCTCGCTTTGCGCGACCCTTGCAGCTCTCCTGTCGGCCGCGCAGGACAAGGGTGTCACCCCTCTCTATGGTGTCAGCTGGGAACTCACCGTTATTGCATCCGTCGTCATCGGCGGCGCATCGATCCTGGGCGGGCGCGGGCGCGTCATCGGGTCTTGCCTGGGTGCTGCGGTCGTCGTGCTGATCGACAAGGTGCTGCGCGAGGGATGGCCGATCACGCGCATCGTCGTGATCGACGGCGAAAGCATCGCAGTCGGCGCCAAGTTCACCCTGCCGGCCGGCGCCGTGCTGGTTTTCCTGGGTCTGCTTCTCGTCATCGCCGTGCTGATCGAGCCCTTCCTTATCCGGCGCCAGGTTGCGGCCCGGCTATGGGCATGGCTGCGCCGCCGGCCGCCTCCGCCGGCCTACGAAATGGGCGGCGTGGCGATTGAAGGTGTCCAGACTAAGGGGGCGATGGCGGCCGACATGGCGCTGTCTGCCACCGGGCTCGGCAAGTTTCTCGCCCGCCGCGACGCATTGGCCATCATCCTGACCGTCGTGTTGTGGCTGACGGGCCTCGCGCTCAGGCCGGATTACTGGTGGAACCTGCCCAATACCTTTGCCATCCTGCTCAATTACACGGAACTGGCCCTCATCACGGTCGGGCTCACCTATGTCATCGCAGCCGGCGATATCGATCTCTCCGTCGGCGCGGTGCTTGCCCTTGCTGGCAGCACTGCGGCCTATTTCCTGAAGGTGCTCGGCGCCGACCCGCTCACCGCCGTGGCGATGGGCCTGTTTGCAGGGACGTGCGCCGGCGCCGTCAACGCCATGGTCGTCGTCGGCTTCAAACTGCCTGCCTTCATCGCCACGCTCGGAATGTTCTACATTGCCCGGGGACTCGCCGCCTGGTTCGTCGCGGGACAACAGCTGACCGGCTGGCCGGAGGGCTATAACCTGCTCGGGCGCAAGGTGAATGACGTTCTCCTGCATTTCGGCCTTGCATTGCCGCCGGGGATCATTCGCTCGGTCGCCGAGGTCGTCAGCGTCCAGACGATCTGGATGTTTTTCATCGCCGTGATCGCCGGTATCGTGCTTGCCTATACGCCGTTCGGCCTGAAGGTCTGTGCGGCCGGCGGCAACGTGCGCGCCGCAGCCTATGCCGGTATCAACACCAACCGCGTGCGCTTCATCTCGCTCATGCTGTCGGCGCTCTGCGCAACCATGGCCGGGATCATCAATGTCGCCTACTTCCGCAGCTTCAACCCGGTCGCCGGCCAGTTTCGCGAGCTCGATGCGATCGCTTCCGTCATCATCGGCGGCGGATCGATCTTCGGCGGTTACGGCACGATGATCGGTTCGCTTGCGGGTGCCGCCGTCATCACGCTTGTGCGGGCGCTGCTGCAACTCAACGTCCAGGGGTTCAGCATGCCGCAGCACTGGATCAACGTCTTTATCGGCGTCATCCTGATCGTCGCTGTGCTGATCGATATATGGGTGCGACAGGCCAATATTTTCGGACGCCTGCGAGCCCGGCTGAGAAGAGGGGCGTCAACAGGGGACAGCAATCATGGCTGAGGCGACACCATCCGCGCCGATCGTGGAAATGCGGGGCATCGAAAAAGCCTTCGGGGCCGTGCAGGCGCTTCGCAAGGTTGATCTGACGCTTTATCCCGGTGAGATTCTCGGCCTGGTCGGCGACAATTCCGCCGGCAAATCGACGCTCATGAAGATCCTGACCGGTGCTTACCAGCGCGATGCGGGTGATATCCTCGTTGCCGGGCAACCGGTGCGGTTCAAGAGCCCGCACGAGAGCCGCGGCGTCGGCATCGAGATGATCTACCAGGATTTCGCGCTCTGCGGCAACATGGATGTCGGCCAGAACATCTTCCTTGGCCGCTGGCCGCTCAAAGGCCCTTTCGTTAACAGGCGGAAGATGTATGCGGAAGCCGACAGCGTGCTGAAGCGGCTCAAGGTCGACGTGAACTCCGTCTATCAGAAGGTCGAAAGTCTGTCGGGCGGCCGACAGCAATCCGTCGCGATCGCCCGCGCAATCTCGTTCGAGCCGCGCGTCGTGATCCTCGACGAGCCGACCGCCAACCTTTCCGTGATGGCGACGGAACGGCTGCTCGAAACCATGCTGGAACTGAAGAGACAGGGCGTCGCCCAGATAATCATCTCACACCGCCTGGTCGATATTTTTGCCGTGGGTGATCGCGTCATGGTCCTCAAGCGCGGCGAATATGTCGGCGATCGTTACATCAGGAATACCGACGAGCATGAGGTGCTGGAGATTATCGTTTCCGGCACGCGAGAGAGCGCGCGGACAGCCGACGAGGCAAGAAAGATCTGATCGATCGACCGCTCCGCTTCGCGCCGGCACGGATATTGCGGCCCTCAGCTGATCTCAGCGCATTTCGACAGGATATCGTCGACGACGGAGGCGAGCGGCCGGGTGGCGTCGATGGTCGTCGCATTCCCGGGAATGTCTTCCTTCGTCGCATGCAGGCGCAGGACCAGGTCCCGTTCGGCCGGTTTTCCGCCAAATTCGTCTTCGGCCCTGCCGGCGAGCCGCCTCTTCAGCGTGTCCGGATCGACATCGAGAACGAAGACCCCGTCAAACAGATCGATGAAGCGATGGAAATTCCGCGAGCCGCCGCAGAAGAAGGAGATCGGGTGGCTTTTATCGGCCGCGAGCGACCTGACTTTGTCGACATGCCAGAGATGGTGCCTCTGCACAAAGGCCACATCGTTCTGCTCATGCCGAGAACCATCCAGCGGTTCACCTGTATGGGGATCGCCTCGATAGGCAAGCTCGCGGTCACCATGAATGACGTGATAACCGCGCCGCTGCAATTCGGTGGCGACCGAGGTCTTGCCGGTCCCGGACACGCCTTCGATCAGATAATTCCTGACGCCCATTCCGCTCTCGTTCGATGCAGCACTCTTCGGCGATAGCCAAAGTACACCTCCGCCTTATGGCGCAGAAGTGCAACGGATTTCCGACGCTTCAATCGCTTGCACGGATCGTTCAGTGCAGGATCGATGCCTTCGCCTTGCGGTCGACCAATGCTTCCACCGTGCCGATGAGGCGTGCTGCGCGCCTCAGCACTTCGACGCCCGCATCGTGGATCGCGATGTCGTAGCTCATCCGGTCCAGACACCCGGCGATCTCCTTCAGCTTCTCGCCGAGATCGCCGTGGCGCAGCCGGTCGGCCGAGCGTGAGAGCCGGCGCAGGCATTCCGAATATCTCGATGCGAGAACGAGCCTGTCGGTGATCGGGTTGCCTTCCGGAGCGGATGGAGACTGTGACGCCTTCTGTCGCATTCCGGCCTCCCTTATTCCAGCATGGTGCAGACCGGCTTGCGGGTCTGCCTTCTCATGGCAAAATCCCGCCGGCTGCCATCCAGGGCCTTCAAGGCAGAAAGGATGTCCTGGTAGCGGATGGAGCAGGCGACACCCGGAGGATGGCGCAACTCGGGACAGGATTCGACCGCGTGAAGGTCGGATGCCCAGGAGGCGAGGATCGCGCGCTTCTCTTCGGTCGTCATCGTGTCCGAAACAACCACTTCGTCCGGATGGGAAAAGTGCCGATGGGGATGCAGGATATGCGACGCCGAAATGGCGTCGAGGACATTGGCCGGGCCGGCTGTCGTCTTGCCTTCGATTGTCATGTTGGATCTCCTAAAAACTTTCGACGGTTGAGGAAAATCTCCAGGCGGATAAGAGATTGTTTCGCTGTTTTCGGCGTTCAAGTGGGCCGCTGCCGAACGTTCAAAAAATTTTTTCGAAGCCTCTTGAAAGGCAAAAAAAGCCAAACCAAATCGATATTCGCCGGCAGCCCAAAGGGGGCCGGAAGCCGGGGACGCAGTTTCCGACGCGTCTCCTTTCCAACTCGCTTTACGGAGGATTTGGTCATGAGAAACGAATTCGACTTCGCACCCTTCTACCGCTCGAGCATCGGCTTCGACCGTGTGTTCAACCTTCTGAACAATCCGCAGCGTCTGCAGACCATCGACACATGGCCGCCCTACGATATCGTCAAGTCCGGCGAGGACGACTACCGCATCCAGATGGCGGTCGCAGGTTTCGCCGACAGCGACCTCGACATCACCCAGGAACGCAACGTGCTGATCGTGAAGGGTCAGAAGGGCGAGGAGAAGCAGGGCGACTACCTGCATCGCGGCATTGCCGGCCGCTCCTTCGAGCGGCGCTTTGAACTTGCCGATCATGTTCGGGTCGAGAATGCGTCGCTGACGAACGGCCTTCTGACGATCGAGCTGAAGCGCGAGATCCCTGAAGCGATGAAGCCGCGCAAGATCGCGATCGGCAGCGCCGAGGGTTCCCAGGCGCCGATGCAGATGATCGAAGGCGAAAAGAACGTCGCTTGATCGGAGGAGGGGGAGGAGCCGGCGCCATCTGATGGCGCCGGCTTTTGAACGACATGAAGACCATCGATGTCCGAAAACCGCAGCCATTCGACGCCCGCGATCTTTCCGCGTGCCAGCCCGTTTTCGACACGCTTCTGAAAGAGGCGGGCGTCGATAAGGCTTCCGAAGAAGCCGCGCGCATTGCCGCAATCACCGTCGAGCTTTACCGGCAGGGGGTGCGCGATCCCGATTATCTGCGCATCATGGTGGAAGGCGCGCGCGGGCTCTTCGATCGCGCCCTATAGCGGTCGCCGGTTTCCGGGATCGCGCCGGCGAAGATTTTTCCGTTTCCGACAAGGTTCGGCATCATTTTACTTTCGGATTGGCCTTCGCCTCGGCGAGGTCATTAGAGCTTCCCAGAAGTTCGCGATCTCTCCCATCGCCATACCGCGGCTGGAGCGGATCTCAGTGCCCGGTTTCGCTCCTGAGTGGAGGAAATGGCACACCGCGCCGGGCGGCGCGATCAAGCGCCTTCGGTGTGCAGCTTCCCGAAAATCCTGACGAGCGCCTCCAGATCGTCTGCCGACAGGCTTGCCAGTTCCGGCGGCGGCCGATGATAGGCCGCCAGCAATTCGTTCCTCGTAACGGTGCCCTTTTCGGTTGCCCGCACGAGCTTCACACGTCGATCGCTGGGTGAGGGAATGCGATCGGCGAGGCCGGATCGCTCCAGCCGGTCTACCAGCCATGTTGCGGTCGAGGGATCGCAGCCCCATTCGCGCGCCAATGCCCCGATCGGCTTGCCGTCCGCGCCGAGCGAGAAAAGGGCGCGGGAATCGTTCGGCGTCAGCCCATATTTCTGCTGCGCAGCCAGACGCTGCGGCGCCGAACTCATCAGAAAGTTGAACATCAAGCGCCAGGCCTCATCGGCAAGGTTGGACGCATCGCGAGGGGGTGTCATGTCTCGGCTCCGGTGCTGCTATCTTGACATATTTTGAGTCATCAAATATTTTTGTCAATCAAAGTAATAAACCTCCATTTGCAACCTGGTTTTGCCGGGAACGGACCTGTCGTGTCCCAAACATAGGAGAAACGCATGAGCACGCATATCCCGGTTCTGATTATCGGCGGCGGCCTGAACGGACTCACGGCCGCTGCACTCCTTGCCCATCAGGGGGTCGGCTGCATGGTGGTGGAGCGCCATGCCGGCACCTCGATCCAGTACAAGTTCACCGGCATCTCGCCGCGCAGCATGGAGATATTCCGCAGTCTTGGGCTGGAGACGGAAATCCGCGCCAAACGCACCGGCGACCAGCAGGGCGGCGGTATTGCACGGGCAAGAAACCTTGCCGATCCGGATATTCGATGGAGCGATTCTGCATGGCCTGACGCCAGGCCCTACAGTCCCACACAGCCCGCGACCTGCGACCAGCATGTGCTGGAACCGATCCTGCGCAATTGCGCGGAGAGGGCAGGCGCGGACATTCGCTTCAATACCGAGTTCTTATCCCTGGAGCAGGACCCCGCCGCGGTTCGTGCTGTCATCCGCAATCGCGAAACCGGAGAGGAGGAAACTGTTGTCGCCGACTATCTGATCGCCGCTGACGGCGCCAATGGCACGCTGCGCGAAAAGCTCGGTATCGACCGGAAGGGGCCAGGCGTGTTGCAGCACTGGATGAGCATCATCTTCGACACGGACCTGTCTGCCGAGATCGATGGCAGGCCGCTCACCTCCTGCTTCGTCAGCGATCTCAACGCCACCATCACGCCGCGTCCAGGCGGGCGTTGGCTGCTGGCGTTGCAATATTTTCCGGAAAGGGGCGAGCGACCGGAGGACTTCGACCGCGACCGTTGCCGGGAACTCGTCGAAAAAGCGGCCGGCCGATCCGGCGTCAAGGCGGAGTTGGTCGATGCGCGGTCCTGGGAGATGGCGGCGTTCGTTGCAGACCGTTTCTGTGCGGGCCGCTGCTTCCTGATCGGCGACGCTGCGCACCTCATGCCACCGACCGGCGCATTCGGGGGAAATTCCGGCATCCACGATGCGCACAACCTGGCCTGGAAGCTCGCGATGGTCGTTCGCGGCGAGGCGGATGCCAGCCTGCTCGACAGCTACGACGCGGAGCGCCGGCCGGTGATCGCCGCAACGCTGGCGCAGGCGCTCGCCCGTCTGCAGCAATGGTTCAAGGACCCTGCGGGGCGGTTGCCGCCTGCCGTCGCCATCGTGGATGACTACGATGTCGTGTTCGGACAGCGCTACGACGCCGGCGCATTGGTGTTCGAGGCTGTCGCTCGCGACCGGTCATTCGAACCGGTCGCGGAACTCGCCGGCGTTCCCGGCACCCGCGCGCCGCATCTCGTCATCGAGCGTGAAGGCGAAAGGCTCTCGACGCTGGATCTGTTCGGACGCGGTTTCGTGTTGCTGGCAAACGATGCGAACTGGCGCGCCGCGACGGATCGCTTGCGCAAGGACGGCGGCATCCCGCTCGCTTGCCATGTCTTCGGCGCGCACGGCGATCTCGGCGACCCGGAAGGACGCTGGCCTCATGCTTATGGCGTGGGCGATGGCGGCGCCGTGCTGGTTCGCCCCGACGGCTTCGTTGCGTGGCGTGCGCCAAGCGCGGAGATCGACATCGAAGGCCGGCTTGTCCAAGTTCTGGATGGGATCGGTATGCGTGTCGACCACCTCGAGGGCGTGCGTCGATGACCTGCTGAACTCAATTGCTCAACGTCCGTCGTCGCCCAGCATGTGATCCGCCAGCCTGTAACAGTGGCTCGCCTGATAGGCGTTCCGGCCACGGTTCATGTGCGTCAGGTTGAATGCCCGGATAGCCTGCAACGCAAGGGGTGTGGCGAGAAATTTGCCGATTGAGGAGAAGCCGCGGACCTTGACGCCGAAAATGTCCTCGCCCCTGGGAAAGAAATAGCTGACGTCATCAGGCATCATGACACAGGACCCGAGGAAATCCTCGTCCACCTGGCCGTGATCGAGCGAGTGGTCGGTGGTGAAATCGGAAAGATGCACCAGGAAGAGCGCGCGGATGTCCTCATCATCAGCATAGAGCGAGAAGAGCTCCATCCAGCTCGCATTGACGCGAACGAGGGCTTTGCCCGGTGTCGACGGCAGACAGGAAACCGACCAGTAGTGCCGCTCCGTCCGGCGCGGGATCGGAATGCAGTCGCTCCCGTAGCGCCTGACAATGTCCAGAACCGCTTGTGCCTGTGGCCGGCGCAGCAGCTTCTCAAACCTGGGGACGTACTTGAGACGCAATTCCAGGGACTCCGAGCGCTCGTCGGCATCGTGCAGGATCGTCTCACCCTGCATCCAATCGCGCTGCTGCTCAAGATCGAGGAACCGGCGCAGACCGGCGGTGTTTTGGCGGCGCCCCGCGCTCACGTCATGTACCATTGAAGCAATCCCAGGCTCCGCTTCTGGACAGCTCTTCACCTTGTCGCGGCGACAGAGCTTTACGAATGTTTCCCTCTAGCAGCATATATCCATCATTTGCTGCGGGAGAACTACGGCCCCTATGCCGAGACACATGTCGGACCTGCCGCTCAAGCGAAGCCGCAGACAGCCAGAAGCGGGTGTGGAACCACTCTATCTCTTTGTTTTACGCAATTCCGGACGCCAAACCGCTATGCACTTTTGCTGGAATTGCTCTAACCAGACAGGGTTCGAAAACTGTGATCGACAGGCCGGTTTCCCGAACCCATCGGTGGATCAGCTCTCAATGGAAATCAGCAGCTACTAATAGCCACCGATATTGCCGCGAACGGGACCAATCCCCAGTGGAGTTGCGTAGGTCGTGTTGTCACCGCCGGTGCCGGTGGTCGCGCACCCTGAAAGGCTCAGAAGCGCGATCGTTACCGCGGCCAAAAGGTATTTTACAGGCATGACATTGTCCCCCTTATCAGTCACCGCGCAGGCCTTCAGGGCCAGAGCACGAGTATTCCCCAAACCATCGGCATCGGCAACTGCGGCGAGTACCTATTCGACGCAATTGCCTCAAGATATCGGGGCTGGGAATAAGCCCGTTCACTCTCGGCCCGATGGGCCTCTTCGGAAGGCGTGGAACGAATTCATTTCCAAGCTGGGGCCTGCCCGGTGGCGGTATTGAAGCCGTGGACGACGGCGTTTAGCGCCTGACAATCGTTTTTGATCGTGCACCCGGGACGGTCGAGCTATACCGGCGGATCGCGGCGCTTTCAGGAGCGTGCCCTAATTTTCAGCAGCGTACCCTGGGTTGAAGCCGTGCGGGACTTCGCGACCGCTGTGCATGCCATTGTTCGATATCCTCGTTTCCGGCACGCGAGAGCGCGCTGACCGCTGATGAGGCGAGAAGGGGCCTGACTGGCCGGCTATTCCGCCATCCACTTCGCCTTGGAGGCGTCGAACCCTGTCTCGCAGCGCGATTCTATCTGCCAACCGTTTTCCGAATAGGTCTGGCGACGTTCGAAACAGTCCACGTCGCCTTCTCTCCAGCGGGGGTCGAGCCACGGGTCGCGACCCGTCCTTCGGACCCCCGCCGGGGAGAAGGGAACGCCACTTCACCCTACGCGGAAAATCTCATGCCACATATGACCGCACACGAGCCGCCGCGCGACTGGCTCGCCGTGCTCAAGACGAATGACAAAGGCAATCCCCATCCGGGACTCACGCTCAATTGGACCGTGATGCTGGAACACCATCCCGACGCGCGCGGAATGCTCGCCCTTGATGAATTCAGCGGCCAGACGATGTTGCTTGCCCGCCCGCCGTGGGATTTGCGCCAGGGCGACTGGAAGCCTCGTCCCGTCGGCAACAATGACCTTGCCGAAGCGGTGGAATGGCTGGAAGGCTTTGGCCTGACGCCGAAGGTTTTCAACATCAATCCAGTTATCGACAAGGTCGCCAGCCGGCATCCCTATCACCCCGTGAAAGGGTGGCTGTCATCGCTGCCGGCGTGGGATGGAATGCGGCGCGTCGATACTTTCCTGACCTGTTATCTCGGCGCCGAGGACACGCGCCTGAACCGCGCCTTCGCGCGCAAATGGCTCTCAGCGCTGGCCAGACGCGTGTTTCAGCCAGGGTGCCAGTTCGACCACGTGCTGACCCTGCAGGGCAGGCAAGGCCTCGGAAAATCATCCTTCGGCCGGGCTCTCGTTCCGATCGAGGAATGGGTGACCGACGGCGTCACGGTGGGCGATGGCGCGCGCGAAGTGATAGAGAACACGCGTGGGCGATGGCTTGTCGAGCTTGCGGAGCTTGCCGGCAGGTCGAACCGGGAGATCGAGGCGATCAGGAAGTTCATCACGGTTCGCACGGATACCGCGCGCGGGGCGTATAAGCAGAGGGTCGACGACGTGCCGCGCCAGTTCGTGTTCTACGCCACGACGAACGCCGACGAGTTTCTGACGGATACGACGGGCAATCGCCGCTGGTGGCCGGTCAAGCCGACGGCGATCGATATTGCGGCAATCCGGGCTGATCGCGCGCAGGTCTGGGCCGAAGTCATGACGATCTACGAGCGCGAGCCGCTGTGGCTGGATGACCCGGCATTGCGGGCCGATCTTGAAGCCCTGCACCAGGGCCTGATGGATTTTGGCCCCACCTACGAGATCATCCGCGACCTGATCCCCGATGGCGACATGATGGTGCCGTGCGCGGACGTGCGCAAGCTGCTGACGGGCGGAAGCGAGGATGCCAGCCGGTTGCCGGCAGGCTGGCGCGCCAATCTGCAGAGGGCGCTTGTCGGGCTGGGGTTCGAACCTCAGGCGGTGGTTTCCAATCGCGGGCGGGAAGCTGTGCGTGTCTATGTTCGCGGCGATGTGAGCAGCAGGCACTGGTCGAGATGGGTGGATGGACGGATTGAATTCGAGCACGGCCGGCGAGGGCGGGAACGGGTCTTCTGAAGTGTGCGAGCGTAACGCCTCGCAGACGCTGGCCTTCCGGCGGCTCTGTCGTGCCGGCCGACCTACAGATTTGCTTACGGCGCTTACGATTGCACACATAAACTTCGTAAGCGCGTTTCTCCAATGGTTTCAATGATTTATTGCTTCGCTTACGGACTTACGGAGATAATTGCGAAACACAGGTGCGGAGACAGACCGGTATTCCAGGACTGTCGGCTGTCCGCATGAGAGTTGGAGACATGCCGAAATATCGTAAGTTCGTAAGCGTAATTGTTAAGATACTGATTTTGCTTTTGGATCTTGCTTACGAAATTTGCGGATGAATGGCAGCGCTTACGAAATTCAGGCGTCAAGCCGTCGTTGTCGCGAAAGCGAAGGTTCAGTGAAGTACGGCGATAGCGGTAATCCCGGCCTCGTCTGCAGCGCGAATAATCGCCGCTCTCAATTCCCAAGGGACAGCGTTGCCGTGCACGACATCAAGACAGGTCTTGATCGCCGCAAGAAATTCCTCCTCGCAGTGGCGGTGCCGCCTGCGCCTGGGCCGGAAAGCACGCTGGCCTGTCGATGGCGACAGGTGTCACCCGGTACTGCCGGGTGACAGATCGTCCTGATGACGTTGGGTGACGGCCGCGGTCCGGTCGATGTCGTCAAGACCTGATGAACGAGAGCAGGTCGGGGTTGAGGACATCCGCATGTGTGGTCAGCATGCCATGGGGGTAGCCCGGATAGGTCTTCAGCGACCCGTTCTTGAGCAGGTCGACCGCACGCGGTACGGAACTTGCGAAGGGGACGACTTGATCGGCCTCGCCATGCATCACCAGCACCGGCACGGTGATCTTCTTGAGGTCTTCGGTATAATCTTCCAGCCAAGAGTCGACAGTCGCGTAGTGAGCCAGGGCACCACCGGCCATGCCCTGGCGCCACCAGTTCGCAATGATCGCCTCCGAAGGCTCGGCCCCGTCGAGGTTGTAACCGTAGAACGGGTTCTCAGGGACGAACCGGAAGAACTGCGACCGGTTGCCCAGCACACCCGCGCGGATCGCTTCGAACCACTCCGGCGGCTGACCGGACGGGTTGTCTTCGCTCCGGTACATGTTCGGCGTCAGGGAAGCGACCAGTACCGCCTTTGCGACCCGCTCCGGGTGGCGGGCGACATAGCGAGCTACCTCACCGCCACCCGTGGAGTGGCCGATGTGGATCGCGTCGCGCAGGTTGAGGTGCTCGGTCAGGGCCGCGAGGTCAGCAACCCAGTGGTCCATGTCGTTGCCGGTGCCGGGCTGGTCGGACCGGCCGTGGCCGCGCCGGTCGTGGGCGATCACCCGGTAGCCGTGGTGAAGGAAGAAGGTCATCTGGGCGTCCCAGTCGTCCGCCGACAGCGGCCAGCCGTGGCTGAAAACGATCGGCTGGCCTGAGCCCCAGTCCTTGTAGAAGATGTTTATGCCGTCAGTGGTAGTGATTGTAGGCATCGAGTCTCTCCATCTGCGCTGTTAAACATTCCTTTGAAGGTCAAAATAATCAATTAGAGCCATTCATCCACGCGCTACTGCAATAATCAACGCAAGATTGCCACGCATGCCTCATCTTTCTTTTCGACGTGCAGGCGAAATACTCCGGTGAGGCGCGTTCGATTATATCCCGAAATTGCGACGTTAATTAAATCCCCCTTCTATCGAAGACAAATACCTTGTACGTTCGAGCTATGCCTTAAAGGTATAGCGAGGACCCGATGGAACTGAGGCATTTGCGCTATTTTGTTGCTGTTGCGGAGGAGGGAAGCTTACTGACCGCAGCAGAGCGGCGGCTTCACACGTCCCAGCCCTCACTCAGCAGGCAAATTCGCGATCTGGAAACCGAAGTCGGTGTAAAGCTGCTGGAACGGCAGTCGCGCGGCGTGACGCTCACCGCCGCCGGTAAAGTGTTTCTTGATCACGCGCGGCTGGCCTTATTGCAAGTCGAGGCGGCTGCGGAAGGGGCCCGGCGGGCAGAACGGCCGGAAAAGCAGTCGTTCACTATCGGTTTTCTCGCAGGGCAAGAGATTGTGTGGCTACCCCATGCATTGCGTATTATTCGTGAGGAAGCGCCGGAGGTTGAAATCATATTGTCCAGTCAGTCTTCCCCGGACCTTGCTCTGGCACTGATGCGAGGCAAGCTGGACGTCGCTTTCCTTCGCCCCGAGACGCTGAGTGTTGGTGTGTCCTTCAAGTTTTTAGCCAAGGAGCCACTGATCGCCGTGCTGCCGGCGGACCATCGCTTGACGTCGCGCAAAAAGATCCAGCCGCAGGACCTTGCCCGCGAAACTTACGTCAGTGCGGCTAAAATTTCTCCCGTATTGCAATCCGTGATCCAGGATTACGCGTCGAACGTTGGGATCACGCTGAAGGCAGAGTACGAAGGTGACGGTCTACCATCAGCAATGTCGCTCGTCGTGTCTACAGGTGGAATAACGCTTATTCCGCTTTATGCGCAAAATATGCTGACGCCAAATGTCGTTGCTAGAGCACTTGAGGGTGTGCCTCCGACAATTGATCTCACCTTAGGATATAACGATTCAAATTCCTCACCCTTGCTCCGCCGATTTTTGTCTCGTTCTGATGAACTGGTCGCCAACGTCCAAAATCAGAGCATCATCCGCTATGCTGAAGTTCCATAATAGGGACCCCTTTACAAAGAAAAGCAGGCCCCCCCTTGCGGCAGCCGTGAAGAGTAGCGTCGCGGCGTTCACATCCTCGCCCCCGTGTAACCATAATCCATGTGTGGCGAACGCCCCTGTGATGTTGGGTGCTGCAGAATGCTTTCCCTGTTTTGCGACAAATCACTTTAAGCGGGCCGTCTGTGCGACATGCGCCCTGAAAGGCAAGGAGGCCTGTAAGGGGCGCTCGATCCCGATGGACAGGCTCGACAGGCTGGTGACGGAGCGCATCGTCGATCAGCTTCTCACAGCCGAACGGATCGGTCGCCTCCTGGGCGGTCTGATGGATCGGCAGGCAAAGGGGCGGTTTCCCGCTCCGTGGCTTCCGCACGCGCCGCATTCTATCTGGTCAAGAAACGGCCGGCTCAGTGCAATATGGCGATGGCGGTAATCCCGGCCTCGCCTGCGGCGCGAATAATCGCCGCTCGTAGCTCCTCGGGCTCAGCGTTGCCCTTCACGACATCGATACAGATCTTGATCGCCGCAAGAAATTCCTCCCCGTCATCGCAGGGGAATTCCTTCATGAGCGCATTGGCTGCTCCAATAGCCGTGCGGACGGACAGGAGCCTATCCGGATCGTGAAACATCAGGATCACGGGATCGAATTCGATTGGGGTGTCCCATTCCACTACACAATACTCCCGATGGGATGGCGTAGTGTTAACGAAGCAAGAGGCGTGCCAGGGGCGGTCGGGGGATGGCAACGCACTCGGCAAGACCGAAGGCGATAGAAGCCACGGTTCGCCGGCTTACGCCCTTTGCAAGCCTGCCTTATGGGCGCCTGCTGATGAATTGGACGCTTTTGCCGGAAGTGAAAGAGTCGGCGGGCGATTGAATCCGGCGCTCACAACTGCGACTAGCAGACGCTCGCCAACAGCTTTTGCAAAAGCCATTCCATGAAGTCACCCGCTTTCGTCAGACGGGTCGGTCGGGCTACGCACCCACACTGTCCAGCGTTTGCCGAAAGCGTCAGATATGTTGTTCGGAATGATCTGTTTGGGGAGTCTCTCATTAGGCGTCGTATGTGTTGGAGATCCCAACCCGGAATCTGGAAGTGACAGGTCATCTGTGGGTCGATCCAGGTAAGTTACTGCCTTTAAGCTCACTTCAAATCATGTAAAGCAGAAACGCTGAGCCCAAAAAAGCTATTAGCACGCCGAAAGTCGCGCGAACGTACCTATTGCCGATGGTTTTGAATAAATCGGTTACGATCCAGCGCCATACATACCAAACGATGACTAGCGCGATCGGGGCGGCAAGCACGACAATTGCGAACTTGTTGTAGCCAGAGAAGGCAAAGCGTATTGCCGCGCATGCCGTCGCAGCCCACACCAACATGAACGCATCTAGCGCCATATTAAACACCGTTTCGAACGCACGGACAGACCAGTCGACATTGAAGGCGAAATTGATACCCGTGGCGAAGCATACCGCCGCTGCGAGTATGATTAATAGGCTCGGGTCCGAAAGAGCCGTCAGCTTTTCGGTAAGGGGAGCGCCAGTCACGCGCTCGCAAGCCAATGCAACTACCCAAAGCACGACGCACACAAGAAGCGGTGGCCAGAGGCGTCCAAGCGGGGATGCTGCTGGAGACTTCGAAGATTCATTCATGATCAACAATCCTTTTAGTGAATGTCGTTGCTATTAAATCTTGCAAGTAAAAAGGTCGTATCGATATTCGGTCAAACACTACCGGACGCTTCCAGTATCTGCGGCCTCGCTCATGCGCGAAAGCTATAAACGGCCTTCTCGATATGAGCCTTGGGATCAGCAGGTTCGGAGCCGTTGACAGACTGTGGCATGGTAGTAACACGCATCCGGCCGACAATATCGCCTCCGATTCGACGAGCCGCTCGAGACATTGTTTGGCGGTCACGCTGCCGTACTTTCTTCGCTTGCATCGTTTGAATTTCCCCTTATAGTTGCAGTTCAATGAAGATATTCTGGCTCGTTATCGTATCCATTGTGATCATCATCGTGCCGGTGCTGGCGGTGTTCCAACCCGTCGGCATTGACTGGCCCGGTCGCTGGTGTGCAGCAGGTGAAATTCCGGGTCGCTGCTTGAGGGACTGGCTCGCAAGCTATTCTGGGTGGGCCGCAGCGGTTGGCGCCCTGGCCGCCGCCCTTATGACGCTCGATCCGCTCAGGGAGCAAGTTCGCGAGGCGAGACGCCAATCGGATTTCTTGGTCGGCGACGCGCAGCCCGAGTTCGTGCTTTTGCGAAATCGCAAAACAAAACGGGTAACACTTCAGGCTAACAACTGGAACCGAAGAACAGTGATGATCGAGGAAGTCACTTGTTTACATCCACAAGATGCAAAGGTGTTCAAGTTTGCCGAACGTATCAAAAGGCAATCTTGGGAAGAAGTCGCTGCCCCAAAACCTTGGGAGAACTATCGTATGAAAGGGTGGATCGATCGGACAGAACCCGCTCCAAGCCGCACTTTCAACGTGGTTCTTGAGCGGGGCGGTAAGGTTGACCAGTCAATTGCTGCAAATGGTGACAAGATCACTGTTCGCGTCAGATATCGTGTCGTCGGCCAAATTCATGAACGAACCTCCGCTGTAGCTACGGCTCTGGAAATCACCGACGAATCCGATGAGGAACCGTGATCGCGGGTCTACGACGGCCGGGCAAGCGATCGTTGCCTGCATAGCACGGCAGTCCTAGCCGCCCTGACCAAACTGGGGCGACCAGTTGCAAAGGAAGCCGTGGCCGACAGTGTCGACCACGTTCCAGAGCGGCTCGATGCTATGGAGCAAGCACGAAGTTCACCAGCCGTCCAGGGACAACGATTTCCTTCAGCACCGTCTTCCCCGTCAACCTCGAGCGAACGTCAGGATCTTCCGCAGCCAGTCTGACGAGTTCATCAGCGGCGAGCGTCGAGGGAGCCTGAATCCTGCCACGCAGCTTGCCGTTCACCTGAACGACAAATTCGCGGATATCATCGTCGGCGAGGGTGGGGTCGTATGTCGGCCAGGGTTCATGCGACAGACTTTCCGGATGCCCCAGCATTCTCCAGAGTTCCTCGGCAATGTGCGGCGCGAACGGTGCCAGCAGCAGAACGAAGGATTCGACCGCCGACCGTGGCTTGATGTCCAGCCCCGTCAATGCGTTTGACAGCTCCATCAGCTTTGAGATCGCCGTGTTGAAACGCAGGGCCTCGATGTCATCGCCGACAGCCTTGATCGTCTTGTGAAGAACGCGCGCGATCTCCGGGGACGGCTTCGCATCGATAATTTTGCTCGACAACATGCCATCCTCTCCAATTGCGATCCGCCATACGCGATGGAGGAAGCGGCTGACCCCGGCCACGCCGGACATTTGCCACGGCTTGGCAACGTCCAATGGCCCCATGAAGAGTTCATACAGACGCATGGCGTCTGCGCCGTATCGTTCGACCACCTCGTCAGGATTGACGACATTGAACTTCGACTTCGACATCTTCTCGACCTGGCGCTCGACCTCGATTTCTCCGACATGCCAGCGACCGTCGCGCTCGGCCGCGTCCTCGGGTCGATAGTACCTCCCAGTCGCATCCTTGTAGCTGAAAGCCAGGATCATTCCCTGGTTGAACAGCTTGCGGAACGGCTCTTTGGACGTCACGACGCCGATGTCGAACAGGACTTTGTGCCAGAAGCGCGCGTACAGCAGATGCAGCACCGCATGCTCGGCTCCTCCCACGTACAGATCCACGGGCAGCCAGTATTTCTCCTTCTCGGGATCGATCGGCGCGGTCACGTTCCAGGGATCGGCAAAACGCAGGTAATACCAGCACGATCCCGCCCATTGCGGCATCGTGTTGGTTTCCCGCAGAGCTTCCATGCCGGACTTCGGATCGGTCGTCCGAACCCAATCGTCCGCCCGTGCCAGCGGCGGCTCCCCGTCCGGCGTTGGCCTGTACTCGTCCAGTTCAGGAGGCAGCAGTGGCAGGGCGTCCTCTGGCAGGGGCACGACACTGCCGTCGGCGGCATGCAGGATAGGAAAGGGTTCTCCCCAGTATCTTTGCCGCGAGAACAGCCAGTCGCGCAGCTTGTATTCGACGCGCCCCACACCAACGCCCTGCTCGGTCATCCATGAGATCGCTGCCGTTCTCGCCGCTTTCGTCTCCATGCCATCCATGAACCCGGAGTTGACCATCAAGCCTTCCCCAGTCTGCGCAGCGGGCGGCACATCGCCGGAGGGGGAGCCAAATGCCGACACGACTTCGACGATCGGCAGCCCGAACTCCTGCGCGAAATCGCGGTCGCGGTCGTCATGAGCGGGAACGGCCATGATTGCTCCGGTGCCGTAGCTCATCAGTGCGTAGTCAGCGGCCCATACCGGAATCCGCGATCCATTCGCCGGATTGATCGCATAGGCTCCGGTGAATACTCCGCTTTTCGACTGGGATTGCGACTTCTCTATCGCGCTCATTGCCGCCGCGCGGGCGCGGTAGGCGTCGACTTCTCCGCGTTGGCCGACGGTGGCAATGGCATCGATAGCAGGGTGCTCAGGGGACAGGACCAAGAAGGTAGCGCCGAAGATCGTTTCCGGACGCGTGGTGTAAACCGTCAGGGAGCTCTCTCTATCCTCGACGTCGAAAGTCAGTTCAGCGCCTTCCGATCTGCCAATCCAGTTGCGCTGCATCGCCTTGATGCCTTCCGGCCAGTCCAGCTCGTCCAGATCCGCGAGCAGGCGGTCGGCATAGGCGGTGATTTTCAGCATCCACTGACGCATCGTGCGACGTTCCACCGGGTCTCCGGTTTCCACGTAGCGGCCGTCCTTCACTTCCTCGTTGGCGAGGACCGTACCTTGTGCCGGGCACCAGTTGACGGCAACTTCTGCCTGGTAGGCCAAGCCAGCCTTGTACATTTGCAGGAAGATCCATTGCGTCCATCGTACGAACTCGGGATCGGTGGTCGAAATCTCCCGACTCCAATCGTAGGAAAAGCCCAGACGCTGGACCTGCTTCCTGAAATTCGAGATGTTGCTCCGCGTGGTGATCGCTGGATGGACGCCTGTCCGCACTGCGTATCGCTCGGCGGGCAGCCCGTAGGCATCCCAGCCCATGGGATGCAGGACATTGAAGCCCATCATGCGCTTGTACCGAGCCACGACGTCGGTCGCGGTATAGCCTTCCGGATGACCTACATGCAGGCCGTCGCCGGACGGATAGGGAAACATGTCCAGGACATAATATTTCGGACGGCTTTGGTCGTCCTCGGTCCTGAACGTCTGGTTTTCCTCCCAGTATCGTTGCCATCGCGGCTCGATCGTCTTGGGGTCATATGGCATTGCGACTTCCCTTCTGTCTCGAAATCCGACCGAAGAGGAATGGCAACAAAAAACCCGCCTCTTCGGCGGGTTGCTGCATCTTTGAAACGCAAGCGCGTGCTAACCCACCATCGGAATGATGGCGAGTAGGAGCTTTGAATTGGTGCGCGCGGGGTTCATGCCTTTTTTGATGACACGGAACCGCTTTCCTGTCCAGACGCCGGCAGCGCGGTCAGTTTGACAATGTGCCAATGGACTATGCCGAGCGTGTTCCTCACGAGCTCTGTGTCTTCGGTATGGACATTTGAAAAATGGCGCACCCGACAGGATTCGAACCTGTGACCTTTGGAATCGGAATCCAACACTCTATCCAGCTGAGCTACGGGTGCATCCCTGACGATGTGACTCGTCGTCCGATGACGTGGTTCTTAGCCTAGCTTTGGCTCTGCTTCAATCGCGAAGTTCACGGAAATTCTGGGACTTGGCTTTTAAAGCGATTTCCGGCCAAGCTGTTGCCGAAATGAAAACTCCGCCGGTCCTTTCGGGCGGCGGAGTTTCCTTGTCGAGCTATCGGTCGATCGGACCTGCATGGCGCCGGGGCCGACCTTCGCCGTTTCCTGCGGACCCAGCGCTGCTGTC
Source organism: Rhizobium sp. 768_B6_N1_8 (assembly GCF_051811225.1). Taxonomy (NCBI): domain Bacteria; kingdom Pseudomonadati; phylum Pseudomonadota; class Alphaproteobacteria; order Hyphomicrobiales; family Rhizobiaceae; genus Rhizobium; species Rhizobium sp. 768_B6_N1_8. Next base: position 3,183,395 of record NZ_JBPWPV010000001.1, on the reverse strand, counting down.
GGCTCGTCCATGATCAGGATGCGGGCGTTGAACAGGATGGCGCGGGCAATGGCGACGGACTGGCGCTGGCCGCCTGACAGTGCCTTGACCGGCTCCTTGAAGCGCTTAAAGTTCAGGTTTAGGCGGCCCATCACTTCGTCCCCGACGGTGCAACGGCCCGCAACGCGGTCCTGACGATCGCATCGCCGAACTCCGGCGAGACCGGGCGATGGCCGACCAGCAGCCGGAAGAAGACCGGTCCGTAGATCATGTCGAGCAGCGCCTCCATATCAAGCGGCGGAACGATCTCTCCCCGAGCCAGCGCCCCCTCCAGGATGACGCGACCCGCGTTGCGGCTCGACAGGATCACCTGATTGCGGAAGGCCTTGGTGAATTCGCTTTCCGGGTCGGCGGCAGCGAGTGCCATGGTGATCTGCCGCCCGCGCGTGCTCGCAAAGGCAGTCACCAGTCCGCTCATCTGCGCGCCGAGAGCCGCCTGCGCCGTGCCCCCTCCGACCTCCGCTTCCGGTAGCCGGTTGACCAGAAGGGCGGCCATCGCCAGTTCCTGCGCGTTGGCCCAGGAACGGTAGATCGTCGGCTTGCCGACACCGGACCGCGCCGCCACGGCTTCGATCGTCATGCGGCCAAAACCTTCGGCCATCAGGATTTCATGGGCGGCCTCCAAGGCACGCCTCTGCGCAGCAGCGCTTGGCGGCCGCCCTCGTTTCTTCGGTGTTGCGTTATTCTCTTGACTCATATCTTTACGATACGTAACGTTAATATAAGAACCAGTCAAGGAGGGTCATCCATGCCGAGTTTTGCCCGAAAAGTGAGCTCCTACTTCATCGTCAAGGATGCGGCGCGGGCCATCGACTTCTACAAGGAGGCTTTCGGCGCCACGGAAGTCTTCCGCATGACCGATCCTTCGGACGGGCGGATCGGCCATGCCGAGCTGCGTTTCGGAGAGACGCTGATGATGTTGGCAGACGAGTATCCGGACTTCGGCGCCCTGTCTCCCGATACCGTCGGAGGCTCTCCGGTGACCTTCCACATGGACACGGTGTCGACCGACGCAGCACTGGCGCAGGCGCTGTCGGCCGGGGCGACGATGTTGCGCCCGGCTACCGACCAGAGTTTTGGCGAGCGGGTGGCGCAGGTGCTTGATCCCTTCGGTTATCGCTGGATGCTGTCGCAAACCATCGAGCAGGTCACGCCTGAGGAGATGCAGCGCCGCTGGAACGAGGACATGTCGGCGTGAGTGCCGCAGCCCTTGAAGCGCTAGAGGAGGCTGAGCGCGCCTTCAACGCGGCGATGGTTTCCAACGATCCCGTCAAGATCGCCGCCTGCATCACGAAGGACTGGGTGCTGGTGACGCCTGAGCGTGGCCCAATCCCTGCACAGGCTATTCTTTCGGCGATCGGATCCGGTGTCCTGAGCCATGACACGATGACCAAGACGACGCATCACGTCCATCTGCTCGGCAATGTCGCCACGGTTACCGGTCGCGGGCAGAACACGGGAATGTTCCGTGGCGAACCGATATCAGCCGACGAATGGATCACCGACGTCTATCACCGGGAGGGCAACAGGTGGCGGTGCGTACTGACCCACCTCTCCCCGGCCAGGAGCGGTGCCTAGCGTCCCTTGCGGCGGATGCCGCCTGTCTCACTGATCCACGAAGAGGTCATGCGCGACGCCCGCAGCCCTTTCTTAGAGCCACGTAATCCATAAAAACTCCGCCGGCCTTGCGGGCGGCGGAGTGTGATTGTCGCAGCGCTGGTCGCCTTGCGGCGGTCAGACCTGCATGGCGCCAGGGCCGGGGATGGCCTTGGGGGGCACCTTGCCGAGGATGATCATGCCGAGGACTTCGTCCTTGGTGACATCTTCGGTGCGGGCGTGGCCGACGACCTGGCCGTTTTTCATCACCGAGACACGGTCCGCGAGGTCGAAGACGTCGTGGATGTCGTGGCTGATCAGGAAGATGCCGATGCCTTCCTTCTTCAGCTGCTTGATGAGCTCGCCCACCTGCGCCGTTTCCTGCGGACCAAGGGCTGCCGTCGGCTCGTCCATGATCAGGATGCGGGCGTTGAACAGGATGGCGCGGGCAATGGCGACGGACTGGCGCTGGCCGCCGGAGAGTGCCTTGACCGGCTCCTTGAAGCGCTTGAAGTTGGGGTTCAGGCGGCCCATCACCTCGCGGGCGGAATGTTCCATCGCGACGTCGTCGAGCGTGCCCCAGCGGGTCTTCAGCTCGCGGCCGAGATAGAGGTTGGCGGCGGCGTCGACATTATCGGCGACGGCCAGCGTCTGGTAGATCGTCTCGATGCCGAACTTCTTGGCATCGCGCGGATTGCGGATGTCGGCCGGTTCGCCATTGATCAGGATCTCGCCCGAGTCACGCTTGTAGGCGCCGGAGAGGATCTTGATCAGCGTCGACTTGCCGGCGCCGTTATGGCCGAGAAGGGCCACGACTTCGCCGGGATAGAGGTCGACCGAGGCATTGTCGACCGCGTGGATACCGCCGAAGGAGATCGAGATATTCTTCAGTTCGACAAGGGGAGTGCGTTGTTCAGCCATGGTTCGTACTCCTCTTACTTCGCACGGGAGCGATAGACAGTGTCGAGCCAGACGGCAATGACGAGCACCGCGCCGACGACGACGTTCTGGATGGGCGTATCGACATTTGCGAGACCCATGCCTGACTGGAGCGACTGCATGACGAGCGCGCCGAGCATGGCGCCGGCAATCGTGCCGGTACCGCCTGCCAGAGACGTGCCGCCGATGACGGCTGCTGCGATCGTATAGAGTTCGTAGGTCGTGCCCTGCGAATTGGCGGCGGCGTTGAGGCGTGCCGTGGAGATCGCGGCGGCCACCGCTGCGAGGAAGCCCATCAGCGCGAAGATGCGCACCGTGACCCAGCGGGTCTTGATGCCGGCGAGTTCTGCCGCTTCCGGGTTGCCGCCGATCGCGAAGACGTAGCGGCCGAAGCGCAGGCGCGTGGCGATGAAGGTCATCACGATGCCGACGAGGATGGCGATCAGCACCGGCACGGCGATGCCGTAGGGGATCATCAGGCCGGTTTCCGGCATGGTGATGTTATTGGCTTCGGCATAGCGCTTGGCGATGGCCGGCGGCCAGTAATAGATCGTGGAGACCCAGATGGCGCCGAGCACCATGGCACAGCCGAGCACGCCGAGGACATATTCGGCCCAGAGCGGACGGCGCGGGAAGTTGAAGCGCCGGCGCTGGTGACGCGAGCCGATGATGGAAATGACGATCAGCACGCAGGCAGCCGCACCGATGATCCAGCTCCAGGTGGCGCCGATTGCGCCTTCGGCGCCGCCGCCCATGATGCGGAAGGTGGTGTCGAGGGGGGCGACCGTCTGGCCGCTCGTGACATACCAGGCAAGGCCGCGCCAGGCGAGGAAGCCGCCGAGGGTGACGATGAAGGAGGGAACGCCCATGAAGGCGATGATGACGCCCTGGAACAGGCCGATCGCCGAGCCGACGATGAGGCCGCAGATCAGCGTGATGACCCAGGTGAAGGAATTGTCGAAGCCCAGATATTGCGGCAGGAACTTCGCCTGGACCACACCCATGATCATGGCGACGAAGCCAAGGATCGAGCCGATCGACAGGTCGATGTTTCTGGTGACGATGACCAGCACCATGCCGGTCGCCAGAACCGCGATTTCGGTCGTCTGGACGGAGAGGTTCCAGAGGTTTCTGGGCGTGAGGAACAGGCCGCCGGTATAGAAGTGGAAGCCGACCCAGATGACCAGCAATGCGCCGATCATGCCGAGAAGGCGGGTGTCTATTTCCGTTGCCCTGAGGAAGCGCGTGAAGGGGCCTTCAACTGCCGTGCGCGGGCCGGAGGAGGTCGATTGGGTGATGTCTGCCATGGGTTTGCCGTTTCCCCCATTTGTTTGGGCGCAGGCCTGCTCCTGATAGGAATAGCTGGCCGATGACCGCCTGTTCTTGTTGTGACCACCGGGACGCTTCCGAAAATAGCCGATCACAACGGCACTATTCTGGCAGGGAATCAAAGCATCCGCGATGTGCGCGAGAACGGAGAAGCACCACTGAGCGGGCTTCATCCGCATCCGGCGCCGCAGCGGATGGCCGCTGCGGCGCCGGTATTTCAGATCGTCAGGCGAGGATTAGTCGCAAGCCTTGACGGAGCCGGCCTTGACGCCCTGGCAAGCTTCAGCCTTGGAGATCCAGCCGGCGTCGATGACGACGTTCAGGTTGTCCTTGGTGATGGCGAGCGGGGTCAGGAAGATGGACTGCATCTTCACCTTCTTCGGGCCGCCTTCGAAGGTCTGCACACCTGCAACCTTGTCGAGGGCCGTGCCGCCGGCGAGATCGAGAGCGACTTCGGCAGCGCGCTTGCCGAGTTCGCGGCTGTCCTTCCAGACGGAAACCGTCTGCGTGCCGAGAGCGATGCGGTTGAGTGCTGCCTTGTCGGCGTCCTGGCCGGAAACCGGAACGGTGCCGGCGAGGCCCTGTGCGTCGAGAGCGGCGACGGCGCCACCGGCCGTACCGTCGTTGGAAGCAACGACAGCGTCAACCTTGTTGTTGTTGGCGGTCAGGAACTGCTCCATGTTGCGCTGAGCGTTCTGCGGCAGCCAGCCGTCGGTATAGGCTTCGCCGACATTCTTGATCTTGCCGGCGTCGATTGCAGCCTTCAGGACTTCCTGCTGACCTGCGAAGAGGAAGTCAGCGTTCGGGTCGGAAGACGAGCCCTTGATGAAGACGTAGTTGCCTTCCGGCTTTGCCTTGAAGACGCCCTGAGCCTGCAGGCGGCCGACTTCCTTGTTGTCGAAGGTGATGTAGAAGGCAGACGGGTTTTCGATCAGGCGGTCGTAACCGACGACCGGGATACCTTCGCTGGCGGCCTTTTCAACCGCCGGACCGATGGCGTCGGAGTCCTGAGCGAGAATGATGAGGGCGTTTGCGCCCTGGGAGATCAGCGACTCAACGTCGGTGAGCTGCTTTGCAGCCGAAGACTGTGCGTCAGCGGAAATGTACTTTGCGCCCTTGGCTTCCAGAGCCTTCTTGATGGCGGCTTCGTCCGTCTTCCAGCGTTCTTCCTGGAAGTTGGACCAGGAAACGCCAACGACGAGGTCGGCAGCCATGGCAGCCGACTGCAGCGAAACGAGAATGGCAGCACCTGCCATCAGCTTATAAATAGACTTCATAATGTCCTCCCGAGTGAATTGCAGCCGGCCCAGCCTCTGCTCCTCCGGCCACCGCGAAAGCCTGTCCAGAAAGGTTCGGATTTTTTTCTCGACAGTCGAGAAATTTAGTGTCAGAGATTTTTTCAACTGTCAACACCGCACTACCGGCTTAATTTCCTTTGACTGGAGGGGCTGGAGATGCTGTGGCAAACCAAGGGCGGAACGAACGGGGAAGAGGCGGCGATAGATGCTGACCAAGTCGAGCACGGAGCTCGTACGGCAGAGAAACAGCGTGCTTGTGCTCGCCACTCTTCGCCGCCACGGGCCACTTGCTCACACTGAAATATCCGATTTCACGCGGCTTTCGTCCGCGACCGTTTCTGCGATCACGGCCGATCTCGAAAAGGCGCAGGTGATCGAAAAATCCGAGCACCAGGCAGCGAGCGGGCGAGGGCGCCCGCGCGTGCTTCTGCGCCAGCGCCGCGACTGCGGCTATCTCATCGTCGTCATCATCTCCTCGGACGCCGTGCAATATTCGCTCGTCGATTACTCGGGCAAGCTGATCGACCGTTTCAGCGAGGAAAGGTCGCATGATCCCGATGGGGCTGGCCGCTTCGTGAACGGGGTGCGGGCGGGGCTTGAGCGTATCCTGTCGCGCTCGCGGATCGAACGGGAGAAGGTGCTGCTCATTTCGATCAGCAGCAAGGGGCTGGTCAACTCATCCGAACCGGTTCTCGTCTGGTCGCCGATCTTCGGCAGCGACCAGATCGATTTCGAACTGGCGCTCAAGCCGGAATGGAAGGCGAAGGTCATTCTCGACAACGAGACGCTGCTGGTCGCTGCCGCCCTCGGCGCGCGTGAGGAGAATGTCAAAGGCGCGGATTTCCGCTCGCTGGCCGCCCTTTCGCTCGGCCACAGCATCGGGCTTGGGATCGTGCGGCGGACGACCCATGGCGGGCATGAAGTCTCCGCGCCCAATTTCGGGCATATGCTGCATATGGCCAATGGCGGGCTTTGCCGGTGCGGCACGCGCGGCTGCATCGAAGCCTATGCCGGTTTCTACGCGATCCTGCGCACCGCCTTCGAAGTGCCGCTCGATACGATCCCGGCAAAGTTCGTGCCAGTGGCCGAGCTCGACAAGATCGCGGCGCGGGCCCGGCAGGGCCATCGTATCTCGGGCTTTGCCTTCCGGCAGGCGGGGCTGGCACTCGGCAACGGGCTGTCGCGCATGCTGAGCCTGACGGAGCGCATGCCGATCGCGATCACCGGACCCGGCACGCGCTATTACGATCTGCTGCGGCAGGGGATCGAGGAGGGGCTCGGCCAATCTCATATGGTGCGCATGGAGGGCATGCCGGAACTCAGGGTCGTCGCGGACGAACAGATTCTCGTCTTCGAAGGACATCTGAACCGGGCGCTGGCCGTCATCGATGAGGATATCGTCGTGGCCGGTCTCCAGGGAACGGATTGAAACGCAGGATACTGCTTAAACGAGAAATGGCCGGGCAAGAGCCCGGCCATCTCATTATGGCGACCGTCGGGAGAGGGCGGTCAGCCGATCTTGATGAGCTTGCCTTCCTTGACCGACTGGACGGCGGCATCTGCGAGAGCGAGAGCAGCCAGGCCATCGGCGCCGGAGGGGGAAATCTTCGAGCCCTTTTCGATCGCGGCGATGAAGCTTGCGATCTCGTTGGCATAGGCTTCGGTGTAGCGGGTCATGAAGAAGTCATGCAGCGGCGGGCGGGTATAGCCTTCGCCATTGGCGACTTCGATCGAGACCGGGCGCTGGTTTTCGGCCGAGACGACGCCCTTGGAGCCATGCGCCTCGATACGCTGATCGTAGCCATAGGTGGCGCGGCGCGAGTTGGAGATGATGGCCTGCCTGCCGGAGGCGGTCTGCAGGATGACGGAGACGCTGTCGTAATCGCCGGCTTCGCCGATCGCCTTATCGACGAGGACTGCGGCGGTTGCAACGACGGAGACCGGCTCTTCGCCGAGCAGGAAGCGGGCCATGTCGAAATCGTGGATCGTCATGTCGCGGAAGATGCCGCCCGAACGCTTGATGTAATCGACCGGCGGGGCGCCGGGATCGCGCGAGGTGATCGTCACCATCTCGACATCGCCGATCTTGCCTTCGTCGATGACCTTGCGGACCGCCATGAAATGCGGGTCGAAGCGGCGGTTGAAGCCGACCATCAGCTTGGCGCCGGTTTCTTCCACGACCTTGATGCAGGCTTTTACGCGCGCAACGTCGAGATCAATCGGCTTTTCGCAGAAGATCGCCTTGCCTGCGCGGGCAAAGCGCTCGATCAGGTCGGCATGGGTGTCGGTCGGCGTGCAGATGACGACGGCGTCGATATCCTTGGCGGCCTCGATCGCTTCAATGGTGCGCACTTCGCAGCCATAGGCGGAAGCGATCGCTTCGGCAGCCTGCGGGAAGGCGTCGGCGACGGCCACGAGCTTTGCATTGGCATCGCCGCTGACGGCCTTTGCGTGGACCTTGCCGATACGGCCGGCGCCGAGAAGACCAAATCTCACTGTCATTACTGCCTCCCTAGATTCGGAACAAATAAACCGAATTGATATAAGTTTAGAATTTTCATTCCATTTTCCAGTCGCCGCGTCAAGTCCGCGGGCCTTTCACATTTGTGAAATCCATCCTAAAGACAAGTGACGTCATCACAACAGTGAGACGTGCGTCATCACAAGAGTGAGACGGCGTTATCACGACAATGGGACAGAGATGCAGCTGATCGATCCTAACCACCCGACCTATCGACACCTCTGGGTTCGTGTCCTCATCGTCGTGGTCTGTTTCGGATGGGCGATCTTCGAATTCATCGGCGGCGACCCCTTCTGGGGCGTGCTTGCGGGCGGCGCCGGCGCCTATTCCTTCTATATGCTGATCTGGACCTTCAATCCGAAGCCGCCGGAAACGGCAACAGTTGTCACACCCGATGATGAGGACGGGGACAAGCCGGCAATAGAAGAAGAGAAGAAGGCCGAATAGTTAAAGCGTGCCGCGATCTTTCGGATGCGCGCCACGCTTCAGGTGCTTGTTTTCACGCATGTCGTCGTTGCAAAACCGCTGCACAGTTTGCGCGGCACGCGTTCTCCGGCCCTCCGATTCGGCGCGGAAGGCCCGCAGCTGGTCAGAGCGACAGCTCTTTGGCTTGTGCGTCGATCTTTTTGCAGGCATCCCCGAACGGATCGCGCATCGGCACCAATGGCGAAGCACCAAGGAGGAGAAGCGCTTTCAAGTGTTTCCAGCCGCCTTCCTCGCCCAGCACCGGCGCATAGGACGTCATCGTGGTGCGTTCCTCACCGTAGAGGCGCTTATATTCCGCAAAATTGGAGAAGTCCTCGTGATTGCTTCCCAGGAGATGGAAGGTCTCCGCCGCGGCACCTTCGGCAAGGATGACTTCATGCGTGTCGAGCAGAACGGCATAGTACTCGATCGACATGTCGTCGGCCGGGGTGACCGGTGCAATGGTCGTGCCGTTCACGAGATCCTTCACACGGATCAGAACGCCGTTCAGATACAGCGCATGGCCTGGCGATAGGTAGAGATCGGAATGTGGTGTGCGGCTATCCAGCGCGTGGCGGGAAACCCGGATCGGCACGACGCCTTCATGCCAGCGTGCGCCGCTCTTCTTGAAGACCTGGCGGCCGACCCATTTGATGGGACGGGTGCTCCCGTCCGGAAGGGCAACGCGATCGCCGATGCGCAGATCCTCGACGGGCTTTTCACCGCAATCCGTAAGGATCGCCGTCCCGCGCAGGAAACACTGCGGGCCGCCGCCACCGCCACCGTTTCCGCCAGAGCCTCCGTGTCCACCGGAGCCGCCGTGTCCGCCAGAGCCTCCATGTCCACCGGAGCCGCCCCGCCCCCAAAGCCGCCCTAATGCATTCGCGGGAGAGGTGGAAATTGCCGTCGCCAATGCCGCAACGCCGGCAAGCCGGGCACCGGCGGCAGCGGCAACACCTAGAAAATGTCTGCGCGCGGTATTGCGTGGCAGCTTAGGATCTTGCGTGGATGACATGCTGGTGTCCTTCGATAACATTAACACCGGCCTATGTTACAAAAGGTTGTATCGCATTCAATTTCGCTAAATAGCGTTGAGGCCTAATGAAAAGGGAGTAGGCACGGTATGTTGGCCTGCCGAAATATGCTGTCGCCTGTACCAAAAAGCTGAGGAATTATCTGCTACTAAAACGCGAAATATTCAATCGAGGTACTGTCAGCACCAGTTGAACCGTCAGAAGAAAGCGGCGTAAACAACCCGCAAACCGAGCCGGAAACGCCGGCCTTCCAAAGCCTGGAACGTCTCAAATCATTCGGTGACGGACGGAAAAGCTTCAGCTGTGCGGCAGGCGTCGCATCGCCTCGTCGATCAGCAGGTTGGCGATCATCATGCGTCTGTTGGCATTGGCGCGGAAAGGCTCAGCGACACCGTCAGGATGATTGGCCTTGGCGAAAGCGCGCCGTTTCTCGTTCAGCGTCTGTTGCGTATCGGCAGATGAAATCGACAGGTCGGCGGCAATCTCTTCCGGCGCGATGCGGGCGAGATGATCGGGCATGACCGGTTCTGGCTCAGGTGGGGGAGGCGCCGCAATCGCGGGCTCGGGGCCGAGATTGTCGAAATAGGCTTGCCCGACCCGCTGCGAAGCAGCCGAAACACCCTCCATCACATCGAAGGCGAGGCCTGTCGGAAAGCCGGGAACGCGATGGGCGGCCGGCTCTTCCGCTTCCCCGGCGTCTTCCTCTTTCAACCGTTCGAGAACGGATTGGAATATCGATTGTCCGAACAGCATGCGCCTTCCTTTTCGAGCGGCGCATTAGACGGCGCCAAGTTGGCGCCGGGCTGGATTTCGATACACGATCCTGAGCCTGTCCCCGTCAGATTGAAGCATTCTGGTGGCCACAGTAAATCTTGGCGTGGTGCCAGCCTGGTGGAATCCTATGCCTGGTGAACTGTCCGCAATGTATCGTGCCCAGAGCCGGTCGCCGCGACAGGGGCAGCATTTGTGGACACGGAAATGGGGGCGCGCATGATAGCGTGGAAGCGGACAATACAATGGACCGATTGGAACGGAGACGGACTTGAGCGTCTTTCCATCCTCCACAATGATGAGGGTGTGCTTGCGGAAGGTGTGGTGACCGGACAGTTCGAAGCCGGCAAATATGATCTGACCTACCGGTTGGTGATCGACCCGCATTGGCGGGTGCGCGAAGTCGGGGTTCAGATCGCCAAGGGTCCAAGACTGCACATTCTGTCTGACAGCCGCGGTCGTTGGGTCAACGGGAATGGCTCGGAGATTTCCGATTTGGCCGGGTGCATCGATGTCGATATTGCAGCGACACCCTTCACCAACACCCTGCCAATCCGGCGGCTTGAACAAAAGACAGGTGTCGCCGAGGACATCAATGCTGCCTATGTTTCCTTGCCAGACCTGATCGTCGAACCCGTCAAACAGCGCTATACCAAACTTGCCGAGAACCGTTTTCTCTATGAGGGCATATCAACCGGATTTTCCGCCGAACTCGAGGTTGACGGCGACGGCATCGTACTGGACTACCCAGGCGTTTTCAGAAGATTGTCGTAGCATGCGTGTCGTTCAGTCCGGGTACCTTGAAGGCCCTAGCCCTCAGCCTGCCGGATGCTCTCTTCCAGAATGAGATCGTAGAGCAGCCGGGCGCTCGGCGGCAGGGCGCGCTCGCGGACGGTGATCAGGCTGTAGGGCTTGACGTTGATCTCGAAATCGATCGGCAGGATGCGCACGTCGGAGGCGTTCGAGCTCTGAGAGGCGAGAAACTGGGCGACATCGACGGCGACGGGGGCAATGGCATCCGTCTCGCAGATGATCGCGCAGGTCAGCAGCAGCGAGGAGGTGTTGACGATGTTTTCCGGAAGCCGAACGGCGCGCGACAGGAAGATATCCTCTATCGTGCGGCGCAGCAGCGTGCCCGGCGGTTGGAACACCCAGTCGTAATCCTTGATCTCCGACAGGCTGCTTGGGCTCTTCTTCTTCAAGAGGGGATGGCGGCTGCGGACGATGAGGCAGGCTTTCTCGACGCCGATCTCGCGGACCTCGAAAAGGCGCGGGTTGAGGTCATCGGGGATGCGGCTGATGATGAAGTCGTGGCGGGCGGCGAGAAGTTCGCGCGCCAGCACATTGCTGGTCTCGACCTGGATATTGACCTCGATGCCTGGAAAGGTCTTGCGCACCGTGTTGATGGCGGGAACGACGAGGCTCATGGCGGGCGCGGTGACGGCGCCGATGAAGACCGAGCCGCCCTTGCCGCTCTTCAATTCGCCGATCTCGCGGCTTGCCTCACGCAGCTCCAGAAGGATCTTGCGCGCACGCCTGGCGAGAGCTTCGCCGAAGGTGGTCAGCACCACGCCGCGGGCAACCCGCTCATAGAGCGGAGTCTTCACAATCGACTCCATTTCGGACAGCATTCGGGAGGCCGCCGGCTGCGATATGTTCAGCACCTCTGCGGCAGCCGAAATCTGCCCGCTATCTTCGATTGCGACAATCATACGCAGGTGATTCAGCTTAAGTCCTGCACGTAGAAGGCCGTCATCGCCAAAATTGTCGCTGTTAATGTCGACATGTTCCAAAGAAAATGGCTCGGAGATAATCGTCATGGTTGCAGCCTCCCCACTGCGCTCCATCAAAAGTAATACTTTTTAACGATATACCAAATTTGTTATGCACATTACCAGTTATTCTATTTGACAGTTATAGGAATCCATACCAGTTTGCCGCCGTGTGCTGGTTGGCACTCAACACGTGTGAGATCGTGGAGGAGACCTACTTCGTTTCTCACCATCTGAAGTAACTATCCAATACGGAACCTGCCACAGTTTCGGGGCGGGCGATTTTTCGTCCGCTAATCTTTAACAAGGGAGAGAGAAATGAAATCCATTATCTCATTGATGGCTGCGGCTGCTTTCGGCGTCGCATCGTTCGTTATGCCGGCTATGGCGGCCGACAAGGGCCTGGTTGGCATCGCAATGCCGACGAAGGCTTCGGCTCGCTGGATCGACGACGGCAACAACATCGTCAAGCAGCTCCAGGCTGCCGGCTACCAGACCGACCTGCAGTATGCTGACGACGATATTCCGAACCAGCTTTCGCAGATCGAAAACATGGTCACGAAGGGCGCCAAGGTTCTCGTCGTCGCTTCGATCGACGGCACGACCCTTTCCGACGTTCTCCAGAAGGCTCATGACGCCGGCATCAAGGTCATCGCTTATGACCGCCTGATCCGCGACTCTGCCAACGTCGACTACTACGCCACGTTCGACAACTTCCAGGTTGGCGTTCTGCAGGCTGGCACGATCGTCGACAAGCTCGGCCTCAAGGACGGCAAGGGCCCGTTCAACATCGAACTCTTCGGCGGTTCGCCGGACGACAACAACGCCTTCTTCTTCTATGACGGCGCAATGTCTGTCCTGCAGCCTTACATCGACAGCGGCAAGCTCGTCGTGAAGTCCGGCCAGACCGGCATGGACAAGGTCGGCACGCTGCGTTGGGATCCGGCAACGGCCCAGGCCCGCATGGACAACCTGCTCTCGGCTAACTACACCGACGCCAAGGTTGACGCTGTCCTGTCTCCGTACGACGGTCTGTCGATCGGTATCCTCTCGTCGCTGAAGGGCGTCGGCTACGGTTCGGCTGGGCAGCCGCTGCCTGTCGTCACCGGCCAGGACTCGGAAATCCCGTCGATCAAGTCGATCATCGCTGGCGAACAGTATTCGTCGATCTTCAAGGATACCCGCGATCTGGCGAAGGTCACCGTTTCGATGGTTGATGCCGTCATGTCCGGCAAGGAGCCTGAAGTCAACGACACGAAGACCTACGACAACGGTGTCAAGGTCGTTCCGTCCTACCTGCTGAAGCCGGTCGCCGTGACCAAGGAGAACTACAAGGCAGTTCTCGTTGATGGCGGTTACTACAAGGAAGACCAGCTGAAGTAACATGAATGGCCGGAACCCGCACGATTGCGGGTTCCGGTCTTCGATTCTATGATCGCCGGGTCATTTCTGATCGCGGCGTTGGGTTTTTAGTCATGGAAAATACAATCCTCGAAATGCGGAACATCACCAAGACGTTCCCGGGCGTCAAGGCGCTCGAGAATGTGAACCTCAAGGTTCGTCAGGGTGAGATCCACGCATTGGTGGGCGAAAACGGGGCCGGCAAGTCGACCCTGATGAAGGTGCTCTCCGGCGTCTATCCGGCAGGAAGCTATGATGGCGACATCGTCTATGAAGGCGATGTGCGCAACTTCAGGGTCCTGAAGGATTCCGAAGAAATCGGTATCGTCATCATCCACCAGGAACTGGCGCTGGTACCCCAGCTTTCAATCGGCGAAAACATCTTCCTCGGTAATGAAAACGCCAAGAACGGCGTCATCAGCTGGGGCGATACATTCAATCGCACGAAGCAATTGCTCGCCAAGGTGGGCCTGGCGGAATCTCCGAACACGCTCGTCACCGACATCGGCGTCGGCAAGCAGCAGCTCGTCGAGATCGCCAAGGCACTGTCGAAGAGCGTCAAGCTGCTCATTCTCGACGAGCCTACCGCATCGCTGAACGAAAGCGATTCCGATGCGCTGCTCACCCTGCTGATGGAATTCCGCAAGCAGGGCATCACCTCGATCATCATTTCCCACAAGCTGAACGAGATCCGCAAGGTCGCCGACCAGATCACGGTCCTGCGCGACGGCATGACCGTCAAGACGCTCGACTGTCACAAGGACGAGATCAGCGAAGACATCATCATCAAGAACATGGTGGGCCGAGACCTCGCGGACCGTTATCCGCCGCGCTCCGTGCCGATCGGCGAGACGATCTTCGAAGTCAGGAACTGGAATGCCTTCCACCAGCAGCATCGCGACCGCCAGGTCCTGCACGACATCAACGTGAATGTCCGCAAGGGCGAGGTCGTCGGCATCGCGGGCCTGATGGGCGCCGGCCGCACCGAATTCGCCATGAGTGTCTTCGGCAAGTCCTATGGGCACAAGATCACCGGCGACGTCTTCGTCGACGGCAAGAAGGTCGATACGACGACGGTGCGCAAGGCGATCGACGCCGGTCTCGCCTATGTGACCGAAGACCGCAAACACCTTGGCCTCGTGCTGGGCGAAACAATCGTTCACAACACGACGCTTGCCAATCTGGAAGCGGTGTCGAATGCCACCGTTATCGACAGTGTAAGGGAATCGCGCGTCGCCTCCGACTATCGGTCGAAGCTGCGCATTCGTTCCTCCAGCATCTTCCAGGAAGCGGTCAACCTGTCGGGCGGCAACCAGCAAAAGGTCGTTCTGTCGAAATGGTTGTTCTCGGATCCCGAAGTGTTGATCCTGGACGAACCGACGCGCGGCATTGATGTTGGCGCCAAATATGAAATCTATACTATCATCAACCAGCTCGCGGCTGACGGTAAAGGCGTTCTGATGATTTCATCGGAAATGCCTGAGCTTCTTGGTACGTGCGACCGCATCTACGTCATGAACGAAGGACGTATCGTTGCGGAACTGCCGAAGGGAGAAGCGAGCCAGGAAACCATCATGCGCGCCATCATGCGCTCAGGAGAGAAGAAACAATGACGCCGATCAATCAACCCATCACCGAGCAAGGGCGTGTCGTCTCCATCGGCGAATTTGTTCGAGGCAACATCCGTGAATACGGCATGTTCATCGCGCTCATCGCGATCATGGTGTTCTTCCAGATCTCGACCGGCGGCGTTCTCTTCAGGCCGCTCAACCTGACGAACATCATCCTGCAGAACTCGTTCATCGTCGTCATGGCGCTGGGCATGCTGCTGGTGATCGTTGCCGGCCATATCGATCTTTCGGTCGGCTCCGTCGTCGGTTTCATCGGCGCCATCGCCGCCGTCATGACGGTGCAGTGGCATATGAACTATGTGCTCGCGACCGTTATTTGTCTGGCCGTGGGTGCGCTGGTCGGCGGCGTTCAGGGTTATTTCGTCGCCTATCACAAGATCCCGTCCTTCATCGTTACGCTCGCCGGCATGCTGGTCTTCCGCGGCCTGACACTGACCGTGATGACGGGAGCCGGAACGGGCACCAGCATCGGTCCGTTCCCTCCGGCCTTTCAGCTGATCAGCATCGGCTTCCTGCCCAACCTTTTCGATATGGGCGGCATCAACTCGACCTCGATCATCCTGACCGTCATCGGCGCCGTGACCCTCGTCTATCTGGCATGGCGCGCGCGCAAGTCGAACGAAAAGCACGGCAACGACGTCGAGCCTCTGGGCTTCTTCATTGCGCAGAACGGCATCGTCGCTCTCGCCATCCTGGCGCTCGGCTATCAGCTGTCGATCTACAAGGGCTTCCCGAACGTGCTCGTCATCATGCTGGTGCTGATCACGGCTTACGCTTTCATCACGCGTCGCACGACGATCGGCCGCCGTATCTACGCGATGGGCGGTAACGAGAAGGCAACGAAGCTCTCCGGTATCAACACCGAGCGGCTGACCTTCCTCACTTTCGCAAATATGGGTCTGCTTGCCGGTCTGGCTGGTCTGATCGTTGCGCTGCGTCTCAACTCGGCAACGGCGAAGGGCGGCTTCGGCCTCGAGCTCGACGTGATCGCGGCCTGCTTCATCGGCGGCGCATCGGCACAGGGCGGCGTGGGCAAGGTGACCGGCGCTGTCATCGGCGCTCTGATCATGGGTATCATGAACAACGGCATGTCGATCCACGGCCTTGGCACTGACTCCCAGCAGATGGTCAAGGGTGCAGTGCTTCTCGCTGCCGTCTTCTTCGACGTCTATAATAAGAACAAGGGCTGAGTTTAGGCTCAGCCCCCGCATCGCAGTCATATGAAAATTGAATTCCGGCTCCGGATGGAGCCGGAGCGGCGAAGCTTTGTCATCGCCAAACGAAAAGGATGAAGACCGTGCTTATTTCGCAGATCAAGGGCGCAAACGGAGAGATCATCGTCGCCGTGCGCGAACCGGGTGCCGCCGCCAAGGCCGTCAGGGGTGCTGTGAGCGTCTACGCTCTGGCGATGGAAGCCGCAGATAGTGGCAAGTCGCTCGTTTCCGTTATCGAGGCTCGCGGATATGGCGAACCCGTCGATCTTGAAAAGGCCTATGCCGAGGGACGCTTCCTGCCGCCGATCACCCATCCGGATGCCGCGCATCTGCACCTGACCGGTACGGGCCTGACGCATCTGGGCTCCGCCGCGACGCGCGATTCCATGCACAAGAAGACCTCCGAGGCGGCAGAGGAAACGCTGACCGACTCCATGAAGATGTTCAAGATGGGTCTTGAAGGCGGCAAGCCGGCTGCCGGCCAGAAGGGCGTGCAGCCCGAATGGTTCTACAAGGGCAATGGCTATGGCGCTGCTGCTCCGGGCGCTCCGCTCGTTTCGCCGTCCTTCGCGCTCGACGGCGGCGAAGAGCCTGAGATGGCCGGCATCTATGTCATCGCCAAGGACGGCACTCCGTTCCGTATCGGCTTTGCACTGTCGAACGAGTTTTCCGACCACGTCACCGAGCGGATCAACTATCTCTTCCTCGCCCATTCCAAGCTGCGTCCGGCAAGCTTCGGTCCTGAAATCCGCATCGGTGTGGCTCCTGAGGATATCCGTGGCACCTCGCGCATCAAGCGCGGCAACCAGGTGATCTTCGAGAAGCCGTTCCTGTCGGGCGAAGCGAACATGTCGCACACTTTCGCCAATCTGGAATATCACCATTTCAAATATGGCCTCTTCCGCGTGCCGGGTGATGTGCATGTACATATGTTCGGTACGGCGACGCTTTCCTTTGCCGATGGCATCAAGGCGGAAGAGGGCGATGTCTTTGAAATCGAGGTGGCCGATTTCGGTCTGCCGCTGCGCAACCCGCTGAAGGTTGCTGCCGAAGAAGAGATCGCCGTCAAGCAGCTCTGATTTCCAAGACCGGCCGCCACGCAAGCGGCCGGTCATTTGTCATAGAGGAGGCTCCAAGGCCCATGACTATCCATCAGAATCTCATCGCCGGTGAATGGACCGGCACCAATGCCGCCGAGAATATCAACCCGTCCGACACGAACGAGGTCGTCGGCCTCTACGCTCAGGCGAGCGCCGAGGACGCCAAGGCTGCGATCGCCGCTGCCAAGGCTGCCTTTCCTGCCTGGTCGCGCTCCGGCATCTGGGAGCGCCACGTCATTCTGAAGAAGGCCGGCGACGAGATCATGGCGCGCAAGGACGAGCTTGGTGCTCTGCTTGCCCGCGAGGAAGGCAAGACGCTTCCCGAAGCGATCGGCGAAACGATCCGCGCATCGCAGATCTTCGAATTCTTCGCAGGCGAAGCACTGCGCCTTGCCGGCGAGGTTGTTCCCTCGGTGCGTCCCAACATTGGCGTCGAGATCACTCGCGAGCCGCTCGGTGTCATCGGCATCATCACGCCCTGGAACTTCCCGATCGCCATTCCGGCCTGGAAGATCGCTCCGGCGCTCTGCTACGGCAACACCGTCGTCTTCAAGCCGGCGGATCTGGTTCCTGGCTGTTCCTGGGCGATTGCGGATATCCTGCACCGCGCGGGCCTGCCGAAGGGCGTCCTGAACCTCGTCATGGGCAAGGGCTCGGTCGTGGGGCAGGCCATGCTCGACAGTCCCGACATTGCCGGCATCACCTTTACCGGTTCGACAGGCACGGGCAGGCGCGTCGCCACCTCCTCCATCGAGCATAACCGCAAGTTCCAGCTGGAAATGGGCGGCAAGAACCCGATGGTCGTGCTCGACGACGCCGACCTGACCGTGGCCGTCGAGGCCGCTGCCAATTCCGGCTTCTTCTCCACCGGCCAGCGCTGCACGGCGTCGTCGCGGCTGATCGTCACCGAGGGCATCCACGACAAGTTCGTTGCAGCACTCACCGAAAAGCTGAAGACCGTCGTCGTCGACAATGCCATGAAGCCCGGCACCCACATCGGCCCTGTCGTCGATGCCCGCCAGCTTCAGACCGATACCGATTATATCAAGATCGGCAAGGAAGAGGGCGCCAAGCTTGCCTTCGGTGGCGAGCTCATCTCGCGCGAAACACCCGGCTTCTACCTGCAGCCGACGCTCTTTACCGAAGCGACCAACCAGATGCGCATCTCGCGCGAAGAGATCTTCGGACCCGTCGTTTCCGTGATCCGCGTGAAGGATTACGAAGAGGCGCTGGCAACTGCCAACGACACGCCGTTCGGCCTGTCTGCCGGTATTGCCACGACCAGCCTCAAGCATGCGACGCATTTCAAGCGCAATTCCGAGGCCGGCATGGTGATGGTGAACCTGCCGACTGCCGGCGTCGATTTCCACGTTCCCTTCGGCGGCCGCAAGGGCTCGTCCTACGGCCCGCGCGAGCAGGGCAAGTACGCCGCCGAATTCTACACAACCGTCAAGACCGCCTACACGCTGGCTTGAGACGAAGTGCGATAACCCTGATCGTACGAGGCGATCAGGGGATATCCTGAAGGACAGAAATTATGAAGAAGAAAGCAGAATGGCCGCGCAAGCTGAGGTCGCAGGAATGGTACGGCGGCACGAGCCGCGACGTGATCTACCACCGCGGCTGGCTTAAGAACCAGGGATATCCGCACGACCTGTTCGACGGCCGCCCGGTCATCGGCATCCTCAACACCTGGTCGGATATGACGCCGTGCAACGGTCACCTGCGCGAGCTTGCCGAAAAGGTGAAGGCTGGTGTCTGGGAAGCCGGCGGCTTCCCGCTCGAGGTGCCGGTCTTCTCGGCATCCGAAAATACTTTCCGCCCGACCGCGATGATGTATCGCAACCTTGCCGCACTCGCCGTCGAAGAAGCGATCCGCGGCCAGCCGATGGATGGCTGCGTGCTGCTCGTCGGCTGCGACAAGACCACGCCGTCGCTGCTGATGGGTGCTGCCTCCGTCGACCTGCCATCGATCGTCGTCACCGGCGGTCCGATGCTGAACGGCTATTTCCGCGGCGAACGCGTCGGTTCGGGCACGCATCTCTGGAAGTTCTCCGAAATGGTGAAGGCCGGCGAGATGACGCAGGCCGAATTCCTCGAGGCCGAAGCGTCGATGAGCCGTTCGTCGGGCACCTGCAACACGATGGGCACGGCTTCCACCATGGCATCCATGGCTGAAGCGCTCGGCATGGCACTCTCCGGCAACGCCGCGATCCCGGGTGTCGATTCCCGCCGCAAGGTGATGGCGCAGCTGACCGGCCGCCGCATCGTGCAGATGGTCAAGGACGACCTGAAGCCTTCCGATATCATGACCAAGCAGGCCTTCGAAAACGCCATCCGCACCAATGCGGCCATCGGCGGTTCGACCAATGCCGTCATCCACCTGCTGGCCATGGCCGGCCGTGTCGGCGTCGACCTGACGCTCGACGACTGGGACCGCTGCGGCCGCGACGTGCCGACCATCGTCAACCTGATGCCGTCGGGCAAGTACCTGATGGAAGAGTTCTTCTATGCCGGCGGCCTGCCTGTCGTGCTGAAGCGCCTCGGCGAAGCCGGCCTGCTGCACAAGGATGCGGTGACGGTTTCGGGCGAGACTGTCTGGGACGAAGTCAAGGACGTCGTCAACTGGAACGAAGACGTCATCCTGCCGGCTGAAAAGGCGCTGACCTCTTCCGGCGGTATCGTCGTGGTGCGCGGCAACCTCGCGCCGAAGGGTGCGGTGCTGAAGCCTTCGGCCGCCTCGCCGCACCTGATGGTGCACAAGGGCAGGGCGGTCGTCTTCGAGGATATCGACGACTACAAGGCCAAGATCAACGATGACAATCTCGACATCGACGAGACCTGCATCATGGTCATGAAGAACTGTGGTCCGAAGGGCTACCCGGGCATGGCCGAAGTCGGCAATATGGGGCTGCCGCCGAAGGTGCTCAAGAAGGGCATTACCGACATGGTGCGCATTTCCGACGCCCGCATGTCCGGCACCGCCTACGGTACCGTCGTCCTGCATACCTCGCCGGAAGCCGCTGTCGGCGGCCCGCTTGCTGTCGTCAGAAACGGCGACATGATCGAGCTTGATGTGCCGAACCGCCGCCTGCATCTCGACATTTCCGAAGAGGAACTGGCAAAGCGTCTCGCCGAGTGGCAGCCGAACCATGATCTGCCGAAGTCCGGCTACGCCTTCCTGCATCAGCAGCATGTCGAAGGTGCCGATACCGGCGCCGACCTCGACTTCCTCAAGGGATGTCGCGGAAGTGCTGTCGGCAGGGACAGCCACTAAGCGGGGACGCATCCGAGATTGGGATCGTTGAAGAGGCGGGGTGAAAGCCCCGCCTTTTCTTTGCACTTGCTCGACAACGAAATGACGCTATATTCTGTACAAATGTACAGGGGATGTGGTCATGTCAAAAATGGTCGGCGCGGCGGAGTTCAAGGCGAAATGCTTGAACCTTATCGATCAGATGCGGAACGACGATGAATCTATCGTCATCACCAAGCGCGGCAAGCCGGTTGCCGTGCTTTCGCCGGCACGTGAGCCAAGCGGGCGCAAGAGCATCATCGGTGCGATGAAGGGCAGCGTATCGCGCTATGACGATCCGCTGTCTCCGGTCGCTGAACCAGAGGATTGGGACGCGGTTCGTTGATCGTCATCGACACGCATATCCTCGTCTGGGCAATGCAGGACGATGCACGCCTCGGCTCACAAGCCCGGCGCATCATCGACGAGATGACGGAGAAAAGCCGAATTCTGATTTCGGCAATTACACCTTGGGAAATCGCGATGCTTGTGCAGAAGGGACGCCTGGCGCTTGGTGATGATGTCGGGCGATGGATCGATAGCGCGCTGTCTCTGCCCGGACTCCAACTCGCGCCGATTGAGCCTTCCATCGCGATAGACAGCGTTCGGCTCCCTGGTGAGTTTCATGCCGACCCTGCCGATCGCATCATCGCAGCCACCGCCCGTTTTCATCGTGTACCGTTACTTACGGCCGATCAGGCGATCCTCAACTACGGCGCACGCGGCCATCTCCAGGTTCTTGCGGCTGGCTAGCACTGGAGCCTCAAGTTGCTGCCTTGGGGAAAGCCGATGTCGATCCACCGAAAATTCTCTGGATCTAGCCGTTGGAGACTGCCATGCGGCGCTCGTCGTCGGCGCCATGTTCGAGGAGCATACGGATCGCCGGCCATTTGCGGTGGAAGGCGGCGACGCAAGCCGGATCGAAATGGGTGCCGCTGCAGGCGATGATTTCCCGGTAGGCCTTGTCGATCGGCCATGCCTGCTTGTAGGGCCGCTCGGAGCAGAGCGCATCGAAGACGTCGGCAACGGCGACGATGCGGGCCTCGATCGGTATCTGTTCGCCGGCAAGGCCCTGCGGGTAGCCCGTGCCGTCCCATTTTTCGTGGTGGCCGCCGATGATGGCGGTGGCGACGCGCGAAAGCTCGGCGGAACTGTTGCGCAGGATCGAAACGCCGATCGGTACATGCTCGCGCATCTTCTCGATCTCATGCGGCTCCAGCTTGCCGGGCTTCTGCAGGATGGCGTCGGGAATGCCGATCTTGCCGATATCGTGCAGGGGCGCGGCGAGATAGATGTTGCGGCGCTGGATGCGGTCCATGCCGAGGCCTTCGGCAATCAGTTCGGCGATGTTGGCGACACGTTCGATGTGATCGCCGGTATTGCCGTCACGCGAGGCCATGGCCTGCGCCAGACACCAGACGATCTCCTGCTCGCGGATATCGGCTCGTTCGGTGGCACGGCGGAAAGCCTGATCGAGCGAGCGGGCACGGTCGACGAGGGCAAGCTGGGCGCTGCGCAGGGCGAGAAGATTGAGGATGCGGGCCTCGAGCTCCAGCGGATCGAAGGGTTTCGCCAGGAAGTCAGTGGCGCCGGCCTCCAGCGCTTCCAGGCGCACCGAGCGTTCCGTCTGGGAGGTCACCATCACGATGGGTACGGTTTCATAGCCGCGCTGGCTGCGCAGGCGGTGGATCACGGTGATGCCGTTGAGCTCGGGCATCATGTAATCGACCAGCACGAGATCGAATTCGACTGTTCTCGCGCGCTCGAGGGCTTCCAGCGGATTGGTGAAGCTTTCGATCTCGCAGCTGGCGAAGCGGCGGACGGCGGTTTCAAGGGCAAGCAGGCTGGATTTGCTGTCATCGATAATAAGAAGAGACATAAAAAGACCTACTGAAATCTCAAAACAGGCCGGCGCGCTGTGCGCCGGTGCCCACAAATGCGGGCCTTATGAGCGCACAGCTTCCGCCAGCCGGTTTAAGATCGGGTTAGCTCGAAGTAGAGAATTGGTTGCAACAGCAATTATTGCGTGTTTCGGCACGCAGAGAAGCCGCGGCAAATTGGCTGCTTTTGTCAGCTCTGGCTTTGGCTCTGCATCTGGTCGCTGTCCTCGACCTTTACGGTGACCGACAGTTTTTCACCTGGAGTGCCGATGCGCATGCCCGACACGGGAGCCGCATCGCGATAGCAGAGGCCGGAGGCCATGCGGACATAGCGGTCATCCGGGCAGATCTCGTTGGCAGGATCGAAGCCGACCCAGCCGAGGCCTGGAATATGCGCCTCGCCCCAGGCATGGGTGGCAGCCTGATCGACCTTTTCTTCCATCATCAGATAGCCGGAGACGTAGCGCGCCGGAATATCCAGGGCGCGCGCCGCGGTGACGAAGATATGGGCATGGTCCTGGCAGACGCCGGTCTTCCTCTCCAGCGCCTGTTCGGCAGTGGTTTCGGTGCTGCTGGTGCCGGGCTTGTATTCCACTGCCTCGTGGATCGCCGCCATCAACGCATGCATGCGGGCAAGATCGTTCTCACCGCTCACGCCCTTGGTCAGTTCCTTTACCAGTTTGCCTGCCTTGGTGAGCGGCGTATCGCGCAGGAAGAGCCAGAGCGGGCAGAAGCCGGTATGGGGGCCGGTCACGCCGTTGCGGTCTTCGGTCTCGATCTCGCCTTCGGCGACAATGCGCGTCACCTGCTGTTCGCCTTCCAGCGAGACGAGGTTCACATGGTTGCCGAACTGGTCGTCATATTCGACTTCCGGCTTGGCGCCTTCGACATGGAGGGACCAGTTGAGCACGGTCTGGCCGATCGCGGTCGGTGGTGTCAGGCGCAGCCGCTGCAGGGAAAACTGCGCCGGTTCGTCGTAGCGGTATTCGGTGAGGTGGCTGATCTTCAGTTTCATGATCTGACCCGCTTAAGCATAGAACCGGTAGCCATCGGAGATTTCGCTGCCGAGCTTGTTGTTTTGAGCGACGAAATCCTCGAGAAACTCATGCAGACCTTGATCCATGACATCCTTTATCTTCAATGTCTGCAGCGTGGCGCGAATGGCATCCGCCGTATCATGTGCGGCCAGCCGCTCGCCGTAATCCTTGGCGATGTAACCGAGGTTGCTGACGATCTTCTCGTAGCTATAGGCGAGCGAACGCGGCATCTGACCGTTCAGGATCAGGAAGTCGGCAATGTTCATGGCGCGGTATTCGCCGTCATAGGCCCAGCTATAGGAACGGTGGGCGGAGACCGAACGCAGGATCGATTCCCACTGAACGTTGTCGACCGAAGAGCCTACCTGCGAGATCGAGGGCAGCAGCACGTAATATTTCACGTCGAGGATGCGGCTCGTATTGTCCGCACGTTCGATGAAGGTGCCGATGCGGGCGAAATTATAGAGCTCGTTGCGCAGCATCGAACCATGGAAGGCGCCGCGGATGAGGCCGGCGCGATGCTTGATGACATCGATGACCTCGGGCAGCTCTGCCGCCTTCAGTTTTTTCGACAGCAGTTCCTTGAGATCGATCCAGCATTCGTTGGTCGCTTCCCAGGTCTCGCGTGTCAGCGCGGTGCGCACCATGCGGGCGTTGTTGCGGCCGAAATCAATGCAGGACATGACGCTCGACGCGTTCTGGCGGTCGCGCAACATGTAGTCGATGACATCAGGACCGGTCAGCTTCGAATGGCTCTCGTCGTAGAGTTCGCGCACGCCGGCGCTTTGCAGCACGCCGTCCCAATTGTCATCACCGGCGTCGCTGCGCGTCAGCGACATGCGCAGGCCGGCATCCACGAGACGTGCAATATTCTCGGCGCGCTCGATATACCGGAACATCCAGTAGAGCCCGTTTGCAGTTCTTCCGAGCATCAGTCCTCCAATACCCAGGTGTCTTTGGTGCCGCCGCCCTGGCTGGAATTGACCACCAGCGAGCCCTGCTTCAGCGCCACGCGGGTGAGCCCGCCCGGAATGATCTGCACCTTGTCGGAGACCAGCACGTAAGGGCGCAGGTCGACATGGCGGGGTGCGATACCCTTGTTGACGAGGATCGGAACGGTGGACAGCGAAAGTGTCGGCTGGGCAATGTAGTTGCTGGGTTTTGCCTTCAGCTTCTCGGCGAAATCGGCGCGTTCCTTCTTGGAAGCGGTTGGGCCGACGAGCATGCCGTAGCCACCGGAGCCGTGCACTTCCTTGACGACCAGTTCTTCCAGGTGCTCCAGCACATATTTCAGGCTTGATGCTTCCGAACAGCGCCAGGTCGGCACGTTCTCGAGGATCGGCTTGCGGCCCGTATAGAACTCGACGATCTCGGGCATGTAGGAATAGATCGCCTTGTCGTCGGAAATACCGGTGCCGGGTGCATTGGCGATGGTGATATTGCCGGAGCGGTAGACATCCATGATGCCGGGAATGCCGAGGGCCGATTCCGGGCGGAAGGTGAGGGGATCGAGGAAGTCGTCGTCGACGCGGCGATAGAGCACGTCGATCGCCTCATAGCCGCGTGTCGTACGCATCTTCACCTTGCCGTCGATGACACGCAGGTCCGAGCCTTCGACCAGTTCAACACCCATCATGTCGGCGAGGAACGAATGTTCATAATAGGCGGAATTATAGATACCGGGCGTCAGAACGGCGACGCGCGGCTTGCCCTTGCAGCCGGGAGGTGCCAGCGAAGCCAGGCTCTGGCGCAGGAGATAGGGATAGTCCTCGACGCGCTGCACCTTGTTCTCATGGAAGAGCTCCGGGAACATCTGCATCATGGTTTCCCGGTTTTCCAGCATGTAGCTGACGCCCGAGGGCGTGCGGGCATTATCCTCCAGCACATAGAACTGGTCCTCGCCGGTGCGCACGATATCCGTGCCGACGATATGAGTGTAGACGCCGCCGGGCGGCCGGAAGCCGATCATCTCGGGCAGGAATGCAACGTTCTTTTCGATCAGCTCGCGCGGGATGCGGCCTGCGCGAATGATTTCCTGCTTGTGGTAGATATCATCGAGGAAAGCGTTGAGCGCGATCACCCGCTGCTCGATACCCTGAGCGAGCTTTCGCCATTCGCGGGCGGAGATGATGCGCGGGATGATGTCGAAGGGGATGAGCTTTTCGGAACTGTCGGCGTGGCCGTAAACCGCGAAGGTGATGCCGGTTTTGCGGAAGATGTTTTCAGCGTCGCGGGACTTTGAAATCAGATGTGCCCGGTCTTGGCTGTTGTACCACTCAAAGTATTTTTCATATGGCGTACGGGGACTTTCGTCTCCGGTGATCATTTCATCAAATGCCAAAGGTGTGGCTCCCCTTTTTTCTTCATTTGAATACAACGCAAAAGGCAATGCAAGAACCATGCACAGTTCGCATGGAAGATTCATAAAATCTTCTGCAGTGCGAAAAACCGGTGAAAAACTGGGCATTTATCAAGATCTGGCGCGAGGCGGATTCCTGTCAATCCTGACATCGCGCACAAAAGATGAGCAGGTGATTATTTCCTGCCCGGGCGACGGATCAAACTCTGCCCGTGCCGGTGACCGAAGGACGGCCAAAAGAAAAGGGCCGGATCGCTCCGGCCCTCACTGATATCACTAGCTTAAGCGCGTTCGCGACGCGGGCCGCCGCCATTGCGGCCCTTGCGGCGCAGACCGCCATTGCCTTCGCGGCGCTGTTCGCCCTGCGGCTGCTGGTCGCCGTGATTGCGCGGCGGGCGGCCATGGACGTGCTGCTTGTTACCGCGATGATGACCGGTTGCCTCAGCCGGCTGAGCCGGGCGCTGCTGCTGATTGCGGGCAGGGCGGAAATCCGAGGTCGAAACCAGATCATTGTCCGGGCCGTGATCCGGAGCCTGCTCATTGCGGCGCTGGCCACGGAAATCCTGATTGCGGTTGTTGTGCTGAGGGCGGGCGCGGCGCTCTTCGCCGGCGCGGACTTCAGTGACGTCGCCATCGTTACGCGGACGGCGGTCACCATGGCCGGCGGGCCGGCCGCTGCCATTGCGGGTTTCGCTGCGTCCGCCTTCACGACGGCCACCTTCGCGACGCTCACCACCTTCACCACGGCCACCTTCACCACGACCACCTGGGCCGCGCTGCTGGTTCTGGCCGCGGCCGCGATTGTTGGCACGGGGAGCGGCACGCATGTCAGCCGGCGGTTCGCCGCTGGCAACGGCAATGTCAATGCCCATCAGCTTTTCGATGTCGCGAAGCAGGCGGGCTTCGTCGGGTGCGCAGAAGGCAATTGCGATACCATCGCGGCCGGCACGGGCCGTGCGGCCGATGCGGTGGACATAGGCTTCCGCCACTTCCGGCAGGTCGTAGTTGAAGACGTGGCTGACGGCAGGGATATCGATGCCGCGAGCGGCGACGTCGGTTGCGATCAGCGTCTTGATGGCGCCGTCGCGGAAGCCCTTCAGCGCACGTTCGCGCTGGCCCTGGCTCTTGTTGCCATGGATGGAGGCGACGGAATAGCCGACCTGCTCCAGATGCTTGGCGAGCTTTTCAGCGCCGTGCTTGGTGCGCAGGAAGACGATGGCGCGGCCATCAGGGTTTTCGGTCAGCGACTTCTTCAAGAG
Source organism: Rhizobium sp. 768_B6_N1_8 (assembly GCF_051811225.1). Lineage (NCBI taxonomy): Bacteria > Pseudomonadati > Pseudomonadota > Alphaproteobacteria > Hyphomicrobiales > Rhizobiaceae > Rhizobium > Rhizobium sp. 768_B6_N1_8. Next base: position 3,156,455 of record NZ_JBPWPV010000001.1, on the reverse strand, counting down.
AACCGTCTTGTCGTTCTTGCCGGGAACGAAGTGCACATACTGCTCGACCTTGTCGGCAGCCTTGCCCGGAGGCGTCACTTGGACCGTAACCGGATCGGTCAGGTAGTCGCCGGCGAGATCGGCAATCGCCTTCGGCATGGTTGCCGAGAAGAGCATGGTCTGACGGCGCTTCGGCACCATCTTGGCGATCTTGCGCAGGTCATGCACGAAGCCGAGATCGAGCATCTGGTCGGCTTCATCGAGCACGAGGTAGCGCACAGCCGTCAGTGTAATGGCATTGCGGTTGCAGAGATCAAGCAGGCGGCCGGGAGTGGCAACGAGGATGTCGGAGCCGCGCTCGAGTTGAAGCTGCTGCTTGTTGATGGAGACGCCGCCGACGACGACGTTGATGCGCAGCGGCGACTTGCGGATGAATTTTCTGAGACTGTCGGCGATCTGGTTCACCAGTTCGCGTGTCGGAGCCAGGATCAGCGTGCGGACCGAGCGGTTGTCGGGACGCTTTTCTTCCTTGAGCAGGCGCTCGATGAGCGGCAGGCCGAAGGCGGCCGTCTTGCCGGTGCCGGTCTGGGCAAGGCCGATCAGGTCACGGCCCTGAATGAGGAGTGGGATAGCCTGTTCCTGGATGGGCGTCGGCGTTTCGATGCCGAGCTGGAACAGAGTGGCGACGACCGGCTTGGAGACACCGAGCGATTCAAAATTGGTCAAGTCATAACCTTTTAGGGCGCGCCAAACGAAAACGCCGGATCGCCGAATGCGGTCCGGTGTTAATCTGGCGTCAAGAACCCCGCGTGAAATGGGAACTTGTAAGTTGGAAAAAGCTTCCAGCGCGTCTTGCCGCTCTTGGGTGCGGCATTATCAGAATGCGCTCTGTCCTTCTTCAGCGTCTATCGCAGTGGCACGCTCACGCGGCGGCCGGAAGGTGAAAGCTGAGCGCCATGTGGTCTATTTCCCACTGAAAGTCAAGGGGATCGGCCGACAATGACCTCAGAGGGCATGGAAAGGACGAAATTTCCCGAGGCCGTCTCGGTGCCGTTGACGAGAATGACGATGCGATGCTCGCCGGGATAGTAGCGCCGCGTCGTGATCGGCCGCATGGCGTGGCGGCGCTGCACGATATGGTCTTCGCCCGCTTCCAGCGTGACGGTCTTCCATTTGAAGACCTTGGGAGAGAGCGAGCCGTCGGCCTTCACATGGTGGATCGCGTAGTCGATCATCAGGGATTGCGCGATATCGCCGGCATTGCGCAGGCGGATCTCGAAATCCAGCCCTTCGCCGAAAAGCACTGCCGGGTTCGCGAGCAGCAAATTGCACTCCAGCGAAGCGGCCGCGCCGAAGCCGAAGTTGGCGAGCGCCCGGGCATGGCCCTTTTTCAGAAGGGTGCGGGAAGCATGTTTCAGCAGCCAGCGGCGCTCGGCAGAAGCGCCTTCGATATGCTCGGCGATGAAGGACGCGACGAGATCCGGATGATTCTTGGCGATATCGTTCAGGCTGTTTGCCACTGAACGGCGAACATAGTCTTCGGGATCGTCCATCAGCGCAGTCAGAATCGGCAGGATGGGAGAAGGGTCCTTGATCAACTGCGGCAGGCGCATCGCCCAGGGCAGGCGCGGGCGGGTGCCTTCGCTCGCCAGCCGGCGGACATGGTGGTTGGCGTCATCGACCCAGCGAGCGATCGTCGCCAGCGCTCGCTGTTGATCCTGATGGATGAACTGGCGGATGCCGAACTCCGCCGTGAAATGCGGCGTCAGCGCTTTCAGAAGGTCAAGACCGATATCGAAATCTCTGATGCCGCGCGCCGCGATGAACTGATTGATGGGCAGCAGCATCCAGCCCGTCAGCCCAATCTTGCCGGTGGTCGGCAGGCTTGCAGCGAGAATGGCTGCCGCCTCGGGGAAGTTTTCGGGCAGGGTCGCAAAGAGCGCGTCGCGGATCAGTGCTGCGCGCTCCATGAGCTCCAGCGATTCGATGCCATCAGTTGCAAGTGCGGTGAAGCGGTCGCGGTCGAAGGAGGGCGCGTTGGCGGCGATGATCTCAGCCATCGCGCGTACGAGCGCCGGGTGGAGAAGGTTCTTGAGTGGTTCCGGCATCACATTCCTCCCTCGGGTCATGCGATGCATGGCCCGATGCTGGTGGGAGGTCAAGCGGAGCCGGGAAAGCCCTCAGCGCCTGCAGACTTCAATGCGATAGGGCTGGCCCCAGCGATCGTAACGCCATTCGGGATGGCAGTAGCGCGGACCGTAATAGGCGGGATAGGCCGGATAGTAGGCATAAGGTCGTGGATAATAAGCATAGGGTCCAGGGTAAGCGGGACGCGAGGCGATCGCTCCACCCACAACGCCGCCGACGACACCACCGGCAAGGCCGCCCCAGAAGGCATTGCCGGAATGGGCGTTTGCAGTCCCGGCCGTTGCCAGCGAAGCGCCGGCAAATGTCAGTGCAATCAGGCCCGCCGCCATTGTCTTATGAAGAACGGACATGTCGAATTCCTTTCGTGGTAGGCTCGTCATTGAAGCCATTGCCAGAATCGGCGCCGATCGCGGCGCGCTGATGGTCGCGCAAGCCGCGTCGGGATTAAATTTTCTCCATGCTTGACCATTGCCGGGCCGGGATCCACCCTGTGGCCCGGTGGCGGGTTTCTTGGTGAATCTTCAAATCATTTCAGTTTCGTGCAAGCCTTTATTGTCACTCTGATTCATCAACTTCATGAGCCGGCTTGGAATTTTTGCCAGTGGAATTTTATGGTTAACAGCTTGTTAAAAGCCTTGGCGTTATAGTTGTTCTAGGAGATATTTCGTTCATTGCGGGAGTGAAGATTTTTTGAATTTTACCGGGGAACTCTTGGAGCTGGCCTGCCGCCGGATCGCTGATCTGGATACCCCGGCCTATGTCAAAAACAGCGAACTCCGCTATGTCGCCGTCAACGAGGCCTATGCCCGCTTCTTTGGTCGCGAGATTTCCGATTTCATCGGGCGGCGCAGCCGCGAACTCTTCGACCGGCCGGAAGAAGAGGAGCGCGAGGATCGCGAACGCCGTGCGCTGGTGTTCGGTACGGAAGAGAGCGCCATTTCATTCGATGCCGCAGGCCTCAGCCATGAGCGCGTGCTGATCGAGAGCTTTTCGCCTTCCCAGGACCGGGCCTATGTGCTCGGCATCTTCGATGCACGCGAACCGCGCCGCGCCATTCCTGAGGTGGCGGATACGATGGCGACCGATCTCGGCCGCATCCGCGAGGCGCTCGAAAATCTCGATCATCCGATCGGCATCTTTGCCGATGACGGCCGGCCGCTGATCGTCAATGCCGCCTATCGGAGTGGCAGCAAGTATGCGCCTGGTGGCAGCAAGCCTGCGCCTGTGGGTGAGACCGCCTGGCATGAAAGTGTGCGGGAGCGCGATCTGCTGCGCACCATCATGGAGGATCTCCCGGTCGCCGCCTTCGTGCGAGACGAGGACCACCGGCTGGTCTATGCGAACCAATATTACGAGACCTTCACCGGCCATGCCCGCTCCAAGGTGCTCGGCCTGACCGAGCACGACATGTTCGGGCAGGAGGCGGGTGAGGCGATCTACCGGGAAAACCTGCGGGCGCTGAAAAACGGCGCGCTGATCGAGGTCGAGAGCTACCTGCCGAATACCGACGGCGAAATCTTCCAGGTGATCTCCCGTGTCAACCGGGTCGTAACACCTGATGGCAAGCACTATGTCGTCGGCTCCTTCTCCGACATCACGCCCCTGAAGGCGCGCGAGAAGGAACTGATCGAGGCGCGCAAGCATGAGGAAGTGCTGCATCAGGAAATCGAGAGCATCCTGCGCTCGCTTCCGGTCGGCGTGCTCATCCTCGACAACGACCACACCATTCTCTACGTCAATGATGAGTTCTACAGCATCTGGGAGCTGCCGCTCGACGACCGTTTCGATGGGCGGCCGTTCATCGATGTCATCAAGCGCAATTACGAACTCGGCCGCTATGGTGAGACGCAGACACCGGAAGAGATCTACGGATTTCGCAAGGGGCTTTTCGAGGCTGATAATCCGGAGCCGATCGAGCTTGACTGGGCCGCGGGCAAGTCGGTCATTTTCGACAGCCGGCGCATTTCCAGCAACCGTATCCTGCTGACCTATTCCGATATTTCCTCGGTGCGTGAGCGCGAGAGGGAAATCCACGAGGCTCGTGCGGCGCTGGAAAATCTCGGCGAAATGATGCGCGATGCGACGCATGCCATGCCGCAGGGGCTTGCGATCGTCCAGGACGGCCTGATCAAGCTTTCCAATGACGGGCTAGCCGAGGTGCTGCGCATTCCCGCCGAACTGACGGAAGTTGGCCGGGAATGGATCGATCTCTTCCACTTCTGCGCCAATCGCGGCGATTTCCACGACCAGGCGGTCGAAACGCTGGAGGGGTGGCGTGCCAATATCGCCGCGCGTCAGCCGATCTCCACTGTCTTCCACGTCGGCGGCGAGCGCTGGGTGAACATGGAAGCCACCATCAGCGAACGGCAGCACTGGGTGGCACTATTCACTGACGTTACCGAGCTCAAACGGCGCGAAGAGGAACTGACGCAGCTTCTGTCGCGCGCCGAGGCCGCAGACCGCGCCAAGTCGGAATTCCTTGCCAATATGAGCCATGAGATCCGCACGCCGATGAACGGCGTGCTCGGCATGGCGGAACTGCTTGCCAAGACCAATCTCGATACCCGCCAGAAGACCTTCGTCGACATCATCGTCAAGTCGGGCAATGCGCTGCTCACGATCATCAACGACATCCTTGATTTCTCGAAGATCGATGCCGGGCAGATGAAGCTGCGCAAGGCGGCCTTCGATCTGATCGAGGCTGTCGAGGATGTGGCGACGCTGCTTTCCTCGCCCGCAGCCGAGAAGGATATCGAGCTTCTGGTGCGCGCGGCACCCGATCTGCCTGCAGCCGTCATCGGCGATGCCGGGCGTTTCCGCCAGATCGTTACGAACCTCGTCGGCAATGCGGTGAAATTCACGGAGCGCGGCCATGTCTTCGTCGATATCGGCTCGGAGCAATCCGCCGGCGGCGAGATCATGATCAGCATCCGCATCGAGGATACCGGCATCGGCATTCCGCCCGAGAAGGTGGAAACGGTCTTCGACAAATTCTCGCAGGTCGATGCCTCATCGACCCGGCGGCATGAGGGCACGGGCCTAGGCCTGGCAATCACCGCCGGTCTCGTCGATCTCTTCGGCGGTTACATCGATGTTGAAAGCGAATGGGGCAAGGGCTCGGTCTTTACCGTCAAGCTGCCTTTCGCCGTTGCCGCCGCCCGCATCGAGCCAAAGCCTTTGCCGATCAACGTGCAGGGTGCGCGCATCCTCGTCGTCGACGACAATGAGGTCAATCGCCGGATCCTCACCGAACAGCTCGGCCTCTGGGGCTTTGACGGCGTTGCCGCAGAGGGTGGCGCCACGGGCTTTGCCATTCTGGAGGCTGCCGCTGATCTCGGCATCAAGGTCGATGCCGTCGTGCTCGATTATCATATGCCCGACATGAACGGCGCCGAAGTCGCCCGCCGCCTTCGCGCTCATAGCCGTTTCGTGGAGCTGCCGATCATCTTCCTGACGTCGATGGATATTTCCGGAACGGAGAAGGAGTTTGCGGCGCTGAACGGCCATGCGCATCTGATGAAACCGGCGCGCGCCAACTTGTTGCGCAATACGGTCGTCGAGGTGGTGCGGGCAAGCCGCGTCAAACAGGCCTCCGAGGCCGAGATTGCGCGGCTGCAGAAAGAGATCGAGGTGCCGCCGCCGGCACCCGCACCTGCACCTGCTCCGCAAAGACGAGCTGCCGATTTCGTCGATGTGCTCGTCGCCGAGGATAATGAGGTCAACCAGATCGTCTTCACGCAGATCCTGCAGGGAACCGGGCTTTCCTTCCTCGTCGTCAACAACGGCGAGGAAGCGGTGGAGGCCTGGGAGCGTCATACTCCGCGGCTGATCATGATGGATGTCTCGATGCCCGTCATGAACGGCCATCAGGCGACCAGGCTGATCCGCGAGAGGGAACAGGGGCAGGGGCATCGCGTGCCCGTTATCGGTGTCACCGCGCATGCGCTGGAAAGCGACCGCGAGCTTTGCCTCGATGCCGGCATGGACGATTACATGTCCAAGCCGATCAGCCCGGAACTTCTGGAAGACAAGATTCGCCAGTGGCTTGGTGGTGGCGAATTGCAGCCGGGCCGCTCCGGCTACTGAGGCTTTACCCCGCAGAGCATTTCCCGCTTGCCGGCGAACCCCTTGCGACGCTCGACAATAAAGCCGGCGGCCGCGAGATTGCGGCGCACGAAACCCGCGGCGGCATAGGTCGCGAAACTTCCGCCAGCAGCAGTCTTTTCGCAGACGAGACGCATCAGTTCTTCCGACCACATATCGCTGTTGCGCGATGGGGCGAAGCCGTCGAGATACCAGGCGTCGAATCCGGGAGCGGCTTCAGAAACCCCATCGATCGCACGGCCGCAGACGACGCTGAGCCTCGTCTGCTCATCCAGATCGAGCGAGACGATGCCTTTGGGAATATCCGGCCAGATGGCGGCGAGCGCCTGCCGCTCGGCATCGATTTCCGGCCAATGTGCCAGCGCGCGGTCGATTTCCGCGCGGCGCATCGGATAGAGCTCGAAGGACATGAAATGCAGATGCTGTCCGGGCTGGCGGTAGAGTTTCCATTGCCGCCAGGTCTCGGAAAAATTCAGCCCGGTGCCGAAGCCGAGTTCGCCAATGAGAAACGTTGGGTGGCCGCTCCATCGATCAGGCAGGCCGTTTCCCGAGAGGAAGACGTGGCCGCATTCCAGCCTTCCATCGGTCTGGCAATAAAAATGGTCGCCAAAGGCGGTCGAATAGGGCATATCGCCGTCGCGCCATTCGAGGGGCTGCGGCTTGCCCGCGCCGATCTGATCGGGATTGATGTCTGTCATGGAAAAAGCCGATAATCCCGCCCCGGCCTCGGGTCAATCATCGATCGATCTCCTCATTGTCGGCGGCGGCATTATGGGCCTGTGGGCAGCCGTTCATGCCGAGCGCCGCGGCATAAAAACGGTGCTTGCCGACGCCAGGCATCTCGGCAGTGGCGCAAGCGGCGGACTGCTCGGCGCCCTGATGCCGCATATGCCGAATCGCTGGTCGGAAAAGAAGCAGTTCCAGTTCGATGCGCTGGTTTCGCTGGAGGCGGAAATTGCCGCTATCGAGGAGGCGACCGGGCTCTCGGCCGGCTATCGGCGCTCCGGCCGGCTCATCCCGCTGCCGAAGCCGCATCTGCGCGAGATCGCCCTTGGCCATTCCAAGGATGCGGAGGCTCACTGGAGAGCGGGAGAGCGGCGTTTCCATTGGCATGTGCTGGATAGACCACCCGGTGAAGGCTGGATAGAACCGGTCGCTGGCGAGAGCGGTTTCGTGCATGACACGCTTGCCGCTCGTGTCGCTCCACGCTCGCTGGTAGCAGCACTTGTCGCCTTTCTGCGCCGCGCACGGCATGTGCGGATGCTGGAGAATACGGAAATAGCAGAGATCGATCCGGCGCGGGGAACGGCCTCGATCGACGGCGGGACGATCGCCTTCGGCCGCTGCATCCTCGCAGCGGGATATCGCTCGTTTCCCTTTCTGGAAAAACTGACGCCCGGGTTGCGGAAACCTCTCGGGCAAGCCGTGAAAGGGCAGGCGGCGCTGCTTGCCGCCGATATCGACCCCGCCTTGCCGACAATCTTCCGCGATGGGCTTTATGTGGTCGCGCATGAGGGAGGGCACGTGGCTGTCGGCAGCACCAGCGAGAACAGCTTTGCCGATCCGTTTTCCACCGATGAACAACTCGACGCGCTGATCGAAGCTGCCCGTGATATGGTACCAGTGCTGCGCGATGCGCCTGTCATCGAGCGCTGGGCCGGATTGCGTCCCAAGGCGATCGACCGCGATCCGATGGTCGGCGCGCATCCGGAGAATCACAATCTCATCGCCCTGACGGGTGGTTTCAAGGTCAGTTTCGGGCTCGCGCATCGGCTGGCGGAAGCGGCGATATGCATTGCAAGCGATGCAAATGCAGAATTTTTGTTGCCGGAAAGCTTTGCAATTTCAAACCACATCACAATCTCTTCACGTTAAACGTGAATTAGAAGCCGCTCCGCTTCGTTATTCTGTCATGCAAATCACCTATCTGCTTGCGCATCGACGGCGTGGGACGGGATCCCGCGCTCATTTCATCCGATGGAGGAAATCGCATGCGCTATGCCATTTGCTTCACGCCCCCCGCGAGCGATCCGCTCTCGCATGTGGCGGCCAATTGGCTTGGCCGCAACGTATTTTCAGGCGATATGGTCGAGCCCCCGGCAATCCGCGGCCTCGGGATCCATGAGATCGCCTTTCATACGGCAGTGCCGCGTCGCTATGGGTTTCACGGCGTGCTGAAGGCCCCTTTCCACCTCTCGCCCGAGGTTTCCGAATCGCAACTGCTGCGCGATTTGATGCGCTTTTGCGGGACGCTTTCGCCCTTCCAGATTCCGCGTCTGGAAGTTGCGCGCCTCGGCACGTTCTACAGCCTGTCACCGATCCGTCCTTGCGATCAGGTTCACTACCTCGCATCTGCTATCGTCCAGGAGTTCGACCGGTTTCGTGCGCCGCTCTCCGAGGCGGATATCGAGCGCAGCGATCCGGATGGACTGTCGGCCGCGCAATTCACGAACCTGCATCGCTGGGGCAATCCTTACGTGATGGACGAGTTCCGCTTCCATATGCCGGTCACAGGCCCGGTCAACGCGGTCGACATGCCGCGTATCGAGCAGGCGCTGCGGTCACTGTTCGATCCGGTGCTTGCCGAACCGGTGACGGTCTCGAATGTCGCGCTGATGATCGAGGAGGGCACCGGCGGCCCGTTCCGGGTGCACTCGCTGCATCCGATGGGCAAGGTCAGCGCGCGCAAAATCGCCTGAGGCGCACGCCTCGGGCCGAAGGCCAGTTACGCACTTTTACGGCTCGACATTCCGCTCACGGATGCTACCGTTTCACCTGTCTTTTCAAAAGGTGATTTGATGGTATCCGAGACCTATCCGCGCAATCTCATCGGCTACGGGCGCAATACGCCCGATCCGAAGTGGCCCGGCGAGGCACGCGTCGCAGTGCAGTTCGTCATCAATTACGAGGAGGGCGGCGAGAGCTCCATCCTCGACGGCGATCCGGCTTCGGAAAACCTGCTGTCTGAAATCGTCGGCGCGCAACCCTGGCCGAACCAGCGCAATCTCAACATGGAGTCGATCTACGAATACGGCTCCCGCGCCGGCTTCTGGCGGCTCTGGCGTCTTTTCACCGATCTCAAGGTGCAGGCGACCGTCTATGGCGTGACGCTTGCCATGGCCCGCAATCCGGAAGCGGTGGCCGCCATGAAGGAAGCGGGCTGGGAGATCGCCAGCCACGGCTACCGCTGGCTGGAATACAAGGATTTTCCCGAGGATCTGGAGCGCAAGCATATTCTCGAAGCCGTGCGCCTGCACACCGAGCTGACCGGAGAGCGGCCCTATGGCATGTATCAGGGCAAGCCCTCCGACAATACGCTGAAGCTGGTGCAGGAGGAGGGTGGTTTCCTTTATTCGTCGGACTCTTATGCAGACGATCTGCCCTATTGGGTGAAGGGCATCGACGAAAATCCCTTCCTCATCATTCCCTATACGCTCGAAACCAACGACATGCGCTTTGCCACGCCGCAGGGCTTCAATTCCGGCGACCAGTTCTTCACCTACCTCAAGGACGCCTTCGATACGCTCTACGAGGAAGGCAAGGAAGGCAGTCCGAAGATGATGTCGGTCGGCTTGCACTGCCGTCTCGTCGGCCGGCCGGGACGCGTGGCGTCGCTGAGGCGCTTCATGGAATATGTGCTGAAGCACGACAAGGTCTGGATCCCTCGCCGTATCGAGATCGCGCGGCACTGGCATACGAACCATAAGCCGGAAACAGTCTGATGATTTCGCGCAACGAATTTGTGTCCCGTTTCGGCGGGGTGTTCGAGCATTCGCCCTTCATCGCCGAGCGGGCTTATGACGATGGCTTCGTCGGCGACAAGCTGACGGTGGATCGTGTGCACACGGAGCTCGTCGCCATTTTCCGCGCCGCGAGCAGGGAGGAGCGCCTCGGTGTCTTGCGCGCTCATCCCGATCTTGCCGGGCGGCTGGCGATATCGGGCGAACTGAAGGAAGACAGCAAAAAGGAACAGGCTGGTGCCGGGCTCGACCGCTTGAGCCCTGAAGAGCATGCGCGTTTCACCGAGCTCAATTCAGCCTATACGCAGAAATTCGGCTTTCCCTTCATCATCGCGGTGAAAGGGCTGAACAAGGACGATATCCTTGCCGCTTTCGAAAAGCGGATCGACAATACCAGCGACGAAGAATTCGTGACTGCGGCAGCGCATGTCGAGAAGATCGCGCTGCTGCGCCTGACATCTATGCTCCCGGAGACCTGAATGACCGCTACGACCGATACCAGCCTGCCAGCTTTCGCCACGGGCGCCATCAATCTTGCCTCGGCCCGTCTCGGCGCCAAAGGTCTCTACGCCACGGACGAATTCTTCGCGCCGCTGGAGCGCATGCTGCAGGATGTGCCGGCAAGCTTCGATCCGGATCTCTATGACGATAACGGCAAGTACATGGACGGCTGGGAAAGCCGTCGCAAGCGCGTTCCCGGCCATGACTGGGCAATCGTGAAGCTCGCCATGCCGGGTCGCATCTTCGGCTTCGATGTCGATACCAGCTATTTCACCGGCAACTATCCGCCGCATTGCTCGATCGAGGCGGCCTTCGTCGAGAGCGGCGATCCGACTGACGCGACCGCATGGACGGAAATCCTGCCCAAATCACCGCTCGGCTCCAGCGCCCACCACTTCTTCGAGAATGCCGACAAGGAGAAGATCTGGACGCATCTTCGCCTGCATATTTACCCGGACGGTGGCGTGGCGCGTCTGCGCGTCTATGGCTCGGCCTATTTCGATTGGTCTAAGGTCGGCGCGGGCGAGGAGATCGACCTTGCCTATATCTTCAATGGCGCGAAGTCGCTTGCCTGGTCGGATGCGCATTACGGCCATCCCGACAAGCTGCTCGGCCCCGGCCGCGGCCTCAACATGGGCGACGGCTGGGAAACCAAGCGTCGTCGCGGCCCGGGTCACGACTGGGCGATCATCCGCCTCGGTCATGCCGGCACGATCAAGCGCGTGATCGTCGACACCGCCTTCTACAAGGGCAATTTCCCCGACACTTGCGAACTGTTCGGCGCCTATCTGCCTGATCTCGGCGATACGCTCTCGGAGGCCGATATTGCCGCTTCGGAAAACTGGAAGCCGATCCTTCCGCGCAGCAAGCTGCAGATGGATCACATCCATGAATATGGCAGCGATACGATCGCCGATATCGGCCCCATCACGCATGTGCGCTACGCCATGCATCCGGATGGCGGCACGATGCGCCTCAGGCTCTATGGGGTGAAGGCTTGAGTTCTTTCCTCTTTCAGCCACGTCCCTTATATTCGCGGCATCAGGGTTGACGCCGCGATGAGACCGTCGGAAGTGCTGGAAAAGAACAGGCAGGCGATCCGCGAAGCGACCAAACGCTTCAACGCGGCGAACCCGCGTGTCTTCGGCTCCGTTGCCCGCGGCGAGGATCGGCCGGACAGCGATCTGGATATTCTGGTGGATGCGCTGCCAGGCAGCACATTGCTGACGCTTGGTGCTTTGGAGCAGATGATGATTGGCACGTCGATCCACTTGCTGACCCCCGGCGATTTTCCTGAATCGATCCGGACCCGGGTTCTTTCCGAGGCCAAGCCCATATGAACGAGATCCGTATCCCGTATCTTCTGGAGCGGATGCGCTCGGCGGCGGCCGATGCTCAAGCAATGATCGCAGATGTCAGCAAGCAGCGGTTTCTTGAGGATATCATTTTGCAGCGTGCCGTCGGGATGAGCCTCCTGATGGCATCGGAGACGGCTGCTCAATTGATGAGGATCCATCCTGAATTCGCTGTAGAGCACCCCGAGTTTCCCTGGGGTGCGATGCGCGGCATGCGTAACCGCATTGCCGATGGCTATTTCGACATTGATCTGGAGAAGGTCTGGGCGACAGCCAAAGACGACGTGCCTGATCTGCTCGACAGGCTTGATCTTGTCCGCCACTGGCGTGCGCAAGGCGAGTAGTCCCAATGTCCCGCTTTATTGACGTCTCTCGCCTTACCAAATCTGCCTTCGCCCCGTTCGGTGAGGTGATCGAAGCCGATCCCACAAGCATGCGGCTGATCAATGGCGGCAACACCGAGCGTTTCCATGCGCTTGCCACGCCTGAAGCTGCAGGCGAGGGCGCTCGTATCATCATCAATCTCTTCCGTGGCCAGCCGCGCGGTTTTCCCTACGAGCTCGGCATGATGGAACGGCATCCGTTCGGCAGCCAGAGCTTCTCGCCGATATCAGGCCGTCCCTTCCTCGTCGTCGTTTCGGAAGATGAGGGCGGTCGTCCCGGTCGTCCGCAGGCCTTTCTCGCGCGCGGCGATCAGGGCGTCAATTACAGGCGCAATGTCTGGCACCATCCGCTGATGGCGCTCGGCGAGCCGAGCGATTTTCTCGTTGTCGATCGTGACGGGCCGGGCAACAATCTGGAAGAATTCTTTTTCGACGAACCCTTCATCATCAAAGAGCCAGGCCTATGACCGGACTGACCACTCATGTTCTCGATACAGCACTCGGCAAGCCGGCACAGGGGTTGAGGATCGATCTCTTTCACATCGAGGGTGAGCTTCGCCACCTTATCAAGACGGTCGAGACCAATGCCGATGGTCGCGTCGATGGCGGACCGATCCTCACCGGCGAGAGCTTTCGTGCCGGCACCTACGAACTGCTCTTTCACGCCGGCGATTATCTGAGGGCAAATGGCACGCCTCTGCCGCATCCGGCCTTCCTCGATCTCGTGCCGATCCGCTTTGGCATTGCCGATATCGCGGCGCATTATCATGTGCCGCTGCTGATCTCGCCCTATGGCTATTCCACCTATCGCGGGAGCTGACATGCGCTTTGCCGCTATTGCCGATATCCATGGAAACTACCCCGCACTGGACGCTGTGTTGGCTGACATCGCTGCCCAAGGGATTACAGATATTGTCAATCTCGGCGATTGTTTCAGTGGCCCGCTGGAGGCGGGCAGGGTGGCCGACCGGCTGCTATCGCTCTCCATTCCGACCGTGCGCGGCAATCACGACCGCTATCTGATCGAAGGACCGCCGGAGGAGATGCATATCTCGGACGCTGCAGCCTATGCGCAGCTTGGTGCAGCCCATTTCGATTGGCTACGGTCGCTGCCGGTCGACCTGATCTACAGGGATGAGGTCTATCTCTGCCACGCGACGCCTAAGGATGACAACCTCTACTGGCTGGATATGGCCGTTGCCGACGGCAGCGTGGTGCTGCGGCCGCAGGCAGAGATCGAAGCGCTGGCGGAAGGTATCGAAAGCCCATTGATCCTGTGTGGTCACACGCATATTCCGCGCATGGCAGCACTTTCAGGCGGCCGTCTTATCGTCAATCCCGGCAGCGTCGGCGGCCCTGCCTATGACGATGACAAGCCCCATCCGCACAAGGTCGAAACCGGCCACGCGATGGCGAGTTATGCGGTGCTGGAAAAATCGGCCAGTGGATGGACGGCACAATTCCGCAATGTCCGATACGACAACATGGCGATGTCGGCACTGGCGGAAGCCAATGGACGCGCGGAGTGGGCATCCGCGCTCGCGACAGGCCGAATGCCGCAATCTTACTGACGGCCGGCGATGATCGAGGAGTCGACATCCTTGATATCGCGTTTGCCGCACAGCGCCATGGTGACGTCCATTTCCTTACGGATGATCTCGAGCGCCAGCGTAACGCCGTCCTTGCCCATGGCGCCGAGGCCATAGAGGAAGGGGCGGCCGATATAGGTGCCGCGCGCCCCGAGTGCCACGGCCTTCAGCACATCCTGACCGGAGCGGATACCGCCATCCAGATGCACTTCGAGACGGTCGCCGACGGCATCGACGATCTGCGGCAGCATGCTGATCGTAGAGGGGGCGCCATCGAGTTGGCGGCCGCCATGATTGGAGACGATGATGGCGTCGACACCGGTTTCGGCGGCCTGCCTCGCATCCTCGACATCGAGAATGCCCTTGATGATCAGCGGACCGCCCCATTGTTCCTTGATCCAGGCGACATCTTTCCACGATAGCTGCGGGTCGAATTGTTCATTCGCGAAGGTCGTGATCGAGGGAAGGTCGTCGAGGCCCTTGGCGTGGCCGAGGATGTTGCCGAAGCTGCGACGCTTCGTCTTCATCATCTCCATGCACCAGAAGGGGCGCGTCGCCATCTGCCAGATATGTTTCGGCGTGAATTTCGGCGGGGCCGAGAGACCGTTGCGCAGATCCTTGTGGCGCTGGCTGAGGATTTGCAGGTCGGCGGTCAGCACCAGCGCGGAGCATCTGGCTGCCTTGGCGCGGTTGATGAGGTCAAGCACGAAGCCCCTGTCGCGCATGACATAGAGCTGGAACCAGAAGGGTTTCGTCGTGACGGAGGCGATGTCTTCAATCGAGCAGATGCTCATGGTCGAAAGTGTGAAAGGCACGCCGAATTCTTCCGCCGCGCGGGCCGCCAGCATTTCACCATCCCCGTGCTGCATGCCGGTCATGCCGGTGGGCGCAAGCGCCACCGGCATCGACACCTTCTGGCCGATCATCGTCGTCTCAAGCGTGCGGTTGGTCATGTCGACCAGCACCCGCTGGCGCAGCTTGATGTCCCGAAAATCGGCTTCGTTGGCGGCGTAGGTCGATTCCGTCCAGGCGCCGGAATCCGCATAGTCGAAGAACATCTTCGGGACGCGGCGCTGAGCCATTTTCTTGAGATCGGCGATGGTCAGCGGCTTGGCCATGGATCGAACCTTCACATCTGGTGATGTGGTCGAATACCACGCTTTCTCTTTCTCTGGTATTTGATTTCAGAGGAGTTTTACCATCAAGCCATCGCCTCGCTAAAGCCCGCTTTTCATTGCGACGCCCGCCACATAAGTCTCCGCCACAGCGCGGTCGTCGCCCATGGTTTGCAGCAGGAACAGTTCCTCCGGAAGCGTCTTCACCACTTCCATCTTCAAAGCCATAGCAGGTGTCGCTGCGGCGTTGAGAACGACGAGGTCGGCATCCGTGCCAGGCTCCAGTGTGCCGATTTTGTCAACCAGCGACAGCGCCTCGGCATTGCCGAGCGTCATGTAGTAATAGCTGTCCAGCGGGTTCAGTCGTTCGCCGAGAAGCTGCTGGATTTTGTAGGCTTCGTCCATGGTCCGCAGCATGGAATAGCTCGAGCCCCCGCCGATATCCGTGGCGACACCGATGCGAACGGGCTTCTCACGGCGGGCGAGCGTCTTCAGCGGGAAGAGGCCGGAGCCGAGGAAGAGGTTGGATGTCGGGCAATGGACGGCGACCGCGCCGCTCTCGCTCATGGCGTCGGCTTCACGCTCCGAAAGATGGATGGCGTGACCGAACAGGCTCTTCGGCCCGAGCAGGCCATAGCGGGCGTAGATATCGGTATAGTCGATCGCTTCCGGGTAGAGCTCGCAGGTGAATTTGATCTCGTCGTGGTTTTCCGACAGATGCGTCTGGATGTGCAGATCGGGGAATTCGCGGGCGAGTGTTGCCGTCGCCTCCATCTGGGCGGGCGTCGAGGTGATCGCGAAGCGCGGCGTGATGGCGACGTGGTTGCGGCCCTTGCCGTGCCAGTCGGCAATCACCTGCCGGGTCTCGTCGTAGCCCATCTCAGGCGTGTCGAGCAGGCCTTGCGGTGCGTTGCGGTCCATCATCACCTTGCCGCCGACCATGCACATGTTGCGGCGCATGGCCTCCGCGAAATAGGCATCGGCCGAAGTCTTATGAACAGAGCAATAGGCAACGGCCGTCGTCGTGCCGTGGCGGATCAGCTCGTCGTAGAAATGCGTCGCGATCCTCTGCGCATGGGCGCTTTCGACGAAGCGGCATTCCTCCGGGAATGTGTAGGTGTTCAGCCATTCCAGCAGATTTGCGGCATAGGAGGCAATGACCTGCATCTGCGGGAAATGCAGGTGCATGTCGATGAGGCCAGGCATGATCAGATGCGGACGGTGATCGATTTCGGCGACCTCGGCAGGTGCTTTGGCCTTGACATCAGCATAGGTGCCGACAGCGGCGATGATGCCATCCTCGATCAACAGACCGCCGTCTGTCTCGTAGAGATAGCTCTCGCTATCGGCGAGGCTGAGCGGGGCACGGCGAAAGGAGAGCAGGCGCCCGCGCAGGAGTATCGTGGTCATTCTTGTTTGCCTTCGACTGCGCTTTCGAACCAGGCGACGAGCAGCTTGCGCTCATCGGGGGTAATGTCGGTCACGTTACCCGGCGGCATGGCATGGCTGCGGCCGGCCTGTATATAGATTTCGCGCGCATGAGCGGCAATTTCCGCGTCATTTTCCAGAATCACGCCGTTTGGTGGCCGGGCGATGCCCTCATAGACCGGTTCGGCCGCATGGCACATGGAACAGCGCGTGCCGATCAGCTGCTTCACGGCGGGAAAATGCGGATCGCCGGCAAACTGCTGGAAGGCGGGGGCAACGGATGCGTTTTCGGTCTCGCCGGTTAAAAGCTTGGGAACCGTCGACAGCCACATGATGAGGATGAAGAGCACGACCGTGACGATCCAGGTCCAGGTCGGCCGGCCCTTGCGAGCATGGGTGGTGTTGAACCAGTGGCGGATCGTGACGCCCATCAGGAAGACGAGTGCTGCAATCACCCAGTTGAAGGCGGTGCCGAAAGCCAGCGGATAGTGGTTCGACAGCATGAAGAAGATGACGGGCAGCGTCAGGTAGTTGTTATGGAGCGAGCGCTGCTTGGCCATGTAGCCATATTTGGCATCCGGCGTGCGGCCGGCGATCAGGT
Organism: Rhizobium sp. 768_B6_N1_8; assembly: GCF_051811225.1. Taxonomy (NCBI): domain Bacteria; kingdom Pseudomonadati; phylum Pseudomonadota; class Alphaproteobacteria; order Hyphomicrobiales; family Rhizobiaceae; genus Rhizobium; species Rhizobium sp. 768_B6_N1_8. The sequence goes on along the minus strand of NZ_JBPWPV010000001.1, from coordinate 3,139,512 downwards.
CGGCGACGACGATCTTCTGGTTGGGAATGATGATCATGAAGACGTTGGCCGACATGATCGTGGCGGTGAAGGCGCCAAGATGCAGGAAGGCGGCGCGGCCGGTGAAGACCTGCGTGTAGCCCCAGCCCATGAAGACCAGCACGACGTAGAGCACGGCCATCAGGCCCCAGGTGTTCTTGCCGAGCGGCGACTTGCAGAGCAGGTCGTAGATGATCCAGCCGCCGGCGAGAGACGCGAGCGAGATCAGGATCGCCACCGGCCTCGAGATATCGAGCACGTGGCGATCGATGAGGAACAGGTCGGCGCCGCCATAATAGACGATGCAGAGCATCAGGAAGCCGGAGAGCCAGGTGAAATAGCTCTCATATTTGAACCAGGTCAGGTGTTCCGGCATCTCAGCCGGCGCCACCAGATATTTCTGGATGTGGTAGAAGCCGCCGCCATGCACCTGCCATTCCTCGCCGTGAACACCGGCGGGCAGATGCGGGCGCTTCACCAGGCCGAGGTCGAGCGCGATGAAATAGAAGGACGACCCGATCCAGGCGATCGCGGTGACGACATGGAACCAGCGCGCCGCAAAGGCCAGCCACTCCCAGGCTATTGCATATTCATACATTCAGTTCCCCTGTTCTTCTTCCCGACTCGTGAGATTGCGAGAAATTCCGGCGCGAGGAAAGGGGGCACGTGGGGTTTCTTGCCGCAGCGGAGATTGCAGGAAGAGCTTGCCGGGTGCGGCATTTGTGCTAAGGCATCGCCGACGACGCTATTAAGGAGCCGCTGAAACATGCAGATCGAAGTCCCTTGCCCGAAGTGCCGCAACACGCGCATGAAGTTTCCGCGCCCGCAGCCGATCGACAGCGACATCATCACCTGTTTCAGCTGCAATTTCGAACTCGGCACCTATGGCTCGATCAAGAAAAAGATGGTGGCGATGCTGAACCGCGTCGCGGCTGCCGAACAGCAGCAGAAGAAGCACTAGTTTACGGTTTAAGCCGGTGCAGTTGCGCCGGCCGCGGCACGGGCCGTTCACAGGGTCCTTTAGCGACAGCCTGAAAGATCAGCCCGCTTCGATCAAAGCGTCTTTTCCGACCGGGCGTCCGTCGGCGTCGAGCAGCGCCTTGAGCAGGGAAATCGCGCGCTGGCCGAGCGCAACCGGCTGGCCGTCCCGCCGCAGCACGCCGCTGCCGGGGTCAAGCATGAAACGGCCGAAAGCATAGCGCTGCTCTTCCATCACAATACTTATATCCGCGCAATTTGAGGTGGCAATCTGGTTGATTGCTGTGCTGTCGGGCGGATGTGGCATTCGCATGCCTTAAAAAACATCAGATTTCTGCGACATTTTATCCACCGCGGGTGTTCCGATGTGGAGCAGCCGATTCCTTGAAATGTGAAGATCGGGTTACAGTTTTGAAACACAGGCCGCCGGGAAAGGGTGGAAACCGCTAAAGACCGGCGGCGCATTCATCGACGGAGAAGATGCCCATGCGCAGCATTCTGACATGCGTGATGATTGCATATGCGTCGTTCGCGGCAGCCCACGACGCCGGTACGGGGTGGAGTTACGACCCCTATTGTTGCAATGGAAATGCCGAAAACGGCGATTGCCAGATGATCCCGTCCAAGACTGTGGCCATAACGCCGGATGGCTATCGCGTGACGCTGAGGCCCGGCGATCACCGGCTGGTGACGCGGAGCCATGTCTTCCTGCTGCCGATGACCAGGGCGATGCATTCAGGCGATAGCGATTATCATATCTGCCTGTTCCCGAACGAAGATACCCCGCGATGTTTCTATGCGCCCGATATGGGTTACTGAGAGGATTTTAAGCCCTGTCGTCTTTGCGTGACATGTTCAGTCCTGCTCCACATCGAATTTCTGCAGCAGCCATTTCCGAAAATTCCTGATTTTCGGCACGTTTCGCCTGTTTTCCGGATAGGCGAGCCAATAGTCGCGTCCGTCATTGCCGGTCAGTTCGAAGGGTTGGTAAAGCCTGCCGGCGGCGACATCGTCTTGGAAATGGCCGGGATTGAGCATGGCGACACCGCCGCCGGCAATCGCGATGCTGGCATCGAGGATCTGGGTGCCGAATTCGCTTTTCGGATAGCGGGAAAGATCGGCATCCTTGACGCCGGCCGCGGCGAACCATTCTGCCCACCAGGAATCGCCGGCGCTGATCAGGAACAGTTTCAGAAGATCGGCGGGCTCGTGGATGCCGCCGATTTCGGCCGCGAGCTTGGGGCTCAGCATGGGGGAGTAGTCAAGTTTCATCAGCCGATGACTGATCAGGCCGGGCCAATCGCCGCGTCCCCAACGGATCGCCACGTCGGCAGCCTCTTTCTGGAAGTCGACGATCGTGCCTGAGGTGACGAGCCTGACGGCAATGTCCGGAAACTGCAGCTGGAAAGCGCCGATGTAACGCGAGAGCCATTGCTGGGCGAAGGTCGCCGTCGAATGGATCGTCAGCGTTTCCCCGGTCGTCTTGCGCATCGAGGCCATGGCTTCGATCAGAATGTTGAATGCTTCGGAGACCCTGGGGGCCAGATGTTTGCCTGCTTCTGTCAGCTCGATCTGGCGGGGCAAGCGCAGGAAGAGCGGCTCGCCGATATTCTCCTCCAGAAGCTTGATCTGGTAGCTGACGGCCGTCTGCGTCATGCCGAGCTCATCGCCGGCCCGGGTGAAACTGCCGAGCCGGGCCACGGCTTCGAAGACGCGCAGCGCATTCAGCGGGAACTGCTTCGACAGTTTCATGGATAAGTTCTCTTTATGGATGCAGACGGTTGTTCGATTGGAATTGCAGCATTTTTCCCGGCAAACTGCAATCATCTCATCAAACCATCAAGGTGATGTCATGGATTGCCAAGCTATCGAAGAGAGCCGTTCTCCTACAAGAGAGGCATTGTTCACCGTCATCGTTCGCCGGCTGGCCCGGGGGATTGGCAGCCGGAGGCCGCGGCTGGATATCGACGTCACACCCGATCGCATCAAGCGCGATCTCGGTTTCCTGGATGGACGCGACCCGCGCTACGAGGATGACCGGTCGCGGTAGGCGGCAAGTGCGGTCAGGATTTCCGCCGCTGTCATGGCGGCGATTACTTCGGGGCGTTTGTCCTTCACGAAGGAGCCGCCGATCGGCAAGGTAAGGCGCTCCAGCCAAGAGCGTTCGCCGCCGGCTTCGCGGGAAAGCCAGCTTGCAAAGGTCGCTCGTTTGGTCGCCGAGCCGATCATGCCGGTATAGGCGAGGTCGGTGCGGGCAAGTGCTTCACGGGCGATCAGGAAATCAAGGGCATGATCGTGGGTCAGGATGACGAGTGCTGCGCCGGCGGGCATGTCCTTCACCAATGCCTCGGGTATCGGCACGAGGCGGCTCTTCGTCGAGGCCGGAAGGTTGGCAAGCTCGTCCTGCCGGGTCTCGATCACTGTTGTCGAAAGCGGCAGCGGCGCGAGCGCCGCGGCAAGGGCGCGGCCGACATGACCGGCGCCGAAGACATAGACCTCGGGCAGACGTTCCGCCTCGCTTTCCTGCTTTTTCTCCAGTTCATCCCTGACGGCATCGGTCACACGGCGGAAACGCAGTTGCGTGCGGCCGCCGCAGCACTGGCCGATTTCCGGCCCGAGCGGAATATCCATGAGGTCATTGCCGCCGGTGCCGGCGAGCAATTCGCGGGCATTGCCGATGGCGATGAATTCGAATTGGCCGCCGCCGATGGTGCCCCAGAGGCTGCTTGCCGAAACCAGCATGAAGGTGCCGGTCTCGCGCGGTGTCGAGCCTTGGGTGCCTGATATCTCGATCAGGACCGCTTCCGGCTGGAGGGCCAGAAAGGCGCGGAAGTCGCTGCCGGGCACAAAACCGGAAAGGACCTCGCGCCGCGTCATAGCTATACCCTCTTCATCCTCTCGACCGCCATCAGCACGCGTTCAGGCGTTGCGGGCGCATCGAGGTGGGGGCAGACGCGATAGTTGGCGACACTGGCGATGGCCATGGAGAGCGCTTCCAGCACTGAAATCGCCAGCATGAAGGGCGGTTCGCCGACGGCCTTGGAGCGGCCGATGGTGGCTTCCGCATTCTCGGACCATTCGGCGAGCCGCACGTTGAAGATCTTCGGTCGGTCGGAAGCGAGCGGGATCTTGTAGGTGGAAGGCGCATGCGTGCGCAGGCGGCCCTTGTCATCCCACCAGAGCTCCTCGGTCGTCAGCCAGCCCATGCCCTGGACGAAGGCGCCTTCGACCTGGCCGATATCGATTGCCGGGTTCAGCGAGCGGCCGACATCGTGGAGAATGTCGGTGCGGTCGATCAGATATTCGCCGGTCAGCGTATCGATCGTGACCTCGGTGCAGGCAGCGCCATAGGCGAAATAGTAAAAGGGCGTGCCGCGGCCGGCCTGGCGATCCCAGTGGATCTTCGGCGTCTTGTAGAAGCCGGCGGCGGACAGCTGAACGCGAGCGAAGTAGGCCTGCTTTATGAAATCGGGGAAGGGGATTTCAATCTCGCCGACCCGCACGCGGTTCGGCAGGAAGACGATTTCCGAAACCGGAACCTCCCACTTTTCCGCCGCGAAGGCGACCAGCCGTTCTTTGAGCTGGCGGGCGGCATCATAGGCGGCCATGCCGTTCAGGTCCGAACCGGAAGAGGCGGCGGTCGCCGAAGTGTTCGGGACCTTGCCCGTCGTGGTCGCTGTGATCTTCACGCGGTCGATATCGACCTGGAAGCTGTCCGCCAGCACTTGCGCCACCTTGGTGTAGAGGCCCTGGCCCATTTCAGTCCCGCCATGGTTCAGGTGGATCGAGCCGTCCTGATAGATATGGACGAGGGCGCCGGCCTGGTTGAAGGCGGTCATGGTGAAGGAGATGCCGAATTTCACCGGCGTCAGGGCGATGCCCTTGCGGATATAGCGGCTGTCGCGGTTGAATGAGACGATGGTGTTGCGTCGGGCGCGGTAGTCGGCGCTGTCCTCCAGCTCCTCGACCACGCGGGCGATGATATTGTCCTCGACTTCCTGATGATAGGGCGTGGTCGTGCGCCCCGAGCCTGGCTGGCCGTAGAAATTCAGCTTGCGGATATCGAGCGGATCCTTGCCGACGGCATAGGCGATCTCTTCGATGAAACGCTCGGCGCCGAGCATGCCCTGCGGGCCGCCGAAACCGCGGAAGGCGGTGTTGGAGACGGTATGCGTCTTCAACGGCTGCGAGGTCAGATGCACATGCGGATAGAAATAGCTGGAATCGGCGTGGAAGAGCGCACGGTCGGTCACCGGGCCCGACAGGTCCGACGAGAATCCGCAGCGCGCCGAATAGGTGGCGTCGACAGCGTGGATGCGGCCTTCGTCATCGAAGCCGAGTTCATAATCGACGCGGAAATCATGGCGTTTGCCGGTGGCGCTCATGTCCTCGTCGCGATCGGGACGGAACTTGATGGCGCGCTTAAGCTTCTTGGCCGCGACCGCGGCGAGGGCTGCGAACTGGTTGCCCTGCGTCTCCTTGCCGCCAAAGCCGCCGCCCATGCGGCGCACATTCACGGTGACAGCATTCGAGGGAATATGCAGCACATGGCCGACGATATGCTGGATTTCGCTCGGATGCTGGGTCGAAGACCAGACGGTGACCTCGTCGTCCTCGCCTGGGATCGCCATGGCGATATGGCTTTCGAGGTAGAAATGCTCCTGACCGCCGATGCGCATACGGCCTGTCAGCCGGCGAGGGGCGTTTTCCATTTCGGTTTTCGCCTCACCGCGTTTCAGCGTCATCGGGGTGATCACAAGCGGGCTGCCGTTTTCGATGGCGCCGTCGATGTCGCTCCAGTGCGGCAAGTCGCGATATTCGATTTTTGCCATGCGGGCCGCACGACGAGCAGCCTCGCGGGTTTCGGCTATGACGGCGAAGATCGGCTGGCCGTGGAATTGAACCAGGGTTTCGGCAAGCAGCGGCTCGTCATGGCTGCCATTCGAGCTGACGTCGTTGATGCCGGGAATGTCCTTGCCGGTGAAGACCCAGACCACGCCGGGATGGGCCGCGACCTCCGACAGGTCCATCGAGATGATCTCGGCATGGGCGCGATCGGACATGCCGATAGCGCCGTGCAGGAGATCGGCGGGCTCTGGAATATCGTCGATATAATCGGCACTTCCGGTGACATGCTTATGCGCTGAATCATGGCGCAAGGACACATGCATCTGGCCATTGATGAGCTTGCGGTCTTCGAAGGTGGATTTGTCCATCAGGCAACCTCCTCGAACCGCTTCAGTTCGGCAGGTGCGCCGACGGTTTCGAGATAGAAGCGCGTCAGCAGGTTCTTGGCCGTCAACTGGCGGTATTCCGCCGTAGCGCGCCAGTCCGTCAGCGGCTGGAAATCGGCATCAAAGGCAGGGCGTGCGGCCTCTATGGTTGCTTCCGTCCAGGATTTGCCGATCAACTCGGCTTCGACGCTGCGGGCGCGCTTCGGCGTTGCCGCCATGCCGCCGAACGCGATGCGGATTTCGGTCACGCGCTCGGCCTCATCAAGCACCAGATAGAAGGCGCCGAGCACGGCGGTGATATCCTCGTCGCGGCGCTTGCTGATCTTGTAGAAAGCGAATTTGGCGTCCGCGACTGGGTGGGGCGCAAAGACGCTTTCGACGAATTCGCCCGGCCGGCGATCCTGCTTGCCGTAGGCGATGAAGTAATCTTCCAGCGGCAGAGTGCGGACGCCTTCGGCCGAGCGCAGCGTCAGCTGCGCGCCGAGCGCGATCAAGGGCGGTGGGCTGTCGCCGATCGGCGAGCCGTTGGCGATATTGCCGCCGATCGTGCCCATGTTGCGCACCTGATCGCCGCCGATGCGGGTGATGAGGCGGGCAAAGGCGGGGATCTTCCGGGCGATGGTGTCGAGCGCGCGGGTATAGGTGACGCCGGCGCCAATGCTGATGCCATATTCACCTGCAGTAATCGTCTGAAGCTCAGCCAGATGATTGATGAAAACCACGGGGTTCAGGTACTGCATCTGCTTGGTGACCCAGAGGCCGACATCGGTGGAGCCGGCAATGACGGTTGCGGTCGGCTCGGCCGCCAGCACCCGCGCAAGCGCATCGACGGAGCGCGGCACGATGAGGCGGCCTTCTTCTGACACAATCGAGATCGTATCGGATGCCTGCATGGCCCAGAGGCGAGAGATGATTTCGGCACGGGTCTTTTCGAGCGGATCGAAGAGGGTGCTCGGCCGCTGCAGGCTCACCTGTTCGGCGGCCTTGACGATCGGCTCATAGCCCGTGCAGCGACAGAGATTGCCTTGCAGCGCCTTTTCGATCTCGGCACGGTCCGGTTTCTCGTTGGAGAGCCAGAGGCCATAAAGGGACATGATGAAGCCCGGTGTGCAGAAGCCGCATTGCGAACCATGGCAATCGACCATGGCCTGTTGCACCGGATGCAGCGTGCCGTCCTTGGCTGCCAGGTGCTCGATCGTCACCACATGGGTCGCATGCAGCGAGCCGATGAAGCGGATGCAGGCATTGACGGATTCGTAGAAAAGCTCGCCGTCGATCAACCGACCGACCAGCACGGTGCAGGCACCGCAATCGCCTTCGGCGCAGCCTTCCTTGGTGCCCGTCAGCCGCCGCTTCAGCCGGAGAAAATCGAGAAGAGTCTCCGTCGGCCGGACGTTACTCAAGGAAACGTCCTCGCCATTGAGGATGAAGCGGATGCTGTCGTTCATGATATTCCCGGTTGTTTTTCTTAAAATGGTTATGCCGCCGTCCAGCCCCCGTCAATCGAGATATGCGTCCCGGTCACCTGCCGGGCTTCCTCGCTTGCGAGGTAAAGCGTCAGCGCGCCGATCTCCTCGGCCTTGACGAATTCATGCGTCGGCTGCGCCTTGAGGATGACCTCGGTCTTGACCTGCTCCTCGGTCATGCCGCGCGCCTTGGCGGTATCGGGGATCTGCTTTTCGACCAGCGGGGTCAATACATAGCCGGGGCAGATGGCGTTTACCGTCACGCCGAATTCGGCAAGCTCCAGGGCAGCCGTCTTCGTCAGGCCTAATATACCATGCTTTGCCGCTACATAGGCAGATTTGAAGGGCGAGGCGACCAGGCCATGGGCCGAGGCAATATTGATGATGCGGCCATATTTCCTCGCCTTCATCAGCGGGATCGCAGCCCGCATCGTATGGAAGGAGCTGGAGAGATTGATGGCGATGATCTGGTCCCACTTCTCGATCGGGAAATCCTCGATCTTTTCGACATGCTGGATGCCGGCATTGTTGACGAGCACATCGACCGTTCCGAAGGTCTTGCCGGCAGTCTCGATCAGATCGGCAATCTCTGATGGCTTCGTCATGTCGGCCGGATGATAGAGTGCCTTCGCTTTCGACGATGATTCAAGGCGTTCGATTATCGCCTTGATTTCGTCGTCCTTTCCGAAGCCGTTGATGACGACGTTGTCGCCCTTGGCAGCAAAGGCAGTGGCGATCGCAAGCCCGATGCCGCTGGTGGAGCCGGTGACGACGACTGATCTGCTCATGCTTCTTCCTCCCTGACTGTGATATGCTGCATTGCAGCGTCAACGCGAGGTTATGCCCAAAGGCGGCGAGCTGGCAATCGGGAAGTGACTGAGGGACCTGGCTGCCAATTGCGCCCTTCCAAGCCAGGCGGACCTGCCCTATTGATTTGCCACGACAACAGCATGCAGCGGGAGGAATCGCATGGGTGGATATGTTCTGGCGGTCGATCAGGGAACGACCTCGACGCGGGCGATCGTCTTCGACGGCGACATGAAGATCGCCGGCATGGGCCAGAAGGAATTCACACAGATCTATCCGCGTTCCGGCTGGGTGGAGCATGATCCCGAGGAGATCTGGGATTCGGTCGTTTCCACCATCCACATGGCGCTGCGCGAAGCCAAGGTGGCGGCAAAGGATATTGCCGCACTCGGCATCACCAACCAGCGTGAGACTGTCGTCGTCTGGGAGCGCGAAACCGGCAAGCCGATCCAGAACGCCATCGTCTGGCAGGACCGGCGCACGGCAAGCTATTGCGACAATCTCAAGCGGCAGGATCTCGAGCGTACCTTCACGAAAAAGACCGGCCTTATCCTCGATCCCTATTTCTCGGGCACCAAGCTTTCCTGGATGCTCGCCAATGTGAAGGGCGCCAGAGCAAGGGCAGCGCGGGGCGATCTCTGCTTCGGCACGATCGATACGTTCCTCATCTGGCGGCTGACTGGCGGCAAAAGCTTCGTGACCGACGCGACCAATGCATCGCGCACGCTGATGTTCAATATCGCGACCAATGAGTGGGACGAGGATCTGCTCGATATCCTGCGCGTGCCGGCCGCCATGCTGCCAGAGGTGAAGGATTGCGCCGATGATTTCGGCACCGTCGATCCCGAACTCTTTGGTGCGGCCATCCCGATCCTCGGTGTTGCCGGCGACCAGCAGGCGGCGACGATCGGCCAGGCCTGCTTCGAGCCGGGCATGCTGAAATCGACCTATGGCACCGGTTGCTTCGCGCTGCTGAATACAGGCAGCGATATGGTGCGATCGAAGAACCGGCTGCTGACGACCATCGCCTATCGCCTTGATGGTGAGACGACCTATGCGCTGGAGGGCTCGATCTTCATTGCCGGGGCGGCGGTCCAGTGGCTGCGCGACGGCCTTGGCATCATCGACAGGGCATCCGAAACGAATGACCTGGCGGAGAAGGCTGATCCGACACAGGACGTCTATCTCGTGCCGGCCTTCACCGGCCTCGGCGCCCCGCATTGGGATGCCAAGGCACGCGGCGCGATCTATGGCCTGACCCGCAATAGCGGGCCGGCGGAGCTTTCCCGTGCCGCACTGGAAGCCGTTTGCTACCAGACACGCGACCTACTGGAGGCGATGCAGAAGGACTGGAAGAATGGCACCGACGACACGGTACTGCGCGTCGATGGCGGTATGGTCGCCTCGGACTGGACGATGCAGCGGCTTGCCGATCTGCTGGAAGCTCCCGTTGATCGTCCCGTCATCCTGGAAACGACGGCGCTCGGTGCTGCCTGGCTTGCCGGCAGCAGGGCTGGGGTGTGGCCGGACAGGAAGAAGTTCTCGGCGACCTGGAAGCGTGACCGGCGCTTCGAGCCCTCGATGGACGAGAAGACCCGTGCCGCTAAGCTCAAGGGTTGGAAGAATGCGGTGAAGCGGACGCTGAGCGAGCTCTAAGGGAACAGCAATGCTGACGGAGCTGCCAGTACTATTGCCACCCCGGCTGAAGGCGGGTGACAAGATTCGCTTCGTCTCACCGGCCAGCCCGCCTGAGAAAGACTCTGTTCTGGCGCGAGCGAAAGCGTTGGAGAGCCGAGGCTTCCGTGTTGATTTCGGTCCGCACGCCTTTGACAGCTTTGCCTATCTTGCCGGCAGGGACGAGGATCGGTTGGCCGACCTCAACGAAGCATTGCGAGACCCCGATGTGCGGGCGATTTTTACGACGCGCGGCGGCAAGGGTTCCTTCCGGATTTCGGATCAACTCGATTTCGAGGCGGCGCGATCCGAAGCCGCTCGTGGGATTCAGCGACATCACGGCCCTGCATCTGGCGCTTTGGAAGGAATGCCGGCTGATCGGTATCCATGGTGCATTGATGATGGATGCAGGCTGGGCGGTTGACGAGGACAGCGGAGCCGAATGCCTCTTTCAATTGCTGACCAGCGACGCGGATTTGACGCTTCACGCCCGCGAGGACGAGCCGACAATCGCAGCAACCACGGAGGGTGTGGCGAGAGGGCGGCTGATAGGCGGCAATCTCAGCATGATCTCGACCTGTGCCGGCTGGTCGCTCCCGAGCCTGGCGGGGGCGATTCTACTGATCGAGGCCGTGAACATCGGCATCGGACAGGTGGACCGCGAACTGACCATGTTACGGAAAGCGGGCCACCTTGATGGAATTGTCGGTGTGGCGATCGGACAGTTCACCGGATTTGAAGATGCACTCCATCCGGTTCTTGCCGCGCTTCTCCGAGATCATTTTGAGCAATTCGATGTACCTGTCCTTGGCGGACTACCGCTCGGTCATGGCGACCGGCCACTCAGCGTGCCTATCGGTGCCATGGCCGTGCTTGATGCAGACAGCCGGTGGCTGACAGTCTCGATCAACGGATGATGTGCCGGCCGACAAGTAACAGCATTTCCACAGAGGCAATTTCTGCAGCGTGATCCGCAATTCCGCTGGGGTCGGCTAAGGCTGGGGCAGGCGGCTTCGGCGCCGCCTGCCTGCTCTCGTTACTTTTTCAGCCAGGGTGTCGCTGTGCTCCAGAAGATCACGTTGGCGCCGAGATAGTCCTGGGCGAAGGCGGCGAACTCTTCCTTGGTGAAGGGCTTCTTGGTCGCCGGGTTCTTGTAGGTCAGCGTCGGTTCCTGCACGGCGAGGCCGACATAGGAGAGCTTACCCTTGTACTTGTTGAGGAAGGGGTAGGAGTTCTTCATCTGTGCCTTGCGGTTCGGCACGATATCGGGGCCGCCGAGGCCGACATTGTTCTTGGCGGCGTAATCGAAGAGACGGCCCATGTAATTGTGGTCGTTCTCCCATTCGCAGGGCCAAAAGTTCACATATTGCACGACCAGTGACTTTTCGAAGGCCTTGCGGGCGAACGCAAGGTTCTTCATCTCGGCGGAGAAATAGGCGTCGCACGAGAAACCCTTCGGCTCATGCTTGGGATCGAGATCGATAGAAGTTTCCGGCAGGTTGATGCCGTAGACCTCGCCGTCGAACTTTTCGGCAAGCGCCTTCAGCAGCGCCTGGTACCGTTCGCGAACGGCGGGGTTCCACTGCTGGGCGACCCAGCCGGAACCGACGGGCTTGTTCTCGCCGGGATTGTCGAATTGCGGGGTCAGGCCACCGTCATATTCCGGTTCGGTCAGCATGTAGTCCGGTATGTTGCGCGCCTTCGGATCAAAAAAGCGGTCCTGCACCTGGATGAACATCTTCTTGTTGAGGCTTTTGGCAATGGCCAGGTCCTGCTCGATTGCCGAAAAATCATACTGGCCCTTCGCCGTTTCCAGGCTCTTCCAATTATAGACGACCTGTACGCCACTGATATCGGGCCGGGCGAGCCTCGCCTTTGCGGCGGCGAGGTCGCCGGAGCCCATATAGAGGAAGTTTTCCGGGGCGGGGGCGGCATGGGCAGCCTGCGTCGACAACACGAGGGTGGCAAGCGCAACGAGAAGTCTCTGAGATTTGTTCATGGGTTCTCGAATGGAAAGGTGATGGAAAGCGCGCAGAGCTCTCTGGACCAAATTGGGCAACTCAATGGCGGCGATTGCAGAGCCCTTGTGGATAGTTAACCGCGCTGCATTCATCAGATTTACCAATTTTCCCATTCGTAATTTTTTGATGCGGCCTGTCGGCCAAACGGTTACTCATTCGTCATTCGGAAAGAGGAGCTACCGATGCTTTACGCAATCCTTTGCTACGCCAATGAGGAAACCGTCTTCGCCTGGACCGAGGAGGAAGAGGCTGCCGTCATGGGAAATCTCCATGCCGTGATCGAGCCGCTCGCCGCTGCCGGCAAGCTCGGCCCGACCGGCCGGCTGATGCCGACGACGACGGCAACGACTGTGCGCAAGGGCAGGGACGAGGCCTTCGTTGTCGATGGTCCGTTTGCTGAAACGAAGGAGGCGCTTCTCGGCTTCTATACGGTTGATTTCGAAACGCTGGATGAGGCGATCGGCTTCACGAAACAGCTTTCGGCGGTCAATCCTGGTTCCACCTCTTACGAAATTCGGCCGTTCTACACATTCCGGCCGGGAGATACAGCATCATGACAGACATTGCCTGGATCGACCTCGCGCTTACCTCGGCCCGGCCGAAGGCGCTCGGTGCGCTGCTGCGCTACTTCCGCAATCTCGATACGGCGGAGGAAGCGTTTCAGGAGGCGTGCCTGAGGGCGATCCGGACATGGCCGGAAAAGGGGCCGCCGCGCGATCCGACCGCGTGGCTGATCTTCGTCGGCCGCAACAGCGGCATCGATGCGGTGCGCAAGCGGGCGAAGATCCAGGCGCTGCCGGACGAGGACCAGATTTCAGATAAAGAGGACGCTGAAAGCGACATCGCCGACCGGCTGGACGATTCCCATTATCGCGACGATATCCTGCGATTGCTTTTCATCTGCTGCCATCCGGACCTGCCGGCCACCCAGCAGATCGCGCTGGCCCTGCGCATCGTCTCCGGCCTGTCGGTGACGCAGATTGCCCGTGCCTTCCTCGTCTCCGAAAGCGCCATGGAGCAGCGCATCACTCGAGCCAAGGCGCGGGTGGCAAAGGCTGGCGTGCCGTTCGAGACGCCGAGCCCGCAGGAGAGGGCCGAGCGACTGATAATCGTCAGCACGATGATCTATCTGATCTTCAATGAGGGCTACAGCCAGGCTGATCCGGAGCAGGAGGCGGCAGCCTTCAGCGATGAGGCGATCCGGCTGGCGCGGCTGATACTGCATATCTTCCCCGCCGAACCGGAACTGATGGGGCTGCTTTCCCTGATGCTGCTGCAGATTTCCCGCCGGCAGGCACGCTTCAGTGCCGAAGACGAGATCGTGCTGCTCGAGGATCAGGATCGCTCGCTCTGGAACCAGCCCTTCATCAACGAGGCGCTGGCGCTGCTCGACAAGGCGCTGCGTCACCGCAAGCCTGGTCCCTATCAGTTACAGGCGGCAATCGCCGCAGTTCATTCCCGCGCCAAACGCGCCGAGGATACCGACTGGGTGGAAATCGATCTGCTCTATCGTGCGCTCGAACGTGTCCAGCCATCACCTGTCGTGACACTGAACCGCGCTGTCGTCATTTCCAAACTTCATGGCCCGCAGGCGGCGCTCGACCTCATGGAGCCGCTCGGCGAAAAGCTCGACGGTTACTTCTATTATCACGGCCTGCACGGCAATCTCTTGAAGCAGCTCGGCCGCATCGCCCAGGCACGGATCGCCTTCGACCGCGCGATTGCACTTGCCCATTCGGCTGCGGAAGCGGCCCATATCCGCCGGCAGATCGACAAGATGCAGGAAGACGCGGAGCGGTCGGTGGTAAAGTAAGCCGTGTGTCCATGGGATACCGCGTCTTGCGACTCTCAGTGAATGGGCATCGAAATCATCGATACCCGGGTGTCGTACGCCTGACGCGGCTATCAACTTTATCGAACGATCCATTCCAGAATTTCCGTTTGCTCCAAGCCCTGCCGGACCTTATCTCAGGGGCAAGTCAAACAGGATGCCGACCATGGAATTGGGCCTTTATACATTCGCAGACGTCAACCCCAATCCGTCCCGCAGCAAGGGCGTGGAAGGGGCCGAGCGGATCAAGCATCTGATCGAAGAGATCGAGCTTGCCGATCAGGTCGGGCTCGATGTCTTCGGGCTCGGCGAACATCATCGGCCTGATTATGTGGCCTCGGCACCGGTAGTTGCGCTTGCTGCTGCGGCGGCGAAGACGAAGAATATTCGCCTCAGCAGCGCCGTCACGGTTCTTTCCTCCGACGATCCGGTGCGGGTGTTCCAGCAATTTGCGACGCTCGACCTGATCTCTAATGGCCGTGCTGAAATCATGGCGGGGCGCGGCTCCTTCATCGAATCCTTCCCGCTCTTCGGCTACAATCTCGAAGATTACGACCAGCTCTTCGAGGAGAAGCTAGATCTTCTTCTGGCCCTGCGCGATAGCGAGGTCGTCACTTGGAAAGGCGAGCTTCGTGCGCCGATCCAGGGACGCGGCGTCTACCCGCGGCCGCTGCAGGATCCGTTGCCGCTGTGGATCGCGGTGGGCGGTACGCCGCAATCCGTTGCCCGCGCGGGCGCTCTCGGCCTGCCGGTGGCGCTTGCCATCATCGGCGGCGAATATCCGCGCTTTGCGCCATTGTTGGATCTCTACCGGGAAGCTGCTCGCCGGGCAGGGCAGGATGCGGCGAAGCTGAAGACCAGCATCAACGTGCATGGTTTCATTGCCGATACGACTGAGGCCGCAGCAGACCAGTTTTACGGCCCGCAGGCCGAAGTGATGAACCGCATCGGCCGCGAGCGCGGATGGGGTCCGACGAGCCGGGCGCAGTTCGACATGTCACGCGGCCCGACCGGCAATCTCTTCCTCGGCGATCCCGAACTTGTGGCCGAGAAGATCATTGCCGCACACAAGGTTTTCCGCAACGACCGTTTCCTGCTGCAGATGGCGATCGGCCTGATGCCGCATGACCAGATCATGCGCGGCATCGAACTCTACGGTACAAAAGTGGCGCCGATCGTCAGAAAGGCATTGACTGAGGCTTCCGAAGGCGCGAAAGCCACGGCTTGACGCAGAGCCTGTCGCTCTCGGGTAAAATCCGGAACGGTCTATGGTTATCGAGAACGACGAAGAACTTACCAAGCTCAAGGATATCGGCCGCATCTGTGCCAATGCCATACAGGTGATGGCGGCGGCCATGGAGCCGGGCATGACGACGCTGGAACTCGACCAGATCGGCCGCAAGGTGCTGGAAGATGCCGGCGCGCGTTCCGCTCCGGAATTCTGCTACCAGTTTCCGGGCGCGACCTGTATCAGCGTCAACGAGGAAATCGCCCACGGCATTCCCGGGCCGCGGGTCATTCGCGCTGGCGATCTCGTCAATATCGACGTTTCGGCGGAAAAGGACGGCTTCTTTGCCGATACCGGCGCTTCTTTCGCCGTGCCGCCGGTCAAATCAAGGATCGAGAGGCTCTGCCGGGACGGCAAGCGGGCGCTCTGGGTCGGTCTCAACCAGATCAAGGCTGGCGAGCCGCTGGCGAAGATCGGCAATGCCGTAGGCGCCTTCGCGCAGAAGAACCGCTATACGCTTGTCGCCAATCTCGCGAGCCACGGTGTCGGCCGTTCGCTGCATGAGGAGCCGGCCGAGCTTTCCACATGGCCCGATCCGTCCGAACGGCGCATGATGACGGAGGGCCTCGTCTTCACCGTCGAGCCCTTCCTGTCGCTCGGCGCAACATGGGCAGAAGGTGGAGATGACGCCTGGACGCTTTATGCCGATCCCAAGGCCCCGACAGTGCAGTATGAACACACCGTTGTTGCAACCCGCAACGGGCCGATTATTCTGACATTGGCGGCTTGAGGGGCAACGCCCTTCACTGTTGGAGGTCGAGATGGCTGTTGCCTTTACCAAGGAAGAAAGTGCCGAAACCGCAGCGGAAACGCTGCTGCCAGATCGCACGATTTCTCCTCATCCAAATCTCGTGACTGAAGCAGGACTGAAGGCGCTGGAACTGCAAGTGCAGGAAGCGCGGCAAGCCTATGAGGCTGCGAGCACGATCGAGGACGTGAATGAGCGGCGGCGGCAGGCAGCAAATCCCCTGCGTGATCTGCGTTATTTTGTCGAACGCGTCCGCACAGCCCAGCTCGTTCCTGCTCCGGCTTCGACTGAAATCGTTGCCTTCGGAAGCACTGTAACCTTCAGCCGCGATGATGGACGTGTCCAGACATATCGCATCGTCGGAGAGGATGAAGCCGATCCGAAGGCGGGATCGATTTCCTATGTCGCTCCTGTGGCGCGGATTCTCATGGGCAAGGCCGTCGGCGATGTCGTTGCTGTCGGTGATCAGGAGCTTGAGGTTATCGAGATTTCCTAGAGCGCCACGCGTGCTCGACGCGCAGCGCTCGTGTTGGCTGCCTTTGGAATTAGGCGGCTTGCGGCAGGCGGGCGATGACCTTGATCTCGAAATCAAAACCCGCCAGCCAGTTCACACCGACGGCAGTCCAGTTCGGGTAGGGCGCTTCGCCGATTTCCTTCATTCTGATACCCGAGATCATCGGCCACTGCGCCTCGGGATCGGTGTGGAAGGTCGTTACGTCGACGACATCATCGAAGGTGCAGCCGGCAGCCCCTAGTACGGCTTTCAAATTGTCGAAGGCAAGCTGCACCTGCTTTTCGAAATCAGGCTCGGGCGAACCGTCTTCGCGACTGCCGACCTGACCGGAGACGAAGAGAAGATCACCGGAGCGGATCGCTGCCGAATAGCGGTTGATCTCATAGAGAGCCTGCCGGCCCGCGGGGAAGATAGCATCACGTTTGGTCATTGTTTTTACTCCTGTTTAGACAAACGGGCATCAATCGCCGAACTCTCGCTCGTCGTTAGAGGTGGGATTTCCGTGGTGCGGTTCTGCTCGCCCGAGCAGCGATTGATATACGCCTCGTATGTGGTTATAATTCACAGATACGTCGCGTATGTCAATACGCATACGGAGCGTATGTGTATTTTTGAGGGATGGTGATGGCCGCAAAGACCCGGGCGCAGATGATGGAGGAGACGAGGGCGAAGCTTATTCAGGCTGCCAGGAAGGCTTTCGCCGTCAAAGGTTATGCGGCTGCTTCGATGGACGATCTGACCGCCGATGTCGGTCTGACGCGCGGAGCGCTCTATCATAATTTTGGTGACAAGAAGGGATTGCTGCAGGCCGTCATCGACCAGATCGACAGCGAAATGGGAGAGCGGCTGCGAAGCGAGCGGGATCGGGCTGAGACCGCCTGGCTCGGATTGCTGGCGGAATACACCGCCTATATCGAAATGGCGCTGGAGCCGGAAATCCAGCGTATCATGCTGCTCGACGGGCCGGCTGTGCTTGGCGACCCATCGCAATGGCCCAGTCAGAATGCCTGTCTTCGGACAACAACCCAGACAATCCAGGCGCTGATCGACGAAGGCACGGTCAAGCCCGTTGATGCGGAAGCCGCCGCTCGCCTGCTTAACGGGGCGTCGCTCAGTGCCGCGCTCTGGATTGCCGCAGCGGAGGAGCCTCAAGACCTTTTGGTGAAGGTTGTCGAGGCTTTCCGCGGTCTCGCTAGCGGTCTGTTGAAAACCGGGGATTGACGAGGGCGGCGGTTTACGCCGCCAATCGTTTTGGCAGTTTTAGTCTCGCTGCGGGTCGGCCTTGCCGCCCTGCAGAATTTCCATCGCCGCACGCTCCAATATGCCGGAAATCCTGATAGCTTCGCTTGCCGACCACGGGTAGCGCATGCGCAGCGCCGAACGCAGCAGCTGGCGGGCGGCGCGGATGTTGCCTTCCTCGCGGCCGAAATCGTCATCCTCCTCGTCACGACGGTGTCGGCCACCGCCTCCACCCTGATGCTGATCGGGGTCGAACATACGATTGACGAAAGCCATGCCCTCGGCAATGCGCTCCAGCTTGGCAAGTGCCTGGTCGATCATGTCGCGGTCTTCTTCCACCTTCTGGCGGCCGGCCTCGGTGATCTTGTAGAGCTTCTTTGTCCCTTCGTTTTCCACCTCCGCCAGGCCGGTCTCTTCCAGATAGGTGAGGGCCGGATAGATGACGCCCGGGCTCGGCACGTAGAAGCCGCCGGAACGTTCCTCCAGCGTCTTGATCAACTCGTAGCCATGGCGTGGGCGCTCTTCCAGCAACGCCAGAAGGATCACCTGCAGTTCGCCTGCGGAAAACCTGCGGCCCATTCCCATGCGCATCGCCTCACCGACGAAACCACCTCGAAAACCTCTCATGACATACTCCTTTGTATCAGATGTATGGCTCACTATGTCGCAAACATATATCGTAAGATATGTCTTTCAAGAGGACGCGTGGAAAATTCTGTTTGTGAAATTGAAGCATTCATCAGAAATACTCACTTGTCCCGGCTATGCTGCAGCGCGATAAGCGAGCCATGTTGGCTCCGAATAACGACCGGCCGGTCAATCTCCTCACCACAGCGCTTGCAGGCGCCGTCGCCATGGCGGCGGCCATGGGCTTCGGGCGCTTTTCCTTCACGCCGATCCTGCCCGGCATGATGGTCGGGGTGCCGCTTTCGGCCGCCGATGCGGGCTTCATCGCTTCCGCCAATTTCGTCGGTTATCTCGTCGGCGCCGTTCTTGCCGCCTATGGCTGGGCGGCGGGGCGCGAGCGGTTGGTGGCGCTTCTCTCGTTGCTTGCGACCGCAATCCTGCTGGCCGCCATGGCGGCGACGGATTCAGTCTTGCTCTTTGCTGTCATCCGCTTCCTGGCGGGCGTGGCGAGCGCCTTCACGCTGGTCTTCAGTTCGGCAATCGTGCTGAGCCATGGTGCTGCTGCAGGCAATGATCACGTTCAGGCGACGCATTTTGGCGGGCCGGGGGCGGGGATTGCGATTTCATCCGTCATGGTGCTTGCGCTCGGCTACGTTTTTGACGACGCAGCCGGCGGCTGGCGCGCGGACTGGATCGGTGGAGCGCTCTTCTGCCTGGTCAGCCTCGTTATCGTCTGGTCATTGCTGCCAAAGGCACCGGTGCATAATGGGCAGGTGAAGGAGCCAGCGCTGATCTGGAGCCGGCCGATGGTGCTGCTGACTCTGTCCTATGGCTTGTTCGGCTTCGGCTATGTCATTACCGCCACGTTCCTCGTCGCCATCGCCCGCGCGAGCGCGTCCGGGCCGATCGTCGAGTTCCTCTGCTGGTTCATCGCGGGGCTGATGGCGACGGTCGCGCTGTTCATCTGGAAGCCTTTCGTGCGCTTGCTCGGTCTTGGCGGCGTCTATGTCGCGGCGCTCATCATCGAGGCTATCGGCGTGCTCGCAACGGTCGAACTGCCGCATTCGATGGCACCATTGATCGGTGGCGCGCTGTTCGGCGCCACTTTCCTTGCCATCACCGCCTATGGATTGCAGATCGGCCGCCGGCTCTCACCGGAAAGCCCGCGCCGCATCCTGGCGCTGATGACGGCGGCTTTCGGTGTCGGCCAGATTATCGGCCCAGTCGTTGCTGGGTGGATCGCCGAGGCAACCGGAAATTTCGTGCTGCCGACCATTATTGCTGCCATCGTGCTGGTTTTCTGCGCACTACTCGTCATGCCTGTGATGAAGAAAATCCCTTAAGTGGTTACAAGTGCGTAACAATGGGCTGAACCCATTGCCGCTTTCTTCGAACTGCCTTAATTTCCGGGCAATCAGTGGTTCGCCACTCTTCCGTGACTCCAGTTCAGGAAAGCAAATCCTCCCGTGTTCCATTCCTTCTTTCCCCAGCCAAAGGCGTTCTTTACTTCGCTCGTAGTCTGGACGCTGGCCGCAATTTTCGGCTGGTATTTCATCGCCGCCGGTCTTGGTGCTTCGCTCGGTTTTGCGCCGGTTCCTGAAGAGCAGCAGCCGATCGATCTCTCGTTCTTTCTGCTGCCGGAAAATATCTGGTTTTATGGGTATTTCTTCCTGGCCGCGCTGATCTTCTGCGGCGTGTGGCATCTGAAGGCGCTCAGCCATCCGTGGAAGATTTGGTCCATCTGGGGCTCGGCGCTTATCATCTTCGTCACCTATTTCAGCGTTCAGATTTCGGTTGTTATCAACAATTGGCGGCGGCCGTTCGGTGATCTGCTGCAAAATGCGCTGGCGAAGAAGCCGGGTATTACCGTCGAGAACTTCTATGATCTGTTTCTGATCTTTGCACAGATCGCCTTCCTCGCCATGTTCGTATCGATCATGACCGACTTTTTCACCAGCCATTACATCTTCCGCTGGCGAACCGCGATGAACAATTTCTACATGGCGAATTGGGAAAAGCTTCGTCACATCGAAGGCGCATCGCAGCGTGTGCAGGAAGACACGATGCGTTTTTCCACGACGCTGGAAGGGCTCGGCATCAACCTGATCAATTCCGTTATGACGCTGGTCGTCTTCCTGCCGATCATGCTGGCGCTATCGCATTATGTAACGACCCTGCCGTTTCTTGGTGAAGTGCCGAACTCTCTCTTCTGGCTGGCTATCTTCTGGTCGGCCTTCGGTACGGTCCTGCTCGCTGTGGCGGGTATCAAGCTGCCTGGTCTGAACTTCAAGAACCAGCGCGTGGAAGCCGCATACCGCAAGGAACTGGTTTATGGCGAGGACCACGCCGACCGGGCGCAGCCGCCGACCGTCCAAGAACTGTTTTCAAGGGTGCGGAAAAACTATTTCACGCTCTACTTTCACTACATGTATTTTAACGTTGCCCGCTCGTTTTATCTGCAGGCAGACAATCTTTTCGTCTATTTCTTTATGGCGCCCACCCTCGTTGCCGGCGCCATCACGTACGGTATCTTCCAACAGATCGCGACCGCTTTCGGCCAGGTCAGCAATTCTTTCCAATACCTGGTGAACTCCTGGTCGACGATCATCGAACTGCTCTCCATCCACAAGCGTCTCAAGGCCTTCGAGGCGGCAATCGACAACGAGCCGCTGCCTGATATCGACCAGCGCTACCTGGAACGCGAGGCCGGTGTCGTCCACGTCGACGGCTGACCACAAGAATAAGGGCCACCGCTTCGGTGGCCCTTTTCTTTTGGGGATCCTACGAGGATCGTCAGTTCGGGCGCGTGCAGCCCGTATTTTTTCGGTCCATATCCATCAATGCCTCCAGAATATGGTCGGCGACGGCCATGTTGCCTTCCCTGATGGCAATATCGTAGGCCGCCAAACAATGGTCGAGCAGCGGTGTAGCCACCGGCGCTTCCTCGGGAAGTGGAAAGACAATGCCGCCGTAAAGAGACGGAATGCCGTTCTTGTCGCGGAAGCATCGCCCAAATGCCATGACCTGGTGGAAGGAGCCGTTGGCGCGACGTACGCGGTAGCTCTGTTGCTCTGGCTCCTGCGTCAGGATTGTATCATGGATGATCTTGGCCGCGGCCGGCTGATCCTCCGGATGGATACGGGCGACATAGGCTTCGAGTGGAAGGCCACTTGCCGTTTCGGCGAAATCAAGTCCGAACATTTCAGCGACCGCTCCGTCGCCATAGAGGAGGTTCGCAACGATATCCCAAGTGAAGAAGCCAGTTTCACAGGCGGGAAATTCGTCCTTGTCAACCAGGCACTCCGGGTTCTCAATAAATGTCATGACGTTACCTCCCATGCTTGCCACGCATTTGTGAGGTAATGCTTATCGAAGTGCAGGCTCGATGCAATCAATAGGTGCAGGTGGTTTTTGATATCCAACAGTTTGAGCGGTAAGTGCGCCTTACAACCCGGAGGTCTCCTGCAGCTTGCCGCGGGCCTCGATCATGGGGATCGCTTCGGAATAGCTGACGCAGGCAACGTCTGATCTGTGGCAAACGTCGCTGACCAGCCTGTCGAGCGCGCGCCAATAGGCGCCGCCGTTCATTTCCACGAAGTGGAAGCCGAGCTGCAGCGGAATGCGGCTGCCGGTATATTGCTTGTCGAAGGCTTCCTTAAAGGCGGCATAGGCACGCTCTTCGAAAGCAGCGCTGTCAGCTGCATCCTCCTCGCCCTTGGAGTGGCGAACGAAGAGATTGTAATCCATGCCGATGATTGGCTTTTCGCCCGGGCCTTCGGGAATGAGCGGCAGGCCGAAGCGGATGATGCCGTCTTCCTCGACGGGCATGGCCGGCCCCCTGGTAACGAGGCTCGCATCATAGGTAAAACCGGCCCTCTTCTCGGCTGCGATCATGTCCGCGCCGCCGCCGGTGGAAAGGTAAGGGGCGCGAAACCCCTTGATGCCGTGATCGACGAGATCCTGCCAGCCGGCTGGCTCTTCCAGGCCGACACTTTTCCAGGCGTTCCTCAGCGTAGTCTTGAAAGTCGCATATTCGGCTGACCAGTCCGCTTCGCTCCATTGCCGGCCGTCGAAATGGCCGCAGGCGTGGCTGGAGATGTCATGACCTTCGAGATGAGCGTGCCAGATATTGCCGAGGCGTTCACGGATTTCGTCGTCGCTCTGCGCGAAGCCGACATTGGATTTTCCACGTTTCTGATGAGGGGCCTGGTAAGCCTGCTTGGCTTCCTGATTCATCAGGAAGGTGCAGGAGAGGAAATAGGTGAAATGCGCGCCGTTCTTTGCCGCCATCTCGCGGCTCTTCTGCCAGAGCGCATTGTCGTGTGCGCCGTCAAAGGAAATGATGACCAGCTGTTTCGGCTTGTCGGCGGCGTCCGCAACAGCAGGAAAAATCGAGGAGAGAGCGAGGGACGCAGAAAAAATAAAACGAAACATGGGCACCGCGACAATTTGCATTGCGGTTTTACTGTTACAGAAATGCGGCGAAGCTGCGGTCTTGCTGGCATTTTTCGCCGTCTGCCGGTAATTCATTGCTGACCGTCAAAATAGGAAAACCAGATCATCATGGCTCTGCTCGTCCTCAGCCTCATTCTCTTCCTCGGCCTGCATCTGATCCGCGTCGTCGTTCCGGGCTTCCGGCAGGCGATGATTGACAGGGTGGGCAAGCCCGCCTGGATCGCCTTCCACTCGATTGCCAGCATTCTGACGCTGATCTTCGTGATCTATGCCTTTGGCGTTGCTCGCAGCGAGCCGATCGGCATGCTTTACAATCCGCCCACGGGCATGGCGCATCTCACCGTCACCCTGATGCTGATTGCAGTGATCTGTCTCGTCGCCGGTTTCCTGCCAGCCGGTTATATCAAGACGAAGACGAAACATCCGATCGTTCTGTCGGTGAAGATCTGGGCGTTGGCCCATCTCCTGTCGAATGGCGAGGCCTATTCGGTGCTGCTCTTTGCTGCATTCCTTGCCTGGGGCGTGGTGGTGCGCATTTCGCTGAAGCGGCGCCAGCGCCGCGGCGAGATCACGCTGCCGGTCTTCGCTTCGGCCAAATATGACATCTATGCCGTCATCATCGGCGTGATCGTCTGGGCGCTGATGATCTGGCGCGTTCACGAATGGCTGATCGGTGTAGCGCCGCTACCGATGCTTGCTTCGTGACGATTCTGCGATATCCCCCTTACAACTGCTGCAAAATGGAGTAGAAGGCCCGACAATGTGCGTTTTGCATTGTATATGGGTATCCGCGGCCGGAGACGAGAATGGCATTCAACGACGATAGCTTCATTCGTGAAGTCAATGAGGAACTGCGTTCCGACCAGATGAAGGGTGCGGTGCGCCGGTTTGGCCGCTATATCATTGCCATTGCCGTTCTCATCGTGCTCGGAACCATCGGCAAGGTCGCCTACGAATATTGGGACAATACCCGTTCCTCCGGCGCCGGCGACCAGTTCCTGGCGGCGATGAAGCTTGCCGACGAGAACAAGACTGACGAGGCGCTTGCCGCTCTCGACAAGCTGGAGAAGGAAGGCCACGGTGCTTACCCGGTCCTGGCGCGCATGCGCGCCGCGACCGTCCAGTCGCAGAAGGGCGACAATGCCGGTGCGATCGCGTCCTTCCAGACCATCGCCAAGGATAAGTCCGTTCCGGCTGCCGTGCAGGATGCCGCCAAGATGCGCGCCGGCTGGCTGCTGATCGAAAACGGCACCTATGAGCAGGTTTCTGCCGCCGTCGAGGAAATGGCCGTTCCGGGCAATGCCTTTCGCCACTCGGCGCGCGAGGCGCTCGGTCTTGCAGCCTACAAGGCTGGCAACATGGCGCAGGCGCGCCAGTGGTTCCAGTCGATCGTCGACGATGTGGACAGCCCGCGCGGTGTTGCCAATCGTGCCCATATGATGCTTGATCTCATCACCGCATCCGGCAAGGCGCCCGCCGCGCAGGGCTGAGCTTAAGGGAAAATAATGAGTTTTACGGTCGCCATCGTCGGACGCCCGAATGTCGGCAAGTCGACGCTTTTCAACCGGCTGGTCGGGAAGAAGCTTGCGCTTGTCGATGACACGCCGGGCGTGACCCGCGACCGCCGTCCGGGTGAAGCGCGGCTAATCGACCTGCGTTTTACAATTGTCGATACGGCAGGCCTCGAAGAGATGACGGATGAAAGCCTGCAGGGCCGCATGCGCCAGCAGACGGAAACGGCCATCGACGAGGCCGATCTATCGCTCTTCGTCGTCGATGCCAAAACCGGTCTGACGCCAGTCGATACGGCGCTCGGCGAGATGCTGCGCCGTCGCGGCAAGCCGGTTGTGCTCGTTGCCAACAAGTCTGAGGCGCGCGGTTCCGACAGCGGTTTCTACGATGCCTATTCGCTGGGGCTTGGCGAACCCGTGCCGATTTCGGCCGAACATGGGCAGGGCATGCTCGATCTGCGCGACGCCATCGTTGCCGCGCTCGGCGAGGATGTCGCTTATCCGTCGAAGGACGATGTTGCCGTCACCGACGTCGATCTGCCGCAGCCGACCGGTGAAGAGGGCGAAGAAGACGAAGAGCCCGCCTATGACGACACCAAGCCGCTGCGCGTGGCAATTGTCGGTCGTCCGAATGCCGGCAAGTCGACGCTGATCAACCGCTTCCTCGGCGAAGACCGGCTGCTGACCGGACCGGAAGCCGGCATTACGCGCGATTCCATCTCCGTGGAATGGGACTGGCGTGGCCGCACCATCAAGATGTTCGACACGGCCGGCATGCGCCGCAAGGCCAAGGTGATCGAGAAGCTGGAAAAGCTTTCCGTTGCCGATGGGCTGCGCGCCATCCGCTTTGCCGAGACCGTCGTCATCGTCTTCGACGCGACGATCCCCTTCGAGAAGCAGGATCTGCATATCGTCGATCTCGTGCTGCGCGAAGGCCGCGCGGCCGTGCTCGCTTTCAACAAGTGGGATATGATCGAGGATCGCCAGGCCGTGCTTGCCGACCTGCGCGAAAAGACCGACCGGCTGCTGCCGCAAGCGCGCGGCATCCGCGCCGTGCCGATCTCCGGCCAGACCGGCTGGGGCCTCGACAAGCTCATGCAGGCGATCATCGATACGGACCGTGTCTGGAACAAGCGCATCTCCACCGCCAAGCTCAATCGCTGGCTGGAGCAGCAGCAGGTCCAGCATCCGCCACCGGCCGTTTCCGGTCGCCGCATCAAGCTCAAATATATGACGCAGGTAAAGGCGCGCCCGCCGGCCTTCATGGTGTCCTGTACCCGGTCGGATGCCCTGCCGGAATCCTATACGCGCTATCTGATCAACGGGTTGCGGGCGGATTTCGATATGCCGAGCGTACCGATCCGGATCCACTACCGGTCGCCGGACAATCCGTTTGAGGGCAAGAAGAGGCGGACTTAGTCCGCTTCTGTCGCTTGCTGATATAGCGGAGCAGTCAATGCTCGGCGTAGGCTTGAGCAAAGGAAGATGGTGCAGGGCGTACTGGGTACGGTCTGCCGATCTGCTGTGTCGTGCCATCTGCAAAGCTGATCGCAAAAGAGCGTATCGACCGTGTATCGACTGTGATCTTGTCAGTAGAGCCGGCGAAAGTGATCGTTGTCTTATCGCCAGATACCGAGATGATGGTATTAGCGGCCGCGAGACCCGGACCAAGCGCTATGGTGTTGTTTTCACCCCGAAGCTTGATGCTATCCTCACCATCCCCTGCAGAAAAACGGATGGTTGAATCCGCTGTCGCAGTAATGGTGTCATTGCCCTTGCCGCCTTCGATCGTGCTTTCGTAGTCGCTACTAATGATATCGTTGCCCGAGCCGCCTTTGGCCGAGCTTTTGTACCCTGTCTCGATCCTGTCGTCGCCCGTACCGCCATCCACAGCGCTGTAATATTTAGTGGTGATGATGTCGTTACCTGCGCCGCCGCTGATAAGTCGCTCATAGATCGTCGCATTGCAGCCGGCGATTATGATATCGTCGCCGTCGCCACCATCGGCGCTGGTATCATTGCCGACAGTTAGCACGTCGTTGCCTTTCCCTCCGCGCATAGGGCTGTCGGCCACGCCGTAGTCGGGGCCGCTAACGAGGATATCGTCACCGTCGCCGCCATCAATCGTGGTCTCTGTGTCGCCAAGAATTATGTCCCTGCCGGCCCCGCCCTTAACGACGCTGTTGTGCCCCGCATGTATGGAGTCGTCGCCCGCACCACCGTTGACCGTGCTCCGCGAACCCGAGCGAATCTTATCGCTGTTGTTGCTGCCGTTGATCGTTGAACCATCTTCGCCGGCGGACGTGTTTCCGCTGCCAAAGAGCGTCTCGCTGATCGTTTTGAGGGCGTTCGCCATTGCTTCATCATTGACCGTATAAGATGCAAGAATACGTCGCGCCGTGTCTTGAGCTGCGTCTTCATATCCCGGATGGCGCGAGTCACGCAGAATGGCGAGAGCCGACAGGTTAAGTGGAGGGATGGTCGTCATTGAACGGTTCCTTTCAGCCCGGCCATCAACATTGATGTCGGGACTAAGCGAGCGTTTGGCTTCATGCCCAGAAAGGTAACCAACTGTTAACAATTTCGACCTGAAATTGCAACTTCTATATGCAATGAAAAATTGTTCTTTTATGTGGTGCTCTTATTCAGCGCTTCCCGCAGCGCGATGATTTCCGCCTGCAGCCGCGCAAGTTGATCCGTGTCGCGGCCGCTTGCGTCGATGATGCAACCCGGCACGGTCTCAGCTCTTTCCTTCAGACGCTTGCCTTCCTCCGTCAGGCGAAGCACGACGACGCGCTCGTCCTGCCTGCTGCGTTCGCGGCGGATGTAGCCTGCCGTTTCCAAGCGTTTGAGGAGAGGGGTCAGCGTGCTCGATTCCAGGAAGAGCTTTTCGCCGAGGCCGCCGACGGTCTGGCCGTCTTCTTCCCAAAGGGAAACCATCGCCAGATATTGCGGATAGGTGAGACCGAGTTCGTCCAGCAGAGGCTTGTAGACGCGGTTAAAGGCGTGGCTTGCGGTATAGACGGCAAAGCAGATGAAACTGTCGAGTTTCAGTTGGTTCGACATGGCACGATCTCCAAAACCGCTGGATATTATATCGCGCGATAAATAATCGTAGCCGCTTTTAATGCATGGCAGCTATGTAATAATTTCTATCGTGCGATAATTAGTCGTGTGCGATATAAATCTCGTGTTCAGGACGAACGCAACAAACCCGAAGAGGACACGACAATGTCGACGATCAAGACCGCAGTTTCCGCAGCAGCAATCCTGGCAGCTTCCGCCATTGGAGCGTTTGCCGATCCGGTACTGGAACCGACAACGCAGAAATTCATCGATAGCCTGGCCGGCTCCAAGCCGATCTACACGTTCTCGCCTGCCGATGCCCGCAACATT
The DNA here is from genome assembly GCF_051811225.1 of Rhizobium sp. 768_B6_N1_8. NCBI lineage: Bacteria > Pseudomonadati > Pseudomonadota > Alphaproteobacteria > Hyphomicrobiales > Rhizobiaceae > Rhizobium > Rhizobium sp. 768_B6_N1_8. The sequence goes on along the minus strand of NZ_JBPWPV010000001.1, from coordinate 3,111,705 downwards.
CTCGCCGGTGCCCAGAAGGGCGACGTGAAGAAGTTGGCGGCTCAGGAAGAGGATAAGGTGATCAAGGTCGGCCCGACGGGCAGTGTCAAGCTGCGCGTCGTCCGCCCTGAGGGCGCTAAGGGCACATTGCCTGTGATTATGTATTTCCATGGCGGCGGCTGGGTATTGGGCGATGCCGATACACATGACAGGCTGGTGCGCGAAATTGCCAATGGCGCGAAAGCCGCTGTCGTCTTTGTCGACTATGATCGTTCGCCGGAAGCGCGTTACCCGATCGCCATCGAACAGGCTTATGCCGCCACCAAATATGTCGCCGATCATGCCAAGGAATTCCACGTGGATGCAAGCCGTCTTGCCGTTGCCGGCGATAGCGTCGGAGGCAATATGGCGGCTGTCGTGACGCTGCTTGCCAAGGAACGTGGCGGTCCTGCTATCGACCAGCAGGTGCTGTTCTACCCTGTCACCGACGCTAATTTCGACACTGGCTCCTACAACCAGTTCGCCAATGGCCCGTGGCTGACCAGGGAGGCCATGAAGTGGTTCTGGAACGCTTACCTGCCGGACGAAGCCAAGCGCAAGGATCCGACCGCTTCGCCGCTGCAGGCCTCACTCGAGCAGCTGAACGGCCTGCCGCCGGCCCTCATCATCACAGATGAAAACGACGTGCTGCGCGATGAAGGCGAAGCCTATGGCCGCAAGCTCACTCAGGCCGGCGTGAAGGTCACATCGATCCGCTACAACGGCACGATCCACGATTTCGTGCTCTTGAATGCGATTGCCGAAACGCCGGCCGTGCGTGGCGCCATCTCCGTCGCCAACGATACGCTGCGCGCCGCCCTTCACAAGTAAGGGTCAATCAGCTGAAGAGAGAGGCCCGGCGGTATCGCCGGGCTTTCTGCTTCTTGGAAGGGATTTGGTGGCATATTGCCACGCCTTCTTCCATTTCGGCGTGATGACGCCGTTGGCGGCGCGGATATTGTTGATGAATTGCAGCGTTGCCGCTTCCCAGGAATATTGCAGGGCAAGCTCGCGTGCCTTCTCCCGCGAGCTGGAGAGGGCAGCAATGCAGGCAGCCTGCAGGTTCTCGTCCAGCGCGCCGACAAGGCTTTCTTCGCCGATGATATCCAGCGGGCCGGTAACGGGATAGGCCGCGACCGGGACGCCTGATGCAAGCGCCTCCAGAATGGTGTTGCCGAACGTATCCGTCAGCGACGGGAAGACGAAGACATCGGCCTGCGCATAGGCATTTGCCAGTTCTTCGCCGAATTTCACGCCGGTGAAATGCACATCCGGATAGCGTTCTTCGAGTTCGGCGCGTGCGGGGCCGTCGCCGACCACCACTTTCGAGCCGGGCAGATCGAGATCCAGAAAGGCCGGCAGGTTCTTTTCCAATGCCACGCGGCCGACTGTCATGAAAATCGGCCGGGGAAGGCCGAAGGGCTTTTCCTCCTGCGGCATCGGATGAAATTGCGTGGCATCGATGCCGCGGCTCCAGGGCATCAGGTTCTTGAGCCCCCTGGCAGCCAGTTCGCGGGCAAGGCTGGGCGTCGCCACCATGCAGCCGGCGCCGCCATTATGGAACCAGCGCACGAAGGCGTAGAGCCAGCTCTCGGGGATCGGCAGGCGAGCCGACACATATTCCGGAAAGCGGGTGTGGTAGCTGGTGGAAAAGGGCATGCGCTTGCGGATGCACCACCGCCGCGCCGACAGGCCGAGCGGGCCTTCCGTCGCGATGTGGACGTAGGAAGGATTGTGCTTTTCGATCTCGCGGGCGACGCGCCGGTACCAGGCGATCGACAGGCGGATCTCAGGGTAGGTGGGGCAGGGGATGCTGGCGAAACGCTCGGGCGTCACCATCGAGACTTCGACGCCCATCCTGGCCAGTTCGCGATTGGTGTTTTCGATCGAGCGGACGACGCCATTGACCTGCGGATGCCAGGCATCGGTGACGATCACAAGCCGCTCCGGCACAGCCCCAGCGGCTGCGGCACTAGCCCAGCTTTCGCCGCTATATGAATTTGACGGACGTTGCAGCATGTTTCCATTTCCATCAGCGTCGCTTAGTTTTGGCAACGCACAACCCCTGGCGGGGTTTCCGGAATGGCGATTCCCGCATTCTTATTTTGGCGGAAGTGCATGATGGAAATATTACAGCCCTGTACGAGTATTTACAGGAACTTGCGGCAGCCGGGGCCAGCAATTATGTCGGCGATGAATCGCCGAAAGGCGTTTGCGCCTTGAAAAGGAACGGCGCCGACGGGGAAGTCGGCGCCGCAGTAAAACTTAGGCTGCAGCCGAAGCGAAACCGGAAGTCGGGACTTCCGAGATGGTCTTCAGAACCTGCGAAGCGATCTGGTAGGGGTCGCCCTGGGAGTTCGGGCGGCGATCTTCGAGGTAGCCCTTGTAGTCGTTCTTGACGAAGGAATGCGGAACACGGATCGAGGCGCCACGGTCAGCAACGCCGTAGGAGAACTTGTTCCACGGAGCCGTCTCGTGCTTGCCGGTCAGACGCTTGTCGTTGTCGGGGCCGTAAACGTTGATGTGGTCCATCAGGTTCTTGTCGAACTGCGCCATCAGCGCTTCGAAATAGGCCTTGCCGCCGACTTCGCGCATGAACTTGGTCGAGAAGTTGCAATGCATGCCCGAACCGTTCCAGTCGGTGTCGCCGAGCGGCTTGCAGTGATACTCGATGTCGATGCCGTATTTTTCGGTCAGGCGCTGCAGCAGGTAGCGCGCCATCCAGATCTGGTCGGCGGCCTTCTTGGAGCCCTTGCCGAAAATCTGGAATTCCCACTGGCCCTTGGCCACTTCGGCGTTGATGCCTTCGTGGTTGATGCCGGCAGCGAGGCAGAGGTCGAGGTGCTCTTCAACGATTTCGCGGGCAACCGAACCGACATTCGAGTAGCCGACGCCGGTGTAGTAAGGACCCTGCGGAGCCGGGTAGCCGCTCTCGGGGAAGCCGAGCGGACGGCCGTTTTCGTAGAAGAAATATTCCTGCTCGAAGCCGAACCAGGCATCCTCGTCGTCGAGGATGGTCGCACGAGCGTTGCTTGCATGCGGTGTCACGCCATCCGGCATCATGACTTCGCACATGACGAGCACACCGTTGGTGCGGGCCGGATCTGGGTAGATGGCAACCGGTTTCAGCACGCAGTCAGAGCTGCGGCCTTCAGCCTGCATCGTCGACGAACCATCGAAGCCCCAGAGCGGGAGCTGTTCGAGCGTCGGGAAACTATCGAATTCCTTGATCTGCGTCTTGCCACGCAGGTTCGGTACCGGGGTGTACCCATCGAGCCAAATATACTCGAGCTTATACTTTGTCATCGCGACTCTCTCTGCTGCGAACTTGAGCAAATCCTGAGGCAGTAGACGCAAGGGTGCGCTCTCCCGCCAGGGGATGCCTCTTGTGAAGCACGTAGCGTGCCAGATCGGGCGGTCGACATAAAAAATTTACGAATCATCCCGCGGTCGCAATTTCGGAGCGGACGCGGCAGGAGGCGGATGGAGCCGGTATGTGGCTGTCCCGCTTAGAGATGAGCATTTTCCGCGTTGGAACCAGATGAAAATTCTGGCGTTGAGGCTGACGGATTAAGTTTTAAACAAATCAGCGCAAGCTTAATCAGGAAATGCTGCATCGATCGTTTATAATTGCAACATTGCTGTTATTTTGTGCAATTTGCATAAACTATGTGCATTGTGCTATTATACAGACCGTGAATGTTGATAGGCCGAACTGAAGAAAGGCTATCTCATGGCAATCGGTTTCCATCGTGAATCCGCGACAATCTACCAGTTTCCCGTCAAGGCCGTTCAGGCACAGAACCGCTTCGAGCGCTTTCGCATGATGGAGCGGGAGGCCGCTGATGTGTGTGACGCTGCGCTCGACAGCTGCTGGTATCACGACGAAGCCGTTCGCGCCGACGACAAGAAGCCCAATTCCTGATCTGACGATCGATGATGAATGACCGCTTAGGCGGGGGCCGGCCTGCGCGTGGCCGCGCGATAAGCGACATGCGCAGGCTTCATCATTATATCAGAGGCCGAGCTTTTCCTTCGGCACGAGTGCGCCATGTTCGCTGACCACGCGGGCGGCGATTTTAGCCCCGAAGCGAGCGGCTGCCGGGGCGTCCCGGTTTTCCAGATAATGAGCAAGGAATGCGCCGTTGAAACTGTCGCCCGCGCTCGTCGTGTCGACGACCTTTTTGACCTTTTCCGCCGGCACGTAAGCTTTCTCGTTGGCGAAGCTCAGCGTTGCACCTTCGGCGCCGTTCTTGACGACGACATGCGAGGCACCAAGCGCAAGATAGCGCGCAATGGTGGCGTCGATGGAAGCGTCTCCGAAATGGGCGGCCTCATCATCGAAGCTCGGCATGACCAGCGAGGAGGAGCGTGCGCCTTCATTGATTGTGATGTGCATCACGTCGTAGCTCGACCATAGGCGCGGGCGAATGTTGGGATCGAAGACGACGAATTTGCCGATGGCCTTAGCACGGCGGATTTCCGCGAGCAGCGTCTCGGCATCGTCTTGGGAGAGGATGGCGAGCGTGATGCCGGAGAAATAGACGACATCGGCACTTTCCACTGCTTCGCGCAGGCGGTCGGGATCGGTCGCGAGACTGCGGGCGGCCGAACTGTCGCGCCAATAGCTGAAGGAGCGCTCGCCGTTCCTCAGATTGATCATGTAAAGGCCGGGCGTCTTGCCCTTGATGCGGCGGATGAGATCCGTGCCGATGCCGGCCTTGCCCATGAAGGCGACCATCTCGTCGGACATCGGATCATCGCCGAGCGCGGTGAAGTAATCGACCGACCAGGCGGGGGGCAGGCAGGCGCGGGCATACCATGCGGTGTTGAAAGTATCGCCGGCAAAGCCTTTCCGCAGCAGGCCTTCACCCGCCTGCGAGAGCTCCACCATGCATTCGCCGATCGACAGAAACCGTCCGCTCAAGCCATCCTCCCGGATTTTTTCTGCTCTTGCGGATACGCGAAGAGGCGGGATGAGACAAGTCAACGAAAGCGGAAAGTCCATCGCCCCGATGGCGGGGCGATGGGGAATTCAGGTCAGGGCCTGTCCATATGATAGCAGGCAGCCGTCTGGCCGGGACGAACCAGTTCCGTCGGCGGCATCTCGGTGCGGCAGATATCCGTCGCCTTCCAGCAGCGGGGCGAAAAGACGCAGCCCTTCGGCGGATTGAGCGGCGAGGGCGGGTCCCCCTGCAGGCGGATGCGGCTGCGCAGGCGCGCAAGTTTAGGATCCGGGATCGGAGCCGCCGAGAAGAGCGCCTGCGTGTAGGGATGGGCCGGGTGTTCGAAGACCGTCGCGCAATCACCGGCTTCCACGACCTTGCCAAGATAGAGCACCAGCACGTCATCCGAGATCAGACGTACGACCGAGAGGTCGTGGCTGATGAAGATCAGCGTCAGGCCGAACTCCTTGCGCAGCTTGCGAAGCAGCGTGATGACCTGGCCCTGGATCGACACGTCGAGAGCGGAGACCGGTTCGTCGCAGATGATGAGCTTCGGCCGGGTGACGACAGCGCGGGCGATGCCGATGCGCTGCGCCTGACCGCCCGAGAATTCGTGCGGATAACGGTTGATCATTTCCGGCACCAGACCGACGGCGGTCATGATCTCCCGCACGCGCTCAAGACGCTGAGACCTTGTCAGCTTCGGCTCGAAGACGGTGAGCGGCTCGGCAATGATATCGCCGACCGTCATGCGCGGATCGAGCGAGGCGATCGGATCCTGGAAGATGATCTGCATGTCGCGGCGTGCGGCACGCATTTCCTCATCCGTCAGATCGAGCAGGTTGCGGCCCTGCCAGAGGATACGGCCCTTCTGTGCCTTCAGAAGACGCAGGATAGAGCGGCCGAGCGTCGACTTGCCGCAGCCGGATTCACCGACAATGCCAAGCGTGCGGCCTTCGGCGAGATCGAAGCTGACATTGTTGACGGCCGTCAGCATCAGCGGCGGCTTGAAGAAGGATTTCGAGGGGATCTCGAACTGGGTTGTCAGGTTCTCGACCCTCAGAAGCGAGCGTTCAGCCATGGATCAGCAACTCCTCGCGGCGGGGGAAGGGATGGAAACAGGCGGCGCAATGATTTGCCCCCTGCTGTTGAAGCTGCGGCGGGCGGTCGATGCAATCGTCCTGGACCTGCGAACAGCGCGGCGAGAAATTGCAGCCCTTCGGCAGGTGCTGCAGGTTCGGCGGGCGGCCGGGAATGACGACGAGGTCGTCGACGTCCTGGTCCGGGCGCGGGATCGAAGCATGGAGCGCGGCCGTATAGGGGTGGGCCGGGTTTTCGAAGAGCTCATCGACCGGAGCTTCCTCGACGATGCGGCCGGCATACATGACGGCAACCCTGTCTGCGAGACCCGCGACGACGCCGAGGTCGTGGGTGATCATTAGAAGCGCCGTGTTCATCTCGGCCGTCAGATCATTGAAGAGATCGAGGATCTGGGCCTGGATGGTTACATCGAGAGCTGTGGTCGGCTCGTCGGCGATCAGCAGTTTCGGCTTGGTGAGCAGCGCCATGGCAATGACGATGCGCTGGCGCATGCCGCCCGAAAGCTCGTGCGGATAAAGATTGAAACGGCGTGTCGGATCGGGAATGCCGACGCGCTTCAACATCTCCAGAGCCGCGGCAGAGGCCGCCTTGGCGGTAAAGCCGCGATGAATCTCAAGCTGTTCCGTCAACTGCCGGGAAATCCGGAGCGACGGGTTCAGCGCCGTCATCGGGTCCTGGAAGACCATGGCCATATCCTTGCCGCGGACATGGTCGAGCTCACGGGGTTTAAGCGCCAGCACGTCCTTGCCTTCGAGCAGAGCCTGACCGGTCGTTTTACCGTTCTTGGCGAGCAGGCCCATGATGCCGAGGAAGGTCTGGCTCTTGCCCGAACCGGATTCGCCGACGATGGCGATGCGCTCGCCGCGGCGCACCGTCAGGTTCATGTTGGAGACCGCCTTCACCTGCCCTTCGGGCGTTTCGAAGGTGATCGAATAGTCCTTCAGTTCGAGAAGGATATCGTTCTGTTTTTCTTTTTGATTTTCTGGGGTCATCCTATCGATCCTTCGGGTCGAACGCATCGCGCAGGCCGTCGCCGATGAAGAGCAGGCTCAGCAGCAGGGCCACGAGGAAGCTTGCCGGGAAAATCAGCAGCCAGGGCATGCTTTCCATGGCATCGGTGCCTTCGGCAATCAGTGTGCCGAGCGAGGTCAGCGGTTCCTGAACGCCGAAACCGAGATAGGAAAGGAAGCTCTCGGTCGCGATGATCTCAGGCACGGTCAGGGCGGCGAAGATGACGACGGGGCCGACGAGGTTCGGGATGATGTGCTTGGTGATGATCTTGAAGGGCTTCTGACCCGAAGCGCGGGCAGCCTCCACGAATTCACGGTGCTTGAGCGACAGGGTCTGGCCGCGCACGATGCGGGCCATGGTCAGCCATTCGAGCGCGCCGATCGCCGCAAAGAGCAGGTAGACGTTGCGGCCGAAGATGACCATCAGCAGGATGACGAAGAGGATGTAGGGGAGCGCATACATGATGTCGACGAAGCGCATCATGATGGAGTCCAGCCGGCCGCCAATATAGCCGGAGACCGCACCGTAGAGCACGCCGATGACGACGGAGACGAGGGTTGCCGTCAGCGCCACGGCCAGCGAAACGCGCGTGCCATAGAGCACGCGGGCGAGCAGGTCGCGGCCGTTCGGGTCGGTGCCGAAATAGTGGCCGCTTTCGAAGGAGGGCGGGGTGCGGAAGGCGGCCCAATCCGGGTCTTCATAGTTGAAGGGGATGAAGTTCGGGCCGAGGAAGGCGGCGAGGATCAGCAGCACCAGCACGCCGATGGAGATGACTGCCGCCTTGTTGCGGGAGAGACGGCGCAGGGCGTCTTTCGTCAGCGAGCGACCTTCCGGAGCCAGGCCTTCCGCTTCCAGCAATTCGGCTGCGAGCAGCTCTCTTTTTGCAGGATTGAGGATCATCTGTTTCTCACTTTCGGGTCCAGCCAGGCATAGGCGATGTCGACCAGAAGGTTCAGGAACACGATCAGCACCATGTAGAAGATGACCGTACCGAGAACCATGCCGTAATCGCGGTTCAGCGCTGCGTTGACGAAATAGCGGCCGATGCCGGGCAATCCGAAGATGCTTTCGACAACCAGCGAGCCGGTGAGAAGGTAGCTTGCCGCCGGGCCCAGATAGGAGACGACGGGCATCATGGCGGGCTTCAGCGCGTGGCGCATGACCGTCAGGCGCGGGCCGATGCCCTTTGCCTTGGCGGTGCGGATGAAGTTCTGGTTCATCACCTCGATCATCGAGCCGCGGGTGATGCGCGAGATGCGGCCGGCATGCGGTAACGCCAGAACGAAGATCGGCAAGACGAGGTATTTGATCGAGCCGTCACCCCAGCCACCGACTGGAAACCACGCGAGGTGGATGCCGAAGACGAGCTGCATGATGGGCGCGATCAGGAAGTTCGGGAGAACGACGCCTACGAGAATAAGGGCACCCAGAATATAATCCGGTGCCTTGTTCTGATAGAGCGCCCCAAGACAGCCGACACCCACGCCGACGATGATGGCGATCAGGAAGGCAGCCGTACCGATGGTGAAGGTGTAGGGCAGGCCGATCATGATCTGCTGGGTGACGGTGAAGTCCTCGCTCGCGAAGGAGGGGCCGAGGTCACCTTTCAGCAGGTCGCCGACATAGATCAGGTACTGCTGAATGAGCGGCTTATCCAGATTGTAGTGGGCCGCAAGGTTTTTCAGGATCACCGGCGGCAATGGCCTTTCGCCATCGAAGGGGCCGCCGGGGGCAAGGCGCAAAACGAAAAAGCAAGCTGTGACGGCGATCCACAGAACGGGGATCGTCGACAGCAATCGACGGAGTGCATATTTGATCATGGGCGTGGAGCGGCTCTTCCCGGGAGAACCGGGAAGAGCCTTTCATCCTTATTCCTTGATGGACAGCCAGCGGGTGCGGTGGATGTCCTGAACGTTGTCGACGAAGCCCTCGATCTTGGGCGAGACGACGTTCTTGGAGACGTAGTAATAGATCGGAAGTGCGGCGGAATCGTCCAGCGCGAGCTGTTCGGCCTTCTTGAAGATTTCGGCGCGCTTCGTCAGATCGGTCTGAGCGTTGCCGTCCTTGATCAGCTTGTCATAGTCGGCATTCGACCAGCGGCCGTAGTTCATCTGAACGCCCGTGACGAGCAGGTTCAGGAAGTTGTCCGGATCGTTGTAGTCGGCGAGCCAGCCGGCACGTCCGATCTGCACTTCACCACGCTGCAGCTGGTCGTAATGGACCTTCGTCTCAGCGTTGACGAGCTCAACATTCACGCCCAGCGGCTTCCACATGGAGGCGATCGCGACGGCGATACGCTTGTGGTTGTCGTTGGTGTTGTACTTGAGCTCGGTGGTCAGCGGATGATCCGGGCCGAAGCCGGCTTCCTTCAGCAGCTTCTTGGCTTCTTCAACCTTGTCCTTGTAAGGAAGGTCGTTCCAGGAAACGTAGGCCGGTTCGCCGTAATTTGCCGTGCCCGGCGGAACCCAGGAGTAAGCCGGCAGTTCGCCGGTGCCGAGGATCTGCGGGCCGATGACTTCGCGGTTGATCGCCATCGAGAGAGCCTGACGGACGCGCTTGTCGTTGAAGGGCGGCTTGGTCGAGTTGATGACGTAGTAGTAGAGGCCGGAGAAGGGGGCGACATGCGCCTGGCCCGGCAGGTTCTTCTTCATCCACTCGTACTGGTCGGTCGGGAAGTCGGTGAGGATGTCGAATTCGCCGGCGCGGTAGCGCTTCAGCGCGGCTTCCTGGTCTTCAAGCACGAAGAACTTCGCGCCGTCGATCTTCACATCCTTGGCACCGTAATACTGGTCGTTCTTGACGGTCGTGACGTGCGAACCGGGGACCCACTCGACCGGCTTGTACGGACCGTTGGTGACGATGTTGCCAATCTTGACCCAATCCTGACCTTTGGCCTCGACGACATGCTTCGGCAGCGGATAGGCCGTGTAGTGCATCAGGGCGTTGATGAAATAAGGGGTCGGGTTTTCAAGGGTGATCTCGAGCGTCTTGTCATCGATTGCCTTGACGCCGAGCTCGTTGAGATCGGTGATCTCGCCCTTATTGATCTTTTCTGCGTTCTTGACGGTGAACTGCAGATAGGCGTAGTCGGCCGCATTTTTCGGATCGATGAGGCGCTGGAAGGCGAACACAAAGTCGCCGGCCGTTACCGGTTGGCCATCGGACCACTTGATGCCATCACGGAGCTTGAAAGTGTAGACCTTGCCATCAGGGGAAATGGTCCAGCTTTCAGCCTGGCCGGGAACCGGGTTGTCCTTGGCGTCTTCGGTGACGAGGCCTTCGAAGATGTCGCCGGCAATACGGTTTTCCCAGTCGCCGGAGAGTTTTTGCGGATCCAGCGAGGTGGGGTCGCCACCATTATGGATATTCAGCGTGGCCGCATGGGCCGAAAATGCGAGCAATGAGCCAACCATTGCAGACGCGAGAAATTTTTTCGTGAAAAAGGACATACTGGGTCCACCTTTCTAGGCTTTTCGCCTTTTCTTTAGTCATTTGTTCCCGATTTGACCTGTTACGTGCAGGTCAACGGCACCTTAACGCAAAGGTTTGGCGTTGCAACCCCTAAACCGGTGGGTAGCATTCGGGTGTGGACAAGCTTATAAGCGTCTCCCTTTTGTCCGATCGCGACCGTCCATCATTCAAGTCCAAATGCGCTATTGCGCTGTTGTTTTTTGCTTCGCCGCCTTTAGTGTTGCGGGCGAAATGAAGCAGGAGGCGGTGGTCAATGGTGCTGCAGACAGGCGGGAATGCGGATTGGTGGCGCGGTGCGGTGATCTATCAGGTCTATCCGCGATCGTTTCAGGATACGAATGGCGACGGGCTCGGCGATCTCAAGGGGATAACCCGGCGCCTCTCCCATATCGCAAGCCTTGGCGTCGATGCCATCTGGCTCTCTCCCTTCTTCAAATCACCCATGGCCGACATGGGTTATGACGTCTCCGACTATTGTGACGTCGACCCGATTTTCGGCACGCTCGACGATTTCGATGCGATGATGGCAGAAGCTCACAGGCTCGGAATAAGGGTCATTATCGATCAGGTGATTTCTCATACATCAGACCGGCATCCGTGGTTTGTGGAAAGCCGTTCCAGCCGCACGAACGACAAGGCCGACTGGTATGTATGGGCCGACCCGAAGCCGGATGGGACAGCGCCGAACAACTGGCTGTCGATCTTCGGCGGGCCTGGCTGGGAATGGGACGGCGTGCGCCGGCAATATTACCAGCATAACTTCCTGACCTCGCAGCCCGACCTGAATTTTCACAGCACGCCGGTTCAGGATGCGCTGCTGCAGACGGTGAGGTTCTGGCTGGACCGCGGCGTGGACGGTTTTCGGCTGGATACGGTGAATTATTACTTCTGCGACAAGCAGCTCCGAGACAATCCGCCGCATGAGCCAGACCCGGATCAGCCCGGCCTCGATGCGCCCGACAGCAATCCCTATGGCATGCAGAACCACCTTTACGACAAGACGCAGCCGGAAAACCTTGAATTCCTCAAGCGCTTTCGGGCTTTGCTCGACCAGTATGAGGGGCGCACGACCGTCGGTGAAGTCGGTGACGGTGCGCGTTCGCTGAAGACCGTTGCGGCCTATACGACCGGCGGCGACAAGCTGCATATGTGCTACACCTTCGACCTGCTTGGTCCGGACTTCACGGCAGATCATATCCGCGGCTGTGTCGAGAGTTTCCAGCGCATGGTGAAGGACGGCTGGGTCTGCTGGGCCTTCTCCAATCACGACGTCAACCGCCACGTCAGCCGTTTCGCGCTGACGGAAGAGGAGCGTCCGGTCATCGCCAAGCTGGCGATTTCCGTTCTGGCAGCACTTCGCGGTTCGATCTGCCTCTATCAGGGCGAGGAGCTGGGGCTGCCGGAGGCGGAGCTTGCCTTCGAAGACCTACGCGACCCCTATGGCATTCGCTTCTGGCCGGCCTTCAAGGGCCGCGACGGGTGCCGCACGCCGATGCCATGGGAAGCCGGCAAGGCGCATGCCGGTTTCACCAGCGCCGAGAAGAGCTGGCTGCCGGTGCCCTACGAACAGGCGGCGCTTTCCGTGGACACCCAGGAAAACAATGACAGTTCCGTGCTGCACCATTACCGGCGTACGCTGGAATTCCGGAAAACCTATCCGGCGCTCGTCGACGGCAGCATGGAATTCGTTGGCAGCAATCAGGATCTCCTCGCCTTCGTGCGCGAGAAGGGAGACGATAAACTGCTCTTCGTCTTCAACCTGACGCGTGAGCCTGCGGAATTTCAACTTCCTGCCGGCATGGTGCTGGGCGCTCCATTGTCCATGCCAGGGTTCAAAGCCGTCGCCAGCATCAAGACAGTGCAGCTCGATGCGCTTGATGCCTTCTGCGCTCGTATCAGCTAACGCAGTCGTCAGCTGATCAGCGCGAAGCGATCGACGTCCACCATCCCCTTGTCCGAGATCTTCAAATGCGGGATCACGGGCAGGGGCAGAAATGCGACCTGCAGGAAGGGTTCTTCCAGCGTCGTGCCGAGGGCATAGGCAGCCTTGCGCAGATGGTGCAGCGTGTCGCGCACCGCCTCATAGGGTTCCAGGCTCATCAGGCCGGCGACCGGCAGGGCAATCTCGCCGGTGACCTTGCCGTCTTCGACGACGACGAAGCCGCCCTTGATCTCGCCGAGACGATTGGCCGCAAGCGCCATGTCATCCTCGCTGACGCCGACGACGCAGATATTGTGGCTATCGTGGCCGACTGTCGAGGCGATGGCGCCTTTCTTCAATCCAAAACCCTGGACGAAGCCGTTGGCGTGATTGCCGTTCTTGCCGTGACGCTCGATGACTGCGACCTTGATGATGTCATTGCCGAGATCAACGATGGTCTGGTTGCCCCTGGCCGGCAGGCGGTAGCGACGATGCTCGGTGATGATCTTGCCGGGCATGACGCCGATGACAGGCGTTTCGCCTTCCGAAACGGGTACGCCGAAGTGGGCCGCATTGACCGGCCGCGCCTTGACGCTGTCGAGGCCGACAGGCGAGACAGGCTTGCGGGTGGCAAAGAGCGCATCGGTGACGCGGCGGCCGGCCGAAAAGACCATCTCTGCCTTGCAATTCTCCAGGCTGTCGATAACGACGAGGTCTGCCTTCCAGCCGGGGGCAACGAGGCCGCGGTCACGCAGACCGAAGGCGCGGGCGGCGGAGATCGATGCGGCCCGGTAGATCGCCAGCGGCTCGACGCCAGCAGCGATCGCCGTGCGGATCATGTAGTCGAGATGGCCCTGCTCGGCGATGTCGAGCGGGTTGCGGTCATCGGTGCAGAGCGCGAGGTATGGCGAGAGGCGTTCGGTGATGATGGGCATCAGGGCGTACAGGTCCTTGGAGACGGAGCCCTCGCGCACGAGGATATGCATGCCCTTGCGGATTTTCTCCAGCGCTTCGACTGCATTCGTGCATTCATGCTCGGTGCGAATGCCGGTGGAGAGATAGCCGTTGAGATCGTTGCCTGAGAGCAGCGGTGCATGCCCATCGATATGGCCGCCCTGGAAAGCATCGAGCTTTGCCATGCAGACGGGATCCTTGTGGATCACACCGGGGAAATTCATGAATTCGGCAAGGCCGATGACCTTAGGATGGTCGCGATAGGGCAGGAGGCTTTCGACCGGCAGATCGGCGCCTGATGTTTCCAGATGCGTGGCCGGCACACAGGAGGAAAGCTGAACACGAATGTCCATGATCGTTTCGAGCGCTGAAGCGAGGAAGAACTCGATGCCTTCCTTACCAAGTACATTGGCGATCTCGTGGGGGTCGCAGATCACGGTCGTCACACCATAGGGCAGCACGCAGCGGTCGAACTCATGCGGTGTGACCAGCGAGGATTCGATGTGCAGATGTGTGTCGATGAAGCCTGGAACGACGATCTTGCCGGAGATATCGATCTCGGTCTCGCCGCTATAGGCGCCGCAGGTGCCGACAATACGCTCGCCACCGATGGCAATGTCCGATTGGATGAGTTCACCCGTCACGAGATCGAAGAAGCGTCCGCCTTTCAAGACGATATCGGCCGGTATGCGACCCACACCCTGATCGATGAGACGTTCGAGCTTGGCGGTCATGACTATCCTCGCGATACAATCGATTCCGCGAGTTATAGCGCATCTGTCTGCGGATTGGATGCCCGCAAACGAAACCGGACGCCAATGGCGCCCGGTCCCGTGTCTCATTCGTTTCGATTACTCGGCAGCAACGATCTTGCCGCCTTCCCACTTGTAGAGCGAGAAGCTCTGCGAGGTGAGGTCGCCGGTTTCGCCGTAGGTGAGCTTGCCGATGACGGTCGAGATCGGCTCACCGCCCTTCAGGGCAGCAGCAACGGCTTCCGCATCCTCGGCGCTACCGGCCTTTTCGATGCCAGCCTTCAGGACTTCAACGGCTGCATAGGCGTTGAGCGTGAAGGCTTCGGCCGGGATGTTCTTGGCGGCCAGTGCATCGGCAGCAGCCTTGGAGTCCGGGCTCTTGGTGGCGTCGGAGGCGTTGGTAAACAACGTGCCGGCTGCCGCATCCGTGCCGATCGACCAGAACTCGGTGTTGGAGAGGCCGTCGCCGCCGATGATCTGAGCGTTGACCGAGAGGTCATGCAACTGGCGGGCAAGCAGGCCGCCTTCCGGGTGGTAGCCGCCGAAATAGACGAGATCGACCTTCTCGGCCTTGATACGGGTCGTGAGTGCGGAGAAGTCCTTGTCGCCGGGCGTGATGGAGTCATTGATGACTTCGGTGACGCCGCCGGCGTTCAGCGTTGCCTTGAAGGCGTCGGCAAGGCCCTTACCGTAAGCGCCCTTGTCGTTGATAATGGCGACGCGCTTGTCCTTGAAGTGTTCCAGAGCATATTTGGCGGCGACTTCGGCCTGCTGGTCGTCACGGCCGCAGGTGCGCAGAACGTTGGTCAGGCCGCGCTTGGTGAGGTCAGGCGCGGTTGCCGTTGGCGTGACCATCAGCACGCCGTTTTCGGCCAGAACGTCGGAAACCGGGATTGCAACGCCGGAGGTGACCGGACCGACGACGAAGCGGATGCCGTCGGCGACAACCTTGTTCGCGGCGGAAACGCCCTGCTTCGGTTCGCCCGCGTCGTCAGCGAGTTCGATCACGACCTTCTCACCGAGAATGCCGCCGCTCTTGTTGATTTCATCGACGGCGGTCTGCGCGCCGTTCTTTACCTGGTCACCATAGGCTGCCACCGGGCCGGTCAGCGGTGCGATGAGGCCGATGACGATATCCGCATGCGCGAGTGGCGCAAATGCCAGCGAGGCGACAAGCGTCGCCGTCAGGGTCTTCAGGGTCATGTTCTCTCTCCTTGGGTAGGGTCGTCTTCGACCACCGGTTGCTTGCCGCGAAAGCCGTTTCTTTTGTCAGCGATCCCTTCGGGAGCGTGCCAAGGACGAGGAAAAGCTGCGCGATCAATGAGCCCCGCGGCCATATTTGGCTCGCGCGGCGCATGGCAAGATTTCTAGGAATTTCGGTGAGATTCCGCAAGATGATAACAAGATCAGGTTCGTTTTCGCCAAATCTGGAAAGATTGCGCCCGATTTTTTGATTTTTCAGTCCATTTCCCGCAATTTTCGGTCTGCCTTGTGTCGGCCCGCCAATGATCCTTGCGGTAATTCATATATTCAATCCAATTAATAATTGATTCTGAGAATCCCAGTATAACTGTCGTTCCTGTAGATATTGTTGCGGTGCAATAAAATATTCGATTTGTCGATATATGGATAGCGGGAACAGATATCTGGATGCTCAAGCGTATTGAAGCCAGGCAGGTGCGGACCGGAATGTTTATCGAGATGGTCGAGGGTATCTGGCACGATCCTCTTCTATCTCGGCGACGGTTCTTACTGCGACGCGAGAGCGATACGCTGAAGCTCAATGAGTGCGCGGATGCAGGTGTCGTGATCAACACCACCAAGGGCCTCGATGTCAGGAACACCTCACGCAAGATCGAGATCGACGTCAAGGCAGCGCGCGAGACCATTCAGAGATCCGTGGAGGTCCTGGAAGATGTCTTCGGTCGGCTGCAGGGTGGAGATGGGATCACCGTCGATCAGGTCGAGCCGGTGATTTCCTCCGTTTCCAAATCGATGGATGACCACCCTGCCGTCTTCATGAGCGTCACCCGGCTGAAGTCCAAGGATGAAGTGACCTTTCTGCATTCCCTTTCGGTCAGTGCCTTGATGATCCTTTTCAGCCGCCATCTCGGACTGGATGAGGAAGTGGTGCAGACACTCGGCACGGCTGGGCTGTTGCACGACGTCGGCAAGCTCGAAATTCCGCTCGAAGTACTCAACAAGGAAGGGCGCCTGAACGAAGACGAGATCCAGTTGATCCGTGATCATCCGGAAAAAGGGCATGCGATCCTGTCGCGTCAGGAGGGCATGTCGGAAATCGTTCTCGACGTTTGCCTCAATCATCATGAACGGATCGACGGCAAGGGTTATCCGCGCAAGCTGTCCCACGGCGAGATCAGCCTTCACGCACGTCTTGCCGCGATTTGCGATGTCTATGACGCCGTTACTTCGGTGCGCCCCTACAAGGCTCCGTGGAGCGCGAAGGAGGCGCTGAGCTGGATGCTTGCCAATGAAGGGCATTTCGACCGCCGGCTCGTCAAAAAATTCGCCCTCTGCCTGTCGATAGCCTCCGTTTCCTGAGCGTATCTGTCTCATCACACAAGGCTGCAGGGATCTGATCCGCCGCAGGCCGAATGTCTTCGTGATCCGTGGCTTCCCGAAAGCGCGCAGGATGAGGAAGCTGCTCTATTGATCAGCGAGCGCCTTTCCCAGGAAATCCGTGACCATGCTGGAAACCTGCTGGTGAATCGTTCCGCGATCCGCGCCAACACCATCCCGGCAGACGATGCTCTCCCCTGGCGCTTCCTTCTCGATCAGTTCGGCGGCGTCAGGTTTGCAGGACTGCATGAAGCTGAAATGCAGCGATCCGGGGATAAGGCTGTAGGTGGTGGTCGCTGGCGGCAGATAGCGGGCAAGGTAGCCGGAATCCTTGTTGGTGGCGGCTATGTCCGCCTCGGTTGCCGTCTCCGCATCGACATCCGCCGCAGCACCCAGCACCATGAGAGGGATATGGATTGCCGCAAGGCTCTCCGGTGTCAGCCCGCGGCCAGGTCCGAGGTCGAGCGTCACCGCGGCACGAATTCTTGCATCACCGAGATCGGCGGCCATCGCCGCGTTGGAAGCCGCATCGCGTCCGATGCCGAGCGCCTCGAATATCTTGCAATAGATCGCGCTGAATTCAGCCATGCAATTCTTCGTCACCTTGGCCGCGTCGAAGCGGCCGCCCGCCAGTTCGACGACCGTCCAGCCGCCGAGCGAATGGCCGATGGCGGCAATCCGATCGGATGCCACGCCGCCCGTCAGATCGGGATTGTCGAGCAGCGCATCGATCGTGCGGCTGAGGTCGCCAGGGCGCTTCCACAGTTTAACGGCATCGGGCTTTCGCATGTCGAGTGTGGTCGTGCCGGGATGATCGGGTGCGGCGACGACATAGCCCGCGTCAACGAGGTCGGCCGCAAGCCAGGCGAGGTTGCGCCAGCTGCCGCCATAACCATGGGAGAGGACGACCAGCGGATGCGGGCCGGCCACGGGTTCGGCGTCCTTGATGACAGGTTGGCCGACGAAGGCCGGTGTTTCGCCGAGAAGGACGGGTGTGGCGTCAGACGCGGTCGGATACCAGATGCTGACATGCATCGAGCGATCGGCGTTTTTGCCGGGCAGGGTGGTTTGGCGGAACCCGGTTCCGGCATGTGCTGCTGATACCAGCAGCAGGAGCAGAGGGAGGACAAAGGCGAGTCTTGGCATGGGATCTCCATTGGGTTGATTTGCCCTGTCTGGAGGAAATCCCTGAGGCTGGAGACCGATAACGCGATCGAGGTCGCCGATATCAAAAGAAAGGGCGAGGCCGAAGCCTCGCCCTTGAATTCAATCGGGACGATCGAGCTCAGATGTTGTTCTGCAGGATCGTACGCAGCTTGCCGAAGAGTTCGTCGATGTGCTTCTTCTCGATGATCAGCGGCGGTGAGAGAGCGATGATGTCGCCTGTCGTGCGGATCAGCAGGCCGCTTTCGTAAGCCTTGAGGAAGGCCGTGAAGGCCCGCTTGGTCGGCTCACCGGCGATCGGGTCGAGTTCGATGGCGCCGATAAGGCCGGTGTTTCTGATGTCGATGACATTGGGGCAATCCTTCAGCGAATGCAGCGCGTCGGCCCAGTAGTCGGAGAGTTCGGCTGCGCGGGTCAGCAGGTCCTCTTCCTTGTAGGTGTCGAGCGTTGCAAGAGCTGCGGCCGAGGCGATCGGGTTACCGGAATAGGTATAGCCGTGGAAGAACTCGATCATGTGCTCGGGGCCATTCATGAAGGCATCATGGATTTCCGAGGTCACGAAGACAGCACCCATCGGGATGACGCCGTTGGTTAGGCCCTTGGCGGTGGTGATGATGTCGGGCTTCACATCGTAGTACTGAGCAGCGAAGGGAGCGCCCAGACGGCCGAAGCCGGTGATGACTTCATCGAAGATCAGCAGGATGCCATGCTTGGTGCAGATCTCGCGCAGCTTCTGCAGATAGCCCTTCGGCGGGATGAGAACGCCGGTCGAACCCGCAACCGGTTCGACGATCACGGCGGCGACCGTGGATGCATCGTGCAGAGTGACGATGCGCTCGAGTTCGGTGGCGATATCGCCGCCAATTTCGGGTTCGCCGCGGGTGAAGTTGTTCTTGCCGGGCAGGTGGGTATGCGGCATGTGATCGACGCCGGTCAGCAGCGTGCCGAACATCTTGCGGTTGGTGACGATGCCGCCGACCGAGATGCCGCCGAAATTGACGCCGTGATAGCCGCGTTCGCGGCCGATCAGGCGGAAGCGTGAGCCATTGCCCTTCACGCGATGATAGGCGAGCGCCACCTTGAGCGCCGTTTCCACCGATTCCGAACCGGAATTGGTGAAGAGGACATGGTCCAAGCCCTCAGGCGCGATGTCGACCAGGCGGTTGGCGAGTTCGAAAGCCTTGGGATGACCGAGCTGGAAGGCCGGGGCGTAATCGAGTTCGCCGGCCTGTTCGCTGATCGCCTCGGTGATCTTCGGGCGGCAGTGGCCGGCATTCACGCACCAGAGGCCAGCCGTACCGTCCAGAACCTGACGCCCGTCATGGGTCTGGTAGTACATATCCTTGGCGCTCACGAAGAGGCGCGGTTCCTTCTTGAACTGGCGATTTGCGGTAAAGGGCATCCAAAAGGCGCGAAGGTCGTTTGGCGTTGCATTCAGGCGGTTGGACATGCTGTTCTCCTGGCCGTTGGGGAGGCCGTTCCCGTTCAAGGCTTGGTGCCGTTTATTTTTACTGCCCGGTCAAATTATCAGCGCCCGGCAAGGCGTCAAGCCGAAGAAGCGCCGCTGTCTGCCGTTGCCGGACACTTCGGGCGTCATCAATCCTTCGCCCGGCATTGCTACAAAAATCGATGGCCGCAATGGCCGAGGGCATTTCATTCATTTCCTTGAAATTCAACCATTTTTACCGGAGGTAGTCATGACGGACCGCCAGAAAACCAGACCGCGTCCCAATCCGCGGCGTGCATTTGCGCCGAGCTACGGCACCATTCTCGAAGAAGGCGTTCGTCGCCGTACCGTTCTCAAGGGCTTCATCGCCGCCATGGGTGCGGCTGCTTTTGCGCCGGCGCTCGAAGCAACGAGGGCAGAAGCTGCCGAGTCGACCCTTACTTTCCCCGAACTGAAGCGCGTGCGCGACACCGCCGACCATTGGCCTGATGGTTACGAGCGCCAGATCCTCATTCGCTGGGGCGACGCTCTCTTTACCGACAGCCCGGAATTCGATGTCGCCAAGCTGAATGGCAAGGCGGCCGAGCGCCAGTTTGGCTACAACAATGACTTCACGCAGTTCCTGCCGCTGCCGTGGGGCGAAAAGAGCTCCGATCACGGCCTGATGGTCGTCAGCCATGAATATGCGACGCCCTTTCTGATGTTCCCGGGCCTGACCGCTGACAACTACCGCGAGAAGACGACCGAGGATCAAATCCGCGCCGTCATGGCTGCTGTCGGCGTATCCGTTTTCGAAGTGCGCAAGGATGGCAATCAATGGCACGTGGTCAAGGACGGCAAGTATAACCGCCGCATCCACATGAGTACGGAGATCGGCATTTCCGGCCCGGCTGCCGGCGACGACCGGCTCAAGACCAAGGCCGATCCGACCGGCACGGTTGTCTTCGGCACGATCTCGAACTGCAATGGCGGCATCACACCCTGGGGCACGATGCTCTCAGGCGAAGAAGGCGCGATGGATGTTTTTGCCGGCGACTATACCAAGTTGCCGAACCAGGAACTGGTCGAGCGCCAGGGTTGGGACGAGGATGAGAACGACATCTATTCCGTCAGCCGCGTCGAGCCGCGCTTCAAGTTCGAGGAAGAGTCGAACGAGTGGATGCGTTTCGACTGGGTCGTCGAAATCGATCCCTTCGATCCGACGGCAAAGCCGGTCAAGCGCACCTCGCTCGGCCGCATGACACATGAAGGCGCGCAATGTTGCGTCGCGCCTGACGGCCGCGTCGTGGTCTTCATGGGCGATGACGACGATTTCGAATATATCTACCGCTTCGTCACCCGCGATCCGTGGAACCCCAACGATCGCGCCGCCAACAAGGATCTGCTCGATCACGGCACGCTGTCTGTCGCCAAGTTCGAAAGCGACGGCACGATGCGCTGGATCCCGCTGATCGCCGGCGAAGGCCCGCTGACGGCGGAAGCCGGCTTCAAGACGCAGGCAGACGTGGTTCTCGCCACCCGCACTGCCGCCGACCTTGTTGGTGCGACGCCGATGGACGGGCCGGAGGGCTTCATCCCGCATCCCGGCACCGGCAAGCTCTATGTGGCGATGACCGAAAACGAGGATCGCTTGCCGAAGGGCCAGGGGGACGACGAGAAGGAACAGGTCAACGTTGCCAATCCACGTGGCCCCAACCCGCATGGGCATCTGCTGGAGCTTGTAACGCCAGGCGGTCCTGATAAGCCCGATTACGCCGCTGAGAGCTTCAAGTGGGACGTCTTCGTGCTCTGCGGCGATCCGGCCAAGCCCGAAGACCAGGCGATGTTCCACCCGGCGACCACCTCGGCCGGCTGGTTCACCGACCCCGATAACCTTGCCGTGGATCCAGCAGGCCGCCTTTGGGTGACCACCGACGGCCCGCCGCCTGAGGGCATCGCCGATTCCGTCTATGTGATGGATACGGAGGGTTCGGGCCGCGCTTTGCCGAAGCTCATCTATATCGCGCCTGTCGGTTCGGAGACCTGCTCGCCGACCTTTACCTCGGACGGCTCCAGTGTCTTCCTCTCGGTCCAGCATCCGGGTGAATTGCGCATGGCCGATAACGAGGATGCGACCTCAATGGAAGATGCCGGCACTAACTGGCCGGACTTCAAGCCGGGTGTGCCGGCGCGTCCGTCGCTCGTCGTGCTGACGCGCGCTAGCAACGGAGTGGTGGGCAGCTAACCTGTCGTTCTGACACAGACGGGACCGGCAATTCTTGCGAATTGCCGGTCCCAAAGGTTTTACGTGCTGAAAATCGTTAAGCGGCGCCCGCGGAAGCATTTCCCTGGAACGCTGCTCAGACTGACATCATGTCAGCGCTGACATCAGGCTGCAGACCTGCTCCGGTTCTGAGCCACGTAGATATCCTCCAGCGTCGCGAGGATCTTCATGACCGGCTCGGAGTTGCTGGAATAGTAGATCGTCTGTGCATCACGACGGGTCTTGACCAGCTTCTGAGCGCGCAATTTCGACAGATGCTGGGAGAGGGCCGACTGGCTCAGGCCGACCTGGGTGGCGAGAACGCCGACAGGCACTTCTCCCTTTACCAGGCTGGTGAGGATCAGCAAACGCTTGGGGTTGGCCATGGCCGATAATAAAGCTGCCGCCACATTGGTGTGCTCGGCCAAATCAGAGGTTTCCATATTTTTTCTTCCTAATGCGAAACGTACATCATCCGTACAGGCACAGGCCGTCAGACGGTTCTTTGACTGACGGCGAAAACTAGCAATTGGGCTCGAAGATTGTATATACCTAAATTTAAGGTATCAGGTATGCTATTTTAGATATGTTTGAACAAATGTGATCTAAGTCCTCAGCGGGTATGTCGAACTCGCAACGCATCAATAAGTCACCTGAAATCATATCAAAACCTTCGGAATCGACCCCACATATGCGCCAGGGACCCGCTTCAGGTGCCTTCAGCCTGGATGTCAGCGCTAACATGAGGTCCGGATGGCGCGCTACTAAATCTTGCACTGCGGCGTCAGCTTTTTCAGCGATGTGATCATTTGCCTCGGAGTGAATCACGAGATCGCTGCCGTCCAAAATGTAAGCACGGCCGAATCCGCCATTAAGGCTGGCCGATTGCGGGATGAGCCGGAAGAAACGGAAATCAGGGAAATCGATATAGAGTTTCGCCTTGGCGTGACGGTTGAGGAAACGAGTGCGGATGCGCGCGTGGAGAGGCGTATCCCGCTCCACCTGTTCCGCACGGCATTGGGTCGTCAGGCGGGCATGGGCGAGCGGATCGCCCTTGCCGGGCTCGCCGGTCAGGAGCGAGGCCCTGGCATCGGCAGCGAGCGCTTTCGTGTGGGTCGAGAGCGCGGAAACGAGAATAACAGGCACGCCGTCTATGTCGGTGCCGAGGAGAACCCGGCTTGCGAAGGGAAAGCCGGTTTCGGGATCGAGAACGGCGAGGGCAGCATAGCGGGCGGAGCGCAAGAGAGTGCGCGCCAGCTTGCGGGCCTCGTCGTCGGTTTCGCGGAGCGTGGAGGACGGTTCTTTCATATCCGCGTTGTCGCAAAGCGGAGTGAAAGGATCAAGTCTAAAGCGTGTCGCGATGTCCAGGATTCGCTTGCCACGCTTTAGTTTTCGTTTTCACATGTCGTTACCGCGAAACCGCTGCACACTTTTGCGCGACATGCTCTATTCCTTCCGCTTGTGCCGCGTGAGGCCGGTGACGACATCCTGCGCCGAGATCGTGCCGACGATCTGGCCGTTGTCGACCACGCCGATACTGCCGGGCTGCCGGGAGAGGGCATCGAGGATATCGACAAGCGGCGTCGTGGGGCGCGCAGTGGCGCTGACCGACATGCCGATTGCGGCGTCGCCAAGCCCAGGCTGCATGATGTCAGAAGCCATCAGCATGTTGATCGGATTCATGTTCTGCACGAAGTCGGCGACATATTGATCGGCCGGGTTCTTGACGATCTCCTGTGGCGTTCCGCACTGGATGATGCGTCCGCCCTCCATGATGGCGATGCGATTGCCGATGCGGAAGGCCTCGTCGAGATCGTGGCTGACGAAGAGGATGGTCTTCTTCAGCCGCCGCTGGAATTCCAGCAACTCGTCCTGCAGGCGCGTACGGATCAGCGGATCGAGCGCGGAGAACGGCTCGTCCATAAGGAGGATCGGCGCGCCGGTGGCGAATGCACGGGCAAGGCCGACGCGCTGCTGCATGCCGCCGGAGAGCTCGTTGACCTTGCGGTCCGCCCATTTCGTCAGGTTGACGAGTTCGAGCTGCTCGCCGACCCGGCTCTTGCGCTCGGCTTCCCGTACGCCCGAGAGCTCAAGGCCGAAACCGACATTCTCGGCAACGGTGCGCCAGGGCAGGAGGGCGAATTGCTGGAACACCATGGAGACCGTATGCGTGCGCAGGTCGCGCAGCGCCTTGGCACTGCATTTGTAGGGGTTTACCGGCCCCGTTGCCGTCGAAACGGCGACGTCGCCGCGCACGACCGGCGCAAGCCCATTGACGGCGCGCAGGAGCGTCGACTTGCCGGAACCCGATAGGCCCATCAGCACGAGGATTTCGCCTTCCTCGATGGTCAGCGAGGCATTGGCGACGCCGAGAACAAGACCGGTCTCGGCCCCGATCTCGTCACGTGAGCGACCCTGGTCGACCATGGCGAGCCCAATTTCCGGACGGTCGCCGAAGATGATGTTGACGTCTCTGAAACTGACCGCGGTCATGCGCCGTCTCCTTCGCCTGCGGTGCGGAACATGCGGTCCAGAATGATTGCCAGAATGACGATACAGAAACCGGCCTCAAAACCCTTGGCGATGTTGACGGTGTTCAAGGCACGCACGACCGGTACGCCGAGACCGGGAGCGCCAACGAGGGCGGCGATCACGACCATCGAGAGGGAGAGCATGATGGTCTGCGTCAGGCCGGCCATGATCTGCGGCGTTGCAAAGGGCAGCTCGACCTTGCGCAGAACTTGGATCGGCGTCGCGCCGAACGCGACGGCGGCTTCGACGAGGGAAGGGGGCGTCGAGATAATGCCGAGGCGGGTAAGGCGGATGGGGGCGGGGATGGCGAAGATGACGGTTGCGATCAGGCCCGGCACCATGCCGAGGCCGAAAAGGATAAGTGCTGGAATCAGATAGACGAAGGTCGGAATGGTCTGCATGAGGTCCAGAACGGGCCGCATCGCGGCATAGATCCAGGCGCGGCGGGCAGCGGCAATGCCGAGCGGAATGCCGATCACCATGCTGACGAAGGTCGCGGCGAGTACGAGCGCCAGCGTTTCCGTCGTCTCCTTCCAATAGCCCTGGTTCATGATGAGCAGCAGCCCAAGACAGGTGAAGACCGCCACTGTTATCGATCGGCGCAGCCACCAGGCGACGAGGCTGATGGCAAGGATGGCAATCAGCGGATTGGGCGTCTGCAGCACGAAAAGCAAGGCATTGATGACGTGGGACAGCAGCGCGGAGAGTTGGTTGAAGAACCATTCGCCGTTTGTCGTCAGCCAGTCAACGAAGGACTTGGCCCAGGGGCCAATGGGAATTTTAGCGTCGGTGATCCAATTCACGAGGCGCGCCTGTCTTTTAAGAACGAAGATCGGGATGAAAACGAAAACGGGGCGGCAGATCCGCCCCGTTCATTTCATCAGAGGCCGAGGCCGGACTTGACGGCTGCGAGGCCATCGCTGCTGCCATCGCGCGTCTTGACGCCGGCAAGCCAGGGATCAACCGTGGACGGATTGGCCTTTAGCCATTCGCCCGCTGCCTTTTCCGGATCTTCGCCGTCGTTCAGGATCTTGTTCATGATCTCGTTCTCCATCTTCAGGGAGAACTTCAGATTCTTGACCAGCGTCCCGACGTTCGGGCACTCATCGAGATAGCCGGCACGCACGTTGGTATAGACTTCGGCGCCGCCGAAATTCGGTCCGAACGTGTCGTCGCCACCCGACAGATAGGTCATCTTGAAGTTGGTGTTCATCGGATGCGGTTCCCAGCCGAGGAAGACGATGGGCTTGCCTTCCTTCTCGGCGCGGGCGACCTGCGCCAACATGCCCTGCTCGGAGGATTCGACCAGTTCCATCTCCTTCATGCCGAAGGTGTTCTTGTCGATCATGTCGATGACGTGGCGGTTGCCGTCATTGCCGGGCTCGATACCGTAGATCTTGCCGTCGAGATCACTCTTGTGGGCAGCGATATCCTTGAAGTCCTTGATACCGAGTTCGGCGCCCTTGGCATTGGTTGCCAGCGTGTACTTGGCGCCGACGAGGTTCGGACCGTAAGATTCGACCGACTTGTCGTCGAGGTAGGGCTGGATATCTGCCTTCTGGGACTGCATCCAGTTGCCGAGGAACACGTCGATGTCCTTGTTCTTCATCGAGGTATAGGTGACCGGCAAGGAGAGAACCTTGATGTCGGTCTCATAACCAAGCTTCTTGAGGAGCAGGGAGGCGGTCGCCGTAGTCGACGTGACGTCCGTCCAGCCGATATCCGAAAGATGGACGGTGGAGCAGCTTTCAGGGTCTGCGGAGAAGGCGGCGGTCGCAACGGAGAGAGCTGCGACTGCAGTTGCGGTAATGAGTTTGAATGCGCTTGTTGTTTTCATTTTAGACTCCCAGTCTTACGTTCCCAAGCCAACCATCAATAGACCAGTTTTACAAGCGATCTCGGCGCGTTTGCGGCGTTCCGGACTATATGATTGCGACGCCTCAGCGTTTTTTGGGAAAGCTTGAATTTCAAGGCCTTTGGCGATTTCGCCACCAGGATTTCCTGTGATTATCGATTTGTCGGGGCTTTTCTTTGCGTTCTCCAGCTTTCAAGAAGCCAGATAAGGAGAATCCGATGGCAAAACTCTATTTCAACTACTCGACGATGAATGCCGGCAAGTCGACCATGCTGCTGCAGGCCTCCTACAATTACCAGGAGCGCGGCATGCGCACGGTTCTCTTGATCGCGGCCTTCGACGATCGGGTGGGGCGGGGCATCATCGGTTCGCGTATCGGGCTCGAAGCGGAGGCCATCCCCTTCGAAAGCGACAGCGATCTCTATGCGCTGGTCCGGAAACTCAGCAGCGAAGGACAGGCGATCTCCTGCGTCTTCGTCGATGAAGCGCATTTCATGACGCGCGATCATATTTGGCAGCTTGCCCGCGTCGTCGACAGGCTCGGCATTCCCGTGATGGTCTACGGCCTGAGAACGGATTTCCAGGGCAAGCTCTTCCCGGCCTCGCAGGAGCTGCTGGCGATTGCCGACGAGATGAGGGAGGTGCGTACCATCTGCCATTGCGGGCGCAAGGCCACCATGGTCGTGCGGCTCGATGCCGAGGGCAAGGTGCTGCACGAGGGCGCGCAGATCGATGTCGGGGGGAACGAGAAATATGTTTCGCTCTGCCGCCGCCATTGGGATGATGCAATGAACGGCGAATGGATTGCCGAGCCGGTCTGAACGGATCGACGCCTGTTTTCTTTAGCGCGGCAAGTGAATAGTCTGGAAGACGGAGATTCCATGGGAGTGCCCGGTGCGCAAGAGCCCGCCCTTCGATAGCCAGTATGATGCTGCCCGTGACCTTGCCGAGGCCATGGCCGGCGAAGCCGACTATTGCGCCGCCTGCATCACAAGTTTCGATGGTGACGAGTCGCGCTCATCCGACGAGATTTTCCTGGAGCAGAATGCGCGCTTCCAGGCCTTCTTGAACGACAGTGCCACGCTCGATGTGCTGCTTGCGGAACTCGTCTTCTCCCTCGACCGGCTGACGGCCAAGGTTTCGGCCGATCTCGACAGTTTTCGCGGGCTGACGCGGCGTGAAAAGATGGCCGGATGGTTTTCCCGACAGCGCATGTGGCGCATGCATAGCGCGCGGGTGCGCGAGGCGCCGGTCGTGGAACAACTGCTCGATCTTCTGACGAAATCCGATCTGCTGGCGACGCTGCTTAAAGGCCAGAGGCTGTCCCTTGTCGAGCGTCACAAGAGCGCCGAATTGAGCCTCATCGACATTGTCGAGCATCGGCGGCGGCTTGTTGACGAGATCGACATTGCGCGGATGCGGATGAAGGAGCTCAACGCCAAGGCATTGAACACGCAGGGGCGCATCGGCGTCTATGGCAACAAGGCGCACTGGGAGCAGATGGAAGCGGAGCGCCTAGCGTTAAAGGCGGAGGCCGAGCGCATTTCCGTCGAGGAACATGCGATGCGCGACGAGAGCCAGCGGCGCGAACGCTTCATCGGCATGTTCCAGGCCTTCGTCGACAGGCTTAATGGCCGTATCGCCGGCTGCAACGTGCTCGTCCGCAAGCTTTCGGTCGATACCGAGGAGCGGCTCATCATCTATCAGGCGCAGGTCGATACCGACCGTCCGGGCATGAAGGTGAGGATCAAGCCGGAGCTTTTCCCGAATATTGCCGCATCTATTGCGCTTTTCGAAAAGGGCATGCTGGTGCCTCAGGATCTGGTCCAGCGAAAGAGCCGTGCAGATCAGGAATTTGCCCGGAAATTTCCCGCCTATGCCGAGGAGCCCTCGGAGGCGCCGCTGATCGATGTGGTGCGAAAATCTCCGATGTTCGGCCTCGGATTCCTCCGTTCGCTGCGCTCCTAACGGGGCGGCGAGGGAAGGCGTATCCGATCTGTCGCGTCTGGCTCGCACTCCGTTGGCCGAAATATCCTTGTCTGTTGTTGTACTTGGGCGATCGAGCGCATATGTGGATGGAAAGGATATCCCTGTTTTCGCCGCCTGACAGGAGACGACGATGCTCGACCGGATTGCCGGTTTTTTCAGACTGATCGGCCAGACGATCAGCCGCTGGGTTCGCCTTTTTGCCGCCTGGGCGATCTGGCCATTCATGGCCGCGCACGGATGGTATGCGCGGCGGACCTGGATGATCCGGCTGCCGATCATCGCGTTTCTCGCACTTCTCGTCGTCCTTTACGGCTATTTCATCTGGCAGACGCAGGCCTGGTCGAATTTCAATACGAACTTCGTCGATCAATATCGCCTTTCGGATCGCAAGGTGCCGGCAGGACAGGAAATTCCGGCGGCCGACGGAATTGCTGCCAAGACCTGCCAGCGCTCGGCGATCGTCGATGTCGCGGCCGATCTGACGGATTTCAACGTCAACCAGAATGCCTGGATATCGTCGATGGTGCTCTACAAGATGGGCCTGTTCGGCATCGATTGGGATCACACGCCCTTCCTGGACAACAAGGCATCCTTCCAGCGCGGCATCAACCAGGCGGTCCGGCGAACTTCGGCGGAGCTTGTTGATACGCTCGGGCGCGTGCGAGGCACGTCCGGCATCAACAATGATCTGCAGAGCGCGCGCGGCAATCTGCAGTTCGATGAACACAGCTGGTATTTCGGGCTCGATCCCTTCGGACTGAAGACGCCGACGCCTGCCTATTATCGCACGGCCATCAAAGACTTGCGCAAGTTCAACACTGATCTCGCCGCCTGCAACGCAGTTTTCGACGGTCGCGCGGACAACCTGATGCAGTTCATCGACCGCATCGCCAACGATCTCGGCAGCACCTCCGACATGCTGGCCGAGCGCTCGGAAAACCATAATCGCGGCTGGTTCGACACGCGGGCGGACGATCGATTCTGGTTCGCCTACGGGCAGCTCTACGCTTATTACGCGATTCTGACGGCCGCACAGTCTGATTTCTCTCAGGTTGTGTCGGAGCGAAACCTCGGGGCGATCTGGGCCGGCACGACACGGCAATTCCAGGCAGCACTTCGCATCCAGCCGGCAATCATTTCCAACGGACGGGAGGATGGCTGGATCATGCCGAGCCATCTCGCCACGATGGGCTTTTATATGCTGAGAGTGCGGTCGAACCTGGTTGAAATCCGCTCGGTGCTGGACCGTTAAGCCGGAGTGCCGCCGTCCTCGAAGCCAAGGATGCGCAGCTTCTCGACGAATTCATAGGTGATACCGACGATACCGCCGCCGCTGGCGTCGTCGCGGAACTTGCCGACGGAGCGCACCATCTTGTAGCCGCCGAGCCCGTTGTCGACGCGATAGACATAGTGGAAGCCGACCCGGTAGAGGCTTGCCTGCTCGAAGGTTTCGGCAATCAGCAGCCGGTCTTCCGCATGGATGCGCGACATGAGTTCGGTCAGGTTGACCGGACCTTCGCTGTAAGGAAGATCGAAGATCTGGTGTACGTCTTCGCTGGCGAAGAAATGCCCGGTCTCGAGGTTCATCCGCCAGAAGCCGAAGAGGCGGTAGGCAGCGAACATGGTCAGCGCTTCTGCATCGGTAATTCCGATGTGGGCACGGGATTGCAGCCGATGTTCGACGGCTGACTGTTCGAAACGAAGAGGCACGGTTTCCCCCTAATTCGGGATGGCGCGCTGATTCTCTTCTGATTCCTCAGTTGATCAGCTTCAATCGGATGGCTTTTGCTACCAACTGGGTGCGGTTGACGCAATCGAGTTTTTTAATTGCGTTGGTCATATAGGCATTTACCGTGTGATCCGAGAGCGCCAGGATCTGGCCGATCTCGATCGAGGTCTTGCCCTGCGCTGTCCATCGCACGACCTCAAGCTCGCGGGCCGAGAGCGCGCTATGGGGGCTCTCCTCATTGCGCTTGACGCTGTTGTAGGTATCGACGGCGTGGAGAACGATCATCGCGAGTTCGTTGATCTCGCTCTGGCCGAGGGATGCACGTTCGCCGCCAAACCAGAAGACGAGGCGCTGTCCATCGGCCGAATTGATCGGCATGGCAATGCCGGCGCTCATGCCGTGCTGCAGCATCAAGTTTCTGGTGCCGGCAGGGAAAGACTGGGCATGGCCGGGATCGTTAAGATGCCATACCTGCGGTACGGCTGATTCCCTCATGCGTGCGGCAAAGGGACAGGCGCGCAGCATATGCGCTCGATCGAAATCCCTGATGTAGGAAACCGGCAGCGAGCTCTCGATGATCAGCGGCTTGAGCAGCAAATCTTCTATCGTCGGCGCGTTCAGCAGGGTGGCGTGCTCAAAACCGAATGCGGCCGCCACCCTTCCAAGCGCTTGTGCGAACAGGCCGCGCGTGCGCGCCACTGCCAGTTCGCTCGATAGTAATGACTGCCTTTCAGAGGTAGTCATGTAAGACATTATATGCCCCCGCAAGTCCCTATGTTACCGCTATCAAATACATAAATCCGCCTGCATGCTAGCCCTAATTGACTTAGCACACGCTGATTAATTCATTTTGTGAAAAATTAACCAGATGAAAAACGCGCTTAAGTTGATTTTCGAGCTATACGGGTAGAAGGGCTGTGCCTTTTACCTCCTCCATGACCGCATAGGTGTGTGTTTCGCGTACGCCGGGGAGGGAAAGAATCACCTCCGAGAGGAATTGGCGATAAGCCTCCATCCCCGCCATGCGCGCCTTCACAAGATAGTCGAAACCTCCTGCGACCATATGACATTCCATGACGTCGTCGCTGCGTTTTACTGCCGCAGCAAAGGCATCGAAAACGTCAGGCGTGGTGCGGTCAAGTTTCACCTGTACGAAAACGAGGAGGTTGCGGCCGAGTTTTTCCGGCGAAAGGATTGCCATATAGCCCGTGATATAACCGTCTCGGGTTAGCCGCTTGACGCGCTCGGCAGTGGCCGTGGGAGACAGGTTAACGCGTTCGGCGAGCTCTATGTTGGAAAGTCGTCCTTCCTTCTGCAGCGCACGCAGAATCTTGCGGTCGAGACGGTCGAGCTCTTTCATTTTTCGCGGCCTTTCAGGCGGTCGGTAGGCGAAGATCGTGTTGGTCGGCCTCAGTTTAGTGAAAAACACCACGAATGAACAGCTATGTTGCCGAAATCACGGAGAACACTTCATGCCGACCCAGATTTCCACGCCTTTTGCCCTGTTCAACGCTCCATTTGCCGGTGACGATGATCGCCTGCTGCATGGTTTCGCCGAAGGTTTGCGATTTTCGGCCTCCCAGGATGTTGCGATCGACAAGCGTGCCGGGGGCATGATCGAGGCGATCCGCAGCAATTCGGGATCGATCGGCGGCGTAGAGGATTTCCTCAGGGAATACGGGCTTTCCACCAAGGAGGGTCTGGCGCTGATGGTGCTTGCCGAAGCGCTGCTGCGCGTGCCCGACGCGTTGACGCAGGACAAGCTGATCGAGGACAAGCTGAAGGAAGGCGGCTGGAGCGAGCATGAGGGCAAGGCCGACAGCTGGTTTGTCTCGGCATCCGCCTGGGCGCTCGGCGTTTCAGCCCGCATCATCCGCCCCGGTGAGACGCCCGAGGGCGTGCTTCGCGGCCTTGTCAAACGCATGGGCCTGCCGACCGTTCGCAATGCCACCAAGCAGGCCATGCGCTTCCTTGGCCATCACTTCGTGCTCGGCGAAACCATCAAGGACGCTCTCAACCGCGCGGCCAAGAGCGAGGAGAAGGGCTATCGCCATTCCTTCGACATGTTGGGCGAGGGCGCACGGACGGCCGAAGATGCCAAACGTTACTGGCAATCCTACGCCATGGCGATCGAAGCGATCGGCGGCTGGATGGCGAAGAACGCCAAGGGCAAGGATTTGCCCGATCGCATGGGTATTTCCGTCAAGCTTTCGGCGCTGCATCCGCGTTATCTGGCCACTCACCGCGATCGCGTGATGAAAGAACTCGTGCCCGACCTCCTGAAGCTTGCGCAGATGGCCAAGGCACATCAGCTCAATTTCACCATCGATGCCGAAGAAGCCGACCGGCTGGAACTTTCGCTCGACGTGATCGCCGCGGTCTTTTCCGATCCGTCGCTTGCCGGCTGGGATGGTTTTGGCCTTGCAATCCAGGCCTATCAGAAGCGCGCGGTCGCCGTGATCGATTATATTGATGAACTCTGCGCAAAGCTTGGCCGCCGCATGATGGTGCGCCTCGTCAAGGGCGCCTACTGGGATACCGAGGTCAAGCGGGCGCAGGAACGCGGGCTTGACGATTATCCGGTCTGGACGCGCAAGCAGGCGACAGACCTTTCCTATCTCGCCTGCGCGCAGCACATGCTCGCCAAGCGGGCGCGTATTTTCCCGCAATTTGCCACGCATAATGCACTGACGGTTTCCACCATTCTGGAGCTTGCCGGCAATGACCGTACCGGCTTCGAGTTCCAGCGCCTGCATGGTATGGGCGAGAGCCTCTACAATCATCTGCTTGATACCAACGACCGGATCGCCTGCCGGATCTATGCGCCTGTTGGAGGCTACCGCGATCTGCTCGCCTATCTTGTCCGCCGTCTTCTCGAAAACGGCGCCAATTCCTCCTTCGTTGCTATGGCCGGCGACAAGAATGTGCCGATCAAGGCATTGCTGGAGCGTCCGGCGGACAAATTGCAATTCGATGTCGGCGCCAGTGCCCGCAACAGCAAGATTCCGATGCCGCTGCAGCTCTACGGCAAGCGCAAGAACAGCGCCGGACTGGAATTCGGTCATCGTGCAACGCTTGAAAAACTGATGGAGGCGATCCGCAAGGGTCTTCCCCCCATCGCGGCGACGCCTCTCATCCCCGGTGTGGTTGCCAGCGGTTCGGAAACGCCCGTCGTTTCGCCGTCCGATCGCTCCAAGACCGTCGGCTCGGTTCGCAATGCCACCGCTGCCGATGTCGACAAGGCCTTTGCCGTTGCCGCCAAAGGCTACAAGGCATGGTCGCGCCGTTCGGTCGAAGAACGTGCATCTGCGCTGGAGCGCATGGCCGACCTTATGGAAGAAAATCGCGGTAGGCTGCTTGTGCTCCTGGCCGCAGAAGCCGGCAAGACGCTCGACGACGGCATTGCGGAAATACGCGAGGCGGTGGATTTCTGCCGCTATTACGCCAGCGAGGCGCGCCGGCTCTTCGGTACCGCGACCAAGATGCCGGGGCCGACCGGAGAGGATAATCGGTACCTGTGGCGTGGTCGCGGGGTTTTTACCTGCATCTCGCCCTGGAACTTCCCGCTGGCGATCTTCCTTGGGCAGGTTTCGGCCGCCCTCGTTTCCGGCAACGCCGTGCTCGCAAAGCCTGCACCGCAGACGCCGCTGATTGCCTATGAAGCAGTGAAGCTGTTCCACAAGGCCGGCGTGCCGGAAGACGCGCTGCTCTTCGTGCCTGGCGGTCCCGACGTCGGTGCCGCTATCACGGCGCATGCAGCGCTTGCCGGCGTTGCCTTCACCGGTTCGACGAAGACGGCATGGGCAATCAACCGGGCGCTTGCCGCCAAGGACGGACCGATCGTGCCGCTGATTGCCGAAACCGGCGGACTCAACGCCATGGTGGTCGATGCGACGGCGCTCGGCGAGCAGGTGGCCGATGATGTGGTCCTATCGGCCTTCCGTTCGGCCGGTCAGCGCTGCTCCGCACTCCGCCTGCTTTTCCTGCAGGAAGACATCGCCGAACATATGACGCAGATGATCGAAGGCGCTGCGCGCGAACTGCAGCTTGGCGATCCCGCATTGGAAACGACTGATGTCGGCCCGATCATCGACGAGAAGCAGAAGGCGATGCTGGAAGCCCATATCGCCGACATGCAGAAAACGCAGAAGGTGCGCTATGCCGGCAAGGCGCCTGATGGCGGAAGCTTCTTCGCGCCGCATATCATCGAGCTCGACAAGCCTGCGGCACTGACCAAGGAAGTCTTCGGGCCGGTGCTGCACATCGTCAGATGGAAGGCGAAGGAATTGCCTAGGGTGCTGCAGGATATCCAGGCCTCCGGCTACGGCCTGACGCTTGGCGTTCACAGCCGCATCGAATCCACGATCCGCACCGTCACCGATGCGCTCGATACTGGCAATGTCTATGTGAACCGTAACATGATCGGCGCCGTCGTCGGCACCCAGCCCTTCGGCGGTTCGGGTTTATCCGGCACCGGCTTCAAGGCTGGCGGGCCGGCCTATCTGCAGCGTTTTGCGCTGGAACAGGTGATCTCCGTGAACACGGCAGCTGCAGGTGGTAATGCCAGCCTGATCGCGATGGGCGAATAAAGTAATAAGGCGGCGGCAAGCCCTCGGAATCCCGCTTGCTGCCGTTTAATCCAATTGCTAAGTGTATGGTCAGGTGCAACTAAGGCGATCTAATCGTGCGCTTTGCAGTTTCTTTTTTGGTGAAGTGCCTATCCTTCCGATCATTA
This sequence comes from Rhizobium sp. 768_B6_N1_8, assembly GCF_051811225.1. Lineage (NCBI taxonomy): Bacteria > Pseudomonadati > Pseudomonadota > Alphaproteobacteria > Hyphomicrobiales > Rhizobiaceae > Rhizobium > Rhizobium sp. 768_B6_N1_8. The sequence goes on along the minus strand of NZ_JBPWPV010000001.1, from coordinate 3,077,258 downwards.
CTTATTTTGTTTCTTTTGAACTTGCCGATCGGAGCTACTGCCTCCGAAGCTGCCAAGCAGAAACAGGCGGGGCAGCCCCCGATGGATTTCATTCTCGTGCACAGCCTCTCCTGTCTGGAAGACTGTCCTGAATGGATATCGGCGGAGGGGCGTGTAACGTCAGATACGCCAGCGCGGCTGAGAAAATTTCTCAAGAAGATCGGCGACCGGAAAGTACCTGTCGTCCTCCGCTCGGAGGGTGGCGAAGTCGATGCCGCCTATGCGATGGGGCGGATGATCCGCAAGGCCGGTCTTGAAACGGCAGTCGGCGGTACGCAGCTGAAGGATTGCCCCGATGACAATAGGCGCTGCGCTGCGGCTATCGCAAAGGATGGCACTGCGGTCGGGGACACTTATTCGGACGGTGCGTTCTGCTATTCCGCGTGTCCTCTGGTGCTGGCTGGTGGCACGTCGCGCGCCTCGTCGCAGTGGGCCTATATCGGCGTCCACCAGATCACGACCGTCTATCAGAAGGTGCGTATCTCTTACCGGATCGAATACAAAATGGTGAACGGCAAGAAGACGGAAGTCTCCCGCAAGGAGGTTGGACGAAAGGCGGCTGGGCAGCGCAGCTCCACCAAGCTGGGCAAGAAGGCCACTGCTGCCCTTACGGGCTATTTGAAGGAAATGGGCGTCAGTGGTGATCTGGTCGATGTGATGATGGCTACCACCCCTGCAAGCATCGCAGTCATACCGCCTGAAGACGCAGTTCGAATGGGTCTTCTCACGGATGTGCTGACATTCAGTGAGTGGCCCGGTATGCCGCTCTGTCCTAAAGACGCTGCGGCGAGCGCCGTCTGCTATCGCCATCCTGTGGCCGAGGTGGCTATAGCGCCGGCGCCTGTGGCGGAGGCACCGGTGAAGCGTGCGACCGTATACACAAGCGGCGGTCTGCCTAACACCCATCCTATGGACTTTCTCGTGATGTACGATGGCAATTGCCAGGACGAGTGTACGCAGTGGATTTCTGCGGATGGGGACATCACGCCGGATACGCCGGCTCAGCTGGACGCGATCTTGAAGACGCTCGGAGAAAAAAAGCTGCCCGTCATCTTTCAGTCCTATGGCGGCGACAGAGATGCTGCTTTCGCGATGGGGCGTATGATCCGCGCCGCAGGTCTCGATACGTCGATTGGTAGAACGCGCTTGCCGAATTGTCCGATGCAGGATCCGCGTTGCACTGCGAGTATGGCCAAAAACGGGCCGACCGAAGGTGAGGTCTTTGCCGGCGGTGCGTACTGCTTTTCGAGCTGCACGCTTGCCTTCATGGGCGGAGAGTTGCGGTTCGTCGGAAAGACTTCTGCTCTTGGCCTCAGCCAGCCGGCGATCGAGGTTACGGAGACCGAGCGCGGAAAATTCATTGCCTATTTCAGCGAGATGGGCATCAGTCCCGAGACATTCGACACGATGATGATAACGCCGTCATTCGGGAGAGGCGATATATATCCACCTCAGGCGCTCAAGCTTGGCATCATCGATGGTGTGATTCCCTACGATGAAGAGCCGGGCCTTCATCTCTGCGGACCGAACGCGAAGGAAAGCGTCCGGTGCCCCAGGAGATCCGGTGTGGAAACTGTGCCGGTTGCGGCCACGGTCAATTGATGCCGATATCCGAAAAGATGCGCCGCCGCGATACGGCACTTTTGCTTTGTGCGGCTCTCGTTCGCCGGATGTGTCCGGCTTGACGCCGCCTTACGCCTTGTCCTTCAAATCATTCTTCGAGGTCACGCTCATCAGCTTCTCGAGGAACCCGAGCATGACCGCCGAGACGACAAAGGCGAGATGCATGAGGGTCAGCCACATGATCCTGCCGTCGGTATATTGATCGACGTTGAGGAAGACCTGCAGGAGGTGGATGGAGGAGATGGCGACAATCGAGGAGGCGACCTTGATCTTCAGGCTGCCGGAATCGAGCTTGCCGAGGAAGGAGACTTCGCCTTCTTTTTCGGCCTCGTCGAAACGGCTGACGAAATTCTCGTAGCCGGAGATCATGACCATGACGATGAGGCTTGCGACGAGTGCCGCATCGATGAGACCGAGCATGGCGAGGATCATTTCCGCCTCGCCGAGTTCGAACACGCTTCCTGCGACCTTCAGGAACTTGAAGGCGAAAGATACGGCATAAACGGCCAACGCAAGCACAAGGCCGATATAGAAGACCACCAGCAGCCAGCGGCTGGAAAGAATGATGCGCTCGACCAGAAGTTCGAGTGATTTCATGATCTACCCCGTAAATCCCAGAATCGTTGGCCCCTAATAAACAATGGAATAGGCGGACTGCAAGGCGCAGTACTATTCACAGGTTCGGGATATTTCGCTATCCGATTGAAATAAACGCCGAGTCCGTTGTGCTGAGAGAATGAGGACACGATCCATGGCTGCCATCAAATCCGATATCGAAATCGCACGCGCGGCGACGAAGAAGCCGATTTTCGAAATCGGCGCCAAGCTTGGCATCCCCCCGGAACAGCTTGTTCCTTATGGACATGACAAGGCGAAGATCAGCGCCGAGTTCATCGCCGCCCAGGAGGGCAAGAAGGACGGCAAGCTCATCCTTGTTACCGCCATCAACCCGACGCCGGCGGGCGAGGGCAAGACGACGACCACCGTCGGTCTCGGCGACGGGCTGAACCGCATCGGCAGGAAGGCGATCGTCTGCGTGCGCGAGGCCTCGCTTGGTCCCTGCTTCGGTGTGAAGGGCGGGGCGGCAGGTGGCGGATATGCCCAGGTCGTGCCGATGGAAGACATCAACCTGCATTTCACGGGCGATTTCCACGCGATCACCTCGGCACACAATTTGCTGGCCGCAATGATCGACAATCACATCTACTGGGGCAACGAAGAGAATATCGACCTGCGCCGCATCACATGGCGGCGGGTGATGGACATGAACGACCGGGCGCTACGCAGCATGGTGTCTTCACTCGGTGGGGTTTCCAACGGCTTTCCGCGGCAGAACGGCTTCGATATCACCGTCGCCTCTGAAGTGATGGCAATTCTCTGCCTTGCGACCGATCTCAGGGATTTGGAACGTCGCCTTGGCGACATCATCATCGGCTATCGCTTCGACAAGACGCCGGTTTATGCCCGCGATCTCAAGGCGGATGGGGCCATGGCCGTGCTCCTGAAAGACGCCATGCAGCCGAACCTCGTGCAGACCCTGGAGAACAATCCTGCCTTCGTTCACGGCGGTCCTTTCGCCAATATTGCTCACGGCTGCAATTCGGTGATTGCGACGAAGACCGCGCTGAAGCTCGGCGAATATGTCGTGACGGAAGCGGGCTTCGGGGCCGATCTCGGCGCAGAGAAATTTTTCAACATCAAGTGCCGAAAGGCAGGGTTGAAGCCGAGTGCTGCCGTGATCGTGGCGACTGTCCGGGCGCTGAAGATGAACGGCGGCGTGAAGAAGGACGATCTCGGCGCGGAGAATGTTCAGGCGCTGGTTCGCGGCTGCTCCAATCTTGGCCGCCATATCGCCAATGTGCGCCGGTTCGGCGTGCCTGTCGTCGTTGCGATCAACCATTTCACCTCGGATACGGATGCGGAAATCGCTGCTGTCAAAGATTTCGTCGCGCGTCACGGAGCGGAAGCCATCCTCTGCCGTCATTGGGCGGAAGGGTCTGAAGGCATCGAGGACCTCGCCTATAAGGTTGTGGAGCTTGCCGAATCCGGACAGGCGAAGTTCGAGCCGCTCTATGGCGACGACCTCCCGCTGCTCGAAAAGATCGAGATCGTCGCCTCGAAGATCTATCACGCTGGCGAGGTGACGGCTGACAAGGCTGTACGAGACCAGCTAGCGGCCTGGGAGGAACAGGGCTACGGCAACCTGCCGGTCTGCATGGCGAAGACGCAATATTCCTTCTCCACCGATCCGAACCTGCGCGGTGCGCCCGAGGGGCATATCGTAACGGTGCGCGAGGTGCGCTTGTCAGCCGGCGCCGGTTTCGTCGTGGTCATCACCGGCGAGATCATGACGATGCCCGGTCTGCCGAAGTCGCCGTCGGCGGAGCGGATTTACCTCAATGATCAGGGTTATATCGAAGGACTATTCTAGGCCGCCGCCACTTCACAAGCCGATTCAAGGCTTTCGCAACCGGATTCCGATCTCGCGATCAAACATTGATCTGTCTCGTATTTCAGTGACAGTAACGAAAGTCGCCCTTTCTCTCGATCACATCGAGATGGAAGTGGGTTTCGTGGGCAGCATCGCTCTCGGGATCGAGCACGGTGGTGAAATAGAGGCAGCCTGCGGCGCTGACGGTGCGCTGGAATGCCCCTGTCAGCGTCGAATCCTCGCGGCGCGAGCGGACGGCAACATCCTCGCCCTTCTTGAAGCTGAAGCTTGCGATATCGATGGCATTGCCGCGGGCATGTTCGGAGATCTTGCCGGTGTCGGCGCCGTTGCGCAGGCGGCAAATGTAGGCGGAAGCCTGATTGATGGTGGTGATATCGCCGCTTTCCGGCAAGGCGACCGAGGCTGTGGGAATGACGCTTCCCTTCATCCATCGTGCGAGCGCCAGTGCCGTCGGGCAGCGTAGTGTGGCTTCAGGCTTCAGCGTGATGCCGGGCAGCGCTTGGGAGACGATGATCGGCTTGTCGATGCCGCAGCCGTTGCCGTCGTCGATGCGGGGTGTCTCGCGGAAGACGACGCCGAGGCTCTGCAGTTCTCTAGTGCATTCGGCATGGTCCGCGTCGCTTTCCGGTTCGATGGTCAGATGCTGCTCTTCGAGCGTCGGTTCAGTCGGGGGCTTCGCCCGGTCTTCCGGTGTGGGAGAGGGTGGACCAAATTTTTCGCCGGCTGGCGCGGCCGGGGTCTCGCTCGGTTTGGGCTGCGGTGTCGGAACCTCGGAGGCGGCCGGCGGTGTTTCGGGGTTTTGCGCAGGCGCAGGTTCGGGCTGAGGCTTGGGAACCTGCTCTTCTTCCTGTTTCTTTTCTGGCTGAGGGGCCGCAGGCGCTTCGATTGCTGCTTCTGGCTTTGCCTGAGGCACCGGGCCGGTTCGCGGCAGTCTTGCGCCGGGGAGCAGGGCGAGTGCGGCCAGAATGACCGCCATCTTCCGAAATTCTCTCACACGTCGTTTCCCGTTGATCGAGCGGAGGGGAAACGCAAGAACGGCGAATTCGTTGCAATTGCGCAACGTTTCCTGAGATCCTTAAAACTTGACGTTATTATTCAACATAAATCGGCGGAATATATTGACAATAATACTCATGTTTTTTATGCGGCAAAAAGAAGGCGGAAATCTCCGCAGTCGTCCGCAAGCCTAGCCAGCCCCTCGAGCGTCTGAAACGCCACGACAGCCAGCCCGGTAATTTTCATTTGAGGGTAGGTTATGATCGTCCGGCATTGGCGCTCGGTTCTAATGGTCTGCACAGCAGCCGCACTTGTTCTTCCCGTTTCACAGTCTTTCGCTCAGAGCGCTCCGGCGACCACGCCGGCCACGAATGCTGAAGGCGCAACTGTCCTTCAGAAAATCGTCGTCAAGGGAAACCGTGCGGCCCCCGGCAGTGTTGCCGACACGCCGCTTGCGACCCAGATCGACAAGAAGGAACTGGAAAAGAAGCAGGTCACGAATTACGACGATATCGGCCGCAGCGTCGATGCAACCGTGAATTATTCGCGCGCCGATGCCGGTTTCAATCTGCGTGGCCTCTCCGGCCCGCGTATCCTGACGACGATCGACGGCATCCCGATTCCGTATGTTTCCAATAGCTCGCGTCAGGGTGCCTTTGCGACCAGCAACGCCAATGGCGGCGGCGATACCTTCGATTTCGATTCACTGTCCTCTCTTGATATCGTGCGCGGTGCGGATTCGAGCAAAGGCGGTTCGGGCATGCTCGGCGGCGCCTTCGTCCTCAACACGCTCGAGCCGGAAGACCTGATCCCGGAAGATCGCGACTGGGGTGCGATCGTCAAGTCGACCTATGACAGCGAAGACCGCAGCATTGCCGGCTCCGCCGCCGCCGCCAAGAAGGTCGGCAACACGTCGATCCTCTTCCAGGGCGCCTATCGCAAGGGCCATGAGCGTGACAGCAAGGGCGACATCGACGTCTACGGCAAGCCGAGGACCGAGCCGGATCCGGCCGATTTCGACCAGCACAACCTGCTGTTCAAGGTGCGTCAGGATCTCGAAGGCGGCCATCGCATCGGTTTGACGGCTGAACGCTTCCGGCGCGACCTGAAGACTGATCTGCGGGACCTGCAGGGCACGCCTCCGATCCGCAGCTATCTCGTCGGTAACTATGACGGTCGGGAACTGCGCGACCGTGACCGTGTTTCACTGGATTATGATTACGAGGCGCAGTCTTCCGATGCATTCTTCAGCACTGCGAGAGCCACCCTCTACTGGCAGGATCTGAAAAAGGAATCCGGCAGCCAGGGCCGGACCGCAGCCAATGTCGTTTCTGGCCGCAATAACAGCATCGAAAACGAAACCTGGGGCTTTAGCGGTACGGCGACGAAGGACTTTGAATATTCCGGCCTCAGCCACTCCGTTCGTGTCGGCCTCGACGTCGGGGTATCGAAATGGACGCAGTACAGTTCGGCGCTTTGCCCGACGCCGACAACCTGCCCGGCACTCAACAACCAGTCTGAAGTGCCCAATGTCGACAGCACGAACCTCGGCGTGACATTCGAAGACAAGATCGAGATCGGCAATAGCGGCTTCGCGCTAACGCCCGGCTTCCGCTTCGATTGGTTCAACTACCGGCCGTCGACGGGTGGCGGTTTCGAGAGCAACCCGGCGCTTCCCCGCTTCGGTGCGGTTTATGATCGTACGGAAGCCGGCATGTCGCCGAAGTTGCTCGCGACCTACGATCTGACGCCTGATGTTCAGCTCTATACCCAGCTTGCCGTCGGCTTCCGTGCCCCGACCGTCGATGAACTCTACAGCCGCTTCTACAACGCGACGCAGGGTTATGCGCAGCTTGGCAACCCAAACCTGGATCCGGAAATCGGCCGCGGCATTGAGATCGGCGCTAACTTCGATACTGGCGGTCTGCAGGGTCGCGTAGCGGCATTCCATACCCGGTATCAGAACTTCATCGAAACCGTGACGACAAGAGATCCCACCACCGGCTTCATGACGTTCGCCTACACGAACGTATCCTCGGCCTCCATCTCCGGTCTCGAAGCGAATGTGATCAAGACGTTCGACAACGGTATCAATCTTCATACCTCGCTTGCCTATACCTATGGCCGGAACGACGATACGCAGGAGCGGCTGCGCTCAGTCGCGCCGTTTAAGGCCATTGTCGGCGGCGGCTGGAGCAATGACGAATACGGCTTCGACCTCTCCTCCACGCTCTCGTCGCAGATGACCGGCAACGACAATGCTCTGACGTCGTTCGATGCGCCCGGCTACGGCATCGTCGATCTGACCGCATGGTGGACGCCAGAACAAGTCAAGGGTCTGCGTATCCAGGGCGGGATCTACAACATCTTCGATCAGGAGTATTACAACGCGCTCGCTGTTCGCGAGGTCAATCTGAGTGCAACCGCTTCGCAGCCGAAGGAATGGTATTCGGAGCCGGGCCGTACCTTCAAGATCTCCGTTACCAAGACCTTCTGATTGACAATTGCCTGTTCAAGGCTGGGGTGGGGCGGCTTTCGAGCCGCCCTTTTTCGTCGGCCAATGGCCTCTTGCGCTTGGCTTAATCTCAGGCTAACAATTTCGCCCATGAAGAAGTCTGTGAACATTGCAGTTTGGTGGTGGGCTCGCTGAGGCGGCCTCGACCAATCGTGTCCAAAGACGACGAACGAGCCGCCCGAAACTTCGAGGCGGCTTTTTTGTTTCAAGGCCGCCTTTCGTCCGGGCCCGATAACGGAGTTGAACTATGGTAACGATCCTGCGGGATGATGGTGCGGAAATCTACGAGACCAAGGGCGGTATTACCGTCACCCGGCAGAGGCGGGCCATTCCCTATGCCGATGCTGTTTCGTCCTATGTCGACAAGCTCGATGAGCGGCGCGGCGCCGTCTTCTCGTCGAACTATGAATATCCGGGTCGTTATACGCGCTGGGATACGGCTGTTGTCGATCCGCCGCTCGGTGTTTCCTCCTTCGGCCGCAATGTCTGGATCGAAGCCTATAACGAGCGCGGCGAGATCATCCTCGACTTCATCGTCGAGCGGCTTAAGACCGTCAGCGAACTTGAACTCGGCTCATTGACCGCGCGCCGGCTCGACCTGACGGTCAAGTTGCCCGACCGTGTCTTCACCGAAGAAGAGCGCTCGAAGATGCCGACGGTCTTTACCGTCCTTCGCGCCATCACCGATCTTTTTCATTCGCAGGCGGATGCCAGCATCGGTTTCTATGGCGCCTTCGGCTACGATCTCGCTTTCCAGTTCGATGCGATCAACCTGAAGCTGGAGCGTCCTTCCGATCAGCGCGATATGGTGCTCTACCTGCCGGACGAAATTCTCGTCGTCGACAACTACGCCGCCAAGGCGTGGGTCGATCGTTACGACTTCGCCAAGGACGGCAAGACGACGGAGGGCAAGGCGGGCGATATCGCTGCCGAGCCGTTTATCCGCACGGATGCCATTCCGCCTAAGAGCGATCACCGCCCGGGCGAATATGCCGAACTCGTCGTCAAGGCGAAGGAGAGCTTTCGCAAGGGCGATCTTTTCGAAGTGGTTCCCGGCCAGAAGTTCATGGAGCGCTGCGAAAGCAAGCCTTCGGACATTTCCAAGCGGCTGAAGGCGATCAATCCGTCGCCCTATTCCTTCTTCATCAATCTCGGAAACCAGGAATATCTGGTCGGCGCTTCGCCGGAAATGTTCGTGCGCGTCTCCGGCCGCCGTATAGAGACCTGCCCGATCTCCGGCACGATCAAGCGCGGCGACGATCCGATCGCCGACAGCGAGCAGATCCTGAAGCTTCTGAATTCCAAGAAGGATGAATCCGAACTCACCATGTGCTCGGATGTCGATCGCAACGACAAGAGCCGCGTCTGTGAGCCGGGTTCCGTCAAGGTCATCGGCCGCCGGCAGATCGAGATGTATTCGCGTCTCATCCACACAGTTGACCATATCGAGGGCCGTTTGAGGGACGACATGGACGCCTTCGACGGCTTCCTCAGCCACGCATGGGCTGTCACCGTAACCGGGGCGCCGAAGCTCTGGGCGATGCGCTTTATCGAATCCCATGAGAAGAGCCCCCGCGCGTGGTATGGTGGGGCGATCGGTATGGTCGGCTTCAATGGCGACATGAATACCGGCCTGACGCTGCGCACAGTGCGCATCAAGGACGGCATTGCCGAAGTGCGCGCCGGTGCGACACTGCTGAACGATTCCATTCCCGAGGAAGAAGAAGCCGAAACCGAATTGAAGGCCTCCGCCATGCTTTCCGCAATCCGTGACGCCAAGACGGGCAATTCCGGCAAGACCCAGCGCGATGTCGCCTCCGTCGGCAAGGGCGTCAATATCCTGCTGATCGACCATGAAGACAGCTTCGTTCACACGCTGGCGAATTACTTCCGCCAGACGGGCGCCACGGTTTCGACCGTTCGTACGCCGGTGCCCGAGGAAGTTTTCGATCGGCTGAACCCGGATCTCGTCGTGCTGTCGCCTGGTCCCGGCAATCCTAAGGATTTCGACTGCAAGGCGACGATCAAGAAGGCGCGCGCGCGCAATCTGCCGATCTTCGGTGTTTGCCTCGGTCTGCAGGCGCTGGCGGAAGCCTACGGCGGCGAGCTTCGTCATCTGGCGCTGCCGATGCATGGCAAACCGTCACGCATCCGCGTACTGGAGCCGGGTATCGTGTTCTCCGGCCTTGCCAAGGAAGTGACGGTCGGTCGTTATCACTCGATCTTTGCCGACCCTTCGACGCTGCCGCGGGAGTTCATTATTACCGCGGAGAGCGAGGATGGCACCATCATGGGTATCGAGCATGCCAAGGAGCCGATCGCAGCGGTGCAGTTCCATCCGGAATCGATCATGACGCTCGGCGGCGATGCCGGCATGCGGATGATCGAGAATGTGGTGGCGCACCTTGCCCGCCGGGCCAAGACCAAGGCGGCCTGATGCCAAAGGTATAAGCAATAAAAAACCCGCCTGAATGGCGGGTTTTTTATGTGCGTTGGTTTGTTCGTCTATACGCGCCGCATGAGCCGGGCGACGATGGATACGACGAACAGCACCAGGAAGATGAAGAACAGGACCTGGGCGATCGAAGCGGATGCGCCGGCAATGCCGCCAAATCCAAGGACGCCTGCAATCAGGGCTACGACGAGAAATACCAGAGCATAGTACAGCATCGCGATCTCCTTTGTCGGTTGCTGGCAATATAACGGAAGCGTGAGCCGTTCGTTCCATTGTCGCTGCGACAATTGAATTGTGTGCTGATTTAAATCTGCTCAGCCGAATTGCAGATCGGTATTGAAGGAGCGGTCTCCATCGCGCGGCATGGGCGGTTCTGCTGCTGCCAGATAGGATCTCGCCGGGCCGGTCAGCACGAACCAGAGGCTGGCGCCGATCATGAAATAGGCGGCCGTCGGATCATCCGAGCGTGAGACGAAGGGAAGGCCGATGGCGGTGAAGAGGATGGCGAGCCGCACGGCCCATTCCGCCTCGCGTTTCATGAAAGCCCTGGTTCTCAGCTTCTTGTAGGCGGCGACGTTATAGCTGTCTGTCTTGCGACTGGATGTGAAGAGCATCCAGACCGAGGGGAGGGTCAGCATCACGAGACCGCCGTAACACAGAAGCAGGGCCGGTCCCGAGAGGAAGTGTCCGGCGGTAAAGAACAGAAAGCCTGTCACGGCAATGCTCCAGAGCGGCTCCAGCCGTTCCGGCGAAAGGCCGGTTCGGATATGCCAGGCCCGCAAGGAACTGGCCGCACCGTCGAGCAACGGTTGGTCGATGTAACGATTGATCCAATGCATGTCTGCGCGGTCCCCAATTGACTGCAGGGCCGTCAACACCATGCAATTGGGACGCTATCATGGCGCAAATGGGCAAAAGCGTGAGCCTGCGGCGTTTTGGTCAGCTTATGCGTTGCGCTTGACGACGCGCAGGTTCATTTCCGACCGCAGCTTGAAGCCGAGTGCCTTGTAGAGCGTTATGGCTGAAGTGTTGGTGTAATAGGCATGAAGGAAGACGGTGTCCCCCCTGGCGGAAATTTCGCCGGCGACGAAGCGGAAGAGCAGGGTGCCGAGGCCTTGCCCCTGAAAATCAGGATGGGTGCAAAGGCCGCTGAGCTCGCCAAATCCGGGATGTCGCAGGCGCTGCCCGGCCATGGCGACAAGCCGGCCGTCGATCTTGACGCCCCAGAAGGTGCCAAGTTTTTGGGCGCCAAGTGTGAAGGGGCCGGGTTTGGTCAGCATGGCGAGTGCCAGCATCTCATCCGCATCGTCGGGGGTCAGCGGCTGCAGCCGGCTGTCGGAAATACGCTCGTAAGGCCGCTCGGCGATCATCTGCACCAGCTTTCCCTCGGAGACGACCGTCAATCCCTGCGGGATGGTGACGGGTCCGGCTTCGACAATCGCCATGACCTCATCAGCGGCGGGAAGGTTTTCGAGTGCTTCGAGGCTTTCGCGGCTATCGTCGGCGGTCGCTGCGAAGGGGACGATCGAGGGCGGGTAGCGCATCGCGTATTCGCCGCCTTCGGCAAGCTCGGCATGCGCTGTTTGCAGCGCGTTCCAGATCGGTCGGTCGAGAATATGGCTCATGGTGTCTTCTCCTGTACGGCGCTACAGCATCGGCCCGAAAATCGGGACCGATTTTCGGAAAGCCTGATGTGTAGATTCAAAAAATTAGAGCGTCCTTTGTGCGTCCGAATGGACGCACGGCGCTCTAACGCGGCGGATCAGCGGTGATTCGGCGAGCCCGTCCTCCATCGCGGCAAGCTGCTCGAGCAGCGAGCCGTCGAGATCCCGGCAGAGATCGGCAACGGCGGCTGCGATGAGCGGCCAGACCTGTTGCTTCGAATAGTCAACGAGTTCCTGTCCTTTTGGTGTCAGCGAAACGACTCTGCGCCGCTGATCTTCGGCAGATGGTTGCATATCAAGGAATCCCAGCCCCATCAGCTGGGAAGCGGTGCGCGTTGCGCCGGGCTGGGTGATGCCCACTGCCTGTGCCAATTCCCCGATGGTCAGCGGGCCGAGCCTGTCGATGGCACCAAGGAAGGGATATTGTGCGGCCTGGATGGAGACGCCCAGTTCTTCGATCACCTGTTGCGTGTCGGCCTGCAGACGTTCGCCGATCCGGCGGAAGCGGCTGCCGAGGCAAAGGTAGCCCAGCGATTTCACGACATCTTCGACCAAGGCATGTTCTCTATTCTTGTTGCATAACAAGTTATATAACTGCTTATGTATTTATCGTCAATTGCACAAGCGGGTTGGGGCCGTTCACATGGAGATGACCTCGCCTTTGTCCTGTCAAAACCTTTGACATTTTGGGCCTGATTGCCCATATCACCCGCATTGGCCGCCTGCGCGATTCCCGCGCGGGCGGTTTTGCGTTTCAATGGCTTAAATGCTGCAATTCATTCGCATCCGCAGGGGGATGATATGAACGAAGAAGGCAATCTCACGGTTCGGAAACTGGCGTTCTGGGGCATTCCCCTGTCGCTCGGCGTTCTAGGGCTCAAGATGGTCGCCTGGTGGGTGACGGGCTCCGTGGCGCTGCTCTCGGACGGGCTGGAATCCTTCGTCAATGTCGTGGCGGCCTTCATCGCCTTTTTCGTCATCCGCTACGCGCAGAAGCCCGCCGACCACGATCATCCCTTCGGCCACCATAAGGCGGAATATCTTTCCGCCGTCACCGAGGGGGTGATGATCGTCGTCGCCGCGCTGCTGATCGTGCAGGAGGCCGTGAACCATCTCGCAGATCCGCGCATGCTCGAGGCACCGGTGCTCGGTCTTTCGATCAACTTCGCGGCCGGTGTCATCAATGCCGTCTGGGCGCGGCTTTTGATCCGCACGGGGCGCAAGCATCGCTCTGCGGCACTGACGGCGGACGGGCAGCACATCATGTCGGATGTGGTCACTTCCGTCGGCGTTCTCGTCGGCCTGCTTCTGGCGCTTGCAACCGGCTATGCGATCTTCGATCCCATTCTCGCGATTCTCGTCGCGCTCAACATCCTCTATCAGGGCTGGAAGGTGATCTCGCAGTCGATCGGTGGGCTGATGGATCAGGCGGTCGAACCGCAGGAGGAAGAGGCGATCAAGCAGGCGATTGCCACCCATGCGGCAGGCTCGATCGGCGTGCATGACCTGAAGACGCGGCGCGCCGGGTCGGTGACCTTCGTCGATTTCCATCTCGTCGTGCCCGCCAAGATGACTGTGCGGGAAGCGCATGATATTTGCGATCGCCTTGAAGATGCCATTCGGGCCGCGCATTCGGGCTCGACAATTGCCATTCACGTGGAGCCGGAGGGCGAAAAGGCCCATGGCATCCGCGTCAAAGTGATCAAGGAGGCGTAATGCCCAATACAGACGTTTCCAGCCTTTCGATGCTGGGCCAGCAGACGGAAACCGCCAGGAGTCCCGAAGAGGCGGTTCTGGAAAAAGTGCCGTCCAATCATGCCGGAACCGACTATGTCGTGCGCTTCACCGCGCCGGAATTCACGTCGCTCTGCCCAATGACCGGACAGCCGGATTTCGCCCATATCGTCATCGATTACATTCCGAACGAATTCCTGGTGGAATCGAAGTCGCTGAAGCTCTTCCTGCATTCCTTCCGCAATCACGGCGCCTTTCACGAGGATTGCTCGATCTATATCGCCAAGCGGATCGTCGAGCTTCTCGATCCGAAATGGTTGCGCATCGGCGCGTACTGGTATCCGCGCGGCGGCATTCCAATCGACGTCTTCTGGCAGACAGGCAAGCCGCCGGAAGGTGTGTGGCTGCCGGATCAGGGCGTTGCGACCTATCGTGGGCGTGGGTGAGCCATGGTCGGGCGCAGCCCGAGCAATCGATGCACTGCTTTGTTCTTCGCAATTCCGGACGAAAAACCGCTTGGCACTTTTTCTGGAATTGCTCTGAATCGATTGCAACGGCGAACGCCCTGAGCTTAAGGCGAAGGGCCGGGAAACGGTGCGGCAATTGAAACCAACTGCCGCTCTTTCCTTACAGCTAAATCCTAGACATCCGTGGTGTCGTCGCCGGAGTCATCTGTAAAATCGTCGTTGTCGTCGTAATCGGCCTGCTGGATATTGTCGTTATTGTCGGCTTGGTTGTCGTCGGCCTTATTGTTGTCGCCGTAGTAATTGTTGATAACGGTTTCCTCGGTGGGCGCGCTCGCATTGCCGAAGGGATTGGCGCCGCCGAAAGGTGAACCCAAGCCGAGTGACGACATGTGGTTGCCGAAAATGCCACTGAGCGAATTGGCAAGCAGCATGCCGCCGGCAACGCCGGCTGCCGTGCCGAGGGCGCCGCGCAGGAAACTGCCGCCGGCGGACGGTGCATAGGCCTGCTGGCTCCAGGGGCCTGACGGTTGTTGCGGCGCCTGGCGGGTATTGTCGTAGCCGCGTGGCTGCTCGTAACTGTCTCTCGGAGCGCCACCCCATGGGCCGGGTGCGGGCGCCGGCTGTTGCGTCTGCGTGTTGCCGAAGATGGAGCTCAGAAAGCCGCCTTGTTCGGCCCGGCGGTGATCGGTTTCGCCCGCTTCGAGCTGGCGAACGCGTTCTTCAAGCTCCTTGATGTGATTGGCAGCAGCTTCCAGGCCCTTTTCCTGCACGATGACGGCCTGCGCCAGATAATAGGTGGCGGAGGGTTGTGCACGGGTCGCTTCTGATATCAGCGTTTCGGCTTCCGGATCGCGCGGCGTGGCGGCGGCGGTGCGCACGCGATCGAAGAGGGCGGTCAGCAATTGGCGTTCTTCCGGTGACATGTCCTGTCTCCTCTAAAGTTCTGCGGCTTTAACATTCGGCGGATGGGCCGCTAAGGCTGAGTTAGGAAGCGATTGGGGCATTTCAAAGCCTTGGCAACTTACATTTCAGTAAGCTCAGGCCTCCTTCAGCCAGATGCGCAGCGGCCCCAGAAGTTCGAAGCCCACGCGCAGCGCTTCGTCTAGCTCGTCGCCGCGTTCGTAGCCGACAAGCGGTTCTCGCGGATAGAGTTCGGCCGCCTGCGCAATCAGCCCGCGGCGGATGGTTTCACCGTGCCGGCCCTCGGCAAACAGGTTCGAATGGCCGACGACGCCGGCGTGGTGATTGAGGATGCCGCCCCCGACCGGTTGGCCGTGTTCGAAGCCGAGCAGAAAAGCGATTTCGGGATCGTGGAGTAGTGGTTCGGTAAAGATCTTCTGCGTTACCGGGCCGTTCGCCTTGCCCCATTCCGCCTCCCATCGCGCAAGGTCAGCAGCGCTTTCCACGCGCTGCCAGGTGATTGGGGACGTCGTTGAGACTGGCATGCGCATGCCGATCCATTCAGCTTCGAACAGCAGCTTGAAGCCGAGCGGCGCAAGATCGAGGGCCGCATAGCTGTCCTTGATCGCCCAGTCCCGTTTCTCGCTATTGATCAGCGTCGCGATCGTCTCTGTTTGTTCGCCGTCGGCCTCCGTCAGCGTTACGGCATCGGGATAGAAGGGCGGCGTGCCTCGACGATGAAACCAGAGTGTGGCCGTAAACTCACCGGGCGAGCCCAGCGCCTTGCAGACGGCATCGCACCAGAATGCATTGTTGCTGATGGCAGCACGCAGAAAGGAGGAGGTCATTTTGCGTTTCTCCCGGTCTTTTCAGAGGATGCGATGATATCGTCCGTTTGTCATAAGAATATCTTCACCGCTTCCTGCTTCCTCTTTTTCCCGCATTGTTTTACGCATTGAGTCGCACTATGTGCGAGGAACCGCATTAGACGTGAGAGAGGTTCGAATGAACGACGAAGAAGAACAGGACGACAAGACGAAGGAACTGCCGCTCGGCAAGGAAACGGAGGCGAACCTTTTCAAGTCGCGTTCGATCTTCATCTATGGGCCGATCACGCAGGAACTGGCGCAGAAGGTTAGCACCCAGCTCGTGGCGCTTTCAGCCGCCAATGACGAAGATATTCGTATCTATGTGAATTCGCCCGGCGGTCACGTCGAATCCGGCGATTCCATCCACGACATGATCAAGTTCATCAAGCCGAAGGTCTGGATGATCGGCACGGGCTGGGTTGCCTCGGCTGGTGCGCTCATCTACGCCGCGGCTCCGAAGGAACGTCGTATCTGCCTGCCGAACACCCGCTTCCTGCTGCACCAGCCGTCCGGCGGCACACGCGGCATGGCTTCGGACATCGAGATCCAGGCACGCGAAATCATCAAGATGAACGAACGCCTCATCAAGATCTTCTCGAAGGCAACCGGCCAGTCGGAAGAAAAGATCGCCAAGGACATCGACCGTGATTACTGGCTCTCGGCTGAAGATGCCGTCGCCTACGGTCTCGTCTCTCGCGTCGTGACCTCGCAGAGCGAAATCTGATCTTTCGCCATCTAGCTTTTTGAATATACGCCCCGTCTGCCAGTCGCAGGCGGGGCGTTTCCATATCTACCGAGATAGCGCCGTGTTATATGGGGGATTGCCGCCGAAGCGAACATTTCCGGCGGCAATCCGGCTTGCGCGCCTCCCGCTTATGCGGCTCCATGCGCAATCTTCGCAGCCGGAGTCGCGTTATGCTCAAAGATTTTTCCGTCCAGAGCCTGTTCATGGGTCTTCTGACGGCTTTCGTCGGGTTTACCAGCTCCTTTGCGGTCGTGTTGCATGGATTGCAGGCAGTGGGCGCGACGGATTCGCAGGCGGCCTCCGGGCTGATGGCGTTGTCAATCTCGATGGGGCTTTGCGCCATCGTGCTCAGCGCCGTCACGCGTCTGCCGGTCAGCATCGCCTGGTCGACCCCAGGGGCAGCACTGCTTGCCAGCATCGGCACGATCGACGGCGGCTTCAATGCGGCGGTTGGGGCTTTCATTCTTTGCGGTTTGCTCATCGTCATTGCCGGGCTGTTCAAGCCGCTCGGACGGGCGGTTGCCGCCATTCCGGCGCCGCTTGCCAATGCAATGCTGTCGGGCGTGCTGCTCGGTCTCTGTTTTGCCCCGGTCAAGGCCATTGCCTTCAATCCGCTGTTAGGCCTGCCGATCATTCTGACCTGGATTGTGGTCGGCGCCTTCAAGCGGCTGTGGGCGGTGCCGGCAGCGCTGGTGGCCTTTGCGCTGGTGCTGGCGTTCGGCGTCGATATTCCCGAAGGGGCGTTTGCATCACTCGAACAGTCGCTGGTGCCCGTTATCGATATCGTTCACCCGGTCTTCAATCTCGCCGGTTTCGTGTCCATTGCCCTGCCGCTCTTCATCGTGACGATGGCCTCGCAAAATATTCCCGGCATCGCGGTGCTGAAGGTCAATCACTATGATCCGATGCCAGGCCCGCTCTTTGCCGTGACCGGCGTCTTCTCGCTTCTGGCGGCGCCCTTCGGCGGGCATGCGGTCAACCTGGCGGCGATCACGGCAGCGATGTGCGCCGGGCAGGATGCGCATGCCGATCCTTCGCGACGTTATTGGGCAGCGCTGATTTCGGGTGTCGGTTACGTCATTTTCGGCCTGCTTGCCGGGGCGGTGACCGCCTTTGTCGCGCTGGCGCCGCCGATTCTGATTGAGGCCGTTGCCGGTCTTGCACTGGTCGGCGCCTTCTCCGGTTCTGCCATGGCTGCCTTCCAGGCGCCGGAGTCACGTGAGGCGGCGGCTATCACCTTTCTTGTCACGGCTTCCGGCGTTTCCTTCGGTGGTATCTCCGGCGCCTTCTGGGGCCTGATTGCCGGCGGGCTGATGCTTGCGCTGTCCCGGATAGTGCAGGCGCGGAAAAAATAGGCGAGGGGTTGCCGGAATTTGCGGCGAAGGCTATAAGCGCGGTCATGAAGAGCACGAGCGCACGGATTTCCGAGACGATTGCACGCAGCCGCACGGCCCTGCGTGACAATACGCGCGCCCTGACCTCGCTTCTTCTCCTCGGCCTTACGCGCGGTTGCCGGGTCCTTTGAGGAGCGCCCGGCGGCCGAAAGCCCGCCCGGCCATCGCTCCTCGCGACTCACTCTCAAAATTGACCAAACGACCGAGTAAAGGTCCGCATTTGCAGTCGCCAAGCCAGATATGATCGGCTAAGACGCGGGGCAAATGCCGGGACGAGGAGACAAGACAATGGATACGAACACCAGCCGATCCTCCGCAAGCGCTGCTTCCGCCAAGGGCATGCCCGACGCCGCCGTGAAGTACCGGCCTTATCCGCAGGTAAACATTCCCGACCGCACCTGGCCGACCAAGACCATCACCAAGGCGCCGATCTGGTGCTCCGTGGACCTGCGCGACGGCAATCAGGCGCTCGTCGATCCGATGGGCCATGATCGCAAGGCCCGCATGTTTCAGCTGCTGCTGGAAATGGGTTTCAAGGATATCGAGATCGGTTTCCCCTCTGCCTCGCAGACAGATTTCGATTTTGCCCGCTGGTGCATTGAAGAGGGCAATGTGCCCGATGATGTCTCGCTGCAGGTGCTGGTGCAGTGCCGGCCCGAGCTGATCACGCGTACCTTCGAAGCGCTGGAAGGCGCCAACCGGCCGATCGTGCATTTCTATAATTCGACCAGCGAATTGCAGCGCCGCGTTGTGTTCGCCAAGGATGTGCAGGGCATCAAGCAGATCGCCGTCGATGCCGCCAAGATGATCACAGATATGGCTGCCAAGGCCGGCGGCGGCTACCGTTTCGAATATTCACCCGAGAGCTTTACCGGCACCGAGTTGGACGTGGCGCTGGAAATCTGCAACGCCGTCATCGACGTGGTGAAGCCGACGCCTGACAACAAGCTCATCATCAATCTGCCCTCGACCGTCGAAATGGCGACGCCGAACGTCTATGCCGACCAGATCGAATGGATGTGCCGCAATCTCGATAACAGAGAAAACCTGATCATCTCGCTGCATCCGCATAATGACCGCGGCACCGGCATTGCCGCCGCCGAGCTGGCGTTGCTGGCAGGCGCCGATCGCGTTGAAGGCACGCTCTTCGGCAATGGCGAGCGCACTGGCAATGTCGACGTCGTCACCATGGCACTCAACATGTTCACGCAGGGCGTCGATCCGGAAATCGACTGCTCGAACATCGAACGCATCAAGGAAGTGTTCGAATATTCGAACCAGATGGCGATTGCCGATCGTCACCCTTATGTCGGCGAACTGGTCTACACGGCCTTTTCCGGTTCGCATCAGGATGCGATCAACAAGGGCATGAAGGCGGCGCAGGTTGCCAACCATCCAGTCTGGGAAGTGCCTTACCTGCCGATCGACCCGCGTGACGTCGGCCGCTCCTACGAAGCGATCATCCGCATCAATTCGCAGTCGGGCAAAGGCGGCATCGCCTATATCCTGCAGCAGGATTACGGGCTCAACCTGCCGCGCAATCTGCAGGTCGAATTCCGCGAAGACATCCAGCGCATCACCGATGAAGAGGGCAAGGAGCTTCCTTCGAAGCGTATCCACGACCGCTTCATCGAGCGCTATGTGACCCAGCCGGGCGCCCGTCTCCGGTTCGTCGATCACCACACCTATCCCGATACAGAGCACAAGGGACAGCGGATCGTGGCGGCCGAGATTACCGACAATGGTGAGATCAAGCGTATCGAAGGCCGTGGCAACGGCCCGATTGATGGCTTCATCAATGCGCTGTCGCACTATCTCGGTATCGAGATGTCGGTCGAGGATTATTCGGAGCATTCGCTGCAGCACGGCTCGAATGCCGCCGCCATCTCCTATGTCGAGACGTCCTATCCGGGCGGCAAGCTCTTTGGTGCCGGCATCAACACCAATATCGTGGCGGCATCACTCGAAGCGATCGTCTCGGCTGCCAACCGCGTGCTCGACGTGAAGGCCGGCAAGGCCTGACTATTCTGATCAGGCCGCGATCGCTTCGGGGTGACGCGGCCTGACGATGCAATCGGCGAGCTCATCGAGCTCGCCCTGCGCTTGCGCGTGGTTTTGTCCCCATTGGCAGAGGGCGAGAAGGATCGGCTCCAACCCGAGGCCAAGTTCAGTCGCGGTATATTCCACGCGTGCGGGCACCTCTGCAAAGACTTCTCGGCGTACAAGGTCGTGCTCCTCCATCTCCCGCAACTGCTGGATCAGCACCTTCTGAGTGATCTCGGGCATCATGCGCTTGAGCTCTGAAAGCCGTTTCGATCCTGAGAAGACATGATAGAGGATGACGGGTTTCCATCGCCCGGAAATAACCTTCAAAGCCCGTTCTACAGGCAGTTTCGGCAGTCTTTTCATAGGCTCGGCCATGGTCACCTCCTGGTGGGTATGGCACTCATATGTGTGTATTTTGAACCGGAAATCGAGTGCTAGAGCCTGCCTTACGCCATCAAAACGTGAGGTCTGCCATGAAAGCCGTTCAGTTCACTCGCTTCGGCCCGCCTGAGGTTCTCGAAACTGTAGAGGTGCCGATCCCGAAGCCCAAAGGCGGCGAAGTGCTGGTGCGCGTCCATGCCGCCGGCGTCAATTTCTTCGAAGTTCTGATGCGGGCGGATCGCTATGCCGTAACGCCACCGCTGCCTGTCTTTCCCGGTGTGGAAGTGGCAGGCAACATCGAGGAACTTGGGGCGGAGGCAGATCCGTCGCTACTTGGCGCGCGTGTCGCCGTGCCGCTTTTTGCAATCGGTCGTGGCTTCGGCGGTTATGCCGAATATGTGGCTGTGGATGCTGGAGCGGCGGTGCGTTTGCCGGACGACCTTTCCTTTGCGGATGCGACGGCATTGATGGTGCAGGGTCTGACGACTCTGCACATGGTGCGTCGTAGTCCGCCGAAGGGAAAGGTGGTGCTCGTCAACGCTGCTGGCGGTGGGGTCGGGTCTCTGTTGCTGCAGCTTGCCAGGCTCGAAGGTGCGAGCATGGTAATTGCTGCAGCCGGCAGTGAGGCGAAGAGGCATCTTGCACTCTCCCTCGGCGCCGATGTGGCGGTCGATTACACCGCCGAAGAGTGGACCGGTTCGGTCAGGACAGCGACCGGAGGGCAGGGGGCCGATGTCATTTACGAGACGGTCGGCGGCGATATCGCGAGGGCGTCTCTGACTGCTCTTGCTCCCGCCGGAGAAATGCTGTTTGCAGCCATGGGGCGGTTCTCGCTGGAGCTTTCCGAGATCGGCTCCATGCTCAATATGAACCAGTCGCTGAAGGGCTTTTCACTCTTGCCGCTGATTGCGGCTGACAAATGGAAGGGCGATCTCGCTGCTCTCTTTGATCTTGCCGCATCCGGAGCGCTGAAGGTCGTGCACGGCGGTCGGTTTTCGCTTGATGAAGCCGCTGAGGCGCATCGTGCGCTTGAGGAGCGTCGGGTCAGCGGAAAGGTCGTGCTGGTGCCGTAACCGTCAAATGGCGGCGGCGATTTCCATGGCGAGCTGGCTGAGCGTGGCTTCGGCAGAGGGGCCTGCCAGCACATAGGACGTGCCGGCATTGTGCCAGGTTACAAGGCCGATCTCGTCGCGGATCGTTTCCTTGAAGTCTTCCGTTTCCGGTGGCTGCGCATCCTTTCGGAAGCAGATCGAGATGATATCGCCATCGGCATTGGAATAGACGAGCTGGCCGACAGGTCGGCTGTCGCCAAGGATCACGCGCGCGCCCTGGAAGGTCCAGGATTCGGCCGAGAGATCCGGCACGCGAAACGGCACTCCGATCGCGGTCGTCAGCCAGGAGGAGATTTCCTCGGACTGTGAGGCCGGCACTTCGACGAGGTGACGCTGCTGGCGCACGAGAAGCCGCTGGAAGGCGGTGACGTCACCCAGCCAGTCATTGGTGTTGATCTGGGGGGCTGCGATCGGTGTGGCGTCATCCGTATCCCGCGCATTGCCGATAAAATAGCCGATGCCACCGCCGACGACGAAGAGAATGAGGGCTGCGGCAAGCGCCTGGCGGCCATTTGGCGCGAGCTTCAGCTGCGGGCGCGCGTTGCGCTGGGCGATCGGCGTCTTCGGTGGCTGCGTGCTCTTGATCGAGCGAACAAGCGCCAGCGGAACAGGTTCCTTCAGCATGTCGTCCAACTTGCGACGGCCGAAATCGACGCCGTGGCGGAGCTTGTCGTAGATTTTACGGGCGTTTTCATCCGTTGCCAGCCTGCTTTCCAGTTCCAGCTTCTGTTCCGGTGTGGTTTCGCCGTCAAGGAGGGCGGCAAGCTGGGCTTCAAGCGGCTGTTTTTTGAAATCGAGCAAATCAGTCAGTACCTGTGGACGGGCGGATTGTGACCGGACAATGCGGCGAAATGGAGTCGTGCGGTCGCAAGCTGACCGGCAATGCCGCCAATCGCAATGCCCATGATTTCGGCTGCCTGCTGATAGGTATGACCTTCCACGTCGATCAGCACGAAGATGCTGGCCACGCCCTCGGGCATTTCCGCGAGCATGCGGTGCAGGGCGTCGGTATCGACGAACGCTGTACGGTCGCGAATGGCATCGCGGATATCGGTTACATTGCCCCGTGCGACCGGACGCGGCTTGCGCTTGCGGCTGTCGTCGGCCCATTGCTGGCGTGCAAGTGTATAGATCCAGCTTTCCAGCCGGCCTTCGCCATTCCACTGATGCCCTTTGGAAATTGCGCGCAGACAGACCGCCTGGACCAGCTCATCGGCCGCAGCCGTCTCTCCCGCGAGCGTGATGGCAAAGCGGCGGAGGCGGGGCAGGAGACCGACGAGATCACGCCGGATATCGGTGGTGGTGGCGGGTTGGCGCATGGTTTTTCCAAGAAGCATTCACATTGGCCGAAACTCATACCAGCTTCAAATATGGGCCAGCTTCGCATGCGGGCCTTGCCCGGCGGGTGCGAAGCCATCGTATTCATCCCGGCCATGCAGGCGGCTTTTATGGAACAAGTCGCCTGTATTTCGCAAGCGCGGGGTTCAATTCATCCATCCCATCCCAAGGGATTTCCGCACCATACCCCGCGGAGCTTGCCTCAATATGTCCTGTAGCCGTTCAGGCTCTGCAGCAGAGCGCGATAGGCCCAGGTATTTTCGCCGCCGCGATCGCGAATCTCGACGAGCTGGACGCGGGCGCCCTGAATGTCTCCCTGCTCGGCGAGCGCCATGCCCATATAGGAGCGGGCGAGGATGTAATTCTCATCCTGCTGCAGCGCCTTCTTATAGTAGGACATGCCGAGCTCCATGCGGCCGGCCTTGCGGTTGGCATAGCCGAGATAGTTCAAGATGCGCGGATCGTTCTGGTTTTTGGCGAGATTGAGCACCGTAATGGCGTTCTCATACTGGCCGGTATAGGCAAATTCGCGGGCGAACTTGTAGAGATCGTCATCGTTGAAGCTCTGCTTCTTCGGATCGACGCATTCCTTCTTCTTGGCATCCCAGACCTTGCCCTTGGTGCAGGTCTTGGTCGTTTGGGTCTTCTGCGGCGGCGAGGTGTCATCGTTCCCGCCGCCGACCGCGAAAGCCGACGTGGCGAGGCCGAAAGCAAAGACGGAAACAAGCGAAAGTCTGCACAGGCGATGAAGAGAAGCAGTCATCGGGCGTACTCCGTTTTGAAGCGCTGCGGTTGTTGAATTGTACGCCGACGTTTAAAAATACCAAGAGCCCCGGCGGCCTTTATTGCCAATGTTGCGACATTGGCGATCGCTCTTCACATGTTGATTCAACAACTGCCGAAATTGATTCCGCAATCGCCTCTAAAGCGCGAAAATATCTGCACTTTCCGGCATCATTCCGTCGCCCGTATCATTTATGCTGAAGCGCTCGCCTTTCACTTCCCAAGCGCCGGGAGAACCGGAAATGGAGAAGAGATTGTAGGCGGCGCGCGGCTTGATGCCGCCCGGTCCTTGCGATGCCGAAGCGATGCCGACGACGGGTACGGGGCCTGTCTGTCCGCGCAGCCAGTGGAGTGTGTTGAGATGGGTATGGCCGTGCAGCACGAGCTCGGCTCCGCCGGTGGAGACGACGGCGGCAAAGCGGCGGATGCCGATCATGCGTTTATAGAAACGGGTCGCGCCGCGGATCGGCGGATGGTGGATCATGACGACACGGAACAGACCGGCCTCGCCGGCAGCACGCAGCATGTTGACCGTATCGCGCGCCTGGCGCGCGCCGAAGAAGCCGGAGGCCGCGAAGGGCGGAGTTGCAACGGCAGTCGAGCAGCCGACGATTGCGACTTTGTCGCGGATGCGAAGATAGGGAAAGATGTGCCGGTTTTCTTCCCATTCCGGTGGCGCAAGGTCGCCGCGCACATAGTCATACCAGGCGCGCATCGACTTCTCATAGGAGCCCGGCACATAGGCATCGTGGTTGCCAGGGACGACCGATGTCGCGGCGGGATCGCCGAGTTCGCGCAGCCAGGCTGCCGCGCTCCGAATCTCGATGCCGCTTGCGAGGTTGACGAGGTCGCCGGTCACCGCCAGATGGTCGGCCTTGTGTGAGCGGATATCGTCCAGAAGCAGATCGAGCGTGCTGCCGAAAAGATGCTTGCGCCGGTTGCGGTGCCAGTTCACAAAGCCCGTAATACGTTTTGAGAAAAGTTCGTGAATGGAAAGGCGGGGCAGGGGTCCGAGATGGACGTCGGAGATATGCGCGAGCTTGAACATGCAACGACACATAGACCAGCTTATTTACAATTCAAACACATCCCCGCGATGAGAGTATGAAAGAACCCATGGCAGACAAACAAACATGGCCCCTTCACATGAAAGTGTTGGTGCGATTGCTGCACGTGTATTTTTCCGTCGCGCGCGGCATGACGATGGGGGTGCGTGCAGCCTGTTTCGACGAGCAGGGGCGCCTCTTTCTCGTTCGTCACGGCTACACCGGCGGATGGCATATGCCAGGTGGCGGGCTGGAACGAAACGAGACGGCAGAAGAGGCGCTCATCAAGGAGTTGCGGGAGGAAGGCAACCTCAAGATCGTGGGCAAGCCACAGCTCTTTCACGTCTATTTCAACACCAATATCACCCGGCGCGACCATGTGGTCTTCTACCGAGCCATCGTGGAACAGACCGCGCCGCGCTTGCCGGATTGGGAAATTGCCGAGAGCGGCTTTTTCGAAATCGACAAGCTGCCGGCGGAGACGACTGAAGCGACGCATAGAAGGCTGGCTGAACTCCGCGGTGAGGCGGAGCCGGCGCATTACTGGTGAGGCTCAGGCAGCGGCTGCGAGCCTGTCCCGGCCGTGCGGCCGATCGAGATCGAGTGCCGGGCCGGCTGGCACGATGCCGGTCGGGTTGATGGTCTTGTGACTGCGGTAATAGTGCTCCTTGATGTGGCGCAGGTTCACCGTCTCAGCGACACCGGGAGTCTGATAAAGGTCACGCAGATAGCCCGACAGGTTTTGGTAGTCATCGATGCGGCGGATGTTGCACTTGAAGTGGCCGACATAAACAGGGTCGAAACGCACGAGCGTCGTGAAGAGCCGCCAGTCGGCTTCGGTCTGGCGATCGCCGAAAAGGTAGCGGCCCTTGCCGAGACGCTCATCGAGCTTATCCAGCGTTTCGAAGAGCTTGACGACATTCTCCTCGTAAGCCGCTTGCGTGGTGGCAAAGCCCGACTTGTAGACGCCGTTGTTGACGGTGTCATAGACGATGTCGTTCAGTGCATCGATATCGGCCCGCAGGTCTTCCGGGTAATAATCTGCCGTCGAGCCCGTCAGATGATTGAAGGCGCTGTTGAACATGCGGATGATTTCAGCCGATTCGTTGTTGACGATCGTGCTCGTCTTGATGTCCCAGAGAACCGGTACGGTGACGCGGCCGGAATAGTGCGGATCGGCCTTCACGTAGATTTCCCAAAGTGCCTCGGAGCCGAAAAGGTGATCGCCGGTGGCGCCATTGCCGACTTTGAACTCCCAACCATTTTCCACCATCAGCGGATCGACGACCGAAACGGAAATCAGGTCTTCGAGCTTCTTCAGCTTGCGGAAGATCAGCGTGCGATGCGCCCAGGGGCAGGCGAGGGAGACATAGAGGTGATAACGGCCCGCCTCGGCTTTAAAGCCGCCTTTGCCGCTGGGACCGGCCTCTCCGTCAGCTGTAATCCAGTTGCGGTACTGCGAGGGCTGACGCTTGAAATGGCCCTTCGTTTCCTTCGTATCGTACCAGACGTCATGCCAGACGCCGTCCACCAGCATGCCCATGTTTTGTACCTCTGAAATTGTTCGTTTCGCATAGATATCGCAGCACACCGCTTTTTGCAGGTCGGCAAAAATTGAACACTGCGTCTCGGTCGCTTAATTCTTGGCCGAATTTTTGCAATGGACGACGGAAATTTTTCCTGCTATCCGCCTTCCTCACAAATTTCTGGAATCCTGCTTGATGTCTATTCTCAGAGGCCTGCGACGACGCTGATGCTCCCGAACGCCCGACGGCGTGTTCGCGAACCCACATCTGCGTCTATACGGTCTCTGTTCCCATGCTCATGTACAAGCACGATCTCGTCTACCTCACTGAGGATGCGTCTCACGACGCGGCTATTGAACTCATCAACGAAGAAGCATTCGGCCCCGGCCGGCACACGCGCGCCGCTGCCCGTATTCGCGAGCAGGGACCGCATGACCTGTCGCTCTCCTTCATCTGCGCCGATGACGGCGAGACGATCGCTTCGGTGCGGATGACGCCGGTTCTGGCCGGAACGGTGAAAGGCCATCTCCTGGGACCGCTTGCCGTGCGGCCGTCGCACAAGAGCAAGGGCATTGGCCGCGAACTGGTGCGCATCGCGGTCGAGGCCGCCAAACGCAAGGGTTCGGAAGCCATCATCCTCGTCGGTGATCCGCCGTATTACGGCCCGCTCGGCTTCGAGAAGGTCGCATATGGCGCACTGACTTTTCCCGGTCCCGTCGATCCGGGCCGTGTGCTCGTGGTCCCGATCGCGGAAGATACGCATGCGCGGCTGAAAGGCACGATCGCCTGGCGGCGATAGAGCATTTCCGTTCTTCTTCGGATCACGGAAACACTCTATCTCTTTGTTCTTACGCAATTCCGGACGCAAAACAGCTGCGCACTTTTGCTGGAATTGCTCTCGTCAGAGCCTCTTCTTGAGGAAGGTCCGCGTCCTGCCCTCGGGAAAATCGGGCAGTTCGCCAAAGACTTCATAGCCCTGACGCTTGTATGCGCTGAGCGCATGCGGGTTGAACGTATCGATCCAGGCGCCACGGCAGCCCCGGGCGGCGGCTTCTTCTTCCGCCTTCGCGAGGATCTTGCCTGCCATGCCACTGCCGCGCAGCATGTCGGGAATGTAGAGCATCTGCACGAAGAGCCAGCCCCAGGCGGTGTAGCCCGACAGACCGCCGGAGACCTTGCCATCTGTATCACGGATCAGAACGGCAAGCGCCTGCCGTTTGGACGGGCCAACATCTTCCGTGTTGAAGGCTGTCAGGCCGTCGGTGATGATCGCGAGCTCTTCCGGTGACGGGGAGGCGGTGAGCTCGAATTCCGGCATGTCAGATGCCTTTCCTGGTCAGATTGAAGCATTCTGCCGGGCATCTTTCCGCCAGGATCGGAAGCGATCGGCTTGGACGTACCAGGAGGTATGCCCTTCGCCAATCACCTCCGCCCTGACGAAAATCTGCTCCGACAGAATGCTTCAATCTGACCAGGAAAGGCATCTACCGTCCTTCACGCCACCACATGGCACCAAAGGCGAGGAGCAGGATTCCGACACCTGCGAAGCCCGCAAAGAGCGGCAAGGTATTGATGCCCTTCAGCACGGTTTCATTGGTCATGCGGATCGTCATGCGATCATTGTCGGCCACACGCACCTGGCCGCGCACCGGCAGGATCGGCGGGACGGTAATGGCGCCGGCATTGTTGACGACGCGTGTGACGAGACCGCGGCTCTTGTCGGTGATCGGCTTCAACGCAGCGGTCGTCGAAATCATCGCCTTGAATTCGGGCGCATCGACGGCGCCGACATGGGCGAGCGTGGTCAGATCGCCGTTGCGGACTTCGAAAAGGCCGATTTCGTCCATGCGCTTTTCGGCCTTGTAGAGGCCGGGCTCGGTCTGCGTCAGCGGCAGGTTCTCGGTCCTGCCCGAGGGGTAGCGGACGACCGCGTCTCCGGGGGCATCGCCAATCGTCTGGCGGGTGATTTCCAGTGTTCGGCCGGAGGTGCGCGCCGTCAGCGCCTCTTCCTCCAGTGCCGGTTCCTTCATCAACCAGTGGGCGATGCGGCGATAGAGCGAGACGTGCGGGCCGCCGCCCTCGAAGCCGCGCGCCCAGAGCCAGCCCTGATCGGAAAGCAGCATGGCGACACGGCCCTGGCCGGCGCGGTTGAGCACCAGCAGCGGATGGTTGTCGGCACCGACCATGACGGTCTGGCCCTGCGGCCGCTCGACATCGACGCTTCGGAACCAGCGGCCCCAATGCGGCGGCTCATCGCCGGAGCCGTCAAGCCCGCGAGTGACGGGATGCTTGCGGCCCTGTTCGGAAAGACGGGGATAGAAGGCTTGCTCGATCATCCGGCCGGTTGGCTCTGCCGGCAGTACGGAAGCAAGCGGGGTCATGGCGATCGACTCCGGGCTTGCATGCTCAGGACCGGCGGCGATCAGCAATGCGCCGCCATTTTCCACATATTGCGCGATGTTGTCATAATAGAGCATCGGCAGCACATTGGCGCGATCCTGATAGCGGTCGAAGATGATCAGGTCGAAATCCTTGATCTTGTCGACGAAGAGCTCTCGGGTTGGGAATGCGATCAGCGACAGCTCGTTGATCGGCGTGCCGTCCTGCTTTTCCGGCGGGCGCAGGATGGTGAAATGCACGAGATCGACTGACGCGTCGGACTTCAGGAGATTGCGCCAGGCGCGCTCGCCGGCATGCGGTTCGCCCGAGACGAGAAGGACGCGCAGGTTCTGGCGGATGCCATCGATGATGTGCACGGCACGATTATTGGCATCCGTCACTTCGCCGGGAATACCGGCGACGGAGAATTCCAGCACGTTCGGGCCGCCGCGGGTCACCTTGAAGGAGAAGGGTGTATCCTGGCCGGGTGTTGCCTGCAGGGTGGCGATCTCGTCGCCGTTGAGGCGCACCGTCACATTCGCAGCGCCGCCGGGGCTCGGGCCGTCGTCGAAGACGCGCAGCACGAGCTGCTGCTCCTCGTTGACTATGCCGAAGCGGGGCGCCTTGATGACCTCGATGCGGCGATCGAACTCGTTCGGCTTGCCGGTGATGAGACCGTGGATCGGCGCGTCGAAGCCGAGCGCTTGATTGACGCCGGGCACATCATGCACCTCACCATCCGTCAGCATGATCGCGCCGCCGACGCGCGAGGGTGGTACATCGGCGATCGAAGCCGACAGGGCGTCGAAGAGGCGTGTGGAGGGCACGTCGGAATTGCGGTCCTCGTTCACGTCCACGAAGCGGGGCTCGATCTGCGGAAAGCGGGCGAGCTGGGTTTTCAAGGATGCCAACGCATCATCCGTCATCTTCATGCGGTCAGCCGTCTGCTGGCTCTGGCTGCGGTCGACGATGACGGGGACGATGGTCGAAAGCTGGTCGCGGTCCTCCTGCAGCAGTACCGGGTTGGCAAGTGCTGCCAGTAGCGCCAGCGCCGCAAGCGTGCGGATCCATGCGCCGCGTATGCCGCGCCAGATCGCGAATACGGCGATCAGGAGGACGATGCCGGTCAGTACCGCCAAAAAGGGCCAGGGCAGGAAGGGTGAATAATCGAGCGTCATATCACTGCCCCAGCCGTTCGAGCAGGTCGGGCACGTGAACCTGGTCTGTCTTGTAGTTGCCGGTCAGCATGTACATCATGATGTTGACGCCGGCGCGGAAGGCATATTCGCGCTGCGTCTCATCCGGCGGCACAGTGGGCAGCAGCGGGGTGTCATTGTCGTCAACGGCCCACGCGCCGGCAAAATCGTTTGCGGTGATCAGGATCGGCGAGACGCCGTCTGCGGCAGCGGCCGGCCTATTGGCGCTGTTCTGGTTCTGGCCGCCCTGCCGCGCCTCGATCCAGAGCGGGCTGCCGGCGTAGCGGCCGGGGAAGCTGGACAGAAGATAAAAGGACTTGGTCAGCACATGATCGTGCGGAACGGGTTCCAGCGGCGGAATATCCAGATTGGCGAGGATCTGCTGCAGGCGCTGGCCGTTGGCGGTCGTGTCGCTGCCCCCTTCGAGGGAGTCGAACTGGTCGCGCGTGTCGAAAAGCACCGTTCCGCCATTGCGCATATAGGCGTCGATACGGCTGATGGCGGCGTTGGACGGCATCGGCGCGGTTGCCGAAATCGGCCAGTAGATGATCGGGTAGAAGGATAACTCGTCCTTATTTAGGTCAATGCCAACGGGTGGGGACGGCTCCAGCGTGGTGCGGTAGGTCAGGAATCTCGTGAGGCCATTGAGCCCCTCTTCAGAAATATTGTCCACATCTTGTTCGCCGGTGACGACATAGGCGAGATGGGTATTGTCGAGCCGCTGCATGATGACGTCGTCGCCCGGCTGGGTGTCATTGGCATGCGAGATGTCCGGCTGCAACATCAGGCCGGCCGCAAGTGCCACGGCGATCGTCGCCGCAGCCCGGGCGCGCGGCCGCAGGCGGGAGAAGGCGCCATTCATGAAGAGCACGATCAGGCTATCGGCCAGAAGCAGCAGGAAGGCGATGAAGAAGAGCAGCGGCTTGGCCGACCAGCTTTCGCCACCGATAAGGCCGGCGCGCACGACATTGACGCCATCGATGTCGAGCGGTTTCAGCTCGGCATTGTCGGGCAGAACGTTCAGTGCCGTGAAGCCATCTTCGGAGCCATAGAGGCCGGGTGGATTGTCGAAATTGGCAACGGGTGCTGCCTTAGCATTCGGGATCAGTGGACGGGCATTGCCGGTTTCGGTGACCAGGATGCCCTTGGCGGTCAGCATGCGAAAGGGCGGCAGGGTTTCGGCAACGCGCGCACTGCCCGATGATTCCGAGGTTACTCCGCCGGAACGGGAGATCTGGATGAGGTGGCGCAGCATTTCGACGAAGGTGCCAGAAATCGGCAGGTTCGACCAGGTCGCTTCGGCACTCACATGGAAGAGCACGATCTGGCCGGCATTCATCTTGTTCATGGTCACGAGCGGCGTACCATCGGCAAGGCTTGCCCATGTGCGTTCGGCGAGATCGGGTGTCGGCTCTGCCAGCACCTGGCGGTTGACCGTCACGTCGGTTGGACGCGGTATGCCGGCAAACGGGCTGAATCCAGGGAATTCGGCGAGCGCTTGCGGCTCGCTCCAGGACAGACTGCCGCCAAGCGCACGTTCCCCCTGGCGCAGGGTGACAGGGATCAGCGGATCTTCGGCAGGTGCCGCGGCAAGGCGCGGGCCGGCAAAGCGCAGCAGCATGCCACCGTTCGATATCCAGCGCTGCAAGGGCGCGTAGGTATCCTCCGGCAGGCGGCCGATATCGGCCATGATGATGATCGAAGGATTATTGGCGAGCAGCTTCGGGATCGCGACCGAAAGATTGGCATCGGTCGGCCGCACGAGGTCCGCGTAGGGTTCGAGCGCCCGCTGGATGTAGTAGAGCGGGGAGAGCAGCGGCTGGAATTCATCGCCGCTTTCGCCCGAGAGAAGCACGACCCTGCGGCGCTTGAAGGCATCGTCGAGCAGATGCACCGCGCCTGCGGTGGCGCCGGTATTGATGCTGACGCGGGCAAAATCGTTGCGCATCTCGAAGGGGGCGGAAATGCCGGCATTGACGGCCGTCTGGCCGGGGGCGAAGTCGGCCCTGCCGGTGGCGATCACGCGGCCCTGCGCGTCCTGTGCATTGAGCGGGACGGAGGCCGCGCCACTGGCACTGAGGCGGGTCAGTTTGACCGTCATCGCATCGGCCGTATTGGTGGCGCCCGAGATTGCTACCGTCTGGGCAGCATCGCCTTCGATCACGCGCAGTTCGGCGGGCCGAAGGTCGGAGAGTTGACGGACGATAGCATCGTTGTCGCTGCTTGCTGCACCGTCGGTGAGGAAGGCAAGCGTGCCGGGATGCGTGCCGTTCAGGGCGGCGCGCAGCGCTTCGAAAGCCCGCTGGCGATCCGGCACGAGCGGTTTCGGCACGGCGGCGCGCAGCTTTTCGCGGGCGGCGGCGGCAGTGCCGGGTGTCGCGTTATTGGTCGGGTCGGCGGTGAAGGCGATGGAGACGACAGCGCCGGCAGTTTCGGCATCGTCGATCAGCGCATCGGCCGTCTGGACGCGGCGCTCCCAATCGGGTGCCGAAGCCCAGCTATTGTCGACGAAAAGGACGAGCGGACCACCCGATGCGAGCGAGCTGGTGCGCGGATTGAAGACCGGATCGGCGATCGCGAAGATGATGGCGGCTGCCAGAAGCATGCGCAGCAGCGTCAGCCACCAAGGGCTTTTCGCCGGCGTTTCCTCGCGCTTCAGCACAGTCGCGAGGATTTTCAGCGGCGGAAAGACTTCCGCCTGCGGGCGCGGCGGGGTGAGCCGCAGCAGCCACCAGATGACGGGCAGGGCAATCAGCGCGCCGAGGATAGCGGGATAGGCGAAGGCGAAGGGAAGCGCGCTCAAAACTGTCCTCCATGCGTTGCCTTTGCCGGCATGCCGGAAAGATACATATGGACGGCAACCAGCGCTTCGGACGCCAGGTGATCGGTGCGGTGGCTGACGAAGGTCCAGCCGAGATGGCGCAGCGATTGGCCGAGATCTTCGCGTCGCGCGAGATAGGCGTTGCGATAGGCCTCCCGCAGGCCCTCCGCCCGCCCGGAGGTCAGCCTGTCGCCGGTCTCGGGATCGGTGAATTCGGTGCGGCCGTTATAGGGAAAGATTTCCTCGGCCGGGTCGGCGATCTCGACCACGTGGCCACGCAGGCCCCGGCGGGCAAGCGGACCGAGACGAGCCATGATGGAAGGCGCGTCATCGAGGAAATCGCCGATGAGGATGAGATCGCTCCAACCGCGCACCATCGCGGTTTCGGGCAGGCCGCCAGTCAGCGGCGTGTGCATCAGGGCGGCTGCCAGCCTTTCGGCTGCATTGCGGGCGGAGACAGGTTCCATCACGCCGGGGCAGCCGATGCGCTCGCCGGAGCGGGCGAGGATCTCGGCAAGCGCCAGCATGATGACCAGCGCCCGGCTTTCCTTGGAAACGCTGCCATAGGTCGACTTGTACATCATGGAGGGCGACATGTCGGCCCAGAGCCAGATTGTGTGGGCAGCCTCCCATTCGCGGTCACGCACATAGGTATGGTCGTCGCGGGCGGAGCGGCGCCAATCGATGCGCGACAGGCTTTCACCTTCGCTATAGGGGCGGAACTGCCAGAAATTCTCGCCGATACCGCGTTTACGGCGGCCATGCCAGCCGGCAATCACGGTGTTGGCGATGCGCTTGGCTTCGACCAGGCAATCCGGCACGAGGGCAGCCCGCTGCCTTGCGCGGGAAAGGGCATCGCTGCCGGGCGTCGGGTTGACGATCTGTCCGATGGATGCCACGCGCAGCGCTTCCTTATCCCTTTGCCTGCTTGACCAGTCCGGCGATGACGTCGCGCACCGACATGCCCTCGGCGCGGGCGGCGAAGGTCAGTGCCATGCGGTGCTCGAGAACGGGCTCGGCCAGAGCGTAGATATCGTCGAGCGAGGGCGCCAGACGGCCCTCATAGAGCGCGCGGGCGCGGGCGCACAGCATCATCGCCTGGCCGGCGCGCGGGCCAGGCCCCCAGGCCACATGCTTGTCGGTGGAGGCATTGCCCTGGCCTGGACGGGCTGAGCGCACGAGCGAGAGGATGGCATCGACGACGGTATCGCTGACCGGCATCTGGCGTACGAGCGTCTGGATTTCGGACAGGCGTGCCGCATTGATGACCGGTTCGGGTTTGGCTTCGGTGAGACCCGTCGTTTCCAGAAGGATCTGGCGCTCGGCGGCAAGTTCGGGATAGTGAACATCGACCTGCAGAAGGAAGCGGTCGAGCTGGGCTTCGGGAAGCGGATAGGTGCCTTCCTGCTCCAGCGGGTTCTGCGTTGCGAGAACGTGGAAGGGTGAGGGCAGGTCATAACGCTGGCCGGCAATGGTGATATGATATTCCTGCATCGCCTGCAGAAGTGCCGACTGGGTGCGCGGCGAAGCGCGGTTGATTTCGTCGGCCATCAGAAGCTGGGCGAAAACCGGCCCCTTGACGAAACGGAAGGAGCGGCGGCCGCTCCCGTCCTGGTCCATCACTTCGGAACCCAGGATATCCGAAGGCATCAGGTCGGGCGTGAACTGGATACGGTTTGCGGCAAGGCCGAGGACTTCGCCGAGCGTCGTCACGAGCCTCGTCTTGGCAAGGCCGGGAACACCGACGAGGAGGGCATGACCACCGGAGAGAACGGCGAGAAGCGTGTTTTCAACCACGCTTTCCTGACCGAAGATGACCTTGGAAACTTCCGTGCGGATGGCGGCGATATCGGATAGCGCTCTTTCTGCGGCGGCGACAATCGCCTGTTCATCGAGGCTGGCTTCGGTCTTGATCATACCCACGGGCATCTCCAACGGCTGAAATCATTCGGCTGCGAATCGTCTGACTTTAATAGGCGTGCCTCATACCCGATACAGTTATGAAGATGTTGCGGGCTGACAAGTTTGTTTCAAATGACTATCTCGTGACTTTATTTTGTTAAGAGCAAACCGGGACAGAAGAATGGCAGCCGAGGAAATGAGGCATACGGCAGATGCGGCGGGGCTTGCCGCGCTGATTTTGCGCGCTTCCGAGGCGAAATCCGGCAAAAAGCGCGGCTTGCCGCCTGTCGAGAAATGGAATCCGCCCTTTTGCGGCGATATCAACATGGAAATTCGGGCGGATGGCACATGGTTCTACATGGGCACGCCGATCGGCCGGGCTCCGCTGGTCCAGCTCTTTTCGACCGTTTTGAGGAAGGACGAAGACGGGAAAACCTATCTCGTAACTCCTGTGGAAAAGGTCGGCATCAGGGTCATTGACGCACCCTTTGTGGCCGTCGAGATGAATGCAAGTGAGCGAGATGGCCAGCAGGTTCTGACCTTCCGCACCAATGTCGGCGATGTCATCGAGGCCGGCAAGGATCACCCTCTGCGCTTTCCGGATCATGGGCCAGAGTATGGGAAAGACAGTGAACTGAAGCCCTACCTGCATGTGCGGGGCCGGCTTGAAGCATTGGTGTCACGCGCCGTGATGTATGAACTGGTCGAACTCGGCGAGGTGGCCGAGGTCGCCGGCCGGGAGATGTTCGTCGTTCGCTCCGGTGGTGAGATTTTTCCGATCATGCCGGCCGATGAACTGGAAGCAGCCTCCCGATGAGTGAAGCGATCAGCAAGACCTATCCCCCGTTTTCGGCTGCCGAGTTCCGTCGCCGTGCGCTCAACCAGATCGGCGCACCCATCGATCACGCCTGGCGCGACCATGGCGACCATGTGCTCAATCCCGATATCGTTGCGCTGGCCGAGACCTTGAAACTCCGTGATGCGGCCGTGCTGGTGCCCGTCGTCGATGATGGCGAAGAGGCGAAGGTGATCTTCACCAAGCGAACGTCGACACTTCGCAAGCATTCCGGCCAGATCGCCTTTCCCGGTGGTTCGATCGATCCCGAGGATGTCTCGCCCGAGATGGCCGCGATCCGCGAAACCGAGGAGGAGATTGGTCTTGGCGGCGGCTTCGTCGAGACGGTCGGCCGGCTGCCGAACTATCTGTCGTCCACCGGGTTCCGCATCACGCCCGTTCTCGGCGTTGTGCAACGCGGTTTTTCGCTGCAGCTCAATCCGATCGAAGTGGACGACGTTTTCGAGGTGCCGCTTTCCTTCCTGATGGATCCTGCCAATCACACACGGGACAAGCGGGTAGTTGATGGTATCGACCGGCATTTCTACCGCGTGCCCTATGAAACGCGGATGATCTGGGGCATCACCGCCGGCATCGTCCGCACGCTTTATGAAAGGCTTTATGCATGACCTCTGTTGCCGACCAGGCATGGTTTCAGGATCCGGCGCTCGGTCGGGTCTTTGCGCTACTGAACGCTGATGGCGGGGAAGGGCGTGTGGTCGGTGGCGCGGTGCGCAACAGCCTGATGGGGCTTGCGGTCGCCGATATCGATATCGCCGCCACGCTGCTGCCGGAAACAGTCATGGAGCGGGCCGCTGCTGCTGGCGTCAAGGCGGTACCGACCGGCATTGACCACGGAACGGTGACGCTCGTCATCGATGGCCGCCCCTTCGAAGTGACGACGTTGCGTACCGATGTGGAAACGGATGGCCGTCGCGCCAAGGTGGCCTTCAGCGCGGACTGGCAATCGGATGCGGAACGGCGCGACCTCACCATCAATGCACTTTACGCAAATGCTGCGGGCGAGGTGATCGATCTCGTCGGCGGGCTCGATGATATCGAGAAGCGCAATATCCGCTTCATCGGTAATGCAGCGACGCGGATCGCCGAGGACTATCTGCGCATCCTGCGCTTCTTCCGTTTCTTCGCCTGGTACGGTTCCGGACGGCCCGATGCAGAAGGGCTGAGAGCGTCATCCTCAGCGCGTTCGAAGCTGAAAACGCTGTCGGCCGAACGGGTCTGGTCGGAGCTCAGAAAGCTCCTGTCGGCGGAAGATCCAGGCCGCGCGCTTCTCTGGATGCGGCAGGTTGCAGTTCTCTCGGAAATCCTGCCGGAAACGGAAAAATGGGGCATCGATGCCATCCCGGCGCTTGTTGCGACCGAGAAGGCGCTCGGCTGGGAGCCTGATCCGCTGCTGCGGCTGGCCTCGATCATTCCGCCCGATCCGGTGCGGCTGGAGGAATTGGCAGCACGGCTGAAATTTTCGAATGCGGAAGCCGCCTATTTCAGGGCCTGGGCAAAAGCCGCCCCGGTCAATGACGAGATTTCCGCTGCCGCCTTCGAGAAGCTGCTCTACAGAAATGGCGCAGACGGCATCATCGTGCGGCTGAAACTGGCGCTTGGCATTGCTCGGGGCAAGGCAGAGAATGGTAGTTTTGATGAGATGAGCCGTTCGGCGCGCCTTTCGAAGCTTCTGGATCATGCGCGCATCTGGAAGAAACCGCAGTTTCCGCTGAACGGCGCAGACGTGATGGCCAAGGGCATACAGGCCGGCCCGAAGGTCGGTGAAATCCTGTCGACCTTGGAAAACCAGTGGGTGGAAGAGAATTTTGTCTCCGACCGGGCGGCATTGCTCGCCCGGCTCTCGGAGATTGCAGGTTGAGATCAGGCCGCGTTCGCTTCGTCGCGGATGCGGGCCTTGATATTGTCCACCATGTTTTCGCGAATGGTCGTTTCGCCGTGGGCTGTTCTCATATGTTCGACGGCGCGGCGAACGACTTCAGCGTCATTGTCGGCCCTGGTGTGCCAATCGCATCCGGGAACGAGTGTACCGCATTCGAAAAGTCGCATGGTTCTTCTCCTGTCTCTGAAATGCAAAACCATCGCGCTTTCGCGCGCTTGAGAAATGTGCGGCAACGGAGAAGGTTCCGGGAGAGAAAGCTTCGGCCGACTTGGACGCCGGCCGAAAGGCTCTGTTTATTGATGCGGCATTGCCCAGGCCATGTAAGTCTCCGAAAGGTGCGCAGGCTTGTTGCTGTTGGCAGCACCTGTTGCCTGCTGTTGAAGTTCTTCCGGAGTCTTGCCGCCTGCCAGCTGCAATTTCACCTGCTCGACAAAGCAGGAGAGCGGCAGGTCGGAACCGCTTTTCGCTCTCAAGTCTTCGGCGATGCGCGTTAGAAACTCGGGCGCTTCGATTGCGCGGGACGTTTCCTGGATATCTGCAGAAGCAGGCGAGCTGCTTTGTACCGTCATGACAATCCTCCTCCGATTGTAACGCACAGAGACTAATTTAGGACGCACTCAGTTCTGATGAAGGCCGTTCAACGCGATTTTACCGGAATAGTATTTCAAATTTATCAGCAGGTTTGCCTTTGTCAGCATGCCGGTCTTTGCCCGCATGCTTGGCGCCGGCTTATGGCCAGCGCACGACGGGCGGCAGGGAAGAAAGAATGGATTCGACATTGCCGCCGGTTTTCAGGCCGAAGATCGTCCCTCGGTCGTAGAGCAGATTAAACTCGACATAGCGGCCACGGCGAATCAATTGTTCGTCACGGTCGGCCTCCGTCCAGTCCTTGTTGAAGTTTGAGCGGACGATCTTGGGGTAAACCATGGCGAAGGCCCGGCCGACGTCACGTGTGAAGGCGAAATCGGCTTTCCAGCCGCCGGCTTCCTCGTCGGAATGCAGCCAGTCGTAGAAGATGCCGCCAACACCGCGCGCCTCGTTGCGGTGCTTGAGGAAGAAATAGTCGTCGCACCATTTCTTGTAGGCATCGTAATCGGCGACCGCATGGTTACGGCAGGTGATTTCCATGGCCTTGTGGAAGAGCTGTGTGTCTTCATCTTCCTGCGTGCGGCGGCGACCGAGAACCGGGGTCAGGTCGGCGCCGCCGCCGAACCAGCGGCTGGTGGTGACGACCATGCGGGTGTTCATGTGAACGGCCGGCACGTTGGGATTGACCGGATGGGCGATCAGCGAAATTCCCGACGCCCAGAAGCGCGGATCTTCGGCGGCGCCCGGTATCTGTGCCCGGAAGTCGGGCGCGAATTCGCCATAGACGGTGGATGTATGAACGCCGACCTTTTCGAAGACGCGGCCTTCCATCATCGACATGCGGCCACCGCCGCCGGCACCGTTTTCGCGGGACCAGTCCTTGGCGACAAAGCGGCCGGGCTCCTGATCGGAGAGGGGACCTTCTAGTTCATCCTCCAGCGCTTCGAAGGAAGCGCAGATCGTGTCCCGCAGCCCCTCGAACCATGTACGGGCGGCAGTCTTTTTGTCCTCGATGTCTTCGGGCAGGCCGATCGGCAGTTCCGGTCTTTCCATGCGATTCGCTCTTTGTTGATTACAATCCCGGTTTAGCAGGTGCAGCAGAAGCCTGCCAGCAGTGGAAAGCGCCTGCAAGATTCGACTCGCAAAGGGCGGATTTCGATACTACTTTTCATGCAGAGGTAGGTTTTATGGCAAAAATTCCGGGGCCTCCGCCCTTCGAAGGCTTGAAGCGCAGAATAGCAAAGCATCGGGCAGAGGCGTCCGCCCGCGAGCGGGATCATTTTGTCCGCGAAACATACCGGATGGGGCTTTTGGAAGCCCGCGCCAAGGCGCGCGAATGGTTCGACGAATATCCGAAAGCCGCCTATTGGACCGAAGTGGAAAGCTGGCGCCAGCTGGAAGGCGACCAGATCGAATTCACCATGCGTCGCTTGCCATCCGCCGATTGAACTTATTCGGCTGCATCACGCAGGCGGCTTTCGATCAGAAGGCCGCTTTCGTCGAGGATCGGATGCGCCACTGAGACGATGTGCGCATTGATACGCTTCAGGTCACGCAGCATATCGAGATGAAGTGAGCTCGTCTGGAGGCTGTCGGCACGCCCGTCGCGCAGCCGCTCCAGGTGCCGCTCGGCCGATTGCTTTTCCATGCGGCGGACCTCCACCTTCACTTCCATCATCTGCCGGGCGAGATTGAAGTCGCGGGTGACGAAGATCGTCTGGGCGACGCGCAGGTTGTCGATCGTCAGATCAAACAGTTTGCGCAATTCCCTGTAGCCGTCTTCGGAGAATTTCAGGCCGAGCGAGACCTTCTTGCCGACCTGCTCCAGCAGGCCTTTCTCGATGATGTCGCCCATATGCTCGAGGTTGATCGCATAGTCGATGATAACGATAGAGCGGCGGGCATTCTCGTCGCTAAGACCGCCACGGCCGAGCTTGGAGAGATAGACCTTCACCTCCTGCTGCAGCAGATCCACGCGTTTTTCGAGCGCAGGGATCTCGGCGAGCTTGGACATGTCATTGTGTTCGAAGGCATCGGAAGCGCGCAGGAGCATGCGTTCGATCAGATCGCCGACGCCGAGCACTTCGCGCGTCGCGCTGGCAAGGGCCACGACGGGCGTCGACAGCTCCTGCATATCGAGAAACTTGGGACCCTGATCCGGCTGCACGTCATCGGGCACCAGGCGGGCGGTAAAGATAGCCAACATCCGCGAAAAGGGCCAGGCAACGGCGGCAAGAAGGATGTTGAAAATCAGATGCGTATCGACTGGCAGCTTGGCGGGGCCGAAGGGCAGCATTTGGAGCAGCGGCGCTGCATAGCCGGCAAGCGGCAGCGCAATCAGGCAGCCCGCGGTGCGGACGATGAGATTGCCGAGCGTGACGCGTCTCGCCGAGGCAGGGCCGGAGAGGGTGGCGACAACGGGCGGAATCGCGCCGCCGAGATTGGCGCCGAGGACGAGAACGATGATCAGTTCCGGGGACACGATGCCCGTTGACGCGAGCGACAGGATCAGGACGACGACCGCAAGGCTCGACGACGAGATGAAGGCAAGCGCTGCGGAAAAAAACAGAGCGACCGGCCAGGCATCGCCGAGCAGGCCGATGAAGGCAGCCAGTGCCGGCGATGTCCGCATGGGCTCCGTCGCATTGCTCAGTAGATGCAGGGAGAGCAGCATCAGGCCGATGCCGATCATGGCCGCGCCGCCGCCGTGGCGGGCGCTGGACTTTCCGCGATAGAGCACGATGCCGCCAAGAATAAGCAGCGGCGAAAGCCATTCGATGCCGGTAGCGACTATCCAGGCGGTCACGGCAGTCCCGACATTGGCGCCGAGCAGCACGATCTGGGCCATGCGCGGCTTGATGAGGTCGCGCTCCACGAAAGAGGCCGTCATCAGGGCCGTCGCGGTCGAACTCTGCAGGGCGATGGTTGCCAGGAAACCTGACAGGATCGAGCGCGGCCCGTTCGCCGTGCCTGTCGCAAGCCCGGTCCTCAGGCGTGCGCCGAAGGCACGCGTAACGCCGTCCTTGACCTGCGCAAGGCCGAAGAGCAGCAGCGCAATCGCGCCGAACAGATTGATCATGACGATCGTGGATTCCATGGCCTTGGTCTTTTTCTTCTTCTTGAGAAGGTTTTCTCGGTTCTACGTTTCCGTAGTCGAGTAAATCATTGGAATCTCACTGCTTGTGCAGAATTATTGATTGCCTGGCTAATTAATATAGGCGCTTTTGCGTCGATTCAAAGCGTTGTTTGCGACATCAAGGCCGCCAAGGATCGGCATGGGCCGGTTCACGACCAGACGGTCTGCCGCATTGCCTCGCCTGTTATCATCGCGGCGGAGACGGCAAGGTTGATCGAACGCTGGCCTTCCACCATCGGAATCAGAATGCGCCCATCGGCGCGTTCATGCACATGATCGGGCACGCCGGCGCTTTCACGGCCGAAGAGCAAGATATCGTCGGGACGGAAGACGAAATCCGTGTAGCGCTGCGATGCCTTCGTGGTGGCGAGGATCAGGCGGCGGCCGGTGGCTGCGCGCCATTCCTCGAAGCGTTCCCAATTGACATGGCGGGTGAGGGCGGCGGCGGCCAGATAGTCCATGCCCGCGCGCTTCAGATTTCGATCGGAAATGTCGAAACCGGCGGGCTCGATGATGTCGACCGCAAAACCCAGGCAGGCGGCAAGGCGCAGGATCGTTCCGGTATTGCCTGGGATATCGGGTTGATAGAGCGCCAGTCTGAGGTCTGCCATGGGAAATTGTCCGTTGAGATGATAAGCAACTTGCCTATCCGAACTGTGATTTTGAGGCAACAGAACGCTTTTTGACCTGTCGATGGCCACTTTCCGAGCGGTCGGGGCTGGAAATTTAGGCATTTTCGCGTTATCGGTGCATATCTTCAATCGCCAACAGGGAGCGCCGACATGGATATATTTGTGCTGATGCGTCTCCCGCCCGTGATGCCACGCTTGGCGATCTGGCGCATATAAGGCGCTTTTCTTTCCCCAATTGCCCATTTTGAATAATTGCGCGGCCATCACGGCCTCGCCCCTTGAGCCTCCGGTTCCCATATGTGCTTTCGTGCGCCCTAAGAGCGCAAAGCCGGGGCCGGAACGCGGAAGTTCTGGAGCGATTTCATGTTTGACTGGTTCGAACGGCGACTTAATCCCTATCCGAGCGAGGAGCCGGTCGCTCCCCCGAAGGGTCTTTTTGCCTTCTGCTGGCACTACAGCAAGCCGGCGGCGGGATGGCTTGCGCTTATGGCCTTCTTGACGGCGCTGATCGCAGTCGGTGAAGTGGCGCTCTTCCAGTTCCTTGGCGATATCGTCGACTGGTTGACGAATGCCGATAAGGCGACCTTCCTGCAGAATGAGGGTCACAAGCTGATCTGGATGGGCGCGCTGGTGCTGATCGGACTGCCGCTCATTGCCGGTCTCGATTCGCTGATCATGCACCAGATGATGCTCGGCAATTATCCGATGATCGCGCGCTGGCAGATGCACCGCTTCCTGCTGCGCCATAGCATGACCTTCTTTGCCAACGAGTTCGCCGGACGCGTTGCCACAAAGGTCATGCAGACGTCGCTTGCCGTGCGCGAAACGGTCATGAAGATCCTCGACGTCTTCGTCTATGTCGTGACCTACTTTCTGTCGATGATCGTCATCATCGCGGCTGCCGACTGGCGGCTGATGCTGCCGATCCTCGCCTGGCTCGGCATCTATGTCGGCATCGTCGCCTATTTCGTGCCGCGGCTTCGCAAGATTGCGGCGCAGCAGGCGGATGCTCGCTCGCTGATGACTGGCCGCGTAGTGGACAGCTATACGAACATTGCCACCGTGAAGCTGTTCTCCCATGCAGGCCGTGAAGAGGTCTATGCCAAGGAGAGCATGGACGGCTTTCTTGACACGGTGCACAGGCAAATGCGCAAGGTGACGCTCTTCCATATGAGCGTCTACATGAACAACTGCATTTCGCTGTTTGTCATTTCCAGCCTGTCCATCTGGCTGTGGCTGAACGGCACGATCTCGGTCGGCGCGATTTCCATCGCCATCGGCCTTGCGATGCGCGTCAACGGCATGTCGCAGTGGATCATGTGGGAAGTCTCGGCGCTCTTCGAAAACATCGGCACCGTCTATGACGGCATGGAGATGATGTCGAAGCAGCACGATATCGTCGACAAGCCGGGTGCGCCTGCGCTGACGGCGAAGAAGGGTGCGATCCATTACGAACGCATCGGCTTCCACTATGGCAAGGGCAAGGGCATCATCGACAACCTGTCGCTCGATATC
Organism: Rhizobium sp. 768_B6_N1_8; assembly: GCF_051811225.1. Lineage (NCBI taxonomy): Bacteria > Pseudomonadati > Pseudomonadota > Alphaproteobacteria > Hyphomicrobiales > Rhizobiaceae > Rhizobium > Rhizobium sp. 768_B6_N1_8. Next base: position 3,034,266 of record NZ_JBPWPV010000001.1, on the reverse strand, counting down.
AAGGCCGGCGAGAAGGTCGGTCTGGTCGGTCGCTCCGGCGCAGGCAAGACGACGCTGATGAACCTGCTCCTGCGTTTCTACGATCTGGAAGCCGGGCGCATCACCATCGACGGCCAGGATATCTCAGATGTGTCGCAGGATAGCCTGCGCTCGTTGATTGGTGTTGTGACGCAGGATACGTCATTGCTGCATCGCTCGATCCGCGACAACATTGCCTATGGGCGTCCTGACGCAACCGATGAGGACGTCATCGAGGCGGCAAGACGGGCGAATGCCTGGGAGTTCATCGAAGGGCTTGTCGACATGCACAGCCGCAAGGCGCTTGATGCGCAGGTCGGCGAGCGCGGTGTGAAACTTTCCGGCGGCCAGCGCCAGCGTATCGCGATCGCCCGCGTCTTCCTGAAGGATGCGCCGATCCTGGTGCTCGACGAGGCGACCTCGGCGCTCGATTCCGAAGTGGAAGCGGCGATCCAGGAAAACCTCTTCGCGCTGATGGAAGGCAAGACTGTCATCGCGATCGCTCACCGCCTGTCGACGCTAACCGAGATGGACCGGCTGATCGTGCTGGACAAGGGCCGCATTATCGAAAGCGGCACGCATGGCGAACTGGTCAGCCATGGCGGTATCTATGCCGATCTATGGAATCGCCAGTCCGGCGGCTTCCTCGCCGATCACGAGGAAGAGGCCGAAGTCGCAGCCCAATAAAATAAGCCCTTCCCGTTTCTGCGGGGAGGGCTTTTCTTTTGTCCTGCCGAAGAAATCAATTTTCCGCTTAGAGCGTGCGGACTCGGTCGGCGCAGAGGCTGTCGGCCCAGTCGATGACGCGATGATGCTCCACGACGATGATCGAGTTCGAAGCAAGCGACTGAAGCGTGAAAATCCGCAGCCGTTCCTCCCGTTCGATCCAGCTTGCGATGGCTTCCGTCACGATGCTGTCGCGCGGCACATCCAGCGCGTCCGCCAGGGCGTCGAGCTTTTCCGCAAGGGAAAGCGGAAGATGCGCATTGAGCGTTTTCGTTTCCATATCTGCGGTCTCCGGTAAGGCGCGATCATGGCACGAGATCGTGGCTGCTTCCACCCGTATCAAGGGAGATGACGCCGATATTACCGATCATTACGAAAATATAAGGTTGCGTCCGCCTTATATTCTCTTTGCCGCAATTCTGAACGGGCCTATATCGCGGTGATGCTGCTCACTCCGATCCTTCGCCTGTTCGAAACTTGGATAGATCCTTTCCGCGCCAGCGACAATCTTCAGCCGCCGCGCAATACTTTCGGATTCATCTGGTTCTACATCGGTCAGGCCAGGTGGCCTTTTATCGCCATGCTGGTGCTCGGCGGCATGTCGGCGGCAATCGAAGCAGCCCTCTTCTGGTTCGTCGGGCGCCTCGTCGACATCCTCAGCACGATCAAGCCCGGAGCCGGCTGGGGCACGCTTCTGGCCGCCCATGGCGGCGAGATTTTCGGCATGCTGGCGCTGATCGGCATTGTCCGTTTCGTCGTTGCCTTCCTGATCGCGCTGATCGACCAGCAGGTGATCACGCCGGGTTTCTATAATCTGGCGCGCTGGCAGTCCTATCTGCATGTGTCGCGCCAGTCGCTTGCTTTCTTCCAGAGCGATTTTTCCGGCCGCATCGTTACCAAGGTCTGGTCGGCGGGGCAGGCGACGGGCGATCTCGTGACATCGCTGATGGAAAGCGTCTGGTTCGTCGGCATCTATGCCGTCACCACGCTGGTTCTGGTCGGGCAGCTCGATTTCTCGCTGGCGGCGGTGGTTCTCTTCTGGCTGGCGGCTTTCAGCGTGCTTGCCCGCTATTTCGTGCCGCGCATCCGCTATCACTCGCGTGAAACCGCAGAGGCAGCCTCGCTGCTCAATGGCCGCATCGTCGATGCCTACAGCAATATCCAGACGCTGAAGCTCTTCGCACGCGACGAGGAGAGCGACCGCTACATGCTTGACGGCTTCAACGCCTATCAGGAAACGGTGCTGAAGTTCACGCGTTTCATCACCGGGGTTCGTGCGTCTATGGCGCTGCTCTCGGGCCTGATGATCGTCACCATGGCCGGCCTCAGCATCGATCTGTGGCTGCGCGGGCTGATCAGCTCGGGTGGGGTCGCCTTTTCGCTGACGCTGGTTCTGCGGTTGAACTTCCTTCTCGGCCGATTGATGACCCAGTTTAACGGCATCATGCGCAATCTCGGCACCATTCAGAATGCGGCCGAGCTGATTTCCCAACCGCTGCATCTCGTCAACCGCCCCGATGCGAAAGAACTCGTCATCAAGCAGCCCGGTATCCGTTTCGAAAATGTTTCCTTCCACTACGGCAAGGAGAATGCGGTCATCGACAATTTTTCGCTGACGATCCGTCCTGGCGAAAAGGTCGGCATCATCGGCCGCTCCGGTGCGGGCAAGTCGACGCTGGTGAATATTCTCCTGCGTCTTTACGATCTCGAAGGTGGACGCATTCTGATCGATGGGCAGGATATCGCCGCCGTCACCCAGGAATCATTGCGTATGCAGATCGGCATGGTCAGCCAGGATACGTCGCTGCTGCATCGCTCCGTGCGTGACAATATCCTCTTCGGCCGGCCCGATGCCGGAGAGGAACGCCTTGTCGAGGCTGCCGGACGCGCCGAAGCGCTCGATTTCATCGAGCGGCTGCGGGACCAGCAGGGCCGCAAGGGTTTTGACGCGCATGTCGGCGAGCGCGGGGTCAAGCTCTCGGGCGGCCAGCGCCAGCGTATCGCCATTGCGCGTGTGATGCTCAAGGATGCGCCGATCCTTGTTCTCGACGAGGCGACGTCAGCGCTCGATTCGGAAGTGGAAGAGGCGATACAATCGAACCTCAACCGTGTGATGGAAGGCAAGACGGTGCTTGCGATCGCCCACCGGCTTTCGACCATCGCCGCACTCGACAGGCTCGTCGTGATCGACCGCGGCAAGATCATCGAGGAAGGAACGCATGATGCGCTCCTCAAGCAGGGTGGGCTCTACGCTGAACTCTGGGCACGTCAGTCCGGCGGCTTCCTCGCTTCCGATGACGATACGCGCTCAGTATTCGCGAACGAAATCGCTGACTAGGCCGTAATGGTTCGAGCCGAAGCTGTCCTCCAGCCGGCTCGTCGAGCGGATGAGCAGCGGCGGTCTTGCGAAGATATGGTCGATGCTGATGCCGAACGAGCCGGCGCTGACCGGCCAGGTGGTTGGTTCCGGGAAATCTGTGGTCAGGCCGGTTCCGCGCAGAAAGTGCTGAATCGTCGGCGCGAGGATCGAGGAATTGAAGTCTCCGGCGACCACCAGAGCCCCCGTGTGAGATTGCATGAAAGTCGGGAGATCCTGGAGTTCGTCAGACTGGAAATCATCAAAATATGGCTTGGACAGGTGAGGGAACAGGAAATCGACAGGCGTTCCATCGAAGTCGATCGAAACCGACACGAGCCGCTTTTTCCAAAGCTCGCCGATGTCATGGATCTCCTGCTGGACAAAGGGACGCTTCGACAGCACAAGCGTATCGCATGTCTCGCTCGCATCGCAGCCGATGCGGTAGGGATAGAGTTGCAGCAGCCGTGGCAACTGCGCAAAGACCGGCTCGGCCTCCATGATGTCGACCACATCGGCGCCTGAAGCCAGTATGGCGTCGGCAATCCGCTCACCGTTTTCAAAATTGTCATTCTCGATGTTGAAGGACATTAGCCGGAAAAGGCGAGGGGCATTCTCCGGAGGCGTCCTGCCGGCGAATTCGCGCAGCATGATGACACCGTGGATATTCAGGAAGGTTGCCACCGCCAGCATCAGAAAGCCATACCAGTGCCGCTTGAAAAAGAGGGCAATGACCGCGCCGACGGCGCAAACGATGCTGAGATGAATCTGGAAGCTGTAAACGAGCGAAAGCAGCCAGAAATCGGTAAAATAGCGGAGCGAAACGAGGGCCAGGACAATGGTGATGAGGACGCTCAATACGCAGAAAACAGTATGCCTCATCGGCGCAAATCCAAATTCATATGGCAAACTCACCAGCGCCTAACACGCCCCCTCGTTTGTTGCAACGCAGCAAAGTTGCAAGCCAGTGATTGCCTTAAAAAATTCACTGAAATTTCCCGCGACATTGTGCCCCCATCCCCTTGCCAAGGCTGGACATAATTTGCGATCAAGCATAGAACGCGCCGGATTGGTGGGGAATCTATGGCCGAAATTTGTTCTGATAGATTCGCCGCCTCTGGAGGGGCAGGGCGGAATTCCGCGACAATTGCGCAGAGGATGGTTAAGCCGTGAGCGAACACGTAACGACAAGCGAGGCTTCAGAGCCCACTCGCCGTGATTTCCTTTATCTCACCACTGGCATGGCTGGTGCGGTCGGTGCCGTTGCGGTTGCATGGCCGTTCATCGACCAGATGCGCCCGGATGCGTCGACGCTGGCATTGGCTTCCATCGAAGTCGATGTCGCAAGCCTTACGCCCGGCATGTCGCTGACGGTCAAGTGGCGCGGCAAGCCGATCTTCATCCGCAACCGCACGCCGGAAGAAGTCAAGGCCGCCGCTGACGTCCAGCTGTCGGATCTCAAGGACCCGATCGCTCGCAACGCAAACCTTCCTCCCGACGCTCCGGCAACGGGCGCCGACCGCTCGGGCGGCAAGGATAAGGAAAACTGGATCGTCATGATCGGCACCTGCACCCATCTCGGCTGCGTTCCGCTCGGTCAGGCCGGTGAATACAATGGTTGGTTCTGTCCCTGCCATGGCTCGGTCTACGACACGGCCGGCCGCATCCGCAAAGGTCCGGCGCCGCAGAACCTGGCGATTCCGACCTTTTCGTTTTTGTCCGACACGAAGATCAAGATCGGTTGAGGGGAGACTGATTAATGAGTGGCCATTCCAGCTACGAACCATCAACCGGCCTGGAAAAGTGGGTCGATGCGCGCCTTCCGCTGCCGCGCATGGTCTATGACAGCTTCATTGCCTATCCGGTTCCGCGGAACCTGAACTACGCTTACACTTTCGGCGCCATGCTCGCCGTCATGCTGATCGTACAGATCCTGACGGGCGTCACGCTCGCCATGCACTATGCCGCCGACACGACGATCGCCTTCAACTCCGTTGAAAAGATCATGCGTGACGTCAACCACGGCTGGCTGCTGCGCTACATGCATGCCAACGGCGCTTCGTTCTTCTTCGTCGCCGTCTACCTGCACATCGCCCGCGGCCTCTACTACGGCTCCTATAAGGCGCCGCGCGAAATCCTCTGGATCCTCGGCGTCGTCATCTACCTGCTGATGATGGCAACCGGCTTCATGGGCTACGTTCTACCCTGGGGCCAGATGTCCTTCTGGGGCGCGACTGTTATCACCGGCTTCTTCTCGGCCTTTCCGCTGGTCGGCGAATGGGTTCAGCAGTTCCTTCTCGGCGGCTTCGCCGTCGACCAGCCGACGCTGAACCGTTTCTTCTCGCTGCACTACCTGCTGCCCTTCATGATCGCCGGCGTCGTTGTCCTGCACATCTGGGCTCTGCATGTGGTCGGCCAGACGAACCCGACGGGCGTTGAGGTCAAGACCAAGACGGACACGGTTCGTTTCACGCCTTACGCAACGCTCAAGGATGCGCTCGGCGTCTCGGTCTTCCTGATCGTCTATGCCTACTTCGTCTTCTACCTGCCGAACTATCTCGGCCATGCCGACAACTACATTCCGGCCGACCCGCTGAAGACCCCGGCCCACATCGTTCCGGAATGGTACTTCCTGCCGTTCTACGCCATGCTGCGTTCGATCACCTTCAACGTCGGTCCGATCGACTCCAAGCTCGGCGGCGTCCTCGTCATGTTCGGCGCGATCCTCGTGCTGTTCTTCCTGCCCTGGCTCGACACTTCGAAGGTGCGCTCGGCGGTTTATCGTCCGTGGTTCAAGCTGTTCTACTGGCTGTTCGTGATCAACGCGATCATCCTCGGCTGGCTTGGCTCACAGCCTGCAGAAGGCCTGTACACGACGATCTCGCAGGTCTGCACACTCCTCTACTTCGCCTTCTTCCTGGTCGCGATGCCGGTTCTCGGTCTGGTGGAAACACCGCGCCGTATTCCGAACTCGATCACTGAAGCGGTGCTCGAAAAGCGCAACAAGATTGCTGCGGCCAAGGCCTGAGCGAGCGACGGGAAGGAATAGAAACATGAAAAAGCTTGTTGCAAGCATTCTGTCGCTCGCGGTCACAGCCGGTGTTGCCGGTGTGGCTTTTGCTCAGGAAGCAGCGGCTCCGGCCGCTCATCACGAGGAAAGCGCTACGCCGCATTATCCGCTGAAGGAGCCCAAGGAAATCGACTGGACCTTCGCGGGTCCGTTCGGTCACTACGACAAGGGCCAGCTCCAGCGTGGCTTGAAGGTCTACACGGAAGTCTGTTCCGCCTGCCACTCGATGAACCTCGTACCCTTCCGCATGCTGAGCGAGCTCGGCTATTCGGATGCGCAGGTGAAGACCTTCGCGGCCAATTACGAAGTCCAGGACGGCCCGGATGCCAGCGGTGAAATGTTCACCCGCAAGGCGGTTCCGTCTGACCACTTCCCGTCGCCCTATCCGAATGTGGAAGCGGCTGCTGCCGCTAACAACGGTGCGGCTCCGCCTGACATGTCGCTGCTCGCCAAGGCGCGCGAAGTCGAGCGCGGCTTCCCGCAGTTCGTCTTCGACATCTTCACGCAGTATCAGGAAAGCGGCCCCGACTACATTCACGCGCTGCTGACCGGCTACGAAGAGCCGCCGGCGGGCGTCAAGGTGGCGCAGGGCTCGCATTACAATCCGTATTTCCATGCCGCTGACGTGCTCGCCATGCCGAAGCCGCTCTCCGACGACCAGGTCACCTATGACGATGGTTCGCCGCAGACGGTCGATCAGTATTCCAAGGATGTCTCGTCGTTCCTGATGTGGGCGTCCGAGCCGCACCTCGAAGAACGCAAGCGCACCGGCTTCATGGTCATGATCTTCCTGCTGATCTTCACCGTGCTGATCTACCTGACCAAGCGGTCGATCTATTCCCGGACCGATCACTAAGCGGCCCCTTAGTCCCGAGGAAAAGGCGGCTTTTTAGCCGCCTTTTTTATTTGGTTTGATCCGACGCAGTTGATAGTGTGCGGGCGCTTTGTGCCCCTCGCAGATACGGATTATCGATGAACAATACGCTTTCGGAGCTTGCGGCCAGCATCCGCTCCATTCCGGATTACCCCAAGCCCGGCATCATCTTTCGCGACATCACCACGCTGCTCGGCAATCCGCGTGCCTTTCGCCGGGCGGTCGATGAGCTCGTGCAGCCCTATGCCGGTCTGAAGATCGACAAGATCGCCGGCATGGAAGCGCGGGGCTTCATCCTCGGCGGCGCGGTTGCGCATCAGCTTTCCTCGGGCTTCGTGCCGATCCGCAAGAAGGGCAAGCTGCCGCATGACACGGTGCGCATCGCCTATAGCCTGGAATATGGCGTGGACGAGATGGAGATGCACCGCGATGCCGTCCAGCCGGGCGAGAAGGTAATCCTCGTTGACGATCTGATCGCCACGGGCGGCACTGCTGTGGGCGCAACACAGCTTCTTCGCCAGATCGGCGCGGAAGTGGTCGGTGCCTGCTTCGTCATCGACTTGCCGGATCTCGGCGGCCGCAAGAAGCTCGAAGATCTCGGTGTCGACGTGCACACGCTCGTAGAATTCGCCGGCCACTGAGCATCTCAATTTCAGTAGAGCCGTTGCAAGCTCTGCTGAAATTGCTCCAGCCGGATCATTCGAATTCCAGCACGCTGCTTTCGAAACGGATGACGGGAATACCGTCCTGATTGACGCCTTCACAAAGAATGGTGTTGAGATGCCAGCCCGGCCGCGACGCAAGCGGCCGGCCCGAGAGAAAGGTCACGGAGTAGCTGACCGTCTCATCGACAAAAACCGGCTTCAGCCATTGCAGCTTCTGGAAGCCGGGTGAGGGGCCAAGGTTCGGCGGTTCCAGGCCCTCCTTCTTCAGGCGGTCAATCTCCGCCATCCAGTATCTGAGGAAGCATTGCATCCAGGCGGCCGTCGTGTGCCAGCCAGAGGCGCAGAGCGCGCCGAACATGGTGTCTTTCGCGGCCTGGCTATCGGTATGGAAACGCTGCGGATCGTATTTACGTGCGAAGCGGAGGATATTTTCCTCTGTAAAGACGTAGGTGCCGATCTCAACCTTGTCGCGGGCAGCGTAAAGTTCGGTCATTCTCATAAGCCAGCCTCCGGGCTACCACGCATGCCGAAGATGACGGAATTTTCCGACAGACAGACCAGTTCGCCGCGCTGGTTTTCCACCTCGTGGCGGAATTTGACGATGCCGAGGCCTGGACGCGAGCGCATCGGACGCGCCTCCAGCACCGTCGAATGGCCGGAGAGAGTGTCGCCTGCCAGCACCGGTTTGCGCCATTCCATGAAATCGACGCCTGGTGCACCTTCGCAAAGCGAGTTCAGCACGAAACTGTCGGCCATCATGCGCATGAACATCGCCGAAGTGTGCCAGCCGGAGGCGGCAAGGCCGCCGAGGATGCTGGCGCGGCCTGCCGCTTCGTCCAGATGCATCGGCTGCGGGTCGAACTCCGCGGCGAATTCGATGATTTCGGGTGCCGTTACCGGCTTCGGGCCGAGCGGGAAGCGCCGGCCGGGCTGGAAATCCTCATAGGCGAGCTTTTCTGCAGGCATCAGGGTCTCTCATCATAGGCAGGCCTCATTGCTTACAATAGCATCCGCGCGGGCTCAATGATTCCCTGGGGGCGAACCAGAATGGCAGAACTAAGGTCGATACTCGATGAGGCGGCGCGGGAGGGGCTGATTACCGCCGAGGCCGGCGAGAGGCTGGCGCCGTTCCTTGCGGCGCGTGGCGTGACCGTCGAGGCGCAGGCGGCCGGGCCTGAAGAGCCTGCCTGGTCTGATACCGAGACACCGCGCTTCGTGCGCGGCTTCCACGATGTACTGATCACCATCGGCATTCTCATCGCACTTGCGGGCCTCTGGGGGCTTGTCTCGCTCTATGCGGTGCTGCCTGCGATCCTGGTGCTGGCGGAAATCCTCGTGAAGCGCCAGCGCCTCGCGCTGCCGGCTGTCGTGCTGACGCTGGCGGTTTTTGCCTGGACCTTCCGGATGATGCTGTCGGTCTATCCCTCCAATGCCGATCTGTGGCTGACCGGTGATGGCATCGATAGGTTCATCGTCGCATTCCCTGTCATCATGGGGCTTTTCTATCTGCGCTACCGTGTGCCGCTTGCGCTTGCGCTTAGCATCTTCTCGGGGCTGGCCCTCGTCCTCGCGCTTGTCTTCCGCCTGCTGCAATGGGGGAGCGGCGACGATGCCTTCATTCTCAACCATCCGACGCTCGTGTCGATCATCCTGTTTGCCAGCGCCGTTGGCCTGTTCGTCGCCGCACTCGGCTTCGATCTCAGCGACAGGTTCCGCCGCACGACGCGATCGGATGTCGCCTTCTGGCTTCATCTCGTCGCCGCGCCGGCTCTGCTTTACAGCATCCGGATATTGCTCTCACTAGACGGCGGCTGGCTGGATATCATGGACGCCAGCTCCTTCAAGACGCCTGTTGTCGTCGTGATCGTCGCGCTGCTGATGCTGATTGGCCTGATCATCGACCGGCGCGCTTTCGTGACGTCCGGCCTGCTGACACTGGGACTGGCGATCTATGGGATATTCCAGCAGGGGAGTGCGACCGTCGATACTTACATCTTCGGAACGCTTGTTGTCGTCGGCGTGATCGTGCTCGTCATCGGTACGGGCTGGATGCCGCTTCGGCGCATCGTGCTGCGCGCTTTGCCCTCAGGCGTCGTGGAAAGGCTGCCGCCGGGCTGAGCAGCATTTAAAGCATATGGCGACCTGAAAGATCACCACATGCTTTAAGTCTTTGTCCTGCACATGTCGTTGTCGCAAAACCGCTGCACACTTTTGCGCGACATGCTTTGGTCAATCAGGTGTTGAAGCGGAAGTGGATGACGTCGCCGTCCTGGACAACATATTCCTTGCCTTCGTCGCGCGCCTTGCCGGCTTCCTTGGCGCCGACTTCGCCGCCGAACTGGATGTAGTCGTCATAGGCGATGGTGTTGGCGCGGATGAAGCCGCGTTCGAAATCCGAGTGGATGACGCCGGCCGCCTGCGGCGCCTTGGTGCCACGCTCGATCGTCCAGGCCCGCGTTTCCTTCGGGCCGACCGTGAAATAGGTGATGAGATGGAGCAGCTTGTAACCGGCGCGGATCAGGCGGTCGAGGCCCGCTTCGTCAAGACCGAGGGCCGAGAGGAATTCCTTGGCCTCCTCGTCCGGAAGCTGGGCGACTTCGGATTCGATCGCCGCCGAGATGGTGACGGTTTCGGCACCCTGAGCCTTGGCCATCGCAGCGACGGCCTCGGTATATTTGTTGCCGGTCGAGGCATCGCCTTCGGCGACGTTGCAGACGTAGAGAACCGGGTGCGATGTCAGAAGGTTGAGGCCCTTCAGTATGTTGGTCTCTTCGGCATCGAGCTTCGAAAGCAGCGTGCGGACTGGCTTGCCGTCCTGCAGCAGCGCCAGCGAGGCTTCCATGATCGGCAGCATTGCCATGGAATCCTTGTCCTTGCCAGTGGCGCGCTTGCGCGTCTGCTCGGTACGGCGCTCGAGGCTGTCGAGGTCGGCGAGCATCAGTTCGGTCTCGATCGTATCGGCGTCGGCAACCGGGTCGATGCGGCCTTCCACGTGGGTGATGTCGCCGTCTTCGAAGCAGCGCAGCACATGCACAATGGCATCGACTTCGCGGATATTGGCAAGGAACTGGTTGCCGAGACCTTCACCCTTCGAGGCGCCGCGCACGAGGCCGGCAATATCGACGAAGTTGATCCGGGTCGGAATGAGTTCCTTCGACTTGGCGATATTGGCAAGCTTCTGCATGCGCGCGTCGGGAACGGCCACTTCGCCGGTGTTCGGTTCGATCGTGCAGAAAGGATAGTTCGCCGCCTGTGCTGCCGCCGTCTTGGTGAGCGCATTGAAGAGGGTCGATTTGCCGACATTCGGCAGGCCGACGATACCGCATTTGAAGCCCATGGCTGAAACCTGCTGTTCTCTAGAATTCCTTGGCCGTGCCTATGGGATAAAGGAGGGGAGCGGTCAAGTCTTAGAGAGCTTTTCTCGCGGCTCCCTTGCCGACAGGGTCTAGTGGCCTTATTCTTATTGCGGCGGGATTTTTGCCGACACCGAGTGTCGAAATTCTGCAATCGAAATAGTTTAGTTAGATCGAACCCCCTTCCCATGTCATCAAGGGCGGATTTCCGATGGTTGACAACGATATTGCCTTGAAACCCAAAACCAGAACGAAGCTCAAGCTGGACAAGCCGAAGCTTTACAAAGTCATTCTCGTCAATGACGATTATACGCCGCGCGAGTTCGTCATCATGGTGCTGAAGATCGTCTTCCGCATGAGCGAGGATACCGGCTACCGCGTGATGATGACGGCGCACAAGCTCGGCTCGTGCGTAGTGGTTGTCTGCACTAAGGACATAGCGGAAACAAAGGCCAAAGAAGCCATCGACCTTGCCAAGGAGATGGACTTTCCGCTGATGTTCACCACGGAGCCTGAGGAATAAGGGCCTGAGAAATAGGACAGGCGTCTCAAGACGGCCGGCGGATATGGTAGCCGGTCTTGTCCTGCATGAAACCGCAATTTTCATAGAAACGCAGTGTCGCCGGATTTTTCGATCCGGTCAGCAGCATGACCTTGTAGCAGCCGGCATTCCAGGCTTGCGCAATCGCATGCCGGATGACCCTGCCGGCATAACCTTGCTTGCGGTGATCGGCGTGGGTGACGACGTTTTCGATCAGTGCGTAAGGGGCGCCATTGCGCGTCAGGTTGGGCACGATGATCAGCGTGACGGTCGCAGCAGCAATCTCGCCGGCAACGCCAATGAGGACCGTCATGCCGGGCTGCGCGAGAATGGCGGAGAAACGTTCCATTGCCACATCAGGCGCGAGGACCGGATCGGTCGGGCTGAGGTGCTGGTAAAGGGTGATCAGGTTCTGCAGATCGCCGACGACCGCAGGTCGGATGATGAAATCCCCGCCAGCCATAGCGTTCAGTCGCCCTTGTTGCCGAACATCTTCTTCAGCATCTCGGCCATGGGACCGGTTGCAGGAAGCTTCTGCTGGCTCTGATTGCGGGCCTGATGGATATGGGACTTTCCCGCCGGCTTCTTCTCCGGTTTCGGCTTTTCCTCTTCCGCTTTACCGCCCAGCGCCAGCGCGATCTTGTTCATGAGCTGGGAATCCTCTTTGCGGACCAGCATCTCGGCATTGTCGGCAAGCGTGTCGAGCAGTGGCTCCAGCCAGTCGCTGTCGACTTTGGCGAAATCGCCGAGCACATGGTTATGCACCAGTTCCTTGACGCCGGGATGGCCGATGCCAAGGCGCAGCCGGCGATATTCCTTACCGCAATGGGCGTCGAGCGACTTGATGCCGTTGTGGCCGCCATGGCCGCCGCCGGTCTTCAGCCGCGCCTTGCCGGCCGGCAGATCGAGCTCGTCATAGATCGCCACGAGATCGGAAGGCTGCAGCTTGTAGAAGCGCATGGCTTCGCCGACTGCTTCACCCGACAGATTCATGAAGGTCTGCGGCTTGATCAGCAGCACCTTCTCACCCGCCAGTTCGCCTTCGGAAATCTCTGCCTTGAACTTCTTCGACCAGGGCGAAAAGCTGTGGCGGCGGTAGATGGCATCCACCGCCATGAAGCCGATATTGTGCCGGTTGCCGGCATATTTCGCGCCGGGATTGCCGAGACCCGCAATGATCAGCATGGCCTGTCTTCCTTGCAAGAGCTGTTGGCGTTCACCACCGCGAAATGGCGGCAAAGTCAAGTGGCAAAGGCAGGTGTGAACGGCAGGCGGCCGATCATTTCAGCAGATGCAGACCATATTTCAGGAAGATCTGCTTCTGTTCGCCGCTGGCGATCAGCTTGTCCAGCGAGGCCTGCATGCGGGCCAGGAGATCGTCCGGGAAATTCTTCTCGCAGGCAATACCCATCGGCTGGGAGGACAGTATCGTCACCATTTCCAGCGGCTGGTCGGCCTTCAGCTTGTCGAAATAGAGTTCGGAGATCGGCATCATGTCGATGCGCCCGCCAAGCAGCTTTCGCAGCGTTGCGTTGAAATCGCTGGCGACGTCGAGCTTGGTAAAGCCCTTCTCCTTCAGCGTCACTTCCGTGTAATCGTCGCGCTGTGTGCCGATGACGTATTTCTTTGCCTCTTCAAGATTGGTGGCAGAGACGCCCGAACCCTGGCGGGTGATCAGGATGTTGCGGTCGATGAGAAGCGGCTCGACCCATTTGAACAGGCCGTCACGCGCGGCATTGTGGGCGGTTGCGAATACGCAGGTCATGGGTGTCGCGCGCGCGAGACTGAAGGCGCGGGCCCAGGGCATTATCTCGATCGTATACTCGACGCCGATATCGGCCATGATCTTCTCGACCTGCTCGACGGTCGCGCCCTTGATGACTTTTCCGTCGCGGTAGTTGAAGGGGGCGTATTCCTCGGTCACGAAGGATACCGTCTCGGCCGAGGCAGATGTGGCAAAGCAGGGTAGGGTCAAAAGTGCAAGAAGCAGCAGCTTTTTCATCGCGATACCTCCCATATTTCGTCAGTTCATGAAGCGCGTGCCACGTTCGGCAGCGAGCTGCTTAGTTCCTCGATCAGCTTGGCGGCATTCTGCGGACGGTGGAACAGATAGCCCTGACCATAATCAAGGCCCATCTGGTGCAGCGTACTGCATTCCTCCTCCGTCTCGATGCCTTCGGCGATGACGGTGCAGTTCATCTTGTGCGACAGCGTGGTGATGCCTTCGATCAGCATGCGGCTCTTCTGGCGCACGTCATCGTCAGCATCATTGATGGCGCGGGTGAAGGACTGGTCGATCTTGATGATGTCGACCGGGAAGCGGTTGAGATAGCTCAGCGACGAATAACCGGTGCCGAAATCGTCAAGCGCTATGCGGCAGCCGAAACGGCGGAGTTCCGTCACGATCATGCGGATCTGCGGGTTGTCGTGCATCAGCACAGCCTCCGTGATCTCGACGACGATACGATCCGGCAGGATGCCGTGGCGGCCGAGGATGGCGGCAAGGCGGGCAGCGAGCGCCGGCTCGAACTGCAACGGCGAGAAATTGATCGCGAGATAGGTGTCCTGCATGCCGGGCAGGCGAGAAATCTTCGCCAGATTGGCGATCGCCTTTTCCATGATGACATTGCCGACCCGGACGATCTTGGCAGTCTCTTCGGCCACGCTGATGATCTCGGCCGGTGGCATGAGACCCTTCTGCGGATGATTGAGGCGCATCAGCGCCTCGAAGCCGGCGATACCGCGGCCGTTCAGGTTGACGATCGGCTGGAGATAGGCCTCGAACCAGTCGTCGGCGAGGCCGGCTTCGATATGGGCTTCGATCTCGGCGCGGCGGCGGGCATGATCGAGCATGCCGCTATCGAAGATCTGTGCGCCGTTCTTGCCATCGCGCTTCTTGGCGTACATGGCCATGTCGGATTTCTGCAGCAGTTCGGCGGCGGTCGCAGCGTGGCGAGGATAGATCGCAATGCCAACAGAGGCGCTGAGATGCATGTCCGGGCCGAAGGGCGTCTCGAAGATCGAAGCGATCTGGTCGCACATGGCGCGGGCGCGTTTTTCTGCATTCTTTGCCGGCAGCAGGATGGCGAATTCATCGCCGCCGAGACGGGCGGCTTCATCGGAGGGAGCAAGCAGCGTCTTCAGCCGCTCGACGAGTTCGATGAGGGCGGCATCACCGGCGGCGTGGCCCATATTGTCGTTGATCCACTTGAAGCGGTCGAGGTCGACGAATAGGCAGGCGAGTTCCTGATCGGCGGCATCGGCGGCTGCGATCTTGCTGTCGAGCACGGCTTCGAAGCCCTGGCGGTTCAGGAGGCCGGTCAGATGGTCAGTGATTGCCTGGCGATGGTTGCGGTCTTCGGAGGCCTTCAGCTCCGTCACATCGGTCATGACGGAGAGCGACTGACCTTCCTCTCCGTGAGTCGTGAGCGCCGATTCCATGATCAGGACGTCCATGATGCGGCCGTCCATGCAGATGAACTTGACGGTGACGCCGCCGGTGCCGTTCTCACGCTGGCTCTTGCGCTTGATGAACTTGTCGCGGGTGAAGGAGGTAACGAGATCGGAGAAGTTCCGGCCGATGACGGCGGCGCGGTGATAGCCGGTCGCAAACAGCCAGTAGTCGCTGACGGCGGTGATGTGGTCTTCCTCGTCGAGGGAGAAGAGCATGGCGGGCGTCAGGTTGTAGATATCGGTGGTGCGGCGATGCGCAAGCTTCAGCTCGGTTTCCTCGTTTTCAAGCTTCGTCTGCATTTCGTTGAAGCTCTGGGCGAGGCGGCCCATTTCGTCGTTCGACTGCCAGTCGACATGGTGGCGGGAGCCGAGCTGGCGTGTCGCCTCGATCGCAGCCGTCAGGCGCATCAGAGGCTGGATGACGAAGATGCGGTTGCCGATGAGTGCGGTGGCAAAAACGGCCAGCACCGCGAAAATGAAGATCGAGATGAAGACGACCTCTTCCTGCTTCAGGCCGGAAAACAGGCCGAGCGCCGGATAGAAGACGGAAATGCTGCCGAGGTTCTTCGGTCCATCGACGGTGTTGTAGATGATGGCGCGGGAAACCTGAACCAGCTTGCCATCGAAGGACCTCGGAATGGTCGACTGGCTGACGTCGAGCTCGCCGGACTGGTCGCGGACTTCCACCTTGACGATGGCGCCCTGCGAAACGACCGTCGCGCTGATCTGGGTCACGCTATCGGCATCGAGATCCCAAAGCGGCTTGGCGAGCGCCTGGGCGTTCGCCACAAGAAGAACGGAAATATGGTCGCGTATTTCCTTGTCGGCACGCTCAGAGGAAAGGAAAAGAAAAAGAACAAAGAGGGGAGCTACAAAAACAAGCAGCGCGCCGCAAACAATCGCAAAAAATCTGTTCTCAACGGAATTATTCATGGTTCCGTTTGCTCCACGGGGTCGGAATATTCTGCGGTCACGCAGCAGGGCGGGGACTTCGCAACCAGCCGGAGCATGCTTCCATAAATGTGTTAAATGTTGCTGAAATAAGCCTTTTTCGGCAATGAAAAAGCCCGTCTTCCTCACGGAAAACGGGCCTTATGCTTTACAAATTGGTAGAAGCGATCAGGCTTCTGCTTCGCCTTCGGCCGCAGCTTCGTCGATGCCGCCAGCCGGAGCAATGATCGTCGCGATGGTGAAGTCGCGATCGGCGATGACGGGCGTTACACCCTTCGGCAGGGTGACTTCCGAAATATGAATGCTGTCGCCGATCTTGTGACCGGAAAGGTCAACAGTGAAGAATTCCGGGATGGCGTCAGCCGGGCAGTGAACTTCGACTTCGTGACGAACGATGTTCAGAACGCCGCCGACCTTGAGGCCCGGGGACTTGTCTTCGTTGACGAAGTGAACCGGGATTTCAACGGTAACCTGGGTGTTGCCAGATACGCGCAGGAAATCGACGTGCATCGTGAAGTCGCGGACCGGATCGAGCTGATAGTCCTTCGGCAGAACCTTGTACTTCTTGCCGTCGACGTCGATGGTCGCAACGGTGGTCATGAAGCCACCGGCATGAATGCGCTTCGTCACCTCATTGGTGTTGATAGCGATAGAAACTGGGGCCTGCTTGTCACCATAGATGACAGCGGGAATAAAGCCGTTGCGGCGGAGTTCACGGGCGGACCCCTTACCAACCCGTTCGCGCGCCTCGGCCTTGAGCTCGTAAGTTTCGTGGCTCATGGCAAGTCCTTTCGAGGTTATTTGGAGAGCCCGCGGCGAGCTTGAAGCCTTGTGCCGTCGGACCGGAGGCGGGCAAGCCCATCCTCATCCGCGTTGCCTCCAAGGGTGTCTACGCGGACGCGTGGCCTATAATATAAGTGTCACGCAAACGCAAGCGGTGACAGGCTCGGTCGACAGGACCAATGCCGTTGGCCGTATCCGCTGATCGCGCCTCATCGGCACTACACCCGAAAGATCGCGAAATGCAATCCCTGGTGTTTTGCAAGTAATTCCAAAAACCGCTGATAAGCCTTCGTTGTTTGGCCGTTAATCACAAAGTCGAACAGAAGGTTCCACTTTACCTGTGAAGACGCCGGATTATCCCTTCTTTAACGCGGCAAGACCGATGTCAGGCTTGAAAAGAATGGGTTTTCTCATGTTTGCGATCGTATACTGCCTGACATACCAACATGACTATACGCTGGTTCTGGTAGCTGCCGTCCTATGCCTTGTGTCCAATCTCGGAACGATCCTGTTCCTGAGAAGCGCTGGCAGATCAAACGGCGTGCCGCGCTGGATCTGGCTTTCCGTGGCGGGGGCGGCAGGCGGCTTCGGCATCTGGTCGACGCATTTCGTTGCCATGCTCGCCTATGATCCGGGCATCGTCGTCGGTTATGATCGCGACCTGACGCTTATTTCGCTCGGCGCAGCCTTCGCCTCTACCTTTGTGGCCGGCCTTGCCGCGGTATCGCTTCCGGGTTCCCAAGCCAATATTGCTGCAGGCCTTGTCTTTGGCGTCGGCGTTGCAGCCATGCATTTCGTCGGTATGGCCGGTCTGCAGGTTCCTGGGACCATCGTCTGGGATCAGCATCTCGTTACTGCTGCGCTGATCGTATCGGCTGCCATGGCGACCTGGGGGTTCACGCTCACAAAGAACTGGAAAGGTTCGAACTGGAGCATTCTCGCTGCTGCATCTGCATTGTCGCTCGGCATCGTCTTGATGCACTTCACCGCAATGGGCGCGCTAACGATTATCGAAGGGGGCGCAAACGCGATCGAGCCGCAGGCGCTTTCCAAGCCGTTCCTTCTGGCGATCATTCTCGTCGTATCGATCTCAATGCTCGCCTCAGGCATTTCGGCATCGATCATTGCGTTTCGGGCGGCCAAGCAGGCGAGTGCGAGTGAAACCAAGTTTGAGCTGCTTTTGCAGGGCGTGACGGATTACGCAATCTACATGCTCGATCCTTCAGGCGTCGTGACGAACTGGAATACGGGGGCGGAACGCGCGAAGGGTTATAGCGCCGCTGATATCGTTGGCCAGAACTTCGCCCGGTTCTACTCCATAGAGGATCAGCAGAATGGCCTTCCGCAGAGAGCGCTCGAATCCGCTCTCGCCAACGGCAGATTTGAGGCAGAGGGGCTGCGTTTTCGCAAGGACGGATCCTCGTTCTGGGCACATGTCGTCATCCAACCCGTGTATGACGATGGCCATGATCTCATCGGATACGTGAAGATTACCCGCGATATCACGCAGGCAAAGATCGACGGGGATCGCATCAAAGAAGTATCGAGGAACCTCGATCTGGCACTGGAGAACATGAGCCAGGGCATCTCGATGTTTGACCGCAATGAGCGGCTGATCCTCGCAAACGCCAGGTATAGCCAGCTCTTCGGGTTCCCTGAGAATTTCATTCGCCCAGGTCTTGTCTATTCCGAGATCGTTCGCAACGGCTATCAGATCGTTTTAGGCGATTGTGACGCCGCGGATTCGAGGGCGACCGATCACTATCGCAGGCATATGGCGACCATGCGCTCCGGCCAGAAGACCCTTGTGCATCAGACGACGAGCGGCCGGTCAATTCTTGCGACGTTCAATGTTCTCGCGGATGGTGGCTGGGTTACGACATTCGAAGACATTACCGAGCGGCTGGCGCGCGAAGAGAAAATCGCGTTCATGGCCAAGCACGATGCTTTGACCGGTCTGCCGAACCGTCCCACCTTCAATGACTATCTCTCACATCAGCTGACAATTGCCAAAAGGCTGTCGACCAAGGTTGCGGTGATTGGCATCGATCTGGATAAATTCAAAGAGATCAATGACCAGATGGGCCATGTGGCCGGAGATTTCGTGTTGAGCACATTGGCTGCACGATTGAACGGGATACTGCGTGACGAGGAACTCGTCGCTAGGCTTGGCGGTGATGAGTTCGCGGCCGTGAAGCGCTTCAATGACAGGGCAGAGCTAGACGACTTCGTTGCGCGGCTGGAAGCCACGCTCATGGAGAAGATGGATTTCGAGGGGCATCACATCGTCCCCGGCGCAAGCGTTGGTGTCGCACTTTACCCCGACGCCGGCGAAAGCGCCGAAACGCTTCTCGCAAACGCAGATCTGGCCATGTATCGCGCAAAACACGAGGTCGGGCGCAATGTCTGCTTCTATGAAGAGTCCATGGATGAAGTGTCGCGCGACAGGAGAAGGCTGGCGCGTGACCTCTGGGTCGCGATCGAGCGCGACCAGATGTACCTTCACTATCAGGTGCAGAAGTCGGTCGCGACCGGCAAGACGACCGGCTACGAAGTGCTGCTCAGGTGGAACCATCCTGAACGCGGAAATATTCCGCCCGTCGATTTCATTCCGATTGCCGAGGAATGCGGTGCAATCATGCCTATCGGAGAATGGGTCCTTCGCGAGGCATGCAGGGAAGCGGTCAGCTGGAAGGACGACATCAAGATCGCCGTCAATATTTCGCCCATCCAGATCGCCCATGCAAACATCGCCGAACTGGTTCGCTCCGTCCTCCAGGAAACGGGCCTGCCAGCATCGCGGCTCGAACTTGAAATAACCGAGTCATCGATCATCGTCGACAAAAGCAAGGCGCTGCTTGCAATGCGTGCGCTCAAGCAGCAGGGCGTTGCGATCGCCATCGACGATTTCGGAACAGGCTATTCGTCGCTCGAGACCCTTCGCTCGTTCCCCTTCGACAAGATCAAGCTCGATCGCAGCTTCATGAACGAAGTCGAGACCAGTCAGGAAGCAAAGGCGGTCATTCGCTCCATCCTGGCGCTGGGACGCGGCCTGTCGATCCCTGTGCTTGCTGAAGGGGTCGAAACGTTGAGCCAACTCGAACTATTGACGTCGGAAGGCTGTGACGAGGCCCAGGGCTACTATTTCGGTCGCCCGGCGCGAATGGAACAACAATCGGTTACCCTCAACACTGCGGCCTGACGCACGGCGAGATCAGAATCGAGGGCCTTCGCGTGCGGTAGTGCCCGGCAGGATACGTTCACTCTCAGCCGTGGTCGCAAAATAACATTTGTCCAAACGTGCCGGGTTGACACCGGAAGATATCCGATCTTCCTATGGCCGCATTCAAAGCGGCTGAGGAGAGTGTGAATGCGTCTCAAACTTGTCACGACAACGAGCCTTGTTGCCCTATCGCTGTTCGGGGCAGCGCAAGGGGCTGAGATCAATCAGGATGGAGCGAACAAGCTTCGCGACAGCCTGACGGGCTTCCTGCCCGAGGATTTCGCCAAGAGTGGTTTTGTGACCGTCAACCCGGCGGGTACCCGCTATGAGGTTATCTACGATCTTGCCAAGCTGCTTTCGAAAGTGGATACGACCAAGTACGTGGTGAACGGGCTGACGCCCTGGTCGGTCTTCGCCACACCGCTCGACAGCGGGCTCTGGAATCTCGAAGGCAACAACAGCTTCAACATCTCCGGCAACGTCAAGGGGCCGGACGACAAGAGCACCGATTTCACTTATTCCATTGCCTCGATGGTCTATAACGGTGTCTTCGATCCGGCGATCGCCTATCTGCGTTCCGGCGATTTCAAGGCCAGCGATATCCGCCTCACGTCGAAGTCCGAAGCCGATCAGGTCGATGCGAGCTTTGCCGGCCTGAATTACAGGCTCGATTCGACTGACAGCGCCAGCGGCAATGGCCGGCTGGACTTCAAGGCGAGTGGCGCGTTTACCGCGCTGTCGGAGACGGTTACCAGCGCGCAGACGCCGCCGGTCACCATCAAGGCGGATTCGATCGACTTCAATGCCGATGTGGCCAGCCTGCCGGCGAAGGAAATTCGCGATATCGTCTTCTTTATCCTTGACCATGTGGATGAGAAGGAGCTCAGCAAGGAAGACGGCGAAAGGCTGAAGTCCGTCCTCAAGGCATCCTTTCCGCTGTTCTCCTCCGCCAACGAAACGATCACGGTCAATAATCTGGCGGTCGGCACCGTCGCCGGAAGTGGCGGCGCCAAGGCCTTCGGCTATAATTTCTCGGTCGACGGGCCGAGCGATGCGGTCCGATTTGCCTTCGGGATGAATGCCCAGGAGGTCACGCTCGACAGCCCGGTCGTGCCGGCGAGCTACCATGCCTTCCTGCCGAAGAGCATCGATATGCAGATCGCCGTGCCGGACATGGATTTCGCCGCTTTCGGCGATGAGTTCATGAAGATCGATTTCTCGTCGGGCAACAATTCGGAAGAAAGCGGCAAGCTGGCTGCCGAGAAGCTCTTCCACGACGGCGTCGTCGTCGTCGACCTGCCGAAGTTCACAGCGGTCTCGGATGTCTACGATATTGACGTCACCGGCAAGCTGCAGGGCCGCGTCGATACGCAGAAGGATTATTCGCTCCAAGCTTCGATCCTGGCGCGGGATCTCGACAAGTCGATCGCCGCCATCCAGGAGCTTGCCAAGAACGATCCGAACCTCCAGCAGGTCTCCTTCGGCATGATGATGGCCAAGGGCTTTGCCAAGACGGACCCGGATGGCCGTTCGCGCTGGGATATCAGCGTCGCCGGCGACGGTTCCGTGGCGATCAACGGCCAGCAGATCAAGGGGCCGGATGCCGAGGAACCGGATCAGGATCAAGATCAGGGGCTGGAGCCCGAACAGGAGCAGGGGCAGGAACCGGAGCAGGGTCAGCCGCAATAAGTGCTCTGAACTGCAGCCTGAAACGAAAGGAGCCGGCCTCGTGCCGGCTTTTTTGCGTCTGGTGTCACAGGCATATTGGTCGACAAATCGATTGCCACCGTTCAGGAGTTCACAAGAAAGGCACCTGATCTCAGCGAGGTCGGCTTTGGGATGATGATGACCAAAGGCTTTGCTGACACCAACAGTTCGGACGGCAATGGTGCGCGGACGGCGAAGTGACCGTTGATGGTCAATCTTTGAGAGGACAGCACGGATCAGCGGTAAATGTCAGAGAACTGCAATTCGAAGATCAAAAGAGCCGGTCGAATGCCGGCTCTTTTAGTCGAAGAGGCTGGAGACGGATTCTTCCTGGGCCGTGCGGCTGATGGCTTCGCCGATCAGTGGTGCTGTCGTCACGACGCGGATATTGTGGGCCGAGAGCACGGCCGTGGTCGGCTGGATCGAGTCCGTAATCACGAGTTCGCGCAGCTTCGAGGAGGTGACGCGGGTGACCGCGCCGCCGGAGAGGACGCCGTGGGTGATATAGGCGGTGACGCTGGATGCGCCCTTGGCGAGCATCGCATCGGCCGCGTTGCACAGCGTGCCGCCGGAATCGACGATGTCATCGATCAGCAGGCAGTCTTTGCCGGTGATGTCGCCGATAATGTTCATGACTTCGGATTCACCCGGCCGATCGCGACGTTTGTCGACGATGGCCAGAAGACAGTCCAGGCGCTTGGCGAGCGCGCGGGCGCGCACCACGCCGCCGACGTCAGGCGAGACGACCATGACGTTGCTGAGGTCATAGTGGCTCTTGATGTCGCGTGTCAGCACGGGAAGAGCGAAGAGATTGTCTGTGGGTATATCGAAGAAGCCCTGGATCTGCCCGGCATGGAGATCGAGCGTCATGACGCGGTCGGCGCCGGCTTCGGTAATGAGGTTTGCAACCAGCTTGGCGGAGATCGGCGTGCGGCCGGAGGCGCGGCGGTCCTGACGGGCATACCCGAAATAGGGGAGAACGGCCGTGATGCGGCGAGCTGACGAACGACGCATCGCGTCGATCATGATCAGCAGTTCCATCAGGTGGTCGTTGGCGGGAAAGGCGGTCGGCTGCACGAGGAAAACGTCCTCACCGCGCACATTTTCCTGGATCTCCACGAAGATTTCCTGATCGGCAAACCTTCGGACACTGGCTTTCCCTAAGGGAACATTGAGATAGTTGCAGATCGCTTCGGCGAGTTGCCGGTTCGAATTGCCTGCGAAAACCTTCATCTTGGTCCGCCTGTTATGCGCTGATAGCCGCGCTTTTTAGCCAGCTTCCCGGTGAATGCAAGGGCTAAGGCGTCACATACTTTTATATTTATAAAAAGCTTGTGACTAACCGCCCTGGCTTTGCCGCCAGGATGTGAACTCGGTGATCGTCTTTGAGGCGATCTGCTGCATCACGGAGGCGGGCACGCCGGCCCAGGGATCGGCCGCCGCCGTCGGCACGCTTTCCTGTCCCTGAATGCGGTGCAGGCGGGCGCCGGCATTGTCAAGCACGTCCCAGACATAGACCACGGTGACCTTGCCCTCGTCGCTGAAAGCGGAGAGGTAACCCTTCAGAATATAGTCGCTGCTGGTGTCGTTGGAGCTCTTGATGGCAAGGCCATGAGCGCGCGCCTCCGCGCCAAGCTGGCGGGACAGCGGGGTGACAGCTTGTACGGGCGCACCGATGATGGGCAGGAAGCGCACTGTATTGCCGCGTACCGAGGTCGATGATGAAACCGAAGGATCAAGCGCTGCTGTCTGCGTCGGCTGCTGCGGTGCCGGTTGCTCGACAGCGGCGGATGGTGGCGCCAGTGATTGGCCTTCGATCGGTCCGGAGGCAGCGGGCGAAGAGCCGTCACGGGAAAGCGCATCGGCCTGGGCCTGCATAGTCGTCGGCGGAGCGCCGGTGCCGGGCCGGTAGGCTTGCGCTTGGTAGTTCGGCTGGGTCGGATAGGTCTGCTCGCTGTAAGCTGGCGTATAGCTGTTCCGGCGGGGTGTCGCCGGGAAGGTCCGCTGCGGCGCTCCGGCCATACGCTCGGCTTCGCTCTGCGTCACCGGTGTGGATGAGCGCTGATCTATTGAGGAGTTGCCGATTTCCATCGGCGGCGTGAGCGTCAATGCATCGGTCGTGTTGCAAGCAGAAAGCAAGGCAAGACAGATCAGGAGCGTGGGTGCAGTCGCAACTCGCGTCATCCCTCGGTTCGTCCTTCCCACATTCGCGTCAGCCCCGTGCGAATTTATGGGGGTGGGGGGACCTGTCTGTCAATTCCGGATTCTTGCCGGTGATTGCGGAGGTTAGACCCCGATGAAATCCAGCGGATGGCGCGAAAGTGCACGAGGAGCTTCACCTGTCGTCAGATAGGTCTGTCCGAGGGTCATGGCTGTGCCGGTGTCGGAATCGGCGATGATCATGTGCACGAAGAGCGACATGCTCGGCTCGATCGGCTGCGGATTGCCGGCATGGAACATCTGGTGCTCCATCCAGGACGGCGAGAAGCGCGCGCCGAGCGAATAGCCGCAAGCATTCAGGCGATGGCGGGCGAGGCCGCGCTCATCCATGATCCTGGCATGCATGTCGAAGACATCGCCGAAGGTATGGCCAGGCTTCAGCACGGTCTCGATCGCCTGGATCGTTTCGAGGCAGGCATTGTAGAGTTCTCGGTGGCGATGCGTCGGCTCGCCGATGACGATCGTACGCATCATGGCGGCATGATAATGTGCGTAAACACCGGCCCATTCGAGAGTCAGCTGGTCATTGGCGTCGAGCTTGCGGCGGCCGGCCTTGTAACGGCAGAGCAGTGCATCCGCGCCGGAGCCGATGATGAACTCGTTGGCCGGATAGTCGCCGCCGCCGGAGAAAACCGCGCCTTGCATGGCGGCTAGGATATCGGCCTCATCGGCACCGGGCTTGGTCAGGCGGATCGCTGCGTCCAGCGCATCGTCTGCCAGCACGGCGGCATGCTCGACATAGGCAACCTCGGTCGGGCTCTTGATGAGGCGCAGCCGGCTGACGAGGTAGGAAGCGTCACTGATCTGGCCGAAGGTCGTCAGTTGCGCGTCGAGCAGCCGGGCGATGCGGCCGGTCATGCCGTGCGTGTCGTACTCGACGCCGATGCGGGTGCCGAGCAGGTCCATTTCGACAAGCAGGTTCTTGAGGTCCATCGTCGGATCGGCATTGACGCGGTCGACCCAGACATGGATGTCCTCGATAACGGAGGTGTGCCGGGCCTGACGCAGGTCGGCCGAGCGGGTGAGGAGCGTCATTGTGCCGTCAGCCTTGACGACCAGCGTCTGAAAGAAGCAGTAGCCGAACGTGTCGTAGCCGGTCAGCCAGTACATGCTCTCCTGCGCAAAGAGCAGCAGGGCATCGAGCTTTTCTTCCTTCATCCTGTCCGTCAGGCGGGCAAGCCGGCTTGCGAATTCAGCCCGTTCGAAATGAAGTGCCATGCTGCTTACATCTCCCTGATGCTGATCGCCGAAATCTGGCGGCCGTAATCCGGCTCCTTTTTATGTGTGGTCCGCCGATAGGAAAAAAAGCGCTCGCTATCGGGATAAGTGCAGAGACCGAGGCTTTCGGCGCGCACGCCCGCGTTTTTCAGCCGATCGACGGTCAGGCCTGGCAGGTCGAACATGGCGTGACCCGCTGTCGGGGAGGGGATGAAGTAACGCTCATAGGCCGGATCATAGGCAAGGAAGCGCTCGACGAATTCCGGGCCGACCTCATAACTTGCCTGGCTGATCGAGGGGCCGAGGCAGGCGACTATATTGGCCCTGTCGGCACCAAGCGCTTCCATGGCATTTATGGTGTTTTCAAGCACACCTGTCAGCGCGCCCTTCCAGCCGGCATGGGCAGCACCGATGACGCGGTTTTCGGGGTCGGCGAAGAGGATCGGGCCGCAATCGGCGGCGAGCACCCCAAGTGCGATACCCGGTGTCGCACTGACCATCGCGTCCGCCGGCGGCCGCACACCATCATAGTCGGACCCGATGGTGACGACGTCAGGCGAATGGACCTGATGGACGGTTACCAGTCGCTCTATCGGCAGGTCGAACCAGGCGGCGACGCGTCTGCGGTTCTCCTGCACATTTTCGCGTTCGTCATGCGAGCCGAGGCCGACATTGAGGCCGCGATAGATGCCCTGCGAAACGCCGCCTGCGCGGGTGAAATAGCCGTGGCGGATCGCGCCGCCGGTCGCTTCGTTCAGCAGCGCGCTTTCAATCGGTGCGGGAGAGGCCGCGTCTGTCATCTGATAATATTCCGGGGCTTTGGAGAGGGTTCGACGTCATCCTGGCCGGACATTGTCCGGCGAAGCGGTGTCATTTTGCGGCGGATGTTGGCGAGCGTAAGGCTGGCTGTCAATCCACCGGACGGAACGGCATCAGGTCGATCGCCGGATAGGAGACGGCGAGCACCTTGAAGAGTTCGCCCATGCGGCCTTCACCTGCACCGGCGAGCCGATCGACCGCGCTCTGGATGATCTGCTGCGTATTCGGCTCGCGGTCGCGGCCGAGGGCTGCGGCGCGTTCGAGGATGCCGAGGCCGGTCAGGAAGTCGCCCTGATGCAGTGCGCCGTTAATGTGGACGCCGGCAGACGCTGCCGTCTCCGCCAGCTGCTGGAAATCGACATGGCTGGTCAGATCCGCTTCGCCGGGATGGGCAAGCGGCGGATCGAATTCGTGCATTCGCACGGCCTGCAGCGTATCGCCGAAACCGGTGACGAGATGCCCGTAGTCGATCGCAAGCGCTGTGCCGCTGAAGATCCGCAGCCTTTCGCAGATGGCGCTCATGACCGCCTGGCGGGCAGGCGAAATCTCGAACAGGGTGCCGGCCGGCACGTTTTGCGCGGGTTCCGGCAGCAGCGTTGGATCGAGGCCGGCGACGCCGGCCGCAAACATCAGTTCGCCATCGGCGTCGAGGCCGACCATGCGTTCACGAAAGCCGGTCGAGGTGCGGATGAACTGGCGGATCGGGATCGCGTCGAAGAGTTCGTTGGCGACGATCAATGTGAAGCCGGGGGGCACTTCGTCGAAGCCAGCATGCCAGCTGATCTTGCCTTCATAGGCTTCCAGCGTCTGGCTCTGGATATCGCGCAGGCGTTCGCTGGTTTCGACGAGATGGATCGTCATGTTGTCGAAGAGCGGCGGGGCGATGCGCGAAATCACGCGCAACATGTCCGCCATCATCGTACCGCGGCCGGGCCCGATCTCGACGAGGCGGACGCCTGCAGGCGTTGCGTGGCGCTGCCAGGCGTGGACGACGAAGACGCCGATCATTTCGCCGAAGAGCTGGCTGACCTCAGGTGCGGTGACGAAATCGCCCGAACGGCCGAAGGGCTCGCGGGTGCGGTAATAGCCGTGTTCGGGATCGGCAAGGCAGAGCGAAAAATAGTCGGTGACGCTGAGCGGCCCGTTTGCCTGGATGATCGTCTTGATCTTTTCGCTTAATGCGGTGGTCATGGCGGTCGTTCCGGGAGCTTCAGTGCTGCAGGGCAGCAGCCTGGCGGCGGGCGCGGAAGATCGCCCAAAGGCCGAGCAGGATCATCGGGAGGGACAGGACTATGCCCATCGTCAGCCAGTTTGTGCCGAGCAGGTAGCCGAGCTGCGCATCCGGCTCGCGGAAGAATTCCACGAAGATGCGTGAGAGCGCGTAGCCGCAGACGAAGACGCCGGTGATGAGCCCGGGGCTCTTCAGGGCCTTGGCGCCGTAGACGAGGGCGGCAAGAACGAGCAGCAGGACGATGCCCTCGAGGCCGGCTTCATAGAGCTGGCTCGGATGGCGGGCGAAGGGGCCGCCAGTCGGAAAGACGACTGCCCAGGGCACATCCGTCAGCCGGCCCCAGAGCTCGCCATTGATGAAATTGGCGATACGGCCGAAGAACAGGCCACAGGGCACGACCGTCGCAACGATATCGAAGAGGCTCCATATCGGGATGCGGTTGCGGCGGGCAAAGAGGATCATGGCGATCGTCGTGCCGGTCAGGCCGCCATGGAAGGACATGCCGCCGTTCCAGATCTGCACGGCGCGGATCGGATTTTCGATGATGGCGCCGAGATCGTAGAAGAAAATGTAGCCGATGCGGCCGCCGAGAACGATGCCGAGGGCTGCCCAGACGATGAAGTCGTCGAGCTGGGACCTTGATATGGGCGAGGTATTGTTCGGCCAGAGTGCATGGTTTGCAGCAATGCGGCGGGCATAGGCCCAGCCGAGCAGGATGCCGGCGACATAGGCCAGGCCATACCAATGAATCGCCAGCGGGCCGATCGAAAAAGCGATCGGGTCGATATTAGGGAAAGGCATTATAGCAAGAAGATCAGCAGCTATCGGCAAGGTTTTCCCACCCGTTGAGATGCGCGGAACATGGCGCTGCGATCTTTGGCGGTCAAGTACATTGTTCGTCACGGCCCCGTGCGCAAGGGCTTATCCCGTGCAAAGCGCTTGCATCCTTAACGGCGAAGCCCTACCTCCATTTCAGTGGCCGCAAGGCCTGACATTCACGTCGTGCGAAGGGAGAAATACGCCATGACGACCGGAACGAACCGCATCATGGATGAATTCGCCAAGCTGATGACCGATGCGGCAGGTGCCGCGCAGGGTGTGCGCAAGGAGGTCGAGACCGCCTTCAACGCTCATGCCGAGCGCTGGCTGAACAGCATGGATGTCGTCAAGCGCGAGGAATTCGAAGCCGTGCGTGAAATGGCGATCAAGGCCCGTGACGAAAACGAGGCGCTCGCAGCCCGCATCGCTGCGCTCGAGGCCAAGCTCGCTGCAAAGGGCAAGTGACTCAGCTTAAAGAAGATGCTGTATAAGGTGCGGCGTGGCCCATATGTTACATGCCGCATCTTGGATAAAAAAATCGGGTGTGATTTTTCACCTGTGGACACTGCCAAAAAAGCCAATGGGCAGAGTCTTTTACCTCCCCCGCTGAATTTGATTCCATAAGTGCTTTCCACAGCAGGCCAGGCCAAATTTCCGTGAAGGGGGCTGGCAGGGTGCAAGGGGCATTATACACTGATTTTAAATGATGATTCGAAGCGAATTGGTAAGCTCCGGGCAGGTTCACTGCGTTAGTCTGGCAGCGGTTCAGCGATCATCCCCAGTGGTTGTTTCCGGTATTGCGTGTGTCTCGTTTTGTGTTTTTCACGAAGTTAGGCCGCATTCATTCCGGTCAAGAAGGTGCTGCATGAGCCTTATGGAATTGGAAGTCGAACGCCAGTCGAACCCGGTCGACATGATCGAGTACGTGGCTTCAAACAATGACTGGGCCTTCGAGCGCTCCGGCGAAGACGAGATCGCGATGACGGTCGAAGGTCGCTGGGCCGACTATCACGTCTCCTTCTCGTGGATGGAGGAATTCGAAGCGCTGCATCTTGGCTGCGCCTTCGACATCAAGGTTCCCGAAATCAGGGTCAACGAGGTGGTGAAGCTGCTCTCGGCGATCAACGGCCAGGTGCTGATGGGTCATTTCGACCTGTGGCGGCAGGAAGATGTCGTCATCTTCCGCCAATCGCTGCTGCTTGCCGGCGGTGCCGAGCCCACGAACCGTCAGGTGGAAGTTCTGCTTTCCAGCGCGCTCGATACCTGCGAAGCTTATTTTCAAGCTTTCCAGTTCGTCGTCTGGTCCGGTATGGAAGCCAATAAGGCGATGGAAGCGGTCCTCTTTGAAACCGTCGGTGAGGCGTAAAACATGCCTGCGAATGCCTTTTCCGCTGCCAATCCGGTCGTTCTCATCGGTGCCGGCAATATGGGCGGAGCGATGCTCTCCGGCTGGCTGAAGAGCGGCGTTCCGGGTTCAGCCGTGGTCGTGGTCGATCCCGGCCCATCGCCGGCGATGCTGGCGACCATTGCCGATGCGGGTGCCTCCCATGTCACGGCCGCTCCCCCCGGTCTCAAGGCTGGGGTCCTGTTCCTTGCCGTGAAGCCGCAGGTAATGGAAGCCGTGCTTCCGGCGGTCAAAAGCGTGGTCGGGCCTCAGACGGTGGTGGTTTCGGTCGCTGCCGGCAAGACGCTCGCCTTCCTTGAAAAGCATCTCGGCGAGGCGGCCATGGTGCGCGCCATGCCGAACACGCCTGCCATGGTCGGGCGCGGTGTGACCGGCGCCTATGCCAATGCGCGTGTCAGCGCTGAACAGCGCGATGGCGTCAATGCTCTTCTTCGTGTGTCCGGCCCTGTCGAATGGGTGCCTTCCGAATCCGATATCGATTCGGTGACGGCGCTGTCGGGCAGCGGGCCTGCTTATGTGTTTTATCTCGTCGAATGTATGGCAGAAGCGGGCCGTAAACTTGGCCTGCAGGCGGACCTTGCCATGCGTCTTGCGCGGGAAACAGTCGCGGGGGCTGGTGAGCTGCTGCACCAGTCCCCCGACGACGCTGCGCGCCTGCGCCAGAATGTCACCTCTCCAGGCGGCACGACTGCGGCTGCACTTTCCGTATTGATGGCTGAAGATGGCATGCAGCCGTTGTTCGACGAGGCGCTTGCGGCTGCCCGCAAGCGCGCCGAAGAGCTCGCCGGCTGAGAAAGACTGTGATGGCTGAAGAGATCACTTTTGCTGATTTCGCGCGCGTGGATATCCGTATCGGGACCATCATCGAGGCAAATCCCTTTCCGGAAGCACGCAAGCCGGCGATCAAGCTGCTCATCGATTTCGGCTCCGAGATCGGCGTCAAGAAATCTTCGGCGCAGATCACGGTTCATTACTCGCCGGAACGGCTCGTCGGGCGACAAGTGCTCGCCGTCGTCAACTTTCCGCCGCGCCAGATTGGCCCGTTCCGCTCGGAAGTGCTGACACTCGGTTTTGCCGATGAGAAGGGCGATATCGTCCTTGCGGCTGTCGAGCGGCCGGTGCCGAACGGCCAGAAGCTGATGTAGGCCGGCCAGACCGGTCAGCTGCGTTTTGCTATTGCATAAATGATCTGGTCTTCGCCGAAGCGCGAAGCGCATTTGCGGTTGACCTCGGCAAGCAGGCTCAGTGGATCTCGCGAGAGAGCGGGTCGTTCAATGTGAAATCGTGGAAGACGGCTTCGAAGCCGGCGCGTTGCGGCGAGCAGAAGACGGGACCGACCAGCACCTCTTTGAAAGCGGGATCGAACCAGGCGAGGCGGGCCATGCGCCATTCGTCCATGGTGTCCGTGCTGTACTGAATGAACAGGGCGTCGCCGTTGCGGGTGGCGCGGACCGAGATGGCATCGAAGTCATGGCCGATGCGGAAGGCCGACCAGTCGGAATTGCCGTTGGTGACCACTGTGCTGAAATGCCTGGCCCCATCGGTATATTCGATGCCGCATTTCACCCAGTGCTTCTCGTCGGCACGGATCATCAGGCCGGCCTGATCGTAGAGCGCTTCATAATTGCCGGAGAAGGTGACCTCGGCGGTGAAGTCACCCTTGCGGCTTTCCTGCAGAAAGTGGCCGTCGTCGCGGTGGAAGCCGTAATAGGTGCCCTGCCAGAAATCGGTCTTTTCGCCGGAGCGGACATGGAGCGCGCCGTCACGTTCCTCGAAGAATGGTGGCGGGTTCAGCCAGCTCATATGTTTCACGTTCAGATCTCCCGCAGGAAGGGGTTTTCACGGCGTTCGTCACCGATGCGGCTGCCTGGGCCGTGACCGCAGATGAAGCCGACATCGTCGCCGAGTGGCAGCACTTTGTCCCTGATGGAATCGAGAAGCTGGGGATGATTGCCACCGGGCAGGTCGGTACGGCCGATCGAGCCGTTGAAGAGTACATCGCCGAGATGGGCGAACTTCTGGGCGCGGTTGAAATAGATGACATGGCCCGGCGCATGGCCCGGCGTGTGATAGACTTCGAATTCGTGAGAGCCGAAGGAGATCTTGTCGCCATCCTTCAGCCAGCGGTCGGGCGTGACGTTCTGCAGGCCCTGTATGCCATATTTCTCGGCCTGGGTTTCTATGCGCTGCAGGAGCGGCAGGTCGTCCTCATGCGGGCCGACGATATCGACACCGAGCTTTTCCTTGAGCTCCTTGGCGCCGCCGGCGTGGTCCAGATGACCGTGGGTGAGCCAGATTTCCTTGATCTTGAAGCCCTGCTCTTCGATCACGCCCGAAATGACAGAGACGTCGCCGCCGGGATCGACGACCACGCCTTCCTTCGTATCGGGGTCGAAGAGAATGGTGCAGTTCTGCTGGAAGGGGGTTACCGGAATGATGCCGGCCTGGAGCATGCCCATGAATGCCTCGCTTCGCGTCTTTCAATTGCCTGTCTCTATAGGCGCAAACGCAGCCGAAGGCAGCCTGAATTTTCGGCCGGCTCACGCGAAAAGACAGGCTGCAACAGGAATTTATCGGCTTTCGGAGAGCGGCGCTGCGCTGCCTACAAGTGAATTTTTGAAGCGATTTCAGATGCTTGCTTCGGCCTTCTTTATGCCATTCTTCAGCCACGCCGGCCGCGGCGGAACAACCACGCAACCCGTGCGTTCTCAGCCCATCGCAACAAGGAGACCTAGAATGACCTTGAAGAGAAACCTTCTGCTGGCCGGCGCCTTTCTGGCTGCGAGTGCCGGCCTTGCTCAGGCGGAGATGGTGGCGAGGTCCATCAACGACCTGAACATCCGCTCCGGGCCTGGCCCGCAATATCCCTCCGTCGGCCTTGCCACGCGCGGCTCGACAGCCGTGCTTGACGGCTGCATTGAAGGCAGCCGCTGGTGCCGCGTCGATGTAAACGGCGTGCGCGGCTGGGTCTATGCCGAATATCTGCAGGTCGATCAGGGTGGCTCGCCTGTCATCGTAGAGCAGCATCGCGACGATCTCGGCGTGCCTGTGGTGACTTATGAGACGACCTCCAGTGTCGTGCCGGCTGAGCCGATGCCTGCACCCGGTGACGAGCTGATCGGTCCGGTCGGCTCGGTCGAGGCGATTACGCCGCCGGAGGAAGTCCGCACCTATATCGACACCACGCCGGGGCAGGCCGTGCGGCTTGGCGGTGATGTGGTCGTCGGTGCCGAAGTACCTGCAGACGTGACATTCGAGACGATTCCGGATTACCAGTATCGCTATGTCCGCATCAACGATCGGCCGGTGCTGGTCGACCCGGGCACGCGCCGCATCGTCTATGTCTATCAATAAGCTCATGGGAAAGGCGGCCATGCTGCCGCCTTTCTCCTTTCCATAAAGGATCCGCAGAGCTCTCGCATGGGTTGCCAGAATCCTCTACTTCTCCTCGTAAACATGATAATATTCTAACATGTCATCCGGTGATGGCATGAGTCGGCGATCGGGGAGATCGCCAGAGGAGAAAATCATGGAAGCGCTACTTCCGCTCATCACACAACTGGTTGCAGGGGCAGTCGGCGGCAATGTCGCAAGCGCCGCGCTGAAACAGCAGGCGATCAATGTCGTTGCCCGCACGATTGCGGGCGCCATCGGCGGCATTGGCGGCGGCATGCTGCTCAGCATGGTCGGCGGGGAAGCAGCAATGACCGGGCTGATCGCTGACGGCATTGGCGGACTGATCGGCGGCGGCATCCTTTCGTCGGTCGCCGGGCTGGTTATGGCCAAGGCACGCTGAAGGTTCGGACGCTGGACAACGAAACGGCCGGCAAACGCACGCGCCTGGCCGGGTCGGCATGATCGGTGGATGGTTTATTCGGCGGCGATAGCGGCGGCCGAATAGATTCTTTCATGTAATCATTCATCAGCGTTTCGGCGATCGTCGCCGGCGTGACGTAATACGGGCCGATTTCAGCCACGGGAGTAACGTCCGCTGTCGAACCGGTCTGGCAGCGCCCGGAGAAGCTGCTCAGCTTTTCCGGGAAGAAGGCCCGTTCGTCGACTTCAATGCCACGGCGTTTGGCGAGTTCAATCACCGTCCGGTGAGTGATGCCGTTCAGGAAGCAATCCGGGGTCGGCGTGTGAATGACGCCATCCTCGATGAAGACGATATTGGCGTCCTCGCCACGTTGATGCGGTTCGCCTGCGCGGAAACCCTCATCATCTCACTCCCGCGCGTCGTGAGATCGGCCGCACGTAAGCTTCAGAGAACTGAAGCCATCCTTGCCTCCTCCGGCGCGTTTGCGCCATGTCTGTTGATTGTTGTCCCCATTACGTTCTATCCACTGACGCAAGGGGAAATTGCGCGTTGCGTTGGAGATTTGCCGGGCGGGCTTTAGTTTCCGGGGAAAGAACAGTCCGCGGGGCCTGCAACGTTCGGGGAAGCTAGCGGCGACGCAAATTACGTCAATAAAGCTGACATATTTTGCGAAAGTTCCGCAAGGCTCGCGCCAAGAGAGAGGAAATGCCGAGTGCCACGACAGACCAGCTCGAAAGCAGGCAAACCTGAGCCGCTGGCCACGCCGATGGAAGATGTCGGGATCATCGATTTCGAGATCATCGAGCTGTTCTTCTTCGCTTATCGCGACTTCGTATCCGATCCCGACGCCATTCTCGAAAAGAGCGGTTTTGGGAGGGCGCATCACCGCGTCGTGCACTTCGTCAACCGAAATCCGGGCATGACGGTCGCCGATCTGCTCGATACGCTTAAGATCACCAAGCAGAGCCTTGCAAGAGTGCTGAAACAACTGATCGATTCAGGCTATATTCGGCAGGTGGCAGGCCCGGAGGATCGCCGACAGCGCAAGCTCTATCCCACCAAATCGGGCAGGGAGCTGGCACTGGCGCTCGCCGAGCCGCAATCACGCCGTATTGAACGGGCATTCGAGGGAGCTACCTCGGAGGCGCGAGGGCGCGTGAAGGCATTCCTCAGAGGCATGCGAGACAGACAGAAGGCGGATTGAATGGCGGTCAAGACAGGCATTTCCGATGACGCGGCGCATCTTCTCGTCGTCGACGACGATACCCGTATCCGCGCGTTGCTGAACCGCTACCTGACGGAAAACGGTTTTCGCGTGACCATTGCCTCTGACGGGGCCGAGGCGCAGCGCAAGCTGGCAGGGCTCGATTTCGACCTCATCATCATGGACGTGATGATGCCGGGCGAATCCGGCATCGAGGTGACACGCGGGCTCAGGGCCGTGAAGAACGTGCCGATCATCATGCTGACGGCGCTTGCCGAATCCGACAGCCGTATTGCCGGGCTTGAAGCCGGCGCCGACGATTATCTTCCCAAGCCTTTCGATCCGCGCGAACTCGTCCTGCGTGTCAACAATATCCTGCGGCGCAACAGCGGCGGCGATACGCTGAAGATCGAGCAGATCATGTTCGGGCCTTACACCTTCTCGCTGACGCGCAAGGAGTTGAAGAAGGCGGCTGAAGTGATCCGCCTGACGGACCGCGAGCAGGAGATCATGCTGCTTTTCGCCCGCCGGGCCGGCGACACGATCCCGCGGCATGAGCTGATCGGAGACGATGCGGAAGTCGGCGAACGCACCATCGACGTGCAGATCAACCGTCTGCGCCGCAAGATCGAGGATGATCCTGCCAATCCGGTCTGGCTGCAGACAGTGCGCGGTATCGGATACAGGCTGAGCATCGACTGAAACGACGGGTTCGGGACCGGCGCAAATGGTGACATTCGACAGCTTGCGGCGGGAAGACCGCTCTCCTGCACCCGGCTGGCGCTGGTTCGTGCGCTGGCTGCGCCGGCGATTGCCGACGGGCCTTTATACGCGTTCGCTGCTCATCATCATCATTCCGATGGTGCTTCTGCAGTCAGTCGTCGCAGCGGTCTTCATGGAACGTCATTGGCAGATGGTGACGGAGCGGCTGTCGCTCGCCGTGACCCGCGATATTGCTGCTATCATCGAGGTCATCGACACCTATCCGCAGGGTGATGATTACAGCGATATAACCCGCATTGCCCGCGACCAGCTCAACCTGCAGATTTCAATCGAGCCGGATGGAGATCTGCCGCCGCCGCGTGAAAAGCCGTTCTTCTCGATCCTCGACGGCATTCTGAGCGACGAGATCACCGAAGAAATCCGTCGGCCGTTCTGGATCGATACGGTCGGCAATTCCAACCTCATCGAGATCCGTATCAAGCTCGACAACCGCATCCTGCGTGTGATCACCAAACGCAGCCAGGCCTATGCATCGAACACGCATATTTTCATTCTCTGGATGGTCGGCGCGTCACTCGTGCTGATCGCCATCTCAATCCTGTTCCTGCGCGGCCAGATCCGGCCGATCCTCAATCTGGCGCGGGCGGCGGAAAATTTCGGCAAGGGACAGAAGGCCGATAGTTTCTATCCGCGCGGCGCTGACGAAGTTCGCCGGGCCGGCCTTGCTTTCATTCTCATGCGTGAGCGTATCGAGCGGCAGATGGAGCAGCGCACCGCGATGCTCTCAGGCGTCAGCCACGACCTCAGAACCATCCTGACGCGCTTCAAGCTGCAGCTGGCGCTCGCCGGGGACAACCCTGATCTTGCCGGGCTCAACGAAGACGTCAACGATATGCAGACCATGCTGGAGGCCTATATGGCCTTTGCCAAGGGTGAGGTGGAGGAGGATGTCGGCGAGCTGAAGCTCAGCGAGATCTTCGAAAAGCTCGAGATCGATTTCGAGCTGCATGGCAAGGTGTTGACCTATTCCATCGAGGGCGAGGACCATATCTCGGTGCGCCCCAATGCCTTCCTGCGGCTTGTGACCAATCTCGCCTCGAATGCAAGGCGCTATGCCGACACGCTCCATATTGAGGCCAAGCACGGTGCGAAGTGGCTGACGATTGTCTTCGATGACAATGGCCCCGGCATTCCGGAGAAGTACCGGGAGGATGTGTTCAAGCCGTTCTTTCGGCTGGATAGCGCACGCAATCTCGATGCTTCGGGCACCGGTCTCGGGCTTGCCATCGTGCGGGATATCGCGCGCAGCCACGGCGGCAATATCACGCTTGGCGACAGCCCGCTCGGTGGGCTGAGAGCGACTGTGCGTCTTCCGGCCTAGCTTTTTGCAGCCGGTTTGGGGGCGTCGAATTCATTCAGGTGAATGACGATCCAGCGCCAGAGCGAGACGACCTGGGTCAGCAGTTCGCGGCCGAGTGGCGTCAACTCGTATTCCACGCGCGGAGGCACCTGCGGATAGAGTGTGCGGATGACGAGGCCGTCGCTTTCGAGTGTGCGTAATGTCTGTGTCAGCACCTTCTGGCTGATATCCTCCACCCGCTCCAGCACCCTTGAAAACCGCAAGGGGCCATCGGCCTCAGAAAGCACATGCAGGACGCGCAGCGGCCATTTGGCGGCGGCGCGTTCCAGCATCTGCCGGGCTCGTGCATCCTGCTCGTCGCTCATATTGCGGCAGAAGTCGAAGATGTCGTCTCTCATTACAGTTACTTTCAGGTGTGTATAGATCTCCAAGGTATCTTCTTTCTAAAGGAAACAATAGATCCTAAATGGACAGGGAACCGAAAAGGAGGTTTCCCATGTCGAAGGTTTGGTTGATTACAGGAAGTTCGCGCGGTCTCGGGCGTGCGCTCGCTGACGCCGTGCTCGAGGCCGGCGACAAGCTGGTCGCGACGGCGCGTGATCCCGGCCAGCTTGCCGATCTCGTCGAAGCGTATGGTCCCCGCGTTTTCACGTTGCCGCTCAATGTGACTGATGAGGCGGCTGCGGAAGCTGCGGTGAAAACCGCGGTCGAAACATTCGGCCGGCTCGATGTGCTGGTCAACAATGCCGGTTACGGCAATGTCGCGCCGATTGAGGATACGAGCCTTGCGGATTTCCGGGCGCAGATCGAGACCAATCTCTTCGGCACAATCATCATGACCAAGGCGGCGATCCCGGTCATGCGCGGGCAGGGGGCGGGGCACATCATCCAGTTCTCCTCCGTCGGTGGCAGGATCGGTCCTGTCGGGCGTGCACCCTATGCGGCGGCAAAATGGGGTGTCGAGGGCTTTTCCGAAGTGCTCTCCAAGGAGGTTGGGCCGCTCGGCATCAGGGTAACGGTGATCGAGCCTGGGGGCTTCCGCACGGATTTCGCCGGCTCGTCGACGGCGATTTACGAAGGCCGCCCGGAATACGCTGAAACGGTTGGTGCCATGGCAGATTACCAACGCAACTATAATGGCCGCCAACCCGGCGATCCGGCCAAGGCGGCCGCCGTGGTCCTGCACATTGCCTCGCTCGATACGCCGCCGCTACGCCTACTGCTCGGCAGCGACGCGGCCGCGGCCGTGGAGAAGGCGGATGCCGCGCGAATGGAAGCCGATCGCACTTGGCGAGTCGTCAGCCAGTCGACCGATTTTGAACAGGACGGAGGTGCCAAGCCTATGCCCTGGGAGAAGAAGGCCGGCTGAGGTGTGGCCAAAAGAAAAGCGCCGCACTGTGGCGGCGCTTTTCGTCGGAATATCTTCAGCCTATCAGCTGGCGACGCAGAAGTGTTCGCGACCGTCATTGCCGACATAGGTGCCGCTCTGCGGGTCGAAGCTGCGGTAGCGATAAGAGCAATAGCGCTGCCATTGAGCGCTCCAGGGTTCCATGGCGCTGACTGGGCGACCATAGACGGGGCGGCCGTAGACCGGCTCGGAATAGACGGGTTCGGAGTAGACCGGACGCGCGCGGTAAACCGGCGGCGGAGCATATTCCGGCTCATAGACCGGCGGGTCGATGTAGCGGCGCTCTTCATAAACCGGGCCATTATTGGCATTGGCGATGGCGGAGCCGACGATCAGGCCAGTGGCAAGGCCGACCGCACCACCGACCAGCGCATCGTTGCCGTGGTCGTGGCCATGACGCCAGTAGCGATCGCCTGCAGAGGCTTCGCCGATGGCCGAGAGGGTAAGGGCGGCAGCGGTTGCGGTCAGAAGAATGGTCTTTGCAAGCCTGTTCATGGCGTAAAATCCCGGTATCGGGAACCGGAAGCGGTCCCTTCTCAATGGTTCTGAAACTAGCGGCGTCATGCTGAACGAAGGCTGAACGACAAAACCCGGCATCGCTGCCGGGCTTCAACTCGAATTCCACGCCTATGCGAGGGTTCAGCCTGAAATCTGCAGATTGACGGCCTTCGGGCCCTTGCCGCGGCGATCCGGCTCCGTGTCGAAGCTTACTTTCTGGTTTTCCGTCAGACCGGCCAGACCGGAAGCCTGAACGGCAGAAATGTGAACGAAGATATCGGCGCCACCTTTGTCCGGCTTGATAAAGCCGAAGCCCTTGTCGGTATTGAAGAATTTTACAGTGCCAGTCTCGGCCATGCCTCAGGTCCTTTTGTCTCCGCCCGCCATCCACACGGGCAGCATTACGCTATTGCCTTCTTGCGAAGACGCTGGCAGGCAATCTTGAAATGTGAGAAAAAGGTCCCCTCTACCTCCGCCGGTTCCAGACAGGACTTAACGCCTGCTGTTTTTTGGGACCGGCTGACCGGAATATTAGCGTTTCCGGCTCGCAAATTCTTAAGGACTTCCCATGCTCGCAAAATGCCCGAACGCGCGAAGAGTGCTGCGTTTGAAGGATTTTGGCAAGCAAAAGTTTTTTAACGTGTCCCTAAGAACACACCCGCAAAAATGACCTGTTTTCGCAAAAACGCAAAAAATCCTCCGTCGGGAGCAAATGATTAACGTTTTATATCGTCTGCAATATAAGTTCCGGGCAGATTTTACCAAAAATGCAACGCTAGCGCGTCTTAACACCTGCTTAAAAAAAATTTCAGATGGCACTAAACGCCCCACAAATGGACGCGTGTTCAGGCCGTTTGCGAGCGTCGACGGGTCATTTCGGGCACGAGCTCGACTACAAGCATAGCGATAAACATCAGCGCACAACCGACATAGCCGAGCGGCGGCATGCTCTCGCCCAAAAGAAGTGCGGCGAGCGAGGCACCGAACAGTGCTTCGGCGGAGAGGAAGATCGCCGCCTGTGACGGCGTGGTGTAGCGCTGGGCGACGACCTGCAGCACGAAGGCGACGCCCGAGGAGAAGATGCCGACATAGAGGATTTCGGGTGCTGCCGCGCGGATATCTGACAGGCTGATCGGTTCGAAAATGGCCGCGATGATGAGCGCGCAGACTGCCGTGACCGCAAACTGGGCGCTGGACAGGGCAAGTGGCCGACCCGTTTCCCCAACCGTCGTTCCGGCAAGCGTGATCTGGACCGACCAGAAGATGGCACAGACGACAGTCAGCAGGTCGCCGATCGTAAGGGCCGAGAGTTGGCCGCCGGAGAGCAGGTAAATGCCTGACACGGCCATGATGGCGCCTGGCCAGATGATCCAGTGCGGCGAGCGGCGCAGGAAGAAGACGGCAATCAGCGGCACGAAGATCACATAGAGGCCGGTGATGAAGCTGGAATTGGTGACGGTCGTCGTCTGCAGGCCGACCTGCTGTGTCGACGCGCCGCCGAAGAGCGCCAGTCCGATCAAAAGATAGAGACCGAGATGTCTGCGGCTGGTTGCGATCTTTGCCCTGCGGGCTTCGAAGAGCGTGAACGGCAGGGTGGCAAGTGCAGCGATGGCGAAGCGCAGGCCGATGAACCAGAAGGGACCGATCGCCTTCATTGCCGTCGACTGGGCGACGAAGCCTCCGCCCCAGATGGCGGCTGCAAGCAATAGAAGGAGGTTCGCCTGAATGCGCGTCATTTTCACCCTCGATGTTGGGGAAGCGTCTGGGAGCTATGCTCAGCGGGTTAGCAGTTGCATTTCTTTTCGGCAAGGATGAGGATTCCCCATATGGTTCGGAGGACATGCAGATGAGGGGGCAATTGATTGCCGTCGCGACAGCAGTCGTTCTGGCGGGGCTTGAGAGCGCTTCAGCCGAGGCTTCCTCGTCCGTCCGTCTGATTTCGCTCTTTGCCGATCTGCCGGAGTCCGTGCGGGCGGATATCGAGCCTGATGATGGCGACTGCCATATCGAAGAGCGGCGCCTTGCCTATGGCGACGCCTTCGAAGTCACTCAGGAGAAGGGGATGAGGCCGATCATCGTGCCCTGCGGCCCGGCCGGTGCCTACAACATGCCTTCCGCGATCTATGGCGGTCAGGGCAGCCAGATTTCTCGAACGGTCTTTCCGCTGAAGTTTTCAGAAACGACAGGCGATACGGGTTTCAACATCCGCTACGATGCGATGGAGAGGCGTTTCACTTCCTTCGTGAAGGGGCGTGGCATGGGCGATTGCGGCAGCTATTATGCGTGGCGCGTCGCAGAGCCTGAGAACACGGATTTCCTTGTTCTCGAGGAAGTGCGCATCAAGGAAGAGTGCGATGCAAGGGCCGATGGCGGTCCGGCAACATGGCCGCTCGTGTGGAAGCGCCAATGACGGCAGGATATTCCGGCACGCCGCTCGCAAGGAAGCTGGGGCTCAAACCGGGACAGACGGCCTTGCTCATCAATGTTCCCGATGGGTTGGCCGAGATCAGCCGGTTCGAGGGTTTCGCTACGGTCGAACGAGTCTTTCCGAAGGCCCCCGATCGGCAATTCGATTATATCCACGTCTTCGAAACACATCGTGTGGCGTTGGAAGAGATGGCGGCGGCGTTATTCCGCGTGATCAGGCCCGATGGCATGGTCTGGATATCCTGGCCGAAGAAGAGCTCGAAGGTGGCGACCAGCAT
This sequence comes from Rhizobium sp. 768_B6_N1_8, assembly GCF_051811225.1. Lineage (NCBI taxonomy): Bacteria > Pseudomonadati > Pseudomonadota > Alphaproteobacteria > Hyphomicrobiales > Rhizobiaceae > Rhizobium > Rhizobium sp. 768_B6_N1_8. Next base: position 2,993,119 of record NZ_JBPWPV010000001.1, on the reverse strand, counting down.
CACAGAGGACGCGTTGCGCGAGATTTTGCTGCCGATAGGCCTCGTCGACGTCAAGGTCTGCGCCGTCAACGAAACATGGTCAGGGCTGAAATTCATGATCCGCAAGGAATTGCGGAACTCGCTTTAGCCGGCACGGTCTGGGGCGCGGGAAACCCGAAGCAATTCGCCGTCATTCTCATCGGTCACCATCAGCAATGCGCCATCGGGGGCGACGATCACATCGCGGATGCGGCCGTAATCGCCTTCGAACATGCGCTCCTCGGCGGTGAAGGCGCCGCTCGCATCCCGCTGCATGCGCGACAGCAACTGGAACTTCAGGGCGGCGACGATGAAATTGCCGTTCCATTCCGGAAACATCTTGCCGTGATAGACGACGAGAGCGCCCGGGGCGATCGACGGATCCCAATAGTGCTGGGGCTGCTCCAGGCCTTCCTTGGCGGTGCCTTCGCCGATCTTGGCGCCGGAATAGTCGCGGCCATAGGTGATGATGGGCCAGCCGTAATTCTTGCCGGGTTCGGGATTGTTGATCTCGTCGCCGCCGCGTGCGCCATGCTCGACGGTGTAGAGCTTGCCGTCGGCACTGTCGAAGGTGATGCCCTGCGGATTACGATGGCCCTTGGACCAGATTTCCGGCAGGGCTTTGCTGCTATTCTTGAAGGGATTGTCGGCGGGAATGCTGCCATCGGCGTTGAGATGGACAATGGAGCCGGCGTCATCTTTCCAGTCCTGCGAGCGGTTGCGGTCACCGCGATCGCCGACGCTGATGAACAGTGAGCCGTCGGGGGCGATCGCGATTCGTGAGCCGTACTGGATGTTCCCGCGGGTAAAGTGCCGCATGGTGAAAATGGGCGTGACGTTTTTGAGGCTCTTTTCATCCGAGGATAGTGTGGCGCTGAAAGCCTCGGTGCCGGAGCCTCGGTCGCTGGCAGTTGCGGCGGTCAGGTAGAGCTTTCGGCTGGTGGCGAAATCCGGGGCAAGCGCGACATCCATCAAGCCGCCCTGGCCGCGGGCGCTCACCTTTGGCACGCCATCGATCGGATCGGAAACCTTGCCGTCGCGGATGATGCGCAGCCGCCCCGGGCGCTCCGTGACGATATAGCCGCCATCAGGCAGGACCTCGACTGCCCAGGGATGCTCCAGCCCTTCGGCGAGTTTCTCGACACGAACCGAAACTTCCTGCGTCCTGATGATATCCCCGATCTGGGCAAGGGCTGGACCTGCAAAAGCAGCGGCTCCTGCCAGCAGCGCGGCGAAACGGAAAGTCGAAATGGCGTCCATCATAATCCCCCGTCGTCAGTTTAAGGGGAAGGTGGCGCGGGGCATGGTGCGCTTCAACCGTAGTCGGCACTCCATAACGGTTTTGTGTTTTCGGGTTGAATGAGAGCACGTCAGTTGATTATGCGGGGAGGGAAGCGGGTATCGAAATCGGCCTGTTGCAATTCCGCGCTCATTATCCGCTGTGTGATGTAGTAGCCGGTGCGCTTTGCTTCAGCTTTCAGGAAAAGTCCGCAGCCGATCAGCGCCATGCCGTAGAAGGCGAGGCAAACGATACCGACGGCGACCAGTTTCTCGACGATCGAAAGCCCGGGGAGACGGGGTCTTAGCGGTGCAGGCGGTGCCTCGTGGGCAGACGCGGCGGCCATTGCCAGCTCCATGTAGGTCGGCAGCGGCTCGAACGTGTCCGCTTCCTCGGTCCAGCTGGAACGCTGCGGCTTAGCGGGCATCGCTCCGGCCTCCCCAGATGACAAGGCCCTTAATGCGACGCAGCCAGATGGCGAGCCCGTTTGCGGCGACCAACGCGGCGAAAAGCACTGCTACGCCATCGGCAATCTTCTGGTCGGCATAGGAAACGTGGAGCGAACTGGAAGCCATGGCCGGTCCTGCTTCGGCGACTGAAAAGAGGCCGAACGCCGCGACGACACAGCTTGCAAACGCGATGACCGCCACCATCAGCGACAGAGAAACCCGGCTTGCGCGCAGACGTCCCGCTGCGTGCTCGTCTTCCAGAAACATGGCATACCCTCAATAACCAATGTCGGATGGTGATAGAGTAGCGGTTTGATCTCGGCGCTCTCACGACCGAATTGCGGCATGCCGCGGCATTTGTTGCGGCTTATTCGTGGCAAATGGTAAACGGGCGATAACCTTGATTTTAAGGAATAAAACAGGGACGACTTCAGAAGCTGATTCAACTTCCTGTGAGCCTGGATCCACCGCTTGCGGCGTCTCTTCGAACCTCGGTTCAAAATTCCAGAGGCAGGTGCGGCAATCGATCAATAAGAATCATTGCCGCCATCACGCCTTTGCGCTTGAAATGATGTCACACATTGGACATAGAGCTTAGCGCAGAACTCCGGTCCCGGCCTTCTGCCCGTTTCAACCTTGTAGGACCGATATCATGGCCTTCCTTGCCGATGCCCTTTCCCGCGTGAAGCCTTCAGCCACCATCGCCGTTTCTCAGAAAGCGCGCGAGCTGAAAGCCAAAGGACGCGACGTCATTGGTCTCGGCGCAGGCGAGCCCGATTTCGATACGCCCGAGAATATCAAGAAAGCCGCCATCGACGCGATCAATCGCGGCGAGACGAAATACACGCCGGTATCCGGTATCCCCGAGCTGCGTAAGGCGATTGCCGCCAAATTCAAGCGCGAGAACGGTCTGGAATATTCCTGGGAGCAGACGATCGTCGGCACCGGCGGCAAGCAGATCCTGTTCAACGCCTTCATGGCGACGCTGAACCCCGGCGATGAAGTTGTGATCCCCGCGCCTTACTGGGTGTCCTATCCCGAGATGGTGGCGCTCTGCGGCGGCACACCGGTTTTCGTTTCGGCTACCCAGGAGCATAATTTCAAGCTCCAGCCCGCCGATCTCGAAAAGGCGATCACGCCGAAGACTAAGTGGTTCATCTTCAATTCGCCGTCCAACCCGACGGGCGCTGCCTATACGCATGGCGAGCTGAAGGCGCTGACGGACGTGCTGATGAAGCATCCGCATGTCTGGGTGCTTACGGACGACATGTACGAGCACCTGACCTATGGTGACTTCAAATTCGTCACGCCCGTCGAAGTCGAGCCGAAGCTCTACGACCGCACGCTGACGATGAACGGCGTCTCCAAGGCCTATGCGATGACCGGCTGGCGTATTGGTTATGCGGCAGGCCCGATCCAGCTGATCAAGGCTATGGACATGATCCAGGGGCAGCAGACATCGGGTGCGACCTCGATCGCCCAGTGGGCGGCCGTCGAAGCGCTGAACGGCACGCAGGACTTCATCCCAGAGAACAAGAAGATCTTCGAAGGCCGCCGTGATCTCGTTGTTTCCATGCTGAACCAGGCCAGGGGCATCGTCTGCCCGGTGCCGGAAGGCGCCTTCTACGTCTATCCGTCCTGCGCCGGGCTCATCGGCAAGACAGCCCCGTCCGGCAAAGTCATCGAGACGGACGAGGATTTCGTTTCCGAACTCCTGGAATCGGAAGGCGTCGCCGTCGTTCACGGCTCTGCCTTCGGCCTCGGCCCGAACTTCCGTATCTCCTATGCGACCTCGGAAGAGCTTCTGGAAGAAGCGTGCCGCCGCATCCAGCGCTTCTGCGGCGCCTGCAGGTAATCATCGGCTATCAGCCGCATTAAAAAAGTCCGCCAGAGATGGCGGGCTTTTTGTTTGTCTGATGTTCTGATTTAACGCGCTGCAAAAATGATTCCGCTCGTCGCGTTAAGTCGCTGATTTCAGATTCAAAGTCCGATCGCCGTCAGCATGATGAAGGTGGCGAAGAGGATGAAATGGGTCATGCCTTCGATGGCATTCGTCTCGCCGTCATTGAGGTTGATGGCGGCGGCAATCAGCGTGATCGCCACCATGACCGTCTGGACCGGCGACATGGCCATGATGAAGGGCTGGCCGGTATAAAGCGCAATGGCCTCCATGACAGGTACGGTGAGGATGACCGTCGAGAGAGACGCGCCCATGGCGATGTTGACGGTTGCCTGCATACGGTTGCGGAGCGCCGCCCTCAAGGCCGTCAAAATTTCCGGTGCGGCGGAGATGGCGGCAACCACGATGGCAGTCACGGCAACAGGAGCGCCGGTATCGCGCAGGCCTTCGCTCATGAAGCCTGACATGAATTCGGCAAGCGCGCCGATGATGACCACGCCGATAAGGATGATGGTGATCGAGGTCGCGACCGATCCCTCTCCGTCATGTTCCTCGGGATGTTCCTTCTGCCGTTCCGAACGCGGATAGCTGTAAGAGAAGAAGTAGCTGTGCTGGCCGACCTGCATGCGCAGGAAAAGGCCGTAGAGCGCGATCATCGCGATGATGGTGAAGCCGGAATAATAGTGCCACTTGTCGTCGGGCACGAATTCCGGAACGATCATCGAGATGCCCATGGCGGTCAGAATCATCACACCATAGGTCTTGCCGGAATTGTCGTTATAGGGCTGCTCGCCATGTTTCAGGCCGCCGAGCAGGGCAGCTAGGCCGAGGATGCCGTTGATGTCGAGCATGAGCGCCGAATAGATCGTGTCGCGCACAAGCGTCGGCGACGTTTCCTCGCCGCTCATCATGATGCCAAGGATGATGACTTCGACAGCGACTGCCGAGAGCGTCAGGATCATCGTGCCGTAGGGGTCGCCAACCTTGACGGCCAGCAGTTCAGCGTGATGGGCGACGCGCATGGAGGCGAGCACGATGGTTGCGATCAGCGCGGCGGCGGCGAGAAGCGCCATGCCCCGGCCGGCCGCCATGACCGAATGTTCCAGCAAGTAGGCAATGACCGCGATAATGACTGCCACGATCAGGAATTTTTCTTCCTTAAGATGCAATGCCATTTCTACCACCAGCGCCGATTTTGATTCCCTCGGGGAATCTAAGCCGGTGATTTTTCTATGCAAGCAGACTCCCCACTGATGAAATTTGCAGTCTGTGACGATTAATGAAATACTGCTTTTCATACGGCAGCCGGAACCCAGATCGCGGCGTCCTGGAAATCTTCTCAAGCGGCCCGCGCTGAACCGGACATGATCCGGGAGCCTACGGATGCGCAACGAGAAGAAGAGGAGACACATGCATGGTCAAGGTGGTCTACGAAGTCGTACCGCATGACGGCGGCTGGGCCTACAAGCTTGGAGACGTCTATTCCGAGGCATTTCCGAGCCACTCCGAAGCGCTCGAAGCAGCCCGTATCGTTGCGGCCGAGCAGCAGGTTGGCGGCGATTCCGCCGAGATCAGCTGGCAGGATGCGCAGGGCAAGTGGCACGAAGAATATGCCGAAGGTGGCGATCGTCCCGAGACCGAGGTCGTGGACGGCTTTACCAAAGGCCGTTCGCCAGAGGTTTCCCCGGAGCCCTGATCCGGTTGATTTTCTGAAATCCTTCAGCGCGTCGTCAGGCGCGCGTTTCCCTGCATGACTTGATATAGTTCAGCAGACCCTTGACCAGCGCGTCGAAGGCGACACGGCAGCGCGGCGAGGTCTTGAGGCTTTCGTGCATGACGACCCATGTGCCGAGCTGGATTTCGAATTCATCTGCCAGAATGTGAACGAGATCGGAATTGGGACGGCCCAGCCCGGTCTGACAGATGCCGATTCCCACACCGGCGCGAATGGCCGTGTAGTGCGCCAGATGATTGCTGGTTCGGAAGGTGGCGGTGAGTTCATCCACGGCCGGGTAGAGCTTTCGCATCATGCGGATATAGGCTGTCTGCCTGTCGAAGCCGATGATGCGATGACCTGCAAGCTCGGCGAGAGTTTGCGGTGTGCCGTGGCGTTCCAAATAGCGGCGATGCGCGTGAAAACCGAGCGGGATATCGCCGATGCGCCGCACCAGAAGTGCATCCTGCTGCGGTTCGGCCATGCGCACAGCAATATCCGCCTCCCGGTTCATGAGATCTTCCAGCGCATCCGATGCCGACAGCTCCACCTGCAAGCCCGGATAGGCTTCCTGCAGATCGGCGATGATCGGCGGCAGCACTTCGACGCCGATGACCTCGCTGGCGCTGATGCGCACGGTGCCTTCCACTTTGTCGCGCTGGCTGGATGCCGTGCGCAGGAAGGCGGCGGCCGTCGTTGCCAGTGTTTCGGCATAGGGTTGGAGGTCGAGCGCCACATCGGTCGGCAGCAGGCCATTCGAAGAGCGGATAAAAAGCTCCGCACCGACAGCCTCCTCGAGCGCGGCGATATGGCGGCCGATTGTCGGCTGCGTCAGCCCCAGTTCACGCGCGGCCGCCGAGAGCGACCCCTGGCGCAGCACGGTGAGGAAGGAGCGATAGAAATCCCAGCTTGGCTCGGTGCTCATATAATTATGTATAGCGACGGAACTTATTTCGTCAATTTTGTTTATCCCGGATCGAAGGCATAGTCGTCTCATCGAACAAGGAGACGATCATGAGCAGCGAATATCAGGACAAGAAACTGGCGCTGGTTCTCGGCGCCACCGGCGGCGTCGGCGGTGCGGTCGCCCGCAAGCTGCAGTCACGCGGCTGGAAGGTCAGAGCGCTCAACCGCAACGCCGCGAAAGCATCCGCGAGCGGGCAGGGTTTCGACTGGTTACAGGGAGACGCGATGAATGCGGCGGATGTGCGCAAGGCGGCCGAAGGCGCAAGCCTGATCGTGCATGCGGTCAATCCGCCCGGTTATCGCGATTGGGAGAAGCTGGTTCTGCCGATGCTGGATAATACGATTGCCGCAGCTCGTGCCGTCGGCGCCCGCATCGTGCTGCCAGGCACCGTCTATAATTTCGGGCCGGATGCGTTTCCTGTTGTGACGGAGGATAGTCCGCAGCACCCGGTGACGAAGAAGGGCAAGATCCGCGTCGAGATGGAGAAGCGCCTGAAGGCTGCTTCCAAGACCGGCACCGGCGTCATCATCGTCCGCGCCGGCGACTTCTTCGGGCCGGGCGCTACCAGCAATAGCTGGTTCTCCGCTGCTTTTGCCACGCCGGGCAAACCTGTTGGTACGATCAAGAATCCGGCTAGGCCGGGCATCGGTCACCAATGGGCCTATCTGCCCGATGTCGCCGAGACGATGGTGCAGCTCGTCGAGCGTGCCGAGCGCCTTCCGGCTTTCGCCTGCTATCACATGAACGGTTTCTGGGATGGCGATGGCCGGCAAATGGCGGAGGCGGTCCGGCGTGTTGCCGGCGGCGCGGCGAAGATCGGTCGCTTTCCCTGGTTCATCGTGCCGTTGCTCGCTCCCTTCATGACGGTGATGCATGAACTGAAGGAGATGCGCTACCTCTGGAAGGTGACGCTGCGCATGAGGAACGACAAGCTGGTCGCCGAACTCGGAACCGAGCCGCACACGCCGATAGACGAGGCAGTGCGGGCCTCGCTCATCGCACAGGGCTCCCTGTCGGAGCCGAATGGAGCAACGACCACGGCACCTCTCTCTCATGTCGGGAAGGCGGGTTAAGCCAGTTCGGCGAGCGCGATGCGGGCGACAGTCAGAGGCTTTTCTGCCGACACGTGGTCATCATCTTCGAGGAACCAGGCGGCGGAAAGGCCGGAATAGGCGGCTATCCATTTGAGCAGGCGGGTCGGCTCGATATCGGCCTCCTTGGAGACGATCGCAAGCTGGCGCTTCAGACGAGCGGGGTCCGTTATCGTCGGCAGGTCTTCATTGGCGAAAATATTGGCAAAGTCGAAGCCACGTTCGCCCCAGAGACGCTTGGGATCGATCGCCAGCCAGCCCCGTTCGCCGAAATCGAGGATATTGCGGTGGTGGATGTCGCCGTGAAGAATGCTGAGCTGCTGTGGCTCGGCCAGCAAAGCGCTCGCCGTTTTCCAGCAGTCGGCAAAGGTGGCGCCATGGGTGAGGGCTGCCGGCTGCAGATCGCGGAACCAGCGCTTTAGCGGTGTGGAGTCATGGAGAGGAGTAGGGCGGGGCGCGTGCAGCTTTGCCGCCGTGCGCACCATGATGCGGCTTGCCTCGTCGTCCTCGCCGTTCATTGCCATGTGCAGCAGCGAGCGTTTATCCGTCGCGCGCTCCAGCAGAACTGCATCATCTTCCTGGGCATAGACACGGGCAGCGCCATCGCCGTCCCACCACTTCATCAACAGCGCGCCTTCGCGTTCGCTGCTGTGGGTCGCGACTTTCAGCATGGCCGGCTTGTTTTGCCAGATGACCGGCAGGAGGTGGCTTGAATGGGTGATGATGGGTTCGCCGTCAGCAGTCAGCGACCAGCGTTCGAGATAGGGAGAGAACATCGGCGCAAGCTAGCGGCAATGGCCTGAAATGGAAACCCCGCCGGATGGCGGGATTTCTGTTTGTCCAAGACGATCAGGCGACCTTTTCCAGGGCCGGATAATCGACATAGCCCTTTGCGCTGCCGCCGTAGAAGGTAGACTGGTCCGGCGGGTTGAGTGGCAGGTTCTTTTCCAGCCGTTCGACGAGATCGGGATTGGAGATGAAAGGTTTGCCGAAGGCGACGAGATCGGCCGTGCCGTTTTCGACGGCTTCGATCGCCATATCTCTGATATAGCCATTGTTGACCATCCAGGCAGCCTTGCCACCAGCCTTCTCATAGGCGGCGCGCAGCGCCTTGTAATTGAAAGACGGGTTGTCGCCCTGGCGATAGTCGCGCTCGCCACCGGTCTGGCCTTCTACGACATGGATATAGGTAAGGTCGTACTTGGCGAGACCTTCAACGACATGCGTGAAGAGCGCCTGCGGATTGGAATCGTAGGACTCACCCGACGGCGTGACCGGCGAAATGCGGATTGCGGTACGGCGAGCGCCGATTTCCTTGGTTACGGCCTCGACCACCTGGAAGGTGAACCGCGTGCGGTTTTCGATCGAGCCGCCATATTCGTCGGTGCGGTCGTTGACGCCGTCGCGCATGAACTGGTCGAGCAGATAGCCGTTGGCGCCGTGGATTTCGACACCGTCGAAGCCGGCATCGATCGCAGCGCGGGCAGCCTTGCGATAATCCTCGATGATGCCCGGAATTTCGGAGGCTTCGAGCGCGCGAGGCTCGGACGTATCGGCAAAGGCGCCGCTACCGTCAGCGTTGACCAGATAGGTCTTTGCCTTGGCGATACGGTTGGTCGAGGACACCGGCTTGCCGCCGTTCGGCTGCAGCGTCGTGTGGGAGATGCGACCGACATGCCACATCTGCACGATGATCTTGCCGCCTTTGGCATGAACGGCGTCCGTCACGCGCTTCCAGCCATCAAGGGCTTCCTTGCTATAAAGGCCGGGAACGTTGGCATAGCCCTGGCCCTGATGCGTGATGGCGGTCGCTTCCGTGATGATGAGGCCGGCCGTGGCGCGCTGGCGATAATATTCGACGTTGAGGTCGTTCGGGACTGCGCCCGGAGAACGGTTACGCGTGAGCGGCGCCATGACGATATGGTTCTTGAGCGCGATATCGCCGATCTGAGTCGGCTGGAAAAGCTTGGCCATGGAAGGTCCTTTCTGCTTGGGGGATCACTCGGCAGCAGCGGGGGCAGTCTGCGCCCGGCCGGAGAGATAGGTGAGAACAGTGGCGGCAAGGCCGATCAGGGCCATGGCGGCTGCGGCGAGGGGAACGCGATTGAGATCGAGGCCGGCATCGATGACCATGCCGCCGACCCAGGCGCCAAGGGCATTGCCGGTGTTGAAGGCGCCGATATTGATAGTCGAGACCAGGTTCGGGGCCTCCTTGCCGAAACCGACGACGCCGACCTGCAGGGCGGGAACCGCGGCGAAGGTGGCGGCGGCCCACAGGAAGAGGGTAATCTCGGCGGGGATGAAGAAGCGGCTCGTATAGAAGAAGATCGCTGAAGTCAGTGCGATCGCCGCGAAGATGGCGACAAGGGCTGTGCCGAGGCGCCAGTCGGCGAGCTTGCCGCCGATCAGGTTTCCGACCGTCAGGCCGACGCCGATCAGGAACAGGGTCCAGGTGACGCCTTCCGGCGAGATGCCCGTCACGTCGCGCAGCAGCGGAGCGATGTAGGTGAAGAGCGTGAACATCGAGGCCGAGAAGAAGACGGTAACCGAGAGCGCCATCCAGAGGCGGCCATTCCGCAAGGCGGCTATCTCACGCAGAATGCTGCTCTGCTCTTCCTGCTTATCCCTGGGCAGGATGGCGATCAGGCCGGCAATGGTGACGATGCCGATGGCGGTAACGACCCAGAAGGTGGAGCGCCAGCCGAAGGCCTGGCCGATGGCGGTGCCGAGCGGCACGCCGAGCACGTTTGCGAGCGTCAGGCCGGTAAACATCAAGGCGACGGCGCGTGCCTTGCGGTCTTCGCTGACGAGATTGGCGGCGACGACCGAGCCGATGCCGAAGAAGGCGCCGTGGCAGAGGGCGGTGACGATGCGTGCCACCATCAGCACCCAATAATTCGGAGCGATGGCGCAGAGCAGGTTGCCGGCAATGAAGAAGGCCATCAGCATGATGAGGGCCGAGCGGCGCTTCAGCTTGGCGGTCGAGACCGCCATGACCGGCGCGCCGAGGGCGACGGCCAGCGCATAACCCGTAACCAGCCAGCCGGCCTGAGGGATCGTGACAGAGAGGTCGGCTGCGACTTCGGGCAGAAGGCCCATGATGACGAATTCGGTGGTGCCTATCGCAAAAGAGCTCAAGGCAAGAACGAGCAGGGCAAGGGGCATGATTAAAGATCCTGCGTTAGCTGCTGGAGGAAGGCAGCGATCGTTTCTTCGTTACGCTTGTAGAAGATCCACTGGCCGACGCGCTTGCTGGTGACGAGGCCGGCGCGGTGAAGCGTGCCGAGGTGGGCGGAAACCGTGGATTGGGAAAGGCCGCAGCGTTCGAACTGGCTGGCGCAGACGCCCATTTCAAACGGGTGTTCCTGCGTCGGGAAGTGTTCTTCCGGATTCTTCAACCAGTTGAGGATGTCCATCCGGGCAGGGTTGGCCAGCGCCTTGAGAATCTCGTCTTTGTCCATCGTCGTTCATCGAAGTATAAATCGGATTTTCCCGATATATGGATCGACGATTTTCGATATGCAAATCACGGAGGCGTGAGCTGACGATTTTTCCGGCTTGCTTAAGTTTTAAGCAAAAAAAGAGGGCCACCGGAAAACCAGGGCCCTTTTAAGTGTGAAGGTCAAAAACCTCCAGAGGGGAACAGCCAACGCGGTGGCACTGGGAGAGAAGCCACCAAATGCATCAGCTATGAGCGATATGGTGGTTCTTTGTGCAGCTTTCAATACATTTTTGTGCATGTCTGCTATGCACTGCACAAATTTTTCCGCATTGCGGTATCTACCGACAAAAATTCGGGCAAAAAAAGAGGGCCACCGGAAAACCAGGGCCCTTATAAGTGTGAAGGTCAAAAACCTCCAGAGGGGAACAGCTAATGCGGTGGAACTGGGAGGAAAAGCCACCGTGTGCATCAGCTATGTGCGATATGGTGCTTTAATGAGCAAACAACAACCCTTTTTTGTGCATGTCAGTCATGCGTGGGTTGCATGATTTGAAATTCGTTCCATAAAAATGGAAGTCAGAAGTTCCAGTTGCGGGCCTTGCTGACGATGAAATCGCGGAAGGCTTTCAGCTTGGCGGCGTTCTTGATCTCGTCCGGATAGCAGAAATAGGTATCGAAGGAGGGGACGTCGGCATTGATTGCGAGCTGGATCAGACCGGGGTCGCGACCGACGATATAATCCGGCAGGCAGGCGATGCCGATGCCGAGCAGGCAGGCCCGCTTGATCGAGGTCTGGCTGTTGATCTGCAGATGCGGAATGCGCTTGTTGTCCGACGAGCGACCGGCGATTTCCAGCCAGTTGACGTCGAGCAGGTAGTTCGGCGCAGGCTCCCCGAAAGTGATGATGCGGTGATTGTCGAGATCCTCGATCGTCTGCGGCTCGCCGTGGCGGTTGATGTAGGAGGGGGCCGCATAGACGTGCATATGCACGGTGAAGAGCTTACGCTGGATGAGGTCCGACTGCTGCGGCTGGCGAAGGCGGATAGCGCAATCGGCATGGCGCATGTTCACATCCACTTCCTCGTTGTCGAGGATGAGCTGGATCTGCACATCGGGATAGAGCTGCAGGAATTCCTGGATCTTGTCGGTCAGCCATCCCTGGCCGAGGCCGACTGTCGTGGTGACGCGCAGCTTGCCGGACGGCGTTTCCGTCGTCTCGGTCAGTTGCATCTTCACGGTTTCGAGCTTCAGCAGCACATCATGGGCGGTGCGGTAAAGCAGTTCGCCCTGTTCGGTCAGGATCAGGCCGCGTGCGTGGCGGTGGAAGAGCTTGGTGCCCACATCCTGCTCGAGCGCGCTGACCTGACGGCTGATGGCCGACTGGGACAGATGCAGCTTGTCAGCCGCATGCGTAAACGATCCGGCTTCGGCAGCTGCGTGGAAAATACGCAGCTTGTCCCAGTCCAATGGCATTCCCCCACCCCTCATGCCACTGTTACTCCGCTGCTACGGCAACGGGCATGTGGCCCGTCAGATAACGTTCTGCCTCGAGGGCGGCCATGCATCCCATGCCTGCGGCGGTGACCGCCTGGCGGAACGTATCGTCCGTCACGTCGCCTGCGGCATAGACTCCCTCCAGGCTGGTCGCAGTCGAATCCGGTGCGGTCCAGAGATAGCCATTGTCCTTCAGCTTCAGCTTGCCCTTGAAAAGTTCGGTTGCCGGCGCGTGACCGATCGCCACGAAGACGCCGTCAACGACGACATCGGTGATGGCGCCGGTGCGGGTGTCGCGCAGGCGAGCACCGGAAACGGACGGCGGCATTGGGGGCTTTGCCGGCGTGCCAGTGATTTCGGCGACTTCGGTATTCCAGAGAATCTTGACGTTCTCCTTGGAGAAGAGACGTTCCTGCAGGATTTTTTCTGCGCGGAAGCTGTCGCGGCGGTGCACGACGGTAACCGACTTCGCGATGTTCGACAGATAGAGCGCTTCTTCGACGGCGCTGTTGCCGCCGCCGACCACGATCACATCCTTGTTGCGGTAGAAAAAGCCATCGCAGGTGGCGCAGGCAGACACGCCAAAGCCCTGGAAATGCTGCTCGCTTTCGATGCCGAGCCACTTGGCCTTGGCGCCGGTCGCAATAACAAGCGTATCGGCAGTCCAGACTTGGCCGCTATCGGTGCGGGCGACGAAGGGACGCTGGTTGAGGTCGACTTCGGTCACGAGGTCGTTGACGATCTCGGCGCCGACATGCTGCGCCTGCTGCAGCATCTGGTCCATCAGCCAGGGCCCCTGGATAGGATCGGCAAAGCCCGGATAGTTCTCGACATCGGTGGTGATCATGAGCTGGCCGCCCTGTTCCAGACCGGCGATCAAAACCGGCTTCAGCATGGCGCGCGCGGCATAGACCGCTGCCGTATAGCCGGCAGGTCCGGAACCGATAATGAGCACCTTGGTATGGCGGGCAGACATGGAATTTCCTTTCGACTGGCAGGATGCGGCGGCTAAGAGCAGAATAAGGCCGTTTCGCGATCCCTTCGCCATTTATGAACGACCAATGCTTTTATTCAAGGGCAGCCTTGCATTACCAACAAGGCAAATGCAGGCGCTGTGCAAGATTCCGTCATCTGACTGAAACTTTCTTGCGTATTCCGTCGCTTTATATAGAAGCTGCCCGCGGGGAATTAAAGAAAGGCCTAAGCGTGGTTCGCGCTGAACTTGACGTTATCGACATAAAGATATTGCGGGAACTGCAGGCCGACGGCCGCATGACCAATGTGGAACTTGCCGACCGGGTGGGAATTTCAGCGCCGCCCTGCCTGCGCCGGGTGCGCAAGCTCGAAGAAGCCGGTGTCATCGAAGGCTATCACGCCATGCTGAACAGCCCGAAGCTCGGGCTCGATCTCGTCGCCTTCTGCATGGTCGGCCTCAAGCACCAGTCGGAGGCCAACCTGAAGGCCTTTGCCGCTGCCACCACCGAATGGCCGTTGGTGCGCCAAGCCTGGATGGTGTCCGGCGACAGCGATTTCCTGCTGCATTGCGTAGCCCAAAACCTCACCCGCTTCCAGGATTTCGTCATCGAGGTGCTCACGGCCAACGAGCATGTCGATACCGTTCGCACCATGCTGACGATCCGGCAGGTCAAGAAGCTCGGGCTCGTCGAACTGTAATCTAAAGCGTGTCGCGATCTTCCAGATCCGCTTGCCACGCTTTAGGCTCTTGTTTTCGCATGTCGTTGCCGCAAAACCGCTACACACTTTTGCGCGACATGCTTTAGCCGCGCCAGGCCTTGCTCAGCCAATCGGTATTGCCGATGCGGCGATACCATTTCTGGCCGCCGCCTTCAAAAACTTCACTCATTTTCGGACTGCCGGCAAAGACGACGATCTTGGCCTCCGGTGGCAGCTCGGGATCGCGCCAGAAACTGTTGATGTGGCTGGGCACACAGGCATTCTTGAAGCTCACGCACCATTCGCGCGGCCAGTATTGCAGATGTCCATGCGCTGCGAGCTGCGCACTCTGGAACTGCTGGGAGATCTCGTATTTGGACATGGCCGCCACCGGATCGGCGATATAGGTATCCAGAATATAAGCGTGGGCGCCGATTTCGTAGCGGAAGACCGAACTATTGCCGACCGAGCCCAGGAACCTGTCGCGGGTGGGATTGACTATGCGCAGCGGCTTGGCGCGGAAGAGATCGTCATCACGGATGATGAGGAACTTTCCCGGATGCTGGAAGAGCGGTTCCAGATCATCGACGATGACGAGATCGAGGTCGAGGAAGAGGCCGATGCCCTTGAGATCGGCAAGCCCGCGGCGGAAGAGCGCAAGCTTCTGCCAGCGGCGATCCTTGGAGCCGGCCGGCAGGCCGAGCTCAGGCAGGGGGAAGGTTTCTATACCCTCGTCGAGGCCGGCGGTATTGTCGGTGAAGCAGACAAAGCGATGCGGGCGCTTCAGGTGTCGTTTGACACCGCGGTAGAGATTGTTGACATATTCGGCGCCGTAGAGCGTCCCCCACTTCATACAGAGCACGTTGACCAGGTTTTCGTTGTCGTTTGCGGTCGACATCTACGTGTCCCTACCTCCCTGATATGTCGTTGCCATGGTCTGACGAACGGCTTACGCGCCGAGAAGTTGCTGGTAAATCCGATTGATCGCCGTCGCTTCCTTTTCCAGCGCGAAATTTTCTCGCACGTGCGCCAGCGCCGTTTCGCCCTGCGCAATGGCGAGGGTGGGATCAGCAAGATAGGTGGCGATCGCCGCCGCCAGTGCCTCGCCGTCACCTGGCGGCACGATGATGCCGTTCTCGCCGGGCACGATCATTTCAGCGTAGGCGCCGGCGTCAGAGGCCACGACCGCTGTTTTCGAAGCCATGGCCTCCAGCGGTGTCAGGCCGAAGCCTTCATTGCGGGAGGGCGCGACATAGAGCGTCAGGCGGCGATACCAGACCTTGATATCTGGCACTTCGCCAATGAAGACGATGCGGTCGGTCAGGCCGGCTGCGGCGATATCGGCCTTCAGCTTGTCGGCGAATGCAATGTGCTCCGGGGTGACGCGACCGGAAATCACGGCCGTCCAGTCCGGATACTGCGGCAGCAGCGCGATCATCGCCTGGACGAAAAGATCGGTGCCTTTCTGATGGCGGACGCGACCGAAGCAGCCAATGAGGTAGCGGCCGGGCAGGCCTGTGGCAGCGATCGTGTCGACAGACCCTTCGGGGGGATGGAAGAGCGTGAGATCGACGCCGTGCTGGATGACCGTGTATGGTACCTTGAGGAACGAGCCGGAACGGCTGCTGGTGGCGATGACAGCATCCATCTGGCGGATCAGCCAGCGGGTGTAGGAGCTATGTCGGCGTTGGGCGGCCGAGGTGAAGACGAGCTTCAGCGGCATGCGCAGCACGTGACGCATGAGGATGCCCGCCGCCATCTCATTGTTGCGGCGTGCGTGCCAGACCCGGTGACGCCGTCCCGCGGGCGGACGCCGGAGGCCAGCAAGCTGCGGCCATTTCAGGCGCGGAAGTTCCGGCGGAAGGCCGGGGCCGAGGGCTGCGATCCTGATCCCTAGCCGGATCTGGCAGGGGATGAGCTGGACGATCGTCGACGTGACGCCGGAGAGCCGGCGTTTCAGGTTGGGCGCGATGATCTCGACGTCACTGATATCCGGCACTGGCTGCTCTTGAAGAGGGAGGCGCGGGCGATCAGCCCCAGGAGACGGAGAGGATTTCGTAGGCCTTCGAACCACCCGGCGCGTTGACTTCGATGGAATCGCCGACTTCCTTGCCGATCAGTGCGCGGGCGATCGGGGAGGAGATCGAGATACGGCCCTGCTTCACATCGGCTTCCTGATCGCCGACGATCTGGTAGGTCTTTTCCTCTTCGGTGTCCTCGTCGACGAGCTTCACCTTGGCGCCGAACTTGATCTTGTCGCCCGACATCTTGGAGAGATCGATGACTTCGGCGCGCGCCGTCAGGTCTTCGAGCTCGGCGACGCGGCCCTCATTGTGGCTCTGCGCTTCCTTGGCGGCATGGTACTCGGCATTTTCGGAAAGGTCGCCATGGGCGCGCGCTTCCGCGATTGCCTCGATGATTCGCGGGCGCTCCTCCTGCTGGCGCCAGCGCAGTTCTTCCTGCAGCTTGACGAAACCACCCTGTGTCATCGGTACCTTATCAACCATTTTTTCGTCCTTCTCTCCCCGCGTCTGCAGTTCTCGCAGACACAAAAGAAAACAGGTCCCGAAGGGAACTTCGGAACCGTGCTACAATCTTAGTTCGTTGCTTATAGCAGATCGGCACGCGCGATTTCCATAAAATTCTTACCGAAGCTTTCCGCTTCCCGCAGAAGTGCCTGCTTTTGAAGGGAAGTTGGGTGGAGGCTCATTTCTTCGTCTTGATTTTGCCACCGTGAACATTTAGTGAACATCGGGATGAAGAAATCGCTTAAAGAACGGTTGGCGATCCTCTCCGATGCCGCCAAATATGATGCTTCCTGCGCCTCCAGCGGCACAGTCAAACGGGATTCGGCTGCCTCTGGAGGGCTCGGCTCCACCGAAGGCTCGGGCATTTGCCATGCCTATGCGCCGGATGGGAGATGCATCTCGCTTCTGAAGATCCTGCTCACCAATTTCTGCATCTATGATTGTGCCTATTGCATCAACCGCTCGTCCAGCAATGTCGAGCGCGCCCGCTTCACACCGGAAGAAGTGGTCTGGCTGACACTGGAATTCTACCGGCGCAACTATATCGAGGGATTGTTTCTCTCCTCCGGCATCATCCGCTCGTCCGACCACACGATGGAGGAAATGGTGCGCATCGTGCGGGAGTTGCGGGTCACGCATCAATTTCGCGGCTACATCCATCTGAAATCCATTCCGGAGGCCTCCGCGCATCTGATCGAGGAGGCGGGGCTCTATGCCGATCGCCTGTCGCTCAATATCGAACTGCCAACCGATAGCGGCATCAACCGTTTTGCGCCGGAGAAGAAGCCGGCCAGTATCCGCCGGTCGATGGGCGATCTCAGGCTGAAGATCGAGGCTGCGGAAGAGCCGACGCTGCAGACCAAGAGGCGCAAGCGCTTCGTACCGGCCGGCCAGAGTACACAGATGATTGTCGGCGCCGACGGCGCCAATGATGCGACGATCCTGTCGACCAGCGGCCAGCTCTATAGCAGCTATGGTCTCAAACGAGTCTATTATTCCGCCTTCAGCCCGATCCCCGACAGTTCGAAGAACCTGCCGCTCATCAAGCCGCCGCTGATGCGCGAGCACCGGCTCTATCAGGCGGACTGGCTCTATCGTTTCTATGGTTTCGGCATCGACGAAATCACCTCGACACAGCAGGGCGGCATGCTGGATCTCAATCTCGATCCCAAGCTCGCCTGGGCACTCGGCCATCGCGAGGACTTCCCCGTCGATGTCAACCGCGCCGATCGCGAGAAGCTGCTGCGTGTGCCGGGCCTCGGCACCAAGACGGTAAAGGCGATCCTGACTGAGCGGCGGCAACGCCGTCTGCGGCTTGAAGACTTGCCGCGGCTCGGCGTGTCGATCCGCAAGGTGCAGGCCTTCATCACTGTCGAGGGCTGGACGCCGCATCGTCTTGTCGACCGGCCGGACTTGCGCGCGATGTTCGAGCCAAAACCCGAACAGTTGTCGCTGCTATGATGCGCCGGGTGGTTCTGGAGGGTAGGGGCAATTTCGAGGAATGGCGCAAGGCCGCTCGCGCCTTCGCCGCAGCTGGGATTCTGCCAGAAGAGATCGACTGGCATGAAAAGAGCAGCGAACCGGGCTTTGCCTTCCAGCGTGACGCCTTGCCGCCTGATCCTCCTGCCGACGCCAAGCCGATGAGCGTTTCGCCGGCTTTCATGGCGTTAGCCGAGGCCGTGATCTGCCATAGCGATGCCAGGCGTTTTTCGCTGCTCTATAGCCTGCTCTGGCGATTGCAGGAAAACCGGAACCTGCTGGATCTGGCGTCCGATGAAGAGGTTTCGCGTGCTCTGCTGATGCAGAAGAGCGTGCATCGCGACGCCCACAAGATGACGGCCTTCGTGCGCTTCAAGGAGGTGGCGGCACCTGCCGGCGGGCGGCGAAAATTCATAGCCTGGTTCGAGCCGGATCATTATATCGTCGCGCGCAAGGCGCCCTTCTTCCAACGCCGCTTCACCGACATGGACTGGCTGATCGCGACGCCGAAGGGTTCGGCCGCCTGGGACGGCGAGCGGCTGACGACAAGCAATGTGGCCTGCGAGAAACCTGACATCAGTGACGCGACCGATGATCTCTGGCGCATCTATTATGCCAGCATCTTCAATCCGGCGCGGCTGAAGGTGAAGGCCATGCAGGCAGAGATGCCGAAGAAATACTGGAAGAACCTGCCGGAAGCCGATCTCATCCCTGGCCTGATCGCCGAGGCCGAAGCAAAAGTGCTCGCCATGGCCGAGCGCGAGGCGACCATGCCGCTTCCCTATCACAATAAGATCCAGGAGGCGGCAGCCCGCATGCCGGCCCCGCAGATGGCCCCTGCGGGAACGCTGGAGGCATTGCGCGAGGAGGCCGCCGTCTGCAGCCAATGCCCGCTGCATGCGAAGGCGACGCAGACCGTCTTCGGCGAAGGGCCAGATGATGCCGAGATCATGTTCGTCGGCGAGCAACCAGGCGATCAGGAGGATCTCGCAGGTCGACCCTTTGTCGGGCCGGCGGGTAAGGTTTTCGACGAAGCGATCGCGCAGGCCGGCATCGATCGGTCGAGGCTCTATGTCACCAATGCCGTCAAGCATTTCAAATACGAGCCGCGCGGCAAGCGGCGTATCCACCAGAAGCCCAATCTCGGCGAGGTGCAGCATTGCCGCTGGTGGCTGAAGCTGGAACTCGATCTCGTAAAGCCGAAATTGATCGTGGCGATGGGCGCGACGGCGCTCTATTCGCTGACCGGCGAGAAGCAGAAGCTGGAGGATCTGCGCGGACGCCCGATCGCGATGGAGGAGGGGCGATTGCTCTTTGTCACGGTGCATCCCTCCTATCTGCTGCGAATTCCGGACGAGGGGAGGAGGGCACAAGAGCTGACCCGCTTCCGGCAAGATATGAATCTGATCAAGGGCCTGGCTGCCTGAGCGTAGAATTCGATTCAATGCGTCAGGGGACGAAGACCGGATCTTTCGGCAGGTTCGGCGGATTATATCCGGTCACCATGCGCACCCTCACGGATTCATGCAGGTTTGCGCCGTCGGGGATGAAACGCCTGTCTTCGCGGGGCAGATAAATGCCCCTTCTGTCGCCGCGCCTGCGCCAGGAGTTTTCCGGCACGCGCCGCGGGATATATTCGAGCAGCTTCCACCCTACGCTCATTGAGTTGTGCAGCGGCGCTGCCGCATTGAGCTCGACATAGTATTTGTCGCTTTTGCCAAGGACGATATTGTTGATCGTGCGCGAAACGTAGAGCAAGCCTGAGGGCCCCGTTTCGCGGATCATCCAGTCGAGCGGTATCTTGATCTGTGCGCTCTCGGCCTCCGGGTAACCGCCGCCGATATCGCCGTGGACGCCTGCAAACCAGACCTCCTTAAAGTCCTGTTTTGCGATCGCGGGCTTGAAGGGATTGCCGCGGTAATCCTGATCCGGCGCCCACAATTCCGGTTGAAACATGGTTCTGCGTTCGTCGATCGCCATGGCATGGCGCACATATTCGACGCTCGGATTCTTGCGGGTGAAGGGGTGGGTCTTGAACTGAATGCGCCCTTTGCCCTTTTCGATGACAGAGGCAACCGTATCAAAGAGACCGAGCAGCTTGATCGGCGGGCGGTCGTTGCGCAGCATGCGCTCGTAGAGCCGCATGCTCTTGAAGGCCGATGAGGGATCCCCGCCATCGGCGCGCTGCTCCTGTTCGGGAATGCCCTTATAGGTTCTGTAAGCGTAATCGAGCAGGTTCAGGTGATATCTGCTACACGGCCCAAAAGCATGGATGAAACCTGC
This sequence comes from Rhizobium sp. 768_B6_N1_8, assembly GCF_051811225.1. Classification (NCBI taxonomy): domain Bacteria; kingdom Pseudomonadati; phylum Pseudomonadota; class Alphaproteobacteria; order Hyphomicrobiales; family Rhizobiaceae; genus Rhizobium; species Rhizobium sp. 768_B6_N1_8. Next base: position 2,972,801 of record NZ_JBPWPV010000001.1, on the reverse strand, counting down.
GAGAACGCGGGCCGTATAGGCGCCGCGGCTGAAGCCGAAAATATAGATGCGATCCCTGTCGGGATGGCCGCCGTGATCGTCGGGCGTGCCGGCATCGTAATTTTCGACGAGGAAGCGGTAGGCGCCTTTGACGTTTTCATCGAGACCCCAACCAGTGGTAAGGCCCCAGACCTCGATAGACTTGCGGTAGAAGGGCGACCAGGCGTCTGCCGCACCCAGCGTGCCGACGCCGGGGTCGTAATAGACGATCTGTTCGTCGGAGCGCTTCAGCGTTCCGAACAGACGTAAAATATTGGTGCGATCTGCAGTTATCTCGTTCGACGTGCCGTCGAACAGGATGACGATATTCTTCGACATGCTGCTTCCCCGATACGGCCGGGGAGCAGGCTAACACCAAGTATCCATGTCTGCAATTTTGGGTCGCAGTTTTGACGAGCCTAGGAGGCGAGCGCGAAGAGGCGATGCCTCTCCCGGGATCAGAAGTAGCTCTGCAGCGGGCGGACTTCGAGATTGCCGGCCTTGAGCGCCTTGATGGCTTGGGCGGCAGCTTCGGCGCCGGCCATCGTGGTGTAATAGGGCACCTTCTGCATCAGCGTGGCGCGGCGCAGCGACTTCGAATCCGAGATCGCCTTGTTGCCGTCGGTCGTGTTGATGACGAGTTGGACCTGGCGGTTGCGGATGGCGTCTTCGATATGCGGACGTCCCTCGAGAACCTTGTTGATCTTCGCGGCGGTGATGCCGTTTTCGGCGAGGAAGCGGGCGGTGCCGCCGGTCGCGAGAACCTTGAAGCCCTGTTCGACGAGGATGCGGATCGCCGGCAGAACGCGCGGCTTGTCTTCGTCGCGCACGGAAACGAAGACCGTGCCTTCACGCGGCAGTTCGACGCCGGCGCCGAGCTGTGACTTGGCGAAGGCCAGCGCGAAATCGGTATCGAGGCCGATGACTTCGCCGGTCGAGCGCATTTCCGGTCCGAGCAGCGTATCGACGCCCGGGAAACGGGCGAAGGGGAAGACTGCTTCCTTGACGGCGATGTGCTTCAGGGCACGCGGATCGGGCTTCTCGCCGTAAGCCGCAAAGGTCGCATCCAGCTTCTCGCCGGCCATGACGCGGGCGGCGATCTTGGCGATCGGCGCGCCGATGGTCTTGGCGACGAAAGGCACCGTGCGCGAAGCGCGCGGATTGACTTCGAGCACGTAGACCGTGCCGTCCTTGATGGCGAACTGGACGTTCATCAAGCCGCCGACATTGAGGGCCTTTGCCATGGCTTTCGCCTGGCGCTCCAGCTCGTCGAGCATCTCGCGCGAGAGCGTGCGCGGCGGCAGCGAGCAGGCGCTATCGCCGGAATGGATGCCGGCTTCCTCGATGTGTTCCATGATGCCGGCGACATAGACGTCTGTGCCGTCGGACAGGCAGTCGACGTCCACCTCTATGGCGTGGCTGAGATAGCTGTCGAACAGCAGCGGGTTCTTGCCGAGCAGGGTGTTGATCTGGCCGGTCTTGTCGTTCGGGTAGCGTTGCTTGATATCCTCGGGTACCAGTTCCGGAACCGTGTCGAGCAGGTACGTCTGCAGCTGGCCTTCGGAATGCAGGATCTGCATGGCGCGGCCGCCAAGCACGTAGGACGGGCGCACGACCAGCGGGAAGCCGATTTCGGCGGCGACGAGGCGGGCCTGCTCGACCGAGTAGGCGATGCCATTGTTCGGCTGATTGAGATCGAGCTTCATCAGAAGCTTCTGGAAACGGTCGCGGTCTTCGGCAAGGTCGATCATGTCGGGCGCGGTGCCGAGGATGGGGATGCCGTTCTTTTCGAGCGCTTCTGCGAGCTTCAGCGGGGTCTGGCCGCCGAACTGGACGATGACGCCGACGACTTCACCCTTTTCCTGCTCTGCGCGCAGAATTTCGATCACGTCTTCGGCCGTCAGCGGCTCGAAATAGAGGCGATCGGAGGTGTCGTAGTCGGTGGAAACCGTTTCCGGGTTGCAGTTGATCATGATTGCTTCATAGCCGGCATCCTTCAGCGCGAAAGCGGCATGGCAGCAGCAATAGTCGAATTCGATGCCCTGGCCGATACGGTTCGGGCCGCCACCGAGGATGACCACCTTCTTGCGGTCGGAGACCAGCGCCTCGGAGCGCGCAGCGCCGACGAAAGGCGTTTCATAGGTCGAGTACATGTAGGCGGTCGGCGAGGCGAATTCGGCGGCACAGGTGTCGATGCGCTTGAAGACTGGGCGGACGTTGAGCGCGTTGCGCAGCTCGGCCACTTCCTTCGGGCGCTTGCCGGTCAGGGTGGCGAGGCGGGCGTCGGAGAAGCCCATGGCCTTCAGCATGCGCAGGTTGGTTGCATCATCAGGCAAGCCGTGCTCGCGGATGCGGGCTTCCATCTCGACGATGTTCTTGAGCTGGGCGATGAACCACGGGTCGATCTTGCAGCCTTCATGAACCTCTTCGATGCTGAGGCCCATGCGCAGCGCCTGGGCGACCATACGCAGGCGGTCCGGCGTCGGCGTGCCGATCGCGGCGCGGATGGCGTTGTGGCTAGATTCGCCTTCTTCGGAGTCCGGGATTTCGATCTCGTCGAGGCCGGTCAGGCCCGTTTCGAGGCCCCGCAGTGCTTTCTGCAGCGATTCCGCGAAGGTACGGCCAATCGCCATGACTTCACCGACCGACTTCATGGCCGTGGTGAGAACCGGGGATGCGCCCGGGAATTTTTCGAAGGCGAAACGCGGGATCTTGGTGACGACATAGTCGATCGACGGTTCGAAGGAAGCGGGCGTCGCGCCGCCGGTAATGTCGTTCTCCAGCTCGTCAAGCGTATAGCCGATCGCGAGCTTGGCGGCGATCTTGGCGATCGGGAAGCCGGTGGCCTTGGAGGCCAGCGCCGAGGAGCGCGACACGCGCGGGTTCATTTCGATGACGACGAGGCGGCCGTCCTTCGGGTTGACGGCGAACTGCACGTTCGAGCCGCCGGTTTCGACGCCGATCTCGCGCAGCACCGCGATCGAGGCGTTGCGCATGATCTGGTATTCCTTGTCCGTCAGCGTCAGCGCCGGAGCAACGGTGATCGAGTCGCCGGTATGGACGCCCATCGGATCGATGTTTTCGATGGAGCAGATAATGATGCAGTTGTCCGCCTTGTCGCGGACGACCTCCATCTCATACTCTTTCCAGCCGAGGACGGATTCTTCGACCAACACTTCGGTGGTCGGCGAGGCATCGAGGCCGCTGCCGACGATTTCGAAGAATTCCGAACGGTTATAGGCAATACCGCCGCCGGTGCCGCCGAGGGTGAAGGACGGTCGGATGATGGCGGGCAGGCCGACATGGTCGATCGCCTGGGCGGCGATTGCCATGGCATGGCTCATATAGCGCTGCTTGCGGTCGCTCTCGCCGAGGTTCCACTGGTTTTCCAGCTCGTCGAGCGCCTTGTCGAGGTCGGGGCCGGAGAGGCTCTCGCGCAGCTTGGTACGCTCGGCTTCATGCGTCTTGCGGTCGGCGTCCTTGATGTCGGTGGCGTTTGCCAGCATCGAGCGCGGCGTTTCAAGGCCGATGCGGGCCATCGCCTCGCGGAACAGCGCGCGGTCCTCAGCCATGTCGATGGCGGCAGGTTTTGCGCCGATCATCTCGACATTGTAGCGATCGAGCACGCCCATGCGCTTCAGCGAGAGAGCGGTATTCAGTGCCGTCTGGCCGCCCATGGTCGGCAGCAGCGCGTCGGGGCGCTCCTTGGCGATGATCTTGGCGACGACTTCAGGCGTGATCGGCTCGACATAAGTGGCATCGGCGAGGCCCGGATCGGTCATGATCGTTGCCGGGTTGGAGTTGACGAGGATGACGCGGTAGCCTTCCTCCTTCAGCGCCTTGCAGGCCTGGGTGCCGGAATAGTCGAATTCGCAAGCCTGGCCAATGACGATTGGTCCCGCACCGATGATGAGGATCGATTTGATGTCTTGGCGCTTCGGCATGGGCGATATCCATTTCTAGCTGCGCAAAAAGCCGGCCAGGGTGGGAGGTCACCGGGTCGGGTCGCGCATTGAGGGTCTTTTCAGGCTAGAAGCGGCTTATAGGCAAATGTTTTTGCAAACGGAACCCCATAAATCATGGAATCGACAGGAATTCGGACCGGCCTTTGGAAGCCTATTGCCCGCCGGGCACGACGAGCGTGCGAATCTCGCCGCCAAGCGCCGGATTGGCGATCGCTTCAGGCGCCTGTTCGAGTGTGATCCGACGCGAAATCAGCGGCTCCACCTTGATCGCGCCTGAGGCGATGAGATCGGCGGCGCGCCCGTGCGTGAAAGGGTTGAGGAAAGAGCTGACGAGGTTCACTTCGCGAAACAGCAGGTCGAAGGGCTCGATCTCAATCTTTGCGCCTTGCGGCATGACTCCGAGGATGATGGCCGTGCCGCCGCGTCTTGCAAGCTTGGGAGCCTGCATCATCGTTTCGGGCACACCAGCACATTCAAAGACGACATCGGCGCCGCCGGGCAGCAATCCACCTTCTCCGGTAATGCTGCTAACGGCATCCGCCTGTGACGGATCGAAGCTCGCGGTGGCGCCTAAGCTTTCTGCGAGCGCGCGTTTCTCGGCATTGCGGGTGACCAGAAGAATGCGTGTCGCACCGGCGAGCCGGGCAAGCTGGACGGTGAGCAGGCCGATCACACCGCCTCCAAGCACGATCACGGAAGCGCCTGTCTTGATGTTGGCGAGATCGACGCCGTGCAGGCAGCAGGCGAGTGGCTCGCAAAAGGCACCGTGCAGGGGATCGAGGCCAAGCGGCAGGGCGAAGGCCTGTTTCTGCGGAAGGATGACATAATCGGCAAAACCGCCGTCTTTATGGATCCCGATCGCCTGCAGGTTCCGGCAGAGATTGACGCGGCTGTTGTGGCATTCCTCGCAGCGCCCGCAGGCGATATTGGGATCGCCCGTGACCCGCATGCCGGGGTGGAAGCCGATGACCTCGGGGCCGACCGCTTCGATGATGCCGGCGAATTCGTGGCCGAGGGTCACTGGTGGATGGGAGGGGAATTCACCCAAGAAAAGATGCCGGTCGGTGCCGCAGATGCCGCAAGCTTCCACGCACACCAGCAGATCACCCGGTCCGGGAACGGGCTTTTCGACCTTGCGCAGAAACAGCTTTCCGGTCGCTTCCAGGCGCACGGCTTTCATCGGCATTCTCCTCCAGGTCTCCTTATCATCAGGAAGCGGGAAAGCAGGAGTCGCGTCAAGCATTTGCCGGCATTTCTTCAGCCGAAGCGTTTGCGGGCTTCCTCGGCAAAACTCCGGCTGACCGGGATCTGCGTGCCGTCACGGGTGAGGATCAGGATCTTGCCGTTATCGCGTTTCAGGGATTCGACATGGGCATCGGCCACCCAATGCGACCTGTGCACCTGAAGCCCTGGCGTTTCTCCGATCTCGCGCAGCGCATCGGAAAAGCGCAGGAGCACCAGCTCGCGGCCGCGGCTGGTGATGACCTCGGTATAATGGTCCTGCACGGAAAGGCGCAGCAGGGCGCCGCGGTTCTGTGGCTTCAGCCGGTCGAGGACGGAGGCTGCCGGAGGTGTTTGCGCCGTTGCCTGCTCGATCTGCCGATGCATGGCGAGGTAGGTCAAAAAGCAGAAGAGGGCGCAGAGCGGCAGCGCGAAGAGCGCCCTTGCGAAGCTGCTGCCAAGCGCGGCCGGATTGCCAGTGAAGGCATAGTCGAAGAGGCCGATTGCAAAGCCGATCGGCAGGGCTGCGACCAGTGAGCCGATCATCATGCGCCAGAACATGCGGTCCAGCACCTTGCGCAGCAGCGCATCGGCAAGAACCGAAAATAGGACGGCGATGGACCAGGCGACGGCGTGCAGGACCAGCCAGTAGGCGAAGCGCTCGCCGGCCGCCATGCTTTCCATCGTCCCATAGGGGCCGGTGATCGCGAAGATCAGGACGATGGCGAGGAAGGTTCCCCAGAAGCGCGGCGCGCGCCAGAAGACCTGCAATTCGCGAAGCGTGGATTGCAAGGATGGGTGATCCACGAAGTTTTCCCGCCGTCTACGCCATGTTTGTTGAGAGGAATGCAGTCATGCCGGAAACGGGGGACGAATTCAACCGGAGCCGCTCATGACCCTGGAACCTCTGCTTAATGCCCCTGTTGCCATTCAGGTCCACGTTGCCGCCGTGGTGCCGGCGGCTATCCTCGGCGCCTATCTGCTCGCGTGGCCGAAGGGCACGCCGCGGCATCGTCTGCTCGGCAAAATCTGGATGGTGCTGATGGTGGTGACGGCTCTGTCGAGCTTCTTCATCCACCAGATCAATCTCGTCTATGGCTTCAGCCCAATCCATCTTCTTTCCGTCCTCGTGCTGGCCGGAAGCTGGCGGGCGGTTCTTGCCGCGCGGCGGCATGATATCCGTACACATCGGCGGATCGTATCAGGCATGTATTTTGGCGGCATCGTCGTTGCCGGCCTTGCGACACTGCTGCCGGGCCGGCTGATGCATGCGGTCACATTCTCCGGCAATAGCTGGCTGGCCCTGGCGCTGCTTGGGCTGGTCACCGCTGCGATCGGCGCGGCCATCGGGTTTCGTCCGCGCCGCAGCCGGGTCGCGTGAGGAAGCGGCTGGAATTCGTCCTCGCGGCGGATATATAACTGACTCCTGTGAGCATGCATGAGGCGCATCGCCGGGGAGATCGATCATGGAATGGAAAGGCCGGCGTCAGTCCGACAATATCGAGGATCGCCGTAGCGATCCATCCGGTGGCATGGGACGCAATCCCTTCGGCCGTGGCGGCGGCTTCAGCTTTCCATCAGGCGGCGGCGTTGGCCGTCGTGGTGGCGGGCTCAGCATTGGCACGATCATCTTTCTCGTCGTCATCTACCTGATCTTCAAGGCGATGGGTATCGACCTGATGCAGGTGATGGATGGCGGCGGCGGTTCGACGGGAGATTCCGGCTATTCGCAGAGCGAGTCTTCCCCACTGGCGCCTGCCAATGACGAGATGACCGCCTTCGTGCGCACGGTTCTCGCCGAAACCGAAGATACCTGGCATGGCATCTTCCAGTCGCAGGGCAAGGATTATGAGGAGCCACGTCTCGTGCTCTTCTCCGGCCAGACCCAGTCGGCCTGTGGATTTGCCTCGGCTGCCACCGGTCCGTTTTACTGCCCCGGTGATCACAAAGTTTATCTCGACACCGCCTTTTTCCAACAGCTTTCCGACCAGTTCGGCGCATCCGGCGATTTCGCCGAGGCCTATGTGGTCGCCCATGAGGTCGGCCATCACGTGCAGAACCTGCTCGGCATCCTGCCGAAGTTCAATCAGGCGCGCCAGAGCATGAGCGAGGCCGATGCCAACAAGATGTCGGTCCGCGTCGAACTGCAGGCAGATTGCTTTGCGGGCATCTGGGGCAAGTATACGCAGCAGAAAGGCATTCTCGACGCCGGCGATCTGGAGGAGGCGTTGAACGCTGCGCAGCAGATCGGCGACGATACGCTGCAGAAGCGTTCGCAGGGCTATGTCGTGCCCGAGAGTTTCAACCACGGCACGTCGGCGCAGCGCATGCGCTGGTTCAAGCGTGGCTTCGATAGCGGACAGCTTTCGGCCTGCGATACTTTCTCCAACCCGATCTGATCAGGATATTCGGCACCCTGCCCGAAGGCAGGGTGCCGGTCAGCCGGGCAGCTTACTTTTCGCTGTCCATGTGCTTGAGCTGAGCTTCAGGATAACGGGCGCCCTTGGCGGCCCCCTTCGGCACGGCGCGTTCAATGGCGGAGAGATCGTCTGCGGTGAGTTCCACTGCGCGGGAGCCGAGCGCTTCCGTCAGCCGGTCGCGGCGGCGGGCGCCGACCAGCGGTACGATATCCTTGCCCTGTGCCGCTACCCAGGCGATCGCGACTTGTGCGACCGAGGCGCCCTTGAGGGTGGCGATCTTCCGGAGTTCTTCCACCAAAGCAAGGTTTTCATCGATATTGCCTTCCTGGAAGCGCGGACTGACGGCCCGGAAATCGCCTGCGCCCTGCTGGCCTTTCTGCCAGTGGCCGCTGATGAGGCCGCGCGACAGCACGCCATAGGCTGTGATGGAGATGCCGAGCTCACGGGTCGCGGGCAGGATCTCACCTTCGATGCCGCGGGAGATCAGCGAATATTCGATCTGCAGGTCGGCAATCGGTACGACGGCAGCGGCCCGGCGGATCGTATCGGCGCCGACTTCGGACAGCCCGACATGGCGGACGTAACCAGCCTTGATGAGATCTGATATCGCGCCGACCGTGTCCTCGATTGGCACATTCGGATCGAGGCGGGCAGGGCGGTAGATGTCGATATAATCGACGCCTAGGCGCTGCAGCGTATAGGCAAGGAAGTTCTTCACGGCGATCGGGCGGGCGTCGTAGCCGTTCCAGCCATTGGCGGGATCACGCAAGGCGCCGAACTTGACGCTGATGATGGCGTCTTCACGCTTGCGGCCCTTGAGCGCCTCACCGATCAGCATTTCATTATGGCCCATGCCATAGAAGTCGCCTGTGTCGAGCAGGTTGACGCCGGCATCGAGTGCTGCGTGGATGGTCGCAATGCTTTCAGCGCGATCAGATGGGCCGTACATGCCCGACATGCCCATGCAGCCGAGGCCGATAGCCGAGACTTCTGGACCGGTTTTTCCCAAACGATAGGTCTGCATTTTCTTCTCCTTCAGCGGCGCCCCGATGGCGTCTTCGGATGCTGTTTTACCGCAGCCGAATTTGTGCGATAATCCGGATAGTCTCGAACGGGCCGTACGGGAAAATGCACAATGGACGACCTTCCCCTCAGTGATCTGGATGCCTTTGCCGCAATTGCAAGAGAGCGCAGCTTCCGCTCCGCGGCCCGCAAGCGCGAGGTTTCTGCGTCGTCGCTGAGCGACTCCCTGCGGCGCCTCGAAGAGCGGCTTGGTGTCAGGCTTCTCAATCGTACGACGCGCTCCGTCACGCTGACGGCGGCGGGCCAGCGATTGCTCGAGAGGCTTTCGCCGGCGCTTGCGGAAGTGGCGGCCGCGCTCGGTCAGCTCGACAGTTTTCGTGACAGTCCGGCGGGCACGCTCAGGCTCAACGTGCCTGGTATCGTCGTAAAGCTCTTCATGGCCGATCTCGCCGTGCGGTTTCTGGCGCTCTACCCGCAGATCACGCTGGAGATCATTGCCGAAGATACATTCATCGATGTGCTGGCCGCCGGCTTCGATGCCGGCATTCGTTATGACGAGCGGCTGGAGCGCGACATGATTGCCGTGCCGATCGGTCCGCGCCGGCAGCGCTATGTGACGGCGGCTGCTCCCGCCTATCTGGAAAAGTGGGGCATGCCACAACATCCGCGGGATCTGCTGGAGCATAGCTGCATCCGCCATCGCTTCATCAGCGGCGCTTCGCTTGCCTGGGAATTCGAACGGGGTGACGAAGTGCTCGTGATTACGCCATCCGGTCCCATCATCGCCAATGCTGTGGAGATGGAGATCGAGGCCGCCCTTGCCGGTCTCGGCGTCATCCGTACCTTTGAAGAACTGCTTGCGTCGGGCATTGCTGAGGGCAGGCTGGTGCCGATCCTTGAGGAATGGGACAGCGAATTTTCCGGCCCCTTTCTCTATTATCCGAGCCGCCACCACATGCCCGCGCCATTGCGGGCTTTTGTCGATTTTGTACGGATGGAGCAGCGAAAGAGCGCGTGAACCATCTGTTTCGGCGGTCTCTCCATCAAAACATTGAAATGTTCACGTATTGTTTCGGTCATTCCAATCGGCTATGTCATATATCCGGCGACGAGATCGTCTTTCCAGAAAATATCAGCTGTAGAGATGTCTTATGCTTGATCCGAAATTCGTTCGCCGCGGCCTTTTCCTGGTCTTCATCATTCTCTTTCTGGACGTTATCGGCATTGCGATCATCATGCCGGTACTGCCTGTTTATCTGGAGCAATTGACGGGCGGCACGGTCAGCGATGCAGCCGTTGACGGCGGCTGGCTGATGCTGATCTATTCGCTGATGCAATTCCTGTTTGCGCCGCTGCTCGGAAACTTGAGCGATCGTTTCGGGCGCCGTCCGATCTTGCTGCTCTCGGTGCTGACCTTCGCGTTCGACAATTTCATCTGCGCCATCGCCACCAGTTATTGGATGCTCTTCGTCGGCAGGGTGCTCGCGGGCATCAGTGGCGGCAGTTTCGCCACCTGCTCTGCTTACATTGCCGACATCAGCAACGAGGAGAACCGCGCCAAGAATTTCGGCCTGATCGGTATCGCCTTCGGTGTCGGCTTCACCGTCGGCCCCGTGATCGGCGGCTTCCTTGGCGAGTTCGGGCCGCGCGTGCCGTTCTATGGTGCCGCCGCGCTTTCCTTCATCAATTTTGTTGCCGCCTGTTTCCTGCTGCCGGAAACGCTCGAAGCGAAGAACCGCCGTACCTTCGAATGGAAGCGCGCAAACCCGCTCGGCGCTTTGCGGCAGATGCGGCACTATCCCGGCATCGGCTGGGTTTGCCTCGTGATGTTCCTGTTTTTCCTCGCCCATGCCGTCTATCCCTCGGTCTGGCCCTTCGTCTCGACCTTCCGCTATGGCTGGAGCGAAGGGCAGATCGGCCTGTCTCTCGGCCTCTACGGGATCGGCGCCGCTGTGGTCATGGGACTCGTTCTGCCGCGTGTCGTGCCTGTACTCGGTGAATGGAAGACGGCGCTGCTCGGCCTGTGTTTCTCGATGGCCGCCCTCACAGGTTATGCTTTCGCCTGGGAGGGCTGGGTCGTCTATACCGTGATCGTACTGACGGTTATGGAGAATGTTGCCGATCCGCCGCTGCGCAGCATTGCCGCCGGTAAGGTGCCGCCATCCGCACAGGGTGAGTTGCAGGGCGCGCTTACCAGCATCGGCAGCATCACGACGATCATCGGCCCGCTGATCTTCACCCAGATGTTCGGCTATTTCACCAAGCCGGATGCACCGATCACCTTTGCCGGCGCGCCTTATCTGCTGGCCGCTTTCTTCATCCTCCTTGCTGCGGTTGTATTCCTGACGCGGGTGACGACATCGAAAACACCGGCACAAGCCTTCAACGCGGCGGAGTGATCCATCAAAAACAGTGAAGCCGTGATGAATTTTTCAGCATCTGCCTGTTTTGGGGTGGTTCTTTGCGTCGCTTTGCTCTAAGCCGACATGATATTTTGCCGCACTGCGGCCCGTAACGATTCAATCTCAGGAATAGTGTCATGGACACGCCGATCGACGTGCGCGCCGTTGCGCCTGCAAACGACAACCGCTGGTCTGCGCATTTTCGCGCCACGCTGATGCTCGGCGTGCCGTTGATCGGCGCTCAGCTCGCGCAATTCGGCATCGGCATGACCGATGTGATGATCGTCGGTCAGCTCGGAGCAGAGCACTTGGCCGCCATGGTGCTTTCCGCGCAGTTCCTGTTCACGATCCTGATTTTCGGTTCTGGCTTTGCGATTGCCGTCATCCCGATGGTGGCCCAGGCCTATGGCCGCGGCGATGTCGTGAGCGTGCGCCGTTCGCTGCGCATGGGTATCTGGGTCGTCATCTGCTACTGGTTGCTGATGCAGCCGGCCTTCTACAATTCCGAGGCAATACTGCGTTATTTCGGGCAGAAGCCTGAAGTGGCGAAGCTTGCCCACGGTTATATCATCATCGGTCAGTTCGGTGTGCTGCCGGGTCTGCTCTATAATGTCATGCGCGGGCTTGTCAGCGCCATCGGCAAGGCCGGCGTCATTCTTCAGGTCACCATCGCCATGCTGGTGCTGAATGCGATCGGCGCCTACATCCTCGTGCTCGGCCATTTCGGCTTCCCGGTGATGGGGCTGGAAGGGGCTGCAATCGTGTCCGTTGCGGTGCAGGCGGCCGGTTTCCTCTTCATCCTCTCCTATGTACAGGGCAGGGAGGAGACGCGGCGTTATGAAATTTTCGTGCGCTTCTGGAAGCCGGACTGGCATGCCTTTTTCGAAGTCATCCGCTTGGGCTTGCCGATCAGCATCACCATTCTCGCCGAAGTGAGCCTCTTCACGGCAGCCTCGCTGCTGATGGGCCATATCGGCACGATCGAGCTTGCTGCGCATGGCATCGCTCTGCAGTGGGCATCGATGGCTTTCATGATCCCGCTCGGTCTCGGCCAGGCGGCAACGGTGCGGGTCGGTGTCGCGCACGGGCAGGGCGATCATGCCGGGCTGGTGCGGGCGGCGATCACGGTGCTGATCATCGCCAGCATCGCTGCGATCATCGGCAGCATCATCTTTGCGACCGTGCCGCAGCTTCTGGCGCGGCTGTTCCTCGATGTCAGCCTGCCGGAAGCGCCTGAGGTGCTGGCCTATGCCGGTCCGCTGATCGTCATTGCCGGTCTCTTCCAGTTCGTCGATGGGGTGCAGGCGATCGCCAGCGGCCTGTTGCGCGGGCTGAAGGATGCGCGCGTGCCGATGATCCTGGCGCTGATTGCCTACTGGCCGATCGGCTTCTTCCTCGCTTGGGCCTTTGCCTTCCCGCTCGGTCTCGGCGGTCTCGGCATCTGGTTAGGCTTTCTTGTCGGGCTTGCGGCCGCGGCCGCCATGCTCTGCACGCGCTTCTATATTCTCGTTCGTCGGGAAGGGGCTGCGGCCGGCGCCTGAGCCGGCCGTCCTACAGCATCGGCCCGAAAATCGGAATCGATTTTCGGAAGCCTTATGCGTAGATTCAAAGAGTTAGAGCGTCCTTTGTGCGTCCGAATGGACGTACGGCGCTCTAGTATCAGGCGGCGACAGGCTTGTAGCTGGCGATATCTGCGCGGATGCCGAGGCGCGCAAACATTTCCTGCGGGTCGAAATTGGCCGCCTTGTGGGCTGCGGCAACGACCGCCCGCACGCGTTCGACGACATCGGCGCTTTCCCATTCGGCAACCGTGACGAAATTGAATTCGCCGGGGCCGGCAACCTGTTCCAGCACCGTATGATTGATGAAGCCGTCCTGTGCCTCCAGCACCTTATGGGTCATCATCACATTGACGAGAAATTCCTCACGCGCCGCAGCCGGCACGACGAATTTGTCTATCCTGTAGAAAGCTCCGCTCATCCAGTCTTCTCCTGCATCTGATGTGTTGCAGGCAGTTCTGTAATTCCTCAAGTTAAGTTGAGGTCAATATGCGGACAAAGAAAAAAGGCCCGCCTGAGCGGACCAATCTTGGCGCGGACGCCAGATGCAGAATAGCGTCAGCGACGTTTACGGTGTCCAATGTTATGAAACATGGCTGGTCGCCCAGGCGCCTATCCGGCGGGACATCACAATCTCATCCATCTCCACGCCGTCGTGGAGAAACGCACCCGGAATCCGGCCTATTTCGATGAAACCTTCGCGCTCGTAGAATCGGCGTGCCGCGCGATTTTCGGCGCTGACCGCCAGTTCGATCTGCCTGATCCCGTGGGCATCTGCATGCTGCGTCACTTGCTCCAGAAGTTTAAGAGCAAGGCCGGTTCCGCGCAGGCTGGCACGCACATAGACCATTATGAGCGTTGCCCGGTGCGCCATCTTGCTTGGCTTTTGCCACGTCAGCCCCATGATCGCGACTGGTTCATCATCCTGAAAAGCGACGAAGACCGGCATTTCAATCAACCGGCTGCGCCATTCATCAAGAGACAGTATCTCCCAGTCTTCTGAGCGGCTGGCGAATGCGGCGGGGTCAGAACGCAAGGCTTCAAGTCGAATTTTCTTGAAGACCTCGGCATCCTCTGGTTTCAGCAGTTTGATAATTCCGTCGGACATACCACCGCTCCAAAGCCACGAGACGGGTCAGCGCTGTTTCTATGAAAGTATTTTCAGCAGGCAATATCTTGATGAAGACGACCCCTCGATGAGGGAGGAGATCGTGTCTTTTGATCAAAAAGGCTGGACTGCGAAGCGGCGCTGATGAGAAATCAGCGTTCGGCGAGCGCCGGTTCGCCCTTCTTCTCGCGCACCATGTTAACAAAGCGGCGGAAGAGGTAGTGGCTGTCCTGCGGGCCGGGAGAGGCTTCCGGGTGGTGCTGGACGGAGAAGACCGACTTGCCGAGAACGCGCAGGCCGCAATTCGTACCGTCGAACAGCGATACGTGAGTCTCTTCAACGCCTTCGGGCAGCGACTTCGTGTCGACCGCGAAGCCGTGGTTCATGGAGACGATCTCGACCTTGCCGGTCGTGTGATCCTTGACCGGATGGTTTGCGCCGTGGTGGCCCTGATGCATCTTCTCGGTCTTGGCGCCGAGTGCGAGGCCGAGCATCTGGTGGCCGAGGCAGATGCCGAAGACCGGGATATCGGTGCTGATCAGTTCCTTGATGACTGGCACGGCATATTCGCCTGTAGCGGCCGGGTCGCCCGGGCCGTTCGACAGGAAGATGCCATCCGGCTGAAGGGCGAGCACATCCTGTGCACTCGCCGTTGCCGGCATGACCGTGACCTTGCAATCGAGACCGGCGAAGAGGCGCAGGATGTTGCGCTTCACACCGTAATCCAAGCAGACGACATGGTACTTGCTGTCGGAGGCGGCGAGTTCGCCGTAGCCTTCGTTCCAGACCCAGGGTGTCTGCGACCACTGCGAGGACTGGCCGGAGGAGGCGATCTTGGCGAGGTCGAGGCCTTCGAGGCCGCTCCACGCCTTGGCTTCCGCCTTCAGCGCTTCGATGTCGAAATTTCCCGAAGGATCGTGAGCGATGACGGCGTTGGGCGAGCCGTTCTCGCGGATCCAGGCCGTTAGCGCGCGGGTGTCGATGCCGCAGAGGCCGATGATGCCGCGGGCCTTCAGCCAGGCGTCGAGATGCTTGGCAGCACGGTAGTTCGAGGGCTCGGTGATATCGGCCTTGAAGATCACGCCGACCGCGCCGTGGCGTGCTGCAGGCGTCAGGTCTTCGATATCCTCTTCGTTGGTGCCGATATTGCCGATATGCGGGAAGGTGAAGGTAACGATCTGGCCGAGATAGGACGGGTCGGTGAGGATTTCCTCGTAGCCGGTGAGCGCCGTGTTGAAGACCGCTTCCGCCTGAACGCTGCCGGTTGCGCCGATACCTTTGCCTTCGATGACCGTGCCGTCTGCAAGAACGAGCAGGGCGGTCGGCTTTTCGGTTGTCCAGGGTGCTGTCGCGGTCATCTTCATCCCGTTTCCGGCGGGCTTGGCGTTCTGAAAACGCGAGCCGGCCATTTGATCTCGCAGGTGCAGGCGCGCGGCTTTGGTCGCGTTTGACGCCTGATCACGAATTTTGGTGCAGGTGGCGGTAGATAGCCACGCTCTCTGCCTAGGTCAATCTTTGTACTGCAGATTGCGGCACTTTTCCTGCCGATATTGCCGGGATTCTCGCAATTTATTTGATCCCACACATCAGCGTGGTTTATGAAAGCGCCATTCCAGAGCGGCGGGCCGGGAAACGGATTCGCTGCTTCAAGTTTTTGTTCAAGCATCGGCTTATCTGAAAAGCCCCTTCACACTTTTCGGTCCGGTGCCTCAGAAGGAGTAATGACATGCTGCGCGATCAACTCGCCACCCAGCTCAAAGAAGCCATGAAGGCGAAGCAGATGGAGCGTCTCGGCACCATCCGCCTCATCCAGGCCGCGATCAAGGATCGCGACATCGCCAATCGCGGCGTCGGCAAGGAAGAGGCGGGCGACGACGAAGTGCTGCAGATCCTCGCCAAGATGGTGAAGCAGCGCGATGAGTCGGCGAAGATTTACGAAGAGAACGCCCGTCCCGAGCTTGCAGCCAAGGAGCGCGCAGAAATTGTCGTTATCCAGGACTTCATGCCGAAGCAGCTTTCCGACGATCAGGTGCGTGCCAATATCGCCGTCATCATCAAGGAAGTCGGCGCCGAAGGCCCGAAGGACATGGGTAAGATCATGACTGCTCTGAAAGAGCGCTATGCCGGCCAGATGGACTTTGCCAAGGCTTCCGGCACCGTCAAAGAGCTGCTGAAATAAGGCGCCTTGCCTGCGGTTGTTCTTCGACCGCAGGCCCAAGCACGGCTTCGGCGGCTGAATCGATGATGGCGAATTTCGCCGCCTGATAGTTCCAATATTCGAGCACGAAACCGCGGGAGAGCCAGAAATCGCCCTTTCTCGGCGGTTCGGTCCATCCCACGCTTCCCATATCGGCGGCCTGCGCGAGCAGGCGTTTCAGGTGGGTATTGGAAATCATGAACTGATCGCGAATCTCGCGCAGCGACAACGGGCCGACGATGACGCGATCGGCAGAACGCGGAAAGCCCGGCAGGCGCGAAATCAGATAGTCCATCACGAGGCCGCCGGAATTGGCCCAATTAAAGAGATTGAAGGTAGCGCCCGGATCGCGCACTGCTTCGGTTTCGATGATCTTCTTGGCGATTAGCGGCTGCAGGCGGGCGATCAATGTTGGATCGGCCATCAGATTTTCCGCGCGGCGGCCGCCATCGAGGCTATCCAGAATCATCAGATGGGCGACCAGCCATTTGGTAAAATGATGCTCCGCCGTTTCCGTCGGCTCAAGGAAGCGCGTACGTTTGTCATCGCCCGGAATGGGACGCAGAAACCGGTAGACCAGCATTTCCTGCACGAAGGCAGCTGCCGTGTTGCGGCTGGCGATCTTGTTCTGGATGACGAAATCGATGAAGCGGCCGGAATAGAGGCCGCGCCTCTCTTCACCAGGATAGCCGTAATAGAGAGCAAAACCAGTATGCGCCATCAGCCAGCGCTGCTGTGCGGCGAATATCGATGCAATACGCGGGCTGTCGCGATAAATCGCGAGCATTTCATTGGCACAATGAAGAATTGCAGCAAGAAAACTATCGTCGGCTGCAAGATTTTCTGCGGTGTAGGCCATAGCGCTGTCCAGGAGTTTCGCGCATTCATTTGCCACGCCTATTGGAAGTGTCAATGCTTTTGTATTTTAGGGGTTAATTGGTAAGGTAAAGCTCAATAAAAGCGGCTGCGCATAGCCCAAAAATTAAGAAGGCAGGAGCTGGGGGCGCTCCTGCCTTCTTGCTCTTTGCTTCCGTCAGCGACGCAGGGTCGAAACCCAAGCCGGCGGGTATTTGCAAAGGCACCCTTACGAGGCGGCGCCGGGGGTAGGGATGGTGCCTCGCTTGGGGATCGCTTTGTTGAGTTCGAACTTATGGCCAGCCCCCGGCTTATTCAAATTACAAAAATATAATAATCTCGGATTCGGCCTCTCGGGATGTGAATATGGAGTTCGGCCGCGCACTCCGAAAAAGCCTGGGCAATCCACTCAGATCTCTTTTAACTTATTGTTTTTGCATATTCTTTCTCCGAACCGGCTTTCCTTGATATGGACGGCGCCATTCTCTCGGAACTTGGAAAATGTCAAAAATGTCGCACCCCCAGTCAGGGGCCGATAACACGTTGTTGAGTGGCATTGGCCGACGTATGTGACAATGTCCTGCGCCCTGTGAAAAGCGGGATTTACGGCAGAAGTTTCGTGGCGCGGCGCGGTAAAGCTGCTTATATGGATGTTCTGCAAGAGGTAGAGATGCGCTTTTCCCCCACCTTCCTGGACGATATCCGCGACCGCGTTCCCATTTCGAACGTGATTGCGCGGCGCGTGGGCTGGGACAAGCGCAAGACCAACGTGTCGCGCGGCGACTATTGGGCCTGCTGCCCGTTCCATGGCGAGAAGTCGCCGAGCTTCCATTGCGAGGATCGCAAGGGCCGTTACCATTGCTTCGGCTGCGGCGTGACCGGAGATCATTTCCGCTTCCTGACCGAGCTCGAAGGCCTGAGCTTTCCCGAGGCGGTGCAGACGATCGCCGACATGGCCGGCGTGCCGATGCCGGTCGCCGATCCGCAGATGGAAAGACGCGAGAAGGAGCGTACCTCGCTTCTCGACGTCATGGAAATGGCGACCCAGTTCTTTCAGGACCAGCTGCAGACGGCGAATGGTGCGAGGGCACGCGCCTATCTGCGCGACCGCGGGTTGACGGGGCGCACCATCGAGACCTTCCGGCTCGGTTTTGCACCCGACAGCCGCAATGCGCTTAAGGAATTTTTGGCCGGCAAGGGTGTCAGCAAGGAGCAGATCGAGGCCTGCGGGCTTGTGGTGCACGAGAATGTGCCTGTTTCCTACGACCGGTTCCGCGACCGCATCATGTTCCCGATCCTGTCGTCGCGCGAGAAGGTCATTGCTTTCGGCGGACGCGCCATGTCACCGGATGCGCCGGCGAAATATCTCAATTCCAACGAGACCGAACTCTTTCACAAGGGTAACGTGCTCTACAATTTCGCCCGGGCGCGCCGCGCGATGCAGGGCGCAAATGGCGAGGGCACCATCATTGCCGTGGAAGGCTATATGGATGTCATTGCGCTGCATCAGGCCGGTATCGAGAATGCCGTGGCACCGCTCGGTACGGCGCTGACCGAAAACCAGCTCGATCTGCTCTGGAAGATGACGTCGCAGCCGGTGCTCTGCTTCGATGGCGACGGCGCCGGCATTCGCGCCGCCAACCGCGCCGCCGATCTGGCGCTGCCGCATCTGAAGCCGGGGCGGAGCGTGCGTTTTGCGCTGCTGCCTGACGGCAAGGACCCCGATGATCTCGTGCGTCAGGACGGCAGGGCGCCTTTCGACAAGGTCATGGCGCAGGCAAAGCCGCTGTCGGAAATGCTGTGGGACCGCGAGGCGAGAAACGGGACCTTCGATACGCCTGAGGCGCGCGCCGAGCTGGAAGCACGGCTGAAACAGCTCGTTGCCGTCATTGGTGACGAGAATGTGCGGCGCCATTACCAGCAGGACATGCGCGACCGGCTGAACAGCTTCTTCCAGCCGCAGTTCCAGAACCGCGGCGGCGACCGGCGCAACTTCGGTGGCGGCAGCAATTTTTCAGGAGGCAGCAATTTCGGCGGGGGCAATTTCCGTGGGCAGAAGGAGCGGGGCGGGAAGGCTGGAGGGCCTCGAACGCAGGCATTCGCATCGGATCGCCTGACCCGTTCGGGGCTCGTGCGCGGCCATCAGGAAAATGCGGCGCTCCGGGAGTGTGTGCTGGCGCTGACCGTCGTCAACCATCCCGCGCTGATGCTGGACGATTATGATGAGATCGCTGCCATCGATTATGACAATCGCGATCTGCAGAAGCTCTGGTCGGCGATGCTGGGAGCAGCTGCCGTTGTCGCCGGGCCACATCTGACGCGTGATTACCTGTTGGAATGCCTTGATGTCGCTGGCTTCGGTTCGCTCCTGAAAAACCTTGACCAGCAGGTGCGTAATGCCCGGCTCTGGACGGCTACCGAGCAGGCAGCGATGGAAGATGCCCGTGAGGGTTATCGCCAGGCGCTCGCCTTCCACAAGCGCGCCAAGGATCTGCGCTGGCAGAAGATCGAGCTGGAGCGTGATATCGCCCAGGCGACCGAGGCGGGCGACGATGCCGAGATCGACCGGCTGATGCGCGCTTCGCAGGAAGTGCATTTCGAGGCGTTGCGGCTCGAAAACCAGGAAGCAATTATCGATGGCTTCGGTGTGCTCTCCGGGCGCGTCAAGGGCGCTGCGAGCCACTGATGCCGCAGATTGAAAGCCACGAGCCGCTGTTTTCCGCATCCGACGCGCTGTTTTCAGGCGCGGCCAAGCCGCTCGATGTGCTGAAGCGTGTCTACGGCTATCCCGCCTTTCGCGGGCGGCAGCAGGAAGTCGTAGAGCATGTCGTCGCCGGTGGCGACGCCGTCGTGCTCTTCCCTACAGGTGCGGGCAAATCGCTCTGCTTCCAGATCCCGGCTCTTTGCCGCCCGGGTCTTGGTATCGTCGTCTCGCCGCTGATTGCGCTGATGCGTGATCAGGTGGAGGCGATGAAGCAACTCGGGATCCGTGCTGCGGCACTGAATTCCTCGATTTCGCGCGAAGAATATGGCGCGATCCGTCGCGGCATTTCCTCAGGCGATCTCGATCTACTCTATGTGACGCCCGAGCGCATCCTGATGGATGGGTTCCGCGAGCTGATCGGCAATACGAAGATCGCGCTCTTTGCTATCGATGAAGCGCATTGTGTCTCGCAATGGGGCCACGATTTCCGGCCGGAATATCGCGAACTCGGCAAGCTTGCGGAACAGTATCCCGGTGTGCCCCGCATCGCGCTGACGGCGACGGCCGATCCGCATACGCAGGAGGATATTATCGAGCGGCTGATGCTCGACAATGCCGAAGTCTTCACCACCAGCTTCGACCGGCCGAACATTTCCTATGAGATCGTCGAGCGGGACCAGCCGCGCCAGCAGCTCCTGCGTTTCCTTTCCGGCCACAAAGGCAATAGCGGCATCGTCTATTGCCTGTCGCGGGCCAAGGTGGAGGAAACCGCCGACTGGCTGAACACACAGGGTATCCGGGCGCTCGCCTATCATGCCGGTATGGACCGGGCGCTGCGCGACGGCAACCAGGATGCTTTCCTGAAGGAAGAAGAGCTTTGCCTTGTCGCGACAGTCGCCTTCGGCATGGGGATCGACAAGCCGAACGTGCGTTATGTCGCCCATCTCGATCTGCCGGGCTCGGTGGAGGCCTATTATCAGGAAACGGGCCGCGCCGGACGTGACGGCCTGCCGTCCGAGGTGTGGATGGCCTATGGCATGGCCGACGTGATCCAGCGCCGGCGGATGATCGATGAAGGCAATGCGGCCGACGAGATCAAGCGCATCGAGCGCGGCAAGCTGAATGCGCTGCTGGCGATCTGCGAGACGGCTTCCTGCCGGCGCCAAGCGATCCTGGCGCATTTCGGCGAGGCGCATGGTGGTAAGTGCGGCGGTTGCGATACCTGCCTGAAGCCGGTCGAGACCTGGGACGGAACGGAAGCGGCGATCAAGGCGCTGGCTGCGATCTACCGCACCGGCGAGCGTTTCGGCGCCGGGCATGTGATCGATGTGCTTGTCGGCAATAGCAATGAAAAGACCGAGCGCTTTCGCCATGTCGATATGCCTGTTTTCGGCGCAGGCAAGGATATTGCCGTTCGCACCTGGCAATCGGTCTATCGCCAGCTGATGGCGATGGGGCTGATCCGTGTTGATCATGAAGCGTTCGGAGCCCTGAAGCTGGAGCCCGAGGCGCGCGCCGTCTTCAAGCGTGAGCGTGAGGTCTTCTTCCGCAAGGATCGCGCGCCTTCCGAGCGCAGAGCGAAGAAGACTGAGCGAGCTGAGCGCAGGACCGGACTTTCGGGGGCGGATGGCACGCTCTTTGAAGCGCTGAGGGCCGAGCGCATGTCGATTGCCAAGTCACTCGGCGTGCCGCCCTATGTTGTCTTCCCGGATGCGACGCTGATTGCGTTTGCCACCGAGCGGCCGCGCAGCCGCAAGGAGCTTCTCGGCATTTCGGGCGTCGGCCAATCGAAGCTCGAGCGCTACGGCGACGCTTTCCTCGATATCATTCTCTCCCACGACGAATAGTCCGGTTGCACCTACCTTCCGCTGCAATCGGCACAGATCTCTGCTAGGGTTGTTCCAGAGTTTGGGGAACTTCAATGGCACATTTCAACAGAGCAGTCGCATCACTGCCCGGGCGTGAGCGGATTGCCAGACATCCGCATGGCGGGCAGGTCTTCATTCATGCAACGGCGGAGGAAACCGCCGGCGCCTATGGCATATGGGAAACCTTCTCGGCGCCAGGCACCGGCCCGTCGCGGCATATGCACACGCGGGAGACGGAGGTCTTTCGGGTCATCGAGGGGAGCTATCGTTTCTGGTGCGGAAACGAGATGATCGAGGCGCCCGTCGGCTCCGTCGTCGTGCTGCCGCCGAATGTTCCGCATCATTGGCGCAATGTCAGCGATGGCATGGGCCGGATGATGGGCTTCGTCACGCCTGGTGGCTTCGAGCATTTCTTCGTGGAGCTCGAACGGGCTGGTGCGGCGACACCGGAAGCGATCCTGCCGATCCAGCATAGGTTCGGCCTCGTGGAGATCGGCGACGGTCCCGATCCCTGAGATGCCCGATCCTTGAGATGATGATGGATGGTATCCTATAAGGGCCATCCGGAGGATTATCATGAGCCAGAATATCTATGACACGGCGGAGTTCTTCGCCGGATACAGCGCCATGCGCCGCTCGGTCGAAGGGCTTGAGGGTGCGGCCGAATGGCCGGCGGTTCGGGCGCAATTACCTGATCTCACAGGCAAGCGGGTGGTCGATCTCGGCTGTGGTTTCGGCTGGTTTGCCCGCCATGCTCGCTCGGTGGGTGCTGCAAGTGTCCTCGGCCTCGACATATCCGAGAACATGATCGGCCGGGCTAGGGCGGATACGCATGATGAGGCGATCACCTATGGGATTGCCGATCTCGAAGAGCTGGAACTGCCGGAAGCCTCATTCGATTTCGCGCATAGTTCGCTCGCTTTTCACTATGTCAAAAATTTCGAGCGGCTTGTCGCCACAGTCTACCGGGCGCTCGTTCCCGGTTCGCGTTTCGTCTTTACGATCGAGCATCCGATCTTCATGGCGCCGCGCAATGCCGGCTGGAGCACTGATGCCGATGGGCAGCGCATATGGCCGCTCGACGGCTATGCCGTCGAGGGAAGCCGCACAACGGACTGGCTGGCGAAGGGTGTCGTCAAGCAGCATCGCCGCCTCGGCACGACTATCAATATGCTGATATCGGCTGGTTTTACGATCCGCCATGTCGAAGAATGGGCGCCGAACGAGCAGGATCTGACCGCGCATCCCGAATGGGTCGAAGAGCTCGACCGGCCGATGTTTCTGCTTGTCACGGTCGAGCGTTGAGCAAGACAAGCCAGCGGCAATATGCTAACCGACGCTTAGACGGGAAACATCAAGAGAAGGGCCCTCAATGACCTCGAATTTCCTCTCGCACCTGCGCGGCGAACTGGCTGCGCTCAAGGATGCTGGCCTCTATAAATCAGAGCGCATCATCACGTCGAAGCAGGCCGGCGAAATCGCCGTTGCCTCTGGTGAACGCGTGCTGAATTTCTGCGCCAACAACTATCTTGGCCTTGCCGATAACGAGGAACTGGCGGACGCCGGTAAGAAGGCGCTTGACCGGTACGGCTACGGCATGGCCTCGGTGCGTTTTATCTGCGGCACGCAGGAAGAGCATAAGCAGCTTGAAGCCCGTATCTCGTCCTTCCTCGGCATGGAAGACACGATCCTCTATTCCTCCTGCTTCGATGCCAATGGCGGTCTGTTCGAGACGCTGCTGTCCGAAGAGGACGCGATCATTTCCGATGCGCTGAACCATGCCTCGATCATCGATGGCGTGCGCCTCTCCAAGGCCAAGCGTTTCCGCTACGCCAATAATGATATGGCGGCGCTGGAAGAGGAGCTGAAGAAGGCCGAAGGCAGCCGCTTCAAGATGATTGCGACCGATGGCGTCTTCTCGATGGACGGTATCATCGCCAATCTCCAGGGCGTCTGTGATCTTGCGGAAAAGTACGGTGCGATGGTCATGGTGGACGACAGCCACGCCGTCGGCTTCGTCGGCAAGCATGGCCGCGGCTCGCCGGAATATTGCGGCGTCGAAGGCCGTATCGATATCATCACCGGTACGCTCGGCAAGGCGCTCGGCGGCGCGTCCGGTGGTTATACTTCGGCTAAGGCCGAGATCGTCGAGTGGTTGCGGCAGCGCTCGCGCCCCTATCTCTTCTCCAATACGCTGGCGCCGGTCATTGCCGCCGCCTCGCTGAAGGTCTTCGACCTCATTGAAAATGGCGATGCGCTGCGTGAGCGGCTGACGGCCAATGCATCGCTCTTCCGCTCCGAAATGACCAAACTCGGCTTCACGCTGGCGGGCGAGGGTCATGCGATCATCCCGGTCATGCTGGGCGATGCGAAGCTTGCGCAGGATATGGCGGCACTGATGCTGAAAAAGGGCGTCTATGTGATCGGCTTCTCCTTCCCCATCGTGCCGAAAGGGCAGGCGCGTATCCGCACCCAGATGTCGGCTGCGCATTCGAAGGCGGACGTGGAGCGGGCGATTGCCGTTTTTGCCGAAGCGGGCCGTGAACTCGGCGTTATCTAAGAGCCTTGAGGAGAGAAAAGATCATGTCCAACATGATGAAAGCACTGGTCAAGGCGAAGCCCGAAGTCGGCCTCTGGATGGAGAACGTGCCGGTGCCGGAAGTCGGCCCGAACGACGTGCTGATCCGGGTGAAGAAATCGGCGATCTGCGGCACGGACGTGCATATCTGGAACTGGGATCAGTGGGCGCAGAAGACCATTCCGGTGCCGATGGTGGTCGGTCACGAATTCTCCGGCGAGATCGCCGAGATCGGCTCCGCCGTTACCAAATACCGCGTCGGCGAACGTGTTTCCGGCGAAGGCCATATCGTCTGCGGCAAATGCCGCAACTGCCGTGCGGGCAGGGGGCATCTTTGCCGCAATACGCTCGGCGTCGGCGTTAACCGGCCGGGCTCCTTCGGCGAGTTCGTCTGCATTCCGGAAGCCAATGTCGTTGCTATCCCCGACGATGTCACGGATGAGATCGCAGCGATCTTCGATCCGTTCGGCAATGCCGTTCACACCGCGCTCTCCTTCGATCTCGTCGGCGAAGACGTGCTGGTGACGGGTGCGGGGCCGATCGGCATCATGGGCGCGCTGGTTGCCAAGCGTTCCGGTGCACGCAAGGTCGTCATCACCGATATCAATCCGAACCGGCTCGATCTTGCCCGCAAGCTCGGCATCGATCACGTCGTGGATGCTTCGAAGGAAAACCTCGCCGATGTGATGAAATCGATCGGTATGACCGAAGGCTTTGATGTCGGACTTGAAATGTCAGGTGCCGCGCCCGCATTCCGCGACATGATCGACAAGATGAACAATGGCGGAAAGATCGCCATCCTCGGGATTGCGCCTGCCGGTTTCGAGATCGACTGGAACAAGGTGATCTTCAAGATGCTGAACCTCAAGGGCATCTATGGCCGCGAGATGTTCGAGACCTGGTACAAGATGATCGCCTTCGTGCAGGGTGGCCTGGATCTGTCGCCGGTTATCACTCATCGCATCAAGATCGACGAATTTCGAGATGGTTTCGAGGCGATGCGCTCGGGCAATTCCGGCAAGGTCGTGATGGATTGGATGTGAGGAAATTGGAATGAAATACGACGGAAGCTGCCACTGCGGCAATATCGCCTTTACGGTTGAAGGCGCGTTTACGGAAGCAGTCGATTGCAACTGCTCGCTCTGCCGCCGGCGCGGCGGGCTTCTGGGCTTCGTGCCGCGGGAGAAGCTGCATCTGACGGTGCCGGGAGAAAACCTGTCGACCTATACGTTCAACAGCCATGCCATTAAACATCACTTCTGCGCCAAGTGCGGCATCGCGCCCTTTGGGGAAGCGAGGGCGCCCAATGGCATGGAGATGGCATCCGTCAATCTGCGCTGCATTCCGGCGCTCGATCTGTCTGCCCTGACGGTGAATGCGTTCGACGGTCTGTCGCGCTAGGGCGTAATTTCGATGGGTGTATGATTGGGGACACGCGCCCAGATATCGCGCATCTCCTGGTCGGTCACGGCAATACACCCATCCGTCCAATCCCACAGCCGGTGCATGTTCTGGAGAAAGCCCCAACCATTGGGAAGCCCGTGGATCATGATATCGCCGCCGGGAGCAAGGCCTTTCGCTTCGGCATTCTGCCGATCGGCCGGATTTGGATAGGAGATGTGCAGACTGAGATGCGCCATGGAGTTGGGATTTCGCCAGTCGATTTCATAACGCCCTTCCGGAGTTTTTTCATCGCCCTCCCGTTGCTTCGGCCCTCCATCGGCAGCACTGCCGAGAGAAATCCGATACGTCGAGACGGGAGTGTCGCCTTTGAAAAAGGACCATGCGGCGTTGGGATTTGTAGACCCTAATGAGGTCAGCCTGTTGCGCAAGCGGCGCGTCCGGAGGCGGCGAGCCTGAGCCGATCCTCGCCATTACCTTCGTATAGCCGAGAACGCTGACGGCGACGGCTGCTAGGACGGTTGCCAGAATGATCAGCTTATTTCTCAACGCGATCCTCGCCCCACCACCGGATTATGGCTTTTGAAGAATTAGAGATTCGCCATAATCGTGCGCGATTTGCTTTTGCAACTCATGTTGGCGATTTGCGAAGAATCTGTGGCGTGCGGTTGGAATGATCCGCAGCTATTCTCGTGTTTATCCGAAAGCCCTTGTCTTTCCCTGGTGACATACTAAATAAGCGTAGCAATCGCTGGCGCGGTTCAAAGCCTGTGGATAAGGCTTTTTCCGGGTTTTCGGGGGCTTTTTTTCTGGAAAAGCTTGACGAGAACGAATTTTGTGGGAATCACCGTTCGACTTGAGCGGTGAACTGGGTCAAGGCGGATCGCACAACCATGGCCGGAAATCCAATAGCAATGAAATTTTGCTGTCCGATGCCGGCTATCGTGGTTAATCAGGCTTTAAATGTCATCCCGTTAGGTGGGTATAGGTGATTCGAGGCCGGCGCGCACGTGCCAGGCCACGACAGGGCCATTCACCGAAGCGAGTATGAATAGCGTCAGGAAGGCGACGATATAAATGGCAACGAAGGTCAAAGAGAACGAAGAAGCGGAAGTCGAACGCGACGGCGCAAGCGACGGCCCTCTTCTCGATCTTTCCGATGACGCGGTCAAGAAGATGATCAAGGCCGCCAAGAAGCGCGGCTATGTGACGATGGACGAGCTGAACGCCGTCCTGCCTTCCGAAGAAGTGACGTCCGAACAGATCGAAGACACGATGTCGATGCTGTCAGATATGGGCATCAACGTCATCGAAGACGAAGAAGCCGAGGAAGCCGGCGCTTCCGGTAGCGATGACGACGACAGCTCTGATAGTGAGGACGGTGAGGGCGGCGAACTCGCACCTTCCAGCGGTACCGCGCTTGCGACCGCCAAGAAGAAAGAGCCGACCGACCGTACCGACGACCCGGTGCGCATGTATCTGCGCGAAATGGGTTCCGTCGAGCTTCTGTCGCGGGAAGGCGAAATCGCCATCGCAAAGCGCATCGAGGCCGGCCGCGAAACGATGATCGCAGGCCTCTGTGAGAGCCCGCTGACGTTCCAGGCGCTGATCATCTGGCGCGACGAACTGAACGAAGGCACGACGCTGCTGCGCGAGATCATCGATCTCGAAACGACCTATTCCGGTCCGGAAGCCAAGGCTGCCCCGCAGTTCCAGAGCCCCGAGAAGATCGAGGCCGACCGCAAGGCTGCCGAGGAAAAGGAAAAGACCCGCCGGGCCCGTTCCGGCGACGACGACATCACCGATGTCGGCGGCGAAGGCATGCCTCCGGAAGAGGAGGAAGAGGACGAGGACGAATCGAACCTCTCTCTCGCCGCGATGGAAGCCGAGCTTCGCCCGCAGGTCATGGAAACGCTCGACATCATTGCCGAGACCTACAAGAAGCTGCGCAAGCTGCAGGACCAGCAGGTCGAGCAGCGCCTTGCCGCCACCGGCACGCTGTCTTCCGCCCAGGAGCGCCGCTACAAGGAGCTCAAGGACGAACTGATCAAGGCCGTGAAGTCGCTGTCGCTCAACCAGAACCGCATCGATGCGCTGGTCGAGCAGCTCTATGACATCAACAAGCGCCTCGTGCAGAACGAAGGCCGCCTGCTGCGTCTGGCCGAATCCTACGGCGTCAAGCGCGACTCGTTCCTGGAACAATATCAGGGCGCCGAGCTCGATCCGAACTGGATGAAATCGATCGGCAATCTGGCTGCCCGCGGCTGGAAGGAATTCGCCAAGAGCGAGAACACGACGATCCGCGACATCCGCCAGGAGATCCAGAATCTCGCAACGGAAACCGGCATTTCGATCTCGGAATTCCGCCGCATCGTGCACATGGTGCAGAAGGGCGAGCGTGAAGCGCGTATCGCCAAGAAGGAAATGGTCGAAGCGAACCTTCGCCTCGTCATCTCCATCGCCAAGAAGTACACGAACCGCGGTCTGCAGTTCCTCGACCTCATTCAGGAAGGCAATATCGGCCTGATGAAGGCGGTCGACAAGTTCGAATACCGCCGCGGCTACAAGTTCTCGACCTATGCGACGTGGTGGATCCGTCAGGCGATCACCCGCTCGATCGCCGACCAGGCCCGCACGATCCGCATTCCGGTGCACATGATCGAGACGATCAACAAGATCGTCCGCACTTCGCGCCAGATGCTGCATGAAATCGGCCGTGAGCCGACGCCGGAAGAACTGGCTGAAAAGCTCGCCATGCCGCTCGAAAAGGTCCGCAAGGTCCTGAAGATCGCCAAGGAGCCGATCTCGCTCGAAACCCCTGTGGGCGACGAAGAAGATTCGCATCTCGGCGATTTCATCGAGGACAAGAACGCGCTTCTGCCGATCGACGCCGCCATCCAGGCGAACCTGCGCGAGACGACGACCCGCGTTCTGGCATCGCTGACGCCGCGCGAAGAGCGCGTTCTGCGCATGCGCTTCGGTATCGGCATGAACACCGACCACACCCTCGAAGAAGTCGGCCAGCAGTTCTCGGTCACCCGCGAACGTATCCGCCAGATCGAGGCGAAGGCGCTGCGCAAGCTCAAGCATCCGAGCCGCTCGAGAAAGCTGCGCTCGTTCCTCGACAGCTGAGCTTTTACGTCTTCCAGACGATCGATACCAGAACCCGGCCAGCCTTGTTGGCCGGGTTTTTCTCTGCCTGCGATCCTGAGTGGATTAGCCCGTCGGGGAACGTCTAGCCCGATTGATGACTCTCGCGCCGCTTGTCCCTATGTGGTGACAGGCCTATAATTTCGGTAGCGGGGGAAGAGAGCGGTCGCGGCGTGCGAGCTGTATCATGCGCCGCGTGACCGTGACCTCCGTCGGGAGGTGCAGCATGACCACCTACATTCTGCTGATAAACTGGACCGATCAGGGCATCCGGAACGTGAAGGATTCTGCCAAGCGACTGGATGCGGCAAGGAACATGCTCGGCGGCATGGGCGGTTCCTTCGACAAGTTTTATCTCACCATGGGCGAATATGACATGGTGGCCGTTTGCGAGGCGCCTGATGATCGCGTGATGGCGCGCTTCACGCTGTCTCTTGCCACAGGCGGAAACGTCCGCACGAAAACCATGAAGGCATTTTCGGAAGTGAACTACCGCGACATCATCGCGTCGCTCTCGTAGGTCAGGATGGCCAATAGCTGGTGATGAGCCGGATGCGGCGTTGCGGTTGTCCCGCGGCGCTGGCAGTGTCGCTGCGCCTTGAACCCAGAGCATGGACTTGCCTTGCCGATGGAACATGCCGGCCAGTTGCAGAGAGGAAAGTTCGATCCGGCCTGGCCGGTGTCGCTCGTACTGCATCTGGTCATCGGCCTGCTTCTGCTTGCTTTCCTGCCTGATGTGCAGTCCATCAGGCCTGCGCCGGAAGACAGCATCGACGTTGAAGTCGTGACACCGTCCGCGATCACCACTCCAGCTCCGCCGCCTGCTGTCCAGCCGCTGCCGGACAAGAGCGAAGACAAAGCAAATTCTGCCGCGGGAGAGGATGCCCCGCCGGCAGCCGAGACGGCATCGAGGGAGATGCCTCCTCCATTGCCAACATCGCCGAAGCCGGTGACGTCGGGTCCGCCGGAGCTGACGCAGGCAAAAGAGCTCTTTTCGGGAAAGACGCTGGCCAGTCCACGCAGTCGCGAGGCGCGCCAGTTGCTCGGCACATTGTCCGGCGGGGAGCGCAATCTGCAGCTCTGCAATCTCGAAGCGCTGGAGCAGATCAGCCGTTCGCGTCCGGGCTCTGCCCCTGACCTCGTTGCGCCCTATGCCATGAAAGCGGAGAAGGTGAGGGGTAACAGCGTCGAGGTGGATGGCGGGGCTTTTCGCAGCAAGCGCAGCTGGTTCAACGTCCGGTTCCATTGCGAGGTCGACCCAGCGGGGCAGGCGGTTGTCGCCTTTGCCTTTGCCATAGGTGACGCCATTCCGAGGAGCGAGTGGCAGGAACACAATCTGGTCGCCGATGATGGCGAGGCCGATCAGTGAGCCAGGAGCGAGAAGCGCTGTGGGCAAAGTTCACGAGGTTTTTTCGATTTGTGGCTTGATGCTGCCAGTTTTAAAGGCCACATCGCTGCTGTGACAGAAGAAGACGTCGAACCGGCAGATACCGATCACGAAAAGGAGCACCAGGAGCCTCGCGTTCGCTGGCGTGTCATTGCGTCTGTACTTCTGCATGTTCCTGTTGTCGCGCTTCTGATTTTCGGCCTGCCGAAGATCCAGGCGAAACCTGCTGACGACGAAAGCGTGAAGGTGGAACTCGTCCCGCCGCCTGAGGAGAAAAAACCGGAGGAAAAGAAGCCGGAGGAAAAGCCGAAAGAGGAAGAGAAGCCGAAGGAGCAGGCAAAGGCTGAGCCTCCTCCTCCGCCACCACCACCTCCTCCTCCGCCGGCTCCTTCTCCCGCGCCATCGCCTTCGCCGCAAACGCGCGCTGGCGGAAGCGCGCCTGTTTTCGAGTTTGGAGACAAAAACAGCGGCCCAGCGAAGTCGGTAAACGGAAACGCATCGGAGGGGGAGAAAGAGAATACGCCGCTTCCTCCACCATCTTCATCTCCGCAACCGATAGAGGAGCGAGCGGCAGAGGCGGTTAAAACACCGCAACCATCGGAGCAGCCCACGGGTAATCCGGTTCCTGAGGATGTGAAACTGCCTGAGATAGCGGCGACTGATACCCATTCAGAACGGAATACACCCGTCGCTGCAGCCACCGAAGAAGTGAAGACGAGTTTCGAACCTGAAAAGCCTTTGGAGCCTAAAAAGCCAGTACAGCGACAGGATAAGGCATTGAAGGCGCCATTGCCAGAAGTAAAGACGCTGTTTTCGCAGAATATGACAGACGATCAGATTGCGCAGACGGCAATGGGTAATATGCCGCGAGGCAAACGCATGGACGAATTATGCAGGACAGAACTTAACCAGCAAATAATTCACGAGAATCCGAAATTTCAGGGCGCTGCGTTACCAACATATCCGCTTACCAACGAGACCGTAGTTGAGGTGAGGAAAGGGGCCTTTTTCAAGGGCGGAAAGTGGTACAATATCCAGTTCCGATGCGAAGTTGACGCTGACGCCAAGAAGATACTGTCATTTGCCTTTAAGTTCGGCGGGCTGATTCCTCAAAGCCAATACCCAAACTATAACCTCCGCCGGTAGTCGGCGGTGCTCTTGCTTCGTTTCGTAACAGCCACGCGCAAGGCACAAAGCCTATCTTCCCGCTTGGCCGCAATGGTACGGTGGATAAGGGGACGAATGATATGTCGAACGAGATCGAGCACTTCTTCGAGCGCCAGGAAGAAGCCGTCAGCCTGATGTTTCTGGAAAACAAGGCAGACGAGCTGACCGATATTCTGGTCGCCGCTCTGGAAGAAGCTTTCGAAATTCTGCTGGAAAGCGCGCCGGCCGAAACCTTCCACTAAGGCGCCCACACGGAGCTCTCGGGCAGAGCCTCTTCCCATCACAGGATCGTCATGGTCGTTCCGCTTCAAGAGGATGGCAGACTTCCGGTTTCGCTCCGGAGCCATCTTGGTGGCTTTGAATGGCGGCGGGACGCGCTTGGCCGTTCCTCGGCTTGCGTTTTCCGATTGGAAGGCGAGAGGCGTCCCGGGCTTTACCTGAAGGTCGAGGAGGCGGGGCCGTTTTGCGAGCTTGCCGATGAGGCCGAGAGGCTTGTCTGGCTTCGTGGCCAAGGCCTCTATTGCCCCGAGGTCATCGCCCATGAGAGCGATGGCGAACGCAGTTTTCTCCTGATGACGGAGCTGCCGGGTGCGGATCTCGTCAGTGCCGCGACGCTGTTGCCGGAAGAGCGCGTCGGGATCTTCGCCTCTGCGCTCAGCACTCTCCATAACGTCGATATCAGCGCCTGTCCGTTCGATCATCGTCTGGAGAAGCGCCTCGCGGTCGCTGAAGCGCGCATGCGAGCCGGCGTCGTCGACGAGACGGATTTCGACGAGATACGGCTCGGCAAAAGCGCCTTCTTCCTCTTCAGCGAATTGCAGCGGCTGCGGCCCGAAAGCGAAAATCTCGTTGTTGCGCATGGCGATGCCTGCCTGCCGAACTTCATGGTCGCAGACGGGCGGTTTGCCGGTTATATCGATTGCTGCCGCCTTGGCGTCGCCGACCGCTATCAGGATGTCGCGCTTGCCTGCCACAGCATCGCCTATAATTTCGGCGAGGAGTTCGTGCGGCTGTTTCTCAATGCTTACGGCCTGTCGATCATCGATCCCGTGAAGCTGGACTATTATCAGCTCCTGGATGAGTTCTTTTAGAACTCTTTGATTTGGCGCAATTCCTGACGCAAAACCGCTGCGCACTCTTGCTGGACCTGCTTCAGCGCTTGCCCGGCTTGCTGCCGGCTGGCAAAATCGGCCGCGAAGGAGATTGCCATGGCCACCAGCCAGTTCAGGATGCTGCGTTCGTCCGTGCCGGGCGTTGAAGCAGTGGTGGCGACATCAGGCCATCGTTTCGCGCGCCATACGCATGAGCAGTTCGGCATTGGCCTCATCTTTTCCGGTGCGCAGAAATCGCTGAGCGGACGCGGCATAGTCGAGGCGGAGGCCGGCGATCTCATCACCGTCAATCCGAATGAGGTTCATGACGGAACGCCGATCGGCGAGGCGCGCTCCTGGAGCATTCTCTATTTCGATCCTGCCATGATGGAGGGTCTTGCGCGCGAGGTTGCACAAGGCGGGATCGGCCGCTCGGAGATTCCGCACCCCGTCATTCACGACAGGTTGCTCGCCGAACGATTTCGCGCGCTGTTTTCTGCCGTGACCGGCAACGAGGAACGAATGCGCTGCGAGGAACTGCTGTTGTCGGTCATTGCCGATGCCCTGCGGGAAACGGCGATGCGGGAGGAGCCGGCAACGGCACCGCATGCCATTGTTCACGCCCGCAGCATGATCGATGACGATCCGGCGGCCGAGATTTCGCTTTCCGATCTGGCAGGGGACAGCGGCCTCAGCCGGTTTCAGGTGCTGCGCGCTTTTGCACGGGCGACGGGTTTTACGCCGCATGCCTATCTCGTTCAGGCTCGCGTGCATCTTGCCCGGCGGCTGATCGCCGGTGGTAAGTCGCTGGCGGAGGCTGCTGCCGAAAGCGGCTTTGCCGACCAGAGCCATATGACACGCGCCTTCGTTTCCCGCTATGGCCTGACACCCGGCGCTTATGCGCGCGGCCGTTCCTGATCTCCTGCAATTTCCTTCAAGACCCCGCGCTGTCCAACCTGTTTGTTTGCTTCATCTCGAAGGGAGCGGCAGATGAGCAGGGAATTTCAGGGTTATATCTATCTCACGCTGGCCATGGTGACGGTTGGCAGCACTGTCATCGCCAGTAAGGTCATTACCTCGGGCCTGCCGCCTTTTACGGCGACGGCGCTACGTTTTGCCGTGGCTTTTCCCTTCTTCCTTTTCCTCATGTGCTGGACGGGATCGCGGCTGCCGCGGCTCTCCGGGCGGGACTGGCTGATCCTCGTCACACAGGCGGGGGCCGGGAGCGTCGGTTACACGACCTTGCTGATTTCAGGCCTGTCGCTGACATCGGCGGCCAATGCCGGTGTCATCATCGGCACGCTGCCGGTCGTCTCCGCGGTGATCTCCATCCTCCTGCTTGGCGAGAGGCCGCATCGTTTCCTGCTGCTGGCGATCGGGCTTGCGGCTGCGGGTGTCTTTTCCATCGCCTTTTCGCCGGCGGCCGGGCGAGGGTCTCTTGTCGGTGATATCATGATTTTCTGGGCCGTCATCTGCGAAGGGCTGTTCATTCTGTTGAACAAGCGGCTTGGTACGGCCATTCCGCCGCTGACGCAGTCGGCATTGATGACGGCGATCGGTTTTATGGTCGCAGCCGTACCGGCTCTGTTCGAGTATCATGATATCGGCATCGGTTTGCGGTCCGCCATCCTTGCCGTGGTCTATTATGCGCTGGTACCGACAGTCGGCGGCTTCCTGCTCTGGTATGCGGGGGCGGAGCGCGTCAGCGGTGCAGAGGCGTCCCTGTTTACCGCCGTAGCGCCGGTATCCGCCGTCATCTTCGCCTTCCTTTTCCTGGGGGAAGCGATCGGCCTCAACCAGATATTCGGGATCGCCTGTGTGCTCGCAGCCGTCATCGGGCTTGGTTTCGCCAGCCTACGCCGAAACGTGAAAGCTTAGGCGCGGCGGAAGACGTTGCGATATTCCCGCGGCGTCATTCCGGTTTGCGTTCTGAACTGCCTGTTGAAATTGGCAAGCGAACTATAGCCGACCGCATCGGCGATATGGCCGACGGGCTGGACCGTGGCCGAAAGGCGCGCGCAAGCATCACCGATGCGCATACGGATCAGATAGTCGGAGACGGTCGTACCAGTGTGGCGGCGGAAGAGCCGGTGCAGGCCGGAGACGCTGAGTGCGGCTATATCGGCGAGCTCTTCCAGTGCGATCGTGCGAGCATAATTCAGATGCAGGTGGGTGAGTACCCGGTCGATGCGCTCACGGCTCTCCTGCAATTCCCGGCTTTGGCCGGGTGTGCTGGCCAGCGCAGATGCCTGCCGGTCGCCGGCGATGGAGCCGAGAATGTCGAAGAGCGAGAGCAGCCGTTCGGCAGGCGGCTTTGCGAAGATCGCCTCGATATCGTTGCGGACGGCTTCGGCGGCCTCCTTCGAGAAGTGCAGGCCGCGATCTGCGCGGGCAAGCATGGACTCGACCGGACGAAGCTCCACAGCCCCTGATGTCATCTTCTGTATCCAGTCCGGATGGAACCAGAGCACGAGGGCGATATGCGGGTTTGCCTCGTCGTATTTCGCACGCGATACCCAGGTGTGCGGCAGGTTTGGGCCGACCAGCACGAGGTCGCCATCCTCATATTCCCCGGTATGGTCGCCGATGAAACGTTGGCCAATGGAATTCAGCGTCAGCGTCAGCTCGAACTCGGGATGGTGGTGCCACTGGAACGGGATCGCGTCATCCAGCCGCCGGTTCAGCATGCTCCAGGAGCTGTCGGCATGCCGCGGCAATATCTCTAGATAAGGCCTCATCGGGCGCCTTTCAGACCATTGACGCCAGAATAGTATCATAATTTGCCAAGCTGGCACAACATGGCCGGCGCCCGTGTACTACACTCTCTTTATTGCCTGAAACCACAGGGATGGATCAAACGATGGGAGGATCTCATGCAACTGGCAGCGAAACGCGACGCTCATCCGACGGCCTCGTCGGTCACCACCCAGCTCAAGGACATCAGGAAGAGATTGCCGCTGCGCGTGCTCTCGGAGGCGGACTGGCAGCATTGGACGACGAAGGGCTATGTGATCGTTCGCCAGGCCGTTCCTGCAGCCAATGTCGAGCGGCTTGCGGAAGTGCTCTGGCGTTTTGACGAGAAGGATCCGAACGCTTCTTCCACCTGGTATGCGCCGCAGCGCCGTGAGCACAAGATGAAAGAGCTCAACAATACCGGCATGCTGGAGATCTACAATCACCAGGCCCTCTGGGATAACCGCATGGAAAAGCGCGTCTACGATGTCTTCGTCGACATCTGGGACCGCGAAGACCTGTGGGTGACGATCGACCGCGCCAATCTGAACCCGCCGAAGAAGGTCAAGGGCAATCCGAACGGCTTCATCCATTGGGACGTCGATACGTCCATCCGGCCGCTACCGATCGGTGTGCAGGGCGTACTGAGTCTCAAGAAGCAGGACGGCGATGTCGGCGGCTTCCAGTGCGTTCCCTATCTCTTCGAGCATTTCGACGAATGGGTGAAGACGCAGCCCGAGGATCGCGATCCGATGCATCCAGATATGACCGGCCTTTCGGTCGTCAATATCGACATGGAGCCGGGCGATCTGATGATCTTCAATTCGCTGCTTGCCCATGGCGTTCGCCCGAACCATGCAGAGAACCGCGTGCGCATGGCGCAATATATCTCCATGCATCCAGCTGAATACGACAATGCCGAAGAACGCGACGAGCGCATCCGCCTATGGCGGGAACTCGACCATCCGAAGCGTGATGCCTTCCCCGGCGATCCGCGCGAATGGGAAAAGCACAATGCCAAGACCGCCGAGCTGACGCCGCTCGGCCGCAAGCTGCTCGGCCTCGACCGCTGGTAAGCGGATAGCAGATCATAAGCCGCGGAGGTGGACGCCTCCGCGGCCCTTTCATCATCATTGGCGATATCACTGCGAAGTCCGGCACGAAGCCGCCGATGCTGTCCCTCAACCACACATCTGCAGGCCTATAAAATCTCGAGAACGAGAAGGGGGCTGCTGACCCCTTGGGATGGTCGCTTGCGTACCCTATCTCTTTCCAAGAGATTTCAATCCGGAGATGACATCCATGTCAGGCAAGCCGATCAAGATTCCCGGGCCGGACCATCCGATCACCGTCGAACACAATCCCTCCCGTATCGTCGTCAAACTGGGTGGCCGAGTGATTGCCGATACGCATGATGCGCTGACGCTTCGCGAGGCTTCCTATCCGCCGGTGCAATATATTCCACGCAAAGATGTGGACATGTCGCTGCTGGAGCGCACCGACCACGAGAGCCATTGCCCCTATAAGGGGGACGCCTCCTACTACAGCATTCCTGTTGGCGGTGAGCGTTCGAAGAATGCGATCTGGACGTATGAGACGCCCAATCCCGCCGTCGCCAACATCAAGGGCTATATGGCCTTTTACCCTGACAGGGTCGATTCCATCGAAGAGCTGTCGTCGCCCGAAGCAGGGCAGTTTTAAGGGATAACTTGACTTCCACCTATGATCTACGCACCAGGTTCAAGATGACGCCGGATGCGTAAGCGTATTGGGTTAATATGAATCCCTCTCAGGTTGCAGTATCTTTGCCGCGCGCGAGGATACTGCAGACCGGGGGCTTCATGAAACTGGATCAGGTGGAGCTTCGCTCCGAAGTATTGGATATCCGGATTGTAGAGAGCATCGGCGATGGTTCTTTCAATCTTGAATTCGATATTTCTCGCAGTGACGGATACGTTCTGATCCTTCTGGAAATACTGGCGGGAAGGGGCGATTTTCTTGTTCAGGGTTTCAATGAGGAAAATAGTGCCGCCACCTCACTCAGGAGCCGACAAAGGGTCTACATATTGAGACCTGTCGACGCTGCCCGCAGGATCGCAGTCGGCATGTTCGCAGCCGTCAACAGCAAGGTCCGGGCGACAATCGCCTGTTTCAAACGGAAGATCGTCAATACATCCGAGGAATTGTCCTGTCCTCTGTGCCGGGCGCTTTCCAAAGTGCTCGTCGCTTCCGCACTTGCCTGGATGGGCATTCCGTCTCCGGACATCCTGGATAGGGTCGAGATTTCCACCGCTCCCTCTGTCGAGCAGATGAGGAAGCTTCTCGGCGGCACAGCGACCATAGGCAGTTCGCAGAACGAGCTACTCGCTCTTGTCGATCCGGGTTTGCGTACGGCAATCCTTGATGTCATGGAAGAGACCATGTGGCTGCTCGATATGCGCGACCAACTCCATACTGCCGCGTGCCAAATGGTCGGCTGCTGTCCGCCCCCACGTTGATGCGGCAATTGCGCGCCGGAGCTTATTCCCGGTTGACATAAATCACTTTCAAGCAGAACACCGTCCCGTTCTTATAAGATTCCTATATGTGCCTGTGGCTCGGCCGCAGGCCGGTGACTGAACAATGGACATACCAGTGAAAGAGCGGGATAGCGTTCTGCGCCATCCCGGCTATCTGAACTTCGCCGCCTCCCGAGTCTTCTCCTCGCTTTCTTTCCAGGCCGTCGGTATCGCCATGGGGTGGATGATCTATGATCAGACACACAGCGCCTTCGCGCTCGCCCTCGTCGGTTTCTGCCAGTTCCTGCCGATGGCCGTGCTGACCTTTGTCGTCGGTCACGTCGCCGACCGGTTCGATCGCCGGCGGATCGGGCTCGCCTGCCAGCTGATCGAGGCGATCACTGCAATGGTGCTGGCGATCGCGACCTGGCAGCAATGGCTTTCGCCGGTTGGAATTCTGGTCGCGGTCACCATCATGGGCGCCGTCGTCGCGTTCGAGCGGCCCACCATGGCGGCTCTCCTGCCCAATATCGTGCCGGCCTCGATGCTGCAGAGAGCCGTTGCCACTTCGACCTCGCTGATGCAGACGGCGCTGATCATCGGCCCGTCGCTCGGCGGTCTTCTCTATGGCGTCAGCCCCGTTGCGCCTTTCGCGGTTGCAGGCGTGCTTTTTGCTGTGGCGAGCTTCAACGTGATTTCGATCCGCATGGAGTGGACGCCTTCAAAACGCGAGCCGGTAACACTTGCCTCCGTCTTCGCCGGCGTTTCCTTCATCCGCAGCCGGCCGGTGATGCTCGGCACGATTTCGCTCGATCTCTTCGCGGTGCTGCTTGGCGGCGCGACAGCGCTGCTGCCGATGTTTGCGCGCGATATCCTGCATGCCGGCCCGTGGGGTCTTGGCCTGCTGCGCGCGGCGCCCGCAATCGGTGCGCTTGCCATGTCCATCGTGCTGGCCCGTCGGCCCCTCACATCGGATGTCGGCCGGAAGATGATGTTGGCGGTCGCGGTCTTCGGTGTCGCCACCATCGTCTTCTCGCTCTCGACCAATATCGCGCTTTCCGTCATCGCGCTGCTCGTCATCGGTGCCTCCGATACGGTCAGCGTCGTCGTACGAAGCTCTCTCGTGCAGCTTCTGACACCGGATGAGATGCGCGGCCGCGTCAATGCCGTGAATTCACTCTTCATCGGCACCTCGAACCAGCTTGGCGAATTCGAATCCGGCATGCTTGCCGGCGTGGTCGGCCCGTTCATGGCCGGCATTGTCGGCGGGTTCGGTACGATCGTCGTCGTGCTCTTGTGGACGCGGCTTTTCCCCGACCTTCTGAAGGTGAAGACCCTTCAGGGCTAGGCTTTATCTCCTTGTTGCATCGGCCGCGGGCGTTAATTGACGCGGCAATGTCGGATGTGGCCGGCGTCGAGCGTCCTTCGGACGTTAACACGAGAGGAGAAATGCTATGTCCTATGTTGATGGTTTCATCGTCGCCGTTCCCCGCGAGAATGTCGATGCCTACAAGGAATTCTCCGCCTATGCCGGATCGATCTGGAAGGAATACGGCGCGCTCGAATATGTCGAATGCCTTGGCAACGACGTGCCCTATGGCGAGCTGACCTCATTTCCACGCGCGGTGATGGCCAAGGATGACGAGGTGGTGGTCTTCTCCTGGATCCTATACGAATCCAAACAGCAGCGCGACGAGGTCAATGCCAAGGTCATGGCCGATCCGCGCCTTTCCAGCGACAAGTGGAAGATGCCATTTGACGGCAAGCGCATGATCTATGGCGGTTTCGAGGAGTTGCTGCGGCTCTAACATCGAGCCGATGCCATTGACTTCGAGGGCAAGGCACGGCACCTCGCAGAGACAATCTGCGACGGAGACAGCCTTGCCCCAGACTACCTTTGTGATTTCCACCCTCGGCCAGGGCCTCTACGAATTTACCGATCAGGCCAATGACTTCGTGTGCCGGTCCGGCTTGGAAGAGGGGTTGCTGACGGTCTTTGTGCGCCACACCTCTTGCTCGCTGCTCATTCAGGAAAATGCCGATGCCGACGTGAAGACGGATCTCAACAGTTTCTTCCGTCGCCTCGTGCCGCCGTCATCCGATCCGTCGATGGGCTGGGTCGTCCATACGACGGAGGGGCCTGACGACATGCCGGCGCATATCAAGGCGGCGCTCACGCAGGTTTCGATCAGCGTTCCCGTCAGCAGCGGCCGGCTGATGCTCGGCACATGGCAGGGCATCTATCTCTTCGAGCACCGAGACCGGCCGCACCGACGCGAGGTGGTGTTGCATCTGAGTCCGTGAGGTCATTAACCCTTGTGAATGCCAACTGAATGGGCGGTTCGAGCGGCATTCAGCTTCATGCGTTTAGTCTCCAGACAATCCCAAAAGGGAGATCGAGGAAACACTACGAGGAGACAACCCCAATGTCGCATTTCCTTGCCAAGGCTTCGCTTGCCGCACTGCTCGCCCTGAGTTCCCTCCCGTTTGCCGGCTCCGTTGCTTTCGCCGCGCCCCAGACGGATTTCGTCGTCAAGGCGCAGTATCATCGCCCGCCGGTTCGCGGCTGCTCGCCGATGCAGGCCATCCGCAAGGCCCGTTATTCCGGCCTGCGCGACGTGCGTATTTCCAACATTACGCCCCGCCGGGTCGTCATTGCCGGCCGTGACCGCCGTGGCTGGGACCGCATGACCTTCGCCAATGTGCGCGGTTGCCCGCTCATGTATCGCTAATTCGTTCAGCCGGAGTCAGGAAAACTTGAGCTCCGGCCGTTTTGCCTTGACCGCGACACCGTCACCCGTTTTCTCTCGGAACTGTATGTAAGTGATTCCGGAACAGGCTCCGGCAGTTGCCCGCGCGGCTATCAACCACGAGGATCTTTTTCATGATGCAGTTTCTGGCGAAGGCGGGGCTTGCCGCCCTTCTTTCCGCTGCTGCACTGGCCGGCACCGTTGCGCCGGCTGCAGCACAGGTGAATATCATTATTGGCGAACCGGACCGTGGTCCGCCCCCACCGGACTGGCGCCGCCCGCCGCCACCGCCGCCGGGTTACGGCCGTCCGCCGGGTTACGGGCGTCCACCGCGTGGCGGCTGCGATCCGCGCATGGCGGAAAACATCGCCGAGGATTACGGCCTGCGCCGCACGCGCGTCGTCGATGTCACGCCGCGCCGTGTCGTCGTACAGGGCTGGAGCCGCCGCGGCCCCGACCAGATGACCTTCGGCAACGTTCGCGGTTGCCCGCTCATGCGCCGCTGATACCAGGCGCACGATCGTCCATCGCATAAAAAACCGCCCTTGCAGACAGCAAGGGCGGTTTTCTTTTGAGCAGCTTTTCACGTCGGGACAGGGCGCCGAAGCGCCCTGTCGAGCTTTACTGCTCGATTGCGAAAGTCATGCTGACGGTGACATTGTAGCTGTTCTCGCCGCCCTGGACCGGAACGGCAGCGGCATCGGAGGCTTCCTTCATCATCGCGGCGCGGTAGACCGGCTGCGGCATCGGGCGCATGACATTCTCGCTGATCTCGACGATGCGGCCGACCTTCACGCCGGCGGCTTCGCTCAAGGTCTTCGCTTTCTTGATCGCGTTGGCGACAGCGTTTTTGCGGGCTGCCTCCAAGGCTGCTTCCGGCTTGTCGTTGGTGAACTGGATATCGCCGCCCTGATTGATGCCGAGCGTGACAGACTGATCGATGATCTCGCCCAGTTTGGACAGGTCGCGGACGCGGACAGTGACCGAATTGCTGGTCTGGTAGCCGATCAACTGCGGCGGCTGCGGCTGGTTGTCGACCGGCTGCGGGTAATTGTACTGCGGCTGGATCGAAAAGCCCGAGGTCTGCAGATCGCGATCGGCAATGCCGCTCTTTTTGAGCGCGGCCAGCACCTCGTTCATCGCCTTGTTGTTTTCGTCGAGCGCTTCACGGGCTGTCTTTGCCTGTTTGACCACTGCGAGATTGACGACGGCCATATCGGGAGCCAATGCCGATTCGCCTTCTCCTGATACGTTGATGACCGCTTCGCGCGGCCGATTCTCCTGCGCAAGAAGCGGAGCTGATGCCGCGAGCGGCAGGCTCAGAAAGGCTGTCAGAAGGGCAGTCTTGGTGTAGTTCGGCGCCATGTTTGTTCCTCGGCTGTTTGCGTCCCTGCGAGCTTTGTGTCTGTGGATTGTGAAGCTATTGCGGCAGGAATCGATATGAGAATTGCTTTACCATGATGATTGCTTTCGACTAAAGGGTGTAGGGGGTAATCAACGCATGGTAGGTAATCTGGGCGTGTGGATGTTGCCCGCGGTTGAGCCTCGACTTATAAAGAACCGCATTTCTGTCTCATGCTGAAGTTTCGCTTTTATGAAAATCGGTGCCTATGTCATCAACCTGAACCGCTCCATCGCCCGATGGGAAGGGCTTTCGCGGAAGGCCGATTCGCTGGCGCTCGACGTCGGCATGATGCAGCGATCATCATGGAAGATGACGTGGAACCGCAGCCCGATCTGATGGAACGTGCAGAGGCTGCGCTTGCCGCGGTTCCGAAAGCGGAACTGGTCAAGTTGCTCAACCACCAGTCCAAAGGCATCCTGAAGAAGGCGACGACGAAATTCGGCGATGCCACCGGCCGCTGCATCCACGGGCCGCAGGAAGGACGATGACCGTCATGGTCTATCCCTTCGATGTGGCATTAGAACGCGGGTGGTCGACCGAGGTTAATACCTTTACGGTCGAGAACAATCTGATAGAGCTAGGGCTAAACAGCCACGAAACGGCGATTGCGACGAAGCTCGACTACAGACGGCAGAAATTCAAGGGAATACGCCGCTCGGTCACGTATCTGCTTCGCGCCGCCGATTATGCTAGAAGGGTGCAATATTCTCTATGGTAGCGAGCGAAGAGCCGATTGCCACGCCCTCCCGCCTCAAGCCCGTCCTCGTCATCCTGTGGCTGCTGCTGATTTCGGCTCCCATTCTGGAAAGCGATAGCTATCGCTATGCGGCGCTGTTGCTGATCGGGACGACCTTTGTCTGGTTCAAGCCGAATTTAGGTCTGCTGAAGCGAGACTGGCTGGCCAATGCCTGCCTTGCCTGGGGCGCCTACGCGCTGCTGCGCTTCCTCTTCGGCCTGATCGTCGACGGTGAAAAGGGCGCGTCCGACTGGCTCTACGCCTTTCCGCTGTTTTTCCCGGCTGTTGGCATCGCGCTTTATTCCAGCCGGAAACATGTCGAAACGGTCTTTGCGATCTATTTCCCGATCGCACTTGCCGCCCTGCTGATCTCCACCGACTACCGGCAGATTCTGGAAGGCGATGACCGTATTTCGCCGCTCTTCCATAACAATCTGATCCACGGCGCGATCGGCTGCGGCTTCCTGATGATCGGCGCCTTCTACTGGCTGTTGCACGCCTGGGAGACTGGCAAGCTCGCGCGCCGTTCCGGCAACTGGATTGTTGCCGTCGCGACACTCGTCATCGCGCTCTGCCTTTTCAATATTTACGGCTCCAAGGCGAAAGGCGTCTGGCTGAGCCTCGTCCTCGTCGGGCCGCTCATGCTGGCCTCGCTGCTGCTTTACGCAAATAAACGCCGGGCCGCCTTGGTAGGGGCTGTTGTCGTCGCCCTTATCGCAGCAGCGCTTTTTGTCGGTGGTGATGATATCTGGAGGTTTGCCGGCCCGACCTACGAGGCCACCGCACGGATCGAGACCGAAATCTCTGCGCATGGCGCATGGAATGCTGTCGCTGCTGCGATCGCGTCAAAAGATACGCCGGAGTCGATGAGTGAACGGCTGCAGCTCTGGGCAAATGCTTCGGAAGTGATTGCCCAGGCGCCTCTCTTTGGTGCCGGCAACCACTGGCTGACGCTCTGGAACTCGACCACCTATGCCAGCGTGCCCTATACGCTGCTTCATAACGGCTATTTCGAAATGCTTGTCCGTCACGGGCTGTTCGGCATTATCGTTTTCGCCATATTGGCAACGGCCATGTACAGTCGCGTTTTCGCTGCGTGGAGAGCCAAGTTGATCAGCCTCAGCGCGCTACTCGCCTATAGCACGGTGACGCTATTCTTCCTTGGAACGATCCTGTCCAACTCCAACAACCGGTTGGCAATCGGCGAATCGTTCTTCTTCGTGTTCTCCGCCGTCGCGTTTGCCTGCGGGATCATGTTGAAGAAGGGAGAGATCAGGCAGAATACCGGCATGGTATCTCGGGATCAGAAGGCTGCCTGAGAGGGCGATGGAACCTAGCCCAAAAAGGGATTGCAGAGCGCTCCTAGGATGGAGCGCCCGCGTTGTCAGATACCGAAATCGTCCAGAAACGAGGGATGGATCGCGGTCTTCCTTGCCTCGCGCGCATCACGATAGCGCTGCTGGGCAGAATCGAAGCTGTTAACGATCCGTCGTATAAGGCCGCTTTTGCGGCGTTTGAAAATCAAGTGCATAGCAAGCTCGCTTTTTCTTATTTTTGTTAGCCGGCAGCATATAATTTGCGCAACGTGGCGCGGCAATGGGCATTTTGGCATGCCACCTATGCAGAATATGACAGTGATATGACATGGAAGGGATCGCGGTCAGCCTAAGGCATTCGAGATCCGGTCAATGGCCGCGATGGTATCGGCCATAGCGGTGCTGTAAGATGCCGCTGTCGTCCTTTCGGGGGAAGAGACTGACATGGAGCGCCGCCTTGCAGCCGTCCTGATTGCCGATGTCGTGGGCTATGGCCGTTTAAGCCAGGTCGACGAGGAGGGGACGCGTCTGCGTTTCCAGGCAGACATGAGGGAGGTTGTCGAGCCCCTGATAGCCGAGCATAGCGGGCGGCTGGTCAAAACCATGGGCGACGGGCTGCTGGTCGAATTTCACAGTGTGGTCGAGGCCATGCGCTGCGCGGTGGACGTGCAGAAGCTGA
The DNA here is from genome assembly GCF_051811225.1 of Rhizobium sp. 768_B6_N1_8. Taxonomy (NCBI): domain Bacteria; kingdom Pseudomonadati; phylum Pseudomonadota; class Alphaproteobacteria; order Hyphomicrobiales; family Rhizobiaceae; genus Rhizobium; species Rhizobium sp. 768_B6_N1_8. Next base: position 2,928,570 of record NZ_JBPWPV010000001.1, on the reverse strand, counting down.
AGGCGAAGCACAATGCGGAGATTCCGGCCGATTTTCGCCTGGATTTCCGCATCGGCATCAATCTGGGTGACATCATCGTCGAGGGGAACGATATCCACGGCGATGGCGTCAATCTCGCCGACCGTATGCAGGTGCTCGCCGAGCCCGGCGGGATCGCGATCTCCGGGCCAGCCTACGACCAGGTGAAATCGAAGCTCGATGTCAGTTTCATTTCGCTTGGCGAGCAAAGGGTCAAAAGCATCCCCGAACCCGTGCGCGTCTACCGCGTCGTGTTCGATCCGGCGGCAGCCAAGAAGTTCAGCAATCTGCGAAAATATCTCAGCCGCCGGCGCATCGCGGCAATGGTTGCTGCTGCCGTCCTGCTCATTCTGGCCGGAGCGGCGCTGTGGTGGCAGCCATGGGCGCTGCTCGAAAATCCGTCGTTGACCCAGCGCTTTGCCTATCCTTTGCCGGACAAGCCCTCCGTGGCCGTGTTGCCATTCATCAATGTCAGCGGCGACGTCGAGCACGATCATCTTGCCGAAGGCCTGACCGATGATCTGATTACGGAACTGTCGAAAGTCTCCGGGCTCTTCGTCATCGCGCGACACTCCGTTTTCGCCGTGCGCGACAACAGCGGCAAGATACAGGATGTGGCGGCCGAGCTCGGCGTCCATTATGTCCTTGAAGGCACGCTGCAGCGCGCGGGCTCGCGATTGCGCATCAATGTCAAACTGATCGATGCGCTGACCGGCCTTTCCCTCTGGGCCGAGCGCTACGACCGCGAATATGCCGACCTTTTCGCGGTCCAGGATGATGTCATCAGCAAGATCATCGCAGCACTTGCCATCAGGCTCAGCGAGGGCGAGCGCACGCAACTGGCGCAGATCCCCACGGAGAATCTCGAGGCCTACGACTATTATATGCGCGCCGAGCAGGCGGGTCTCACCTATGGAGACGTCGCGACCTACCGCGAGGCGCTGTCCTATTATCAGAAGGCGATCGACCTCGATCCGAATTTTGCCGATGCACATGCGGGTATCGCGCGCATCGCCGTCGATGTCTGGCGCAACGACTACAATATCCTCTGGTCGGCGGCCGTGGCCCGCAAGATCGCCTATGACGCGGCAGGGCAGGCATTGAAGATCGATCCGAACAATGCGCGGGCGCATACGGTCCTTGCCCTCCTGCAATTGGTGGATGGTCGCCAGACGGAGGCGCTGATATCGGCGAACCGTGCCGTGCAGGCGCAGCCGAGTGATGCTGAAGCCAATGGCAATCTGGCCCTCGTGCTCGCTCACATCGGCAATCGCGAGCAGGCGATCAGCGAAATGGAAAAGGCGCTGCGCTTCGATCCTTCGCCATCTCCCGGCTTCCAATTGCTTGCGGGTATCGTCTTCTACATCGTCGGTGATGACGACCGGGCGATCTCACTGATGGAGGCGGCCCGCGACGCGCTTCCCAATGCGGAGGCTGCGCGCGAATTCCTGGCTGCAGCCTATATCGAGGACGGCGATAAGAAACGCAGTCTGCAGGAGAAGACGAAGCTGCTGGAGCTCTTTCCAGAAAGCAATCTGACCTATTACAGCTATCTCTACGACTACTGGCGCAAGGAGGATCTGAACCTGCATTTGAGCAGGCTGCAGAAAGCGGGAATTCCCGAATGGCCTTTTGGATTTCAGGGCGAGAAGGCTGATCAGGTCACCGGCGAGCAGTTGCGCGATCTCATCAGTGACAAGACCTGGAACGGCAAACACCGCAACGGCACGCAATTCGTCCAGTTCTTCGACAAGGCCGGCAATACCGCCTATCGCAGCGCCAACACGAATATCACCGGCACCGTCGAGATCAGTGGAGACTGGCTCTGCGAGAAATTCGCGGGCTATTTCCTCGACAGGATGGTCTGCGGCAATGTCTATCGCAATCACGCTCCCGAGGAGCCCGGCGCGACATACGTGCATGTCACGCCGCAGGCGCTGAAATTCTTTTCGATCGACGCTGACCGGTGATTGTCACCTACTGAGCAGATGGATGCTGCCAGTCTTTCTGCGCCTTCTCCGAGATCAGAATGTTCTGCACTTCCGACCAGTGCTTCTGGGAGTCGACCACTTTCGTCGGGTTCTTCACCAGTCCATCGGCCGCGCCCGGATCATAGCTGATATAGAGCTTGCCTTCGATGATCCGCCAGGCATTCGGATCGATATTGGTGGTTACCGTTCCGAAGGACACGCCATCGGCGCAGTAGCCGCCATATTGCGGGGCATATTTGCCGGGATCCTTGACGAACATGTCACGATGCTCGGCGCTGGCGAAATACCAGGTCGCGCCCAGCCAGTGATGGGAATATTGCGGCGACCCTTCCACAGCTTTATCATCCGTGAAATAGGCGACCGGGTCATAACCCTTGATGGCCACATCCCCGAAATAGCCCGTATTGACGAAATCTTCCGCTGTGGCCTCGTTTGCCAGCAGCAGGACGGCGATGCCGCCTATCGCTGCGGCCTTCACAAATCCATTCCAGTGAGACATTTCAATGCTCCCGTTTTCAGGCGCGCACGCTCATTTTCGCTTCGTGCATTCGTCATAGAGCCACTGACCCGTGAGGTCCGCTCCCTGACAGGCGGCGCCCGCTTTCAACAATAGAGTGACGGCGTCCCAGTGCGATCGCCATCCGGCCTGGGTCACCGGCGTGTAGCCGTTTCTTTCCTTCGGCTCGATATCGGCCTTTTGCGCAAGCAGAAAAGCAACGACATCGGCATGGCCTTCCTCGGCTGCCGCATGCAGCGGCGTCATGCTGTAGAAGTTCTTGTGATCGTTGACGGAGGCGCCTTTCGCCACCAGCAGTTCCACAATATCGAGATGGCCGCCATAGGCCGCCGCATGCAGGGCCGTCAGCCCGCCCTTATTGCGGATTTCGATATCGCAGCCGCGATCAAGAAGAAGGCTGACGACATCGGCCTTGCCGGACAGGGCCGCAATCAGCAGCGCCGGCTCGCCCGTATCATCCAGTTCAGCGAGGTTTGCGCCTTGATCGGCAAGCTGTTTGACGCGCTCGACATTGCCTTCGCGCGCGGCATCGTGCAGTGGGCCCGCGGACGCTGCGGAAATCCCAAGGCCGAAACAGATGAAGCTGATCCAAAAGACATTCATCGCGCACCCCCGTCTTGCCATCCCTGGCTTACAAGCGCGAAAGTGTAGTTAAGCTATCATGAATATGTGGGGGCGGCAATAAATGGCGGTGTCTTCCGCTGCATTGAGTCCTTTAAGGTCTAGGGGAACCTTGCACTGGGATTAAGGTGAGCATCCGCGTGCGTTCACATCAACGCTCATTAAGACTGACTGCAAGAGATGGTTGAAAAACACCCGCCCGGAGTTCTAGTCTTCGGACAACTGGGGATTTCACTATGCCATCCGTGTCTCGCGTAGCTCTAAGCGCGGTCTTTTCCGCCATTCTCGCCTCCACGTGTCTCGCTGAAAACCCGACGTCATCGGGGACTGGGTTTGCCGTCACAGCCGACGGGTGGTTGCTGACCAACGCGCACGTTGTCCAGGCATGTCAGCGGATCGAGGTGAAGGGCAGGGGCGATGCATCCGATCCGAGAATCGACGTCACGAACGATCTGGCTCTGGTGAAGGTGAACGCTCCGGAATCGCTGAAGCCCCTTATCTTCCGTCATGCAGGCGGCCTCCTCGCAGGACGATAAGCCATGACCACACCCAACCTACCTCTACCGAACGACGTCGAGATTTCCGTCGGCTCCAGCCGCGACGAGGTCGCCCGTGTCCTCAAGGCGCAGTTCGGCAATGGCTATGCGCAGCGGGCCGGCGACGGCCTCAATCCGATCAACGCCGAATACTCGGTGTCGTTCGAAAACCTCACCCGCGCAGAGGCGGCGACTATCATTGCCTTCTTCAAAGAGCGTGCAGGGTGGCAGGCATTCTATTACACGCCCCCAAGCGAAGAAGGTCCGCGCATGTGGACCTGCGAGAAGTGGCGAATTGTTCACGTGGGATCAATTCATGACAGCGTTTTCGCCACCTTCACTCAGGTCTTTGCCCCCTGAGGGGGCATGAACGCCACTAACGAACAGATACGCGGGGGCTTAAACCGCCCAACGGCAATTTGAGTGTCGCCCCACTGTCGCGGGACTGTCGCCCGACTGTCGCATTGCTGTCTCCTCACTGTCGCACTAAAGTCGCTCGCGCGTCGTCGGCGCATTTTATAGGAGGTGCGACTATGGAACCGTCAAAATCAAGGAGGCCTAGAATGGCAATTGACGGTGAAAAGCTGCGCAAGTTGAGAACTGCAAAGGGTTGGTCCCAGGAAAAGCTCGCAACGATGAGCAGCGTCGATCGACGTACTATTCAGCGAGCGGAAAGTGGGGCCCCGGTCGCTCTTGAAACCCTTGCTTTCATAGCTGAAGCGATCGAAGTCCCGCCCACAACGTTGCGTGCGGCTCAACTAGAGATTTTCGAGCCGAAGGAAAGAAAATGGAACGACATTGTTCTTCCGCCGGCTAAATCCGGGAGGCGCATCATCGAAGCACTGATGGGCAGTTTTGAGGCTCAAATTAGTTTCGATGTTGAGCCAGTTTTTGAGAACGTAAAACCGCTCGCGGAGCTCGGGGCGACGTTCGAAACCTTTAAGCCGGACCCGTGGCTAAACCCAATGCAAAAAGCCCAATGGGGGTACAGTACGTTCATTAAAGAGCAAGCTAACCTGAACATGTTGCTGGAAACACTTGCGGGAATGGGCATAGCCGTCTTTCTGGCGACTTACACTGCAAGGAAGCAAATACCCTACTATTCCGTGATGGAGGGCAGTATGGTTGTCTCCGGCGAGGATGACGAGCAAGAAGTTGACATTGCTATCATCGTGGTCAGCGACAGTGCCGCACCGCACCTCGTTCGGCAACCGGATGATTTGTGGCCTCCATTCTAGGACGTCGCAGCCGATGGAAGGATCAGGCCGTCGTAAGATACTTCGGCCATCCATCTTGCAAGTGTCGAGGGCCGCGTTCCCTGACCGTATCGTTCCTCTACGCCACCTGACCGTGCCCAGCCCCCTAGGGCGCGGGTGCTGTCGATGGGGACGCCGGCTTCGCGCAGTGCGTCGCGGAAGCCGTGGCGAAAGGAGTGGAACGACACGCCCCTCTCATCAATGCCTAAGGTCTTTTTCTGCCAGTAGGCAAAGCGTTTTTGGAACAGGTCGGAAATCTCATCTTGCGTTTCGCCCGGCAGTTCGGGGAACAGGCGCCCGCCGCCCTCATCGCGGATTTTTGCAACGCGTTGCATTAGGCCGAGCTTCACGAGTTCCGGGTGTATCGGGATCACGCGTTCGCTACCGGGCGTCTTCAGGCTGCGATCTTCCGTCTTGCGAAGAATGAAGCATTCGATGCCGTCCCGCACGCCAATGTCATCCACTCCCAGGGTGACTATTTCGCCCATCCGCATGCCGGAGTAGATTGCGATCATCGGCACCCACCAGCGGCCGGCAAGCTTGCCACCGTCGGACCAGTCGCCAAGGCCGGCAACGATTGTATTCATTTCAGCTATATTGAACGGGCGTTTGGTTACATCACCGGTGCTCCGCCCAGGCGCGAGACGAGTTGCCGGGTTTACTGTGAGGAGTCCTTTCTTGATGCACCAATTGAAGAAGGCGCTCATGGTATGCGTGTATACGGTGATCGTCGTGGACGACATCATCTTGTCATGGCGCTTGGTTGCCAGCTCAACAATCTCGCGTAGGGTTTGGCACTGGTCATAGGCCTTCAGCTTTTTAACGTTGGCCGGTAACCCCGCGATCATCTCCTGGGCGGCGGCACACTCGGCACGCGTGATCGAAGTCAGCTTCCTATCGTCGCCGATCACTTCTCGCATGGCGCGAAAGGTCATTACGTATTTCGCATCGGCGGTATCACCAACTGCGCGCGCAGCGGGTCATTCTGCATTCTCATGATGGCCTCGCCGAGCGTCACGCCGTCGTTGATCGCTGGGGCGGATGAAACCGAATTGACGCCCTCAAAGAGTGGATCATGCGCCCGGTCGCCATGATTACCATCCATTCTATCAAGCATCCTTTTCAGGTGCTCGATATCCGCACGGCGCACCAGCTCAAGCAGACGGACAAGTTCAGGTGATACCGTGAAGGGCTCTCCCCGCTCTCCGATCTTGAGATCGGCTGGCAGAGGGATATTCAGCTTCTTTTCCTTGATGATCGTTTTTGCTTGGATGAAGAGGGCAGCTTCGGCGGAAGGGTCTTTCTCCTGATAGCCGCCGATCTCGTGTTCGATGTGCTCGCGGACCTCATCATCATTAGTCACGACGACAGCTTGCTCCTGCCGCCAGAAGCTGCCGAGCACTGCCCGGCGCATGTCTGCATCGGTAACAACAGGTTTCGAGCTGACCTTGTCACCTCGTTTGATCGCCTCGCGATGCTTCTCCCAAAGGAGGTCAAGTTGCACCGCCCGGATGTGCGCTTCTTTGACCGCGACTTTGTAATCACTCGTGCCAAGTGAGATTTTTTCTTCGGTCTTTCCGATCGACTCGACCAGGTCGACCGGTACCCTTTTGCGATAGATGTAGGTATTCCCGCGCAGCTTCAAACCAGGAACTTTTGCCATTGAATAAGTCCTATCGTGTACCGGTATTGTGTACCAGATTTTCCACGGAATGTCTTGAATTCAATGAGTTTTTAGGAAGATCAACCACTTAAAAGTTGAATGGTGGGCCCGGAGGGACTCGAACCCCCAACCAAGCGGTTATGAGCCGCCGGCTCTAACCATTGAGCTACAGGCCCGGCACCCAGGGTGCGGTCAGCCGGGGCAATGGCACCCGCGGCTTTTGTCCGCTTAACGCAAATCCGGGACAGTCACAAGCCATGAGAGCAAGCATCTGTGGACGATGCATATTTCCGGTTTGCCCTCTGGAACCTTCGCACGCGGGCTACATTTACTGCTGTCAGGCTAGATCTGAAGAGGGCGATCGCAGAATGGTGGCTTCCCAGGGTGCCGTGGTGCTCATCGTCGAAGATGAGCCGCTGATCAGGTTTAATATCTTGGATGTGCTTGAAGAGGTGGGGCACGTGGCGCTCGAGGCTGGGAGCGCGGATGAGGCAATGGTGCTCCTGAAGACCCGCGACGATGTCGATGTCCTCTTCACCGACGTCAACATGGCCGGTTCGATGGACGGCATCCAGCTGGCCAAGCGGGTGAGGGCAATGCGGCCGAATATCGGCATCATCATCACCTCGGGCCTAGTGTGGCTCGATCCCATGTCGCTGCCGGCCAACACGGCTTTCCTGCCGAAACCATATCAGCACGAAGCCTTGATCTCGGCGATCGCTTCCATGACGCGGTAGCTCAGGCCCTAGCGATCAATCGGGGCTCGCCATCGACGGCGGCGGGAGGGGGTCGCCCGTTGCCCTGGTCGCGGCTTCGGTTTCTTCGATCTGCTCGCGAGGTTGTTCGTTGGCCTTTGTCGTTTCGCCAGGCAGTTCGGCTTCGGCATCGCTCCAATGGCGCAAATCTTCACCATCCGGCCTGCCTTGCCCTTCCCAGATTGCGTAGGCGCGATTGCGCACACGGTCCTCATTCCGGTCCGTCATGGCGATCTCCCCTGGTTTTTCGATCATCGTAAACCGGCCGGGGAGCCGAATGTTCCGGCGAGACGCCTGAGATCGAGAGGCGCAGCCGAGCCTGAAGGGGAGGTCTGCTTCAAGCCCGGCCGCTGGCCCCCGGGGGAGCCGTTAATTGTAGCTGCTTTTCAGCAGGTCGTTTTCCTGATGCGCCTTCTTCTCATAGATCGTGAAGAGGGCCATCGAGAGGAGATAGGAGAGGAAGGGGTCTCCCATCTGCGTGGCGATATCGCGGGATGCGAGGATATGTCGTTCCAACGCACCGATATCTTTTTGTACGGTGGTTTCACTCAAGCGGTTCATGCTGCCATCTCCAGGAATTGCGTCACGACGGAACGCGTCGGGACGTAGCGGGTGTAGAGGGGGGTATCGATGCCGAGGGATGCACGCATCCTGTCCAGCACGCGTTCGGAAACTTCGAAGGCGCCGCAGCAGACCGGATATTTGCCGTAGCCGTCGGCGCGACCGAGTTCATCGACCTCGGCGCCGGCGCGCTTGTAGACGCGTTTCAGGTGGGGTTCGTAGTTGGAGATCATGGTGTGGATGCCGTGATCGAGGGCGCATTCGCAGAGCGCCAGCAGCAGCATGGAGAAGGCGCGGCCGGCATCGACATCGGGAAAATCGTCGGCGATTGCTTCCTCGTCGATACACATGCGGGTGCCTTCCCAGATGCCGGGGGCGACGAGATTGGCTGCCTGCGGGAAGGTTGCGCGGAAGACGTCATAGAGGAGGGTCGGTCCCGTCGTCGGCATCAAGCGCATGCCGCCATAAAGGCGGGTGCGGGTTTCGTCGCACCAGACGAGATAGGCCGGGCAGAGCGAGTCATAGCTGTCGCGCTCGAAGGGGCCGATTACCGGAACGTTCCAGCCAAGGGTGTCCGCAAAGACTTTCTTGCGCAGGCGGAACATCTGGTCGAGTATGAAAGCGTATTTCTGATACTCATGTGCCTGAATGATAACGAACATTTTTCCCTCCAGCGTGTTGGGTTCGTGAGGGCAGAATGGTTCAGGACGGCGGGATCGGAAATTCCCTCATATGGGTGCCTACAGATGAGCCCCCGCATATGAGGGGGGTCGGCTCGAGCCGTGTCTGGTCAGGTCAAAGCATTCTGCAGAGCAGGCTCTCGCAGGGCATAAACTGATGGAGAAGGGCATACCTTCCGGTACGTCCGACGTTTAAGCCAGCAGAAGTCTCCAATCTGGTCAGGAAGTTCTAGGGGTTGATGATGCGCAGCTGCACGGCCCGCGAGGCGGCCGCGGAAATCGTGGCGCAGCCGAGCTTGAAGCGGGCGGTTTTCAGGTAGTCGCGAGTCGTATGCTCGGAAATGCCGAGGATGACGGCGATGTCCTTATAGTCCTTGCCGAGCGCCGTCCAATGCAGACATTCGATTTCGCGCGGGGAAAGCGCCGGCACCGGGTCATTCTCGCCGTGAAGCTCGTAGATGGCCTTCCGATGGATGACATGGGCGATCTCGATCCACTCATTGCGATAGAGCTTGACCATGGCGGTCCAATCATCGAGCGGAATGCGGGCATTGATCGAAAGCAGCGCGCGACGCTGCGCCTTGTCGGCAACGGGGATCGAATAGCCATTGCCGCCGATCCCGTGCTTCTGGGCGTCGACGAGCATGGCATAGGCTTCCGGCGTCGGCTCCACCTCGCTCCAGTCGAAGGGCAGCTGACGCTCGAAGCCCTGTTTGACGATCGGATCGACCTTCACATAGCTGTTGAGCAGATAGCGTGACACCCAGGCATCCGGATAGGTGGTGCGCACGAAAGGGGCGTCGATCTTTGCCGCAATGGTCTGAGCGAGGTGATAGGTGACATAGTCAACGGCATACTCCGCCTGGAAAATGCGGATGGAAGCATCGACATTGATCGCAGCCTTGATTTGTTCGAAAACGGTTTCGAACTTTTGGGAATAACTATTTTCCGTCATCGTGCCGCCTGTCTCAAACCGTTCAATCCTACCGCGAGGAATGTCAAAAATACAAGGCATCCCCACATATGCGGGGAATGACTTTTCCAGATCCGTCTGTTAGCGCCTTTTTCGGGGAGGCTCCAGATGGACAGCAAGAGAACGTTCGATATCGCCGAGTGCCATCAGGCAGCCAAAGGGCTGAGATCGAGCTGGCAGGACATGGCTGGCTCCGAGGCGCTGATCCGCGCGCTCGTCGCCGAACGCAACGGCGATACGTTGCTCGCCTTGTTCTGGACAGAGGTTCATCGGACGCTCTGCGAAGAGAAATAATCGCTCCTTTATCGCTACATCAGTCACGCATTTCTTGACGGGATCGGCGAGTGCTTGCCAGACAGGCCGCGGCGCCATTTTGACGCCGCACAACTGCCAGAAAATCGGCCCGCCCGGATAAGGCCGTGTTGGAATCTCGCAGCGCAATCTCGCGCGGGAGAAGGAATTCGCTCGCCTGATCGGAACGTGGGACATGGACGGTGATTTCGATCATGGAGGCCATTGGCAAGAGGTCCGGGCTATGTCGTGTAAGGCAGCAAGATGACAGGTGTATCGCGAGTTCAACGCCTTGGTCGGTCAGGTTAATGGCGTATGAACACGTTTTCACATTTTGTAGCCACTTAATTTGCGTTGCCTGCCGGAAGCAAGGTGGGCAAAGTCCAGCTCGATGAAATATCCAGCATATTCGGGGCTGCTCAAGCAAATATGCTTGACGGATCGTTACCACAAAGCGCAAAGGTCTTTGTGGAAACGATTACACAAAATGCCATTGTGCCATATTGGGAGGGCATCGGGATTGCGTGTCGAACGCAAAATCATTTGCGTTGCGTCTCATGAGAGCTGCTTGACGACGGCAGGACTGATCTAGCGGAATGCAGATGACGGAAAAGCGCGTGCACCTGGTCTTCAAGACCCATCTCGATATCGGTTTCACCGACCATGCCGAGAAGGTCCGCCGTCAATATCACGAGCGCTTTATCCCGCAGGCGATCGAGACCGGCGCGCATTTCTATTCCGAAAACCCCGAGGAGCCGAAGTTCATCTGGACGACAGGCGCCTGGCTGATCTGGGATCATTTGAATTCGCGCTCGCCTGCCGAGGTCGCAGCACTGGAGCAGGCGATCGAGCGCGGGCTCATCCGCTGGCACGGGCTGCCGTTCACCACCCATACGGAGCTGATGTCGTCAGACCTGTTCCGAGCAGGCCTTTCCTATTCGCAGGAGCTCGACCGCCGTTTCGGCAAGCAGACGATAGCGGCGAAGATGACCGACGTTCCCGGCCACACACTCGGCATGGTGCCGTTGCTTGCCGAGGCTGGCATCCGCTTCCTGCATCTCGGCGTCAACACGGCTTCACCGTCGCCAGACGTGCCTGACATCTTTCGCTGGCGCGCGCCTGATGGTGCCGAAGTCGTCGTCATGTATCAGCGCTCGTACGGCGAGACCTATTTCCCCGAAGATTTCGACGACGGGCTCAGCTTTGCGCATACGCAGGACAATATCGGCCCGCAGAGCGTGCCGCAGACGGCAGAAGCGTATCGCGATATGCGTCGCCTGCAGCCTGACGCGGTCATCCGCGCGGCGACGCTGGAGGATTATGGCGCGATCCTCTGGGAAAAGCGCGAGCGTTTCCCGGTGCTGGAGCTGGAGTTGGGCGATAGCTGGATCCATGGCAGCGCCGCCGACCCCTTGAAGACGGCGAAACTTCTGGCCCTGCAGCGGCTTTATGACCGCTTTGCGGGCGAGGGGCTCAATTCGCGCAGGCTCGCCTTCGGCCGCGGGCTTGCCATGGTGGCGGAGCATACGTGCGGGGTGGATATCAAATCCTATCTGCGCGACGACAAGGCTTGGGCAAAAGCCGATTTCAACGCCGCGCGCAAAACGGATTACCGTTTCGCCTATACCGAGGCGTCATGGGATGAGCAGCGCGGCTATATCGATCAGGCCGTCGCCGAACTCGATGCCGATGACCAGCAGCAGGCGCAGGCCGTGCTCGCAGAACTCTTCGCGCCGACGCTCGTCGGCAGTACGAACCGCGAGACCCGCCTGATTGCCGGCGGCTGGTCGATCGAGCTTGATGAGGTGACGGGCGATGTCATGGCGCTCACATCACCACGGGGGTGGCGGATTGCCGGACGCAACGGCTCGTTGATCGCCTATCGCTACGAGAGCTACGACGCTGCCGACGTCAACAGGCATATGGATAGCTATCTGACACATCGGCAGGAATGGGCAGTGCTCGATCACGACAAGCCCGGGCTTGGCCGTTCGGATGCTGCGCTTTCGAAGGTTTTTGTGCCGAGCCTGGAAGGTGCGGGCGAGGGCGGGGTTCTCTTGTCCATGCCGGCCGAAGCGGTCGAGCGGTTTGGGGCGCCACGCCAGATCGCCGTGGAATTTTCGGCTGATGACAGTGCCCTGCAACTGCGTCTCTCACTGCGCGACAAGCCGGCCAATCGCATGCCGGAGGCGAGTTTCCTGTCGTTCACGCCTGATGGCGCAAAGGACTGGGCCTTCAGGAAGATGGGGCTGTGGCACCGGTCCGGCAATTTCGCCGGGTCCGGCGGCGCGCAGCTACAGGCGGTCAATGCTGTCAGCGGCGAATTTGGGGATGCAGGAGCGCTCGTCATCGAGCCCCTCGATACGCCGCTGGTTGCATCGCAGAGCTGGGATTTTATGTCCTTTTGCAAAGGCTTGCCGGATTTCGACGATGGAATCCGCTTCAACCTGCATAACAACAAGTGGGGAACCAACTTCCCGATGTGGTGGGAAGGTGATTTCTCCGCTCGGTTCAGGATCACTCTGGATTAACCGGTGCGCGACAGCCTCTGGCGTGGGGTGGCGGTAACTGCCGGCCTGGGTGCTTGGGGCGTTTTCGGGAATTTGACGAGGACTTCATTGCCATCCGTCGAGGCACGCGTACGTTCCAGCCGTTCGCGTTCGGCTGTTGCCTGGAGCCAATGTTCGGCATCTCGGCCATACGGCCTGCCTTCCATTTCCCAGATTGCGTAGGCTCGCTTGCATATCCACTCATGCCGGGAGGTGTTGCTCATCGTTCCGTCCTTCTTGGCCGATCTTTTCCCTCCAATCGATTCCACACGGATGGCCTCCGCCGAAGCGGTACCTCAAGCTCATCTTGTAGAAGGGGTCGGCAATCTGCCGGCATTTTCGATGGGGGCGGCATGGCGTTTTGCCATGCCTACCGGAAGAACGATTTCACCTGACATGTGTTCCCGACACATTTTGTGAAATTTTGTCGCAGAGCGCGGAGACGATTGTCTGGGCCTTGCCTCATTCGCTGATGCGATCTGGTAACATTGGTGGACGGCGTTTGGCGGCCATCAGCAGGTCCAGTTCGACCGAGGAGGGGCCGAAGCGGGTGTACAGGCTTTCTGCCTGCTCGTTTCTCAAGCCATATTTGGCGGCGAATTCGTTAAGACTGTAGGGACGTCCGCGCAGCGTCCGGCTGCGTCGTTCGGGTTGGCGAATTTGCGTCATTGCATTTCTCCCCAGGCTGATTGCCGAGGTAAAACCGACCAGCACGTTAAAGGTTCCAGATTTGGCCTTCCGGTAGGAGCCTAGAGCTGAAAATGCCGGTTTTGCGCGCTGCGACTGCAAAAAAATGACTGTAAGTCTCAATGAATTTCAATCGGTTAGATGTTGCGGCCGGGTGGGGTGGGCAGAAATGGCTTTATCACACGTGTGTTACTCTATAAAATGAATCGTGTATCCGGTCCGAAGGAGGAGCCGAGCGTTGTTTCCGCGTCGATCCGGACCGGATCTTGAGGAAGCTGGCTAAATCCATCAGAGGAGACAGACATGATGAATGCACTGCCGCCACTTCACAACGGACATGCACCGTTTACCCTGCAGCAGCTCTTCCGTGAGGCGCTTTACGCCTATGAGGAATGGGACAGCGAATTGACGGAGCCGATCGTCACCTATGAAGGTAGGGTCATCCCTATCAGCTTCGTTTTCGAAGCCATGCGCGAATGCACCGATATCGTCCCAGCCAATATCGTCAGCGCCGTCACGGAACGGCTGACCAAGCCCTGGGAAGGCGAGGGACCACTGGACCAGATGACCTTCTCCACGGCGGCGCGCGTCATGCGCGTTCTGGTGCGCAAGCGCCTTCTTGCCAATGGCACGCCTGATATCGTCGCGCTTTCGGCGCGCGCATCCGAAGCGGAACCCCGCGAATAGGCATTCGGGATCGCGGCATTGGCCGCGATCCTATTCCTCGCGGGGAACCCTGCTCATTTCCAGCCGTTGAAACAGGCAGAGAAGGAATGAGCACCATGTTGAGATCCATTCTACACGAAATTATGGGAACGGGCGTTCGCGAGGCGCATCTGCCGCGATCGCTGGAACAGTTTCTCGGTGAAAAGAAAGTTCTGATCGTCTTTGCGGATGCCGAGGACGACAGGCCGATCGTTCAAGACGAATTGCTGCGCAAATCACAGATGCGGCTAATCGAAGATGATATCGAGGTTTTCACGATCGCCGGCGGCGGCGCATTCTCGTTTTTCGAGGATGGGGGCGACCTTGATGCCGACGAGCTGCGCGATGAGCTTCAGGGGCCGCTCAGCGGCGAATTCGGGCTCGTGCTGGTCGGCATTGACGGCAAAGTGAAGATGCGCTCCAGCGAGCCGATGAGCGTGGAGGATATCAGCCGCGCAGCTGATATCTCGCCGCCGAGCCACTGAGCTATCAGAGTTCGAATGCTTCCTTGAGGCCGAGGCTCTTGCGTTCGCGCAGATCGAGGTCCGCCTCGATATGAGCAATATGGTGAAGCATCAGATGGCAGGCACGGTCGAGCTCCTTGCTCTCGATCGCGTCGATGATATCGCCGTGTTCGGAATGGCCGCAGCTCGAGACCGTCGACTGGCCGTAGAGGGCAATGACCAGCGACGAGCGGGCGACCAGTTCTTCCATGAAGCGCTGCATGATGGCGTTGCCGGAGATCGCGGCGAGTGTCAGGTGGAAATCGCCTGATGCCTTGATTTCGGCCCGTCTGGCGGTCTGGCCGCGCTCGCTCATCAGCCGGCCCTCTTCCAGAAGCAATTGCTTGAGATGCTGGATATCCGAGGGAGTGATGCGGGCGGCCGCGTCCCGCAGGATGCCGGGCTCGACCAGACGGCGGGCTGCAAAAATCTGCCGGGCCTCTTCCGGTGAGGGATAGGCAACGAAGGCACCGCGGTTTTTCTCCACGCTGACGAGACCTTCGTAGGCAAGTGCCTGCAAGGCGGCGCGCGCCAGCGTGCGGCTAACATTGAAGAGATTGCCGACATCGCTTTCCGACAGTTTCGTGCCGGGTGACAGGCGCCGCTCGACGATAGCCTCCCTGATTGCATCGCGGATCTGCGGGACGCCCGTTTCCTGGGTGTCGTCGTGGCTCATGGCGCTGGCGGCGGATTTCATGAAATCGGTTTCCTTGATGTCAGCAAACCATAGCCGCCTTCGTCTCAAAAGTTAAATAGAATTTGTTCTCATAACAGAGGTCAAATTGTATACGATTTTCTGCACGAATTGAGGACGAAAGCCCATTTTGTGTGCAGTGCGAAAAGTGCCCGAGATTTCGCCGATCGGCATGCTGTCATGAAAAGTTCATGATTTGCAAGGGTTTGAGATGCAGTGATCAAATTGGCACGGCAGATGCATCGTCTTTCTCGAACAGGGGAAGACACGATGTCGAAAGCGGCAGAGATCGATATAGCATCCGTTTCCAAGGTCTATGGCGCGACCACGGCGGTCCATGCCATCAGCCTGAAAATCCCGGCCGGTTCTTATTGCTGCTTCCTGGGTCCGTCAGGCTGCGGCAAGACCTCGACGCTGCGCATGATCGCGGGTCACGAGAGCATTTCATCGGGCGATATCCGTCTCGGCAATGTCGTTGTCACCGATTTCCCGCCGGCAAAACGCGGCACGGCGATGATGTTCCAGTCCTATGCGCTGTTTCCGCATCTCGACCTCATCGACAACGTCGCCTTCAGCCTGAAGATGAAGGGTGTCGACAAGGATGAGCGCCGCGCCAAGGCGCTGGAGATGCTGAAGCTAATGCAGATGGAGGCCTATGCCAGCAGGCGGCCGGCGCAGCTTTCCGGCGGCCAGCAGCAGCGTGTCGCATTGGCGCGCGCACTGATCACCGATCCGGAGGCGCTGCTGCTCGATGAGCCGCTTTCCGCACTCGACCCGTTCCTGAAGATCCGCATGCGGGCGGAACTGAAGAAGCTGCAGAAGACGCTCGGCATCACCTTCGTGCATGTGACGCACAGCCAGGAAGAGGCGATGGCGCTCGCCGATATCATCGTCATCATGAATGACGGCAAGATCGAACAGGCGGCGTCACCGCGGCAAGTATTCGAAAAACCGGCAACCGCCTTCGTCGCTCGCTTCATGGGCGATCACAACGTGCTCTCTGGCCGCGTCACATCGAGCGAGAATGGCGTGATCGTGATGACGGTGCCGGAAGGGCAGAGCTTTTCCGTACGCGGGACGGGCAGGGAGGTCGGCGAGCCTGTTGATATCGGCATCCGCACCGACCGCGTACGCCTTCAGGTGGCGACCGAGTGGACCCTCGGCTTCAACGGCATCGTCTCCAATATCGAATATCGCGGCTCCTCGGTGAAGATCACCGTCTTTGGGGCTGGCAGCGACGATTTCACCGTCATCGCAAGCGACAGCGATTACTTCGCCAACCCGGTCTCGGTCGGCGATGCGGTGTCTTTGAGTTGGGCTTTGGAGGATGCCGTCCTCCTTGGCCGCGTTTCCGCATGAACTTCAGTATCAAGAAAAGGGGAACTGCCATGACGACTGAAACGAAAACCACCAAGGCGGAAAAGGGAATTTCCCGCCGCTCGCTTCTGAAGACGGGTGCTGCCGCCGTCGGCGCTATCGCCGGTTCGGGCGCCATCACCGGCTTCCCGACCATCTGGGCGCAGTCCAACATCACGCTTCGCCAGTTCGGTACCGGCGTTTCGAACATCAATGCGATCGCCGAGAAGTGCAAGCAGGACCTCGGCATCACGCTGGAAATGACTGCGACGGATTCCGACGCTGCTGCCCAGCGCGCCGTCACCCAGCCTGACAGCTACGACATTGCCGATATCGAATACTGGATCTGCAAGAAGGTGTTCCCGACCGGTGTTCTGCAGCCGATGGACGTCAAGAAGCTCAAGTATTTCGACAAGGTCGTGCCGATCTTCACGACCGGCAAGCTGAAGGCGGACAGCACGATTGCCCAGGGCACGGCGCCGCACACCGTCGGCTTCGTCGAGGCGCAGGACTCCAAGAAGTTCGCCAAGGAGCAGACCCAGTGGTTCACGATGATGCCGACGATCTACAATGCCGATACGCTCGGCATTCGCCCTGACCTGACCGGCCGCGAAATCACCTCCTGGGCCGACATTCTCGATCCGGCCTATAAGGGCAAGACGGCCATCATCAACGTGCCGTCGATCGGCATCATGGATGCGGCAATGATCGCTGAAGCCTCCGGCAAGATCAAATATGCCGACAAGGGCAACATGACCAAGGAAGAGATCGACAAGACGATCGAATTCCTGATCAAGACCAAGGGCGATGGCCAGTTCCGCGCCTTCTGGAAGAGCTTCGACGAGTCGGTCAACCTGATGGCTTCGGGCGAGGTCGTCATCCAGTCCATGTGGTCGCCGGCCGTTGCTGCCGTCCGCTCGAAGGGCATTGCCTGCACCTTCCAGCCGCTCAAGGAAGGCTACCGCGCATGGGGCGGCGGTCTCGGCCTTGCTGCGCACCTCAAGGGCGCGCAGCTCGATGCCGCCTATGAGTACATCAACTGGTACACGTCCGGCTGGGTCGGCGCCTATCTCAACCGCCAGGGCTATTACTCGGCCTGCCTTGAAACCGCCAAGGGTTTCATGACCGCCGACGAATGGGGCTACTGGATGGAAGGCAAGCCGGCACAGGGCGACATCCTCTCGCCGGAAGGCAAGGTCATGGAGAAGGCCGGCTCGGTTCGCGACGGCGGCTCCTTCGAAGACCGTATCGGCCACATCGCCTGCTGGAACTCCGTCATGGACGAAGACCGCTACATGGTCCGCCGCTGGAACGAGTTCATCGCGGCTTAAGCAAAACCCCCTCCCGCTTGGGAGGGTTGGGGAGGGGTCTTCACCGATCCCTCCCTATTCGGACAGGGCAGATTTCCGAAGGGGGAAGAATGGCCACGATCGCTTCAGAGCAGACGATACCGGCAGCGGAGGCGCCCAAACGCTCCTTCCGGCTTGCGCCATGGGCGATCTCCTATCTGCAGGCGACGCCGCTGATGGCCATTCTGGGCTTCTTCTTCATCCTGCCGATCCTGATGATCGCGGTTGTCAGTTTCTGGGACTATGATTTCGCCGGTATCTATCCCGACTTCCTGACCATGAACTATACCGACACGCTCGGTTCATGGGTGACGTGGAAGACCTATCTCAATACGCTGAAATTCACCGTCATCGTCTGGGGGCTGACGCTCTTCATCGGCTTCTGGGTCGCCTATTTCCTGGCCTTCCATATCCGCAAGACCTCGACGCAGATGATCCTTTTCCTCGTCTGCACCGTGCCCTTCATGACGTCGAACATCATCCGCATGATCTCCTGGATTCCTGTGCTCGGGCGCAACGGCCTCGTCAATTCGGCGCTGGTGGAGATGGGCATCGTGCCGCAGCCGGTGGAATGGCTGCTCTATTCCGATTTCGCCGTAGTGCTCGCCATGGTGCATCTCTACACGCTCTTCATGGTCACGCCGATCTTCAACACGCTGATGCGCATTGACCGCTCGCTGTTCGAAGCGGCGCGTGATGCCGGTGCTTCCGGCTGGCAGGTACTGTGGAATGTGGTGATCCCGCTTGCCAAGCCCGGCATGGCGATCGGCACGATCTTCGTCGTCACACTCGTCATGGCTGACTTCTCCACCGTGCAGGTCATGTCCGGCGGGCAAAGCGCCTCCGTGGCGCTGATGATGAAGAACCAGATGTCGCTGCTGCAATATCCGGCCGCTGCCGCCAACGCGGTCGTGCTCCTGGTGGTCGTGCTGATGATGGTCGCTGCGATCCTGCGCGTCGTCGATATCCGCAAGGAGCTCTGAGATGAACCGAGAAAAACGCTCCCTCGAATTCTACGTACTTGCCGCCTTCTTCGGCCTTTTCGTGCTCTTTCTCTACGGGCCGCTTTCGGCGATCGTCATCCTCTCCTTTCAGGGGCCAGATGGCGGTTTGACCTTCCCGCTAAACGGCGTTTCGACGCACTGGTTCTTCAATCTCTTCGAAAAGCAGGCGGTCGGCGATTTCGGTGCCTCCTTCCAGCGATCCTTCATTCTCGGCCTGATGGTGATGGTGGTAACCGTCGTCGTCTCGCTGATGGCGGGCCTTGCATTTCGGCGGCGTTTTCGCGGCTCGTCGGTATTGTTTTACGCGACGGTTGCAAGCCTCGTCGTGCCATCGATTATCATCTCGCTCGGCATCGGCGTGGTTTTCCAGCAGGGTGGAATACGGCCCGCCTGGTATTCCTCGGCCTTTGGCGCGCATCTGACCTGGACGCTGCCGTTCGGCGTTCTGATCATGTTTGCCGTCTTCAATCGCTTTTCTCCAGCCTATGAGGAGGCCGCGCGCGATCTCGGAGCGACCTCCTGGCAGACCTTTCGCCATGTCGTGTTGCCGATGATCGCGCCGAGCCTGATCGGCGTCGGCCTGTTCGGCTTTACGCTCTCCTATGACGAATTCGCCCGCACGCTGATGACGTCCGGCACCTACAATACGCTGCCGCTCGAAATCTACGGCATGACCACGAACGTCACGACGCCGGTGCTCTATGCGCTCGGCACGGTCACGACGCTCTTCTCCTTCACCATCATTCTCGTCGCACTCGGCATCATGACGATGCTTGGCCGGCGGCAGGCAAAGACCCGCTGACATGCGCATATTGATCGTTAATCCCAATACGACTGCTTCCATGACCGAGAAGGCAGCGACCGCCGCGCGTGCGGTCGCCGCTGTCGGCACCGAGATCATCGCCGCGACCTCGCGCATGGGGCCGGTTTCCATCGAGGGGCATTATGACGGGGCGCTTGCCATCCCGGGTCTGCTGACGGAGCTGAAAGAACGGGAGGAGGCCGGTTACGATGCGGCGATCGTCGCCTGCTTCGACGATACGGGGCTCGACGCCGCGCGCACCTTCGCTGACGTGCCTGTTCTCGGGCTCTGCGAATCCGCTGTCGCTACCGCAGGCTTCCTTGCCCAGCGCTTTACGGTGGTGACGACGCTGGAGCGGTCCCGGGTGCTGATCGATAATCTCGTGCGCCGCTATGGCATGGGCAGTCGTGCGAAGGTGAGGGCATCGGATATTCCGGTGCTGGAGCTGGAAGATGCTGCGTCTGGCGCGATCGGCAAGCTGAGAGCGGAAATCGAACGGGCGCTTTCTGAAGACGGTGCGGAGGCGATCGTGCTCGGCTGCGCCGGCATGACGGATCTGGCGCGCGAGTTGCAGGATATCTACGGCGTGCCCGTCATCGATGGGGTCGCGGCCGCCGTCAAGCAGGCGGAAGCGCTTGTGTCGCTCGGTCTTTCGACCAGCAAGCGCGGCTCCTATGCCTCGCCGCTGCCGAAACATTTCACCGGCGCAATGAGCGGTTTTGCGCCGATC
Source organism: Rhizobium sp. 768_B6_N1_8 (assembly GCF_051811225.1). Lineage (NCBI taxonomy): Bacteria > Pseudomonadati > Pseudomonadota > Alphaproteobacteria > Hyphomicrobiales > Rhizobiaceae > Rhizobium > Rhizobium sp. 768_B6_N1_8. Next base: position 2,908,329 of record NZ_JBPWPV010000001.1, on the reverse strand, counting down.
CGGGCGGTCGGCTGAGCATCGCACCGATGCTCTTGACGGTGCATAGTGCCAAGTTTCTGCTTTACTTTTCCCCCTTGCGTGAGAATTGTCACAGCCGATCATCACGCTGAGAGGAGAGCCGTGCCATGTCGATCGACGAAGATCTGATCCGTATCGCGGAACAGGAAAAGGCACTGAGCTTCGATGCCTTCGATCTGACGACTGCATGGCAGCTTGGCAAGCTCTTGCAGGAACTCGCTACCGAGCGCGGCCTCGGCATTGCCATCGATATCACGCTGCATTCCATGCCGGTCTTCTATGCGACCCTGCCGGGTGTGACCCCTGACAATGTCAATTGGGTCCGCCGCAAGCGCAACATGGTGTTCCGCTATTTCCGCAGCAGCTATGCCTCCGGCCTCAAGCTCCAGAAGGAAGGCAAGACGGTTGAGGACAACGGGCTTCCTCCCGCTGATTATGCCCCGCATGGCGGCAGCTTCCCGATCAATGTCAGGGGCACGGGCTGCATCGGCGCCGTCACCGTATCCGGCCTGCCGCAGCGCGACGACCACAATCTCGCGGTCGAGGCCCTGGCGCTGATCCTGGCGAAGGATCTCGAAAGCCTGAGGCTTGCGTGAAGCCTGCCGCATTTTTGACAAATAAAAGCCACGGAAACTGCAAGATCGCGATCCGTTCCCGGTGACGGTCGTATTTCGTGACGATAAGGTGCGCCCGGTTTTGTGACTTGCTGCCGGGACATCATGTTACGTTTTCTCTTTGCCTTTGCTGCCATTGGTTTCAGCCTTTTCCTCGCCTCCTGCAATACGCTTTCGAAGGAAGAATGCGTCGCCGCCGACTGGCGGGTGATCGGTGAATCCGACGGGGCTGCCGGATACGAACCGCAGGAGCGTTTTGCAGCGCATGCCAAATCCTGCGAGCGGGTGAAGATCGTGCCCGATCAGACGATCTGGTATCAGGGTTATCAGGCGGGTCTCGTGCGCTATTGCACGCCAATGAGCGGCCTGATGCACGGGCAGGCGGGTCACGGCTACTCCAATGTCTGCCCGCCGGAGACGGCAGCAGGCTTCCTGCGCGGCTATACGCTCGGGAATCGCCAGCATTCGCTACAATCACGGCTAAGCTCGCTGCAGGGCGACTACGGATCGAAGGAAGCCGAGATCGACGACCTGTCGCGCAAGCTCAAGGATGCGCCTGATGCGGACCGGCATGATATCCGCCGGCGGATGGATGATCTCGAAGACGATATGCGCCGCATTCGCAGAGAGCAGCGCGACGTTGAGGACGAACTCGATGACGCGAGCGCTGAGGTGCAGTGGTTCCAGCAGAACCCGAACGCAGCGCCGCCGGTCGCGCCCGGCTACTGAGGCTTTCGCCTCAGAGCTTGCCGCCGGCTTCGCTGATGCCCTTGGTCAGACTGCCCGTTGCCGGGAAGAGCGGGATGAGGCAGGCCTGCAGGGCGTGGTAGATGTCGCCCTTGCCGGGGAAAAGCGAGTGTGAGGGCACGAGGTCTTCCGTCAGTTCCTCGTGCCAGCCGCCGTTCTTGTGGTCGATGAAGCTGCGCTCGATCACGTTCCAGATCTTGCGGTAGCATTCTTCGTGATAATCGCTCGGCAGGTGTTCGTTGAGGAAGTGCGCGGCAGCCGCACCCTCGCAGGCCGGCCACCAGAGCTTGTTGCGCTTGGCCGGTTTATCGGCCCAGTCGAGCGTATAGAAGAAGCCGCCCTTGTGGTTGTCCCAGCCGAGCACCATGGATTGCTCGAAGAGGGCCTTTGCCGCATCCGGCATCCATTCTATGCGCTTGCCGCCGAGCGCCCAGAGCTGCAGGATCAGGCGGGTCCATTCCAGCCAGTGGCCGGGTGTCGTGCCGGCCGGGCGGAACATTTCGTTCGGATGATAGTAATCCTTGTCGAGACTCCATTCGGCATCGAAATGTTCGGCGACGCGCCAGCCGACGGAGCCAGCCGAGCGGCGGATGACGAGGTCGGCGATGCTTTCGGCCTTGGTGAGGTAATCCCGATCGCCAGTCGCTTCGAATGCGGCCATCAGCGCTTCGGTGAGGTGCATGTTGGAGTTCTGGCCACGATAGGCGCCGCCATCGAGTGGCTGCCAGTCGGCGGTGAATTCCTCGGCGATGGCACCGTGCTTGGCTTCCCAGAACTTCGTGTTCAGGACCTCGGTGATATCGGCGAGCATGCCGTCTGCCAGGGGATGGCCGATCGTCTTTGCCGAGGAGGCTGCGAGCAGCACGAAGGCGTGGCCGTAACCCTGCTTGTTGGAATCAACCGGGCCGTCATTGTTCAGCGACCAGAAGTAACCGCCATTCTTGCGGTCGCGGTGGTGGTTCCAGAGATAATCCATGCCGTGGTCGACGACATCGGCGGCACCGGGGCGGCCGAGCAAGGTGCCGATCGAGAAGCAGTGGACGGCGCGCGATGCGATATGGATCGGACGCACCTGTCCCCCGGCATTAAGCGGCTTGCCAGCGTCGTCGAGATCGTAGAAGCCGCCTTTGGGATTGATGGAGTTATGCTGGAAGAAATCAAAGAGGCCGTTGGCCTGCGAAAGCAGCCAGCCGCGATGATAGGCGCGGGTGGACCAGTTGCCGAGTGCAGGTGCCATGATACTCCTCCGAATTCGTGCACAATGCCTTTAGGAAAACGCCTATATAGAGGTCGGGCGAGTCTGTCATCCGCCAAGGCTTGCAATGGCCTAAACCGATAGGCATATGTTGACATAAAGATATCTTTATGTGATTTGTCGTTTCCGATCTTATGATCCTATGATGTCAAGGAGCCTTCCCGTGTTCGATAATCTCTTTGGTCCCGAAGGGGGCAAGCGTGATGGCAGTGAAGTGTTTGCGGCGCTGAGACAAGCTGCCAGCGAGCGCATCCTCGTTCTTGACGGCGCCATGGGCACGCAGATCCAGGGGCTGGGCTATGATGAAGACCATTTCCGAGGCTCGCGTTTCATCGGCTGCGCGTGCCATCAGAAGGGCAATAACGACCTGCTGATCCTGTCCCAGCCGGACGCGATCGAGGAGATCCATTATAAGTATGCCAAGGCCGGCGCCGACATCCTCGAAACCAATACCTTCTCCTCGACCCGCATCGCGCAGGCCGATTATCAGATGGAAGGCGAGGTCTATGCGCTGAACAAGGAAGGCGCGGAGATCGTTCGACGCGCCGCCCAGCGTGCCGAACGCGAAGACGGTAAGCGCCGCTTTGTTGCCGGCGCCATCGGCCCAACCAACCGAACGGCCTCGATTTCGCCCGACGTCAACAATCCCGGTTTCCGCGCCGTCACTTTCGACGACCTGCGCGATGCCTATGCAGAACAGATCGACGGCCTGATCGATGGCGGCGCCGACATCATCCTGATCGAGACGATCTTCGATACGCTGAATGCCAAGGCTGCGATCTTTGCCTGCGAGGAGCGCTTCGAGGCCAAGGGTATCCGCCTGCCGGTCATGATCTCTGGCACGATCACGGATCTCTCGGGCCGTACACTGTCCGGCCAGACGCCGAGCGCCTTCTGGAACTCGGTGCGCCATGCCAACCCGTTCACCATCGGCCTCAACTGCGCGCTGGGCGCCAATGCAATGCGCCCGCATCTGCAGGAGCTTTCGGGCGTTGCCGATACCTTCATCTGCGCCTATCCGAATGCCGGCCTGCCGAATGAATTCGGCCAGTATGACGAGACGCCGGAACTGATGGCCGCGCAGATCGACAGCTTCGCACGCGAAGGCCTCGTCAACATCGTCGGCGGCTGCTGCGGCTCCACGCCCGAGCATATCAGGATGATTGCGGAGACGGTGGCCAAGTACAAGCCGCGCCCGATTCCCGAACATCGCCCCTTCATGTCGCTGTCGGGTCTTGAGCCCTTCGAGCTGACCAAGGACATTCCCTTCGTCAATGTCGGCGAGCGCACCAACGTCACCGGTTCGGCCCGCTTCCGCAAGCTGATCACCAATGCCGATTTCACGGCAGCGCTCGATGTCGCCCGCGACCAGGTCGAGAATGGCGCGCAGGTGATCGACATCAACATGGACGAAGGGCTGATCGATTCCGAAAAGGCGATGGTCGAGTTCCTGAACCTGATTGCTGCCGAGCCCGATATTGCCCGCGTGCCCGTCATGATCGATAGCTCGAAGTTCTCGATCATCGAATCCGGCCTGAAGCGCGTTCAGGGCAAGCCGATCGTCAACTCGATCTCTCTGAAGGAAGGCGAAGAAAATTTCCTAGCCCAGGCACGTCTGCTGCACAATTACGGTGCGGCCGTGGTCGTCATGGCTTTCGACGAGACGGGGCAGGCGGACAGCTACCAGCGCAAGGTGGACATCTGCACGCGCGCCTACAAGCTTTTGACGGAGAAGGTCGGCTTCCCGCCCGAAGACATCATCTTCGACCCGAACATCTTCGCTGTCGCGACCGGCATCGAGGAGCACAACAACTACGGTGTTGATTTCATCGAGGCGACGCGCACGATCCGCAAGACCATGCCGCTCGTCCATATCTCCGGCGGTGTGTCGAACCTTTCCTTCTCCTTCCGCGGCAATGAGCCGGTGCGTGAGGCGATGCACGCCGTGTTCCTCTACCACGCCATTCAGGCGGGTATGGACATGGGTATCGTCAATGCCGGCCAGCTGGCCGTCTATGACCAGATCGATCCAGACCTGCGCGAAGCCTGCGAAGACGTGGTGCTGAATCGTCGTCCTGACGGAACCGAGCGGTTGCTGGAAGTGGCCGAGCGTTTCCGCGGAGCTGCCGGCAAGGAAGGCAAGGTGCAGGATCTCTCCTGGCGCGAATGGACTGTGGCGAAGCGTCTCGAACATGCGCTGGTCAACGGCATTACCGAATATATCGAGGCCGATACCGAGGAAGCCCGCCAGGAGGCGGCTCGTCCGCTACACGTCATCGAAGGCCCGTTGATGGCCGGCATGAATGTGGTCGGCGATCTCTTCGGCTCGGGCAAGATGTTCCTGCCGCAGGTGGTGAAGTCCGCCCGCGTCATGAAGCAGGCCGTTGCCGTGCTTCTCCCCTACATGGAGGAGGAGAAGCGCCAGAATGGCGGTGAAGAACGCAAGTCTGCCGGCAAGATCCTGATGGCGACCGTCAAGGGTGACGTGCACGATATCGGCAAGAACATCGTCGGCGTCGTGCTCGCCTGCAACAATTATGAGATCATCGATCTCGGCGTCATGGTGCCGGCAACGAAAATCCTCGAAACGGCTATAGCCGAGAAGGTCGATATCATCGGTCTCTCCGGACTGATCACACCGTCACTCGACGAGATGGTGCATGTGGCGGCCGAAATGGAGCGGCAGGGCTTCGACATTCCGCTTCTGATCGGCGGGGCGACGACCAGCCGCGTGCATACGGCCGTCAAGATCCATCCGGGCTACAACAAGGGCCAGTCGATTTACGTGACGGATGCCAGCCGCGCCGTCGGCGTCGTGTCCTCGCTGCTCTCGCCTGAAAACCGTCAGGGCTATATCGACGATATCAGGACCGAATATGCCAAGGTTGCTGCCGCCCATGCGCGCAGCGAAGCCGAAAAGGTGCGCCTGCCGCTTTCGCGTGCCCGCGAAAATGCGCAGAAGGTCGATTGGGCGGCCTATAAGCCGAGCAAGCCGAGCTTCCTCGGCACCAAGGTGTTCGAAGACTACGATCTGGCCGAGCTTGCAAAGTACATCGACTGGACACCGTTCTTCCAGACCTGGGAACTGCGTGGCCGCTACCCGGCGATCCTCGAGGATGAGAAGCAGGGTGAAGCTGCACGGGCGCTCTGGAACGACGCCCAGGCGATGCTGAAGAAGATCATCGACGAGAAGTGGTTCCGGCCGCGCGCCGTCATCGGCTTCTGGCCGGCTGGTACCGTCGGCGACGATATCCGCCTCTTCAAGGACGATGCGCGCAAGGAGGAGTTGGCGACGTTCTACACGCTTCGCCAGCAGCTTTCGAAGCGCGACGGCCGCCCGAACGTGGCGCTGTCGGATTTCGTGGCGCCGGTCGATAGCGGTGTGCAGGACTATGTCGGCGGCTTCGTCGTGACGGCCGGCTTCGAGGAGATTGCCATTGCAGAACGTTTCGAGCGTTCGAACGACGACTATTCCTCGATCCTCGTCAAGGCGCTCGCCGACCGCTTCGCCGAGGCCTTCGCCGAACGCATGCATGAGCGCGTGCGCCGCGAATATTGGGGTTATGCCAAGGACGAGACGTTCTCCAACGAGGATCTCATCACCGAAGCCTATGCCGGCATCCGCCCGGCGCCCGGCTATCCGGCCCAGCCCGACCACACCGAGAAGAAGACGCTGTTTTCTCTTCTCGACGCGGAAAATACCGCTGGCGTGAAGCTGACCGAGAGCTATGCGATGTGGCCCGGTTCGTCGGTGTCAGGCATCTATATCGGTCATCCTGACTCTTACTATTTCGGTGTTGCCAAGGTCGAGCGTGACCAGGTGGAAGACTATGCCAAGCGCAAGGGCATGGACGTCACCGAGGTCGAGCGCTGGCTCGGACCGGTGCTCAACTACGTGCCGCGCAAGATCAATGAAGAGATCGAAAACGCGGCTTGATTGCGGAGTGTTTCCCGTCGCTTAGGGCGGCGGGCTCAGCGATTGATTCAATGAATGAAAAAGCCGGGGAGTGTTTCACCTCCCGGCTTTATCTTTTTGATGTACTTCATAATTCCCGGAATTTTTGTTCCTTTGAATTTGATGGCGAAATTGGTGATGAGATGGTATGCTTAGCCAAGTTAGCTAATGAGGACTGCCATGCAAGTGACCATCCATGCCGCAAAAACCAATCTATCGAAATTGATCGATGCCGCCCTTTCCGGTGAGGAAGTGGTGATTGCCAAGGGGCGCAAACCCGTCGTGAAGATCGTCCCTATCGGTCAGTCGCCCTTCAAGATCGGCCTGCTGAAGGGGCAAGTTGCCGGCAAAGGCCCGGATTTCTTCGAGCCTATGGATGAGGAGGAATTCGCATCCTGGGAAGGGGCCGAGTGAATTCGTTTCTTCTCGACACCCATGCCTGGGCATGGTCGCTGACCGGCGACGATCGGCTTTCGGCCAAAGCGGTCGCTTTGATCGAAAAGGCGGAGACCATTCTCGTTAGTCCCATATCGCTGTTCGAAATCGGTCAGAAGGTTCGCCTCGGCAAATGGCCTGAGATGGAGCCCTTCATCGATCGGTTCGCGGACCTCTTGCAGGAGCAGGGTGGCATGACCGCCGCGTTAACACCGGACATATGCCTGTCTGCTGCTGTCATGGACTGGCAGCATCGCGATCCCTTCGACCGGCTTCTCGCGGCGACATCAATGCAGAAGGGAATCCCGATCATTTCCGCCGACTCGGTCTTCGATGAACTCGGAGGGCACGAGAGTTGGATCGCTCGCTTCTGGTAGGGCCTATGTTGCGCCAATCGTCAGCTCGGCGACGAAGTCATAGGCGTCGCCACGATAAAGCGAACGGGTGAATTCCACCGCGCGGCCAGAGCCGAGATAGGAAATACGTTCGATGGAGAGCCCGGCCTGGCCGACGGGGACGCCGAGCAGGTGGGCGTCGGCTTCCTTCATGTTGGTGGCGGATATCCGCTGGACGGCGCGCACCGGGCGCACGCCCCGTCGTTCCAGCTCGGCATAGAGCGAATTGGTGACAGTAGAGGGATCGGGCAGGAATTCGCCTGATACGCTCGCATGTTCGATCGCCAAGGGCTCGTCGTCGGCTATGCGCAGGCGGGAGAGGCGCGAGACCTTGATGTCGGTGCCGAGGCCGAGGATCATCATCTCGTCGGGCGAGGGGGTGTGGATGCCCTTGTGCAGCCATTCGGAGCGGGCGGTCATGCCGCGCCGGGCCATGTCCTCGGTGAAGGAGGTGAGCTGCGACAGGCGCTGTTCGACTTTCGAAACCGGCTTTGCGACAAAGGTGCCGGAGCCGTGGCGGCGCACGAGCAGGCCGTCGGCCACGAGCTCGTCGATTGCCTTGCGTACGGTCACGCGGCTGACGGCGGCAAATTCGGCGATGTCGCGTTCGGGGGGCAGGGCATCGCCATGGGCGAGCGTGCCGGTACGCACGGCATCTTCGAGTGTGCGGCGCAGCTTCACGTAAAGTGGGCCGGTGCCGCCGGCCTGCAAGCGTTCGGGTGAAAGGATGGAGGCGAGATCGTCGGTCATGCCACACCTCTCTGCCGTTCGTTCCGAAGCTTTACGGCAAGGTCGACGGCGCCCTGCAGCGCATCGGCCTTTGGTTCTACGAGAAGGGCCTTGTGCCGATCGGCAAGCCACGGATGGTAGGCTTTGGCCAGTCCGCCAAGCAGGCAGATGGACGGGCATTCCGCCCATGAGAGTGCATCGAGGCTTTCACCGATGGCGCGCGCTGCATCCTTGACGATCTCGATTGCGGTGACATCGCCGGCCTGAGCGCCTTCGAAGACCATCGGCGCAAAACGCGCGAAGTCCGTCGGCCGGGCTGTGTGGGCAAATTCGACGACGCGTTCCGGATCGTTGCCGTATTCGGCCATGACCTTTTCCGTCAACGGTGAGGCAGCGCGAACTCTATCATAGGCAAGCAGGGATTTTTCCAGGAGATCGCGGCCAAGCCGGGCGCCGCTTGCCTGATCGCCGACGATCGAACCCCAGCCGCCGATCCCGTGCAGGTTGCCGTCCCGGCGGGCATTATAAACGGAGCCGGTTCCGAGAGCGCCGATAATGCCGTCGCCGTCTCCGAGCGCGCCCTGCAGCGAAATCAGCGCGTCGGTGACGACCTGGCCGTTTCTGAAGGGAAGAGCCTTTTCGATGCGCTTGCCGTAATCGCCGACATTGGCACCGGCGACACCGATGACCGCAGTGGCGGTGGAAACGGTTTCATTTTTAAATCCTGCATCACGCAGAGCCTGACGAGCGGATTCGACAATATTGACGAGAGAGTTTTCCAGATCGGAAAGGATGTTGGCAGGGCCGGCCTTGCCGCGGCCGATGACATTGCCCATTCTGTCCGCAACTGCGGCCCGGCAGCTTGTTCCACCACCATCTATACCGATTGCAAGTTCCGTCATCGGACCTCCGGATACGCCGTTCCCTTGTGTTTTTTAATACAATACCAAAAAAATACCATTTACCAAGCAGAAATGACCGGGAAATTCTTTGTTTTTAACATATTGATTTTAAACAATAAAATTTTTTTATGAATTTTCTCAGGTCCAGAAGTTAATTTCGGCTGGACAATTGGTATTTTTTTGGCCTTAATTCCGCAAAAGGGAACAGCGTATCGAGGCATGTGAAAACCGGCAAAGAAAAACAGCGCCGGCCAGGTTTCGAGAAAGGTGCAGGCAATGATCCGCAGGAGCCGACATGGCTCGCGGAAGCGCGCGGCATCCTTCCAAGTTTTCCCTTATTTTCTGGCGCCCGGTTCAGTGTATCGGGAGGGCGCACCGTCCGGCCGGAGGCTATCGTCTTCCGTGTCGACAGAGCTTCGGGGCCGGCAATCTTGGCGGCTCTAAAAGGGGCGTTGGGTGTTTCCTCAGACACGCCAACTGCTTGTTTCAGATCGAAAACAGCGCCTAGCGGCGCTCAAAACAGGAGAGGGAAATGAAAAACACTGCTCTGAAAAGCCTGCTGCTTGCCTCCAGCCTGCTGTCGTCAGCTGGTCTCGTTCATGCCGCCGATGTCACGCTGACGATCGAAAGCTGGCGTAACGATGACCTGCAGATCTGGCAGGAAAAGATCATCCCGGCTTTCGAAGCCAAGAACCCGGGCATCAAGCTCGTCTTCTCGCCGACCGCGCCGACAGAATACGATGCTGCAACCTCTGCCAAGATCGATGCCGGCAGCGCCGGTGACATCATCACCTGCCGCCCCTTCGACAAGTCACTGGCGCTGTTTAAGAACGGTAATTTGACGAGCTTGAACGATCTGCCGGGAATGGAGAACTTTTCGCCGGTGGCGAAGGCCGCCTGGACGACCGACGACGGCAAGTCGACCTTCTGCGTGCCGATGGCTTCGGTCATCCACGGCTTCATCTATAACAAGGATGCCTTCGACAAGCTCGGCATCGCCATTCCGAAGACAGAAGACGAGTTCTTCGCAGCCCTCGACAAGATCAAGGCTGACGGCACCTACATCCCGCTCGCCATGGGCACAAAGGATCTCTGGGAAGCCGCAACCATGGGCTACCAGAACATCGGCCCGAACTACTGGAAGGGCGAGGACGGCCGTGAAGCCCTGATCGCGGGCAAGCAGAAGCTGACCGACGCCGACTGGGTCAAGCCTTATGAAGAGCTTGCCAAGTGGAAGCCCTATCTCGGCGACGGTTTCGAAGCCCAGACCTATTCGGACAGCCAGAACCTCTTCACGCTCGGCCGCGCCGCCATCTATCCGGCCGGCTCTTGGGAAATCTCGCTCTTCAACACGCAGGCGCAATTCAAGATGGGCGCCTTCCCGCCGCCGGTTCCGAAGGCCGGCGACCAGGGCTACATCTCCGACCATCCGGATATCGGCGTTGCCCTGAACGCCAAGAGCAAGCACCAGGAAGAAGCCAAGAAGTTCCTTGCCTGGGTCGCTTCGCCCGAGTTTGCGGATATCTACGCCAATGCGCTGCCGGGCTTCTTCAGCCTGAACTCCAACCCGGTCAAGATGACGGACCCGCTCGCTCAGGAATTCGTTTCCTGGCGCGGCCCGTACAAGTCGACCGTCCGCTCGACCTACCAGATCCTGTCGCGCGGCACGCCGAACCTCGAAAACGAGACCTGGGTTGAATCGGCTAACGTCATCAATGGCACGGACACTCCGGCCGTTGCTGCCGAAAAGCTCCAGAAGGGCCTCGACAGCTGGTACAAGCCGGCCAAGTAAGCTGAAAGCATGAGAGGAGGGCGGCAGTCCGATTGCCGCCCTCATTCCTGTCTCCTCGGGCTAGCCCGAGGGATGTCATAGGAATCTAGCCACGCAAAGTCTTTCGCGTGAAAGAGTCTCCCGCGCCGCCGAGGCGGCGCTGCTCGATCCCTGTGACAAGTAGGGATGAGGGAGAGAACGAAGCCAAAAGCGAGCCAAGCGATGACCGATCAGACATCGGCAATTCCTGAACCGATCAAGCGTCCCATACGCTGGCATATCGGTATCTTCCTTCTCCCGGCATTGATCGTCTATTCGGCGATCATGGTCCTGCCGCTGATCGAAACGCTCCGGCTTTCCTTCTACAACACGGTCGATGGCGCACCGACGTTTGTCGGCTTCGCCAATTACAAGGTTCTGTTCGGCGACCAGCGCTGGGCGCACGACTTCTGGAACGCGCTCGTCAACAACCTGATCTTCTTCGCCATTCATATGTGTGTGCAGAATCCGATCGGGATTGCGCTTGCCGCGCTTCTTTCGACGCCGAAGCTGCGCTTCGTCGCCTTCTATCGTACGGCGATCTTCCTGCCGACGCTGCTTTCCTTCGTTATCGTCGGTTTCATCTGGAAGCTGATCCTCTCGCCGATCTGGGGCGTTGCTCCCTGGCTGATGAGCCTTGTCGGTGCGAAGTGGCTTTTTGCGCCCTGGCTCGGCCAGTCCGGTCCGGCGCTGGTGGCTGTGTCGCTGATCTCCAACTGGCAATATATCGGCATCCCGATGATGCTGATCTATGCTGCACTTCTGAGCATCCCCGAGGAGGTGATCGAGGCTGCCGAATGCGACGGCATCACCGGCTGGGCGCAGTTCTGGAAGATCAAGCTGCCGCTGATCCTGCCGGCGATCGGCATCATCTCGATCCTGACCTTCGTCGGCAATTTCAACGCCTTCGACCTGATCTATACCGTGCAGGGCGCGCTTGCCGGCCCCGACATGTCCACGGATATTCTCGGCACGCTGCTCTACCGCACCTTTTTCGGCTTCCAGCTGCAGCTCGGCGACCGCTCCATGGGCGCGACGATCGCAACGGTGATGTTCCTCATCATCCTTGCCGGCGTCTCCTTCTATCTTTTCGCCATTCAGCGGCGCATGCGCCGCTACCAGTTCTGAGGAGTGTGAGCCCCATGTCGAACAGAGCGCGCACATCCCCCATCCGCACCGGCCTCGTGCATCTGGCGCTGATCGGTTACACGCTGATCGCCATCTTCCCGGTGTTCCTGACGATCATCAATTCGCTCAAGGACCGCAACGCGATCTTCCGGTCGCCGCTGCAGGTGCCGACGCCTTCCACCTTCAGCCTCGTCGGCTATCAGACGGTGTTGGGGCAGGGTGACTTTGCCACCTATTTCCAGAACAGCTTCATCGTGACGATCGTTGCGATCTTCCTTGTGCTGCTGTTCGGGGCGATGGCCGCCTTTGCGCTGTCGGAATACCGTTTCCGCGGCAATACGGTGATGGGCCTCTACATGGCGATCGGCATCATGATCCCGATCCGCCTCGGCACGGTCGCCATCCTGCAGGGCATGGTCGCGAGTGGCCTCGTCAATACGCTGACGGCGCTGATCCTTGTCTATACGGCGCAGGGCATACCGCTTGCGATCTTCATCCTGTCGGAATTCATGCGCACCGTCTCCGACGACCTGAAGAATGCCGGCCGCATCGACGGGCTCTCGGAATATTCGATTTTCTTCCGCCTCGTGCTGCCGCTGGTGCGGCCGGCTATGGCGACGGTCGCCGTCTTCACGATGATCCCGATCTGGAACGACCTGTGGTTCCCGCTGATCCTGGCGCCATCCGAAGCCACCAAGACCGTGACGCTCGGTTCGCAGATCTTCATCGGCCAGTTCGTCACGAACTGGAATGCGGTTCTGGCAGCACTGTCGCTCGCGATCCTGCCGATCCTCGTCCTCTATGTCATCTTCTCGCGGCAGCTGATCCGCGGCATTACCTCGGGAGCCGTCAAGTGAGCCAATCCGAAAAGCCGATCCGCGTTCTCGTTGCCGGCCTCGGCAATATGGGCCGCAGCCATGCGCTCGCCTATAACAACAATCCGGGCTTCGAGATCGTCGGCCTCGTCAACCGCTCCAAGCCGTCGCAGCTCGCGCCCGAGCTGGATCAATACACGATCCATCCGGACTTCATGACGGCGCTTGCCGAGCTGGAGCCGGATCTCTGCTCGATCAACACCTATTCCGACAGCCATGCCGATTATGCCGTGGCTGCCTTCGAGGCCGGCTGTGACGTTTTCGTCGAAAAGCCGCTGGCAACGACGGTTGCCGATGCGGAGCGTGTCGTGGCTGCGGCGAAGAGGGCCGGCAAGAAGCTGGTCATCGGCTATATCCTCCGCCACCATCCGTCGTGGAAGAAGCTGATCGAGGAGGCAAGGAAGCTCGGTGGTCCCTATGTCTTCCGCATGAATCTCAATCAGCAGTCCAGCGGCCCGACCTGGGCGACGCACAAGTCGCTGATGCAGACGACTTCGCCGATCGTTGATTGCGGTGTCCACTATGTCGACGTCATGTGCCAGATCACTGATGCGAAGGCGGTCGAGGTGCGCGGTATGGGTCTGCGGCTGTCGAACGAGATTGCGCCCGACATGTATAATTACGGCCACCTGCAGGTGCTCTATGAAGACGGTTCCGTCGGCTGGTACGAGGCCGGCTGGGGGCCGATGATCTCCGAGACCGCCTTCTTCGTGAAGGATGTCATGTCGCCGAACGGCGCGGTTTCGATCGTCATGGATCCGAAGGCGAAGTCCGACGATATCGACACGCATACCAAGACATCCGTCATCCGGCTGCATACGGCAGAGACCGGCCCGGACGGCAAATTCATCCGTCCCGATCAGGACATGACGATGGAAGGCGAGCCCGGCCATCAGGCGCTTTGCGACCTGGAACAGGCCTTCGTGCTGCGCGCTGTCAGCGAAGATCTGGACCTTACCCGCCATATGGATGACGCCGTGGCCTCGCTGCGCATCTGCCTTGCCGCTGACGAAAGCGTGCGCACCGGCCGACCGGTTAGACTATAAGGAAAGACTAGTGGGATCGCTTCAACTCAAATCCATCCGCAAGGCCTATGGCACGCATGATGTGCTGAAGGGCATCGACCTCGAGGTCAAAGACGGCGAATTCGTCATTTTCGTCGGCCCTTCCGGCTGCGGAAAATCAACCCTGCTTCGCAGCATTGCCGGCCTGGAAGACGTGACCTCGGGCGCCGTCATCATCAACGGCCGCGATGAGACGCTGACACCGCCGGCCAAACGCGGTATCGCCATGGTGTTCCAGTCCTACGCGCTCTATCCGCACCTGACGGTCAAGGACAACATGGGCCTCGGTCTCAAGCAAGCCGGTACGGCCAAGGACGAGATCGAGAAGCGGGTGAGCAAGGCGTCGTCGATGCTGTCGCTCGAACAATATCTGGCGCGTCGCCCGGCCGAGCTTTCTGGTGGTCAGCGCCAGCGCGTGGCGATCGGCCGTGCGATCGTGCGCGAGCCGGAACTCTTCCTGTTCGACGAGCCACTCTCCAACCTCGACGCGGCGCTGCGCGTGCAGACGCGCCTCGAAATCGCTCGCCTGCACCGCAGCCTCAAGGCGACGATGATCTACGTCACCCACGACCAGGTGGAAGCCATGACGCTCGCCGACAAGATCGTGGTGCTGAATGCCGGTGCAATCGAGCAGATCGGTTCGCCGATGGAACTCTATAACCGCCCGGCCAATACATTCGTCGCCGGCTTCATCGGCTCGCCGCAGATGAACTTCATTGCCGGCGACAAGGTCGGCGATGCGGAGGCAAAAACGGTCGGCATCCGCCCCGAGCACCTGATGCTGTCTCGCGACAATGGTACCTGGAAGGCGAAGACTGTACATGTCGAGCATCTCGGCGCCGACACAATCGTCTATCTGGAATCCGACCAGTGCGGCCTGCTGACCGCGCGTCTCTTCGGCGAACATAAGTATGAACCCGATGAGATTGTCTATGCGACGCCCGATGGCGGCCACGTCCATCGCTTCGATGCGAACGACCAAGCGATCCGCTGATTGCCACCTGAATGAAAAGCCCCGCCATCGAGCGGGGCTTTTTCTTTCGAGCAACAGGTAGATGGGTCAACGCCGAAAAAGCCGTCCATCGATGATGATCAGGCTCGTCATGATCAGGATCATCCCGCTGAACTCGAACGTTTCCAGTCTTTCGCCGAGAAAGACCGTGCCCAGCAGGATCGCGCTGACGGGCACCAGCAGCGTCACGAGGGAAGCATTGGTCGCTCCGGCCGAGGCGATGAGGTTGAAATACAGAATGAAGGCGAAGGCGGTTGTCAGGATCGCGAGAACCAGTACGGCCATCCATATCGGAACAGACGGCGTGACGATGTCGGCCGGGCTGTAGAAAAAGAAAACGATCGGCAGCATGAGGATGGTCGCGCCTGTCAGTTGGCCGGTCGCGACCACCGTCGGGCTTATGCTTTTGAAGCGTTTGGCGTAGACAACGGCGAAGGCATAGGAGACAGCGGCTCCGATGACTGCGAGTTTTGCCCATGTGGGTCCGCCAAGATTGGAAAGAAGTCCAGGGCCGATCATGACGGCAGCGCCTGCGATGCCGATCGCGACGCCTGCGATCTTCACGGTTGAGATCTTTTCATCCGGTGTCAGCGCGTTTGCTACGAGGATCGTCCAAAGAGGTGTTGTTGCGTAGAACACCGAGGCGAGGCCGGCGCCGATTTCCGTTTGGCCAGTGAAGATCAACGAGAAGGGAATGACGTTGTTGAGCAGGGCGAGACACAGAAAAGAGCCGGGCCGGGCGAGAACGGGCGCGAAGGAAATGCCGCGCAGCTTCAACCAGAGATGCAGGACCAGCGCGGCAATCGCCACGCGATAAAGCACGAGGGCCAAAGGCGGAATTTCGGATACGGCTATGCGGGCGAAGAAGAACGACCCGCCCCAAAGTGCGCCCAGGAGCGCGAGCTGGCCCCAATCCTTCGCCGACATTGATTGTGTCATCGCTTCGGTGCGCAAAGCCGTCATCCAATAGATGGAGATATGCCTTGCACTCTATCCCCGGCTGGGGCGGCCGACAGTAACGGAACAATCCGGATATCCGAATTCTATGGAATCTGGTGCTGTCTTATCCCGATCGGCCGGATTGATATGTCTGGACTGAATTCCAGGGGGATCAGCCGAGAACCGGGCGCATGAAGCTGCGCTCATAGCTGATGATGCTGCGGTTGCGCTTGTCGAGCTCGAAGGCGGCCTGGCATTCCGGGTCGCTTGCCATACGGGTGCGATAGTCCTCATAGGCGGCAAGGCTCGGGAAGGAAAACAGCGCAACCGCAATGTTGTTTGCGCCCTCGGACGGCAGGAAATAGCCGTGATGGGCACCGCCCATCCTGTTGACGATGGGGATCCAGAGCCGGGCGTATTGTTCGAATTCGGCAAGTTTGTAAGGGTCGATGACGTATCGCAGATGGCAGGTAATCATTGAAAGACCCCGTTGTGGAGCGACCGAGCGGATGGCCGTCCGGTCTGTATTGCTTGCCCGGATTCGAGGCAAGCCGTTGGTCAGTTCCTTTACGCTGCCTTCCGTTTCGATGCTATCTCCCTGGCCTGGATATTCAGAGGGGCAGGGGCTCATGAAAATTAGGTAGCAGGCATACAAAAGGCGCCGCGTTGGCGGCGCCTTCGTTTTATTTCAGTCCGTTTCGATCAGTCGCGGATGACGAGCAGGTCGGCGGCCATGAAGCGGAGCGTCACGGTTTCGCCAGCGGCCGGAGGGGTGACGCCGGGGCTATTGAACATGTCGAAGGAGATGACGTTGCCGCCGACATTCATGCGGGTGCGGATGACCGAACCCAGGAAGTGGGCGGAGACGACCTGACCGGTCAGCGCAGTGTCGCTCTGGGTGCCTTCGGCGAGCGAACCGGCTTCCGGGCGGAGCGCTAGCTGAACGGTGTCGCCAGCCTTGTAAGTCTGGACGGACTGTTTCAGCGTCACACCCTGATCGCCGATCTGGATACGGTTGCTATCCGGGTCGACTACCTTGGCTTCGATGAGGTTCAGCGTGCCGACGAAGGAGGCGACGAAGCGCGTTGCCGGCGTGTTGTAGATCTCGAAGGGCGTGCCGATCTGGTCTGCCTTGCCGCCATTCATGACGACGATGCGGTCGGAGATCGAAAGCGCTTCTTCCTGGTCATGCGTGACGAAAACCGTGGTGATGCCAAGCGACTGCTGGATCTGGCGGATTTCTTCGCGCAGCGACACGCGGATCTTGGCATCGAGAGCCGAGAGCGGTTCGTCGAGCAGGAGCACCTGTGGCTTGACGGCAAGCGCACGGGCGAGTGCGACGCGCTGCTGCTGGCCGCCGGACATCTGGTAGGGGAAGCGATCTGCCAGATGATCGAGCTTGATGAGGCCGAGCATTTCCTTGACTCTGCTGTCGATCTCCGGCTTCGGAGCGCCCGCGACCTTCATGCCGAAGGCGACGTTGTCATGCACCGTCATGTTCGGGAACAGGGCGTAGGCCTGGAAGACCATGCCGATGTTGCGCTGGTTTGGCTTCAGCGCACGCTGGTCCTTGCCGTTGATCGTCAGCGTGCCGCCGGTCGGCGTTTCAAAACCAGCGATCATGCGCAGGACGGTCGTCTTGCCACAGCCCGATGGTCCGAGGAAGGAGACGAATTCCCCTTTCTCGATGTTCATGTTGAAGTTTTTGACGACCTGCGTCTGGCCGAAGGATTTCTGAATGTTGGTCAGCGTAAGAAAAGACATGAGCCAAATACCTTATACCCTAGCCGGGCGGGCTTTGCCAAAGCGGGAAACGAGATTGAGCAGGCCCATGCTGAGCCAGGTGATCGAAAATGCGATGACGGCGAGCGCCGAAGGCTCATAGGCCTGGTTGGCGCCGACACGCTGCAGGTAGGGGCCGAAAGCAGGGCGGCCGAGCAAGGCTGCCATGGTGAATTCGCCCATGACGATCGCGAGCGTGATGAAGGCGCCCGAAAGCACGCCGCTCATGACGTTCGGAAAAATGCACTTGAACATGATCGTCGTCCACCTCGCACCAAGGCTTTCGGCTGCTTCCGTCAGCGTGCGGACGTCGATGGCGCGCATGGCGGTATCGACGGCGCGGTACATGTAGGGCAGCGAGAGCGTGATGTAGGAGAACATCAGCAGGATGTTGGTGCCCGTCGTGGAGCCGGTCAGCGGCAGGTACGAGGAGGACTTGTACATTTGAATATAGCCGAAGACGATGACGATCGCCGGGATGACGAGCGGCAGCAGCGTGATGAATTCGACGACCTGACGCATCTGCGGCAGGCGCAGGCGTACCCAATATGCGGTGGGTACGACGAGCAGCATGCCGAAGACGATGGTCAGCGCGGCCATCATCATGGAGTAGCCGAACGTCTCGCGGAAACTGGCATCGGAAAAGACAGACTGATAGGCGTCGAACGAATAGGCGTCACGACGCTTGCGCAGGGAGAATTCCAGCGTACCGAGAAGCGGGACGATGAAATAGGTTGCACCGATGATGATGGCGATCCAGGCGCCGATACGTTGTCCCTTCATTTTTGCCACCGTTCAGCGCGCATGCGCAGCATGAGATAGAGAACATTCGAAACGCCGGTGATGACGATCATGCCGAGCGCGATCGCGTAGCCGAGATTGGCGTTGTGAAGCACGTCGCCCTGGATCTGTGCGTAGAGCAGGATCGGGACGATGTTGAGCGACGAGCCGGTCAGCGCATAGGCCGTTGCAATAGCGCCGAAAGCGTTCGCAAACAGAAGCAGCGTGGTACCGAGCAGGCTTGGCCAGAGGATCGGCAGCGCAACCATTGTCCAATACTGGCGGTTGGTGGCGCCGAGGATTTGTGAAGCTTCGCGCCATTCCTTCTTCATGCCGTCGAGCGCCGGCGTCAGGATCAGCACCATCAGCGGGATCTGGAAATACATGTAGGTGATGGTGAGGCCGAAGAAGGAGAGAAGGTTGAAGCCGGTGCCGTAAAGGTTGAAGCCGAACCAGTCGCGCAGGAAGAGGGTCACAAGGCCGGTGCGGCCAAGCGTTGCCAGGAAGGCGAAGGCGAGCGGCACACCGGCAAAGTTCGAGGCGACGCCCGAGAATGTCAGCAGCGTTGCGCGGACCCCGCTCGGCAGCCCGCCGAGCACGACGGCCCAGGCGAGAAAGAAGCCGATCAGCGCGCCACCAAGAGCGGATGCGACCGAGACGCGGATACTAATCCAGTAGGCGCTCATAATGGATGGGGTGAAAAGATCGCTGATATTTTTCAGCGTTAAATCGCCATCGGGCGTCAAAAACGCGCCCGCCACAAGATACAGAGTGGGGATGATCAGGAATAGCAGAGAAAAAATAATAAAGGGTGCAATGCCCAGCCAGTCGATCACACGATCTTTGTTGATCAAGGGGGCAGTGCTTACCATAGGCGTTGAAACGGTGCTCATGGAAAAGCTCATCCTGGGGCGTCGGAGTGAGAAAAGCCTCCCCGCCTTGGTAGGCGGGGAGGCGAGGTCAGATATTACTGAACGTTGGCGCCGACGACGCTATCCCACTTGGTGGTGATTGCGGTCTTGCCCTTGTCCTGCTCGTCGAGCGTCGGGAAGACGGCCTTTGCATAGCCTTCAGCCGGCGGCAGCTTGTCGAGCAGTTCCTTCGGAACCTTGCCCTTCTGAGCGAGGTCGTTGAAGCGGATCGGGTGGCAGTAGCCCTTCAGCCAAGCGAGCTGGCCTTCGTCCGAATAGAGATATTCCATCCAGAGCTTGGCAGCGTTCGGGTGCGGAGCGAAAGCGGAGATCGCCTGAACGTAAACGCCTGCGACAACGCCGGTCGACGGAACGACGACTTCAACCGGCGGGTTGCCGGCAAGGCTGTCGCGCCATGCGAGGCCGTTGTAGTCCCATGCGACGACGATCGGGGTCGAGCCCTGAGCGAGCGAAGCGGACTTGCCGATAACCGGAACGAGCGCGCCGGCCTTGTTCAGCTCTGCGAAGTAAGCGAGACCAGCTTCACCAGCCTTCGTTGCGTCCTTTTCACCGGTTGCAAGACCGGCAGCGTAAACGGCCTGAACAGCCTGGTTCGAAGCGCGCGGGTCGCCGGCGAGCGAAACCGTGTTGGCATATTCCGGCTTCTTGAGGTCAGCCCAGTCCTTCGGGACGTTCTTGACGATATCGGTGTTCACGACGAAGGAGAGAACGCCGTAGTAATCGCCGTACCAGTAGCCTTCGGCATCCTTGGCGCTGTCCGGAATGGAATCCCAGGTGGAGACCTTGTAAGGCTGGATCAGGCCGTCCTTCTTGGCAGACGGACCGAAGGAGAGGCCGACGTCGATGACGTCAGGCGCCTGCGGGCCGGTGTTGCCCTTGTTGGCCTTGATTGCTTCGACTTCGTCGCCCGAACCTGCATCCGGGTTCAGTTCGTTGATTTCGAGGCCGTACTTGGCCTTGAAGCCTGCGATGACGTCGCCGTAGCCGCACCAGTTATGCGGGAGAGCGATCGTGGTCAGCGTGCCTTCCTTTTTGGCGGCAGCGATAAGATCAGCGCTCGGCTCAGCTGCTGCGATCGCAGTCGAAGCAACGATCATCGCAGTAGAAAGCGAGAGCAGTCGAGAAATGTTAGAGATCACTGTTGTTCTCCTTCGGGTTTTCAGTGTCCGATGTGCTGTTACTGGCGTTAGATGAAGCTTGTATGACAGTTGAATGACGTTAATTTTCTCATGAATAGCAGGTGCTTGCGCCAATGTTTCATTTGCGACAGGCTGTCCTGTTTCCGCGAAATCCGTCATTGTTTTTGCCCTTTTTTTAGTTGTCCCTCCTAACCGGGTTTGCGGAAAAGCCGGGTCTGTTCGAACAGGCCTTCCAGCGTTTTCATGCGCTCCTTCGTTTCGTCCCAGGTCGAGTTCTGCACCGCCTCGATGAGCGCCTCGACGATAAAGAGTGTGACAACGGAGGAATCCCAGGCCGACGGCGCCTCGATCTGCACGCGAAAGGCGTGACGGGCGAGCTTGGCAGCGGGCGAAGCCCACTGGTCGGTGAAGACGATGATTTCGGCTCCGCGCTTACGGGCGGCAGTGGCGAGGCTCACCATTTCCTGCTCGTAGCGGCGGATATCGAAGATGATGAGCAGGTCACCCGGATTCATATTGAGGACGTATTGCGGCCAGCTCGACGAATTGGAAGAAAGCAGCGCCGTGTTCGGGCGGATGACCTGCATATGGGTGAAGAAATATTCGGCAAGTGCGCCGGTGATGCGTCCGCCGACGAAATAGAGCGTGCGCTTGCGGTCCGAGAGCAAGGCTGCGGCGTTATCAAAGGTAGCCGTATCGAGATCGGAGAGCGTCTGGCGCAGATTGCCCATGATGGCATCGGCGAAGCGGTTCAATATATGGGTGCCCGGCGCGTTCTGGGCCCAGCGGTCGTGCTTGGCGATCGGATTGGAAATCGTCGCCTCGACTTCCTGATGCAGATGCTGCTGGAAGTCTGGATAGCCCTTGTAGCCAAGCTTCTGGACCATGCGCACGACCGTCGGCGTAGAGACGCCGGCATTTTCAGCAATCGTGGTGATGCTGCCGAGGCCGGAGACGGGGTAGTTGTCGAGCAGGCTTTCGGCCAACTGCTTTTCGGCGCGTGTGAGCACGCCGAGATGTGAATGAATGACGTCCGAAACGGTCTTAGCCGCGACACTCACGTGATTTTGCTCCCCGGGATGGTCTGATGCCACTTTCCCACTGAAAGTTAACAACGCTGTCACAATCCATGTCAACAAGTGTCATGAAAAGAAATTTTCAGAACGCGCTTGACACTGTCGAGAACCTGAAGAATTCTTTTCTTGTAAAGATTTTATTAAGCGATGGAGAGGTGCTGTTGGTGCTGGCTCAGCCCCGAATTCTCAGCGAAGCGGACGGCGATTGCGTCGCAATCGAACGCGTCCGCGGCAAGAGTCCCGTGCTCATCATCTGCGAGCACGCATCCCGCACGCTTCCTGAACATTTCGGTAATCTCGGCCTCTCCGAAGAAGCGCTTTTAAGCCACATCGCCTGGGATCCGGGCGCGCTTGCCGTTGCCCGCGGCATTTCGGCTGCTCTCGATGCGGCGCTCATCTACCAGCGCTTCTCCCGGCTGATCTATGACTGCAACCGGCCGCCGAGTTCGCCGGGCGCCATGCCCGAGGTCAGCGAGATCTACACGATCCCCGGTAACAAGGATTTGACCGGGGAAGAGCGCCTTGCGCGCACCGAAGCGCTTTACCAGCCGTTCCACGATGCTGTTCGCGCCTTGATCCGTGACCGCCAGGCGAGGGGGCAGGATAGCGTCATTGTGACGATTCACAGTTTCACACCGGTCTATAATGGCCAGCAACGCGCCGTCGAGCTCGGCATCCTCCATGACGAGGACAGCCGCCTTGCCGACCGCATGCTGGTATCAGCGGCCGAGGCGCCGCTCTACCGCACCGAACGCAACGAGCCCTACGGGCCGGAGGACGGCGTGACGCACACGCTGATCCTGCACGGCATTTCCAACGGGCTTCGCAATGTCATGATCGAGGTCCGAAACGACCTCATCGCAGACGATACCGGCCAAGGGGTCGTGGCCGACTATCTCGCAAGGCTCATCCAGGAAAGTCTGGACGCCTGAATAAAACATAAGACCCCGGGGAGCAGTTTAACTGCGAACAGCCCGCAAGGCGAAAAGCCACGGGCACTATTGGCACTGGATTGGCCGCAATTCCGCGGGCGATTGTCAACAGGGGGAAGTCATGTCGGACTATACCGAAAGTGATAAAAAGCAGGATGTGCATATCCTGCATTCCATGGGCTATGCCCAGGAACTCGAACGGCGGATGAGCTCGTTTTCGAATTTCGCCGTTTCCTTTTCGATCATCTGCATCCTCTCCGGCGGTATCAACTCGCTGGCGCAGGCGACCTCGGGCGCGGGCGGTGCCGCCATCGGCATCGGCTGGCCGATCGGCTGCTTTGTTTCGCTCGTTTTTGCCGTCGCCATGGCGCAGATCAGCTCCGCCTATCCGACGGCAGGCGGGCTCTATCACTGGGGTTCGATCCTCGGCAACCGTTTCACCGGCTGGCTGACAGCCTGGTTCAACCTGCTTGGCCTCGTCACGGTTCTCGGCGCCATCAATGTCGGCACCTATTACTTCTTCATGGGCGCCTTCGGCACGAGCTATCTCGGCCTGACGGACACGACGCTGGTGCGGATCGTCTTCCTGGTGATCATCACCGGCGCACAGGCGCTTGTGAACCATATGGGCATCGGGCTCACCGCAAAGCTCACGGACTTCTCCGGCTACCTGATCTTTGCAACCGCGATCGTGCTCGCAGCCGTGTGCCTGCTTGCCGCACCGTCTTATGAGTTCGGCCGGCTCTTCACCTTTGCCAACTATTCCGGCGAAGTCGGCGGCAATGTATGGCCCACGACATCGGGCGCCTGGGTGTTCCTGCTCGGCCTTCTGCTGCCGATCTACACCATCACCGGTTATGACGCTTCCGCGCATACTTCGGAAGAAACCGTCAAGGCGGCGCATTCCGTTCCGCGCGGCATGGTCGCGTCGGTCCTGTGGTCGGCGCTTTTCGGCTACATCATGCTGTGCGCCTTCGTGCTCATGCTGCCGAACATGGACGACGCGGCAAAGCAGGGCTGGAACGTGTTTTTCTGGGCGATGGACAGCCAGGTGAACCCGATCGTCAAGGATATCCTGTATCTCGCGATCTTCGTCAGCCAGTGGTTGTGCGGCCTTGCGACCGTCACCTCGGTCTCGCGCATGATCTTCGCCTTCTCGCGTGACGGCGGCCTGCCGGCCTCCAAGGCGCTGTCGAAGGTCAGCCCGAACTACCGCACGCCGGTTGCTGCGATCTGGACGGGCTCGATCCTCTCGGTGCTCTTCGTCTGGGGCTCGTCGCTCGTCTCGATCGGCGACACGCCGGTTTACACGATCGTCGTATCCTGCACGGTCATCTTCCTGTTCTTCTCCTTCGCGATCCCGATCGCACTCGGCCTCTTTGCCTGGGGAACCTCGAAGTGGGACAAGATGGGTCCGTGGAACCTCGGCGAAGGCATGTTCAAGCTCTTCGCGGTCCTCTCGATCCTCGCGATGATCCTGATCTTCGTTCTCGGCATTCAGCCGCCGAACAGGCCGGCGCTCTACGTCACGGTAGGGTTCCTGGTGCTGACGGGCATCGTCTGGTTCGGCTTCGAAAGCCGCCGCTTCAAGGGCCCGCCGATCGGCGACGAAGTGGCAAAACGCCAGGCCGAGATCGCAGCGGCCGAAAAGGCCGTCGGCGAAAGCTAAGAACTGAGGCTTCCCTCTCACATGGCGGGGCCGCATCACGCGGCCCCCTCACGGTTCAACGAAAAGGCATCGGGCGGGTTGATCCCGGCGGTCGCATGCCGTTTCGTTTTCCCGATTTCTCAGGTTCAATTTCAGGCGGATACATCATGAGCAGCTATACTCTCGACGATCTCAGACAGGACGTTGCCGACGGGCGCATCGATACGGTGCTGGCCTGCCAGGTGGACATGCAGGGGCGCCTGATGGGCAAGCGTTTCCAGGCGGAATTCTTCCTCGAAAGCGCGTGGAAGGAAACGCATAGCTGCAACTACCTACAGGCCACCGACATGGAGATGGAAACCGTCTCCGGCTACAAGGCGACCAGCTGGGAGAAGGGCTACGGCGACTATACGATGAAGCCGGACCTTTCGACGCTGCGGGTCATCCCCTGGCTCGAAGGAACGGCCCTCGTTCTCTGCGACGTGCTCGACCACCATACGCATGAGGAAGTGGCCCATTCGCCGCGCGCGATCCTGAAGAAGCAGGTCAAGCGCCTGGAGGACATGGGCATGAAGGCCTATATGGCCTCCGAACTCGAATTCTTCCTGTTCGACCAGACCTACGAGGCGGCACAGGCGTCCGGATACCGAAACCTGAAGCTCGCCAGCGCCTATAATGAGGACTACCACATCTTCCAGACGACCAAGGAAGAAGAGGTAATGCGGGCGATCCGCAAGGGCCTGCAGGGTGCGGGCATCCCGGTCGAAAATTCCAAGGGCGAGGCTTCCGCCGGCCAGGAAGAAATCAATGTGCGTTATGCCGATGCGCTCACCATGGCCGACCGGCATGCGATCATCAAGAACGGCTGCAAGGAGATCGCCTGGTCGAAGGGCAAGGCAATCACCTTCCTTGCCAAGTGGCATTACAATGCCGCCGGCAGTTCCTCGCATATCCATCAGTCGCTCTGGAGTCTCGAAGAAAAGCCGCTCTTCTTCGACCATGCCGGCCATCACGGCATGACACCGCTGATGCAGAACTATATTGCCGGCCTGCTCAGCCACGCGAGCGAGATCACCTATTTCCTGGCGCCTTACATCAATTCCTACAAGCGCTTCATGGCCGGCACCTTCGCGCCGACCAAGGCCGTCTGGAGCAAGGACAACCGAACGGCGGGCTACCGCCTCTGCGGCGAGGAGACCA
This sequence comes from Rhizobium sp. 768_B6_N1_8, assembly GCF_051811225.1. NCBI lineage: Bacteria > Pseudomonadati > Pseudomonadota > Alphaproteobacteria > Hyphomicrobiales > Rhizobiaceae > Rhizobium > Rhizobium sp. 768_B6_N1_8. The sequence continues at coordinate 2,882,962 of NZ_JBPWPV010000001.1, read as the reverse complement.
AGGCGATCCGTATCGAATGCCGCGTCGGCGGCTCCGATCTCAATCCCTATCTCGCCTTCGCGGCCCTGCTTGCCGCCGGCATCGACGGTATCGAAAGGAAGCTGGAACTGGAGGCGCCCTATGTGGGGGACGCCTATTTCGGCAAGGACATTCGCGAGATCCCGCGCACGCTGCGGGCTGCCACCAAGGCGATGACGGAATCGGAGATGCTGCGCGCAGCCTTCGGTGACGACGTCATCGACCACTATACCCGCGCTGCCGAATGGGAGCAGGAAGAATACGACCGCCGCATCACGGATTGGGAAGTGGCGCGCGGCTTCGAGAGAGCTTAAGAACATATCCGAAGCGGAAAGCCGCCCGACCGGATTCTCCTACGGAGAACAAGTCGTGGTGTCTTTCCCTGCGGCCAAGAAAACAGGATTTAGATCATGACGATGATCCAATGCATTTCGCCGATTGACGGCTCTGTTTACGCGGAGCGTCCGGCGCTTTCGCTTGAAGCGGCAAAGGAAGCCGTGGCGCGTGCGCGCAAAGCGCAGAAAGCCTGGGCCAAACGCCCGCTCGAAGATCGCGTCCAACTGGTGCTGAAGGGCGTCGCCCGTCTCAACGAGATGTCCGATGTCGTCGTGCCCGAGCTTGCATGGCAGATGGGCCGGCCGATCAAGTATGGCGGCGAATATCGCGGCTTCAACGAGCGCTCCAACTATGTCGCCTCGATCGCAGCCGATGCTCTGGCTCCGCTCGTCGTCGAAGAAAGCGACAAGTTCGAGCGCCGTATCGAGCGCGAAGCCCATGGCGTCGTCTTCGTCGTGGCGCCCTGGAACTACCCCTACATGACGGCGATCAACACGATCGCGCCGGCGCTGATGGCGGGCAATACCGTCGTGTTGAAGCATGCCTCGCAGACGCTGCTCGTCGGCGAGCGGCTGGTGCAGGCCTTTGTTGAGGCCGGTATTCCAGAGGATGTGTTCCAGAACGTCTTCCTAGACCATGAGACGACCTCGGCGCTGATCGCCGCCGGCAGCTTCAACTTCGTCAATTTCACCGGTTCGGTCGAAGGCGGTCGCTCGATGGAACGCGCTGCGGCCGGCACCTTTACCGGTCTTGGCCTCGAGCTCGGCGGCAAGGATCCGGGCTATGTGATGGAGGATGCCGATCTCGACGCCGCCGTCGACACGCTGATGGATGGCGCGACCTATAATTCCGGCCAGTGCTGCTGCGGTATCGAGCGCATCTATGTGCATGAATCGCTCTATGACGCGTTCGTCGAGAAGTCGGTCGCCTGGGTTTCGAACTACAAGCTTGGCAACCCGCTCGATCCGGAGACCTCGCTCGGCCCGATGGCGCACAAGCGCTTTGCCAAGGTGGTGCGCGAGCAGATCGCCGATGCTGTTGCCAAAGGCGCCAAGGCGCTGGTCGATCCGAAGCTTTTCCCGGCCGATGACGGCGGCGCCTATCTGGCACCGCAGATCCTCGTCAATGTCGACCATTCCATGGCCTTCATGCGCGAAGAGACCTTCGGCCCAGCCGTCGGCATTATGAAGGTTAGGAATGACGACGAGGCATTGGCGCTGATGAATGACAGCCAGTACGGGCTGACTGCTTCGCTCTGGACCAAGGATGCGGAGCGGGCAGGACGGCTCGGCCGTGAAATCGAAACAGGCACTGTCTTCATGAACCGCGCCGATTATCTCGATCCGGCTCTGTGCTGGACCGGCGTCAAGGAAACCGGCCGCGGCGGCTCGCTGTCGATCATCGGCTTCCACAATCTGACGCGCCCGAAATCTTACCATCTCAAGAAGGTTACAGCATGAGCAGCGCCAACATCACCGCAAACTGGAGCTATCCGACATCAGTCAAGCTCGGCCGCGGCCGCATCAAGGAACTGGCCGACGCCTGCAAGAGCCTCGGCATGAAGAAGCCGCTGCTCGTCACTGACCGCGGCCTCGCCTCGATGGCGATCACCAAGAACGCGCTCGACATTCTCGAAGATGCCGGCCTCGGCCGCGCGATCTTCGCCGATGTCGATCCGAACCCGAACGAGAAGAACCTCGAAGCCGGCATCAAGGCCTTCCGCGACGGCGGCCATGACGGCGTTGTTGCCTTCGGCGGCGGTTCGGGCCTCGATCTTGGCAAGTGCGTGGCCTTCATGGTCGGCCAGACGCGCCCGGTCTGGGATTTCGAGGATATCGGCGACTGGTGGACACGGGCGAGCGTCGAAGGTATCGCGCCGATCGTTGCCGTACCGACCACGGCGGGCACCGGCTCGGAAGTCGGTCGCGCCAGCGTCATCACCAATTCCGTGACGCATGTGAAGAAGATCATCTTCCATCCGAAGTTCCTGCCGGGCGTCGTCATCGCCGATCCGGAACTGACGGTCGGCATGCCGAAGATCATCACGGCCGGCACCGGCATGGATGCCTTCGCCCATTGCCTGGAAGCCTATTCCTCGCCCTTCTACCATCCGATGTCGGCCGGCATCGCGCTGGAGGGCATGCGGCTCGTCAAGGAATTCCTGCCGCGCGCCTATAAGGAAGGCACGGATCTGGAAGCCCGCGCCAACATGATGTCGGCAGCCGCTATGGGCGCTGTCGCCTTCCAGAAGGGTCTCGGCGCCATCCATGCGCTCTCGCATCCGATTGGCGCCGTCTACAACACCCATCACGGCATGACCAATGCCGTCGTCATGCCTGCAGTGCTGCGCTTCAACCGCTCGGCTATTGAAGAGAAGATCGCACGTGCGGCAGCCTATCTCGGAATTTCGGGCGGCTTCGACGGTTTCTATGATTACGTGCTGAAGCTGCGTTCCGAACTCAACGTCCCTGACAATCTGACGGCGATGGGAATCACCCCCGACCGGCTCGACGAACTGGCGGCGATGGCGATCGAAGACCCGAGCGCCGGCGGTAATCCGGTTGCATTGACGCTTGAAAATACCAAGACCCTGTTTGCGGATTGCTTCTGATCAGATAAAGGCGGACCTATCAACTGGCCCGGAAAACCTTGGTTTTCCGGGCTTTTTTGTTTTTAGCGCATGCTTATTTCTGATGATGCGAAAAATGCAGGCCGCAATTTCAGCGGGTCCGTTTAACGGTTTGTTAACCACGATTGGCAAGGATGAGTTAACCGCACGATGCTCCGACAGTGCGATTAACAACGAGCGATGCCGGCTCGCGCCATTTCCCTTCGAGGACTAAGAATATGCCAGTCATCACATTCGCAAATACCAAGGGCGGTGCCGGCAAGACCACAGCCGTATTGCTGCTTGCTACCGAACTTGCCCGTCAGGGCTACCGCGTCACCATCCTCGATGCCGATCCGCAGCACTGGATTTCGCGCTGGCACGAAATTTCCGGCCATGTGGCAAACATCAGCGTCATCGATTTCGTAACGACCGCCTCGCTGCCGCAGCACATCAGCGAAAACAAGCAGAATACCGATTACTTCATCATCGACCTGCCGGGCGCGCGCAATCCGCTGCTGGCAACAGCCGTCGGCCTCTCCGACCACGTGCTGATCCCGATCCAGGGCTGCGCCATGGATGCACGCGGCGGCGCCCAGGTTCTCGAACTGCTCCAGTATCTGGAGGAGAAGGCAGGCATCAAGATCGGCCATTCGGTCGTGCTGACCCGGGTCAACTCCATGGTCACTACCCGCGCGCTGCAACTCGTCAAGGCGCTGCTGAACGAGCGCCACGTGCCGGTTCTCGATACGGCGATCATCGAACGCTCGGCCTTCCGCGACATCTTCGATTGCGGCGGCACGCTGCATACGATGGATCCGATGCGCGTCAGCAATCTCGACAAGGCTCGTGAAAACGCCCTCTGTTTCGCCGAGGAAATCATCCGCAAGGTGCCGGGCCGGCTGCCGGTTGCCATTCGCCTAGCAAACGCCATGGGCCGTGCTGCCTGATCAGACTAGCGGGGGGTAGGGAAATTGATGCCTCGGCTTCGACCGGGGCATTTTCCATTTGAAATTACATTTGCTCACTGGTGTAATGGTTATCAGGTTGTAAAAATCCCTTCACGCGCGAAGCAACGCATGAGCATCACCCGGCAAGTCGACGACAAGCTTATCGATTCCATCTACGGAATCGTTTTTGGCGAAGCGCGATGGGATACGTTTCTGACGGAGTTGAACGGGCTGTTGCCGGGGGCGGGAACCAGCCTTTTCTATCACGACGCTGCGCGGGCGGAAGGTTCGTCGCAATTCCACATCAACATGGATCAGTCGTGGATCGACACCTACACGCGCTATTACTGCCGGCTGAACCCGTGGATATCCGGTCTGGATAGGACACCCACGGGGCAGGGGGCAATCGGCGAGGATTTCATATCCTATGCGGAGCTTTCCAGGACCGAGTTCTTCAATGACTTCTGGCATCGGCATGAAGGTCACGGCGCCGTCGGCATGGCGATCCTGCGCGAGGGCAGCCGGTCGTTCAATCTTTCGATCACCACGACCCGCTGGACCGACCCGAATGAGAGCCGGGCCTGTGCTGGGCTTCTGACACGGATCGGGCCGCATCTGAGGCGGGCCTTCATCGCGCTGGAATCCGGTGGCCGGCAAAAGAGCCATTCGGAGATCAACGGACGACTGTTCGATGCCATTGGGGTCGGTGTGCTCCTCCTGAATTCAGAGCGACGACTGATGTCCACCTCTGGCTTGGGAGAGGCGGTGCTCGAACAGGGAACAGGTGTTTGGCTTTCACCGCTCGGAACGGTGCATCTTGCCGACAAGGATGCCGACGACCGCCTCACACTGATGCTGCGGCATGGAGAGGAGGCGGAGCGTCAGCAGACGGTTCTGACCGACGGCCGGAAGATCACCTTGCTCAAGCTTGAAAAGAGCCTCCAGCCACGCTTCTTCGAAAGGCCTGTTGTCGCCGTCCTGATCGAGCCGAAACAAAGGCCCGCGGGGCTGAGTGATGAGAAACTGCGCAACGATTTCGGTCTCACGCAGGCTGAAATCAGGGTCGTCAGGGCGCTGGTTTCGGGAGGCTCGGTTGCGGGCCTGGCTGCCGAAACCAGCCGTTCACGAGAGACGATCCGCTCGCAGGTGCGGTCCGTCTACATGAAGACGGGTGCCAGGAAGCAGGTAGAGCTCTTGCGTCTCATCCAGTTCGGCGAGCGCCCGGCCGAGGCGCCGGGCGAATAGATTTCCTCAATCGACGAATTCGACCGTCACGCCAGGCTTGACCATCTTGGCAAGCTCCGTCGCATCCCAGTTCGTCAGGCGAATACAGCCATGGCTCTGGGTGCGGCCGATCCTGGAGGGGTCGGGCGTGCCGTGAATGCCATAGGTGGGCTTGGAAAGCGCCATCCAGACCGTACCAACCGGGCCGTTTGGACCGGGCGGGATATCGAGGATCCTGTCATTGGCGCCTTGCTGGAAATTGATCTTGGGATTGTAGGTATAGCCTGGATTGAAGGCGACGCGCTCGACGGTGACGATGCCTGATGGAGATGGCGTGTCGGTGGAGCCGATCGAGGCGGGGTAGGCGGCAACGAGGTTGCCGGCGTCGTCATAGGCAAAGACCTGCTTGCGGCCCTTGTCGGCGAGGATCTTCGCGACTGCGCCCTTCTTGTTCTCGCCGGGATTGACGACCTTGATGACGGTGCCTGGAATTGTGAAATCCGCGCCGGGGTTCATTTCCTTCAGGAAGTTCTCGTCCATGTGGAAACGTTCGGCGAGCGCTTCGGTTACGGATGTGTAGGCGAGGGACGGCAGGAGCGCCTTCTGTGAATAATCTTCCGGGATCTGTGCGACATAGGGACCGGCCGCATCCGCATCCGTGATCGTGTAGTTGACGACCGGCAGGCCGCCATTCATGCGCAGTTCTTCGAGGATCGCATCCGTATTGTTTGGATCGAGCTTGGTGCCGGTCATCTGTTCATAGGCGTAGACCGCCTTGGTGACATTGGAGCCCATATGGCCGTCGATGACACCGGGCGAAACGCCTGAGCGATCCAGAAAGACCTGAAGGGCCACGATCTCGGGCTTCGACTTGTCCTTGAGGGTGATCACAGGTTCCTGCGGTACCTGACGCGGCTCATCGGCGGGTGGAATCTGCTGATCGGGCTCGATTGCGGCATAGTCGTCCTGACCCTGTTGGTCGCCGGGGTAAGGCTGATCCTCGAGTGGCCGGCGCTCTATGGCAGCATCCTGCGGAATGGAACCGGTTACCGGGCCGCGCTCGGAATAGCGCGTGTCGCCATGGCGGTTATCGTCAGGATAATAGGGATCGTTATTGTAGGCGTCGTTATAGACTTCGCGATTTGTGCGCGGTGAATAATAGCCGCGGGCGCGCATCTCGGTGGCGATGATGTTGCCGTAGCGGTCGACCAGTACGCGATTGCCGCTGTAGTCACGGGCATAGACGAAGCCGCGGCCGGGCGGGACATAGTCGAGAATTTCGCCGCCTGGCGTCACCAGCACGATATCGCTCCGGTTTCGGCCATATTGCTGGGCATCGGCCTGTGGCGCGACGGCAGCGAGCGCCAACAGCATGGCCGAAAAAGAAAAGGCCGATTTCATAAAGCGATTCACGTCTCACACCTCGATCAGTGGCTCGGCAGACACACACCTGCGAATTTTGACGCTAGTGTGGAATTTCTTAAGCCGTGCTGAACAAAACATAAAAACAACGGTGTTTTGCGTTTACTCATAAACGCTTGCGCGAAGATGACGTTCCTGTGAAGTCGCCGGTTGCGGTGCTCCCTGACCATTTCACCGGTGTCGATTGACGAGGGTGATCGCACGACCTAACCCTACCGCAACCAAGATTCCCCGGGAGGACAGCCGATGATCGAATTTGCCGCCGCAAGCGGGCCGCGCCTGATGCTGGACGAAACATCGGTGCTGGATATCGCCGGCTGCATTATCGAGGGCGTGGATATCGCGCCCAAGCGGGCCATTCCCGACGATGGCGACCCGCGAATCGATCACTCGCTGGAAGGCTTCCTCTTCACCTGCGGTCCTGATCATATCCGCCACCGGCAGCCCATTCCCGGCACTGATGGTAAGATCTATCCGCTGCACGGCTCTGCCTCCGGCCATCCGGCCAAGGTGCTGTGGACGAGGTTGGAAAACGGCGATGCCGAATGCCGCGCCGATATCGACATCACTACGGTCGAGGGCCTGCCGCAGCGCATCGAGCGGCTGTGGCGGATCGACGGGGCGACCGGCGAGGTCTCGCTCGAAGATCGCGTCGTCAATACGAGCAGCGAGACGGTGCCGACCTTCCTGATGTACCATATGAATACCGGCGGCAAATGGCTCGACGCGGCGACACGGCTCGAAGGCCGGATGCTGGAAGGCGGTGGCTTTCCCTGGACCTTCGGCGAGGAGCCGGGCGGCATTTTCTGCGTCGAGGCTCCGGCCACTGAAGATGGTTTCGCCGAAGTCCGGCTCGGGCCGATTGCTGCGATCCGCGGCAAGACGCTGAGGGTGCGTTTCCGCGCCGATACGTTGCCGCATCTGCAGATCTGGCGGAACCAGAAGGCGCCGGCGCATATTATCGGTATCGAACCGGTGTCGCACCGGTGGGTGCTGCGCCATGAGCTGGAAGCGGCCGGTGAGTTCAACTGGCTGAAGCCGGGTGAAAGCCGCAGCTACGGCCTGCGTTTCGCTTTCGTCTAATGAAGGGGCGTTCGGCGAAGACGTGTTGACGCCTACGGGAGTGCGTCGTAGACCTTCAGCCCACCATTTTCGAGGAGATTGAGACGATGGATATCCGCCAGATCGACGATGAATACTCCGTTTCCGGCCAGATCACGGTTGACGAACTCGACCAGATCAAGGCGCTCGGCTTCAAATCCATCGTCTGCCATCGTCCGGACGGCGAAAGCCCGGACCAGACGCCTTTTGCCGTCATCGAAGCCCGTGCCAAGGAGCTTGGCCTGCAGGTCACCCATGTGCCGGTCGGCCCGATGGGCGTGACCGAGGAAGCTGTGCAGGGCATGGTCGACGCACTCGACGAATTCGAGCGCCCGATGCTCGGTTACTGCCGCTCCGGCGCACGCTCGACGGCGATCTATCAGAAGACGCACCACATTCGCGCTTAGTCTTCAGTTTGGAAGGCTGAATATTCCGATGCCGCCTGAAGGCGGCGTCTTTCATTTGATGAACAGGAGAACACGATGAGCATCAAGCGTATCGACATCGGCGCCCGCATGAGCGGTGCCGTCATCCACGGCAACACCGTCTATCTCGCAGGCCAGGTCGGCGAAGGCGAAAGCGTTTCCGATCAGTGCAAGTCGGCACTCGGCGAAGTCGACCGTCTGCTCGCCGCTGCCGGCAGCAGCAAGTCGAAGATCCTGCAGACGATCATCTATCTCTCCGATATCGCTTACTTCGCAGAGATGAACGCCGTCTGGGAAGGCTGGATCGACCCCGCAAACCCGCCGGCCCGCGCCACCAGCGAAGCCAAGCTCGCTGCGCCGAAGTACAAGGTCGAGTTCATCGTCACGGCTGCTCTCGACTAAGAGCGCTCAAGAGCGACCAATCAAAGCCGGTGAAGTGTGAACCAGATTGGTTCACGGCCTCACCGGCTTTTTGTTTGGGCGATTTCCGAGAGAGTGCGGGTCGGCGTGATCGCTTCGGGATCAAGCTTGATTTCGATGATCGCCGGCTTTCCGCTGTCGCGCGCCCGCTCGAAGGCCGGTGCAAAATCCTCGGTCTTTTCCACCGTCTCGCCATGGCCGCCATAGGCGCGGGCAAGGGCTGCAAAATCCGGATTGGTGAGGTCGGTGGCGCTGACCCGGCCCGGATAGTCGCGCTCCTGATGCATGCGGATCGTGCCGTAGATGCCGTTGTTGACCACGACCGCTATGATCGGCAGGTCGTAGCGCACGGCGGTCGCAAATTCCTGTCCGTGCATCAGGAAACAGCCGTCGCCGGCAAAGCAGATGACTTGCCTGTCGGGAAAGAGCCGCTTGGCGGCAACGGCGGCCGGCAGGCCGTAGCCCATGGAGCCTGAGGTTGGCGCTGCCTGCGTATTGAAGCGGCGGAAGCGGTGGAAGCGATGCACCCAGGTGGCATAGTTACCGGCGCCGTTGGTGAAGATCGTGTCCGGCTTGGTATTGGCTTCCAGCCATTCCATGATCGGTCCCATTTGGACGGCGCCCGGACCCGTCGCCGGCGGCTTCGACCAGGAGAGATAGGCCTGATGCATCCGCTCGGTTCGTTCGGCCCAGCGCGGTTCAGCCGGGGCTTCCAGATCGGCGAGCGCTTCGACGAAATCGGCGGGACTGGCGCAAATCGCCAGATCCGGGCGGTAGACACGACCGAGCTCGGACGGATCCGGATGGATATGGACGAGTGACTGAGCCGGGTAGGGGATATCGAGCAGCGTGTAGCTCGATGAGGGCATTTCCGACATGCGGCTGCCGAGCAGGATCAGCAGGTCGCTTTCCTTGATCTCTTTCGCCAGCGCCGGATTGATTCCGATACCGACATCGCCGGCATAGGAGGGATGCAGATGATCGAACAGCATCTGGCGGCGGAAGGAGCAGCCGACCGGCAGGTTGAAGCGCTCGGCGAAGGTCTGGAAATCGGCGACCGCGTCGGCATCCCAGCGGGTGCCGCCGAGGATGACCATCGGCCGCTCGGCCTTCAAGAGGCGCAGGTAGAGATCATCGATCTGGCTGCGGCCCGGATGGGCTTCGACGCGCGTATGGCGCTTGGCGCGAGGCGCTTCGACCTCGTCGCGCAGCATATCCTCGGGCAGCGTCAGTACCACCGGACCCGGACGGCCCGATGTGGCGATCGCAAAGGCGCGGGTGACGAATTCCGGGATACGGGCGGCATCGTCGATCTCACCGACCCATTTGGAAAATTCGGTGAAAGCGCGGCGGAACTCGACTTCCTGGAAGGCTTCGCGCTCGCGCGCCTCCCGCTGCACCTGGCCGATGAAGAGGATCATCGGGATCGAATCCTGCCGGGCAATGTGCAGGCCGGCGGAGGCATTGGTGGCGCCGGGGCCACGGGTGACCATGCAGATGCCGGGTTCGCCGGTCAGCCGGCCCCAGCAATCCGCCATCATGGCAGCACCACCCTCCTGGCGGCAGACGATAACGTCGATATCGCTGTCATGCAGGGCGTCGAGCACGGCGAGGAAGCTCTCTCCCGGCACGCAGGAGAGGCGTTTCACGCCGTTTGCCTTCAGCGCCTCGACGATCAATTGCCCGCCTGTCCTCTTCATGGCCCCTTCCTTCTCATGGCGATGTCTTCCTCTCCCATTCTACCAGTTCGGTCAGAACCTCTTCATTGTGCTCGCCAAGGCGCGGGCTCGGCCGTTCGTAACGCAGCGGCGTTTCCGATAGCACGACCGGCGTGCGCACACCCGGGATCATCGTGCCTGCGGCATCCGGCAGATCGATGCGCAGGCCGCGCGCGACAATCTGCGGATCGGCAAACATTTCTTCGATCGTGTTGATGGCGCCGGCCGGGACGGCGTTGTCCTCGCAAGCCTTCAGGAGGTCGGCTTTTTGCCATTTCAGCGTTTCGGTGGAGACCATCCGGCGCACTGCATCTCTGTTGGCGACACGTGCCTTGTTGGTCGCGAAGTTCTCGTCATCGGCGATGACGAGGCCGAGGATCGTGCAGAGCCGGCGAAACTGGCCGTCATTGCCGACGGCGAGAATGAGATAGCCGTCAGCCGTCGGCACGACCTCATAGGGCGAGATATTCGGATGTGCATTGCCGAGGCGCACTGGCGCGCGGCCGGAAACCAGATAATTCATGTTCTGGTTGGCAAGAATTGCCGATTGCACATCGAGCAGCGCCATGTCGATCAGCTGGCCTTCGCCCGCCTTCAGGGCATGGATGAGGGCAGCTTCGATCGCCGAGACCGCATAGATGCCGGTGAAGATATCTGCAATCGCGACACCCGCTTTCATCGGCTGTCCATCTGGTTCGCCCGTTATCGACATGAAACCCGACATGCCCTGGACGATATAGTCGTAGCCGGCGAGACTGGCGTAGGGGCCGGTCTGGCCGAAGCCGGTGATGGAGCAATAGACAAGGCGCGGATTGATCGCTTTCAGGCTCTCATAGTCGAGCCCGTATTTGACGAGGCCGCCGAGCTTGAAGTTTTCGATCAGCACGTCGGCGGTGGCGACGAGGCGGCGCACCAGCGACTGGCCTTCCTCGCTTTTCAGGTCTGCGGTGACGGAGCGCTTGCCGCGATTGGCGGAATGATAATAGGCGGCGGAGAGATTTTCGCCATCCGCGCCTTCGACGAAGGGCGGCCCCCAATGCCTGGTGTCGTCGCCGCCATCAGGGTTTTCCACCTTGATGACATCGGCGCCGAGATCGGCCAGCATCTGCCCCGCCCAGGGGCCGGCCAACACACGCGCAAGCTCGATCACCCTAATGCCCGCAAGCGGCGGCTTCTTCTTCACGTCTTCCGTCATGTTCCTCCCAAATTCCTCCCAATTCCTCCTATGGGCGGCGGATTTCAGGGCGCCCTCGTTGCCTCAGATGTATCGGATACGGGTTTGGAAGCAAAGCGCCGCTCGCGCCAGATGATGTAGAGGCCCGACGCGATGACGATGAGGATGCCGAGCCATTTCAGCGCGTCCGGGAAATCGGCGAATACCAGCCAGGCAAAGACCGTGGCCGAGACGATTTCCAGATATTGCAGCGGCGCAAGCGTGGAGGCCGGGGCGGCGCGATAAGCGTAAGCCGCGAGAATGCCCGTTATCGCTGCGGCAATGCCCGTACCCAGCAAGTAGCCGAAGGCGGGAAGATCGGGCATGGTCGTGTCGAAAATGTCGGAGCCGCTGCCATAACCGAAGAACAGGATGACGGTGCAGAAGAAGATGCCCCAGAGGCCGGTTTGGAACTGCATGGCCCAGGGATCTTCCCGGTGTGACAGCACGCGTGTCATCAGCGCGAAGACGGCGATGCAGAAGGCGCTGACGACGGGCAGCAGGGCGATATAGCCCACCTGCTCGAAGCTCGGCTGGATGATCAGCATGGCGCCCAGGAAACCGACGGCGCAGGCGCTGTAGCGGCGCCAGCCGATGGTTTCCTTCAGGAAGATGCTGCCGAGGATCGTCAGGATGATCGGCTCGACGAAGAAGATAGCGATGGCATCGGCAACCGCCATGACCTTCAGCGTTGTGACGAAGCAGATCATCGAGATGGTGACCATCGCGCCGCGGATGGCATGATACCAGCTCTGCTTCAGCGAGAACTGGATCTTTGCGCCGCGCAGGAAGATGAAAGGCAGCATTGTGAGCGCCTGGATGACGAAGCGGAAGCCGGCCACTTCAGTGGAGGAGATGGTTGTCGTCGCCAGCTTCGAGAAGATGTCGATCAGCGGCGAGATCAGCACCGAGAGCAGCATGAAAAGCAAGCCGAACGTCACCTCGGATGAGGCGGGATGGCGGGTGGAACTCAGGCTCGTCATCTCAGGTCCTTTCGCTCGGGACCGCGGATTGCCTCGTCGCACCAACCGGCGAAATCCGCAATTGCCGTTTCCGCGCCGATCTCGTTCAGCGTTTCATGTCGCATGTCCTGATATATCTCAGTGCTGATACGGGAGAAGCCTCGGCTTTTCAAACGCTTTGACAACCAGAGCACGGCTTTTCCATTGTTGGTTGCCGGGTCCTTGCCGCCGCCGACCAGATGGATCGGCATGTTCTTCGGCAGGGTCTCGAGCCGTTCCTTTTCGATGCCGCGGAAGGTGAGGGCGAAGACATCGAGCCAGAGCGACACCGAAGCATCGAAGCCGCAAAGCGGATCGGCAATATAGGCGTCGACCTCGGCCGGATCGCGCGACAGCCAGTCGAATTCCGTACGGTGATCGGGAACGGATTTGCCCCAGGCGGAAAATGTCAGCCTCGGCAGCATGTCACTCGGCACGTCCGAGCCTTTCAGCATGCGTTCGGCAAGGAGGATCGCCTGTGCAGCGCGGCCGGAGAGACCGACGGCGAAAATCGAATTCCAGACGGCAAGGGCTGCGAAACGGCGGGGAAGATCGGCGGCTGCATTCAGCGCGATCAGGCCGCCCATGGAGTGACCGAGCAGAATGACGGGCAGGCCCGGGTGACGGCCCGTGGCAAAGGTGTGCATGGCGGCGATATCGCTGATGACACTCTCAACACCGTTGCGTCTCGCAAAGCGACCGAGCGGCGCATCATCGGCCGTTGTCTCGCCGTGGCCGCGATGGTCATGCGCATAGACATGGTAGCCGCTTGCCGCCATGGCCCCGGCAAAGCGGCGGTAACGGCGGGAATGTTCGGTAAGACCGTGTGAAATCATCAGGATGGCGCGCGCTTGCCCCACGGCGGGCTGGTGATGATAGGCAAGCGAAGCCGCGGCGTTTTGCAGCCGCAATGTCTCGGAAAACATGCATTCCTCCCACGCCCAAAAGACCAGATATCAAGGCAAATGCAATATTGCGGTTTCGCTCATACATAAGAAAAGCATGCTTGCCCCTGCGATTCAGGGTTGCGCAAACTTCGGCTTCATGCTTGTTTGTTCCTGTATTGTTCTTTGTCGGAGCTATTTCGGGGCTAATAATGGGCAAGTTTCTACTCTCGGTTTCCATCCTGTTCCTTTCGCTGTCGTCAGTCGTTTCCGTATCCGCACAGGAAAGCGGGCGCACACGGTTCATCCTTGCGGCAAGCTGGCAGCCGGCATTCTGCCAGACCAACCAGAAGAAGGCTGAATGCGCCAGCCAGAGCGGCGACCGCTATGACGCCACCAACTTTTCTCTCCATGGTCTGTGGCCGATGCGGAAGGACTATTGTGACGTATCCGCCGACCAGAAAGCCGCCGACAAGGACGGCCAGTGGATGAGCCTGCCGGCGGTGAACCTTTCGGCCGAGACGAAGAGTGCGCTCGACAAGGCGATGCCCGGCACGCAATCGGCGCTCGAGCGGCATGAATGGATCAAGCACGGCACCTGCACGAAAATGAGTGCCGACGATTATTTCGCCACCGCCATTCATCTGATGGGCGATCTCAATGCTTCGGCCGTGCGTGATCTCTTTGCCGCCAATGTCGGCAAGACGCTGAAGGCCGATGCAATCAAGGCGGCCTTCGACAAGAGCTTCGGCGCAGGTGCCAGCGACCGGGTGAAGATGAGCTGCCGGCGCGTCGGCAACAAGCGCGTGATCAGCGAACTGACGATCGGGCTTTCGCAGGATACCGTTTCGGCTCAAGCGAAGGAGAAGGGCCTCGGTGGCCTCATCCAGGGGGCAGGGCAGACTTCCTTCGGCTGTGACGAAGGCATTGTGGATGCAGCCGGCTTCTGACGGAAACATGCCGAAATCCCGACGAAACGGGGTTTCGGCGTTGCCCGACGGCGTGGTTTCGCCTACATAGCGGCCACGATTTCAAGTTTCCGCCCGGAGCATCCCAGCATGGCACGCCAGTTCATCTATCATATGTCCGGCCTCAACAAGGCCTATGGCAATAAGAAGATCCTCGAGAATATCCACCTTTCCTTCTATCCCGATGCCAAGATTGGTATCCTGGGTCCGAACGGCGCCGGTAAGTCCACCGTGCTGCGCATCATCGCCGGTCAGGACAAGGAATATACCGGTGAAGCCTGGCTCGCCGAAGGCGCGACGGTCGGATACCTGGAACAGGAACCGAAACTCGATCCGAACAAGACAGTGTTTGAGAATGTCATGGAAGGCGTTGCCTCCAAGACGGCTGTGCTCGAGCGCTACAACGAATTGATGATGAACTATTCCGACGAGACGGCGGACGAGGGTGCAAAGCTCCAGGACATCATCGACAGCCAGAACCTCTGGGATCTGGAAAGCCAGGTCGAGATGGCAATGGAAGCCCTGCGCTGCCCACCGCGCGACGCCGAAGTCACCAGCCTTTCGGGTGGTGAGCGTCGCCGTATCGCACTTTGCCGCCTGCTGCTGTCGCAGCCGGATCTGCTTCTGCTCGACGAACCGACCAACCATCTGGACGCCGAAACCATCGCCTGGCTCGAAAAGCATCTGCGCGATTATCCGGGCGCCGTGATGATGATCACCCACGATCGCTACTTCCTGGACAACGTCACCGGCTGGATCCTGGAACTCGATCGCGGCCGTGGCATCCCCTACGAAGGCAACTACTCGGCTTACCTGCTCGCCAAGGCCAAGCGCATGCTGCAGGAAAACCGCGAAGAGGCAGGCCGCCAGAAGGCGATCAGCCGCGAACAGGAATGGATTGCTTCCAGCCCGAAGGCCCGCCAGGCCAAGTCCAAGGCGCGTATCAAGTCCTACGAGCAACTGGTGGAGGCCGCCGAGAAGCAGCGTCCCGGCGACGCGCAGATCATCATCCCGGTCAGCGAGCGTCTCGGCCAGGTTGTCATCGAAATGGAAGGCATCACCAAGGGCTTCGAGGGCCGCACGCTGATCAACGACCTGTCGATCAAGCTGCCGCCGGGCGGCATCGTCGGCATCATCGGCCCGAACGGCGCCGGCAAGACGACGCTGTTCAAGATGATCACCGGCCAGGAAAAGCCGGATGCTGGATCGGTCCGCATCGGCGAAACCGTGCATCTCGGTTATGTCGACCAGAGCCGCGATGCTCTCGACGGTAACAAGACCGTCTGGGAGGAAATCTCCGGCGGCGCCGAAATTATCAAGCTCGGCAAGTTCGACATGAATTCCCGTGCCTATTGCGGCGCCTTCAACTTCAAGGGCGGCGACCAGCAGCAGAAGGTCGGCAATCTCTCGGGTGGTCAGCGCAACCGCGTTCACCTTGCCAAGATGCTGAAGGCCGGCGGCAACGTTCTGCTGCTCGACGAACCGACCAACGACCTCGATACGGAAACGCTGGGTGCTCTGGAAAGCGCGCTGGAAGCATTTGCCGGCTGCGCCATCATCATCAGCCACGATCGCATGTTCCTCGACCGTCTGGCCACGCACATCCTCGCTTTCGAAGGCGAGGGCCATGTCGAATGGTTCGAAGGCAACTTCGAGGACTATGAGCAGGACAAGGTCCGCCGCCTCGGCCCCGACGCCTTGAACCCGGGCAGCCAGGCCCACAAGCGCCTGACGCGCTGATCGGCTCTTTGCGCTTTTCGAAAGCCCCGGCTGGTCCGGGGCTTTTTTGATGTCTGCTGTCGTTATCACCACAGGCAAGTTCGCAAATCGGTAAAATGCCGCTTGCCTCGGCTATCCAAATCACATAAAGATATCTTTATATCTTGATTGGGTAGAATATGAGCGAACCCCTAAGGCTTGGACTGGATGCGCTGGTGGACGTCTTGAAGGCGGCCGGCGAACCGACGCGCCTGCGGCTGCTGGCGCTGCTGGCGGCGGGCGATCTCACCGTGACAGATCTTACGGAAATTCTCGGCCAATCCCAGCCCCGTATCTCCCGGCACCTGAAGCTGCTTGGCGAAGCGGAATTGATAGACCGCTATCAGGAAGGCGCCTGGGCCTATTTCCGGCTGGCGCAGGAGGGCAAGGCCGCTGCCCTGGTACGGGCCTTGCTGAAGCATGTCTCCGAAAACGATCCTGTCGTCCAGCGTGACGGCGAGCGTCTGGCGTCCGTCAAGCGCCAGCGTGCCGAGCGGGCGCAGGCCTATTTCAGCCGCAACGCCGCCGAATGGGACGAGCTTCGCCGTCTGCATGCTGCTGACGAGGAGGTGGATGCGGCCGTCATCAAGCTGCTCGGGGCCAATCCGATCGATTCCCTGCTCGACCTCGGCACCGGCACCGGCCGCATGCTGGAGCTTCTCGCCGGCCGTTATCGCCGGGCGATCGGCGTCGATGCCAGCCGCGACATGCTGAGCGTGGCGCGCGCCAATCTCGACAAGTCCCGCATCACCACGGCTTCGGTGCGCCACGCCGATATCCTGAACCTGCCTTTCGAGGGGCAGGATTTCGATCTGGTGACCATCCATCAGGTGCTGCACTTCTTCGATCAGCCTGACATCGCGATCACGGAAGCCGCGCGCATGCTGCGGCCGGGCGGACGTCTCGTCATTATCGATCTGGCGCCGCACAATCTCGAATATCTTCGCGACGAACATGCCCATGTGCGTCTCGGCTTTTCGCATCAGGCCATGTCGGACTGGGTGCGCAAGGCTGGGCTCGATATAGAGCAGGTCGTCGACCTTCATCCGGGTCAGCAGGGCGAGCAGGGCCTCACGGTCACGGTCTGGCTCGCACGCGACCCGAGGCGCCTGATGGCCTCACTGGAGACGGAAGGCGCCGTACCTACATTTGCCGGGAGAGAATAAATGACCCAGAAAAACGACGCCCGCCGCCGCGATATCAGGATCTCCTTCGAGTTCTTCCCGCCGAAGTCCGAGGAGATGGAGGGCCAGCTCTGGCACACCGTCCGCGACCTGCAGGACTGGAACCCGGAATTCGTCTCGGTGACCTATGGCGCCGGCGGCACCACCAAGGCGCCGACGCTCTCCACGGTCACGCGCTTCCTGACCGATACGCCGCTTGCGACTGCGTCACACCTGACCTGCGTCAGCGCCACGAAGGAAGAGACGCATCAGGTGGTCGACAGCTTCCGCAAGGCAGGCGTCACGCATTTCGTGGCGCTGCGCGGTGATGCGCCTGGCGGCGTCGGTGCGCCCTATCAGCCGCATCCGGGCGGCTATGCCAATGCAGCCGAACTGGTGGCCGGCCTCAAGCAGATCGGCAATTTCGAAATCTCCGTCTCGGCCTATCCGGAAAAGCATCCGGAAAGCCGCGACCAGGCGGCTGACATCGAGATGTTGAAGCGCAAGGCCGACAATGGCGCCGACCGCGCCCTGACACAGTTCTTCTTCGACAATGACAACTTCGAGCGTTACCTCGAAAAGGTGCGTGCAGCCGGCGTCAGGATCCCTGTCGTGCCGGGCATCATGCCGATCCAGAACCTGACGCAGCTGAAGCGCTTTGCCGGCGCCTGCGGCACGGTCATCCCTGATTTCCTCGATCAACGTTTTGCCGGATATGACGACAAGCCGGAGGAGCGCGCCAAGGTTGCCGCCGATGTCGCAGCCGAGCAGATCGAGGATCTCGTCCGTCGCGGCCTCCACGAGTTCCATCTCTATACGATGAACCGTGCGCCGCTGGTTTCTGCCGTTCTCGCCAACCTCGGCCATTCGCGACAGACGGCGAGAAGCGCCGGCGCTGCCGCCTGATCAGACAGATACTGTTATCAGCATATAGGAAAAGCGCATGCCGGGCGGGGCATGCGCTTTTCAATATCTGGGGCTGATTGTTTCAGGAGTTCGGTATTCAGTCTTTACGCTTCGTATCGGCTCAAATGAAGAGCATGGATACGACGAATGCGAACGCTGCACTGACCAACAGGACATTCAAGGATTGCGTAAGTCCCATGTCTGCCTCCTCGCGTTAACCAGCTAATAATATGTCGGAAATGTGTTAGTTGGGAAGCGCTTCTTGTGCTGCACTGCCGAAGAGGGCAGTGGATAAGTCTAGCAACCACCCTGCAAGCTACTGAAATATAATTAGAAAATTAAGCTCTCAAAATTTAACGCTTCGTTACAAACCGATAGCAGCGATTCACGCTTTTGGCGAAAGAATGGCGCACTGCAGCATAATCATTTCAGGTTACCACGCCAGAGCGGTGGTAGATGCGACCATCCAGTATGACAAGTCCCGCGCCGATCAGCGCCATGCCGGCAATCTCGGTCATTTCCAGTCGCTCACCCAGGAACAGGAAGCCGAGCAGGATCGCGCTCGGCGGCACGAGCAGCGTCACCAGAGAGGCGTTGGTCGCGCCTGCAGCGGCCAGAATACGGAAGTAGAGAATATAACCGAAGGCGGTGGATAGCAGGGCGATTGCCAGAATGGCGGCGATGGCGTTGGCCGAAGGGATGGAGAGTGCCCAGGGATGGTCCATAACGAGCGACAGCGGCAGGGCGACCAGCGAGGATGCCGTCATCTGGCCGGCAGCGATGACGGGCGGCGCCACGCCCTTGAAGCGCTTGCTGTAAGTGGCGGCAAAGCCGTAGGAGACCGCTGCGACTACGGGTAGGAGAAGTGCCCAGAGGGGCAGGTCGCTGCCATCAGTGATACTCGGGCCTATGAGGACGACTGTGCCGAGAAGGCCGGTAAGGCAGCCGATGATCTTGGCCGAGGAGAGCTTCTCATCTGATGTCAGGTAATTGGCGATCAGCACCGTCCAGATCGGCGTCGTGGCATTGAGAATGGAGGCAAGGCCGGCGCCGATGCGTGTCTGACCGAAGAAGATCAGCGCGTGGGGCAGTGCGTTGTTGAGGATGCCGAGAATGAGGAATTCGCGCCACCGGCTCTTCAGCAGTGGATAGATGCTGAAGCGCCCGCCGATGTAGATATGCAGCGCGACGGCTGCGATGGAGAGGCGCAGGAAGACGAGGGTGAGTGGCGGCACCTCCACAACAGCGATGCGCGCGAAGAAGAAGGAGCCGCCCCAGATCAGACCGAGCAGGGCAAGAAGCCCCCAGGTCAAAGCACTCATTTTCTGTTCCATGCCGATCCCTCCCATTTGCTGGGAGGTTTAACCGATCGGCGGATAGCCGCCACCCGATTCATGCAGCCGGGTGGCGAAAGAGAAAATGTGAAGTCTCAGAGCGCGTTCAGCAGGGCCGGTGTCGCCCAGCCGTCGGCCGGTATGCCGAGGCGGAGCTGTTCCTTCTGGATCGCCACACGAGTGCCGGAGCCAAGGATGCCGTCGATCTCGCCGACGTCATGGCCAAGCGAATCGAGCTTCGTCTGCAGCTGCTTCATCTGGTCGTTGGAAAGGCCCTGTTCGGGCGTGCCCTTCTGATAGGTCGGGGCGCCGGAGAGGCGGGTCGCGAAATAGGCCGCAGAGGTCGTGTAGATGAACGACTTGTTCCATTCCAGATAGATCTTGAAATTGGGATAGGCGATGAAGGCTGGTCCAAGGCGACCCTGCGGCAGGACGAGATCGCCTTCGAGATTGGCGAAAGCGGTGTTGCCGTCACGCGGCTTGACGCCGAGGTTGAACCATTCGCCAGCCGTCATCGTGCCGCCGAGGCCCGACTTTTCCCAGGGAAGGTTATCTGGCACGGTGACTTCCTGCAGCCAGGGCTGGCCGCGCTCGAAGCCGAGATGCTGGATAAACTTGGCGGCCGTCAGGATCGCGTCCGGGCCGCTCTGCTTGAGGCGAACATGGCCGTCGCCGTCGCCATCCATGCCATAGGCGATGATATCGCGCGGCAGCATCTGAACCTGGCCGATTTCACCGGCCCAGGCGCCGGTGTTGGTCTGCGGGTCGAGGTCGCCATGCTGCACCATTTCGATGAGGGCGATCAACTGCGGGCGGAAGAGTTCCGGGCGCCGGCAGTCATGGGAAAGCGTCACCAGCGCGTTACGCGTGTTGAAATCGCCCTGTACGGCGCCGAAATCCGTTTCCATTGCCCAGAAGGCGGTGATGATCCCGGCGGGAACGCCGAATTCCTGCTCGGCGCGGGCAAAAACATCGGCATATTGCTTCATCTTCTGGCGGCCGATATCGAGGCGAGCCTGGCTGACGGTGCGCTGCGAGAATTCCAGAAAGGTCTGGCGGAAGACGCCCTGGGCCCGGTCGCGGCTCAGGACTTTGGGATCGATCTCAGCGCCGGCCAACGCCTGGTCTGCTGCTTCGGCGCTCGCACCCGCTGCAATCGCCTCTTTCTTGACGCCCTGGAGGAAGGTGGAGAGATCGCCACCGCAGGGTGCTGCCGGGGCCGAAGCTGCCGCATCCGGAGCCTGCTGGGCGGCAGCGCCTGTTGCTAGGACGCAGGCAAACAGAAGGGCAAGTGCAGAGCAGCTTTTGAGCGAGCGGTGCATGAAACGATCCTCGTAAAATGACATAGAATGCCGCCGATTTCACAGATGAATGTGACGGAAGCAAGAAAGATTAGGGCACGTTACTAAGAATTTCTATCCTTGGAAACGTCAGCCACCCAGTTGTTCCAGTTTTTCGCGGAGCCGGCGAAGACATTGATATCCGTTGGCCCCTGAATGCCGGGAATGACGCCTGTCGACGTATACTGCCAGAAGGCCCAGCGTCGGTCGGCATAGGTCACGTCAGGATGTTTGGCGGTCGAGCGGACCCAGAAATGATAGTCCTGGAAATAGCCGGCTAGATTCTCGCGGTGGAAATCGACAGAGGTGTAGATGATCGGCCGCTTGCCGTAATAGGCTTCCAGGCGATCCATGAAGCGCTGCATTTCAGAACGTACGGTGGCCGGGTCGGGGCGGAAGCGACAGGTCTTCGATTCTGCATTCCACTCGACATCCAGCACCGGCGGCAGACGCATGGATTCCCTGGGAACGTTGCGGATGAACCAGTCGGCCTGGTCGTCGGCGGAGGAGCAGAAATAATAGAAGTGATAGGGCGCATGCGGAATGCCTGACGCAGCTGCCTCGCGCCAGTATTCGTCAAAGCGCGGATCGATCCTGTCCTTGCCTTCGGTCGCCTTGATGAAGGCGAAGGCGACGCCGGATTTGCGCACCGTCTGCCAGTCGATATCACCCTGCCATTTGGAAATGTCGATGCCGTGGACAGCGTTTTGCTGCGGGCGCTTGGGCCCGAAATCCTGGGGATCGGTATCCTTGAAGCGGGCCTTCGGCTTTATAGAAGCGGTTTCGAGATAATCGTAACCCGTGGAGCTGCAACCGGCGAGCAGCAGGGCAAGCGGCAGGACGCAAAACAGAAGCCGACGCATAAATGTTCCGTCGTGATGATGGATCTGCCCCACAGCCTGACCTTCGAAAAGACGCGCCCTGCAGAGGGTATAACCCTCTTTTCTAATATCAACGTAAAAAAATGGTTATTTACAAGCGAATTATGAGCGCCTGCTGATAATCGCCGCCCGCCAGGCGTAACCGCCGCCGATCGTCTCGAACGACAGCCGCGCGTTGTTTTCAGCGGATTGCGCTTCCAGAACCTCGCGCAGATTGGCACGCGGCGTGACATGGAATTTGGCGAGCCAGGCCTGCAGCAGGCTGCGGAACCAGCCGGGCAGGCCCTCCTGCTGGCCGAAATCGACGATGTGGAGCTGGCCGCCGGGATTGAGCGCGGCAATCGACGCATCCACCGCGCGTTCCCAATCCGGGATCATCGACAGTGCATAGGAAATCAGAATGCGGTCGAAACCGGTGGTGCCGAATTCGCGCGGCGTATAGGCCGTGGCATCCGCCACCCGGAAATCCGGGACCGTCGCCTTGGTGGCGAAAGTCTTGCGGGCGGAAATCAGCATTTCCTGGGAAATGTCGAGACCGTAGAGCTTGGCCGTCGGGAAATGCTTGTGGGCAAGCGCCATGTTGCGGCCGGTGCCGCAGCCGACTTCTAGGAGC
The DNA here is from genome assembly GCF_051811225.1 of Rhizobium sp. 768_B6_N1_8. Lineage (NCBI taxonomy): Bacteria > Pseudomonadati > Pseudomonadota > Alphaproteobacteria > Hyphomicrobiales > Rhizobiaceae > Rhizobium > Rhizobium sp. 768_B6_N1_8. Next base: position 2,860,679 of record NZ_JBPWPV010000001.1, on the reverse strand, counting down.
GTGCCGCCCTCGGGAACGTCGAGATTGCGGATCGTGCTGTCACGGCCGAGAAGATAATATTTGCGGGTGAGATCATAGAAATGGCGCTGGTAGCGGTACATGCCGTCCATCAGGTCGGCATGTTCCTCGCTCTTGACGGTCATCTCGTCGACTTTGCTCACGCCTTCTTCCCGTAGATGTGGAAGCCGCCGTAGATTGCCGAGCGGTCCTGGGTGGTCATCTCACGCGACTGCTCTTCGAAATAATGCCACTGGTCGCGGATTTCAGGGGCAAGGCGGCCTTCGATGATGCTCTTTTCGGCGGCCGTGCGGAAGATCACGCGGGCTCCATCGCGGGCGGTGCGGGTGATTTCGCGCCAGACATCATTGAGCTGCTGGTCCGTCATCCAGTCCTGCGCGTCGAGCAGGATGTAGCGGTCGCGCGATGCGGCGGGCTCGCCGGCCAGAAGCTCGGTGAAGCTTGCGTGGTGTACGTTAACGCGGTCGACATTGGCGCGGATCACCTCATAGTGCTCCGGCTTCAGATAGGTCGGCAGCGGGCCTTCCTCGCCATCGGCGTAGCGGCGCGCAAAGGCCTGCCAGGCGAAATAGTTGTCGCGCATCGGGAAATGGCAGGCGAGCTTTTCCAGACGGTGTTTCAGAACCGGTGCGATGGAATTGTCGGCGGCAAGGCTTGCCAGCTCGTCATATTGCTGCGGCGGAATGCCAAGACCGAAAAGCGAGCTCTTGCGGTTGGTGATCCAGCGAACGACGGGCTTTTCAAAGAGAGGAGCGATCTGATCGTCGAAGAACTGGCGCTGCTCGCGAATCGTGCGGGCCTTGGTCATTTCCTGCAGTTTCACGCCATGCAGGCGGGCGAGAAGATGAGCGGCACCGATGAAGCGGCCGAGCAGGCCGGTTTCATAAATGTTGCGGTCAAAAACCGTGACGCGCCGGCGGCCGAACTTGCGGGTGTTCCAGTAGGCGCGGGTCGTATCATCGAGATTGGACGACAGATAGCGGTCGAAAACCCGGCTGTTCGACTTCTCGTTCGGCATCGCCAGGAAGCGCACGAGATCGGAATGGCCCGGCAGGTTCTTGAAGGCGGCAAGCTTCAGCCTGTTCAGCGCAATGTGGTGCGGATTGAGGTCGACCACGTCGATCGAAGCCGGCGCCTTGGAAAGGTAGGCCAGCATGTTGCAGCCGCCCGAGCCGATCGTGACGATACGGTGATTGGGCTTCAGCTCCATCGCCTGCATATCGAGATCCGGGTCTTCCCAGATCTGTGGGTATACGAGGCCGGAGAAGAGAAGGCCGAAGAGACGCTCGGAGAAGCCGTCCTTGGAAAAAGCCTTGTGGCGGAGAAGCGCTGCCTTGAGTTTCCGGTTCTTGCGGAAGCCGGTATCCGGTGCAAATTCCGACATGAGTCTGTCACCTTTTTAGCGTTCAGGGCGTGTAACGCGCCTCTGCTACAGTTTGATGACGAGCCCTGTGGGCCAAGGCTTCGAGGAGACCCGGCCAAGACTTCCGCGAAATTTGAAGTCGATTAAAACACTTCTTTTCGCTTCTCTCTTTCCGTGAGCCAAGTTTCCTGCTTCTCTCCGTTCCGTGGAGGATTGCATGCGAGTTGTTCCGCGTATCTTCAAGGGCTTGACCCTGCTCGTCATTCTCGTTGCCATAGGCGCAGTCGCGTGGCTCTCCATAAGCCCGCCGGAGCTCCTGAAGGTGGGCAATGGCTACGCAGCCAAGATCGTCTGCTCCAATGTCTTTATTGCCGGTCGTGATCCCGACGCCGTTCTTTACGACGATGTCCAAGCGCCTGGAAACCCGCTGCTCAGGCTGATGCGCGTCGAGATCGATCGTGACAGCGGGCGGGTGACTTCGCGTTTCATGGGCCTGTTTGCGCCGAGCTACGCGCTTTATCGCGGTGCTCTGGGCTGCACGAGCGTGCCTGATGGCGATTTCGATGCCGCCGCCAGGGCCGCACCGCTGGTGCCGGCGCCTCAGGTGGGTGAAAATGACGCGGTCTGGCCGGACGGCGACGGCGTTGATCCTGCGACCGGCAATGCCAAAGTCGCGGCCCTTCTCGCCGACGCCAAGCTTGCTGGGCCTGCCATGCGGGCGATGGTCGTCGTGCAGGATGGTCGCATCATTGCCGAAAGCTACGGGCCGGGCTTCAACGCCGATACGCCGCTGGTCGGCTGGTCGATGACGAAGACCGTCAATGCGGCGCTGATCGGCAGGCTGATGCTGTCGGGCAAGATCTCCTTCGATGACACGCATCTCCTGCCGCAATGGGCGAATGATCCGCGCGGCGACATCAAGCTCTCCGACTTGCTCGGCATGGAAAGCGGGCTCGCTTTCAACGAGGATTATGGCGCAGTTGCCGATGTGACGCGCATGCTCTACCTCGACCCCGATATGGTTTCCCTGCCGGCCGGTGCGCCTCTGGTGGCTGCTCCGGGCTCAGTTTTCCGGTATTCCAGCGGTACGGCCGTGCTTCTGTCACGTATCTGGATGAACAAGGTCGGCGATCCGCGGGCGGCGTTCGATTATCCCCGCGATGCGCTGTTTTCTCCACTCGGGATGACGAGCGCTGTCTTCGAGGCCGATGAGCGCGGTACGTTTACCGGCAGTTCCTATCTCTATGCCACGGGGCATGACTGGGCGCGTTTCGGCCAGTTCCTGCTTCAGGATGGCGTGTGGAACGGCCAGAGGCTTTTGCCGGAAGGGTTTGTTGCGATGATCCGCACGCCGACGGCAAGTTCGGGCGGCAAATATACGCAAGGCCAGGCCTGGCTTGCGGGGCCGGGGGGCGGCACGAGCGCGGAATTCGGCCTGCCGCAGGATACGTTCTGGATGCAGGGCCATGACGGCCAGACGGTGGCAATCATTCCTTCGGCCAATCTCGTTTTCGTCCGCATGGGGTTGACGCCGAGCTGGCTGGGCTACAGGCCGCAGATCGTGCTGAAGGAAATTCTCAATACGCTTCAGTCGGCGAAGCCGGCTGAGGCCCGTCACTGATGGTGTTTTGTATCAGTAATTGGACTATCAGTAATTGCCTTGGGCAATGTCGGTCATGCCCTTGCGCTTGGCGTCATAATAGTAACCGCGGGCATAGAGACGAACGGCGTCGTCTTCCTTCTTGTCGGCTACCTGCCAGGCGCCCTGCAGGTACTTGCCTGCATATTTGATATTGGTTTCGGCGTCGAAGAGGCCGGCGGGATTGCCGCCGTAACCCATCGACTTTGCGGTGTTGTACTTGATCTGCATGAGACCGAAGTAGCCGCGCTTGTTGTAGGCCTTGGAATTGTAGCGGCTCTCGCGATGAACGACGCGGTGGAGCAGCGATTCCGGAATTTCGTAAAGCTTCGAATATTTGCTGATGAGCTTGCTGACGAAGCTCTTTTCGACGGTCGGCGCATCGTCGCGGTCGTCATCGCTGAACATCGGCGGGGCGGCCGGCGGATCGATCGGACCGGACTCGTCGAAGCCGTAGTCCATGGTGAAGCGCGGTGTGGTGTCGACGGCGGCAAGCGCTGCGAGCGCGCCGTTCTGCGGTGTGGTGGCGGCGAAGGCAAGCTGCGTGGAGGGGCTTGCCGGCGAGCCCGGACGCGGCGTCGGAACGACGGACTGGATCGCCGTCATTTCGGGCGTGAGCGGAATGGGAGCATAGCCGTTGACGGCAACCTGCTGGACACCGCCCTGCATGGCAAAATCGCCAGCCTGCTGCTGCACGGGGGAGACGACATTCGGCATTGCGGCTGCAGTGAGAACAGGTGCGGCAGTTGCTGCCTGGGGATTGAGAGTGGCGACGGCCGGGCCGTTTGCGCCTTCAGCAGTCGGGATAGCAGCCAGCGTTGCATCTTCACCCGGCTTCGGCATGGGAATCACGGTCTGTGCGGCGGTCAGTTCCGCCTGAGAGGTATATTCGACGCTCGCGCATCCGGAAATGACACCGCAGAGCATGGTAGAGACCACAAGACTGCGTTTCAGGCCGGAAAATCCGATCGCTACCATTCTCTCACTTTCGTGAATCCCGCCGCCCCGGCAGCGTCTTAAAAGTTACTAAATACCTTAAGCCCGGGGATAGCCATTAACCTATTCGTGGCTTTCCAGCAACCACGGAATATTACTAGGCTGCAATACGACGATACCCGGCGGTTACGGCGCCGGCAGCGATGAGGAGAGTGCCACCGGTGCGGTTGACCGCGCGCTGCACGCTGGCCTTACGAATCAGGCCTCGGGCGGCATGCGCGGCCATGGCGTAGCAGGACGCATTAATGGTGGCGAGAACGAGGAATGTCGCTTCCATGATCAGCATCTGATCGAAGAAGGGAAGGGCGGGGTTGAGGAACTGCGGAACGAAGGCGACGAAGAAGACAATGCTCTTCGGGTTCAACGCCGTCACCATATAGGCGTGCAGGAAGATCCGCAGCGACTTTTCTTCCGGCAGGTTATCGTTGTCCGCGATGTGTTCGCCGACGATCGGAGCCCGCCAGAGCTTGATTCCGAGCCAAATCAGGTAAGCGCCGCCGATCCACTTCAGCACGGTGAACAGTGTCGCGGATGCGGCGAGCAGTGCGCCCAGTCCAAAAAGCGACGCCGTCATGGCCGTGAAATCGCCGAGCGCCACGCCCGAAACGGTCGCCAGCGCCGTTTTCCGGCCATGACCCAGCGCATAGGAAACGACCAGAAGAATGGTCGGTCCCGGTATGGCGAGCATGATGGCGGATGCGGCTGCAAAAGCGAGCCAAGCTTCAAGCGACATGGAATCTCCTCCTATTCCTAGAGAACAAGCAAAGACACCATATTAGCCATCCGTCAATCATGCCGCCCTGTATTTTTGCCCGATCTGGCTCATTACTTCACCAAACCATGCGGTTGCAAGATCAAATGGCTTGCCACCCTTGATGCGCGGAAATTCTATTGTGCGCAACTTGCCGTTCTGCGCTTCATCATGGCCGGTTACACCCGAGATCTTGTTGAGAGCGCTTTCGACTGCGAGGTCTACCATGCTCTGGATCAGGCGCAGATCGTCGCCGTTTGCCGGTGCTGAACGGGCGAAATAACCGGATTTCTGGACGAGCGAGCGCTCGGCATCGAGCAGGCTTGCGAACTGCTTCTGGAACCAGGCGCCGACATTGATCGTGTCGATCTTCACATGTCCGAAGGCATCGCGCTTGACCGTCTCGCCGGCGGCCTCGCGTTCGGCAACGATGGCATCGAGGCAGGCGCCTTCCGATACGAAGACCGTGGCATGGCCGGTGCGGTCCATGATCTCCTTCAGGCGCGCGGCCTCGGCATCGAGATCGAAGGCCATTTCCGGCAGGTAGACGGCGTCGATGCTCTTCATATGCGCGTTCATCATCAGGCCATCGACATATTCATTGCCTTTGGTGCGCTGGAGATAGGCGCGGGCGGTAGCGGCCGTCAGCCAGCCGCAGTGGCGGCCCATGACCTCGTGAATGACGAGCGTGCGCGGGGCGGCGGTCTGTTCGTTGCTGACATTGTCGAAGAAGTGGGCGCCGACTTCGGCGGCCGTCCAGGCGCCGAGCGACTGGCGGATCGGCACGACGTCGTTGTCGACGGTTTTCGGCAGGCCGACGACCGTGAGATCATAACCGTTTGCCGCAAGATAGGCGGCCAGATCCGCGGCTGTCGTATTCGTGTCGTCGCCGCCGATCGTATGCAAGATGGTGACGCCGTCATTGGCAAGGCGCTCCGCGGCGACCCGCAACGGATTTTCGCCTTCCTTGACGAGACCGCGCTTCACGCAGTCGGCGGCATTGGTGAGCTTCACGCGGCTGTTGCCGATCGGCGAGCCGCCATAACGGTGCAGGCGCGGCGCCTTCTCGCGCATTTCCTTGTTGATCGCGACGCTGTCGCCGAGCAGCACGCCCTGATAACCGGACTTGTAGGCGATGAGCTCGATATCGGGTGCAACGTCGCTATATCGTTCGATGAGGCCGCCGACGGCGGATGAGAGGCAGGGCGCGAGGCCTCCGGCGGTCAGCATTGCGACTTTCTGTTTGGCCATAATCCCTCCTTTGGCGCCCGATGCGCGACTACGTGCAGCCTAAAGCGTGTCACGATTTTTCAGATCCGTCTGCCACGCGTTAAGTCTTTGTTTTCCGCATGTCGTGACCGCAAAACCGCTGTACAGTTTTGCGCGACATGCTTCAGGTAACGCATGGATGCGGCAGGGAAAGTGGCCTGTAAAGTAAAGAATTTACGAAAAACGCGCCTTTCTGCGGAGCGGGTGCCGGAAGCGGCGATATAATCGGTTCAATGCCAGTCCACCTATCCATAAGTGTTGTGGAAATCGCCGGCCGCTGTGTGGATAATACAGGAAATGGCGGACACAGCGGATGGTCGCGGCATCAGCGACCATTACCGAATTGTGAAAACTGTTTTCAAACCTACGACCAATAGCCGCCTTGCAATGGCAACGATTATTTGGTCAAGGTGTTTCTTCTAGAACTTGCTGCATTGCGAGAAGATGACGATGTCTTTCTGGGAAAAACTGGTGAATGCCATTGGCAATGCGGCGGGCAATGCGCTCTCCGCGGTGGTCGAGGCTATTCGCACGGTTTTCGAAGGTGATCCGGAGACGCGCCGCAAGGTTGCTTTCTCCGTAGCTGTCATTGCGCTTTCGGCCAAGATGGCAAAGGCTGACGGTATCGTCAGCGAAAAGGAAGTGCAGGCTTTCCGCGATATCTTCGAGTTTCCTCCGAGCGAGGCGAAGAATGTCGCGCGCCTCTATAATCTCGCCCGCCAGGACGTTGCCGGTTACGAGGCCTATGCAGCGAAGCTGTCTACGCTCTGCTCGACCTGCGCCGCCAATTGCCCGGTTCTGGAAGACGTTCTTGATGGTCTGTTCCATATTGCCAAGGCGGATGGGCTGATCCACGAGAATGAAATGAATTTCCTGCGCCATATCGCCGAGATCTTCCAGATGAGCGAGGCCCGTTTCGATCAGATCGCTGCGCGTCACGTTTCCGATGGACGCGACCCCTACAAGGTTCTCGGAGTTTCGCCGGCAGATGATTTCCCGACGATCCGCCGCCACTACCATGTGCTCGTCAGCGAGCATCATCCGGACCGGCTGATCTCGCGCGGCGTGCCGGAAGAGTTTCATGCGATTGCCAATGAACGTATGGCAGCGCTGAACGACGCCTATGCGGCGATCGAAAAGGAACGCCGCGCCGCATGACCTCATTCGAGGCCGATTACAAGCAGGCGTGCGTCCAGCCTTCGCCGAACCATGGCGAGCGCGCTGACGGACGCAAGCCTGATATGATCCTGCTGCACTATACCGGCATGCCGAGCCCGGAAGGAGCACTCGAGTGGCTCTGTCGGGACGAAAGCCAGGTCTCAAGCCATTATTTCGTGCACCCGGACGGCGAGATCGTGCAACTCGTGCCTGAGAATCGGCGCGCATGGCATGCGGGCAAGAGTTTCTGGCACGGCGAGACGGATATCAACTCACTGTCAATCGGCATCGAGATCGCCAATGCCGGCCATCCGGGCGGGCTTCCGGATTATCCGAAAAAGCAGATTGCGGCGGTGATCGAATTATGTCGCGATTGCGGCGATCGCTGGTCAATCGCGCCTGAAAGGGTGCTCGGCCACTCCGACGTCGCCCCTGTGCGCAAGGTCGATCCGGGCGAAAAATTCCCCTGGCGCGAGCTGTATCGGGCCGGCATCGGCCATTGGGTGGAACCGGCCGCTATTACCGGCGGGCGCTTCTTCCAGCGCGGTGATCGCGGGCAGCCGATCGAGGCACTGCAGTCCATGCTGTCGCTCTATGGTTACGGCACTGAGATCACAGGCGAATTCAGCGATAAGACGGCCGGGGACGTGGAAGCCTTCCAGCGGCATTTCCGCCCCGAACGGGTAGACGGGATCGCCGATTTCTCGACGATCGATACGCTGCATCGCCTGCTTTCGGCGCTGCCGCGGTATTCCTGACCTTTCATAGTTTCTGACATTACCGATTTTCCATGTTCAGACGCGAAATTCGGACTGCCACATCATTTCCCTATTATCTCCTCATTGCGATGGTCTAAGAGCTTCCGCTAAGCGGCGCCGATGGTTGTTCCCAAGTTAAATCGAAGGCGTCATGTGAAACGATAAGAATTGCTGCGAAACCTGATCAGTTCTTGGTCAGGTATTCTCCATGCTGGCGAGGCGCGCAGCCCGGCAATTCTTTGGGTCGGAGTGATCAAGACTACATGAGAAAATTGATTGTTGTTGCTGCAGCATGCGTTGGCATGGTGCTGGCGGGAAATAGCTTTGCCTTTGCGAATGACTGGGGCGTACGAGCCGATGCGCCCGTGAAGAAAGTGGAGCGTCCGCAGAAGACAGCGGAGCGCGTGCATAAGAAAGAACGCCCGCAGAGAACGGCGCAGCGTGTACAGAAGAAAACAGAGCGTCCGCTGAAGACGGTCGAGCGCCAGAGTGGCTATCCCGTCGCCGATGTTTCCGGCAATTCCTATTCCGCATTGATCAGCAAATATGCCAATCAATATGATGTGCCGGTGGCTCTTGCGACTGCTGTCATCCGTGTTGAAAGCAATTTCAATCCGATGGCGCGCGGCAGCCACGGCGAAATCGGCCTGATGCAGATCAAGCCGGCGACGGCCCGCATGATGGGCTATTCCGGCGGTGCCAAGGGTCTGTTCGATCCGGAAACCAACATCAAATACGGCATGAAGTACCTGGCGGCCGCCCACGATCTCGGTGGCGGGCAGACCTGCAATACCATCCTCAAGTACAATGCCGGTCACGGCGCGACGCGCATGAACCCGGTCTCCAAGTCCTATTGCGGCAAGGTTCTTGCGATGCTCTGAAACGGAAACGCTTGTCTCTGACAGGGGCCGGATGATTCAGAACGATTGCCATGTTATCGCTAGCCTTTAGCGAGGTGAGATATGGCAGTCGATTTTAAATTCATCGTCATCGGCCGCGGCATGATGGGTGCCGCGGCCGCAAAATATCTGGCGCGCCAGACGGACGGCGTTGCCGTCATCGGCCCGGACGAGCCTGAAGACCGCAAGGCGCACGACGGCGTCTTCGCCAGCCATTATGATGAAGGACGCATCACCCGCACCATCGATCCGGATCGCGACTGGGCCCTGCTCGCCAATCGCTCCATCGCCCGCTATGGCGAGATCGCCAAAGAAAGCGGCATCGATTTCTATACGGAGGCAGGCTGTGTCGCCGTGGCGCCTTCCGAAAGCGATTATCTCAACGATACAAGGCGGGCAGCGATCTCGCTCGGTGTGGAGACCGCCTCCCTCGATGAGGTTGGCCTGAAGAGACAGTTTCCCTATTTCGCCTTTCCCTCCGGCAGTACCGGCATTTTCGAAGCGAAGGGAGCGGGGCATATCAGCCCGCGCAAGCTTGTAAGGGCGCAGTCGCTGCTTGCCGAGAAGGCAGGTGCGGCGGTGATCCGTGATCATGTCATCTCGATCCGGGAGGAGGGCGGTGCGGCTGTCGTCACAATGGCGGGCGGCGAGGTCTATCGCGCCGAGAAAGTGCTGCTTGCGGCCGGCGGTTTTTCCATTTCGCAGAATCTCTTGCCGCAATCCGTTGATATGACGGTTTACGGGCGCACCGTGACACTTTTCGAAGTGGCGGAAGAGGATGCGCATCGCTTTGCCGGCATGCCGTCGCTGATCCTCGATGCACCCGGCATCGACATCTACCTGCTGCCGCCGATCCGCTATCCCGACGGCAGGCTTTATCTGAAGATCGGCGGTGATCCGGACAATCTGGTGCTGAACAATGATAAAGACATGCGTGCCTGGTTCCGCACCGACGGGCGCGAGGTTGCGCGCGAACACTTCGAGGGCATCGTTGCACGCATCGTGCCGGAACTCGAGGCACGGTCCATTTCGAGTGCATCCTGCGTGGTCTCCTATACCAAGAGCCGCTATCCGATGATTGGCTATACCGCTTCGCCGCATATTGCCGTTCTGACCGGCTGCTCGGGAACGTCTGCCAAGAGCTCCGACGAGATCGGCAGGCTGGGGGCTGAACTGCTTCTGGCAGGCAGAATCAAGGATCAGGGCTACGCCACGGATTTCACACCTTATTTCCGTTAAGCCTACCACCCCATATTTCGTTGGCATTTGCGGGCTTCCTCGTTTAAGGGAGCCCCTGCCAGTTGGCCGGGCAGCCGCGCTTTACCAATGCCGAAAGGCGGTAGGGTGAGGAAAGTCCGGGCTCCACGGAAACACGGTGCCGGATAACGTCCGGCGAGGGCGACCTCAGGGAAAGTGCCACAGAAAGCAAACCGCCTGTCTTGACAGGTAAGGGTGAAAGGGTGGGGTAAGAGCCCACCGCATCTCCGGCAACGGATATGGCACGGTAAACCCCACCGGGAGCAAAACCGAATAGGGATGACGCGGTTGGCGAAAGCCTTCCGGCCTGTTTCTGGGTCAGTCATCCGGGTGGGTTGCGTGAGGCAGCGTGCAAGCGCTGTCCCAGATGAATGGCTGCCACGTTCCGGTTCGCCGGAGCCATACAGAACCCGGCTTACAGGCCAACTGGCGATTACCTTTTCCGGCGTCCGCTTTGCCGCAAAATCCAATATCCTTCCTATCAAGCCATTGAAATGTCTGAAATGGAGGCGAGGTCTCACGGATCTTGCTTGGCCGGATCTCCCGTTCGCTCAGTGTGCTTCGGGTGGCGTTTGAGAATCGCTTTCCTAACCCTTTGTTAAACTTAACAGCTTATAAATGTTTGATACTGCGCCCGCCTCAAAATGGGCTCATCCCATTGACGCCCATATGGTCCCATGCTATCCCAAATGCGCACTGCATCAGGGCAATCATCTGCCCATCAATCGCAAAGCAAAGGCGCCTTCCGGATCGGAAGCGTCGGGAGGGCCTTGGTTCTTTCGGCTTGCGAAGCTGTGCCTGACTTTGAGGGTTTCGGGCGGCCAATGGCATTCCGGGCTCTTTCGGAAACGGATGTTTCGTGTCATGAGCCGCTTCCTTTCGAATGCGACCAACAGGATCGATACCAAGGGCCGGGTTTCCGTGCCGGCGGCGTTTCGTTCCGTGCTGGCGCAGCGCAACGTTCAGGAGCTTTATTGCTTTCAGGACTTTGTGTTTCCGGCGATCAGCGTCGGCGGTTTGGATCTTCTGGAAAGGTTCGAGCGGCAGATTGCGGCGGAGGATCCGTTTTCGCCGGATGCAAACGAGATGTCGCTTCTCATTCATGGGGGCGGGGTCTTCATGAAGCTCGACGCCGAGGGGCGGTTGATGGTCACGGATTTCATTCGCGGCTTCACCGGTATTTCGGACGAGGTGACCTTCGTGGGTCGGGCGGATCACTTTCAGCTCTGGCAGCCGCAAGCATTCGCGGCCGCACAGGCGCAGGCACGAGGGGAGCGCAAGCTGGCGGGCAAGCGTTCCTGAACGAACGAGGGAACGGAATGGCGGCGAATCCTGGCGGAGGTTCAACTGAAGCCGGTGGCGGACCGGTTCGCCACATTCCGGTTCTTCTCAAGGAAGTGGTTGCGGCGCTGGAGCCTTTTTCCGGCAAGGTCATCCTCGATGGCACCTTTGGTGCGGGTGGCTATACCTCCGCCATTCTCGACGCAGGTGCCGATGTGATCGCGCTCGATCGCGATCCGACGGCGATTGCCGCCGGCCAGGCGCTCGTCGCCGCCCATAGCGGTCATCTCAAGCTCATCCATTCGCAATTTTCGCAACTTGCCAATCATGCGCCCGGTGGCGGGCTTGATGGCGTGGTGCTCGATATCGGTGTTTCCTCCATGCAGATCGATGAGGCCGAGCGCGGCTTCTCGTTCCAGAAGAGCGGGCCGCTCGACATGCGCATGTCGGCTGCCGGTGTTTCCGCTGCCGATGTGGTCAATCGCGCCAAGGTCGCCGATCTCATCCGGATTTTCCACTATCTCGGCGAAGAGAGCCAAGCGCCACGCATTGCGCATGCGATCGAAAAGCGCCGCGTCGAAAAAACTTTCGAGACGACGCGCGATCTCGCCGGCCTGATCGAGCTGGTGACGCCGCGCAAGATGAAGGACAAGATCCATCCGGCAACGCGCGTCTTCCAGGCGCTGCGCATCTTCGTCAATGACGAGCTCGGCGAGCTGGCGCAGGCGCTGTTTGCTGCCGAGCGGGCGCTGAAGCCCGGCGGCCGTCTCGTCGTCGTCACCTTCCATTCGCTGGAAGACCGTATCGTCAAGAAGTTCTTCTCCGACCGTGCCGGCAAGGCTTCCGGCTCCCGTCATCTGCCCATTGCGCATGAGCGCGCCGCGACCTTCGAGCCGGTCGGCAAGTCGATGGTTTCTGCCAGCGAAGAAGAAGCTCAGGCCAATCCGCGCGCCCGTTCCGCCAAGCTGCGCGCCGGCCAGCGCACCACCGCCCCCGCTGAATCCGAAGACATGTCGCTCTTCGGATTCCCAAATCTTGCCAGCCTCGGAAAGCTTGGAGGTTGATATGCTGAGAACGTTCGATCTTGTGCTCATCGGCATCATGACAGCGGCAGCCGCCGTCACCTATACGATCAAGCACCGCGCGGAGCTTAAGCTCGAGGAGGTTCATCGCCTCGAAGCGGAGATCAAGCTGGAGAAGGACACGATCGATCTCCTGAAGGCCGACTGGGCGCTGCAATCGCAGCCGAACCGGCTGGAGCGGCTGGTCAATGCCTATAACAGCGAGCTGCAGCTGCAGCCGACGGATTCGACCTCGCTTGCCCATGCGCGCGAGCTGCCGATGCTGAAGTCGCAGGTTCCTCCGCCTGATATCACCGAAGCCAAGGCGGGCGCCAAGCCGGGTGCTGCCGCCAAGGCTCAACCGATCCCGATGCCAGCGCCCCGCGAAGCCGAAGACGCGGACCAGATCGAAACGGGAGCGGTGGAATAATGTCCTTCCTTTCCCGCATCATGGTGCTGAAGAGCCAGGCGCATTTTTCCGCCGGCGTCTACGACCGTTTCGGCGCCCCCTCGGGCATGGCGATCGAAGGCTCGCGCAAGCGCAGGGCCGGGCAGGCCAGGAGCCGCGTCGGCCTGCTGATCGTCGGCTTTACCGCCCTCTATGCGGTTATCGGCGCCCGTATGGTCGAATATGCGATGAAGGAACCGGAATCGGTCTCGTCCATCCTTCCGCCCGATCGGCTGATGGCGTCGCGCCCCGATATTGTCGACCGCAACGGCGAAGTGCTGGCGACCGATATCCGAACCGTTTCGCTCTTTGCCGAGCCGAACAAGATCGTCGATACCGACGAGGCCGTAGAGAAGCTGCAGACGGTGCTTTCCGACCTCGACGTCAAGGATACCTACAAGAAGCTCTCGAGCCGCACCTCGCATTTCGCCTGGCTGCGCCGCCAGCTGACGCCGAAACAGCAGAGCCAGATCCTGGCGCTTGGTATTCCCGGCATAGGTTTCCGTCCGGAAAAGCGCCGCTTCTATCCGGGCGGCGCGACGGCCGCGCATATCCTCGGCTATGTCAACATCGACAACCGCGGCGTGGCCGGCATGGAAAAATATATCGACGACCAGGGGCTTGCCGATCTCGCCTCGGTCGGCATGACGAGCAACCAGCCGCTGGAGCCGGTGCGCCTTTCGATCGATGTGCGCGTGCAGGCGATCGTGCGCGATGTCGTCGCCAATGCGGTGGTCAATTACAAGGCAAAGGGTGCGGGGGCCGTCGTGCTGGATGCCCATACCGGCGAAGTGCTCGCCATGGCGTCTGCGCCGGATTTCGATCCGAACAATCCGCAGGAAGGCTCCAAGGACGGCTGGCTGAACCGCATGTCGAACGGGACGTTCGAGATGGGCTCGACCTTCAAGACCTTCTCGACCGCAATGGCGATCGACAGCGGCAAGGTCTCGCTGAAGGATAGTTTCGACGCGACCAACCCGATCCGCATCGGGGGCTTCACCATTCACGACTTCCACGGCCAGCGCCGCTGGCTGACCGTTCCGGAAATCTTCGAATATTCCTCCAATATCGGCACGGCGAGAATGATCGATATCGTCGGCATGGAGATGCAGAAGGACTATCTGACGCGTTTCGGCCTGCTGACCAAGATGCAGACCGAGCTGCCGGAGGTGAAGATGCCGAGCCAGCCGCGCGTCTGGAAAAAGATCAATTCCATCACGATCTCCTTCGGCCATGGTGTGGCGACGACGCCGCTGCAGACGGCTGTCGCTGGTGCTGCGCTCATCAATGGCGGCAAGCTGATCGAGCCGACTTTCCTGCCGCGCACCCGCGACCAGGCTGATGACGTGGCCGAGATGGTCGTCAAGAAGGGGACGAGCGACGACATCCGCTATCTCTTCAAGCTGAATGGCCAGAAGGGCTCCGGCCGCAACGCCGACGTGCCGGGCTTCAATGTCGGCGGCAAGACCGGTACAGCCGACAAGGTCGTCAACGGCCGCTACGCCAGCAACCTCAATTTCAACGCCTTTCTGGCGGCTTTTCCGATCGACAATCCAAGATATGTGGTGCTGACCTTCTGCGACGAACCGCTTGATGGCGAGCAGCACCAGCGCATCGCCGCCTATACGGCGGCGCCCATGGTCAAGAACATCGTACGCCGTGCAGCGCCCATCCTCGGCGTCGAGCCGGAATTTGGCGAAGACGGTTCGGCCTTGTTGGTGTCTTATTGAGTGTGAATCAATGTCGGTGTCGATTCGTAAGGGGCGGTCGACCTGAACCAGAAAAGTGCATTCGATGAAATTGCGGGACCTCGCCGGAAATGCGTTTCCGGAACTCAAAGCTGAACTTGAAGGACCGGCCGGGGCGCTGGATATATCAGGATTGTCTTCCGACAGCCGGAAGGTCGCGCCCGGAATGGCTTTCGTGGCGATTGCCGGCTCCAAGGCCGATGGTGCGGGTTTCATCGCTGATGCGGTTGCCAAAGGTGCTGCCGTCGTCATCGCATCGCATGCGGCCGAGACCCCCGTACCGGTTCTGGTCGTTGCCGAGCCGCGCCGTTTCCTCTCCGTTGCCGCTTCGCATTTCTACGGCCGCCAGCCGGCGACGATGGTTGCGGTGACGGGCACGGCCGGCAAGACCTCGGTTGCTTCCTTTACCCGGCAGATCTGGGCGCATGCCGGCCATGCGGCCGCGATGATCGGCACGACCGGCGTCATCTCGCCGACACGCAATGAATATGGATCGCTGACGACGCCTGATACTGTATCGCTGCACGAGTTGCTCGCCGAACTCGCCGATGAAGGCGTCACGCATGCCTCGATGGAGGCTTCCAGCCACGGCCTCGACCAGTATCGCCTCGACGGCGTGAAGCTCGCAGCTGCCGCCTTCACCAATCTCGGCCGCGACCATATGGATTACCATCCGACGGTCGAAGACTATATGGCCGCCAAGATGCATCTCTTCGACCGGGTGCTGCCGAAGGGCTCGCCTGCCATCATCTTCGCAGACGATCCGTGGTCGGAGCAGGCGATCAAGGCGGCGACGGCTGCCGGCCACGATGTGCGTACGGTTGGCCGCAAGGGTGCCTATCTGACGCTGAAGCGTGTCGAGCATTTCCGTCACAAGCAGGTTGCGGAAGTCCATGCCGAAGGTGAGATCTTCGAAGTCGATATTCCGCTTGCCGGGGATTTCCAGATCGCCAATGCGCTGGTTGCTGCGGCGCTCGCCATGTCGACCGGCGTTCCGGCAAAGATCGCGATGGCGGCACTCGAAAAGCTGCAGGGTGCTTCCGGCCGTCTTGAGCTGGTCGGTCATACCAAGGACGGCGCGCTCGCCTATGTCGATTACGCCCACAAGCCGGACGCGCTGGAAAATGTGCTAAACTCGGTGCGTCCGTTCACGACGGGCCGCGTCATCGTCGTGTTCGGCTGCGGCGGAGACCGTGACCGCGGCAAACGGCCGATTATGGGCGAGATCGCCTGCCGGCTTGCCGATGTCGTCATCGTCACCGATGATAATCCGCGCTCGGAAGAGCCGGCTGCGATCCGCGGCGAGATCATGGCCGCGGCCAAATGCGCTTCCGAGATCGGCGACCGCGCCCAGGCGATACGTGAGGCGGTTCTGCAGCTGAAATCCGGCGATACGCTGATCGTTGCCGGCAAGGGACATGAAGAGGGGCAGACGGTCGGCAGCGTCACGCTGCCGTTTTCCGATCATGCCGAAGTGCGCAAGGCTTTGGAGGAGCGGGTACCATGAACTGGCTCTGGACCACCGAAGACATGATCGCCGCGATGGCGGGCCGTCCGTTCGGCTCGCTGCCGCAGGGTATTACCGGCATTTCCATCGACAGCCGCTCGATTGCGCCCGGTGAGGCCTTCTTCGCGATCAAGGGCGACCGCGTGGATGGGCACGATTATGCTTCGATGGCGATGGCAAACGGCGCGTCGCTGCTGGTCGTCAGCGAGGCCCGCCTGCCGGCCATGGGGCGCCTGACAGTGCCGATGATCGTGGTCGAGGACGTGCTTGCCGCGCTCGGCCGTCTGGGGCTTGCGTCGCGTGAGCGTTCGCGGGCGAAGATCATTGCCGTCACCGGATCGGTCGGCAAGACGACGACCAAGGAGATGCTGCGCCATGTGCTGTCTCCCTCCGGCAAGGTGCATGCGTCCGTTGCTTCCTTCAACAATCATTGGGGCGTGCCGCTGACCTTGGCACGCATGCCGATCGACACCTATTTCGGCGTCTTCGAGGTCGGCATGAACCATCCGGACGAGATCCGGCCGCTTGTGAAGATGATCCGACCGCATGTCGCTGTCATCACGACGATCGCGCCGGCCCATCTCGGCAATTTCCAGAGCGTTCAGGAAATTGCCGCCGCCAAGGCGGAAATCTTCGAGGGGCTTGAGCCGGGCGGCGACGTCGTTCTCAACCGCGACAATGATCAGTTCAATTTCCTGGAGCAGGCAGCCCAGGCGCTCGGCATCACGAAGATCCATTCCTTTGGCCAGCATGCCAAGGCGGAGTTCCGTCTCGCTGAATTCAACGGCTCGGACGAAAGCTCGACGCTCTGGATGACGGTTGGAGGCGATACCAAGGAAGTGCGCATCGGCGCGCCGGGCCGCCACATCGCTGAGAATGCGCTGGCTGCATTGGGTGTCGTGACGATCGTCGGCGCCAGCCTCGACAAGGCAATCGAAGCACTTGCGACGCTGAAGCCGGAAAAGGGTAGGGGCAAGCGCTACAGGCTTCCGATCGGCAATGGCAGCTTCACGCTGATCGATGAGAGCTATAACGCCAATCCGGCCTCCATGCGCGCGGCGATCGCGCTGCTTGCGACAGCCGAACCGACCGGCCGGGGACGCCGCATCGCCGTGCTCGGCGACATGCTGGAAATGGGTGAATTTGCTGAGCAGGTGCATGCGGATCTTGCCGGCCCGCTGCTGGCCGCCGGTCTCGAACATGTCTGGCTCGCGGGGCCTGAGATGGTGGTGCTGAAAGAATCGCTTCCCGACAGCGTCGCAGTCGAGCATCGCGAGAAGACGGAAGAATTGTTGGAATTCGTATTGAACTCGATCGCACCTGGCGACGTGTTGATGGTGAAGTCGTCTCTGGGGATCGGTTTCGGCAAGATTGTCGCCGCGCTCCTTGACAAGTACCCGCCAGTTTCAGACACGCAACGCGAACTATGATCGGGTAAAAGGGGCCTTGAATGCTGATTTGGCTAGTCGAACTGTCGGAATATTTCAAATTTCTGAATTTGTTCAGGTACATTACCTTCCGGGCGGGTGCCGCTCTTTTTACCTCCGCTCTGATCGTCTTCCTCTTCGGGCCTGCTATCATCAACTCGCTGCGCATCCGGCAAGGCAAGGGCCAGCCGATCCGCGCCGACGGGCCGCAAACGCATTTCAAGAAGGCCGGTACGCCGACCATGGGCGGCCTGATGATCCTTGCCGGCATCGTCGGCGCGTCGCTGCTCTGGGCCGATCTTTCCAATGTCTATGTCGTGGCGACGCTGCTCGTGACGCTCGGCTTCGGCGCCATCGGCTTCTATGACGATTATCTCAAGGTCACCAAGCAGAGCCACAAGGGCTTTTCGGGCAAGGCGCGTCTCGGCATCGAGTTCATCATTGCCGGCATCGCCGTCTATTTCATGATGCGCACGGCGCTCGTCTCGGGTCCGGCAGGCTCCACCTTCGGCTCCTCGATTGCATTTCCCTTCTTCAAGGACTTCCTGATCAATATCGGCATCATGTTCGTCGTCTTCGGCGGCTTCGTCATCGTCGGCGCCGGTAATGCCGTGAACCTGACTGATGGCCTCGACGGCCTTGCTATCGTGCCGGTCATGATTGCCGCCGCCGCCTTCGGCATCATCGCCTATCTCGCCGGTAATGCGGTCTTTGCCAATTACCTTCAGATCAATTTCGTGCCCGGTACTGGCGAGCTTGCCGTCGTGCTCGGCGCCGTTATCGGCGCGGGCCTCGGCTTCCTTTGGTTCAACGCCCCCCCGGCGGCGATTTTCATGGGGGATACCGGGTCGCTGGCGCTCGGCGGCACGATCGGTACGGTTGCCGTCGCCACCAAGCATGAGATCGTCATGGCGATCGTCGGCGGCCTCTTCGTCATAGAAACCCTGTCGGTCATCATCCAGGTCGGCTTCTTCAAGATGACTGGCCGGCGCGTCTTCCTCATGGCGCCGATCCACCACCATTTCGAAAAGAAGGGCTGGACTGAGAGCCAGGTGGTGATCCGCTTCTGGATCATCGCCGTCGGCCTTGCCATGCTCGGCCTTTCCACCCTGAAGCTGCGGTGAGGCGGTCATGATCCCGGTCACGACGCTTGCAGGAAAGAAGGTCGCTCTCTTCGGTCTCGGCGGCTCCGGCTCAGCGACCGCCAAGGCGCTGATCGCTGGCGGTGCTGATGTCACAGCTTGGGACGACAATCCTGACAGCGTTGCCAAGGCCGCATCGGAAGGCATTACTACCGCCGACCTGCACACGATCGACTGGAGCGCGCAGGCGCTCTTCGTGCTTTCTCCCGGCGTGCCGCTCACCCATCCGAAGCCGCACTGGACCGTTGATCTCGCGCGTGCTGCCGGTGTCGATATCGTCGGCGATGTCGAACTCTTCGTGCGCGAGCGCCGGGCGCATGCTCCCGATTGCCCATTCATCGCGATCACGGGGACAAACGGCAAATCGACGACGACGGCGCTGATTGCCCATATCCTGAACTCGAGTGGCCGCGATACGCAGCTCGGCGGCAATATCGGCACGGCCGTGCTGACACTCGATCCGCCGAAAAGCGAGCGCTATTTCGTCGTCGAATGCTCCTCCTACCAGATCGATCTTGCGCCGACGCTCAATCCGTCCGCCGGCATCCTGCTCAACCTGACGCCCGATCACCTCGATCGGCATGGCACGATGCAGTACTATGCCGATGTCAAGGAACGGCTGGTCGCCGGCAGCGATGTCGCTGTAGTCGGCGTCGATGACAGCCATTCGGCGCTGATTGCCGACCGCATCGAGCGGGCAGGGGTGAAGGTGATGCGGATATCCCGCCGCAATGTGCTGGCCGACGGTATTTATGCCGAAGGCACGAAGCTCATCCAGGCAGCGGGTGGTGCCATGCTGCCCTTCGTCGATCTCGACGGCATCCAGACGCTGCGCGGCAGTCACAATGCACAGAACGCTGCTGCCGCGGTCGCCGCCTGCCTTGCGGTGGGTGTCTCCGCCGAGGACATCCGTGCGGGTCTTGCATCCTTCCCCGGCCTCAAGCATCGCATGCAACCGATCGGCCGGCGCGGTAATGTCGTCTTCGTCAACGATTCCAAGGCGACGAATGCGGATGCTGCGGCTCCGGCACTTTCGAGCTATAACAGGATCTATTGGATTGCCGGCGGATTGCCGAAGGCGGGCGGTATTACGACGCTTGCGCCCTATTTCCCGCGGATCGCCAAGGCCTATCTGATCGGTGAGGCGGCGGCAGAATTTGCCGCGACGCTCGGCGAGGCGGCACCCTACGAAATATCAGGCACGCTGGAACGGGCCGTGGCGCATGCCGCAGCTGACGCCGAAAAGGATGAAACCGGTCCCGTGGCCGTGATGTTATCCCCGGCTTGCGCAAGCTTCGACCAGTACAAGAACTTCGAAGTCAGGGGCGATGCCTTTGTCGGCCATGTGGCCGCCCTTGACGGCGTGACCATGCTGATCAATTCGGCAACAGGAGACAAATGAGATGGTGAGCCGCGCGGAACGTGGAGCATTGGCCGATTGGTTCTGGACCATCGACCGCTTTTTCCTGGCCTTGTTCCTCTTCCTGATGGGCATCGGCTTCATGCTCTCCTTTGCGGCTTCGCCGGCAGTTGCCGAGCGCATCGGCCTGGAGCCCTTCCATTTCGTCAAGCGCCACGCCGCCTTCATGATCCCGTCGATTGCGGTCATGCTTGGCCTCTCGTTCCTGACGCCGCGCCAGGTGCGGCGCACCGCAATCATCCTGCTGATCGTGGCACTCGCCATGATGCTGCTGGTGCTGTTCTTCGGCCAGGAGGTCAAGGGTGGAAGGCGCTGGATCTGGATCGCCGGCCTTTCCATCCAGCCGTCGGAATTCATGAAGCCGGCCTTCGTCGTGGTCTGCGCCTGGCTCTTTGCCGAACATGCGCGCCAGCCGGAGATACCGGGCAATCTCTTCGCCATCATCCTGTTCGGCATCGTCGTCGCCCTGCTCGTCGCACAGCCTGACCTTGGCCAGACGATCCTGACGACGGCTGTCTGGGGAGGGATGTTCTTCATGGCTGGCATGCCGTGGCTCTGGATCATCGTGCTGGGTGTCGGCGGTGCCGGCGGCCTTGTGACCGCCTACTACGTTTTCCCGCATGTGGCGGGCCGAATAGACAAGTTCCTTACCGGCGAAGGCGATACGTTCCAGATCGATACCGCCCGCGAGGCGATCATCCGCGGTGACTGGTTCGGGCAGGGGCCGGGCGAAGGCATCGTCAAGCGCATCATTCCGGATGCGCATACCGATTTCATCTTTTCGGTCGCGGCCGAGGAATTCGGCATCGTCTTCTGCATCGCGCTCGTCGTCATCTTCACCGTGCTGGTGCTGCGCGGCCTGTCGCATGCCTATCGCGAACGCAACGACTTCAACCGCTTTGCCGTCGCCGGCCTTGTGCTGCAGATGGGCATCCAGTCGATCATCAATATCGGCGTCAATCTTGAGCTGCTGCCGGCCAAGGGCATGACGCTTCCGCTGATTTCCTACGGCGGTTCGTCGATGGTGGCGATCTGTGTGACGGCCGGCTTCATTCTGGCGCTGACGCGCCATCGCCCGGAAAAACGTGCGCAGGACCGGAGCCTCTTCCGCGTGCCGCACGGCATGCCGGCGGAGTAGGGCATTATGAGCAAGGGCATCGTCCTTCTTGCCGCCGGGGGAACCGGCGGCCACGTCTTTCCGGCAGAGGCGCTGGCCTTCAAGCTGAAGGAGCGCGGCTATTCCGTGCATCTCGTCACCGACAGTCGTGCCGAGCGATATGCCGGTAAGTTTCCGGCCGACGAGATTCATGTCGTGCCGTCGGCGACGATCGGTTCCAAGAACCCTGTGGCCGTTGCCCGTTCTCTGTGGAAGCTCTGGACCGGAATGCGCGCCGCAAAGCGGCTGATCCAGCGGTTGAAACCGGTGATCGTCGTTGGCTTCGGCGGTTATCCGACCGTGCCGCCGCTGCTTGCCGCCAGCCGCCTCGGTGTACCTTCAATGCTGCATGAGCAGAATGCCGTCATGGGGCGTGCCAACAAGGCGCTTGCGCCGCGCGTCAGGGCAATTGCCGGCGGCTTCCTGCCCGAGAGCGGCGGCACGTTTTCCGACAAGACGATTGCGACCGGCAATCCTGTGCGGCCGGCGATCCTTGCCGCGGCCGAACAGCCTTACATTCCGTCGCATCCGGGCGAGGATTTCAATCTCGTGGTCTTCGGCGGCAGCCAGGGCGCACAATATTTCTCCAAGGCGATGCCGACGGCGATCAGCCTGCTCGACGACGCGCTGCGCGCGCGGCTCCGGGTAACCCAACAGGTTCGCTCGGAGGATATGGAGACGGTGCGCGGGTGTGTAGTGCAGTTGCAGATGGCTGCGGATATTGCGCCGTTTTTCAACGACATGGCGGAGCGTCTTGCCAAGGCGCATCTGGTCATCTGCCGCTCCGGCGCCTCGACGGTTTCGGAAATCTCGGTCATCGGCCGTCCGGCCGTGCTGGTGCCTTATCCGCATGCGCTGGACCACGATCAGGCGGCTAATGCCGCAGCGCTGGCGGCGACCGGCGGAGCCAAGGTGATCGCCCAATCCGAGCTTTCGCCCGAGCGTATCGCCTCTATCCTGACGCATGTCATGAACGATCCGGAAAAGCTTGCAACCATGGCGGCTGCCGCCAAGCTTGCAGGAAAACCGGATGCAGCGAACTTGCTTGCCGACATGGTTGAGGCTATTGCCGCCGGTAAGACAGTTGCAGAATTCAAGGGGGCACGCGTATGAAGCTGCCAAAGGCGATCGGCCTTGTCCATTTCATCGGCATTGGCGGTATCGGCATGAGCGGTATCGCTGAGGTGCTGCATAACCTCGGCCACAAGGTGCAGGGATCGGATCAGTCCGACAGCGCCAACGTTCAGCGCCTGCGCGATAAAGGCATCGAAGTCTTTGTCGGCCACAAGGCGGAAAACCTCGGCGATGCCGAAGTCGTTGTCGTGTCGACCGCGATCAAGAAGAGCAATCCGGAACTCATTGCCGCACGCGAGAAGCTGCTGCCTGTCGTGCGCCGCGCTGAAATGCTGGCCGAGCTGATGCGTTTTCGCAATGCGATTGCCATTGGCGGCACGCATGGCAAGACGACGACCACGTCGCTCGTCGCCACGCTGCTCGAAGCCGGCGGGCTGGACCCGACCGTCATCAATGGCGGCATCATCAATGCCTACGGCACGAATGCGCGCATGGGCGAGGGTGAGTGGATGGTGGTCGAGGCGGATGAGTCCGACGGCACTTTCCTGAAGCTGCCGGCCGATGTGGCCGTCGTCACCAATATCGATCCTGAACATCTCGATCATTACGGCAATTTCGACGCGGTTCGCGCCGCCTTCCGGCAGTTCGTCGAGAACGTTCCCTTCTACGGCTTCGGCGTCATGTGCCTCGATCATCCCGAGGTTCAGGCGCTGGTCAGCCGCATCGAAGACCGCAAGGTCATCACCTACGGCGAAAACCCGCAGGCCGATGTGCGCTTCATGAATGTGCGCATCGACGGCACGCGCTCGATCTTCGACGTTGAAATCCGCCGCCGCCGCACCGGCGAGGTCATCAGGCTTGACGATCTCGTCATGCCGATGCCCGGCCGTCACAACATCTCGAATGCAACTGCGGCCATCGCCGTCGCCAACCGCCTCGGTATGTCCCGCGAGGATATAGCCAAGGGGCTTGCCTCTTTCGGCGGCGTGAAGCGGCGCTTCACGCTGACCGGCGAATGGAACGGCGTGCAGATCTTCGACGACTACGGCCATCATCCGGTCGAGATCAAGGCGGTGCTGCGCGCCGCCCGCGAGGCCTGCAAGGGCCGTATCATCGCCGTGCACCAGCCTCACCGCTATACCCGCCTGTCGAGCCTGTTCGAGGAATTTGCCGCCTGCTTCAATGATGCGGACAGTATTTTCATCGCGCCTGTTTATGCTGCGGGCGAGGAGGCCATCGAGGGCGCGGATTCGGAATCGTTGGTTTCCCGCATCAAATCGGGTGGTCATCGCGACGCGCGCTTCCTTCCTTCGGCGGAAGCTCTACCGCAGATGGTAGCAGAGATTGCAAAACCCGGGGACTTTGTAGTTCTGTTGGGTGCTGGTAGCATTACATATTGGGCAGCGGCGCTGCCGAAGCAGTT
This sequence comes from Rhizobium sp. 768_B6_N1_8, assembly GCF_051811225.1. NCBI lineage: Bacteria > Pseudomonadati > Pseudomonadota > Alphaproteobacteria > Hyphomicrobiales > Rhizobiaceae > Rhizobium > Rhizobium sp. 768_B6_N1_8. The sequence goes on along the minus strand of NZ_JBPWPV010000001.1, from coordinate 2,836,884 downwards.
GCAAGACCTTTCAGGAAAATCCGCATGAAACAGGTTAATGGGGAAAAACTTCTTGCCTCTCTCGGAGAGGGCGTAAAGGACATTCGCGGCCGACTGACGCCGGATGCCCCCATGGATCGCGTCACCTGGTTCCACGCCGGCGGTCTGGCCGAGCTGATGTTCCAGCCGCATGACGAGGACGACCTTATCGCCTTCCTGAAGATCCTGCCGGATGAAGTGCCGCTGACGGTGGTCGGCGTCGGCTCGAACATCCTGGTGCGCGATGGCGGAATTCCGGGCGTCGTTTTGCGCCTGTCGGCCAAGGGCTTCGGCTTTGTCGAACTCGCTGGCGAAAACCGCATTCACGCTGGCGCCATCTGCCCGGACAAGCATGTGGCCGCGATGGCGATGGATAATGGCATCGGTGGTTTCGCCTTCTATTACGGCATTCCGGGTGGCATCGGTGGTGCTGCCCGCATGAATGCCGGCGCCAATGGCTCCGAGACGAAGGATCGCGTCGTCGAGGTGCGGGCAATCGACCGCAAGGGCAACAAGCATGTGCTGTCGAATGCCGAGATGGGCTATTCCTATCGCCACTCTGACGCCGCCGAAGATCTGATCTTCACCTCGGTGCTGTTCGAGGGCTATCCCGACGACCGCGCCAAGATCCGTGCCGAAATGGATGCCGTGCGCAACCACCGCGAGACGGTCCAGCCGATTCGCGAAAAGACTGGTGGTTCGACCTTCAAGAATCCCGAGGGCCATTCGGCCTGGAAGCTGATCGACGAGGCGGACTGCCGCGGTCTCGTCATCGGCAGCGCGCAGATGTCATCGCTCCACTGCAACTTCATGATCAACATGGGGCAGGCGACGGGCTACGATCTCGAATATCTGGGCGAAGAAGTGCGCCGCAAGGTTTTCGAGACGGCCGGCATCAAGCTCGAATGGGAAATCAAGCGGCTCGGCCTCTTCATGCCCGGCCGCGAGGTTCGCCCCTTCCAGGGCGTCACGACAGAGTAAGCGCTATTTTACCGCAAGCTTCAAACCTTCGCGCGGCGTGACGACGGGCGACCAGCCCAGCATGTCGCGCGCATGGGATATATCGACCTGCAGCGAGCCGCAGAGGCGCTGATAGACGGCTTCCTTTCCTGTGATCCTGGCTGCCATGTGCATCAGGGACGGCGGGAAAGGGAGGAGCATCGGTTTGACGCAGAGGCCCGCAGCGATGCCCTCGATCAATCCCGGCGTCGACAGGTCCTCACCATCTCCTGCAAGGAATGTTTCGCCAGATGCCGCCGGATGCTGCATGCAGGTGATGATCAGGTCGACGAGGTTCTGTACCGCGACCAGCGTGCGGCGGTTTTTCAGTGACGCGAAGGGCAGGGGCAGCTTCTTGCGGACAAGGCCGACCAGCAGGGCGAAGTTGCCGCGCGCGCCGGGGCCATAAACCAGCGGCGGTCGGACGATGACGACGTCCATGCCGGTGCGGGCGGCGATCTCCCGAAGGCCGATTTCGCTTTCCATTTTCGAAAGGCCGTAGGGATCGATCGGCTTCGGCTGATCGTCGTGCCGGAACGGCCGATCGTTTTCTTCGCCGTTGACCTTGATGGTGCTGATGAAGACGAAACGCTTCACGCCGGCGCGCGCCGCCTGTTCGGCAAGGTTGAGCGTCGAGGCTGTGTTGACCCGGCGGAAATCCGCCAGCGGATCGGCCGAGCGATCGTTCATGATGTGAACGCGGGCGGCGAGATGGACGATGACATCGACGCCTTCGAGTGCTGTCGTCCAATCAGTCTTCTCGGTGATCTCGATTGGGAAATGCCTGATATCCGGCGGGAAGGCTGATGTCGGGGATCGTGTCGTGACCGCTACGTCGCAAATCTGCTCCCTGTACAGCCGTTCGACAAGAGGAGCGCCGACGAAGCCGGCTGCACCGGTGACGAGGCATCGCATGATCTTCTCCCTGTTCCGACCGTAGAGGTCTTCGCTAGCCGGAACTGCCGATCGCATCAATAAAAAAAGCCGCGACGGTGAGCGTCGCGGCTTCTTGTTCAGGAAGTATGAGGTTCAGACTTCTTCGCGGCCCGACAGCCGGATGCAGATCAGCGAAATCGCAGCCGAGGCGGCGAGGTAATAGCCGACATAGTTGAGGCTGTAGTTGGTTGCGAGCCAGGTGGCGATATAGGGGGCGAGCGAAGCCCCGAAGATGCCGCCGAGGTTGAAGGTCATTGAGGCGCCGGTGTAGCGCACCATGGTCGGGAAGGGAGCTGCCAGGGCAGCGCCGATCGGACCGTAGGTGAAGCCCATCAGGCCGAGGCCGATGATCGAGCAAAGGAAGGCGCCGGTCAGGCCCGCCGTCAGCAGGCTCGCGTAGAAGAAGCCGAAGATCGCAATGGCGATCGTCGTCAGGGTCAGGATCAGGCGACGCGAGTAGCGGTCCGACAGCCAGCCGGAGAGTGGGATCGTCAGGCCGAAGAAGACGACGCCGACGAGCTGGACGACCAGGAACTGCTCACGCGAATAGCCAAGTCCGCCCTTTTCCAGAGGTGTGGTGCCCCAGGACAGCGTGAAGACCGTCATCAGGTAGAAGAGCACGAAGGTGGCAACGGCGATGAAGGTGCCGAGAATCAGGCTACGCAGATGGCCGCGGAAGACGGTCGCGACCGGAACGGCGACGCGCTCGTGCTTCTCGACGGCCTTCTGGAATTCCGGCGTTTCGGCGATCTTCAGGCGGACGTAGAGACCGACGGCGACCAGCGCGAGGCTGGCGATGAAGGGAATGCGCCAGCCATAGGCAAGGAAGTCCTCGTTGCTCATGGTTTCCGCGAGAATCAGGAAGAAGCCGGACGAAAGGATGAAGCCGATCGGCGCGCCGAGCTGCGGGAACATGGCGTACCAGCTGCGCTTGCCGGGAGGTGCGTTTTCGGTGGCGAGCAGCACGGCACCACCCCATTCGCCGCCGAGGCCAAGGCCCTGGCCGAAGCGGCACAGCGCAAGCAGCAGCGGCGCGGCGATGCCGATCGAGTCGTAGCCGGGCAGAATGCCGATCACCACGGTCGACAGGCCCATGGTCATCAGGGCTGCCACCAGCGTCGCCTTGCGGCCGACCTTGTCGCCGAAATGGCCGAAGACCACGGCGCCGAAGGGGCGGGCGAAGAAGGCGATCGAGAAAGTCACCAGCGACTGCAGCAGTGCAGAGGTCGGATCGCTCGACGGGAAGAAGAGGTGCGGGAAGACGAGGACGGCTGCCGTCGCGTAAACGTAGAAGTCGAAGAATTCGATCGTGGTGCCGATGAGGCTGGCGATCAGGACGCGTGCGGGGGAATTGACTTGCGTGCTGCTCGAAGGGCTCGGCGATACGGAGATCGCTTCTGTCATGTTCATTCCAATCAGTATTTTTATCGATTTGCTTGGGAGGTGTCGCTCTTAACGCAATTTTAAGGCTGAGAAAATGCCCGGGCACGCAAGAATATGACGCAAGCGACATTATGCGCTGGTGTGACTGGGCTGCGCCGATGTCGGGTATTCGTCTCCCAGCCTCAGCGGTTCTCAACCTTGCGCCAAGCTTGCCGGGAGGTGGCCCCGAACTTGACCGGAATCAAATTGCAATTGATTGATAAAGTGTTCTCTGGTTGAGGGAATGGAGGGGCATACATGCAAAAAAGTCTTGCTGCCGAGTTTCTCGGCACGTTCTGGTTGGTCTTCGGCGGATGCGGTAGTGCCGTGCTCGCGGCCGCCTATCCCGAACTTGGAATCGGTTTTGCCGGCGTGGCGCTGGCGTTTGGTTTGACCGTTGTCACTATGGCCTATGCCGTGGGCGGTATTTCCGGCGGTCATTTCAATCCCGCCGTTTCTCTTGGTCTTGTTGTTGCGGGACGGTTTCCTGCGGCGCGTCTCATTCCCTATATCGTCGCACAGGTGATCGGCGCCATTGTTGCTGCTGCAGCGCTCTATCTCATCGCCAGCGGCAAGGCGGGTTTCGAGCTGGGCGGGTTTGCCGCCAACGGATATGGCGAACATTCTCCCGGTGGTTATTCGCTGCTTTCGGCGCTGCTGATCGAAATTCTGCTGACCATGTTTTTCCTGATCATCATCCTCGGATCGACAAGCAGCAGGGTGCCTGCCGGCTTTGCACCGCTTGCGATCGGCCTGGGACTGACGCTGATTCACCTTGTCGCGATCCCCGTAACGAACACCTCCGTCAATCCGGCGCGTTCGACGGGGCAGGCGCTTTTCGTCGGCGGCTGGGCGCTGCAGCAACTCTGGCTGTTCTGGATCGCGCCGCTTGCCGGAGGTGCGATTGGCGGCCTCGTCTGGAGGTTCTTCGGCGATAAGGACTGACTGCAGAACATCTGTGCATGCCATTGAACCCGCGTGGTTTTTCCGCGCGGGTTTTTCGTTCTTCATCGTGCTTGCGGCTTATTCGCTGTGATATTCGAGCGATCATAGTCGCAGAAAAATGAAGTATGCGGCAAGGCGGAGTTAACGAAAGTAAACGATTCGTTAACCATAATGATGCTCTAATGCACCCAAGTCAGACAAAGGACACGAACCGCGCAGACCAGCTCCGCGCAAGCCTCGGTTCGGCAAAGTGGAAGTTATTTTTTGGGGGTGTTGATGAGTCGCGAGCACGTAGCTGTCCTGATGGGCGGATTTTCTTCGGAGAGGCCTGTCAGCCTTTCTTCGGGGAAGGCGTGTGGCGATGCTCTCGAAAGCGAAGGCTTCAAGGTGACGCGCATCGATGTCGAGCGCGACATTTCCGAAAAGCTCTCCGCCCTGAAGCCCGATGTTGTCTTCAATGCCTTGCATGGGCCTTTCGGCGAGGACGGCACCATCCAGGGCATTCTCGAATATCTGCAGATCCCCTATACGCATTCGGGCGTGCTTGCGTCTGCGCTTGCCATGGATAAGGCCCGGGCGAAGCGTGTGGCTGCCGCCGCCGGTGTTCCGGTTGCCGAATCGCAGGTGCTGAATCGCTTCTCGTTTCCGTCGGAGCATCCGATGAAAGCGCCCTATGTGGTCAAGCCGGTGCGCGAAGGCTCCAGCTTCGGCGTCGTCATCGTCGGTGAGGATCAGGCGCACCCGCCGCAGGTCATCGGCTCGGCCGAGTGGCGTTATGGCGAGGAAGTCATTGTCGAGCGCTACATCCATGGTCGCGAGCTGACCTGCGGTGTGATGGGTGATCAACCCATGGATGTCATTGAGGTGGTGCCGCAGGGCCACAATTTCTATGATTACGACTCCAAGTACGCGTCGGGTGGCTCAAAACATGTCTTGCCGGCTAAAATTTCACCGAAAATTTACCAAAAAATACAAACATTGGCATTAAGGGCGCATCAAGCAATCGGTTGCCGCGGCGTCAGTCGGTCCGACTTTCGTTACGACGATCGTTTTTCCGAAGACGGCGAGATCATCTGGCTGGAGGTCAATACCCAGCCAGGCATGACTCCAACCTCCCTTGTGCCCGAAATGGCCGGCCATGCCGGATATTCCTTTGGTGCATTTCTCCGGTGGATGGTGGAGGACGCGTCTTGTTTGCGTTGACGGTCAAAAGGATAGGGCGCCCCAGCCGTTATGCCGAGCTTCCCGTTATGGAAGCCGACGAACGCCGCGTGCTGCCGCGTCCGCTGCGCCGCGTCGTGCGCTTCCTCGTAAGCCTCGGTAGCGGCCGCATCCATATCCCTGTCCACACGGGTACGGTTTCCGCGCTTGGCTTCCTGGCTGCGACCGGCCTCTATGGCATGTCGCTTGGCGGTCATACGGAAGCCGTCGCGCAAGCGACGACCAGCGCTGTCGGCTTTGCCATCGAGGACGTGAAGGTTTCCGGCAACAATCAGACCTCCGAAATCGAGATTCTGCAGCTTCTCGGCCTCGATGGCGCGACATCACTCGTCGCCCTTGATGTCGATGCTGCGCGCCAGAAGATCGCGCGCCTTCCCTGGGTCGAAAATGTCGAAGTCCGCAAGGTCTATCCAAAGACGATCGAGGTGAAGCTCTCTGAGCGCGCCGCCTATGCCATCTGGCAGCACGGCCAGGAGCTTTCGTTGATCGAGAAGAGCGGCAGCGTGATCGCGCCGCTTCGCGATAACAAGTTTTCGGCTCTGCCGCTGGTCGTCGGCCGTGACGCCGAAACGGCTGCGGCTTCCATCGAGGATGCCTTCGCCAAGTGGCCTGATGTGAAGGCTCGCGTGAAGGCTTACGTCTGGGTTTCCGGCCGTCGCTGGGACCTGCACATGGATAATGGCGTCGTCGTTAAGCTGCCGGAAGATGATCTCGACCAGGCGCTGGCGACGCTTTCGAAATTTGACAAGGAACAGCAGCTTCTGGAGCGCGATATCGCTGCAGTCGATCTCAGGCTGCCGGATCGCACGACGATCCAGCTAACGCCCGAGGCGGCAGCACGCCGTCAGGCGGCGGTTACGGCGCGCACCAAGGATTTGAAGAAGGCGGGGCAAAATATATGAGCTTGTTCGGTTCATCCCATTTCGGATTGCCGCGCCTGAAGCCGCTTTCGTCGAAGCGGTCGCATATCGTTTCGGTGCTGGATATCGGCTCGACCAAGGTCGTCTGCATGATCGGTCGGCTGACGCCGCGCGAGGAAAGCCAGATCCTGCCGGGCCGCACGCACAATATCGAGATCATCGGCATCGGCCATCAGCGTTCGCGCGGGATCAAGACCGGCGTCATCGCCGATCTTGACGCGCTGGAAAGCGTCATCCGTCTCGCCGTGGATGCGGCAGAGCGTATGGCGGGCCTGACCGTAGAAAGCCTGATCGTCAACCTGACGGCTGGCCGTCTCGGCAGCGATATTTACACCGCGACCATCGATCTCGGCGGCCAGGAAGTCGAGCTGAACGACCTGAAGAAGGTGCTCTCGGCCGCCTGCCAGCAGTCGCTGCGCCAGGATCGCGCCGTGCTGCATTCGCTGGCAACCGGCTTCTCTCTCGATGGCGAACGCGGCATCCGCGATCCGCTGGCAATGTATGGCGATGCACTCGGCGTCGATATGCATGTGGTGACGGCGGAGCGCTCGGCGCTCAAAAATCTCGAGCTCAGCGTCAACAGAGCGCATCTTTCGGTGGAAGGAATCGTTGCAACACCGTATGCATCCGGTCTTGCCGCACTCGTCGACGATGAAGTCGAACTTGGCTGTGCGGCCATCGACATGGGCGGCGGCACGACGACGATTTCGGTCTTTGCCGAAGGCAAGCTTGTCCATACCGATGCTGTCGGCCTCGGCGGTCATCATGTGACGACCGACCTCGCACGCGGCCTTTCCACACGGATCGAGGATGCTGAACGTTTGAAGGTGGTCCACGCTTCGGCGCTGACCAATTCTTCCGACGAGCGTGAGCTGATCTCCATTCCGCCGATCGGCGAGGATGATCGTGATCAGCCGAGCCAGGTGCCGCGGGCTCTGGTGTCGCGCATCGTTTCAGCGCGCATCGAAGAGACGATGGAGCTCATCCGCGACCGGATCCAGCGTTCGGGCTTCAGCCCGATCGTCGGAAAGCGTGTCGTGCTGACGGGTGGCGCCAGCCAGCTGACGGGGCTTGCCGAAGTGGCGCGCCGCATCCTGGCCCGCAACGTCCGTATCGGCCGTCCGATGGGTGTCTCGGGTCTGCCGACGGCAGCCAAGGGTCCGGCTTTTTCGACGGCCGTCGGTCTGATGATCTATCCGCAGGTCGCGGACATGGAGACACATGCGTCGCAGAGCAGTCTGCTCTTGTCGCTTGGGGGTAATAACAGCCGCATCGCCCGCATGGGCCAGTGGCTGAAGGAAAGCTTTTGAAATTGAGTGAATTGGCCGGCGTGGCGATGCGGCCAGAGAGAGAAGGAACTGGTACCATGACTATCAAGCTGCAAAAGCCTGACATCACCGAGCTGAAGCCGCGCATCACCGTGTTCGGCGTCGGCGGCGGCGGCGGCAATGCCGTCAACAACATGATTTCTGCAGGCCTCCAGGGCGTCGACTTCGTCGTTGCCAACACGGATGCCCAGGCACTGACGATGACGAAGGCCGAACGGATCATCCAGCTCGGCGCCAGCGTCACGGAAGGTCTCGGCGCCGGCTCGCAGCCGGAAGTCGGGCGTGCAGCCGCCGAAGAGTGCATCGACGAGATCGTCGATCACCTGAACGGCACGCATATGTGCTTCGTCACCGCCGGCATGGGCGGCGGCACCGGTACGGGCGCTGCCCCGGTCGTCGCACAGGCGGCCCGCAACAAGGGCATCCTGACCGTCGGCGTCGTCACCAAGCCGTTCCACTTCGAAGGCGGACGCCGCATGCGTCTGGCCGAATCCGGTATTCAGGAACTGCAGAAGTCTGTCGATACGCTTATCGTCATTCCGAACCAGAACCTCTTCCGGATCGCCAACGACAAGACGACCTTCGCCGACGCCTTTGCCATGGCCGACCAGGTTCTCTACTCGGGCGTTGCCTGCATCACCGACCTGATGGTGAAGGAAGGTCTCATCAACCTCGACTTCGCCGACGTCCGCTCGGTCATGCGTGAAATGGGCCGCGCAATGATGGGTACGGGTGAAGCTTCCGGTTCGGGCCGCGCCATGCAGGCCGCCGAAGCGGCGATTGCCAACCCGCTGCTCGACGAAACCTCGATGAAGGGCGCACAGGGCCTGCTGATCTCTATCACTGGCGGTCGCGACCTCACGCTCTTCGAAGTCGACGAAGCTGCAACCCGCATCCGCGAAGAAGTCGATCCGGACGCCAACATCATCCTCGGCGCAACCTTCGACGAATCGCTCGAAGGCATCATCCGCGTCTCGGTCGTCGCCACCGGTATCGACCGCGCGATGAACCAGGCTGCCGACCGTTCGTTCCAGCCGGTCGCAAAGCCGGTTATCCGTCCCTCCGCGGCCGTTGCTCCGGCACCGGCCGCAGTTCAGCCTGCTCCGGTAATGCAGGCACCGAAGGCCGACCAGATTGCACAGACCATCCGTATGGCTGAAGCCGAGATGGAACGTGAACTGGAAATCCCGGCTCCGCGTGCCGCTGCTCCGATCCAGCAGCAGCCGGTGATGCAGGAGACCTTCCGTCCGCAGAGCAAGATTTTTGCTTCTGCGCCTGAAGCAGCCCCGGTCATGCGCCAGGCTCCTGTGCAGTCGGCTCCCGTCATGCAGCAGCCGGCTCCGCAGCCGGTCATGCAGCAGCAGCCGGTCCGTCATGAGCCGGTGATCCGCCAGGCTCCTGAGCAGGTCCGCATGCCGAAGGTCGAGGACTTCCCGCCGGTGGTCCAGGCCGAGATCGACCATCGCTCGCAGCCTGCTGCTTCGCACGTCCAGGAAGAGCGCGGCCCGATGGGTCTGCTCAAGCGAATCACCAATTCGCTCGGCCGCCGCGAAGAGGAAGTCGCTCCGGAAATGACCTCCGCACCGGCTGCATCCTCGCAGCAGCGCCGTCCGCTGTCGCCGGAAGCAAGCCTCTACGCACCGCGTCGCGGCAATCTCGACGACCAGGGCCGTGCCGTGCCGCAGGCCCGCATGATGCAGGAAGACGACCAGCTGGAAATCCCGGCCTTCCTGCGTCGCCAGTCGAACTGAGAAGAGCACTTCTCCACAGAAAACGCCCGGGGCAGAAATCCCGGGCGTTTGCGTTTCTACATGCTTGAATTCTAAATGTTTTTCGCGTGGTAGATTTCGTAACAAAGCGAAAGAAACAGTGATTTGGATTGCAGCGCGCGTCCACGTAAGTATGAAGCAAGCGAACTGCCCTTAGAGTCCGCTTCGAACGGTTCGGGCAGTGTAGAAGAACGATCCGGTCGGTTGGCAACAACGGGTACGGAAGAATAAAGGCAGATTTTATGGGACTTGGCTTGCTGGGCTTTCAGACGACGGTATCACGTCCGGTGACTCTTTCGGGCATCGGCGTTCATTCTGGTGCCGACGTTTCGATCACCTTCAATCCGGCCGAAGCCGGCACCGGCGTTATTTTCCAGCGCATCCATGACAATGGTGACGTCACCGAACTGAAGGCTGTTTCCTCGCAGGTCGGCAATACCGATCTCTGCACCGTTCTCGGCTTCTCGCCTGCCCATTCCGTCGCGACGATCGAGCACGTGATGGCAGCCGTTTACGCTCTCGGCCTCGACAATGTCGTGATCGAAGTCAGCGGCGCCGAAATGCCGATCATGGATGGCAGTTCGGTCCCCTTCGTCGAAGCCATCGAACAGGTCGGCCTCGTTTCCCTCGGCGTCAAACGTCGCTACATCCGCATCACCAAGCCGGTTCGTATCGAGCATGGCGGTTCCTGGAGCGAGTTCCGCCCCTATGACGGCACGCGCTTCGAAGTCGAGATCGATTTCGAATGCTCGCTGATCGGCCGCCAGAAGTGGGAAGGCGATCTCACCGCCGCCGTCTTCAAGACCGAGCTGTCGCGTGCGCGCACCTTCGGCTTCATGCGTGATGTCGAGCGTCTCTGGGCTTCGGGCCATGCTCTCGGCTCCTCGCTTGAAAACTCGGTCGTCATCTCCGACGACAACACCGTCATCAATGTCGAAGGCCTGCGCTATGCCAAGGACGAGTTCGTGCGTCACAAGACGCTCGATGCCGTCGGCGATCTGGCGCTCGCCGGCGCACAGTTCATCGGCTGCTACCGTTCCTATCGCGGCGGCCACAAGATGAACGCCAACGCTCTCAAGGCACTGCTCAGCGATGCCTCGGCCTATGAAGTGGTCGAGACTTCGACGCCGCGCCAGCGCGTTGCCGTTCGCGAATTCATTGCAGTCAGCGCTCCGGAATTCGCCCCCTGGTCGGCATGACCTCCAGTATACCAATTAAGGCCAGGGCCGCCTCCTAACGGGGGCGGTTTTTTTGTGGGAAGGGGCGCACAAGCGCGTCGATAGATGTTTTGCGGCATATATTTAGCCGCTGCCGCTTCGAATGCCGGTGAAAAGCCCGACATTCTCGGCGGTGCTGCCACAAAAATGCGTTAATGCGTGATCATTGCGTTGCTCTTGACAGGTATTTGTGGCTAGAAACGCCAGCTAGGCGTGGCTGCTGTGGAGTGGACGGCAGCGGTGGGATTCTTTCGAATGGCTTATGCAAGGTCTGACATGATGATGAAGACAGCGCGCGCTTTGCTCGCATCCGTGATGGTGCTGAGCGCAGGTGCCTTGATTTCCGGCTGCCAGTCGGACCCTGATATCGACATCACCAAGCTCGGCCTCGAAACCGATCCGCCAGATGTGCTTTACACCCAGGGCCTCGCCAACATGAAGGCAGGCAACATGGCCGAGGCGGGGCGCAAGTTCGACGCGATCGATGCGCAGAACCCCTTCTCGGAATGGGCGCGCAAGGCGCTCGTCATGAGCACCTTCGTCAAATACCGCCAGGGCCGCTTCGACGACGCGCTTGCATCGGGCAACCGTTACATGGCGCAATATCCGAAGTCCAAGGATGCCGCTTACGTGCAGTATCTCGTGGGCCTGACCTATTCCAAGCAGATCGTCGACGTGACGCAGGACCAGCGCGCCTCGCAGAAGACGATCGAGGCGATGCAGGCCGTCGTCGACAACTATCCTGACTCCGAATATGTGGATGACGCGCAGGCCAAGATGCGCTTTGCGCGCGACCAGCTGGCCGGTAAGGAAATGCAGGTCGGCCGCTATTACATGGAGCGCAAGGAATATCTTGCCGCGATCTCGCGCTTCCGCATCGTCGTCGAGAAATACCCGAACACGAATCAGGTGGAGGAGGCGCTCGCCCGTCTCGTCGAAGCCTATTATGCGTTGGGCGTCGTCGAGGAGGCGCAGACTGCCGCTGCCGTTCTCGGTCACAATTATCCCGACAGCCAGTGGTATGCTGATTCTTACAAGCTGCTGCAGTCGGGCGGCGCGGAACCGCGTGAAAACAAGGGTTCGTGGATCGCTGCAGCGGGCAAGAAACTCCTTCTCGGTTCCTGAGGCCAATGCTGATCCAGCTTTCGATCCGCGATATCGTTCTGATCGAGCGGCTGGATCTTGCCTTCGAGACCGGCCTCTCCGTGCTGACGGGTGAGACCGGTGCGGGCAAATCCATCCTGCTCGACAGCCTGTCGCTGGCTCTTGGCGGGCGCGGCGATGGCGGTCTTGTGCGCCATGGCGAGGACAAGGGCCAGGTGACCGCCGTCTTCGATGTCGGCTTGGATCATGGTGCCCGCAGGCTCTTGCGCGAAAACGGCATCGATGACGAAGGTGACTTGATCTTTCGTCGCCAGCAATCCTCCGACGGGCGCACCAAGGCCTATGTCAACGACCAGCCTGTCAGCGTTCAACTGATGCGCCAGGCTGGCCAGATGCTGGTCGAGATCCATGGCCAGCACGACGACCGCGCGCTTGTCGATACCAACGCCCACAGAACGCTGCTTGACGCCTTTGCGGGCATCAGCGAGGACGTGCAGGGCGTGGCCACGCTTTACCGCCAGTGGCGCGATAGCGAGCGCACGCTGAAGAAACACCGCGAGAAGGTCGAGGTAGCTGCCCGTGAGGCGGATTATCTGCGCTCCTCCGTCGAAGAGCTCGAAAAGCTCTCGCCACGCGATGGCGAAGAGGATGAACTTGCCGACCGTCGCCAGAAGATGATGAAGGCGGAGCGTATTGCCGGCGATATCGCCGAGGCCTCCGAATTCCTCAACGGCAATGCCTCTCCCGTGCCGCATATCGCCTCGCTGGTGCGCCGTCTCGAGCGCAAGAGCCATGAGGCGCCCGGCCTGCTGGAAGACACCGTAGCCCTACTTGACGCCGCGCTGGACCAGCTTTCCAACGCGCAGATGGAAGTCGAGGCGGCACTGCGCAAGACGGAATATGATCCGAAGGAACTGGAGCGCGTCGAAGAGCGGTTGTTTGCGTTGCGCGCTGCCTCCCGCAAATATTCTGTTCCCGTCACCGAGCTTCCGGCGCTCGCCGTGCGCATGATCAACGATCTTGCCGATCTCGATGCCGGCGAGGAGCGTCTCTCCAAGCTCGAGGCGGAAGTTGGGGTCGCCAAGGCGAATTACGATGCGGCCGCCCGCTCGCTTTCGGAGAAGCGTCACCATGCCGGCGATGCGCTGGCGCAGGCCGTCATGGCTGAGCTGCCGGCGCTGAAGCTCGAGCGCGCCCGCTTCATGGTGGAGATTACCACCGATGCGGAAGAGGCGACGGCCGAGGGCATCGATGTCGTGGAATTCCACGTCCAGACCAATCCGGGCACGCGTCCCGGCTCGATCATGAAGGTCGCCTCGGGCGGCGAACTCTCGCGCTTTCTGCTGGCGCTCAAGGTGGCGCTTGCCGACCGCGGCTCGGCGCCGACGCTCGTCTTTGACGAAATCGACACAGGCGTCGGCGGGGCAGTGGCGGATGCGATCGGCCAGCGGCTGAAGCGGCTTTCCGAGCGCGTGCAGGTTCTCTCCGTCACCCATGCGCCGCAGGTGGCAGCCCGTGCCGCCACACATCTCCTGATCTCCAAGGGACCGTCCGGCGAAGGCTCCGACAAGATCGCCACACGCGTTGCCACCATGGCCCAGAAGGACCGCACGGAAGAGATTGCCCGCATGCTTGCCGGCGCGTCCGTGACGGAAGAGGCGAGGGCGGCTGCGGCACGGTTGCTGGCGGGTAACGGCTAGCATAAGCCGCCAGTGACAAATCTCGGCGGCCAGGCTATGGGACGTCACCCACCGGTGAGGTTCAGCCATTCATGCGGCTTTTCCATTTCAGTGATGATCCCACTATTGCGGTCTTTGAGCCGCGCCCCGTGCGCGCTCCCTCGGAGCGTCTGGCGGGAATGGAATGGCTGAACGGCCCGCTCGTCTGGGCGATCGATGACATCCACGACTTCATGTATCTCTTCCCGCGCGATTGCCCGCGTATTCTGATCTGGGCGACGCCCGAGACATCAGACGAAGATCGCCGCTTGCTCGGCGACTGGCGGGGTGCCGCCTATATCGAGCGTGGCTGGCTGGCGCGGCTGCAGGCCGAAAGCATCCACCGCTACGAGATGCCGGCCGATGGTTTCGAGGACCTGCAGGACGCGGGAATGTGGGTGTCGCGCAGGACGGTTCTGCCGCTCGCACTCACCGCAATGTCCGGCCTCGATCGCGAATTTGCGCCGCGCGGCATCGAGCTGCGGGTCGTTGACAGCCTCGTGCCGCTGAAGGCCCTGCGGGACAGCACGCTACACGTCAGCGCCATCAGACTGCGCAACGCGCAGCCATAATTCAAAACATTGGTGCTATTTCAATCGCGGAATTTTGCTCTAAAACCATTGCAGATTCTCTGGAGTGAAGCTGCATGTCGACCGAATCCGTCGCTGTTGAGGACCTGACCCTTGAAGACGCTGCCATCGAACTCGAACGGCTGGCCAAGGAGGTTGCGCGTAACGATGCGCTCTATCATGGCAAGGACCAGCCGGAGATTTCCGATGCGGATTATGACGCGCTAAAGCGCCGCAACGATGCGATCGAGGCACGCTTCCCCGAGCTCATCCGCGAAGACAGCCCGTCGCGCCGGGTCGGTGCAGCCCCTTCAGTGACTTTTGCGCCGGTCGTTCATTCCCGGCCGATGCTGTCGCTCGACAACACCTTCTCGCAGGAGGACGTGCGCGATTTTGTCGCCAGCGTCTATCGCTTCCTCGGCCGCCTGCCTGACAATTCCATCGCCTTTACGGCCGAACCGAAGATCGACGGGCTTTCCATGTCGATCCGTTACGAGAACGGCAAGCTTATAACGGCTGCCACGCGCGGCGACGGCACGACGGGCGAAAACGTCACGGCCAATATCCGCACTATCAAGGAAATCCCGAACGAGCTGCCGAAGGGCGTTCCATCCGTCGTGGAAGTGCGCGGCGAGGTTTATATGGCCAAGAGCGATTTCATGGCGCTCAACGCCCAGATGGAGGCCGAAGGCAAGCAGACCTATGTCAATCCGCGCAACACGGCGGCAGGATCGCTGCGTCAGCTCGATGCGAAGGTGACGGCGAGCCGCAAGTTGAAGTTCTTTGCCTATGCATGGGGCGAGATGTCGGACATGCCTGCCAATACGCAGATGGGCATGGTCGAAAAGTTCAGGGAGTGGGGCTTCCCGGTCAATCCGCTGATGAAGCGGCTGAACTCGGTTGACGATATCCTTGCCCACTACAGCGAGATCGGCCTCGAGCGGCCGGACCTCGATTACGATATCGATGGCGTCGTCTACAAGGTCGACAGCCTCGAGCTGCAGCAGCGTCTCGGCTTCCGCTCGCGCAGCCCGCGCTGGGCGACGGCGCACAAGTTCCCTGCCGAGCAGGCTTTCACCGTCGTCGAGAATATCGACATCCAGGTCGGTCGCACCGGCGCGCTGACGCCGGTGGCGCGGCTGACGCCGATCACCGTCGGCGGCGTCGTTGTCACCAATGCGACCCTGCACAATGAGGACTATATCAAGGGCATCGGCAATAATGGCGAGCGCATCCGTGAGGAGGAGCATGATATCCGCATCGGCGACACCGTCATCGTGCAGCGTGCCGGTGACGTGATCCCGCAGGTGCTCGATGTCGTTATGGAAAAGCGTCCTGCTGAGGCGCAGCCCTATCAGTTTCCGAAAGTGTGCCCGGTCTGCGGTTCGCATGCGGTGCGTGAGCGGCATGAGAAGACCGGCAAGCTCGATTCCGTCACGCGCTGCACCGGCGGCTTCATCTGCCGCTCGCAGGCGACGGAAGAGCTGAAGCATTTCGTTTCGCGCAATGCCTTCGATATTGAAGGACTTGGCTCCAAGCAGATCGACTTCTTCTTCGAGAGCGAGGATCCTGCGCTGCAGATCCGCACGGCGCCCGATATCTTCACGCTGGAGAAGCGTCAGCAACAGTCGATCACCAAGCTGGAGAATATCGACGGTTTCGGCAAGGTCAGCGTCGGCAAGCTTTATGCTGCAATCAATGAGCGGCGCAGTATCGCCCTTCACCGCTTCATCTACGCGCTCGGTATCCGCCACGTGGGCGAGACGACGGCGAAGCTCCTGTCGCGCTCCTATAATACCTACGAGGCCTTTGCGGCGGCAATGAAGGAGGCGGCAACGCTTTCGGGTGATGCCTGGAACGACCTCAACGCCATCGAAGGCATTGGTGAGGTCGTGGCGCGTGCCATCGTGGAATTCTACAAGGAGCCGCGCAATATCGAGGTGATCGGCCGCCTGCTCGACGAGGTAACGCCGCAGGAGGCCGAACAGCCGGTGACAGCGGGCAGCCCGGTCGCCGGCAAGACCGTGGTCTTCACCGGTTCGCTGGAGAAATTCACGCGCGAAGAGGCGAAGGCGAGGGCTGAAGGCCTCGGGGCAAAGGTGGCAGGTTCCGTCTCCAAGAAGACCGATATCGTCGTTGCCGGCCCCGGCGCCGGCTCGAAGCTCGACAAGGCTCGCGAACTCGGCGTTCAGACCATGGACGAAGACGAGTGGCTGGCCCTGATTGGGGGGTAACGGAGAGCCGCCAACAACGCCAGCCTCTTTGTTTCAGGCCCTCAGCCGCGCCATCGTATAGGCATCGACATATTGCCCGTCGCGATAGCCGAATGATCGGAGGAGCCCTTCCTTTTCGAAGCCGAATTTTTCGTAGAGGCGGATAGCTGCCGCGTTATCGGTATAGACAGTCAGTTCCATCCGCTTGATATCCTGCCAATTGTCGGCGGTATCGACAAACGCGGCCATCAGGGTGGTTCCGACGCCGCGACCGGTGAAATCGTCGTGCACACCCATGCCGAGGCTCGCGGCGTGCTGGCGCCGTCCTTCGAAGCGGTTCATGCCGCCATTGGCGACGATCCGGCCGTCGAGTTCGACAACGAGGTTGAGGGCGTTGGGTGAGGGGGATTCCATACGCTTGCGCACCGCATCGATGCTTTGAAAAGGCGGGCGCAGCGTGCCGGCGCGATAGCCCGGCAGGTTCATCAGTTCGGTAACGGCTTCGACATCGCTCATGCGCAAAGCGCGAACATTGAGGCCTTTCAACGAAGGCTTTTCGGGTGGGGTATCCTGATTGGCTGACATCATGCTCTCCTTGGGTTTCTACAAGAGGAGAGCGGAGTTTCGGAAAACCCTGCTCGCCTCGGCAGGGTTTTCGGGGATGATCGGCTGCTAGTGGCGCACCATCTCTCCCGCGTACCCTGCATGGGTCGTGGTGATAAGATGAAGGGTGTGGGCCACTGAGTTGATCATGGACGGAAGTTTCGCCATTTGCGTGCAGATGTCAACAGGTGAGAATTTGCCTTCGGATACGGCTAAGATTATTCCGGAAGAGCAGACGATTCGGATAATTGCCCGTGAAGACTATCGCCATCGATTTCGAGACAGCCAACGAACAGCGCGGCAGCGCCTGCTCCGTCGGCCTTGCTTGGATCGAGGACGGGCAGGTGACGCGGGTCGAGGAGCGGCTGATCCGGCCACGCGACATGCGCTTCTCCGGCATGAATATCGCGATCCACGGCATTCGCCCTGAGCATGTCGAGGATGCGCCGGAATTTCCTGAAGTCATGGACGAGTTCCTTGAGGATTTCCGGGGCGCGACGATGATCGCTCACAATGCCGCCTTCGATTTCAGCGTCTGGCGGGCGAGCCTCGATCTTTACCGGCAGTCCTATCCGGAGCTCAGCTATCTCTGCAGCCTGAAGATGGCGCAGTGCATCTGGCCGCATTTCCTGTCGCACCGGCTGAACCTGATTGCCGAACATCTCGGCCTGCGTTTCGTCCACCACAATGCGGCTGAGGATGCTGCCGTCTGCGCGGCAGCGGCAATCGAGATGGCGAAGGCTGTCAAGGCTGCGACGGTTGCCGCCATTCCGGCGCTGATCGGCATGACACCAGGTAAGCTGATGGCCGCCGGCTACGCGCCCTGCACCTGCCGCAAGGGCTGAGCCTCGCTTTCTTGCAAAGGGTTTGGCCATTCTTATCTTAGCTTCCGGATCAACACGGGAGTTGCCATGTCCGCTTTCCGCAATCTTTTCCTCTCTGCAGCATTCCTCGCCGTTTCCGCAGGCGCGACATCTGCGGAAGTCGTCGGCAAGGTCGGGGTCGACTGGATCGGCAACGACATCATTATCGAGGCGGTCTCCGACCCTGAGGTGAAGGGCGTGACCTGCCATGTCACCTATTTCGACCGCAGCCTCATCGACCGTTTCAAGAACGGCAACTGGTTCGAAGATCCCTCGAACAACTCCATCGCCTGCCGCCAGACGGGGCCGATCGAGATCGGCAATATCGATCTTTCCAAGGATGGCAGCGAGGTGTTCCGGCAGGGCATGTCGCTGATCTGGAAGACGCTGGCGGTCAACCGTATCTACGACAAGGCCAACAATACGCTGATCTATCTCGCCCATTCGCGGGAGCTTACGGATGGCTCGGCGAAGATGTCGATCTCGACCATTCCGCTCTACGGGCAGGATGTGGTGTGGAAGAACGGGAAACCGCAATGAAAAAGGCCCGGACAAGCCGGGCCTTTGAATTCCGAATATGAAGAGCGATCAGGCGGCTTCGCGGGACAGTTCGTCGGCGATGACGGTGTCGAGGTTGAGGAAGCAGACCATGGTCTTTTCGAGCGCGACGATACCGCGGCAGAAGGCGCGCTGGGCTTCCGGGATGATTTCCGGCGGCGGCTGAAGGTCTTCGCTCTTGATGGTCATCATGTCGGAGACCTGTTCGACCAGCAGGCCGACGAGTTTGCCGGCGATGTCGGTGACGATGATGGCGGAACGCTCCGACGGTTCCGTCATCTTCATGCCGAGGCGGCAGGCCATGTCGATAACCGGGATCACGGCACCGCGCAGGTTGATGAGGCCGAGGACGTAGGGCGGGGTGTGCGGCATGGGGGTGACCGGCGCCCAGCCACGGATTTCGCGGATCGCCATGATATCGATGCAGAACTCCTGGTCGCCCAGGTGGAACGAGACGATTTCGAGGTAGGCGCCCGACTGCTTGATGGCATTGTTGTTCATGGTCAGAATTCTTCCCAGTTGTCTCCGGCCGGAGAGGCGAGTGTCCTGGCGGCGCCGCCGCCTGTGAATGCGCCCGCGACCTTGCCCATGAGGCGCCGTGCGGGTGAAGGTTTCGGATGCGAGGCTGCGGGGGCTTCTCGCGGCGTTTGACGGGCGCTCATGCCCTCGCCGATATTGAACTGCCGAACCAGCTGCGTCAGGTTTTCCGCATCGGTTGCGAGAGTGTGGCTGGCGGCGTTCGTTTCTTCCACCATGGCCGCATTCTTCTGCGTCACCTGATCCATCTGGCTGATGGCTGTATTGATCTCGTTCAGTCCGACTGATTGTTCGCGCGCAGAGGTTACGATTGATTTAACATGACCGTCGATACGCAGAACATCTTCGCCGATCTGGCGCAAAGCCTCGCCGGCAGCCGTCACTAATTCGCCGCCGATCTTAACTTCGGCGCCGGATTTTCCGATCAAGGTCTTGATATCCTTGGCTGCTCCTGCTGCGCGGCCGGCAAGTTCGCGAACTTCCTGTGCAACGACCGCAAAGCCCTTGCCGGCTTCGCCGGCACGCGCGGCCTCGACGCCGGCGTTGAGTGCCAGCAGATTCGTCTGGAAGGCAATCTCGTCAATGACGTTGATGATCGTGCCGATCTCGCGGGAGGCGCCTTCGATTCGCTCCATCGCGGCCATCGCATCGCCGACGATGGCGTCGGATTTCTCGGTATTCTGGCGAGTATGAGCGACCATGTTGCCGACTTCCTCGGCGCGGCTGGTGGCGTTACGGACGGTAGCGGTGATCTCGTCCAGCGCCGCTGAGGTCTCTTCCAGCGAGGCGGCCTGTTGCTCTGTGCGCTTGGCAAGGTCGTCGGCGGCGGCGCGCATCTGGTGGCTGTTGGCCTGGATGGACGTGCTGTTCAGGGCTATATCGCCCATCGCCTGACGCAGGCGTAGGGCCGTCTGGTTGAAATCCTGACGCAGCCTTTCCAGCTCGTCGCGGAAGGGCTGGTCGATGCTCGCTGTCAGGTCGCCGTTGGCAAGGCGGGTGAGGCCCTGAGCGAGCGCCGTGACGGTGGTGTTCAGCGCTTCCGTATCGGCAAGCTTGGCAGATTCGCGCTCGCGGCGTTCGGCATCGCTGCGCTGGCGGTCGGTCTCGGTGCGGGCTTCCAGATCGATCTTTTCGATGGCTGCAAGGCGGAAGCTTTCGGCGGCACGGGCCATTTCGCCGATCTCGTCGCCGCGTTCCTTGCCGGCGACGTTGCTTGCCAGGTCGCCGTTCAAGATGCGCAGCATGCTTTCGCGCACGGTGACGATGCCGCGGCGGATGGAGCCACCATGGATATATTGCAGCGCAGCCATTGTGAGGATGGCGATGACGCCAAGCGCGATCTGGATGACAAGCGAGCTGCGGGAGGTCTCGTTGGCGCTTTCGATGCGCTTGCGGGCAACGACGGTGCCGTCACTGGCGAACTTGTCGAGGGTGGCGGCGAGCTTTTCGCCTTCAGAGTCGATGCGATCGTCGATCTTGTCGAATTCGGCATCGGACGCGCCTTGTTCGACGAGCGCCTTGAGATCCACCTGAATGGCCTGGCGAAGTGCGCCGACATCGGAATCGTAGCTCTTCAGCAGGTCGCCGGCCTTTAGCTCCTCGGCGATCATGCCTATTTCCTTCGAGCCGCTGGAGAGGGTTGCCAGCGAATCGGCAACGATCTTCAGGCGGTCGGGCTGGATGATCTTCTCTTCCCGGTCGACGATCGAGTCCATGGCGGCGAGAACCAGCGTCAGATTGGCGACGCGCATGTCGTTGATGATGTCGATGCTCTGCTGGATCTCGTCGGCGCGGCGCAGGCCGGTATCGACCTGCGTGTTCTCGTACCAGCCGATGCCGAGCATCGAGCCGAAGCCGATGAGAGCAGCCCCGCCGAGCGTCCAGAGCCGCTGGCCGACCGAAAGGTTTCTGCGAACCGTCGAATTTGTCATAAAGCCACCCTCCGCCCCAGGCGGTTTTTAGTTCCCTCGATTTTATGCTGATCCGGTTCATGCTCCGGCCGACATCATGTCGGAACAGCGCCGAAGCACTGTGTGCATTACTAAATATAGATATCCGCAATTAAGCCTTTCCTAACGATGTATTTCTTCGGGTTGCTTCGAGGCCTCCGCGGCAAGCCGTTAGAAAGGTGCGATAATTCGTCTTTGTACGACTATTTCGCAGGACGTTTGCCCGCATCTGGCATTCATCAAGGTGGGGCAATTAATCACGGGTGAGAAAACGCATTCTTGAATTGCGCGCTTGCGATCGCGACTATAATCACACGGGCGAGACGGATGGGGGCATCCGCGCATCGAGGAAAGTACCATGAAGAATTTCCGTATCGCCGTCTGGATCGCAGTGCTGCTGCTTGCCGGCGTGCTCGGCTGGTTCACGCTAGACCAGAGCCGGACGAGGGAAGTGGTGGCCGAGGGGCCATTCGGCGTTCCGTTCACGCTGGTATCGCAGAGTGGCCAGCCGATCACGGAGCAGGCCCTGCGCGGTAGGCCGACGGCCCTGTTCTTCGGCTTTACGCATTGCCCCGAAGTCTGCCCGACGACGCTCTTCGAGCTCAACGGCTGGATGGAGAAGGTCGATCCGGAGGGTAACAAGCTGCAGGCCTATTTCGTGACCGTCGATCCCGAGCGCGATACGCCCGAGATCATGAACGAGTACGTCTCCAACGTTTCCAAGCGCATTACGGGCATTTCTGGCCCGCCGGACAAGATCGCCGACGTCATCAAGGGCTTCCGCGTCTATGCCAAGAAGGTGCCTGTGGACGAGAACAATCCTGACGGAGATTACACGATGGACCATACGGCCTCGGTCTTCCTGCTCGATTCGGAAGGGCGTTTTTCGGGAACGATCTCCTATGGCGAAAACCCCGATACGGCGATAAAGAAGCTTGAGAATCTCGTCGCCAAGGGATGACCGGCAGCTGAAAGCATCGCAACCGGTGGCGGGCGACGCAACCGGAAAGATTGCCTATCGTGAGTGAAATCCGCCTTTACGTGTCGACGACTGAAAAGCAGGCCGAGGAAATCCTCGACCTTCTGAGCGAGGTCTTCGGCGAAGAAGATTTTGCCATCGGCACGACCGAGATCGACGAGAAGAAAGATATCTGGGAAGCCTCCGTCTACATGATGGCGGAGGACGAGGCCGATGTACGCTCCCGCGTCGAAGAGGCGTTGGCGCAGGCATTTCCCGATGCGGCGCTGTCGCGTGAGGTCATTCCTGACGTGGACTGGGTGACGAAATCGCTTGAAGGGCTGAAGCCCGTCCGGGCAGGGCGCTTCCTCGTGCATGGCTCGCATGACCGCGACAAGGTGCGCATGGGGGACATTGCCATCGAGATCGATGCCGGCCAGGCTTTCGGCACCGGCCATCACGGCACGACGGCCGGCTGCCTGGAGGTGATCGACCGGGTGGTTCGGGCACGCAAGGTGCGCAATGCGCTGGACCTTGGTACCGGCAGCGGCGTGCTGGCGATTGCGGTGCGCAAGCTGCGCAACATTCCGGTGCTCGCAACCGATATCGACCCGATCGCCGTTCGTGTCGCGGCTGAAAATGTCCGTCGCAACGGCATTGCCAGCGGCATCAGAACGGTGACTGCACCGGGCTTCCACTCGACTGCCTTTTCCGAGAACGGACCTTTCGACCTCATCATCGCCAATATTCTGGCGCGGCCGCTGATCAGAATGGCGCCGCAGCTCGTCACCAATCTGGCGCCGGGTGGATCGGTGATCCTGTCCGGCATCCTTGCCAGCCAGCGCTGGAAGGTGATTGCCGCCTATAATGGCGCGAAGCTTCGCCACGTGCGCACGATCTGGCGCAATGGCTGGGTGACGATCCATCTCGATCGTCCGTAATCTCGGGGAATTCCGAACAAGAAAAAGGCGGTGCCAGAGGCACCGCCTTGGACCGGCATTTAAATCCGGTCTTGCCCGCGAGCTCGAAGGAGGAGGATGCTCAAGCGGGCACTACTGCATTCCGATAGGCCTGTCCGGTGGAGGGAGGAGGATCGGAAGGGCTTTAAGCTCAGAATGCGTAGCTCGGTGCGCCCTTGTGGCGCGTGGAACGCTGGCCTGCTGCGAGCACCTTGAGGCTATCCTCATTCTGCGGGCGGCGGGCGCCAATGACGTGACGCACAGTCTGGCGTTCGCCAGCCTGTACCGGGCTGCTGTAAGCGAAGCGCGAGAGAGAGGCGGTCATTTCAAAAAATCCTTTGTTGATGGTTCGTCGTGAACCGTTCGATGCGCTCTATATAGCTATTCCGTCATGCGGTGGCAGAGGGTTTGTTTCATTGCAGCCATGCGCGTAATGCATGAAGCGTGCCAGTTTCCCACATCGAGACACATTTCTGCCAAATTATTGGGCTGCCGCTACCTTCCAGGCGCTTCGCGTCGCTTTTTCTCCCCAATGACTGAAAATTCGCTAACATGGCCGCTATCCCATTAACCGGATTCGTTTCATTCATTCGGGTTTCCAGCATGTTCCAGTCTTTCGAAGTCACCTCCACGCCGCAGTTCGGCAGGGAACGGGTTTCCGCACTGCGCGCCAGTTTCGATGCGCTCGGCATCGATGCTTTCCTCGTGCCGCGCGCCGATGAATATAACGGCGAGTACGTGCCTGCCTGTGCGGAGCGGCTCTCCTGGCTGACGGGCTTCACCGGCTCTGCGGGCATTGCGCTGATCACCCGGACGGAAGCGATCGTCTATGTCGACGGGCGCTACGTGACGCAGCTTGCCGAGCAGGTGGACGGTTCCGTCTTTACCGGCGGCGATCTGGTCAACGAGCCGCCGCATGTCTGGCTGCCTGCGCATGGCAAGAAAGGGCTGAAGCTCGGCATCGATCCGTGGCTGCATTCGGGTGCCGACGTGCGCAAGCTCGAAAAGGCGCTGTCGGAGATCGGTGGCGTACTGGTTTTCCTGCCGCACAATCCGCTCGACAAGCTCTGGGCAGACCGGCCGGCGGAACCGCTTGGGTCGGTCACCATCCAGAACGTGGCGCAGGCCGGTATTCTCGCTAAGGACAAGATCGCCACCATTGCCACCGATCTCGCCAAGAAGAACCTGAGGGCGGTACTGATCGCCGATCCGTCTTCCATTGCTTGGATCTTCAACATCCGCGGCGCCGACGTGCCGCACACGCCGCATCCGCTGGCGCGCGCCATCATCCATGCCGACGGCAAGGCGGAGATCTTCCTCGACAAGCGCAAGACCGGCATCGAGCCGGAAGCCTATCTCGCGCAGATCGCCACCCAGCTTGCGCCCTCGCTCCTGGATGAAAAGCTTGCTGCGGTTGCCAAGGATGGCGGCCGCATTCTCATCGATCCCGATATCGCCTCCTATGCGCTCGCCGAGATCATCCGCAAGGCTGGCGGCGAGGTGGTTGAGGGCGTCGATCCGGCAAAGCTGCCGCGAGCTGTGAAGAACAGCGTCGAGATCAATGGCTCGGCCGCCGCCCATCTGCAGGATGGTGCAGCCATGGCGGAATTCCTCTACTGGCTGTCGCAGAGCAAGCCAGGCACGATCACCGAAATTGGCGCCGCCGAACGGCTGGAAGCGGCTCGCGCAAAGCTGGGTCAGAGCATGCAGAACCCGCTGAAGGATATTTCCTTCGACACGATCTCGGGTGCCGGCGAACATGCGGCCATCATGCACTACCGGGTGACGACGGCGACCGACCGGCATATCCAGCCGGGCGAACTCTTCCTGATCGATTCCGGCGCGCAATATATCAACGGCACGACCGATATCACCCGCACTGTCGGCATCGGTGCTGTCGGCGAAGAGCACAAGCGCTTCTTCACACTGGTGCTGAAGGGCATGATCCA
The DNA here is from genome assembly GCF_051811225.1 of Rhizobium sp. 768_B6_N1_8. Classification (NCBI taxonomy): domain Bacteria; kingdom Pseudomonadati; phylum Pseudomonadota; class Alphaproteobacteria; order Hyphomicrobiales; family Rhizobiaceae; genus Rhizobium; species Rhizobium sp. 768_B6_N1_8. Next base: position 2,812,129 of record NZ_JBPWPV010000001.1, on the reverse strand, counting down.
GATCAGCACGGCGCGTTTCCCGAAGGGCACGCGCGGCTGCGATCTCGATCCGCTGGCGCGTATCGCGCTATGGCGGGCAGGGGCCGATTTTGCGCATGGCACGGGCCATGGTGTGGGCTCCTATCTCTCGGTTCACGAGGGGCCGCAGCGCATTTCGCGGCTTTCGACGCAGGAACTGCTGCCGGGCATGATCCTGTCCAACGAGCCGGGTTACTATCGGCCTGGCCATTTCGGCATCCGCATCGAGAACCTGATCTATGTGCGGGAAGCCGAAGCGATCGACGGCGGCGACCTGCCGATGCTCGGCTTCGAGACGCTGACCTTCTGCCCGATCGATCGCAACATCGTCATCCCCGAATTGCTGACGCATGACGAGCTGCACTGGTTCAACGAATACCACCGCCAGACGCGCGAGGCGCTGATGCCGCTGATCCACGACCATGACGTCAAGGCATGGCTGGAGAATGCGACGTTGCCGTTGGAATACTGAGCGGCCGGATATCCGGCCCTCGGTTAGAAACCGATCGTGTGCCGCCAGATCATCACGATGATCCAGGCGGCCACGAGCATCCAGGTGTGCGAGAAGCGCAGACCGATGATGAGGGCGATTACGAGCGCCAGTTTCGAACCCCAACCACCGATGAAGAAGGCGGGGGCGACTAGCGTCGTCAGGACCGCGGCCGGCACGGCATTCAATGCCGCTTCCATGCGCGGCGGAATACGCTTCATCTTGGTGATCATGATGTAGCCGCCGATGCGGGTCGCGAAGGTCGCGGCTGCTGCGGCGAGGATCACGAGAGCCATGTGGAGATCGAATTCCATCTCAGACCTCGTGGTTTTCGGTGTTGAGGGCGTCGGCTTCGAGATCCGGCTCCTCCGCGGGAAGGGGCAAGAGGGCGGCAAGCAGGATGCCGGCTGCAGCACCGAGGCTCACATGCCAGGGGGAACCCACGAAATGATAGGCGATGACCGAGGCGACGGCGCTCGTCAGCGCCACAGCCAGGAAGTTGTCACGCTTGCGGAAGCCGAGCACGATAGCGAGGAAATAGGCCGGCAGCAGGATATCGAGGCCGATCGTCTTCGGATCGCCAATGAGGGATCCGAGCATGCCGCCGATCAGGCTGATCATGACCCAGGGAATGTAAATGATGATGCCGAAGCCGAGATACCAGGTGAAGGTAACGGGCTGACCTGCCTCACCGCGTCTGACGGTCTCGGCAAATTGCGGATCGACCAGCAGGAAGAAGGTGAAGAACTTCTGGATCGCCGTGAAATGCCTGATGTAGCGGGCAATCGCTGCCGAATAGAGCACGTGGCGGAAGTTGACCGCGAGGATCGACAGCACGATCACCCAAGCCTGCACATTGTGGCCGAAAAGCTCGATGCCGACCAGCTGACTGGCGCCGGCATAGACGGTGGCGCTCATGAAGGTGAGTTCGGAGAGCGACATGCCCTGCTCGGCGGCAAGCGCGCCGAACAGTGCTCCGAAGGGGGCAGAAGCGAGCGCCACGGCAAAGCCGCCCCGCAAACCTTCGACAAAGTCGGCGCGATTCATGGGATTAGGTCCTGTTGGAATTGAAATTTCCCTCTATGGTGTCTCACCTGCTGCGGCAATTGAATTTCCTTGATTCACCAATCGATTTTGCTGAAGCGTTACCGGTTTACGTCACCGGCAAGGCGAGGGAGACAATGAAAAAGATCGAATTTACAAAAGAGGAAAAAGCGGAAATCGTTTCGCGCATCCGGCAATATTTCGACCGCGAACTCGATCCGATCGGCGCGCTGCCGGCGGAATTCCTGCTCGACTTCTTCTCCGAGCATATCGGACCCTATTTCTATAACCGCGGCTTGAGGGATGCCCACGCCGCCTTCCTGAAGAAGATGGAGGATTTCGGAGAGGAGATCTATCTCTTGGAGCGCGAGGGCGAGAAAAACGGCTAATTAGGCAGCCAGAATATCGGCGCTGTTGGCGATCTCAATGCCGTTCTGGCGCATCTCGTCGATGGCTGCGGCGACACCTTCGGGCGTTATGCCCCGGCTCGCGTCCTCGATGAAGCGGACCTTGACGCCAGGGATCAGCTCCAGCGCATCGAGCGCAGAGAATTTTACGCAATAATCCGTCGCAAGCCCGCAGACGTCGAGTTCGGTGACGCCCTGATCCACCAGGAAATCGGCAAGGCCGGTCACGGCATACTGATCGTTGTCGCGGAAGGCGGAGTAGCTGTCGACGTTCTTGTTTTCGCCCTTCTGCTGGATGAGATCGATTTGGGCAGCGTGGAGCTCGGGGTGCAGCTCGGCGTCGCGCGTATATTGCACGCAGTGATCCGGCCACAACATCTGCGGCTTGCCGGAGAGTTCGCCCATTTCGAAGGGGTTCTTGTCGGGATGGGAGGAGGCGAAGCTTCCGTGGTCCGCCGGGTGCCAGTCCTGTGAGGCGACTATGAGATCGTATTTGCCGCTGTCGATGAGGCTGTTGGCGACGGGAACGACTTCATGGCCATCCAGAACCGGCAGGTTGCCTCCGGGACAGAAGCCATTCTGAATATCGACCAGCAGCAACGCCTTCATCAAGCTATCCCTTACGCATTCCGCGTCGCAAAATGCCGACCAGTGCCAGCACAATCAACTAGTGGATTTCCGGGGGGCAGGGCGCAAGTGCTATTTCTCGTATCGAGAGTGGCAAATGGCTGCATCAACGTATTTTTCTGTTGCCGTTCGCGTTATACGCGAAAGCGGCAAGTATTTCGCGTTTTATATTAGGACTTATGCATGCAGCTATGGAGCCGGATGCCTGAAGACCAGATCATCGGCATCACCCTCCTGGCGCGCCGCCTTTATATCCGGCACGGCGCCCAGCCGCTCGGCGAGCCGGATCGACCTCACATTGGGAGGAGCAATATAGCTCACCAGGGTCTTCAGGCCACGCACCGTAAAGGCCCAGTGGCGCAAGGCAACGGCTGCCTCATAGGCGTAACCCTTGCCCTCGGCTTGCGAATAGACCAGCCAGCCTAGTTCCTTCTCGGGAAAAAGCGGACCGTGATTGATGCCGACCTGGCCGAGGCATTGTCCCGTGGCGCGATCCTCCATCATCAGGGCGCCGTGGCCCATCAGCTCCCATAAGGCGACGTCATGGCAGAACATGCCCCAGGCAGCCTTAGTCGAATGCGGACCGCCCATATAGAGCGCGCGATCGGAGATCATCAGCGCATGATAATCCGGCCAGTCTTCCATCACGGGAGGTCGAAGGATCAGGCGCTCGGTTTGAAGTGTTGGTATAACCGTCATCGGATGTCTCTTGTGTCGCTGGATCTGGCGTCGTTGGATCTGGTTCGAAGATATGCGGCTATCGCATCGGCGGTTCGAACCGACGCCTTGTGAATTGCACCGTTAACAGGTCCCAGCCCCATGTTTATGACGGTGATTTCGTCCAGATAAGCCGCGACGGCCTCCTGTGAGGCGCTCTGAAGAATGATGCCAGCGGCGTGGAGGAGATAGGAATCATATTCATCGGCTGCAGCAGTACGCCAGGCCGGATCGTCCGTTTGCCTGATACCAACAGGATCCCAATGATCCCACCCGATCTGGCGCAAGACGTTCATTTCGATTGTTGAATGATCAGTCATGCCGGCAACCTCTCCGATAAATCAAGCCAGCACAAGCGGCTAGCGAAGGGAGGTTGTCTCTGCGATTGAGGAAAGCGCATTGCCTGTTCAGCGAGGCTCCCCCGGCGGAGCCTCATTGCATCAGGCCGTCTGGTCGCTGTCGCCGGTGGCGACGGGCGAGGTGCCATAGGTCGTCTGGTATGCGCGAAGTGCGGTCTGCATGTCGGTGAGGACCTTGGCCATCAGGCCGCTGTCATCATCGTCACCGCCGGCCGCGGCAATTTTCTGCGGATCGGCGGCAAGAATTTCCGACGTTGTGAGCTTGCCATCGCCATTCGTATCAAGGGCAGAGAGTGCGCCCTTGGAGCCGTCACCCTTGGCATCGGTGCCAGACTGGCTGTCACTGTCATCGGTCTTCTGAAGCGAGAGCATGAGCGCCAGAATATCGGCTGCGATCTTCTGGACGACATCGGAGCCGGAGGAATCGTCATCGCCGGCGGACGTGGTACTGGCGGTCGAGGCGCTGGCTGTTGAGGATTGGGAAGCGGCGGCGAGCTCGTCTGCCGAGACGACGCCGTCACCGTTCTTGTCGAGTGGGTTGAGGGGGGCTTGATACTGGGTCAGCGTGCTGCCCAGGGCTGAAACACTGGTCACTTGAACCTCCTTTGAAGGTCTTGTGAAGCCTGCCTTTCATGGGCGGGCAATGACCGGGCTAGGCTGATTTGCGAGTCAGGTCAAAGCGGCGTTTTGTCATCTGGAGAAGCGCGTGCGGCTGGGCCTGTGATTCCTGGCGAAGCGCCAAGGCAGTGGAGCGGTCAGACCCGCTCCACAAACCCGTCGAGCACACGCTTCTGGCCGGCGCGGTCGAAGTCGATCGTCAGCTTGTTGCCTTCGATGCCTGATATGGAGCCGTTGCCGAACTTGATGTGGAAGACGCGGTCGCCGAGTGCGAAGCGCGAGGGTTCCGTAGAGGTGGATTTCGCCACCAGTTCGCCTTCGATGGTGCGGCCGCGCGGGCCGCTTTCACCGTAGCCGATGCGCTCCACGGCATGGCCGGAGCGGCTGCCCCAGTTGTCGCGGGTGGCGTCGGTCTTGTTTTGCTGGGCGCGTTTCCAGCCGGGCGTGGAATAGGAATTGGAGAAGGGATCGGCCTTGTCGAAGCGCGACTGGCCATAACCGCCGCCGCGGCCGTAGCCACCGTAATTCTGCTCCATCTCGGCGACTTCCACATGGGTCTCCGGCAGTTCGTCGAGGAAGCGCGAGGGAATGGTCGATTGCCAGAGACCGTGGATGCGGCGGTTGGAGACGAACCAGATGTGGCAGCGGTGTTTGGCGCGGGTGATGCCGACATAGGCAAGGCGACGTTCTTCTTCGAGGCCGGCGCGGCCGGATTCATCGAGGGAGCGCTGATGCGGGAAGAGGCCTTCCTCCCAGCCGGGCAGGAAGACGGTGTCGAACTCCAGGCCCTTGGCCGAATGCAGCGTCATGATGGAGACGGCATCGAGATTTTCGTTCGTCTCGGCATCCATGACAAGCGAGACGTGCTCCAGGAACCCCCGCAAGGATTCGAAGCTATCCATGGAGCGGATGAGTTCCTTGAGGTTTTCGAGGCGACCCGGCGCTTCCGCGCTCTTGTCGTTCTTCCACATATCGGTATAGCCGGACTCTTCGAGGATCTGCTCGGCAAGCTCGGTATGTGGTGTGTTTTCAAGCAGTTCCTGCCAGCGGCGGAAAGATTGAATCACATCGAAGAGGGCCTTGCGGGCCTTGGGCTTAAGTTCGTCCGTCTCGATCATATCGGCGGCGGCCGCGAGCATCGGGATGTCGCGGGCGCGGGCATAATCGTGGAGTGCGCGCACCGTCGTATCACCGAGGCCGCGCTTCGGCGTGTTGATGATGCGCTCGAAGGCGAGATCGTCGGCCGGCTGGGCGACGAGACGGAAATAGGCCATGGCATCGCGGATTTCGAGGCGCTCGTAGAAGCGCGGGCCGCCGATGACGCGGTAGTTCAGGCCGAGTGTCACGAACCGATCTTCGAATTCGCGCATCTGGAAGGAGGCGCGCACGAGGATCGCCATGTCGTTCAGCAGATGCTTCTTTCCGTCGGCATCGCCGCGCTGCAGGCGCTCGATCTCCTCGCCGATGGCACGCGCCTCTTCCTCCGAATCCCAGGAAGCGTGGACCTGCACCTTGACGTCGTCAGGATCGGAGCGATCGGTGAAAAGCGTCTTGCCGAGGCGGCCTTCATTGTGGGTGATGAGATGGGCGGCAGCACCGAGGATATGGGCCGTCGAGCGGTAATTGCGCTCAAGCTTGATGACCTTGGCGCCTGGAAAATCCTTTTCGAAGCGCAGGATATTGTCTACTTCCGCACCACGCCAGCCATAGATCGACTGGTCGTCGTCGCCGACGCAGCAGACATTCTGCGGCTCGCCCTTGGGGCGCTGGGCGAGAAGCCGCAGCCACATATATTGGGCGGTGTTGGTGTCCTGATACTCGTCTACGAGGATGAAGCGGAACTTCTGGTGATATTCCTTGAGCAGGTCCGGCTGTTTGCGGAATATCGCGATCGGATGCATCAGGAGATCGCCGAAGTCGCAGGCGTTCAGCGTCGAGAGGCGGTTCTGATAGGCGAAGTAGAGATCGCGGCCGCGGCCATTGGCGAAGGCGCGAGCGTCTCCCTCCGGAATATCGGCGGGGCCGAGACCTTTGTTCTTCCAGGTATCGATCATGCCGGCGAATTGCTTGGCCGGCCAGCGCTTGTCATCAAGGCCTTCGGCCTGGATGATCTGCTTGATGAGGCGGATCACATCGTCGGTATCGAGGATGGTGAAATCGGAACGCAGGCCGACGAGTTCGGCGTGGCGGCGCAGGAGCTTGACGCCGATCGAGTGGAAAGTGCCGAGCCAGGGCATGCCTTCGACGGCGCCGCCGACGAGAAGCGCGATACGCTCCTTCATCTCGCGGGCGGCCTTGTTGGTGAAGGTCACGGCGAGGATCTGCGAGGGGAAGGCGCGGCCGGTCTGAAGGATATGGGCAATGCGGGTGGTGAGTACGCGCGTCTTGCCCGTGCCTGCGCCCGCGAGCACGAGGACGGGGCCTTCGAGTGTCTCGACGGCTTCGCGCTGTTCCGGGTTGAGACCGCTGAGATAATCGGGGCGACCGCCATCGCGGGCCGCCATGGCGCGGGCAGCAATGCCGCCGCCGGCAGCGGGCGCCCTTGCGGGAGCAGCGGGCTGTTGCGGCTTGCGCGGCGCATCGCCCGGTTCTTCGTCGAAGAAGGGCATATCGTCGAAACTATTGCTCATGGCGCGTAATGTAGTGATTCGGGAAGGAAAGACCAGAAAAGATGTTCTGCTTTCATTCCCAGCGGCTGCGCTATCCTCAGCCGGTTTATTTGCCTGGTCGGGAAGCCTGCCCAGGAGTTGTGGTCCTCCTGGAGCTCAACTATGGTCTCGCGCCAACCATTGGGAGAGCCATATGCACGTCATCGCCATTCTTGCCAATCTGATCCTGCTGATCATCGTTGCTGCGCTGATCGCGGGGAATGGTTTGCCGGACAGTGGCGAGGGCCTCGGATTCTTTGTCGCTGCCATTGTGGCTCCCGTGTTGAGCACGATTGCCTTGCTGCGCCGCAATGGGTCGATTTCCGAACTCGTTTCGCTTGAGATCCGGGCGCGCAAGGCCACGCTGAGGCAACGTATTGCCGAGGCAGAGGCAAAGGCGGCCGGCAACGGCATCGGCCGCTAAGGGCTGCTCTCAAGCGGCCTGCGGGCCGGCAAAAGCCAAGCAGACCGAAACCAGCGCAAAGAGCGGCGGCAGGGCCAAGCACCAGACGCCAATGGTCGCAAAGAGCAAGGCGGCAAGGCCGCAGCCGAGGGCGAAGGCGAAAACGGCGACCGTCAAGCGCGACAGGCGCCCTTTCACGGTCTTTGTCTGATCGCCGAGGCTGCCATGGGCGAGGTCGCCGAGATCGATCATGATCTGCGTCGTCGTGCCGGTCATCAGCGTGCTCGGCGGTGAGGCGCCGAGATGGATGCGGTGAGCGGCGTTCTGGATCGCCATGGCGATGACGAGCAGCATGCCGGTCGCGACCAGCGGCAGGCCATCCGGATTGGTAAAGGGCGCAAGCCAGATGGCGCAGGCGCCGCCGGCAATCAGGAAGAGAAGCTTGATCACGAGCAGGATGCGCAAGCCCTTCTCATCGCCTGGCGGCACATTGTGGGTGAGGTAGCGCAGCAGAAGGATCGTCAGGCAGAACACCGGCAGCGCCAGCAACTTGGCGATGATGCCAGACGTGCCGTGAGTGAGCGCTGCGCCAAGCGTCACGAAGTTGCCGGTGACATGGGCGGGGAAGAGGCCGCCAAGCGCCAGGAAGCCGGCTGTATCAACATAGCCGCCGGTCAGGCTCAGGAGCACGGGCAGGGCTGGGCGCATTGTTTTTTCCTCTATGAATTCGTTTGCCTAGTGTGCCGCGACGGCGTGGATTTCGGCAATATAGCCGCCCGGGAATTCCACCATGGCGGCGCGGCGATCGCCGGACTGGTAGGGTTCGACGAGAATTTCAGCGCCGCTCTCCTTGGCTTTTTGAAGCGTCGCGTCAAGATCGGCGGTCTCGTAGCCAGTCATTTCGCGACCATAGGGGAAAGGCAGCTGGCCATCGGTGACGAGCACGGTCATGCGGCCGAAGACGGATTCGATGCGCAGGCGGTGAAAGGCCTTGTCCGGCAGGCCAATCTCGGTGCCGGGCGCCTTCTCATCGTCGGAGACGACCTTGCCATGCGAGAAGGCGAGAAAGGCATGGGTGAAGGCGGCCACGCGGTCGACGGACACGTAGACGCGGTTTTCCGGGATGGTCGTGAAGGCCGGATAGTTTGGCGTGGTCGTGTGCCAATAGAGCTGCATGTTGACACCGCCCGGCCACTGGATGACGGCATCGCGGCCGATCGGATCCGGGAAGGCGGAGACAATGACGTCGGCGCCGGCAGCCTTTGCCGCGGCTATGGCCTTGTCGAGATCGGTGACGAGATAGCCTGATCGTTCGGCGCCGAAGGGGTAGGGGATCGGCGTCTCGAAGCCGAAGAGCGAGATAGTACCGACGGGCGTCTGCAGAAGCTGCGACGTCGTGCTGCTCGGCGTCGGCGTAACGGTTGCCGTTACCTGCTTGGTGCTGGTGCCGCCGAAAGTGGCGAGGAAGCTTTTGGCGAAGGCGTCCACGTCGCCAGGAGCGACATAGACATGGGTCGTATCATATTGCGCGCCGACGCCGAATTGCGGCGAGGCGGCATAGGCCGGGGCACCGGCTAGGCCGAGAAGGGCAACAAGGGCTAACGATAGACGAAGCATTGCGTGATCTCCTTCGGCCTGGCCGGCCGCTACTCCCGGTTTACGCCTTGATGAAGGCGAGAACGTCGGCGTTGAACTTGTCGGCTTCGGTCTGGGCGAGGCCATGCGGGGCGCCCGGATAGACCTTCAGCGTGCCGTTCTTCAGAAGCTTGATGCCCTTTTCGGCGGCAGCCTGGATCGGCACGATCTGGTCGGCATCGCCATGGATGAGGAGCGCCGGAACGTCGATCTTCTTCAGGTCGTCGCTGTAATCGACCTCGGAGAATTCGCGGATGCAATCGTAGTGGCCTTTGATGCCTCCGGCCATGCCCATCAGCCAGAAGGTTTCGCGCAGGCCTTCATTGACCGTGGCGCCATCGCGGTTGAAGCCGTAGAAGGGCATGGTGAGGTCGCGGTAGAACTGCGAGCGGTCGCCGGCCGTGCCCTTGCGGATGCCGTCGAAGACTTCGATCGGCAAGCCTTCGGGATTGGCAGGCGTCTTCAGCATCAGCGGCGGAACGGCGCCGACGAGCACGACCTTGGCGACGCGGCTGGTGCCATGGCGGCCGATATAATGGGCGACTTCGCCGCCGCCGGTGGAATGGCCGATCATGATGAGGTTCTTCAGATCGAGCTTCTCGATGAGCTCGGCGAGGTCATCGGCATACTGGTCCATATTGTTGCCGTTCCACGGCTGCGAGGACTTGCCGTGGCCGCGGCGGTCGTGGGCGATGACGCGGTAGCCCTGCTGGGCGAAATAGAGCATCTGCACTTCCCATGCGTCGCCCGAGAGCGGCCAACCGTGGGAGAAGAGGATCGGCTGGCCGTTGCCCCAATCCTGATAGTAAATCGTCGTTCCGTCTTTGGTTGTGATCGTCGGCATTGAACTTGTCCTATGCTGAGGTTGGCAGGATCTACGCCCTGGGGGCGGATGGTTTGCACCGCGGTGCTGACAGGGTCAGGAAGCATTTTTGCAATGGTCAGCGGAAGTGATGCTTAGGTGCAGGTTGCCCTATGCTTTTTCCCTGAGATCGAGCCAGGCGACGAGCAGAAAACCGCCGACGAGGCCCAGATGTTCGAAGAAGGAATTGGCGGCCATGAAGCGTTCCATTCCATCAGGCAATTCCCAGAAACGCAGGGCGAGGAAGGTGGCCATCAGTGTGAAGCCACCGAGGGCGAGTGCGCCCAGCCAACGGAAAAAGCCGGTAAGAATCATGAGTGAGGCGACAAGCTCCAGGATGATGACGAATACCGCAAAGAGCGGGGCAGGCGAGAGACCGAAATGCGTCATCTCACCGATCGCGGCCGGAAAGTCCGTGAGCTTGTTGAGGCCGCCCTGCAGATAGGCGGCGCAGAGGCCGAGGTAGGCGATGAAGCGCATGAAGGCGGCGCCGAAAAGAGGGCGGGCGAGGGACGCAAATTGGATTTCAAGGGCATGCATGGCATCGATCCTCAGACGGCCCAGCAGGCGCAGCCGAGCGCACCCCAGAAGCTCTTGAGATCGGAGACCGGTGCCTTCGAACCCCAGGCATTGGCGTGGGCATGGCCGTGGACATTGCAATCATTGGCGCAGCCGCAGGCGGAAATCAGGTGGCGGCGCAACGAGTTCTTGCCGGCGCCCTCAGGCTCACCCCAGGCGGCATATCCACCGAAGGCGCGTACCGGCGACCAGTCCGGCATGGCGGGCGGAACCGGGTTATCATCGAGCTCGGCGAAGTGGCCCGCGCCATAGACGATCTTGCCGCCGACCATGGTCAGCTCCGACGTAAGGAAGGATATTTCCTCTTCGGCGCAGGCAAAGAAATCCTTGTCCGGCACGATGAGATCGGCGAACTGGCCTTTCTCGATGCGGCCCTTCTTGCCTTCCTCGTTGGAGAACCAGGTGACGTTTTCGGTCCACATGCGCAGCGCCGTTTCGCGGTCCAGGCAGTTCCGGCGCGGATAGATCGCCATGCCGCCGACGGTGCGGCCCGTGATCATCCAGGAGAGCGACACCCAGGGATTATAGGAGGCAACGCGGGTGGCATCGGTGCCGGCGGAAACCTTGACGCCTTTTTCCAGCATGCGGGCGACGGGTGGGGTGGCCTCGGCAGCCCCCACGCCGTAGCGCTCGACGAAATATTCGCCCTGATAGGCCATGCGGTGCTGCACGGCGATGCCGCCGCCGAGTGCGGCGATACGGTCGATCGACTGTTCGGAAATCGTCTCTGCATGGTCGAAGAACCAGTTAAGGCCTTCGAGCGGGATATCCTGATTGACTTTCTCGAAGACGTCGAGCGCGCGGCTGATCGTCTCGTCATAGGTGGCGTGCAGGCGCCAGGGCCAGCGGTTTTCGGCGAGTACGCGCACGACCTCTTCCAGCTCGCCTTCCATTTCCGGCGGCATATCGGGGCGCGGCTGGCGGAAATCCTCGAAATCGGCAGCGGAAAAGACCAGCATTTCGCCGGCGCCGTTGTGGCGGAAGTAATCTGTGCCCTGCTTGTATTTCACCGAAGCCGTCCAGTTCAGGAAGTCTTCCTTCTCCTGCTTGGGCTTCTGGGTGAAGAGATTATAGGCGAGGCGGACGGTCATCTGGCCGTCATCGGCAAGCTTCTGGATGACGGCATAGTCATCTGGATAGTTCTGGAAGCCGCCGCCGGCATCGATGACGCCTGTTACGCCGAGGCGGTTCAGCTCGCGCATGAAGTGGCGGGTGGAATTGACCTGATAGTCGAAGGGCAGTTTCGGACCCTTGGCGAGCGTCGAATAGAGAATACCGGCATTCGGTTTGGCAAGCAGCAGGCCGGTCGGGTTGCCTTGGGCATCGCGGGTGATCTCGCCACCGGGCGGGTTTGGCGTGTCCTTGGTATAGCCGACGGCGCGAAGGGCTGCGCCATTCAGCAGGGCACGATCATAGAGATGCAGGATGAAGACCGGGGTGTCGGGCGCAACCGCGTTGATCTCGTCGATGGTCGGCAGGCGCTTCTCGGTGAACTGATGCTCGGTGAAACCGCCGACGATTCGCACCCATTGCGGTGCAGGTGTGATCGCCACCTGGCGCTTCAGCATGTTCATCGCGTCTGCGAGCGAGCGCACGCCATCCCAGCGCAGCTCCATGTTGAAGTTCAGACCGCCCCTGACGACGTGCGTGTGGTTATCGATGAGGCCGGGAAGGACACGTTTGCCCTTGAGATCGACCACCTTGGTGTCCGGCCCCTTGAGCGCCATGATCTCGGCATCGTGGCCGACGGCGAGGAACCTGCCGTCCTTGACGGCAACGGCGCTGGCGGTCGGATTGGAGCGGTCGAGCGTGGTGATCAGCCCGTGATGCAGGATGAGGTCGGCGGTTGCGTTTTCCATAATCTTCGTCCTCGAGCGAGAGCAGGTATCAGACCTTGTCGGAAGGCTTGATGTCGGCGGGATTTGTGCCCTTGGGCAAATGGCCGAACATGTGTGGCTTGATCTGATGCAGCCACGAGACTGCGGCCGGCTCTTTGTTGATAATCGTCTTGGCGAAGGGAATGATCTGTTCGCCGACAAGGATGCCCAGCAGACCGACAAGCGCGATCACAGGAGGAGCCGGCGAACGAACGTTCAGGAGGCTGTAGACGATGCCAACGAGAAGGCCGGCGCCGAGGGAGAGGAGATAGATTTTCATTTGAGGCCTCGATTTATTTCGGCATGCAGCAACGGGGAAGCGGCGATGAAGCCGCTCCCTCGAGAGAACTCACTTGGCCGGGTTCGGGCCAATGCGCTTGCCATGCGTGACGCGCTCGGGTGCCTTGTGGACATGGGTATAGGCGTAATCGACGCCCATGCCGTAAGCGCCGGAATGTTCCTTCACGATGGTGGTGACGGCCTCATAGGTTTCGCGGCGGGCCCAGTCGCGCTGCCATTCCAGCAGCACCTGCTGCCAGGTGACGGGAACGCAGCCAGCCTGGACCATGCGGTCCATGGCGTATTTGTGGGCATCGGCGGATGTGCCGCCCGAGGCATCGGCGACCATGTAGATCTCGTAATCGGTGTCGTGCATGCAGGAGAGTGCAAAGGTGGTGTTGCAGACTTCGGTCCAGAGGCCTGACACGACGACCTTCTTGCGGCCGTTGGCGGCGTTCTTCGCTAGCGCGTCGCGAACGTTCTGATCGTCCCAGGAGTTCATCGAGGAGCGTTCGAGAATTGTGTTTTCGGGGAAGACAGCGAGCAGTTCCGGATAGGTGTGGCCCGAGAAGGCTTCGGTCTCGACCGTGGTGATGGTGGTCGGCACCTTGAAGGTTTTGGCAGCCTTGGCGAGGCCGACGACGTTGTTCTTCAGCGTCTGGCGGTCGATGGACTGGACACCGAAGGCCATCTGCGGCTGCTGGTCGATGAAGATCAGCTGGCTGTTCTGCGGCGTGAGGACTTCAAGATATCTGGACATTGGTCGTTCTCCCTGGTCATGAGGCCTTAAAGGCAAGAAACGTGTTGCCGACATGCGTCCATGGAGGGCGTCGGTCGGCATCGCTTCCCCGCAAGAGCGAGGCCGCGTATTGCCGCGAACCTACTTGGCAAAAACCAATTCCGATTGTTTGTTCTCACCCTCTTTTGTCGAAAATTGCCCTGACCTGCAGGGCCGTGTTGAGGCTTCGGAAAACCGAAAAACGGGAGGCCGAAAAAGAAGGCCGATAAAATTCTCGTACTCGCTGTCGGGACGGGCACGGCTCACACGTCTTAGCCATGAACGGAGACCAACAGACCAAAGGAGGACGTTTCATGGTCAAGGTCATTTCACATCTCTGGTTTGCAGAAAGCGCTCGCGAGGCGGTCGAATTCTATGTCTCGCTGGTGCCCAATTCCGCTATCGGCGAGATCACCACCGTGCCGGCGGAGACACCGAGCGGCCCTCCGGGCAGCGTCGAGATCGTCCAGTTTACGCTCGGCGGCCAGAATTTCGTCGCCATGCGGGCCGGACCATTCGAACCGTTCAACCATGCCTACTCCGTGCAGGTCATCTGCGAAGATCAGGCGGAGGTCGACCGCATTTGGGATGGCTTCCTTGCCAACGGGGGCACGGCAGAACAATGCGGCTGGCTCAGGGATCGCTGGGGTCTTTCCTGGCAGATCGTGCCCAAGGCGCTGACCGAGATGATGAGCGGTACGCGCAAGGGTAATGCCAAGAAGATGACCGAGGCGATGCTGCAGATGGTCAAGCTCGATATCGCCACGCTTGAGAAGGCGTTTCAGGAAGCCGCCTGATCTTTCGGGAAACGGTATGACGGACGGCAGTCTCGGGAAGGAGGCTGCCGTTTCGATTCCGTCAGTGGTTTTTGAGGGGAAATCATGTAATTGTGATGGCGGGAGGCAATTCGAAAACGGGGGTGATTGAATTGGCGTCTCGGCCAAAGATTTCATTGCTTCAAGCCGGTGCGGTCTCGATCGTGCGCATGCGCAGCAATAGCGTCGACCATGACGAAAGCGGGCCGATTCCCCAGGCGGAGGCTTTCAGCGTCATCGCCCAGTTGAAACCTTTCGACAATCATCGCCTCTGGCGCAGCGGCAAGCTCGTCCATGACGGCGGCCATCCGGCAGGCGCGCTGGCGATCACCGATCTTGGGGAAGAATGGCGCTGCCATCATCGCTCCTCCTTCGATAATATGCGCTTCAATATATCCCGGCAGGGGCTTTCCGATTTCAGCTACGAGGCAGGACGCTCGGGGTTTGACGGGCTCGATTGCGGGCAGGGGCAGCTCGATCCTGTTGTGCAGGGGCTTGCCATGGCGCTGCTGCCGGCACTCAGCCAGCCGGCATATGCGAGCGCGCTCTTCATCGATCACATTCTCCTGGCGCTGCAGGCGCACCTGGTGACGCGTTACGGCAAGGTCAATCTGCCTGCAGAGCGTAGCGGCGGACTTTCAGGGCGCCAGCTCAACATGGCGACGGCGTTCCTCGCATCGCTGACGGCGCGGGAGGCGACGATATCGGATGTCGCGGCGCAATGCGGGCTTTCGACCAGCTATTTCATCCGCGCCTTCAAGAAATCGACGGGCCGCACGCCGCATCGCTGGCTGATGGAATATCGGGCGGAGAAGGCGCGGCAGATGCTGCTGGGCACGGCTTCCATCGCCGAGATCGCCGTCGCCTGCGGCTTTGCCGACCAGAGCCATCTCACGCGTATCTTCACCGCACTCAACGGAGTTTCGCCCGGAACATGGCGGCGGGAGCGGCGTATTTAGCTTCGCTCAAGTAAAAGTGAGTGGACGGGTTATTTTCAAAGTTTGCTGACATTACAAATCCGTAATGACGGGTGGTTACGCTTGCTGCTGGCCGGGGGAAGGTGCGATATTGTCGCACCAGGCGGGACTTGTCGTCCCGTACGCCTCTTTCGACCGACCCTGGACGTAACCTCGAGTCCCTCCGGAGACGTGAATGCCCTTTTGGAAGCAGTTTGCACTTTGCATCGTCGTCATTTTGGCCGGCTTTGCCGCGTGGGTTTACTTTGTGCCCGGCGCCGGCGAGACGATGCGCAATGCTGGTGTTCCCGACAACATCGTTTCCAGGATCGCGCCGAAGGGCGAGGAGGCAGCCGAAGCCGGCGCGCAGCAGGCTCAAGGTGGTCAGGGTCAGGGGCAGAACCGCCGCAACGGCGGTGGTGGCGGCGGACGCAATACTGCCGTGCTCGTTGTCACCCAGGCCGTGGTACAGGGCGTCGTCAATGATCGGCTAAATGCGATCGGCACAGGTGATGCGATCCGCTCCGTTGCGGTTACGCCGCAGGCGACGGGTACGATCCGCGAAATCCTCATCAAATCAGGCGATATGGTCAAGCAGGGCCAGGTTCTCGCCAAGCTCGACAGCGAAGAGCAGGTGATTGCCCAGGGGCAGGCACAGGTGGCGCTGAACAGTGCGCTTGAGAAGTCCAACCTCTACCACAGCATCAAGTCCAGCGTTTCGCGCATGGACGTCTTCGATTCCGAGATCGCCGAGCAGAATGCGCGGCTGCAGCTGCAGGCTGCCGAGCTCAATCTTACGCGCCGCAACATCGTGGCGCCGATCGACGGTATCGTCGGCATCGTGCCCGTCAATATCGGCGACAATGTCACGACCTCGACGCCGATCGTGACGCTGGACGACCGCACTGAAATCCTCGTCGACTACTGGGTGCCGGAGCGTTTCGCCAATACCGTTTCCGTCGGCCAGACGGTCGAGGCAACGTCTGTGGCGCGGCCGGGCAAGGTCTTCTCTGGCGTGCTGGAAGCGGTCGACAACCGCATCGATTCGGCAAGCCGCACGCTGCGTCTGCGGGGGCGGATCGACAACGGCTCGGACGAACTGCGCGCCGGTATGTCCTTCGCCGTCAGCATGAAGTTTGCCGGTGATAAATATCCGGCCGTCAACCCGCTCTCTGTGCAGTGGGATGCTCAGGGCTCCTTCGTCTGGCAGGTGACCGACGACAAGTCGCACAAGGTGCGGGTCACGGTCGTGCAGCGCAATCCAGATTATGTGCTTGTTAAGGGCGAGCTGAAGGACGGCGATCTGATCGTCACACAGGGCCTGCAGCGCGCGCGCGAGAACGGCGCGGTGCGGGTGGCAACCGATGTCGCCTCGAACGACAAGGTCGCCGCCCAATGAGCGTGACCGAGATCCACCACGGCAAACCGGAATCCAACAAGGCGACCTTCACCGCGCTTTTCGTGCGGCGGCCGATCCTGGCGCTGGTCTTCAATACGCTGATGGTGGTGGCGGGCCTTGCGGCCTATGTCGGCGTCGAAGTGCGCGAGCTGCCCGATGTCGACCGGCCGGTCGTGACCGTGCGCACCACCTTCGACGGCGCTTCGCCGCAGACGATCGACCAGGAACTGACCAAGGTCATCGAAGGTGCGGTCGCGCGCGTCAGCGGCCTCAAATCCATCTCCTCCAGTTCCCAGTTCGGCCAGAGCCGCGTGACGCTGGAATTTTCCGACTCCATCGATCTCGCCGTTGCCGCCAACGACGTGCGCGACGCGATCGGCCGTATTGCCCAGAACCTGCCCGACGAGGCGGATGCGCCGCAGATCGTCAAGGCGGATTCGGATTCTTCGGCGATCATGCGCCTTGCGGTGACGTCGGATACGCTCAACATGGACGACCTGACGTTACTTGTCGAAAACGAGGTGGTCGACCGGCTGGCCTCCGTCGATGGCGTTGCCGATGTCGAAGAATACGGCGATCAGGAAAAGGTCTTCCGCGTCGACGTCGATCAGGGCGCGCTTGCAAGCCGCGGGCTGACCATCGGCGATCTCACCAAGGCGCTCGACAATGCCGCGCTCGACGTGCCGGCCGGTTCGCTGAAGAGCCCGATGCAGGATATCGTGGTGCGCGCCACCGCCAGCCTGCAGACACCCGAGGACTTCCAGAACGTCATCCTGCAACACAATGTGCGCCTGGGTGACGTTGCGACCGTGACACTCGGGCCGCGCGACGGCGAGACAGCACTGCGTTCCAACGGCAAGCCGGGCATCGGTCTCGGCATCATCCGCCAGGCGCAGTCGAATACGCTGAATATTTCCACCGGCATTCACGCTGCTGTCGACCAACTTTCGAAGACGCTGCCGAAGGGCACGACGATCGCGATCACCAGCGACGACGCCGTCTTCATCGATGGCGCGATCCACGAAGTGGTGCTGGCGCTGCTGCTCTCGGCCGTCATCGTCACCGTCGTCATCTATCTCTTCCTGCGCGACTGGCGCGCGACGCTCATCCCCTCCGTTTCGATGCCGGTGGCGCTGATCGGCACGCTGGCAGCGATCTATATGGTCGGTTTCTCGATCAACATCCTGACGCTGCTGGCGATCGTTCTGGCGACCGGTCTCGTGGTCGACGACGCCATCGTCGTGCTCGAAAACATCGTGCGCCGCCGCTCCGAGGGCATGGGGCCGCGCGCGGCCGCCGTGCTCGGCACGCGCGAGGTGTTCTTCGCCGTCATCGCGACGACGGCTACACTTGCCGCCGTCTTCATTCCGCTATCCTTCCTGCCGGGGCAGGTGGGCGGCCTGTTCCGTGAGTTCGGTTTCGTGCTGGCCTTCTCGGTCGGCCTATCGTCGATCGTGGCGCTGACGCTGTGTCCGATGCTCGCCTCGCGCATGCTGACCAAGCCGATGATCGAGGACCACGGGTTGCTCGGCCGTTTCGGCGAGGCTTTCGCCCGCGTCTATAAATGGGCGCTGCATGCCTGCCTGAATGCGCCTGTCGTCGTCATCGTCTTCTCGCTCATCTTCGGCGCTGCAGCCGTTGTCGCTTTCGGCACGGTCAAAAGCGAGCTGACGCCGGAAGAAGACCGCGCCATGGTGCAGATGCGGCTGACGACGCCGCAGGGCTCCAGCCTCGAATATACGCGCGACAAGATGCAGCTCGTGGAGGAATACCTCCAGCCGCTCGTCGATAGCGGTGACATCAGGAACGTCTTCTCGATTTCCGGCCAGGGCGGCTCTTCCAACAGCGGCTTCATGGTGCTGACGCTGGCGCCCTGGGGCGAGCGCCACCGCACGCAGGCCGATATCGTCCGCGATATCAACCAGGCGGCCTTCAAGGTGCCGGCGCTGCGCGGCAACGCGATCTCGTCGAACAGCCTGCGTATCCGCGGCGCCGGCAGCGGGTTGCAGATGGCGCTGATTGGCAATGATCACGAGGCGCTGACGGCGGCTGCCGCCAAGCTGGTGCAGCAGCTCGATGCGAGCGGCCAGTACGACACGCCACGCCTGACCAACGAACCGTCGCAGGCACAGGTCTCCGTCGCCATCGACCGCGAGCGGGCCTCCGATCTTGGTATCGACATCACCGGGCTTTCGACCGCCATCCAGTCACTGCTCGAGGGACGTTCAGTGGTCGACGTCTTCGTCGGCGGCGAATCCTATCCGGTGCTCCTGACATCGACGATGCGGCCGATCGACGATCCGACCGATCTCGAAAACGTCTTCCTGAAGACCGGCGACGGCAAGATCGTGCCGATGTCGGTCATCGCCACGCTGAAGGAAGGCTCGGTCGCCCCGCAGCTCAGCCGTGAACAGCAGCTCGCCTCCGTGGCGATCACCGCCGGCCTGAAGGACGGCATGTCGCTCGGCGACGCTGTGAAGAACGTCACGCAAATGGCAGCACCGCTCCTGCCGCCCGGCGCGCGCCTGCTGCCGCTCGCTGAAGCCGCGACACTGGAAGAGAATTCCAGCGGCATGGCGCTGACCTTCGGCTTTGCGATCGTCATCATTTTCCTGGTGCTCGCGGCCCAGTTCGAAAGCGTGCTGTCGTCGCTGATCATCATGTCGACGGTGCCGCTCGGTCTCGCCTGCGCCGTCTTCGCGCTTGTTGTCACCGGCTCCAGCCTCAATATCTACAGCCAGATCGGCCTCGTGCTGCTTGTCGGCGTGATGGCGAAGAACGGCATCCTGATCGTGGAATTCGCCAATCAGCTGCGCGATCGCGGCGAGGATGTGCGCTCCTCCATCGAGAAGGCCTGTGCGCTTCGCCTGCGCCCGGTCATGATGACGATGATCGCGACCATTCTTGGGGGTGTTCCCTTGGTCTTTGCCCATGGCGCCGGTGCGGAAGCGCGCGTGGCGCTCGGCTGGGTCATCGTCGGCGGCCTTGGCTTTGCAACGCTGGTGACGCTGTTCATCACGCCCGTCGCCTATCTCCTGATTGCCCGCTTCGCCAAGCCGCATGCCCATGAGGAAGCGCGCCTGCACGAGGAGATGACGCATGCGACGCGTCCGAAGCCGAGCCCGGAAGAACAGCTTCAGGCTGCTGAGTAAGAGCGCGAACAAGCCTTTTTTAATACTTTCGGAAACGCCCGCCGGGTCTCTTCGGCGGGCGTTTTTATGGTGTATGAAGTCTTGTGAAATAAGATAAATTACTTCTGAACTTTAGCCGTTTTTTAAGCATAACCGGCAATGATTGCGATCAGTACCGGTCGGCCTTCCCCAGTTTTCCCGAGGGCCATTGCGCTGATTTTCCAGCGACGGCGGACATGAATGTTCGCTTGATTTCGGTACATCCTGTTCTGTTGCGTTCTGTTGTGTTTTTGGAGTTCGTACCGTGAGTATTTATCAGCGCACCTCCGTGGATGCGGCGCTTTATGTGCTGCGTGATATCAATCGAAATATGACGGTGACGCAGAACCATATCACGACGGGTCTGCGTGTTGAAAAATCCAGAGATAATGCCGCCTATTGGTCGGTCGCGACGACTGCGCGCCACGACAACAAGGCACTTTCCGCCGTTCAGGATGCTCTCGGCATGGCGGCTGCCACCATGGGAACGGCATCAGCCGGCGTCGACAGCGTCATCGACGTCGTCACCGAGATCAAGGCAAAGCTTGTCGCCGCAACCGAGCAGGGCGTCGACAAGACCAAGGTCGGCGAAGAACTCGAGCAGCTGAAGGCGCAGCTGCGCAGCGTTTCCGAGGGCGCAGGCTTCAACAACGACAACTGGATCATTCTCGACAATACCACGACGCCGACGCAGCCGCGTCAGATCCCGGCCTCCTTCATCCGTAATTCTGACGGTACGGTATCGGTCGGCATGTTGAGCTACCATATCGATATCCCGCCGAGCGGCGCGACCTCCTCCAAGGATGCACGCTATGTGATCGACGATCGGGCGGGCGGCACCGGCGAATATGGCGTGCTGACCTCCGCCTTCTTCGCAACCGAACTCGGCACCGCGCAGACCTGGGTGCTGACGAAAAGCAAGAACGGCAACACGGCCGGCCAGGTGGAAATCGGCCTGACGGCGAATACCAGCAAGCAGGACCTGAACGAAATGATCAGCGTCGTCGATGCGGCGCTCGGACAGTTGACGACCGTCGGCTCGGCCTTCGGCGCACTGGAAAAGCGCATCAGCTTGCAGGACGAATTCGCCAAGAACCTGTCCGACAACATCACCGAAGGCATTGGTCGCCTTGTCGATGCCAATATGGAGGAGGAATCGAGCAAGCTCAGGGCGCTGCAGACCCAGCAGCAGCTCGGTCTGCAATCACTGAATATTGCAAACGCGTCCTACGATAAGGTTCGTCAGCTCTTCCAGAACTTCTAAGTCCCGAAGCAGCAACATAGCCGCGCGCCAAGCATGCTTGCCGCGCGGTTTTCTTTTCGGAAAGCTCAGGCTTCGGCTGCCTTTGCGGCCATCGTCGCCTTGGCCCACCAGACCAGTTCGTCGAGGGCCATCTTTGCTGTAGGCAGCAGGCTCGTCTCGATTTCCTCGATCGGCTTGTTGCCGAAAGCCGGATGAACAGCCATGAAATCGCCGCCGCCAATATGGACGGCAGCATGTGTGGATACCATCTGCAGTTCCACGCCGATTCCCCTGAGGTGTTCGACCGCACGCGTGGCGCCCGTGCCACCATAGCCGATGGCGGTGAATGGCTTGCGGTTCCATTCCTTATAGGCCTGATCGAGCGCGTTCTTCAGAGTCGCTGTTATCGAATGGTTGTATTCGGCGACCACGAAGATGTAGCCGTCGAAACGGCCGACGGTTTCCTGCCAGCGGACCGCTTCGGGATTCTGGCTCGGCA
Source organism: Rhizobium sp. 768_B6_N1_8 (assembly GCF_051811225.1). Classification (NCBI taxonomy): domain Bacteria; kingdom Pseudomonadati; phylum Pseudomonadota; class Alphaproteobacteria; order Hyphomicrobiales; family Rhizobiaceae; genus Rhizobium; species Rhizobium sp. 768_B6_N1_8. The sequence continues at coordinate 2,790,706 of NZ_JBPWPV010000001.1, read as the reverse complement.
TCCACAGGTTTGACGCCATCTCGTCGAAGAAGGGGAGAGGATGATCGCGAAGGTCGATCAGTTCCACGTCGAAGTCATCACGTGCCTGAGCTTGTTTCAATATCCATTGTGCCGGGGCGTCGGCGAAACGGGTGGGGCGGGTGGAGCCGATAATAACGGCGATACGGGGCTTAGAATTCAAAGTAACCTCCTGTATGCTGGTTTCTTGCGGTAACCAGATTACGAATGGTTTGCGTGACCGCACAAGGAGGCACTTTGTTGAAACCAGATAACCATCAGGAAACCGCCCCCTGCGAGGAAGTCGATGGCTGCCAGCAAGTTCGCGCTTGCGATCACATCAGCCGCATGCTGGCGCGCATCAGCGACAAGTGGAGCCTGCTGGTGGTGCGCGTGCTGGGTCACGGGCCGCTGCGTTTCAACGCCTTGCGCCGCGAAGTCGGCGAGATCAGCCAGAAGGTCCTGGCATCGACATTGCGGGAGCTGGAGGAGAACGGCTTCGTTTCCCGGACCGTGACGCCCACCACGCCGCCGCAGGTCGAATATGCGCTGACGGATCTCGGCCGAGAGTTCCTGGATCCGGTTCGAGGGCTTGCCGAGTGGGTCGTCGCAAACTCCGCGCGCATGGACGAGGCGCGGGCGGCCTATGCCAGACGCCGCGGGCTCGACTGAGGCAAGCGCTGCGGTTTGTCAAGAAAGCTGGTGATATCGGCGCACGGCTGCAACAGGCCGATGTTTTCCATGGGAAATTTAGCTTATCAGATTGGCATCTTCATCTTGTTGCCGCATTCCCTAATATCTGCTCGCACCAGCTTCGAACGGAGAACCTCCTGTCCATGATCAAGAAATTCATCCTTCTGGCCGTTGCGGCGAGTTACCTCTCAGCTTGCACGACGACCGATCCGTATACTGGTGAGCAGAAGGTATCCAATACTGCCGGCGGTGCTGCCCTTGGCGCGCTCGGCGGTGCTCTCGTCGGTGTCGCCGTCGGTGGCGGCGGCCATGGCAAGCGCAATGCGGCGCTGATCGGCGCCGGCATCGGCGCGCTCGCCGGCGGCGCGATTGGCAACTACATGGACCAGCAGGAAGCCGAGTTGCGCGCCCAGCTCGAAGGCACCGGCATCTCCGTTACCCGCCAGGGCGACAACATCATCCTCAACATGCCGTCGAACATCACCTTCGATATCGACCAGGATGCGGTGAAGCCTGGTTTCTATCCGACGCTGAATTCTGTCGCGATCGTGTTGCGCAAGTTCAACCGCACGCTCATCGACATTAACGGCCATACGGATTCCACCGGCAGCCTGCAGCATAACCAGGACCTGTCGCAGCGCCGCGCGCTGTCCGTTGCCGATTATCTCGGCGGCCAGGGCATCGACCAGCGCCGCGTTTCGGCCGTCGGCTACGGTCCGTCGCAGCCGGTCGCTTCCAATGCGACCGAAGCCGGCCGCGCCCAGAACCGCCGTGTCGAAATCCAGATCGCGCCGATCACCCAGGGCTGATCGGTTGCATTCAGACGACAAAAAGGCCAGGTCATTGCCCGGCCTTTTTTCGTTTCCGGCCGTTTGCCTCAATGCTGCATCGTCGCGCCCTTGGTGATCTTGTCGACGATCTTCTTGTCGGCGCGCAGCGCAATGCCAACGACCTTGGCATCATCGGGAGTGTATTCGGCGAAGACGGCGCGATTGGCGGCATCATGGCCGGTTGCAAACATCTCCTCGATGAAGATCGAGGAGGTCACCTCGCGCTCCAGCGCGCGGCGGTGGATCGTCGATATCGTCGCTTCGTCGGCCGACAAGACGATGATCGGCTGGATGGATAGCGGGTTGTAGAGATTGCCGGCACGATCCTTGTAGGGCTCGCCGATGATTTCAGGATATTGCCCGGCGATGCCTGTCGAAAGGAAGGCTGTGACATTCAGCTTCTGCCAGCCGGCAAGATTGTTTCGCAGGACGATCGCAATTTTGGTATCAAACATTCCAGTCTCTTTCATCAGGGTATCGGAAACGCATTGAGCCAGGATCTAACGCCGCAGGTCTTCGAGGGTCTTGAACGTTTGTGCGAGCCGCGGGGGGGCAGCGGCATACTGGCCGCGCCCGCCGGCAGCGGCATCCTGACTGCGCCGGCCTTTCCGGGCATCGAGCGTATCGAAGCGCAATTCTCAGGCAATGTCTTCGAGCCGCACCGGCACGATACCTATGCGCTCGGCGTGACGCTGCATGGCGTGCAGACCTTCACCTATCGCGGCGAGCGGCGCTTCAGCATGCCGGGGCAGGTAATCGTACTGCATCCCGACGAGGAGCATGACGGCGGAGCGGCGACGGAGGCGGGCTTGCATTACCGCATGCTCTACATGGAGCCAGCGCTCCTGATGGAATGCCTGGAGGCGGAAAAGATCGGCCTTCCCTTCGTCGATCAGCCCGTGATTGCCGACGGCGCGCTGGCGCAATTGCTCCTCGCTGCACTCGGCGAACTCGACCGGGAGCTGGACGAACTTTTCGTCGACGATTTCGTGAGCCGCGTGGCGGGCGGGTTGTCGCGTCATTCGCAGGTACGCCGCCGGGCTCTCGGCGCAGTTGCCTGGAGGCAGGTGCGGGCGGCGCGCGATTATCTGGAGGCGCATGCTCTGAGGCCAGTGCGCTCCGGCGAGCTGGAGAACGTTACCGGCCTCGATCGTTTCACTCTGTCACGGCATTTCCGCACGGCTTTTGCCACCAGCCCGCACCGCTACATGCTGATGCGGCGGCTGCAGCAGGCAAAGGCGCTGATGGGCGAGGGCGAAGGTTTCGCCGATGTGGCGGCCGCCACGGGCTTTGCCGATCAGGCGCATTTCATCCGGCACTTCAAGAAGGCCTATGGGGTGACGCCTGGACGATGGGTGGGGCTTCAGCGGACAGCGCAGGTCAGCAATGGCGGCGTATCATAGCGCTTGGCGCGAACGGGAAAGTTCGGCTTCACGCCATTGCAGCCATTGCTGTCTCAATTTGCCTCTAGATAGGCCGATGGTTTCTTCGAGAACCTTGAGATCGAGAATGCGTTCGGTGCGAAAATGGCGAAAGGCCTGTTTCGATTCGCACCACGCAATCAAAAGACAGCGCGCATCCTCATAGCCTAGGAGCACCGGCCACACGATACGGCTGGTTACCGCTCCATTCGCGGCGCGATATTCAAGCTCAATCTTTCGCCCCTCCCTGATCGCCCGCCGGACTGGACGGCTGTCGAGCGTCAGGCTGTCCATGACCTCGCCAGGTTTCAGGCTGACCGAAGGTTCGGCAATGAAGGGAAGAAGGTGGTCCGGTACGGTTGATGCAATCTTTGCGATGACATCTCTGGCCGCAGCGTTGATGGCCGGGTCACCCAGCTTCGCCACCATCTGAACGCCCAGTAGAACAGCCTCGATTTCCTCTGCAGTCAGCATCAGCGGCGGCATATCGTATCGTGGGTCGAGGACGTAGCCAAAACCAGCTTCCCCTTCGATAGGAACGCGCTGGCCAATCAGGTGGGCAATGTCACGATAGACGGTTCGTCGCGCGACCTCGAGTTCGTCCGCAAGCTGCGCCGAGGTGACCGGGCGGTTTGACCTTCGAAGAATCTGAATGATCTGAAAAAGCCGTTCCGCTTTTCGCATGGCTGGTGACTCCTGCTGCCACAACGCTGGCAGGACGACTATGTCACAAGAGCAGGCAAAGAGATCATTACGCTGAAGGAGAAAATGATGAAACTCGCATCCACCCGTCTCATCGCTTCGGATATCGAAAGCATGGTGGCCTTTTATGAGCTCGTGACGGGCTATCGCGCGGACTGGCTTGCTCCCGTCTTTGCCGAGATCGTCACACCCGGTGCCGTCGTGGCAATAGGGAGCGCGGAAACGGTCGCGCTCTTCAAGGAGGGCAGCGCGGAGCCACGCGCCAATAAAACCGCCATTCTTGAATTCATGGTATCGGACGTCGATGCTGAATTCGCTCGGCTCAAGGATCATGTCGAGGTGGTGCATGAACCCAAGGATTTGCCGTGGGGAAATCGCACGGTTCAGTTCTCCGACCCGGAGGGCACCCGCGTGGCGCTTTATACACCCGTTACCGAGGCTGCGAGACAACGCTTCAGCGGTCGTTAACTCGCCTGCGGGCAGTGGCAGCGGCAACCGGCTTTGCCGATCAGGCGCATTCATCCGGCATTTCAAGAAGGTCTATGGGGTCACGCTAGAGCGCTGGGTGGGGCTTCAGCGGTTTTCTGCGGCAACGGTCAGCAATGGTAGTTTGTCACAGTCTTTTTTCGTGGCGCAGACCTGAAAATAAGGGCCGGATCCGTTGGCCTGATATGATCTCGTCTCCTGCGTGGATTTCGAAATCCTGCCTCGTCCAGCGGACGACAGGCGCGGCCGGCCACCGTATTTATCCGTAAAGTGGCATTATCATATGCATTGCGCATGCCTACAGTAAGAAAGCTTGATGACATAACTTGCCTCCCGGATCCGAGCTATCGGCATGAGCCGAAAGCTCTCTCCAGTATGACGCCTGGCTGTGCAATCAGCAGCCGGTGAGACAGGGAAAAGGTTCAAGGCGCAACTATGTCTTCAAATGATAAACCACTTATCGCAATTGTCGGTGCAACCAGCAAACAGGGCCGTAGCGTCGCAGCGACGCTCCTTCGCAGCGAACGTTTCCGCGTACGCGCCTTAACCCGAAAAAAGGATTCACCCGAGGCTTTAAGTCTGGAGAAACTTGGAGCTGAAATTGTAACAGTCCCTCTCCAGCTTGGTTTCCAGAAGGATCTCGTTGCTGCCTTCGAAGGCGCGGACGGGGCATTTCTGATGACGCCGCCCGTCATGCCACCGGAGACAATAGAGGCTCCCATCGGCCGCCAACTGGCGGATGCAGCGGTTGAGGCAGGTGTCGGACATATTGTTTTCAGCACGCTCGAGAATGTCGACGCCATCTCCGGCGGGACGAAGTATGCTCCGCATTTCACCGACAAAGCGCGCGTTGCAGACTATATTCGCGGTCTGCCGATCTCTTATTCCTTCGTCATCCTGGCATTCTTCTACACGAATCTTCTCGAATATTATCCGCCGCGCATGGAAGGTGATACGCTCCTGCTGCCGATTTATCTTCCTGAAGATTTTCGAGCGCCTTTCGTCGATCCGCTCACGGCGACCGGGCCGGCTGTGCTGGAAATTTTCTCAAATCCCGAGTGCTACAACGGGAAAACGCTGCCTATCGTCGGCGATATCATCTCTCCGCGCGAGATGGTCGAAACTTTCCGAGAGGTAACCGGCATCAAGGCAGAATATCGAGATGCTTTCACCAGGGACGGCCTGCTGCAGCATTTTCCGGAGTTTGCCGCCAACGAGTTTCTCGTGCGAGAGCTTCTGGGGATGGTCGAATATGCTGTCGAATATGGTTATTTCGGCAGGGAGCATGATCTGGAATGGAGCCGTCGCCTGGATCCCGACGCGCTCGACTGGGAACAGTATCTTCGGACCACGGGCTGGCGCGGCGACAAGCGATCTTTCGGGGTCTGAGTCACGATGGTCGGATTCCCGGCAGTTTGGAAATTTCGGCGACAAGAAAATCGGTGAGAAGGCGAACGCGGGCAATAGCGGAACGCTCGGGCACGATGAGCAGGCTTAGCGGCACCGGCGACGGACGATAGTCTTCGAGCACGACCTCGAGCCGACCGTTGTCCAGGAGATCGTGGACCAGCCAAAGGTGGGCGGGACCAATGCCGCGTCCTGCGGCCAAGGCTTCGCGCGCCGCAAGCCCGTGATCGACGCGCAGCTTCCCATTGACTGGAACCGTCACATTCACGCCATGGCGGGAGGAGAGAGTGACCTGATCGCTCCCGGCTATATTGGACATGATGACGGTTTCGTATCGCGAGAGATCGTCCAGGTGCTCCGGCCGCCCGTGGGCGGAGAAATACGCTGGAGCGCCTACCATCAGCCGATGGCTTTTTCCGAGCGCATGAAGCTTCATGGAGCTGTCGGTGAGAGGCCCAAGCCGGAGCGCCACATCAACGCCCTCGCGAACCAGGTCGATGCGCTCGTCGGTTAGGTTGAGATCGACGCTGATATCCGGATGCTGGTCCTGAAATTCGAAGATGAGGCGGGTGATGTGCATCACGCCAAGCGCTGCAGTACACGAGAGCCTGACAGCGCCTGCGGCCGCCCGACGGGCATTTCTGGCTTCTTCGGTAGCCTGCTCGACCAGGCGTAATACCTGAAGGCAGTTGGCATAATAGCGGCTGCCTTCGTCGGTAAGGGTGACGCGACGCGTGGTCCGGCTGAGGAGAGGTACGCCGACTGCGTCCTCGAGCTCATTGAGGTGCCGCGTCACGGTTGATTGACCGACACCGAGCTCCTTTGCCACCGTAGACAGGTTGCCCCGCTCGGCAACGCGAACAAAGGTGCGCATCCTGTCGAGAGACAGTCCCGTGTTATCCATTTTTCAGCACAGTGATGGTCATTCAACCAATGTAGGGAATAACCGGGCCTGCGACTAGTCAAGCATGGGCAGAACAGTTCGCTTTCGACGGCTTCACATGCCGGCGATTTCCCGACCTCAAGCGGCATTTTCCGCAAGATCGGAGCGGCGGGCGATGAAGCGGGCGAGCGCCGGGCCGATCAACAGGATCATCATGAAGCGGCCGGTCTGCATGGCCATGACGAAGGGCACGTCGACATCGCTGGACGCGGCAATGATGGCGACGGAATCGGCGCCGCCGGGGCTGGTCGCGAGATAGGCGGTGAGCGGGTCGATACCGGCGAATTTGTGGAGTGCCAGCGCCATGCAGCCGCAGAGCGCCATCAGGATGATGATGGAGGCGGAAACGCGCGGCAGGGCGCGGGCGGCGTGTTCGATGATCGAGCGGGTAAAGCGCAAGCCGATGCTCCAGCCGATCAGTGCGTAGCTGAGCGCCAGGATCCAGGTCGGCAGCTCGATCTTCAACAGGCCGAAGCCCTGCAGCACGGCGCCGCCGATCAGCGGGATGACGATATTGCCGCCCTGGATGCGGAAGCGGAAGACGGCGTAGCAGCAGAGGGCAGCGAAGGCGACAGTCATGGCGAAGGCCGACCAATCGACCGGCGGGAAGAAGATGACCGGCGGCGGCTCTTCGCTATCGGCGGCAACCCAGAGGCGGGAGATGACGGACGCGCCGACGGCGACGAAGACGACGCGCAGATATTGCATGAAGGCGACGAGGCGGGCATCTGCTCCATAGGCTTCCGACATGATGACCATGGCCGAGGCGCCGCCGGGCGTGGAGCCCCAGACGGCGGTCGTGCCCGGCAAGACCTGCCAGCGTGTGAGCAGCCAGCCAAGACCGGCGGCAATGGCGATCACCGAGACGATGAAGACGAAGAAGAGTGGCGCGTCCTTGGCCATGGTGCCGAGGATATCGGGCGTGATGTTGCGCGCCATCAAGAGGCCGACCAGCACCTGGCCGAACTGCAGCGGCCAGTAGGGGATGCGCAGCTGCCCCGTGCTGACGGTGAGCGCCAGCACGATGGCCGCGACCATCGGGCCGATCAGCAGCGAGGCGGGCAGGGCGAAGAGTTCGAGGAAAAGGACTGATATGGCCGACAAAGCGAGCAGCAATGCCCATTTGGGCAGGCTCGCTTTCTGATGGAAGCTGCTTGCGTCCAAAATTTTGATCCCCGAACTTTTCGACCGGAGCGAGCCCGAAGGCGGAGGTGGGAGGAGGCCCCGGCAGTATGAAGAGGCCGGCTGCGAGGGCCGGCGGGCGCAGACCCGATATAGGCGCGCGGTGGCCAATGGGTCAATTGCGGAATCTGACCTTTGTGCTCCTAAAGGCGGATGTGTTTCGCGAGGAAATCAAGCAGGGCGCGAACGCGTGCGGGGAGAGGGCCGCCCTGGCCGATATAGACGGCATAGAACTCCTCGACATCGCCGGGATTGAGTTTTTCCAACACGGGAACGAGCCGACCGGCAGCGATATCGGTACGCACGGTGAATTCTGTCATGCGGGCAAGGCCGGCGCCCGAGAGCGCGAGATATCGCATAGCCTCGCCATCGCCGACCTGAAGGCCGGGGGTGAGGGGAATGGTGATCGTCTCGCCGGCATCGATGACCGGCCAGCCTTCCAGTGCGCGGGCATAGGAAAAGCCGATGCGGCGGTGATTGCGCAGTTCTTCGGCCGAGCGCGGTTTGCTGTGTCGCTCAAGATAATCGGGCGAGGCGACGATGATCTTTCTGGCAGCGCCGAGCTTGCGAGCGATCAGGCTCGATGTCTTCAGCGGGCCGGCCCGGATTGCGACATCGGCACGCTCTTCCAGCAGATCGACCACCTTGTCGGTATGGGTGATATCGAGGGTGACATCCGGATGCTCGGCCATGAAGGCCGGGATCAGCGGCGCCAGAACATGATTGCCGAAGGAGCCGCTGGTGTTGATGCTGATGCGGCCCGCGGCCTGTTCTCCGGCCGAGGCGAAACGCTCAGCCTCCGATATATTGGCGAGGATCGCGACACTGCGCTCGTAGAAGGCACAGCCTTCGGGCGTCAGTTGCAGCTTGCGCGTCGAGCGGTTGACGAGGCGGGCGCCGAGCCTGGTTTCCAGCCGGGCGACCAGCTTGCTGACGGCTGACGGCGTCATGCGCCGCACCTGGGCCGCAGCGGAAAAACCGCCGCGCTCGACGACGCTGACGAAGACTTCCATTTCGCCCGATCGATTGATGTCCTGACGGCTCATGATGAATTCAAATCACAGATGATATGCTCCAAGGCAATCTATATCATCGTTCTGGCCCGGTCTATCTCTTCAGAAAACAGGAGATTGAATCATGGAATACAGAAATCTAGGCGCATCGGGCTTGAGGGTGCCGGTGCTGAGCTTCGGGGCCGGCACCTTCGGCGGCAGCGGGCCGCTCTTTGGCGCTTGGGGCACGACGGATGCGGGAGAGGCGCGACGGATGGTGGATATCTGCCTGGAGGCAGGTGTGACGCTGTTCGATACGGCGGACGTCTATTCGGCCGGTGCTTCCGAGGAGGTGCTGGGGCAGGCGATCTCCGGAAAGCGCGACGCGGTACTGGTCTCGACCAAGACGGCGCTGCCGATGGGCGAGGGGCCGAATGATTGGGGCACCTCGCGGGCGCGGCTGATCCGCGCGACTGAGGATGCGCTGCGCCGGCTCGGCACCGACTATATCGACCTCTTGGAGCTTCATGCCTTCGATGCCTCGACGCCTGTCGAAGAGGTGCTCGCTACGCTCGATGGGCTCATGGCCGCTGGCAAGGTTCGCTACGTCGGTGTTTCCAATTTCTCCGGCTGGCAGCTGATGAAATCGCTTGGGGTGTCGGAAAAATATGGATACCCGCGTTACGTGGCCCATCAGGTCTATTATTCGCTCGCCGGGCGGGATTACGAATGGGATCTGATGCCGCTTGCCGCCGACCAGGACGTGGGGGCATTGGTCTGGAGCCCGCTCGCCTGGGGCCGGCTGACCGGCAAGATCCGCCGCGGCGCGTCGCTGCCCGAGGGAAGCCGTCTGCACCAGACTGCCGAATACGGCCCGCCCGTCGATGACGAGAAGCTTTTTGATATCGTTGATGTGCTGGATGAAATTGCCGCCGAGACCGGCAAGACGGTGCCGCAGATCGCCATCAACTGGCTGATCGGCCGGCCGACGGTTTCAAGCGTCATCATCGGCGCGCGCAACGAGGAGCAGCTCAGGCAAAATCTCGGCGCGGTCGGCTGGAGGCTGACGCCGGAGCAGATCGGGCGGCTGGATGCGGTGAGTGCCGTGACGCCGCCCTATCCCTATTTTCCCTATTATCGGCAGGAGGGCTTTGCGCGGCTCAACCCGCCCGCGGTCCCTGCAACAAAGATGGGATGAAATCTTCCCGAATCTTGGCTGGACAGCTGCTTTGACTTGCCTCATACCCGGCCTGCTACAGATGCTGTAGCAGGCTGTGGAATGCAGGGAGATCAAGGGCATGGCACTGCGCGACGCGAAGGCTGGGGTGCGAAACGAGGCAGGCATAGAGGCCGTCACCGGCATTCTGAAACAGCGCTTCGGAGAGCGCTTCCAGACCGGCCAGGCTTTTCGCGCCCAGCATGCACATACGACCACATATATTCCCGCCCAGCTACCCGACGGCGTGCTTTTTGCCGAGACCGCTGACGATGTGAAGACCGCTGTACGGGCCTGCGCCGATCATAAAGTGCCTGTTATCGGTTTCGGCACCGGCTCCTCGCTTGAGGGGCAGGTCAATGCGCCAAATGGCGGAATTTCCATCGATTTCAGCCGAATGAACCGGGTGCTTGAAGTCAATCCGGAGGATCTCGATTGCACGGTCGAGCCGGGCATCACCCGCGAAGCGCTCAACATCCATCTGCGCGATACCGGCCTGTTCTTCCCGATCGATCCCGGCGCCAACGCCTCGATCGGCGGCATGACCTCGACACGGGCGTCCGGCACCAATGCCGTTCGTTACGGAACGATGAAGGACAATGTGCTTGCCGTTACGGCAGTGACCGCTTCCGGCGAGGAAATCCGCACGGCGCGGCGGGCGCGCAAGTCGTCGGCCGGTTACGATCTCACACGGCTTTTCGTGGGTGCGGAAGGCACGCTCGGCATCCTGACCTCGGTGACGCTGCGCCTGCACGGCATTCCGCAGAAGATCGCCGGAGGTGTGTGCGCCTTCCCGAGCGTCAAGGCTGCCTGCGACGCCGTCATCATGACGATCCAGATGGGCATTCCGGTGGCGCGTATCGAGCTTGTCGATGCGCTGCAGATGCGCGCCAGCATCGCCTATGCCGGCCTTCCCTATGAGGAGAGCCCGGCGCTCTTCCTCGAGTTCCACGGCACGGACGAGACGGTGGCTCTGCAATCGGCCGCCTTTGCCGAGATCGCGGCCGAATGCGGCGGCGGCGAATTCAAGTGGGCGGCGAGCCCGGAGGAGCGCACGAAGCTCTGGAAGGCGCGCCATGATGCCTACTGGTCGGTGCGGGCGCTCGCGCCCGGACTTGCCGTACTTTCGACCGATGTTTGTGTTCCGATATCGCGGCTTGCGGATTGCGTTGCCGAAACGCAGGCCGATATCGAGGCGAATGGTTTGCTGGCGCCGATCGTCGGCCATGCGGGCGACGGGAACTTCCATGTGCAGCTTTTGTTCGACGACAAGAGTGCCGCGGGGATTGCCACGGCCGAGGAGTTCGTGGCCCGGCTGAATGTGCGGGCGCTGGCAATGGATGGCACATGCACCGGCGAACACGGGATCGGGCAGGGGAAAATGGCATTTCTAGAGCAGGAGCTCGGGGGTACGGTGGACCTGATGCGCCAGATCAAGCGCTCGCTTGATCCTGACAATATCCTCAATCCCGGCAAGATTTTTCATCTGGGCTGAAAATGGAATAATCTCATGATCTTGGCCCTTGCCCCCGGCATGAATAGCGCTAGTGTCGGCAACAGAATCCCGAATGGAGAATCCCTGACTTGGTAGGCCGGTTCCTCGTCTTTCTAGGAGGAGTGATCGTCGTAGTGCTCTTCGTGGCGCTGCTGGCACCGCTGTTCATCGACTGGACGGATTTCCGGATGAATTTCGAGGATCAGGCAAGCCGCATCATCGGCAAGAAGGTGACGGTGCATGGCACGGTCGACGCGCGGCTGCTGCCGTTTCCGTCCGTGACGCTGCATGACGTGCGCGTCGGCCAGGAAGAGGACGGCACGCCGGTCGTCCAGGTCGAGCAGTTCTCCATGGATGCCGAGCTTGCGCCTTTCCTCTCGGGCGAGGCGCTGATCTTCGACATGCGGGTCGTCAACCCCAAGGTGCGGCTGCGGCTTCTGAAGGACGGCTCGCTGGACTGGATGCGCGGCAGCCAGCCGGAAATTCCGGCCAAGACCGTCGTTCTGGAAAATGTGCATGTCAACGGCGGCGAGATCGAGTTCATCGACGACCAGTCCGGCCGTTCGCGGCATGTGACGGGGCTCAATGCGGAAATGTCGGCGAAGTCGCTCGCCGGTCCATGGCGCATCGAGGGCGATGGCACGCTCGACGGCGAACATGGCAGCTTTTCCATCTCCAGCAATCAGCCGGACGAGAGCGGCGTGTTGCGCGTGCGCACCCGGCTTGCGCCGGACAAGCATCCCGTCACAGTCGATCTCGATGGTGAACTGAAGCTCGTCGACAGCCGGCCGAACTATCAGGGCACGCTGGTTGCGGCGATCGAAAACCGTGAGGGCAAGAGCGAAAAGGGGGAGGCGCCGCCGCGCCTCAAGGGGCGTTTCGAACTCACCAACGACCGCATCCGCGTTCCCGAATACCGTATGGAAGTCGGCTCGACCGACGACCCCTATGTGATCACGGGCGAGGCGACGCTCGACACCGGCAGCGCGCCGGAATTCCTGCTGACCGCCGATGGCCAGCAGATCGACGTCAACCGTATCGGCAATCAGGGTGCCGCGGGCAAGACCAACCGCGACCCTGCGGTTTCGGCACGTCAGCGATTGAACTCGCTGCTCGAAATTGTCGGCCAGGTTCCGATCCCGCAAGTGCCGGGCAAGGCGACGGTGCGCCTGCCGGCAATCGTTGCCGGCGATACGACGATCCGCGACGTGGCGCTGGAACTGAGGCCGGCCGGCAATGGCTGGATGATCGACAATGCCGTCGGCACGCTGCCCGGCCGCACGCAGGTGGAAGGCAAGGGCAAGCTGACGCTCACGGGCGATCCGTCCTTCAACGGCCAGATGGTGGTTGCCTCCACGCAGCCTACGGGCCTTGCCTCCTGGCTGGCAGGTTCGGTCGATCCGGCGATCCGCCAGCTCCGGCAGGCGGGCTTTTCGGCCAATGTCAGCCTGACGCGTGATCTGCAGCGCTTCGAGAACCTGGAGATCGCGATCGGTGCTGCGACGCTGAAGGGTCGGCTGGAGCGGCAGGCGACCAACGGCCAGACGCCGTCGCTTTCCGTTGCGCTCAATGGCGATTCACTCGATCTCGATGCGCTGAGGGCGTTGACTGGTCTCTTTACCGGTCAGGATGCCGGCGACAATGTGCTCGATCACAAGATTGCCGCGCAGCTCAAGGCCGACAAATTCACGGCCTTCGGCGTGCAGGCCGATAATGTCGAGACGACCTTTACGCTCGCTGATGGGGCGCTTTCCGTCGACCGGCTGTCGATCAAGAACCTTGCGGGCGCCGAACTGACGGCGACGGGCAAGGCGGAGGGATCGCTTCTCGACTATAAGGGCACCGGCGAGATCACCTTCAAGGCCGCCGATCCCGGCGCCTTCTTCGCCATGCTGCGCGAGCATCTGCCGCATCATCCTGTAATGGACCGGCTGGTGCGCAACGCCGGCTGGTACGGCAATACGGCGCTGCGCGGCGCGCTGACGCTCGGCGGGGACGACGGCAATGCGCTTTCGGTGACGCTCGCAGGCGTTTCGAACGGCAGCCGCGTCAATCTCGACTACCGCATGTCCGACCTCCTGGCGCTGACGGGCAGCGGCACGACGACGCTGGAGGCGACGCTCGACAATGCCGTGCCGTCGATCCTGTTCGGGCAGGCGGGTCTCGATCCGCTGCCGGTCGACGCGGGCGCCAATGGCCGCATGACGCTGAAGGTAACGGCGGCGGGCAATGATCCTGCCGATGCCGCGCTGACCTTCGCGACAGACCGGACGTCGTTTACGGCAAACGGCAAGGTCGATGTACGGCCCGACACTTTCATGAACGGCAATGTCGCCGTATCGCTCGAAAGCGCCGATCTCGATCCGTATCTGGTCATGAACGGCATCGCGCTGCCTGAGCTTGGCACCGGGCTGCCCTTCAAGCTGCAGACCAACGCGACCATCGATGCCGATAAGGTGGTGTTGGCGGATCTCAACGGGCATGCTGCCGACAATGAATTTGCCGGCGGGCTGACCTTCGATCGCAAGGCGGCAAAGACGACGGCGAGCGGCACGCTCGCGCTTTCCAAGGCCGATCTCGGCTGGCTCGGCGAAGCCGTGTTCGGGCAGATCAACGATCCCGCCAACGGCCAGTTGACAACGGCCGCCCTCGGCCTGCCGCTCTTCCGCGATCTCGACGTCAATCTGAAGCTGACCGCCAAGCAGTTCTGGCCGGGGCTTTTGAACACGGCTGTGAACGATTTCACCTCAAACGTTGCCTACAAGGGCGACGAGCTGCAGCTCAACGACATGGCCGGCAACTGGGATGGCGGCGCGCTCTCCGGCAATATGCTCGTTACGAATGCCAATGGCACGGGCTTCCTGCAGTTGCGGCTTGCACTTGCCGATTCCGATCTCGGCGGCGTCGTCTGGCCGCGCGACGGCGCGCCTGTCGCCAACGGCAAGTTCGGCATGTCTCTGGCGCTCGAAGCTTCGGGCAAGACGGTTTCGGAAATTGCGAGTTCTCTGAACGGCTCGGGCGAAATCCGGCTCGGCGAGACGAGCGTTCGCGGGCTGAACCTTGCGATCCTGGCGCCGCTGCTGGCCGCCACCGATCCGATGCAGGACCAGATCAATGCCGGCAAGATACATCCGATTGTCGAAACGCTGCTGAACAATGGCGAGGCGAAGCTGCCGCCGCTCGGCATTCCCTTCAACGTGACTGACGGTACGCTGCGGGTCCAGAATGTCAGCGTTGCCAACGATCTGGCACATTTGAGCGCCGACGCGCAAATCGAGCTGCCGCAGGGGCGCATCAGCGCGACACTTGGCATCGGCCTCAATCCCGGCGCGGAGGCGCTTTCGGGCGCGGAGCCGGGCATCCGGCTGAACTTCTCCGGCCTGCTGGCCTCGCCCGGCAAGACGATGGATGTGACCGATATTACCAGCTTTCTCTCGCTGCGCGCCTTCGAGCGCGAGCGGCGTCGTGTCGAGCGGCTGCAGACCAATGTGCTGGAAAAGCAGCGGCTGCGGCGCGAGGTGGCGCTCTATCGCTTCAATGACGCCCAGCGGGCTGCAGCTGCCGAGATCGAGCGGCAGCGGCAGGCGGAAGAAGAGCGGCTGAGGGCTCTTGCGCAGCAGGCGGCCCAGCGCAAGGCGGAAGCCGAGGCGAAGGCGGCTGCCGAAGCTGCGGCGCGCGCCAAGGCTGAGGCAGAAGCGAAGGCAAAGGCTGCTTCGGAGGCTGAGGCCGCGCGGCGGGCAGAACAGCCCTTGCAGCCCGGCCAGCTCAATTTCGATCAGTTGCCCGGCGTTCAGGCCCAGTAAGAAGGGCTGGTCAAGCGGACGATCAGGCGTTCGCCACGGCGTTTTTCAGCCAGCACAGAACGTGCAGGCGCAGCGCCGAGGAGAGGTTGCTGTCAGGCGCGCGGCCATCGTCTATTTCTGATATCAGCGCCGCGAGCGGCATGGAACGACCCGCGGCAATCGCCTTCAACTCGGTCCAGAATTCATCTTCCAGCGAGAAACTGGTGCGGTGCCCATGCAACGTCGCCGAATGTTTGCGGATCATCGCCTGCTTCGTCTTCGTTGAGAAAGCGATTCAGTCAGGAACCGCATCTGTCTGATCGCCCAGGCTTTTCACCCGCCGGCGATCAGGTCTTGTCGTCTTCAATCCGGCCCTGATCAAGCGCCTTTTCGGCCTTTTCGTTGAGGGCGCGGGTCAATTGCTTTTCAGCCTTGGTACGGCCGTGGGAGATGCGGTTTTGCTCTGCCTGCTTCTCCTTTTCGGAGCGAGCCTGCTGCTTGCGGAACTGGCGTAGATTGAGGATTTCGGCGCTCACGCGGTTGCCTCCATCATGAAAAAGGGAGGCTTTCGCCTCCCTCGGCATTACTGCTTCTTGCGGAAAGAATCGAGCGAAACGACGGAGCCCGGTTTCTTTTCCTCGCCTTCTGCGGCAGGCTTTGCGGCCGCGTCCTCCGTCTTGACGGCATCAACGGGATAGGCGGTGATCTCGGCGGCCGGAAGTTCCTCGCCGTCGCTCAGCGGTACGTCGAACTCCAGCTCGAAATTGACCGAGGGGTCGTAGAAGCCGCGGATGGCGTTAAAGGGAATGACGAGCTTTTCCGGCACGTCTGAGAAGGACAGGCCGATCTCGAAATGGGATTCGGTGATCTTCAGTTCCCAGAACTGGTGCTGGATGACGATGGTCATCTGCTCGGGATATTTGGACTTCAGGTGCTGCGAGATGCGCACGCCGGGAGCGCCCGTGAGAAACGTGATGAAGAAGTGATGGTCGCCGGGCAGACGGCCCGTCGTTGCGACTTCGGTCAAGACCTTGCGGATGACACCGCGCAACGCGTCCTGTGCCAGAATGTCGTAGCGGATATGATCCTGCCCCATGCTTTTCCTGTCTTTCGTCGGTTTGGAAGTCTTTTCACGAACTTGTATGGCACGTCCGGGCGCTTTGGGAAAGGCGCAAGCCGATTCATGCGTTCATCAAGCATACATGATTTCATCGAAAAAGGGGAGAAGGTGAAGGCTTCTGTTGCCAGGTGCCTTCGGACCCCGCCTTACGGGGCTAACCGTAAGGACTTAGAGCGGAATTCCCGCACCGCCGTTAGGCAGCGAGAGCGTATTCCTTAGCGTTGTTGTCGTTTGCAACTACACTTGTGACCCGATAACGGCGGTATCATGCCGAGCGAAAAGTCGATCTTTACACCCTTGTCGATCCTATTTCGCCCCCATCAAAAGCAGGCCCTTCTCCAAAAGGAGAGCCGCCTGTTTTTGGTGGAGGCGCCGGGTACCGCCCCCGGGTCCAATAGGTTTATTCCACCGCCCGTTTATCGCCATAGCCGGCCCGAAAGCCGGCATGGGTGATATAGTGTTTTTGTGATCGCAAGGGAAGGGGATACGTCATAAAAGCGTCGTGCTCTCCAGGGATTTTGCTTGGATAATCAGCAAGGCGCATTGGTTTGCGGCCGCTTTGCCCTTAAATTGGGTGCAAAAGGAATCGGTGGCGACCATGAAGCAATATCTCGACCTCTTGAGCCATGTGATGGAAAAAGGCACCGACCGGGGTGACCGCACGGGCACCGGCACGCGTTCGGTCTTCGGCTATCAGATGCGCTTCGATCTCGATGCCGGCTTTCCGGTGCTGACGACGAAGAAGCTGCATCTGCGCTCGATCATCTATGAACTGCTGTGGTTCCTCAAGGGCGAGACCAATATCCGCTACCTGCATGAAAACGGCGTCAGCATCTGGGACGAATGGGCCGACGAGAACGGCGATCTCGGCCCGGTCTATGGCGCGCAGTGGCGCTCCTGGCCGGCACCCGATGGCGGGCATATCGACCAGATCGACAATCTCGTGAAGGGCCTCATCAAGAACCCCAATTCGCGCCGTCACATCGTTTCGGCCTGGAACCCGGCAGAAGTGGACGAGATGGCGTTGCCGCCCTGCCACTGCCTGTTCCAGTTCTATGTGGCTGACGGCAAGCTTTCCTGCCAGCTCTATCAGCGCTCGGCCGACATCTTCCTCGGCGTTCCCTTCAACATCGCCTCCTATGCATTGCTGACGATGATGGTGGCGCAGGTGACTGGGCTGAAATATGGCGAATTCGTCCATACGCTCGGTGATACACATCTCTATCACAACCATTTCGACCAAGCGAAGCTGCAGCTGGCGCGTCAGCCGAAGCCGCTGCCGCGCATGCTGATCAAGCGCGATGTGAAGGATATCTTCGGCTTCGTCTACGAGGATTTCGAGCTCGTCGGCTACGCCGCCGATGCCAATATCAAGGCGCCGATTGCCGTCTAAACCTTTGGATTTTAACTTGCAGTGCATGCGTCCGGGGACTATGGACGTTTGTTCGTAGTCTACGGGTAGGTTGTGCGGTCTAAGTTGATGAAAAAAAACGAGAAGAGGGTGCGGATGCCTTCCGCCGCATCTATCGTTGCGCGCAGCTATCCCGATAGGATCATCGGTATCGAGAACACACTTCCCTGGCATCTGCGCACGGATTTGCAGCTATTCAAACAGCGTACCCAAGGTCATGCGGTGATTATGGGGCGTAAGACATTTGAATCTATTGGCAAACCGCTGCCGAAGCGAACTAACATAATATTATCTCGCACCGAGCCTGCGTTTCTGAAGGAATTCCCGACCCTCAAGTGGGCAAGAGACCCTGAGACCGCACTACTTTTGGCTGATATTGAGTCGATTATTTCTGGCAATATGAAGTTTTTTGTTATTGGTGGAGATCAAATCTACAGGGTATTCGAGAAATATATTAACAGTATATTTGTTACCGACGTTTTTTGTGGAAACATAAACGGCGATGCCAAATTCGAACTTGATTTCGGCCAGAGAGATGACGACACAAAAACTGAATGGATTGTCAGATCTGAAGACGATTTCCCAAAGACAGAATTCGATCAGTATCCGTTTCGGATAACTCAGTACGTTCGCCGTAAGCCTTTCCATCGATATCGGGTGAAAGAGGAACTTATGGGACGGGAGCCTGATTTTGCAGTTTTACTTGAGCGATATGAGGCCAAGCTAGAGCAGGATGGGACCGATCAGTTGGACTTTTTTGAGTAAGCCGACTGTATGCAATCAGAGCCTTTGCATCCGGCTAACGGTCCTAAAAGGAACTATTTTCCAATTATATTGACCAAGTTTCTGACGCTGCGTTGAAAGCAGATGCGGTGATACCTATAACGGTCGGATCGCATCCGCCGGCAGCCCCCACGGCGGTCGGATGTGTATGACGTAACGAACAACGAGGTTTTGATGCCCTGGAGCAATCAGAATGGCGGCGGCGGCCCTTGGGGCGGCGGCGGCGGTAATAATCAGGGACCATGGGGGCAGGGGCCGAACCGTCCACGCGGCGGTGGCGGCGGCAAGGGCGGTCCGCCCGATCTGGAAGACATCATCCGGCGCGGGCAGGATCAGCTGCGCGGCTTCATTCCGGGTGGTTTCAACGGCGGTGTCGTTGCGATCATCGTGGCTGTTGTCGCGATCTTCTGGCTTTTCCAATGCATTTATGTCGTCCAGCCGGACGAGCGCGGCGTTGAACTGCGCTTCGGCCAGCCCAAGCAGGAGATTTCCATGCCGGGCCTGCATTTCCATTTCTGGCCGGTTGAAACCGTCGAGACGGTCAAGGTGACGGTGCAGCAGTTGAACATCGGCGCGACCACGGCAGGCTCTTCGAGCGGGCTGATGCTGTCGAGCGACAAGAGTGTCATCAACGTGCAGTTTGCCGTCTTCTATACGATCAGCGATCCCAAGGCCTATCTTTTCGGTGTGGAAAATCCGGCTGAAACACTGCAGCAGGTTTCCGACAGTGCCATGCGCGAAGTCGTCGGCCGCCGTCCGGCGCTGGACGCTTTCCGCAGCAACCGCCAGCCGATCGAGACGCAGGTTCTCAACATCGTTCAGGATACGATGAACCGTTACGGCGCGGGCATTACCGTGACCGGCGTGACGATCCAGAACGTGGCGCCGCCGCGCGAAGTCGCCGACTCCTTCGAAGAAGTACAGCGTGCCGGCCGCGACCGCGACAGCACGATCGAAGACGCCAACCGCTATACGAACCAGAAGCTCGGTCAGGCACGAGGCGATGCAGCCCGCATCCGCGAAGACGCAGCCGCCTACAAGGATCGCGTCGTCAAGGAAGCGGAAGGTGAAGCCCAGCGCTTTACGGCCATCAATGACGAATATTCGAAAGCTCCCGATGTGACGCGCAAGCGCCTGTTCCTGGAAACGATGGAGCAGGTTCTGAAAAACTCCAAGAAGGTCGTGATCGACGACAAGCAGGGCGTTGTGCCCTACCTGCCGCTCAACGAGATCAACAGACCGGCGGCAGCAGCACCGGCACGGCAGGGAGGTTGAACCATGGTATCGAACAGACTTCCCGTAATCCTCATCGCGCTCGCGATCCTTCTCGCCATTCTTTATTCGTCGATCTTCGTCGTGAATGCGCGTGAGCAGGCCATCGTCGTGCGCTTCGGTCAGATCCAGTCGGTGAAGAGCGAGCCCGGCCTCTACTTCAAGCTGCCATTCGGCTTCATGGATGCCGACCGCGTGCAGTTCGTGGAAAAGCGTGCGCTCAGGCTCGACCTCGACAATATCCGCGTTCAGGTTCAGGACGGCCAGACCTTCGATGTCGACGCCTTCGTGATCTACAACATCTCGGATGTGCGCCGTTTCCGCGAAACGGTCTCCGGCGACCGCGACGCTGCCGAAGCACGGTTGCGTGCGCAGCTCGATTCCTCGCTTCGCCGCGTCTACGGTCTGCGTGACTACAATGCCGCGCTTTCGGAAGAGCGTGTGGCGATGATGCTCGAAATCCGCGACGATCTGCGCACCGATGCCGAAAATCTCGGCCTGCATATCGATGACGTCCGCATTCGCCGGACGGACCTTTCGCCGGAAGTGGCTCCGAACACCTACAACGCCATGCGCTCCGAGCGTCTGGCCGAGGCCGAGCGCATCCGCGCCGAGGGTAATGAAGAGGGCCAGCGTCGCCGGGCTGTCGCCGACCGCCAGGTCGTCGAGATTACCGCAGATGCTCAGCGCGATTCGGAAATCCTGCGCGGTCAGGGTGATGCGGAGCGCAACCGTATCTTCGCCGATTCCTTCGGCAAGGATCCGGCCTTCTTCGAGTTCTACCGTTCGATGGCCGCCTATTCCACGGCACTTTCCTCGCCGGACACGACGCTGGTGCTTTCGCCGACCTCGCAGTTCTTCCGCTACTTCGAGAATGCGGACGGCAACCAGCCTGCTGCACCGGGCCAGACCGGGGGCCTCGTGCCGCCTGCGGCCGCACAGCCGGCCGCTCCGGCACTGCCGGCGAACTGACGACAGACTGAATGCAGGACCTCCTGACCGGACTTGCATTCTTCCTTATCATCGAGGGGCTGGTCTACGCACTGGCCCCTCGTTTTCTTATCGAGATGGCGAAGCTTCTCCCCACCGTTCCGGAGCGGCAACTCAGGGTCTTCGGGCTTGCCGCGATAGCGCTCGGCGTCGGCTGTGTCTGGCTTTTGCGAGGCTAGATCACATTCGCAAGGGGATTTCGCGAAAAGGTGATTTCGCCCTCCATCATTCCGCCTTATGCTGGTGCTGTATGTGCGCCTTTACCCCAGACGAGGAAGCTTGATGGCCCCCACGACTCGCTCGCCCTTCAGACGAACGCTCGCGCTGCTGGCCGGCACCGCCCTTCTGGCAAATGTCGGCGCAAGCGGTGTTGCGCATGCGCAAACCGCCCCCGCACCAGCGACACCTGAACAGGCAGCACCGGCTCCTGCGGCCCCTCAACCGGCGCCGGTTTCCCCGGCTGCGGTGGCACCCGCCGCTCCGCCCGTGCAGATGACGGCTCCGGGCAATGGACCGGCTTCGGTCGCCGATCTCGCCGAGGGACTGCTCGATGCCGTGGTCAATATTTCGACCTCGCAGAATGTGAAGGATGACGAGGGCGCAGGCCCGGCGCCGCGTGCGCCCGACGGCTCGCCCTTCCAGGAATTCTTCAACGATTTCTTCAACAAGCAGCAGGGCAATCGCGGCCCCAATCACAATGTCAGCTCGCTCGGCTCCGGCTTCGTTATCGACCCCAGCGGCTATATCGTTACCAACAACCACGTGATCGAGGGCGCCGACGACATCGAGATCAATTTCGCCAACGGCTCCAAGCTGAAGGCCAAGCTGATCGGTACGGACACCAAGACCGACCTTTCGGTATTGAAGGTCGAGCCGAAACAGCCGCTGAAATCCGTCAAGTTCGGCGATTCCAGCGTCATGCGTATCGGCGACTGGGTGATGGCAATTGGCAACCCGTTCGGCTTCGGCGGATCGGTGACGGTCGGCATCATTTCGGGCCGCGGCCGCAATATCAATGCCGGCCCCTATGATAATTTCATCCAGACGGATGCGGCCATCAACAAGGGCAATTCGGGCGGTCCGCTCTTCAACATGAAGGGCGAAGTGATCGGCATCAATACGGCGATCATCTCCCCGTCGGGCGGCTCGATCGGCATCGGCTTCTCAGTGCCGTCGGAGCTTGCCTCAGGCGTGGTCGACCAGCTTCGCGAATATGGCGAGACGCGGCGCGGCTGGCTCGGCGTGCGCATTCAGCCCGTCACCGACGAAGTGGCCGACAGCCTCGGCCTCGACACCGCCAAGGGTGCGCTAGTCGCTGGCGTCATCAAGGGCGGGCCGGTCGATGACGGCTCGATCAAGGCCGGCGACGTGATCCTGAAATTCGACGGCAAGGTCGTCAGCGAGATGCGCGACCTGCCACGCGTGGTGGCCGAAAGCCCCGTCGGCAAAGAAGTCGATGTGGTGGTGCTGCGTGACGGCAAGGAGCAGACCGTCAAGGTAACGCTCGGTCGTCTCGAAGATAGCGACCAGGCCGCCGCCAACGACAATTCGACGGATGACGGTGTCATCAATCCCGATCCCGGTGAAAACAACGATATGGACGAACCGGATCAGGGTGGCGATCAGGGGCAGGCCGCACCTGACGGCCAGGATCCGCAGCAACAGGGCCAGGGACAAGGGCAAAGCCAGAGCCAGGATCAGGCAACGCCCGGTCAGGCTGCTCCGAAGCATGTGCTCGGTCTTTCACTCTCGCTGCTCAGCCCCGAGACCCGCAAGGCCTTCGGCATTGCCGAAAGCGTTGATGGTGTCGTCGTGACTGAGGTTGCGCCGGGTTCGGCCGCTGCCGAAAAGGGTTTGAAGCCCGGCGACGTGATCGTCGAAGTGGCGCAGGAATTCATGAAGTCGCCGGATGCTGTTGCCACCAAGGTGCAGACGCTGAAGCAGGAAGGTCGGCGCAATGCGCAGATGATGGTCGCTGCAGCGAATGGCGACCTGCGGTTTGTCGCAGTGCCGATGGAGTGAGGGCTGTCGGTTGGCGGAGGATGCCGTGACTAGGGTAGTTGATTAGTCGCGGCGACCGCCCAGTTCTCCCTCATCCCTGTGCTTGTCACAGGGATCCAGCCTGCCCAAGTCCTTGGGCAGGAAAGACTTTCTCCCTTTACGGAGAATACGAGTCATTCACCGCGCTGACGCTCGGTGGCTGGATTCCTGTGACAAGCACAGGAATGAGGGTGGGGAGGGCGCTTGTCGCCCCAAGACGCGAAAGGAGCGGTTATGACGCTCCTTTTCAGTTTTCAGCCACGCCTCGTGCGGTTCAAGCCGTCACGAAATCCGTCTTCCGGTAGCCCTGGATATAGAGCAGCGCGGTCAGGTCGCCGTGGTTGATCTGCATGTCGGCTTCGGCAGCGACAGCCGGTTTGGCGTGGAGGGCGACGCCGGAGCCGGCCAGATGCAGCATGCCGAGATCGTTGGCGCCGTCGCCGACGGCAATGGCTTCTTCGGGGGAAATGCCGAGGCGGGTGGCGATGTCGTTGAGAGCATCGACCTTGGCCTGCTTGCCGAGAATGGGTTCCGCGACGTGGCCGGAGAGGAGGCCGTCTTCCTCAAGCAGGAGATTGGCGCGGTTTTCGTCGAAGCCGAGGGTGGCTGCGATGCGGCTGGTGAAGACCGTGAAGCCGCCGGAGACGAGGGCGGTATAATAGCCTTTCGACTTCATGGTAGCGATCAGTTCAAGGCCGCCCGGGGTAAGCGTAATGCGCTTGGCGATCACTTCGTCGACGACCGAGATCGGCAAGCCCTTCAGGAGGGCGACGCGTTCCCGCAACGCCGGTTCGAAGGCGATCTCGCCGTTCATGGCGCGGGCGGTGATGGCGGCGACCTTTTCCTTCAGGCCGACTTCGGCAGCGAGTTCGTCGATGCATTCCTGGCCGATCATTGTCGAATCCATATCGGCGATCAGCAGCTTCTTGCGGCGGGTTTCCTGTTCCTGGATGACGAGATCGATCGGGCTGTTGGCGATGACGGCGTGCAGATTGGCCTCGACTGCCTGCCTGTCGGAGCCGTCTGCGAGCACGATATCGCAGGCAATGCCATCCGCCAGCCAGTAGAGCCCGGATGCCTTGACGGCGTCTGAAGCGCGCTCGGCGATCTCAGGCGAAAGAACGGGGTTTGACGGATTGGCAACAAGCGTGGCAACGAGGGCCATGATGGAAAACCTTCTGAGCGCTGTGAATGCGATCCTGATAACCGGGCCGACTGCCAGCGGCAAGTCCGCGCTCGCAGTGGAGTTGGCCAAAGAGCATGGCGGCGTGGTGATCAATGCCGACAGCATGCAGGTCTATGACACGCTGCGGGTGCTGACGGCGCGACCCTCCGGAGAGGATATGGATGGTGTGCCGCATCATCTCTACGGCCATGTGCCGGCCGCGCAGGCCTATTCGACCGGTTCCTGGCTGCGGAACGTGACAGCGCTTTTGCCGCGCATCCACGCCGAGGGAAAGCTGCCGGTCTTCGTCGGCGGCACAGGGCTCTATTTCAAGGCGTTGACGGGCGGGTTGTCGGAAATGCCCGTCATTCCCGAGGAGGTAAGGCAGCGGCTGCGCGCACGGCTTCTGGAGGAGGGTCCGGAGGTCCTGTATGCGGAGCTTGCGAAGGTCGATCCCGCCATTGCCGAAAGCCTGAACGTACAGGACGGGCAGAGAATTGTGCGGGCGCTTGAGGTTTTCGAGGCGACGGGCCAGTCGATTGCGGAATTCCAGGGGCAGGCGGGGCCTGTCGTCGTCGATCCCGATACGGCCCGCAAGATCGTCGTGCTGCCGGATCGCGCCGTGCTGCATCAGCGTATCAATGGACGTTTCGAGAAAATGCTGGAGCAGGGGGCGGAAGACGAGGTGAGGGCGCTACTCGCGCTTGATCTTCCCCCGGAAATGCCTGTCATGAAGGCGATCGGCGTGTCGCAGATCGCGGCGATGCTGCGCGGCGAGATGACCCGCGCCGAGGTGATTGAGCGTGGGGCCGCCGCCACACGGCAATATGCCAAGCGGCAGATGACCTGGTTCCGCAATCAGATGGATGAAAGCTGGGAGCGGCTTTCGCCTTAGCGCCAAAGCGACCCATGCTTCCCGCCCGCAAACGGCTAGAATGATCTTCGAATCATGACCAATGGAGCTATGGGGGCCGGCATGAACAACTTTCTCGCCAAGACGCTTTCTTCGATCAACGCCTTGATCGCTATCGTCATTCTTGCTTTTTCCACGCTTTCGGGTGCGACTGCAGCAGCGGCGCAGGGTGGATCGGGCATGTTCATCGTCGGAGCAATTTTGGGCGCCATCGGCGGCATCGTGATTGCAGCGTTGATCTGCGGCACCATCGCCTTCCTGGCACTGATCGAGCGGCATCTCTCCGAAATCGCAGCGGCAACGCGCCAGCCGCGTTCGTAGGCAGTACTCAGTCCTTATCGTAAAGGCTGCTCAGCGGCTTCTTCAGGATGCTTTCGCGCAGCGACATGCCGCCCTCGCGACGCGGCGCTGACGTCTGTTCGCCGAAGGCGGGCCTCGACTGCTCGTCGCGGCGCATTTCGCGGCGCAGCGCTTCGAGGCGTGCGTCAATGGAAGTCTGCGGCGAGAGCGGTGGGGTCTCGGGATGTTGCGCGCGGCTTTGCGGCAGCAGTCCGGGGCGATAGGGTTCGAGCGGCGCCTGTGCTGCTGATGGAGCGGCATAGGGCTGGTTGGCGTGGGGCTGAGCAGCGTCCTCGTCTTCGAAATCCTCTTCCGGCTCGTAATCCGCTATCGCTGCACTGTAGTTCTGCTGGAAGGTGGAGATATCGGGGCCTGATGTGATCGCCCGCATGCGGGTGACGATGCGGCGCAGGTCGACGGTGTCAGGGTCTTCCTCGGCATGTTTGCTGGTGGCGCTATGGGCCTTCGGCAGCAGGGTTTCGTCGACGCGCAAGAAGCGCATGCGCATCGGCACCCGGATCGCCTCACCAAAGGCGATCGCCTCTCCATTGCCGATCGAGGAAATGAAGCTCGTCGTCGAGATCGAGGAATTGGGGATGGCCGAGCGGATGATTTCCTGGTCGCGGTCGTTGGCAAGGCGCATGGCAAAGAGCGTCGAGCACTGCGACAGGATCGTCTGGTCGAGTTCGCCGGGGCGCTGGGTGATGATGCCGAGCGAGACACCGTATTTGCGGCCTTCCTTGGCGATGCGGGCAATCGCCTGCCGCGTCGGCACAAAGCCGAGGTTCGGGTCCGAGGGTATATAGCGGTGCGCCTCTTCGCAGACGACCAGCATGTGAATGGCGCCTTCGCTCCAGAGCGCGATTTCGAAGGCCATGCGGCAGAGTACCGAGGCGACGGAGTTGACGACCTCGGAGGGGATGCCGGCGAGCTGGAAGGTGCAGATCGGTCTGTTGTCGCCGGGGATGCGGAAGATCTGCGCGATGGTCTCGGTGATCGTGTCGCTGATCGTGTTGCTGGAGAACATGAAGTGATAGCGCGGATCGTTGATCGCGGCGATGATGCGCATCTTCAGTGAGCGCAGGAAGGGCTTTTCGGCGCGACCTTCCAGCCTGCCGATGCGCTCGTCGATGAGGGCAAGCAGATCGGCGATGCGATAGGGCACCGGAGTGTCGGCGGTGATCGAGCTCTTTTCCGTCTGGCGGCGCACCAGCGAACTGTCGCTGCCGCGAAAGGCGCGTTTGGCCTCCGGCAGGATATCGCGCAGCATGTCGAGTTCTTCGGGCACCGGCGGGCGGCCGCGAAAGACAACTTCGGCGAATTCCTCGAGCCGCATCAGCCAGAAGGGCAGGTCGAGCGTGTCGGTGTCGATGGTGACGGCGTGTTTCGGGAAAGCGGCGGCAAATTCATTATGCGGATCGAGGATCAGCACGCGCAGCTTCGGATCGGCCTCGATCGCCTTGTGCAAGAGCAGCGAGACGGCGGTCGATTTGCCGACGCCGGTCGAGCCGACCACGGCGAAATGCTTCGACAGCATCGAGGGGACATGGATCGCCGCGTCGATGCTTTCATCCTGCGTCAGATTGCCGATGACGGCAGTGGCGCCCTTGCCGGCATCATAGATGCGTATCAGGTCGGCGGAGCGGATGCGGTGGGCGATGGCGCCGAGATAGGGGTAACGCGAAATGCCGGTCGAAAATTCCTCGCGGCCGTCTTCATCGACGCGGACTTCGCCGAGCAGTTCGGTCTCGATGCGGAAGATATTGTCCTGACCTTCGCCCCAGCCCTGGCTACCGGTATTCATGGAAAAGACGAGGGCGACGACGCGATTGCGCCCGACGCTGATCGAAATCAGCCGGCCGACGGACCATAATTCGGTGAGATCGGTGCCGCCGGCTTCCGCCACGGCGGCGATGGTGGCGCGCGATCCGCTGCATGCAACGACACGCCCGAGAAATCGATTCCCCGGCGCAAGGCTGTCGCGGCGATCCTGTTCGCCTGCTTTGCCTGTCGTCATCATGTCGTTGTTGAGCAAAGGGTTACTCCCTGCATTAAAGGGCAGGATAGAATCGATCCTTTAATAAATCCTTCAGCCCCAGAATTGGACGGCCCATTGGACGGTTTGCGCAGTTGACGGCGTGCCGATTTTTTATTGCGGAATGCGTTGACGCTGCGAAATTTTCTGTCTATCACTTCCGCCCATGACAATTTCGAACGTTCTTATCGTGGTGGGAAAGCGCATGGGCAGGATGGTGTAACCATCCGGCGATAGCCACCCATGCGCAAGACGAAGGCTCCTCAGGGGCCTTTTTTTATGCCCGAAATCAGGGCTTCCGGCCACAAACCTCAGATCTCCAGCATCAAACGGAACAGACACATGGCGAGCACGGACAATCAAGCGGCAGACAACAGGATGACGGGAGCGGAAATCGTTCTCCGCGCGCTGAAGGACAATGGTGTCGAGCACATCTTCGGCTATCCCGGCGGTGCCGTGCTGCCGA
Organism: Rhizobium sp. 768_B6_N1_8; assembly: GCF_051811225.1. Lineage (NCBI taxonomy): Bacteria > Pseudomonadati > Pseudomonadota > Alphaproteobacteria > Hyphomicrobiales > Rhizobiaceae > Rhizobium > Rhizobium sp. 768_B6_N1_8. The sequence goes on along the minus strand of NZ_JBPWPV010000001.1, from coordinate 2,763,026 downwards.
TCTATGACGAGATCTTCCAGCAGGAGGATATCAAGCACATCCTCGTGCGCCATGAGCAGGGCGCCGGCCATGCGGCCGAAGGTTACGCCCGCTCCACCGGCAAGGTCGGCGTCATGCTGGTCACGTCAGGCCCCGGTGCCACCAATGCCGTCACGCCGCTGCAGGATGCGTTGATGGATTCCATTCCGCTCGTCTGCCTCTCCGGCCAGGTTCCGACGCCGCTGATCGGTTCGGACGCCTTCCAGGAATGCGATACGGTCGGCATCACGCGCCCCTGCACCAAGCACAACTGGCTGGTCAAGGATGTCAACGAGCTCGCCGCCGTCATCCATGAGGCCTTCCGTATTGCCCAGTCGGGCCGTCCGGGTCCCGTTGTCGTCGATATCCCGAAGGACGTGCAGTTTGCCACCGGCACCTACACGCCGCCGGCCGATCATGCCATCCAGAAGAGCTACCAGCCGAAGATCCAGGGTGACCTGAACCAGATCCAGGCGGCGATCGAGTTGATGGCCAACGCCCGCAAGCCGGTCTTCTATACGGGCGGCGGCGTCATCAATTCCGGCCCGGAAGCCTCCCGCATGCTGCGCGAGTTGGTCGAATTGACAGATTTCCCGATCACCTCGACGCTGATGGGCCTCGGCGCCTATCCGGCTTCCGGCAAGAACTGGCTGAAGATGCTCGGCATGCACGGCTCCTATGAGGCCAACATGGCGATGCATGATTGCGATGTCATGGTCTGCATCGGTGCCCGTTTCGACGACCGTATTACCGGTCGTCTGAACGCCTTCTCGCCGAATTCCAAGAAGATCCATATCGATATCGATCCGTCTTCGATCAACAAGAACGTCCGTGTCGATGTCGGCATCCGTGGCGATGTCGGCAATATTCTGGAAGACATGATCCGCCTGTGGCGGGCACTGCCGAAGAAGCCGGAAAAGAACCGTCTCGATGCCTGGTGGGGCGATATTACCCGCTGGCGCGCCCGCAATTCCTTCGCCTATACGATGAGCAAGGACGTGATCATGCCGCAATATGCGCTGGAACGTCTCTTCGCGTTGACTAAGGATCGCGACACCTACATCACGACCGAAGTCGGCCAGCACCAGATGTGGGCGGCCCAGTTCTTCGGCTTCGAACAGCCGAACCGCTGGATGACCTCGGGCGGCCTCGGCACGATGGGTTATGGCCTGCCGGCAGCGCTCGGCGTGCAGATCGCCCATCCGGAAAGCCTCGTCATCGATATTGCCGGCGATGCCTCGATCCAGATGTGCATTCAGGAAATGTCGGCAGCGATCCAGCACAACGCGCCGATCAAGATCTTCATCATGAACAACCAGTACATGGGCATGGTGCGCCAGTGGCAGCAGCTGTTGCATGGCAACCGCCTGTCCAACTCCTATACGGAAGCGATGCCTGATTTCGTGAAGCTCGCGGAAGCCTATGGCGCCGTTGGCCTGCGTTGCGAGAAGCCTGACGATCTCGATGCGACGATCCAGGAGATGATCGATGTCAAGAAGCCGGTTATCTTCGATTGCCGCGTTGCCAATCTCGCCAACTGCTTCCCGATGATCCCCTCGGGCAAGGCCCATAATGAAATGCTGCTGCCGGACGAAGCCACGGACGAAGCGGTCGCCAACGCGATCGACGCCAAGGGCCGTCAGCTAGTATAACAATAGATAGGTAGGAACCCAGGATCATGAACGCACACCTTCAACCCACCGGCTCTGCCTACTTCATCTCTCCGGAAACGGCGGCCGTCGAGAGCCATACGCTCTCGGTGCTGGTCGATAACGAACCGGGCGTACTCGCCCGCGTCATCGGCCTGTTCTCCGGCCGCGGCTACAACATCGAAAGCCTGACGGTTTCGGAGACGGAGCATGCGGCGCATCTGTCGCGCATCACCATCGTCACCCGCGGCACGCCGCATGTGCTGGAGCAGATCAAGGCGCAGCTCGAACGCATCGTACCTGTCCATCGCGTGGTGGACCTGACGGTACGCGCCCGCGAGCTCGGCCAGGACCGGCCGATCGAGCGGGAAGTGGCGCTGCTGAAGGTGATCGGCAATGGCGAGACCCGCGCCGAGACGCTGCGCCTAGCGGACGCCTTCCACGCCAAGGTGGTGGATGCGACGATCGATCACTTCATCCTGGAGATCACCGGCAAGTCTTCGAAGATCGACCAGTTCATCGCGATCATGAAGCCGCTCGGCCTCATCGAAGTCTGCCGCACTGGCATTGCCGCGATGAACCGCGGCGGGCAGGGCATGTAAGGGTTACAGCCCGGGCAGGTGATATTGCTCGGGCACGTTCTTCGACGCGACAATAGATTCACCGATCTTTCTTCGATAGTACCACGGCCGCCATGTAAGGTTCGTGAGGTCTCGGATCTTTCGTCAAGCGGTGCTCAAATCGAGCAAACAGCTCATCGACAAACGTGGTCCGTTCGAGGGCGCGCGGCGTGATGCTGGCGATCGTCGGGCCGCTCCATGCCCGCGTCGCGTTCGCATGATGTTTGGTGAACGTCACTCTGTCGCCGCTGCTATCGCATTCCGGCCAGAACGGATCACTGACCTTAACCAGGTCGAGGTGTTCCAACGCCAGTTCAGCGAAATATCCGGATTGCCTGAAAGGAGCCTGAATATCCTCCAGGGATCGAAGGCCGATTGGTATCGTAATTTGCTCCTGCTCCCGTTGCGACAGCAAACCGTCTTTTCTCATGTCTCCGATTGCTGACCATAGTTCGCCGAGCAGCCATTCCCAGCCCGTGTCGGCTTCGGCGCGCGCCGTGAAGCCGGCCACGAGTTTCGCGCCTGGTCGCATCTCTCGTGACCGCTGCGTCAGAAAGCATTCCCAGTCGCGCGCTTGCTGCGCCGCGACAGCGGCGGCGACAGCCGGTGACCTGCTCATTCCCGCGAGGACATGATCTGCCGCTTCGATTTCGTTGGTGCTCATCCACTGCAACGCCCAGGTCGACCAGCCAAGATGCACTCGGCCAGGCGGAAGCAGCGGCGCGAAATATGATTTGCCGATCGCCAAAGGGAAAACATCGGCGGTTCCCGTCATGTAGCTGTCGGGGTCTGCGATCAGGGCTTCGAACAGAGATGAGAAATCGTTGGACGGAAGGTCGGTGTGGATGACTTCGATGGGAACGGTCGCCCCTGCATTCAAACGCAAAAGTTCAATCGCCTTTCGCATGGGGATCATCGAATTTCGGCCCTGGGAACAGCCGTAGTCGACGATGGTCACAGGACTTTCGCGAATGTCCACTGTCCGGCATGCAGCTTCCCATAGGGAAAGCAGAGCAGTAATACCGGTGGCCTGCACGGCGGAATGGCGATTGTAGAAACCGCCCCCTTGCATAGCCGCCAAATCATTTCGCGTCGGACCACCTGGCATGGGATTGCCTCGCTTGGTGTTGCCCAAAACTATCAGGCTTTCCCCGGCATAGCGAGCCAAATCCCCTGCGCCGCAAGGGATCAGAGCATCTCCAACGGCGTTTTCTTTGATGGCGGCGGGAAGGCGGCGTCGAGGGCTTCCCAGTCCTCGTCGGTGATATCGAGGGAGACGCAGTCGCGGTTTTCGCGGGCGCGCTCGATATTCGAAGTCTTGGGGATGACGAAGACGCCGTCGCGTTCGAGCAGGAAGGCGAGAGCCAGCTGGGCCGGTGTCGCCTGATAGGCCTTGGCGATATGGATCAGGTCGGGGTGGTGCAGGATGCGGCCCTGTTCGATCGGCGAATAGGCCATGATCGGAATGTTGCGGCTCTGGCACCAGGGCAGGAGATCGTATTCGATGCCGCGGCGGGCGAGATTGTAGAAAACCTGATTGGCGGCGACGTTCCGACCGCCGGGAACGGAGAACAGTTCTTCCATGTCGTCGGTATCGAAGTTGGAGACGCCCCAGGCACGGATCTTGCCGGCCGCTTTCAGCGTCTCGAAGGCTTCGACGGTTTCAGCCAGCGGATAATTGCCGCGCCAGTGCAGCAGATAGAGGTCGATGCGGTCGGTGCCGAGGCGTTCGAGGCTGCCTTCGCAGGCGGTGATCGTGCCGGTGCGGCTGGCATTCCAGGGATAGACCTTGCTGACGATGAAGGTCTCGTCGCGGCGTCCCTTGATTGCCTGTCCGACGATTTCCTCGGCGCCGCCGTCGCCATACATTTCGGCGGTATCGATCATCGTCATGCCGAGATCGAGGCCGGCCTTGAGACTTGCGATCTCTTCCTTCGCATGGCCGGCATCCTCGCCCATGCCCCAGGTGCCCTGGCCGAGCGCCGGCACTTCGGTGCCATCGGGAAAGGCGATGGTGGGGATGGGGTCGTCCATGTCCGTTCTAATCCTGTGCGTGCTCGATAGACTATCAGGTAATCCTGTCACCATGACAATCATGTTATGGTGACAGGGGTTTAGGGCAATTATGCTGACCTAATTCCAATAAGCCGCCACATTTCGACACGTGCGGCCCGGGGAGGGTTTCATGCCGCTGGATACGTTTCTGGCACTGCTGCTTTTTGCCTTCACGACCTCGATCACGCCGGGGCCGAACAATATGATGCTGTTTGCCTCGGGCGTGAATTTCGGCTTTCGCCGCACCATCCCGCATATGTTCGGCATCGGGGCGGGTTTCCTGTCGCTGCTGCTTGCCGTAGGTCTGGGGCTCGGGGCGCTGCTGCATACGGTGCCGACGGTCTATATCGCGCTGAAATTTGCCGGTGGCGCCTATCTCGTCTGGATCGCCTGGAAGATTGCGACATCGCGGTCGCTGAGCGAAGGCAAGAGCGGCGTGAAACCGATGTCCTTCCTCGGAGCCGCGGCCTTTCAGTGGGTCAATCCGAAGGCTTGGGTGATGGCGGTCACGGCGATGGCAACCTATACGAATCCGGAGCTTTATCTGATCAGCGTGCTGCTCGTCGGCCTTGCCTTTGCGACGGTCAATGTGCCCTCGGTTTCCACCTGGGCGGGCTTCGGTTCGGCGCTTCGGCAGTGGCTTTCCGATCCGGTGCGGCTGAAATGGTTCAACATCACCATGGCGGTGCTGCTCGTGCTCAGCCTGTGGCCGATGCTAAAATAGCGTCGGCTTTGATAGCATTAACAAGAGAATGCCTGTTACCGCGAAGAAGGCCGGAAAGCCGAAGGCGAACCAGACGCGGTAGAGGCTGAAATAGGCCGGCGGCAGGGCAGTGCCCGAGGCGGCTGCTGCGCGGGCGAGATTGCGCAACCGGATCTGGATCCAGACGACCGGCAGCCAGAAGATGCCGGTGACGACATAAAGCACCAGCGATAGCGCAATCCAGCTTTCCGTCAGATCCCAGCCGATGATGCGGGCAAGAAGATAGCCTGTCACCGGCTGGAGAATGGCGGCTGTGGCCGTAAAGACCGTATCGGCGATGACGACGGTGCCGGCGACATGGGCGATCAGGACAGGGTTAAGGGTGCGATGGGCCATCACCATGAAGAAGGCGATGCCGGCGCCGGTGCCGAAGAGCACAGTTGCGCCGACAACATGGGCGAGAAGCAGCAGTTCTGCGAGCATCAGCGTTCATCCAGGATGGCGAGTGCCGCAAGCGTCAGCAGCAGCGATGGCAGGATCTTGACGAGCGGCCCAAGCGGATCGAGCCAGAGCGCGGACTCCAGCATCGTGCCGCCCAAGAGATAGGCGAGGGAGACGACGAGCATGCCGAGGAGGGCGCGGCGGGCGAATGGACGCAAGAGGACTGCAGCGCCGAGCGCGATATCGATCAGGCAGGTGAGGACTGTCACCGTGACCGCAGCACCCGCGGGCATGAAGGGCAGGAAGTGAGCGCTTGCCTGCGCGGGGGCCAGAAGCGGGATGAGGCCGGATAGCAGCCAGAAGAGCGACAGCCCGGCAATGACCGGCGCCTTCAGGAGATAGAGGCGGGCAAACCATAGGTCCTGAACGCCGGAGGGATGGGCGGCGAGCGTCTCCGCAGCCGAGAGTGTCGGCAGACCCGAGGGCGTGGGGCGGTCCATGCGCACACCCTCGGACATGACGGTCATGGCGGTAGAGCGTAGCGGCGAGCGCCAGCCGAGATGGCCGGCAATATCGGCAAGCCATGAGACCGGCCTTGCGATTGCCGGCGGGATGGAGATGACAGGCGCATCCGGCAGGCCGAGCCAGGCGCGATGCAGTTTGACGAGGCTTGCGAGCGTGTGCCGTTCCTCAGCGGCGAGTTCGATATCGCTACCGGAGGGGAGTGCGCCGGAGATCGCGGCCGAGACGGCAGAGGCGACATCTTCGGCGGCGACGGTTTCGACCGGACTGTCGGCATGGATGAGCGGCAGGGCAAGGGGGAAGGATGCAAGCGCGCGCAGAAGTGCGGTGCCGCCGTGGGCATTGCGGCCGAGCACGAGGGATGGGCGCAGGACCACGTAAGGCAGGCCGGATGCCGCAAGCGCTGTATCGGCAGCACGCTTGGTGGTGAGGAAGGGCAAGTGGCTGCCGGCGCCGTCGGTTCGGGCCGAGATCTGGACGATGAGTGTCACGCCGGCTGGTCGCGCCGCTTGCTGGAGCGCGATCATTGCGCGTTGCTGGGTGGCTGCGAGATTGTCTGAAAGACCGTCCTGGAGGGCGCCGGCGCTGTTGACGACTACGTGCTGGCCTTCCAGCACGGCGGCCCAGTCGGCCACATTGGTCATCTTCTCCAGATCGGCCCGGATCCAGCGGATAGCGGGCTGGCGAACCCGTGCCCGGTCGGGATTGCGGGCAAGCCCGGTCACGGTGCAGCCGTCCGCAAGCAGCCGTGCTGCGATCGCCGAGCCGATGAAGCCTGTGGCACCGAGAATCAGGATGTTCATAGTGGGAGACTACCGAAAAACGGCATATCGAGCAGGGGGCGGCCGTGTAATGCCCGCGTATCGCTCGCAAGAAACTGCCTCGCTTTCATGCCGGATGGCTCAGGCGATAAGGCGGGGATCGAGTTTGGCCATGGGAATAGCGCATTCGGTGACGATCCGCGCCGCCACGGACGGGTCGAGCGGCGGCCTGACGTGGAAGAAGGCAAGTTCCAACGCCAGGCCGATCGCGAAAGGTCGCCTGCTGATGGGCACGATATTTCGATCGAGAGCATCGGCCAACTTCGGCCACAGGCGGCGAACATAGGCAAGGGGCGTATCGCCTGGACGGTGTTCATCCATCAATCGCGGTATTCCGAACTGCGGATGTCCGATGGTTGAAACCACGTAACGAAGCGCTTCCATCGCCATCTCTTGCGAGATCAGAGCACCGGACCTTCTTGCCGCGCCGTATGTCAGGTTGAGCAGGGAATCATGGTTTTCCAGAAGGAAGGCGTTCGGCAGATTGCCAGTATAATAGCGGGAGCCATCCTCGGTTTCCATGGCGATGAGATCAGCGTCGTCGCTGAGCTGTCCGGCGGAAGCGATATCAAAGGCGGTGAGGACGCACGAAAAACCGCCAACCGATCCCAGGGCTGCGAACAGATCGATCGAATGAACATTGCCGTCGGTCGCCATTTCCTGAATCACGTGGTCGAGCAGGGCGCGTGCAACCAGCCCCGGGCTCTGCACGGTATCTTCGGTCTCACGCCGGCGCGGATCGGCAGAGGCCGAGCTGTCGGCAAGGCTCTCCATCTCCTCTCGCGGAGGGGCGGACGGGGGCGCGGGTGGCCTGGTGCTGCGGCCGAATGTCGGAACTTTCATGTGTGCGATGTTGAGATGAAGCCGTTAACGTTTGGTTAGGATCACGGCGAAAAATAAGGAGTTGCTTAATTAGCTCCATCTTCAACCTTTGCCGATTGCATTCATTGGGGCACTTCTTGGCGAGAAATACGCTTGGCGGTCCTCCGATCGGCGCATAAGATCGAGCGCTCTACCCTGGAGAGCGCCATGCGGCACAGAGACGACCACGCAGATCATGACCACGATCACCATGATCATCACCACGACAACCACTATTCGGACATGCAGGCGCGTGTGAAAGCGCTGGAAACGCTGCTGACGGAGAAGGGGCTAATCGATCCGGCGGCGATCGATGCGATTGTCGAGACCTATGAGACGAAGGTCGGCCCGCGCAATGGCGCGCGTGTCGTTGCGAAAGCCTGGAGCGATCCGGATTTTGCCGAATGGCTGAAGCGGGATGCGACGGCGGCGATTGCGAGCCTTGGCTATACGGGTCGGCAGGGCGAGCATATGCGCGCTGTCTTCAACACGGCTGACACGCATAACCTCATCGTCTGCACGCTCTGCTCCTGCTATCCGTGGTCGGTGCTCGGCCTGCCGCCTGTCTGGTACAAGGCGCCGGCCTATCGCTCACGCGCGGTCATAGATCCGCGCGGCGTGCTTGCGGAATTCGGGGTGACGCTGCCTGAGAGCAAGAAGGTTCGCGTCTGGGATTCGACGGCGGAACTGCGTTATCTCGTCATTCCCGAGCGGCCTGAGGGGACCGAAGGCATGGACGAGGAGGCGCTTGCCGATCTCGTCAGCCGTGATGCGATGATCGGAACGGCCATTGCTGGCAGCCCGAAGGTCTCGGCTGCCGGCACAAAGGTGCCGGCGTGAACGGCCCGCACGATCTCGGAGGCCAGATGGGCTTCGGCCCCGTCGCGCCCGAAACGAACGAACCCTATTTCCATGCCGAATGGGAGAAGCGGGCGCTCGGCATCACACTGTCCTGCGGCGCTTTCGGCGCCTGGACGATCGACGAGAGCCGGCATGCGCGCGAAAGCATTCCGCCGGCCGATTATCTTGCGGCGAGCTATTACGAAATCTGGATCCGCGGCATCGACATGCTCCTGGAACGCCATGGTTTTGCGAGCCGCGAGGAGCTGCTGTCCGGGCACAAGCTGCAGGATGGCGCGGTGCCGAAGCGGGTGCTGAAGGCCGATATGGTATCAGGGGTGCTCGCCAAGGGCGCTCCCTGCGACCGGCCGGTCGAGACCGCGCCGCTTTTCGTTGTCGGAGAAGCGGTGAAGACGAAGAATTTCAATCCGGCGAGCCATACGCGGCTGCCGCGTTATGCGCGTGCCAAGACGGGCGTGATCGAGGCGGTGCAGGGTTCCTTCGTCTTTCCCGATGACAACGCGCATGGCAAAGGCGAGAATCCGCAATGGCTCTATACCGTCGTCTTCGATGGCGGCGAGATCTGGGGCGAGGGCGCCGATCAGTCGCTGACGGTCTCCATCGATGCCTGGGAGAGCTACCTTGAGCGTGTGTGAGATCCCGTCTCAACTGGCGCAATCGCCGGGTCTGCCGAAGTCGCCGGAGGGTGATCCTGTTTTCCCCGAACCCTGGGCGGCGGAAGCCTTTGCCATGACCGTGCAACTGCATGAGAAGGGTCTGTTTGCCTGGAGCGAATGGGCGGCGGTCCTGTCCAGGGAATTGCATAAGCCTGGCCGGGCCGAGGATGGCAGCGATTATTTCGACTGCTGGGTGGCGGCTCTTTCCGATCTGCTCGTCAGCCGCGGTGTGGCGGATGCTTCCGCCATTCTCGACCTGCAGAAGAGTTGGCAGCGGGCGGCGGAAGCGACGCCGCATGGCAAGCCGATCGAGCTTGCCAACGATCCCCAGCGCTGAGATTACGGCCTGACGCTATCGATCGAATTTATCGAAAGGCACACGCTCAAGTTTTATATTTATGCAAGGAATCACGGCGATGATGCCATCGCAAACCCAGCTGATTCCCGCTCAGGCATGACGCCCGGTCAAACCTGCACATTGCGCCCATGATGGTCGAGCACATGCGCACGAGGACCATGCATGACTTCGATTTCATCGACCAATGAAGCCGCCTTGCTGATCCTTCAGCAGAGCGTTTCGCCTGTGAATTCCACCGACGCCAAGAAGACCGATGGTGACAATCTGGTGGCGATTGCCCATGGCCAGCCGGTCAAACAGACATCCGGCATGAGCCCGCAGCCGACGGCCGCGCAGTCCAAGATCTCGGATGCCTTGTTCAGCGTGAACGATCGAAGCGTGACCCAGATGAAGCTCGATCTGATTGACCGCGCAGGCGAAGCGCTCGGCGTGAAAAAGAGCGACTATGCATCGATGGATGCGTTCGTCGCTGCGACGAAAAAGGCATTCTCGGATCTCAAGAGCAAGTCGGACGGGGCGCAGGCCATTGCCAAGATCGAGCGCGATCTCGGTCTGGATAAGCTCGGCATCACGCTGGAAGACCTTATCGACGGCGCTGATGATCCAGACAAGAACGACAAGGTCACGCAGGCCTTGAAGAAGCAGCTTGCCGAGGGTGCTGAGGGCGGTTCCATGCTCAAGCAGGATGAAATCGGCCGCTACCAAGTCGTATCGGCCTGATCGCGTAGTCTGCGTGCAGTTCTCCTCTTATGACGGGAACTGCCGGTAGCATTCCTCGGCCACCTTGCGCAGCATGTCGCGTGAGATCTCGCCCGTTACCGCATAGCCGAGTTCGCCATCGATCCAGTAAAAGGTCTCGACGTCGTTGGCGGAGGCGAAGCGGAAGCTTGTCGTCCTGTTTTCCTTGTTGCGGCCGACGATGACGGTGAGGCGTTCGCCGCCCTGGTCCTCATACATGAACATGGCACCCGGCCTGTTATCGACAGGCAGCAGGCGGCCGCCGACAAGGCGGAAGCCAAGGGATTTCAGGTCCGGCACTTTGAGATCGGGGATTGCCAGCCGCTTGCCGAGCCAGGTCGCCAGATGTGCTTCCTCATTGGCGAAGACCTCGACCGGGTGGCGCACTTCGCCGGCATAGACGAGGAAGGCGGTTTCGGCCTGCTTCGGCAAGGTCTCGGATTCGGCCAACTGCAGCGGCGGGCGTTGGAAGAGCGGCGGGATGAAGCGATCGCTGACGGCGCCAAGCGCGAAGAGCATGACGGCGGCAGCGGCAAGGGCAGAGCGTGTCTTCCAGGGGGAGGCAGTGTCAGCCGGTGCCACCATCCGGAGATCGGTGTCGCGGCTCTTCTCATAGCCTGAAAACAGGGACTTGATGCCGGCATTCTGCGCCTGCCAGCCGGCGACCATGGCGGCTTCCTCGGGGTTTTCGGCGAGGTAGGCTTCCACGCGGGCGCGGGCGGCCTCCGGCAATTGCCCATCGGCAAAGGCGTGCAGGTCCGCTTCGGTCACGGTGGGGTTGGTCTCGTTCATTTCGGTCTCCGAAGCGTAATCACATTATCGGCTTTCATATGGTCGCTCATGCGCTGGCGTGCGCGCGACAGGCGCGACATGACGGTGCCGATCGGGATGTCCAGCATGGTTGCCACTTCATGATAGCTGTAGCCTTCGATGACGACGAGCATCAGGACGGCGCGGTAGTCTTCCGACAGACTGTCGAGAGCCTGTTCCAGCCGCAGGCGCTCCAACGGATCGGCCTGGGCATCAGGACCGGCAAGTTCTTCGACGGCGTCGAGCTCGACAAGCCGGTCGCGGGGGCTGGCGCGGCGGGTGTTGCGATAGAGGTTGGTCATCGTCGTCAGGACCCAGCCGCGCAGGTTGATGCCGCGCCACTGGCCGCGCCGGGCCAGAACCTTTTCCACGCAATCCTGAAGCAGATCCTCGCCTTCGACATCCGAGCGGGTGAGGCTGCGGGAATAGCGCCGGAGCGAGGGAAGGAGGGCCAGGATCTGGCCCTCGAACGTATCGGGTGAGGGGGGCTTCACGCTGGCCTCATCAGGGCTTGGCAAGATCCCAGGAGCCGCCTACGCCGTCGCCGGTGATGTCGCCGGACTTGGTGTCCTTCACCCAGTAATAGAGTGGCATGCCGTCCTTGGCCCACTGCTTCTTTCCATCCTTACGTTCAACGAGTGAGTATGCACCATCGGCCTTGGCGTCGCTAGGAGCAAGGAAGGGCGGCCAGTTGGTGGCGCACTTGTCGTAGCAATTCGTGACGCCCTTTTCGTCCTTCTTGTAGGTGTAGAGCGTCATGCCCTTTTCACCGGCAAGAACCTTGCCCTTGGTCGTTTCGACGGTGGTGACCGCGGGGGCGGCGAAGGCTGCAGTGGCGGTGGCAGCAACGACTGCCAGCACGGACAGGAATTTCACGGACTTCATGGTCTCTCTCCTCGGGTTGGGCACGCATTTTTGCGATACCGGAGATGAGACACGGCAGGCGTCCGTTTTATTCCCGTTTCTCTTTCAAACGTCAGTTCGGATTGAAAACCACATAGCAGTCCCGTCCGGCAGCCTTGGCGCTATAGAGGGCGCCATCGACGTTGCGCAGCAGTTCGCGGCGGCGGCGGCCACCTTGCGGGGCGAGTGCGGCACCGATGCTCAGGCGGGCGAGGATCGTATTCCCCTCGATGGTGAAGGGGCTGCGGAAGGCCGAGAGCAGGCGTTCGGAGACGGAGACCAGCGCTTCGGTGTTCGGCGGGTTCGGTACGAAGATCGCAAATTCGTCGCCGCCCATGCGCACGACGATGTCGCCGGAGCGGATGACCGAACGGATGCGGTTTGCCGCCTCGCGCAGCACCTCGTCGCCGATATGGTGGCCGAGCGTATCGTTGATCGACTTGAAGCCGTCCATGTCGAGATAAAGGGCGCCGAAGGTCTGGCCGGAGGCAAGGGCTGATTCCAGCGCGCGGTCGACGATGGCATCGAGTGCGGCGCGGTTGAGGAAGCCGGTCAGCGGATCGGTCATGGCCGCCGTGCGCAGGCTGCTTTCGGCAAGGCCCATGACGAAATTCGCCTTCTGCAGCCGCAGAAGCGCGCTCGCGACACGGGCGAAACGGCGAAGATTGGCTGCCTCTTTTTCAGTGAAGAGGCGCGGCTTCTGATCGAGAATGCAGAAGGCGCCGATGACCAGTTCGTTTTCCAGTTCCAGCGGTGCGCCGGCATAAAAACGGAAATGCGGTGGGCCTGTCACATAGGGCGCGGCATTGAGCTCCGCATCCTGTTCCAGATCGGGAACGACGACCATGTCGTTGGCAAAGACGACACGGGTGCAGAAGGAAAGGTCGCGCGGGCATTCCGAAAGCTGCATGCCCGCTTCGCCGGCGATGCGCAGCCAGTCCTCGTCGACGATGTTGACGGCGGCATAGGGCATTGCGAATGCATTCTTGGCGAGCTCGGCAAGTGCTGCAAGCTCCGGCGTCGGGCTGCTGCTGATGGCGCTCAGCGAGCGCACGGCAAGCAGTCTCTGCGGTTCGTTGACTGGAATTCGGACAGTCTGTCCCATTCGAATCTCCGCCTCTTTGTCATAGACAGGAGCTAAAGTGGCGCTCTTGCCAATCTCCGCAAGAGCTAAAATTCACCAGCGTTAACTGGCAGTTGCCGCAGGCGGCGTCGCGGCGAGCCGTGCTGATGACGCTTGCGAGGCTAGGCAGGGCAACGGAAAGGTTCTAGTGTCGGCCCGCCTGCGTGACTGGCGAGACAGATGGAGAACCATCGGGAAGCGCAGGCTGCCGATGCCGCTCGCCTGGGCACCAAAATAACCCCTGTAACCTGTGCCATGCCCATGCAGATAGAAAATCCCCGCCTTATCGAAGCCCTTTCGCAACTTGATCAGCTCACCAACTGGGAACAGCGTCCACGCGGCGAAATGCGCGTCGGACTGGAGCCGATCCTCGATCTCTCCGCCCGTCTAGGCGATCCGCACCGCGCCTTCCGCTCGATCCATGTGGCGGGCACCAAGGGCAAGAGTTCGACTTCGGCGCTGCTCGAAGCAGGCTTGCGCCATGCCGGCATTTCCGTCGGGCGTTATGCCTCGCCGCATGTGGAGCATATTTCCGAGCGTGTCAGCCTGAATGGCCAACCGGTCGAAGAGGCTGTGCTCGCCGAGGCGCTCTTCCTGGGGCTCGATGCTCTCAAGGCCGCAAGGGCGGAAGGGACGGCAGCGGAAGCTGCAACATGGTTCGACATACTGACAGCGGCCGGTTTCCTGATTTTCCGCGATGCGGGCGTTCAATGGGCCGTGATCGAGACGGGTCTCGGTGGCCGGCTGGATTCAACCAATATCGTCGACAGCGATGTTTCCATCATCACCAATATCGGCCTCGAGCATACGGAGATATTGGGCAAGACACGGGCGGCCATTGCCTTCGAAAAGGCCGGCATCATCAAGCCGCGCTCGACCGTCGTTACGCCGCTCGATGCGGATGATGAAGCCGGTGCCGTGATTGCCAAGCGGGCAGCAGAGATCGATGCCCGTCTGATCCGTCCGGATTTTTCCGGAGCGTCGACGATTGCCGGGCGCAATGTCGCAGTCGCGGGTACCGCGCTCGATGTGCTCGGTGAACTTGGCGTCAAGGCGCGCGAGGGCAAGGTGGTCGGTGGATGGCTGATCGATGCCGATGCCGAGCGGGAATCGCAGTTGCCGGGACGGCTGGAGCGTTTCATCGTGCCTGTTGCGGGCAGGGGTGTTGCCGTTGCGCTCGACGGGGCACATGTGCCGTTCAATCTCGAAGCAGTGCTTGACGACCTCTCCGGCATGGAAGGATTTGTCGGGCCGGGCATTGCTGTCGTGGCGATCGCGGCAGACAAGGATGCCGCCGGGCTTCTCGAGGTGATGGGCCGCTACGGCGTCTCGCCGATCTTCACCTCGGTTTCCAATCGTTTCCGCTCTCCTGCCGAATTACAGACGCTTGCCGGTCAGATCGGTCTCGCGAGCGAGGTGATCGACGATCCGCAGACAGCCTATGAAAAGGCGCTCGAACGGGCAGCGGCCTCCGGCGCCTGGGTGATCCTGACGGGATCGCTCTATCTCGTTGGCTTGCTGCGCGAGCGGGTCATCAGCGAGGCTGCGAAGAGCTAGGTCGCTTCAAGGAAAATTCCGCCTTGCCTATGCCGGGCGAATCCTGCCAAGTCGCTTCCATGCAATTCGCCCCACAACAGGATGAAGCCCTGAAAGCCGTTTCGAACTGGCTGAAGGAGGGCAGGTCGCCGCTCTTCCGTCTGTTCGGCTATGCCGGCACGGGCAAGACGACGCTTGCCAAGCATTTTGCCGAGCATGTCGATGGCGACGTACTGTTTGCCGCCTTCACCGGCAAGGCGGCACAGGTGCTGCGCTCGCGCGGGGCGTCGAATGCCAAGACCATCCATTCGCTGATCTACCGGCCGCGCGGCGAGGAAGAGATTGCCGACGAGGAAACCGGCAAGACATCGATTGCGCCGATGTTTTCCATCAACCGCCAGAGCCCGGTCGCCAAGGCGGCACTGATCATCGTCGACGAGTGCTCGATGGTGGACGAGGCGCTCGGCAAGGACCTGATGAGCTTCGGCACGCCGATCCTCGTGCTCGGCGATCCTGGCCAGCTGCCACCGGTCACCGGCGGCGGCTACTTCACCAATCAGGACCCAGACTACCTGCTGACCGATATTCATCGGCAGGCGCGCGACAATCCGATCATCAAGCTTGCCATGCAGGTGCGTGAGGGCAACGAGATCATGTATGGCGACTATGGCAAGGCGCAGGTGATCTCGAAGAACGAGGTGACGCAGCCGCTGGTCATGGATGCCGATCAGGTGCTCGTCGGCACAAACAAGACGCGGCGGCGCTATAACCAGCGTTTGCGGGAGCTCAAGGGTTTTACGACCGAACATCCGCAGACCGGCGACAAGCTGGTCTGCCTGCGCAACGACCCGGCCAAGGGCCTGCTGAATGGCTCGCTCTGGCAGGTCATGACCTCATCCAAGGAAACGACCAAGCCCGGCATCAACCTGCTGGTCCGCCCCGAAGATGACGATATGGATCGTGGGGCTGCGAAGATCAAGCTTCTGAAGCAAGCCTTCGAGAATGTGGAAGGCGAGATCCCCTGGAACACACGCAAGCGCTATGACGAGTTCGATTACGGCTATGCGCTGACGGTGCACAAGGCGCAGGGTTCGCAGTGGAACAATGTCGTATTGTTCGACGAAAGCTGGGCCTTTCGCGATACGCGCGAGCGCTGGCTTTACACCGCGATTACGCGCGCAGCAGAGACGCTGACAATCGTTCGCTAAGATTGGCGTCCGCTGGAAACTGGCGTTTGTGCTCCTACAGGGATGCGGTGGCGGCCGCTGCCAAGTGATCAGGCCTGCACGATGCCGAGGAGAACCGCCTTGGCGATCGCCTGAAAGCGGTTGTTGGCTTGGAATTTCATGATGATATCGGCTTCCAGCGCGCGCGTTTCCTCATGCCTGAGGTCGAGGGCGCGGGCGATGCGCTGCGTCGAATATCCCTCGGCCATCAGCTCCAGGCATTGGCGCTCCTGATCGGTCAGGCTTGCCGGATCCCTGTTGTCGTTGATCGGCGGCAGGTCGAGGCTGCTGTCGTAATCGAGAAGGTCGCTCACCTGCTGCAGCTGCCGGTGCAAAGTCGACATTTCGGCCGTCAGTTCGCGCTTGCGTTGGGAGAGGGCCTCGCGGAAGATCGACTCGGCCTCTTCCTGGGAGGCCGCGCTGCGCAACACGTCCATCAATTCCTGGATGACGGCGATCGGCATGCCGGTTTCGCGGCAGACGGTGATGACCGCCATGCGCATGACATCATCCTGATCGTAAACGCGCATCAGACCGATGCGGTTTGCGGAAATCAGGCCCTTCTCTTCGTAGAAATGCAGTGTCCTGTGCGTGACGCCGAATGCGTTCGCCATGTCGGCGATCGGAACGGGACCTTGTGGGATATCCGGCGGCAAAGCGGCCGAAGGCAGGAACCGGTATTTTGACCGGGCCTCCGAAGCAATACCGGCGGCAGCAAACAAACGTTTGGAACCGTCTGGCATGAACCCTCCTGGGGCAGATAGTTGCACCTCATGCGGCTTTGCCAGTTGCTTCCGGAGCGCGGCGAGCGGGGTTTTCCTCTAGCGTTCTTATCGTTGGAAGAAGCAGTACTCGGCGTACTTACTCGTTACGTGGCGCCCACTTTATGCGCGGACGGGTTCTTTTGTAAGTGCTAAAAATAACCGTTTTTAAATGGGATAGCAATGTTGCGGCATCTCAATCCGCCTCTTGCTTGGTATGTGGTAAAATAAAACCACACGGTTCGTCGTCGCTGACGAATGATCTTCGAAGGGAACGGGAATTACTTTTTTCGGTACGCCCCTGACGTCGATCGTCATGGTGGGCGCGACTATCAAGGACAGGCATGAATGCATGTGCGAATCTCATTGGCGTTCGCGGACAGCTTGCCTTAAAAGCAGGACCAGTCGCCATCCCAGACGGATATTGCCATGCCCGCCAAACTCTCCGTGAACCTCAATGCTATCGCCATGCTGCGCAACCGGCGCGATCTGCCCTGGCCAAGCGTGGAAGGCCTCGGTCGCATCGCGCTTGCCGCTGGTGCCTCAGGGCTGACCGTGCATCCGCGGCCGGACCAGCGGCATATCCGCTTTTCCGATCTGCCCGTGATCCGCAATCTGATCGACGACGAGTTTCCGGAAGCCGAATTCAATATCGAGGGCTATCCGACCGAGGAATTCCTGGAGCTTTGTGCCAAGGCCCAGCCGGAGCAGGTGACGCTGGTGCCTGATGATCCCTCGCAGGCGACCTCCGATCACGGCTGGGATTTCCGCAGGCATCAAGCCTTCCTGACCGATGTCGTAGCGCGGCTGAAGAAGATGGGATTCCGTGTTTCGCTGTTTGCCGATGGAGATGGTGATGCTGAGGCGGTAAAGGCCGCGAAAGCGACGGGTGCCGACCGAATCGAGCTTTACACCGGCCCCTATGGCGGCTGCTATGATGCGCTTGAAAGGGTGGGGCCGATCCTCGAAGGGCTCGGCAAGACGGCGGATGCCGCACTCGCGCTCGGCCTTGCCGTCAACGGCGGCCATGATCTCACAGTGGAAAATCTTCCCGCGCTCGTGAAGCGCATTCCCGCTCTCGCCGAAGTCTCGATCGGCCACGGCCTGACGGCGGATGCGCTGCAATATGGCATGGCGGAAACGGTGCGCCGCTTCTGCCGGGCCTGCGGCCAGAAGATCTGAAAGAAGAGGCCCGCCCTCGGTGGATGTGGGGCGAGCCTTAGAGCGCCGTGCGTCCATTCGGACGCACAAAGGACGCTCTAACTCTTTGAATCTACGCATCAGGCTTTCCGAAAATCGATTCCGATTTTCGGGCCGATGCTGTAGGCCGGCTCAGGCTGTGAGCGCGGCCTTGTTGGCGACGAAGTAGTCCTTCAGCGACTGCGGCTGCTTGCCCGTCAGCTTCGTGAAATCGTCGGTGACGATGTCGAACTTGCCCGCGCGGGTATTGGCATCGGCCGAGACCAGCATGTCGGCAACGAAGCCCGGCAGGCCGGCGCCGCGGATGCCCTGGCCGAGCTGTTCGTCGGTGACATCAACGACATCCAGCGGCTTGCCGGTGGCTTCGGTGGCGATCACGGCAATTTCCTTCGGCGTCAGCGACTGCTTGCCGGTCACCGTGTAGGTGGCGCTGGCGGAGATGCCTGATGCCAGCACCGAGGCGATGGCGAGCGCGCAATCGTCACGCGAGATGGTCGAGATCCTGCCGTCACCCGCCGAAGTGAACCATTTTCCGGTCTGCAGATTGTGCGGCATGCTGTGCAGGTAGTTGTCGTGATACCAGGCGTCGCGCACGATCGTGTAGGGGATGCCGCTTTCCTTGATGGCGTTTTCGGTGCCGAGGTGGTCGGGCGCGAAGGTGACAAGCGAATTGTCAGGGGCCGGCATGGAAGTGTAGGTGATGTGCTTCACCTTGGCCTTCACGGCAGCGGCGACGGCAGCCTTGTGCTGGATCAGGCGCTTGCCGGGGGTGTCGAGGGCGTCAGTGCTGATGATCAGCAGGCGATCGACGCCGGCAAAGGCGGCTTCGAGGCTGCCGGCGTCATCGAAATCCGCCTTGCGGGTGACAACACCCTTGGCGGCGAGGCTCGAGAGCTTTTCCGGGCTGCGGGTCGCGGCAATGATGTTTGCAGGGGCGACCTTGTAGCTTTCGATCAGGTGATGGACGACAAGCTGGCCGAGCTGGCCTGCAGCGCCGGTGACGAGAATGGTTTCGCTCATGATATCCTCTAGTGGTTGACAGGTGGTCTCAAAAAGAGAGTAACACTAGAATAGGAATTGACTGGGTGCTGTAAAGAAGGCAGTTTTTCGGGACTTCGTTACCAAAAGGGAACCACCTCATGGCAGGCACAGTCGTCAATCTGAAGGCCAGAGCGCGCCAATCAAAAGGACCGGCCGATGGGCCGGGCGGCGCGCGGCGCGAGATCGACCTTGCCAGCCTGGATTTCACCAATTGCCCGGTCAGGGATATGATGCAGCAGATCGGCGGCAAATGGTCGACGCTGCTTCTGGAGGCGCTTGCCAAGCAGCCCTATCGCTTCGGCGAACTGCGCCGCATGATCCCGGATATTTCCCAGCGCATGCTGACCCAGTCGCTGCGCGACCTGCAGCGGGACGGCTATATCGAGCGGGAGGTTTTTCCGACGAAGCCGCCGAGCGTGGAATACCGGATGACCGATCTTGGCCGCTCGCTCTACACGGTGCTGTCGCAGCTTCTGAACTGGGCCGAGGCGAACCATGACGATGTTCGCGCGGCACGGCTGCGGTTCGACGCAGACGCTGTATAGAGCGCAATTCCGGACGCAAAACCGCTGCACGCTTTTGCTGGAATTGCTTTAGGGGATCAGGCGGTCGAGCCGCCTGACCTAGACTTGATTACTTCTCGCGGCCTTCCGTCAGGAAGAACAGGAAGGCGACTGCGGGGAAGCAGAAGCCGATCCAGGCCGCCATCGACCAGCCGCCCGTCGCATAAGCCCAGCCGCCGAGCGCCGAGCCGATGGCGCCGCCGGTGAAGAAGGTCGCCATGAAGAGGCCATTCAGGCGGCCGCGATGTTCCGGGCTCAGGCCGTAGATCGCACGCTGACCGCAGACGAGATTGGTCGTCACGCCGAAATCCAGCAGGATCGCCGCAGCCGTCAGCAGGATGAGTGCCATCAGCGAGCCATCGGTGGCGAAATGGCTGATGAGAAAAGAGCCCATGCCGAGCAGCATGGCGAGCGTCGAGGCGACCTTCGTCATGCCGCGGTCGGCAAGGCGGCCGGCGATCGGCGAGGCGATGGCGCCGGCGGCACCGGCAAGTGCAAACAGCGCGATGCCGTTCTGCGAGATGCCGAAGGCGGGGCTTGCGAGCAGCAGCGGCGCGGTCGTCCAGAACAGGCTGAAGGCGCCGAACATGCCTGCCTGATAAAGGGCACGGCGCTGCAGCACGCGAGAATGCACTGCAAGGTGGGTCATCGAGGCCAGCAGTTCGCCATAACGCAGCTTCGTGTGGGGGACGCGGACCGGCAGATTGGCGCGCAGCACGATGCCGAGCGCGATCATGACGGCGGCGGTGACGTAATAGACCATATGCCAGGAGGAAGCTTCGGCGACGAGGCTTGCGAAGGGGCGGGCGAGCATGATGCCACAAAGCAGTCCGCTCATGACATTGCCGACGACCTGGCCGCGCGTCGCGTCCGGCGCCATGCTGGCGGCGAAGGGGACGAGGACCTGGGCTGCGACCGAGGCCAGGCCGATACAGAGCGAGGCTGTCAGGAACATGCCCGGCGTGGAAGAGAAGGCCGCACCAACAAGCGCAAGTGCCGAGGCGGCAATCAGCGTCAGGATGAGGCGGCGGTTTTCAAAGAGGTCGGCGAGCGGCACGATCAGGAGCAGACCGAGGCCATAGCCGATCTGCGTGAGCGTGACGATGAGGCCGGTTGCGGCTGGCGAGAAGCCGAGATTGGCGCTGATCGGGCCTGCCAGCGGCTGGCCGTAATAGAGGTTGGCGGCGACGAAGCCGCAGGAGGCTGCAAAAAGGAAGGTTAGCCAAGGGGATAGGGCGCGGGGCGCGACCTTATCCGGCGTGGTGGCTGAAACGCTCATCAGAAACTCCAATAGGCAATGATCGGGAGGATTGAATGCAATTTAATCGTCTGCCGCCACCCGATCCCTGATCTGATGACGATATTTCGGTCGTCAAGTCACGAGCCGCATCGCGGCCTCGACTGTAGCCATCATCTCTTTCTCGCCGCGTCCCGTCCTCCCGATGACACGCAAGCCCTTGGTCAGGCAGAGAAAGGTGAGGGCCGTGGCATCGGCATCAACGGTTGACGGAATAGTGCCATCGGCCTGGCCGATGCGGATGAGATCGGCCATCAGCTTTTCGTCAGCGGAAAAGGCGGCGGCCACATGCTCTGCAGCTTCTTCGTCCAGCAGAGAAAGATCGTTTGCGCCGCCGACGACGAGGCAGCCCTTGAGGCCCGCTTCACCATGGGAAAGCTCGGCGTAATACGTGACCATCTGGAAGACCTTTTCGCGGCCGGTCTTTGCGGATGCGATCTTTGCCTCCAGCCGGCCGCGGCCGAGCTGACGATAGCGCTTGAAGGCGGCAAGGAAGATGCCGCGCTTGTCCTTGAAGGCCTTGTAGACGCTGCCGGAGGCAAGGCCCATGGCTTCGGTCAGTTCGCTGATGGAGGCGGCATGGTAGCCGCGCTCAGAGAAGACGCGCAGCGCAGCATCGAGTGCTGCGTCCATATCGAATTCGCGCGGGCGGCCGCGGCTGCGGGTTTTTACATCAGGTGTCAGGGTGTCAACGGTCATGCGCCTAATTAGGGAATGACCGTTTCCAAATCAAGTGAAATTTCTGCGACGCAGCAAGGTCAGAGATCGAGCACCCAGGTCTGGCCGTTGGCTTCCGGGCCGAACATGCGGTGTCTCTCCTCGGAGACAAGCCGGAAGCCGGCCTTTTGATAAATGGTGCGGGCGGTGTGGAGGAAGTCGTTGGTCCAGAGCGAGATCTGCCGGTATCGCTTATGGCGCGAGAAGGCGACGCACTCATCGACAAGCCGTTTGCCGAGGCCGAGACCGCGCGCGGCCTTGTCGACGTAGAGAAGGCGGAGCTTCGCAATGCCGTCGCCGCCATTGGTGATCAGCACGGAGCCGAGATTGATGCCGCCGCGCTCGGCGATCCAGCAATATTCCATCTCGGAGTCGAAATTGGCGAGGAACTTGCCAGCGACATCGGCGACCAGCCCTTCGAAGCGCAGATCCCAGCCATATTCCTCGGCATAGAAGCGCCCCTGGCTCTGGACGATCCAGCCGATATCACCGGCGCGATGCGGGCGGATGATGGCGGCTGCCGGTCTTGCCTGTGGATCGAGGATCGAGCGGATCGTGCGCATGGCGGCAACGGCGGCCTGCGGCTCGCCATCGGCCAGCGTGTCGAAGCGGGCGGCGATCTGGGCATTCGAGCGGCGGCCAAGCTCTTCGAACTGGCTGCGTCCCTTGCCGGTGACAGTAAGGATCTGGCTGCGCTGGTCGGCGGGATCGGGCGTCGCCTCGATGAAGGCTTCTTCGCGGAAGCGTTTGAGGATGCGGCTGAGATAGGCGGGGTCGAGCTGCAGGTCGCGGGCGAGAGCGCCGGCATTGACGCCATCATGGGCGCCGATCTCGAAGAGCACACGCGCATCCGTCAGCGTGAAGGGCGTGTCGAGATAGGCCTTGTTCAGCAGGCCGAGGAAGTTCGTGTAGAAGCGGTTGAATTCGCGGGCGGATTCGATGAGGGAAAGGTCGGTCATGGCAGGGTCTCCTGATGGAAACCCTGCTGCTTTTATTTGACTGAGTCAACTAAATTGAGGGCTCAGGCTGCGTCTTCTTCTTCGTTTGCGATTTCTCCCTCGAGCGCGAAATCGACGGCGGCGCGGGCATGGATTGCCGTCGTATCGAATCCAGCAAGGGGAAGGTGATCCGGGTTGAGGATCAGGCAGATCTCCGTGCAGCCGAGAATGATGCTGTCGGCGCCATTGGCGCGGGCGCGTTCGATCACCGCCATCAGCTTCTGGCGAGAGCTGTCGAGTACCTTGCCGGCGCAGAGCTCGTTGAAGATGATGTCGTGCACGGTGGTGCGGTCGGCGGCGTCGGGCACCATGATGTCGAGGCCGAGGCCCTTCATGCGGTCGGTATAGAAGCCATGCTCCATCGTGTAGCGCGTGGCAAGCAGCAGCGGGCGCTTGCAGCCGGCTTCGTGGATCGTCTTGGCGGTCTCGTCGATGATATGGATCAGCGGCACGGAGATGTGCGAAGAGACCTCGGGTGCGATCAGATGCATGGTGTTGGTGCAGATCAGCACGCAATGGGCGCCGGCAATCTGCAGGCGCAGTGCGATATCGCCGAGGCGCGACGCAGCCATATCCCAGGCGCCAGCCTTCTGCAGGGAAACGATTTCCTCGAAATTCACCGAATGCATCGTGAGTTCGGCCGACGCCAGGCCGCCCAGGCGCTCGCGCACCATTTCGTTGATGAGACGGTAATAGACCGCAGAACTTTCGAAGCTCATGCCGCCGATCAGGCCGATGTTTTTCATGGATTCTCGCTCCCTATGGTGTTTTCGAATGCGGGAATGATGCAGCAGATCAGACGCTACGTGTTTGCATTGTTTGTGCTTTTGCATCGATATGTGCTAAGGTTTTGCGGCGTTTCTCAGTTTCTTGCAAAATTTCAGCGTGGGCCATCATGATCGACGATCGCGACAGGCGGATTCTCGATATCCTGCAGGACGATGCAGGCATCTCCGTGACCGACCTTGCAGAGCGTGTGGCCTTATCGGTCTCGGCCTGTTCGCGGCGCATCCAGCGGCTGGAGGAGAGCGGCTACATCGCGCGTCGCATCGTCGTGCTGGATCGCGAGCGGATGGGCGTGCCGACCACGCTCTTTGCGCTCATCAAGACGGCGCATCATTCCGACGAATGGACGGAGGCCTTCCGCCGCGCGATCAGCGATATCCCCGAGATCGTCGAAGCGCACCGGCTGACCGGCAATTACGATTACATCCTGAAGATCGTCCTGCCGCGTGTCGAGCACTACGATGTCATCTACAAGCGGATCGTGCGGCGGATCGAGCTTTTCGACGTTTCGGCATCGATCTCCATGGAGCTGATGAAGAGCGGCACGGCGATCCCCGTTAGTTACGCCAATTGAGCGAGCGACCTAGAGCAAAGCCGCTTCCAATGCTGATCGGTTGCGGAGCATCCAGGATGCGCTCCTTGTGCGCCACGCTATGGCCCATAGAGATTCTGGGTCTTTTGTCTCCGGCGTGACGCGGGCCTCTTTCGCCTGCTCGGCAGCATCGTAAACAGCAAATGTGAGCAGTTTATCGAAAAAGCCATCTCGCTGCGCTTTCGAAAAACCATAACCGTTGAGCAAATAGCGAACCTGCCGTGCTCTCGTCATAGCCGAGCCAAGGTTCATTCTTTCCGCTATATCGTCATCGAAAAGCTGGGCGTTCAACCAGCAAGCTTGCGCCAGTTCGATGTCTATTCCGACCGGTCCGGCAACCTCCCAATCGATGAGGGCGATTGGCGAGTTGGAGCGAGAGACAATGTTCCAAGAGCCGGTGTCGCAGTGACCAATGACACGCGGACCGGTTCCGAGTTCGCGGCCAAACCACCCGCGCCAGATCGCATTGTCCGGAACCCTGAACGAAGACGTCGCCTCGTGGAGTTGCCGGAGCATATTTCCGAGCCGCGTCATGGCCTCATCACTCCAGGGCAGCGGATGGACAAACTCTCCCTCGATAAACGAGAGGGTTTCGCGGCCCCGCTCGTCAAAACCTGTGCCGACGACACGGGGACATGCGGCGAATCCCACCTGCGCAAGATGTCTCAGCAGCGAAATAGTGGTCGGGGACCAGGGGCCGCTCTGGCGATAAACGATACTGCCCTGCCGAGACACTTCGCTGCGCCCGCCGCCAGTTAAAATGATTTCCTCGTCCATGCCCGGAATGTATGCGGAAAACGGTTTTGATGACAATGAGGATGGCACGGACGTGAAGGGCATATCTGCAACGATCAAAGCCGATCGGGATG
Source organism: Rhizobium sp. 768_B6_N1_8 (assembly GCF_051811225.1). Classification (NCBI taxonomy): domain Bacteria; kingdom Pseudomonadati; phylum Pseudomonadota; class Alphaproteobacteria; order Hyphomicrobiales; family Rhizobiaceae; genus Rhizobium; species Rhizobium sp. 768_B6_N1_8. The sequence goes on along the minus strand of NZ_JBPWPV010000001.1, from coordinate 2,738,301 downwards.
CAGGGGAGATATGCCGAAACAGCGGTTGAATACTTCCGGCGAAAGGCGACATTTGCTGCAGCAGAATGACAAAAAGGGGTAGGTCATGAGCGAACATCACGTCGTCGTTGTCGGCGGCGGTTTCGGCGGGCTGCAGCTCGTCAATGGATTGAAAGGCCTGGGATCAAGGGGAGGGGGCGTGAAGATCACGCTCATAGACCGGCGCAACCACCATCTCTTCCAGCCTCTGCTTTATCAGGTAGCAACGACCATCCTCTCCACTTCAGAGATCGCCTGGCCGATCCGCCATCTCTATGCCGACCGGCCCGAGGTGACCACGCTGCTCGGCGAGGTCAACGGCGTCGATGCCAAGGCAAAGACCGTTTCCTTACGCAGCGGTATGGTGTTGAACTACGATACGCTGGTGCTGGCGACTGGTGCTACGCACGCTTATTTCGGCCACGACGAATGGGAACCTGTCGCTCCGGGCCTGAAGACGCTGGAAGATGCGACGACGATCCGCCGCCGCGTGCTGCTCGCGTTCGAGCGGGCGGAAGTGGAAAGCGATCCGGCAGTGCGCGACGCGTTTTTGACCTTCTCCATCGTCGGGGCTGGCCCGACGGGCTGCGAGCTTGCCGGCATCATCGCCGAGCTTGCGCATTTCACCCTGCCCAAGGAATTCCGCAACATCGATACGCGCAAGACCCGCGTCGTGCTGATCGAAGCCGGGCCGCGCGTGCTGCCGGCCTTTGCCGAGGAGCTTTCGGCCTACGCGCAAAAGGCACTCGAAAAGCTCGGCGTCGAGGTGCTGACGGGAACGCCGGTGACGCAGTGCACGGCTGATGGCGTGACCGTCGGCGAAAACTTCATTCCGAGCCGCACCATCGTCTGGGCCGCCGGCGTGCAGGCTTCGCATGCGGCGCGCTGGCTGGGCGTGCCCGCCGACCGGGCGGGGCGCACCATCGTCGAGAAGGACCTGACGGCGCCGGGCCTGCCCGATGTCTTCGTGGTCGGCGATACAGCCTCTGTGATGCGTGAGGATGGCAAGCCGGTGCCGGGCATTGCGCCGGCGGCCAAGCAGCAGGGCGGCTATGTGGCGAAGGTCATCCGCGCCCGCATATCCGGCAAGCCGGCGCCAGGGCCGTTCAAATACTGGCATCAGGGCAGCCTTGCGACGATCGGCAAGAGCGCGGCGATCATCGATTTCGGCCGTTTCAAGCTCAAGGGCTGGCTCGCCTGGTGGATCTGGGGTCTCGCCCATATCTACTTCCTGATCGGTACGCGCTCGCGTTTCACCGTCGCCTGGAACTGGTTCTGGATCTATATGAGCGGCCAGCACAGCGCCCGGCTGATCACCCAGCGCGAGACCATGCGCGACGACGGGTAGGGGCGAAACAGACTGCAAAGAAAAAGGGCGGCTCCGGGAGCCGCCCTTTTTGTTTCATCAGGCTGCCAGCGAGGCGATGTCGATGACGAAGCGGTAGCGAACGTCGCTCTTCAGCACCCGCTCATAGGCTTCGTTGACCTGCTGGATGTTGATCTTCTCGATCTCGGAAACGATGTTGTGCTCGCCGCAGAAGTCGAGCATTTCCTGGGTTTCCTTGATCGAGCCGATCATCGAGCCGGAAATGCTCTTGCGGCCGGGGACCAGCGAGAAGGCGTGAACCGGGATCGGGTTTTCCGGAACGCCGACCACCACGAAGGCGCCATCCACCTTCACGAGGCCAAGATAGGCGTTCCAGTCGATCTCGGCGCTGACGGTGCAGATGACGAGGTCGAAGGCGCCGGCGAGCTTCTTGAAGGTTTCCGGGTCGTTGGTGGCGTAATATTCCTTGGCGCCGAGCTTCAGGCCGTCTTCCTTCTTGGAGAGGCTCTGGGAGAGCACGGTGATATCGGCGCCCATGGCAGCACCGAGCTTGACGCCCATATGACCGAGGCCGCCCATGCCGACGATTGCGACCTTCTTGCCGGGGCCGGCCTTCCAGTGGCGCAGCGGCGAATAGAGCGTGATGCCGGCGCAAAGAAGCGGTGCGGAGGCATCGAGCGGAAGGTTGTCCGGGATGGACATGACATAGCCTTCCTTGACGACGATCGAGTCGGAATAACCGCCCTGGGTGCGTGTCTTGCCGTCGGCTTCGAAATCATTGTAGGTGCCGCTGAGACCCGGCATGTACTGTTCACGGTCGAGGTCGCGTTCGGCGCAGCCGATGCAGGAATCGACGAAGCAGCCGACGCCGACACGGTCGCCGACCTTGAACTTGGTCACGGCGGAACCAACGGCCGTCACGATGCCGGCGATCTCATGGCCGGGCACGATCGGGTATACGGCGTTCTTCCACTCGTTGCGGACGGTATGGATGTCGGAATGGCAGATGCCGGCAAACTTGATGTCGATGACGACGTCGTCCGGGTTCGGGTTGCGGCGCTCGAAGGTGAAGGGGGTGAGCGGCTTGGAAGCGTCGGTGGCGGCGTAGCCTCTTGCAATAGGCATGGGAGCCTTCCTTTTCGATTTCAGGGGTGGGGTGAGAGGATGCCCGGACTATTGCCCGGAACCGCGCATCAGCGTTAGAGCGATACTCTCTGCTTTTTGCACGATCCTGCAAAAGTGAGCCGGCCACCTGTTTGCGAAATGGAAAAGGAGCTTTAGATAAGACCGATATCGCTGGCGTGAGACAGAAAGAGTTGCCCATGACCTTGCCCTTCAATCCCTATCGGGAAATCGTCGATATCGCGATGCGCTTTGCGCCCGGCGATGGCGAGTTCCGCACGTCGATCGGCAATCTTCACATTAGCCGCCGCTCCAATCCCAGCGATCCGTTGCATAGCAGCTACAAGCCATGTTTTGCCTTCGTGCTGCAGGGCGCCAAGAGCCTTCGCCTCGGAGATGAGTTCATCAGCTACGGAACCGGGGATTATCTGCTGACTTCGCTCGATCTGCCGGTCGCCTGGCGCATCGCCGAGGCCAGCCCCGAGGTGCCGCATCTTTGTCTCGGGCTCGCGATCGACTCCGAAAAGCTGCTGGAGCTTTTGAGCCGCATCGACATTCCGCGGCCTGCCGCCCATACCGACGGCCAGCGCGGCATGGCTGTCAATGTCGCGCCGCCGGAACTTCTTGACGCTGCCGTGCGCCTGCTGCGCTTGCTCGATCGTCCAGACGACATTCCGGCCATGGCGCCGCTGATCGAGCAGGAAATCCTCTACCGGGTGCTGACCGGGCCGGATGGGGCGCGGCTTATCAACATCGCCACGGCCGACAGTCACAGCAACAGGATTGCGCGCGCCGTCGCCTGGCTGAAGGAGAATTTTGCCCGGCCGCTGCGCATCGAGGAGCTGGCCGATCATGTTAGCATGAGCGCGTCTTCGTTCCACCATCACTTCAAGTCGGTGACGGCTATGACGCCGATGCAATATCAGAAACAGCTTCGCCTGCATGAGGCGCGCCGGCTGATGCTGGTGGAGCGGCTCGATGCGGGAACTGCCGGCCACCAAGTCGGCTATCAGAGCCCGTCTCAGTTCAGCCGCGAATATAGCCGCCTCTACGGCGCTTCACCGGCGCGCGATGTCGATGGCGCGCGCGAGGTCATGGCAGCAGAATAAGGGGCAGCTGAGTAGACCTCAGCCAGGAAATTTCAGCGCCTTGTCGTTGCGGCACTTGGCGAGCGTAAGCTGGCGGAAGGAGAGGATGCGCGTAATGCGCTCCTTGCCGTCGGTCTCAACGTTCATGCAGGCGCAGGCATAGCCGTAATTGCCGTTGGTGCGCACATAGTCGTGCTCGGAGATATCAGGGATCAGGTCCATGCCCTCGGGTTCGTCGCCGCTTCCCTGCGTCATGATCGTCCAGGTATTTTGTGAATCGTCCAGCCACCAGTCGGCAGGCGTGGGGTTCTGGATCCAGCCGCAGCGCGTCTCGGCGGCAAGGGCCGGCAGTGCGAGGGCAAGCGACAGGGCAGCGGTGAGGGCTATTGTTTTCACGGGCGATTCTCCTTGGGCATCGATGTTCGGCGATTTGCCTGCCTTCGAACAGCCGAATTCCGCTGTTTCATATGATACGAAAAAATCTCCTGATGGTTCTTGACGAGAGCCTGCGATCTGGCGCATAAACGCCACGAACCGTACCGTACGGTACGTAAATGGGGAGTTGAAACCGTGTCAGTCGATGTCGCAGAGCCGAGCGAGTTTTCGCCACGCCAGAACGCTGTTCTGGAGCAGGCGCTGCAGCTTCTCGTCGACGGAGGCGAGAAGGCGCTGACGACATCGGGTGTGGCGCGCGCCGCCAATTGCTCCAAGGAAAGCCTCTACAAGTGGTTCGGCGACCGTGACGGTCTGCTCTCGGCCATGATCGCCTATCAGGCGAGCAAAGTGCGCACCTTCGAGCGCAGCGGCGAGCGGCTGACCTATACGAGCCTGCACGACCATCTCGTCATCTTCGCCCGCGATCTTCTCGAAGTTCTGGCCGGTGACGTATCGCTGGCGCTGAACCGGCTGGCGATCGGCCAGTCGCATCGCGACGGCTCGAAGCTCGGCAAGCTCTTGCTGGAGCGCGGCCGCCGGCAGATCGACCGCCGCGCCATGGCGCTGATCGATGCGGGAAAAAGGGCAGGGCTGCTGCGTTTCATGGATGCCGACGAGGCCTATCATACGCTTTACGGCCTCATCGTTTCCGACCTGCATGTGCGCATGCTGCTCGGCGAGCCGGGGCTCAAGGATACCGCGCGTCAGGCGGAGAAGGCGGTCACCGCCTTCCTGCGCCTTTACGGCACGGAGAAAGTTCTGGCGGAGATGCCGATCCTCGGCTGAACCGCTTTTTGACAGTCAACAAGACAAGCAAAAGGGAAGGAATTTCAATGCGCGTCTATTACGATCGTGATGCCGATCTCAACCTCATCAAGTCGAAGAAGGTCGCCGTCATCGGCTATGGTTCGCAGGGTCGCGCACATGCGCTGAACCTCAAGGATTCCGGCGCCCAGAATGTCGTCATCGCGCTCAAGGCCGGTTCGCCGACCGTCAAGAAGGCCGAAGCCGACGGCTTCAAGGTCATGACGGTTGCCGAAGCTGCCGCCTGGGCCGACCTGATGATGATGGCAACCCCGGACGAACTGCAGGCCGACATCTACAAGGCCGACATCGCCGGCAATATCCGTGACGGCGCTGCTATCGCCTTCGCTCACGGCCTCAACGTTCACTTCGGCCTCATCGAGCCGAAGGCGACTGTCGACGTTGTCATGATCGCCCCGAAGGGCCCGGGCCACACGGTTCGCGGCGAATACCAGAAGGGCGGCGGCGTTCCCTGCCTCGTTGCCGTTCACCAGAACGCTTCCGGCAATGCACTTGAACTCGCTCTCTCCTACGCCTGCGGCGTCGGCGGTGGCCGTTCGGGCATCATCGAAACCAACTTCCGCGAAGAGTGCGAAACCGACCTCTTCGGCGAACAGGTCGTTCTCTGCGGCGGTCTCGTCGAGCTTATCCGCGCTGGCTTCGAAACGCTCACCGAAGCCGGTTACGCGCCGGAAATGGCCTATTTCGAGTGCCTGCACGAAGTGAAGCTGATCGTCGACCTGATCTATGAAGGCGGCATCGCCAACATGAACTACTCGATCTCCAACACGGCCGAGTGGGGCGAATATGTCTCCGGTCCGCGCATCATCACCGCCGAAACGAAGGCCGAGATGAAGCGTGTTCTCAAGGACATCCAGACCGGCAAGTTCACCTCCGACTGGATGCAGGAATACCGTGCCGGCGGCGCGCGCTTCAAGGGCATCCGCCGCCTGAACGACAGCCACCAGATCGAGGAAGTCGGCACGAAGCTCCGCGCCATGATGCCCTGGATCGGCAAGAACAAGCTGGTCGACAAGTCCGTCAACTAAGCTGTTTTGATGACGTGATATTAAGGGCCGGGGCGAAAGCTCCGGCCTTTTCGCTATTAAGTGCTCGTTTGAGATAAAACCGTTCTTGGGGCTGACGTGTTTGAAGCAATCATGAGGTCTGCAAGGCAGGATCTGAAAGAGGGACTTGAGTCTCTTTACTCTTCATTTCAGGATTATCCGTTTCCGCAGTCGCTGCATGCTTCGCCTCTGCGCGACCCGGAGAAAATTCTCTCGGACCTGAAATCGGCGCCCCTGCGCGAGTTGAGCGCCGAGCGCTCGGACCATATTCAGCGAGCGCGATGACGACTGTGGGTTCGGCTTACGAGTTCAAGCATTTCCTGCCACGGATCCTTCATCTGGCGGTCATACGTCCTGGCTCCTACGGCTTCGAACCGCCCGTCATCGCTTCGAAGCTTGCCTTATGCGACTGGAAGCGCTGGCCTGTCGTCGAGCAGACGGTGGTGGCGAATGCTGTCTATGCTGCATGGGCCTTCAAGAGATTGCAGAACCCCGATTTCGATCCGTTCGCCTGGAATTGGATACTGGCGATGGTAAGGCTCGATCTCCAGTTCGAATCCTGTCTCAGCCTGTGGGTCCGGCAGCCGACACCGAATGCGTTTCTGCAGCTTGCCCGTGTCGACCTGAAAGGTCTCTATCGAGGCAATGGCTTCTGGGAGGATATCGCAGCCGAAAAACGCCGTCTCGTCCTTGATTGGCTGACCAGCGCGACTGTCGAAAACGCGGTGATCGGATTGGTGGACATGATACCAGCAGAACAGCAGTGGCAGATCGACCTTCTGCTGGATGAAATTGGAGAATTACGGCGGGTTGCCTTGGCGCGCTGAAAGGCCTGAGGATTAGAGCTGCTCGGCCTCGGCAAAAGCTCCGGCCTCTTCATTTGCGAGTGCTAAGATGCAGCCAGCGGGTCGGCTTGTTGTCATAACCGCCGCCATCCACTTCGTTGAGCGTGACATTTCTCCAACCACCAGTAACGAGCAGTTCCTGCAGCCATTCCGTTGAAGGGTAATTGTAGTAGCGCCCGAAATCATCATGGCCGTCGGCGATGCCGGCTTTGAAGCTCGCGTGGAAGACGCCGTCTTTCTTCAGGGCGTTGCGGATAAGGGCAAGGATGGCGGACAGATCTGTGCGGGGCACATGCAGGAGGCTCGCCTCGGCCCAGACGCCATCGAATTCCTCCCGCGCCGCAAGCTCCTCGAAACGCATGACCGTGACCGACCTGCCGATCAGTTTCTCTGCCTGCCTGGCAAGCTCAGCTGAGCCATCCGTCGGAGTTACGTCGAAGCCCTTGGACAGCATGTAGGCGCAGTCTTGTCCCCCACCGCAGCCGAGTTCGAGAATGCGTGCCTTCTCGGGGAGGGCGGAGAGGAAGGCATCGAGCCTCGCTGTCGGCGGCCTGCGGTCGCGAGTGGCGTAAGTCTCGGCATTGTCATCGTAGAAAGAGTTGGTCACGGGCTCTCCTCGATATAAACCACGCGGTCTAGGTCCTTGAAACGGGCGTCGAGCGTCAGAACGTCGGCGTCATGCAGTTCGGCGGTGGCGTAGATGATGGCGTCGGCTAGGACGAGCTTGCGTTTCGCCGAGACTTCGGCGGCGCGGCGGGCCAACGCCGTGTCGAAAGGGGCCGCGATGCAGGTGGCGGTATAGGCGAAGAAGGAATCGACTGCTTCTTCACCGCGTTCGCGCTCCAGCCATTTGGCGAGTTCGAGCTGGACGATGGTGGGGACGCTGCATTCGGTTCGCCCAGGCATCTCGCCTTGCAGGCGATCTGCGGCCGGGCCTTGGGTCAGCCATTCGATCCAGGCTGAGCTGTCGACGACGCGCATCAGAACCGGTCCTTCCGGTGGCGGTAGTCGTTCGGGTCGGCGCCTTTGGCCATGCCCTTGAGATCTGTCAGTTCGGGGACGGGCATGAGAAGGACGCCCTTGCCTTTCGGGATGAAGACGAATTCCTGGCCTGCGGACCAGTGCTGCTGCTCGCGCACTTCCTTCGGAATGGAGATCTGAAATTTGGAAGAGAGGGTTGCGGTTGCCATTCTTACCTTTCCTCTATCGATTGGCGAATAGTAAGAATTCGACCGACGTTGATCAATGGCGAACCGTTTTCGGCGTCGATGCAATCTCCGTTATCACATGGCTGCCCCGGCCATAAAAAAACCGGGCGGTGCGCCCGGTTTCGAAGTTGTCACTGTAGCTCTACCCGTCGAGAACGCTGCTGCGTTTCGGTTATCTAGCTTTAGGCAGAGATGAGGCGCGTCCAGCCGCGCTCATCGTTCGTTACGCCCTTCTGCAGGCTGACGAGTTGCTGGCGCAGTTCGGTGGTCAGCTTGCCGGTCTGTCCGTCTCCGACCAGGAACTCGCCGCCGGCGTGCCGAACCAGGCCGATGCCGGCGAGGACCGCGGCCGTGCCGCAGGCGAAGGCTTCGACGAGCTTGCCGCTGGCGGCATCGGCCTGCCATTCCTCGAAGGAGTAGGGGCGTTCCTCGACGCGCAAGCCCTTCTCCTTGGCGAGTACGATGACCGAGGCGCGGGTGATGCCCGGCAGGATCGTGCCGCCAAGCGGCGGGGTCACGATCGATCCATCGTTCATGACGAAGAAGACGTTCATGCCGCCGAGTTCCTCGACCCAGCGATGTTCGGCTGCATCGAGGAAGACGACCTGGTCGCAATCCTTCTTCGCCGCTTCAGCCTGCGCCACGAGGCTGGCTGCATAGTTGCCGCCGCATTTTGCGGCACCGGTGCCGCCGGCGGCTGCGCGCGTATAGGCGGTCTCGACCCAGAGGGAGACAGCCTTCGCGCCGCCCTTGAAATAGGCGCCGACCGGGGAGGCGATGATGCAGAAGATATATTCCTGGGCCGGGCGAACGCCGAGGAACGCCTCGTTGGCGAACATGAAGGGGCGAAGGTAGAGGCTGGCGTCTCCGGAGGGGATCCAGTTCTTGTCGACACGAACCAGTTCTTCGACGGCCTTCAGGAAGAGTTCTTCCGGCACTGCGGGCATTGCCATGCGGGCTGCCGACTGCGCGAAGCGGCGGGCGTTCTCTTCCGGCCGAAAGAGCAGGATGCGGCCATCCTCCGCCTTGTAAGCTTTCATGCCTTCGAAGATTTCCTGAGCGTAGTGCAGCACGGCGCTTGCGGGGTCCAGCTCCAGAGGGCGCCTCGGCGTAACCTTCGCATCGTGCCAGCCCTTATCGGCAGTCCATCGCGCCAGGACCATATGATCCGTGAAGACCTTGCCGAAGCCGGGCGTTTCCAGTGCCCGGATGCGGTCGGCGTCGGAGACGGGAGACTTGTGGAATTCGATTTTGATTTCAGGAGAGGTCGACGTCGCAGTCATTGCTGGCACCTTGATAGTCCATTGAATAATGGCCGGCACACTACTGCCGCCGGGCCGGTTTTGGAAAGGTCTGAATCGGCCGGTTTCTGCTTTTGATCAAAGGAATAATCGCGTGATGTGGCGAACGTTCACGCAACGAGGCAGGCCATTCGGTTCGGCTGCGTGAAATCTCGAACGGCAGCCCAATCGGCACCATGGCTCGGGAATACAGGACTTCCAAACTTGTCACAGTGACAAGAAAATAGGTCAGCATTATTGACATAAATTCCACTGCATGGTGAGCTGCTGATATTATAAAAAATACGAGGAAACCCCATGCTGAACTGGGACAATATGTTTGCGACGCGCTCCACAAGGATGCGCGCTTCGGAAATCCGCGAGCTTCTGAAACTTCTCGACCGGCCGGATATCATCTCCTTTGCCGGCGGCATTCCGGATCCGGCGCTGTTTCCGGACAAGGAGTTCAAGCAGGCCTATGCGGATATTTTCGACAGCTCGGCCGTCAATTCAGCGCTGCAATATTCTGTTTCCGAAGGCTACAAGCCGCTGCGCGAGTGGCTCATCAAGCAGATGGCGGGCCTCGGCATTCCCTGTGCGCTCGACAATGTCTTCATCGTCTCCGGTTCGCAGCAGGGCCTCGATTATCTCGGCAAGCTGTTCCTGTCGCCCAACGATACGGCGCTGGTCACCTGGCCGACCTATCTCGGCGCTCTGCAGGCTTTCAATGCTTACGAGCCGTCCTACGATCAGTTGACGCCTGGCGGCAACCGCACGCCGGATTCTTACCGCGAGGCTGCAGCGCAGAAGGGTGGCAAGGTGAAATTCGCCTATCTCTCGGCTGATTTCTCCAATCCGACCGGCGAGACTGTCGACCGCGATGGCCGCGAGAAGGTTCTGAAACTTGCCGAAGAGCTCGATATCGCCGTCATCGAAGACGCCGCCTACCAGTCGCTGCGTTATGACGGCGATCCGATCCCGCCGATCCTGGCGCTGGAGATTGCCGAGAAGGGCCATATCAACGATACGCGCACGATCTATTGCGGCAGCTTCTCCAAGACGCTGGCGCCAGGCCTGCGCGTCGGCTTCATCGTTGCCAATGCGCCCGTCATCCGCAAGCTGGTGCTGATGAAGCAGGCGGCCGACCTGCATTCTTCGACGATCAACCAGATGGCGATTTCCGAGGTTGCCGAGCGCGGCTTCGATGCGCAGGTCGCCAAGGTCAGGGCGGTCTACAGCCAGCGCCGCAACGCCATGCTGGCAGCGCTCGAAAAGTATATGCCTGCAGGCACGAGCTGGACCAGGCCGGAAGGCGGCATGTTCATCTGGGTGACGCTGCCGGAGGGTATGGACGGCGCCAAGCTACTTGCCAAGTCGCTCGAAAGCGCCAAGGTCGCCTTCGTTCCGGGCCAGGCCTTCTTTGCCGATGGTTCGGGCGCAAATACCTTTCGCGTCAGCTTCTCCTGCGCCAACGACCAGATGATCGACGAGGGCGTCAGCCGTCTCGGCAGGCTGATCGCCAGCGAGATCGGCTGATGCGACTTCAGGCCTATAAAAATTAGGGTTGGGCGGCGATCAGAAGATCGTCGTCCAGCCTTCGTTCGCGGTTTCGCTCTTGCCGTAGCCGACACGATCGGCAACCGCGCCATCGGCATTGATGAGGATGATATCGCCGCCTTTGTTGGCGAGCTGCGGGCCGCCATCCTCAGGATCGAGCGTGATGGTGCGGAATTCGCCCGAGGCGAGCGAGCCCGTCAATTTCTGCCGGCGGCCTTCGCCGTCTTCCAGCGACCAGCCTTCGATCGACATCGCCACATCCGAGCGATTGATGAGTGTCACCGTCTCGTCCTCGGTGCCGTCAGGGCGGTTCACCGGATTGATCATGGCGGCGACGATGCGCAGTGACGAGGCAACGATCGGCTGCGGGCGGCGGGTGCCTTCGCCGCGGCCCTGGCCGCCCCTGTTGTCGCCGACAGGGTGTCCGGTATTGGCATCCGTATTCCAGTTCTGCGACTGGAAGCCGAGGAAGATCGCCGCCCAGTGATCCTCATCCGAAAAATGGATCAGCAGCGCGCCGTCCTGATTGGGCGCATTGGTGGCGCGGAAGCTGCCGCTGTCGCCCTGGTTCATATGGATGTCGTGGATGCCGTTGCCGGGCTCGAAGCCGAAATATTCATCCGGCTTGTTGTTTTCCGGTCCCCAGGCTTCGCCGAAGGCGTAGAAGTGGATGGACTTGTCGGCGATGCCTTCCTGCACGATGGGTTCGATGAAATCGCGCAGGTCGTTCTTCGGGCCGTCGAGCTGGAAGGGCGCGACATTCATATCCTCGCGCTCGATCATGCCGCCGCGCACATAGTCGATCGCCAGATCCTGCCGGTCGCCTCTGATGTCGGTGAGGCCCATCGGCAGGACGGCGAGTTCGGCCGTCAGTGTCTCATGCTGGAAATCCATGACATTGGCGTAGAGCAAGTCGTGCGGCGATTCCTTCGAGCGCACGTTCATGGCAATGCGATAGCTGATGCCACCGGCCTCGATGCGGATTTCGATATGCGGGTCGTTGTCGTCGTCAAGGGCGAGCGCCGAAGCTGTACCCTTCAGCACCTTGTAATTCCGGAGCATGGTGAACCTCGTGGTGGGGGCAGGGGTTCACGATAGCATAGCGGAAATGCATCTTTTGTGACGCTGATTTTCCGCCATGCAACGCTTTGGAGAGTCTTATTTCTTCACATGCGGCGCGAAGAGCTCCATGTCTGCTTCGCTCAGGCGGTCATTGGCGGTGTTGAGCTGGTGCCAGTAGGGGTAGATGACCGGGGGCACGCTGACATCGTCGAGGCGCTTGCGCTCCTCATTCGAGAGCTTGAGGTCGGCGGCGGCGAGGTTGTCCTTGAACTGGGCTTCGGTACGTCCGCCGATAATGACGGAGGTCACCGCCTTGCGGCCGATCAGCCAGGCAAGTGCTACCTGCGCTGCGGAAACGCCGCGTTCCTGCCCGATCGCCACCAGCGTCTCGACGATGTTCCAGAGGCGGTTTTCGTCGCGGATCGGCGGTTCGGTCCAGCCGGCGAACTGGCGGGTGCCTTCGGGGGCGGCGGCATTGCGGCGATGTTTGCCGGAGAGCAGGCCGCCGGCGAGCGGGCTCCAGACGAGTACACCGAGACCCTGGTCGATCGAGATCGGCAGCAATTCGTATTCCGCGTCACGGGCTTCCAGTGTGTAGTGGATCTGCTGGCTGACGAAGCGCTGGTACTTGTGTTCATTGGCGATGCCGAGCGCCTTCATGATGTGCCAGCCGGAATAGTTCGAGCAGCCGACATAACGCACCTTGCCCTGCTTGATCAGAGTGTCGAGCGCTTCCATTGTCTCTTCGAGCGGCGTCTCACCATCCCATTCATGGACCTGGTAGAGGTCGATGACGTCGGTCTTCATACGCTTGAGGCTTGCCTCGCATTCGCGGATGAGGTGGTAGCGTGACAGGCCGCGATCATTCGGGCCATCGCCCATGCCGAAGCGGGCCTTGGTGGCGAGCAGCACGCCATTAGGTCGCTTGCCGTCGAGCACTTCGCCGATGATGCGCTCGGATTCACCCGCGGAATAGACATTGGCCGTATCGATCAGGTTGACGCCGGAATCGAGGCAGATATCGACCATGCGGCGGGCTTCCTGCACACCGAGGTCACCGACTGTCTTTGCCCAGCCGACGCCGCCGAAGGTCATCGTGCCCATGGTCACGGTGGAAACTTTAAGGCCGGAACGGCCGAGCAAACGATATTCCATTGAAATTCCTCCTCATGAAAATGGCCTGATTGACGTACCGCAGCAAAGCTCGCCGTCAAACGGCAAGGTGTTCACGCCTGCGTGATTTTACCCTTTCGCCGCCGCTCGCGCGAGGAGAATAGCCGACTGATTTCGACGCGAGCGCGGGGAGCTTCCGGGACAAGCGCTTTTTTTGCCCGCAACGCGCGGATCATGTCTGCCGCGAGTACTGGCTGGCTTCGTTCCATCCTGCGCGATAGGGCACGGACGAAGCCTGAGCTTTCATTTCTGCCAACCGCTTCGAGCAGCGCCTGGCGAGTGGGCCTGCAGGATTCGGCGGTGAGCAATCCCAGTTCCAATAGCGAGCCTTGTTGCGGGGCAAGGTAAAGACGGATCGGCGTGCGGAGCTGTAGGTGATTCAATCTTAAGTTCATATGGTTTTGCTTTAGACCCGCTGGAAAAAATGCGTGTTTTTGTGGAGAAGGAAGATGAGAAGGTGCGGCCGCTCAACTGGCATAGACGACTAGGTTGAAGCTACCTTGTCCTGTCACATCGGTGTTAAACGCCCCTAATAAGGGAGGGGCATCGCAATCCGAGGATTCCTTCCATGAAAACTCTAGTTTCCGCCGTAGCGCTTCTCGCCGCGAGCCTTTTCGCCATCCCGGCCTCCGCTGCAAACCTCGTTCTTTACACCAGCCAGCCGAACGAAGATGCGCAGGCGACCGTCGACGGCTTCATGGCCGCCAATCCCGATATCAAGGTCGACTGGGTTCGCGACGGCACGCCGAAGATCATGGCCAAGCTTCAGGCCGAGATTCAGGCCGGCAACCCGGTTGCCGACGTTCTGCTGATCGCCGATGTCGTGACGCTCGAGCGCCTGAAGGAAGATGGCAAGCTGCTCGCCTACAAGTCGCCGGAAGCTGCCAATTACGACGCCGCGCTCTTTGATGCCGACGGCTATTACTATTCCACGAAGCTGATCACGACCGGCATCATGTACAATACGTCGGCTGCCATGAAGCCGACGAGCTGGAAGGACCTCGCCAAGCCGGAAGCCAAGGGCCTCGTCACCATGCCAAGCCCGCTTGCTTCGGGTGCCGCTCTCATCCACGCACAGACGCTGGCCGCTGTTCCGGGCCTCGGCTGGGATTTCTACAAGTCGCTCGCCGATAATGCGGCTGTCGCCTCCGGCGGCAATGGCGTTGTCCTGAAGTCTGTCGCCTCTGGCGAGAAGGCTTACGGCGTGGTCGTCGATTACCTGCCGATCCGCGAAAAGGCCAAGGGTGCTCCGGTCGAGTTCGTCTTCCCGAGCGAAGGCGTTTCGGCCGTCACCGAGCCGGTCGGTATTCTCGCCAGCGCCAAGAATGCCGATGCAGCCAAGAAGTTCGTCGATTATGTTCTCTCTGAAAAGGGACAGGAAGGCTTCCTGAAGCTCGGCTACATCCCTGCTCGTAACGGCATGAAGCTGCCCGCCGGTTTCCCGGCGCGCGACACGATCAAGGTTCTGCCGGTCAATGCTGCCGAAGCCCTGAAGAATACCGACAAGGATCTGAAGACCTTTACGGATCTCTTCGGTTCGAAATAATAGACCCATGCAGGGCTATGTACGTCCAGGAAACAGCCAGCCCGTCTGGCTGTTTCCTTTTATTGTCTCGGTGGTTCTCTTCCTTAGCGTGCTGCCCTTAGCGCGGCTCGCGGTCGTCGGCATTTCCGCCTTTGCCAATGGCGGCATCATGGTGGTTCTCACCGACCCCATGGTCTGGTCGGCGGTCTATTACACCATCGTCACGGCGATCCTCGGCACGATCATCTCGCTCGCCATCGGCTGCGCTTTCGCCTATCTGCTGACGCTGACGGATATTCCGGCCAAGGGGCCGCTCAGCTTCTTCTTCGTGCTGCCGATGATGATCCCGCCGCAGGTGACGGCACTTGCCTGGGTGCAGATGTCGGGGCCGTCGAGCCCGCTTCTGAAGGCGCTGCATATTGCGCCGCCGCTGGGGTCGCCGCAGCCGCTCTATTCGGTCGGCGGCATTGCGCTGCTCTATGGCGTGCAGCATGCGCCGCTTGTCTATCTGGCGCTGAGGGCAGGGCTGATGACCCTGCCGCGCGACGGGGTGGAGGCGGCAAGGCTTTCGGGCGCCTCAAGCCTGCGCGTCTTTCGCGACATCATCCTACCGCTATCGCTGCCGGGCGTTATTGCGGGGGCGGCGATCTCCTTCGTTTCCTGCACCGGCAATTTCGGCATTCCGGCGATCCTCGGCATTCCGGCCTCGATCTTTACGCTGCCGACGCTGATCTTTTCGAAGTTTACCGCCTTTACCGGCCGGACCTTCGGCGATGTGGCACTTCTCTCTGCCATCATCGCGCTGATCTCTGTCGCCGGCCTTGCCATTCAGGATAGGGCATTGCGTGGGCGCGATTATCGCGTCATCGGCCTTTCGGGTGCGACCGCTGCCTTCGAGCTCGGCGGGTGGAAGCTCGTTTTCACGCCGCTGCTCTGGATCATCCTGTTCTTCATGCTGGCCGCACCCTTCTTCGCGCTCGTCGCCGGCGCGCTTGTGCCGGCCTATGGCGTGCCGCTCACCTTCAAGACCATGACCTTCCATGCCTTCGAGGAAATCCTCTTCCGGCAGGCGGTGACGCGCACGGCCTTTATCAATTCGCTGTCGCTGGCCAGCGGGGCGGCGGTCGGCCTGCTCTTCGTGACGGTGCTTGCGGCCTATGCGCTGACGCGGCGTAAGGATACGCTGTCGCGCATCGTCTCCAGCCTCGTCGAAATACCCTATTCGCTGCCCGGCATCGTCATGGCGGTCTGCTTCATTCTGGTCTTTGCCGCACCCATCCCGGTGCTCAACGTGACACTCTACGGCACGGTCTGGATCATCCTGATTGCCTATTTCTCCTCCTTCTTCGCCGTCAGCCTGAAGCCTGTGGTCAGCGCCTTCCATCAACTCGATCCGGCGCTGGAAGAGGCGGCAAGGCTGTCCGGTGCCGGCTTCTTCCGGCGGCTGAAAGATATTATCGTGCCGCTGATTGCGCCGGCGGCGGGGGCCTCGGTCATCCTCGTCTTCCTGATTGCCTGCAACGAACTGACGATCTCGGCGCTGCTCTGGTCGGCGGGCACGCAGACGCTCGGTGTCGCCATCTACAATCTCGACGACAGCGGCAGTTCCGATCTTGCTTCGGCTCTCTCCGTGCTCGTCGTCTTCATGGTCGTCGCCATGATGCTGCTTCTGGAGCTTCTGGCGAAACATCTGCCCAAGGGAGTAGTGCCGTGGCGAAGCTGATCCTCAATCAGGTGGCCAAGGATTTCGGCACGGGCAGGGCTGCGGTCAGCGGCTTTTCGCTCGATGTGCGCGAGGGCGGCTTCCTGGCGCTGCTCGGCCCCTCCGGCTGCGGCAAGACCACGGTTCTGCGGATGATTGCCGGTTTCGAGACGCCGACTGACGGATCCCTCCATCTCGGCGAGCGGCTCTTGGCCGATGCCTCGCGATCGCTGCCGCCGGAGAAGCGCAACATGGCGATGGTCTTCCAGTCCTATGCGCTCTGGCCGCATATGAGTGTGGCGGACAATGTCGGCTATCCGCTGAAAGTTCGCGGCATATCGGGCGCGGCCTACAAGGCCAAGGTGAGAGAGGCACTATCGACCGTGCGCCTCGTCGATTATGCCGAGCGGCGGCCGGCCGATCTCTCCGGCGGCCAGCGGCAGCGCGTGGCGCTGGCCCGCTGCCTGGTGACATCGCCCGATGTCGTGCTGCTCGACGAGCCGCTTGCCAATCTCGACCGGCATCTGAAGCAGGAGATGGAGGAGACGTTCCGCGAGTTTCACCAGCGCTCCGGTGCAACGATGATCTATGTGACGCATGACCAGAGCGAGGCGATGGCGCTGGCAACCGATGTTGCCGTCATGTCCGAGGGGCGGCTGTTGCAGGTGGCGCCGCCGGCGGAAATCTATGCGCGGCCGGAAGGGCGCATGGTCGGCGGGCTGATCGGCCGCGGCGCGATCGTCACGCTGCCGGTCATGGGCGGTGAGCGCCAGCTCGAATGGGACGAGCTGGAGGGGGTGCTGCATGCCGCCAATATCGATGGCGCCGATATTCTGGTGCGGCCGGAAGATGTCATCATCGGTAGCGAGGGGGCGCCCGCGACGGTCGAATCCGTGCTCTTCGAAGGCGAACGTTATGCCGTGAAGCTGACCCTCGGTAACGGCCAGACGCTGCGCGCCTATAGCCGCGTGGCTGTCGTGCCTGATGAGGCGGTGCATGTCGTCATCCGCGCCGGCTGGCGGCTCTGACGGACAAACGGCTTTTCGAAGCGCGTATTCGACTTTAACTGTTTTCAAGCGATTCCGGACGCAAAACCGCTGCACACTTTTGCTGGAATTGCTCTAGTAATTGGCGTCGATCCAACCGGGAATTCCTGATGTCGCTTCGCCTTGCCACTTTCAATGTCGAAAACCTGCTCACCCGCTTCGACTTCACGGGCTATCGCAACCAGCTCCGGCAGGACCGCGTCATCAAGCTCTTCGAGGTCAGCAACGAGGGCACCTACCAGCAGCTTGAGCAGGCACGGGTAATCGCGTCGACCGACGATACCAGGCAGATGACGGCACTCGCCATCGCCGATGCGGATGCCGATATTCTCTGCCTGCAGGAAATCGACAATATGGCCGCCCTGCAGGCCTTCGAATATGGCTATCTCTTCCGCATGGTCGGCAATGGCTACCGGCAGAAATATCTGGTCGAGGGCAATGACAGCCGCGGCATCGATGTCGCCGTCTTGATGCGCGAGGAAACGCGCGACGGGCAGAAGATCGAGCTTAGGGATATCAAGAGCCATGCGATGGTGACCTATCGCGAATTCGATCTCTTCGACGAGGAGATCGGCAAGACCAACCGGCTCGACGACAAGATCTTCAAGCGCGACTGCCTGGAACTGGATTTGAGGATCGGCGGTGTGCCGATGACGCTCTATGTCGTGCATTTCAAATCGATGGGCAATCCGCGCGAGGGGCTGGACGGGCGGCAATCGACCCTGCCGATCCGCCGGGCGGAGGCACGCGCCGTTCGCCGCATCATCGAGAACCGGTTCGGCGCAGGCCATACCGCAAGCAAGAACTTCGTCATCTGCGGCGACATGAACGACTATCAGGAGCGGGTCGACGTCATCGGCCGGCGCGGCACGGGCTATCGGTTCGAGCATCAGGATGAGGCCGAAAGCGCGCTCGATGTCTTCAGCAAGGACGGGTTTGCCGAAAATGTCGTGCGCCGCCGCGAGCCACTTGACCGCTGGACGCTCTATCATTCGCGCGGGCCGGAGGAGCAGTGGCTCTGCCAGCTCGATTATCTCTGGCTGTCGCCGGCACTTGCCGCCACTAACGCCAAGCGCATCCCTGAAATCATCCGCCACGGACAGCCCTATCGCACCATCTTCCCGCCGGGGCAGCAGGTGGAGCGTTATCCGCGCACCGGCTGGGACAGGCCGAAGGCATCCGACCATTGCCCCGTCGTCATGACATTGGATCTCTTATGACACTTCGCTTTTCAGAGACTTTTTCAGAAGACCTTTCGGCCTTTCCGCCGGAACGCACGGTATTTCCCATTGCCGGCGCCGATCTGCGCGTGCTCGAGGGGGATCATCCGCTTGTCGTCGCCAACGGGGCTGATATCCGCGAGAACTGGGAGCGGGAAATCGCCGTCAATCCGGCGCTGTTCGATGGCCGGCTGGTGTTGCAGCATCGGGTGAAACTGTCCGAAGCCGGAATTGCGGGTGAGGCCTATATCGCGCCTTTCTCGGCCTTCATGTGGTGGCGGCGCCAGCCGGACCGGAAGGGCGCCATCCATCTCTTTTCCTATCCGGTGCTCGAATCCTCCGATGGGGCGCTGGTCGCTATCCGCATGGGGGCGCATACGGCCAACCCCGGTCAGGTCTATTTCGCCGCCGGCTCGCTGGAACCGGAAGATGTCGTGGACGGGCGTTGCGATATCGACAGCAATATGCGCCGCGAAGTGATGGAGGAGACGGGCCTGGATCTCGACAAGGCGATCGTGGGTGAGGGGCTCTATGCGGGCCATGTGCGCGGTTCCGTCTCGCTGTTCAAGCTCTTCCGTTTCGACATGACGGCAGACGAGATGGTCGATTTCATCGGCGCGCATATGCTGGTCGCCGAGGACAAGGAAATTGCCGGCGCGGTCGCGATCCGCTCGGCCGATCCGAAGGCACAGCCTTACAATGTCGCGATGCTGCCAATCATCGACTGGTATTTCGCGGGCAAGTAGACCTGACGCTTGCACTTGCGTGTGCTGTCGGGCAGGTTGGCGGCTCGATGACCGATTCAAGGAGGCCAGTGTGGCGTTAAGCTACAGCGTCTATGACGTGTTCACCGACACCAAACTTGCCGGCAATCCGCTGGCCGTGATCTTTGACGGCGAGGGGCTTGACGACGCGGCGATGCAGGCGGTTGCCCGCGAAACCAATCTATCCGAGACGGTTTTCGTACAGCCGGCCAACAATCCCGCCTATACGGCGCGCATCCGCATCTTCACGCCCGGCCGTGAACTGCCCTTTGCCGGCCATCCGACCGTCGGTACGGCGATTGCGCTGGCGGAGAAGGCGCATGGAGCGGGAACACTCGATCTCGTGTCGGTGCTCGAAGAAAATGTCGGCCCAGTGCGTTGCGCCGTCCGGTTGCGGGACGGCGAGGCAAGCTTCGCCGAATTCGACCTGCCGCGCAAATCCCAACAGATACCATTGCCGCTCGACAAGCTCGGCATCGCCGACGCGCTGTCGCTGAAGACCACCGAGATCGGCTTCGAGAATCACGTGCCGTCGATCTGGAGTGCCGGCGTTCCCTTCTTGATGGTGCCGGTCCACGATGTCGGCGCGGCAGAGCGCCTGGAGTTCGATCCGCAGCTCTGGGAAAAGACGGTGCCCTTCGTCGATGGCGCGCTAGCCTCGGCCTATATTTATTGCCGTGGCGGCGTGAACCATGTCGCCAAGTTCCATGCCCGCATGTTTGCGAGCGGCATGGGCATTTCCGAGGACCCGGCCACCGGCTCGGCAGCCGCCGCTCTCTCGGGTGCGATCAATCATTTCGACCGGCTGACGGACGGGCATCATCCGATCCTCATCGAACAGGGTCTGGAAATGGGCCGTCCGTCCTTCATCCACCTGCATATGGATATCGAAGGCGGCACCATTTCGAATGCCCGGATCGGCGGCCAGGCGGTGCGGATTGCGACCGGCACGCTCGACCTTTGATTTCATTGCATTTCCAGCTCCTGACAAAAAAACTTCGCAATTAACCAAAGAATTTTCGACGGGGCGCTAGACAAGCCGGACGATCCTATTTATATGCCCCGTCACACCGCGCAGCCAAGCGCGGACGGGTGATTAGCTCAGTTGGTAGAGCAGCTGACTCTTAATCAGCGGGTCGTAGGTTCGAGCCCTACATCACCCACCAAATTCTCCTTCGAAGAGAACAGAATCCAGAAACAAGGCCTTTGATGTCAAAGGCTTGCTGGCTTTTTCTGTTTTTCTGAATCCGCCGCCTCCGTTTGCGGGGAATCGGCGGTTTCCGCTTTCCAAATATTCTGCGCTTGCCCGAAGACGCCCCCGGTATTTAACTCGCTGGAGCGAAGTCCTTGCTGCGGCATCTACCGTCGCAAGCCTATCCCTGGAGGAATGGCAATGAGCGATGACAAACAGAACAATCTCGGCGAACATCGGCTGGATGAGAAGGTGCTCAACGTGCTCGGTGCCTATCACCAGAGGATCGACGAGGAGCGTGGCACTCTGCGCCAGGAGGTACCGGGCGGACGCGATGGCGGGCAGGATCAGCGGATGCGGGCTGTCGGCCCGGAGACGGGGAGGTTTCTCAACATTCTCGTCCGAAACCTGACGGCGCCGACCATTCTCGAGCTCGGCACTTCCTTCGGCTATTCCGGCATCTGGCTTGCTGAAGCTGCGCGGGCGACCGGCGGGCGGCTGATCACCATGGAAGTGCATGGCTATAAATCCGCCCATGCGCAGACGATGGCCGAGAGAGCCGGTCTTGCCGAACATATCGATTTTCGGGTGGGCGATGCGGTTGCGATGATCCGCGAATTGCGGGGCAAGGTGGATTTCGTGCTCGTCGATCTCTGGAAGGATCTCTACCTGCCGTGCCTCGAGGCCTTCTATCCGAAGCTCAATGCGGGCGCGATCATCGTTGCCGACAACATGATTTATCCTGTGACTGAAGACGTGAAGATTTATGCCCGGGCCATCCGCACCAAGCCAGGGATCACCAGCGTGCTGCTGCCGGTCGGATCGGGGCTGGAGGTCAGCCGGTACGAGCCCTGAGTCTCAGGCGGATTTTCACCAGAGGCCGGGAAACAGCCGGTAGCTCACCTTGTGGCAGTAATCATCAGGGCAGGGGTGCTCTGTCTTGTGTGCCCTCAGGTGATTGGTCATGCTGCCCTGCGGGGAGCAAGGAGATTCGGTGGAAATGGGCAAATCCGTTGATGGTGCTGACGTGAAGACGAAGCTTTCCATCGTCGCGCCCTGCTACAACGAAGCCGAAGGCTTGAGCGAATTCTGCCGACGGGCGAAGGCGGCGGCGGAAGCCGTTGCCGGCGGCTCCTTCGAGATCATCCTCGTCGATGACGGCTCCAGCGACAATACATGGGGCGTGATATCGGGGCTTGCAGCTGACATTCCGCAAGTGCTCGGCGTCAAGCTTCTGCGCAATCATGGCCACCAGCTTGCGGCGACCTCCGGCCTTGCTGTGGCGCGTGGTGAGCGCGTGCTGCTGATCGATGCCGACCTGCAGGATCCGCCGGAACTGCTGGCCGAGATGATGGCGATCATGGATCAGGGCGCCGATGTCGTTTACGGGCAGCGCAGCGAGCGCAAGGGCGAGACGAAGTTCAAGCTCATCACCGCTTCCGTCTTCTATCGGCTGCTGACGCGGCTAACCTCCATCTCGATCCCGCAGGACACCGGCGACTTCCGGCTGATGAAGGCGCGGATCGTCCATATCCTGCTCAATATGCCGGAGCGGCATCGTTTCATCCGCGGCATGGTGAGCTGGATCGGCGGCAAGCAGGTGGCACTGCGTTATACGCGCGATGCCCGCTATGCCGGGGCGACGAAATATCCGCTGCGCAAGATGATCCGTTTCGCGATCGATGCGATCACCAGTTTCTCGATCATTCCGCTGCGCGTCAGCGCCTGGATGGGCCTTATCTCGGCCGTCTTTGCGGTCGGGCTTTTGATCTATACGCTCGTGCAATGGTTCGAGGGCAATGTCATTACCGGCTGGTCGAGCATCATGGCTGCCGTATCGGCCTTGAGCGCCATCCAGCTGATTGCGCTCGGCACGCTCGGCGAATATGTCGGCCGCCTCGTGCAGGAGCATAAGCGCCGGCCGATGTTCATGATCGACTGCGTGGTGCAAGGCGAGGTCACGTCCGAATTGCCCGACGATTTCTCCGAACTCGATACCGCCAGCCGCAGGTCGGAGCTCGGCAGGCTTTCGGCGGCAAGCGTGAGCGCGAACCCGATTGAGGCGGCTGTTGGCCGCTGATCTCGGATTGTTGCCGAACATGTTTACAAAAGTCTCGGACTTGGCGGCATTTGACCTTTCCGATCCGGCATAAGGGGCGTATGCAGACTGTATCCCTCCGCGCGGCTTGCCCTGTCGGTTCTCCCGCCTTTTCCCGCGCAATCCGGAATTCGCATTTGGCAGATCGATGACTGCAGTTCAGACGAGTGAGAATACAGATGAGGCGGCAAGCGTCCGCCAGGCGAAGATCGTAGCGCTCGTCGTTGCCGTTTCCTTCTTCATGCAGATCCTCGACGGGACGATCGTGACCACCTCGCTGCCACAGATGGCGACGAGCTTCGGTGTGCAGCCGGTCGCCATGAGCATCGGCATCACTGTCTATATGCTCACCATGTCGGCCTTCATTCCGCTTTCCGGCTGGCTCGGCGACCGGTTTGGGGCGCGGCGCGTCTTTCTCGTGTCCATTGCCGTCTTCACCGTGGCGTCGCTGTTCTGCGGCCTGTCCGGAAACCTCACCGAATTCGTCATTGCCCGTGCGGTACAGGGTGTGGGCAGTGCGCTGATGACGCCGGTTGGACGCATCATCGTGCTCAAGAACGCCCGCAAGTCCGAGCTCGTGCAGGCGATCGCCCTGATCACCTGGCCGGCGCTGACGGCACCCGTGGTCGGCCCGGTGCTAGGGAGCTTCATCACCACCTATGCCAGCTGGCACTGGAACTTTCTGATCAATATCCCAATCGGCCTCGTCGGCATCGCGCTGGTGCTGCGCTTCGTGCCGGAACAGCGCGAGGAACGGGTCGGGCCGCTCGATATCAAGGGTTTTTTCCTCAGTGCGGCGGGGCTGACCCTGCTGCTTGCGGCACTTGAACTGTCAGTCAAAGCACAGGGCGGCTTCGTGCCCCTCGTCGTGCTGCTTGTGGCGGGCATCGTGCTTTCCGTCATGGCGACGCGGCATTTCCTGCGGGTCGACAATCCGCTGCTCGATCTGGCCGCCTTCAAGGTGCAGACCTTCTCGATGACGACGCTTTCGGCGGGTACGGCCTGCCGTGTGGCGATCAATGCGACGCCTTTCCTGCTGCCGCTGCTGTTCCAGCTTGGCTTCGGCCTGAGCTCGATTGCCGCTGGCACCTATCTCCTGGTTTATTTCCTCGGCAATCTCGGCATGAAGGTGGTGACGACGCCGCTGCTGCGGTTTTTCGGCTTCCGCAACGTGCTCTTCTTCAACGGCGTCATTGCCGCCGGCTCGATCGTCGCCTGCGGCTTTCTGACACCTGATACCCCCGAGGTCGTCATCTCGGCGCTGCTCTTCATTGCGGGGCTTTCCCGCTCGATGGAATTTACCGCCCTCAACACGCTGTCCTTTGCCGATATCGGCCCGGCGCAGAGAAGTTCGGCCTCGACGCTGTCGAGCATGTTGCAGCAGATTTCCATGCTGCTTGGCGTTGCCGTTGCGGCCGCCGTGCTCAACATTTCCGCAGGGTTTCGGGGTGCCGCGGACCCTGTTCTTGGTGATTTCCGCTGGGCTTTCTTCGTGGTCGGCATGATCGGCTTTTTGTCCTGCCTGCGCTTCCTGCAACTTTCAGCCGATGCGGGTGCCGAAGTTTCACACCACCGCCGCTTTCAAAAAAGCTGACTTACCCTCGGAACCATTTGCCTTCCACTGCGTTAACGGCCTGATTTTCAGTATCTGTGTTCGCAATTTATAGAGGGGCTTCCGGCCGCAGCCGGCAGAGGTTGACGTTCTCGATGGCATTCTCCTTCGATCCGTCTGGCATCAGGCGGCACATCATACCAAAGGCCAGGTGCTGTTTACGCGCGCTGGCCGATGCAATACGACAGTCTCATGCAGAAAGACTCGGCGGCCTCACAGCCGGTATTGCTGCGGGGAAATGCCCGGAGGCAGAATGAGCGAGTCCAGAGGCGGTACGGGTGAAGCGATCCGTATCCTCTATATCGATGACGACGAAGAGCTTGCGCTGCTGATGCGGAAGAATCTCGGCCGTCGCGGTTTCAAGCTCGAATGGGCGAGCGACGGAGCGACCGGCCTTGCGGTGCTTGCCGAAGGCGGTATCGAAGCCGTCGTTCTCGATCATTTCCTGAAGGCGGAAACCGGGCTCGATATCCTGCCGCGCATCACGGCGATGCCTGATCATCCGCCGGTCATCTACGCCACCGGTTCGGGCGACACGAGCATTGCGGTCGCAGCGCTGAAGGCTGGTGCCGACGATTATGTGCTGAAAGGCATTTCCCCCGACTATTTCGATCTTCTGGCCGCGGCTCTCGAACAGGGGCTGGAGCGGGCGCGATTCCGCCGCGATACGGCGCAGGCGCAGGAGGTGATCCGCCAGCAGCGCGACCATGCGGAAATGCTGCTTGCCGAAGTCAATCACCGCATCGCCAACAGCCTCGGCCTCGTCGGTGCGCTGATCCGCATGCAATCCTCCATGACCAGCGACCAGGTGGCGATCGACGCGCTGCAGGAAACGCAGATGCGCATCAATGCGATCGCCAGCGTCCACCGCCGCCTCTACACCAACCGGCAGGTCGGCACGGTGCAGGTGGATGAGTATCTGAGCAGCCTCCTGACCGAACTCGAAGCCTCGATGCGCGACGAGAAGCGGCCGCATCGCGTGGTGCTGACCTCGCAGCCGGTCAATCTGACGACCGACAAGGTCATCACGCTCGGCCTCATCGTCAGCGAACTCGTCACCAATGCCTTCAAATATGCCTATCCGGATGGCAGCCCGGGCGAGATCAATGTTATCGTCGAGCAGGAAAGCGATGTGCTCAGGGTCACCGTCGAAGATGCGGGCCAGGGCTTTGATCCTTCCGGCCCGGCGAAGGGAACCGGCCTCGGCTCTAAGATCTTGACCGCGATGGCCGGCAGCCTGAAATCCGAACTTGTCTACGATCCAGAGCATCGCGGCACGAAGGCGATACTGGTCTTTACAGTAAGCTGACCTGCTTTTCTGTAAGCTCACGGGGGAGAGATCATGAACACGGATATCGTCTGCACGCCCGGCGAGGTCTATGATTTCTGGTTCATCCGTTGCAGCCGAAAGGAATGGTTCGGCTCGAGCGCCGAACTGGACGAGGAAATCCGGGCGCGATTTCGCGCAACCCACCTGTCGCTTGCCCTTGAGGTCACCGAGGAATGGCGCTCCAGTCCTGAAAGCCGGCTTGCCGCCGTGATCGTGCTCGACCAGTTTCCGCGCAACATCTACCGGGCGACACCGCTTGCCTTTTCGACCGATGGATTGGCGCTGCGCGAGGCGAAGATGGCGCTTGCCGTCGGCGCCGATCAGGCCGTCGAGGGCATCCGGCGGACCTTCTTCTACATGCCGTTCGAGCATGCTGAAGACCTCGCCGAGCAGGATCGTTCGGTGGTGCTCTTTACCGCGCTCGGCGACGAGGAGTTCCGCGACTATGCGCTTCGCCACCGCGACGTGATCGCGACATATGGGCGTTTTCCGCATCGCAATGCCATCGTCGGGCGGGAGTCGAGCGAGGCCGAACTGGCGTATCTGGCGCTTCCCGGCTCCGGTTTCTGAGCCGTTATCTGGAAATTCCGCCTTTCTGTCGCCTTTCTTTCCTATAAGAAGCGGTCAATTACCTGATGAGACGAATCCACGCGGGGGCATCTTGCGCTTGACACACTGGCTGCTTCGCACCGTTCTTCTGCTGTCGCTGGCTGTTGCCGGCCTGCATCTCGATGGAAAGGCCGCTTTCGCGCAGGCCCCGCAGCCTGCGGCCGAGGCCCAGACGCAGGCTGTCCCGGCTCAAGCAACTGGGACCCAAGCAACTGGGACCCAAGCAACTGAGACTCAGGCAACCCCTGCCCAGGCAGTGCCGGCTGAGGCGCCCCTTGCCAGCAGCGCGCTCGATCAGGCGCTGAAGGATATCGACAAGGCGAAGAACCAGCTTGCTTTGCTGCAGGACCGCGTCAAGCAGAATGCCGATAATGACGACGCTCTGGTAGAGCTTGCCGGCCAGACGGATGAACTCGGCCGCGGTGTTATCGCCACCTCCGTCAGCCTGCGCCCGCGTTTCGATCAGATCAAAAGCCGCCTGGCCGAGCTTGGCGAACCGCCGAAGGACGGGCAGCCGCCGGAAGCGCAGATCGTTACCGACGAGCGCAATGCGCTGACATCGGAACGCTCTCAGATCAATGCCGTAACGGGTGACGCGGAAAACCTGTCGATCGCAATCACAAAGCTTTCCAACGTGATCACGGCGACGCGCCGCCAGCTCTTTGCCGATACGCTGTTCCGGCGCACCGAAATCTCCGTCTCCGTTTTCGACGATGCGACCAGCGCCTTCGTCCAGGAAGTGAGCGAGTTTTCCCAGACGTTTTCGAGCTGGATCACCTTCGTCTGGAAGTTCAAGAGCCTGTCGCTTTTTGCGGCGATCTTCCTGTCGCTCGCGACGGCCTTGATCCTGCTCTCCGGCGGCTACCGGCTTTTCGGCCAGTATCTGCGGCGCGACGTCCATGTCGAAGAACCGTCCTATATCAGCCGGCTTGCCTTTGCCTTCTGGTCGACGCTGATCCGCACGGCGGCGCTCGATGTGCTGCTGGTGACGTCGCTGATCTTCCTCGACGGCTTCAATGTGCTGCGGAGCGACATCACGCCTGTCATCGGTGCGCTCTTCGGCTCGATCGGCCTTGTTTATTTCGTCGGCCGCTTCGTCAACGCCGTCTTTGCGCCGAATGATCCGTCGTGGCGGCTGGTGCGCCTTTCCAATCTCGGCGCCCGCTCGGTCGGCTACTGCCTGATCGCCATGGCCGTCGTCAACGCGCTCGACTATCTCTTCGGTGCCATCGGCGAGGCGATGGGATCGCCGCTGGTCCTGACTGTCGTGCGCAGCCTGCTTGCGGCGCTGATCATCGGCCTCATCCTGATTGCCGTGTCCTTCGGAAAACCGATGCTGGCGAAGAATGGCGATCCCGATGCGCCGGGCCGCCACTGGCCGCGCGGCATGGCGATCCTGCTGCGCGTCTTCGGTGCGGGCCTCATCTTTGCGGCGCTTTCGGGCTACGTGGGTCTGGCGCGTTTCGTCGCCACCCAGCTCATCATCACCAGCGCCATCATCGTGACGACCTATATCGGCCTGCTGCTCGGCAAGGCGATCTCGCGGCAGGACAATTTCGGCGATACGTTCCTTGGCCGTTTTCTCGAGACCCGCTTCAAGCTCGGGCCTGTGGCGATCGATCAGGTAGGGCTGGTCGTCGGCCTGCTGATCTATGCCGTGGCGCTGTTGACGGGCATTCCGCTGATCCTGCTGCTCTGGGGCTTCCATGTGCAGGATCTGCAGCTGCTTGCCTACCGGCTGTTTACCGAGGTGCGGCTCGGCGGCATCAGCATTTCGCTCGTCGGCATCTTCACCGGCATACTGCTCTTTGCCGGCGGTTATCTCGCAACGCGCTGGGTGCAGAAGTGGCTGGACAGCAATGTCATGGCGCGCAGCCATGTCGATCTTGGCGTGCGCAATTCGGTCAAGACGGGCATCGGTTATCTCGGCGTCGGCGTGGCGGCGATCTTTGGCATCTCGGCGGCGGGAATCGATCTTTCCAACCTTGCGCTCGTTGCCTCGGCGCTGTCGGTCGGTATCGGTTTCGGCCTGCAGAACATCGTTTCCAACTTCGTCTCCGGCCTGATCCTGCTCGTCGAGCGCCCCTTCAAGGTGGGCGACCATGTCGTTTCGGGAACGGCCGAAGGCATCGTCAAGCGCATCTCGGTGCGCGCGACGGAAATCGAGACCTTCCGCAAGCAGTCGATCATCGTGCCGAATTCGGAGCTCATCAACGGGCTCGTCGGCAACTGGACGCATCGCAACAAGCTCGGACGTTCGGAAATCCCTGTTTCCGTCAGCTATGAGGCCGATCCGCGCAAGGTGATGGATATCCTGCTGGAACTGACGGCGGCCGTGCCGCTGATCCTGCGCAATCCGGAACCGCATGTCGAGTTCCTGCGCTTCGGGCCTTATTCACTTGATTTCGAGCTGCGCTTCTTCCTGGCTGATATGGGGGATGGCCTGACGGTGCGCAACAATCTGAGGATCGAGATCCTCAGGCGCTTCAAGGCGGAGGGCATCGAGATCCCGCTGCCGCAGAGTGATCTGACCATTCATCGGCAGGCGAATGCGGATGCGGAAAAGGTGCTTGTCCAAAAGCCTGATGAGCCCGAGGAGGCCACGGCTGAAGACGAGGTCAAGGAAATAGAGACGGTAGAAGACGAGCGGCCGGTGCGCCAGTTGCGCAGCAAGACGGCGGACGGCAAGCTCAAAGGCTGAACGGGTCATTCAGCGCTCATTCACGGGTCTTGCGCTATAACCTCAGGCAATCGATCGCTGCCGGGCAGCGACGAGCGCTCCAGGGGAGGGCGTATAGCCTATGTCGCATACCGTGACACGATCCGCAGTCGCATTTCTTCTTCTCCTTTCCGTAGCACCTCTGGCGTTCGCCGCCTCCGTTACCAACAAGGATGATGCAGCCGTGGTGCTGACTGTCACCGAAGGCGGCAACCGCGTGGAAGTCGTCGTGGATGCCGGCGCATCCGAACGGGTCTGTCCCTCCGGTTGCTTCATGACGACGCCCGATGGCGACCGTATCGGGCTTTCCGGCGACGAGACGATCGAGATCGTCAAGGGTTCCGCCGTCATCAAGTGACGGCGGCTTCGGCCCGGCCACTATCGATTTTTATGAATTTTTGAGCCTTGCGGCTTTTGACGCTTGTCTATTTGCGCCTCGTCGCGGCAAGCTTTTCGCATGTCGTAAACAGGCCTCTCATGACGCAGGCCTCGCTGCATAGTTCGCGAAGATAGTTCGTCCGGCTTGAGCCGCCGGATATTGGGAGTTCGTCCGGTATGGGCTGCCGGACATTCGATAAAAGAGGGTATTTCTCCATGAAGTCACATGCGCGGGCAGTGGTCATCGGCGGCGGCGTGGTCGGTGTTTCGACGCTCTATCACCTTGCGAAGAAGGGATGGGGCGACAGCGTGCTCATCGAGCGCAAGGAGCTGACGTCAGGCTCGACCTGGCATGCAGCCGGCCTGCTGCCGCTCTTCAACATGAGCTATTCGGTCGGCCAGATTCACAAATATTCGGTCCGCTTCTATCAGGAACTGCAAGAGGAAACCGGCATGAATGTCGGTTTCAGCCAGGTCTCCAACATCCGTCTCGCTCGCACCAAAGATCGCTGGGACGAATTCATGTACTATGCCGGCATCGCCGAGACGATCGGCGTGGAGGTCAATATCCTGACGCCCGAGCAGGTGAAGGAGATCTGGCCGCTCTGTGAGACCGATGGCCTGCTCGGCGCCATCCAGCATCCCGATGACGGCTATATCCAGCCGGCGGACCTGACACAGGCGCTTGCCAAGGGCGCGCGCGACTTCGGTGCCACAATCTACCGCAACACGACGGTCACCGCCATCGAGCAGCAGGCTGACGGCCTCTGGAAGGTGACCACGGACAAGGGCGAGATCACCGCCGAACACATCATTTCCTGCACCGGCAACTTCGCCCGCAAGACCGGCGATATGGTCGGCATCAACATTCCGGTCATCCCGGTCGAGCACCAGTATATCGTCACCGAACCGCATCCCGATATTCTGGCCCGCAAGGCCAAGGGCCTGCCGGAAATGGGCGTGCTGCGTGAAGCCGACAGCGCCTGGTACATGCGCGAGGAAAATGGTGGTCTGCTGCTTGGTCCCTACGAGCAGGGCGCACCGGTCTGTTATGTCAACGGTCCCTCCGATGACAGCGAATACGAGCTCTTCCAGGAAGAGCTCGAGCGCCTGATGCCGCATATCGAAACGGCGATCGCCCGCGTGCCGGCCTTCGGCGAAGTGGGCATCAAGAAGGTCTATAACGGCGCCATCGCCTATACGCCTGACGGCAACCCGATCGTCGGCCCCGCACCGGGCCTGAAGAATTTCTGGCTCAACGAAGGCCATTCCTTCGGCATCACCGCGGCCGGCGGCGCAGGCTGGCAGCTTGCCGAATGGATCGTCGATGGCGAGCCGACCGTCGACATGATGGGCGTCGATCCGCGCCGCTTCGGCCCCTATGCCAAGGAAGGCTACCTCATTGCCAAGAACGAGGAAGCCTATGCCAACGTCTTCACCATGCACTATCCGGACGAGGAGCGCGCAGCCGCCCGTCCGCTGAAGACGACGCCTGTCTATGACCGGCTGAAGAAGCTCGGCGCCGTCTTCGGCTCCGTCTATGGCTGGGAGCGCGCCAACTGGTTTGCGCCCGAGGGCTACGATCTGCCGAAGGACCAGATCGGCGTCGGCGCCGACGTGCTGACCAACCACAATCATTCGGATCCGACCGAAGACGGCCGCATTCTGGAACGGTGGTCGTTCCGCCGCTCGAACTATTTCGAGCATGTCGGCAACGAAGTCATGAACGTCAACAAGAATGTCGGCGTGCTCGACATGTCGGCTTTCGCCAAGGCGCTGGTGACAGGCCCTGGCGCGCGCGCATGGCTGGAATCGATCTTCGCCAATGCCATTCCGAAGAAGCGCGGCCGCATCGCGCTCTGCCACATGCTGACCAAGGAAGGCGGCGTGCGCGCGGAATTCACCGTCTATGAAAGCGCACCCGGCACCTTCTACCTCGTCTCGGCCGGTGCCTATGAGGCGCATGACCACGACTATATGCGCAAGCTTCTGCCGGCAGACGGCAGCGTGAAGTTCACGCCGATCACCCAGGCCTATGGCGTGCTGGTGCTTGCGGGTCCGAAGTCGCGCGATGTCCTGAAGAAGTTGACGCACACCAGCCTCGACAACAAGGATTTCCCCTGGCTCTCGGGCAAGGAGATCTCCGTCGGTGCGGCCAACGCCCATGCGCTGCGCGTCAATTTCGTCGGCGAGCTCGGCTGGGAGCTGCATCACCCGATCGAGATGCAGAACTACATCTTCGACAAGCTGATGGAAGCCGGCGCCGAATTCGGCATCAAGCCCTTCGGCATACGCGCCATGCTCTCCATGTCGGTGGAAAAATCCTACCGCCTGATCCCGCGCGAAATGTCGATCGAGTACAATGCCTATGAATCCGGCCTCGACCGCTTCATCAAGCCGGAGAAGGAATTCCTCGGCCGCGAGGGCCTGCTTGCCTACAAGGAAAAGGGCCTGAAGTGGAACTTCACGACGCTTGTCGTCGAAACCGGCAATGATGTCGATGCGCGCGGCTCGGAAGCGATCTACAACGAGGCAGGCGAGCTCGTCGGCCGTGCCACCAACGGCACCTTCGGCTTCCGCATCAACCGCTCGCTGGCGCTTGCCATGCTGCGGCCCGATTACGCCAAGGAAGGTACGAAGCTGAAGATCAAGATCCTCGGCACGACCTACAACGCAACTGTCGTCGGCGAGAGCCCGTTCGATACGGAGAACGCCGCACTTCGCACGTGATTTCTTAATCATATTGACAAGAAAAAGGCGGCCGCACCATCGGCCGCCTTTTTCATAGCTGGCTATGGCAAGCCGATTAATAATTATTCAAATGAATTCATGTAACCGTTTCGTTCGGGGACAGAATTTCCACTTTAAAGGTTTGCCATGGCGTTTCTAGGTATTTCGGGGATGCAATATTCCGGAGAAATGTTTGCCGGCGCGCGTATTATCCTCGCTGAAGATTCCAACGTCTTCACTTCGATGATCGGAAAGCGCCTGAAGGAGCTCTTCGATATCGATGTCGAGATCTGCCGCAGCTTCGAAGAGCTGCAGCTTTCCTACGACAAGTCTTCTGATCCGATTACGCTCGCGATCTCCAACATCAACCTGCCGGGCGCCGAAAACGGCGAGGCGCTGGAATATCTGGTCGATCTGTCGATCCCCACGATCGTCTTTACCGGCACCTTCCAGGAAGGCATGCGCGACAAGCTGCTCGCCAAGGATATCGTCGACTATATCCTCAAGGACAATATCTTTGCCGTCGACCTGCTGGCGGAATCGATCTGCCGCTTCCTGACCAATCACCGCCATCACGTGCTGATCGTCGATGATAGCGCCACGGCCCGCGCGCTGCTTTCCAGCCGCCTGAAGCGCTATAATTTCCGCGTCAGCACCGCCGAGAGCGGCGCCAAGGCGCTCGAAATCCTCAAGGCCAACCGCGATATCGGCCTGATGGTCACCGACTATAACATGCCCGATATTGACGGCTTCGAGCTGACCCGCCGCATCCGCGCGTCGATCGGCTCGCACCAGCTGCGCATCATCGGCGTTTCCTCCTCTTCCAACCGCCTGCTTTCAGCGCGGTTCCTGAAGGCCGGCGGCAACGACTTCATGCTGCGCCCGTTCATCGACGAAGAGTTCTACTGCCGCGTCAACCAGAACCTGGATACGCTCCTGCAGATCCAGTCCATGCGCAAGGAACGGGCTGTTGCCTGACCCTGCCGCAAAGATCGGGTGCAGGGAAGCGGCTCCGTGATCGGCCCACACCTGAAAGACATGACGGAAGCTCATATTTCTGCAATCGCAGGTGTTGCTGCCGTCATTTGCCTCTTCACTGGAGGGGAGGCCTCGGCTATCGTCCGGCACGGCAAGAGGGGGCGAGTCGACCCCCTTGGGCGTGTGGAGGGGTAGGCAGCTGTGACATTCCAGGGGGATTTTCAGCGGGAGAATGCAGGTCCTCGGTTTGGAGG
This sequence comes from Rhizobium sp. 768_B6_N1_8, assembly GCF_051811225.1. Taxonomy (NCBI): domain Bacteria; kingdom Pseudomonadati; phylum Pseudomonadota; class Alphaproteobacteria; order Hyphomicrobiales; family Rhizobiaceae; genus Rhizobium; species Rhizobium sp. 768_B6_N1_8. The sequence continues at coordinate 2,705,158 of NZ_JBPWPV010000001.1, read as the reverse complement.
AATCCGCATACTTCTGGTTGAGGATTCTCGAATGTTTTCCGCCGTGCTCCGCCATCGGTTCCAGACCGAGCTCAACCTCAGCGTTGTCTGCTGCTCCTCGCTGAAGGCGTTGCGCGAAGCGCTCTCGCAGGACGACCACGGCTGCAGCATGGCCGTCGTTGACCTGAACCTGCCGGATTCGCCCTATGGCGAGGCGCTCGACTGCACGATCGAGCACAATATTCCGGCCATCGTCTTTACCGCGACCTTCGATCTCAATACGCGCGCCCGCATCCTCGAGCGCAATGTTATAGACTATGTGCTGAAGGATAACGAATTCGCGCTCGACAATCTGGTCGCGACCGTGCGCCGTGCGATCATGAACCGGAAGACGCGGGTGCTCGTCGTCGACGACGTTTCATCTGCGCGCCAGGTACTGGTCGATCTCCTGAAAGCCCAGCAATATATGGTCGTCGAAGCCAGTTCCGGGTTTGAGGCGATTGCGGCACTTGAGGCCTACAGCGATATCGAACTCGTCGTCACAGACCATCACATGCCCGATATGAGCGGCTATGAGCTGACGCGGCGCATCCGCCACCGGTTCGGCTCGGACAAGCTGCGCGTCATCGGTGTTTCCTCGTCGAACGACCGCATGCTGTCGGCCAGCTTCCTGAAGGCCGGTGCCAGCGATTTCGTCTACCGGCCGTTCGTGGCCGAAGAGCTGCAATGCCGCATCGCCAACAATGTCGAGACGCTGACGCAGATGAAGCAGCTGCGCGCAGCGGCGGCCTGCGATTACCTGACGGGCCTCTATAACAGGCGCTATTTCTACGACAACGGCCCGAAGCTGGTGAACGAATGCCTGCGGCTCAAAATGTCGACCGCGGTCGCCATTCTCGATATTGATCATTTCAAGCGCCTCAACGACACCTATGGTCATGAGATCGGCGACAAGGTGCTGAAGGCTGTCGCGGACAGGCTGCAGACGATCTTCGAAGGTAGCGACAATCTCCTCTCGCGCCTCGGCGGCGAGGAATTCGCCATTCTCTTCCCGCAGATGGATTCGCTGGCCGCTACCAAGCTCTGCGATGAGATCCGCTCGGATATTTCCCGCCTCAAGGTGACGGCCGACGATGAGGAACTGTCGGTGACGGTCTCGATTGGTGTTGCCGAGATCGCCGGCTACGAGACCTTCGAGAACTATCTGAACGCGGCAGACCAGTTTCTTTACATGGCCAAACACAAGGGGCGAAACCTTGTCTATTCCGATGCCAAGATGACGGAAGAGGCGGCGCAGTAAGGGGCGCAATTCCACTCGCCGTCATCCTCGGGCTTGTCTCTGACATCCGCTACGTTCCAAAAGACGAGACGGCAGCAGATGCTCGGGACAGGCCCGAGCATGACGAAGGAGAGGGTGGTGCCCTCGCAAATCAAAAAGGCGGCCACCGAGCCGCCTTTCATGTTTCGTCATCCTGCCGTCACTGCCTCAAGCCGCAACCGCCTGCTGGCGGGCGGTGGCCATGGTCATCTTGCGATCGGCGCGCTCCTGCTGCGGTGAGCGCTGATAGAGTTCGCGATAACACTTGGAGAAGTGCGAGGCGGAGACGAAGCCGCAGGCGACGGCGACTTCGACGACCGGCATAGAAGACTGCACCAGCAGGTGACGAGCGCGGTCGAGACGGATTTCAAGATAGTAGCGGGCTGGCGACCGGCCCATTTCCTGGCGGAACAGGCGTTCGATCTGGCGGCGCGACAGGCCGGCACCCTCGGCGATTTCGAGCAGCGATAGCGGCTCGGCGAGATTGCCTTCCATCAGTTCGATGATCGACAGCACCTTGGCGTTCTGGACGCCGAGGCGGGCGCGCAGCGGCAGGCGCTGGCGGTCATGCGGGTTGCGCACGCGGTCGGTCAGGTGCTGCTCGCAGATGCGGTTGACAAGGCTTTCGCCGAAATCCTCGCCGACGAGGTTCAGCATCATGTCGAGCGAGGCCGTGCCGCCGGCGCAGGTGTAGAGGTTGTTGTCGATCTCGTAGAGGTCGGCATAGACCTCGGCCTGCGGGAAGGCCTCGGAGAAGCCCGGCAGGTTTTCCCAGTGGATCGCGCAGCGCTTGCCGTTCAGGAGACCTGCCTGGGCAAGCACATGCGCGCCCGTACAGAGCGAACCGACGGCGACGCCGCGATTATAGGATTCGCGCAGCCAGGCATTGACGGATTTGTTGTTGAAGGTCTCAACATCGATGCCCGAACAGACGAGCAGCATGCCCGGCCGGTTTTCGCCACCGAGATGGCGGCGCTCTTCAGCGAGCGACGAATTGGCCTCCACGCCGATGCCGCAGGAGGAATAGACTTTCTCGCCGTCGACCGAGCTCAGGCGCCACGTATAGGCCGGATAGCCGAGCATGCGGTTTGCGATCCGCAGAGTATCCACCGCCGCCGCAAAGGGCAGCATGGTGAATTGCGGAACCATGAAGAAGACTACGGAACGTTTCTTGAGCTGCATCTTGTTCATTGGAAAATCCATGCTCGAGGGCGACTGCATATTGGTCGCGTGGAATGCGTCGTTCCGATGTTCCAAAAGCGACACTGGCATGGATAAATGCGGCTAGGAAGAGCAAATCTGCGACATGATCGGTGATTTGCGGCGCGAGCGATGCAAAAGGCGTCGCTGCGGGGGCATAGTCCTGCGAAATTCACCGGGGAAAGGGCAGGCGGAGGATATGAAAAAGGCGGTGCTGCTTGGGACAGGCACCGCCTTTAGCTTGGGAGGTATGTCGCATTCATTGCATGGTATTGCATTCATGAGCCCTATGTTTAGTGAGCTCTGTCCTTGCCGGTCTCATCGGCGCTCGGCCAGCCGATATCCTTGCGGATGTCGAGAGGCATGGATTCGATCTGACGTTCCGTCTGCCACCGGCGCCATGCGCGCACGAGCTTGTCGGCATAGGAACCGAGCGAGGAATGTCTGCTATAGGACGACAGGCCCTTGCCGCCATCTCTGTAGGTCATAGAGGTCATTGCCGTTTCCTTTCCTTGCGAGATACGGGATTGCCGTATCCTTGAAGTGAAATATGCGCTTGCGGCACTCATCATTCAAACGAATAGATTTCATGGGTACCATAAGCGATTTTGAACTATCGCTGCTGCTCGTCCAGGGCGGGCAGGGCGCAGATATCGGCCGCAAGATGCGGCGGATAATGCTTCATTTCCTGCCTGATCCGTTCGCGTACCGCCACCCGAAACATGCGCGCGCGAAACGCGAAGAAAGCCTGGAGGATGTTGAAGCCTAATGTCTGCGACATGATCGGCCTCCTTTTCTTCAGCCTCATCGTCACAACTAAAATATAGGTGCTGAGGCTGGTTCAAACAAATGAAATGAACTGGGTCTTAGGTTCAGAGAAATTGAAAGATGAGGCGCGCGTAGAATGGCTGTGACGGGCTGCCTTCGGCAGCGCTTCGTGCCTGTCGGGCGACATATAAACGGGTGGACGGGTGTGGACGATCCACGCAGAAGCGGTTAGATGACCATCTGCTCTCCGAGCTCCACAACACGGTTGCTAGGGAGCTGGAAATAGTCCGAAGGGTCGATGGCGAAGCCGGCCATGGCGATGAAGAGGCGGTCCTGCCAAGCCGGAAGGCCGGTATTCGGATCGCCGACGAGCTTGCGCCTGCCGACGTAGAACGAGGTCGACATGATCTCGAAGTCGAAGCCCGCCTTGCGGCAGAGCGGCAGGGCCTTGGAGACGTCCTGATCCTCCATGAAGCCGAACAGGAGCTGGATCTTGATGAAGCGCTCCGACAGCCTTTCGATCGTCACCCGATCCGTTTCCGGCACATAGGGGCGCGGAGCGGTCTTCACATTGAGGATGACGTTGCGGGCGTGAAGAATGCGATTGTGCTTCAGATTGTGCAGCAGCACGCCGGGCGTCATATCGGGAAGGCTGGTCAGGAAGATCGCGGTGCCCGGGACCTGGGCGGGAGCGTGATCCGACTTCCGTTCGATCGACGCCAGAAACTGCATCAGGGGTATGTCGTTGCTGGCGGACTTCTGGCGCACAAGCAGCGTTCCCTTCTTCCAGGTCCACATCATAACCATCAGCGCGCCGGCGATCAGGATCGGGACGTAGCCGCCGTCGTGGATCTTCAGGAGGTTGGCGCCCAGGAAGATGCTTTCAAGCACGAGGAGCGGCAGGAGTGCCGCCAATGCCATGAGCACGTTCCATCCCCAGACGACGCGGAGAAACTGGAAGGACAGGATGGTGGTGACGACCATCGCACCGGTGACCGAAATTCCATAGGCGGTGGCGAGGGCCTCGGAGGAGCCGAATGCGAAGATCAGGGCAAGCACACCAATGAGAAGCGCCATGTTGACGGCCGGGACATAGATCTGGCCGGTGTTGGAGGCGGAGGTGAAGCAGATCTCCAGCCGAGGAAGGAATCCGAGATGGATCGCCTGACGGGCGAGAGAGAACGCCCCGGTAATGACCGCCTGGCTGGCGATGATGGTGGCTGCGGTGGCAAGGATGACCACCGGAAGGATCGCCCATTCCGGAAACATCAGGAAGAACGGATCAGACGCAGCCTGCGGGTTGGCAAGCACAAGCGCGCCCTGGCCGAGATAGTTCAGGAGGAGCGACGGGAAGACCACTGCGAACCAGGCGACCTGGATCGGCTTCCTGCCAAAATGGCCGAGGTCGGCATAGAGCGCTTCCGCGCCCGTCACGGTCAGGAAGACGGCGCCGAGGACCACGAGGCCAATGAGGCCTGCATGGGTGATGAAGTCGAAGGCGTAGAGCGGATTGAGCGCTTCGAAGATCGCCGGATCGTCGGCGATGTGGGCGAGTCCGCCAAGGCCCATCACGAGAAACCACAGCAGCGTTATCGGACCGAAAAGCTTTGACACGGATGCGGTGCCGACTGACTGGACGAAAAACAGGAGCAGCATGATCGCGATGGCGATCGGCAGGATGTAGGGGGTGAAGACCGGTGTCACGAGCTTCAGACCTTCGAGCGCCGACAATACCGACAAGGCAGGCGTGATCATCGCGTCACCGATGAAGAGTGCGGCGCCGATAATGCCTGCGAAGAAGAAGATGGTCGCGTGCCGGCTGGTCTTCTTCATGAGAAGGGCCAGCAGGGAAAGGGTGCCGCCTTCGCCCTCATTGTCCGCCCTAAGCAGAAACAGCACGTATTTGAACGTGACGATGATCGTCAGCGTCCAGATCATCAACGAGATCAGCCCGATGACCTCGTTTGGAGTGACGCCGTCATGGGTGAAGGGCCGAAGCGCTTCGCGGAAGGCATAGAGTGGGCTCGTTCCGATATCGCCATAGACCACTCCGACCGCCCCGAGCAGGAGAGCCGCAAACTTTTGCTGGCCTGCATGAGACCGGTCTGCGTCGTGGGTGGTGGCGGACATGGACATTCCCTGATTGTCGTTTGGAATGAAGGATATAGGGCGCAAGCCTGAGAATAGCACGTCTGGCAGCGAGCAGAGGGCGCAAGGGCCGTCAGGCCGCTTGCATCCCGGCTCCGTCGTACCGATCAGTTCTCCGCCCGTGCCTCGTCCTTCGTCAGCGCGCTGACGAGGAGCTTGTCGACGCGCCGCCCGTCGAGGTCGATCACCTCGAATTTCCAGTCGTTCTTGATGAAGGTCTCCCCAAGCTCGGGCAGATGCTTCAGTTCTTCCAGAACGAGACCGGCGACGGTCTGATATTCGACGTCTTCATCAACGGGGAAGTTCATGAATTCCGAAAACTCGTCGATCGGTGTCCATCCGGAAACCAGGTAGGAGCCATCCTCGCGTCGCTTGATCGCCGGTTCTTCGCCGGAGGCCGCATCGCCGAAAACACCCATGATCGATTCGAGGATGTCGCCTGACGTGATCACACCCTCGAAGTGGCCGTATTCGTCAAAAACCAGAACCATATGCTGCGAGGACTTGCGGATGGATTCGATCACCGAGGAAGCGGGAGCGAGGTCCGAGATGATCGGAACATCGTGTACCAGCGTCATGATGTCGACCGTCCGGTTGGCTTCAAGGGCGTCGTAGTAATCCTTGACGGCCAGAACGCCGAGAACCTCGTCGGAGCTGCCCTTGCGGGCCGGCAGTCGCGTTCGCGAGGTCGTCTGGATGGTCTTGCGGATCTCCTCGGCGGTATCTTCGATATCGACCAGCTCGACGTCGCGCCGCGGCGTCATGAGCGCACGTGCCGTTCTGTCTGCAAGACGCATGACGCCGGTGATCATGGCGGACTCGCCTATTTCGATTACGCCAGCGCTCTGGGCTTCGGCGAGAACCGTCTTGATCTCCTCGTCGGTGACGCCATCGGCGTTCTTTCCGGACTGGCCGAGCAGGGCGAGAACGAGTTTGCCCGAGCCGTCGAGCAGCCAGACGAGCGGCAGAGCCGCCTTCGACAGGTAGGTCATGGTCGGAGCGACCCTGGCGGCGACGGCTTCCGGCGCGCGAAGGGCCATCTGCTTGGGCACCAGTTCGCCGATGATGAGGGAGAGATAGGTGATCGCTACGACGACCGTACCGACGCCAAGCCCGTCCGCCCAGGCATCGGGAAGCCCCTGCGCCAGCAGCCAGGTGGAGAATCGCGCGCCGAGCGTCGCGCCCGAGAAGGCACCTGATAGTACGCCGACGAGGGTGATGCCGATCTGAACCGTCGACAGGAAACGGCCGGGATTCTCCGCGAGCCGCAGAGCCAGTCGCGCTCCTCTGCTTCCCTGATCAGCCATAACCCTGAGGCGTGCCGGGCGGGCGGAGACGATTGCGAGCTCCGACATCGCCAGGACGCCGTTGAGAATGGTGAGGAGGACGACGATGGCTATTTCGGTATACAAACTTTGGCCTGTTTCGATGACAATGATCCGTCGAAACTATGCGATCTCGCCTCGCTTTGCGAGGGTTCCCGTCAAAGATCATGGCGCTTGCCAAGATAATTATGGCGGGACTTCTCGCAGCCACCGCAACTGGAGAGCCGCAAGACGGCATCTCCTTGAAACGGCGTCTCATATAGTCCGCAGCTCATAAACCCCCTCTTAAGGATCTATTGACCATAATGAAGGCTTAACGCCGCCCACGTGTGCGGTGCCTGTGATGTTTTCGTGTTTCGCACCAAGGACGAAGTCTGTGTCCCTTCATCAAGCCATCGCCGCCATTCCGACGACCGCGTCTGCGTGGTTTTTGTCTGTCGTCGCTCATCGCATGGCGATCGCCGCGGCCTTCGTTTTTGCTGTCATGGCCGGATCGGGCGAGGCGGCGGCCGAGGACAGGGCGCTGAAACTCTACTTCACGCATACCGGCGAGCGGGCGACGATCGTCTTCAAGCGCAACGGCAAGTTCGACCAGCGCGGCCTCAACCAGATCAACCGCTTCCTGCGCGACTGGCGGCGCAACGAGCCGGCCAGGATGGACCCGCGGCTGCTCGACCTCGTCTGGGAAGTCTATCGCAAGAGCGGGGCGAAGGAGGCGATCCACGTCGTTTCGGCCTATCGCTCGCCGGCGACCAACAACATGCTGCGCAACCGATCGCGCAATACCGGTGTCGCCAAGCGCAGCCAGCACATGCTCGGCAAGGCGATGGATTTCTACATTCCCGGTGTCAAGCTTGCGACGCTGCGCGCGCTTGCCATGCAGATGCAGGTCGGCGGCGTCGGTTATTACCCGACATCGGGTTCGCCCTTCGTGCATCTCGACGTCGGCAATGTGCGCGCCTGGCCGCGCATGTCGCGCCAGGAGCTGGCGCGGCTTTTCCCTGACGGACGCACGATCCACCTGCCGGCGGACGGACGACCGCTGCCGGGCTATCAGGTGGCGCTTGCCGAGCGCAAGAAGGGTATCCGCTCGGCACCGATCGAGATTGCCGCAGGTGAAGATGAGGATGACGATACGCCTGTAGCGCCAAAGGCAGCGGCATCGGCCCTGCTGACGGCACGCGCAGCAGCACCCGTGAAGGCACCTGATCCCGTCGTGACCGGAAGCCTTGTCACCGCCATGCTGCCGACGCCGCAGAGGCGGGCCGAGATCGGACTGGCGCCGCAGCTTGCCAAGCCGGAGGACAAGGCGGTCGCCGACCGGGCCTTTGCCGATCTTGCCTCACTGACCGTTCCGCTGCCGATGCTGCGGCCTGTTGAAATCGAGGCCGTGGAAAGCGAGACGCCCGCACCTGTGCCGGCGGTTGCGCCGGTGTTGGCATCCGTCCAGCCGGCCCCGGCCGATTTCACGCGGTTCGTCGTCGGTCGCAAGCCTGCCAATACGTCAGGTATCGCCGACCGGCTGACCCATCCCGCACCGACGGCCGAGCAGATCGCGGTGTTGCCGGTCTCCGCGTCGGAGCATGTCTCGGGTGGCGTCGGAGAAATGTCCGCACGAGCGCTGATTGCCTGGGCAGTGCGATCACCGGAAACGTCAGTTGAACTCACGGCGCCTGCCATGATCGGCAACACCTATCCGAAGGGTGTCGGCGAGGGCCGGGCGGTTGCTTCAGGTGCGGCTGGAACCAGCTTCAAGACCAGCCGTTTCGGTACCGAGGGCTGAACTCAAATAGGCTCGATGGCGGTTGCCCTGCAAAAATAGGGCGCAGATTGACTTTCAATCAAATGGAATGATAATCCTTGGTCATTCAGAAAAATTGAAAGATGTGACGATGACAATCCCGTTTCGCCGTCCCATTCCTCTGCTCGACAATGACGTGCTGCGCACCTTCGTGGCCATTGCAGAGACCGGTAATTTTTCGACTGCGGCCGAAACCGTGTTCCGCACGCCGTCGGCCGTTTCCATGCAGATCAAGAAGCTCGAAGAGCAGCTTGGCGTGACGCTGTTTCGCCGCGATGCGCGCTCGGTGACGCTGACGCAGCATGGTGAAATGCTGCTGTCTTACGCGCGCAACATCCTGGCGCTCTCCAACGAGGCGGTGTCGCGCTTCATCATGCCCGAGCTCAGCGGCGTGGTGCGGCTCGGCGCGCCCGAGGATATCGGCGAGCGGCTGCTGCCGCAGATCCTGAAGAGCTTTGCGCAGATCTATCCAGGCATCATGGTCGATGTGACGATCGACATGAGCATCGGCCTGAAGAAGCGGATGGAGGAACAGCGCCTCGATCTTGCGCTCATCAACTGCGCCACGCGGCCTTTCCCGACCAATGGTGAGGTCGTCTATCGCGAGCGCCTCGTCTGGGCGGGAGCCAAATGCGGCTCGGCGCACCGGCGCGATCCGCTGCCGATCTCCATCTGGGAAGACGGCTGCATCTGGCGGCAGGAGGCGATCACCCAGCTCGAGCGCAACAAGCGGCCCTATCGCGTCGCCTATCTCAGCGCCCACACGATGGCGCAGCGCGCCGCCGTGGTCTCCGATCTCGCCATCGCGCCGCTGCCGCTCTCCTATGTCAGCGAGGATATGGCTATCCTCGGCATCCAGGAAGGGCTGCCGGAACTGGGGTCTTTCGACATCCAGCTTTTGACTGCATCGCAGATGACAGGGCCGATCGAGACGGTGGCCGACAGCATTCGCGCATCCTTCGCCGAAAGATCGAAAGCGGCGGCTGCCTGATTGGCACAGAGCGATATGGAATGATCGCGTAGACGCGGAATGCTTAGATACCACCTTACAAGGACGGTCAGGCCATGGATCAGCAAGTCCGGCTTTTTGGCGCTGTTGCGGTCCGACCTGCCGTCCTTGCCGTCATCTCCCGGTTCGAAACGATCTCAGGATGCAAGGTCGCGGTCAGGTGGGAGCTCAATCCGACCGTAAGGAAGCAGATTGAAGCCGGGGAACCTTTCGATCTCGTCATCACCAATCCTGATCTGATTGAGGAACTCACCGCCCTGGGGAAGGTCAAGGCGGGGAGCCAGGTCGCTTTCGGTCGGATAGCAATGGGAGTGGCGGCAAAAGAAGGCAGCCGACCGCTCGACATTGGCTCCGTGGAAGCATTCAAACACGCCTTGAAGAACGCCGGATCAATCGCCTATGCCAGTGACGGAACCAGCGGTGGCTACTTCTCCGGTTTGCTGGAGCGCTTGGGAATAGCCGAAGAGGTGAAGCCCAAGCTGGTGCCGGTAGCAGGAGGCCAGACGGCGGCATCTGTCGGCCGCGGGGAGGCCGAGATGGGTGTCGTTCCCGTGACGTCTATCCTCGCCGCCGCTCCCGAGGTCATGCTCGTCGGCAAGTTTCCGGCAGAACTCCAAAGCTACATCGACTTTTCCATTGGCATCAGCGCCAATTCAACGAGTGCAGACGCTGCCAGGCAGCTGTCAGCGTTTCTGATGTCGGCAGCCATTGACGATATCCTGGCGGCAAAGGGCGTCGAGCGCAGCTGAATATGTGCTTGATGGGCAGCGATCGGCGCGGGCTATCGTCCCTGGTTGCTGAATCGCGTTTGACGATCTCGAAGATGTTGGCCTTCTCCGGAGAAAGGCTCTTAGCCGGTGAACTTTTCGCTCACGAATGCGTTATCCCGCCCGGACGGCTTCAGCCGTTCGGGGTTGATTTCACAAAAGGATTTCGCACATGACGACCACGGGTAAAATCGCATCCGCCTTGATGATCCTTCTTACGCTTTCTTCTTGCGCCAACACGATCCGTGGCGTGGGCAGGGATACGGCAAATGCCGTCAATGCCACGCAGGATGCCGGCCGCAGTGTCGATCGCGCAGCGAAGAGATAATTACTTTCAGATTTTTGAAGTCGGATAGGCTTTTTCGAGGCCGCCGGATCGGGTCAGCCCGGTCCGGAATGCGGCATAGGCCGGGTGCTGGCTGGAGCGCGCCGCTTCCATGAGCCTGATCTGCAGCCGGTCGGGTGCAGCTTCGCCGATCCATTTGCCGAGGGTTTCAAGCTTCAGCGAGTTGAGAAGGCGCGCGGAGGAGGCGATGTCGAGATGCCGATAGAGACCCGCGAGCAGGTTATCGTCCTGCGCCGGATTTTCCATGAGCAGTGACAGGTAGGATTTGTCGGTTTCCGAGAGCGCCGCGAGTTTTTCCGCGACGGTATCGCGATCGGGGAAGGGCACCGTGCCAGTCATAACGAATCGTCCAGTCCTTGTTGTCAGCAAGGCTTATAGACTGGCCTTGACCTTCTCGGCTACATCGGCCGGAACCCAGCGGCTCCAGAGCTCCTCATAATTCTGCAGGAAATAGAGGGCTGCATTCTCGTTGTCCTCGCCATTTTCATCCTGCCAGGCCAGCACCTGGCTGATGGTCTCGTTGTCCCAGCTGCGGGCGTTCAGATAGTTCATGACCGGGCCGGCGCGATCAGCGAAAGCCCTGGTCATCAGCGTGAAGGCCTGCGACACCGGATAGGCGTTCACCTTGGGATTGGCGCAACGGGGCACCGAGGTGCAGGCGTTCCATTCGGCCTCGTCGTGCGGCACACCGAAGCCCAGCTGTTTCATGTCGTATTTGCCGATGACTGATGTCGGCGCCCAGTAATAACCGAGCCAGCCGACCTTGTTTTCAAAGGCGCGGGCAATCGAACCGTCGAAATCCTTGGGTGTCCGGCTGTCGACCAGCGCAAAGCCGAGCTTGTCGGCATCGAGCGCTCTGAAGAGATTGCTGGTCGAGATCTCGCAGGCCCAGGCTTCCGGGCAATTATAGACTGCGGCGCGCGAGGGATCGTAGGTATCGGGAAAGAGTTCCGGATGCTTCAGCGCATCCTGCACGGAACGAATATCCGGGTTTGCGTCGGCGATGAATTTCGGAATGTACCAGCCTTCGACCGCTCCATCCGCAAGAATTTCGGCGCCCTTGACCAGACGCCCGGCGCTGATGGCGGCATCGAGCTGCGGCTTGACCGCCTTCACCCAGAATTCCGAGGCGATATCGGGCGTGCCGCTGCCATTCATGGAGGCGAAAGTCGGCAGCGTATCGCCATCCACGATGGTGACGGAGCAGCCGTAGCCCTTTTCCAGGATGAATTTATCGAAGCTCGCGGCAATGGCGGCGGAGCCCCATCTCATCTCGGCGATCGAGACCTTGCCGCATCCGGCAGCTTGCGCCTCCGCTATTCCGGCATAAAAGCAGACCGCAAGGATGAATGACGTGAAAAATGTCTTCATTATACGTTCCCCGAAATTTTTATGTGATCGAACGCGCATGCACCGAGGCAATTAGCCGACAAATCTCCCCGCCGCTTCAGGTGCCCACGGCCGGAATATGGCTCCACGCGGCTTTTCCTATGTGCGGCGCCGTTCGTCTGGTCTTCCGGCGGCTCGTCGCTGGCCATTTCTATCGATGGCTTAATATGAGCAAACCTACGGATTTGCTGCAGGAAATCAACTCTCTTTTCCGTGTTGTATTTGTAACTAAATTATTGAATTCGAAGAATTTATGCCGGTAGTTTCATGAAACTGCGGCCCGGGGTGCGATTGGTGGAAATGCACGCTCGCGGCGAGGGGTGAAAGCGGTTCCAAGTGAGAGAAAGTCGGAAAAGTTCAAAAAAAGTCGAATTTTGTCTCCGGTTGGGTCTTCACTAACCATCCGGTAAGAATGTGCCGTTATCTGTTGTGACGCGGCGGGGGACATCCGCTGCTTTTCCGGATCAGGTACTGCGTCCCGGAAAAAGCGAGCTTCATTGCGTAATGATGAAGACGCCTGCGTTTTTACGGCAAACCGCGTAGGGCTTATGGCCCGATCGCGGTTTTCGCATTTCTGGCCCTCTGTTGACCTGATATCCGCGCGCATTGTAGGCCTGCCGGAAATACTTCACGGATAGGCGCCAATGACCAGAGCCATCATGCTGCAGGGAACCGGCTCGGATGTCGGCAAGACGGTGCTGGTGGCGGGGCTCTGCCGGCTGGCGGCCAATCGCGGCCTGACGGTGCGGCCGTTCAAGCCGCAGAATATGTCGAACAATGCGGCGGTTTCCGACGACGGCGGCGAGATCGGCCGGGCGCAATGGCTGCAGTCGCTCGCAGCACGCACACCGTCATCGGTGCATATGAACCCGGTGCTGCTCAAGCCGCAGTCGGAAAACGGCAGCCAGATCATCGTGCAGGGCAGGGTGTTCGGGCAGGCGAAGGGGCGCGACTATCAACGGCTGAAGCCGCAGCTGCTCTCTTCCGTGCTGGAGAGTTTCGCCAAGGTGTCCGAGGGTGCCGACCTCGTCATCGTCGAGGGGGCAGGGTCACCCGCCGAAATCAATCTCAGGGCCGGCGATATCGCCAATATGGGCTTTGCGACGCGGGCGAACGTCCCTGTCGTTCTCGTCGGCGATATCGATCGTGGCGGGGTGATCGCCTCGCTGGTCGGCACGCACGCGATCCTCAGCGAGGAAGATCGCAAGATGATCTCGGGTTACATCATCAACAAGTTCCGCGGCGATGTAAGCCTGTTCGACGACGGTATCCGCGCCATCGAAGGTTTCACCGGCTGGCCCTGCTTCGGCGTCGTGCCCTGGCTTAAGGCGGCCGGGCGGCTGCCCGCCGAGGATTCCGTCGTGCTGGAGCGGCTGGTGAAGGGCGAGCGGGGGGCGCTGAAGATCGCCGTGCCGGTGCTGCCGCGCATTGCCAATTTTGACGATCTCGATCCGCTGCGGGCCGAGCTTGGCGTTGAGCTCGTCTTCGTGCGCGCTGGCGAGCGGCTGCCAGCCGATGCAGCGCTGATCATCCTGCCCGGCTCGAAATCGACCATATCGGATCTCGCCGATCTCAGGGCGCAGGGATGGGACCGCGACATTGCCGCCCATGTGCGCCGTGGCGGCCGGGTGATCGGCATTTGCGGCGGCTACCAGATGCTCGGCCGCAAGGTGCATGATCCGCTCGGCATCGAGGGCACGACGACAGAGATCGAAGGGCTTGGCCTGCTCGATGTCGAGACGGAGATGGCGCCGGAGAAGACAGTGCGCAACAGCTCTGCCCATTCGGCGGAATATGACGTGCCGCTGTCAGGCTATCAGATCCACCTCGGCGTCACGCAAGGGGCTGATTGCGAACGGCCGGCGGCGATCGTGGATGGATTGGCCGACGGTGCGGTTTCGGCCGACGGCCGGATCATGGGCACCTATCTGCACGGCCTCTTCGGCAGCGACGCCTACCGCGCCCGGCTGCTTCAAAGCTTTGGCCTCTCAGGCGAGGGCGGCAACTACCGCGAGAGCGTCGACCGGACGCTCGATGAGGTCGCAGTCGACCTGGAGAAACATCTCGACCCGCGCTGGCTTGCAGGACTGCTTGACTAGGCCGGATGGCCTGCGTTCATCGACGAGGCTCCGCTATTGCCAAATTAGTTGACTGAGTCCATTAATTATCGCTGCAACGCACCCAGTCGAGAGCGGTAGAGATCATGAGCATACTGGATAGATTTTCACTGGCAGGTCAGGTGGCGCTCGTGACCGGCGGCGGCCGTGGCCTGGGCTTCGAGATGGCACGCGCACTTGCCGAGGCCGGTGCGCACGTCATCGTCACCGGGCGCACAGCGGCGACGCTGGAAGATGCCGTAAGGGCCATCCGCGCCGCTGGCGAGACGGCGCAGGCCGCCCCGTTCGACATCGCCGACCGAGAGGCCCAGCGCGGGCTGATGGCCGACATCGAAAGGACCCATGGCCGTCTCGATATCCTGATCAACAATGTCGGCGCCCGCGACAGGCGGCTGCTGGCCGAATTCGACGACGATGCCATCATCGAGTTGCTGCGCACCGATCTGGCCGCGGCGATAACGCTTTCGCGGGACGCAACCGTGCTGATGAAGCGGCGCAATTACGGCCGCCTGATCGCGGTGACCTCGATCAGCGGCCATGTCGTCATGCCCGGCGACTGCGTCTATCCGGCGGCCAAGCAGGGCCTGACCGGCCTGATGCGCGCCATGGCGGTCGAATTCGGGCCGCATGGCATCACCAGCAACGCGATTGCGCCCGGCTGGTTCGCCACCGAGACGAATGCGGCGATGGCTGCAAACGAGGAATTGATGCCCTTCGTGCGCCAGCGCATCCCGGTCCAACGCTGGGGCCGCCCGGACGAGATCGCCGGCGCGGCGCTGTTTCTTGCAAGCGGTGCCGCTTCCTTCGTCAACGGCCACGTACTGACCGTCGACGGCGGCATGACGGTAAGGATGTGATCGGAGATGCCCGCCTTCATTCCTGCGGCGTTTTTCATGGCTTCTCACCGGAGTGGGTGGAGGCCTGCTCGGGATGCGGTTCTTTCAGCGATGGCGGAGAGGTCCGGGCGAAGATATTGCCGAGATCGGTGAGGAAGGTCAGCAGCAGGTTGAATTCCGGCTCGCTGTAGGAGTCCAGGATCGCGGAGACCGGCTCGCTCTGCTCCTCGTAGAGCCGGGTGGCGCGTGCCGAGGCCTCGGGACAGGCAACCAGGACAAGGCGGCGTTTGTCGGTCTCATCCCGTTGCCTGACGACGAAGCCGGTCGCCTCCAGCTTGTCGATCAGCCCGCTGACCGTACCGATCTTCAATCCGACCTCGCGCGACAGGGCCGTCATCGACAGCGGTCCGAGTTTTTCCAACAGCCGGAAGCACTTGAATTCGGTGCTGGTCAAGCCCACCTGCTCGGCCACCTTCTGGTGGAACAGCCCGAGCCGGGCCGAAAACAGCTGGACCGTCGGAATGTAGCGCGCGAGGCGGTCGGTTGACTTTTTCGGCAAAACGTTTAGATCTCCGAACTAATTGTTTCGATATTCTAAGGACTGGTCAGCGTCATGTCGATACTCTCGCATGGCTGTTCGGCCCTTGTTAGAGGCAGCGATCCATGAGCGCCTATTTCATTCTCGAAATCCATCCCGATATCAAAGATCAGGCGATCGATGATTATCTTGCATGCATATCGGCGGATATGACGTTCCATGGGGGCCGTGTCCGATCTCCGGGAGGCAAGGTCCAGCCGGTCCAGGGAAACCGGCAGATGAACAGGCTTCTGATCATCGAATTCCGCACCGCCTCCATTGCCCGGGAATGGTATGAGGAGGCGAAGCAGGCGAATGAAGGTGTTGCCAGGTATCGTTCTCTCTTCGCCTGCCCCGCGGTTATCGTTGCCGGGATGGATGGTTAGAAACATCGGCCTCGCAGCCGTTGCCTGAGGTCGCAGCCCGGTTCGGCATTGCCGCCCATTCGCCCTATTTCCGATCATAGAATTGCGCCGGCCCATGTGGAGGTTTCGAAATTAACAATCATATTCAGTGGCTTATAGATGAGGGAATCAGGAGCGAGCATATCGGCGAGCTCATTGCCGGTTTGTGCGACCGGTTGATCGCGGATGGCTTTCCCATCTGGCGGGGCAGTATCGCTATGCCATCCATTCATCCCATGTATGCCGGCATCTCGGCCAATTTCGTGCGCGGCGGCGCGACCACCATCGAGAGGGCCGAATATGGCAGCGCGGCGCAGCTGAGCTTCGAGAAGACGCCGATCTATTATCTGTTGGGCCGAGGCGAAACGTCGGGGCGCTGGATCCTTGCCAAGGGCGAGGGTGTCGACAACTATCCGCAGCTTGCAGAATTCGCGCTTGGCGGCGGCACGGATCATCTGGTGAGCCTGCTGGAGTTTCCGAAGGAGGCCGCGTTGCGCGGGGTCAGCCTGTCCTTGACAAGCGACAGGCCGGGCGGATTTTCCAATGATCAGCTGACGATCATCGCAAAGCTTTTCCCGGCACTGGGGCTTGCCTGCTACCGCATCGCGGCATCGAGAACCGCCTCGGATATCCTTGCTGTCTATACAGGCGCCAAGACGAGTGCGCGCATCCTTGCGGGCGAGGTCCAGAGGGGAACGGGAGGCGCCATCAATGCCGCGATCCTGCTTGCAGACCTCAGAAACTTCACGGCGTTGACCGAGGTCTATCAACCCGGTGAGATCGCCGGGTTTCTGAACGAGCATTTCGAGCTGATCGGCCGGCATGTCGAGGAAAATTCCGGTGAGATCCTCAAGTTCATGGGCGACAGCGTATTGGCGATCTTCCCGACAGGCGGTGAAGACGGCGAGGATCCTGAGACGGCCTGCATGGCTGCGCTCGCCTCGGCCCGAAATGTTCTGGAGGCAAACGAGGCGCTCAATCGTCAGCGGACGCGCGAGGGCGGTCCTGATATCGGTGTCGACGTCGTCCTGCATCTCGGCGAGGTGTTCTACGGAAATGTCGGCGCCCGCGGCAGGCTTGATTTCACCGTGATCGGCAGGGCCGTCAACGAGGCCTCGCGGCTCGAGAAACTCTGCGGCGAACTCGGCCAGCCGCTTCTGATGTCGGAAAGCTTCGCGGCTGGCTGCGGTGTCGCCTGCGAACATCTGGGATCGTTCGAATTGCGCGGCGTTTCGAGGAGGGCGGACGTGTTCAAACTCGCGGCACCGACTACGGCAGTAGCCTGAAATCGGCATCGATTTTCAGAAAGTCTGATGCGTAGCTCTAATGGCGGCGTGTTTCTGACTTCAGCGGCAAATGTCTCAGATCTCGCCTGAGACCTCACGACGGCGGCGGTCGAGTTCTTCGCTGTAGCGGCGCAGCGTGTGGCTTTCGCTGAGCTGGCCGATCACCTTGCGCTCGATGAGGTTGTTGACGACGGCGAGCGCTTCGCTTTCGGTCTTGTCGAAGATCGCGGCCGCCTGTTTGGCGTTCATCTGCGGCTGCAGGAAATCGTTTTTGTAGCGGATGAAATCGGTCAGCTGCTGGGCTTCGTCCTGCGCGCTGGTGGGGTTGGCGTAGATTTCCGGCACGAGCACGAGACCGGCATATTTGTCGCCGTCATCGACGAGGATGACGCGCTGCGTCGAACCGATGGGGAAGGCCTCCTTGAACTCGTCCATCGTTATTCCAAGTTTTGCGGTCTTCACGTCTGATCGCATCAGCTTGTCTACGGTCAGGTTGCGGATCCAGCCGACATCATGGGCGCTGCGGATGCTCTCGCCGCGCAGGTGAAAGCGCCATGTGGCGAAGGAGTAGCCGAAGGTGGTGCGCACCACGAGCGAGGAGGTAATGACGGCGGCGAGCACCAGAACGGTGATCGGAAAGTCGCCGGTGATCTCCAGCGCCAGGAAGGTCATGGTCAGCGGCCCGCCGATGACGGCGACGGCGAGCGAGCTCATGCCGACCACGGCATAGATCACGGGTGTCAGTGTCGCATCGGCGAAATAGGGGGCGGAATAGGCGAATAGCTTGCCGAGCAGGGCACCCATGAAGAGCGAGGCGAAGAACAGGCCGCCCCTGAAACCGGAACCGATCGAAATGGCCGATGCCACCGACTTCAGAAGGAAGAGGCCGATCAGCGCGGGAATGGTGATCTCATGGGAGAGGTTGAGATGCAGCGCGCCGTGACCGGCGGCGAGGACCTGCGGCGAGGCCAGCGCCAGCAGGCCGACGACCAGGCCGCCGAGCGCCGGGCGGAAGGGTAGCGCGATGGAGCTTTTGCGCGCCAGTTCCTCGACGAAGGAGACGCCCTGCATGATGAGGATGCCGATGCCGGCGCAGAAGGCGCCAAGGGCGATCGCCGGCACGTAATCGGCGGGCTGGACAGCGCCGAAGCTGCCGACATCGATGATGAAATCGCTGCCGGATAGCAGCCGGGCGACCAGTGTAGCGACGAGGGCCGCGACGACGACGGGCGTCAGCGAGACGATGGTGTAGGTGCCGATGATCAGCTCGAAGGCATAGAAGGCGCCCGTCAGCGGTGCATTGAAGGCGGCGGCGATGGCGCCGGCCGCGCCGCAGCCGACGAGGACGCGCATGTCGGAGCGGCGCAGCTGCAGCTTCAGGCCGAATTTCGAAGCGATGCCGGCTGCAAGCTGCGTATAGCCGGCCTCCAGACCGACGGACGCGCCGAAGCCGTTGGAAACGAGGTTCTGGATGGCGACGAGGATGCTGTCCGTCAGCGACAGGCGGCCGCCATGCAAGGCATTGGCCTCGATCGGGTCGACCATCGGCTTCTTGCGCCATCTGGCGAGAATGAAGATCAACAGGCCGAGCAGCATGCCGCCGGCAACCGGGGCCGTCATCAGCAGGAACTTGCTGTCGATCTGCGAGGCGCTGAGCCTCGTCGTGCCGTCTATGCCGAAGATCAGCCTGTGCATCTCTTCCGAGACATAGCTCATGGCGGTGACCGCAAGCCCCGAGGCGATACCGACGAGCGCGCCGGCAAAGACCATGCCCATTTCGCTGTGGCGGATAAGCGCGCGCAGGCGTCCCGGATCAAAGACGGTGCCGAGAGGGCCGAGGCGGCGAATATCCATTCGGGAGAGCATCATGGGGAAACTAGGCGGCAGGAGTGGGGGTCAAGGGCGGAGCCGGCATCCGCATGAGCGGCAATTGCGGCAAAATACCGACTGCGCCGTAAAGTTTTTGTGACGTAAACCTTTGATTAAAGACGATAATATCGGTAGTGTAAGTCGAGATGATCTCTGTGTGCACCCAGTGCGCCGATTGACATGCCCGGGGCGGAAGCCTAACCATGAATTGACATAATGGATGGTTCCGGATCGGCCTTACGCCTTCCGGATGAAAAGGGAATGTGACGGGGCGGACCCAAGCCGGGCGCCTTCATCACAGCCGACCCCGCGACTGTAGAGCAGTCAGGGTCTTCCGTCCGGTATTTTAGCCGTTGCGCTGACAGCCTCGCATTCTGCAGGCGGGCAAGGCGGTATAAGTGCCGGAAAAGCCACTGGAATGCATCGTGATCAGCCGGGGCAGGACGCCTCTATTTCTACGAATCGTCCGCCTTTTCACGAGAAGCAGCCGGGAAGGCGAGGCGGATCCGCTGGCACGATCAGGGGCGACCGGAAACGGTCTGCCCCTGTCGCGGCCGCTAACTGCGAGCCAGGAGACCTGCCATCCGTGCCGGGCATAATGCCCATACTGGGCCGTTTGCCCGCTGCCAGCACGGAGGTTGTCTTGGCTGAAGGATTTGATTCAGCGCTGCCTCTGGTGGTGCATGTGAAAGGTGTCGGTTCGGTACCTCCTGATGGGATGCGTCTGGCGCCTGTTGGTGGACGTTACCCGGCGCGCACTTTCCTCTCCTCCCTCATTCCTGTGCTTGTCACAGGAATCCAGCCACGGCGCGTCCGCGCAGTGAGTGAATCTACGCCGTCGTTGAGTGAGTCTCTCGTGCCCAAGGACTTGGGCACGCTGGATCCCTGTGACAAGCACAGGGATGAGGGAAGTGGGTGGAGCCGCGCCTTCGCTCCAAGGGCGGCCGTGGCATGACCAAGAGCCTTCTCAACGCCACCTTCATCCTTGGCGGCGCCCGCTCCGGCAAATCCCGCTTCGCCGAAAACCTCGTCACCACAAGCGGCCTCGACCACCACTACATCGCCACAGGCCGCGCCTGGGATGACGAAATGCAGGCGCGTATCGACCAGCACAAGGCCGACCGCGGCCCCTCCTGGACCACGCATGAGGAACCGCTCGACCTTACCGAGCGCCTTGCGGCAATCGACGGCGAGGGCAGGGCTGTTCTCGTTGATTGCCTGACGCTGTGGCTCACCAATCTGATGATGGAGGGGCGCGATATCGCCGCCCAGTCCGCCGCCCTTGCCGCCTTTCTACCGCAGGCAAAGGCGCGGCTCGTCATCGTTTCCAATGAAGTCGGCCTCGGCATCGTGCCTGAGAACCGCATGGCGCGGGATTTTCGCGACCATGCCGGCCGGCTGCACCAGATGATCGCGGCTGTGGCCGACGACGTGTATTTTATCGCGGCAGGTCTGCCGCTGAAAATGAAGGGTTAAATCCATGCAGCAGAAAATTCCCGCGACCGTCATCACTGGCTTCCTCGGTGCGGGCAAGACGACAATGATCCGCAACCTGCTCACCAATGCCGGCGGCAAGAAGATTGCGCTCATCATCAACGAGTTCGGCGATCTCGGCGTCGATGGCGATGTGCTGAAGGGCTGCGGGGCGGAGAATTGCACCGAGGACGATATTATCGAGCTCACCAATGGCTGCATCTGCTGCACGGTCGCCGACGATTTCATTCCGACCATGACCAAGCTTCTGGAGCGCGAGCAGCGCCCGGACCATATCGTCATCGAAACTTCAGGCCTTGCCTTGCCACAGCCGCTGGTCGCCGCCTTCAACTGGCCGGACATCAGAAGCGAAGTCACCGTTGACGGCGTCATCACCGTGGTCGACAGCGCCGCTGTTGCCGCAGGGCGTTTTGCCGATGACCATGATGCTGTCGATGCACGCCGGGTCGAGGATGAATCGCTCGATCATGAAAGCCCGATCGAGGAGCTCTTCGAGGATCAGCTGACCTGCGCTGATCTGATCGTGCTCAACAAGACCGACCTGATCGACGCTGACGGCCTTGGCCGTGTGAAAAGCGAAGTCGCCTCGCGCATCGCCCGCAAGCCTGTGATGATCGAGGCCAGGAATGGCGAGGTGCCGGCAAGCGTGCTGCTCGGCCTCGGCATCGGCACGGAAGACGATATCGTCAACCGCAAGTCCCATCACGAGCTGGAGCATGAGGACGGTACGCCGCACGATCACGACGAATTCGACAGTTTCGTCGTCGAGCTCGGCGCTATCGCCGATACATCAGGTTTCGTCGAGAAGCTGAAGGGCATTATCGCCGAGCATGACGTGCTGCGTCTCAAGGGCTTCATCGATGTCTCCGGCAAGCCGATGCGCCTGCAGCTGCAGGCCGTGGGTGCCCGCATCGACCAGTATTTCGACCGCGCCTGGACGCCGGGCGAAGCCCGCACCACGCGCCTCGTCGTCATCGGCCTGCATGAGATGGATCAGGACGCGGTGCGCAAGGCGATCGCGGCACTGGTCTAAGGGGTTTCGATGCACCTGCTTCTGGCTCAACAGGGAACGATCAGCGACGGGGACGAGGCCATCGACCTCGGCCAGTCGCCGGGCGATATCCTGTTCCTCTCGGCCGCCGACACCGAGCTTGCGGCAATCGCTGCGGCTCATTCCGGCGGGGCGAGCGGGCATACGCTCAGGCTTGCGAGCCTGATGAGCATGAAGCATCCGATGTCGGTCGATACCTACGTCGAACGCACGGCACGGCATGCGAAGCTGATCATCGTGCGGGCGCTGGGTGGGGCGAGCTACTTTCACTACGCACTGGAGGCGCTGCATGCGGTTGCCGCTCGTAACGGGGCGCTGATTGCGGTGCTGCCGGGCGATGCGCGGCCGGATGCGGGGCTGACGCCGTTTTCCAATGTGTCGCTTGATGATCTGAATGCGCTGTGGGCGTATCTGATCGAGGGCGGCGACGCCAATGCGCAAGGCTTTCTTGCCTATGCATCAGCGATGCTTTCGGGGGCGGAGAAGCCGGCGCCAGCCGCGCCGCTGATGAAGGCGGGGATCTGGTGGCCGGGGCGAGGGCTTGTCGGAGTTGAGGAGTGGCGGCGGCTTGCCAAAGCCGAAGTTCAAGTCCGGAAGGGGACGCCACCTACTGTCGCCATCGCCTTCTACCGCGCCCTCGTGCAGAGCGGCGAAACTAAGCCCGTCGAAGCCTTGATCGAAGCCCTCCAGCAACAAGGCCTGCGTCCGTTGCCGGTCTTCGCCTACAGCCTCAAGGATCCCGTCTCCAAGGGCATCCTCGAATCCATCTTCGCCGAACTGAAGCCCGAGGTCGTCATCAACACGACAGGCTTTGCCGTCTCCGCACCCGGCGCCGATCGCGAGCCGACGGTGCTGGAGGCCAACGACGCGATCGTGCTACAGGCAATCTTCTCCGCTTCGTCGCGAGAGGCCTGGGCCGTCTCATCGCAAGGGCTCTCGGCGCGTGATCTCGGCATGAATGTCGCGCTGCCGGAGGTGGATGGCAGGGTGCTGTCGCGCGCCGTCTCCTTTAAATCAGCCGCGCGCTACGACGTTGCTGTCGAGGCCAACATCGTTTCCAGCGAGCCGGATGAAGGGCGCATGAACTATGTGGCATCGCTTGCCGCCAACTGGGCGCGGCTGCGGCAGATGCCGTTGGAGAGCAGGCGAGTTGCGCTCGTCATGGCGAATTATCCAAACCGCGACGGACGGCTCGGCAATGGCGTCGGCCTCGATACGCCAGCAGGCACTATCGAGGTAATGCGAGCGATGGAGAAGGCCGGCTACCCGGTCGCCGATATCCCTGCCGATGGTGATGCGCTGATACGGCACCTGATGGCGGGGCCGACCAATTCCGGCTTCGATGGAAAGGTCGTGCGCGAGCAGCTTTCCCTGAGTCGATACAAGGATTTCCTGGAATCTCTTCCTGCTCAGATTCAGGATGAAGTCAGCACGCGCTGGGGTGTGCCGGAGGCCGATCCCTATGTCCGCGATGGCGCTTTTGCGCTGCCTTTCGCCCGTTTCGGCGACTTGCTGATCGGTATCCAGCCGGCGCGCGGTTATAATATCGATCCGAAGGAAAGTTATCACTCGCCCGATCTCGTGCCGCCGCACGGCTATCTCGCCTTCTATGCTTTCCTGCGCGAGGAATTCTGCGCACAGGCAGTGATCCACATGGGCAAGCACGGCAATCTGGAATGGCTGCCGGGCAAGGCACTGGCGCTATCGGAGACCTGCTATCCGGAGGCGATCCTCGGGCCACTGCCGCATCTCTATCCCTTCATCGTCAACGATCCCGGCGAGGGCACGCAGGCGAAACGCCGCACTGCCGCTGTCATCATCGACCATCTGACGCCACCGCTGACACGGGCCGAAAGTTATGGGCCGCTGAAGGATCTGGAGGCGCTGGTCGACGAGTATTACGAGGCATCGGGCGGCGATCCGCGCCGTATCCGCCTGCTCAGCCGGCAGATCCTCGATCTCGTCGCTGATATCGGGCTGGATCGGGATGCGGGCATCGCCAAGGGCGAGGCCGAAGGTGAGGCGCTGAAGAAGCTTGATGCCTATCTCTGCGACCTCAAGGAAATGCAGATCCGTGACGGGCTGCATGTGTTTGGCGTGTCGCCTGAAGGGCGGTTGCTGACGGATCTGACTGTGGCGCTGGCGCGGGTGCCGCGCGGGCTAGGTGAGGGTGGAGATGCGAGCCTGCAGCGGGCGATTGCTTGGGATACGCTGAAAGACCCCTCCCACCTGTGTGGAGGAGCTGGGGAGGCGTCTTTCGACCCTCTCGACTGCGACATGGCCGCCCCCCGGAGCGGCCCGACACCCAAAATCCTCGCAGACATCCTCGACGCCCCGTGGCGCACGAACGGCGACACCGTCGAACGCATCGAGTTGCTCGCAGCCAAGCTTGTCTCCGGCGAAATCACCTGCCCACCTCCCTGGTCCCAAACCAGAAGCGTGCTCGATGAAATCGAAGCTCGTCTCAAACCTTCGATTCTCGCCTGCGGCCCGGCCGAGATCGCCAGTCTGCTGCGCGGCCTCGACGGCCGTTTCGTGCCGCCCGGGCCATCCGGCGCGCCGACGCGCGGGCGGCCGGATGTGCTGCCGACGGGGCGGAATTTCTACTCCGTCGACAGCCGTGCTGTGCCGACCCCGGCAGCCTACGAACTCGGCAAGAAATCCGCTGAGCTGCTGATCCGCCGCTATGTGCAGGATCATGGCGAGTGGCCTGTCTCCTTCGGGCTGACGGCCTGGGGCACGTCCAACATGCGCACTGGCGGTGACGATATCGCGCAAGCCTTGGCGCTGATCGGCGTCAAGCCGGTCTGGGACATGGCGTCCCGTCGCGTCACCGGCTACGAGATCATCCCGCCGGCCATGCTGCGGCGGCCGCGGGTGGATGTGACGCTGCGGATCTCTGGCTTCTTCCGCGATGCTTTTCCCGAGCAGATCGCGCTCTTCGACAAGGCGATCCGCGCGGTCGGTGCGCTGGAGGAGGATGCAACCGACAACCCGATTGCCGGGCGCATGCGCGGCGAGACGGCACGGCTGACCGCTGCCGGGCTTGACGAGAAGGCCGCGGCAAAGCGGGCCGGCTATCGCATCTTCGGGTCGAAGCCCGGCGCCTATGGTGCAGGTTTGCAGGCGCTGATCGATGAGAAGGGCTGGGAGCGGCGTGCGGATCTGGCCGAGGCCTATCTCGTCTGGGGCAGTTATGCCTATGGCGCGGGTGAAGAGGGACAGGCCGAACGCGGGCTCTTCGAGGAGCGGCTGCGGTCCATTCAGGCCGTCGTGCAGAACCAGGACAATCGTGAGCACGACCTGCTCGACAGCGACGATTATTACCAGTTCGAAGGCGGCATGGCGGCGGCGACCGAGGTACTCGGCGGTGCGCGGCCGGCGATCTATCACAACGACCATTCGCGGCCGGAAAAGCCTGTTATCCGTTCGCTTGAAGAAGAGATCGGGCGCGTAGTGCGCGGGCGTGTCGTCAATCCGAAATGGATCGAGGGCGTCATGCGCCACGGCTACAAGGGCGCCTTCGAGATTGCCGCGACGGTCGATTATCTCTTTGCCTTTGCGGCGACGACGGGGGCTGTCGGCAACCATCATTTCGAGGCGGTCTATCAGGCCTTCGTCGCCGACCCCAAGGTCCGCGATTTCATGGCCGAGAAGAACCCGGCGGCACTTTCCGAGATGAAGGAACGGCTCATGGAGGCGATCGATCGCGGACTCTGGACGCCGCGCAGCAACTCGGCGCAATTCAACCTCACTGAATCCAACGAAACCAAGAAAAGAGCAGGCAGCCAGCCATGACCGAAGAGCCAGTCGTACCAGCCGAAAAGGACGATGCCCGTCACGCCGAGAAGATGGCGAAGAAGAAGGCCGCCCGTGACAAGATCATGGCCAGCAAGACGGATGAGAAGGGCCTGATCATCGTCCACACCGGCAAGGGCAAGGGCAAATCATCAGCCGCCTTCGGCATGATTTTCCGCCATATCGCCCATGGCAAGCCGTCTGCCGTCGTGCAGTTCATCAAGGGCGCCATGTGGACGGGCGAGCGGGATCTGATCGAGAAGCACTTTTCCGATCTCTGCCAGTTCCATACGATGGGCGAGGGTTTTACCTGGGAAACACAGGACCGGGCGCGGGATGTGGCGGCGGCCGGTGCTGCCTGGGAAAAGGCCAAGGAACTGATCCGCGACGAGCGCAATTCCATGGTGCTGCTCGACGAGATCAATATCGCGCTGCGCTACGACTATCTCGATATCAACGAGGTGGTGGAGTTCCTGAAAGACGAGAAGCCACACATGACGCATGTCGTGCTGACCGGGCGCAATGCCAAAGATGAGCTGATCGAGATCGCCGATCTCGTGACCGAGATGGAACTCGTCAAACATCCCTTCCGCTCGGGTATCAAGGGGCAGCCGGGCGTGGAATTCTGATCTTTAATTCGCCAGATGGCCGCGCAGTATCGCGGCCGTTTCCTCATCGGCCGGGAAGAGCGTTTCGATTGCCAGTTCCGACAGGGTGATATCGACGGGCGTGCCGAAGACGGTCGTTGTCGAGATGAAGGAAAGCAGGCCGGCTTTGGTCGAAAGTTGCAAGGGCACGGCGATGCCGGCAAGGTCGGTGTGGGGCTCGCCAGCATCTTTGGGAGCC
The DNA here is from genome assembly GCF_051811225.1 of Rhizobium sp. 768_B6_N1_8. NCBI lineage: Bacteria > Pseudomonadati > Pseudomonadota > Alphaproteobacteria > Hyphomicrobiales > Rhizobiaceae > Rhizobium > Rhizobium sp. 768_B6_N1_8. The sequence goes on along the minus strand of NZ_JBPWPV010000001.1, from coordinate 2,678,830 downwards.
GGATAGGACAGCAGTTCCTTCAGCAGCTTTTCCAGCATCGGATCGCCCGAGACCGAAATCTGCTGACGCAGCCGATCAAGGAGATGGGCGCGCCATTCCGAGAGATTGATGATGTGCGGTGCCAGCCCCTGTGGATGCAGGCTGAGGCGCAGCACGTTGACCGGCGGTTCCAGCACGGATGGATCGGCAACGGCTTCGAGCAGTGGTGCGATGGCGGCATTGGCGGCAACCAGCGTCCAGTGGCGGTCGATGGCGATCGCCGGGAAGGGCTCGTGGCCTTTCAGCACCCTATCGATGGCCCGGCGCGCGGGCTCAAGGGCGGGATCATCCAGCCTGCGTTCGGCAAAGACGGGGGCGAAACCCGCAGCCAGCAGCAGCGGGTTCCGGTCGCGCAGAGGCACGCCGAGGCGTTCGGCGAGATGCAGCAGCATTTCGCGGCTCGGGGTCGAGCGCCCACTCTCGATGAAGCTCAGATGCCGTTGCGAGATTTCGGCCTCCAGCGCGAGGTCGAGCTGGCTCATGCGGCGGCGCTGGCGCCATTCGCGCAGGTGATCTCCGAGAGAGCGGGCGGTCGGGGTCATCAGGCGGCTTCCGGCAGGAGATCGATGAAGCCACGTACGGATTTCAGCCTGCCGTCCTCGAGCTCGGCGAAGTCCGTGCCCTTGATCAGCGCTTCGCCATTTTCAGGGCCGAGGCCCCAGGAGAAGCGCAGGTTGTTTCCGTAGCCATCGGCCGTGCCGATCAGCTCGAAACGAAAGCCGGGGAAGCGGCTTTGGACGGCTTCGACCAGCGAATTGATCTGCTCATGGCCTTCGCCGCGCATCAGCGGGTCGATATAGGTGGCGGCTTCCGCCCAGCTCTCGGCGATGAGAGCGCGGCGGCGAGCGGCGTCCGTCTCGTTCCAGATGGCGAGGTAGCGCTCGGCGTTGGTGTTTGCGTCGTTTGTCGGGGCGTTGGGCATCGGGTCATCTCCTTTTGATCGCCTTTCATATTCAGGCAGGTGGCATGTTCAGGCAGGGCGATCATCGGCGAAAGCGGTGCAGCCTATCAATTACGCGGGAGGTAATGGAAGGCTGATCAACAATCGGGTTTCACACAATTGCGGACGTAAAACCGCGGCACATTTTTGCTGGAACCGCTCATCTCGCGGCTTGGTGATTTGACAGGCGTGGAGGCAGCCCGGAGATTTGCGGCGACCCCTTTTGCCCCGGAGGAGACATCGGTGAAAACCCGTTCATACAAAGCCTTAGCCGCATTCGCCATCGCGCTTCTCGGCGCATCCGCGACGCAGGCAACTGTTATCGATGACTGGAATACGATCAAGGTGCCGGCAGCACCGGCGCTGAAGCCGGTCAGCGTGAATAGGTCGGATACGGCGCTGCTGCTGCTCGATTTCAATGGCGCGCAGGACCCGTCCAAGGGGCCGTGCAACGCGAAGAACAAGCCGCGCTGCATCGCCTCTCTCCCGAAAGTGGAAAAGCTGATGAACGAGGCGCGCAAGAGCGGCGTTCCCGTCATCTATAGCATCACGGGTGGTGCTACGAAGGGCGATATTGCCAGCGTGCTGGCGCCGAAGGAGGGCGATGCGATCGTACAAGCCGGGGCCAACAAGTTTATCAACACCGATCTCGAAAAGATCCTGACCGAGAAGCACATCAAGACCATCATCGTGGCCGGAACGGCATCCGAAGGCGCGGTGCTGAATACGGCAGCCTATGCGGCGCTGAAGGGCATGAACGTTATCCTGCCCGTCGATGGCATGTCATCTGCCGATCCTTATGCCGAGCAATATGTCGCCTGGCATTTCGCCAATGCGCCGGGTGTTTCTGTCAAGACGACGCTGACCACGATTGATCAGATCACGTTCTAAACCCCGAGCCAGACACGCAGCGGGTTTACGGGGTCGGAGAGCAGCTTCACCGCGAAGGCGATGCAGACGATGACGAGCAACGGCTTGATGAGCTTTGCGCCGATGCGCATGGCGAGCCGCGAGCCCAGCTGTGCGCCGAGGAACTGGCAAACACCCATCAGAAGGCCGATCTTCCAGAGCGTCGCGCCGAAGCTTGCGAAGACGATGAGCGCGCCGAAATTCGAGCCGAGATTGAGAAGCTTGGTATGGGCGGTCGCCTTCAGCATGCCGAAGCCGGCAAGCGTGACGAAGGCCAGCATGAAGAAGGAGCCGGTGCCCGGGCCGAAGACGCCGTCGTAGAAGCCGATGAGCGGTACCAGCGTCAGGCCGAAGAGGAAGGGCGTCATGCGCCTGACAGTATCGAGGTCGTTGAGGTTCGGCTTGACGGCGAAGAAGATCGCGATTGCCACGAGCAGCACCGGCATGACGGCCTGCAGCACCTGGCCGGGGACGAGTGTGGCGAGGGCTGCACCGAGCGCGCCGCCCATGACGGCCATCAGCGCCATCGGCAATTGTTCCGAAAGCTTCACATGGCCCCTGCGGGCATAGGCGATGGTTGCCGAGGCGGCGCCGAAGAGCGACTGCACCTTGTTGGTGCCGAGCGTCTGCAGCGGCGGGATGCCTGCGATCAGCATGGCGGGAACGGTGATCAGGCCGCCGCCACCGGCAATGGAATCGACGAAACCGGCAAAGAAGGCGGCCGCGCAGAGCAGCAGAAGCAGATGGAGGGCAATGTCAGGCAAGATGCTATTCCGGGAGAGGTATGCGGGGCGGGGGGCTTTCGGGCGGGCTTGTTGCATTTCCCACCTCAAGCTGCAATGGCTCCAGGGACACAGCGGGGCGCAATCGGCTGATGGGAATGAGCGAAATCACCATTGATGAGGCAAGGCGGCATGTGCTCGGGCTCGGCTGCGAGCGCGGGACGCCTGATGGCGAGGTGACGGCGCTTGCCGTCGAGGCGTTGAGGGCGGCTGGGATCAGCGGGACTGAGCTTGCAGCTGTTGCCTCGATCGATAGCCGCAGGCAAGAGCCGGCGATCCTTGCCGTTGCGGCGCATTTTTCCGCGCCTGCCGTGTTCTTCGATGCGGCGCGGCTGGAAGAGGAGACGCCGCGGCTCAGGAATCCCTCTGCCATCGTTTTTGCCCGTGTCGGCTGCCATGGGGTGGCGGAAGCGGCGGCCCTTGCGGCTCTTGGCATGGATGCAGAGCTGATACTCGGCAAGATCAAATCTCAGCATGCGACAGCAGCCGTCGCCCGCATCGGGTTGCAGAAAGCCTGACGGGCGTTATGGTGGCGGCACTTCGCGGCGCCCTCCGGCTGCCAGCGATTCGAATCCGGAGCATCTTCGTTTTTTGAATCACGAATGTGCTCTATCCCTTTGTTTTTACGCAATTCCGGGCGCAAAACCGCTGCAGATTTTTGCTGGAATTGCTCTGGAGGATACATATGCACAAGGTCATTTATGACACGGATCCGGGCGTCGATGACGCAATGGCGCTGCTTTTCCTGCACCGCCACCCCGAGATCGATCTGATCGGCATCACCACGATTTTCGGCAATGCCTCGATCGAGACGACGACGCGCAATGCGCTGTTCCTGAAGCAAGAATGGAATATCGCAGCACCCGTTGCCAAGGGCGCCAATGTCACCATCGATCCTGCGCGTCATGAGCGTCCGTGGCCGACCATGGTGCATGGCGAGAATGGCCTCGGTGATATGCCGGTGCCAGATACGATCGACCTGCCGGTCGATCCGCGCCCGGCGCATCGCTTCATCATCGAAACCGTGCGCGCCAATCCGGGCGAGGTGAGGCTGGTTGCCGTCGGCCGCATGACCAACCTGGCCCTGGCGCTCAAGGAAGACCCCGAGATTGCAGGCCTCGTGAAGGACGTCGTCATCATGGGCGGCAATTTCTATGTGCCGGGCAATGTCTCGCCGGTTGCTGAAGCCAATATCCATGGCGATCCGGAAGCGGCCGATATCGTCATGACTGCGCCGTGGAAGGTCGTCGTCATCGGCCTCGATGTGACCGCGATCACGACGATGAGCCGCAGCTATCTCGGGGAGATGGCCGCCAGGGGCGACAAGGCGGTCAAGCAGCTCGATACGCTTTCGCAGTCCTATATCGACTTCTACAAGCATGCGGTCGAAGACGGCATGATGGTGCATGACAGCTGCGCCAGCGTCTATGTCGTGGCGCCCGAGCTGTTCACGACGATCACGGGCGCGGTGCGTGTTGTCTGCAGCGGTATTGCCGATGGCCAGACGGTGATCAAGCAGGATGGCCGCCGGTTCCCGCCGGGCGACTGGGATGGACTGCCGAGCCAGATCGTTGCCACCGGCATCGAGTCGGAAAAAGTGCTCGAGCTGATCCGCGATACGCTGCTGCGCCTCTGATGGCTTCAACGGGCCGGTCCCGCATGCCTGCGGCCGGCCCGTTCCCATATTCTGGAATCCAATCAAATTGTTATATGCGTTTCTTCCGAGGCTGATTCCGCTTCTTCGGAAATTGAGTCTCGGCCATTTTGTCAACTTCCGGTGCGCTGCCACTGATGGCGTTGACCTCGTCTGCTGCCGGGCCTAGATCAGCGGGATGATAGATCGCGCATTCTCACATCTGCCGGCGCTGGAGCCGGGCAGCGTCTGGCTCGTTGGGGCCGGTCCCGGCGATCCGGGCCTGCTGACGCTGCTTGCCGCCAAGGGGCTTTCCGAGGCCGATGTGATCGTCCATGACGCGCTGGTCAACGAGGAATGCCTGAAGCTCGCGCGGTCAGGTGCGGAGCTCGAATATGCGGGGAAACGCGGCGGCAAACCCTCGGCCAAGCAGCGGGATATTTCGCTTCGGTTGGTGGAATTGGCGCGGACCGGCAAACGCGTGCTGCGGCTGAAGGGCGGCGATCCCTTCGTCTTCGGGCGGGGTGGGGAAGAGGCGCTGACGCTGGTCGAGCACAATATCCCGTTTCGTATCGTGCCGGGCATTACCGCTGGTATCGGCGGGCTTGCCTATGCCGGGATTCCGGTGACGCATCGGGACATCAACCATGCCGTGACCTTCCTCACCGGCCATGATTCCTCCGGCATCGTGCCTGACGCGATCAATTGGGAAGCGATCGGCAAGGGCTCGCCCGTCATCGTCATGTATATGGCGATGAAACATATTGCCCAGATCAGCGCCAATCTGATTGCTTCGGGCCGTTCGGCTTTCGAGCCAGTGGCCTTCGTCTGCAACGCGGCGACCGGTGACCAGCAGGTGCTGGAGACGACGCTTGGCGAAGCGCCTGAAGCCGTTGCCGCCTCCGGTCTGGAACCGCCGGCGATCGTCGTCGTCGGCGAGGTGGTGCGGTTGCGCGCCTCTCTCGACTGGCTTGGCGCGCTTGGCGGTCGGCGGCTGCAGCCCGACCCCTTCAGGCATGCCGGCGGGCAAGGGAGGGAGACAGCATGAGCGGGTTGCTGATCGCCGCACCGTCCTCCGGTTCCGGCAAGACCACAGTGACGCTCGGGTTGCTTCGGGCGCTGCGCAATCGCGGCGTCGCCGTCGCACCCGGCAAGGCCGGCCCTGATTATATCGATCCGGCCTTTCACGCGGCGGCAAGCGGCACGCTCTGCCTGAATTTCGATCCCTGGGGCATGCGGCCGGAACTGATTTCCGCCAATGCGACGCTGCACCGCTCCGGCGACCGGGTGTTGCTGATCGAGGGCATGATGGGCCTGTTCGATGGTGCTGCGGACGGGCGCGGCACGGCGGCGGACCTTGCGGCCCAGCTCGGACTTTCGGTCGTGCTCGTCGTCGATGCTTCGCGCCTGTCGCAATCGGTGGCGCCGCTCGTCAGCGGTTTTGCCGGTTTCCGCGCCGATGTGCGCATCGCCGGTGTCATCCTCAACAAGGTCGGCAGCGACCGGCACGAAGCGATGTTGCGCCAGGCGCTGGAAGCGATCCGCATGCCCATCGTTGCCGTCATCCGCAAGGATGCGATGCTGGCCCTGCCAGAGCGGCATCTGGGACTGGTACAGGCGGGCGAGCATGGGGCGCTCGAGGAGTTCATCGATTATGCGGCCAATGCCGTTTCCGAAGAGTGCAATTTCGAATTCCTCATGCGCATCGCGCGGCAGGGTATGAACCGGCCGTCGGCTGCCAATATTGCCCGGCTGATGCCTTTCGGCAGGCACATTGCCGTCGCGCGCGATATCGCCTTTGCCTTTTGCTACGAGCATATGCTGCTCGGCTGGCGGCGGCGCGGGGCCGAGATTTCCTTCTTCTCGCCGCTCGCCGACGAGGGCCCGTCCGAGGCTGCCGATGCGATCTATCTTCCGGGCGGATATCCCGAACTGCATGCGGGCAGGCTCGTGGCTTCGCAGAATTTTGTAGCCGGCATGAAGGCTGCGGCGGCGCGGGGCGTGCGCATCTATGGCGAATGCGGCGGCTACATGGTGCTCGGCGACGGGCTGATCGACGGGCAAGGCGAGCGCCATGAAATGCTCGGCCTGCTGCCTATCGTCACCAGCTATGAGACGCGCAAGCGGCATCTCGGCTATCGCCGCGTCACGCCGCTCGACGGCGCCTTTTTCGACAGGCCGATGACGGCGCATGAATTCCACTATTCGACGATCGTCTCCGAAGGGGAGGCCGACCGGATGTTTGCCACGCAGGATGCGCTCGGCAACGATCTCGGCTTCACCGGCTTGCGGCGCGGGCAGGTGGCCGGATCCTACATGCATCTGATCGATCTTGTGGGAGCTGCCGCATGAATGCGCCGATCGTGCATGGCGGCGGCATCACCGCGGCGGCGGCAAGCTTCGGCGGCCGGCTGGAGGACTGGCTCGATCTTTCGACCGGCATCAATCCCAATCCGGTGGTGCTGCCGGAGATACCTGCAAGGGTGTGGCATCGGCTGCCGGACCGACATCTGATCGAGACGGCGCGACATGCGGCGCGCGATCATTACCGCAGCGGCGCGATCCTGCCGCTTCCGGTTCCCGGCACGCAATCGGTCATCCAGCTTCTGCCGCGGCTGATCGAGCCGGGCAGAAAAGTTGCGATCCTGTCGCCGACCTATGGGGAATATGCGCGGGCTTTCAGCGTTGCGGGTTTTGCCGTCGATGCGGTCAGCAATATCGATGATATCGGCGCGGAGCATGGGCTGGCAGTTGTCGTCAATCCGAACAATCCAGACGGTCGGGTCCACGCGGCGGACAGGCTGGAAGCGCTGCATGAGCGGCTGAAGGCGGGCGGCGGTTTTCTTGTTGTCGATGAGGCTTTCGGGGATACGAGCCCGGAGGCGAGCCTCGTGCCGCGTGCATCAGGTCTTTCGAACCTCATCGTCTTCCGCTCCTTCGGCAAGTTCTTCGGGCTTGCAGGGCTGAGGCTCGGCTTTGCCATTGCGCGGGGCGATATTCTCGTGCGTTTCGAGGACTGGCTCGGTCCCTGGGCGGTGTCGGGGCCTGCGCTGTCAATGGCGAGCTCGCTGCTGAATTCGGATGTCTCCGCCATCGCCGGCTCGATTGCCGAGCGCCAGGCGGGCCTGCATGCCGTGCTTGCCGGAGCCGGCCTTGCTATTGCGGGCGGCACGCCGCTTTTCACCCTCGTTGCCGACGCGAAAGCCGGTGACATTTACACGACTCTCTGCCGCCATCATATTCTCGTCCGCCGGTTCGATTATGCACCGGACTGGCTGCGCATCGGCCTTGCGCCGGATGCTGCGGCGGATGGACGACTTGCTGCGGCCCTTCGGAGCTTTAACCGATGAATCTGGATGAACATTTTCTCGTGCTGGTTCTGGCGCTGCTGCTCGACCGCATCATCGGCGATCCGCAATGGCTGTGGATGCGCGTGCCGCATCCGGTCGCCATCTTCGGTCGGGCGGTCGGCTATTTCGACCAGCATTTCAACCGTGAGAGCCTGAGCAAGGCTCAGCGCCGGCAGAACGGCGTGGTGGCGATCCTGGCGCTGTCGGGGCTCGCCGTCGTCACCGGCCTGGTGCTGCATTGGTTCCTGATGCTCTTCGGCCCTGTCGGTATCCTGCTCGAAGTCTTCTGCGTGGCGATTTTCCTGGCGCAAAAGAGCCTGTCGGATCATGTCGCGGCGGTCGCAGCGGCGCTGAAGAGCGACGGCCTCGTTGGCGGGCGCAAGGCGGTGTCGCGCATCGTCGGGCGCGATCCGGAAACGCTGGATGAGCCGGGTGTCTGCCGTGCGGCAATCGAGAGCCTCGCCGAGAATTTTTCCGATGGCGTGGTGGCGCCGGCCCTCTGGTTTGCGATCTTCGGCCTACCTGGCCTGTTCTTCTACAAGATGCTCAATACAGCGGATTCAATGATCGGCCACCGTTCGGAAAAATATGTCGATTTCGGCTGGGCCTCGGCGCGGCTGGACGATATCGCCAACTGGCCGGCGGCACGCCTGTCGATCCTGCTGATCGCCGTCGGCGCCGGCATCCGCCGCGGCACGTCAGCCTTCCGCGATTCTTTCCGTGTCGGCATCCGCGACGGCAAGCTGCACCGCTCGCCGAATTCCGGCCGCCCGGAGGCGGCGATGGCCGGCGCGCTCGATCTCCAGCTTGCCGGCCCGCGCGTCTATTCGGGCGTGGTCGTGCGCGAGCCGATGATCAACGGCACGGGCCGGGATGTGGCGACGGCAGGCGATGTGGAGGACGGGATTTCGGTCTTCCAGGCCAGCTGCATGGCGCTGACGCTGCTTACCTTCGTGGCCTTCGTCTGCCTGCTTTAGCCTCGCCATTTCTCCGCCGTCAAAAGTAACGCCAAGACACAGCTCAGCAGGCCAAGCGATAGTGGCAGGCCCTGATGGCCGATCAGTTGCATCGCCACGCCCGTCGCGGGCGAGCCTGCGATGCCGCCGAGACCCCAGACGAGGGCGAAGGCGGCGTTGCCGGCGATGAGGGACTGGCCGGTGAAGCGTTCACCGAGCTGGATCAGCGACAGGGTGTAGATGCCGAAGGAGACGCCGCCCCAGGCGAAAAACAGCGGCCAGATGAGCCATGTATCGAAGAGCAGCGGCAGGAGCAGGCAACCGGCGAGCGAGGCGAGCACGCAGAAGAGCAGGGTAGGGCGGGAGCCAAATTGTTCGGCGAGGCGGCCGAGGACGATCTGCAGCACGGCATTGCCTGCGATGAAGCAGGTGATCAGCGCGGTGATGCGGGGTTCGGGGCTGCCGAGGGCTGCGCCATAGACGGCGAAGAGGGCAAGCAGGATCTGCTCGAAACCGGCGGCGACGAAGACGGCGAAGAGCAGGAGCGGCGCCAGCATGACGAAGCCGCCGACAGATATGGCTTCGCCCTCCTGCGGCATGTCGGGCAGTCGTCTTGTGACGGCAAGCACGATCAGGCCGCAGACGAGGAAGGCGAAAATACCGATCAGGAAGGGTGGCCAGCCCTCCGTACCGGCAAGGCCGAGGGATAGCGGGCCGATGGCGAAGCCGCCTGATACGACGGACGAATAGAGGCCCATGATGCGGCCGCGGCGCGCGGCGGGCGTGATGGCGAGCAGCCAGGTTTCGCTGATCACGTAGAGCGGGTTGGCGAAGACGCCGAGCAGGAAGCGCAGCGGCATCCACGCCCAAATGTCCTGCGTCCAGGCAATGGCAATCAGGCTGAGTGCTGCGAGGATCGAGCAGAGGATGGCAAGCCGTCCGGCGCCTACGCGGTGTGACAGGGCAGGAATGAAGGGTGCGGAGACGATAAAGCCCGTTGGCGTCATGGCGGCCGACAGGCCGATCAGGCCTGATGGTGTTCCCTGCCGCTCCAGAATGAAGCTCAGGAGCGGATAGGTCAGGCCCTGCGCCATGGCGAACACCGTGACGGTGGCGATGATGCCTGCCATCGCGGCCCATGGAATGCGATCTTCGCGTGGCGATATCGGGCTGCGCCGGTCGATCGTTGCGGCTGGAGGAAACTGGTCATCGTGTGTCATCGGACATTCGCCTCACACGTGCCAGAAAAAGCCGGTGGTCTCGGAGCCTGCCTGTTGTTCCGTCAGGCCGATATCGTCGATCAGAACGGGGCTGATTTTCGACCGTCGCTTCCGTTCGCGGCGGATGCGGATGCGCCAGAACCAGTGCGTGATCGCGCTTCGCAGGATGATCAGGCTATTGTGCCGGCGCGGTAACTTGTGACGTGGGGTTGATGCAAGGGTGCAGCAATCGCTCATGATGAACTCCATGGAGCTTGAAGGTCCGGGAACTTGGATTTCGCCTGGGGCCTTAGATTTCAAAGGATGGTGGAGTCTGGAGGATGCGGCGCGGGGCGTAATTAAGCGCTTCCAAAAAGTTCGCAAAAACTTCCAAAGTGACTAAACAGGTTAAAACAGGATTTCGCCTGATCAGGACAATAAGGACATGACCGCCTCATCTTCCTTTCTCGGCCTTCCAGATCGCCTGGCCGATGGCCGTTTGCCCCGTGCGGTGATCTTCGCAGCCGCGCACGGCAGCACCTATCCCGGCAAGGACAGCAGCGGTTATGCGCTGGCCGCCGGCGCCATCCGCGCTGCGAGCCAGGAGGATGCCGGGCTCATCGAGCATTGGGATTTCGATCTCGGCGGCCCGCTGTTTGCCGGCAAGCCGATCTCCTGCATCGACGCTGGCGACATCGAGACCACCATGCATGACAATGCCGACAACCGCGCTCGGATTGAGGCGAAGACGCGCGAAATCCTGGCACTATCGGCCGTACCGATCCTGCTCGGGGGAGACTGTTCCGTGACCTTTCCCTTCCTCGCTGGCTTTGCGGATCAAGGGCCGGTCTGGGTCCTGCAGATCGACGCCCATATCGACTGGCGCGACGAGGTGCATGGCGAGCGCTACGGCTATTCAAGTCCGATGCGTCGGGCGAGCGAGATGCCGCATGTCGCCGGCATGGTGCAAGTCGGTCTGCGCAGCGTCGGCAGCGCGCGCATCGCCGAGGTGGAAGCGGCGCAGCTTTATGGCAGCCGCTTTGTCACTGCCCGCGAGATCCACACAGTGGGTGTCGAAGCCGCTCTCCGGCATATTCCCGAGGGAGCGCGGGTGGTCGTCACGCTCGATTGCGACAGCATCGATCCCGGCATCATGCCGGGCGTGGCGGCGCGTACCCCTGGTGGCCTCACCTACACACAGGTGATCGACTTGATCGCCGGCCTCGGCAGGCGGGCGAGAATCGCCGGGTTTGACCTGGTCGAGTTTTATCCTCCGGCTGATATCGACGGCTTGTCGGCGCTGACCGTGTCGCGCGTGCTCGTCAATGCGGTCGGCGCCATCGTCAGGCAGGATTGAAACGCTTCTTGCTCTCACGGCAATTGGTATCGGTGCATTTTCGATTCTAGGCGACTTTGCCCAGACGTGGCTCCGTCCCAGCCAGCAGCCGCCTGATATTGGCGCGATGGCGCACAATCACGTAGATGCCGCCTGATATTACCAGCAGCCGATAGGGCAACGGTTGCTCCAGGCCGCAGACGAGAGCGATGGCCGTCAACGCTGCCAGCATCGAACTCAGGGAAACAATGCGGAAGGCGGCCAGCGCAAGGCAGAAAACCGCCGCGGCACCCAAACCGACGGGCCAGGACATTGCCAGCAACACGCCGAGCCCTGTCGCAGCAGATTTGCCTCCCATAAAGTTCAGCCAGATCGAACGGCCATGCCCCAACAACACGCCAAGACCGGCCAGGCAAACAATCCAGGGCTCCGCGCTTTGCAGGTCAGGTGCTGTCGGCGGCGTGCCCGATGGTACTGTCGAGAGCCAGAGATAAAACCAGCGGGCAAAGACGACTGCTGCGACACCTTTCAGCACATCGATCAGGAGAACCGCCAAAGCAGGCCATTTACCGAGCGTTCTGAGTACGTTCGTTGCTCCGGTGGATCTGGAGCCATGCTGGCGGATATCCATGCCCTTGAGCAGTTTGCCCGCCAGATAGCCCGTGGGCAGGGAGCCGAAGAGATAGGCGACCGCCAGTCCCACCAGACTTGCTATCCAGAAAACCATGGGTGTACCTCGACGCTCTTTTTTCAGCCGGTAATTATCTGATCGAACACGATTAAACCAGTCGCGCCTCGGATGCCACGCGCCTAAGCGGACGAAATTGTCCGCGGGAATGCCGAGATCGAATGGCATCAGGCAGGACGGTTCCAACCCGGCATGAAAGCCTCTAGGATGCGCGCCATGCAGGGAGCGCGCTTTGCCTTTGGTCCGTTCGTGCTTGATCCGGAGGCGGGAACGCTTCTTCGGAACGACGATCCCGTTGCCGTCGGGCACCGCGGCGTAATGCTGCTTGCCGCGCTCGTCGGGCGGCCCGGCGAAATTCTGGCCAAGACCGAGCTGATGGATGCGGCCTGGCCGGGCACGGCCGTCGAGGAGGGCAACCTCACCGTCCAGATCGCGCAGCTGCGCAAGCTGCTGGGTCCTGCCGCTGACGGTGGTGAATGGATCTCGACGGTTCCGCGCATCGGCTATCGCTTCACCGGCGCCATAAAACAGCTCGGCAGCGGGAGGCGAAAAGCTTTGGCGCTGCCCGACAAACCCTCGATTGCCGTACTGCCCTTCGTCACCGTCAGCGGCGATCCGGAGCAGGAGGGTTTTGCGGATGGCCTGACCGAAGACCTTATCACCGATCTTTCCCGGACCTCGGGCCTCTTCGTCATCGCCCGCAATTCGAGCTTTGCCTATAAGGGAAAGGCGATGGATGTGCGTGATATCGCCGAGGAGCTTGGGGTGCGCTATCTGCTCGACGGCAGCGCAAGACGGGCGGCGGAGCGCGTGCGCATCAACGCCCGGCTCGTCGATGCCGAAAGCGGCGATCATCTCTGGGCGGAGCGTTTCGACCGCGGCCTGGACGATATTTTTGCCGTTCAGGACGAGGTCACCGGCAAGATCGTCGAGGCGCTGCTTGGCCGGCTGCGTCCACCGCCGCCGCGTAACCGCCCCAAGAGCCTCGAAGCCTATGATCTCTGCGTGCGGGCGCGCACGCTGATGGATGATGCGCCGCAAAGCGCGCGGGAAACGCAGCTGATGCTGACACGGGCGATTGCGCTCGACCCTGACTATGCCGAGGCCCATCGGTGGCTTGCGCTGAACCATTGGATGGGATGGGTGCATAGCGGTGGTCCAACCGAAGCCAATCGCAGCGTTGCCCTGGAATTGGCGCGCAAGGCCGTCGCGCTCGATCCGAACGATGCCGGCTGCCGCTGGGTGCTTGCTTACCTGCTTGCCTATGAGCGCAGCTTCGCGGAAGCCGATGCGGAATTCGAAAAGGCCATCGCGCTCGATCCGAATGAGGCCGATACGTGGGCGGCTCTGTCAGATATTTCCGTTCTCGCCGGGCGGATCGACGAGGGCCTGGAGCATATCGGCAAGGCGTTTCGGCTGAACCCGTTTCCGGCCAGCTGGTATTATTTGACACTCGGCCAAGCGCAATATGCTGATGGCAACTATGAAGCCGTCGTCGAGACGCTGCGCCGGGAGGAAACCTATCGCACGAGCTCACGCCGTTTCCTGGCGGCAGGTCTTGCCCAGCTCGGCCGGCTCGATGAGGCCCGTGCAGAGGCGGAGCTGTTCCTCGTCGCAAACCCGCATTTCACGATCAGCCACTGGATCGCGATGGAACCGTTCCGGGACGCAGGGACGCTCGCACATTTTGTCGACGGCTATCGCAAGGCCGGCTTTCCCGAGTGACGCCAGTGCCGCAACCGGCCCCGGTTTGTTAGAAATGTGATTACCATTCGAGTTAAAGCAAAATAACAAGTATTGCCGTAGTCTCTTCTCTCGTTGGGCGAAAATAAGCCTTTAAAGGTTCGATAGAGGGACGACCATGAAGACGTTTTTTGCGGCTGCTACGGCAGTGTTGTTATTGCAGTTTTCTCCAGTTGCGGCTCAGGCTGCTACGCTGGTTGCCAATATCAGCCTCAGCAAGCAGACGATGACTGTTACCGAGAACGGTTGGGTGAAGTATCGCTGGAAGGTTTCGACGGCGCGCAAGGGTTATACCACGCCAACCGGTTCCTGGAGCGCCAAGTGGCTGTCTCGCGATCACCGCTCCAAGAAATACGACAATGCGCCGATGCCGTTCGCCGTGTTCTTCAATGGCGGTTATGCCGTTCATGCTACTTTCGAACGCAAGCGGCTCGGCACGCCGGCCTCGCATGGCTGCGTCCGTCTCGACCCCAACAATGCGGCCCAGTTCTTCTCGATGGCGCAGGAAAACGGCCTTGCCAATACCCGCGTGGTGATCACGCGGTAAGCAAATCAGGCGCTAACCAGGCGCTCGAGCTCATCCATATCGGGAACGGTGATATGACGGCTGTTCTCGATCTGGATGACGCCCTGCTTGCGCAATTTGGTCATCTGGCGGCTGACGGTTTCGATCGTCAGCCCCAGGAAATCGGCGATCTCGCTGCGTGAGAGCGGCAGGTCGAAGGCCGCGCTGCTGGTCGTTTCCGGCTCGGCATGCGTGGCGACGAGATAGAGAAGGTTTGCGACCTTTTCCTGGGCCGTGCGGCGGCCGAGCGTCAGCATCCATTCCCGTGCAGCATCCAGTTCCTTCAGCGCCTGAGCATGCAGGTTGTGCTGCAGTTCCGGTGTATCTGATATCATCCGGTCGAGCAGACGGCGGGGGAAGACGCAGATTTCCGTCGGCGTGGCTGCCTCGGCCGACAGCGTGCTCTCGGGCACGAAGGGGCGGCCGATGAAATCGGGGGCGAATTGCAGCCCGACGATCTGCTGGCGCCCATCCGGCATCACCTTGCAGAGCTTCACCACGCCATTCATGATGTTGGAATAGGACAAGACTTCTTCGCCTTCCGCAACAATTTCGCTTCCCGCATCGATCTTGCGGCGCATGGAGTGCTTGCAGAGCTCGCGAAGCTGGGCTGATGTCAGCGCGCTGCAGACCACGCCGTGGCGTGCCTCGCAGACCCGGCAGGCTGCGGGAATACTTATGTCTGGATCTTCACTGCGCGCGATATCCATGTCGATGCCCCGATCCGACCATTCGGCCTCGCGTCTGTGATACGCTTCGGCCCCCAGGTCATCTATCCCGATTTCTTGCGGTTACGTCTTGATCTTTATCAATTCCGTCTCGAATCCGATTTGATCCAGGTCAAAGTTTCCTCTTTTCAGCAGGTTTATTTGAGGGAAGTCTCGTTAAGGGGAATCCCCGCCTTGAAAACCGACTTGCTGAAGAAATATTCCGGCCCCGTACCGCGCTATACGAGCTATCCGACAGCGCCGCAATTGAACGCAAGTATAGGTGCCGGCGAATATGCGCTGTGGCTGGACGAGATCGCGCCCGGCACTGCGGTTTCTCTCTATGTCCATATTCCCTATTGCGACCGGCTCTGCTGGTTCTGCGCTTGCCATACGAAGCAGACGCTGCGCTATGAGCCGATCGCCGCCTATCTGCGCTCGCTGAAGGACGAGATAGATATGGTGGCGCAGCTGATCCCCGAGGCGCGCATCACCGCGCTGCATCTTGGCGGCGGCTCGCCCACCATGCTGAAACCTGGGGATATGATCGGCCTCATCGGGCATCTCAAGACGCGTTTCCGTTTCGAGGCGGATGCGTCCATCAGCGTGGAGATGGACCCCAACGATCTCGATGAGGCGCGTTACGAGGCGCTTGCCGAGATCGGGCTGACGCGGGCAAGCCTCGGCGTGCAGGATTTCGATCCTGTGGTCCAGCAGGCGATCAACCGGCTGCAGACATTCGAGCAGACTAGGGGCGTCGTCGATGCCGTCAGGGCGAGGGGCGTTCGCTCGGTCAATTGCGATCTGCTCTACGGGTTGCCGCATCAGACGCTTGCGAGCCTAGAGTGTACCGTTTCCAATATCGTGACGCTCGATCCCGACCGCATCGCGCTCTTCGGCTATGCGCATGTGCCGTGGATGAAGAAACATCAGACGATGATCCCTGAGGAGACTTTGCCCGATGCGGCAGAACGCTTCCGGCAAATGGGTCACGCAGCCGCGATGCTGTGCGCGGCCGGCTACCAGTCCGTCGGCATCGACCATTTCGCCAGAGTCGACGACGGGCTGGCGGTCGCCGCGCGGGAAGGGCGCCTGCACCGGAATTTCCAGGGCTATACGGAGGATGAGGCGCCTGTGCTGATCGGGCTCGGCGCGTCTTCGATCGGGCGGCTGCCGCAAGGCTATGTGCAGAACATGCCGGCAACCGGCGAATATCAGCGCATGGTCGATGCCGGCGGACTTGCCGTGGTGCGCGGGATCGCACTTTCCGATGACGACCGGCTACGCGGGCATGTGATCGAGCGGCTGATGTGCGATTTCCGTTTTTCCTTCCGTGACCTCCGAGCGAAATTCGGGGCTGCGGCCGAGCCGCTGATTACGGAGGCGCGGCAGATTGCGGCGCTGGATCAGGATGGCCTCTGCGCCGTCGAGGCGGACGGTTTTTGCGTCACGGAAACGGCAAAAGTCTTTAGCCGGGTGGTCTCTTCCTGGTTCGATGCCCATCTCGGACAGGCCAAAGGGCGCCATTCCATTGCTGTTTAGGCAACACCTGCCCGCCAAATTGGCTTGCAACCGGGACGAAAGCATTGGCTTTTGAAATGGATTTGCCTATGAGGGGGAGAATCTTCATTTCCAAGAGGTAGAGCGAGTGACCGCTACATTCGATAAAGTTGCCGACATCATTGCTGAAACCAGCGAGATCGACCGCGCAACGATCACGCCGGAAAGCCACACGATCGATGACCTCGGTATCGACAGCCTCGACTTCCTCGATATCGTTTTCGCCATCGACAAGGAATTCGGCATCAAGATTCCGCTCGAAAAGTGGACGCAGGAAGTCAACGAAGGCAAGGTTTCCACCGAAGAATACTTCGTGCTGAAGAACCTCTGTGCCAAGATCGACGAGCTGCGCGCCGCCAAGGCTTGAAGCAACATCATCATCTTTTTTTCACGCCCTGCCGCCATTGATATGGCGGCCGGGCGGTTTTGTTCCTAAGTAGGCCTTCCGACGGGCTTAGTGCGCGTCGCGCCGGAGAAGTCTGATGCTGCTGGAATATTTCCAGATGATTGACCGCGTCGAGGCGGTGGACCTTGAGAAGCGCACGCTCGTTGCGCGCTCGGTCGTGCCGGCCAAGAGCCCCGTTTTCGAGGGGCATTTTCCAGGCATGCCGCTCGTCCCTGGCGTGCTTCTCATCGAAACCATGGCGCAGGCATCAGGCATGCTGGTGCTGGCCGCCACCGATTTTACGTCAATGCCCTTCCTGATGTCGGTCGATGGCGCCAAGATGCGCACCTTCGTCGAGCCGGAAGCGGTGCTCGACATCGAGGCTTTCCTCGAACATGACGGCTCCGGTTTTGCCGTCACCAAGGCAAAGATCACCAGCGGCGGCAAGAAGGTCTGCGATGCGCAGCTCAAACTGCGCACCATGCCTTTCAGTGAAATTCCGCTCGGCGATATCGTGAAGAAACGTGCCGGCGAGGTGGGCCTGATGGACGCCATCGCTGCGCAGCGGGCGAAGGCCCAGGGGGTGAGTGAATGAGCAAGGCCGCCAATGACGTCGTGATATCAGGCATCGGCATCGTGACCTGTCAGGGTGTCGGCAAGGATGCGCATCTGGCGATCCTGACTGCCGATGCCGCACCTGCGACCGTTATCGAGACCGAGAAGTTCAGGCCTTATCCGGTCCATCCGCTTCCTGAGATCGACTGGTCGCAGCAGATCGCCAAGCGCGGCGACCAGCGCCAGATGGAAAACTGGCAGCGGATCGGCGTTTTTGCAGCGGGTCTGGCGCTCGATGATGCGGGCTTCAAGGACAATCTGGAAGCCTGCGGCACGATGGACATGATCGTGGCGGCCGGCGGCGGCGAGCGCGACATCAATGTCGATACGCTGATCGTCGATGAGGGCCTGAAGCGCAACGACCGCGAGTTGCTGCTCAATGAGAAGCTGACGACCGAACTGCGGCCTACGCTGTTTCTGGCACAGCTTTCCAACCTGCTTGCCGGCAATATTTCCATCGTTCACAAGGTCACCGGCTCCTCGCGCACTTTCATGGGTGAGGAAGCTTCCGGCGTTTCCGCCGTCGAGACGGCCTTCTGGCGCATCAAGTCAGGCGAATCCACCCATGCGCTTGTTGGCGGCGCCTTTGCGGCCGAACGCCCGGACATGATCCTGCTGACGGAAGCAATCGGCGCGCATACGCGGGGTGAGTGGGCGCCGCTTTGGTCGCGCTCCGGTCTTGAGGGCGGCGGCATGATCACCGGTTCCGCCGGCGCCTTCCTGGTGTTGGAATCGCGCAAGCATGCTGAAGAGCGCGGCGCGCATATCTATGCGACAATCGGTGCCGTCGAAGGCGACCGCGGCAATCGCGCTGCGGGTAATTTCGAAGTGCGCCTGGAGCGGCTGCTGAAACCCGCTGCCGGTCTGGCCCCCGAAACTACGGCGATCTTCTCCGGCTCGACCGGCATGCATGAGCTTGCCGCCCGCGAAAAGGCAGTGCTTGAACGTCAGCTTCCGGGTGCTGCGATCCGCGGCTTCGCCGGCGTTTCCGGCCACACGATCGAGGCGCAGTTCACGCTCGGCCTTGCGCTTGCAGCGCTTGCGATCGACGCCAAGGCCAAGGTTCCGCCTTTTGATGCCGCGAACGAAGCGCCGATGAAGGCAAGCACGAAGGCTGCCGTCGTAACCACTGTCGGACATCAGCGCGGCGAAGGCGTTGCCGTTCTTTCCGCAGAAGCGTGAGGAGTGACTGAAATGACAGCGTCCGCTTACAGGGATCATCTCGGCCGTCCGATCATTGCGGTCACCGGCATGGGTATCATCACCTCGCTCGGCCAGGGCCTCAGGGATAACTGGGCAGCTCTTTCGTCAGGTACATCGGGCATTCACGACATTACCCGCTTCCCGACGGACGGCCTTTCGACGCGCATTGCCGGCACGGTCGATTTCATCGACATCCCGGTGCCGAACGCCGTCGAGCGCTCCTATGCCTTTGCGCGCGAAACGACCATCGAAGCGCTTGCCGATGCCGGTATTTCCGGCGATTTCAACGGTCCGCTGTTCCTGGCTGCACCGCCGATCGAGCCGGAATGGAGCGCCCGTTTCGAGCTTGCCGACCGTTCGCCGGCCGCCGACCATCCGGGCGATGCCTATGAGCGGTTCCTCGCTGCCATGCGCCAGCGTCCCGATCCGGCCTTCCATGAGGCGGCGCTCTTCGGCGCGATTTCCGAGCGATTGTCCGACCGGTTCGGCACGCGCGGCCTGCCGGTCACGCTGTCGACGGCCTGTGCATCGGGTGTGACCGCCATCCAGCTCGGCATCGAGGCGATCCGCCAGGGCCGCACCGACCGGGCGCTGACGGTTGCGACCGACGGTTCGCTGAGTGCGGAAGCGCTGATCCGCTTCTCGCTGTTATCTGCTCTCTCTACCCAGAACGATCCGCCGACCAAGGCTTCCAAGCCCTTCAGCAAGGATCGCGACGGTTTCGTCATCGCCGAAGGCGCGGCGACGCTGGTGCTGGAATCCCTGGAATCGGCAATTGCCCGCGGCGCCAAGGTGCTCGGCATCATGAAGGGTGCGGGCGACAAGGCCGACAGCTTCCACCGCACGCGCTCTTCGCCCGATGGCGCCCCGGCGATCGCGACGATCCGCGCAGCCCTTGCCGATGCCGGCATGAGCGAGGACGATATCGGCTATATCAACGCCCATGGCACCTCGACGCCTGAAAACGACAAGATGGAATATGGTTCCATGTCCGCCGTCTTCGGCGAGAAGCTGGTCGGCATTCCGGTGTCGTCCAACAAGTCGATGATCGGCCATACGCTGACGGCTGCCGGTGCGGTCGAGGCGGTCTTCTCGCTGCAGACGATGCTGACCGGCACGCTGCCGCCGACGATCAACTACAACAACCCGGATCCGTCGATCGTTCTCGATGTCGTGCCGAACAAGAAGCGGGAAGCCCAGGTTTCGGCCGTGCTTTCCAACTCTTTCGGCTTCGGCGGACAGAATGCCAGCCTTGTCATGGCGCTCGAACCGGCTTAAGCGGTTCCCGACAATCCAACCGATAAGAAAAACGCCCCAGAGGCGAGAGGTTTTGCCATGCGCGCTTTGCAACTGATCGATGACCGCAAGCTTGAGATCACCGACCTGCCGGAACCGGACGCTCCTGGCACCGGCGAAGTGACATTGCGCGTCAAGGCGGTTGCGCTCAACCATATCGATGTCTGGGGCTGGCGCGGCATGGCTTTCGCCAAGCGCAAGATGCCGCTCGTCATCGGTGCGGAAGCTTCCGGTGTGGTTGAGGCCATCGGCCCCGGCGTGGCGAATGTCCTGCCCGGCCAGCTCGTGGCAATCTATGGTGCGCGCACCTGCGGCCTCTGCCGTCCTTGCCGCGAAGGCCGCGACAATCTCTGCGAACACGTTTCCGGCGTGCATGGCTTCCATCTCGATGGCTTCGCGCAGGAGAAGGTGAACCTGCCGGCGCGTCTCCTGGTTCCGGCCCCTCCCGGTGTCGATGCGATTGGTGCGGCGCTTGCGCCTGTCACTTTCGGCACGGTCGAGCACATGCTGTTCGACAATGCCAAGCTCGAGCCCGGCGAAACGATCCTTGTCCATGCCGGCGGCTCCGGCATCGGCACGGCTGCGATCCAGCTTGCCAAGAAGATCGGCTGCACAGTCATCACGACCGTCGGCTCCGACGACAAGATCGAGAAGGCCAGGGCGCTCGGCGCCGACCACGTCATCAATTACCGCACCGACCGTTTCGAAGGGGTGGTGCGCAAGCTCACCAAGAAGAAGGGCGTCGATGTCGTCTTCGAACATGTGGGCAAGGATACCTGGGCGGGCTCGATGCTTTGCATGAAGCGCGGCGGGCGTCTCGTCACCTGCGGCTCGACCTCGGGCGTTTCGACCGAGATGAACCTGATGATGCTCTTCCAGCAGCAGCTGAAGCTGCTCGGCTCCTTCGGCTGCCGCATGGAGAACATGGCTGATGCCATGCAGAAGATGGGCCGCGGCCTCGTTCATCCCGTCATCGATACGGAAGTCAGCTTCGACGATATCGACCGCGCCCTGGAGCGCATGGAAACCCGTCAGATCTTCGGCAAGATCATCCTGAAGATGGACTGACCGAGTGAAGCTTTTCGTCACCAGGATCGTTCTGGCGCTGAGGCGTTTCCAGCAATGGCTGGTGGCGCAGCTGATGTTCGGCTTCCTGAACCTCCTGAAGCTTTTTCCGGCCGATGGTGCCATGCGCTTTGCCGACTGGATGACCCGCCAGATCGGCCGGCGGCTGAAGCGCCACAAACTGATGCTCTACAATCTACGCCGGGCTTTCCCGGAAAAGAGCGATGCGGAGCTTGAGGAAATCGCGCTCGAAAGCTGGGGCAATATGGGCCGGCTTGCGGCCGAATATGTCTTTCTTGACCAGCTCTTCGATTTCGATCCTGAAAGTGCCGAGCCGGGCAGGGTGGAGGTCTCAGGCATTCCGATCTTCCTGGAGCTGCGCGACAATCCGCGCCCCTTCATCGTCTTTACCGGCCATACCGGCAATTTCGAGCTGCTGCCGGTCGCGGGCAATGCCTTCGGTCTCAGCGTGACCGTGCTCTTCCGCCCGCCGAACAATCCCTATGTGGCGCAGAAGGTCTTCGATTTCCGCAGCGGCCGCATGGGCAAGCTGGTGCCTTCGCATGCTGGCTCTTCCTTTGCGCTCGCTCGTCAGCTGGAAGCAGGGCAGGGCGTTGGCGTCCTCGTCGACCAGAAATTCAGCCGCGGGTTGAAGACGACATTCTTCGGCCTGGAAACCAAGACCAATCCGCTGCTGCCGAAGCTGGTGCGCCAGTTCAATTGCGAGGTCTATCCGGCCCGCTGCATCCGCCTGCCCGGCAATCGCTACCGCCTGGAGATCGAGCCGAAGATGGAGATGCCGCGCGACGAGAAGGGCAATCTGGATCTTCCCGCCACGGCACAGATGATGAACGACAAGGTGGAGAGCTGGGTGCGCGAATATCCGGCTCAGTGGCTCTGGTATCACGACCGCTGGGATATCAAGCGTTCCGTCAGTCTGTAAGATTCTGCCTGTAAGATTTTGCTCCTGATTTATAATCGGTGAAAAGCGACAGGTTCAGTTCGGTTGAAAATGAGCACGGTTCATGTTACGCGTCTCTACTAGGGCGCGCAAAGCACCTACCGCAGGGCGTAGTCTTTTATTAAGCATAGGCCTCGACCGGTTTCGGAACGTTTCTCAGGAAATGGATATTGGGGGTATCTTGCTTGAGCTGTTCAGGGCCTTTTCCTTGCGCTGCGCGCAGATAGAGGAAGCGATAAGGCTAGGGGATGATGGGCGCGTGGAGGCGCTCGACCGCGATATCCAGCCGCTGGTCGAGGCGATCCTCTCATGCAGGGCCTCCAGCCTCATCGAAGTCTATATGCAACTTCAGTTTGTAAGCTACCTCATCGCGCAGGATGCCGATGACGCGGCTTTCGTGACGCAATATTCCGCCGTGCTCTCCTATCTGCTCGACCGCTATTTCGGCGCCCATGCGCCGGACTGGCGCGTGCCGCTGCCGGTGGACGTGAAGCTCAGGCAACCGCCAGCCTATATTCCGGATACCGATAACGGTCAGTTCCTCAATGCGGCCATCCTGCAGACGCTGCCGGACCGCGTGGCGGTGCTGACGAAGGATTACCGCTATCTCTATTCCAATCCCGTCAATTGCGCCCACCTCGGCAAGAATGCCATGCAGCTCATCGGCCGCCATATCGTCGAGTTCATCGGCGAAGAGCGCTTTGCCAGCGAGGTGAAGGAAAAGCTCGACGCCTGCTTCGACGGCATGTCGGCGGATTACACCTACGCGCGGGATGAGCGGCACAATCGCTGCCGCATGGTGCCGCTCCATGACGCAGCGAAGAAGGTGATCGGGGCGCTCATCACCATCCAGAATCTCGGCACCACGGCAACGGCGGACGCCTGATTTCAGTCTTTGCTCCAGACGGCAAGTTCGTAGCCGTCCTTGTCGACAAAATGGAAGCGCCGGCCGCCGGGAAAGGCCGTGATCGGTTTAGCTATGGTGCCGCCGGCCTTTTCGACGCTTGCGAGCACGTCTTCAAGCTTTTCGGCGTAGAGGATGACGAGCGGGCCGCCTGCGGCACGCACCGGGCCGAGATTGGTGAAGCCGCCTTTCAGCCTTCCATCGTCGAACTCGCAGTAGCTCTCCCCGTAATCGGTGAAGCGCCAGCCGAAGGCCGCGCCGTAGAAGGCTTTTGCCGCACCAATATCGGCGACGTTAAACTCGACATAGTCGATGCGGCGGTCATTTTGAGCGTCGTTGCTGGCCATCTTATTTCTCCATCATCGATTTCAGAGCCGCCAGATCCTTCTGGATATGGGCGGCATCGGCGGCGAACTGTTCGTCGGTCATGCCCGGCAGGCGCAGCAGCGTGAACATCACCTCGCAGCCATCACCATTCGGCACGATGCGCAGCGCGTTATAGACGCGCAGGCCGGATTCGATAGTGACGGTATGGTCGATGACGCCGAATTCGTTCGGCGGCACGAAGCTTACCCGGACGCTGCCGAGCGGGCCGTGGGCGATCCAGTCCTCGCCATCGGGTTCCAGGCCGCTCGCAAGGCCCGAGGCCCAGAGCGGCATGTTCTCCGGCCGGCCGGCGAAATCATAGACATCGCGCCAGTCTCTTTTGATCGTGATGTGGACGATGCGGGCGGGCATTGTGTTCATCGGTCTGTCCTTTGCTTTGCGTCAGACTAGCAGGCCGGCACGGGCCGTCTTGAACAAAACGGTCAGCGGGTCGTCAATTGAGCGAGCATGGCGGATGGCGTCAGTGTCGTCAGGTCGCCGATCTCGCGCGTCATATGCGCCTGGTCGGAAAAACCGGCTTCGAGGGCGAGAGCGGTAAGGGACAGGGTCTCACTTGCGCGGCACAAGGCCATGAAACGCTGCAGCCGGCGGATGCGTTCCAGCGTCTTGATGCCGTAGCCGAAATGGTGGTGGGCGCGGCGGCGCAATTGCCGTTCGCCGATATCGAGCCTCTGCCGCAGGTCGCCGATACGGCCTGATCCATCGTCAGCAGCGGCAAAGATCATGCGAGCCTCGGGGTCCGGCTCCGCTTCTTCCCTTGCCAGTTCACTCAACAGGGTGGCGAAGAGCGAGAGGGCGGTAGCCTCATCCGAACAGTCGGACAGGTGCGGTTCGAGGTGGGCAAACTTCTCAGGCGCGAGATCGCTCAGGGGCATGGAGAGGCCGGTGATCTCTGACAGAGGCAGCTTCAGCCAGGCGGCGCCGGCGCCCGGTGCGAAACGCGCGCCGATAATGCGCATGCCAGGCGTCATCGGAGGGAAGGCGGCAGTGCGGTCCGGCCCGACAACGAAGAGGCGGCCATCTGCGAAAAGCAGGTCGCAATAGCCATCAGGTACGATGGCGACCGGGCTTGCGGTTCGAATCTCATGCGACCAGAGGCAGTGGAAATGCGGGGCGAGTACCAGCGAGGGCGCGTATTCACGGTAGCGCCCGGCTCTCTTTGCGAGCAGCGGCCTGATATCGCTTTGCCTTGCTGCAGCAGCAGTCATTCCGGCCTCCCAAACAGATGCATATGGTGCTCCCCTGGCCATTCGAAAAGCCTGTTCCGACAGCCTTTTTTCGACCCGAATCGCGGTCTTCGACCTTGCCGTTTGGCCGAGAGAGTGCCACAACATCGCACCATTTCACTCATCGGAGGTTTGTCGTGGAAAAGGCAGAAATCGGACTGATCGGCCTCGCCGTCATGGGTTCCAACCTGGCTCTCAACATTGCGGAAAAGGGCAACAAGATCGCGGTTTTCAACCGCACGCCTGAAAAAACGGATGAATTCTACGAGAGCGCCGGCGATCTGAAGAAGCAGATCATTCCCTGCAAGACGATCGAGGAGTTCGTCGAGGCGATCCGCCCGCCGCGCCCGATCATCATCATGATCAAGGCGGGCGATGCCGTGGACCAGCAGATGGAGGCGCTACGCCCGCATCTTCAGAAGAACGACATCATGATCGATGCCGGCAACGCCAACTTCCGCGATACGGTCGCCCGCTTCGACCGCCTCAAGGATACCGGCCTGACCTTCATCGGCATGGGCGTTTCGGGCGGTGAGGAAGGTGCCCGCCACGGCCCGTCGATCATGGTCGGCGGCACGGAAGATTCGTGGAAGCGCGTCGAGAAGGTTCTGACCTCGATTGCCGCCAAGTATGATGGCGACCCCTGCGTCGCCTGGCTCGGCAATGATGGCGCCGGCCATTTCGTCAAGACGATCCATAACGGCATCGAATATGCCGACATGCAGATGATCGCCGAAATCTACGGCATCCTGCGCGATGGCCTCGGCAAGAGTGCTGCGGAGATCTCCGGCATCTTCGGCGCGTGGAACAAGGGTCGCCTGAATTCCTACTTGATCGAGATTTCCGAGAAGGTTCTGGCCGCCCAGGATCCGATCTCCAAGACGCCGATGGTCGACATGATTCTCGACAAGGCCGGCCAGAAGGGCACCGGCAAGTGGTCGGCGATCGAAGCGCAGAACATGGGCATTCCGGCAACCGGCATCGAAGCCGCCGTCGCTGCCCGCAGCCTGTCGTCGATGAAGGAACAGCGCGTCGCCGCCGAAAAGATCTTCGGTGATCTCGGTGCTGCCTTCCCGATCGCCTATGGCCCCGAGTTCAACAAGGATCTGGAACTGGCGCTGTTTGCCGGCAAGATCGGCGCCTATGCGCAGGGCTTTGCCGTCATGGCGGAAGCCTCCAAGGAGTTCAACTGGTCGCTGCCGATGCCGACGATCGCCCGTATCTGGCGCGCCGGCTGCATCATCCGCTCGCAGTTCCTCGACGAGATCACCAAGGCGTTTACCGATGCGCCTGACGCTGCAAACCTCATCGTCACGCCGGCCTTCTCGGGCATGGTGAAGGAATCGATCCCGGCGCTGCGCCGCGTCGTGACCGCAGCACTTGCCGCCGGCCTGCCGGTTCCGGCGCTTGCCTCGGCGCTCAGCTATTTCGACGCCTACCGCCAGGGCCGCGGCACCGCGAACCTGATCCAGGCGCAGCGCGACTTCTTCGGCGCCCACGGCTTCGACCGCCTCGACGGCAAGGACTTCCACCATGGCCCCTGGGGCAGCGGTGCATCGACCTTCTGAGGTTTGTCAGGATAAAGATGAAGAGCCCGGCCATCGTGCCGGGCTTTTTGCTATAAGGCCGACGGCGGACGGGAGGTTTTCGACATGCTTCACCATGCATCCTTCGGGGTTGGCAATATCGAGAGAGCCGCGCGGTTTTACGATGCTGCGCTCGGCGCGCTCGGCTATATCAGGGTCTGGGAGGACTTGCGTCCCGGCGAGGTCGGGCAGGCTGTCGGTTATGGCGTGCCCGGTGGTGGCGACAAGCTGGCGCTCAAATCGGTGGAAGCGGGGCAGGGCGCGCCAGGTGCCGGTTTCCATCTCGCCTTTGCGGCACCCGACCGGCAGTCGGTTATCGCCTTTTATGCGGCAGCCCTTGCCAATGGCGGCGTGGATAATGGCGGGCCGGGGCTTCGGCAGCATTATGGGCCGAATTACTTTGCGGCCTTCGTGATCGATCCCGACGGGTATCGTGTGGAGGCGGTTTTCAATCAGGCGGAGTGACGGTTGCTCGGCTGAGAGGTGCCACTGTGTTATCCGTTACCTCGCGCTGCAAGTGTGTACGCAATCGCCCTAATTGCTGCCGATTCGAATTGGCACTAATATTAGGTGTTAGAACTATTAGCAGTGCGTACAGGCTTTAGCAGCAATGTCATAAGGCGCTGGTCTCACCATCAGACGCTTGCACATAGTCCTTATCGGGTAATCCTCTTGTTCAGGCGGGGAACTGCTCAAGAATCGGCTGTTGTTCCCGACGTTTGACTAGTTCCATAAAGGACTAACTGCGTGGCGTTGCGTTGTTCCTTTGAACCGAGAGGGAGACACGGAATGTCGGACAGGAAAAGCTCTGACCCAAACGAGATGCCGCCGAGCGCGCAGGATCTGCGCGATCTTCAGGAGGCGATGAAGCAGAAGGCGACGCGAGCGACGGAGGCGAAGGAGAAAAGTCATTTCGACCTCGTCAATGATTTTATGTTCAAGCATGTCACCGAAAACGAAATCCAGATCGTGCGGCGACTGGTCGATAATGCCCTGAGGGACGGAAAGACGGAAGCGCTGGTCTATCAGTTCTCGTCCGACTACTGCACCGACAGCGGCCGCGCCATCAATAACGGCGCCGATAACTGGCCGGAAACGCTGCAGGGAAAAGCTAAGGAATTCTACGAGCGCTACGAGAAATACGGGCGGCCGCAGGGCTATAAGCTGAAGGCTGTCGTCGTCAATTTTCCGAGCGGCATGCCGGGCGATGTCGGCTTCTTTCTCAATTGGGAATCCGAAAAGCCCAAGCAGTAAACAGGCGGGCCATCTACAGCCTCGTCGTGCCGAGAGCATAGTTCACCAGCCGTTTCCTGGGCTCCGTGCTCCCGGCATATGACCTTGCCTTTCCGGTGCTTTGACACGCCCCGATCGCCGTTTGCGAGCCGTCGACGCGGGGAGCAGATGGCAAAAATTCACGTGCCGATATCGAGGGGCTGAGCGCACAGACCGTCCAATGAGCCTCATTGGGAAAGGCGTGCGACGAGCTCTTCCTTTTTCTTGAAAGCGTCGGGGATGCTGCCGTTTGCAAGCGAGGCATTGCAGTCATCCAGCGCCTTCTGCAGTTCGCCGAGTTCCATATAGGCATAGCAGCGATTGTTATAGCTTACTGCGACAGTGTCCTTGGCAGTGACGGCGGTATCGTAGAGGTAGGGATACCTGTTGAGAAGGTCGAGTGCGCCTTTGTTGTCCTTTCGGTTGAAGTAGATCATTGAAAGCTCGATCGCTGCCTGCGCGCGCCTGTCGTCTTGCGAGTTCGCAACTTCGGTCAGGTCGTCTATGGCCTTCTGGTCGTTCTTCATCGCCTGATACACGAGCCCGCGCCAGTAGCGCGCCTCGATACCACTTTCGGGATCAGCGGTAATCTGCGAGCACTCGTCGAGCGCGGCATCATATTGCTTGAGCTGATAGTTGCCGAAGCAGAGGTAGATCCGGTTATAGGCCTTGCCGTCGAGTGCCAGCGCCGCCTTTGCCGCATCGACCATCTCGGACGGCTGGTGGTATTTCGAATACATCCCGGCGAGCGTTTCATAGATATCGGCGACGGCCATGTCCTTCTCTTCCGGTGTCGGGAATGAAGCGGCCCCTATATGCGACAGGGCTTCCTTGTATTTGGTGACGGCATTGTCGTAGAAGCCTTTGTAGTACCAGGATCTCGCGACAAGCTTGTCGATGAGAAAATTGTGATTTCCGTCGCCCGACTGCACGAGGCGCGGATCAGCGCCATAGCTATCGGCCGCAATCTGCAGCAAGCGACCGGAGTAGGGCTCTCCGCCCGATTGTGAGATCATATCGGACAGGATGTCACCGACAGCCGCGTTGGTTTCATACCGGTTCATCTGGCCGAACTGCTGCAGAGCCTTTGCCGCGTAGGCCTCCAAGCCCGGCCGAAGGGTTTGCTTCATGAAATCCTGAAAGCAGGAAACATAGGCGTCTCCCCGTTTGCCGTAACAAGTCGTTCCTGCCGTTTCGAACAGATATCGGTACAGCTGCAGGGGCAGCAATTTCAGCGGCGAACCTTCCGGTGCGTTTGCACCATAGCGATCGACGAAGGCGTACATCATGTCGATGTCGCCACCCCATTTGGGCTGCAGGGTCGACAAGACGATCTGATATAGCGGCATGTAGTGCGGATAGACCGCTATCGCCTGGTCGAGCGCGTCGCTCAACTGCGATGTCACGCCATAACCGCGCAGCATGTTCACCTGCAAATACAGGCCGTAGGCCGAGGTCGGGTCGAGCTTCAGAACCTGGCTGACATCGGCGGCGCCCTTTTGCAGGATGCTGGCAAAGGCGGCCTGTGACTGCTTGTCGGTTTCCGTGCTGAACCTGTGGCCGCGCTTATACCATGCGAGATCGTAGTAATATTGTGCGCGCACAAGGCGTGGAAGCGGAGCCAGTGGAGCGTGATCCACCCAGGCCGAAAGGTC
Organism: Rhizobium sp. 768_B6_N1_8; assembly: GCF_051811225.1. Taxonomy (NCBI): domain Bacteria; kingdom Pseudomonadati; phylum Pseudomonadota; class Alphaproteobacteria; order Hyphomicrobiales; family Rhizobiaceae; genus Rhizobium; species Rhizobium sp. 768_B6_N1_8. The sequence continues at coordinate 2,649,868 of NZ_JBPWPV010000001.1, read as the reverse complement.
GCGTTCGAAGGATGGGTCACTTAGGTCGGAAACGGCTTTGACGAAGTCGTCGAAAGGATAGAACGTCCATATCTTGGCGCGGCTTGCCGCAAGCGTGTCGCTTGAAATCCTGGTTGCGGTGGCAAAATCACCCTGCTTGATGGCATCCTGCACAAGTTTGGCGCGGATGAAGGGTAGCTTGTCCCGTCGACCATCCGGACGTGCGGCGCTGGCCTGCGCATCCTGACTGCTGTCGGCAACACCGCGCAAGGACCAGTCCGATACTTCCAGCTTCGACAAGGCAGCGGAAGGCATGAACCGCTCTCCCACCCATATGCCGGTCATCAGGATGCTCACACCGGCGACGGCCAGCAGGAAAAGCATCAATGGATTTCGTCCTGCGTTGATCGTCGCCATGTCGTCCAGCTCAAGGGAATATGTGCCCGACGAACTTATTGGAGCGCCGAAATCGGAATATTCCGCAAGCGTACGTTGTATCAAGAGGGGCATTGCTGCAAGGGTCGGGCAGGGTTCCTGCTGCTATTGTTGCCGGTTAAGCAAACAGTTCGTTTACGTCGGCTTGTCGTGAGTCGAAGATCACGAGGCCGGTCAGCGAGTAGCGCTTGGCCGGGAGGGTGGAAGCAGAATGGTTACACGGTACTTTCCAATAGAGATCGACCCCAAATATCCATGCACGGGGATGACGCTTTACGACCTCCGGCACAGCTATGTGGATGGACGTGAAGACGACGGTTGTCCTCTGACGGCCTATTTCTCACTGCCAGGGCTGGACGAGACGCTCTTGAAGATCCACTTTTCTCACGTGGATATCGTCCGGGTGCTGGATGAAGTCTTCCTCTCAACAGAAGAAAACAGCGAAATAACCGGTCTCGTGCGCTATCACTTCGCCTACCGCGTTGAAAACAGTCACTTCTGGAACTCGCAGTCCGAATTCTACCGAGATCTCCGGCCTGACGCCGTGCACTACCGATTTGTTACCGGCAACGCATGCCTGGATGTCATTACCACCGACGAGCCGAGCTTCGACTTCGTTCCATTCGCCGATGCCACCGGAGCCTCAGGCTGACCGTGAGGGGCGCGTACGGCAGATCCACGGACGTTTTGTGGCTTTCCCTACCGCCCGTCCGGCCATTCCGGCTTGCTGATACTCTGCAACAGTTCCGCATCCACGCCATCGATCCGCGCGATCACCTGCTTGGCCATCTCGCGGCCGGCGTGGCGGACGTCTTCGTAGGCGGTGATGATCTCGGGGCGGATCCAGTTGAGGATCGGGGCGGATTGCTTGGAGACGAGGTCGACGTCGTGGCCGAGGCGTTTGCCGGCGGCTTCGATGCCGGCGTTGACGGCGATGGTGGCGCTGCCGGCTGACGAGACGATGCCATCAGGTGCGCCGGGGGAGCGCATCAGCTGCTCCACGGCGTCGCGGATCTCGGCGAGCGGGGCGTCGATATTGGCGCGTAGCGGCACTTCCTCGGCGCCATAATCGTGCAGGCCGGTCTGAAAGCCGATGCGGGTATGGGTGTAATAGGTGAGCTTGCTCGGCGGCTGCAGCAGGGCAATGCGCTTGCGGCCGCGGTTGACGAGCTTCTGCACGGCCTGATGGGCGTAAGCCTCGTTGTCGAAATCGTGGTAGGGGTGCACGAGGCCGGCATCGGTGCGGCCGTGGGCGGTAAAGGGCATGCCGCTTTCGGCGAGCAGGCGCACGCGCGGATCGTCAGGCTCGACGCGCGAGATGATGACACCGTCTGCGGAGCCTGTGTCGAGGATATAGCGCACCGGCAGCATGGGGTCCTTGCTGTGCGAATGCGGGGTGACGACGATGTGGTAGGGCGTGCCGGTCAGCACTTCGGAAATGCCGAAGACCATCTGGCTGGAAAAGCCCATGATCTCCTCATCGATGCTGAGGACGAGGGCAATTACGTTGGTCTTGCCTGTTCTCAGGCGCACACCGGCCCGGTTCGGCTGATAGCCGAGCTGGCGGGCGACCATACGCACCCGTTCCTTGGTTTCAGCGCCAATATCCGGTGCATCTTTCAGTGCCCGCGATACGGTCGTAACGCCAAGGCCCGTCATGAAGGCGATCGTCTTCAATGTCGGGCGCTCGCGCGGAACGGAACCGGATGCCGCTCCGCCGAAATTTCCGTTGTTTTCCATCCCTTTAGGCCCGCCTCACGCGATTTGCTTCGCCTTATAGAGACTTTTTGCTGCGCTGTAAGTACGCCGGCGCTGAAAAAGCTCTCCTCCCTGAGCGAGACAATCTGTAACGATACAGTAGAAATGTCGAGCCTTTTTTCTGATCAACGTTGCATAGTGGTGCTCTCTGGTTGAATCGCATGTCCGGCGCGCGATTTTTTGCACCCGCGAAATGCCGAAAGGCCGGAATTGTCAGATTAATCAAAAATTAAATAGTAAAATCATTATTTTAACATAATGCCGCAATTGCGAAATCGCTTGCTTACGCTTTTCTTATTGAGCAAAGGCGGAACTGGTGATTGCCCTCATAGGCTGTAATTCTGCGTTTCACAGAAAATTTTGCGAGCGGGCGGTTGCGCGGATAAATCGATTGCTCTAAGTTTTTCCGGCAACGTTTCAGTGAGGGAGGAGAACTCATGAAAATCCGTATGATGGCGGCTGTGCTTGCCGCTTCCGTAGCCATTCCGTTTGGTGCCGCCAAGGCAACCGATCTCGAAGTCACCCATTGGTGGACCTCGGGCGGTGAAGCTGCCGCTGTGGCTGAGCTGGCAAAGGCATTCGATGCCACCGGCAACCACTGGGTAGACGGCGCAATCGCCGGTTCCGGCAGCACCGCGCGTCCGATCATGATCAGCCGCATCACCGGCGGTGACCCGATGGGTGCGACCCAGTTCAACCACGGCCGTCAGGCCGAGGAACTCGTCCAGGCCGGCCTCATGAAGGATCTGACCGATGTGGCGACCGCAGGCAAGTGGAAGGAAATCATCCGTCCGTCGACCCTGCTCGATTCCTGCACGATCGACGGCAAGATCTATTGCGCCCCCGTCAACATCCACTCCTGGCAGTGGCTGTGGCTGTCGAATGCCGCCTTCCAGAAGGCCGGCGTTGCGGTTCCGAAGAACTGGGATGAATTCGTCGCTGCCGCTCCGGCTCTTGAGAAGGCCGGGATCGTTCCTCTTGCAGTCGGCGGTCAGGGCTGGCAGGCAAGCGGCGCCTTCAACGTTTTGATGATCGCCATCGGCGGCAAGGACAACTACCTGAAGGTCTTCAAGGACAAGGATGCCAAGGTGGCAGCCGGCCCCGAGATTGCCAAGGTCTTCAAGGCTGCCGACGATGCACGCCGCATGTCCAAGGGCAGCAACGTGCAGGACTGGAACCAGGCCACCAACCTCGTCATCACCGGCAAGGCCGGCGGCCAGATCATGGGTGACTGGGCGCAGGGCGAATTCCAGGTCGCCAAACAGGTTGCCGGCAAGGACTATACCTGCCTTCCGGGCCTCGGCGTGAACGAGATCATCTCGACCAGCGGTGACGCCTTCTACTTCCCGCTCCAGAAGGATGCCGAGAAGGCGAAGGCTCAGGACGTGCTTGCCGCCACACTTCTCGACCCCAAGACCCAGGTTGCCTTCAATCTGAAGAAGGGCTCGCTGCCGGTTCGCGGCGACGTCGATATCTCGGCCGCAAACGACTGCATGAAGAAGGGTCTCGATATCCTCTCCAAGGGCAATATCGTTACCAGCTCTGATCAGCTCGTTTCGCCCGATACGACAAAGCAGATCGAAGACCTCTTCGCCGAGTTCTTCGCCAATAACACGATGACGCCCGACGCAGCGCAGAAGCGCTTCGCCGACATCATCGCCGCCGCCGACTGATCCTCGGTCCTCAAGCCCATCAGGTCCGGTCCTGCATGTTGCAGGGCCGGATCGCGCCGCCCGGATCTCTGATCCTTCCGGCGACGGCACGCCACGCCCGGCTGCGATCGCGCCAAGACCGCATGGCGGTTGCGACAGGGGCGGGAAGGGTGGCCGTCTTCGGATGGAGCCCCGATCACCGAAGCGACTGTGCTTCAGGAGGAAACTCAATGACAGGTCAAGCGAAAGCCGGCCGACCGTTTAAACTATTTCGCAATCTGAATTCCAAGATTGCCTCCATTCCCATGATCCTCACCTCCATGGTCATCTTTCTCGGTGGCACGATCTGGACGGTGGTTTATTCCTTCACCAATTCCAAGCTTCTGCCGCGATTGAACTTCGTGGGCATCGAGCAATATCAGCGTCTCTGGGCCGCTCCGCGCTGGGTCGTGTCCATCGAGAACCTGGCGATCTACGGCATTCTGTCGCTGATCTTCAGTCTGGTCATCGGTTTCATGCTGGCGGCTCTCATGGATCAGAAGATCCGTTTCGAGAACACGTTCCGCACGATCTTCCTCTATCCCTTTGCGCTGTCCTTCATCGTCACCGGTCTCGTGTGGCAGTGGATCCTGAACCCGGAATTCGGCGTACAGGCGGTCGTGCGGTCACTGGGGTGGACGAGCTTCAGTTTCGACCCGCTCTATACGTCGGAAATCGTCATCTACGGGGTGCTGATCGCCGCCCTCTGGCAGGGCACCGGCCTCGTGATGTGCCTGATGCTCGCAGGGCTTCGCGGCATCGACGAAGATATCTGGAAGGCTTCCCGCGTCGATGGCATTCCCATGTGGCGGACCTATCTCTTCGTCATCATTCCGATGATGCGGCCGGTCTTCATCACCACGCTCGTCATCATCGCCAGCGGCATCGTCAAGGTCTACGACCTCGTCGTCGCCCAGACCAGCGGCGGTCCGGGCATCTCGTCGGAAGTGCCGGCGAAATACGTCTACGACTACATGTTCCAGGCACAGAATCTCGGTCAGGGCTTCGCAGCTTCGACCATGATGCTGCTGACAGTGGCGATCATCGTCATTCCCTGGGCATATCTGGAATTTGGCGGAGGGCGCAAACGTGGCTGACAATATCGCTCTCAAGGCCGTCAACGGCGGCGACACTCCCTTCGAGAAGAAGTCGGTTTCCGGTCCGGCCGGGCCAAAGCCGCGGCCGGTGGTTTCGGCCCGCAACATCATCGTCTACGGCTCGCTTTTTGTGGCCGCCGTCTATTACATGATCCCGCTCTACGTGATGGTCGTGACCTCGCTCAAGGGGATGCCGGAGATCCGGCTCGGCAACATTTTCGCGCCGCCGATGGAAATCACCTTCGAACCCTGGGTCAAGGCCTGGGCGACGGCCTGCACCGGCCTCAACTGCGACGGTCTTTCGCGCGGTTTCTGGAACTCGGTACGCATCACCGTTCCCTCGGTCATCGTTTCGATCGCGATCGCCTCGGTCAATGGTTATGCGCTGGCGAACTGGCGCTTCAAGGGATCGGAATTCTTCTTCTCGGTCCTCATCATCGGCGCCTTCATTCCCTATCAGGTAATGATCTATCCGATCGTCATCATCCTGCGCGAAATCGGCATCTACGGATCGCTCACCGGGCTCGTCATCGTGCATTCGATCTTCGGCATGCCGATTCTGACGCTGCTCTTCCGCAATTACTTCGTGTCGCTGCCGGAGGAACTCTTCAAGGCGGCGCGTGTCGACGGGGCGGGCTTCTGGCAGATCTTCCTGAAGATCATGCTGCCGATGTCGCTGCCGATCTTCGTCGTCGCGATGATCCTGCAGGTGACCGGCATCTGGAACGACTTCCTGTTCGGCGTGGTCTTCACCCGGCCGGATACCTATCCGATGACCGTGCAGCTCAACAACATCGTCAATTCCGTCCAGGGCGTGAAGGAATACAACGTCAACATGGCGGCAACGATCCTCACGGGACTCGTGCCGCTCATCGTCTACTTCGTGTCGGGGCGGCTTTTCGTCCGCGGCATCGCCGCCGGCGCAGTGAAGGGTTGATCTCATGAATATGAATGCAAGCGTTTCCATCAAGGATCTGTCGCTGAATTTTGGCGCGGTCAGCGTGCTGAAGGATCTCAACCTTGATATCGAAGACGGCGAATTCCTGGTGCTGCTCGGCTCGTCCGGCTGCGGCAAGTCAACCTTGCTGAACTGCATCGCCGGCCTGCTCGACGCTTCGGAAGGGCAGATCTTCATCAAGGGCAAGAACGTCACCTGGGAAGAGCCGAAGGACCGCGGCATCGGCATGGTCTTCCAGTCCTATGCACTTTATCCGCAGATGACGGTTGAAAAGAACCTCTCCTTCGGCCTTCGCGTCGCCAAGGTGCCGCAGGTCGAGATCGACAAGCGCGTGGCACGTGCCTCCGAGATCCTGCAGATCCAGCCGTTGTTGAAGCGCAAGCCCGCCGAGCTTTCCGGTGGTCAGCGCCAGCGTGTGGCGATCGGCCGTGCTCTGGTGCGCGATGTCGATGTCTTCCTCTTCGACGAACCGCTGTCGAACCTCGATGCGAAGTTGCGCTCGGAACTGCGCGTCGAAATCAAGCGTCTGCACCAGTCGCTGAAGAACACGATGATCTACGTCACGCATGACCAGATCGAGGCACTGACGCTGGCTGACCGTATCGCCATCATGAAGAGCGGCATCATCCAGCAGCTCGACGATCCGACGACGATCTACAACAAGCCGCGCAATCTCTTCGTCGCCGGCTTCATCGGCTCACCATCGATGAACTTCCTGCACGGCGAGTTGATCAAATCGGGTGACAGCATCGCCTTTACCGCCAATGGCGTCAATTTCTCGCTCGCCGCCTATGACGGCTACGACAAGCTGCAACCCGGCCGCAAGGTGGTGCTTGGCGTTCGCCCCGAACACATCAAGGTCAACGAGAATACCGGTGGCGAAGAGCATGACGCCACCGTCGACATCGAGGAACCGATGGGCGCGGACAATCTTCTGTGGCTGAAACATGCCGGTCACACGATGTCGGTACGCATCAACGGTGCGCGCCGCTTCAACGTCGGAGCCAAGGTGAAGCTCAGCTTCGACATGTCGCTCGCCTCGGTCTTCGACGCCGAAAGCGAACTGCGCCTCTAGAAAGTTCTGCGGGCGGCGCCGGAAACAGTGCCGCCCGATCCTCCAATCGGCCGTCAGGCCAGCCAAAATTCGGCCGCAGTCCGGCTTGTCCGGCACTCCCAGGAGCGGCCCGATCAGGATAAGACTATGACATCCTTGCCGAAGAACGGTTTCAACATCGAACTTTCGGGCTCGTGGCAACTTGCCTCCGCCGATGGCGAGATCCGCAGCGTCATCACGCTGCCGGGCGACGTGCACACCGCGCTTCACCGCGCGGGACTGATTCCGGATCCCTATTTCGGCCGAAACGAGGAAAAGGTGCAGTGGGTCGCCCAGCGCGAATGGGTGGTCGAGCGCAGCTTCACGCTTCCTGATGCCGAGGGCGACTGGTATCTCGACATCGACTACCTCGACACGGTCGCCAGCGTTCACGTCAACGGCTTCCTGGCGCTCGAAGCCGATAACAGCTTCCGCCGCTACAGGCCGGATGTTTCGAGCATGCTGAAGAAGGGCGAGAACACGATCCGCATCGTCTTTGCCTCAAGCATTGCCACCGGTGCCGAACGGCAGAAGAAGCAGCCCTTCTACATTCCCTATAGCACCGGCAACTCGCCGATCCCTGACGGCAACATGCTGCGCAAGCCGCAATGCCATTTCGGCTGGGACTGGAATATCGCCATTGCCCCTCTCGGCCTCTATGGCACGGTCGCGCTGAAGAAGCTGGAGACGGCGCGCATCGAGCATGTGCTGACGCGCCAGACGCATAATGCCGATGGCTCGGTGGAACTGCAGGTGACGGCGACGCTCTACGCCAAGAATGCCGGCATCGCCCAGCTCTATTTCGATCTCGATGGCGAGCGTGTGCGGCTCGATGTTGGCGTCAACCCCGGCGAGGCTGACATCAACCACGTCTTCCAGATCGACAATCCGCGTCTCTGGTGGCCATCCGGCAGCGGCGAGCAGGCGCTTTATACGCTCACCGTCGAGCTTGGCTCCGACAGCGTGACGAAGCAGATCGGCTTGCGCACCATCGAGCTGATCACCACGCCCGATGCCGCCGGCAGCCGTTTCGCCTTCAAGGTCAATGGTCACGAAATCTTCTGCCGCGGCGCCAACTGGATCCCGGCCGACGCGCTGTTCTCGCTCTCGTCGCAGGAGAAGACCGAGGACCTGCTGCAATCGGCCAAGGCCGCCAACATGAACATGATCCGTGTGTGGGGCGGCGGCTTCTACGAGCACGACTGGTTCTACGATATCTGCGATCGCCTTGGCCTGATGGTCTGGCAGGACTTCATGTTCGCCTGCAACCTTTATCCCTCGACCGAAGACTTCCTCGAGAATGTCGCCGTCGAGGTGGATTACCAGGTTCGCCGGCTGTCCTCGCATGCCTCGATCGCGCTCTGGTGCGGCGATAACGAGCTCGTCGGCGCGCTCACCTGGTTTGAGGAGTCCCGTAGGGATCGTGACCGCTATCTCGTTTCCTACGACCGCCTGAACCGCACCATCGAACAGTCTGTGAAGAAGGCGATGCCTGGCGCCCTGTGGTGGCCGTCGAGCCCGGCTTCCGGTTATCTCGATTTCGGCGATGCCTGGCATGCCGACGGTTCCGGCGACATGCATTACTGGTCGGTCTGGCACGAGAACAAGTCGTTCGACAATTACCGCTCGGTGCGGCCACGCTTCTGCTCGGAATTCGGCTTCCAGTCCTATACGTCGCTGCCCGTCATCAAGACCTACGCCGACCCCAAGGACATGAACGTGGCATCGCCCGTCATGGAGCTGCACCAGAAGAATGCCGGCGGCAACGAGCGCATTGCCGGCACGATGTTCCGTTACTTCCGTTTCCCGAAGGATTTCCCGAATTTCGTCTATCTCAGCCAAATCCAGCAGGGTCTGGCGATCAAGACGGCGGTGGAATATTGGCGCTCGCTGAAACCCCATTGCATGGGCACGATCTACTGGCAGCTCAACGACACCTGGCCTGTGGCCTCCTGGTCGAGCCTAGACTACGGTGGCCGCTGGAAGGCAATGCACTATCTCGTCAAGCGCTTCTTCCAGCCGGTGGCGGTTGCCGCCATTCCGTCCGACGACGGCAAGTCGATCCGCTTCTCGCTGGTCAATGATACGCTTGCCGAGGTCAGCGCCGATCTCGCCATCTCCATCCTGACGATGAAGGGCGAACGCAAGTACCTGAAGAACGTGCAGGCCATGTGCGCGCCGGATGCGGCCTGCACTGCAGCGACGCTCGACATTTCCGAGATACCCCCCGGTACGCTGCTTGCCTGGCACTTCACGGCCTCGAACGGCATGGGCGGCGAGGGGCATTTCGTCAACGGCACCTACAAAGCGCTGGAACTGGAACCGGCGGGCCTTTCCGTCATCCGCGAATTCGTCGACGAGAACGGCTCGATCGATATCGACGTCACCGCCAAGGGATTGGCGCTCTTCGTGATGATCGAGACGGACGTGGACGGCAAATATTCCGACAATGCCTTCGACCTTGCAGCTGGCGAAAGCCGCCGCATCACCTTTACGCCGGCAAAACCGCTCGAAGAGGGCAAGCTGCCGGAATTCCGCTTCTACGACCTGCATTCCTGCCAGTCGGCAGATTGATCTTACGTGAGAACGGGCACGAGGCCCGAGGAGGATGACATGACCAAGCTCAGCTATCAGCTTTATAGCGCCCGCAATTTCCCGCCGCTGTCGGCGATCTTTGAAAAGCTCGGCAAGACCGGCTACGGCGAAGTCGAAGGCTTCGGCGGCATTTATGCCGAACTCGACGAGGCCGGTCTGAAGAACCTGCGCGCCGAACTCGACAAGAACGGCCTCGTGATGGCGACTGGCCATTTCAGCCCCGATTTCCTCGACGGCAATGTCGAGAAGTCGCTGCAGATCGCCAAGATCCTCGGCATGGATTCCATCTATGCGCCGCACCTGATGCCCGACCAGCGCCCGACGGATGCTGCCGGCTGGCTCGCCTTCGGCAAGCGCCTGCAGGAAATGAGCAAGCCCTACAAGGATGCGGGCTATGAATTCGGCTGGCACAATCACGACTTCGAATTCGTGAAGCTTTCCGACGGCTCGCTGCCGATCGAGCGCATCTTCGAAGGCGCGCCAGGCATCACCTGGGAAGCGGATATCGCCTGGGTCGTTCGCGGCGGTGCGGATCCCTATGCCTGGGTCGAGAAGCTTGGCTCCCGTATCAGCGCTGTCCACGTCAAGGACATCGCACCGGCTGGCGAAGCCACTGACGAAGGCGGCTGGGCCGATGTCGGCCATGGCACGATCGGCTGGGCGAAGCTGCTTCCGGTCGTCAAGGCAAAGACCAAGGCCAAGCATTTCGTCGTCGAGCACGACAACCCGAATGATATCGACCGCAACATCACGCGCTCGATCGCTTCCTTCAAGACCTACTGAGGCAGACCATGACCAAGGAACTTGGCGTCGGCATCATCGGATGCGGCAACATCTCCACCACCTACTTTTCACTCGCACCGCTCTTCAAGGGGCTGAAGGTGCTCGCCTGCGCCGATATCAATGTGCAGGCCGCAAAGCATCGCGCCGAGGAATATGGCGTGACTGCACAGACGATCGAAGAGCTTCTCGCCAATGACGAGATCGACGTCGTGGTCAACCTGACGATCCCGGACGCGCATTATCCGGTATCCAAGGCTGCACTCGAAGCCGGCAAGCATGTCTATTCGGAAAAGCCGCTGGTTCTCTCGCTCGAGCAGGGCGAAGACCTTCGCCGCATCGCCAAGGAGAAGGGGCTTTCCGTCGGCTGCGCCCCGGATACTTTCCTCGGCGGCGCGCATCAGCTTGCCCGCAAGTTCGTCGATGACGGCGGTATCGGCCGCATCACGTCCGGCGCCTGCTACGTCATGGGCCCGGGCATGGAAATGTGGCACCCAAACCCGGACTTCTTCTTCCTGCCGGGCGGCGGCCCGATCCTCGACATGGGTCCGTATTACATCGCCAATCTGATCAACCTGATCGGACCGGTGAAGCGTGTTGCTGGCTTGACCTCGATGGCGTCGGAAACCCGCACCATCACCAGCCAGCCGCGCAACGGCGAGACCATCCCGGTCAAGACGCCGACGACGATCCAGGCGCTGCTCGAATTCGTCTCGGGTGCCACCGTAACGCTGACGGCGAGCTGGGATGTCTGGTCGCACCGCCATGCCAATATGGAGCTCTACGGCACGGACGGATCGCTCTACGTGCCGGATCCGAACTTCTTTGGCGGTGTCGTCGAGGCAAGCGGCCGCGACAAGGACATCAAGGCACTCGGCGCCTGGGATCACCCGTTCGGCAAGTTCAACCAGGAAAGCCCGAACGGCCCGCGCGCCAACTACCGCACGGCCGGCCTTGCCGACATGGCCATGGCGCTGATCGAGGGCCGCGATGCACGCTGCTCGCTCGACCGCACCCTGCACGGCGTCGACATCATGACCTCGATCCTGAAGTCGGGTGCGGAAGGCCGGTTCGTGGAGCTCAAGACGACCTGCACACAGCCGGCGGCTCTCGGCATCGAAGAGGCGCAGGCGCTGTTGAAGTAAGGTGAGGGCTGCGCCGTGCGCTTGTCGCGCGGTGCGCTCGGACAATAATCTCGTCATGTCAGGCCAGGCCCTGACATGACGGTGTCGGCTGACAGGGCTTGCCATCAGGCAGCGTCAGTGAGTGAAGCTGTCGAGAACACGCGCCACGCGCTTGCCGTATCGGCGTGCTTAATCCAATAGTGCCGTCGCGCTTTGCCTGACATGAGGGCGGCGACGTTTTTAGCTTTCGACTGCCGCTTGGTGCGGGATACGAAAGAGAAGCACTTTTACAGGTTGAGGAGACCTCAGATGAGCTGGCAACCGGCCGAAGACCGATATTCGAAGATGAAGTATAACCGCACGGGCCGTTCCGGCCTGAAGCTCCCGGCCGTTTCCCTCGGCCTCTGGCACAATTTCGGCGGTGACACCCCGCATGACCGCAAGGTCGATATGTGCCGCACGGCCTTCGATCTCGGCATCACGCATTTCGACCTCGCCAATAATTACGGCCCGCCTCCCGGCAGCGCCGAGACCGCGTTCGGCGAAATCCTGCGCACCGATTTTGCTGGTCTCCGCGACGAACTGATCATCTCGTCCAAGGCAGGTTACGACATGTGGCCGGGTCCTTACGGCGAGTGGGGCAGCCGCAAGTATCTGATCGCTTCCTGCGACCAGAGCCTGCAGCGCATGGGTCTCGACTATGTCGATATCTTCTATTCGCACCGTTTCGATCCGGACACCCCGCTGGAAGAGACCTGTGGCGCGCTTGACTATATCGTGCGTTCCGGCCGCGCACTCTATGTCGGCATTTCCTCCTATAATTCGCAGCGCACCCGCGAGGCGGCCGCGATCTTGAAGGATCTGGGAACGCCTTGCCTCATCCACCAGCCGAGCTATTCCATGCTCAACCGTTGGGTCGAGGATGACAAACTGCTCGATACGCTCGACGAGGTCGGCATGGGCTCGATCGTGTTCTCGCCGCTCGCCCAGGGCATGCTGACGACGAAATATCTCGGCGGTATTCCCGCCGACAGCCGTGCGGCACAGAACCACTTCCTCAAGAAGGATTTCATCCGCCCTTCGATCATCGACAATATCAGGAAGCTCAACGAGATCGCCGAGAAGCGCGGCCAAACGCTGGCGCAGATGGCGATCGCCTGGGTGCTGCGCGGCGGGCGCGTGACCTCGGCGCTGATCGGCGCCAGCCGCTCCTCTCAGATCGTCGATTGCGTTGCCGCACTCGACAATCTCGAGTTCTCGGCAGAGGAGCTGAAGCAGATCGATGTCTATGCCAAGGAGGCCGACATCAACCTCTGGGCCAAGTCCGCAGAGCTGGATTAGTTTTGATCGCCCGGGGCAAAATCCCGGGCGTTTTTCTGTTATAATTTGATGTACGTGCAGCAAAAATTGTTGCTCAACGGAGGAGCCGCCATGATCCGCAATCCCATCTTGCCTGGATTCAATCCCGATCCGTCCATTTGCCGCGTCGGCGACGACTATTACATCGCGACCTCCACCTTCGAATGGTATCCGGGCGTGCAGATCCACCATTCGCGCGATCTGGTGAACTGGAAGCTGGTGCGGCGGCCGCTGGAGCGGGCCTCGCAGCTCGACATGCGCGGCAATCCTGATAGTTGCGGCATCTGGGCGCCATGCCTTTCCTATGCCGACGGACAGTTCTGGCTCGTCTATACCGACGTCAAGCGCTTCGACGGCAACTTCAAGGATGCGCATAACTACATCGTGACTTCGCCCACCATCGAGGGCGAATGGTCCGAGCCCATCTATGTCAATTCCTCGGGCTTCGATCCGTCGCTCTTCCATGACGAGGACGGCCGCAAGTGGTTCATCAACATGCAGTGGAACCACCGTACAGAAAGCTATGGCGGCTCGCCGAAATCGCCGGCCTTTGATGGCATCCTGCTGCAGGAATGGGACCCGCAGACGAAGACGCTGAAAGGCCCGATCAAGAATATCTTTGCCGGCAGCCCGCTCGGCCTCGTCGAAGGGCCGCATCTCTTCCGCAAGAACGGCTGGTACTATCTGACGACCGCCGAGGGCGGCACGGGCTATGACCACGCGGTAACGATGGCGCGTTCGCGCAATATCGACGGCCCCTACGAGCTGCATCCGAACCGGCACCTGATCACGTCCAAGGACAATCCGGAAGCGGTGCTGCAAAGAGCAGGGCACGGGCAGTACGTCGAAACATCAGATGGCCAGGTCTATCACACACATCTCTGCGGCCGGCCGTTGCCGCCGAAGCGTCGCTGCACGCTGGGGCGTGAGACGGCGCTGCAGAAATGCGTCTGGCGTGAGGATGGCTGGCTCTACCTCGAAAACGGCACGACGGTTCCTGATGTCGAGGTGCCGGGGCTTGGCGGTGCTGTGCGGGCGGAAAAGCCGATGCGCAGCGAATATTCCTTCGATGGCGGCAAGCTGCCTGATGATTTCCAGTGGCTGCGCACGCCGCAGCCGGAGCGCATCTTCAACCTCACGGACCGTCCCGGCCATCTGCGGCTGATCGGCCGCGAAAGCGTCGGCTCCTGGTTCGAGCAGGCGCTTGTCGCCCGCCGGCAGGAGCATCACAGTTTCCGCGCCGAAACGGTGGTGGAGTTTGCGCCGGATACATATCAGCAGGTGGCAGGCCTGACGCACTACTATAACCGCCACAAGTTCCATGCCGTCGTGGTGACGCTGCATGAGAAGCTCGGCCGCTGTGTCACGATCTTCTCCTGCGATGGCGACTATCCGAACGGCCGCATGACGTTCCCCGCCGATGCGGGCGTGGCGATCCCGGCCGATGGCCGCGTGCAGCTTTCCATGGAAATCCGCGACAACGACCTGCAGTTCTTCTGGCAGACGGAAGGCAAGGGCGCCTGGCAGCCGATCGGCCCGGTTCTCGATGCCGGCGTCGTCTCGGATGAAGGCGGGCGCGGCGAGCATGGCTCGTTTACCGGCGCCTTCGCGGGCATCCTCGCTTTCGATACGTCGGGCCGGGCAAAGACGGCCGATTTCGACTGGTTCAACTACGAGGAACTGTGAGGGCCGCGATGGCAGGCGATATCCGCATCGAGCCGATGAGCGAGGAGCATATCGAGGGCTTTCACCGGGTTCTCGATACGGTGGCGCGCGAGCGGAAATATCTGAGCCTTCTCCAGGCGCCCTCGCTGGAGGAGACGCGCAAGTTCGCGCTGGCCTCGATTGCCGCGGGCAATGTGAACCTCGTCGCTGTCGATGGCGGCGAGGTGGTCGGCTGGTGCGATATCCGCAGGCATTTCTTTCCTTCGCATGTCCATCGCGGCTCGCTCGGCATGGGCCTGCTTCCCGCTTATCGCGGGCAGGGACTCGGCCGCCGCCTCATCGAGGCGGCGATAGCGGGCGGGCGTGAGGTGGGTATGGTGCGCATCGAATTCGGCGTGCATGCCGATAATGCGCGGGCGATCCGGCTTTATGAGAGGGTTGGCTTCGTGCGGGAAGGGGTGAGCCGCGATGCCTTCTGCGTCGATGGCGAGTACACGGATGTCATCAACATGGCGCTGATCTTCCGGTAGGCGGCCATCACGCCGCAATGCCATTCTCATCACGCCTGATTACATAGTCGTGATCTCTGGCGGCATGATCTCGCCATCACATATTAGTGTGAAATTAGGATATTAGGAATCCGGCATAAGCTACCGATTTCATTACAGATATTTAATTTTATTTTCAGATTTCGTTCATTTTCGAAGACGTAGTTTCGGGGCGTGTTCAACACGAGGAAGCCCCATGAAAAAGATTTTTGCAGCTCTTCTTTCCGCCTCTTTCCTGCTCTCGCCGATCGTCGCATCGGAAGCAAGTGCGGCCGATCACCGCCGTCCGCCGGTCGTCGTCCACAAGAAGGTCGTCGTCGAGAAAAGGGTCGTCCGTCGGCATCACTGGTCCAAGGGTTACCGCATGTCGGCTGCCGAGCGCGGCCGCTACGGTGAAGTCCGCGACTACCGCCGCTACCGCCTGGCACCGCCGCCGCGCGGCTATCACTGGGTGAGGGCCGATAACGACTACCTTCTCGTCGGCGTCGCCACCGGCGTGATCACCAGCATCATCGCCGCCAATCGCTGAGCTCACGCAGGAACTCGAAAAAGGGGCGGCTTCGGCCGCCCTTTTTTGTTTTGTGAGGCTCGGCGTCCCACGACGCAGCGCTCAATGCCTAATCCTGCTTTCGCGACGAAATCACACGCTCGGCGATCATGCCGAGCAATCCCTTCGGCTTTGGCGCCTCACTCTCCGCATCCCCATAGGTCAGCGGATGCAGCCCCTCGATCGGCGGCAGCGGTTCGCACTCGATGCACAGGCACCGGTAGGGTTTGATTGCCGCTGCCCTCATGCTGCCTGCCGGCTCCAGCTGACGAACGGATCGGGCAGATTGCGCCAGCGCTCCGGCGTGAAGGCATCGCTTTCCACCAGACAAGCATCGAGCTCCCGCTTGATCCAGGCCTCATCCATCGGGTCGGCGCCGATGAAGACGATTTCCTGCCGGCGGTCGCCCCAGACGGGGTCGAGGTAGGGGCTGATGGCGCGCAGGAAGGCGGTTTCCTGCGGCCATTGCTCGCGCGGGACTGCCGCCCACCAGAGGCCCATCTTGCCGGTGCGGACGATGGCGCCCGCCTGGCTGACCTCGCCGACATGGTGCGGGCGGGTGGCGAGCCAGAAGAAGCCCTTGGCGCGCACCACTCCCGGCCAGGTGCGGTCGAGAAAGGCCTGGAGTTTTGCGGGGTGGAAGGGGCGTCTCTCGCGGTAGACGAAGGAGCGGATGCCGTATTCCTCCGTTTCCGGCACATGGTTCTTGAAGCCGTGCAGCTCCTTGTACCAGAGCGGATGGGTCTCGGCTTTATCGATATCGAAGCGGCCGGTGCCGAGCACATCCTTCAGCGATACCTTGCCGAAATCCGTCTCGATGATGCGGGCATCGGGGTTGAGGCCGGTGATGATCTTCCGGGCCGCATCGTGTTGCTCTTCGCTCGCCGTGCCGATCTTGTTCAGCACGACGATATCGGCGAATTCGATCTGCTCGACGAGCAGGTCGACGATCGTCCTTGTGTCGCCGTCGCCGGCGGTTTCGCCGCGGTCGGCGAGGAAATCGGCCGAGGCGTAATCGGCGAGCAGGTTGGCGGCATCGACGACGGTCACCATCGTATCGAGGCGGGCGACATCCGAGAGGCTTGCCTCATTCTCGTCGCGGAATTCGAAGGTGGTGGCGACGGGCAAGGGCTCCGCAATGCCGGTCGATTCGATCAGCAGGTAATCGAAGCGGCCCTGCTCGGCGAGCTGGCGCACTTCCTTCAGGAGGTCATCGCGCAGCGTGCAGCAGATGCAGCCATTGGTCATTTCCACCAGCTGCTCCTCGGTGCGGGAGAGATTGGCGCCGCCGTCCCGCACAAGGGCGGCATCGATATTCACCTCGCTCATATCGTTGACGATGACGGCGACGCGCATGCCCTCGCGATTCCCGAGAACATGATTGAGCAGCGTTGTCTTGCCGGCGCCGAGGAAGCCAGAGAGCACGGTGACGGGAAGTCTCTTGTCCATTGTAACCTCGCATAACGTTATAACGTAACATATGTATTTAACAAAAAAAGGCGGAACGGGGGTGTCGCCGCCTTCTTTCGCCGCAGCGCTCGCGGGGAGAGCTGCAAGTCAGGCAGGGCGCGGAGGCGCACTGTCACTGTTTCCTAGCGCATCCCGGGGGCAAGATCGGCGCCGATCTTCCGCCAGGCCCATGCATTCCGAGTGGCGCATGATCCGTATCGAAAATCGTTTCCGATTTTCCGGTCATGCGCTGGCAAGGCAGTTCTTCATGCTGTCGGCGATGCCGCGCATGAGGGTGAAGTAGAGATCGGGGCCTGCGGGCAGGGTGGCGGCTTCTGGGTCCAGCACGCCTGATTTCGCCTTGGTGCCCTCGATGACGACATCGACGAGGCGCGGTTCGAATTGCGGCTCGGCGAAGACGCAGGTGGCGCCGAGATCACCGACCTTCTTGTGGATCTCCGAGACGCGCTCCGCCCCCGGAATGGTCTCCGGGCTGACGGTGATCGAGCCGGCGACGCGGATATGGTAGCGGTGCTCGAAATACTGATAGGCATCGTGGAAGACGATGAAGGGCTTGTCCTTCACCGTCGACACCGTCGCGGCGATTTCCTTGTCCAGCTCGTCGAGCTTGTCATCCAGCGCCTTGGCATTGGCCTCATAGGTCAGCGCATTGGCGGGGTCGGCGGCAACCAGCGTGGTGGTGATCTCGGTGGCCATCGCCTTGGCATTCATGGGGTCGAGCCAGAGATGGGTGTCGAAGGCGCCATGGTCGCCGTGGTCGTGGTCATGATCTGCCTCGGCATGATCGTGGTCGTGACCGGCTTCGGCATGTTCGTCAGCGGAAGCATTATCGTGCTCGTCGCCATCATCGTGCGCCTCAAAGGCACCGCCTTCGCGGAAGGGCAGCTTCACGAGACCCGGCGCGTTGTCGAGCCGGGCGACAATGGCGTCGGAGCCCAGCGATTCTAGCGGCTTTTCGAGGAAGGCTTCGAGGCCGGGGCCGACCCAGAAGATCACCTTGGCTTCCTGCAGGGCGCGGGCATTGGAGGGTTTCAGATTATAGGTGTGCGGGGAGGCGGCGCCATCGACGATCAGCTCCGGCTTGCCGACGCCCTGCATGATGGCCGAAACCAGCGAATGGACCGGCTTGATCGAGGTAACGACGACGGGTGCATCGGCCGCCTGGAGGGACCCGGCGAAGAGGAAGACCGGGATTGCGAGGGTAAGGCCCACCGCCAGTTTCATCAGCATGCTCCGCTTGAATTGCAATTGTTATGTTATTACATCAATTGCGTTATGCTATAACGTGTGCAATAGCAGGACGCAACAGCACTTTCGGAAAATTTGATGCTCTCTCCCGCAAATAACCCCGCTGGCAGCGCCGCCGGTATCCGGGCCGAACCGCTGGTTTCGCTTGAGAATGTCGGCATTCGCCGCAGCGGCCGGTGGCTGGTGCGTGGTGTGGATTTCTCCGTTTCGCGCGGCGAAATCGTCACGCTGATCGGCCCGAACGGCTCCGGCAAATCGACGAGCGCCAAGGCTGCGATCGGCGTGCTGAAGCCGGACGAAGGCAGGGTGGCCCGCATTGCCGGCCTCAAGGTCGGCTATGTGCCGCAGAAGCTTGCGGTGGACTGGACGTTGCCGCTTTCCGTGCGCCGGCTGATGACGCTGACCGGGCCATTGCTCGAGGCCGATATCATGGCCGCGCTCGAAGCCGCTGGCATGGCGCATATGCTGGATGCGCAGGTGCAGCATCTCTCCGGCGGCGAATTCCAGCGGGCGCTGATGGCGCGCGCCATTGCCCGCAAGCCCGATCTTCTGGTGCTCGACGAGCCGGTGCAGGGGGTGGATTTCGCCGGCGAGATCGCCCTTTACGAGCTCATCAAGTCGATCCGCAATACGACCGGTTGCGGCATCCTGCTGATCTCGCATGATCTCCATGTCGTCATGGCGGAGACGGATACCGTCATCTGCCTGAATGGCCATGTCTGCTGCCGCGGCACGCCGCAGGCGGTGAGCCAGAGCCCGGAATATGTGCGTCTCTTCGGCAGCCGGGCAGCGCCGACGCTTGCCGTCTACAGCCATCATCACGACCATACGCATCTGCCTGACGGACGCGTGCTGCATGAAGACGGCTCGGTGACGGATCATTGCCATCCCGAAGATGGGCATCACCATGACCACGGGCACGATCATGCGCATTCGCACGATCACGCGGACGCTCATGCCCATGCGCACGCTGACGGGGATCATGCCCATGCGGAGGCTCATGCCCATTCGCAGAGCGGGGCCAACAACGGGGAGAACCGTCATGCTTGACGATTTCTTCGTGCGCGCCATTCTCGCCGGTGTCGGCCTGGCGCTGACGACGGGGCCGCTCGGCTGCTTCATCATCTGGCGGCGCATGGCCTATTTCGGGGATACGATCGCCCATTCGGCGCTGCTCGGCGTGGCGCTCTCGCTGCTCTTCGATTTCAACCTGACGCTTGCCGTCTTCGTCGTTGCCGCCGTCGTCTCGATCCTGCTGCTCTTCCTGCAGAAGCGCCAGGCACTGTCAGCCGATGCGCTGCTCGGCATCCTCTCGCATGCCACCCTTGCCATCGGCCTCGTCATGGTCGCCTTCATGAGCTGGGTGCGCATCGATCTCATCGCCTTCCTGTTTGGCGATATTCTGGCGGTTTCGACTGTTGATATCGCGCTAATCTGGGGTGGCGGCATCTTCGTGCTGGCGGCAATCGCCTGGCTCTGGCGGCCACTGCTCGCAGCCACCGTCAATCCGGAACTGGCGGAAGCCGAGGGCTTGCAGCCCGAGCGGGCGCGGCTGTTCTTCATGCTGCTAATGGCCGTCGTCATCGCCATTGCCATGAAGATCGTCGGCATCATGCTGATCACTTCGCTCTTGATCATTCCGGCGGCAACGGCGCGACGCTTCTCCTCGACGCCGGAACTGATGGCCATTCTCGCTTCGCTGATCGGCGCGGTCGCCGTCGTCGGCGGGCTCTTCGGCTCGCTGACCTACGACACGCCGTCCGGCCCGTCGATCGTGGTGGCGGCCCTCATTCTCTTCATTCTGAGCCTGCTTCCCGCCTGGCGCGGGCGCAGGGACCTGCAAGGACAAGGCTCATGAACGCACCTCAGCTCACCCGCAATCAGTCACTCGTCTTCGATGTGCTCGAAAAGGCCGAGGGGCCCCTCAGCGCCTATACGATCCTCGACAAGCTGCGCGACCAGGGTTTTCGTGCGCCGCTTCAGGTCTACCGGGCGCTGGAAAAGCTGCTCGAATATGGCGTCGTGCATCGGCTCGAAAGCATCAACTCCTTCGTTGCCTGCGCCCATCCCGGCGAGGATTGCCACAGCCACGGCATCGTCGCCTTCGCAATCTGCGAAAGCTGCGGCCAGGTGATCGAATTCCACGATCATGAGGTGGATCACCGGCTGATGGGCTGGGTACGCAGCCAGAAATTCAAGCCGGCGAAGACGACGATCGAGATCCGCGGTACTTGCGAGGCTTGTGCTGCGTGAAGCAGCAGCGGCAGCTGGGCATAGGGCCCATGCTTAGTGGATTGTCGTTTCGTCGGGACGGATAAAATCGGCCTGTCCGACCATCTTTATCGCTTCAGCGATCCGGTTTGCCATCTCATCGGCATCGCCGGAAATGGCATCGTAATTCTGCAGAAGATCGGCAAGGTTTTCCATTGCCTGCGACAGGCTGTTACCTTCCCCGTGGGTGATCGGCGAGGCGTGGAGCATATCGCTGAGCTTCTGCAGCAACTGCTCTATCTCTTCCCGCGTCATATCGTCGATTCCCTTGGTCTCAGCCACGACCGCCCCCAACGATCTTTCCAAAATCTGCTTGAAATTGCGATTGCTAATCACTTGCATTAGCAAAACATAATTGCGAGTTATTCGCAACGGAAAACGAAGCATTTGAGACGGCCATCGAAATCAGCAGCCCTCTTAAGCCTGATGTTCTCAGGCGGGCAGGGCCTCGCAATGCGCTGGGCCTTCTTTGAAAGGGACCTGCCTATGCCCCTACGGGGGCGAGTGCTGCGAGATGCAGCAAGTCTTCATTCTCTTCGGGCACACCCTCTGCAAGACGGGCGGCGGCGATGACTGGCAGCCAGGTGAAGATCTCGTCCGGAGATAACTCAGCCGCCTTTGCATAGATGACGACATAGGCTTCGGCGATTTCCGGGAGCACGCGGCGCATCAGTAGATAGGTGCGGCAGACATCGGCGGCCGGGTTGCCGCTGCAGGCGTCCAGCCAGTCGACGATCATGGCGTCGTCGCCGGAGCCCAGGATATTCCAGGGATGGAAGTCGCCGTGGCACACGCGGTCGCCGTCAGGCAGGGCGGCAGTCAGAAGAAGCAGTCGGTCGCACAGGTCCGGTGTCAGAAGTTCGGCGCTTTCGATATTGGCCGACAGCCTTGATTTCAGCGAGGGAAGGCCGGCGCCGGGTTCGTTGTGCAGGCGTTGGTGGAGCGTTGCCATCTCCTTGATGGCTGAGAGCGGCGGTTCCGGCATCATCTCATCGGCAAGGCTTAAGCCCGGCGCGCGATCCATCAAGAGGCCCCAGCGGCCGTGATAATCGCCGACGACGTGGACCCTCGGTGCGGGCAGCGAGAGCCGCTCGGCGACGGCCAGATTGGCGGCCTCGCGGAAGGCCGGGGCCTTCGGGCGGCCAGGCCTGTAGAGCTTCAGCGCCAGAGTGCCATGTTCATAGACTTCCGCTTCCTTGCCGGCGCCGAGCAGACGGCCGATTTCGCTCATGTCGGGCTCCCATTTCCCGGAGTGTCATCCAGAGCGATGTGGTGCTGATCTTTGTGGTGGGAAGAGGGAGGGTGAAGATGGCTCTGATTGTTCCGGTTGTGGAGACACTGTGTCTGCGCCGGCGGGCTTTATCCCGCGCCCAAGGCGTGGATGATGGCGGCAAAGCGGGGGCCATTGCTGATGTCCATGGCCGGGAATTGGAGTGTCATGACCATCAACAAGAAAAGCTCAGATGCGATCGCCTGCTGCGGCGAGGAAATCCTGTCGCGCGAACTGCTGCTGAGCGGCACTTTCGCTGACCTGATTGCCGGGGAGGCGCCGACGCTCCGGCTTTTGAGCGACGAGGAGCGGCGAGCGTCGCTCGCATCGATGCTTGCCGATCGGCCGGAGGGCGATGTCTGGATTTTCGCCTATGGCTCGCTGATCTGGAATCCGATCATTCTGAGCGTCGAAAGCCGGAAAGCCCGCATCGAGGGCTGGCGCCGGTCCTTCTGCCTTGCAACCGTCTCCGGGCGCGGCTCGCCCGACAATCCGGGCCTCGTGCTCGGGCTGGATGCGGGCGGCGCCTGCGACGGCGTGGCTTTACGTTTGGAAGAAGACGATGTCGTGCACGAACTGGAGATTTTGTGGCGACGGGAGATGGTGGCCGAGGCCTATATTCCGCGCTGGGTCGATCTGCTTGATGAAGAGGGCGCCCGTTTTGGAAGCGGCATCGCTTTCACCATGAACCCGCAGGCAAACACCTATGCCGGCGGCCTTTCCAGGGAAGCGACCGTTCAGCGGCTTGCGACGGCCGCAGGCAGCATCGGCAGCTCGGCCGACTATTTGTTCCGCACGCGTGACGGGCTGCGGGCGCTTGATATGTGGGACGAGCTTCTGGAAGAACTCGCCGTCGAGGTGGAAGAAGCGCAACGCAGGCTGCAGCAATTGCCCGCCGCGGACGTTTGATCAGCCGCGACCTAACCCGGCCTCGACCACATTGCCGATGTGCTGAAGGCCCCGCTGGAATAGCGGAGCCTTCGCAGGCTTGTCAGGCGGCGGAGCGCTCGGAAAGCGGGCGGCGGCGCAGGCCGGCGGTCTTGATGGCCGGGGTCTGGTAGTTGGCTTCGAGCGGACCGGTTTCGGTGCCCGGAGGGACAATGGCGTCGATCGCGTCGAGGATTTCGTCGGTCAGGCGCACTTCGGCG
Source organism: Rhizobium sp. 768_B6_N1_8 (assembly GCF_051811225.1). Classification (NCBI taxonomy): domain Bacteria; kingdom Pseudomonadati; phylum Pseudomonadota; class Alphaproteobacteria; order Hyphomicrobiales; family Rhizobiaceae; genus Rhizobium; species Rhizobium sp. 768_B6_N1_8. Next base: position 2,626,832 of record NZ_JBPWPV010000001.1, on the reverse strand, counting down.
CCGGCCAGGAGATCATCCAGCTGTTCCATGGTGCGGGGGCCGAGGATCGCCGAGGTGACACCCGGATGGGTGGTGACGAAGGCGAGCGCCATGTGGGTGAGCTTGATGCCTGCCGACTCTGCCAAGGGAATGAGCTGCTCGACGGCATCGAGGCTGTTTTCGTTCGACATCTGCTTGGGGAAATAGGCAACGCGGGTGCTGTCAGGCTGGGCCGCACCCCGGCGGTAGCGACCGGTCAACATGCCCATGGCGAGCGGGCTCCAGACAAGGGCACCCATGCCGTAGCGTTCCAGGGTCGGCAGGACTTCGCGCTCGATGCCGCGATGGAGGATGGAGTAGGGCGGTTGCTCGGTGCGGAAGCGGGCGAGGCCGCGCTTTTCTGCGACCCATTGCGCCTCGATGATATCGGAGGCGGGGAAGGTGGAGGAGCCGATGGCGCGGATCTTGCCTGCGCGCATCAGGTCCGTGAGGGCCGAGAGTGTTTCCTCGATATCGGTATCGGGCGCCGGGCGGTGCATCTGGAAGAGATCGATGTAATCGGTCTGCAGGCGGCGGAGCGAATCTTCCACGGCGCGGTAGATCCAGCGGCGCGAGCTGCCCTGCTGGTTTGGATCCTCTCCCATCGGGATGAAGCATTTTGTGGCGAGCACGATCGTGTCGCGGCGACCCTTCAGCGCCTTGCCGACGATTTCCTCGGATTCACCGCGGCTGTACATATCTGCGGTGTCGATGAAGTTGATGCCGGTATCGAGTGCCTTGTGGATGATGCGGATGGAGTCGTCATGATCGGCATTGCCGATGGCGCCGAACATCATGGCGCCAAGGCAATAGGGGCTGACCTTGATGCCGGTGCGGCCTAGGGGACGGTATTGCATCTTCGTTTCCTTTAATCTGGCCATGCCCTCGCGGGCATGATTGGAATCTGGCAAAGTCCTGTTGAACAGGTTATAACAGCGCATCCGGAACGCGGTTCCGTTTATACGGAACAATGTTCCGCTTTGCAAGAGGTGTTGATGTGACTGACGGGATGGACAGCCCGGGTGAGGCGCGTGAGGCTGATGGCGGCCATGAAAGGCCGGTACGGGCGGATGCGCGGCGCAACCTCGATCTGCTGCTGAAAGCCGCATTGGATGTGTTTGCCACCTCGGGCGTGGATGCGCCGGTGCGCGAGATCGCGGAAAAAGCGGGCGTCGGCGTCGGCACGGTCTATCGCCATTTTCCCCAGCGCTCGGATCTCATCAAGGCGGTGGTGCGCAACGAGGTGGATGCCTGCGCCGGATCTGCCGCCACCCTTGCCGCCGAATATGAGCCGGGAGAGGCGCTGTCGCGCTGGATGCAGCGCTTTGCGGATTTCATAATGGCCAAGCGCGGCCTTGCCGCTGCACTCCATTCCGGCAATCCAGCCTATGAGGCGTTGCCGATCTATTTCGACCAACACATGATCCCGGCTCTGCAGGGCCTGCTGGATAGGGCTGTTGCGGTGGGGGCGGCACGCGGCGATGTGGAGGCAAGCGAACTCATCCGCGCCGGCGCGCAGCTTTCCAATCTCGGGCAGGGGGATGATCCGGCGGCGACGCGGCGGATGATTGCGCTGCTGGTGGATGGGCTACGTTATGGGGCGGGGGTGAAGAGGTGAGATCGTGCAGCGTGGCTAAAAGGATTGTCACGCCGCGTGTCGGTTCCATCGGATATTTCGATGATGACAGACAATGTTTCGACTACATCAAGTTTGCCACGGGACGCATGGCGTGTTCGCCGGATGGTAGCCGCTTGCCTGCTTGGCACGGCATGCGCTGTCTACATTCGGATCTTCGATTTTTGGCCATTAGGCGGAGGCGGTCTCGCTGGCGAATTGCGGGGTCTGCTCGACTTCCCGGGTTCTCTACTGCTGTTTCTGCCCACATATTTCATGGTTTTCATTTGGATTGTGAGCGCGATTGTTGCTTTTGTTCCGACGACATATTCGCCTCATGGCGAGCAACGTGATTGCCACTGCACTTGCTTTTGGTTGCCTTGCGACGGTGATCGCCTTGCCGATTTTCGATCCCTGGTTTTGGTACGTCGTCATCAATAAACCACGGCTTGAAGCTCTCGTTGCAGCAAATCAAGCCACCGGAACGAGCCCGAGATCTGCGATCATCGATGGGTGGGATGTATCAACCGGCTTCGCGGGGGTAAGCCCCAATCACTTTATCGCTTTGATTTATGATGAAAACGATGGGGCAGATATTGAAGTTTCCGATGCGATACGGAAGCATCTCTATAGCCATTTTTACAGGCGGGATACCTATCAGTGAGCGTCGGCCCTCAGATTTTAATCTCGTCGCCTGCGACACTGTCTGAGCACTATCCGAGGCCGGCGAGCGCATGACGTACCTTCCGTGCGTCACTTCTGGTTGGCCGGGGCCGCCTTCGGTTTCAGCAGGATGATGAGCAGCAACCCGGCGATGATGAGGGCCGCACCTTCGAGGTGGTAGCGCTGCAATTTCTCGCCGAGGATGAAATAGGCGAGCACGGCGATGAAGATCGTCTGGATGTAGAGGAGGACGCCGGCGCGGGCGGCACCGAGCGCCTCGATGCTGCGATTGAAGAGGTAATACATGACCGCGCCGCCGGGGATCGCGATATAGGCGAACGCGATGAGGCCGCTGACGTTCAGTGTGGAGCGTTCGTCGGAGGCAAGTTCGTAGAGATAGAAGGGCAGCGCCGTCAGCGCGGCGAAGCCTAGCAGCAGGACGAGCAGCGCTAGCCGGTTCAGATCGAATTTCGCCTTGCGCAGCAGCACCGTATAGAGGCTGAAGCAGAAGGCGCCGGCGACGATCCAGAGTTCGCCGGGATTGAGATCGAGGCGCAGCAGAGCGTCCGGGCTGCCCTTGACGATGATGACGACGATGCCGAGGAAGGCGAGGATCGAGCCGGCCACCTGCCAGCTTCCCATTGGCTCTGACAGCATCAGGCGGGCGAGGATCATGGTGATGATCGGGATCAACGCGATGATGATGCCGGCGGTGGTGGCGTCGGCATGTTCGAGGCCGACGAAGATCAGGCCCTGACAGATGGCAAGGCCCATACCGCCGATGAAAAGCAGTTCCAGGCCGCGCGCCCGTATCAGCGCAAGCATGTCGCCGAAATGGTGGCGCACGATCGGCAGCAGGATCGCGAAGGCGATGAGCACGCGCCAGAAGCAGAGCGCCCAGGGCGGCATTTCGGCGGAGACCCATTTGGCTGCGATGTAGACGCCGGCTGACAAGAGCCAGCAAAGGACACCTACGGAATAGGCTCCTGCAAGCGAACCGCCTGCGGCCTGTTCCGTCCCGACAGTATCACGATGGACTGCCAAGACATGTATCGCCATCGGCATGTTATGCCACAATTGACGGGCGCTGCACAGGTGAGGGCGGTGTGGTTTCGCCGTCTGCTTGCGCAGCAAGGCCGTCGGCTCAGGCCTTGATTCTCTCTCTCTCTTTACGATTGAGCGCGGCTCACAGTCGTTGCCGAAATCGCCGTCAAGGTCTCCGCATCACGGCCGTAGATGTCGTCGAAATAGTGGATGACGCCATCGTCTGTCGGCCATGCGGTGAAATAGGAGACGTAGACCGGAACCTGTTCCGGCACCGGCATGTCCTTCTTTGCACCGTCGGCGATCTGCTGATCGACGAACTCGACCGAGGTCTTCAGGACAGCGGCGGCCATCGCCTTCGGGTTTTCCAGACGCACGCAGCCATGGCTGAACATACGGTCCTGCGAGGCGAATTTACCGCGGGCGGGAGTGTCGTGCATGTAGATGTCGTGCGAATTCGGGAAGAGGATCTTCAGCTGGCCGAGCGCATTGTCAGCACCCGGCGGCTGGACGACGCCGATATTTTCGAGCGGCTGCGACCAGTCGACCTTGGCGGACGGCATCGTCTTGCCCTTGACCGAAACCACGTAGCCTTCCTTGTCCAGGTAGGCAGGATCGCGCTTCAGGTGCGGCAGCATCTCGTTGCGGATGATCGATTGCGGCACGCCCCAGTCAGGGTTGAATTCCACCGTCTTGATCGAGGCGTCGAAGAAATTCGTCTGGTGGTCCTGCTGGCCGATCACCGCTTTCATCGACAGTGTCAGCGTGCTGTTTTCATAATAGTAGGCCATGTAGGCCGGCTGGTTGATGAAGACGTAGCGCTCGGGGAATTCCTGCGGCAGCCAGCGCATTTCCTCCATGGCCACGATAACCTTGTTGATGTTGACGGCGCTGTCGCCGCCCTGGCCTGATGTGCGCAGGTAGTGCAGTTCGGCCGCGAGTTGGGCGAATTTCGGATTGCTCGGCAGCAGGCGGTCGAAGACCACCATCAGATCAGGCGTGGCCGAGAGCTGGGCGATCGTGCCCTTCAGATCGACGGGCTTGCGCTTGAAGTCATAGTAGTTCGACAGCTTGTTAGGATCGATGCGGCCCCGGAAATTGTCCTGAAGGAACATCAGCATCTTGGCTGAGAGGGAGGCTTCGAACTCGGCCAGCGCTTTCGCGCGGTCGCCTCCTTGAGGAGGGGCGACAGCATAATCGCCGGCATTCAATCCCCAGTCATCGGCCTGTTTCAGAAGGCTCAGGGCCTGTGCGGCTTTGGGGGTCGGTCCCTTGCCGTCGACCCAGATGAGCTTTGCCTTCGGCTGGGCGTAATAGGCCTCGACCGCATCGGCGATGTCGTTGTTCATCGAAACCGTCAGGCCGCCCATTTCATTCAGCACCTTGGCCTGATTGCCGCTGACTGAATCAAAAAGCGCCGACAGCGACGCGCCCGTATCCTGCCGGACGATATGCGCGGGGCGGCGGGCCGGAACCGTATAGTTGGGCTTCGGGCTGGCCTGCGTGACGGGCGGCGCCGGCAGCGGCTCGGCGCGCACGGCAATTGCACTTCCCGAGAGCGCCAGCAGACCGGCGAGCGGTGCAATCCAGCGGGAAGATGTTTTCAGCGGCATTCTGGCGTCCTTGAAACCTGATTGAAACACTGTCTCGCCGCGCAGTCTTGGGGCCAGCGCGTGCGGGCAGTCTGTGTGGGGGCATTGGCTGACTAAAGCGCCAACAATCGGGCAGAAGATGGGCATTCCCTGTGTGTGGCAAGCCCACTTAAGGCAGAAGTGGTTGGAACGAAATCACTTTTTCGACAGATCAGCCGTGATCCGTGGACACTTCTGCCGGCGATGCCTTGCGCAGCCGCTGCGACAGGAAATCGATGCAGAGGCGGACTTTGGCTGCGGCCAACCGGCTGTGAGGGAAGACGACGTGGATCGGGGCTGCGGCCAGCTTTGCGCCCGGCAGAACAACCTCCAGCGCGCCGCTGTCGATATCGTCCTTGATATCCCAGATCGACTTCAGCACAAGCCCGGCACCGAGAAGCGCCCAGCGATGGGCGAGTTCGCCATTGTTGGTCGTGAGCTTGGCTGTGACATTGGCGCTGCGCCCATCCGCAAAGGTCCAGTGCGTGTTGGGCGGGTCTCCGAAGGCGATGACGTCGTGGGCGAGCAGATCGTCGATCGTCTCGGGGCGGCCGCGGCGATCGAGATAGGCAGGGGAAGCGCAGATGACACGACGGTTGGGGGCGATCTGCCGGGCGATCAGGCTGGAATCGGACAGTGCGCCGAAACGAACCGCGAGATCGTAGCCGGCCTCGACGATGTTCACCAGGCCATCCTCGGTATCGAGATGGACGGTGAGATCGGGATGGGCCTGCTGGAATTCATGCAGGATCGGCGCGAGCCAGCGGCGGCCGAAGGCATAGGTGGCGGTTACTTTCAAAAGGCCACTTGCCGTATCCCTACCGCTCGTCGCCTCGGTTTCGGCATCGTCGATCTCGGTGAGGATTTTTGTGCTGCGTTCGTAGAAGCGCGCGCCTTCTTCGGTAAGAGATAGGGAGCGCGTCGTTCTGTTGACGAGACGGACGCCCAGCCTCTCTTCCAGTCGAGACAGCTTGCGGCTGACGACGGTCAGCGAGAAGTTCAGCTCGCGGGCCGCGCCCGAGAGACTGCCGGCCTGAACCACACGCACGAAGACGAGCATGTCGAGGAAATTGTCGCTCATACTCTTGCTGATATCGCAAGAGATAGTCGACAACAACACCTATTCCGGCAAGAGCGTTGTCGCGCTAGCTTCTCCTCATCGAAACCACGGCGGCATCGCCGCAAACTGGAGAGAGCAGATGATATCCCTGGCCAAACAACGCGTTCTCGTCGTCGGCGGAAGCTCCGGCATCGGCCTTGCCGTTGCGCAACAGGTTGCCGCTGCGGGAGCGGAGGTGACGATTGCCTCGCGCTCTGCCGACAAGCTTGCTGAAGCAGCCCGGTCGATTAGCGAGAAGGTCGAGACGGCAGTTCTGGATACGGGCGACAATGCCAGCGTCGAGGCATTCTTTGCCGCTCACGCCACTTGGGATCATATCGTCATTTCCGCGGCTCAGACGGCAAGCGGGCCGGTGCGCAAGCTTCCGCTCGATGATGCGGCGCGCGCCATGGACAGCAAGTTCTGGGGCGCCTATCGCGTTGCACGCGCTGCCCGCCTTGCCGAGCGTGGCACGCTGACCTTCATTTCCGGCTTCCTCAGCGAGCGCCCGTCTGCTTCGTCGGTGCTGCAGGGGGCGATCAATGCGGCGTTGGAATCGCTGGCGCGTGGTCTGGCGCTGGAATTGTCACCGGTTAGGGTCAATGCGGTTTCGCCCGGAATGATCGACACGCCGCTCTGGTCGAAGATGGATGAGGGCAACCGCAATGCGATGTTCGAGCGCGTCGCTGGCAGCCTGCCGGCAAAGACGGTCGGGCAGGCCTCCGATATTGCCAATGCCGTGCTCTTCCTGATGGTGACGCCTTTTGCCACAGGATCGACGGTACGTGTCGATGGCGGCGGGGCGATCGGGTGATGCCATGCAGCTCGACCATGTGACGTTACGCACGGCGGATCTGGAAGGGACAAGGCAGTTCCTGCAGGATCTGCTGGGGCTGACGGTCGGCTACCGTCCGGATTTCGGCTTTGCCGGCTACTGGCTCTACAGTGGTGATGGGCCGATCGTTCACCTCATTCCCGGCGGCGGCAGGGCTGTCGGCCGGGACGCAGAGACAATCGACCATATCGGCTTCCGCCTCGAAGGTTATGAGGCCTTCCGGCAGAAGCTCGACAGGAACGAAATTCCCTATTCCACCATGGATCTCGCCGAACTCGGCGAACGGCGCCTCTTCGTGCGCACACCTGGCGCCATTCTGCTGGAACTCGTTTTTCGCGAAGGTGGGATGTCTGATTGAACAACTCAGGGCCCATCGAGGACAATGCGTCGCGCGCGAATGACTGTCATCGGCGTTTTGTCCTGCCGCTGGCGGCACGGCTACTGCCAGGTCCGGCGGCGTTCGAGCTCGGCCTCGGACGGTTGATCGGACACGAACGAGCCGGTTTGGACTGCGCCGTTCCGCTCATAGGTCGCGACGACGATGCCGGTGCTCGACACCACCGATCTCGTGAGCTTGAGGGCACCCGGCGCCGCGCCGCCCTCGAACAGCCGCTTTCCCTTGCCGAGGAGCAGCGGGAAGGTCAGCACGGTCATTTCGTCGATCAGCTCGTTGGCAAGCAGGGTCTGGATGAGATTGCCCGATCCCTGGATGAGCAGGTCCGGCCCGTCCTCCGTTTTGATCTTGCGTAGAGCCGCGACTATGTCGGGTCCAAGCGATTGTGAATTCTGCCAGGTGAGGGTTTCAGGCCGATGCGTCGCGACATATTTCACAGCGGGATTGAAGGCCTTGGCGATGTCGTCGTCCTGATAGGGCCAGTAGGCGGCGAAGATGTCGTAGGTCCTGCGGCCGAGCAGCAGGGCAAAGGGCTTTGCGAAGAGCTCGCCGATCACGGATCCCATCGTGTCGTCCGCATAGTGGAATACCCAGCCACCAAACCTGAAACCGTTGACGGGGTCCTCGTCAGGGCCGCCGGGTGCCTGCATGACGCCGTCGAGGCTGACGAATGTGGAAGCGATGATCTTTCTCATGGGTGTCTCTCCTCTTGGTGATCCGCGCCATCAGGGCCAGATCTCGGCCTGAGGACGAAGCAAGCGACAGCATGCCGACAAATCCTGAGGAAATTTATGGGAGACTTGCTGGTCTGCATATGCGAGGTTCGCCGGGCGGAGCGGCTGGCGGCCTCAGTGGTGAGGTCCGCCTCCTGTCTTGTCTCACCATTGGACGTGAATGCGAGGGTGAAAATGCCTGATGTGACACGCCACCTCATCGATAGGGGTGACGGGGCAAGTGTGGAGCTTTTTCAAGCGCAGCCCGAGAGCCAAGCGCCTGCGGGCGCCATCCTGTTCGTCCACGGAAATCAGGGCGGCCGCCTCATCGGCGCGAAAGAGGCCGTCGATACCGGCACGCTGCTTCGGTTCTGTTCCGGTTTGAATATCACGGCGGCGGCGATCTCTCAGCCGGGCTTCGGGGCTTCAGATGGACCGGCCGATTTCTGCGGCCCCAACACCCAGCAGGCGATCATGGCCGCGCTCTCCTTCCTGCGGGAGCAGCCTTGCGTCGATCCTGGCCGCATCGTTCTCTATGGCAACAGTCGGGGAGCGATCGCCTCGGCCATGGTCGCGGCCCAGGTTCCCGATCTCAGAGCCGTCATCCTGCGCAGCGGGGTCTACGACCTCAAGGCTGTCTATGAGTCCAGTTCGAAAGGCTTGCGGTGGGCGATCGAGCAGGAAGCCGGCCTGTCGAACGAAGCCTTCCTGGCGCGCTCGGCCCTGCATCACGCGCCGAAAATCCGGGCGGAAACCTTGTTGCTGCACGGGAGGCTCGATGAGCGTGCTCCCGTTGCCCAGGCCGAGCTGTTCTCCGATGCGCTGTCCGACGCAGGGGTGTCGGTCATGCTCCACGTCTTCGAATGTGGGCACGAGATTCCCCGGGAATATGCGCAGGAGGCGCAGCGCTCGTTCCTGCAAAGGATGTTCGATCCGGTTGTGACGTACCATTGAGCCGTTGAGCGGCCTCAACAGTTAGCCCAGGCTGCGGAGGTAGGCGCAGAACATGTCCGCCATCGCGTCTGCGAAGGCTGAGATTTCGCTCTCGTCATGCGCGGCCTCGGAAAATTCCTTTCCGACCGTGCTCATCGTCGTCATGATCAGGTCTCCGGCCGTGGTCCGGATTGCGTGTGATGCATCGGGCAGCGCTTCGCGCATGAACTGCTCGATAATGGGGTCGTCAGCCTGTCGTGCCTCCTGCGCTTCCGGGGCGTCGCGATAGAGGGGTGCTGCATCGTTCAGCGCCACCCGGACGGCGGCTTCCTCGCATTCGGAGCGAATGAAGGTGTGGACGAGGGACCGCAGCCGGTCGAGGGGCGGGCGGGCGCTGTCGTTCAAGACTTCGCCCAAAAGATGCGAGGTCTGCCGCCATTCGTCGCTCTGCAGCCGGAACAGGATCGCGGCCTTGTTGGGGAAATATTGATAGAGCGAGCCGACACTGACGCCCGCTCTTTCGGCCACCCGGGCGGTCGTGAAACGCTGCGCGCCTTCCTGCGCCAAAACCTGAACAGCGGCCTGCAGAATGGCGTTTACAAGTTCGTTCGAGCGCGCTTGTCTCGGCGCTTTTCTTGAAGAAATTCCGTGGCTTGGACGATCGGCCATACCGGCGCTCCGCAAATGCGATTAGCGAATGCGACGGATTATTCGTATTTTCATTTCGAAAGCAAGCCATCCGAAATGAAGGATTTCTCTGATGAACACTCTCGCAAGCGCACCGCTCGCGCCACTTCTCGATCAGCTGTTTGCCGAGGCTGACAAGGCCGCCAGCCCGGCCATGGCTGCGCTCTCCCGCGATGAGCGGGAGCGGCTCATGCACAGCAAGACCGAGTATCTCGATTTCTACGAACGCATGAAAGACCTGTGGCTGCCCGTTTCGCGCCAGACCGGAGAACTGCTCTACATGCTGGCGCGCAGCACCAATGCCAGGACCATCGTCGAATTCGGCACGTCCTTCGGCATCTCGACGCTCTATCTTGCCGCTGCCCTTCGCGACAATGGCGGCGGGCGGCTGATCAGCAGCGAATTCGAGGTTTCCAAGGTCGCGCGGGCGCGACAGAACCTTGCCGAAGGCGGCCTTGGCGATCTCGTCGAGATCCGCGAAGGCGATGCGCTCCAGACATTAAGCACCGATCTTCCAGATAGTATCGATCTGCTTCTGCTTGACGGAGCGAAGTCGCTCTATCCGGAGGTACTGGCGCTGGTCGAAAGCCGGCTTCGGCCCGGCGCGCTCGTCATCGCAGACGATGCCGATTACTGCCCGCAATATCTCGACCATATCCGGTCGCCCGCAGGCGGATACATGTCCACGTCGTTTGCCGACGACATCGAGCTGTCGATTCGCGTGGCCTGACTTCGACTAGTTCCCGCACAACCACCCCAACTTCAAACAGGGCTGCCCGATGGGCGCCCGGCAATGGAGATCGTAGCAATGCACATATTCGTAACGGGTGCGACCGGCTGGGTCGGCACCGCCATCGTCGAGGAGCTGATCCGCGCCGGTCACAAGGTCAGCGGGCTTGTCCGCTCGATCGCAAAAGCAAAGGCCATTGCGATCATCGGCGCAAAGCTCGTTCCGGGATCGCTCGATGACCTCGACCTTCTTAGCGATACCGCCTCCAAGGCCGATGCCGTGATCCATACCGCCTTCAACCATGACTTCTCGAAATTTCTCGACAATGCGGCGCAGGACGAGCGCGCCATCCATGCGCTCGGAAACGCGCTTGCCGGATCGGATCGTCCGCTCATCGTCACATCCGGCCTGTTGGGCTTTCCGCTGGGTGCAAAGGAAGCGGACCTGCCGAACCCGGCATCGCCTCGCAAATCGGAAGCCGCCGCCCGGGCACTTGCCGGGCAGGGGATACGCGCGGCCACGATGCGGCTTGCCCCAAGCGTGCACGGCATCGGCGACCATGGCTTCATCCCGATACTGGTGCGCATTGCTCGTGAGACCGGCGTGTCCGCCTATCCGGATGACGGAAGGAACTGCTGGTCGGGTGTGCACCGGCTGGATGCGGCCCGCCTCTACCGTCTGGCGTTGGAAAGCGGCGTGACCGAAGCGGCCTATCATGCAGTCGCCGATGAGGCAGTGCCGTTCCGGCAGATCGCCGAGGTGATTGGACGCCAGCTCGGCCTGCCGGTGGAGTCTCGCCCTCACGAACATTTCGGCTGGTTTGCCAATATGGCGGCGACGAACATGGCGGCTTCCAGCGCCCATACACGCTGGTTGCTCGGCTGGCAGCCGACCTGCCGAAGCCTCATCGATGATCTCGACCAGCCTGGCTATTACGCGCGCTAGGCTCGCCGGAAGCGTTCAATGCCCGCCCATCGGCTGTCCCTCAGGCTGGTTGGGCGGGCGTCTCACGTAAAGGGACGCCGCCACGGCCGCGAGCGAAATCAGCGCGCCGACGAAGAAGGCGGACTGCATGCCGCCGACGGCTGCCGTTGCGGCATCTGCCTCCCCTTGAGTCAGGATACCGGCGCGCCAGGTCATGATGGCGACGTAGAGCGTGGTGCCGGCGGCGCCGGCGACCTGCTGGGTGGTGCCGATGATGGCGCTGCCATGGGAATAGAGTTTCGGCGGCAGCGAGCCGAGGCTGACGGTGAAGAGCGGCGTGAACATCAGGGCAAGGCCGATGCTGAGCACGATATGGATGGCAAGCACCACCCAGACCGGGGTCGTCGTGGAGATGAAGGTCAGGCTCCACATCACGCCGCTGAACAGGATGGCGCCGGGGATGACGAGGCGGGCAGGGCCGTAGCGGTCGAACAGCCTGCCGACGAAGGGGGCGCAGAGGCCCATGATCAGGCCGCCGGGCAGAAGCAGCAGGCCGGTCGTGAGCGTCGTCTGGCCGAGCACGGACAGAAGATAGATCGGCAACAGGATGAAGACGCCGAACATCGACATCATCAGGATCGCCATCATGCCGGCGGCGATCGTGAAGGTCTTCGTCTGCAGGGTGCGCAGGTCCAGCAGCGCCCGCTCGTGCTTCTGGAGATGAAGCTGCCGCCAGACGAAGATGGCGATGATAGCGGCACCAGCGACAAGCATGACGCGGGGATCGAGAGGCGTCGCACCCGCTTCGGGCGCTCCGAGCTCGCTGATGCCGAAGACGAAACTGCCGAAGCCGATGGCCGAGAGTACGACCGAGATAACATCGAGCGGCGCCTTCGACGGCACGGTGACGTTTTCGATTTTCGAGGCGCCGAGCGCGAGAGCCGCAAGCGCGATGGGCAACACCAGCAGGAAGAGCCAGCGCCAGTCGAGTGAAGAGAGGATGAGGCCCGAGATCGTCGGGCCGATGGCGGGCGCCACGGATATGACGATCGAGATATTGCCCATCGTCTTGCCGCGCGAATGCGGCGGCACGAGATTCATGATCGTCGTCATCAGCAGCGGCATCATAATCGCCGTGCCCGAGGCCTGGACGATGCGGCCGACGACCAGCATGGGGAAGCCGGGGGCAAGGGCCGAAACCAGCGTGCCGGCGGAAAAGAGCGACATGGCGAGGATGAAGACCGGACGCGTGTTCAGCCGCTGCAGGAGATAGCCAGTCACGGGGATGACGGTGGCCATGGTGAGCATGAAGGCCGAGGTCAGCCATTGGGCGGAGCTTGCCGGAATCTTCAGATCGGCCATCAGGTGCGGGATCGCCACACCCATGATGGTTTCGTTGAGGATGACCACGAAGGCGGAGACGAGCAGCAGGCCGATCACCAGCCTGTTGCGGGCACTATGGTCTTCGACCGGCAGTTCGGCCTGTTCTTCGATCTCTGAAAGCAAGGGTTCACTGGTCATGGTGTTCCTATATCCATATCTGAAAGAAGGAATTCTGCCTTAAGACGAAAGTGCCGGGCTGATTGCGACACCGGATACGCATATTTCCTATGTCTTTATGCTGTCGCTTGGATGCAAGGCGATTTTTAGCGGAGGCGCGTGGAATTCGGGTGTGTTTTGTGAGGGAAGGGCGCTGCTCTGTCGGGTTTTTCTCTACTACGTCGTTTCGATTCGATAGGGTGTGCCACAGCACAACGCAAACCGACATCCTGCATCGGCTTACTGCGCCGCAGGCAATCCCCATTCTTCCAGCGAAAAGGCTTCGGCTGGCAAGCGCATCTCCGAGAGAGCGACAGGGCGGCGGCGGAATGATGTGGCGGTGTAGGGGAAGGCCAAATTCATTCCGCTGATATCAAGCTTGAGCGGCAGCCCGTCGCCTGTGAGGCACTCGCTGTTTCCGGCGTCCTGAACTCCCGGCATCAAATCAAACCATTCGCAGGTCTCGCCGAGGATTGTTTCGCTCTTGCCGAGCGCTGCCTTTCCGGTTGCCTCATCGAATTTCAAAGGCGGGGAGCCGTCGTCTGCTGGACGTCCGGCCATGAGCCTGCGATAGCCGCTTGCCTGCCGATAGGAGATGCCCTGATCTTCGCGCTTGCTCCAGATCCCGATGCTGACGGAGCCGCCGCGGTCCCGCTGTTCCCGATAGTACCAGGGATAATGCCGCAACAACCGCATGGTTGAGCCGCCTACGCTCTCCAGCGTGATGTCGAAATCGGGCTGGGAGGGATCGGTATTTTCGCTGCGGATCGGTTTGAGCCAGAATTCCGGAGTCAGGATTTCCGATGGCGGATAGATCTCCGCGGGAGTGACGGGGCGGCGGTGGAGCCTTGCAAGGCGGGTGTGGTAGAGCGGCACGTCATTCGGGGTCAGCAGCCTTGTTTCGATGACGATGCCATCCTCGGTGGCGCAGTTTTGCTCGCGGGCGATGAATGTTCCGGGCGAGGGCGGCTTGCTCGCCGTTTGGAGCCATGTACAGTGCTCGCCGGCAATGGTCGAGACTTCTTGGAGTGGTTGAGGCGTTTCTGTCTTCGTGGCATCCGGTTTGCGGTCGCGAAGAAGAAGCTCCAGGAACGTGATCTCACCATCCGCCTGCCTGCTCCAGCGCAGAACGGGATCGTTCCTATCAGGCCCGAAGCCGATGCTGGCCCGTCCACCCCGCAGCGTCTCGCTCAGAAACATGCCGTCGTGATGGATAATCGTGACGGTCGGATCGACCTGGACTCCGTTCTTGTCGAGCGCCTGCATGACGGCGACATAGTCCGGCTGGAGCGGGGAGACATCTAGGTTCGACTGCGCAACTGCGGCCTTCGTTAAGGCCATGCAGGCGATTGCGCCAATGATTGCTGCTGTCTTCATTGTTTCTCGGGTCTTCGAACCTGTGCGCGTCATCGCGCCGCCGGCAGCAGATGACGGTTTTGCCGAGAAAATCAATGCGGTCTATGTCTTTTGCCTCGATGGACGCCCGTCAATGGATGCCGATCAATGGACAATGGTCAGCGCGGCGATGCCCGCTTCGTCTGCGGCACGCAAAAACGCTTCCCGGAATTGTTCCGGTGCAACGTCTCCACAGATGGCGTCGATGCAGGCTTTGACGGCGATCATATATTCCTCGCCATCATCGAAAGGCCAGTCCCGGATCAGCAGGTATGCGGCGTCGCCGAGCGTACGCACGACGGTGTGCGTTTCCCGACCGCGCAAAACCAGCCCGACCGGCGCGAATGCCGATGACGTGTTCCAGTTCATTGTCCTCGACCCCTCAAGGCACGGAGATTGAGACCCTCCAACACACTATACGCGTGAATTATGAAATTCGGAATTGCGGAATGCGTGAATGTTGAGCACGTGACTTATTTGCCGCGGGCAAAAGAAAGGGTGCTCTACGACCTGATGTCGGAGCGCCCTGTGGCTGCATCGGCGTCAGTTGCGGCGGAGGCCGATGGCAAGCAGGTTCAGAAGACCGCATTTGGAACGAAATGGCAACGCCCGGTGCCGGACTGCGCCCGTATGCGGCCTGCAATCCACAGGGTTTCCACAGCTTATCCACAGGTGCGGCCTAATCTCCTCCAACGCTTTCAACGACATATGCCCGAAAGCAATCCCGCTGCTCCAGATGGGTGATGTGACCGCCAGACGACACCGGGAATATCTTCAGGGCAAACTGCCCGAAAGGCCACAATGCCGGGCTATGGTGGCCCTCCCTCCTGGAGCGCTAGGCGGCGGACGCTCGGAGGTGGGAGGCGGCAGGCGTGCATGAGGGCCTGCCGCCTTCATCATCAGGCGTTTGAGACAAATCGGCGGATTTCAAGAAGACTTTCGAGGCTCGCGCCGTCGCAAAAAAAAGACCCGCTCACTTGGGAGCGGGCCTCAGGGGTGCCCGGAGTCGGACGGGCATCGGCAAAAAACGGTCAATCAGATATAGGCCGCGGCATCGACGCTCCAGGTATCCGGCATCTTCGACGTCGCAAATCTGCTGTCGTTTGCAGGACGGGCGTGCTGACGGGCGGCAGCGTCGAGCAGGGCCGCAAAGGATGCCAGGCTGATCTTGTCGGCGCGAAGCATCTGGCGGATCAGCGGATCTCTCAGCATTTCCGATGGGGTCATCTCGTGCATGGTATCCTCCAGGAATTGGTTTCCCAACGCTCAAAGCATCTTAAGTCCGTATTGCTATCAATGCATGTCGCGACGATGGCGAAAAGACGGTAAATGAGGTTCATTCGGGTTAGCTCCAATGTGGGATTGGTCTGCCATTTTGTCGGATGCTACCGTAGCGCCTGCGAAGTGAACCGTAGGGGAGGACGGGCGTATGGAAGCAAGACACGGGGAAGCAAGAATGTTCGACGAGATCATCGTGGGTCTGAACACGCTCGAGGCTGAGATCGCCACGATCAACACCAAGCCCCTGCCTCTCATGGATCTGAAATATGCTGAGGCCGAATTGAAGGCCAGGCCCGCAAAGGTGCGCAAGCGCCTCGGCAAGACGAGAACGGCGAAATCCAACGCGTGACATCACGCTTTGGCAACGCAATTTTGACCATGAGCGTATTTTCTGACGTTCACTCACATTTTGCCGATTGCATGTCGCTGGGAAAACCGCTTTCTTGTGATCCACACCCCTAATTTAGAGATATCCTGACCGCAATGAACCGTTACGACATCGAGCGCCGGAACGGCGACGACTGGACTGTCATCGACCGGCTGACGGGCGCACCCGTGCCGCATCTGCCGGAAAAACTCGGAAGCAGGCTTGAAGCCCAGGCGCTTGCCGATTTTCGCAACCGGCTGGCCATCCCGCAACAGGAGCGCATTCGCTCCCGCCTCGATACGCTGCGGCTCGCCTGGCAGGCGCTGACGGGCAAGCGGACGCGCTAGAGCGACGCGCGTCGCTACCAGCGGAGGATTTTTCTGCCCAGCAGGAATCCGACTGCCGTCGCCACCAGGATGCCGATCGAATACCATGTCGCCAGAAACAGCGGGCTGTCGTCGGGGCAGTGCCAGGCATAGATGGCGGCCGCAATGCCGCCGGCGGCAAGACCTGCCACCGCACCCGCCGTGCCCGGATTTTCAGGGGCGCCCTGGCGGACCGAATAGAGGATGGCGGCAAGCGGCGCGATCGAAAGGGTCGGCACGTAGAACAGGCAGAAGGCGGAGAAATGCCCCTCCATGCTGCTTGCCCAGTTCGCCTGCGGCACGACGAGGAGTTCGGTGGCGATGCCGGCAATCAGAACTGCCAGCGGCAGGATGAGCGTCAGGGCCGCCGAGCGCAGCGAGACGCCCGGTTTGCCGATCCGGAAGGCGAGGCGGGTGGCCGTCACGGCGATCAGCAGGGTGGTGCCGAGCTTGAAAAGGACCCGCGGCGTCGCGATCATCTCGGCCATGTTTCTGCGGATGCCGATGGTGGAGATGAGAAGTGCGGCTGAAATCACCACGCCGATGACCAGTGCGATCATGAAGACGCGGCCAAAGCGGATGCGGACGCGCGCATCCTTTGCCAGCATGTTGATCAGGTCATCCGTTTTCACGCGTGTTGCTCCGATAGAGGGCCGCCAATCCTTTGAGCGCCCTGTGCAGCGCCACTCGCACGGCGCCTTCCGTCATCTGTAGCCGCTCGGCCGTTTCGCGGATACCGGCGCCGCCGAGCGAGATCGACCGCACGATTTCGCGCTGCGGGTTGCGCAGGCCTTCCAGCATGCGGTCGACGTCGATGCGGTCGGCGCCATCCTCCTGGTGGTCGGCTTCCAGCGTTTCCATCACGTCCTCGATCGGCACGCTGACATGGCGGCCGCGCCGGCGCAGGCTGTCAATCAGCTTGTTGCGCACGATGGTGGACAGCCACGGGCCGATCGGCCGTGAAATATCCCAGGTTCCGCGCTTCAGGTGTACTGCCAGCAGAACTTCCTGCACCACGTCTTCCACCTCGCTCGGCGGGGCACCGAACTGGTCGCAGCGCCTGCGCGCAATCGAACGCAGATAGGGTGTTACGGCCTTCAGGAAACGGTCATAAGCCAGCGCGTCGCCGGCGATTGCCGCGCGCATCCAGGCTGCCCATTCCTCTTCGCGGGCCGAATATTTCATCCGCTACTCACCTCTACGCACGGGGCCACGTGTTTGTTACCGTCATCCTGAAAATTTTGATGACGCGGCACGTGAGGCAGAGCCGGCGTCGGCGCCTATTGAGCGCATCGGCGGGCAAACGGCAAGAGTAGTGCGGCAACAAAGCGCAAAAGCCGCCCGGCGCGATAAGGAGCCGGGCGGGTGTTTATGTGGATCGCTGCTGCGGTGAATTCTAGCTGTTGGCAGCGCCAGACATCCGCGCGATCAGATGGTCTAGCGACAGGCGGCCCGGCCCGTAGCGCATGATGGCAAGCGCCATCGCCGCCCAGGTGATGTGGATGGGCCAGCCATCGGGAACGGTCAGCTCCACGATGCAAGTCATGAACAGCAGGCCGAGGCCGGCAAAGCGGGTGGCGAGACCGAAGAGGAGAAGCGTCGGGAAGATGATCTCGCCGCAGCCGGAGAGGAAGGCCATGACCGCAGGCATCGGGAAGGGGTAAGGCCCGCCCGGCAGATGCAGCATGAATTCCTGGGTGAAGAGGTCGATTGCCGTATCGTTCAGCTGCAGGAAGCCATCCCATTTCAGGATGCCGGAACGCCAGAAGGGAACGGCGAGCGCCACGCGGATGACAGCCTGAACGATATCGGGCTGGGCGACGGCGCGGACAAGTCCGTCAGCCGTCACTACCAACCTTGCTAGCGGGGAGAGAGCGCCGTGGCGAGGCTCATTGTGCGGCATGGAATCAAGCATATCAGACATTGAAAATCTCCATTTCGACATGGGAGAAGGCCCTGATAGTAGAAAAGGCACGGGCTGCGATCATCTCGCTGATCATGCCGGAGAGATCGAAGGCCGGCTCCGCCTCGAGCCCCGCCGCGACGGCTGCCGCAAGGCATTCGCCTAAGAGCAGCGCGCCGAGGAAGGCGGTTCCGCCCGGCGGCAGGTGGCGAACCGTCACCTCGTCGTCGATGCGCGTGATCAGACCTTCCTCGGGCCGGTTCTCGACACGGCCGACCGGCCCGTCGCCGCGGTTCATGGCGAAGATGGTCACGGCGGGATAGGCCGATGCGATCAGCCGCGTCGATGGATGCGGCTGGAAGGTTACGGCACCGAGTTCTTCCGGCGGTACGGCCGCAGGGGCTTCCGGCTTGAGCGCTGGCGCATCGGCGGCGTGATAGGCATCCAGCCAGGCGCGCTCGACGCGTGCCACATCCGACAGCCAGGGCATGTCCTGCGCGTATTCGTAGCGGTCGATGAAATCGGGGAAATCCCGGCCGTATTCGAAGAGCAGCGGCGAGTTGGGCGGTGTTTCGCGCACGTGAAAGCGGGCCATTGCGCGGAAGAAATCCGCCCCGGTGATGCGTTCGACTGCCGGGAAGATCGACGACAATGCGGCAATCAGACTGACGGTCACGTTGTTGCGGTAGACATTGTAGCGTTTCTCCGCCCGCTTGCCGCGTGGGCCTGTCACCAGGTCAGGGGCCGGTGCATCGGGAGCAAGCAGGGCTGCGGAAAACTGTCCCGCGAAGTCAGGCGCGGATCGGCGCATGGGCAGGATATCAGCCGAGGGCATGGAAGGTCTCCCGGTCACTGGCGTGCCGATCAAGGATCGCCTGTGCGGCCAGCGCCTCGGCACGCAGCACCGGCCAATCGGGGATCTTGCTGTCCCATTCGATCAGGGTCGGGATCGGTCCGCAGCTGTTTATGACGATTTCATAGAGTTGCCAGACGGCATCGGCGACCGGGCCGTCATGGCTGTCGATCAAGAGCAGTTCGCCTTCGTCATCCTCCTGTTCGGCATGGCCGGCGAGGTGGATCTCGCCGACACCGGACAGCGGAAAATCGCGCAGGTATTCCAGTGCTGAAAAGCTGTGATTGGTGGCGGAGACGAAGACATTGTTGATGTCGAGCAGCAGGCCGCAGCCGCTGCGCCGGGCGATCTCGCGGATGAAATCCGTCTCGCTCATGGAGGATTCCGCAAAGAGTACGTAGGTGGACGGGTTTTCGAGCAGGATCGGCCGGCCGATGGCGTTCTGCATCTGATCGACATGATCGCAGACATGGGCAAGCGTTGTGGCGGTATAGGGCAGCGGCAGCAGGTCGTTCAGATAGGTATCGACATGCGTCGACCAGGCAAGATGCTCGGACACCAGCGCCGGTTCGTAACGGTCGACGAGGGTCTTGAAACGCTTGAGATGATCCTTGTCGAGCGGCTGCGGGCCGCCGAGCGACATGCAGACGCCATGCAGTGAAATCGGGTGGTCGCGGCGTACCCTTTCGAGTGCGCGATGCGGCGGGCCACCGGCGCCCATGTAATTCTCGGCATGGACTTCGAAGAAACCCTGCGGGCCTGATACGGCTGAGATTGCTGCAAGATGTTCCGGCTTGAAGCTGGTACCGGCCTGGCCGGCGAGTGAAAGTGTCGGAAAGCGGAGGGTGCTTTCCGTCTCCATGGGAAGGTTGTTCGTCATGCTGACGTTTGCCATGTTCGCCTCCGCTTTCCTGAGCTTTTGGGCTTAGATGTCGCGTGTCAGCGGCTTCAGCGAGCCATGACGGCCGCCGGGAATATCGAGCGAGGCGCAGGTACCGCCCTGGACGAATTTCCACGAATTGCCCTGGAAATCCTTGACCGAGGTGCCCTGGCATGTGGTGCCTGGACCGGCAGCGCAATCGTTCTGGCCCTTCAGCGCAACGCCGTAGCACTTCTCCTTGTGAGCTGCGGTTGCAGCAGCGGCCTCAGCCTTGGTCAGCGGGGCGGCACTGGCCATCGTGGCAAGAGCGGACGTGATCGCGCCGGCAAGAAGGGCGGTGCTGATGGAAGTCTTCAACATTGGTAGTCTCCGTTGCTTGAAACGCCCCTGTTTCAGCGGGGCACGTCCGGTATTCGCAAGGAGAGGGCGGGTTGTTACAGGCGAGGTGGTAACGAACGCGTGATGGGATTCGGGGGGATGTGCGGGCCGGCTGTTTCTATCGGCGAGGGAATATAATATTCGGTGATGTGCCGTGGAACACCCCCTCTGTCCTGCCGGACCTCTCCCCCACAGGTGGGGAGATTGGCTGGGCGCGCCGGTTTCCCCAAACAACAAACGTTGCAAACTGCGCAACGTCAATGACGTGCGAAGGTCGACCCACTTGCCAATCTCCCCACCTGTGGGGGAGATGCCCGGCAGGGCAGAGGGGGGTATCCCACGGAAACACCTCACTTTTCTCGCGCCAACAAGGTGCTGATGCAGAAGAGAGGATAGGAAAACCGAGGGGAGACGTTCCAGTTCCTCGTCACCCGCTTTCCGGGGGATCGGGTGGAGCTTCTCGCCTGACCGTTGTTGGATATCGATCGATACTATCGGCTGGGGTTCCGAAGGTTTAGGATTTTGCCGGGGGAAGGCTTCGGGATGAGGGCGGCGTATCGCGCGGCCCGTGGATGCCGGTGATCGGCTGCCTCTCCCTGTGACAGGATGGGCAGGGATGGATCGGCTGGAAGCCATGCGCGTGTTGCTTGCCGTTGTCGATGCCGGCAGTTTGTCGGCGGGCAGCAAGCGGCTGAATGCGCCGCTGCCGAGCGTCAGCCGCAAGGTGGCCGAGCTGGAGCGGGCGCTCGGTGCCAGCCTCGTCATCCGCACCAGCCGGAAGCTGCAGCTCACCGATGCCGGGCGCGATTATGTGGAAGCGGCGCGCAAGATCATTGCAGAACTGGAGGAGGCGGAGCGCCGGGCCTCCGGCGAATATCAGCGGCCGCGGGGAACGCTGACGATCACCATGCCGGTGGAATTCGGCAACCGTTATGTGCTGCCGATCGCGCTCGGTTTTCTGGCTGAGCATCCGGAGGTGTCTCTCAACCTTCTGTCGCTCGATCGCACCGTTCATCTCGTCAGCGAGCAGGTGGATATCGCCATCCGGCTGGGGGCGCTGGCAGACAGTTCGCTCTATGCCGCCAAGGTAGCCGAATTTCGGCTGCTGACCTGCGCGAGCCCCGATTATCTCGGGCGTTGCGGATGTCCGCAGCATCCGGGCGAACTGCCCGATCATGACGGTATTATCTTCAATAACAGGACCTTCTTCTGGACCTTCGATATCGATGGCCGGCCGGTGGAGGTGGTGCCGCGCCATCGCATCGAGGTCAATACGGCGGCGAACTGCGTTGCCGCCGCTGTCGCTGGAGCCGGTATCGCCAGGCTTTTCGACTACCAGGTCCCCGGCGAACTGGCCTCCGGGGCTCTGGTGCCGATCCTTAATGATTATGCCGGGGCGCCGCAGCCGATCCATATCGTCTATTCGCGCCAGGGCTTTCTGGCGCTCAAGGTGCGCTCCTTCATCGACTGGACGCTGCCGCGGTTGCGGGAGGCCTGCCGGACCTATGGCTCAATCCAGTAGGGCGCGGATTTCGGCAACAACCCGTTCCGGCGCCTGCAGGTGCGGATAGTGGCCGATGCCGGGCAGGATATCGAGTGTCGCGCCGGTCCTCTCGGCGAATTCCGCGCCCATCCGGCTGTCGATATAGATATCCTTTTCGCCCCAGATCACCTTTACCGGCGTCTTGAGCGTTCCAAGGTTTGCTTCAAGCAGATCCTGATCGCGGGTGAAGGCCGCATAATAATGGTAGAAGGCATCGGCGGAGGTGAGGGCGCCATGGCTCCAGCCTTGGACCATGTCTTCCTTGACGCCGGCGGCGAGATCGAACTGCCTGTCGTCAGGCAGGCCACGCCGGTAAGCGTTCTCAAGGATTTCGTCGCTCGTCTGGTTCATGGCGGCGCGGGTCTTGGAAGCCGCCGGCTCGGCCTTCAGGTTCTGCAGGCGCTCATGCATATAGGCCGGCCGGTTGAAGGGGGCGAAGTCGCCGACGATGATGCGCCTTGCGATATCGGGCTCGTCGAGGGCCAGGAGCAGGGCGGGCAGGGCGCCGATATCGGCGGCGTAGATCGTCAGTTTCGATCGGTCGATGCCGGCTTTGTCGATATAGGCCTTCAGCACGCCGGCATAATCACGCGGTGAATAGGAGAAGTTTTCGGCTGCGGGCCGAGATGACAGGCCGTATCCCGGCCAGTCGAAGGCATGCACCTCGAATTCGTCGCCGAGCGCGGCTGCAATGTCGCGCCAGACGAGCGAGGTTTCGGGAAAGCCGTGCAGGAAGAGCACGGTGCCTTTCGGCGCCGGATTGTGCACGACGAGCCGCCGCAGCGTGATATCCCCGCCGATGGCAATGGTGCCGATTTCAGGCTTTTCGGCTTCGGTCGTGCCGGCACTTACGGGGGTGAGTGTGGCGCCCGTGATTGCAGCGGCTACGAGCAATGGTCCAAGTGATGATGTCAGCATATCCGTTGTCCTTCCTCTTCGGCGGCCATACTCGCTCAGAAGCCGCATGGCCGCGATCGGGGTGAATTCTCGTTGACAAGGATCGTGCATCGCGCCTGCCGTCGGTAGACCGCGGCCATGAGAGTCTGCCTCTCATTTTCCCTCGGTACCGGGCGATCGGCCCGGGCCGTACATCATCGCCATCAGCGACGCCGGGGGATGGCCCCGCGTCCCCAAGAAAGGATGATGAGACATGAATGATATGACCGTAAATCTGACAATCGCTCAGCCCGAAAGGGTGCGCGGTCTGCCGGGTCACTCGACCGTTGGCACCGACAATCTCGAGGCTGCGGGGGAATTCTACGACAAGCTCATGGCCGTCTTCGGCATCGGCCGTTTTCTGGTCCAGCCGGGCCGGGCCGTCTATTACGGCGAGCGCACGCTGGAATTCGGCGTCGTGAAGCCTTTCGACGGCAGGCCGGCACGTGCCGGCAATGGCAGTATGGTGGCCTTCGAGGCGCGTTCCCGCGCAAAGGTGCGCGAGGCTCATGCAACGGCACTACAGGCCGGCGGAACGGATGAGGGAGCGCCAGGCCCGCGCGGGGAGAATGGCGAAGGGCCGTACTGCGCCTATTTCCGCGACCCCGAAGGCAACAAGTTCCTGGTCTACCGCGCCGGGCCGGACGAAGCCTGAGATCGCTTCCGGCGCATTTCAGGCGCAAGATGTCAGGCGTCCGAAATGCGGCTGCGAACCTTCCGATGGAATGGAGGCAAGTCATGAAATCAGGGCAATCAATCGCAAGACTAGGCATGTCACGGCGTTCGCTCTTGTTTGCGGGCGCGGCGGCCGGGTTGACGGCGGTGCTGTCGTCGCCTGCGGGCGCGGCCGATCCCGTCGATGCAGAGGCGCTCGCCCACGGAATCCGGCCGTTCCGTGCCGATATTCCCGAGACCGCGCTTGCCGATCTCCAGCGTCGGCTTGCCGCCACCCGCTGGCCAGACGGCGAGACCGTGCGCGACCGTTCGCAGGGGGTGCAGCCGGAGAGGCTGAGGGCGCTGGTGGATGAGTGGCAGTCTTCCTACGACTGGCGCAAAGCCGAGGCGCGGCTGAACGGTTTTCCGCAATTCGTGACCGAGATCGACGGCATCGATATCCATTTCATCCATGTCCGCTCCCGCCACGAGAATGCGCTGCCGCTGATCATGACGCATGGCTGGCCGGGATCGGTGTTCGAGCTGCTTAACGTGATCGGCCCGCTGACCGACCCGACCGCCTATGGCGGCACGGCTGACGATGCCTTCCATCTGGTGATCCCCTCGATCCCCGGCTTCGGCTTTTCCGGCAAGCCCAAGGAGACGGGTTGGAACCCGCAGCGCATCGCGACCGCCTGGGACACGCTGATGAAACGGCTCGGTTATACCAGCTATGTTTCGCAGGGCGGCGACTGGGGCGCGATCATCAGCGATGCGCTGGGGCGGCAGGCGCCGGAGGGGCTGCTTGGCATCCACGTCAACAGGGTCGAGCGCGCGACCACCTTTCCGCCGGATGCGGCGCAGGCGCTGATGAGCGGGGCGGCCGCGCCCGACAGCTTGTCACCAGAGGAGAAGCTGATCTTCATGGAAGCCCGGGATTTCCTCGCCAATGGCTTCGGCTACGCTGCGATCATGGGAACCCGGCCGGAAACGATCGGCTACGGGCTTGCGGATTCTCCCGTGGGGCTTGCGGCCTGGCTCTATGACAAGATCGCCGACTGGGTGTTTACCCCCGGAGATCCTGAACAGGCGCTCGGCAGCCAGGCTATTCTCGACAATATCACGCTCTACTGGCTCACCAATACCGGGCCTTCGAGCGGGCGCATCTACTGGGAGAATGTCGCGGCCGGCGCAAAGCTGGAGCCGGTCAAGGTTCCGGTCGCGGTCACGGTCTTTCCCGGCGAGGTTTACCGGCCGCCGCGACACTGGCTCGGCAGAGCCTATCCGCAGTTGATCTATTACCACGTGGCTGCAAAAGGCGGGCATTTTGCGGCTTGGGAGCAGCCGGAACTCTTCGCCCAGGAAGTCCGGGCCGCGTTCAGGACATTGCGCTCATAGGCAGATCGCATTTCCGCGAGCGCTTGGGAACATCGAGCTTTTTCGACCGTTTGCGAAGAGGAACGACCTGGAGGAGGAATCCCAATGAGTAATCTCCATAATGACAGCGCCCCCGAATTCTCAGGCGGCGGGGGCCGCAGTACGCTGACCGCTTTCTTCGACAGCCGCGATGACGCCGACAGGGCGATCGACCGGCTGAAGAACCTGGGTATCACCGGTGTCAGAATGATGCGAGGATATGAAGCGGATGGCGACAAGGCAGGCGTTGCCGGCGACGACCGCAGCGGTTTCTGGTCGAAGCTGGAGGACTGGCTGTTTCCGGATGAAGACCGGTCGGTCTATGCCGAAGGCCTGCGCCGGGGCGGCTTTCTGATCTCCGTCGAGGTCGATGATGCCACCTACGGTATCGCATACGACATTCTCGATGACGAAGGCTCCATCGATATGGACGAACGTGCGGACCTCTGGCGCGCAGAGGGCTGGAATATCAGCAAGTCGAACGAGGCTTTTGCAGCCTCGAAATATGATGCAAGCCAGGCTCGTGAAGCTGATGATGCCGAGCGTGCCCGGCAGGCAAGTGCTGTGCAGGATGACGTCTTTGCAGCCGGTGCGGCCGGTATGGCCGGCCCGGCCACGCCGATGGGACGTCATACCCGCCGGCTCGATCCGAATTCCCCGCGCGTTCGTGCCTATGATCTCAACGACGAGGCACCGCTCGATCAGGAGCTGCGTGACGACATCATGCCGACCGGACATCACCGCACGGTGGAGGAATCCACGGAGCGCGCAGAGCGCGAGCTTCGCCAGGCTCAGGACGTGGACGGCATGCGGCAGGAGCAGACGCTGCCGCGCGGTCGATAATGGTCTGAAACATGGGCGCGCCGGATTTCCGGCGCCCCCTTAGAGCGGCGGAAGGAAAACGGAATCATCTCTGCCGCTTTAAGGTTTTTGTTCAAGCATTGGATTATCCGAAGGCCGCTTCATACTTTGCGCGACATGCCTTAATGCGCGGTGCCGTCGACGATGACGTGATCATGATCCCTGGAGCATTTCTCGATGCGGGCATGGATCTTGTAGACTTCGCGCAGCATGTCGACGGTGACGACCTCGCGCGGCTTGCCGCAGGCGCGCATGCGGCCGTTCTGGATGATCAGTACCTTATCTGCGAAGCGCAGCGCCTGGTTCAGGTCGTGGATGGCGATCAGTACGATCATGCCGCGCTTGCGGGCCTGGCGCTGCATGAAATCAAGCACTTCCACCTGACGGTGAAGATCGAGCGCGCTGGTCGGCTCGTCCATCAGCATGATCTCCGGCTCGCGCACGAGCGCCTGGGCGATGGAGACGAGCTGGCGCTGGCCCCCTGACAAGGCGCCGAGATCGCGGAAGGCAATCGCCTCGATGTTCAGCGCCTTCATGACGTCGTCGATGAGCCTGAGATCCTGATCGCTGACGCCCCAGGACTGGCCCTGCTTGCGGGCAAGCAGGATCGATTCATAGACCGTCAGCACCGCATTGGCCGAGGTGTCCTGCGGCATGTAGCTGATGGCGTTCTTTGTCTTTGCGCCCTCGACCAGCACGTTTCCCGGACCTTTCAAGAGGCCGGTGATGCGCTTGAAGAGGGTGGACTTGCCGGCGGCATTCGGGCCGATCACGGCGACGAGTTCGCCGGCATTCATTTTCGGTGTCGTCACGTTTTCGACGAAGAGTTTGCGGCCGTGATAGGCGCCGACCGATTGCAGCTGAAGCGCTACCATGAGCGACTCCTGTTCGAGAGGATGAGCGAGAAGAAGAAGGGCACGCCGACCAGCGCCGTGATGATGCCGATCGGGAAGACGACGCCCGGAATGATCGACTTCGAGACGACAGAGGTTAGCGAGAGCAGCAGGGCGCCTGAAAGGATCGAACCCGGCAGGAAGAAGCGCTGGTCTTCGCCGAGGATCATGCGGGCGATATGCGGGCCGACGAGGCCGACGAAGCCGATCGTGCCGACGAAGCTGACGGGAACGGCCGCCAGCAGCGAGACGATGAGCATCGTCTCCAGCCGGATGCGGCGTACATTGACGCCGAAGCTCGCCGCCTTGTCCTCGCCGAGGCGGATCGCCGTCAGCGCCCAGGCATGGCGGGCAAAGAGCGGCAGGGCGAAAAGCAGCACGGCAAGCGTGATCCAGATCTTCGGCCAGGTGGCCTTGGTGAGGCTGCCCATGGTCCAGAAGACGACGGCCGAGAGCGCCTGTTCGGAGGCGAGGTATTGCAGGAAGGCGAGAGCCGCATTGAAGGTGAAGACGAGCGCGATGCCGAGCAGCACGACTGTTTGCACGGACACGCCGCGCGCCTGTGAGATGAAATGGATGAAGAGCGTGGCGACGAGCGCCATGATGAAGGCATTGACCGGTACCAGCAGGCCTGCCGCAACCGGCAGGATCGGCACGCTGGTGACGATCGCGAGTGCGGCGCCGAAGCTTGCGGCGGCGGAAATGCCTAACGTGAAGGGGCTTGCCAGCGGATTGGCAAGGATCGTCTGCATCTGCGCGCCGGCGACCGAGAGCGATGCGCCGACGACGATCGCCATGACGGCGACCGGCATGCGGATATCCCAGACGACGGCGCGGATCTGCGCCGAGACGGAGTCGGGATAGAGGAGGGCGGTCACGACCTCATCGAGCCCGTAGCGGGCCGGCCCCCAGGCGAGATCGACGGCGAAGGACAGGCAGAGCGCTGCCGTCATGGCAAACAGGATCACAAGCTTGCGGCGGGCGAGGGCGCGGTAACGCGCCCTGCCTGCTTCGACCTCGATCGGGGCGACGGCGATCTCTGCCATCTCGCCTTACTTTCCGGCCTTGGCGTCGACCCAGTAACCCGGCTGATAGGCGACGGGCAGAAACTTCTCGTGGAATTCCTTGAAGGTCGCGTCCGGGTCGAGATCGGCAAAGAGGTCCGGGTGGAACCACTTGGCCATCTGCTGCACGGCGACGAACTGGTAGGGGCTCGTGTAGAACTGGTGCCAGATCGCATGCACATTGCCATCAGCAACCGCCTTGGAGCCGGTGAAGGCCGGGTTCTGGACAAGGGCATCCAGCGCCTTGCGGCTATCGTCGATGGTGGCGGCAGCGGCCGGGCCGACATTGACGAAATCCTTGGCATCCTTGGTCTGGCTCCAGTTCGAGCCTGTCACTACGACGACGTCAGGATTGGAGGCGACGACCTGTTCGGCATTGATCGAGCCGGTGTAGCCCGGCAGGAAATCGGAGCCGAGATTGTGGCCGCCGGCCCAATCCACCATCAGGCCGAAATTGTCGGGGCCGAACGTGCCGCAGCACTCGACGAGGCCCGCGGCGCGATACATGAAGACATTAGGCTTCTTGGGGTTGGCTTCCTTCAGCTTGTCGGTGACGCGTGCCATCTGCTGCTTCCAGTAGGCAGCGACGGCCTGGGCGCGGTCTTCATGGCCGAAGAGCTTGCCGAGGATCTCCAGGCTCGGCTCGGTATTGGCGAGGATGTGCTCGCGGAAATCGATATAGACGATCTTCACGCCGATCTTGTTCAGCGTGTCCTCGAGCTTTACCTCGTCGGCGGCCTTCTTGTTGCCGATCGGCAGCAGCATGACATCGGGGTGAAGCGCCACAACCGTCTCGGTCTGCAGCGTGCCATCCGTCAGGTTGCCGAGGAAGGGCAGGTCCTTACCCCTAGGGAATTTCTCGACATAGGCGTTGAAGCCATCCTTGTCGGTCGTCCAGAGATCATTGCGCCAGCCGACGATCTTGGCGAAAGGATCGTCCTTCTCGATCGGGGCGACGGCATAGAGCATGCGGCCTTCGCCAAGGATCACGCGCTCGACCGGCTTGTCGAAGGTGACCTCGCGGCCCGCCACATCCTTGATGGTGAAGGGATCGGCAAAAGCCGAAAGCGGCAGCAGGCCCGCAACCGCAACTGCGGATACCGCAAGCAATTTCATAAATTTCATCTGGAAACTCTCCCCGTCCTTGGTAATGTCCCGAGGCATAGAAAAATTGACTTTTGGAATCAAGTTTTATGTTTTAGAGCTTTTCCAAAGTAGTGCCGTGCCGAGGTGAAGATGATGGACACGATGAACACAAATTACTCTATTCGCGATGAAATCCGGGACTTCTGGTCGGAAAGGGCGGCGACGTTCGACGAGAGTGTCGGCCACGAAATCTTTTCCGAAACTGAGCGTAGGGGCTGGCAGCGGCTGATCCGCAAGCATCTCGGCGAGGGGCAGGAGCGGGCAGCACTCGACCTTGCCTGCGGCACGGCGGTCATTTCCCACCTCATGCATGGGGCGGGCTTCAAGGTGACGGGGCTCGACTGGTCGGATGCGATGCTGGCGCAGGCGCGTGCCAAGGCGAAGAAGCGCGGCACCGATATCCGCTTCGTCTCGGGCGATGCGGAAAACACCATGGAGGCCAAGGAAAGCTACGACGTGATCACCAACCGCCATCTCGTCTGGACGCTGATCGATCCACCCTCGGCCTTCCGCGAGTGGTTCTCCGTGCTGAAGCCCGGCGGCAAGGTCCTGATCGTCGACGGCAACATGGGCAAGGAGACCTGGGTCAAGGGCCTGCAGAAAGTCTGGACAAAGCTGACCGGCAAGGCGCCGGCGAGCCACATGAAGCCCGAGATGATGGCCCGCCACCAGGCCATCCGCTCGCGCGTCTATTTCTCCAAACAGATGCCGGCCGAAGCGATCGTCGAGCTGCTGCGCCAGGCGGGCTTCGACAATATCGTCGTCGACCGCAAGCTCTCCGATATCCACTGGGCGCAGGCGCGCAAGATGCCCTTCCTGCGCGGGCTGGAGCGCATGGTGCAGGACCGCTTCGCGATTTGCGCGACGAAGCCGGACTGAGCTCCGGCAGCCCCCAGGGGAGCCAATTATTCCGACGTTGTCTCCTCAATCTCCTCCGGAATGAAGCCACCGGTCTGGCGTTTCCAGAGGCGCGCGAAGAGGCCGTCGCCTTCGATCAATTCCTCCGGCCGGCCTTCTTCGATGATGCGGCCGTGGTCGAGCACGACAATGCGGTCCATGCTCGATATGGTGGAGAGGCGGTGAGCGATGGCGATGACGGTTTTGCCTTCCATCACCAGGTTCAGACGCCCCTGGATCGCGGCTTCGGATTCGCTATCGAGGGCCGAGGTTGCCTCGTCCAGCACCAGGATCGGTGCATTCTTGAGGAGTACGCGAGCGATCGCCACGCGCTGGCGCTGGCCGCCCGAAAGCTTGATGCCGCGATCGCCGACATAGGCCTCGTAGCCCTTGCGGCCCTCGCTATCGGCGAGATCGGCGATGAAGATATCGGCGCTCGCCATTTTCGCGACACTCTCGATCTCCTCTTGCGTC
Source organism: Rhizobium sp. 768_B6_N1_8 (assembly GCF_051811225.1). Classification (NCBI taxonomy): domain Bacteria; kingdom Pseudomonadati; phylum Pseudomonadota; class Alphaproteobacteria; order Hyphomicrobiales; family Rhizobiaceae; genus Rhizobium; species Rhizobium sp. 768_B6_N1_8. Next base: position 2,596,701 of record NZ_JBPWPV010000001.1, on the reverse strand, counting down.
GCCTCCGGCCGGCCGTAGCGGATGTTGTCGCCGACCGAGCGGTGCAGCAGCGCCACATCCTGGGCGATGACGCCGATGGCGCGGCGAAGGCTCGACTGGGTGACTGAGCGGATATCCTGGCCATCGATGAGGATCGCTCCGTCCTTGATGTCGTAAAAGCGCAGGAGCAGGTTGGCGAGTGTGGTTTTGCCGGCGCCCGAGAGGCCGACAAGGCCGACTTTCTCGCCGGGCCGGATCGTCAGCGACAGATCATCGATAATGGACTTGCCGGATTTGTAGGCGAAGCGGACATGCTCGAAACGGACTTCGCCCGATGTTACAGCGAGCTCCTTCGCATCCGGCAGGTCGGTGATGGTGGGCGGCGTCGTCATGACCGGCATGGCATCCTTGATGGTGCCGATCGCCTGGAAGATTTGCTGGCCCATCTGCAGGAAGGTGAAGATCTGCGTCGACAGCCGGTTCAGGATATAGACCGCGCCGACGAACTCGCCGACCGTGAGGAAACCGTTGACGAGGCCGGAGAAGCCGATCGATAACATGCTCAGCCACAGCAGCGTGTTGAGCACGACGACCGTCAGTTCCGATGTGCGGTAGATGCGCTGTTCGCTGTGCTGCGTCTGCACGGCCGTCTGGATGGTCCGGCGGATGGCACCCGCCTCGCTGTCTTCGGCTGCGAACTGCTTGATCATCTGCATGTTGGTGTAGAGATCGGTGATGGCGCCGGCGACCAGGCTGCGCTGCTTGGCGGTGCGGCGCGAGCGCTCGACGAAAACAGGCACGATCCGGACCGTGAAAGCCACATTGAGCGCGATCCAGATGACGACGGGCAAGGCGAGCTGCCAGGCGAGCGCGCTGAGCAGGATCACCGAGCCGATCAGCTGCATCAGGAAGCGCGGGATGGACTGGAAGGCGGCAATGATCTGCTGCTGGACGGCGGACGCCACCTGCGACAGGCGTGAGGAGACCTGCCCGGCATAGAGATCATGGAAGAAGGCGAGATCTTGCCGCTCGACCGCCTTGTGGCCCTGCCACTGGATGGCGGCCGGCATGCCGACACCGAGCGTATGGGACTGCAGGGTGTTGAGCATGAATGAAACGATCGGCATGACAGGGAAAATCAGCAGGCCGAGGATGGTCAAAAGCAGCCATTCACTCTGCAGGAAGGCGGAGGCACCCTGCTGTGTCACGCCATCGACAATGACCGAAAGTCCCCAGACGATCGACAGATTGATCGCCTCGAACAGCATGGAGGAAAGGGCGAGCACGATCAGCACGCCGCGAAACATCGAGATGAAGTGCAGGAGCACCGTCAACGGCCCCTTCGACGGCAGCGGACGGTAGGGGATATCGAGCGGCCGGATCAGCGTTTCGAAGGGACGGTAGATCGCATCTGAAATCGACATAATCGACTTAGGCCTCTCGGGTGCAACATCGGGAAGAGGACGGCGTATCGGGCGACGCGGGCTGCATGGAATCATCTTCCGGCTGCAATCTCAATTAGAAATTTTGGAAATCTTTGTGATCACAGGGCGAAGTATCAACTTGACCCCCGCGCAACGCTGCCTTGCTGGAAGTGCTCGTCGGCAGCGACGATCTGCACCCAATGGTGTTTGGACTGCTCGAAGATCGATTTGGTGGGCGCCGGGAATTGGCTCACGTCGGCCAAAGCTCCCAGGGCGACGCCGAGCATGGAGGGCAGGTTGTCGGCCTTCCAGTAGACCGACGAGCCGCAGTTCGGGCAGAAATAGGAATGCACCTTTCCGCCGCTTGCCGCATCGCGGGTGTATTGCTTGCCGAAGCCACACACGGTGACGGCTTCGGCCGGATAGAAGGCGCCGGCGCCGAAGGGGGCGCCTGTTCGTCTCTGGCATTCGATGCAGTGACAGGCGATCACCACATTTGGTTTCTCCGGCAGCGCCAGTCTGAGCGCGCCGCAACTGCATTGGGCATTGGCCATCGGGAGACTCCTGTTTCGCGAGGGGGGAAGATTTCGGGGTTTGTGGGGAGATGCCGGGGCGCGGAGCTGAATTCGCTCACCTTGAAATGACGGCAGTGCCGTCAGCGGCGGCACCTTTCCGGAAGTGCCATAAGCGAGAGATCAAGCCGACACGCCGATAATAGACCATGCTCGAAGCGATTCTGCTCGGAAAGCCGATGCCCGTGGAACAGGCCCGGCTTTTGTTCGACGGATCAGACCAGTCGGCCTGGCATCGTGATCCTGCAATTGCAGGACCTGCCGCCTCAGCCGCGACGAGCTGCCTCTATTGCCGCGACGTCGATCTTGCGCATGGTCATCATCGCGTCGAAAGCACGCTTTGCCTCGGCCCCGCCTGCCTGTATCGCTTCCATCAGGGCGCGCGGTGTGATCTGCCAGGAGACGCCCCATTTATCCTTGCACCAGCCGCATTCGCTTTCCTGGCCGCCATTGCCGACGATTGCGTTCCAGTAGCGGTCGGTTTCTTCCTGATTTTCCGTCGAGATCTGGAACGAAAAGGCCTCGCTATGCTTGATCGAGGGGCCGCCATTCAGGCCGATGCAGGGAATGCCGGCAACCGTGAATTCCACAACCAGCACCTCTCCCTGCTGGCCGGCCGGATAGTCGCCGGGGGCGCGATGAATGGCGCCGACTTTGCTGTCCGGAAAGATCCCGGCGTAAAAGCGGGCGGCCTCCTCGGCGTGCTTGTCATACCAGACACAGATCGTGTTCTTGTGCATCGCGCGGTCCTTTGGTGTTTTCCCCTGATGGCAGTGACATAAGGGACAAAGCGGTTTTCTCCAGTCCAAGCGCGCCATTTTAAAAAATTGCGGCTGCTATCCCCAGAACCATGATTTGTTGACCTCCGTCCTCGCCTCTGATGGGGTGAGGCCGATATCGCGGAGCGCGTCGTCGGACAGGCAGGAGAGCGCCAGCCTCTCGCGGCGCTTGTTCAGGTAAAGGCGGATGCCCATCAGGCAGCGGCGTACGACGCCACCGGTCGGGGCGCGATCTAGAGTTCTCGATATTTCCACGTTAGTCGTCATCAGGCATCTCCAGCACTCGTCTTGGACGCCTCAAAATGGACTGGCACATGCCCGCAAGGAAGCTTATGGTTCTTATGCAATCCATAAGGAATTTTTCTGATGCTGAATCTCGACCAGCTTGCCGCCTTCGTCAGCGTCATCGATCTCGGTAGCTTTACGGCTGCTGCCGAAAGAGCGGGCCTGACGCAGCCGGCCGTCAGCCTGCAGGTGAAATTGCTGGAACAGAGGATGGGGGTTCGGCTGATCGAGCGGGTCGGCCGCCGGGCGCAGCCATCTGCGGCGGGCGTCGAACTGCTGGCCCATGCGCGCCGGATCCTCGGCGAATGCGCGTCGGCCGAGGAGGCGATGACGCCTTACAGGCAAGGTGCGGTGGGGCGCGTGCGGATCGGCAGCGGCGGCACCGCCTCGATCCATCTGCTTCCCCGCGCGATCGCTGCCGTCAAGAAGCGCATGCCCGGTCTGGAAATCGTGGTTCGTGTCGGCAACACTGACGAGATGGTCCGCGATCTCGAAACCAATGCGCTCGATATCGCCGTCGTGACGCTGCCGGCGTCCGGCCGCTCCATAGAGGTCGAGCCCTTTTATGAGGACGAGCTTATCGCCGTGGCTCCCAAGGGGAGCGCGATGCCTGAGGGTGGGCCGACGGCTGATTTCTTCACGGACAAGATCATGATGCTCTATGAGGGCGGCAATACGCGCCGGGCCACCGACGAATGGTTTGAGGCTGCGGGCATCAGGAGCCAGCCCACCATGGAGTTCGGCAGCGTCGAGGCGATCAAGGAACTGATTGCGGCGGGACTCGGATGGTCGATACTTCCGGGGCTTGCCCTGAAGCGTGACCGGGGCCGGTTCGTGACGTCACCCGTTCAGCCGCCGCTCGTGCGCCAGCTCGGCATGGTCATCCGGCGCGACAAACATCTGACGCGGGGACTGCGCGAGGTGATGAAGTGCCTTCGCGCATTCGAGGCGTAACGGCTTTTGACTAAGCTGTCATGCGGCAGCTCCGAGAGCGCTTTGCTCGGCGCAGATCCGATCGATCAGGGCATCGAAATCGCCCTTCGGTGGGCGGCCCTTCGCGAAACGCTGCTTCAGGTGCATGATCGGCTCTTCCAGAATTTCGTCCAGGCTTGTGGCGCAGGTGAAATCGCCGGCTACACTCTTGACCTTGGAATTATCGAAAATCGCTGTCCAGGCCTTGTCGCCAGTCAGCGGGCCGATCCATTCCGGATTATACTTGACTAGCGTGTCTGTCGGCACATGGACGATCTTCGCCTCGACGCCCAGCAACCTGGCGATCGCCTTCTGGATGTGATCCCAGATATGGGCGTGGTCGTTGGTGATGTGGAAGATATCGTGCAGCGCCTTCTGCTTGCCGAACAGGCCGACGAAGGGCACGGCGAAATCGACCGAACGGGTCAGCGTCCAGGGCGTATGGCCGTCGCCAGCAACGATGGTCGGCTCGCCATCCAGCATGCGCCGCGCCATGACGTCGCTATCGCCCATCATGATGGGCAGGCCGGTGCGGACGGTGTGGCTGGGGCGCACAATCGTCCAGGCGAGCTTGTCCGCCTTCTTCAGCAGCTCCTCGCAGGCGATCTTGGCCTGGCTATAGGGCCAGTAGGGGTTGATTGCCGGTGTTTTCTCTTCTGTGATCACATAATGGCGGGCCGGCTTTTCATAGACCGACGCTGACGAGATGAAGATGTGCTGGCCGCAATGGCCGGAGAAGATCTCGATATCGCGGGCGATCTGATCCGGCGTGAACGCGATGAACTGGGCGACGACGTCGTAATTGGCCTTGGCGAGATCGGCATAGGCTGATGATCCAAGCTCGCCGACGATGGAGATGACGCCCGCGGGCAGGGGATCGCCTCTCAGGCCGCGGTTGAACACGCTGACATCATGGCCTTGAGCCACGGCGCGCTCGACGCAGGGATAGGAAATCTGGCCGGTGCCGCCAATGAAAAGGATCTTCAAAGCCATAAGGGATCTCCGTGTCGGATGGGGCAGGATTATCGATAATCTTCATAGCGCGAAAGCGATGAGCCGTCTTCTGCAAAATGGCCGGCATGGTGACGCAGCAGGCATTTGCGTGTCGGCAACCGGTTTGCAGGCCTGCTCAGGGCGCGACCATCAGCTTGCCGATCTCCTGGGCCAGTTGATCCTGGGTGTAGGGCTTTCCGAGCTTGGCGACGTCAAGGTCTAGCCCGGGCGGGAGTTCGGCATATCCCGATGCAATGAGGATCGGCAAGCCGGGGGCTATGGTGCGGACGGCTTTGGCGAGGTCTCCGCCCGTCATGCCGGGCATGGAGTAATCGGTGATCATCAGATCGAAGTCCGCGCCGCTGCCCAGGCACTCGAGAGCTTCTTTCCCCGAATGGGCCTCGACCACTTCATGGCCGAGATCGGTGAGCATATCGGCAGAGCTCATGGCGATCAGGATGTCGTCGTCGACGAGCAATATGCGCTTCGGGCCCGAGACCTTGTCTGGGTCCGCCGGCATCGCGTCATCAGGCTCGGTATGGACGCTGGCCGATGTGGAGACGGGGATCCACAGTTCGGCGGTCGTGCCTTTGCCGGGCATGCTTTCCAGTTTCAGGTCGCCCTTCAACTGCAGTGCCAGACCATGGATCATGGAGAGCCCGAGGCCAGTTCCCTTCCCGAGCTCCTTTGTCGAAAAGAATGGCTCGATCGCCTTTTGCAGCGTTTCCTTGTCCATGCCATAGCCGTGGTCGGCGACAGTCAGGACGACGTAGCTGCCGGCGGCAAGCTCATCGGTCGGCGCAATCTGCTCCGCCTCCTTCAGCTCGATGCGGATCGTGCCGCCATCTGGCATCGCGTCGCGGGCGTTGACGGCAAGATTGAGCAGGGCCAGCTCGATCTGGTTGGCATCGGCCGAGACGAGAGGAAGATTCTCGGGAACCGTGGTTTCGATCAGGACGGTGGAACCGACGGAGCGCTTCAGGAGATCCGCCATGCCGAGCACCAGGGCGCGCATGTCGACCGGGTCAATGCGCAGGTCCTGTCGCCGCGCAAAGGCCAGCAGTCTCTGGGTGAGGGAGGCGCCGCGTTTCGCTCCCTGCAGGGCGCCGTCGATCAGGCGGGCGGCCCTGATGTCGTCTCCGACATATTTACGCAGCAGTTCAAGGTTGCCGAGGACGGCCATCAGCAGATTGTTGAAGTCGTGCGCCACGCCGCCGGTGAGCTGGCCGATCGCCTCCATCTTCTGGGCCTGGCGAAGCTGCTCTTCGGCGCGCTCGCGCTGGCTGACTTCCGCCATCACCGCGGCATGCGCCCGCTCCAGCTCGCGCGTGCGCTCGGCGACCTTTTCCTCCAGTATTTCATTGAGCTGCCGCTGGTGCTCCTCGGCCTTCAGCCGCGCCGTGATGTCGGCAGAGACACCCACCATCTTGATCGCCTTGCCGGAGCGATCCTTATAGAGCTGCGCCCGGATTTCGGCCCAATGAACGGAACCATCGCTCCAGATGGTCCGGTATTCGATGGAATAATCCGCGCCGGTTTCAACGGTCTTGCTTACTGCCGCCTCCATGCGCTCCCGGTCTTCGGGGTGAACGGAGCTTAGCAGATCCTTGTAGGTAAACGGGTCTTCGGGACGGCGGCCGAAAATGGCCTTGCAGGTCGACGAGGTCGTCAGCACGCCTGACGCAAGGTCGAGTTCCCATGCGCCGAGCCGCCCGGCTTCCAGAGCCGTCTGAAGCCGGCGCTCGCCTGCATCGAGGGCCTCCATGCGCAAACGCGCATCGTACTGCCGCCGGCGTCCGCGCATGGCAGAGCGGGCAACGCTGATGAAGGTGGTTGCGTGGAACGGGCGTTCGACGAAGCTGACATTGCCAAGGACCTCTGACAGCCTGGCGGCTGCGGGATTGCGCTCGGGACCGCCGCCCCTGTTTGTCAGGATGATGAAGGGCAGATCGGACCAGCTCGGCTGCTGCTCGATCCAGGCGGAGATGGCGCGCAGATCGGCGGAACGCAACGCCTCTTCAGTGACGACAGCAAAGGCGACGTCGTCATTAAGGCTTTCGACCAAGGAGGATAGATCGGTCGTCGCTTTTGGTTGTACGCCCGCTTCCTGCAGGAGCGAAGCTGCAATCTGCGCATCACGCCCGATTGGAGCGTGGATCAGGCCGATGGCATCGCTGTTAGGAATGGTGGCCGTCCTCGTCTGAGGTTTCAAGAAGCGGCTGTCTTTCTCCGATGAATGTCGGAACGCCGCGAAGCACGCCCTGGAAACCGGAGAGCGGCTCGCCGAGGGTCAGCCCTTCATTGGTGATGTGGAATTCTCTGATAGTCTCTTCGTGGCTGCCGGTGCGTTTCTTGATGACGGAAACCGCGCGGCGCACTTTTCCGAGCGCCTCGAAATAGCGCAGCAGGACCACGCTATCGGCGAGATAGGTAACATCGACCGGTGATTTCATGTCGCCAACGAGGCCGTGCTGGGCAACGGTGAGGAAGGTGTTGGCGCCCTGGCGGTTCAGATATTGGAGAAGCTCATGCATGTGAAGGATGAGCGCGTTTTCCTCCGGCATCGATGCTTGATAGCCGTTGATACTGTCGATGACGACGGTCTTGGCGTCGTAGCTGGCGACCCGATCCCTGACACGTTGCACAAACTCTCCGGGCGACAGCTCGGCGGCATCCAGTTGCTCGATATGGATCAGTCTGTCGTCGTGCATCTTCTCCAGATCGATACCCATCGATCTCGTGCGCGAAAACAGCAGCCCAAGCTCTTCATCGAAGATAAAAACAGCCGCCTTTTCGCCGCGCTTGACCGCCGCATCGACGAACTGCAGGGTAAACAGGCTCTTGCCCGTACCTGCCGGGCCGATCAGCAGCGTGCTGGAGCCGCGCTCGATCCCGCCGCCCAGGAGATCATCGAATTCCTTGATACCGCTCGAGAGGGTCGTTCGCTCGAAGCCCTTCTTGTGCTCGATTGCGCGCAGCCTTGGAAATACCGCCACACCGCCGGTCTTGATGACGAAGTCGTGGTATCCGCCGCGAAAGGACTGGCCGCGATATTTGATGACCCGCAGCCGCCGACGCTCCGAGCCGTAATCGGGTGCAAGCTGTTCGAGATGGATCACGCCATGAACGACACTGTGAACGGTCTTGTCGAGATTATCTGACGTCATGTCGTCGAGGAGCAGGACTGTGGCATCCGACCGGGCAAAGAAATGCTTCAGCGCCAGGATCTGCCGGCGATAACGTAGCGAGCTTTGGGCGAGAAGCCTGATTTCCGAGAGGCTGTCGATGACGACCCTCTGCGGCTTTATCCGCTCGAAGGCCTCGAAGATCAGCTTGGTGGTCTCGCCCAGCTCCAGGTCCGACGAATAGAGGAGGCTCTGCTGCTGATCGGCGTCGAGCAGGCTTTCGGGCGGCACGAGTTCGAAGATTTTTATGCCGTCGCCGAGTTCCATTCCATGCGAGGCGGCGCTGTCGCGCAACTCTTCCTCGGTTTCGGAAAGACTTATGTAAAGGCAGCTCTCACCGAGATCAGCGCCTTCAAGTAAAAACTGCAAGGCGATGGTTGTTTTTCCGGTGCCGGGCGAGCCTTCCAGCAGGAATACATGACGACGTGTAAACCCGCCGAATAATACATCGTCCAGTCCTTCGATTCCGGTCTCCGCCTTCTTGCTCAAAACTTGGTCCATGCCGTCTCCTATATCAGCCAAGGAGTTAGGGCAGGAGGCTCAAGGAGCAAGACTGCTGATGACGTTGATTTGCGAAACGGGATTCGTCCCGATCGGTAACCGCGCCGGCGGCGTCGACGGCGGAAAGGCTTGGAGCCGCCGGTCAGGCGCCGCTTTGCGGCAAGCGCCGGCGGACGATGCCGGCGTGGAATTTTGCGCCGTAAAGGAGCCCGTCATCGTTGAAATCGAAGGTCGGATTGTGGAGCGGCGCGGAGGCCTCGCCATTGCCGAGGAAGACGAAGCAGCCGGGAACGACATCGAGGAAACGGGCGAAATCTTCCGAGGCCGTCATCGGTTCCTTTCGGACCTCGATGCTGGCGGGCGTGAAGATATCGCGGGCAGCAGCGAAAGCCTCTTCGGTGAGGGCAGGGTCGTTCAACAGGGGGATGAATTCCCTTGTGTAGGTGACTTCGGCCGAGAGATTGTAGGTCAGTGCGGTGCCTTCGGAGATGATGCGCATCTGCCTTTCGATTTCGGCGCTGACGTTGGAGTGGAAACTTCTAGCATCTCCAAGAATGCGGGCGAGGCCCGGCAGGGCGTTGCGGGTGCCGTCGGTCAGGAGTTCGGTGACGGAGACGACGCCGATATCGGTTGGGTCGAGGCGGCGGGAAACGATGGTCTGCAGGTTCAGGACCAGGGCGCAGGCGGCGACCAGCACCTCGTTCGTCGCATGCGGGCGGGCGGCATGGCCGCCGGTGCCCTTGAGCGCGATCTCGAAATTATCCTCCGCCGACATGAAGGCGCCGGGACGCGTCTGGAAATGGCCGACGGGCAGGCCCGGCAAGTTGTGGATGCCGTAGATCTCGTCGAAGGGGAAGCGCTCGAAAATGCCGTCCTCGATCATCGCGAGTGCGCCCTTGCCCCATTCCTCGGCGGGCTGAAAGATGAAGCGCACAGTGCCGTCGAAACCGCCTTCTCCGGCGAGCATTCTGGCCGCACCGAGCAGCATGGCGGTGTGGCCGTCGTGGCCGCAGGCATGCATGACGCCCGGGTTGCGCGAGGCATAGGGTCGGTCGGCCTGCTCGGGAATGCGCAGGGCGTCCATATCGGCTCTCAGCGCAATCGAGCGGTTGCCGCTGCCGCGTTTCAGTGTGCCGACGACGCCCGTGCCGCCGATGCCTTCCGCGACATCATCGAGGCCGAATTCACGGAGTTTTTCGGCGACAAAGGCCGAGGTCTGCTTTTCCTCGAAGCCGAATTCCGGGTGGGCATGGAGGTGGCGTCTCCAGGCGCGCATGTCCGCGACCAGTTGATCGAGATCCATCGCTATTCCTCCTGCGCCAGTATGCTGACGACATCGAGCAGGATGTTGGCGCCTGCGACGAGATCGTCATGAGAGGTAAATTCCCTCGGATTATGGCTGATGCCGCCCTTGCTCGGTACGAAGATCATGGCTGATGGCGCGATGCGGGCGATCATCTGGGCATCGTGGCCGGCGCCGGAGGTCATGCGCTTGCAGGGCAGGGCGCGGGCTCTGGCGGCGTCTTCGATCGCGGCGACGATCTGTTCGTCGAATTTGACCGGCTCGAAGCGGGCGAGCCGCTCCACCGATATCGTAGCCTGCTCTTCGACAGCGAGGCTTTCGAGGAAGCGGGCAAGGGCTGCCTCTTCCTCTCTCAGCCGATCCTCATCCGGGTCGCGCAGGTCGACGGTGAAGATTGCCCGCGAGGGGATGACGTTGATAGCGTTCGGCTGGAACTCCAGGCAGCCGACGGTCGCGACCGTCGGTGTGTTCGATGCCATGGCGCGCTCGCGCAGGAAAGTGATGACGCGGGCGCTCGCATGGCCGGCATCGCGGCGCATCGTCATCGGCGTGGTGCCGGCATGGTTGGCGTCACCCTCGATCGTCACGCGCTGCCAGGAAATGCCCTGCAGGTTTTCCACCGCGCCAAGCGGGATGCCCTCGCGCTCCAGCACCGGACCCTGCTCGATATGGAGTTCGATATAGGCGTGGGGCTTCAGGAAACCCGGCTCTTTCTCACCGGCATAGCCGATGCGTTTCAGCTCGTCACCGAGCAGTGACCCGTCGGTTCCTGTTGTCGCAAGCGCTGTCTCTACATCAAGTCCACCGGCATAGACGAGCGAGCCCATCATATCGGGCGCATAACGCACGCCTTCCTCATTGGTGAAGGCCGCGACGGCGATAGGGCGGGAGGGGATGAAGTCTGATGCCTTCAGCGTTTCGATGACCTCAAGGGCCGACAGCACGCCGTAGCAGCCGTCATAGATGCCGGCGTCTATGACGGTATCGATATGCGAGCCGAGCAGCGGCGGGCGATCCTCCGTGCCAGCGGGCGCCCAGATGCCGAAAATGTTGCCGATCCGGTCGATGGCGAGTTCCAGTCCGGCAGCCTCGATCCAGGTGACGAGGCGATCGCGGCCGAGCTTGTCCGTGTCGGAGGCGGCAAGGCGCACCAGCCTGCCATCGGCATCGCGACCGATCGCGCCGAGTTCGGCAAGCCGGCCGAGGAGCCTCGATGGATCGATGGATGTGTTGCTCATGCTGCACCTCGCGACAGGACCGCGTCAGGCGAGCGTCCGACGATTTCCTGATATCGGCCGGGATCGGTGGCGCCTTCCGTGTTCACCGCGAAGATGCGCGAATCCGCGCCGAGGGAAAGGGCGGCTTTCGCCTCGGGATCGGCGAGCGCCTTCAGGAGACCGGCAAGGCCGACGCCGCCGCTTTCGCCCGAGACGATGGCGGGATCGCTGCCCAAGGGGTTGGCAAGCTGCCGCATGATGGAGATCGCATCCTCCTCATCGACGGTCATGAAGGCATCGGCGGTGCGCGACAGGATGCGCCAGGCGACGAGGGAGGGCTCGTAGCATTCCAGCATCGCCATGACGGTCGGTTCGCCATGGGCAATGGTGACCGGATGGCCGGCACGCGCGGTTTCGAACAGGCAGGCGGCACGGGCGGGATCGACGACGGTGAAGACCGGACGCTGCGCGCCCAGCACAATCGCCAGATGGCCTGCGACGGCAGCGGCGATGCCGCCAACACCGGACTGGATGAAGACATGGGTGGGCGGCTGCGGCATCTGTTTCAGCGCCTCGCGCACCAGCGCCGTATAACCCTGCATGACGAGGCCGGGGATGCGCTCATAGCCGGGCCATGAGGTGTCGGACACGATGGTCCAGCCGCGTTCTTTCGCGACGCGGGTGGCTTCCTTCACGGAGTCGTCGTAGCTTCCCGCCACCCGGATCATCTCTGCCCCAAAGCGGGCAATCGCGGCGACGCGTTCGTCGCTTACACCGGCATGGACAAAAATCGCCGCCCGCGCACCAACGAGGGATGCACCCTGGGCGACCGAGCGGCCATGATTGCCATCGGTGGCGCAGGCAAAGGTCATGGCTTCCGCGAGTTTTCGCACGTCCGGAGAGTGCAGTTCGGCCATGCCGATCTTTCGTCCGAGCCTTGCCTCGGCGGCCTCCAGAACGAGGCGAATGACGGCATAGGCGCCGCCGAGCGCCTTGAAGCTGCCGAGCCCCAGGCGTTTTCCCTCATCCTTCACATGGATCGCAGCAACGCCTGACGCGGCTGCCAGCGCCGGCAGGGAGACGAGCGGTGTTTCGGCATTGTCGTCGCGGTGGCGCAGGTGGTCTTCCACGCCTGCGACAGCGGCAATGCCGAGCGTATCGGCATCTGTCGCTTCGAGCTGATGTCGATAATCGCTTGTCGTGTTGAGGATGAACATGAAGGCCTCGCTGCTCTTTCATGGAAACATATTGCAGTGCCGACGAAAATTGCGCTGATATTAAGAGCCGTTTTTGCAAGTTTGTTTCATGAGGGCCGCCGCCCATGCCTGTCTCTTCGACATCCGCGCTCGATGCCTTCGACCGCAAGATCCTTGAGATCCTCCAGCGCGACAATACCACGCCGCAAAGGACGATCGGCGAGGCCGTCAACCTGTCGGCGCCATCCGTGCAGCGGCGCATCAGGCGGATGACGGAGGAGGGCGTCATCAAGGCCAATATCGCGGTGATCGATCCGGCCGCCGTCGGCCAGGCGATCACCATCTTTGTCGAGGTCGAGGTCATTAGCGAAACGGCGGAGCAGATCGAGGCAGCCAAACGCGAATTCGCCGCCGCCCCGGAAATCCAGCAGTGTTACTACGTGACGGGGGAAGCCGACTTCGTGCTCGTCATCACCGTGCCCGCGATGGCCGATTACGAGGCGCTGACGCGGCGGCTATTCTTCGGCAACAACAATGTGAAGCGGTTTCGGACATTCGTCGCCATGGATAGGATCAAGGTAGGTCTCAGCGTTCCTATCTGAGGAGGCTCCGGGCCAGTGGATCGCGCCTAGACCCGGAGATATTTCGCCGTCACACGGCAATTGCCGCCGCGCCTCGCGTGCGCCTCAGCAATTGGCGCAGTGACAGGGCGTGCAGGACGAGAGACGTGGGAACGGTGAAGGCCGGAATGATGGCAGTTGGGTAGGTGCCTGTCGTCAGATTGGGATGATCGAGGGCGAGCTGCTGCAGGGGGCCGGGGGTGGTAAGGGCACCCATCGTGACCGCGACGACCAGATCGGCTATGCCGAAGAGGTTCCAGAACAGAGCCGCCCGGGTGCTGCCTGGCCGGCCGCTTGCGAGCATTGCTGCTGTCGGTAAGGCCATCAGCCCGGTGATCACGTCACCCGTGCCGGCAGGAAGGGCGAAAACGCCCGGCGTCGTCCCGGCCAGCCAGTTGGCGAGGAACACGCCGCCGATCACCCTGTAGGCCTGGAGGCCGATCAGCCAGTTGGCGGGCATAACATCGAGCAGGACACCGATCCGGTCTGAGCGCGACAAAAGCGTGATCACGATGGCCGTCGGCACGACGATCATCAGCGGCAGCAACGGGATTGAGACTGCTCCCGGCAGGAGAAGGCCATCGGCGACAATAATCCAGGCTGCGCCGTGCCAGAGGGTGAGCGGAATGGCGATCGCCAGCCAGGTCCATGTCCGCTCAGATGCCGTGAGGGAGGTGCGCGACAATCCCGCCCAGGTTCCGCCGAGCACGATGAGGTGCACTGCGATGCGCGCGACGATGATGGACAGGTCCGAGCGTTGAAGCTCCGGTATTGCGACAAGGGCAGCGAACCAGAGGCCTGTTGCGACTGCGCTGCCGGCGAATGCAAGTGTCGGGCTGGTGAAGTTAGCGGTGGTGTTCGGCGCCAAGGTGAGATCCTCCCGTTTTGGCAAAACCGGTGATGCGTTGCAGCAATCGGCGCCCGATCCACATCGAGCTTCAGGCCTGCGCTGCATTCATTCGGAGGCGTGTCACGCGCCAAAGACATCGTAACTCTTATAATAAGAGTAACTGGTCAGGCAAGCGAATTATCCGCCCGGTTTGTCGCAGGGCGGTTGTTTGCCGGGCTTTCTTGAAACGGCCGTTCCGGCAAACTAATGTGGCTCTCATGATCAGAGGAGCCAGGCGATTTCACGGGCTTCGGAAAGGGTTCGATGCGTTCGAAGGGTTTCGATGGAATGGTATGCTCGATCGCCGGCGTCATGGCGGCGATCGGCGATCGGTGGGGTATGCTTATCTTGCGCGATCTTGTCTGTGGCCTCAGCCGCTATGAGGATTTTCGCCAATCGTCTGGCGTGACCAATGCGACGCTCAGTGACCGGCTGAAGCATCTGGAAGCCAATGGCCTCATCGAGCGGCGGCGCTATCAGGTGAACCCGGAAAGGTTCGAATATCTCCTGACCCGGAAGGGCTGGCAGATCGCGCCCATCATGCCGGTGCTCGCCCAGATCGGCGACAGCCTCGGTATGTCAGGTGCATCGGGACCGCCCATGACCTTCGTCAATCGCAAAACAGGGGCGGAGATACGCTGGGGTTTCATCGATCAGAAGACCGGCGAACCGGTGAGCCCCGTGGATCTCGACATCAAGGAAGGGCCTGGCGCGGATGACGCAGTTCGGTGGCGATTGTCCCACGCCGGGGCGCGCCGTCAGGCGCTCGATGATATTCTTGCTGCCTCGGGCGAGGCAACGGATGTACAAAAATCGGATTCGTGAAGTCCATCAGCAAGCGGGAGGTGCCAATTCATGCTGATCATTTTCGGCGGTTTGCCGGGTTCGGGGAAGACGACGATTGCGCGTGCCCTGGCGAAGGAGCTTGGGGCCGTCCATCTGCGTATCGATACGATCGAACAGAATATCCGGGCCTCGGGCATGTTGAGGTCGGAGGTCGGCCCGGCAGGTTACTTGGTCGGATACGGGATTGCCGAAGACAATCTCACGCTCGGCAACATTGTCGTTGCGGATTCCGTGAATCCCCTGAAGGTGACACGGGATGCCTGGCTGTCGGTCGCAGCGCGATCAGGTGTGCCGGCCGTTGAGATAGAAATCATCTGCTCGGACCGGAATGAACATCGCCGACGGGTGGAAACGCGGGCAAGCGATGTTCCGGGGTTGGTAAAGCCTCGCTGGGAAGAGGTGACTGCACACGACTATGAGGCTTGGGGGCAAAGCCCCGTCACCATCGACACTGCGAAGCAGGGTGTGGATGAGGCTGTTGTCGCGTTGCTATCGAAGCTTGAAACTGGCCGCTATCAGAAAACACGGGAGGTCTGATATTGGCCGCCTAGGGCTTTGTATCTGTGGGAATGATCGGAACGGTGCGAAGCCTCAGGTCAGTCGGGCATATTTTTCGAAGAGGTCGGAGAAGTTCGTCGCGATCCGATAGTAGTAACCGCTCTCGATGAAATAATCGATCGCTTCGTCAGCGGATTTTCCGGCGATGCCGCCGCTGCGCATGCCATGGAAAAGCTCGCCATCGGTGTACATGATCGCGCCTGTATGGTTGCCTTCGGTGAGTTCGACGAGGGTGCAGAAGTCGCCGCCGAGGCCGACGACATGTGCGAAGGGGGTGAAACCGTAGTCGTGGAAATCCATGTCCGGGGCGAGTTCCTCGAGATCGAAATACGGATGCCCGTTGCCGATGCCAAACAGGGTGTTGATGTCCGAGAGAACGAAGGCATCGCGCTGCGCCTCTGCGGGCAGGGTGGCGATGGTGGTGTGGGGGATATGATAGTCAAGGCCGTTTTCCCGCATCAGGAAATCGCGATAGCCATCGGAAAGACTGACCTCGTGCTGCGTCTCGAATGCCGAGAGCCGCGCTTCATCCGCGCCGCCATAGCGGGCTGCGACGAGAGGGGACTTCGCAAATCTGGCGAGGGCGTCAGGGCGCCGGAACGGAATTGTGTTGTCGTTGCTCACGATGGGTTTCCTTGTTGCAAGTACGGCGCAGGCATTTAAGGCCGGGGCGGGACAGGTCAATGGCAGGTCGCTTCATTGACCTCTGACGGTATCAGGGTGCTAATGGAGCGGTATCGTCACTGCTTGCAGGCAAGGAGGACGCGATGCTGCTCAAGGGGGAACGTACCTTCGTTGTGCGCGACACGGGAGGGTTTGTCGTACATGTCAACATGCCGGGATGGATAAAGCCGAAGCCTGGGGATCATGGGCATGGGCCGCTGGCGATGGTGGTCGAATCCATCCTGCATCCGGGGCGGCTGATCGCCATGCACGAGCACCGCAATGACGAAATCATATCCTGGGTGCCTGAAGGCGTGATGCGCCATGAAGACAGAGCCCGCGGCCGGCTGGTTTGCGACAGCGGGCATCTGATGGTGATGAATGCCGGGCGCAGCTTCTGGCACTCCGAGGAAACGCTGGCCTCCGATCCGCCGCTGCGCATGCTGCAGATCCTCGTGCGGCCCGATGCTGTCGATCTCGAACCCGGCATTCAGTATGGGGCAATGCCTGACAGCGCGCCCAATCGCTGGCGGCACCTTGTCGGGCCGGAAGGGGGCGATGCGCCGTTTTTCGTGCGCAACCGGATCGATTTCTTCGATATCCGGCTGGAGGCAGGCGTGCGGGTGGATTTCCCGCATAAACAGGGGTGTGACCTCTATTTCTATGTGTTCAGCGGCGCGGTTCTCGCCGGCGAGGAGGCGTTTGGCGAAGGCGAGCAAGGGCTGCTGCTGTCGGATGAGGTGTTGAGCGTGGAGGCGACGAGCGCCTGCGTGATGGTGGCCTTCCTGCTTGATCCCCGGTCTCCCGTCACGAGGCAGGGGACGATGGCCGACACCAGGAAGATCCCGCCGCCTGTCGTGATCCGCCTCGTGAAACGGTGGCAAGGGTTGAAGCGGCTGTGGCTGCGGAAGTGAAGATAGGGGCGGACCTCAGCTCCAATATTTGACGGCATAAACAACAGTCATGACGGCGCCGGTGAGGATGACGAACCAGCGGACGACGATGGCCGGCAGCACCCGCACGAGGTAGCCACCGAGATAACCGCCCACCAGGGCGCCTGACAGCATCGTCAACGTTTCGGGCCAGTGGACGGCGCGCTGGACGATGAAGATGACAACGGCTGCCATACTGACCGAGGTGGCGAGCAGGTTTTTCAGCGCCTTGACGCGGCGGATGTCATTGGGATCGGCAATCGAGAGAACCGCCGTCAGGATGACGCCGAGGCCGGCGCCGAAGAAACCGCCATAGATCGACGAGAGGCCGAGGACGGAAAGGCCGAGACCGCGCGAGGGCTCGGCATCGCCGCGCCTTGCCTCGACCCAGGCGGCGATGCGCGGCGAGAAGAGGAAGAGCAGGGTGGCGATGCCGATCAGGGCTGGAACCGGCAAGACGAAGAGCCGCTCGGGCAAGGCAAGCAGCAGCAGCGCGCCGACGGCACCGCCGACGAGGCAGACGAGGACGGATGACCAGAGTTTGGCGTCCAACGGTAGGACCTTGCGACGATCGGCGAGGACGGCGAGCAGATGGCCCGGCACGATCGCCACCGCATTCGAGGCATTGGCAGTGACGGGCGGCAGGCCGGCTGCGAGCATGGCGGGGAAGGTGAGCAGCGTGGCGCCACCGGCGAGCGCATTGATCACGCCACCGGCTATGCCTGATACAAACAGCAATAAAACGATCGCTGGTGTCATTGGCTTGCTCCCCATCTCCCCAATGTGTCTTTCGATGCATCAGGGGCATCGCGGGGACAAGCCGCCGATAGCCTCGAGGTGTTCGCGCCGTGAAATATTCCAGGGGACTCGCTATCTGCGGACAACGGCCGGTCGTGCCTCACCCGTTTGGGTGACTTGCGCACCGTGGGCGCTCGCGCTGCCATGCGGAAACGGGGCTCAAGTTTCGGCATATCAATCGCGGGACCAACCTTGGGAGGGGAAGATGCATGATCTTACGCAGCACTCCGGTGTGGCAGTGCATTGGGAGGTGTGGCGGCAGTAGCGGCCGGGGCTGTCACCTCATCCGCTGGGCCGGCATCGGCACAGAGCACCTTGGCGCCCGATGATGCGCTGAAGGCGATGATGGAGGGAAACAGGCGCTTCATCGACGGGCGTCTCCAGTCTCTCAACGAGGACCTTTCGATCCTCAAGGCGAAGACGGCGGAAAAGCAGGAGCCTTTCGCGGCGGTGCTCTCCTGCGCCGATTCACGCGTGCCGGTGGAGTTTGTCTTCGACCAGAGCATTGGCCAGCTTTTCGTCGTGCGTGTCGCGGGAAATATCGCCACGCCCGAGATCATCGCCAGCCTCGAATATGGTGTGGCCGTTCTTGGCGTCCGGCTTCTTATGGTGCTCGGCCATACCAACTGCGGCGCGGTGAAGGCGACCATCGACGGCAAGGCCGTGCCCGGCCAGATCGGCGCCCTCTATGCGCCGATCTGGCCGGCGGTGAATGCGGCGGGCAACGACCTTGGGGCGGCCATCGATGCGAATGCGAAGATGCAGGCGACGCTGATCAGCCGAAGCTCGACCGTCATTGCCGGGGCTGCCAAAGAGGGCAAACTCAAGGTCGTGGCGGCGCGCTACGATATCGCCAGCGGCGTGGTTTCGCTGCTTGGTTAGTGGGTGCGTTTTCTTGCTGAATGGGATAGGTCTACGCCGATCAGCGCGGAGATCGCCATGTCCGGTGACACCCTTGCCCGTCCATTCGGCCGGCAAGCCTTTGGCCTTAGCCCTGAAAACTATCACTTAGCCCGGCCGCCTTATCCGCCGGCGGTGTGGGATGTGCTGCGGCAGCGGGCCGGATTGCGATCAGGTATCTCGATACTGGATATCGGTGCGGGAACCGGGCTTGCCACGGAACATCTTCTTGAACAGGAGCCGCGGCGGCTTCTGGCCGTCGAGCCGGACAGGCGGCTTGCGGAATTCCTGCGTGCGCGGCTGCATCGCCCCGAACTCGAGGTAGTCGAGCAAGCCTTCGAAGAACTGATCGAGGCGCCGCAATCATACGACCTCGTGGTGAGTGCGACGGCATTTCACTGGCTCGATGCCGTCCCGGCGCTCAGGCGTATCCATGCGCTGCTTTGCGATGGCGGCGCCGTCGCTCTGATCTGGAATGTCTTTGGCGACAGTATCAGGCCCGATCCCTTTCATGAGGCGAGTGCGCATCTCTTTGCCGGGCATCGCCCAAGCCCGTCTGGCGGAGGGACGACGCAGACGCCTTACGGGCTCGATAGCGAGGCCCGGCTCAGGGATTTCGAGGAGGCCTCATTCCACTGCGATCCGCCTGCCATGTTCGAGTGGACGCTGACGCTCGATCCGCCCGCGGTGCGGCGGCTCTACGCGACCTATTCGAATGTCGTGGCATTGGAGGCGGAGAAGCGCGAGGCGTTGCTGGACGCGCTGGAGGATCTCGCACGGAGTGATTTTGGCGGCGTCGTCACCAGAAATATGACAACGTCGATTTTCATCGCCAGGCGGACGTAGGGCTGGAGCGTCTTCTGCTGGAAAATCGAGGGAAGACGGCGTCCGTCTTCAGCCCATTGCGCTGACGGGCGGGTATCGAAACTCCCGGACAATTCTGGCGCACGGCCGCAGGCCCATGATGGCGCGCAGGCTCGCGTCAGCTCAAATCGCCGGCCCCGGCCGGATGCGGCTGCCGTCGGTGAAGCGCGAGAGCCGGAAGCGGTTGAGATCGTGGCCGGTGGGATTCCCCTGGATCAGGTCGGAGACCACGCGGCCGATGCCGGGGCCGATGCCGAAGCCGTGGCCGCTCATGCCGGTTGCGACGAAGAGGCCGGTGATGGCCTCAACGCGGTCGACGATCGGCACGATGTCGGGCATGGCGTCGATCATGCCGGCCCAGGTCGTCTTCAGGCGGACGGTTTCGAATTGCGGGAAGAGGCGCTGAAAATTGCGGCTGATGGCATCGAGGCTGGATTGTTCGGGGGCGGGGTTCAGCACGCGCATCCGCTCGAACGGGCTCTTGACATCCGCCGTCCAGTTGCGCGGGGTCGACCAGCTGTCCGGGTAACCTTCGGGGGCTGCCGCCGAATAGCGGGTGCCGAAGGGGTGGGCCATGAGCGCCGGCATATATTTCATGGCGTGGCGGAACGCGTCGGGGCCGAGATAGAGGCGGTGGCTTGCCGGCGCCAGCGTGTAGCCGCCATCCTGCCTGCGGCGGAAGGCGGCATCCGCTCCGCCTGCGGCACCTGCGTGGATTTCGGCCAGGGGCTCGGTTGCTGCGACGGTCGCCCGGACAGCAAGCTGCGGGATGGAAACGCCGTGTTTTCTGAGGAAGAGCGACGACCAGGCGCCGCCTGCGACGAGCACCGTCGAGGTCTCGATGCGGCCGGCCTCGGTCCACACACCGCTTACCTCGCCGGCGGAGATATCAAGGGTTCGCGCCGCGCAGTTTTCGATGATCGTGACACCCAGACGGGCGGCGAGCCGGGCAAGGGCAGGGACGGCGAGCCATGGCTCGGCGCGCAGGTCCGATGGCGTCGTCATCGAGCCGGCAAATTTGCGGGAGATGCCTTTGAACAAGGAGGCCGTCTGCCTGCTGTCGAGCAGGCGGGTGTCGAGATCGTAGGCGCTCGCGAGCTTCATGAAGGTTTCGAAGCCGGCCATCTGTTTGTCGGAGTTGGCGAGATAGGTGACGCCGGTCTCGTTCAGGCCGATATCCTCGCCGCATTCTGCCGCGAGCTCCTTCCACAGGCGGCAGGCTTCGATGACGATCGGCAGTTCGTCGGCATCGCGGCCCTGCTTGCGGATCCAGCCCCAGTTGCGGGAGGACTGCTCGGCAGCGATGCGCCCCTTCTCGATGAGCGTCACGGAGATCTTGCGCTTGGCCAGAAACAGCGCCGTCGTCACACCGATGACGCCGCCGCCGATGATGACGACGTCGGATGTCTTTGGAAGCGGGCCATGATGCTGGATGGGATCGTTTAGGGAGAAGGGGAAGGCTGGCAAGCTATGCGTCCTGAAGGGCTGATCGATAGGTATGAGTGCTAGAGGCTCCGGGGCGGCAATTCAAGCTGATGTCATCGCGGTTCTGGGCTTGCCCTTGGCCGATCAAGGAGAAATTTGTTGCCGACATTGCTGCCATGCCGCGACGGCAGGTTGCACAGCCGGCGGGGGAAGTGCTAGGCGAGTTTGCCGGGAAGCTTGGCCTCAGGGGGAGGCCCGGCTGCTTTGAGCTGCAAACCACGGTTGGACGATGACGACCCGCATTTATGTGATTAATCTCGACCGGTCCACGGATCGGTGGAATGCATTGTCCGATCGGGCCAAGGCCCTGCAGTTCGACCTTATTCGCATTGCCGGCGTCGATGGGCGGGAGATTGCCGCAGATCAGCGGACGGCCTGTGATGAGCGCGCCTTTCAGCGCAACAATGGCCGGACCATCCTGCCGGGCGAATATGGCTGCTACCGGAGCCATCTGAAGGTGCTCGCGGCTTTCTTGGAAACGGGCGAGGCCGCCTGCATCATCGTCGAGGACGATGTCATTTTGTCTGCCGACCTCATTGCGCGCGCCGAAGCAGCACTTGCGGCGGTGCCCGGCGCCGATGTGATCAAGCTCTTCAATCACCGTATCGTCGGCTTCAGGCCTGTCGCCACCTCGGCTATCGGCGATGAGATCGGGCGGGTAACGCATGGTCCGCAGGGGTCGGCAGCCTGCTACGCGGTGACGCGGATGGGCGCCCTGAAGCTCCTCAAGACGGTCGGCGTCATGCGATTTCCCTGGGATATCGAACTGGAGCGCGGCTGGGCATCCCGAGCGCGGGTCTACACGACCCGCCAAAACGTGACTGTCGTACAAGAGGGCGGCTCGAATATCGGGACGCGATCCGTCTACAGGGCCACCAAATTTCCCTGGTGGAGGCGATTGCCGACCTATGCGATCCGCATCGCTGAGACGGTTCGCAGAATCAACTATGCATTGAAAAAATAAGGCGCCGGGACGGAAAGCCCGGTTTTCAGGGCGGCTTTGTCGTTGCCCTTAAAGTCCATCTCAAGACTTTTTTTGGCACTTTAGCAGGCTGTTTTATCGGTGTTACGGTCGTGCATAATACTGCCGCAATTTTTCAAGAGTTACATCAGCAAGTTACCCCAAAAATGGTCGTTCTGTGGCGTAAAACTTTACGATTCTGTATAGTTACACAGTCTTGTTTGCGCTGGATCTCCGATGTAGATCATCGCCGAAACCTATCGAGAAGTGTTCCGCCAACATATCAACTCGGTCGGACATCGATCTGAGGTGTATCTTGAGTGCTCGAAACGATTTCGTGGGTGAGTTGCACCCGCGTGCCTATGAGGCTGCCGATCCCGTAGCGTCTCATAAGTTGAAAATCCTGCATGTCTTGTTCTCCTCCAGAGTTGCTGGATCGGAACGATACTGCGCTGACCTCGCCAACGGGCAGGCTGCTCTTGGACATGAGGTTCACGTTGCCGGACGATACGGTTCGCCGATTGCTGGTCTGCTCTCGAAAGAGGTTGTTTTCCACGGCTTCGCGATCCCGTTTCTGCGGGGCCTGAGGCTGCGGCGGCTGATGGGCAGGACAGGCATCGAGATCGCGCATGGGCATCTCAGCCATGGCTGCAAGGCACTTGCCGCAGCGCCTGACAGCGTCGCCAGGATCGCGACCCTGCATGTCGGCTACAAGGCCAAGCAGCACGCCTGCCTCGAGGGTGTGATCTGCGTCAACACCGCCCAGTCGACGCGGCTCGGCACATTTGACGGCCAGTCGACGCTGATCTCCAACTGGCTGCCCGATGTCAAATCGGCCGAGAGCTTCGACCTGCGTGCGCAGCTGAATTTGTCGCGCGAAACACGGCTCGTCGGCAGCGTCGGGCGTCTGCATCTCAGCAAGGGATATGATGTGCTGGTGTCTGCCTTCCGGCAGTCGGCACCCGGCAATGCCGCTCTCGTCATCGTCGGCGAGGGGCCGCATCGCGCTGCGCTGGAAAAGCTCGCCAAGGGCGATAGCCGCATCCATCTGCTCGGCCATTGCAACAATGTGGCGGGGTTTCTGCGCAATCTCGATCTTTTCGTTTCGCCGTCGCGAGAGGAATCGGCGGGGCTTGCGATCCTCGAAGCCATGCAAGAGGGACTGCCGATCATCGCCACGGCGGCCGAAGGCCCGTCGGAATATCTGCGCGAGCATCCGGTCACGCTGGTGGCACCCGGCTCTGTCGAGGAGCTCACCGAGGCGCTTGCCGATGTGCTGCGGGAACAGCCTGTTGTCCGCCTGTTGCGCGTAGGCTACGACTTGGCTCCTTTCTCTCGTTCGGCAGGTATTGCGAATGTTCTCGATTTCTATTCCCGGGTTGCCCGCGGAGCCGCAGTTCAGGCTGCGCCCGATATCGATCAGCCGCGGTTGATCTATGCGTCTGAAGCCCAAGAGTGATTTCTGGCAGGTGGGCATCGTGCCCGCATCCGCTGAGGTGCTGCTCGATGCCGAGACTTTGGCCGATTGTTCCGATCGAATTACATGGCTGCCCGATCCGGGACCATGGCGATATCTGGCCGATCCCTTCGCCGTGAAGAAGGGCGACAGCCTGCACGTCTTCGTGGAAGCCTATGACTACCACACCAAGCATGGCTTCATCGAGCGCCACGAACTGGTGGGGCCGGACCTGCAATGGCGCGGCAGGGCGGTGGTGCTCACCAAGCCTTTTCATCTCTCCTATCCCTTCCTGATCGAGCAGGATGGCGAGGTGCTGATGATGCCGGAAAGCCATAAGGCGGGGGAGGTCGCGCTTTACCGCGCCCGCTCGTTCCCCGATGACTGGGTGCGGGAAACGGTGCTCCTGACCGATTTGCCCGCTGCCGAGGCCTGTCTCATTGAGCATCAGGGCAAGTGGTGGATGTTTTACACGCTTGTCGGCGCCGGCGCGCGTGACCAGCGCGAACTGCATATCGCCTTTGCCGACAAGCTGACCGGCCCGTGGAAGACCCATCCGCAAAATCCGGTTCTGGTGGATCGCTCCGGCGCCCGGCCGGGCGGCACGCCCTTTATCGGCGCCGATGGGCAGATCATCCTGCCGGTTCAGGATTGCAGCGTCAGCTATGGCGGCGGCCTGCGCTTCCTGCGCTTCAGCCTGCTCAGCGAAACGCATGTGACCTGCGCGCATCTACCGGCCCAATTGACCGGCGGTCTCGCCACTGCCGATTATCCCGACGGCCTGCACACATTTTCTGCCTGCGGAGACCTGACGCTGATCGATGTGAAGCGTATCGACAGATCCTTCGGCCGCCATATCGTCAACCTGAAACGCAAGCTGCTGCCGAAGCCCGCCTTGTCCGCATTGGGGTGATATCGCCCGTTTTGCGCTCGCAATCTGCGCCGACACGGGTGAAACTGGACCCCAGCGGATTCGATGCGGAGGAACGGTCGGGATGCCTTGCCGGCAAGAGCGACAATGGCCTGGAGATGAGCGATGACGAAGCCGATGCTGTCGTTGCAGCTCTATTCGATGCGCGGCCTTGGAGATCTCGGCACGCAGCTCGACAAGGCGGCGAGCGCCGGTTTTGGCGCTGTCGAGCCGCTCGAAGGGCATTTGCGTGACGCGAATAACCTTCAGGCCGGGCTTGTCAGGAATGGGCTGACGGCACCATCAGCCCATGTCGGGCTGGAGGCGCTGCGCAGCGAGCGGCAGCGCTTTGTCGATGCCTGCCAGCAATGCGGTATCGGGCAGCTCTTCGTCCCGCATCCGGCACCGTCTGCGATGAAAGAAACGAAGGCGGCATGGCAGCGGATCGGCCATGAGCTGGGTACGCTTGCTGAGCAGATGAAGGAAGCGGGCATCGTGCTCGGCTATCACAACAAGATGGCAGGCTTCGACCGCACCATTGGCGGGCGCTACGGATTCGAGCTGATGTTCGATGCGGCCAAGGGCAGCCCGCTCACCTGGCAGGCGGATATTGCGTGGCTGGCGCGCGCCCAGCCGAATGCGGTCGAATGGATCAGGCGCTATGCCAGCGTGCTGGTCTCGGTGCATGTAAAGGATCAGGCGCCTGATAATGTCGATCCGGAGGAGGGCGGCTGGGCCAATGTCGGCTCCGGCGTGCTCGTCTGGCCGTCGCTGTGGCATGCGGCTGTCGCAAGCGGGGCGCGGCTCTTCGTCGTCGAGCACGATAATCCACGGCAGCCCTTCGAATTTGCGGCGCGCAGCTATGCCTATCTCAGCCGGTTTGTGACGTAGAACACCGGCCTTTGCCTGCCGCTGATCGCTGAAAATGTGGGGAGGGGATGCGGCCGGGAACAATCAT
This sequence comes from Rhizobium sp. 768_B6_N1_8, assembly GCF_051811225.1. Taxonomy (NCBI): domain Bacteria; kingdom Pseudomonadati; phylum Pseudomonadota; class Alphaproteobacteria; order Hyphomicrobiales; family Rhizobiaceae; genus Rhizobium; species Rhizobium sp. 768_B6_N1_8. The sequence goes on along the minus strand of NZ_JBPWPV010000001.1, from coordinate 2,571,455 downwards.
CATCCCTGCTATGCCTTTAGATATGGCGCAGGGGGGACTTGCGGCAAGCCCCTAGAGAGCGCGTAGAACGCTCAACCTGATCAACAGCATCGGGAGATGAGCATGCGTGTATTGCTATCCACATACGGATCACGGGGAGATGTGCAGCCATTGGCGGCGCTGGCGGTTGCCTTGCAGACAACAGGCGCCGAGGCGGTGGTCTGCGCGCCGCCGGATGCGGAATTTGCCGAGCTGCTCGACCGGCTCGGCGTGCCGCTGGCGCCGGCCAACGCGCCCGTGCGGCAATGGGTGAGCGAGGTGATGAAGACTGCAGAGCGCAACACGCGGGAGCGTTCGGCCGACGGCATTTCGGAGCGGGCGGCCGGGATATTGGCGGGACAGTTCGAGGCGCTGTCAGCGGTTGCGGAAGGATGCGATCTCATCGTCGCGGCAGGGCTGTTTCCGGCGATGGCGGCGGCGCAACTGGTGGCCGAGCGGGCCGGCATCGGCTATTTCGGGGCGACATTCTGCCCGATCTTCCTGCCGTCGCATCATCACAAGCCGCATGAATTCAAGGGCCGTCCGCATCCGCCCGGCGTGACCGACAACAGGGTTCTCTGGGACTATGATATCGAAACGAAGAACGTGATCTTCGGCGGAGCCTATAATCGGCTGCGTGCATCGATGGGCATGGCGCCGGTGGACAATGTGCGCGATCCGGTTCTGACCCGCCGGCCGTTGCTTGCGGCCGATCCGGTCATCGGGCCGCTGCTTGCGACGGATCTGATCGACGCAGTGCAGACGGGCGCCTGGATGTTCGATGACGACCGGCCGCTGCCGGCGGCGCTGGAGGCCTTTCTCGATGCCGGCGAGCCGCCCGTCTATGTCGGTTTCGGCAGCATGCCGATGCATGCGCTGAAGGATGCCGCGGGCGTGATCCTTGCGGCGATCCGCGCTCACGGGCGGCGTGCGGTGCTGTCGCGCGGCTGGGCCGGGCTGGTGCCTGATGATGGCGCAGGCGATTGCTTCGTCATCGACGAGGCCAATCATCAGGCGCTCTTTCCGCGGGTTGCGGCAATCGTCCATCATGGCGGAGCAGGGACAACGGCAGCGGCAAGCCGGGCGGGCGTGCCGCAGGTCGTCGTGGCGCAGATTGCCGACCAGCCCTATTGGGCGGGCCGCGTTGCAGCACTCGGCATCGGCGTGGCGCATGAGGGAACGATACCGACGCCTGAGACCTTCTCCGCCGCGCTTTCTGCGGCGCTGCAGCCTGATATGCGCCAGCGCGCTGCGGCCGTCGCCCCCGCGATCCGAACCGATGGGGCGATAGTGGCGGCAAGGCTGCTGCTTGCCTCGGCCGGCACATAAGCGGGAGAACACGGTCAATCGCGCGGCAGCCTGCCGAGCAGCAGCTGGTTTCCCGTGTGGTTGCCGCAACCGATGCATTTCAGGCGAGGGCCGATCCTCGCCAGCGATATGTCCTTGCCATAGCGGTAGGCGAGCATGCGCCGGTCGATCCGCGTCTCGTGCTGGCAGGCCGGGCAGCGGGCGTGGAGGACATACCATTGCGGCAGGGTGGCGAGCGTCTCCCTGTCGGTTGCGACCTCCTCATGGCTGGCGACGAGATCGATGCTGCGGCGGTGTTTCATGTCGGGTCAAAGGAGGACCTGTCGAAGGTGGGCCGCCAGCCGCGGGTCATGCCCCGGCTCATGGCGCCTTCGGCAAGCGCAAGCTGTTCGCGCAGGTGGCGGCAGTCCTGCAGAAGCGTGGCGATGGCAGCCTTGGCATCCTCGTCGTGCCAGGAGAGCACGGCCTCGACCTCCCAGCTCAAATCTTCGTTTCCGATCACATTACCATCGGTTTTTGGGGCCAATTGCGGACGCATGTTCTCATTCTCCTTGCAGAGCATTTCAGTTCAGGATTGTCGGGATGGCGACCGCAGCGCCAGGAATGTTCTTATTATGTTCTCATTCTGGCGGGAGTCAAGGGCTGTGGTCAGGCTGAGCGCGGAGAAGCGAATTGGGTCGGGCGCGGTTTGCGGACATCACGTGATTGGGGCAGGATAGGCTCATAGCAACAAACAGGGATGGAACGGTGCGCTGATGCTGATCGGCTCATGTCATTGCGGCAAGACAGGCTGGACGCTGGAAGGCGATCCCGGTTCGATTACGGCGTGCAACTGCACGCTCTGCCGGCGCTATGGGGCGCTCTGGGCCTATGATTACGAGGGCGAGCGGATCAGCATGAACGGCGAGACCGGCTCCTATACGCGGACCGGCCGGGAGACGTCGTCGCTGGAAATATTGTTCTGCCCGACTTGCGCCTGCGTGCTCAGCTGGCGCGGCTTGAGGCTCAACAGGGCTGGGCGCCGGCGCATGGCGGTCAATTTGCGCCTGGCGCCGCCGGATCTCGTTTCCGATCTGCCGATCGATCATTTCGACGGGCTGGAAACGTTTGACGACCTTCCGTCCAAGGGACGATGCGTGCGCGATCTCTGGTTCTGACGGACGCAAAACCGCTGCACAAATTTTGCTGGAATTGCGCTAGACCAGTCCGTGACCTCCGATAAAGATCGCCGCGCACAGGATTAAAATCGCGGCGACCGCATGGAACCGGGAAAACCCATGTCCTCCATGCGGTGGAGCCTCTGCACCATAGCCGAGGCTGCGATGGTCTTCTTCGAAGTTTGACAGCAAATCGCGCATTTCATGCCCCCAAATATCCGGCCCAAACATTTGTCAGGCCAAGGGAATCAGCATGCGCTTGTTCTGATGATTTGGGCAGATCGCCAAAGGTTCAATCACCTTCCGGTGGATACCTCATCACCCAGCGGAAACGGCCGGTGAAACCGGCCGTTTTGAGATATGCGGCGCGCGCCCGTCAGACGAGCAGGGAGCTGTTTACCAGGACGTCGGTATTGTCGAAGAACGTCTTGTTCACACCGATGAAAGCAATGTCCTGGGCAGCATGGGTCGTGCCGGCGCCATCGGCGTCGTAGGACAGAACACCGGTCGCGGAATTGTAGATCAGCTCGGGGCCACCCTTGGTGCCGCCAGCGCCCCACTTGTTGACGATTTCGAAAGAGGCGGCATCCAGCACGCCATTATTGTCCAGATCGAGGCCGGCGAAGGCAGGGCCGAGCTGGATCTTGTCGTCCGCATCGAAGTCCCAGACGAAGTCCTTGTTGGCCATGCCCATTTCATCGAAATGGAAAGTGTCGGCGCCGCCCTTGCCGTAGAGGCTGTCGTTGCCGGCGCCACCGGCGATGAGATTGCTGCCGGCATTGCCGGTGATCATGTTGGCAAGGTCGTTGCCTGTCGCGTTGATATCCGCCGTGCCGTTCAGGCGGAGGTTTTCGACAGGTCCCTGGTCATGCAGATCCACGCTGACCGTCGTCCAGATCGTATCTACGCCGCCATCGGGAACGGTGAGCAGCGGCCCTGAATAAATCGCGACGCGATCACCCGTATCATCGAATATGTAGGTGTCGTTGCCCGTCGTTTCGAAAAAGGCGTCGGCCCCGCCTTTGCCATCCAGCTTGTCGTCGCCCGCATTGCCGACCATTCGGTCACCGAAATTCGAACCGATGACCGAGACATGTTCGACGTCGGGCTGAATGAAGAACTGGCCTGCGTAACCGCCGTCCGCGTGGGTCAGGTACATGATGGATGTGAAGGTGCCCGGCCCGAAATTCGTGAAATCGACGTCGAGAGCTCCCATCGGCTGAAAGTTCAGGTAGGCGGAATCCGTTCCTGCGTCGCCGTAAAACGTGACATCGATCTGGCCGGGAAAGTCATGAGGAGGCGCAAAGATCAGCGTGTCATTATCCGCTCCTCCGAAAATATCGTCTGTTGCTTCCAAGAGGTCCGGCAAGTCGAAAGTCGACGTCGCGATCCGAAAGGTGTCGTTGCCTCCACGGCCCAAGTAAACATCGCTGTTCTCGAATATAATTCCCGCCTCTGGAATTATTATAAGAGTAGAGCTTTGCGTGCGAAACACATCATCTCCAGGCGTGCCCTCGTAGATACCCATGCGTCTTCCTCCGTTTGCTGCGATCTCAGGATATTGTTGAATAGTTCTTGCTGGGGCAAGTGAAACTACCATGACGGTCACTCGCTCCTCTTAGCTGGCATCCTATCAGGTTATAGGGCGAACTGCTACTTTGGATTGATTTGCGTGAGGGGAACCCGTTCTCGATGAGGGCGGATCATGCAGGTTGGTGCGGCCATGCTCCGCGATGTCGGTGTGGCTGACCGAACAATCGGTCCGCGACCCCACCGCCGCCAATATGCCGGAAGCATGCTGGCCGGAGCTCGTGAGGACTAAGGTGCTGCTGCCGGCGGAGCGGCAAGTATAATTCTTTCGATGCTATCTGTTCTATCCGTCTCGCCTATTTTCCACCTTTTTGCTGTGTGGGTGACAATAGTAGATCGGCTAATTTTGCGATAATAATAAAAATAAGGAAGTTATTATGTGTCGATGTATACAGAATAGGTCCGAAATTATGGCCTTAAAAGCTGCCGCAGAAGGGAAACTATGAGGATATACTGTCTTGTCGTTGCGCTTCATCTCAGCCTGCTGATGTGGGTTGGAGCCTACTATAGCGCTCAAGGACTTTATCTCACATTCAGCGCCTCGCATTCCCAGACTGTTGCCTTCGCTTCACCCGACATCGGCGCGATCCGTACGGATGCCCGATGACGACGACCCTACGACAAACCAAGAAACAAGAAAAAAACCACCATGAGACCGCTAAATTCCCTCCTGATCGTCTATCTTGGCCCGCCGCTGATGGCAGCTGCGCTTCTTCTGTTCACTGTGTCGTGGCTCGGGGATAAACCATTCGACCCAGGTCAGGATACGGTGACCGCCGTGCGAAAAGGCGGCAGGATCGGCAGTCAGAGCGAGATGTTTCGGTAATTGGGGGCGTCGCGCCGCCATCGCCAACGGGAAAAAATTGAGAAGGGCCGCCAAGTGGGGCCCGGAGACCCTTCTCCGGCTGGTAGGTGCAGCATCCAGCGGGGGCAAAATACAAGCAGCGGCTGTTTCCGATAGTGACTGCGGTCACAACATGGCAATATTTTCTAGCGGAAGATGAACTAACCATCTCTGCGTGCATTGCGGGCGCCGTCTCTACCTTGATGCTAGTCGACGAAGATATGGTTCTACACATGCGTATGATAGAGAAAATCGTCTCCTGATCTATCTTCCTTCCGGCAGGCGCGGACTTCCATAACCACAGGAGAACCAGATGTCGGGATGTAAGCATGTTGCAGCCGTTCAATCCGTAGAGCCCAGGACGCTTGGCTGCGAGGAATGCCTGGAGGATGGACAGGAATGGGTCCATCTGCGGCTTTGCCGGGAATGCGGCCATGTGGGGTGCTGCGATCAGTCCATCGGAAAGCATGCGACGGCGCATTTCCATGCCACGGGACATCCCATCATTGAAGGGTACGATCCGCCTGAGGGCTGGGGCTGGTGCTATCTCGACGAGACGATGGTGGAACTGCCGGATCAGACGCCGCAGCGCGGCCCGATCCCGCGCTATTATTATTGAGCGTGCCGAAATGAGCTCCGACAGCCTCGAAACCCGCCGTCACCAGATGTTTCCGGTGCTGAGTGCCGCACAAGTTCAAATGGCGACACGCTTTGCCAGCAGTGGCCCGCATTCCTTTGCCCCCGGCGAGATCGTGTCCCAGATCGGTGACAGGCATTCGCCCGCATGGCTGATCCTCTCCGGCGGCCTCGATGTCTTCAGGCACGACGGGCTGTCGATGCCGGAAGCGCTGATCACGAGCCATGGCACAGGGCAGTTTTCGGGAGAGGTCAGTCAGCTCTCCGGACGGCCCGTGCTTGCAGGCGGACGTGCCGGGCCGGAAGGATGTGTGGCGCTGGCATTCGATGCCGCGCATCTGAAGGCTCTCATCATAGGATCGGCCGATATCGGTGAGATCATCATGCGCGCCTATATCCTGCGGCGTGTGGAACTGATCAATTTCGGCGGCGCCGGTTCGGTCCTGATCGGCAATCCCGGAGAGCCCAATCTGGTTCGCCTGCAGGGCTTTCTGACCCGAAGCGGCTATCCCCATGTCGTGCTCGATGCGGCCTCGGACCACGAAGGCCGGGGCCTGGTGGAGAGGCTTGGGATACTGGCGAGCGAATTGCCGCTCATGGTCTGCCCCAACGGAACGGTACTCAAGCATCCGACAGACGCTGAAGCTGCCTGCTGCCTCGGCATCACGCCGGAGCTCGATCCGGCAATCGTCTACGATGTGGCAATCGTCGGAGCAGGTCCATCGGGTCTGGCGGCTGCGGTCTACGCGGCATCGGAGGGGCTCAGCGTTATCGTCATCGACGCACGTTCGATCGGCGGACAGGCCGGCAGTTCCTCGCGTATCGAAAACTATCTCGGCTTTCCGACCGGAATTTCAGGCCAGGCGCTCGCGGGCCGCGCCTTCAACCAGGCGCTAAAATTCGGGGCGGAGATCGCCTTGCCGCTCGATGTCGACGAACTGATTCCGGCCCCGGCCGGCAAACGCAAAACCGACCCTATGGTATTGCGGATTGGCGGAGACAGGACGGTCAAGGCGCGAACCGTCGTCATCGCCTCGGGCGCCAGGTACCGCAGGCCTGATATTTCCGACATAGCGCGCTTCGAGGGCGCCGGCATTTCCTATTGGGCATCTGCAATCGAAGCGAAACTATGCGAAAACGACGATATTGCCCTGGTTGGCGGCGGCAATTCGGCCGGCCAGGCGATCGCATTCCTGGCACCGCGGGTCCGGCGTCTCCACCTGGTGATCCGCCGAAGCCTGACCGAAACCATGTCTACCTATCTGATCGATCGCATTGCGGCACTGCCAAACGTGGAGATGCATCTCGGATGCGAGCTGACAGCGCTGTCGGAAGATCTGCATGGTCGCCTGGCGGCAACCATCACGGATCTCAGGACGCAGTCCGGGAAGAACTACAATCTTCGCCGCGTCTTCATGTTCATCGGCGCCGACCCGAATACCGACTGGATCAAGTGCCGCATCAAGACGGATGACAGGGGGTTCATAAGGACCGGTACGACCTTCAGCCCTGATGTCGAAGAGGAGCTGGGAAGGCGCTCCCTGCAACTGGAAACCAGCCTGCCGAACGTCTTTGCGATCGGCGATGTCCGGGCCGGATCGACAAAGCGGGTTGCCGCAGCCGTCGGCGAAGGGGCTGCCGTCGTCAGCGATATTCACGCGGCGCTGAGACAGGCTGCGCTCATGAAATGATCTGCTGCCCGAGCGGTACCGTTGCAGACAGCGGCCGGCGGTTTGCACGCCAATCCTTGCCCTGAACCAGGGTCCAGAAGCTCTCGGCAATGTCAGTCATGCGCGCCCGTGGTCTGATCAGCACGATCTTGACGTCGACTGCCCAGTCCGCCGATCCGGCTGAGGTCAATCTTCCATCCGGTCCCATCTCGTCGGCTGCCAGGCTCTCCGGTATCCAGGCGACGCCTTTTCCCTCAATGGCGAGCGCCTTCAGCGCCATGGCCAGATGGGAAGTGAAGACTGTCGAGAGGTGCAGCTGCCCTGTGTGGGCGGAGAGGGCGGACGAGAGGATGCGGCCCATTCCGGATGTTTCTTCGAAGGCGAGATGCGGGATTGTGCGATCCGTTGCCTCCGAGATGCTTTGGAGCGGCCGGCCATCCCGGTCCCGCCCGCTGACGGGGATCAGGCGGTCGGTCGCAAGCGCCACATGCCTGTAGGCATTCCTGTCGAGGCGGATCCTGCTGTTCTGGTGGTCGTGACAGAGCAGGAATTGGGCGCGGCCTTCCGTCATGATCCGCTCGCACTCGTTCATATTGTCCGAGAGGAGGCGGATCGGCATCGTCGATGCCTCGTGGCCGAGGGCCTGAATCCAGCCGGGGAAGAAGATGAAGGAGAGGGCGTGGGTGGCGGCGAAGGTCACGGTCGAGGTCGCCGCACGCATCTGCTCGAGATCACTGAAAACGCGCTCGAGCCGTGCAGCGATATCGTTTGCCGCCTCCAGCATGGCCTCGCCTGCAGGGGTCAGCTTCAACCTGTGCGTCGAGCGATCGACGAGTTCGGACCCGCACCAGTCCTCAAGAGACTTGATGCGGCGCCCAAAAGCCGGCTGGGTGATGTGGCGCTTCTCTGCTGCTCTCGAAAAGTTCAGCGTTTCGGCGAGAGCCTGGAGATCGGCGAGCCAGGCGGTTTCCACGATGGTTCATCCGTTTTTCTGATGCTTAGGGAGCATTGACAGAACGGCATCGTTCCAAGGATTTCAAGCTATTTCATGGTGATTTTCGGTGAAACGGGAAATCTGCAGTGCCGGTCCGGCATTGAAAGAACCCGGATCGGCATTGGACGGTGAGGGCGGATTTCGCCTAAATCGTTCCTATGCGAGGGCAACGGCCCTCAGATCCGGACTGGGAGACTGCCATGCGTATCATCGATGTCCGCGAAGTGACGAAGCCGATCGCGTCGCCGATCCGCAACGCCTATATCGACTTCAGCAAGATGACGGCGAGCCTGGTGGCCGTCGTCACCGATGTCGTGAGAGACGGGCGGCGCGTGGTTGGCTACGGCTTCAACTCCAATGGCCGTTATGGCCAGGGCGGCCTTATCCGCGAGCGCTTCAGGGATCGTATTCTGGAAGCGGCGCCGGAAAGCCTCGTGAATGATGCCGGCACCAATCTCGATCCGCACAGGATCTGGGCGGCGATGATGAAGAATGAAAAGCCCGGCGGTCACGGCGAGCGCTCGGTCGCGGTCGGGACGATCGACATGGCGGTGTGGGATGCCGTTGCCAAGATCGAGGGCAAGCCGCTCTTCCGGCTGCTGGCCGATATGAAGGGCAGGGAGGCTGACCCGAAGGTCTTCGTCTATGCGGCCGGCGGATATTACTATCCCGGCAAGGACAACAGCGCCTTGCGCAAGGAGATGCGCGGCTATCTCGACCGCGGCTACACCGTGGTCAAGATGAAGATCGGCGGTGCTTCGATCGAGGAAGACCGCGGCCGCATCGAATCCGTTCTCGAGGAGATCGGTTCTGAGGCGCAGCTTGCCGTCGATGCGAACGGCCGCTTCGATCTTGAGACCGGCATCGCCTATGCCAAGATGCTGCGCGACTATCCGCTCTTCTGGTACGAGGAAATCGGCGACCCGCTCGATTATGCGTTGCAGGCGGCCATCTCCGAATTCTACGATGCGCCGATGGCAACCGGCGAGAACCTCTTCTCGCATCAGGACGCCCGCAACCTGCTGCGCTATGGCGGCATGCGTGCGGATCGCGATTACCTGCAGTTCGATTGCGCGCTGTCCTACGGGCTTGTCGAATATCTGCGCACACTCGACGTGCTGCGGCAGTTCGGCTGGTCGCCCTCGCGCTGCATTCCGCATGGCGGCCACCAGATGTCGCTCAATATCGCGGCTGGTCTCGGCCTTGGTGGCAATGAGAGCTATCCCGATCTCTTCCAGCCCTATGGCGGATTCCCTGACGGCGTTCGGGTGATCGACGGCCATATCACCATGCCGGAGCTGCCGGGTATCGGCTTCGAGGGCAAGTCTGATCTCATCAAGGTCATGCGGGAGCTGGCGGAGTAACATGGTCAAGCCGGCGTAGTTTTACCTGCGTGCTTGGGACGATCGCATGTATTGTCGGCTTGTGCAAACTATGGTAGTATTAGCGTTTCTTGATAAAACTCTCTGGGGGTGACAGCGATGCGTAGAATTGCTTTGGCATTCATCCTGCTTTTATCCGTTATCGCATCTGCGGTGCCTGCGGGTCCCGCATTTTCGGCCGGTGCGTGCGACCCCAACGCTACGAGTTGCTGAGGGCATATTTCAACGGCCTGAAGCTAAATATCCGGGAGGTTGCGCGTGGTCGATACGTCCGTCAACGTCTGGCCTGCGGACGTTCCCACGTCGCTCTGGAGCTATCATCGGCTGGAGCCGGAGCGCGATTTGTTGCCATTCATGGGCTTACGCCTGGAATGGAATTTCGTCCTGGCTTTCATTTTCGGCGCGGCACTGGTTGCCGTGTTCGCCTGGCAGCGGTTTCGGCAGCCCACGTCCCGACCGGATGAAGTCGACTATGAGGTGCTGAAGAGGTTGGCGCCGACGCAATTGCGCGGCATCGATGCCATGCGGCAGGCCTATTTCTATTATGCGGGCATTCTGATCGCGATCTATACCGCGCTCACCTTTTTCGGAGGGCTGATCTTCAAGCTGGCGAGTACCATTCCGATGGCGGGACTGGAAGTGAATATCGGCCGCGATACGCTGACGAGCCCCACCTGGCCGCTGACGCTGGCCATCGGCATGGCCGGATTTGCCCCTCTTCTGAAGCCGGTGGAAATCGTGGAAACCTGGCTGAGACGAAAGGTACACGGCTGGGCTGGAGTTCCGATGCAGCTCAAGGAGCGAACGCGTCGCCTTCTGTTGACACTCGACAAATATGTCAGGCCGATTGTGGAAGAGGAGATCCAAAAGCAAAAAGATCCATCCGAGTCCAAGAGATATCAAGCTAGAGCAAGCTCTTCCAACTCCGACAAGAAGACCGAGAGGCACGCGGCCGGCGTGGCTTCCCCAAAGGAGAAATCCGACCCGGATCCCACATTGCGTCCATCCATTGTGGACAAGTTGGGCGAGGTAAAACCGTGGATGAAAGTCCTCCTGGAACGGAGCGGCAATTATAATTCCCTTATCCGGAAATGGGCCGAACTTGAAATTATGGTCGAGGCGATGCGGAATCCCGGTTCCTGGCCCGACACGCTCATTCTCGACGAATTGCAGCCTTTGTCGCACGAGCAACGGCTGGTAGCGGAGCGTGCATTGCTCGCTTTACAGGACTTTCTCGACAGCGACATCCCAAAGGACGGCAAGAAAGACCTCTGGGACGCAGCTTCCCGCGCGCAGACGGGCGATCAGAAAACGGAAAATGAGAATACCGAAGATCGAAAAGAGGCGGACGAGCAGAAAGCGGGGAAAGAGAAAGAGACAATAAAAGATGCAGAGGCTCGTCGGCGTCGGCAATTGGAGATGATGCTCAACGATATCGTCGCCAAGATCGACAAATCCCGGCTTGAACTGGCAGCAATCCTTGCCGTCTATGCCGAGCGAAGCTGGTATCAAAGGGAGACAGGCGAGACCGCCGACAGTGAGATTTCGGCGTTGGAGGCTGCCGTCAAGGAAATCGTTCCGCCGGAGCAAACTGCGGAGACGGGTTTCTGGGTCCTGATCCTGCTGCCGCCGATCTTTTGCATATACGCTCTGACGACGCGCCTCGGGCTTCACTCACCGTTGGCCAGCGTCGAACTGACAGCGATGGCGGTCTTCGCCACCGCCGCCCTGGAAACGCTGCAGGTTGCAATCATCTTCTGGCTGCCGGTCATCGTCGTGACGGCGCTCAGGCAATATCTGGCTGATACCGACAGGCGCCGGCATCTCAGACATCTCCAGACACGCAGGCGATCGGCCGAACGGATGATCTATTACGTTGCCCTTGCCACTGTCGTCGCAGCCATCGGTCTCGCGCTTCTCGCGGCGTTTTGGACGGCCCTGATCGCGGAGAATCCCACCCGGTTTCGTGCTCTGCTCTTCGTTCGTCCGCAGTCGGCATTCGCTACCTTCATTCCGAAGAGTGTTTGTGCCGGCATCTTCGCATTCCTTCTCGTCCGCGCATCGGAACGTTGGGCGCTCGACAAGTCGCGAGCGATCATGCTTGGCGCCGCTGCCGCGCTATTGATGGCGGCAATCATATTCGGCTTCAGCCTCGCCTGGCAATCGGGATGCCTGTCCGATGCCGTCTGCACGCCGTACGAAACCCTAAGAAAGAAGTATCTCGACCCCGATAGATCCATCTTCTACCGTTTCTACAATCTCACCGATCCACTGGTCTGCTTTGCTGTTGTTTTCGTCGCCTTGACCCATGCCGCCTGGCCAAGGCCGAAGCAGAGTCAACAAAGTGGTGCGAAGGATAAGAAAAGTGAGGCGAAGGATAAGAGGTCAGGGGTTGGGCGACGCGCGACGAGGACCGCAACCTTCCTTCTTCTCTCGACGAGCCTTGCCGTGAGTTTCGCTTTGAGCGGCGCAGCTTTTGCCGATCCGAGCGGCGACGAAATCCAGCGTGTACTGGCGGGATTTCGCCGTGATGCGGAACCCTTTTCATACTCGGCGGGGCCGTCCAGCACACGGCACTATCGCGGCTACGCCGCTGATCTCTGCTACAGTATCTTCGACGATTCCCCCTATATTCTTCTCGAGGTCGAGGTAACTGCTGCAAACCGGTTCGACAACTTTCTGGTCAGCCGCCGCAAAGGAACGCAGCAGATTGACATTCTTTGCGACCCGACCACGTTGCGGTATTCGCGAAATGACCAGGAAATAGACGGCTATTTTTCGCCCATTGTGTTCGTCACTGGTGTTTCCTACATGGTCAGGCCGCTGCGCGACGCGCATACTGGCACCGATCTCGCCTATGTCGAGAACACGACGGCCGAACAGGTCGCCATGCGTGCGTGCGATGTCGACTACTTCGGAACGCCTCCGTCCAATCTGGGGATGAAGGATTGCAAGACGCCATTACGTGATTGTCCCGATCGCAAGCCGGCATCGAAAGACACACCATCGGTCAGGCTCTGTTCATTCGAGACCCATGATCAACTGACACAATGGTTCTGCGAGAAAGGTGCTCTGCGCAAACAGGTCTATTTCGGAGACCGGGAAATCATTAAAGCGAAATTTGAGTCATGGAAAACAGCCGCGGACTGCTCGGGCGATGATGTCGAACCGCCCGGAGACTTCTATACCTATGAGCCCTACGCCCTTCTTGTTTCTCGCGACCGGCCGGAGCTTGCCCGCTTCGTGCAGCGGCGCGTCTATGATTTCTTCTCGCATCGTGAAAAAGCGATCGGTCTTTTCAGGACCTATTTCCCGGGCGTTCAAATGTCGCCGATGATGGCGGATCTCATTCTTTTAAACGGTATCGACGACCCGATATATGCGACGGTGCCGAGCTATTTGTTCGATCGGAATTCAGACAAGCTCGCGCACGAGGTGCCGCTTTGTATGGGTTATGATTGCCAGTGATATCGGTGTTCCAGCCGGTCTGCCGGATTTGCGGCCTATGGTGCCGAACAGCACGTTCAGCATCATCACGTTGAGGTTGGAAAGATCGGCGAATTTGGCAGCCACGCTCCTTCCTTATGAGGGCGCGGCCACGACCGCGCCCTCGGGAAATGTCAGGCGTCGATCGCGGCCGCGGCACTGGCGATAAAGTCTGCGACCGCTTCGGGCTGCGACAGCATGGGGACGTGGCCGCTTTGCAGGACAAGCGTCTCGCCCTTCATGTGCGCGGCGGAATCGCGTTCCACGGCCGGCGGGATCGTTTCGTCTTTGGCCGCAATCAGGTACCAAGAGGGCTTGGAACGCCATGCGGCCCGGCTGATCTTGTCGCCAACGCTTGCACGGCATGCCGGTAGCGACAGCAACGGATATTGCTCAGCCGATGCCATAAGCAATAGGGGATGCAGAGACGCGTTGGCGGCCTGCCTGTCTGCGATAGCTCTAGCGGCCATGAAAGTCCAACACACGTCACCCCAATTCCAGGTGACGGGCTTCATGGTGTTTTTCGCCGAAGATAACAGGCGCTGTAACGTAGAATTGTTGCGCAGTCGCCGGAGCGTGCAGAGACAAAAGGAAGATTGTTCGTATAACCTGACGCGATTTTCTTCGCTATTTTATTTTCTGATTTTAGAAAAGTCTCTAATTTCGATATATAATATTTATTTTATGAGAATAATCGAAGAACGTGCTATGATTTGTTTTTCTATCTATGAATTTTCCTTTCGGCCGGCACCCATCGAACAGGCGGGGAACCTGCTGCAGAAGCGCGGATCATAACGTTCGTGCCGTCGACCTCCCAGGGGGCAATGGCCGCAAAGAACAGCGTCTCGGCCAGACGCGGATAACGAAAATGATTGGCGAGATAGATATGCAATCGGCACGATATGGAAATAAGGATCTGAGGTTCGCAAGGCTCCACGCCGTGAAGGCGGAGCAGCGCATCACCGGCCAGGAAATCGTCGTTAAAAGGCTGCGGCTGACGGGGAGGCCGCTGGATGTCGAAAATGCGCTGTTGGGCAGGCTCTACGATCGCAAGAGACGCGTTATCTACCATTTGAAGCGTATCGAAGATTCCCTCGATGTGACATCGCAATCCGAAGTGACACCGTAATCTGGGATCAATGCCGGCGGCTGATCGGCCATATGTCGTGGTCCGGTGCCGGCCGGTGCATTCGACGGGAGAACATCATGTCGGCCGGCACTGTTGCTGAAATCTCCGACGAGGCAATCGGTTCCGGCGCGAACAGATACCTCGGCAAACCTTTCGAGCTCTTAACCGAGCGCGAACGGGCCGTCTTCCGGCGACTGATCTCCCGGCACGCGATTGCCCATGATTCCAATCAGTCCTTCGATGCAAAGCTGACACCGTCGCAGCGGCTGGCCGACAAGGTGGCGGAATTCGGCGGTTCGTGGACCTTCATCATCCTCTTCGGGATCGCCCTTGCAGTATGGGTCGCCGGCAATCTGCTGGCCGCAACGCGCGCCTTCGATCCCTATCCCTTCATATTCCTCAATCTCATCCTCTCCATGCTGGCAGCCGTGCAGGCGCCGGTCATCATGATGAGCCAGAATAGGCATGCCGCCAAAGACCGGGTGGATGCCGCGCACGACTACGAGGTCAATCTGAAGGCTGAGATCGAAATCATGGCGCTGCATGACAAGCTCGACGAGCTCAGAAATACCGATCTGAAATCGCTCGTCGCCCAGCAGCAGGAGCAGATCGCACTTCTGACGAAATTGATGCTCGGCCCGCCGGGTCAGCAACGGCAGGACCTTTAAAGTACCGGAGGCTAGCATGCAGCTGCGAGAAATGACCGATAATGCCTGCATCGAGTTTCTGGCGAACCACATGTTTGGCCATCTCGGGTGCAGCGGTGAGCAATATCCCTATATCGTTCCCATTCACTACGCCTATGAAGGACGCCGGCTGTTCATGTTTTCCATGCCCGGCCTGAAGATCGACCGTCTCAGGGCAAACCCCCTGGCCAGTTTCCATGCCGAAGAGCTCGGCCAGGACAGAAAGTGGAAAAGCGTCCTCGTTCACGGTCGTTTCGAGGAGCTGACGGATACGCCCGCGCACCGAGATGAACGCATCCATGCATGGTCGCTTCTGGAAAAGCGTGCCTTCTGGTGGGAGCCCGGATCTTTCAATTTTGGCGCCGATACGGATGAGCCGCTGGACGCCCCGATCTTCTTCAGCCTTTCGATCGAGGTGCTCTCTGGACGGGAGACGATCTGACGGTCCCGCGCGGCATGTTTCGCCTGCGGGCCGGGACGCCCCGGCAGCCAAGCCGGATCGATAACCCATCAGCCATCAACATCTGACAGGACGAACAGCGGGTCGGGCCGAACGCGCAGATGCGATTGACGGACCGCAAAATTGCGGTTAGCTCTTACGCCCATGAAAATCGCAATGGTTCTCGCAGTGGTGATATCGCGCATGGGCAGGACGGTGTAACCGTCCGGCATTAGCCACCCATGCGCCGAACACAAGGTCCCTGACGGGGCCTTTTTTTATGCCCCGTCGCACCCCCAATCACCTCATCAACGACGGAACATTGCTATGACCGGCGATAAGGCTAGCTTTACCCAAAATTCTCCCGAGACTTCCGCGAATATTCCCTCTGGCCGCCTGATGAACGGCGGCGAAATCGTTCTGCAGGCGCTGCGCGACAATGGCGTCGAGCACATCTTCGGCTATCCCGGCGCTGCCGTGCTGCCGATCTATGACGAGATCTTTCAGCAGGATGAGATCAAGCATCTGCTCGTACGCCATGAGCAGGGGGCCGGCCATGCCGCCGAAGGTTACGCCCGCTCGACCGGCAAGGTCGGCGTCATGCTGGTGACCTCTGGACCAGGTGTCACCAATGCGGTGACGGCGCTGCAGGATGCGCTGATGGATTCCATTCCGCTCGTCTGCCTGACCGGGCAGGTGCCGACGACGCTGATCGGCACGGATGCCTTCCAGGAATGTGATACGGTTGGTATCACGCGGCCTTGCACCAAGCATAATTTCCTCGTCGATCACATCGATGATCTGGCGAAGACGATCCATCTCGCCTTCAGGATCGCGACATCGGGCCGGCCGGGGCCGGTTCTGGTCGATATGCCCAAGGACGTGCTGTTTGCGAGCGGGCTTTATGTCGGGCCGGAGGAGATATCGGTGCCGGCGCGTTATCAGGCGAAGGCGGGCGGTAATCGCGAGGCGATTGCGGCGGCGGTTGCGATGATGGCGCGGGCTGAGCGGCCGGTGCTCTATACCGGCGGCGGCATCATCAATTCTGGGCCGGAAGCATCGCGGCTCTTGCGGGAGCTGGTGGAACTGACGGGCTTTCCCATCACCTCGACGCTGATGGGGCTTGGCGCCTATCCCGCGTCAGGACCGAACTGGCTGAAAATGCCGGGCATGCATGGCTCCTACGAGGCCAATATGGCGATGCATGATTGCGATCTGATGATTGCTGTCGGAGC
Source organism: Rhizobium sp. 768_B6_N1_8 (assembly GCF_051811225.1). Classification (NCBI taxonomy): domain Bacteria; kingdom Pseudomonadati; phylum Pseudomonadota; class Alphaproteobacteria; order Hyphomicrobiales; family Rhizobiaceae; genus Rhizobium; species Rhizobium sp. 768_B6_N1_8. The sequence goes on along the minus strand of NZ_JBPWPV010000001.1, from coordinate 2,554,881 downwards.
GCGCTTCGACGATCGCGTCACCTCGCGCGTCGACAGGTTCTCGCCCGGTTCGAAGAAGATCCATATCGATATCGATCCATCCTCGATCAACAAGAACGTCGCCGTTGATATCGGGATCGCGGGCGATGCGGCCGCGATACTTTCGGAGATGATCGAAGCCTGGCGGGCGCTTCCCGAAGCGCCTGAGCGACGGCGGCTCGCGGGCTGGTGGGCCGAGGTCGAAGAGTGGCGGGCGCGAAACTCCTTCGCCTATGAGAGGCGCCGTGAGGAGATCATGCCGCAATATGCACTGGAGCGGCTGCATGCGCTGACCACCGATCTCGACCCGATCGTGACGACCGATGTCGGCCAGCATCAGATGTGGGCGGCGCAACTCTTCAGCATCGAGGGGCCGAACCGATGGCTCACTTCTGGCGGGCTCGGCACGATGGGATACGGGTTGCCGGCGGCCATCGGCGCGCAGATTGCCCATCCCGGGCGGCTGGTTCTCGGCATTGTCGGCGATGGCTCGGTGCAGATGACGCTGAAGGAGCTTTCGGCGGCGATGCAGCATCAGGCGCCGGTCAAGATCTTCATCTTGAACAATGCGCAGCTCGGCATGATCCGGCAATGGCAGCAGATCCTGCACGGCAATCGGCGAGATCGATCCTATTCCGCCTCGCTGCCGGATTTCGTCAAGCTGGCGGAAGCCTATGGCGCGGTGGGCTTGCGCTGCGAGAGGCCGGATGAGCTGGATGCGAAGATCAGGGAAATGATCGCCATCGACCAGCCTGTCCTGTTCGACTGCCGTGTCGCGGCGCTCGAAAACGTCTATCCCATGGTTCGCAGCGGCCGGCCGCATAATGACACGCTGTTTGGCGAGGATGTGCGTGCGGCGGAAGCGGAGGGCGAATTCGGCTTCAGCCAGGGGCTCGTCTGATCGTCTGCAATGGATTGGCCGGTGTCGTAGGATACCGGCCAATCAATCCCGGTCAGCCGGCGCCCCGAGCGGGTAGAAGTGGCGGTAGGGGCGCGCTTCATCGAGTGCGCGGGCATAGCTCGGGCGCTGGAGCAGGCGGGCGCGATAGGCGCGGGCATCCTGGAAATGCTCGGGGATCGGATGCGCCCAGTCGGCATAGAGCAAGGCCGGGGCGGCCGAGCAATCGGCGAGACTGAAGGTCTCGCTGGCCACCCACTGCCTGCCCTTCATATGCGCGTCGAGAATGCCATAAGCGGTTTCGAGCGCCTGGCGCCAGTGGACATAGCCGTCATCGGGCTCGACCTCCCGGCCGAGAGCGGCATTGACCATGCGCTGCTGGGGATATTGCAGGTAATTATCGAAGAAGCGGTCCCACATGCGCACCTTGATGGCTGTTGCCGCATCCTTGGGGATGAACGGTTGGTCGCCGGGGCTGAGCGCGTCGATATATTCGATGATGCTTGTTGCTTCGAAAATGAAGTCGCCGCCGTGCTCAAGGATCGGAAAACGCTTGATCGGCCACTTTGCCGAAAACTCCGAGGTGATCGGCTCGCTTCCGTCGAGAAGCTTCACCTCGAAGCCCATGTTCTTCTCGTAGAAGGCGGTCTTCGCCTTCTGGGAGTAGGAGGAGAGCGGGTGCAGGTAGATCACCAGCGGCATGGCGGCGGACATGGGCAAGCCTCACTTCGAGAGCACGACATGCGCGGCCAGTTCCGTCATCTCGTGGGATTTGACGGAGAAGCCGAGCGCCGGCAGGTCGATACCCTCAAACATGGCTTCGCCCTTGCCGAGGACAACCGGAGAGATAGCGAATTGCATCTCATCGATCAGGCCGGCCTTGAGATACTGGCGCACGGTGCTGACGCCGCCGCCGATCTTGACGTCCTTGTCGCCGGCTGCAGCCTTGGCCTTTTCCAGCGCTTCCTCGATGCCGCCGGTGATGAAATGGAACGTGGTGCCACCTTCCATGACGATCGGCTCGCGGGCGTAGTGGGTTAGGATGAAGGTGGGCGCGTGATAGGGCGGGTTCGGCCCCCACCAGCCTTTCCACTCTTCCTCAGGCCATTCGCCCCTGATCGGGCCGAACATATTGCGGCTGAGGATGAAAGCGCCGAAGCCCGCCATGCCTGCCGCACCATACTGGTCATCAACGCCAGTCGTGCCGTCGTCCTTGCCGATCATGGTGCGGAAGGTGCGGGTGGGGAAGAACCATTGGTGCACCGCCATGCCGCCTTTGCCGAGCGGATTGTCGATGCTCTGGTCGGGACCGGCGCCGAAACCATCGATAGAAAGGGAAAATGCAGCAACACGTACACGTGCCATGTCAGCCTCCATCTGGTTGCATTTTGAAATCAGTTGAGTTGTTGCATAACTGATCCTATGATGCAACTGGTTTTTCTCATGGAGTCGGATATGAATATCGAAATACGGTCGGGCTGCCCGATCAATCTGACGATGGAGGTGTTGGGCGATCGATGGAGCCTCGTCATCATCAGGGATATCATGTTCGGCAATCGCCGTCACTTTCGCGAGTTGCTGACGCAGTCGGAGGAGGGTATCGCCTCCAATATCCTGGCGGCACGTCTCAAGCGGCTGATGTCCTATGGGCTGATCACCAAGCTCGACGATCCCTCCCACAGCCAGAAATCCATCTACAGCCTGACGGAGGCCTCCATCCAGCTCGTGCCGATGTTTGCGATGATCGGCGCCTGGGGGCGCAGGCACCTACCGGTCAGCGAGGATCTCAGCATCCGCGCGGAGTTGCTGGAGGAGGGTGGGCAGCCGCTCTGGGACGAGTTCATGGAGGATCTCAGGAGGATCCATATCGAGGACCCGATCGGTGGGGCGAATGGATCAGTCAAATCGCCGGTTCTGGCGCGACTGACGGCGGCCTTTCTGGAGGTGCGCGCCAAGATGAATGCGGCAGGATAGGTTTCCGTCCACCGAGGTTCAGGATGATTTTGCCGGCCAAGTGGACAGCGCATGGTCGGCAACGGCATTCAGCATGTCGCGGCTGAAGCCGGCTTTGGCCTGTACCGCCATGCCGTGGGTCATCGCCATCACGAATGCCGCAAGGGCTTCCGTGTTCACCGTTTCCGGCAAATCGCCTTCCGCCTTCGCCCGCTCGAAGCGCTCATGAAGCTGTGCCTGGCCAGCGGCGCGGAAGTCGATCAGCGCCTGTCGCACGGGTTCGGTTTCATCCGATCCCGCCACCGCGCCATTGATGCCGAGACAGCCCGTATGATTGGGAAAACGCGTATTGAGATCGACCGCATTGTAGAGGATGTGGGCTGCGACCTGGCGCGACGTGGGGAGCTTGAGCGCTTCCGGAAGATAATCCAGATATCGCTCGGAATAGCGATCCAGCGCGCGCCGGAAGAGCGCTTCCTTGTTGCCGAAGGCGGAATAGAGGGCGGGTCTTTCGACGCCGGCAGCCTCTGTCAGGTCAGCGTAGGACGCTCCCTCGTAGCCCTTGCGCCAGAAAACGCATAGCGCCGCATCGAGCACTTTCTCCATGTCAAATTCGCGATGGCGTCCCATCAGATCAACTCGGCCAATTTCATAATGATCGTTATTAAACCACTTGACAGGCTTTGTCTACATTTCATACCAATCGTTACCGTAACGGTCGTTACGGAAAAAACTACTCTGCCTGCCGATAGGGGCGGGTGGTGCTTTGACGGGTAGAAAGGACACTCATGTCTGAGATTTTGAAGGGAAAGGTCGCGCTCGTGACCGGTGGGTCGCGCGGGCTTGGTGCTGCGGCAGCTGAAGCGCTGGCGGCGCAGGGCGCGGATGTTGCGATCAGCTATGTGGCTTCTGCCGCCAAGGCGGAAGCGATGGTGGAAAGGCTGCGGGCCAGGGGTGTGCGGGCTCTGGCGATCCAGAGTGACCAGGCCGACATGACGGCGGCCAAGCCGTTGATCGACAAGGTGATCGCTTATTTCGGCAAGCTCGATATCCTCGTCAACAATGCGGCAATCGCTGTGCAGGGCAAGACAGTCGATGATCCCGAGCTCGATGTGGTCAACCTCGATCGCCAGTGGCAAATCAATGTGTTGGGCGCGGTGGCGGCCACGCGGGCGGCGGCACCTGTCTTGTCTGATGGCGGCCGGATCATCTTCATCGGCTCGCTGTTCGGCACGCGCGTGCCGTTTCCCGGCGTTGCCGATTATGCCGGTACGAAGGCTGCCCTCATCGGCTATGCGAAAGGCGTCGCGCGCGATCTCGGCGGCCGCAACATCACCGTCAATGTCGTCCAGCCCGGCGTGATGCCGACCGACATGTCTGCCGAAGTGCTGGGAGACAGCGTGCCTGACGCGCTTCTGGACCTGCATCCTATCAGGCGCATTGCGACGCTCGAGGAAGTCTCGGCGCTCATCTGCCATCTGGCGGGGCAGCATGGGGGGTACATGACCGGCGGCGTCATCGATGTGGCTGGCGGCCTTGGAATCTGACGACAAGAGGTAGGTTGCGCCTGCGGAACTGAAAGACGTCCCGCAGGCGCAAGTTCGGCTCAGGCTGCGAGAGCGCTGTAATCCATCGCGTCGAGATCGGCGATCAGGCCCGGTCCAACAGGCTTCCAGCCGAGGATGCGGCGGGTCTTTTCGCTGGAGGCGGGGAAGTCCAGGCCGGCGAACATGCCCATCCAGCCGAAATGCTCGGACGCCTTGTCCGGCGCGATGGAGACGACGGGCAGTTTCAGGCCGCGGCCCAGCGCCTCGGCGATCTCGCGCATTGAGACACCTTCCTCATCGACGGCATTGTAGCGGGCGCCGGGTTCAGCACGTTCGATGGCCAGCCGGTAGAGCAGGGCGACATCCAGCAGGTGGCCGGCGGGGAAGCGGTTGCGACCTTCGCCGACATAGGCGGAGGCGCCCTTTGCCCTCGATATTTCGATGAGTGGCGAGACGAGGCCCTGCTTGAACGTGTTGTGGACCTGGGGAAGGCGCATGACAGACACGTTGACGCCGGCATCCAGAAGTGCGTTGCCGGCAAGTTCGGAAGCGATGCGCGGGTTGGGATGCTCGATATTGAAGACATCCTCGCTCGCGAGCTCTCCGAGGTGTGCATTGCCGATGCCGGTGCCTGATGTGATGAGCAGCGGGCGGTTCGAGCCCTTGAGAGCCTCGCCCATTGCGGCAATGACGCGGCTGTCCTTCTGGCAATTCTCGACGAAACGCGAAAAATCATGGTCGAAGGCCGTATGAATGACGGCGTCGGCCTTTTCGGCGCCGCTGCGGACGCTTTCAGGCTCTTCCAGCGACCCCTTGTGAACTTCGACGCCTGCCTCTTCGAGCGCTTTTGCGCCGGCGTCCGAGCGGGCCATGCCGATGACATGATGGCCCGCTTTCAGGAGTTCGGGGACGATGGCCGAGCCGATGAAGCCGGTGGCGCCGGTGAGGAAAATGCGCATGGGTATCTCCTTGTTTCAAAGCATGCCGCTGCACGCTTTAAGTCCTTGTTTTTTCGTATGTCGTTATCGCAAAACCGCTTCACACTTTTGCGCGACAGGCTTTACAGACCCCAATATTGCGCTATGTTTTATGCTGTTAAAGTAGTGACGTTATCCTATTATAATTGCTAACAGGGACAGTATGAGCACCGACGGCAACCCCCTTGGCACCTTCCTTCGCGACCGCCGCTCGCGCCTCGATCCGGCCGTGTTCGGATTCTCGGGCCGCCGGCGCACGCCGGGCTTGCGACGCGAGGAGGTGGCGCAGCGCGCCAATATCAGCCCCACATGGTACACGTGGCTGGAGCAGGGGCGCGGCGGCGCACCGTCGTCCGATGTTCTCAACCGGATCGCAAACGGGCTGATGCTGACCGAACCGGAGCGCGAGCATCTCTTCATGCTCGGCCTCGGCCGCCCGCCCGAGGTTCGCTACCGCGCCGTCGAAGGCATCAGCCCGCGCCTGCAGCGTCTTCTCGATACGTTTGAAGTCAGCCCGGCGCTGGTGCGCACCGCGGCCTGGGACATCGTTGCCTGGAACCGCGCGGCCACCATTGTCATGACCGATTACGGCAAGCTCGCACCTGAGGACAGGAATGTCCTGCGTATGCTGTTCTGCAACCCTGGTGTCCGGAACGTCCAGCATGACTGGGAAACAGTGGCCCGCTTCGTCGTCGGCGCCTTCCGGGCGGATGCGGCGCGCGCAGGGGCTACTTCGGAGATTGCCGAACTGGTCGAGGAACTCTGCCTCGCCAGCCAGGAGTTCAAAGCGATCTGGCAGGAGAACGAGGTGATCGCCCATGGCGAAGGCACCAAGCGGCTGAGACATCCTGTTCTCGGCGATATCGAGCTGGAATATTCGGGCTTTGCCATCGACGGCAGGCCCGATCTCAACATGGTCGTCTACAATCCTATCGATCCCGATGTGGTCGAGCGTATTCGCAGGCTGGTACGGGAGAAGAACGGCCGTCCCTGACCGAGGCGCAGCGGTTTCAGGAATTATTCCTGCGCAGCGTGAACACCGTCAGTTCCGAGGGCCGGCCCAGCCTGAGCGCAAAGCCGGGCCAGAGCGCGGTGCCGTTGTTGACATAGAGCTGCATGCCGCCGACCTGGTAGTGGCCGGAGACGAAGCCGCCGTTGGCGCGGGCGACCAGCCGGTCGAGGCCGAGGATCATGCCGCCGTGGGTATGGCCTGACAGCTGCAGGGCAATGCCGGATTTGGCCGTCTCGGCTGCCATTCTTGGCTGATGGTCGAGAAGAATGATCGGGGCTTCGGCCGGAGCGTCTTTCAAGGCCGCGGCAAGATCGGGATTGGGCATCGATCTGCCGAAGGCCGCAAGATCCGTCACGCCGGCAATGACGATGCGGCCCGCCTCGCGCTCGATGACGGCGTGCTCATTCATCAGCATGCGCATGCCAAGACTGGCGTCGTGCTGCATCCAATCGTCGTAGCCGAAATAATATTCGTGATTGCCGGGGATGGCGAAGATGCCATCGGGCGCCTCGAGTTTCGCCAGGGGGGCGACATCCGCACGGCGTTTTTCGAGGCGGCCGTCGATGAAATCGCCCGTCACGACGATCAGGTCGGTTTTCAGATCATTGGCCTTCTTCACGAGCGCTTCGGCCCAGGACGCCGGAAAGAGGCGGCTGAGATGCAGGTCGGTCAATTGCAACAGGCGGTAGCCGTCGAAGGCGTCGGGAAGATCCCGGATTGCTATCTCGACATTCTTCACGGGTGGAATGCGCACGGCTCCAGCGACGCCGAATGCGGCCAGGGCTAAGGCCGCGAGCCCGATAATATAGCGCACCTCAGGGGGCACGGCCGGAAATTGTCCCTCGACGAAAGCAAGGACAAGCGAGACGGCATCGAGCGCGATCTGGAAGACGGCCAGCAGGAGCGTCGCACCGAAGAGGAAATTCAGCACGATAATCAGCGGGCGCGGATATTCGGGCGCGAAGACGGAGCCTGACGAGATACGGTTCAGCAGCACCTGCTGGGAGGCGACCAGGAGCACGCCGGCAAGCAGGGCCTTGGCAGGCCATATCCACGGCAGGGGCAGGATGAAGCGGAGGAGGACCACCAGCCAGGGAAGCCCGAGAATGAAATGGAACATTAAATAGGCCTGTGATTATCGATGCTTATCGGAGGGAATGAAGAGACTGAATCTGGTGTCTCTGGCGTCATGCGCAAGGGGCTCGTTGTTCTTCATGTCCACCAGCCCGACGCCGGTCCCATGAGCGAGTGCTCAGCCTGCCTTCTGCGCCTCAGTGAACAACCAGCCGATCACGGTTTCCCGCGCAGGAGATTTCCGGTAGCGGGGCCAGACAAGGTAGATGTCCGAAGGGCCGCGCAGCCTGGCTTCGAAGACACGCACCAGCCGGCCCTTGGCCAGATCGTCGGTGACGAAGCCGCCATTGGCGAGAACGATGCCCTGTCCGGCAATTGCCGCCTCGATGGCGTGCGAGGTCTGCGAAAAGCTGATGCCCTTGAAGGAGGGGCTGCGGCTGTTGGTGAGATGGCGCTCGACGAATTCCGGCCAGAGATTGTGGGCATCGTGCAGCAGCGGATAGGCCGCAAGCTCCTCGGCCGTGCGCGGTGCATCCCGGCCGGCAAGCAGCAGCGGGCTGCAGACGGCAATGACCTCCTGCTCGAACAGGAGTTCGGCATTCAGGCCTGGCCCGAAGGGCGGGTGGCCATAGCGGACGGCGAGGTCGACACCATCGACCACGAAATTCGAGATGCGCTCGGTCGCCAGAATATGCAGATCGAGATCGGGGTGCAGAGCGGTGAAGTCGGGCAGGCGCGGGATCAGCCATTTGGATGCAAAGGTCGGCGTCGTGCTGATGGTGAGCTTGATCGCCTGTGGCTTCAGCTCGTCTGTTGCGCGGGCGATGATCTCGAAGGCGCGCCTTATATCGGCGATGTAGCGCCGGCCCTCGGCCGTCAGCGCCAGCGTGCGGGGAAGCCGCTCGAACAGGGCCATGCCGAGCTGCGCTTCGAGCCCGCGAACCTGCTGGGCGACGGCGCCCTGCGTGACGCCGAGCTCTTCGGCGGCGAGCCTGAAGTTCAGGTGGCGCGCCGCGACTTCGAAGGCTCTCAGGCCATTGAGGGAGGGAAGCTTTCCCGGGATATCGCTCATCGAGTAGTTTTTCTACTGCCATAAAAGAGGAGAACTGTTTCGCGCTCGCGTGGCGGAGATGGTATAGTGCGTGCAGACATCGATCAATCGACGATATCACTTCAGGAGGGCACCGAAATGTCAGTAGAAAAAGTGGCTGTTATCACCGCAGGCGGCAGCGGCATGGGGGCCGAAAGCGCGAGACGCCTTGCGTCCGATGGATACAAGGTTGCAATCCTGTCTTCCTCCGGCAAGGGCGAGGCGCTGGCCAAGGAGCTCGGCGGTGTCGGGGTGACCGGTTCCAACCAGTCGAACGACGATCTGAAGCGGCTGGTCGATGCGGCGATGCAGGCCTGGGGCCGTATCGACGTTCTCGTCAACAGCGCCGGACATGGACCGCGCGCAGCGCTGAATGAGATCACCGACGAGCAGTGGCATACGGGCATGGACGTCTACCTGATGAACGTCATCCGCCCGGTGCGGCTGGTGACGCCGATCATGCAGGCGCAGAAGAAGGGCGCGATCGTCAATATCTCCACGGCCTGGGTCTTCGAGCCGTCGACGATGTTCCCGACCTCGGCGGTCTTCCGCGCCGGCCTTGCCGCCTATACCAAGCTCTTTGCGGATACCTATGCGGCCGAGAACATCCGCATGAACAATGTGCTGCCCGGCTGGATCGACAGCCTGCCTGCGACCGAAGAGCGGCGCGAGACCGTGCCGATGCAGCGCTATGGCACGAGCGCCGAAGTGGCGGCGACCATTGCGTTTCTGGTGTCCGATGGGGCGGGGTATATTACCGGCCAGAGCCTGAAGGTCGATGGCGGGTTGATGCGGTCTGTTTGAGCGGCAGGGATGGGTTGCTGAGGCGGGCCGTGGCCCACGTTCTTCTCGGATAAGCTCTACACAAGGTGTTTTCTCGATAAGAGAGAACACCTTTTGATTGTGCGCCGAGGGGGATTGGATTTGGCAAACATGATTGGCCCAGCAGACCTGATCGATTTTCATTCCGGTCTTAAGGCGTCGGACCTCAAGAACTGGAAACACGTGCCTGCGTCGGCTGTCGTTCAGCCGACGGCGGAAATGAGCTGATCTCGAGGCTCGCGCTGCGGTTTGTGCGAATGCCGCTGCGGATGGCAAGCGGACGTAGAAGCAAAGATTGGAAGGACGTGAAGGACGATGAGCATGAACACAAACGATGTCGCCACCCATTGGGAAAGCAATGCGGAGACTTGGACGATCTATAGTCGTGCTGGTTACGACAAATATCGCGACGCACTTAACACGCCCGCCTTTCTGGACATGTTACCCCCGATCGCAGGTCTGACGGGACTTGATCTCGGTTGTGGTGAAGGCACCAATACCCGCGCAGTAGCCCAACTTGGTGCCCGCATGACCGGGGTGGACATCGCACCTACCTTCATTCGCTATGCCCGCCAAACGGAGGCACAGGACCCACTCGGTATCGACTACGTGGTTGGCGACGGCCAGAGCCTTGACTTTCCGGAAGGGAATTTTGATTTCGTCACCGCCTTTATGTCGCTGATGGACATGGCTGACCAGCAAAAAGTTTTGGGGAGCCTTCACCGCATTCTGAAGCCCGGTGGGTTCTTGCAGTTTTCGATTCTGCATCCATGTTTCGTTCCGCCGACCCGCCGCAATATCCGCGATGAGAGCGGCTCTGCAGTTGCCGTTCAGGTTGCCGACTATTTCGATGAGACCGACGGGCGCATCGAGCGCTGGCTGTTTTCCGAGATTCCAGCTGAAGAGCGTGCAGCGCTGACACCCTTTTCGGTGCCGCGTTTCCATCGCACGCTGACAAGCTGGGTATCCATGATCGTCGGTGCCGGCTTCATAATCGAGGCGTTTGGCGAACCAATGGCATCGCCGGAAGTCGCCCTTGCCGAACCTGTAGTAGCCGATACCCGCGTTGCGCCAATCTTCCTACACATCCGAGCACGCAAACCGTGAAAGCTCGTTGATGGCTCGGATATTCGATCTCCGTCATTTCTTGGTTATGCCGAAACCTGTGAGCCGGATGCTCCCCACTTCCGGCTCATCTGGATAGATGTCGGCGTTATGCGGCGCTTTATGGTTCGACCGCTGACAGGAATCAGATGCTCGATCCACCAATATCTCTGCCGGCTGCAGCAACGCGCTGAGATATTGAACAGCGACGGCACCTATTCGCCTGAGATGTTCAAATAGGTGCCGACAGTTCTTTTGGGTCAACAGGGCGAATATTAGCGCCGCCGTTCTGTCATGTGGCCTCCTTGATCACCGTCTCCCATTGCCACGACGGTACGCCGCTCAAAGCCGGCCGCTGCCAATGGCTTCCGTCTGTGGCGGCTGATAGTCGAGGGCAGGGGCAGCTTGAACTATTCGGCTCTGCGCTTATTGTCAGGCGGTGGACATTGCGCCCATGCCCGCGACGATCGAGAAGGCCCGAAGCCATGCAGAAGTTCACTGTGTCCATCACGCGAGAGATCGAGGCCGATACCGCCGAGGAGGCCGCGCTTCTCGTCTATCAGGAGCTTGCCAAGGACGCGGCACCGCTTCGCTATCTGGTCGCGGACGAGACGAAGAGGACGAGAACTGTGACACTCGATCGGGCTAAGGCGGACGAATTCGCCGCTGTCGATCATACTGCCGATCCCGGCAACTGGTAGGCGGTGGCTGACAGGTCAGCCCCCATTCGCAACGGATCAGGGCCGCCGGCAGGTCAGGATGAAACGGCGGTAGACCAGGGTTCTAAGCTTGTTTCTGAGGTTGGCATTCTTCCTCTGCGCCCGGGCGATCGGGGCATGGGAGTGCAGTTCGATGCCTGTAAAGCCCGCCGATGTCAGAAGCGGCAGCAGCATGTCGGGACGCAGGCCGGAGCCGAAGGGCAGGGCTGACATGATGCGGGCGCGGCGGGTGCTGAGCGCGCCGTCATAGTTGCTGTCTGCACCGATGAGGCGGTCGACACATGTTATCAGCAGGCTGGCGATGCGGCCGGTCGGTTTCGGGCTTGCCCAGTCGCCGTCGAAGACGAGCAGCAGGCCGCCTGGTTTGAGGATGCGGAACCATTCGGCAAAACTTTCCTGCGGCCGGGTCAGCGTCCAGACCAGGTGGCGGCAGATGATCGCGTCGTAGTGTGCATCCGGCTCCAGGGTGTTTTCGGCGTCCGCCAAGATGAAGCGCAGGCGCTCCTTGCCGGCGTGTTTGGCGCGGGCAACCTTCAGCATCGCTTCGGAGAAATCGAGCGCGGTGACGTCATGGCCGAGATCGTGGATCAGGCGGGTCACTTCGCCAGTGCCGCAGGCAAGTTCCAGCACGCGCTTGGGCTCAGGGCCGAGGGCATCGCGGATCGGCTTCTGCCAGGCATCGGCCTCCGGGCCGGGGGCGATCTTGTGGCCGAAGGCGAGGTCGAAGGTTTCCGAACGTTTCGACCAGTAGTCGCGGATCTCTTCCTTCAGATCGAAATTTACGCCATCCATCTCTCAGCCCATCCGATACTGGATATGTGTGCGGCCATGCACGGCCGATCTTTCGATATGGGCGCGCACGCCGAAGACGCGGGCGATCAAGGCTTCGGTGAGCACCTCCTCGGGCGTGCCTGCGGCCACGACCTCGCCCTTCTGCAGCACGGCCAGATGATCGCAGAACATCGCCGCCAGATTGAGATCGTGGAGCGCGATGATGGAGGTGAGGCCGAGTTTGGCGACCAGCGCCAGGATATCGAGCTGGTGCTGGATATCGAGATGGTTGGTCGGTTCGTCGAGCAGGAGTTCGCTTGGCGTCTGGGCGAGCGCTCTGGCGATATGCACGCGCTGGCGTTCGCCGCCTGACAGTGTCTGCCACAGCTGGCCGGCGCGCTCGCCCATGTCGACGCGGGCGAGCGCTTCCGCAACGGCGGCATCGTCATCGGGTCCCCAGGAGGAGATGAGGCCGCGATGCGGCGTGCGGCCGAGGCGGACGATATCGCGCACGGTGAGCTGCGTGTCGGTCGTCGACTGCTGTTCGACGAAGGCGATGCGGCGGGCAAGGGCAGCGCGTGAGGCCGGAGACATCGTCGTCGCCAAGGCGGATGATGCCGCTTTTGACCTGCCGCAGCCGGCAGATCAGGCGCAGCAGGCTCGATTTGCCGGAGCCGTTCGGCCCGAGCAGGCCGAGCACCTTGCCCCTTTCGACCGATATGCTGATGCCATTGACGATGATGGTATTGCCGGCGGCATAGGTGACCTTGTCGACTGATATGCTCATGCGCTTCTCCGCACGCGATAGAGGATGATGGCGAAGGCCGGTGCGCCGAAGAGCGCGGTGACGACGCCGATAGGCAGGATCTGCTGGGGAATGATGATGCGCGAGACGATGTCGGCGCCGACCATGAAGATCGCTCCGCCAAGCGCAGTCGCCGGCAGCAGGCGGCCATGCGCGGGGCCGACGAGGAAGCGGGCGGCATGGGGAATGACGAGACCGACGAAGCCGATGGAACCGACCATGCTGACCACGCCTGCCGTCATCGCCGCTGTCACGCCGAGCAGGGTGAACTGCACGCGGCGCACGGCGATGCCGAGGGAGGCTGCGGCATCCGTGCCGAAGGCGAAGGCATCGAGCGCGCGCGCATGGGCAAGACAGACGACGAAGCCTGTCAGCGCGATCGGCACGGAGAGATAGACATCCGGCCAGCGCACGCCACTGAGCGACCCTAAGAGCCAGAAGAGTACGCCGCGCGCCTGTTCGGCATTGGCCGAGGTGGTGACGATATAGGAGGTCAGCGCGTTGAAGAGCTGCGAGCCCGCCACGCCGCAGAGAATGATGCGCTCGCTGGTGCCGCCCGCGCCCGCCGCCAGAATGCCGACCAGAAGAAAGGCGATGACGGCGCCGATGAAGGCGCCGCCGGAGAGGCCGAGCACGCCATAGCCGAGGCCTAAGATCATGACGCAGACGGCGCCGGTGGAGGCGCCGGCGGAAATGCCGAGCACATAAGGTTCGGCGAGCGGATTGCGCAGCAGGGCCTGCAGCACCACGCCGCAAAGCGCGAGCGACGCCCCGGCGCTTGCCGCCACCAGCGCGCGGCTGAGGCGGTAATCCCAGACAATGCCCTGGTGGATGCGGCTGAGTTCGAATGCCGTGCCGAACAGGCGGTTGGAAACCGCCTTTGCCGTGGTGGCGAGCGGGATCGATATCTCGCCGATCGATACGGCGAGGCTGACCATCAGGCCGAGCAGGAGGAAGGCGGCGATGGTGAGCGCGGCAAGCGCCCACCATTTCCTCTGTGGCAAGGCAGCCTGGCTCACTGCGCCAGACCGGAGGCGGCGATGCCCTTTGCCAGGATTTCGATGCCGTCGATCGTGCGGATCGTCGGGTTCATCGACTGCGCGTCCATCATGATGAAGCGCTTGTTTTTGACGGCATCGAGCTCCCTTGTGACCGGATCGTTTTCCAGGAAATCCACCTTCACCTTGGGATCGTCGGCGGCATAGCGGCGGCGGTCCATGGTGGCGATGACGATGACGGCGGGATTGGCCTGCGCAATCGTTTCCCAGCCGACGAGGGGCCATTCCTCTTCAGTCGTCACGACGTTCTTTGCGCCGAGCGTCTTCAGGATATAGGCCGGCGCGCTGTTCTTGCCGGCGATGAAGGCATCGCCTTTCACCTCCTTGCTGGAGAACCAGAAGACGACGGGCAGGTTCTTGGCTGCCGCGCCTGAAACGGAGGCAACGGCCGCGGCCTCGCGCTTCTTCAGGTCGGCGATCAGTTTATCGCCCCGGTCCTTCACGTCGAAGATTTCGGAGAGTTCGGCGATTTCCTGATAGATCAGGTCCATCGTGAACAGCTCCTTGCGCACGCCGTCTCCGCCATCGGTGTTGATCTTGGCGACGCAATCGGCCGGCGCGATATAGGTGTTGATGCCGAGGTCTTTGAATTGCTCGCGCTTGCCGACGGAGCCTTGGGCGCCGACATGCCATTCGAATTCGGCAGCCACCAGATCGGGCTCGGCACCGACGACGGATTCGAAGCTCGGGTCGTTGTCGGCCAGGCGTCTGATCTTGCTGTTGGCCTCGGCATATTGCGGCAGGACCGGGCCGACCCAGACGGCGGTGCCGGCGATCTTGTCGGCAAGGCCGAGCGAGAGGAGCACTTCGGTCATGCCCTGGCCGATCGAAACGATCTTGGCCGGTGCCTTCTCGAAGGTGACTTGCTGGCCGCAATTGCTGAGGGTGAGGGGATATTGGGTGGCGGCGAAGGCGGGTGCTGCAAGGTCGGCCAGGCAAAGGCTGGCGAGCCCGAACGCAAGGGAAAAGCCTGGAATAATCTGGCGCATTGGAAACTCTCGATCGGAAGGAAAAGGGCCAGCAGACGCCGGCGCGCGCAGATGCGTGAGCCAAACGTGGAGGAGGGCTAGCGGCGGGTGGTCCAATCGGGACGGATCGCGTGCGGCAAGCGGCAGGAAATAAGGTCAATCATATCTGCTCCTTGTCCAGGCATCCCCGCCTGGCTGATTGGATTGCGATTGACGGCAGGTCTCCTGGCTCGCGGATGTCAGCCGGTCATCTGCCTTCCCGCGCTTGCGCGCAGTGGCACTTGGAGTGACCAGCTCGCCGGTGATGTCCTGGAATGAACGACGAGGCATTCATTCCGGATATAACCGGCAATCCGCTTACAGTTGCGGGGGCAGCCACGGTCTTGGTCCCTTTTGGGTCGTCCGCACCGTGTTCCCTATTAATCCCCTCGAAGTTCTCCTCGGGGAACCGTCTCCCCCGACTTAGGACGTCACCATGGGCAACGTCAAGCAGGGCCAGCGAGAAGTATTGTTTGCGGAGGGAAGGCTGTCGTTTCGCAAATCCGGAATGACAGAAATTTTACCTCATGCTAATGTAGAATCCGCTGATGGGTGGAGGAGCAACCATGAGTATTTTCGACGGTTTAGGCGGTGTTCTCTCTGATGTGCTTGCCGGCAGGCAGGTCGATTACGTCGCGGTTGCAACCAGAATATTCGACAATGCCGGAGGGCTGCAGGGCATCGTTTCCCAGCTCAATTCGGCGGGCCTCGGCGAGCAGGTCTCATCCTGGATCGGCACCGGCCACAATCTTCCCGTATCGGCGGAACAGATCCAGGCGGCCTTGTCGTCCGATCAGCTGCGCGATCTCGCCGCCAAGTTCGGCGTCAATGCCGATGATGTGTCCAAGCTGCTTGCCGAGCATCTGCCGAAAGCCGTCGATGCGGCAACGCCCAATGGAACCGTTTCATAGGCTTCAAAGACTTGGGGTCTCAAAGATTTGGGGCCCCAAAGACGTGCATGCCGTGAACTGCCCCCAACACGAGGATATCCCATGATTGCGAGATTGCTTGTGCCCGCTTCCGCCGGAGCGTTGATTGCCGCCGCCTTCTTCGTTTCTCCGGCCTCCGCGCTGACCATGAAGGAATGCAGCGCCAAATATCAGACGGCCAAGGCCGATGGTTCGGCCAAGGACATGAAGTGGAACGACTTCCGGGCGAAGTTCTGTGGCGCGGATGCGGCCGCCGAAGATGCTGCCGATGACAAGGCAGTGGCCGCAACGACGGACAAGGAGCCCGCAAAGCCGACGGTCAAGGCCCCCAAGGGCGTGACCATGCCGAAGGCGATCGACAAGAAATACGCCAGCGAAACGCCTGCCAAGGGCCGGCTGCATACCTGCGTCGACAGCTATCATGCCAACAAGGATGCCGGCACGCTCAACGATCTGAAATGGATCCAGAAGGGCGGCGGCTATTGGAGCCTTTGCAATACGGCATTGAAGGCCGGTAGCTGAGGTTTAGGCTGGCGAGGGCGGGGCGCATGGCTATTGCGCTCCTACCTCTGCCACATCCTCTCGATCCGTCAGGATGCGGTCGATCAGCCCCCATTCCAGGGCCTCTTCAGCCCTCATGAAGCGGTCCCGATCCATCGCCTGCTCGAACTCTTCATAGGATCGCCCGCAATGCTCGGCATAGAGGCTGGTCATGAGCTGCTTCGTCTTCCTGATTTCCTCGGCATGAATGAGCATATCGGACGCCTGGCCCTGGAAGCCGCCGAGGGGCTGGTGGATGAGGATGCTGGCATTCGGAAGGGCATATCGCTCTCCCGGCTGGCCGGCCATCAGCAGGAAGGAGCCCATCGAGCGGGCCGTTCCCATGCAGAGCGTGTGCACCGGCGCGCGGATGAAACGCATCGTGTCGTACATGGCAAAACCGCTGGTCACGACGCCGCCCGGCGAATTGATGTAGAGGTTGATCGGCTTCTTGGGATTTTCTGCCTCCAGGAACAGAAGCTGGGCGCAGACGAGGGCGGACACGCCGTCGTTGATCTCGCCGTTCAGAAAGATGATCCGCTCACGCAAGAGGCGGGAATAGATGTCGAAAGATCGCTCCCCTCGGGAGGATTGTTCGACGACCATGGGGACGAGTTGCATCGCTTCGCGCATCGGCGAACTCCAATCTTTCAGAATTGATAAGCGGGAAGGCCTGCCGCGTCAGGCGGCGAGCATCATAGTCTGGCTGTTGCTGTTGGCGACCGATCTCGTGAGACGCTCGAAAGTGGCATCAGTCAGCTCGTGGACAATCCGCAGGCTGGTTCCGCCGGATGCATTCGCGGCGATCGTGAAGGTGACGGTGCTTTCGAGATAGGGTGGGGCATCGTCGCGCAATCGGTAGCGGATTTCCTTGCCCGGCGTCTCCGCGAGCGATTGCGGATCGACAAGCGCTTCCTTCGGCAGCCATTTCTCCCGGAATTCCGCAATGCTGATCGCCCGCCAGACCTTTTCCGGCGGCGCATCCAGCTCGTATCTCTGTTCGAAGCCGGTTTGTTGCTTGGTCTGTATCTCGGTCTTCACCTCGTTCATTGGTCCATATCCTTCAGCAAGAGCTTGAGAGCATCGATGCGGGCTGGCCAGTAGGCGCGATATTTCGCCAGCCATTGGGCGATGAGGGTGAGCCCCTCGGGATCGACCTCGTAATTCACGAAACGGCCCTCCCTCTGTTCGCGCACAAGCCGTGCCGAACGCAGCACGGCGAGATGCTGGGACATGGCCGGCTGGCTGATATCCATGCCCTGGCGAAGCGCGCTGGCATTCATGCTGCCGTTCGCCAGCTTCTCGAAGATCGTGCGGCGGGTCGGGTCGGCGAGCGCGCGAAAAATGTCGTGTTCCATCATGACAACACATAAGCATACACTTATGAGATTCGCAAGTGTGTCGTATGGGCAGGTCACTCCGCCCGGTGCAGCTTCTGCCGGGCTACATCCAGAATCTCATCGGCCATCTCTTCATCGGTCACAATACGCGCCAGCGTCAGCGCGCCGACCAGCATGGCGAAGGCGGCCATTCCCTTGCGGCGGCTGGCCTTGGTACCGGCGGGGCCGGAGCTGAAGACGGAGAACATGTCCTCGATCACTTTGGTGGCCGCTTCTCGCGCCTCCGGGCCGGAGCGGGCGAGCTCGCTGCCGAGGGAGGAGATGGGGCAGGAGGGCACGGCCTTGCCGCCGGCCCGGGTGGCTTCGATATAGGCGTTGACGACATCGTCGAAGCTGGCCTCGTCGCGCACTTTGCGCATGCTTCCGGCGACCTGATCTCCAGCCTTTTCCAGCGCTTCGGCGACCAGATGATCCTTGCTTTCGAAGTGGCGGTAGAAGCCGCCCGGCGTCAGGCCGGCAGCGGCCATGATGTCGGCGACGCTTGCTTCAGCAACGCCCGAACGCCTGATCTCGTCGGCTGCGGTGGCGACGATGGTCTGGCGCGTCCTTGCCGCCTCCTCGTTTGATTTTCGCATTTCCGGTCTCCAGCACCTTGACAATTTAGATTGTATCCAACATCTAATTAGATGTCACTCGTAATCTAAATTTCAAGGGCGGGCGATTTGTAACGGGCGAGCCTTGTGGTTCGCTCCGGCGCAATCCTGCGCCCTTTTCACAACTGGAGAAGACCATGTCCAAGACCTATCTCGTGACCGGAGCCACAGGCAAAACCGGCAAGCATACGACCCGCATCCTCCTGGAAAAGGGCCACAAGGTGCGTGCGCTCGTGCATCGGGAAGATGCGCGTTCTCAAGCACTCGCCGAGGCGGGGGCGGAGGTCGTGGTCGGGGACCTCACCGACCACGATGCCGTCATCAGCGCGGTCGCGGGCGTGAATGCCGCCTATCTCTGCTATCCGATCCGCCCGGATCTCATCGATGTGACGGCCTATTTTGCCGATGCCGCACGGCGGGCAAAACTGGAGCTCATAGTCAACATGTCGCAGATTTCGGCGCGCGAGGTGGCGAAAAGCCATGCTGCCCGCAACCATTGGGTCGCCGAGCGCGTACTGGACTGGTCGGGTGTGCCGACCGCCCATATCCGCCCGACCTTCTTCTCCGAATGGCTGACATTCCCCTGGGTGAGCGACGTCATTGCCAATGAGGGCGTGATCGAGCTGCCCTATGGCGAGGGGAGGCATGCGCCTGTTGCTGGCGAGGACCAGGCGCGGCTGATTGCGGCCATGCTGGAAAACCCGGCCGAACACGCCGGCAAGATCTATCCGCTGTTCGGTCCGGTGGAGCTCAGCGAGGCGGAGATCGCCGCAAGGATGAGCGAAGTGCTCGGCCGCAAGATCGGCTACCGGCCGGCGACTGACGAAGCCTATACGGCGCGCCTGAAGAGTTTCGGCCTTGACGATTTCATCATCCAGCACTTCCTGTGCATTGCCGAGGACTGCCGCAACGGCGTCTTTGCGGGGACCAACAACGTCATCGAGCAATTCACGGGAACGCCGCCAATGACGGTGGAGGCTTTCGTCGAGCAAAATCGCGCCGCCTTCGATCGCGCTTAACTCGGGCAACCGGCTGGCCTCAAGGCCCAGATGGAACTGGCGCATCTGACCGACGTGGATGCGTGTAGCGGGATTTCGACGGATGGGGCGACCTTGCTTCCGTCCCATCCGTCACCATTCAATCCGGCTGCCTGAGCCGCTATGATCCGTCGTCCGGTCATGAATGTCGCATTGAGCTTTGCGCGAGATGCCGCTATCACGGATTCGATGCTGAGGTAGGGGCCTCGCGGCGCAGGGGAACGATGCAACATCGTCTGGACAGGATCGAGCAATGGCTGGTGCGCATTCTGTGCGCCATCGCGCTCGTCTTCGTCGGTCTTGCGCATCAGGTTCCAGCAGCTGCCGAAGATGCTCTGAGCCCTGCGGCGCTTGCCCAATATGTGCTGCCCGACGGCACGCTTCCAACGCTCTGCGTCACCGTTGTCGACGACCACGGCAAGGAGCATGGCAAGATTGCGCATCTCAATCCGTGCGAAGCCTGCCGTATCGGCGCTTCCGTCGTGCTGCCGCAGCCTGCCGATATCACCGGTGCGCGCATCGGCTTTACGTTCAAGGTGGAGCTGCCGCGCCGCGTCGAGGCCTTCCATCGCGAGCTCTTTCCGCCGAATACCGGGCCGCGCGCCCCGCCTGCAAATCCGATCCTTGCCTGAACCCGCGTCGTGGCTCTGGCCGTGATGCGTCTTGCAATCATGGCCGGGCCGCATTGACGCCGCCGGCCGAGGATTCGGATCCACTTCCATGTCTATCACCACTGCCACTGAGGCGGCAGAGAACGCCGTACCAGGCGTTTCGCTCTATCGCGCCATCTGGCGCTGGCACTTCTTTGCCGGCCTGCTGGTCATTCCTTTCCTGCTGAACCTTGCCATTACCGGCTCGCTTTATCTCTTCAAGGACGAGATCAGCGATACGGTCTTTGCCTATCGTTATATCGTCGAGCCCGCCGGCGAGGCGCGGTCGCCGCAGAAGATTGCCGATATAGCGGCGGCTGCCGTTCCGGGCTCGGTTGCGAACTCCTACAGGGACCCGGCCGGGCTCGGCCGGTCAGCGATCGTAACCGTGTCTTCGGATGCCGGCCAGACGCTGGTTTTCGTCAATCCCTATGACGGCAAGGTGCTGGATACGGTGGGCTCCACCGAGGAGTTCAACTATGTCGTCAAGCGCATCCACAGCCTTGCGCTGTTCGGCGGCTTGCCCAACAAGCTGATCGAGATCACGGGCGGTTTTGCCATGGTGCTGGTCGTGACCGGCATCTATCTCTGGTGGCCGCGGCGGCAGACGGGTGGGGTGGTGACCGTGCGCGGCACGCCTTCGCGGCGGGTCTTCTGGCGCGATCTCCATGCGGTGACCGGTGCCTTCGCCGGTATCCTGATCTTCTTCATGGCGATGACGGGCATGCCCTGGTCCGGCTATTGGGGCGCCAATGCCAACGCCTGGCTGACAAGCCACGATCTCGGCTATCCGGTGCAGCTGTGGGATGCCGTGCCGAAATCGCAGAAGGTGACGGAGGATATCCTGCCGAAGGCCGGCTGGATCGTCGAGAAGGCGCCGGTGCCGCTGTCGGAGATTGCGGCGGCGCAGTCGAAGAAGCCGATCGGGCTTGATCGGGCGGTGGAGATCGCACGCGGGCTCGGCATGGCGCCGGGCTTCGATCTCGCTATCCCCGGCAGCGAGACGGGTGTCTATACGGCGGCGGTCTATCCCGAGGATCTCGCCAAGGAGCGCACTCTCCATATCGACCAATATTCCGGCAAGGTGCTCGTCGATCTCTCCTTCGGCCAATATCCCTTCCTCGGCCAGGCGATCGAGTGGGGCATCAATGTACATCAGGGGCAGGAATTCGGGCTCTTCAACCAGCTGCTGATGCTCGCGACCTGCCTCGTCATCATCCTCTCCTGCGTGACCGGCATCGTCATGTGGTGGAAGCGGCGGCCGGCTGGGCGGCTCGGCGTGCCGCCCATGCCGCCGCGGCGCTCGGTCTATCTCGGGCTCTGGACTATCGTGCTCGCCTTCGCCGTTGCCTTTCCGATGAGCGGATTGGTGATCCTGCTGATGATCGCCTTCGACCAGGTGGTGATCCGCTTCGTGCCGCCGCTGAAGCGCGCCTTTGCCTGAGGAGGAGATGATGATGAAGACGATTGTTTCTCTCTTCGTTGGCGTGATGATTGCGACGGCTGTGGTGGCACAGGAGCCGACGATCAGGATCGACCATGCGGCCTCGCATTCCATGGTGCCGGGCGCCAAGGTCGGCGACGGCTACCTGACGATCACCAATACAGGCAGCGAGCCGGACCGACTTGTTGCCGCAAGCTCGGATCGGGCGAAGACCGTGCAGTTGCACCAGATGACCATGGCAAACGGCATCATGACCATGCGTGAGCTGAAGGGCGGGCTTGCCATTCCGGCCGGGCAGACGGTGACGCTGGAGCCCAATTATCATCTGATGTTCCAGAACGTCGAAAAACCCTTCAAGCAGGGCGAGACGATCCGGGCGGTGCTGAGCTTCGAGAAGGCTGGTGAGATCACGGTCGATTTCGCTGTCGGCAAGATCGCTGGACCGCTGAACGATGTCGGCGGGGCCAGTCACATGGATCATGGCGGCATGGACCATGGCAGCATGGACCATGGGGCGATGGATATGCCTGGCATGGAAGGCATGGACATGTCGGGGCCGCCGCCTGAAGAGGCCATTCCAGCGACGCTTAAGACGATGTTCGAGCGGCCGGACAAGCCGCTGACCATTCTGCCCGTGGTCGTCAGGAATGACTGGGCGATCGCCGGCTGGCAGCAAGATGGGCGGGGCGGACGCGCGCTATTGAAGAAGGGGCATCATGGCTGGAGCGTTTTTCTCTGCAGCGGCGACGGGATCAGGCAAGCGGCGGCGCTGGAGAAGGCCGGGCTTTCGGCTGACGATGCCAAGGCGCTGGCGGCGGATCTCGCGGAGGCTGAAGCCAGGCTCGACCCCAAAGTGCTGGCGCTGTTTGCGAGCTTCGAAGGCACTGTCATGATGGCGGGCGAGGCTGGTGATGCCGGTCAGGGCGGCCATGAGGGGCATGGCCAATGAGCGCGCGCACCCTTGCCATTTCAGGCTTTGCCGCAAGTGCGGTCTTCATCGGCGCGCTCGTCGCACTGATGGTGTCGCTCTATCTTTCGGAGCCGCGCACCGGGCCTTTCAATACGCATTTTTCTCTTGTCGATGATCGGGGCAATGCGGTCGACCAGTCGATCTTCCTGGGGCATCCGGCGCTCGTCTATTTCGGCTATACCCATTGCCCGGAGGCCTGCCCGACGACGCTCTACGAGGTGGCCGACTGGCTGGTGACGCTCGGCGATCAGGGCAGGGCGCTGAAGGCCTATTTCTTCTCGATCGATCCGGAGCGCGACACGCGAGAGGTGATGCATGA
Source organism: Rhizobium sp. 768_B6_N1_8 (assembly GCF_051811225.1). Classification (NCBI taxonomy): domain Bacteria; kingdom Pseudomonadati; phylum Pseudomonadota; class Alphaproteobacteria; order Hyphomicrobiales; family Rhizobiaceae; genus Rhizobium; species Rhizobium sp. 768_B6_N1_8. The sequence continues at coordinate 2,532,144 of NZ_JBPWPV010000001.1, read as the reverse complement.
TTACGTCACCGCCTTTTCCAGCCGCATCACGGGCATTACCGGTGAGCCGGCGGAGATGAGGAAGGTCTCCGACGGCTGGTTCATCCATGCGTCGAAGCTGCCGAGCGAAGACGGCAATTATCACATGAGCCACACGGTTTCGCTGCTGATGATCGGCGCCGATGGGCGGCTGAAGGGGTTGATTCCGTACGGCACGGATCGGGATGAGGCGCTGGCGAAGATCCGTGATGTGTTGCTCGGCGGAGGGGTGTGAGATGACGGCCCTTCGAACAAAGCGCAAACCCCAGCAGCAAATTGCAGCATCGCCCGGAATAAATCCGCTCTCCGACTGTCTAACCAGGCAAGGGCCAAACGCCATCGCCTGTCCCAATGAAACCGAAAGGCATAATCTGATGTCTCAACTGACCCGCATTCTCTCCGTCGCCGCCATCGCGAGCATCGCCCTAGCCGGCCAGGCTTTTGCGCATGCGCATCTGAAAAGCTCCGCACCGGCCGACAAGGCTGCCGTCGCGTCCCCCAGCGAACTCGATCTCACCTTCACCGAGGAACTGACCCTCAAGTTCAGCGGCGTCACCATCACCGGGCCGGACAAGACAGAGATCAAACTCGGCGACGCCATGCTCGAGGATGGCGGCAAGGTGCTGATGGTGCCGGTGTCTGATAAGCTCGCGCCCGGCAGCTATACGGTCGACTGGCATGTGCTTTCGACCGACGGACACAAGACGAATGGCGCGTTTAGCTTCACCGTAAAGCCCTGATGACACCTGATACCGCCAACATCGCCTGCCGTTTCGTCTTCGACGGGGCCGTCCTGTTTCTCTGGGGCAGCGCCGCCTATCTGTGGCTGCTCGTGCCGCATGGCTTGAGCGGCTGTATCTGGGCGAAGCTCCGGGCCGTGCGTGTTGCCGCGGTGGCGCTGGCTGTCATTGCAACAGTGGTGGTGCTGCCGGTGCGCTGCGCCATGCTCGGCAATGGCTGGGCGGATGGGCTGGACGGGGATGTGATGATATCAGTGCTGACGGGAACCTCTGTCGGCACTGCCTGGGCCTGGCAGGCGGTGTTTGCCGCGCTTCTCCTTACGGTGACATTGCTGCCGTTACGGCAGAAGGTTGCCGCTACGGCTGTCGTCTCCGCGCTTCTTCTCTGCGGCCTGTCGCTGACCGGCCATGCGGCCATGAATGACGGGTGGCTGCGGGTGCTGCACCGGGCGAACGACATGGTGCATGTGCTCTCGGGCGGCGCCTGGGTCGGGGCGCTGATCCCCGTGGCGCTCGTGCTTTCCCGGCTTGGTGATAGCGCGGCAGGGGCGGATGCCCTGACAGCGTTGATCCGTTTCTCGACGGCGGGGCATGTGGCGGTGGCGCTCGTCATTTTATCCGGGGTTGCCAATAGTCTGCTGATCATCGGCGGCTTGCCGCTTGACTGGAGCGTGCCGTATCAGCGGCTGCTTTCCCTGAAGATCGCGCTTGCCTTGCTGATGATGCTGATTGCCGTCGTCAACCGTTATGGGCTGGTGCCGCGCATGGGGCGGTCGCACTTGGCCGGGAAAGCGCTGGCGGTGGGGACCCTGGGGGAGCTCGTAATCGCCGCCTGCGTTGTGGCGCTCGTCGCCTGGTTCGGGACGCTGGAACCGTTTCCGGGATAGGGCGCTGCTTAACGCCACCTTCCGGAGCTAAGCCGGAAAATGCTCATCCATCCATAAACGGGCAAGGACGAAGTCGAGGTCATCTGGAGCCCATTCGCGGCGATCAGGCTGCCGCGAAGCCTTCCATTCTCAAACGCGCTTGGTTGGCTCTCTTATTGCTGCCTGCTCGATGCTCAGTTGGTCGCGGAGTTTGGAGAGCTCTTCATGCTTGACTTCCTTGATGTTCGGGGAGGCCATTTCCGCGTCCAGTTTCTTCAGACTTGCTTCTATCTCGGCAGATCTGACTTCGTTTTCACTCTTTTTCCGGAATTCGATCATATCGCGTCTCCTTGGGTGGCCGATATCAGGCAGATTTGAGCTCTTCTTGGTGCACGAGGTTCGCATGGCGACCGCAACTATTCCGGTTTCGAATTCCATCGACGCCAGACGTTCGATCCTTAAAAAATTTAAATAAGATCCAAAAGATTTTAAACAAGTGGGCCGCACCGATCCGCAGTCATTCAAGGCCCGGTGGAGATCACGCTCTCGGATTCTACCAAAACACGAATCTCACTAGCACTCTCAACGCAAGACTGCTAAAACGGTTCATCGGGATTGGCCATTCGGCTGCGATCCCGTCGAGGAACCCCACAATGACAGAGATTAATTTTCGGCCGTTACACGACCGCGTCGTCGTGCGCCGGATCGAGGCTGAAGCCAAGACCAAGGGCGGCATCATCATTCCTGACACGGTCAAGGAAAAGCCGCAGGAAGGCGAAATCGTCGCCGTCGGCACCGGCGCTCGTGACGAGTCCGGCAAAATCGTTCCGCTCGACGTCAAGGCCGGCGATCGCATCCTGTTCGGCAAGTGGTCCGGCACCGAGATCAAGATCAACGGTGAGGATCTGCTGATCATGAAGGAAGCGGATGTGATGGGCATTATCGCCTGATCGTCGACCGCATCCCTATTCTGTTTTATAGTGATCATTGGGCGATCAGCCCGGGAGGTTTCCATGTCTGCCAAACAAATCATATTCGGCCGCGATGCGCGCGAAAAGCTGCTGCGCGGTGTCGATATTCTCGCCGATGCGGTGAAGGTCACGCTTGGTCCGAAGGGCCGCAACGTCGTTATCGACAAGTCCTTCGGCGCGCCACGCATCACCAAGGATGGCGTCGCCGTCGCCAAAGAGATCGAACTGGATGACAAGTTCGAAAACATGGGCGCGCAGATGGTCCGCGAAGTTGCTTCGAAGACCAACGACATTGCCGGCGACGGCACCACGACCGCCACGGTTCTCGCACAGGCCATCGTTCGCGAAGGCGGCAAGGCTGTTGCAGCCGGCATGAACCCGATGGACTTGAAGCGCGGCATTGATCTTGCCGTTGCTGCTGTCGTCAAGGATCTGCTTTCCAAGGCCAAGACGATCAGCACGTCGGAAGAAATCGCCCAGGTCGGCACGATCTCGGCCAACGGCGAGACGGATGTTGGCCAGTACATCGCCGATGCGATGCAGAAGGTCGGCAACGAAGGTGTCATCACCGTCGAAGAAGCCAAGACCGCTGAAACCGAGCTCGAAGTCGTCGAAGGCATGCAGTTCGACCGCGGCTACCTGAGCCCGTACTTCGTCACCAACCCGGAAAAGATGGTTGCTGACCTCGAAGACGCTTTCATCCTGCTGCACGAAAAGAAGCTCTCGAACCTGCAGTCCATGCTCCCGGTTCTCGAAGCTGTCGTTCAGACCGGCAAGCCGCTCCTCATCATCGCTGAAGACGTCGAAGGCGAAGCTCTTGCCACGCTCGTCGTCAACAAGCTGCGCGGCGGCCTGAAGATTGCCGCTGTCAAGGCTCCGGGCTTCGGCGATCGCCGCAAGGCCATGCTGGAAGACATCGCTATCCTGACGGGCGGCACTGTCATCTCCGAAGACCTCGGCATCAAGCTCGAGTCCGTCACCCTCGACATGCTCGGCCGCACCAAGAAGGTTTCGATCTCCAAGGAAAACACGACGATCGTCGACGGCGCTGGCGCCAAGTCCGACATCGAAGGCCGTGTTGCCCAGATCAAGGCCCAGATCGAAGAAACCACCTCTGACTACGACCGCGAAAAGCTGCAGGAACGTCTTGCCAAGCTCGCTGGCGGCGTTGCCGTTATCCGCGTCGGCGGCTCGACGGAAATCGAAGTGAAGGAAAAGAAGGACCGCATCGACGACGCTCTCAACGCGACGCGCGCTGCTGTCGAAGAGGGTATCGTTCCGGGCGGCGGCACGGCCCTGCTGCGCTGCTCTATCGTTCTTGACGTCAAGGGCGAGAATGACGACCAGAATGCCGGCGTCAACATCATCCGCAAGGCGCTCCAGTCGCTGGTTCGCCAGATCGCCGAAAATGCTGGTGATGAAGGCTCGATCGTCGTCGGCAACATTCTCAAGAGCAATACAGACAACTACGGCTACAACGCCCAGACGTCTGAATATGGCGACATGATCGCCATGGGCATCGTCGACCCGGTCAAGGTCGTTCGTACGGCGCTGCAGAATGCGGCTTCGGTTGCCGGGCTTCTCGTGACCACGGAAGCCATGATCGCCGATATACCCAAGAAAGATTCCGCAGCAGGCGGCATGCCTGACATGGGCGGCATGATGTGAAGAAGTCGTTCCAGAAGCGCGTTCGCTGACACAAGACGTTGGCTGACACAAGGCAAGGGGGGCTCCGATTGATCGGGGCCTCCGACGTCCGGTTGGGCCGGTCGTCGTGCGCGGCCGTAGCGCTCCGGCAGATCGCGCCATGGCGCACTGGACCACAGCACCCGAAAGATGCCGTTCGTGGGGGAACTCGTGATCGCGGCCTGTGTTGTCGCGCTCGTTGCCTGGTTCGGGACGCTGAAGCCGTTTCCGGGGTAGGGCACATTGCTGAACCCCCAGACGACATGGGTGCAACGCGGCGCTTGCTGACCTTCTCGCTTTCCACACGGAAACCAGTTAAACGGGTGGGAACAACACGTTGCGAGGTTGTAAGCGATGGCTGGAAAAGTAGAATATACCGTGTTCCAGGGACGCGCAGGAGATCACAACGACCTGGCGATGCCGGGTGCGAAGGCGATCGGCGAGGAATTGGAACGCCGAACCGGCATTTCTCCTGCAGTGATCGGCACCCCGGAGCCCGCCGTGAATGGCGGTTGGCGCGAAGAGCTTGATGCGGCCCTGCCGTCGCTCAGAGAGTTGCAGTCCCGATTTGACGAGGTGTTGGCCGCAGGCGCGGCGTCGATCGCTGCCACCAGCCGTTGCGCGGTTTCGCTGGCAACCCTTCCAGCCGTTGCGAAGCACCATCCCGCGGCCTGCATCGTGTGGTTCGATGCACATGGCGATCTCAATCCACCGGAGGCCAGCCCTACCGGATATCTCGGCGGGCTGGCGCTTGCGGGGCCACTTGGCCTTTGGGATTCCGGTCTCGGTGCGGGTTTAAGCTTTGATCAGGTCGTTCTCGTCGGTCAACGTGACCTCGATCCGTACGAACTGGATCTGATCGCGAAACACGACATCCCGCATATCGAACCAGGAGCCGATCTCGCGACCGACCTTGGGAGAGCGATCGCCGGTCGCTCCGTCTATGTGCATTTCGACTGCGATGTCTTGGAGCCCGGCATCGTGCCGACAGATTACGAATGCGAAGGCGGCTTGTCGCTGGATGATGTGCGAGCCTGCTGCAAGGTTATCGCAGAACATGACTTCGTCGGGATAGAAATTGCCGAGTTCCAGAACTCGTGGGAAGCTGGCGGCCCGCCAGTCTCACCGAGCGCTCTGCTCGATGCCCTGGAGCCGGTTTTGACAAAGAGCTCCCACTAAGCGAATGGCAGCTTAGGTCCTGAATCCGGTCGCCATCCCTGCTGCGTGGCTCATCCTGAAAGCAGACGTGCGAGCGTGGCTCCAATGGTAAGAGCCTGATTTCATTTGTTGTTTGAACGGCGTTCCGGCTCTTTTTTTAACATGATCGAGAGGCGACATACGGTCAGCCGCCCCGTCTTAAACGTAAGTTTGGATTACGGGCGCGTGAGGGCGGCTGTAGTTGTTAGGGGCCGCCACCAAAGAGCGCTCGAAAACGGAAACGTCTGGAAACGTGAGGTTCGAGCGCCGGATCCATGCTGGTATGCGACATCCGCGTATTACCGAATGGACAGTGACAGGCTGGTGTCCACGCAACACAGGAGCGCGTCATGTCGCAGTTAGAAACAAAAGCCCGTAGCACGGGTCCGCAACAGACAAATATGTCCTCGCAGAACAGTTCGGCTCCCGGTGGAGCAAAGCCCGGCGAGCTGGTTCCGTCGCGCTATGCGCTTGATATCGGCGACATCGAGGTGATGGTGGTCAGCGATGGGGTTCTGCCGCTGCCAACCGCGATGTTGGGACACAACGCCGACCCGAAGGTGCGGGCCGGCTGGCTGGGCGACATGTTCCTGCCGCCGGACGCTTTCGACTGGTCGCTGAACGTGGTCGTGGTGCGTAGCGGCGCACAGACCATCCTCGTCGATGCGGGGCTCGGGATCGACCCGGACTTGAACCTGCCGCGGGCCGGACAGTTGATCAAGCGACTGGAGGCCGCAGGCATCGATCTTGGTTCCGTGACCGACGTGGTGCTGACCCACATGCACATGGACCATGTTGGCGGGCTGCTCGTCGAAGGGGTGAAGGAACGGCTGCGTCCGGACCTGCGCATCCATGTGGCCGCCGCCGAGGTCAAATTCTGGGAGGCGCCCGATTTCTCTCACGTCTCAATGCCGCCGGGCTTTCCGGACGCGCTTCGGGCAGCCGCCAAGCGGTTCGCCAAGGAGTACCAAAACCAGCTGCGGCTGTTCGATGAAGAATACGAGGTGGCGCCGGGTGTCGTCGTCTCCCGCACCGGTGGCCATACCCCCGGGCACAGCGTGGTCCGCGTGGCCTCCGGCGGCGACAAGCTGATGTTTGCCGGCGACGCCGTGTTTGCGGTCGGGTTCGAACATCCCGACTGGTTCAACGGTTTCGAACACGACCCCGAAGAGGCGGTTCGCGTTCGTATCCGACTTCTGCGTGAGCTCGCGGCGACCGGCGAACTGTTGGTGGCCACGCACCTGCCGTTCCCGTCCATCGGCCATGTGGCGGTCGACGGCGAAGCCTTTCGCTGGGTGCCGATCTTCTGGGACTACTGACGGGGTCGTGTCACGCCGCACCAGCTGAGCGTGGCACATATCCGGCTCAATCAGCGAGGCCCGGCGAATGCCTGGGCCTCGTTTCATTTTGGCGGCCGTATGCCGCTGGAGCCGCTTCCGGGGCAAGAGCGCTCGCCCGGCATGATCTCACTTTGTCGGCTCGAAGCGAAGTATGCCGGCGACCCTCGCCTTGGTGCCGGAATCCGAGGGGTGGGAGACGCCATCCATGACCTGCACGTCCGGAAAGTCGAAGGGGCTGATACCCTCGATGCAGGCGACATTGATGCCGAACTGGCTCGGATTCGAGCGGCGCTGGTGATGGGTATAGATGCCACAGGTCTTGCAGAAATAATGCTTCGCCGTGCGGGTATTGAATTGATAGAGCGTCAGGTTGTCTTCGCCCCGAATAAATTCGATATCCTTGAGATCGGCTGAGACGGCGATGGCGCCGCGCATGCGGCAGTAAGAGCAGGTGCAGCGGCGGATCGTGTTGAATTCGTCCGCCAACCGGAGCCGGAATTTGACGCGGCCGCAGTGGCAGGCCGCATTATGCTCATGTCTCTCGTCGCTCATGATCCGCTTGTCTCTCTCAATGAATTCCCAAACTAGGCCCAGCGCTCGCAAAAGGCTTCGATATCGCTGGACTGAAAATCGGCGAGCCGTGCCATGATGGTCTCGAACGGCCAGTCCCACCAAGCGATCGCGGCAAGTTTTTCCGCAACGTTTCGCGAGAAGCGCTCGCGCAGGAACCTGGCGGGAACGCCGCCGACGATCGTATAGGGCGCAACGTCCTTGGTCACCACCGCGCCTGCCGCGAGCACGGCGCCGTCTCCAACCGTCACACCCGGAAGCACGATGACGCCATGGCCGATCCAGACGTCATTGCCGATGATGGCGCGGTCCGCCTTTCGCTCGGCGAAGAAGGAGTGATCGCGCGCGGCGTCTGCGGAGTAATATTCCGGGCAATAGGTGAAGCGGTGCATCGACGGGCGGTCCATCGGGTGATTGGGTGCGCCGGTCCTGACTTCTGCGGCGATGGCGCAGAATTTCCCGATTGTTGCATCGCTGACGATGCAGCGCTGTCCGAGATAGGAGTAATCCCCGAGTTCGACCGTGTGCAGGGAGGTATTATCCAGGATCTCGCAGCATTTGCCGATGCTGGAATCCCTGAGGGTAGCGGTCGGGTGGATGACGGTTTCGGCGATCTTGGGGCGGTTCGGCTGGGTGGTCGAGTCCATGGGCAGTCTCCGGATTTCGGTCTGCCTAATCGGGAACGGTGAAGGATATGTGACGCAAGAACGCCGCGATGATCGGCGCACGTGTTCAATGGGCCATGGGTTGCCAGTCCGCCGACCGTGCCGAAGATTTCTGCGCAGAAGGCGTGATCCGCGTCCATTGCGCTCGCGCTATTCCCTCACAGCCCGAAAATGATCTGGCAGGTCGAGGTGTTCGACGGAAAGAACCCGTCTTCGCCAACCGGAACGACCCTGTCGCTCAGCGGCTTCACCCGCGTGATCATTCCGGATTTTGCGGTGACGGCGACGGTGCAGGACACTTCCTGATCATGTTCCGGTGAGAAGATCCGCTTGGTGAGGACCATGTTACCGATGTATTCCGTCTGGTCATAGGTTCTTGCGGGTATCCGCACCATGCGCGATCGCTGCCAGGTCAGCACGGGCGCTCCGCCTGCAACGCTGCGGTCCGTCGGCGCCCCGAACTTGTCTTCGAATTTCGCGATCGGTTTGCCGCGCCACTGGCTGTCGATCTTGGTATAGGGGGCGGTCAGGGCGGTCCCGAGGTCATCCGAGAGCTTGGCGGCTCCAGCCTGAAGAGTTTTGGCTGCGCCGCAGCCGCAAAGCAGCATCGGCAAGGCGGTGACGACAACAAGCTTTTTCAAAAGTCTCATTTCAAAATTCCGACTTCATAATGATTTCGATCACAGCGATTTTGGCCACAGGCATTTGCGATGACGACTGATTAGCAGCCGGCTATTAACAGGCGCCAAAAACTATCGGTAAAATTGAATATCGAAAAATACGCATAACTTCTGGCGGTATAAATGCCTCTGGCCAAGCCCTATGCCCTTGCGTTTGCACAGCCCGGGCGCTTCCTGTGCTCGGCAGGTTTGGCAGTGCGCCTCAAAGCTCAGTCTGCTTGGGGCCTACAGGAGTTGGAGCACCGCGATACGCCATGCCAAAGGTGGTTGTTCATCGGTCCCCTTTGCGACAAAACTCTATGAATTTGGCGAAATCCGCGCATATTCATCCAACGGTATGATACGCCGCCGGAGCAATCACTGCTGTGGATCGAAAGCTCGCAGCCATCCTTTCCGCCGATGTTGCCGGTTTCAGCCGCCTTACGGCGCTGGACGAGGAGGGCACGGTTCGTGCTCTCAACGCGTGCCTCAGTCAGATCGCCGAAATAGTGGGCGAGCATGATGGCCGCATCTTCGGCACTGCGGGTGACGGGTTTGTCGCCGAGTTCGCAAGCGCTGTTCAGGCTATCCGGTGCTCGGTCGAAATCCAGCGACGCCTCTCGAGCAATCCAAAAGACATCCCTGGGGATCGCCGCCTGGAGTTCCGCATCGGCGTCAATCTGGGTGACGTCATTGTGTCGGGTGACGATCTGCTTGGCGACGGCGTCAATATCGCCGCGCGCCTGCAGGAGATGGCGCCGCCGTCAGGCATATGCATTTCCGGGTCGGTACGCGAGCATCTCTATGGGAAGGTGCCGTTTACGCTGACGAGCCTTGGCGAACGCTCTATGAAGAATATCCCGAGGCCGATTTCCGTCTTTCGGGTCGACTGGCTGCAGGAGGCGGCTGAAAGCGGGGAGGCCGGGCAAGGGCCAAGGTCAACACCATCACTTGCGCCCCGCTTCGGCAGAGACCAGCCGTCGATCGTCGTCATGCCCTTCGACAATCTCAGCGGTCAGGGCGATGAGTATTTCGTGGATGGGGTCGTGGAGGAAATCACCGCGGCGCTCTCGCGCGTTCGGGAATTCTTCGTCATCGCGCGCCAGTCCGCCTTCACCTACAAGGGACGCTTCGTCGACGTGCGTGACCTCGGCCGGGAACTCGGCGTCAATTACGTGGTCCAGGGTACGGTTCGGCGGGGAGGAGACCGGCTGCGGATATCCGTGCAGCTGGTCGATACCGAGACGCGCATGCAGTTCTGGTCAGAGCGTTATGAGGGCGCGGCCGAGGACATATTCGAGCTTCAGGACAGGATCGCGGCTCAGGTGACCGGCGCCATCCATCCGGCCATCCAGAGTGCCGAAACCGAGCTGTCGAAGCGCAAGCCACCCAGCAGCCTGCGCGCCTATGATCTTGTCATGCGCGCCTACCCGTATCTCTGGGGCCAGAGCAAGGCGACGAACGAGCGGGCAATACCGCTGCTTCTGGATGCCATCGCGATCGACCCTGCTTACGGCCGCGCCCACGCATTTCTGGCATGGTGCTACGCCCAGCACCTTGGCTACATCTGGACCGAAGAACCGGAGCGGGATCTGGAGCGGGCTTTAAAATCTGTCGAAGCCGCAGTGGGCTCCATCGATGATGATCCGACCGCGCTGACCGCCGTCGGCGGGGCACTCAGCCATTGCGGCGATCAGGAGCGGGCGGCGGCCTATCTTGAACGGGCGCTGGCGCTCGACCCGAACAATGCCTGGGCATGGGCGCGCTATGGCTGGGTTGCAAGCTACAAGGGCGAGACTGGCGCGACGGAGCGGTTCGAACGGGCGCTGACGCTGAGCCCGGCAGACCCGCTCGCCTTCAATATGCGCATGGGCATGGCCCTGTCGCTCGCCATGGCAGGCTCCCTTTCGCAGGCCGTCGCTATTGCCCGGGAGGTCGTCAACAAACATCCCGACGTGACCTGGTGCTACCGGATGATGGCGGCCTGGGCGGCGATGAGCGGCGACGTGAAGACGGCCCGGTGGGCTGCGGGCAAGCTCATGGAGATCGAGCCGCATTTTACGATCGAGCGTTATTTGTCGAGGCCTGTGTTTCAGGGGGTGCCGCAATGGGCGGCCCAGACCGCCGAGGGTTTGCGACAGGCGGGCTTGCCTGAGCGCTGAGGGTGTTTTCGATCTTGCGGGAAACCGATGGGACGGGAGCGGACTTCGCGCCTCGTCCACGATCCGCCGGAAGCGACATCGTGTCCCTAGGCGTCGCTACTTTCGGTCATTGCCAGCGACACCGAATGACTTATGTTTCGTCGCTGTATTTTCGTTCGAAAGCGGGAATGTTTCATGTGCCGCGCATTGCTCCGCCTGCCATTCGCCGCCTTCCTTTTTCTTCTCGGCTGGACGGCCGCTCATGCCGATGAAGTTCTGACTTACAAGTGGCAGGGCGTGGACCGCACGGCGATCCTGCATATTCCCAAGGGAGCGGAAGGACACCCCGCACCGCTTGTCATCGTGATGTACGGGTCAGACGACAAGGCCGTGAATTTCCAGAAAAACAGCGGATTTGATGCTGTCGCTGACAGCGAGAACTTCGTCACCCTTTATCCGGAAGCGATCGACGGTGCCTGGAATATCAAAAACAGGAAGCCTGTCATCAATGGCGAGCCGGTTGATGACATCGGCTTTTTCCGCACCATGATAGACGATCTGGTGAGCCGGAAGATTGCCGACGGCACAAGGGTCTATGCCACGGGCTTCTCGTTCGGCGCGCTGATGACCTATACGCTGGCCTGCGCGCTTCCTGACAGGGTATCAGCGATTGCTCCCGTCGCCAGCGCGATAAACGAAGCGCAGGTCGAAGACTGCAAGCCCGGCCACGCCATGCCGGTCATGATGGTGAACGGCACTGATGATGACGTGCAGCGCTACGATGGTTATATCCGCTCATTCGGTAGGCTGCTTTCCGTTCCGGAGACAACGGAATATTGGCGCCGGATCGATGGGTGCACCGGGGAAAATGCCACGGCGCTGCCGCATCTCGACCCGCATGACCTGACCCGCGCCAGTCTGGTCCAATGGTCCGGATGCCGGGCCGATACGGGAGTTCAGTTGTATCGCGTCGAAAACGGCGGCCATTGCTGGCCCCGTCTCGCCAAGTCCGATACCAGCTCCGGTCATGATGATCCGGTAGATGGACCTCGTTTCGGGGGATGCAGCGGCGATATCGAGACAGCGGTTGAGGTGTGGAACTTCTTCAGGGAGTTTCACCGCTGATGATCGAGACATTCACCACGGGTTCTCGTGCTCATCAGCACCAGCGGCACTGCGATCGCGTAGAGGGCGATCACCGAGAGCCAGATGCCGCCCGGCCAGTTCTGTCGCGTCACGAAATAGAGGGATGAAAAGCCGAGCGGCGCGATGATGGAGGCGAGGGAGACGGTGGAGGCGAGCACGCCCTGCAGTTCACCTTGGCGGTCGGGCTCGACCGTGCGGGTGGCGAGCGCCTGGAAGGCGGGATTGCCGATGCCGACGAGGGTGAAGACCGGCATGATGGCGAAGATCATCCAGCCCTGGTTGGCCAGTGCCATCACGAGGAGGGCGATCGCGGCGGCGGCGATGCCTGTCATGACCGACCAGCGCTCGCCGAGCAGGCGGGTTGCCGGCCCCGGCAGGAAGGCTTGGCAGAGGGTCTGGCAGATGCCGAAGGCGCCGAGCGACAGGCCGATCCAGAATCCGTTCCAGCCGAAAGTGTCAAAGCCCCAGAGCGCCCAGCAGGTGCCGTAGGATTCGCCGGCGGCGCTGAAGACGAAATAGACCAGCACGATGGGCAGCAGCCCTTTCATCGAGACGATCCATTTCAGCGGCCGCAGCGGGTTCAGCGTGGCGAGATCGATCTTCTGGCGAGACGGTGTGCAAGATTCAAGTGTGCGGGATTCTGGCAGGACGAAGAGGGCAAGCAGCAGATTGCAGGCGTTGAGTACGGCGGCGGCGATGAAGGGCAGGCGCAGCCAGTAATCGCCGAGCAACCCGCCAAGGACCGGGCCGATGATGAAGCCGGCGCCGAACATGGCGTTGAACAGGCCGAAGCGGCGCGCGCGCTGATCGGCAGGCGAAATATCGGTGATATAGGCCGAGGCGACCGACATATTGGCGCTGGTGAGGCCGGCGATGGCGCGGCCGATCAGCAGCAGAGTGAGGGATGACGCAAAGGCCATGATGGCGTAATTGATCGCGGCACCGGCAAGCGAGATCAGCAGCACGGGGCGCCGGCCGATCGTGTCGCTGAGCGCGCCGAGCACGGGGGCGAAGACGAACTGCATGGCCGCATAGAGCGCCGTCATGAGGCCGACATAGAAGGCGATGTCCTGCGTCTGGGTCACGTCCTGAAGAAGGTGGGGCAGGATGGGGAAGATCAGCCCAATGCCGACGGCATCGAGGCAGATGGCGGTGAAGATGACGACGAGCGGTTTGTTCATGCCAGATTTGTTCATTGAGGAACTCATGGAGAAATGACGAGTTTGCCGGTGACGCGGCCGGCGGCGCTGGCGATCTGCGCTTCGGCCGTCTTCTCCAGCGGAAAGGCCTGCTCGATGCGCAGGCGGAAAAGGCCCTTGGAATAGAGCCGGGCCACATCGGCCAGGATCCGTTCCGGCTCTTTCGGCGGGCCGTGGGAGAATTTCGCGCCGTACTCCTCGGCCGAGAAATCGGCGACGGAGAGGACGCGGGCGGGATCGCCTGTGATCGCGATCAGTTCGGGGATGATACCGGAGCCGGCGACATCGATGGCCGCGTCGATGCCATCGGGCGCAAGCTGCCGCACCCGCTCAGTGAGGCCGGGTCCGTAGGTCGTCGGGATGGCGCCGAGTTCCCTGAGGTAATCGTGTTTCTGCGGGCTCGCGGTGCCGATGACGGTGATGCCCCTGACGCGGGCGAGTTGGATCATGGCGGAGCCGATGCCGCCTGCGGCACCGCTGACCAGCAACGTCTCTCCGGCTTTGACGAAGAGTTCGTCGAGGCTGCGCCATGCGGTCTCCGATATGACGGGGAGGGCGCCGGCGATCTCGAAGGGCAGGTCATCCGGCTTGTGGACCCAGTGCGTGAGGACGGCATGTTCGGCCATCGTGCCGTTGCCATAACCGAAGACGGCATCGCCGACATAGGTACTGGAGACATCGGGGCCGACCTCATCGACGATACCGGAGGCTTCGACGCCGAGGCCTGAGGGAAAGTGCACCTCCTCGAAGGCGCGATATTGCCCTTCGCGGCGCTTCCAGTCGGACGGGTTGACGCCGGCGGCGCGCACCGCGATCCGCACTTCGCCGGGACCGGGATGCGGTGCCTCGATCTCGACGATTTCGAGGACTTCGGTGCCGCCATAGCGGCTGAATTGAATAGCTTTCAAGTGTTTGTCCTTTCGGGGGCAGCGGATGCAGGGCACAGCCATGCCGTTCGCGGTCACGAGCACGGCAGCGCGCTTCCACGGGGACAGGTTTAACGGATCTATGCTGTACTTCATCCAAATATGTACTGAGTATAGTAATAGGATCTCGGGCACTCGCTGTCAAGATTGATGTACTCAGTACATAAATCCTGCTATTGGGAGCGCCATGCCGAAGCCATCAGATAAAACACCCTCAGCCCCTTCAGATGTGGAAGTCTCGGATTCAGGGCCGCTGGACCGGCGATCCCGCAAGCGCCTCGCCACGCGCCGCGCCATCTCGCTTGCCGCCGACCGGTTGTTTTTCGAGCGCGGTTTCGAGAATGTGACGGTCGATGAGATCGCTGCCGCTGCCGATGTCGGGCGGATGACCGTGTTCAACCACTTCCCCCGCAAGGAGGACATGTTCTTCGATCGCGACGAGGAGGCGCGCGAGACCCTGCGCGAAGCGCTGCGGCAGCGCGACGGCAGTGTTTCACCCATCGAGACCTTGCGCCTGCTCGCGCATCAACTCGTCAGGCAGCAGACGCCTTATCTGTTATTTTCCACGGCGAGCCAGGGCTTTATCGAGACAGTGGAGAACAGCGAAACGCTGAAGGCGAGGGCGCGGGCGATCCGCGACGAGATCGCTCGGGAATTGGCGGTGGCGCTCGCCGAATCCGTCGGCCAAGACCCCGCTGATACGACCGCCAAGCTCGCGGCCGCCATGCTGTTGGCGAGTTGGAGCGTCGCTTTCATCGAGGCGCACCGGACTTTTCGGCAGGGGCGGGATACGGTGAAGGCGAAGGCTGTCTTTCTCGCGCTCGTCGATCAGGGGAGTGCAGGTGTAAAGGCGGCCATGGCGGGCACGGCTTACGCCTGATTCTGCTGGAATAAAAATGGGTGCTCCACGTCTGCGGGGGAGTGTCCTGTGAGCTCGGCTCAACCGACGTCGATACCAAGCGCAAGTCTGTTTTCAGGTGAAGCCGCCGCATCAAGGTCTTGACCGGTCGCGTCAGAAATTTTCGACACTACCTTGTATAAACAGATAGCTTGTTATATCTAATCTTTAAAGCAGAGGTATCCATGACCGACTCGATCCAAGTTCAATTGCGGAAAGGCGCCCTCGACCTATGCGTACTGGCCGTGCTTTCACGCGGCGAGAGCTATGGCTACGAAATCGCCAGCACACTGGTCGATGCCGTCGGCATGGGGGAAGGCACGATCTATCCGCTGATGCGCCGGATGCAGAATGACGGCCTGGTGGCCACCCGTATCGTCGAGTCGAGCAGCGGGCCGCCGCGCAAATATTACCGGCTGACGCCACTCGGCCAGACGATATTCGAAGCTCATCGCCGTGACTGGCGCTCCTTCGCTGACGCAGTCGATAAACTTCTCGAGGATTTGCCATGACGAGGGATGCCTTCTTACGCACGCTGAGACTGGGACTTGCCGGTCTGCCGCCTCAGGAGATCGAAGAGATCGTCGGCGACTACGCCGCCCATTTTGCCGAATCCAATGCCTCTGGCCGCAGCGATGAGGAGGTCGCGGCTGCGTTGGGCGATCCGGCCAGAACTGCCAGGGAATTGCGCGCCGACGCCGGACTGCGCCGTTTCGAAGCGCAGTGGAGCCTGTCGAACCTTGCGGGGGCCGCGATGGCGCTCGCCGGCCTTGCGATCGTCGACATTCTTTTCCTGCTGCCGTTGCTGATCGTCACCATTGCGGTTGCGACCGGCCTTGCAATCGGGCTGGCAGTCATCGGCGCAGTCGGTGTGAAGATCATCTTCACCACATTGCTGTTCCAGTTCGGTGAACCAGTGACGGCAGTCGTCGCGCGCCTGTTTATCGGCGCCGGGCTTTTGAGCTGCCTGCTGGGTGGCGGTGCGTTGCTGCTGATGGGACTGGGCGCGGGCATACGCGTGCTTGGCCACTATGCCCGGCTACACTTCCGCCTGGCTCAGGTGGATCAGGGCCGCGTTTGAATTCATCACAGTGTGTGAGGGAACTGGACAATGATCGGAAAATTGGCATTCGTCGCCACGGCGGGAACGATTGGTGCAGCCGTCTTTTTGGCGCTGGGTATCGGGCTTTCCGGCCGGGATTGGACCGATGCAAGGCAATTGTGGAATGCGACGCAGTCCACCTGCGGATCGACCGCCTCTATCAGGCAGAAGATTATTTTACCGCTTGCCGCCGGCGACGGTTTGACGATCGATTTGCCAGCTTCAGTGCGCTATCAGCCCGGAGATACGGCGGAAGCTGTCGTGAGCGGCGATCCAACGCTTCTCGACCATGTGCGGCTGGAAGGCGGCAGGCTGAGCCTGGATTGTGATCCGGGCTGGTTTGCGTCCGGGCTCGATGTCAGCGTCTCCGGACCGGCGATCACCGACTGGAAATTGCTCGGCAGCGGCGACCTGACCTTATCGCAGATCAATCAGCCTCAACTGCGGCTGAGCATCCGCGGAAGCGGCAGCGTTGCCGCGACTGGAACGGCCGATACGGTCGGCGTGGATATTTCCGGTTCGGGAGCGGCGCGGCTGAAGGATCTGACCGCCAAGTCCGCACAGATCCTGATCCGCGGCAGTGGCGACGCGCAAATGACTGCAAAGGCGAATGCGGACATCTCGATATTCGGAAGTGGCGATGTCCAGCTGTCCGGTAACCCAGCCATTCGACGTTCGGAGATAAGAGGCAGCGGCCGCATCGTGCAAGCGCCGTGACAGGCGTGGCCTGATGGTGCGGCCCTCCCGCCCATCGGCCGGAATCAAAAGGGCGCTCGACCCTTGCGGGGAGCGCCCTTGTCCTGTGAACTCGAACGCGGCTCGACGAACGTCAATACCAAGCGCAAGTCCGTTTTCAGGTGAAGCCGGGATATGATACGTGGCGAGGCGGATTGCAAGGGGCGGGATTCAGATTCTTCGATATTTTGCGTCTGATCGCACCCGCGCAGGTCTCGGGCTCATGGCCAGAGCCGCTCGCGCAGCCAGCCGGGCTTTTCCCGCCGGTATAAGAGCCGGTGATGCAGCCGGTCTTCGGCGCCCTGCCAGAATTCGACCTCATGCGGCATGACGATAAAGAGCTGCCAGTTCGGTGCGACGATATCGGGATCGGCGTGGACGCGTTTGGCCTGTTCGTCGATCGCGGCGTCGAGTTCCCGGCGCGATGGCAGCGGCTGGCTCTGCCGGCCGGCGAGTGCCGCGGCCCTGGCGCTGAGCGAGCGGGCGCGGAAATCGGCGGATCGCTCCTGCTCGCCTGCGGGAAAGGCGATACCGCGCAGCCGCACCTGCCGGCCGAGCGCCGGCCAGTAGAAGGTCAGCGCAACGTAGGGGTTGACGGCGATCTGCCGGCCCTTTGGGCCATTGTCTGATGTGGCGAAATGCCAGCCCCTGGCGTCGAGATTCTTGAGGATGAGAACGCGGGCGTCGGGTGCGCCATTTTCGTCTGTTGTCGAGAGCACCATGGCATGCGGCTCGCGGACACCTGATACGATGGCATCGCGCAGCCATGACGAGAAGAGGTCGCGCGGATCGTCTGGTGTGGCATCCGCATCGAATGGGGGGTAGGGGCCGGCGAGTGAGACCAGCTCGCGCAATTCATCCTTCATGGCATCACCTCTCGGGGTCCTTGCGGGAACGGCCCGGCCGGCGGACGCGGCTCCTGCCGAGCCGGCCGCGTCATCGCGCTGTTGTTCCCTGATGGAAATCATCGTTTCTCTGGCGTGGATGAAACACAATCAGGCGCAGCATGGAAACCGATATGATCGAACACTCAATGTTCAGAAAATGCACATTGCAGTCGCTCAGCCGCAGCACTTGGCGGCGCTGCTCGGGCCGCAGCAGGAGCTCGATTGGCTTTGTTCGGCGAGCCATCGGTCGCGCGGCTTGCAGCTCGCCGGCCGCGGTGCAAGCTCGACATGGACGGCGCCGGCGCGAAGCGTCGGCATTGCCGCGCAATAGAGCTGCATCGGCTGAACGCCGTCGCTGACTTCGAATGTCAGCTTGGCCGAATCATCAAGCTTCACATGCTCGGTGACCTTGCGGATGATCGCATGGAATTTGCCTGATGGCATATGGGTGCGATCGTCCTCTTCGATATCCCAAAGCTGAATGAAGATCTCGCTCCAGGCTTCCGGATTGGCTCCGCAGTCCAGCGCCTGGAACTGCCCGGCCTTGACTTCGGTGACATGATAGCCGGGCTTCACCGGGCGGCCGTCATAGTAAAAAACCAGCGGTGAATCCTTGGCGCCGGAGAGGATGCTCATGAGTTCGCCGAGGGTGATATCGTCCTTCTGCATTTTGCTGTTGTCGATCGCGTTCATCTGCGTTATTCCTCGTTTCAATTATTCAAGGATTGTTGAAATATGGATCAACGTCAAGCCCTGATCGCATTCGGCGCATTGTCGCAGGAGACGCGACTGCACATCATCCGCATGCTTGTCGTCGCCGGCCCTGACGGCATGGCGGCCGGCGCGATTGCGGAGAAGCTCGAGGTGTCGCCGTCGAACGTATCCTTCCATCTGAAGGAACTGGAACGCTCCGGCCTGATCGCGCAGCAGCGCGAATCCCGTTCGATCATCTACACGGCGAATTACGATGCGCTCGGCGGCCTTATCCGCTTCCTGATGGAAGATTGCTGCTCCGGTCATCCGGAAATCTGCGCCCCGGCCGCGGAAGTCGCGGCCTGCTGTACCCCTAAAATGGAGGAGAAACTGCAATGACCATCGATCGCGTCTACAATGTGCTCTTTCTCTGCACGGGCAATTCGGCCCGATCGATCCTGGCGGAATCCATCCTGAATACAGAAGGCAAAGGCCGGTTTAGGGCTTATTCGGCCGGCAGCCAGCCGAAGGGCGAGGTCAATCCGCATGCGCTGAAGGAGCTTGAAGTGCTGGGTTATCCCACAACAGGCTTCCGCTCGAAAAGCTGGGATGAGTTTGCTGAAGCGGGTGCGCCGGAGATGGATTTCATTTTCACGGTCTGCGACAGCGCCGCCGGCGAGGCTTGCCCGGTGTGGATCGGCCATCCGATGACCGCCCATTGGGGCGTCGAGGATCCGGCCGCCGTAGAAGGCAGCGAAGTGGAAATAGGCCGCGCCTTCGCCCAGGCAGCCCGTTTCCTCAAGAACCGCATCATGTCCTTCATCAGTTTGCCGCTCGCCTCGATCGACAAGCTCGCGCTGGAATCGCACCTGCGCCAGATCGGTTCGATGGAAGGCGCCAGCATCAAGCAGCCCAGGGCAAGCTGATGGGTTTCGATCTTGATCAGCAGCCCTTGGAAGGCCATGACGAAAGCCTGCGTGCCGCACTTTCCGGCGCCGGGCTTCCGGTCGATGATCTCACAGATGCCGGCCGCAGCTTCTATCGGTTTTCGCGTGACGGCGAGACGATCGGCTTCGGCGGGCTGGAACTCTATGGCAAGGCGGCACTCCTGCGATCCATCGTCGTGCTGTCCGATCGGCAAGGCTTCGGTTTCGGCCATGCGATCACGCTCGGCCTGCTCGATGAGGCTCACAGGAAAGGTGCTGATGCTGCCTATCTGCTGACGGAATCGGCCGCCGCTTTCTTTCAATCGCTCGGCTTTCGTCCGATTGCTCGCGATGAAGCGCCCGCCGCCATCCTGACGACGCGCCAGGCCGCAAGACTGTGCCCGGCATCCGCCGCCCTGATGGTCCGGAGCCTGCCGGCATGAGTGCGGTATTTCCTCTGTCGCGGCGGTTGGTCGCCGAAGCGCTCGGCACCATGTTGCTCGTGGCAACCGTCGTCGGTTCCGGCATCATGGCCGATAACCTGACGGACGATACGGCACTTGCGCTGCTCGGCAATGCGCTGGCAACGGGGGCAATGCTCGTCGTGCTGATCAACGTTCTCGGCCTGATCTCCGGCGCGCATTTCAACCCTGTTGTTTCGATGGTCTTCGCGCTCCGGCGTGAACTGCCAGCCTCGTCGCTTCCGGCCTACATCATCGCCCAGATCGCCGGCGGCGTTGCCGGCACGATGCTTGCGCATTGCATGTTCGCACTGCCCTTGCTGCAGGCTTCGGAAACCGTACGATCAGGCGGGGCGCAATGGCTCTCCGAAGCGACGGCAACCTTCGGCCTGGTCTTCGTCATCCTCGCCGGCATCAGGTTTCGCGCCGATGCGGTGGCGTGGCTGGTCGGCCTTTATATCACTGCCGCCTACTGGTTCACCGCGTCCACGTCGTTTGCCAATCCGGCAGTCGCGATTGCCCGATCGTTGACGCACACATTTTCCGGCATCCGCCCGATCGATCTGCCGGGCTTCATCGTCGCCGAAGTCCTTGGTGCATTGCTGGCGCTGATGCTCGCGGGATGGCTGCTGATGGATGCCCGCAATCCTGAAACCCTCACCAAGACGGAATCCGTCTCATGACTATTGATGTTACGATCTATCACAACCCGGAATGCGGCACGTCGCGCAACACGCTGGCGATGATCCGCAATGCGGGCATCGAACCATCAGTCATCGAATATCTGCAAAACCCGCCGTCGCGCGACGAGCTGGTGAAGATGATTGCGGATGCCGGTTTGAGCGTCCGCGGTGCGATCCGCGAAAAGGGCACGCCCTATGCCGAGCTTGGCCTCGACAATCCCGATCTGACGGACGAGCAACTGCTCGATGCGATGCTCAAAGACCCGATCCTGATCAATCGCCCCTTTGTCATCACGCCCCTCGGCACGCGCCTCGCGCGGCCTTCGGAAGTGGTTCTGGACATTCTGCCCGATACGCATAAAGGCCCGTTCACCAAGGAAGACGGCGAGCAGGTTCTCGATGCTGATGGTAAGCGCCTTGTCTGAGCGCGTGCCGGTCTCTGCCATTATCGCACTCGGCATTACCCAGATCATCGGCTACGGCACCCTCTATTACAGTTTCAGCATTCTTGCTTCCGATATGGCTGCTACGTTCGGCTGGTCGAACGAATGGATTTTCGGGGCGCTTTCAGTTGCACTTTTGACCGGCGGCCTGACGGCACCGTGGCTCGGCGTGCTGATCGACAGGATCGGGGCAGGGCGGGTGATGACATCGGGCTCGGCGGTTGCTGCGCTCGCGCTCGTTGCCTGCGCCTATGCGCCCGGCAAGGCTTCCTATGTCGCGGCCCTTATCGCCATCGAGGTTGCCGCCAATTTCGTGCAATATGGGGCTGCC
Source organism: Rhizobium sp. 768_B6_N1_8 (assembly GCF_051811225.1). Classification (NCBI taxonomy): domain Bacteria; kingdom Pseudomonadati; phylum Pseudomonadota; class Alphaproteobacteria; order Hyphomicrobiales; family Rhizobiaceae; genus Rhizobium; species Rhizobium sp. 768_B6_N1_8. The sequence continues at coordinate 2,510,861 of NZ_JBPWPV010000001.1, read as the reverse complement.
TTCGCGCTACTCGTACAACTGCGGCCGCGGGTCGCCTCGCGCAGCATCACCTATCTGACGCTGATTGCCGGTTTCGCCTCGACGATCTTCTGGCCGATCACCACGGCGCTGCATGTCGCCCTTTCATGGCAGAACGTCTATCTGGTCTTTGCCGCCCTCAATATGGCCGTCTGCGTGCCCCTTCATGCGTGGCTTTCACGGGGTGCGGCCGAGCGGCGGGCAACGGCATCAACAGCTGCCCCGCATGTGGAAGGCATTCTGCCGCCGGCGCGCCGCCGCCTTGGATTCGGCCTGATGGTCACGGGCTTTTCGCTGATGTCGCTCGTCGGTTCGGCGATGCTGGTGCATATGGTGCCGCTCTTGTCAGGACTGGGGCTCGGCGGCACCGCGGCGCTGGTGGGCACCTTGTTCGGCCCCTCGCAGGTCGGTAGCCGGCTGATCAACATGATCTTCGGCAAGGGGCTGCCGGCGCTCTGGCTGGCACTGATTTCGGCGATACTAATCCCCGGCAGCGTGCTGGTGCTTCTGCTGACGGCACCCTCAGTGGCGGGCGCGATGCTCTTTGCCATCATTTTCGGCATGGGCAACGGCCTGCTCAGCATCGTCACCGGCACGCTGCCGCTGCAGCTTTTCGGCAGTGATGGCTACGGCAAGCTGCAGGGCAAGATGATGGCGGCGCGGCTGATCCTTTCCGCACTTGCTCCCTTCGTCCTGGCCTTCGGCATGGCAAATATCGGCATTGCGCCATCGCTCGGCATCACTGCTGCCCTCGGAGGGCTCTCGATTATTGCCTTTCTTCTCATCGCAGCAGCGCGGTAGCGGTATCTGCCGAACACCACCTCTTTGTGATCACGGCAGTCGCAATCCTCCCATTATGCTTTGGCATGCCACTCCATGCCCTGCTATTGTCCGTCGTCGATGCGTTGACCCTGACATGTAGATCAGGGCTGAGAACGATGCTCTATATCTTTGTTTTTCACGCAATTCCGGACGCAAAACCGCTGCGCACTTTTGCTGGAACCGCTCTAGGACCATTCCATGCCCGACCGGTCTGAACTCGTTTTATCGGCAGCTCCATCTCACCTCAGATGGATCGGCTTTCTGGCGATGTGCCTCGGCATGTTCATGGCGATCCTGGACGTTCAGGTCGTCGCGACATCGCTTCCGACCATCCAGTCCGCGCTCGATATCCATCCGGATCAGATGAGCTGGGTGCAGACCGCCTATCTCATCGCCGAAGTGGTGGCGATACCGCTGACGGGTTTTCTCACCCGCCTGCTGACGATGCGCTGGCTCTTCGTGACGTCGCTGTCGCTGTTCGTGATCGCCTCGGCGGGCTGTGCGGCGAGCGACAGTTTTGGCGGGCTCGTCGCCTGGCGGGTCATTCAGGGCTTTTCCGGCGGCACGCTGATCCCCTCGGTGTTTTCGGCGGTCTTCATCCTGTTTCCCGATGAGCGCCAGGCGCTTGCGACGACGATTGCCGGCGTTCTTGCGGTTCTCGCGCCGACCGTCGGGCCTATCGTCGGCGGCTGGCTGACGGAGACCTATTCGTGGCACTGGCTGTTCCTGATCAATATCATTCCCGGTATTGTGGCAGCGCTCGTCGCCATGCGCTCGCTTCCTCGGGAGGGCGTCAACCTCTCCGAGCTGTGGCATCTTGATGCCCTGTCACTGCTGCTGATGGCGGGGAGCCTTGCCGCACTCGAACTCGGCCTCAAGGAGGCGCCGACGAGCGGCTGGACCTCGCTTTATGTCGCTGGCCTTATCGGCCTGTCGGCGGTCTCGGGATTCGTGTTCGCATGGCGCTCGCTGCGCCGACGCATACCCCTGGTCGAGCTCCGGAATTTCCGCGACAGGAACTTTCTGGCCGGCTCGGCAATGAGCTTCATTCTCGGCATCGGCCTCTTCGGCTCGGTCTATCTCATGCCTGTGTTTCTCGCCTTCGTGCGTGGCCACAATGCTCTCGAAATCGGCATGACGATGCTGGTGACGGGCATTGCCCAGCTCGTCACCGCGCCTATCGCGGTGGCCCTGGAAAAGCGGATGGATGCCCGGTTGCTGTCTGCGGCGGGCTTTACGCTCTTTGCCATCGGCATCGGCATGAGCGCCTTTCAGGATCCGCAGACCGATTATGACGCGATGTTCTGGCCGCAGATCATCCGCGGCATCGCCATCATGTTCTGCCTGCTGCCGCCGACGCGGCTCGCGCTCGGCACTTTACCGCCGGAGCGCATTCCCGATGCCAGCGGCTTGTTCAACCTGATGCGCAACCTCGGCGGCGCAATCGGCATCGCGCTGATCGACACTGTTGTCTACACCCGCTCGGAACCACTCGGGGACGGCATTTGGAACCGGCTGAAAGCGGGGGATGTGGACGTTGCGGCATTCGTCGGTGCGCCACTGCAGGCGATTGCGGGGCATCAGGGAGAGTTCGATGCCGATACGACGTCGATGCTCGATCCGCTGGTGCAGACGGCGGCAACCGTTCAGGCGCTCAACGAGGCGTGGATGGTGGTTGCGGTGCTGACGGCTTGTGCGCTGCTGTGGGTGCCGTTTGCGAAGAAGGTGGCGGCGACGGCCGGGTGAAGGGCAGGGTGGTGACCGGATGACGCGCGAGTATTGCGGGTTCGAAGCAGTCTTGTTGCCATCTATGTCGATCGAGATCTAAACTTCAACGGGCTTCCATCTTTCGCGGCGTTTCCCGCACTTATCCGCAATTTTCATCATTGCCTTTACAGACGCCGGGTTCTTCCACCCATTCCGCGGCGGGGCATGGATAGGCATCGGCGAGTGCCCAGCCGATCAGGGATTGCGCGTTCACTTTTTGAAATTCCGGGTGCGCATCACCGTAAGCGACAATCGTTTTTGCCATCCTTGCCGATGAAACCGTGTGACTGACGCAGAAGACGGGCCGATCGGCTGCGCCCTTGAAGAGATCCCTATTGAGGGCCATGGTGTCGTACGCTGCATCTATCGAACCCTTGCATAGACCGGCGTGAAAATAGTCTTTCGCAGTCATGCCTTCGAAATCCTCGTTCAATATTCGAATGTAAGGATTGCAATCGTTTAGCAGCATTTCACCCGTTTCAGCCTCCCAGATGACTTCTCCGGGCCGTGGATCGGCTGCGCTGAATGAAGGAGAAAAGGTCACAAAAAAAGCGAGCAAAATTGTTAGTCGAAATCGCATTGTTAAATCCGCACAACTATAGTCGAGTGACTTATTCCGATATCCCAGGTTGCCGTCAACACCAGTTTCGCCTGCCTGCGTTTTTGCCCGCGAATGTGGTTGTAAATTGCCAGCGCGGTTGATTTAGGCGCGATGGGTTTTGCTGTTGGCTGCAATGTAGCCACCAGTCACGGATAGCGTCGGGGCGGATCGGCACTCGCAATTTTATCCAGATTTGCAATCAACCGCGTCAGCAAGGTTATGAGTTGTTCCGTCTCCGCGTGTGTGAAGCCATTTAGCGCCTCACGATTCCCCTGAAACAAGGTCGCGATTGCTTCGGGCATGCGTTCCTGCGCGGCCTCCGTCAACATGATGTGGCTGCTTCGACCGTCCGCCGGGTCGGATGTGCGCTCGATCAAGCCATCTCGCTCCATGCGCGCGAGCATTTGCGCCATCGGCGGCTGTTCCACTTTGGCGAAACGGGCGAGGTCGCGCTGCGTGCTTGCCTTGCCGTTTTTCAGCGCCACCAGAACCGGCAATTGCCCGATGCCGAAGCCGAGCGGTTTCAGACGTGACTCGCTGAGGCGGGCGAAGCCTCGCGCCGCGAGGCTGATGAGATGCCCCGGCGTGAAAAGCACGTCTTCACTCATTCCATTTGCTCCTTGCCTGCCGTTGACTATAAACTACATATGCACATATGTAACTGCGCTGGCCGTGTTGGTCAATGTCGGTCGAACCCCGCTAGGTTGTGGAGAGGAAACAGCATGTCGGAAAAACAGACGCAGCTGATCAAGCACATCTATGAGCGCTTCAATGTGCGGGATATCGACGGAGTGCTTGCGGCGTTGGCACATGATGTCGCCTGGGCGAACGGCATGGAGGGCGGCCATGTTCATGGGCGCGAGGCGGTTCGGGATTACTGGACACGCCAATGGGCGATCGTCAGCCCGCATGTCGAGCCGGTCGCATTTCGGCAGGCGGACGATGGTGCCATAGAGGTCGAGGTGATCCAGACGGTATTCGATCTCGATGGCAAGCCGCTGGAGGGGCAAAGTCATGGCCTGAAGGACAAGACTGTGACGCACATCTTCCGCATGGAGGGCGACAGGATTATCCGCTTCGACATCGGCGAGGCGGATTAAGCTGAGAAGGGCGGTCATCTCGCGTCGGCTTACGCCATGTCTGCCGCCTCATGATCACTTCCGGCTCATGCCGGTCGTCGCGCTATGATCGTCCTCCCGTGCGGGCGTCCCATCCGAGCATCGAGACCTCGGCCACGGATTCCAGTTCGCTGCGGCTTGCTCCATCGCGGGCGAGGATCGACATGCCGTTCTGGACGGTCTGCATGAAACGGGCGAGGCCGTGGATGTCGGTCGAGGCTGGAATTTCACCTGCCGATACCGCCTGGCTCAGGCGCCGTTTCAGAAGGTCGAGCGTGACGGCGCGGGCGGTTCGCACCAGTTCGCCGAGTTCGGCATGGCCTTCGCTGCCGACCGAGGAGAGGGACACCATGCAGCCGAGGGGAATATCGACGACGGAGCCGGTCAGGACCGCCGCCGAGTCCATGAGAAGCGCCTTGACGGCTTCGCGCGCCGTGCGGGCGGCGCGAAAGCCTGCCCAGATAAGCGCCTCGTTGGTCTCGTGGTAGTAGTCCAATGCCTCGGCATAAAGCGCCTCCTTCGAGCCGAAGGCCGCGTAGAGGCTTGGCGATCCGATGCCCATCGCCTCGGTAAGGTCGCTGATCGACGTCGCCTCGAAACCCTTTTCCCAGAACAGGCGGGTCGCCTTGGCGAGCGCAGCTTCCCGATCGAAGGCGCGCGGCCGCCCGCGGGTGCGGGTGGCTGTCGTCTCGTTAGCTGTCGTATCCTGGGCTTGCGGCGTCTGGTCGGATTTCTGCATCGGTCACTATATAAACCCGCCGGCGCGCCTCGACAACGGTTCGAGATATTTTGTGTCGATCGATACAATACTCTTGACGGGTGTGTTCAGCGTCCCTAGCTAATTCTGTGTCGATCAATACAGAAAGGGACGATTGATGACTGAACTCGCTGGAAAACGTGCTCTCGTGACGGGCGCATCGCGTGGGATCGGTGCCGCCATTGCGGTGGCGCTCGCCGAAAAGGGCGCCGATGTCGCCATTACCTATGAACGCTCGGCCGATCGCGCCGCCGAGGTCGTTCGCGCTATCGAGGGCAAGGGCAGGCGGGGATTTGCAATCCAGGCCGACAGCGCCGATCCGGCGGCCGTGAAGCGCTCGGTGGAGGAGGCGGCTCGCGCGCTTGGCGGTCTCGACATTCTCGTCAACAATGCCGCCATCGCGCTTTACGATACGATTGCCGGCTTCAGCGTCGCGCAGATCGATGCGCTGCTTGATGTCAATGTGCGCTCGCCGGTGCTCGCCGCGCAGGCCGCCATTCCCCATCTGCAAGCCGGAGGCCGCGTCATCAATATCGGCTCGGCCGGCGCCGAACGCATCGTTGGAGACACCGGCACGGTGTATTTCATGACGAAATCCGCGCTGCAGTCCTTCACGCGCGGTCTCGCCCGCGAACTCGGACCTCGGGATGTGACCGTCAACCTGATCCAGCCGGGATCAACCAATACGGAGATGAACCCGGCCGACGGGGAATTTGCCGACTTCCAGCGCGCCCTGATACCGCTCGGCCGCTATGGCGAGCCGCAGGATGTAGCCGCTGCGGTGGCCTTCCTGGCAAGTCCTGCCGCAAGGAACATCACGGGCGCCGTCCTCAATGTGGATGGTGGCTTGAACACCTGAGGGCGCTGACAGTGGCAGGAAGAGGCTGGCCGATGCCGGCCTTTTCCGCATCCTTCAAAGGCGCTGGCAGAGGAGATGCATGCCATAGGTCGCCGCCCGCCTTATCGGCAATGGTCGATCCCCCCAGCGCAAGCTGATCCGGTAGTCGGCAGTCAGTCGAGGTGATCCAGAAGATATTCGATCTGAATGGCCGGCCGCTGGAGGGGCAAAGTCATGGCCTGAAGGACAAGACTGTGACGCACATCTTCCGTATGGAGGGCGACAGGATCGTTCGCTTTGATATCGGGGATGCAAGCTAGGTCGTGAATGGTGGCAGCTGCGTCAAGTTGCGGAGGAAAGTGCTGCCAGGGGCCATACAATCTGGATGTTTTCAGGGAAAGCCCGATACCCGGGCAGCCGTGGTCGTTGCCAGAGCCGTCTGCACCTTTTTCTAGAATTGATCGGCGGTCCATGCTATTTGTGCGTTCAGCATTTATTTGCATTCGTCCATTTCAAAGCATCCGATGATTCAACCCAAGCTGCAGAGCATGTCTGGGAAAGGTCTTTGCTATGCGACCGACGGAAATCGATGTCACCTTCGCGCTTTTTCAGCTGCAGGTACGCACCACCGAGGACTCCGGGGGTGACGAGCCTTACATGTGGATACTGGGTTTCAAGGCCGATGCGGATACGATCGGTGCGCCGCCGCCCGGCAGCATATTGCCTTCGGTCGGGGTAAAGACATTCGAGGGCGCTCCGGCGAGCCCGTGGCTGCTTGGCACCGGTGATGTGAACGCGCCGGCGACGCTGCCGATACCGGCGGCGTTGGGGACGCGGTCATTCCGTCTTCGGCCAGCCTTGCTGCCGATAGGCGGCTGGTTTCCAGGTCTGGCAGGAATGGTCGCCTTGCTCTGGGATCAGGACGCATTCTCGCCCAGCACATCGGAGGCGGGGCACAAGAAATTCAACAAGGTGTTCGGACCTGCGCTGTCAGCCGAGCTGACGAAGCTGATCGCCGGCGGGTACGACAGCGAATTGTCGCGCGACGCGAACGGCATGGTGGTGGCCCCGATAGACGGGATCCAGACGCGGCTCGACCGGCTGGGAGACGCTGCCGCACGCAAGAACGCGGTCAAGGCGATCACCGGGGCGGTGAAGGACGCAATTTCCGGCCCACTGCGCGATGCGCTATCCGATGCCGCCGGGCTGGACGAGATTATCGATCCTGACGACCTGCTCGGCATCGATGCGGTGGTCTTCCTAGGAAACGAATTGAGCGCGGCGGCGCGTGACTTCGAGATGAAGTTTACCGACGACGAAGCCGACTATCTCGCAAAGGGCCACGCGTCCGCGACGCCCGTCAATCTGGCAAGGCTGGATTCGGCAGTGACTTCTGTCGAGCGGCGGCTCGATCGCCAAGTTCAGGTCAAGATGCGGGTCTGCTGGTTCCCCGAGAAACAGTATAGCGCGCTGGCCTACCGACTGAAGACGACGACACGTTACGACCTTCACCTGCTGAAGGGCGGACCGATCTCGGAGGTGCGCTGGTTCATCGACGGCCAATTGCTCAAGGACGGCGACGGCAGCGTCACTGTCATGTTCGAGGCGGTGGATGCCTATGTCGGTCCGCCGCAGGACCAGCTTTCGAGCTTCTATACCGGCGGCAATGGAACGCTGAAGTACCGTACTGCCGGCTCTGTCCTGGAGGTGTGGAACGAGGACGGCAACGGGGTTTACTTCGGCAAGGTGCGCGCCGTCTTCGCCTTCGTGGGCGATCCGCCGCTGACGCCGCCCGGCGCTTCGCCGACTGAGGAGGACTGGGCTCGCCGCGGCTACGACCAGACCGACGACCTCAGCGTCATGGCGGTCGAGCTGGTCATGGATGCCGCCTATGAGGCTGATATCAAGCAATGCAAGCGGATCGTGGGGGAAATCGACCGAAAGCACATCGCAGTCAATTTCGGCAAGCTGTTCGTCAATCCAGGCGATCCCCCGCCTTTCCGCCAGGACTTTCTCGATCGGGTGACCGCGCAAGCGAGCGTGACGAATGCGGCCGGCGTGGAAATCACCGTGCGCCCAAAACTGCAGCGATAGGCCGCCAAACCCAGGAGGGGAGGCAGCACGAGTAGTTGCTCTCGTTTGCATAAGACTTTTGCTGCAGGAGCCGCCTCGGCCTCAGGCGACGGACCATCCACCGTCCACCAGCAGGTTCGCGCCGGTGATCAGGCTCGCAGCCGGTGATGCAAGGAAGACTACGGCACCCACCACATCATCGGTTTCACCGATTCGACCGAGTGGAATGTGACCGAGCGTCGCTTTGCGATTGTCGGCATCGGATAGAAAAGGTGCTGTACCGTCGGTGTGAATGAACGTCGGCGATACGGTATTTACGGTGACATCGTAGCGTGCCCATTCGGCTGCAAGGCAGCGCGTGAGGTGATTGATTGCCGCCTTGCTCATGCAATAGATTGCCTCGCCACGCAGTGCCACGGTACCGGCCTGTGAGCTGATGTTGATGATCCGGCCCCCATTGCGCTTGATCATGTGACGGCCCACTGCCTGCGTCATCAGAAAGGTGCCCTTGATGTTGACATCGAGTATCTCGTCAAGGTCCTTCTCCTCAACGAGTTCCGCGAGATTACCCGGAGCCACGCCGACGTTGTTGACGAGAACGTCGATCCGACCGAACGTAGCAAGCGCCGCGTCGACGGCTTGTGCGATATGGGCCTTATTGGGAATGTCCAGTTCGACAGGGAGAACTTTTCGTCCCGCGCCCTCGATTTCGGCAACCAGGTCCGCCGAGGCTGCGACATCACGGACACCCAAAACAATATCGGAGCCTGCTGCGGCACAGGCAAGTGCGCAAGCCCTACCGATGCCACGGCTCGCTCCCGTCACCAAAGTCACCTTGCCCGCAAGGCTGAAGTCCGGCGCGTTCTTCTGCATCATGATGCCTCCCTCGATGAAGCTCATTTATGGCAGCGTCGGCGTGCGGATGCCAGATGTTCCGCGCATACCAATGAGCTTCCCCGGCGTCTCGGGCAGCCCGACCGTTGCTTGCCCCACGGATTGCGCCGACGCATCAGGGCTGCTTTGCCCATATCCGGCACAAGCTAATCGATCCGCTCCAGATCCCGCGCAAAGCGCTGCCAGTTGCCGACATGTTTCTTCGCGGACTGAGTGATCTTCGCGACCGCCTCGTCGTCCAGCGTGCGGATGGCCTTGGCGGCTGAGCCGACGATCAGGGAATTGTCGGGGAATTCCTTGCCTTCGGTGATGAGGGCATTGGCGCCGACGAGGCAGTTGCCGATCGTGCAGCGGCGTTCATGCCGATGCCGGCACGGGCAGCCCCAGGGCCGCCCGCATCGCTCTGACACGCTTCACATGTTGCTCATGCTTTTCATGGCTTTTTCCATGTGCATCTTGCATTCTTCCATCTTGTTGGCCTTCATGGAATCCTTGGCCATCATCATTTCCTTGGACGCCATTTCCTTTTTTGTCTTCATGGCAGGATCCTTCATGGCATCCATGTTGGCCTCCATTTTCATCATCGAAGCCTTGTCGCATTTCGCCGACATCATCGCGTCCTCTGCAAAGGCGGGCAGCGCGAAAGCCGCTGCCAGAACGATTGCTGCTACTGTGCCTTTCAACATGACCTTCTCCTCCTTGTGGGCGCCATTGCCCTTTGCAAGACTGTCGCGCGGCAAGACTGTCCGCAGGCACGGGTGCCTAGAGTGTTTCCGTTTTTCTTCGAATCACGGAAACACTCTATCTCTTTGTTTTCACGCAATTCCGGACGCAAAACCGCTACGCACTTTTGCTGGAATTGCTCTAGATTCCCGCGTACCACTCGTAGCCCCGGTCTTCCCAGAAGCCGCCCTTGCCGCCCCACAGGCCGGCGAAGCTGTCCTTCATCTCGATCCGCATCAGGTATTTGGCATGCTTGTAGCCAAGCTGGCGCTCGACGCGCAGGCGAAGCGGGGCGCCGTGGGCGACCTCCAGATCCTTGCCGTTCATCTGGTAGGCGAGGATTGTCTGCGGGTGGAAGGCGTCGATGAGATCTATGCTCTCGTAGTAGGTTCCGCTGCCGTCCAGCGTCTGTTCGAGCTGATCTGCGCAGTAGAAGACGGCATAGCGGGCCTCAGGCTTCAGCCCCACGCTCTGCAGGAGCGGTCCAAGGGGCGCGCCCGTCCACTTGCCGATGGCGCTCCAGCCCTCGACGCAGTCGTGACGGGTGATCTGGGTGCGTGACGGCAGCTTCTTCAGATCTGCGAGCGAAAGCTCGACGGGACGCTCTACCAACCCGTCAATCTTCAGTCGCCAGTCGGCGAAGCCGGTTGCCATCATCTGCGCATAGGCTTCGCTGTCTGGCTGGCTCGTACCGTTCGGCCGGAATGTCGGCGAGATATCGGCTTCGGAATATTCGCGCGCCAGCTTGTCCTTGGGAACGAGTAGCCGCTGGCTTTTCATCGTCAGCGTCTCGGCCATTTCGAGAACGGACTGGACATTGGAGTTCTGGACGACATCGTCGCAGCCGGTGAGGCCGAAAGCGCCGAGGCCGGCAGCCGATCCGATCAACAGGCGGCGGCGTGTGATGGAGAAGGTCATCGATCGTCCCTTTCGGTTTCGATCACGTAACGGCCCGTTATCATCGAGCGCATGTTGTTCCAGAGGCCGGACAGGATCACCATGGCGATATGCACGAAAACGAAGAGGACGATCGACCAGGCGCAGATGAAGTGGATCGACCGGGCCGTTTGCCTGCCGCCGAAGAGGTCGAGCAGGAAGGGATAGCCGGCATCCATGCCGGGTGACATGGTCAAGCCCGTTGCAAACATCAGCGGCAGCAGGATGAAGATGACGATCAGGTAGGCGAGCTTCTGCAGCACATTGTAATGCTTTGCCTTTTCACCTCTGGGGAAGCGCAGGCGCGCGTGGTCGGCGATCTCCTGCCCCAGATGGTGCGGCGAGATCTCTTCGCCGCTCGGCGCGAGATCGCGGCGGAAATGGCCTGACAGAAAGCCGATGAGCGCATAGATCGATCCGTTGATGACGAAGAGCCAGGCAAAGAACAGATGCCAGCGGCGGCCGGTTGCGAGATCCTGATAGCTCGGAATGGTGATCCAGGAAGGGAAGCCACGCTCGGTCGCGTCATCGCCCGTTCCCGAAACGCCGAGAATGCCTGTTGTCGTGATCTGCAGATTGCCGATGCGAAGCACGCCGCGCGTGCCGCCATCCTCATCGACGGCACTTATCGACAGCCAGGACGGATCTGCATCCGCACCGTACTGGCCCCAGTAAAGCGCCGGGTGGGCATTGAAAATCTGCAGCCCGCTCATCAAAAGAAGGCTGAGACAGAGAACGTTGATCCAGTGTGTCACGCGGGTCGCCAGCGAGTGCCGGCGGATGACTGTGGTCATCGGGCCTGTTGGAGTGGCCTGGCTGTGATCGTCGAGTGTTGCCATGATCGTTTTCGATGTCCGGTACCGTCACGCCCCTACAGCATGTACGTAGGCGAAGCGGGATTTGTTACAGGCGTCCCGAAGTTTTTTCTTTGCAGCCGGGAACCTGCCGGCGGGAAAGGCTGGCGGCGCGGCTTTCCGGACATCCGGCCGACGCCGTCACAAGTGCGTGAAGCTGTAACGAATGGCGTTCCACCTGCGAAGAAGAACGAGATGCAGATCATCAGGGAGCACCGCCATGAAACATTCAGTTGCGTTCAATCTTGCGATCATCGCAGCAGTCTTTGCTCTTGGTTCCACCGTTCAGGCCTCCGCTGGGCAGTCGCCTGCAGTCGTCGAACTGTTCACCAGCCAGGGCTGTTCCTCATGCCCTCCGGCCAATGCCAATCTCGTCAAGCTCAGCAACGATCCGAACGTGCTCGCCTTGAGCTTCTCGGTGACTTATTGGGACTATCTTGGATGGAAGGACATTTTCGGGAAGAAGGAATTCACCGACCGGCAGGTAACCTATGAGCCCGCACTCGGCCAATCCGGCCCTTTCACGCCGCAGATGGTGGTCAACGGCCACCAGTCGACCGTCGGCTATGATCTGAACGAGATCTGGCGCGTGATCGCGTCCGAGCCCGCGCCGTCCGGCCCCGGGATCGCGCTAGCCCGGAACGTGGCTGTCATCGACGCTGCGAAGGGCCGGACCGCCGCTGCCGACGTGTGGCTCGTCCGCTATGCTCCGGGCACCGTGCAGGTTCCGGTCGCCAGAGGCGAGAATGCCGGCGAGACATTGCCGCACGCCCATGTCGTGCACGAGTTGACGCGTCTCGGCACCTGGGACGGCAAAATGTTGAAGCTGCCGATCCCGGCCGCAGCTGGCGACCTGAAGAGCGCCATCATCGTCCAGGAGCCGAAAGGCGGCAGGATTCTCGCCGCAACGACCGACTGAAAACCGGCTCACTGCCTGATCCTCCCGCGGTCGCCTGCGATCCCGCGGTCGACGGTAGTCGATCCGCCCGCGGTCGATTTTCAATCGATCCGCTCGAGATCCCGTGCGAAGCGCTGCCAGTTACCGACATATTTCTTCGCGGATTGGGTGATCTTGGCGACCGCCTCATCGTCCAAGGTGCGGATCGCCTTGGCGGGCGAGCCGACGATCAGGGAGTTGTCGGGGAATTCCTTGCCTTCGGTGATGAGCGCATTGGCGCCGACGAGGCAATTGTTACCGATCCTGGCGCCGTTCAGGATCGTGGCGCCCATGCCGACAAGGGAGTTGTTGCCGATCGTGCAGCCATGGATGATGGCGTGGTGCCCGATGGTGCAATCCTCGCCGATCGTAGTTGGGAAGCCGGGGTCTGTGTGGACCATGACGCCTTCCTGCAGGTTGGTGGCCTTGCCGATCACGATGGGTTCGTTGTCGCCGCGCAGCACTGCGCCGAACCAGATGCCGACCTCTTCGGCAAGCTCGACATGGCCGATCACATGCGCGTCGGGGCCGATCCAGAAGGTGCCGTGGGGTGGCAGTTTTGGTTTCAGGCCTCCGAGCGCGTAGATCGCCATTTCCGTCTCCTCAGACCACTTTCAGCGACAGTGTCGCGATGCCGTCGACGCCGCAGGAGATGCTGTCGCCCTTGTTGATGGCGGCGACACCCGCCGGCGTGCCGGTCATGATGACATCGCCGGGGGCGAGAACGAAGAGTTTCGAAAGCTCTGCAATGATTTCCGGGACTTTCCAGATCATCTGGTTTAAGTCGCCATCCTGCTTTTTGACGCCATTCACCTCCAGCCAGACACGGCCGTTGGCGGGATGGCCGAGGCGGCTTGCCGGGACGAGGGACGAGACTGGGGCGGAATATTCGAAGGCCTTGGCGAGCTCCCAGGGGCGGCCGAGCTTCTTGGCTTCGGCCTGCAGGTCGCGGCGGGTGAAATCGATGCCGACGCCGTAGCCATAGATGCAGTCGAGCGCCTTTTCGGCTGAAATATCGGCGCCGCCGGCCTTCAGGGCCAGCACGCATTCGACCTCGAAATGCACGTCATTCGACAGCGGCGGATAGGGGAAATCCTTGCCGGCGAAGAGATTGTCGGCATTCTTCTGGAAGAAGAAGGGCGGCTCGCGGTTCGGATCATGGCCCATTTCGATGGCGTGATCCGCATAATTGCGGCCGACGCAATAGACGCGGCGGACCGGGAAGGCCTCGGCGCTGCCTTCGACGGGCAGGAGAACCGGCTGTGGCAGGGGGATGACAGTGGCGGGAAGGGACATGGCGGGACTTCTTGGCTGATTGATCTGGCGAGTCTGGCGACATCGTAAAGCATGTCGCGCAAAACCGCTCCACACTTTTGCTGGAATTGCTTTATGGGGCCGCGTCGTCCTGCGCGAGGTTGCTGCGCATCAATGCGTAATAGGCCGAAAGCTCCGGAATGGCTTTCGACAGGGTTTCGAAGGCCGCATCGGAGACGGTGAGCCGGCCCGCATATCTGGCTTCGAGGAAGGCGTTGTGATCGGGGAGCACCGCGCGGTGCGAGCCGTAGAGCACGGTGAAGACAGGCGAGGGGACGGTGCGGCCCTTGACGATGATGCGGTCTAGCTCGACCACGGTGTAACGCTCGCTGACGAGGCGGGCGGTTTCCTCGCCGAGCAGCAGGGCGACGCCGTAATTCTTCGAAGCACCTTCCAGACGAGATGCGAGATTGACGCTGTCGCCGAGGCAGGAATAGTCGAAGCGGCGGGTGGAGCCCATATTGCCGACGATGCAGTCGCCGGTGTTGATGCCGACGCCCATTTTGAGGATATGCAGCGGCCGGCCGGTGGCGGCGGCTTCGCGCTCCAGTTCGCGGTTCAGTGTCGCGATCGCATCCTGCATGGCAATCGAGGCCTTGACCGCATGCAGGGCATGATCGGGGTCATCGAGCGGCGCATTCCAGAAGGCCATGATGCAATCGCCCATATATTTGTCGATCGTGCCGCCGTGATCCATGACCACATCCGATAGCGGCGTCAGCAGGCGGTTGATCAGCGCCGTCAGCTGCTCGGGATCGTCCTTCATGGTTTCGGCAATGGTGGTGAAGCCGCGCACATCCGAAAACAGGACCGAGAGCGTGCGCCGCTCGCCGCCGAGCTTCAGCTGCGAGGGATCGTTCGACAGGCGCTTGACGAGATCGGGCGAGATATATTGGGCGAAGGCCAGTGTGATCTGGCGCTTCTGGCGGCGCTCCTCGGTATAATCGAAGGCGGCCTGGCCGAAGGCGACGGCCACGAAGGCAACGGTCGGCCCAAGCGGCGAGACGAAGACATGGCCGAAGCGGATGCCGGCATAGCTCGCTGCCGCAAAGGCGAGCACGGCGGCGGCGGTCGCGACCAGCGTGCGCCAGCTCGTGGACTTCCAGACCGTTATCGCGGCCAGAATGACTGATATGAGGATGCAGATTGCGACCGGCAGCAGGCCGGCTTCTGATATCGCCAGACCGTGGACGATATTGTCGTAGATAGTGGCCTGCACCTCGACGCCGGAGATCAGCTTGCCGGTGTGCACGGTGTAGGGCGTGGCATAGGCATCGGCGCCGCCCTGATCGATCTCGGGGGCGTTCTGCAGGCTGAGGCCGACCAATACGACGCGACCCTTGAAGATATCGGGCGGCAGGAAATTCTTCGGGTCGAGCGCTTGATAGTAGGAAACGGTGGGATAGCTGCGGGCCGGGCCGAAGGACTGGATGAGGGAGCCTGCCGGCAGATGCAGCGCCTTGATGCCCGCAGCCTTGGCGAGCTCCATGGCAAAGCCATCCTCATAGGATGGAATATTGCGGAAGATGCCGTCGCCATTCAGGGTAATGGAGGCGATGCCGGTGCGCGCGCCGGCATCCGTCATCTGCGGCAGCGGCGTGGTGCGCAGCAGCTGGTCGGCCTGGGGCGTCTTGATCAACGTTTCATCGCCGGCGAGCACGACATCGGGGCCGACGGCAGCGGTGATGGCCTCATCGTTTTCTGCCGTCGAAGGCTCGGCCATGATGATATCGAGCGCTATGGCTCTTGCGCCGGCAGCGCGCAGCTGTTTGACGAGCTCGGCATGCAGGCTGCGCGGCCAGGGCCACTGGGCGTTGATATCGGCAAGCGCCGGTTCGTCGATCGCCACGATGATCGGGCCATCGGCCGGCGGTGTTGGGTCATCGACCGTCGAGAGATAGTCGAAGGTGCGCAGCTCCGTCAGCGTCCAGGCGGGCAGGCGCGAGATCAGCGAAATGGTGATCAGCGTGACCAGCGCCAGCACGAGAAGACGGATGCCGCGGCTCGAGAAGGGCCAGCCGGGCGGGCGCTGCGACGAGCGCGTCTCGATCGGGCGCTCTGCCTGAAGCCGTTGCAGGGCGGCCGGGCGCGCCATCATCAGAAGCGGATCTTCAGGCTGCCCTTGAAGGCGCGGCCCCAGCCGGGCACGCCGGGGGTGATCTCGAAGTCCTCGTCGAGGAGGTTGTAGGCTGCGGCTTCGAGCGCGATGCGCTTGTCGAAGGGCTCCCAGATCAGATGCGCGTCGAGGCTCCAGTAATCGTCGAGCTTGGTGCCGAGATCATCGCCATCGCGTTCGCCGATATAGTTGGCGGCGAGCGTCGCCTTGACCTTGGCCTCGTTGACCCAAGTCAGTGCGATCTGGCCGGAATTCGTCGGAATATAGGGCAGGTTGCCGCCGAAGTTCGGCTCCAACGGGTCCTTGTTCTCGGAATCCATGTAGGCATAGGTGGCGGAAAGGCCGAAGCCGTTGCCGAGCGCGAGGTTGGCGGTGACGGCGGCACGATCGATGCTGCCGCGCGACAGCGGCAGGCTGTCGACCGCCGGAAGCGCGATCAACGGCAGGTCGATCGAGAAATCATGCAGTTCCTGATGCTGGTATTCGACCGAGGTAAAGAACTTGTCGGTCCATTCGGCATCCCACTCCAGCGCCACCGTATCGGCATAACCGTCAAAGCCGAGCGAATATTGATTGGCCTGCAGGCCGAGGATACCGACCGGCGCCAGTGTCGGAACGCCTGTATCCAGGCTCTGGCGCATGAAGGCTGCGCGCAGCCAGTGGTTTTGGACCGGCGTCCAGGCAAGGCCGAAGCGCGGCTCCAGCCGGCTGACATCGACGCCATCGCCTTCGAGCCGTGTGCCGAAAAGCGCATATTCGCCCTTCAGATC
This sequence comes from Rhizobium sp. 768_B6_N1_8, assembly GCF_051811225.1. Taxonomy (NCBI): domain Bacteria; kingdom Pseudomonadati; phylum Pseudomonadota; class Alphaproteobacteria; order Hyphomicrobiales; family Rhizobiaceae; genus Rhizobium; species Rhizobium sp. 768_B6_N1_8. The sequence continues at coordinate 2,494,323 of NZ_JBPWPV010000001.1, read as the reverse complement.
CGGCGTGATCTCGTGCAGGACATCGACATAGGCGCGGCCGATATTGACGCGGTTGCTCGCTTCATCGGGGCCAACAGTCACTTCATCGACAAACCCCGGCACGAGGGTGTCGAGATGGAAGAAGCTTTCGTTCCTGGCATCGATCCAGCCGCCCTCAATGCCATATCGCCATGTCAGCGTATCGTCGCCGATGCTGTGGCTGATTGCGGCAATATAGGTCTTGGATGACGTTTCCTGGTTTGCTTCTGCGAACGGAAACAGATCGGGCGGCGGAGCGCCGGTGATGGAGGAGGCGTCAAAGGTAAGATCATAAGCTATTTTTGCCTTGCTCTCGGAATAGAGGAGCGCGGCGTTGAGCACGTTCCTGTAGCCGAAAGTGTGGCTCCAGCCGATGCCGGCATTTGTCGTTTCGGCTTCGTCGTAGCGGTTTCTGTAAAGCGGCAAATCCTCTGTCGGGATCGGAATCCCGAGCGGAATGAAGAGTTCGTCGTTCAGGCGGTCGGTTAGCGCAGTGCTGGTCGTCAACGCGTTCAGGGGGCCGTAGCTCTTGGCGTGATTGACGAAGCTGACGACTCGGTCATCTGGCGTCAGCGTCGCCGTCAGGTAGGCGTTGCCCGTCAGAAGTTTCTTTTCCAGCTTGAACCCGCCGAAATCGCGGTAGTCACCGTCGAGCGCCAGCTCTTCCCATGTCAGGTTGCCGAAGAAACTGATCGGGATCGTCTCGTTAGAAAATCCCTGTATTTCTGCCTCGCCGGTGCGGCGAGTGTGGCCGTCGACGCTGTTGATACCGCCGCCGACGGAGCCTTCGATGAAGGGCGTGCGCAGGATATTTGCCGAGCGCGAGCGGCCGGAGAGCATATGCGGATCGAGCAGAAGGCCCTGGAAGAGCGAGGAGAAGCTCGACGTATTGGCGCGGTACTGGCTGACGCTGTCATCGCTGAAGCTGGTGGCGTTGACGAAGGGGAAGATGCTGCCCTTGATCGACTGGTCGGTATAGCCGGTGCCTTCGAAGGGGTTGAAGACGGCATCGCCATAGTAGCGGCCCCAGGCATCCAGGCCCTGCAGGCGGAAGGCGTTGTTCAGCGTCGAGCCGGCATCCTCATTGGCGCCGAGGCCGATATAATCGCCGCCTCGGGCGCGCGAGCGGCGCAGGAATTCCTGGGCATTCCTGATCGCGCCATCGGCATTGTAGTCGTCGATATCGACGGCGGTGCGGAAGGAGGAGATGACTGGATCGTTCTTGTCCAGTCGGTCGGCATTGTCGAGCGCCTGGTTGAAGGGCAGGCGGTCGCCCTTTTCGTAATGGGCGGCGGCAAGCATCAGCTGCGATTGCGAATGGGCCGGATTGGCTGTGCTGGCGGCAAGCAGGTCTTCCAGCGCCTTGTCGCGCTCGCCTGTCTGCAGGTAGTAGCGACCCCGGGCAAGAAGCGCGATATCGAAGGAGGGATCGACGGCGAGCGCGGTATCGATCTCGCGCTTGGCTTCCTTCATGCGCGACTGGTCGAGATAGAGGATCGCGAGATTCGCATGCGGCACGGGATCCTGCGGATCGAGTTCGATCGCCTTCAGGAATGCCTTTTCGGCTTCGCCATGGGCATCGCGGGCGCTCTGCAGCAGGCCCATGGAATTGAGCGAGCCGGAAGCGCCAGGCGCAAGTTCGATGGCGCGGTTCAGGTCTGCGAGCGCACCCTTGATATCGCTCTCATAGGCAGCCTTATAGCCGGCACGGGCGGCAAGGCCGATCGGATGATCGGGATCGAGCGCCAGCGAGCGATCGGCCGCTTCCTTCATCTGCACCCGGTCATCGATGAGCTGGGCAAGCTGGGCGCGCATCGCCGGCAGGGTGGGATCATTGGGATAGCGCTTTTCCGCCTGCCTGATGATCTCGATGGCGGCACGCGGATTCTGCAGGAAACCCACCGTATAGGCCTGCATGATGGCGCCATAGACGCCGACGGAGGCCGCCGGCGGCTGCTCGACATGGGCGGGGTCGGCGAGCGAGCGGGCGAAATAGCCGCCATATTGCGCCATGTTGCGTCTATCGGCATCGAGATGCGGCGCGGCCTTTTCAAAAAGCCTGGCAGCATCGGCGTAGCGCTTTTCGGAGCCAGCGATGGTCGCCTCGATCAGGTCGACGCGCGCCTGCTGGGCGACGGTCAGCTTGCGGCCGCGCAACGCCTGCAACGTTGCAGCTGCAACCTGCCGTCCGTCAAAGGCGCTCTGCAACTCTGCGAGCGTCAGCCAGTCTTCCGTCGTGCGCCGCTCGGGCGGCAGCGCCATCACGCGGCGGCGTTCGGACGCCATGCGGCCAGCCGGCAGCGGCGAAGTGGGCATCAGCCCGAAGCCATCGCGCAGGTTCAGATAGAAAAGCATCTGTTCGCGATCGTCAGGCGTGACGATGACGAGCTTGCGGGGCGCCTGGCCGATGGTGGCCACAGCCCCTTCGCCTTCGTTGACATCGACGCTGCCCTGCGGGTTCGTGAGCGAGACGCGGCCTTCGAGCACGATCATCGAGGTCTTGGCGCCCTCGACGGTCATGGTCCAGTCCGTGCCGCGGATAGCGGCCGCGGCGGCGGGGGTTTCGACCGTCAGGCCCTGACCGCCGCGCTGCGCGCGGGCCCAGATCGTGCCGGACTGCAGGTTGAGGATCGTGTCGCCGGTCTGCGACATCTTCTTGACCTGCAGCGCGGAATTGCGGCCGAGGCGGATCTGTGTGTGATCGGAAAAGAGAATGGCGAGCTGGCCGGTGGCATTGGTGCGCAGCACGTCTCCATCCAGGAGGTCCTGGTTGAGGTCGACGACGCGCCAGTTGCTGACATCGACGAAGCGTACTTCCTCGCCGGTCTTGCGGGCGATGACCGAGCCTGCAACCGGGGTGGGGCGCTGCAGCGGCTCGGCTGCAACCGGAAATGAAAGTAATGTTGACATGAGCGCAAGAGATGTACTTGCGCACAGAAAAGACCTCAGCCCCGACATTTCAGATACCCCCGCATCTTTTCCCCCTTTGGCCAACCGCGGTGTAAAAGTCAAGCTGACTGCACATGTGTTCTTGCTTTCGTAAGCAAGTGTATTATTAGGGAAACACTATTGCGGGGTGGGATTTCCTTTGAGCGAGTTTGAAAATTTTGCGGAGCTGCCCTCCAGCTCTCCGTCGACAGAGGATATTGGCTCGGAATATTTCGACCATATCAAGAAAATCAACGACATATTCTATGATCAGATCAAAATATCGGATCAGAAGGCCGCTTATATCTTTACTTTCATGCTCGCCTTTCTTGTGAGCTCCGTCGAAGTAAGGGCAGTCTTCACCTGGGCGCGCTATGCGCAGGGCACCCCGCAGGCCATTCTCTTCTCCGGGCTCCTGGCCGCAGCCTCGGTCTTTTCGATTCTGTCGGCCATCCTCGTGGTACTGCCGCGGCGGCTCGACAAATCCACATCGATGTTCTGGGGGGCATGGCCCAGACATCGCGATACCTTCTTCGAGGCGGCGATCCGGCGTGACGAGCGCTATCTCTTCGACCAGTATGTGGAAAATGCCGACATTCTCTCGCACATCGCCCGGAGCAAATACCGGTTCGTGACGATTGCCTTTCGGGGGCTGATGGTGACGGTCGTGGCTTATGTGTTGTTGCTGGTGGCAGCCTGAGTCCAAGGTCCGGTTTGCCGTCGCTGCCAGCATCACTTCAGCTTTTGGCAAAGTCCGCCGCGGTGAGGGGAACAGGCTTATAGCCGTTGATGTCGGCGATATCGTATTCCTGGCCGAGCTCGGCCGCGACCAGGACTTTTCCGGATTTCGACACCAGCGCCGGGTCTCGCCAAAGTCCCGATATGACGTGGCCGATGAATTGCGGTGACTCGGAATTGGACAGGTCGAAATATTCGGCGTTCTGCATCACGGCTTCGGTGCGCACCAGGCCGGGATAGAGCGCGACAGCGGCGACATGGTGCGGGCGCAGATCATGCGCGAAGTCTGCAGCCATCTTGTCGGCAGCAGCCTTGGCCATCCCATAGATCGCGTTGCCATCGTAGAATTGCCCTGCCCAGAATGAGATATTGACGATCAGGCCGCGCTGCGCCGAGATCATGAGAGGTGCGACTGCACGCGACATCATGAAAGCCGCCCTCAGCGCGGTGCCCATCATCGCGTCCCACCGCCAGAGGGGCTGCTCCCAGAAGGCGCGGGGCCAAGTAAAATCGCCATCCTCAACCATGTTTTCATAGCCGGGCCATGCATTGTTCACCAGAATATCCAGCCTGTTGCCGGCTCTGATCTCTTCGGCCACGCGCTCGGTCTCAGTGTCCTTGCTGTGGTCGCACTGATGAATAAGAACGCGCCCGGGCAGGTTCGCAGCCTCGAGCTCGAGCCCTTCCAGCGATCCCGCGCGTATGCCTTCAAGGCTCGCCTCGGAACGCGTCCTGCCGGTAACGTGCACCGTGGCTCCCTCGGCGAGCAGGGCAAGCGCAATCCCGCGGCCGACACCGCGGCTTGCACCCGTTACCAACGCGATGACATCTTTCATGTTGGCTAACCTCCTATACAGTGGCTGTTTTCAGGCGCGGCTGGTGAGCGCGCATTTGGACTGCGGTATATCTGGGGGCCTGGCAAAGTACGGCGCCGCCGTGTGATTGTGCATCAAACATTGAGTGCGGCAAACCGCCTACAGTTTTCTTTCCAAGTAGCGTGGCACGATTTCGCTCATTGGCGTTTGCCAGATCGTAGACGAAGCGTCTGTTCCCGGTACTTCGTCGGCAAGCTAGGACCGATCGCACGGAAGCGTTGCCGCCCTAGCTTTTTTTCATTGTGAACGGTCGAAAGACTTCAGGTTTAGCCGCAAGCTCCTCAACGACGGTATCCACAAAAGCGCGGACCTTCGGCAGAAGCTGTCGGTTGGAGGGCCAGAGGAGGGAGAGGGAGCCGAATTGTGCCATGCATGAGGTGAGAACGGGAACCAGGCTGCCGTCTTCGATCCGAGGTCGTGCCACATAGACCGGCAAGTGAACCAATCCCATATCATCCAGAGCTGCTTGCAGTGCGGCATCCGAATTGTTGATTGTCAGGCCCCGCGGTAACATGAAACGGTCGTGAGCGGGCGCGAAAGCCCACGGTGCGATCCGGCCGCTGGACGGGTATTTGAAGTGGATGCATGCGTGTCGCGCGAGGTCGTTTGGCGTTTCGGGCTGTCCATGACGACCAAGATATCTGGGGCTTCCGCAAATCACGAAATGCTGCTCGCCCAAAGGCCGTGCGATCAGCCCTGAATCAGCCAGGTCGCCGCTGCGGATAGCAACATCAATTCCTTCTGTGACCAGATCGACGACGTGGTCCTCAAAATCGATATCCAACTCGATTTCCGGAAATTTCGCTGCGAAAGCCGGCAGAATGGGCATTAAAAGATGATGGCCCACAATGTGGGGAACGCTGACCCGGAGGCGGCCTCTCGGCCGTTCCCTGCTTTGAACGATGGTCGCTTCGGCATCGTTCAAGTCGTTGATGATGTGCTTGCAGCGTTCGTAAAAAAGAGCCCCTTCCTCCGTCAGACTGACGCTTCGGGTCGTGCGATTGAATAGACGTACGCCCAGATGGCCCTCGAGGCGCACGATCGCCTTTGCAATCGCGGACGGCGAAATGCCGATAATGCGGGCCGCAGCCACGTAGTTTTGTTGCTCAGCAGCGTAAATGAAAGCTGCGATGCTCGTGAGGCTTTTCATCTGTACCTGCATTGAGGAAATTTTGTCCGTTGAGAAATGAAATGCTCCCCAATTGATCGATATTCAAGAAAAAATATCATGCACGTCAACGACGTACCGACCAGGTGATGGTTTTGCGGGAACGCAACAGCAAAACGGAAACTCAAATGAGTGTGGCAACAGTTGAAGTCGGAAAAGCCGGATCGTGGTCCTCCCTTGCGGTTCTTTTGACGGGATGTTTTCTGACTATTCTCGACCTTTTCATCGTCAACGTGGCATTGCCTGACATTCAGCGCGAGCTTCACGCTTCAAACGCGGAACTACAGCTCATAATGGTGGCTTATGATGTTCCGTTTGGCGCAATGCTCCTGAATGGCGCGCGTTTGGGGGATCTCTTCGGACGTCGTCGCCTATTTCTTTTTGGCATGGCGACCTTCGCACTTGGTTCCCTATTGTGTGCCCTTGCACCATCTCCATGGCTGCTTATCGGCTCACGTGTGATCCAGGGCATCGGAGCGGCGCTTATGATGCCGCAGATCTATGCATCGGTGCGGCTCCTTTTCGAGGGCGATGCTCGCCGGCGAGCCTTCGCGATAATGGGAGCCGTGCAAGGCGTGGCAGGCGCGGCATCGCAGGTTATCGGAGGGTATCTGATAGCAATGGACGTCGGCGATCTTGGCTGGCGTCTTGTCTTCCTGGTCAATCTGCCGGTGGCGCTCTATGCGCTGGTCGCGGGACGGTGGATGATCGTTGAAACGAAAGAAGCCTTGTCGAGCAAGTTGGATATCGGAGGCGCGGCTCTGGGAGCTTCGGCACTCAGTCTGTTCCTGTTCCCGTTGATGGTCGGGCGTGAACATCACTGGCCCTGGTGGGCGATTGTCGGACCTTTCATGTCGCTGCCTCTGTTCGTTTATTTCGCCTGGTATGAGATCCAGCTGGCCAGAAAAGGCGGCGTCCCGGTCATTGATATTTCGCTCTTCACAAGGAATGGATTTACATTGGGAATTATCACGGCCTTCCTGTTTTTCTCCACGATCAGCTCCTTCTCGCTGTCCTTGACGATATTTTTGCAGGTCGGTCTCGGACGAAGCGCCCTTGAGGCTGGCGCAATTTTCGTTCCGTCAACGGTCGCCTTCTTTGCCGGTTCCCTTTTGTCGGAGTCCGTCGCGAAGAGATTGGGCCATTGGGCCGTGTTTCTCGGCATGCTCGTCTACACGATTGGTTTGCTCTTCTCGGTCACTGTCGGTTTTGACGGCGGGGATGACACTCTCATGCTGGGCATTTCGCTGATCCTCAACGGGTTGGGCCAAGGCATCGTAATCCCGCTTTTCCTCAATTTTATCCTTTCGACCGTGTCGAACGGCGAGGCCGGCATGGCATCCGGAGCCTATAGCACCATGCAAACAGCCGGCGCTGCCTTTGGAATTGCTATCGTCGGAAACATCTTTTTCAGTGTTCTGGACAGCGTTGGCATGATGCCTGGTTCGGCCCTTACGTCTCTGGAGCAGTTCGGATACGCCTTTGCGGTCGCGACGATTTACAATCTGATCGCCGTGATCCTCAGTCTTGTTCTTTTCGCGTGGCTTCAAAGCACATTGTCTCGTCAGGCATCCCCTCTGCATTCGAGCGAGTAACCGGTCATTGGAACTCCTCGCACGGCGGCATGGAGCCCAATGAACAGCGCTGGTGAAGTGGAGACATTCGTTGGATGAAGCGGCGGCGACCGGTTGGCCGCCGCCTGTCCGGTCTAGCGCGTTGCCTTCAGCTGGAGGCGAGAGACGCCTGCGGCCAGATTCACGCCAGTTCCGGTTTCGCCGCTAAGCGGCTGCAATGCGAAATTCTTCGAATTTCCGCCCACCAGGGCATTTGCCCCGAGGCCGACGCCAACGGACGCGCTGGCCGATGCGCCGACATAGGTGCCGGCGAGAGCGCCATCGCCGACGCGCGTGGGCGCGGTGTTGAGGACGATCCAGCTGAGATAGGATTTGCCCGTGACACCGACATCGAGACCGAGCTTGCCGATCGTGCCTGTATAATGCTCGACCTTGCCGGTGTTCTGCTTGAAGCTGCAGTCGATTGCCTTGCTCGAGCCGACGATCATGCCGACGCCGCCGGCGACTTCGCAGGAAAGGGTCCCGAGACGTTGCCTCGGCTCATTTACGACCTGCTGGGCGGCATGTTTCGGTTGCTTGTGCTGGCTCGCGGCCTCGGCCACGGGTACGAAACCGAGGGAAGCGGCAGCGGCCAGGATGACGAGATTCTTCATGAGTGTTTCCTTCCATACTCTTTTGGGGGACCGTGATAAACGCGTTCAACCCCACTTCGTTCAAACGTCGAAAGGAAACGGACCGGGCTGCAAGCCCGATCGGTCGGCAAATGGTTGCTCTAATGGTTCGGATCGATGCCTGATGCCGCTCAGGCGCTGACGGCTTCCGTCGAGCCGGAAAAATCGACCGCGGCGAAGGCTGCGGCGATCACTTCCGGGCCGGCATTCGGCTTTGCGGCATCGGTCGACAGGATCTGGCGGTAGCGGCGGGCGCCCGGCAGGCCGGTGAAGAGGCCGACCATGTGGCGGGCTATATGCTGCAGGCGGCCGCCCGACGCGATATGGCGCTCGGCATAGGCCATCATGCGGTCGCGCAGATCGTTCCAATCTGGCTCCGAGGCCGCTGCGCCGTAGAAGCGCTGGTCGATCTCGGAAAGGATTGCGGCGTTCTGATAGGCGGCGCGGCCGAGCATGACGCCATCGACATGGGCGAGGTGGGCCTGCGCCTCATCCAGCGTGCGGATGCCGCCATTAATGCCGATGAAGACATCGGGGAAGCGGGCCTTCATGCGGTAGACGATCTCGTAATCGAGCGGCGGGATCTCGCGGTTTTCCTTGGGGCTCAGGCCTTTCAGCCAGGCCTTGCGGGCATGGATCCAGATTGCGTCGGCGCCGGCATCGAGCACGCGGGTCATCAGCGTAGGCAGAGCCTCTTCCGGCTCCTGCTCGTCAACACCGATGCGGCATTTGACGGTGACCGGGACCTTCGCGACCTTCTTCATGGCGGCGATGCATTCGGCAACCGTTTCAGGCGTCAGCATCAGGCAGGCGCCGAAAGTGCCGGACTGGACACGATCCGACGGGCAGCCGACATTGAGATTGATCTCGTCATAACCATAGGGCTCGGCAATGCGCACGGCCTCAGTGAGCTTGGTCGGATCGGAGCCGCCCAGCTGCAGGGCGACGGGGTGTTCGGTGCCATCAAAGGAGAGCAGGCGCTCGCGGGGGCCATGGATGATGGCATCGGCGACGACCATTTCCGTATAGAGCAGGGCGTTGAGGCTGATCTGGCGGTGGAAATAGCGGCAGTGGCGGTCCGTCCAGTCGATCATGGGCGCTACGGCAAAGACCGGCGCCTTGAAATAGCGCTGGTTTGCTTCTGAAACAGCCGTCTTTGCCGTGGTCATGATCTCAAGTCTTCTTTCGTCCGGTCGTGGGTCCCGTGGCCTCATGTCGTGGCAGAGGCCCGATCCTGCAAGCTCTCGTTGGCGAAACGCCGGGGCGGGGGCGGGAATGGGACGAGGGCTTATACATGAGGCATGGCGATAAAGCGAGATGGGTGTTGGGGCGCCGGGCGTCATCTTCCTGGAGGCCGCTTCCCGCACTTGACCCAGGTGCCGTTTTCCGGGAAGGCAACGGAGGACGATGCTGATATTATGATGTCAGGATCGAGCAAAGCCAGAAGGCCGCAGACGCATCCATCCAACCGACCTTGCAAAGCGGATCGATGGTCGCCACGCAGCCGCAGCGAAGGAGTGCATCAGCCTCATGACGGACGATAGCGCAGGGATCAAGGCATTGCTTGCAATGCCCAGGCGAGACAACAGCGCCTATCTGGAAACGCTTCGCCTGGTGCGGGAGGCGTTCGCTGAGGCCGAGGCGGAATTTGGCGGCAAGGTTATTGCGATGACAGACAGCGCCCGAGACGAAGCTGGAAATATCGTCATCATGACCGTGATCAGGGCGGCATAGACAGGCATCAGTGGAATAAAGTGAGGCCCGAGCAGAATGCTACGGGCCTTTTTTATTGGAACGCCTGATATCGCGCAGCGCTTGGACAGGAGGCGAAGGTAAAGCGAAGGAGAACAGGGGCGAGAAGATCGCCTGAAAAAGAGAGGCAATTGAACCAAAACCCTTCTGCCGCGTTTTTGCCACATATAGGAGGATTTCGATGGACAACCTGCTTCTGATCGCCACCCTTTGCGGCCTCATGTCTTTCGCCATGGTCTGGCTCCAGACGAGAGAATAGTTTTCTGCGTCAAAGACTTGGCGCTTTCCTGTCTTTTTGCCGGCACCGCTCTTCCCGCGCCGGAATCCCATCCTTTGTACTGCCGTGAATCGATAGTCTTGACTTCTCCGAAAATGAGAACAAAATAAGAACAAATAAACGTTCTCATCTATGTTCTGATGGAGAGTTCGATGGCAGCAAGCCCGAGTTATTCAGGAGCAGCAGACAAGGCCATGGCCTTTGCCGCGCAGTTGCGCGCAGACCGCGAGCGCCACGAAGCGCGCAGGCGGGAAGAACAACGCCGCATCGAGGCGATGCGGCCGATCAACAAACATGTGCTGAAGGTGTTTGGCGGGCAGCAGCTGGCGCTGAAGCTGAATAGCTGAGCCATAAGATATGCCCTGCGGCAATAGAGACGTTGCGGTCAATAGTGGTCGCGGGGTGTGGCTGATGCGATGGGATATATAGGGTACTGCTTGTGAGGTGCCTCGCTTATTTCTCTGATATTTTTACCAGTTTTTGAACGGGTTGTGGACGGTTCGCAATTTCAGACATAGAAGATTTGCAACTATTCAGGGTGGGGTTTCATGATGAGAATAAATTGGGCTCTGTCCGCAATCGCGGCCGGTGTCGTCGTCATTTCAATCTTTGCGACAAGTGATGCCGCGATGGCGCAGAGTGCCAATGCGCCGGCTGCCAAGGCAGAGGACAAGGCGAGCGATTATGACGATCCTTTTGTTGAAGCCATGCTCGCGGACCACCCGGCTGAAGTGCGGGCGATCAACAGGAAGCTTGTTGCAGGTGATCGCGAGGGGGCGATAGAGGCCCTGACCGACATCTATACGGAATACGGGTTGTCGGCACTTGGACGCGCCAGCGATGCCTATGCGATCGATGTGGCTAGGAAGGCAGGCGCGGTCGTTGATGTGCTTTCCAGCTGGGAGCCTGAGGGTTGCAGGTACTTCGTATCTTTTTCGGCGCATCCCGACGGAAACTCCGTTCCAGAGATTACTGACCGCATCCGGAATTTTCGACAAGCCCAGCTTCTTGCCTATGAAGATGGAAAGTCGCGGGCGCCGGTCGCGAGATTGTCTTCAATCGAGTTTCTGGATTTGGTGAATGAGTATCTTGGAGTGAGCAACATCGAGATGAGCCTGTTTCTCATTCCCGAGAAGGTTCCGGATGCGCAGATGTGCTCGATCCTGAAGAGATATTGGAACGTCTCGGGCGTGCCGGAAGCCCGCAGAGGCGACTGGGCGAGGGATGTCATTTCAGTCAAGCAATAGGGTCGCGTGTGGGCTGTCGCCGCCGGTGACGCCGCGCATGCTGCCCGGCAAAGCGGCACAACTGATGGTCTTTGATAAAGAATTGCAACTATTGGGGTGGGTTTCGTGAAAAGATTATTATCGCTGCTGGCTGCCGTCGCGTTCCTCGCATCGGGCGCAATCGCGCAAGATGCCAAGGAAGATCCTGTGGATATGGTGATCCGATTGACCGGACGGATAAATCCTTATCTACAGGCCATTTATCGGGATCACAGGGATATCGTACTGAAAGTCTACGCGGAGACGGGCCGTCAGAAATGGGTTGAACAGAAGAAAACCCTTGCGACGGTCATCGACAGGTATGGCACTCCGGCCCTCTCGCGCGCAGGCGACAGTGCCGTGATTGCAGTCATGGACAAGACGGCCGCGCTTGCCGATATCGTGGCCGCCAAATATCCCGAAGGCTGCGAGTATTTCTTCACCGGCAATATGCCTGACTGGTATTCCGTTGTGGAAGTCAGAAACGGTCGGATGGATGATCTGCGAGCGAAAACCTATGCTTATGAGGATGGGAAATTCCGCGCTCCGGTTGCCTTGATGTCCGGCAAGGAGCTGTACCGGATCATGACGCGGTACCTGGGAATGACCGGGAGCGAGATAGACAAGGTGCTGAAAGCTCCTGCCGGGGTGAGCGACCAAGACATGTGCTCGATCGCAAAGAAACTCTATAACGTACGCGCTTTGCCAAAAGAGCTGCAGGGCGATTGGGGCAGGGCGTTGCTCTCGCTGGGTCCGTCCCCGGAGAAGCAAAAGCCTGCCGCAGATGCGAAGCCCGCATCGGACTCGGCTGCGCAGGAAACGAAGGCTGGCTCCTTCGAAAAGGAGATGCAGGTTCTCGCTGGTATCAATCCTTTCGTTCACGCGGTCTTCATGGATCACGAGGATGAAGCGCGGCAGCTGTTTGCCAAGGCCGAAGCCTCGGGGGGCAATATCGATCCGCGAGCGCAAGCAGCTGCCATGGTGGCCAAATACGGCAATCCTGCGCTGTCGCGGGCAAGCGATGCCATTGCGATCGATGTCTTGAAGAAGACGGCTGCGCTCAACGAGGCTCTTGCGCGATACTATCCGCAGGGCTGCAAGGATCTTATGAGTATGCGGGTGTCTCAGACCGCGCAGGCCGTTCCACAGATCAAGGAGAGCTATTGGCAAGTTATGGAAGCCAAGCGCCTGGCCTATGAGGACGGGAAAATGCGGGAGCCCGCGACCGTTACGCTGACCGCTCAGGACATCGTGCAAATGATCACGCAGCGCCTGGGCGTGACCATGGACGAATTGAATAAGCTGACGAAACTTGCCGAACTCAGCGACGAAGAGGCTTGCTCGATAACGATGAGGCTCAACACGATCGATCCCGTTCCAGAGGCGCAGCGCGGCAGCTGGGCGAGGGCCGCCATGTCATGGAGCGGCTGAGTCTTGCCGCTGGGAGCCGTTTCACCGCCCGATATCGGCGGAACTTGCGGGCGGGTACGCCAAATCACGCTCGCAGGTCCTGTTAAGCCAGCGAGCGTGAACGGCAGTTGCGACAGACGACCGGTCTTGCGCCTCAGCGACCCTGGAAGATCTTGACGAGCTTCGGGGTATAGCGACGATTGCTGAGGTCGAGCGTGTCCTGATAGGTGGCGCGACCGGAGACGAGGGCCTTCAGATACCGGCTGCAGGCAACGCGCGGGGCATCCTTCTCCGATACGTTCATGACGACAGCTGCGTTGCGATGCCAGGCGGCATCGGTTGCACTCATGCGCTTGGTGCACATGTTCAGAACTTCGGTCCGTGCCCGCCCCGCGGGCTGCCCTGCAGCATCGTCACCGTTGCATCGTATTCCTGCTCGGTCGGCGCGCAGCCGGCGAGAAGTCCTGTGGCAAGCAATATCATTGCAATATAAGCACGCATGATTATCCCTCAATATAATGCGGCAGCGTTTGTGCTGTGATGGCGAGGATTCCTTATTTTGATTCTCGCTTCGCGGGAATTATACTTTTGGGATTTTTCGATTTATTCTAAACAGAGTTGAAAATTGCGGGCGTGATGACGCGCGTGTGGCAGCGGTGTTGTCAATGTACCCCGAGGTGCGGATGCCGGTTATTTGCGCGCAGCGGTTTCTTCCGTCGCATCAATGATGATGCTGGCTCCTGCCTCATCGATGATGATGCTGGACGGCGGCAGGCCCTGGATTGCGAAACGGCTTTCAAATTCGGTATTCCCGGTTTGCCGCAGGATCTGCTGCCTGTCCTGCATGATCCTTATTGCTGTCAGCAATGCTTCTTCGCGGCGCATGCCGCGTCTGAAGAGAGCAAGTGCCTTGCTGGCAGCCTGTGCGAACAGCTCCGGCGCTGCGGCTTCGTCATATCCGGCGCTTTTGAGTACGCGTGAAAGCAGGTTGATATCGTCGCCGTCGAGAAAGGTCTGATGGATGGAGGAAGACATCGCGTCCTCCTTTCGGTCGGGGCCAGGGTGTGGATGCCCTTAACCAACAGCGCCCGGAAAGATGGCTGCTGACCAGCCAACATGCGCCTGTTTTACCAGCGCGGCAACGGGCGAAAACCAAATAAAAATAAATGTAACCTTGTTATGAACACAAACATAGCCTATCTCTTCAAAATCGAATTTGCTTCGTTAGCTTCGTTTTTGCGCAAAGGCGCATTGGCTAATCTTTCCTCTCAAGCTCGACCATTTACGGCCCGCATCCAGCGGGCGCAGTAATTCTATGCGATTGAAAGGAAAATCGTTATGAATACAGGTATTGTAAAGTTTTTTAACACGGCAAAGGGCTTCGGCTTCATCTCGCCTAAGGATGGCTCGCCTGACGTGTTCGTTCATATTTCTGCTGTCGAACAGTCCGGCATGTCCTTCCTGCGTGAAGGCCAGTCCGTGAGCTTCGATCTGGTGCAGGACCCCCGCAGCGGCAAGAACGCCGCGCAGAACCTCGCCTCTGAATAAACAATCGGCTCGCACCCCCGCTTTGACCACGGATGTACTGGCACTGCGGACTTGCGAACCCTGGAAAGGTCGGGCCAGCCCCGGCCTTTTTATTTGCGAGCAACTTTCCGGGAGAGAAAAATGAGCAAGACAGACGCAGCACAGCTGCTTCGACGTGCAGAGCGCCAGCTGGCCAACACCAGCGGCGGCGGGCACCTTGGAGGCACGAATTTCGGTCAGGCGCTGGACGCCAAGACGTCGTCAGCCAAAGACAAGAACGATAAAAGCCGCAAGCCACAGCGCGGAAGATAAGCCCGGCGGGCCACCCGCCAGGTCAAAAAAAAGCGCTCAGCCATACGAGGTGGCTGAGCGCTTTTTTATTGCCGCCGCACTGGGTCTACAGCTTCTCATAAAAAATCCGCGGCCGCGCCTCAATATCCAAAAATTCGGACTATCAAAATTAAAGGACACCGGCTTTGCAGCCGGTCGATCGGCGCGTCAACCGCAGGCCAGTCCATCCCCGCCGACAGCAGCGGCTCAATGCTTGCTGTTGTTGCGAGCCGGATGGGCCATCTGGAAATTGCCAAGGAGGGTGATCGCCTCCATGACGACAGCGTTGGTCGTCGGCGAAGGATCATGCGCCAGTATCTGCGCATCGGCGCGCAGGCGTTCGGCCAGACAATCCATGGCCTTGTACGCCTCGTCGCCCTGCTGGCGGGCAATCACGGCTGAGAATTGCAGCGCGTCGCTCAGAAGCTTGAGGGTCTCCAGGCGTTCTTCGAGCGACATATCGTTTATCGGAGGCTGGGTGGTCATGGCCGTAAAAGCCGAGCTTGCGGGGTCATGGGAGATGACACCGGCTCACTGATACCGCGAGCGGCGGACGGCAGGCTTGGGTTTGGGTTTTGCCGCGACAGGCTCGCCCACTTCCTGAAGGCTGCTTGCCTCACGCTCCAGCCGCAAGGCGCGCAGCTTCGCCGTCTTTGCATCGCGCTGGCGCGCTTCGGTCGCCATGATTGCATAGGCCGCGTGAGGCGGTTCCTCGGCCTTGCGGGCTGCCGGCCGGCCCGGTTGTTTGAAAAAGCGCTCTTTGGTGGCTGCCATGGTGTTTCCTAGCGCCGGGGGACAGGCCCGCAACGGGCTTGTCGAGAGAGGGGATTTGGCTCGGCGCCGACGCGCGCTAGGACAAACTTTATCCTATCCAAACTAGGCTTTCGGCGGGCTTTTACAAGGGCCGCCGCACCCCCTCCGGATGCGGCTCGGCGCTTCCCTCAGGTCGACTGTTGGGGGAAAGCAAGCGACCCATTGGGATCGCAAGCGACCTCGTGGTCAATGCAATGTCGACTTGTTGCCCGAATGGCTCAGCTCAAAGCGCCCGAGCAGGTTCATAGCTTCGGCAATGACATCAATGGCGACCTCGGAGCGATCGGTCGATATTGCAGCACCATCGCGCAGCAGCCTGTCGGCCAGTTCCTCCAGCGGCTTGCAGAGCATGTCGCCTGCCTGCCTGGCGACGATCGCCGAAAAATGCAGCGTCTGGCTCAGCCGCCGCAGCGTATCGGCGCGCTCCTCCGTACTCATCTCTTCAATACGCTTCGGTTTTTTCATGCGCTCTCCTTCGAAAGGTGGCGCATCCAGATGGCGACGCGGTCGCCGAACAGGCCATTAGGGGTAATCTAGAGCATTTCCGTTTTTATTCGAATCATGAAGATGCTCTATCTCTTTGTTTAACGCAGTTCCTGACGCAAAACCGCTGCGCAGTTTTGCCGGAATTGCTGACGCCGGCGATCACGCCCGCTTTGTCGTCAAAATATCGGGCGTGAAGGGCAGGGGTGACAGGCGGTCAGCCTATCGGCCCTGGAAGATCTTGATCAGTTTCGGGGTGTAGCGGCCATTTTTGATGTCGAGCGTATCCTGATAGGTTATGCTGCCGGAAACGATCGCTTTCGTGTATCGGCTGCAGGCAACTTTCGGAGCGTCCTTTTCTGCCACGTTCATCACGACAGCGGCGTTATGGCGGGCCTTCTTGTCGGAAAAGCCGAGGCGCCTTATGCACTCGTCCAAAAGCCCGTTTCTCTCACGCTCGCTGCCTCGCAACACTCTGACAGCTGCATCATATTGCTTCTCGGTCGGCACGCAGCCGGTGAGCAATCCGGTGGCGATCAGTGTCATTGCAATATAGGCGCGCATGATTATCCCTTAATTATGCTGCTGACAGCGCTTGTGCTGTGACGAGAAGGGCATCTTTATTTTGATTCTCGCTTCGCGGGAATTATGTTCTTTGCATTCTTCAATTTATTCTAGATTCGGTTGAAAATTGCATGAGTGTGGGTGATGCGCGTATGGCGGCGGGGCTGAAGGCTCTTGTTGCCGATGTCGGGGAGGACCCGCCTTTCGGTGGGGATGGAGGATAATGAGATGCAGGCATTGGAGACGTCCGATCGCGAACTCAACGCCCTGATGGCGGAGGCGATGGCCTTTGCCGGCGATTACTGGGCCTCGCTCGAAGAGCGGCCTTCCTATCCCATGACCAGCAGTGCCGAGACGGCGCGGCTTTTCGATCGGCCCTGGCCGGATGCGGGCAGGGGCAGAGCGGTTCTCGATGACATAAGGGCGATGGCCGAGCATGTGCGGCCCTCGACGGGGCGGTTCTTCGGCTACGTCGCGGGCTCGGGCGAGCCGGTCGGCGCTGTCGGGGATTTTCTGGCCTCCGTGTTCAACCAGAATGTCACCTCCTGGCGCTCGGCGCCGGCGGCTGTCACCATCGAGCGCGCCGTCATCGGCTGGCTGGCGGAAGCGATCGGCTGCGACGGCTATTCGGGAAGCCTTTGCGGTGGCGGCTCGATGGCCAATCTCATGGGGCTGGCGATCGCGCGGGAAAGCAAGCTGCCCGCCAATGAGGAGGGTGCGCGGCCGGGTGTCGTCTATGCCTCGCAGGAGGTGCATATGTCGATCCCCAAGGCGATGGCGCTCTTGGGTCTTGGCCGCAGCAACCTTCGCCTGATCCCCGTCGATGCGGATTTCCGCATGCGGACCGATGCGCTAACCGCGGCAATCGCCGATGACCGGAAGGAGGGCAGGGCGCCGCTTGCCATTGTCGCCAGCGTTGGTTCGGTCGCGACAGGGGCGATCGATCCGCTGCGCGAGATTGCCGGCATTGCTAAGGCCGAAGGCCTCTGGCTGCATGTCGACGGCGCCTTCGGTGTGCTGGCGGCTCTTGCCACGCCGGAAAAGTTCGACGGGCTCGATCTTGCCGACACGATCTCGCTCGATGCGCATAAATGGCTTTACCAGCCGATCGATTGCAGCTGCCTGCTTTACCGCGAGCGCGATGCGGCGCGCAAAACCTTCTCCCACAGCGGCGACTATGTAAAAATCTTCAACCAGGATCCCGGCGAGGCCTTCGCCTTCTTCGACGAAACGATCGAGCTTTCCCGCCGTTTTCGGGCGCTGAAGCTCTGGCTGTCCCTGCAATATCACGGCCGCGAAGCCTATCGCGAGGCGATCGCCCGCGATCTCAGGCACGCCCAACTGCTCGCAACCGCCATCCAGTCCCACGAGGAGCTGGAACTGCTGGCGCCGGTGCCGCTCAGCGCCGTCTGCTTTCGCCATCGCAGCAAGAGCAACGAGGCCATTCTGCAGCGGGTGATTTCGCGCGGACGGGTGTATCTCTCGAATGCGACGATCAACGGGGAGTTTGCGCTGCGGGCGTGTTTCGTGAACCACCGGACGCGGCCGGAGGATGTGGCGGAGATTGTCGCTGAGGTGGTGGAAGCGGCGAGGGAGGTGAATGAGTGAGGTATTGGAAAACAGGATGGAAGCATAAGTAGCTTAGCCCCCTCATCACGCCAGGCGGTCGCAAGGTGCAGACGAGATATAAGAGCACGGAAACCGTGCTTTTACGCGGTATTTGTGACGCTGAGGGCTGCTAGAGCTAACCTCATCCACTCAAATGAAGATTGCCTATCGTCGTCATTGTGACTGGTCGAAGCATAAGAACTTCCAGAGAGCAATGCGTACTCGTCGCATCGCTCACAAGTGGCACCCAGTTGTAGTTCCATCTGGGATAGTCGCGGGCAATTTTCTCAAACTGCGGAATCTGTCTAGACGTTGAGTAGTCCATCCAGCTGATCAGATTACCGTCGACCCTTCAGAGCTCTCGCAGTTGTTTTTGAAACGCGCGACGAATGGCGTGTTTATGGGCCGGTCGTTTGGAGTTGTTACCTGAGGAGAGCAATTCCCCTTCAAAGAACTGCCTGAATTTCACATATTCCTCCAAGTCACTTGTCTGAAGATATTCCGCGATCAAACGAGCAATTCGAGATATTGTCGAGTATCATCAACCATCCTTTGCAGGCTAAGGCGTGTTATCGCTCAATTGCAGTAGTGACTGATGCGGAAGCATTTGCGTAGACTAGAGCGAAGGCTTCAGGACTCGACGTTGCTGCCCAATGCTCGCTCGGCCATCTGCCCATACGCCTCCGCACGCTCCTTCGCCCGCACCGCCTTCCACACCAGCACGCCCGCCACGACCAGCCCAATCAGCATCACCGCGCCAAGCATCAGCAAATTCGGCTCTGTCGGCAGCACTGCACCTGTGCCCGCGCCACCCGACGCCGAGACCGCAATCGCCGCACCCGCCTTCCGCAGCGTCGCGGCAGCCTTCCCCGCCTTGCTTGCCTCATCCGCCAGCGCCGCCTTAGCATCCACGCCCGGCTGCCCGCGGAGATACATCGCCACGGCCTTCGCCTCGATCTTCGCCACGCGCGCGGACCAGCCCTTGCCGTAGGTTTTCCAGATAGCGAGGCTTTGCATGAAGCTCAGCCGTCGGGCGCAGAGGGCCTTGATTTCCTTGGTGCCGGCGGTTGCGGCCTTGGCGCGGGTGAGGGGGCCGGGTTTGCCGTCGGCGGGGGCGCCGATCACTGACTGGGCGTCGCGCAGGGCGCGGGCGGGGCCCGAGTTGACGGCGTAGTCGAAGGTGGCGAGGTCGAAGCCTGGGGGAAGAGTGTCGCCGCCGATTTCGTCCCAGTACTTCGCCTTGTAGATGGGTTTGACGTCGTCGAGTGTCAGATTGCGGATGTCGAGGGCGGGGAAGGCGGCGGCCGAGATGCCGTATTTGGTGCCTTTCAGCGTGCCCTTGCCGATCTTGCCGCCGGTCCAGTTGCCGGGGTCAGTACGTTCCATGGAGAGGCCGCCTTCGGATTGCAGGGTGATCGAGAGGCATTCGGGGAAGTTCGCGCTGGTCATGCCGCGTTCCTTTTTTAGTGGATCGCGACAAGTTTCTGATGGCAACAGTTGTGCCTGTTGCATGACGATCTCCGGCGGAACGCCTGACAATCAGGCTCACTCACGCACTCTCTCCGGGGCGATCGGGATGGCTCACATCGCCATTTGAGTGCACTGATTTCCTGACGGACGAGTGACCGCCGCCTCCGTTACAGGAGAACAGAGTGGGGCGCGGCGGCCGGCTTTTGAGGGCCTGTAGCAGAACCACGAGCCTGAAAGATCGTTCCAAAAAAAAGCCTAATCAAATAGGGCTATGGGACGGTTCGCAGGACTGGAATGTCGCGCCGGGAAAGCCTGTGCAAGGCAGGCAAGTTCTTCCATGACGGTCGACAGGCGATCACCGTTGCCTTTTGCGACCGGGGGCGGAAAAGTGCAGCGTTTCGCTCAGCAACAGCCGAGCCTCGAAGCTACAGGCTTATGGGTCCTGCAATTCGCCTCTTTCGCGAAGCTTCAAGATGCCGAGCTGGATGACTTTTATAAGATCGGCCTGCAGGGGGCCGTGACTCTCCTGATATTCTTCCAGGGTCGGCTTGGTGACGGTCACATAGGCGAGCGCCGACACGTGATCATCCTTCACCGCCTGGGCGCCGAGATCCCAGATGCGGTCAAACAATATGCGGTCGAGATCCTGGCGTGACATGCTATTTCTCTTCCATTCCATATTTTCTTATTGGCCATATCTTCTCATTGGCCATGTCTTCTTGCCGGCCTTAACGCTGACGCCGCGGCAAGAGCGGACTGCAGGCGATCAGCCAAAAAACAGCGGCCGAGGCTCAGCAAGCGCGACACTGACGGCAAAGCCCACCACATAATGTGGTTCTCGGTTGGGTACCGGGCGCTCGTGGTTCGGAACGAGCCTGCCGCAGGGGGTGGGTGGGCTTCAAAAAGCACAGCTTCGCGGGCTGGATAGAAGAGCCGACCACTTATGCACATGGTCACATCTCCCAGCGGAAGGCGAGTCAATTTTTACGCGAGACTGTTATGGCCGTTGATCGAAAATCCGGCCGCTCCTCGCCTCAGAAGACGTCGGCGTAACTGGTCGATCCCATCAGCATGCTTTCCTTCAATATCACGCCATGTGCCACCGTGCCGGTCGCAAACCGCACCAAGCGCACATCGGGCATGGATTTCAGGCGCTGGGAGAAGGTGTTGACGGGCGGCAGGAAGCTTTCGCGGTAGCCCTGGTCGATCGCCCATTTGCGGAAATCCTCGAAGAGTTTTGCGGTGCGCAGCCAGCCGCCGGCGGGTTCGCTCAATGCCGGCTCGACGCGGATATCGAACCATTCGTTGAGCGGGTCGAGCAGCAGCCAGGCGTTCAGCGCCTCCTTCGAGCTTTCGGGCATGGTGTAGCCGCCGTTGCGCTTCAGCCGCTGGGCGCCCGACACGGCAAAGCCGAGCAGCAGTTCCAATTCTTCCCTTGCGATGCGCTCGGCAATATCGGGGATGACCTCATGCTCGGGAATGCTGCGGTTGAACTGGATGACGACGAGGCGGCGGCGGAGCCCCCGGTCGATACCGCCATTGAAGCGCGGCAGGGTGTTGGTGGTGAAGCAGTGCAGCGCGCGGGGAATGAAGCTCTGGACATCCTTATAGAGGCTGCGGCCTTCGATCGGGTTGCCGGTGACGGCAGCCTTGAATTCCTCGCCTGAAATGGCCGCCGCGCTCAGCTCGTCGGCGACGTTCGCCGCCTTGCCGGCGAGATTGATGATGCGCTTCTCGTCATTGAAGAAGGCGGGCGAGATGGAAGAGACGGCGCCTTCAGGCAGCAGCGCGCGGAAGAGCGCGGCGATGGTGGATTTGCCGTTGCTGGCGGTCTCGCCGAGCAGGATGAAGGCCTTTGGCTGGCGGATGCGGGTGGCAAGGCCGAAGGCGGCAGCACCCAGCATTTCGGCCACGAGGCTGATCTTGTCGGCAGCATCAGGATCGCCCTGAAAGGCGCCGCAGAGCAGCTTGTGCAGCAGCGAGCCCTCAGGCGGATGGCTTTCGGTGTGCAGGTTATAGCCCGCGGCGATTGTGAAGCGGAAGCGGTCATCCGGGTCATGGGGGCGGCAGATCACCTTGCCGGTCTCATCCAGCGTGATGGTGCAGTTCAGCGCGTTGACGCCGATGGTGGGATTGCCGAAGAAGCCGGCCTCGGCGGTGCGCGTGCCGAACTCGTTGACGACGCCGTCAATCATGTGCCTGCCGAGCTTCAGCGGCTTTTCCTTCGGGCCGATGCCGACAGCATCGAAGGCATGCATGGCAAGGCGGATCTTCTGTTCGGGAATGGGGCGCCAGGCGGAGGGGCCATAGGCCCAGAATTTGCCGTCGGCGCGGACGATCCGCCCGCCGCAGGCCTTTGCCAGATGCTCGTTGAAGATGCGCGCCAGCCAGACTTCGGAGCCGAAAGGCTGGCTCGGAAACCATTCCGGCATGCGGTCTATGCCATCGGCGCCCGGCGGCGGCGCCTTCGGTACGTGCTGGTCCTGCTCTTCTGCTAATGGTGGCGGCTCGACTGGGGTGGGCGCATGGCGGCGGATGGTGGCGCGCATGAAGGCATCGAGCTCAAGGCGCGTCCAACCGGCATCGACGGCATCGGCACTATCCCAGCCGCGGCAGGGAAGGTGACCCGCCTGCCAGTCGGAATAGGTGAAATGCCTGAGATCAGAGGCGGCTCCAGCATCGGTAAAACCTGTCAGCCGGACGCGTGCCCCGAGGGTGGAGAGAATGGCGGCGATCTCGTCTGCCGTCGAAAGGCCGGGCGCATCGAAATCCGGCCAGATCACCACATCGCGGCCTGATAGCGGCGACCAGTCTGTGTGTTTGACGCCCTGCGTGCCGCCGGCCCAGGAGAGCACGGTGCGGCCGGATTTATACGCCAGCCGGTCGCGGCATTTTTCGCCCTCTACGACGATGACCTGCTGCGTCCTGCCGAGAGTTTCGAGCCCATAGAGCGGGCGCGGCTTGGGAAAGGGGTAGCGGCACCAGGTCTCCTTGCCGTCGGGCAGACGGGCGAACATGACCATCGGCGTTTCCTTGCCGCCGTCGGAGAGATCATGGCGCAACACATAGCCGATCAGCGTGCCATCGGCCTGCCGATAGGGAAAGACCATGGAGGGAGAAAATGAGCCCCATTCGGAGCGGTCGCCCTTGCGCTTGGGATTGTAGAGGCGGATGCGGGCGCCTGATCTGACAGGCTCGGATGGAGGCGTAAGCGGCGTGATGCCCTCGTAAGGGTCGCGCACCTGCGGCGCACGCGGGGTTATGTTCGGCCTGATATGGCCGCCATCGAGGATCCGGATGGCTTCCGCGAGATCGACGCCCTTGATCTGCCGCACGAAATCCAGGACATCGCCGCCGGCGCCACAGCCGAAACAATGGAAGCGCTCGATGCCATCCTGCCCTCTGAAGATGGTGAAGGAGGGCGTCTCCTCGGCATGGAAGGGGCAGCAGGCGACATGCTCATGCCCGTTCCTCTGCAGCCTGCAGCCATAGTGCGCCGCTGTCTCGGACAGCGACACATCGCGGCGAAGCCGTTCGAGATCTGATGGCATGTTGCGGCTCTTGCAATGATGTTGTCATTATCGCAACACGGCCGGCGCGATACGGGCGGCGGCCGTGGTCTTTTCACGTATCTGGGGGGATTTAGCGGGTGGTGGTGCTCGGGAATTTGCCTTCCAGCACCAGCCGGTAGCCGCGGCGATAGCCGACATTGGCAATGCCGATGCCGGAGCCTTCGAGTTTCTGGCGCAGGTGGCAAAGGGCGACCTTGAAGGCGAGGTACATCCTGTCCGGCGAGGGGCCGCCATCGGGATCGTCGATATACATGGCGGTGAAGATGCGCTCGGTGATGACGGGCAGGCCCTTGCCCTTCCAGACCGCCTCGAAGATGCGCCCTTCCATCGGCGTGATGCCATAGTGATCGATGACGATCTCGGGCGCGGGAATGGTGACCGGCTGCTTGCAGCAGGGGCAAAGCAGCGGCTTGGTGATGGTGAGCGGGCCAGCCGTCTGAGGGGTAGCGGCAGGCGGGGTGGCGGCTTTCCCGGCCGGTCGTGTCGTGATGGTCTGCATGTTCATCCTCACTGGTTTTCTAGTGCGAGCCGCCTCACCGGGCGGGCCGCGATGTCGTGACGTTGCGAACTGATTTCGGATGCGCTTACGGCTGGGCCATCACCATCGCGCGGATGCGGTCTTCGAAGAGGGCAAGGCGGCGCAGCCGGTTGGCGAGATGCACGAGGTCGTCGACCGCTTCGTCATCGATGAGCAGCAACGCCTCGCCGGCGGCCGCCCCGCCATGCATGACGCAGCGCCCGACCAGCGCATCGATCAGCTCCGATTGCGCCAGCATGGAAAGCGGCTCCTTACGCATCCTCCTCCTCCGGCATCAGATCGGAGAGGGTGAGCGAAACACCATGGCGTCTTGCCGCCCGCAGAAGCATCAGCTGGTCGCGGCCGTTGATGAGGCCGCGCTCATCGCGCAGCGCCCGCGAAATCTTGGAGCGGTGGCGCTTGAGCTCGGCTGCAAGCTCGCTCGGCGTCAGCGCCAATTTGGCGGCAACCTTCTGCCAGGGCGTCGGGGCCTTTGCCATGCTGATCTTCCCTCCTGCCATGCGGCTTTTGTTGTTGTAGCTGAGATTATGTTGTCGAAATCGCAACGTCAATCTCAAATAGGAAAAAATACCTATATTTTGCGTATCGGCCTTTGAGCGAGCGCTTTTCGGCTGAAAGGCGAGTCTTGTTGCAACTTGAACAGATCAACCATGTCAAAGGTTGACGGAAAAAAGCCCGGTGCGGTTGCTTGCACCTCGTTGCGTTTTTTGCAACAAATAAGCAACGCTGCATATGTGCAAGGGGACGCTGATGGGGGAACTCGATGGCTGAGATCGACGGCAACTGGTTTCACAACCAGCTTGATGACAGGGGGCAATCGCTGCGCGCGCTCGCCCGTCATCTCGGCAAGGATGCCTCCGCCGTCTCCCGCACCTTCTCGGGCAAACGCAAGATGACGATGGAGGAGGCCGCCGAGATCGCGTCCTTCCTCGGCGTATCCGTGACCGCGGTCATGCACCATGCAGGAATCACGCGTGAAGGCGAGGGGCTGGGGCCGAAGATCCTGCTCTCGGCCGTGATCGGCGAGGATGGCGAGGTCCGTTCGCTTCCCGAGCCGCAGCCTCTGCCGCAGGCCGTGCTCGACAAGGCACAGCTCTCGATCGGCGCCGGCCGCAACCGGCGGATCATCGCTGCGCAGGTGCGGGCCTCCACCGGCGCGCTGTCGATCTGGGACGATGCCGTGCTGCTCTTTGCGCCGACCGATGGCATCGAGCCCGGCGCAATCGGCGCGCTTTCGATCTGCGGCCTGGCCGGCGGCAAGCAGATCCTCGCCAAGCTCGACCGCGCCCGCAAGACCGGCGAGGCGAGGGTGGTTTCGCCTGATGGCGGGATCGGGGAGGCGGTGCTCACGACGGCGACGCCGGTGTTGGCGTTGATACCGTAGGGGGCATGATGGCGGACGGCCCCTGGAGTGACGAAGAGAATGCGCTGATCGTTGCGGATTATTTCGCAATGCTTGCCGACGACCTTGCTGCTCGGCCTTATAATAAGGCCGAGCACAACAGGCAGCTCCAGGCGCGGATCGGCCGGACGCGAACATCAATCGAATTCAAGCACCAGAATATCAGCGCCGTGCTGAAGGGGCTCGGCGAGAACTGGATCAATGGTTACAAGCCGGCCTTCAATTTTCAGATGTCGCTCGTGGATGCCGTGGTGCGCTGGTTTTCGCAGAATGACGGCTGGTTGAGGCTGGCTCTCGGCGGACAGGCGCTATCCGGGCTGCGTGAGCAAACTGCACTCTGGGTCGGGCCGCCGCCGACGCTTTCCAACGAGGCTCCGCCGCAAGAGCTGGAGCAAATGCAATTCATCGCCCGCAAGTTCGATGTCGCCGGCCGCGATGAGCGCAATCGCAGTCTCGGCCGAGCCGGCGAGGAGCGGGTGCTGGCGCATGAGCGTGCGATGCTGACCAGCGCCGGCCGTGACGATCTCGCCCGCAAGATCCGCTGGATATCAGAAGAAGATGGCGATGGTGCCGGCTTCGACATTGCCAGCTTCGAGCCGGATGGACGGTCGCGCCGTATCGAGGTGAAGACGACGAATGGGTGGGAGCGCACGCCCTTCCACATCAGCCGCAACGAGCTTTCAGCTGCGGAGGAATGGCGCAGCGAATGGTGCCTTTTCCGCCTCTGGAATTTCTCGCGTGATGCCAAGGCCTTCGAGCTGCGCCCACCGCTGGAGGCGCATGTCTCGCTGACGGCGATGTCGTTTCAGGCAAGCTTCCTCTGAACTGCCGCTGACGCATTCCGCGCTCAATGACCTCCCTTGGAAATAGCCCGCCCAGCGCTAATTCATGGTGCAGGAATGGCCGGTCATCATGTGCGGGCGATCGCGGCTGTCGATGCATCTGCGTTCAGTCATGCGCGGGCGGCTGATGGGGATAGGAGCGGCGTTGAAGGCGGGTTGGATGGACATTGAGTCAAATGGCTCCGTTCGGGCGGGAATGGCGGAGAGCGATAGTGAACATCCCTACCGGGCTCTCTTCGATTCCATCGATGACGGTTTCTGCACCATAAAGGTGCTGTTCGATGACGAGGGCGGCGTGCGGGACTATCGTTTCCTGATCACCAACCCGGCCTTCGAGCGGCAGACGGGGCTGACCCGGGCCGACGGGCGGACGATGCGGGAGCTTGCGCCCGATCACGAGGAATTCTGGTTCGACATTTACGGCCAGGTGGCGCTGACGGGCGAGCCCGTTCGTTTTGCACATCAGGCCGATGCGCTCGGCGGGCGCTGGTACGAGGTCCATGCTTTCCGCATCGGCGTGGTCGAAGAGCGGCAGGTTGCCATCATCTTCCGCGATATCAGGGACAAGAAGCAGGCGGAAGCGGCTCTGCGCGAAAGCGAGGTGCAATATCGAGCGCTGTTCGATTCCATCGACGAGGGCGCCTGCATCATCGAGCGGCTGCCTGTCGGCGCCGATGGGCTGCGCGACTATCGTTATATAGCCATGAACAAGGCGATGCAGGCGATGTTCGGCATCGCCGATCTCAGCGGCCGCACGATCCGCGAATTCTTCCCCGACGAGGTGGAGGACTGGTACGACGATTACGACCGGGTGCTGACGACGGGCGAGCCCGTCCGCTTCGTGCGGGAATCCGAGCCGCAGGAGATGGTGCTGGAAATGTTCGTCTCGCGCATCAGCGAGAAACCACCGCGGGTACTTGCCGTGATGCAGGATATCACCAAGCGCAAGCGGGCGGAGGAGGCGCTTCGGCGCAGCGAGGAGCGTTCACGCGCGCTCGTCAATGCCAGCTCCGATGTCGTCTTCCGCATGAGCCCGGACTGGCAGGAGATGCGCCAGCTCGATGGCCGCGGCTCCCTCTCCGATGTCGAGGGGCCGACGGTGCGCTGGATGGACGATCATCTTTTTCCCGAGGATCTGCCGCAGATCCGCATGGCGATTGCCCACGCCATCCGCGAGCGGCGGCCCTTCGAGCTGGAACACCGCGTGCGCCGGGCCGATGGCGAAGTGGGCTGGACCTTCTCGCGTGCCATTCCGGTCTTCGATGCCAGGGGCGAGATTGCCGAATGGTTCGGCATGGCCGCCGACGTGACCGAGCGGGTGCACGCCCGCCAGCGCCAGCAGATGCTGAACCACGAGCTCGGCCACAGGCTGAAGAATGTTCTGAGCCTCGTGCAATCGATCGCCAACCAGACCTTTCGCCAGGCCGACAATCTCGCGGAAGCTGCCGAGACCTACAGCTCGCGCCTCGTCTCGCTCGGGCGCGCGACCGATATCCTGACGGAGACCGCCTGGGCGGATGCGAGTCTGCACAGCCTCGCCCAGGCCGGGCTGATCTCTGTCGGCGATTTCAGCGAGCGCATCCGCATCTCCGGCCCCGATCTCGACCTTGCGCCCCAACAGGCCCTGATGCTGACGCTGACGCTGCACGAGCTTGCGACGAACAGTTTGAAATACGGCGCGCTGAGCCTTGAGACGGGGTTGGTGGAGTTGACGTGGGGCGTGAAGAAGGATGCCGCTGGTGAAGGGCAGTTCACGCTGGAATGGCGGGAAAGCGGCGGGCCGGAGATCAGTGCGCCCAAACGCGAGGGATTTGGGACGCGGATGATCGGGCGGTTGCTGCCGGCTTCGTTTCAGGGGAAGGCGGAGTTGAGTTATGAGGCGGCGGGGTTTGAGTTTATGTTGGAGGCGCCGTTGGGGGAGGTGATTAAGGTGAGGCGGTGAGGGGGCTACTGATCCAGCTAGGATCGAGCGCTCTAGAATCGAGAGATGTAAATCTTGCGCCTATCGCTGATTACGCACGTCCGGCAGAGGGAGATGTCTGAGACTTTGTCGGAAAGATAATTGAATGGCTTCGTAATTCCCGATGACGTGGCATCCCGACCGACTAAGCGACGCCCGCAGGCGATCAGATGCCGCCGGTTTCAAAGTTGCATCTACCAGCCTTGGCGGATGCTCATTTCGGAGCCTGAGATTTTTGGGATAAATATTCGTGCTGCCATACTCCGAAATGATGCAGAAATCGCTCTTTGACAGCGAGTATTTCGGGAGCTTCTGTGTTGACTGCGTTGCAGACAATAACCGCACCGTAGGCAAGGTGCATTGCCAATTCTTCTAATACTGCGCGGAGTCGTCCCTCATCAGAAAATGGGCCGATCCGCGTAAGGTTGTTGGGCGATATTATATGATATCCATACGGGTTTACGTGTGCCGCGTTCTCTGAGAAGAGCTTGTATGTCTCGGCGCGACGCTGACCCTTGAAACCGTCAAGTACGTCGAGACGTTCTCTGACGCGGACCGGTTTGAAATTCTTACTTCGCTCTTTTTCCGACATGGAGAGCCATTCGGATAGTGAGCTGGCCTCCCGAGAAAAGAGGTCAAGGAGAAAGTAGATTTCGATAAGATCGCGCACCATCGTTAACGCGGGTTGAAAGTAACCGCACCTCACGAGTCGAAGTGCCGCCGCTCCGCTGTTGAAGCTTCTTATCGCAAGACGCAGGATCGTTAGATCCTCGTCACTCTTCTCCTTGTGGAATTCCGGGAGACCGGAAAGGCACTCAAGCGATGCGTTGATTAGGGCGACATGAGTGCTCAAGTCGTGATCTTGGATAATCATGCCATCATGCGTGGCAACAATAGCAGCTTCGTCTACCAGATACTCCGGAACCTTGCGTGGCATCTCTATTTTGCTCCCGACAGCACACCCTAACCGCGGTTGATTTTCGCTGCTAGTTTTAGATTTTGAGTGCTTTGGTTGTGAAACTCAACCTGACTGGTCGTGCCCTACGCGCCATCATTGCCGGCGCTGCTGTTGTGGCGGTCGGTTTTCCGGTGGCTGCTGGGATTGATTCCGACGGTGGCTGCGTGCCCCTCGCGGTCACCTGCGTAACGGAGCTTGTTGTAACGCGGTCAGCATAGCTGCGATTGGCGATTGTGCTGCCGGGCGTGAGGTTTGCGCCCGGCACTTTCGTTTTGTGATGACAGTTCAGGCCGCAGGCGTCGCCACCGCCGGCTCCGACGCCAGCGCCTTGCGCAGCTGCTCTTCCTGCTCCGGCGAGAGCGAGGAGCGCAGGATGGTAGCGTGTTCGCCCTTGAATTCGGCCAGCACCTTTTCCGGCTGCACCTTGCGGAGCAGCAGGAAGAGGGCGGAGCTGTTGATGGGGATGGTGTCGGCGAGTTTCTTGATGAGGTCGTCGTCGATGCCGTAATCGGTCATCGATCCCGCAAGCGCGCCGGAGCCTGCGCCGAAGGCGCCTCCGAGGACCATGCCGGCGAGGGGATTGAGGAAGAGCAGGCCGACGAGCGAGCCCCAGAGCGCGCCGGAGAGGCCGCCGCTTGCAGCACCGGCGGCCGTGAGATTGACGCTCTGCTTGAGGCGCACCTTGCCGGCGGGGTCGCGCACGGCGATGACGGCATCTTCGAGATCGACGAGATATTCCTTCTCAAGCTGGACGAGCCGATTGAGCACGGCATCCGCCTTGTCGGCGGTATCGAAACCAAGCACCACGAGTTCTGACATGGCTTTCCCTCCTGTTGGACCACAGATGCGGCAGATAGGCGCTGGCGGCGCTCTGTCCATAAGGCGGCCGCCATTTGCTATGGCTTTTTGCTTAGGCAATTCCGGACGCAAAACCGCTGCACACTTTTGCTGGAATTGCTCTACCACTCGCATGTGAGAGGGCGATGAAGGGTGGGGCCGGTGCCGTCAGTTGAAGCCGCGCACCTCGACCGGCGCGCGGCAGGCGATGGCGGCCTTGCGGCCCCAGGCGAGCGCCTCGTCCATATCGGCTGCTTCCAGCACCCAGAAGCCGCCGATATGTTCCTTGGTTTCGAGGTATGGTCCGTCGGTGACGAGCAGCTTGCCGTCTGGCTGCGCGCGCACCGACATTGCCTTGCTGACCGGGTTGAGGCCGCCGACAAAGAGCCTGACGCCGGCGGCCACCATCTCTTCGTTCAACACGTCGATATCGCGCATCGTCGCATCGTCTTCCTTGCAGGGGGCGTAATCGTCGGGGAGGTGGATGGCGACGAGATATTGGGGCATCTGCTTCTCCTGTGATGTCAGGCTGGCCGGCTGGCCTGGCTTCATTCTACAGACGAATGGGCGGAACGGAATTCGACAGGTCGTTCGAGAGATTTTGGATCCTGCGGGCGGATCGGCTATAGGGAAACCTGCTTCCGGATTCCGCCCGGCGGCGGCGCTCGCTGCCGCAAAACCCTGCGCAAAGGTCTTCTCATGCCGCTTCTCGATGCGAATTCAGCCTTTCCCATCACCCATCCCGATGGCAGGGTTTCGAAGACGACGATGTATTTGAAGAATGTCATCGATCATCCGCGTATGGAGATCGGCGATTACAGCTATTTCACGCATTACGGAAAGCTGGAGGAGACGGCCGAGATCCTCGCACCCTATCTGGGGCGGGGTTGCCGGGAGCGGCTGGTGATCGGCAAGTTCGTGCAGATTGCCCGCGGCAGCTATTTCATCACCAGTTCGGCCAATCACCCGATGGGCGGCATCACCACCTATCCGTTCCGCATCTTCAAGCCGGAGACCTTCGGCTACAAGGATCTGCCGGTGAAGGATACGGTTGTCGAGCACGATGTCTGGATCGGCCACGACGCTGTCATCATGCCGGGTGTCACGATCGGCGCGGGCGCGATTGTCGCCGCCGCCTCGGTCGTCACCCGCGATGTGCCGCCCTATGCTGTGGTCGGCGGCAATCCGGCACATATCATCCGCATGCGCTATCCTGTCGAGGTCATCAGCGAGATCCTCGACCTTGCCTGGTGGGACTGGCCGATCGACAAGATCGAAGCTAATCTGCCGGCGCTGGAGAGCGGCGATCTCGCGGCGCTGAAGCGGGCCTGAACGGCCAGGCGATGCCTGCGACCGCCGGCGCCCTTCCAATTGTCCTCGGCGAGATTATCCTCGACACAGACGGAATGTTGCAATCTTCTGACATGATGGGATCAGGTCGAACCATGCTTTCATGCGGCCGGACGCCAATGGCCGATAGCGGCCACGTCGCCAATCGTTTTCAACCCGCGCCCGATGGCGGGATGCGCGCATGCTGATGCCGGATCTATACCGCCGGCACCTGGCACTTGCCGTCGTCGCCTGCCTCGTCGGCATAGCCGTGTCCTGGCTGAGCATGACGCCTTTCGGCCTGCTCGGTCCCGTTGCCGCTGCTTTTCTTTGTGCGCGCGGCGTTGCTGCGAGGCTCACCTATGCCGTCCTGGCGGTGGCCATGCTTGGCGCGCTGCTGGCGGCGCTGCTCGATGCCGGAATGCGCGAACCTGCTTTGTCATGGGCGGCTTTCTTTGCGCTTTCGCTGTCTCTCGGCCCGCTCGTTTCGGTCAACGCGCCTGAAAGGGCCGATGCCGATGCCGTGCGGGCGGCCAAATCGGTCGAGCGGCTCACCGGCGTTGCCTGGGCCACTGATGCCTCGGGCGCTTTCCTCTACGTGACCCCCAGTGTGCTTGCCTCTCTCGGTCTCGGCCTTGAAGACTTCAATGCACCTGACGACGACAAGGAATTCGGCTGGAAGCGGGCGATCCACCCTGACGATTATGAGGTTGCCGCGGCCCTCTGGCGGCGCTGCCTGCAGACGGGCGAGCATTACAGCGTGGATAGCCGCATGCTGCGCCCGACTGGCGGCTACGGCTGGACGCGCAGCACGGGGCAGCCGCTGCGCGACGGCAATGGCGTCATCACCGGATGGTACGGCACCGTCATCGATGCCGAGAGCGCGCCCCTTGCCGGCGGGATGGCGGCTGGTGGTTCTCCGGCCGATATGGCGGAGGTTCATCCGCATGACAGGGCGACGGTGGAGCAGGCGCGTGCGCGGGCTTTCTTCCATGGCATTCCCCAGGTCAGCAGCTACCGGAAGCTTCAGCCCGACGGAAGCTACCGGTGGGTGGAGTTTCGAGTGGAGCCGAAATATGGCACCAGTGTCGATGTCGATCCGGCCGTCGCGCGGCAGGATGAGCGGTGGACGACGGCGAGTTCTCTGGGCGAGACCGGGGAAGCGGTGCGCGCCGCACTTGCCATCGAGAACCTCTATGGCGGCGCCTGGGCAATGGATGCATCGGGACAATTCACCTATGCAACGCCGACCGCACAGACCTCGATCGCCATGGTGCTCGAAGACCTGAACCTGCTTCTCGACGGCAAGCTCTTCATCGAGGGCGGACGGCAGGGCTGGCAGCGCGGCGTGCATCCCGATGACAGCAAAGAGGCCGGCGAGACGCTGCGCCATGCGCTGCGGACCGGCGAGCACTGGAATTTCGAATACCGGGTTCTGCGCGCCAATGGCGCCTATGTCTGGCACCGGGCGGCGGCGCGGCCGACGCGCGACGGGCAGGGGCGCATCACCGGATGGTATGGCGTGACTGTCGATATCGACGCCTACAAGCGCACGGAGGCAGCACTTCGCGAACGCGAGCGGCAGCTGCAACAGCTCATCGATACCGTGCCGGCTCTGATCTGGAGCGCGACGGCGGAGGGACGGCCGATCTATGTCAACAAGCCTTTCACCGAGGTGACGGGTGCCACCCTGGAGGAGATGATCGGGCCTGACGGACTGCCCTCGCTCAGCGTCATCCATGCAGATGACCGGGAGGCGGCGCGCCGGGCGATACTGCATTCCTTCACCACCGGGGAATCCTATTTCGTGCGATACCGTCAGGCCCGCGCCGATGGCGGCTATCGCTGGACCGAGACGCGGGCGGAACCGCTGAGGGACGAGGCCGGGGTCATCCTGCGATGGTACGGCGTCAGCTCCGACATCCACGACCTCGTCACCACCCAGGAAGCCTTGCGCGAGAGCGAGCGCTTCCTGCGGCAGCTGGTGGAAACCCTGCCGGCAATGATCGACTGCGCCGACCCTGATGGAGAGCCGGTCTTCCGCAGCCAGCGGCTGCGCGAATTTCTCGGCTACGATCTCGAACAGCTGGACGGGACTGGCAAATCCCGGCTTGCCGGCACGCTGGATGCCGGCATCCATCCCGATGATCTGGCCGGGGTGAAGGAGAAATACGCCCATTCGCTGGCAACGGGCGAACCCTATGCCCGCAGGCATCGCCTCAGACGTTTCGATGGCGAATATCGCTGGGTGGAAACGCGCGCAGCACCGATGCGCGATGCCGAAGGCGCGATCGTGCAGTGGAACGTCGTCTGCCTCGATATCGACGGCGAGGTGCGGGCGCAGGAGAAGCTGCTCTCGGCGCAGGAGAGCCTGGCGCGGGCGAGCCAAGCGGCCAGCCTCGCGGAGCTCTCGGCCTCGATCGCGCATGAGGTCAATCAGCCGCTCTCGGCGGTGATGAGTTCTTCAGACGCCTGCCGGCGCTGGCTGATGGCGGAACCGCCGAATATCGAGCGGGCGCAGAAAACGCTGGAGCGCATCATCGTCAGCGCGCATTCGGCAAGCGATGTCGTCACGCGCGTGCGCGCCCTGTTCAAACGCGCCGAGGACAAGAGGGATTGCGTCACACTCGGCCGTGTCATCACCGAGGCGGGCGATCTGTTGGCCGAAGAGGCCATCAGGCGCGGCGTCCGCGTCGATATCGACGGCGAGGATGTTGTGCTCGGCATTGCGTTCGACCGGGTGCAGATCCAGCAGGTTGTCATCAACCTCATGCGCAACGGCATGGATGCGATGGCCGATGTTGCCGACGACAGGGTGCTTGAAGTGAGCGTGCACAGGGCGGACGGCATGATGCGCATCGAAGTCAGCGACCGGGGCGCGGGTATCGAATTTCCCGACAAGATATTCGAGCCGTTCTTTTCGACGAAAGAGCAGGGCATGGGCATGGGGCTCGCCATCTGCCGCTCGATCGTCGAGGCGCATGGCGGTCAGCTGTGGGCGGAAAAGAACGAGCCGCGCGGGACGAGGTTCATCTTCACGCTGCCGGATGAGGTGGTGGCGTGAGGGGGGTGCATTCACGTGTTTTGAGCGAAGAAGAGGGGCTACAAAACCTGACCGCAAGAGTCGCTCCACTAAAAATTCACTTTCTTTCCGCTACATATGTACACTATGACACCTAGCGGGCCACATTGACGGCGCGCGAAGGTGTTGGACAATCATGTCCGATTTGGAGAACTCATCGTATGAAGCACGTATCGATCGTTGTGCGCGCGGAGTGGGATGAAGAGGCGGCCGTCTGGATCGCCAGCAGTAACGACATCGACGGGCTGGCCGTTGAGGCCAATAGTCTGGAAGCTCTTGAGCCCAAGGTGATCGCTGCCATAACGGATCTTTTCGAGCTGAACGGGTTTACGTCCGATCTGCCGGAAATCCCTGTTCATATCATGGCCGAGCAGCTCGTTCGCATCCCCAATCCCAGCTACTGACCGCATGGCTGGCTATCTCAAGGAACTCAAAGAGTTACTGTCGAAAGCCGGCTGCACATATGTTCGGCCGGGAAAAGGCGACCATGAAATCTGGTTCAGTCCGATTTCAAATCGCCATTTCACGGTCGATCATGGTGTCAAGTCCCGCCACACTGCCAATGAGACGCTGAAGCAAGCGGGTCTTCCGAAAGCGTTTTAAAGCCAGACGAAGTGGCAGCGGTCTGAGGCGTGCCGCTTGCCCCGGGCGAACCTTCGTTGAGCAAACCTTCGTTGGATAGCGGGGCGGTGCGCGCGGATCTATTCCTCTGATTGCTTCCAGCATCAGAAGAAGGCTTTGGCATCATGAACACGACAGAGACACGGATGCTTGCGGGCGTC
The DNA here is from genome assembly GCF_051811225.1 of Rhizobium sp. 768_B6_N1_8. Taxonomy (NCBI): domain Bacteria; kingdom Pseudomonadati; phylum Pseudomonadota; class Alphaproteobacteria; order Hyphomicrobiales; family Rhizobiaceae; genus Rhizobium; species Rhizobium sp. 768_B6_N1_8. Next base: position 2,459,550 of record NZ_JBPWPV010000001.1, on the reverse strand, counting down.
TCGGTTCCGAGTACTGCCATCATCGATCGGGCGATGGACTATGCGCGCACGGACTGCGAACCCTATCTCTTCAATCACGTCATGCGATCCTGGCTGTTTGCGGTCCGGATCGGGCAGTTGCGGGGGATCGAGCACGATGGCGAAGTCGTGGCACTCGGCACGCTGTTGCATGACATCACCCTCAACGAGCGCTTTGCGGGGCCGCGCCGGTTCGAAGTGGAGGCAGCGGATCTGGCGCGCGGCTTTGCCGTCGATGCCGGGCTCGACCGGCGCCGCGCCCAGATGATCTGGGATGCCGTCGCGCTGAACTCGACGCCTTCGATCGGTCTCTACAAGGAGGCCGAGATTGCGCTTTGTACGACCGGCGTTTGCCTCGATGTCGTCGGCTTCCAGTACAGCCTCATTCCGGCGGCCGAGATGAAGGCGATCGTCGCGGAATTTCCCCGGCTCGGCATGAAGAAGAAGATGACCGGCTGCTTCTGCCATATCGCCAGGACGCGGCCCGAAACGACCTATGACAATTTCGTGCGGGATTTCGGCGAACGTCTCGTGCCCGGCTATGCGGTGGCGACATCGTCGGTCGATCTCATTGCGCAGGCGCCTTTTGAGGAGTGAGGGGAGCAAGCCACCTCAAACCGGCATCTCATCCGTAATCACCTCGAAGCGCTTGAGGATCGCGGGGCCGAAGGCCGTCGACATGGCGACGTCGGTGGCGTCACGGCCGGTGGCCATCAGGATACGGCCGATGCGCGGCGCATTATGGCGGGCGTCGACCGTGTACCAGCGGCCGCTGAGATAGACCTCGAACCAGGCGCTGAAATCCATCGGGTTCGGATCCTTGGGCACGCCGATATCGCCGAGATAGCCGGTGCAATAGCGCGCCGGGATGTTCATGCAGCGGCAGAGCGTGACGGCGAGATGGGCGAAGTCACGGCACACACCTGTGCGGTCGGTAAAGCCGCCGAAGGCGGTGCGCAGCGGGTCGGCCTTCTGGTAGTCGAAGGCGATGCGCTTGTGGGTGAAATCGAGGATCGCCTGGACGCGCGGCCAGCCGAGCGGTGTTTTGAAAAAGGTCTTCCAGGCGAAATCGGCGAGACGGTCGGTATCGCAATAGCGGCTGCCGAGCAGGTAGACGAGCACATCGTCGGGCAGATCGTTGATGTTGTGCTGGAGCGCACCTTCGGGAACGGGATCCGGCAGGCCGCTGTCATAGATTTCGAATTCGGTGGAAATGGTCGTCAGGCCCGGCGGTGCGACGATACGGGTGCAGGCATTGCCGAACGTATCGGTGTAGCCCCAGGCCTCGATCGGCCGGTCGAAGCTCAGCACCTGTTCCGTCAGGAGATCCACCCTGCGGGACGGGTGGATGTTGAGGACCAGCAGCATGGGCGTTTCATGCTCGCATTCATAGCCGATGTGGAAGCCTGCACGTATCTTCATGGGGCGTGGTCCTTTGAAACAGCGTTTGTCCTGCAGGCGAATGCATCAGCGGGCCAGGCGTTCCGTCACCTGGCCTTTGCGGTATCGAATTCCTGTTCCGTGGTGACGTTGACCTGCACCTTCATGCTGTCGAAATCGCGCGATCCGCCGTCATAGCTGCCCGACAGCGGCACGGCCTGGCGCGGGTCGCGGGCCACGCCGACGCGGATCAGGTCGCGGTTTCCGACGATGCCGTTTGTGGGATCGAACTCTACCCAGCCCGCACCCGGCAGATAGACCTGGCACCAGGCATGCGTCGAGCCGCCGCCAAGTGTGATGGAGCCATCGCGATCGGCGACATAGACATAGCCGGTGACGAAGCGGGCGGCGAAACCGAGGGAGCGGGTCGCCTCCATCATCAGCAGCGCAAAATCGCGGCAGGTGCCGCTGCGCAGCCGAAGCGTGTCGCGCGGCGCCTGCGTGCCGTGCTCGAAGCGCCTGACATAGGTGAAGCTCTCGTGGATCGCGTAGCAGAGCGTCATCAGGATATGGCCGGTGCGCGCCTGATGGCTCAAGGGCACGAATTGCCGCGCCCATCTGCCGACTTCGTCATCGGGATCGGGATAGTGCCTGACGATGGTGCGCTCAAGATCGATCGCCTCGTCCTCGTCATAGGCGAAGGGAAAGCTCAGCGCCTTGCGGTCGATCTCCAGATCGAGCGGAACCTGCGCCGTATGCTCGAGACGGATGACGGTCTCGAAGCGCAGTTCGGCGGAGGCGGCTGTGATATCGACGAGTGCGATGCAATTGCCGAAGACATCGTGGATCCAGCGCACGGATGCCGGCCCCGGAGAGACATCGAGGCTGCAGCTCAGAAGCGTTTGGTCGAAGCTGTCGCGGGGGCGGAACATCAGCCGGTGCTGTCCGAAATACACCGGCCTTTTGTAATGGTAGGATGTGATGTGGCGGACGGAGAAAATCGTCATCCTGCCTCCCTATTTTCACGACGCGGCACTGACCATGGGGAAACATGACCGCGGTGAAAATATCCGCGGGCGCCCGTCACTTCTCTCTGCGCGAAAGCGGATAGGCGGGCGCATCGTAAAGCATGCGGATCTGCTTTTCGTCGAAGCGGGCTTCATTCACTTCCAGCACACAGCCGCGCAATTGCGGGCCGGGCAGGTCTTCCATGGCAAAACGCACCGCTTCCGCGGCTGTTTCGAAGCGCTTATAGCGGGGGCCTCGGGAGCTGCGCAATGTCTTGCCGGTGTAAAGCCCGGCTTCGATCATATAGTCGAATTCTGCCACTTCATGGTCCTTGCTCGTTCCTGATATGGCCGAGCCATCCGGGTATCAGAGTCTTCCTGGTTCGACGGTTTCAGGATGAAACAGCGGGGAGGGTCGACCGCGTTATCGCGCGTTGGCGGCGTTCATCCTGCCGTTGTTCGCGCTGTCTCTGCTGCAGTCGCTTGCGCACATCCTGGAGCTTTCCGGCGTCGGAGGCTTTTTCGGGTTGCGGCGGACGGAAGAGATTTTCCGCTGCACGTTTGTCTGTGGTCATATTGCTATCCTTGACGATGGGCGGGACAGCCGAGCGGCCGTCGCGCCGGAGCGGGCGTTATTTCTTCTTGTCGCTGCCCGTGGTGCTGCTTGCCATCTTGACCTGCGTGCCGGGTGCGGCGGCAGGTGCAGCGGTGGCAGAGCGGTCTTTCTTCGGTTTTCGGACTTCGCGGTTGCTGCGGACTTGGCCTTTCGCCATGGTTTCCTCCTTGTGTGGGATGCGGGACAGATCAGGTATTGCGACCTGCCGCCGGCTGGCGGCGCGGTCGCTGCAGCATCAAAGGGGCAGGGGCCCGATGCCGGGACGCTCGTCCTGAGAGGCTGCCGATGTGGAAAGACGCGATTGCCCCTGGGGTTGCCTTGGGGAATACCGAGATGAATGAATGCGCAGCGCATTTGTTCCCCGGCCGGCCTGCGGCCCACGGCTGAAATCGGGAAAAGCCACGAAACTGCTGGCGGATTCGAAACGATCGCTCTGCTGTTCGCCGGCGGCATCTTCGGCACGATTGAGAATGCCGAGCGCTACATTCTCGCGGTAGGCAAATGCGCCGGTTCGGATGAGATTGCGCGACAGACTTGACGGATAAAAATCGGAAGACATCGTGTCCTCCTTTCGTTGGGGCCAGGGCTAACGCCCGAACCGGCAGCGCCCTTGAAGTGGCTGCCAGCAATTGGAATCCTGCGCTTATTCGCTGCGCGGCGCAAGGCGTTTTTCGCGGGATAGGGATCGCGGCAGCTGTCGCGGCGTAAACTTTTCGAATATTGCACCGGCGGCCGAAGCCGTTAATTTGAACGCGGGTATTTCAAGCAACGGAAATCGAAGATGAGTATCGCTGTTTTGACGACTTATGTTCTTGTCGTGCTCGGGCTGATGGTGATTCCCGGGCCGGCGACACTGCTGGTTCTCGCCCGATCGGTGAGCGGCGGCCGGCGGGCTGGTATCGCAACGGGGCTTGGCATTGCGGCCGGCGATCTCATTCATGCCACCATGGCGACCTTCGGCCTTTCGGCCCTGCTTGCGACTTCGGCGCTCGCCTTCGAGGTGGTCAAATATATCGGCGTAGCCTATCTCATCTATCTCGGATACCGCGCCTTCATCGAAAAGTCCGGCAATCTCGATATGACGGCGGCACCCGAGATCAGCCCCGGCAAGGCCTTCCGGCAGGGGATATTCACGGAAATCCTGAACCCGAAGACGGCACTGTTCTTCCTCGCCTTCCTGCCGCAGTTCATCCATCCCGAAAGCGGTTCGGTGATCGGGCAATTCGCGCTGCTCGGCATCATCTTCGTGGCGTTCAGCATCGGCGTGACCTCGGCGCTCGCGATCGGCGCCGGCTCGGTGCGCGGCTGGCTGAACAGGAACCGGACGATCGGCCGCTGGCAGGGCAAGGTCATCGGCTCGATCTATATGGCGCTTGGCGTGCGGCTGGCGTTTCAGCAGCAGTGAACGGCGCCCCGGCCACTGATATGCCCGGGGTTTGAGTTGCTACCGCTTTATCGCAGCCAGTTGCCGTTCGAAACTCCCCAGATCGAAATAGTCGCGCCAGACGGTGATTTCGCCATTCTCCACCATGATCGTGCCCATGACTGGCAGGGTGATCCGGCCGCCGCTTTCGTGGGTGAAGATATCGATGCGCTCGTTCAGCACGACGTTGCCTGACGCGGCGATTTCCGTAAGCTGCCAGTCCACCTTGAAGGCGGTGCCGATGCCGAAATCGGCGTGGAATTTGCGGACGTTTTCGCGGCCCACGATATCGGGCAGGGGCACGTTGTCGTAGAGCACGTCGTCGGCGAGCATGGCGAGCGCCTCCTCGATGCGGTTGGCGCTCCAATGGGCGAAGAAGGTTTTTGCGGTTTCGAGCGGTGACATGACGCTTCTCCTTCAGCCGAACTTGACGAGGTTCAGGGCCGGCAGCGGGCCGCCGGGGAATTGCGTCAGGCTGCCGCCGACCTTGAGCGTGCCGAGGTCGATGCCGGCAAAGCCGAGGCGGGTTATGAGATCTGCGACTTCCGCCTTCGCCTTGATATCATCTCCCGAATAGAAGAGCACACGGTTGCCGCCTTCGGCCTTGGGGTCGGCGGATACGAGGTTGGCCAGCAGGTGGTTGAAGGCCTTGACGAGGCGGGCGCCGGGCACGAGGCCAGCGACGATTTCGCTCGACAGGCGGCCGCCTAGCTCGGCCGGCTTGAAGAGGGGGCCCTCGATCGGGTTGTTGGCATCGATCACGATACGGCCCGCCCAATCCGGCAGGCCGGATAATGCGGCCGGCAGCTTCGACCAGGGCACGGCGATGAGGACGATATCGGCCTTTGCCGCCTCTTCGATGGTGCCGGCGGTGATGTGAGGGGCGAGTTCGGCGGTGAGTTCGCCGAGGGTTTCAGGACCGCGGCTATTGGCGATGGTGGCGGAGATGCCGTTGCGGGCGAGAGCGCGGGCGAAGGCGGAGCCGATATTGCCGGCGCCGATGATACCGATGGACATGGCAAGTTTCCTTTCTGGATGTCGCGTTGGTTTCGATGGAGCCAATATCGCGATGTCATTCCCCTTTGATTAGACGGTAGTGGGTGGTATCACTTTCAAGTCTTTGTTGAAGGTGATCGACGATGGAAAGCCTGGCGAACCTGGAATCCTTCGCGCGCAGCGCCGAGCTTGGCGGCTTTTCGGCGGCGGCGCGGCGCCTCGGGCTGACACCGGCGGCGGTCAGCCGCAATGTGGCGGCACTCGAAGACAATCTGAAGCTCCGGCTCTTTCATCGCAGCACGCGCAGCCTGACGTTGACGGAGGCGGGCGAGCGCTTTCTCCTCGCCATGCGCGATCATCTCGAGGGGCTGCAGGGGGCGATTGCCGAAATCTCCAACGAGCAGATGGAGCCGGCAGGCGTGCTGAAGGTCAGCCTGCCGCCGGGTTTAGGCACGGGCTATATCCTGCCGATGCTGCCTGATTTCATGAAACGCTATCCGCTGGTGCGGCCGGAATGGATGTTCGAGAACCGGCAGGTGGATCTGATCGGGGAGGGTTACGATGCGGCAATCGGTGGCGGCTTCGAGCTTGCCTCGGGCGTGGTGGCGCGGCCGCTTGCGCCGGCCCATCTCGTGGCGGTGGCATCACCCGCCTATATGCAGGGCCACGTGCCGCCGGTCGATCCGGCCGGGCTTGCGGGGCTCGACGGCATCGTCATGAAATCGATCAATACCGGGCGCATTCCGCAACGGCAGATGCGTAACGCTGCGGGAGAGGAACAGCCTGTCGATCTCACGCCAAGGATCGTCGTGAACGACCCCGCCGCCATGCGCGCTGCGGCCCTTCTCGGGCTCGGCGTGACGCTGCTTTCCAAGCCCGATGCGCTTGCCCATCTCGACAGCGGCGAACTGATCCGGCTCGTTCCCTCCTGGTATGTCGATATCGGGCCGATCTCGATCTATTACGCCAACAGGAGGCTGCTGGCGCTCAAGACGCGGGTGTTCATCGATTTCGTCATCGAGGGCTTTCAGCGTCAGCGGCTTGCCGAGCGTTTTGCCGGCAGCTTGGGTTGATCCTGCTTGTCGGGCTGGTAGCCGAGCACGAAGGCGATGACCTTCTCGGACGACATTTCGCAGGGCTTCAGCGTGCTGCTGCTTGCCTCCAGGAGATAGAGGTTGAAGCTGACGATATCGCCGCCGGCGAGATCCTCGGCATAGAGCCAGATGCGCTTGCCATCCGGCGAGGGCTTGACGGTCGCGCCCCAGCGGCCGGCTTCGAAGCTGCCTTTGCTGCAGCCCTCGGGGATAAGGGCAAGGGCACGGGTGAAGGCATCGTCTGCGGAGCGCACGGGTGTCTCTCGTGAGGGGGGTGCCCCATAAGTGGCTGGACGGGTAGCAGTCAGCAAGGCCGGAGGCGTCCGGCCTTTGCTTATATTGCCAACGGCAGGTATCGGGGACAGGCCGAGTATGTCGAAAGAGGCGTTGGCGGAGCAAGGCTACCGCCTCGCCTCAATGCCCCGTCAGCACCAGCGTCTGCACCGGCAGCAGCAGGGCCTGTATGCGCAGGATCATGGCGTGGACCACGCCGACCGTATCGATGACATGCAGGCCTATCCATTTAAACGTGCCGATATTGGGGTCGGCCAGCGCAGCGTGGTTGTTGGTATAGGCGTTGGCGATGCAGCTGCTGCCGGGCGGCAGGTCATCCAGGCCGCCGGCGAACAGGGGCTGCAGGAAGACGGTCAGGGTGCCGGGCTTTGCCAGTTGCGCAACATCGACGAGTTGGTCGGTGGGGCGCAGCTGGCCGGCGGCGATCACATCCTGCACCTCGGTGACGACGAGCGGGATGATGGTGAAGGGTTTGCCGACACAGGTGGCTTCTGCCACCATGCCTGGCCTCATCACCTGCGCCTCGATCTGGCCGAAGCCGGCTATCAGCGTGCCGCGGCCGGCTTCTTCAGGTACGAGGATGCCGGCCGGGCGTAACATGGTGTTCAGCACATCGCCTTTGCGCAGCGTGAACTGCTGGACGGTGCCGGCGACGCCAGCCTTGACGAATGTCTTGTCGAGCTCCACCTGCGCCTGCGCGAGTGCTGCCTGCGCACTTGCCTTCTGCGCCGGCAGAAGAATGTTGAGCTTGGTTTGCAGCGTCTCCTTGTTGGCATAGGCGGCGCTGACCATGCCGCGCTGGCTTTCCACGGTATTGGTGAGCCGGTCCACCTCGCGGCGGGCAACCGCATCGTTCTTCAAAAGCTGGGTCTTCATTTGCAGTTCGTCGATCGAGACCTGCAGGGCGCCTTCGGCCTGCCGGATCATGCCGTCGGCGCTGGCAAGCTCGCTCTCGGCCACCTTGGTTTCGGCCTCGACTTCGGCGATCTGCTTGTGCGCCACGTCGACGGCTGCCTTCTGGGTGGAATCGTCGAGGCGGAAGAGTGGCGCGCCGGCCGCGACCTTCTGGTTGACGCCGACATAGACCTCGTCGACCCGGCCCATGGATTCCGGCAATATGGTGACAGTGCGGAAGACGGCGGTGACGCTCTGCGTCGAGGGGTGGAAATAGAAGATCATGGTAATCAGCGAGATGGTGAGCAGCAGGCAGGCTGATATGCCCCAGCGCAGCTCGTACCACATGCTGTAAAGGGTGATCTCGCGGCCGATGCGCTTGCCTTGGACATAGCGCCGGTAGAGATAATCGGGGAGGATGGTCAGCATCGAGCAGAGCGTCAGTTCGAGCATGGTCAGATACTCCCTTCGCGCGGGCCGGTCTTTGTCGCCCCCTGGGCGGGCTGTGCGCTCGTCTGGCCGGGCGGCTGCGGATGGGCGGCGGCAGGCATGGGGGCAATCGGGGCGCTTGCGTGTGGGGCTGCAGTGACTGGAGCTGTGGTGACAGGAGCAGCGGTAACTGCGCCCGCTGGCACATTGGCGACTGGGACAGTGGCGCCCGGAACACCGGAGGCCGGCACGCTGGCGACCGGCAACTCATCGTCGACCTTTGCGGGATCGCGGCCGGAGAGCCTGAGCAGTGACCGGGCCATCGAATAGAGCGGGGTCGAAAAGTCGGGAATGCGGATGAAGGCGAGCAGCAGGCCGAGGATCCAGTAGATGTGGTTGTGGGTAAAGAGCGAGATCAGCGCCAGAACCGCGACGATTTCCATCTGCACTTTATTCGTCTGATGCGCGATGCGCTCAGGCACGGCATGGAGCTGGAAGTAGAGATTGCCGATGACGAGAACCATCACCAGGATCAGCACGATGACGATGACGAAGAGGTAGTCGGTCTGCCCCGGCGCGGTAATGAAGCCGGGCACATGGTCGGTCAGCGCGGCGTGGTAGGGTTGCGTCGCGGCCTCATCGGCTGCTGACGCTGACTGCGCGGCCAGAAATGCTGCCGCAACGGCCGCGGGCAGGTGGCCCGGATGTTGCCTTGTCCTGTTTAATCGGTCTCTCATGCCTGACTTCCCCCCGCATGGCATTTTAGTGTGGGCTGAAGTTTAGGCGCTTTGCGTGCAACACGAAAGTACGCAACAGTAATATCGGCGTAAATACACGCCGTCGGCCTTTCGGATAAGGCTTTCGGTTGAGAGGGCTGAAAGCAGGTGAGACGGTGCCGCGGGCAGGGGGCCGCGGCACGCATGCGTTAGTGGATCTTGACGGAAGGCTCTCGCGCCCAGACCCGTAATTTTCCAAGTTCAGCGACAAATGCCTTGATGTCCTTGGCCGAGCCGAGTTCCACTGTGCCTTCGTCGAGATCCTCGATGCCTGCCTTCTTCATGAGGGCCAGGACAGGTGTTGCGTAGCCGATGAACTTGCAATGGGCGAAGGCATCGGCAACGAAATCGCGCGCGGCGGATTCCTTCAGCAGGTCGGGCATTACTGCTTCCGCGGCGAGAATGGCGACCGCGTCATAGAGAACGGATGGTCCGCCATCGATCATCTGCTGGGCTTCAAGGAACGAACCGTCCGACAGGGTGACGCCACCGATCTTGGGGGCAATGATTTCGACCACGCCCTTTTCGCCGGTGATTGCGCCGGTGATAGCACCAACGAGAGCGGCATCCGATCCATCCGTCACGAGCAATCCGAGTTTGCGGCCCTCGAACCGTTTGGGTCCGCGCTCGATGATGCTGAGGGCGGCCGAAGGCTCCAGATCCTGACGGGTTGGCATGGCCGCGTCAGCGGGTTTTGGCATGTCGGCAATCCCGAGCGCGGCTGCCACCTTCGCCGCCAGCGTTTCGTCGATATTGAGCAGATGGGCGACCATCCGCTCACGGATGACGGGGTTTTCGACCTTGCTGAGTTCGAAAGTGAGGGCGGCGGCGATATGGCGCTGCTCGGGCGGCGTCTGGCTGATAAAGAACTGGCGCGCCTGGCTGTAATGGTCGGCAAAGCTCTCGGGACGCAGGCGCACCTTCTGGCCCGCTTCCTCAGCGGCGAAGGTGCGAAAACCCCTGGCGGGTGATTCCCGCGGGCCTTCGCCCGAGGAATTCGGCTCGTAATTTGTCCGGCCGACGGGATTGCGCATCGCCATGTGCCCGTCCTGCTGGAAATGGTTGAAGGGACACTTGGGTGCATTGATCGGCAGATGCGTGAAGTTCGGCCCGCCAAGCCGCTTCAGCTGCGTATCGAGATAGGAGAAATTGCGCCCCTGCAGCAGCGGATCGTTGCTGAAATCGATGCCGGGCGGCACGTTCTGGGTCATGAAGGCGACCTGCTCGGTTTCGGCGAAAAAGTTGTCCGGCATCCGGTCTAGCACCAGGCGGCCGATCGGCTGGACGGGCAGGATCTCCTCGGGAATGATCTTGGTCGGGTCGAGCACGTCGAAATCGAACTCGTCCGCGAATTTCTGATCGAAGAGCTGCACGCAGAGTTCCCATTCCGGGAAGTTGCCGGATTGAATGGACTGCCACAGGTCGCGCCGATGGAAATCGGGATCGGCACCATTGATCTTGACGGCTTCGTTCCAGACGACCGATTGCAGGCCGAGCTTGGGCTTCCAATGGAATTTGACGAAGGTGGATTCGTTCTTCTCGTTGACGAAGCGGAAGGTATGGACGCCGAAGCCTTCCATGAAGCGGAACGATCGCGGGATGGCGCGGTCGGACATGACCCACATGATCATGTGCATGCTTTCCGGGGTCAGCGAGATGAAGTCCCAGAAATTATCGTGGGCCGATTGCGCCTGGGGAAAGGCGCGGTCCGGCTCGGGTTTGACGGAATGGATGATATCCGGAAACTTGATGGCATCCTGGATGAAGAAGACCGGAATATTGTTTCCGACCAGATCCCAGTTTCCTTCCTGGGTATAGATCTTCACGGCAAAACCGCGCACGTCGCGAGCGAGATCGAAGGATCCCTTGCTGCCGGCGACGGTGGAAAAGCGCACGAAGGCCGGCGTCCTCTCGCCGGGGCGCTGGAAGAGATCGGCCCTCGTGTATTTCGACAGGGATTCATAGGTCTCGAAGAAACCGTGCGCCCCGTAACCGCGGGCATGGACCACGCGCTCGGGAATGCGCTCATGGTCGAAGTGGAATATCTTTTCGCGGAAATGGAAATCCTCCATCAGGGCTGGTCCGCGCGGGCCGACCTTCAGCGTGTTCTGATCGTCCGCCACGGGGGCGCCCTGTGACGTCGTCAAGACCTCGGCGCCCTCTTCGGCGATCTGGTGGAGCTCGCCGCCGACGCCCCTGTGAAGGCGCTGATCGTGGATGGTCACTGTGGCGGATGCGGCAGTTTTTTCGGTCTTGCGTGACATTGGTCCCTCCTTGGGTCGATGAGGGAATGCACTCGGCTGTTGATTGTTCCTGTCCGGGAAACGGCGTTGGCGGACGCTGGAGCGTGCGCTTTTTATGCCCATAGCCTCGGCGTCATCGATTGGAGACATGCCTGACAGCCGTCCGCACCATCAGCGCGCGGAAACCTCCAGCCTATGCCGCATCCAGACATTCGGTTCCTCATAGAGCCCGAGGCCAGTCTCGCAATCGGCCATTAGCGGCGCCAGCCCGCCCTCTACATGATACGGCCCTGATACGGGGAAGCGTAGCCCGCTCCATCCCGTCCATTGCGACAGCGGCGCCTGAACCCGCATCGAGCGCGGTGCAATTTTCGCGATCCGCGCGCCAAGCTGCCAATGCTTGCGCACCCACGGATCGAAGGGCGCGCCGTCGGCTGTCGTCCAGCCCATGTAATCGGCAAAGGACGTCAGCGGATAAGCCGGTTTCTTCGTGGGCCGCACGGGTGCGACGAGCGCATCGAGGCCGCTTTGCCGGGCACTGTCCTTCATGTTGGCGATCAGGCGTTCGGCGAGATCCGAGCCGCGCATGTCGGGCGCCACGACGATGGCGAGCGCGGAGAGAGCGTTGGGCTTTTGCCCGGATGCGGCGGCTTCGACGCCGGTTGTGAGAACCGCATCCCACCCCTCGTCGGGTAGGGAGGTTTCATCATCGGGCTCGGGCCAATGGAAGGGAATGCTGTTCGATGTCGCCAGAACCCTCTCGTTTTCGTGCGCGTCCCGGCCGAGGATGAGAAACTGGTGGCGGCGCAGGCGCTCAGAAAACAGGCTGTCCCAGTCTCTTTCGACGACCGCGTCGCTGCCGATGAATTTCGGCCAGACGGCCGCCCCCAGTTCGGCGAACGCGGGGATGAGATCTGGCCGCTCCTCGGCGGAGACAAGGGTCAGCGTGCTATCGGTTTCATGCGGGTTGGCGGGCATGGTGGGCGTCTTTTCTCCCTGATACCGAAACGAGCCTAGAATAAGCATAGGTGAACGAAGGCTTTGCGAAATTCGCCGGGAGATGCCGGCAAGGCACGAGGCAGCTTCGCGCCACAAGCGAACGTTGCAAACAGAGCAACTGATCCGTAATTTCAAGTGATTTCAGCAAAGTTCTTAACGACGGATCGATGGTTATGTTAGACGTATTTTCTGCGAGCGATCGCTTTGGCTCCTTTGTCTTCAAAGACCACGCGGCAGGGAAGCGGCAGTTTCTGCGCGTTTTCTATTTCCTACCTGACAAAATCACCGCCGACACCCGTATCGCTGTTGGAATGCACGGACTTGACCGCAAAGCATCCGATTTTCGAGATGTGCTCGGGCAACCCGCAGACCTCCACCAAATGATTGTTCTCGTTCCTGAATTCGATACGGAGGCGTTTCCGGATGTATATGCCTACAACTATGGAAATGTGAGGCCTGATGGCCCTGACGCTGCGGTCCTTCCACGGGAACATTGGACCTTCGGCATTATAGACAGGCTGTTCAAACAGGTCAGAGACAGCTTGGGATCGCGCCGAGAAACCTTTGGGTTATTCGGCAACTCAGCAGGCTCCCAGTTTGTTCTCCGTTATCTGGCACTCAACGGAGCCGCCCTTGTCGACCAGGCGGTCGCATCGAACAGTGGAATCTATATGCTTCCCGATCTGGAAGTCGCGTATCCGAGCGGAATGGGTGGTCTTGATCTGGATGCGGTTGCACTCAACCGATATTTCGGCGCGCGCTTGACCATCTTGCTTGGGGAGTGCGACTGCGATGGAACAGCTTCTGATCTTCCACGCAACGAAGAAGCCATGGCGCAAGGCCCACATCGCCTTGCACGCGGCCTGTGGCATTTTAAGCTCTGCCAGGGCCTTGCGACCTCATGCGGGGGACAACTTGCGTGGAGGATGGAAATCATTCCTGGCGCAGGACATGTCGATCAGAAGATATTCGACCGCGCTATCCGTATCCTTTCAGGCTCATCGTGAAATTTCGTCCGCTTCGGGCTGAAGGCGGCCATTAGCGGCATTAGCTGAGTGATCACGGGTTTTCCTGGAATGGGGTATCAAGAGAGCGCCTGGCGCCGGCCGAAGGCGTTTCGCAAGGTCACCGGAGGAATTCGGCCCCCAACCCGTCGCTCTCTTGATGGGGTGATGATGACAGGCAATGGTTGAGTCGGTGTCTTGCCTATCTGTTCAATCGCCGTGCCAAGAGTGCCCCGGCATCGCCGATGACGATGGCGGGGATCAGCACCAGCGCCATGTCATTGATGCGCGGCGGCACGTCGATGACGACCAGATCGAGCGCGAACCAGGGATTGAGGATCTGCACCATGTAGATCGCCGCCCACCAGAGCCCGAAAGGCACGACGATCAGCAGACGGCCGAGGCGGGTGGCGCTCCAGCGGTCGGCGGCTTCGGCCACGGCGATGTCGCGGGCGGCCTCGATGCCCTTGATGACTTCCGCGGCGGCAAGCTTCTGCTGGTCGGTCTCGGCCGCGAGCTTGGCCTGATAGGCCGAGAGCAGCGGGCCGGTGAATTTCTCTATGATGCCGCCGAGCAGCAGGTCCGTCAGCCACTTCATTTCGCCCATCCGCAACGGTGCGCCAGATAATACCAGCCTTCGGCTGTTGCCGCGATGAGTGCGCCGGAGGCCACCTGAAGGGCCATGGCGATATCGGGATCGCGCGAGATCATCTCGCCGAGATCGGGTGCGATCAGCCCGCGGGTGACGAGGACGGCGGCGAGGTAACGCAGGAGAATGCGGATGAAGACGAGGGTCATGTCTGCTGCCCTGATGGTGATGGATGGCGGCAGGATGGCCTGGGAAGAGTTGTCAGGCTGAACTCGGAGAGTTTAGATCAGGAAAATACTATATCTCTTTGTTTTTGCGTAATTCCTTACGCAAAACAACTACGCACTTTTGTTGGAATTGCTCTAGAGAAAGCGGGCGAGCGCGCCGGACGCAATCACTTTGATCAGCAGGCCTGCGAGCGGTGTCAGCACGATGGCGACGACTGCCCAGAGCGCCTTGCCGATGCGGTTTGCGAGCTTCTCGACGCTGCCTTCGATGCGCAGCAGGGCGGCATTGATATGCGGCTGCTGCGCTTCCAGAGAGACGACACGCTCCTTCAAATCGTTGATCCTGCCATGCAGCTTTTCAAGCTCGTTGCGGGTTGTTTCGTCCATGATGCCATTCCTCTTTTGGCATCATGGATAGGGGGCGAACGGTTGAGAGCGAAAATCACTGCCCCGCGATCTTTGCCAGGCCGGCATTCGCCGTGCTGAGCATCGCGTCGGCGGGCGACTCCGCCGAGAGGCCGGTGGCTTCGAGGATTTCGGTGATATGCTCGTTGCCGATGCCAAGATCGCCGCGCGGCGGGTGGATGGCCTTTGCGAGCGCCCTTGTATCGCTCGTATCGCTCGCCCTGCCCGCGGACGGGCTTTGCGCATGGCGGATTTCGGGCAGGGCGGCCATGATTGAATAGCCGGTATGCTCTGCGAGATATGCCGGCCATGTACCGTCATGATCGTGTCCGCCGAGGGCGGCGGTAAACACCCTGTCCGTCATGGTGAGCGCGATCAGATCCATGGCGAGTGCAATGCCCTGCCGGGCGGCCGCGTCCTGATCGGTGGCTTCGGCGCTCTGATCGATGGCTGCGGCGCTCTGATTTATGCCTGCGGCGCTAGCCTTGAACTTCTCCGCAAGATGTGCGCCGAGGGCCTTGAAGATGCGTAGGGTTTCGCCCCCGCCGGCATGGGCCGGGAACGGGTTGAATATTGCCTGCTGCATGGCGGTATCGGCATGGGCAAGGGCATTCGCTTCATCCCCGCCGAATTGCTTGAGGCCCTGGTGATAATGCGCGAGCCAGGCCGGTATCTCGATGAAACAATATCGCAGCGTCTCCTCAAGCCAGCGGGCCAACGTCTCCCACGCCGTTCGGGCATCCGAAAAAGCCTGACGACCCCGCATGAGGGGCGAGCGGATGGTGACTTGGTCGATGATGCCGGTGCGGAAGGCATCTTGAAGCGCGGTGGCGAAATCGCCCCTGCCTGTTGCGGCGATGATGTCGTCCAGCCGGTAGCGGTGCGAAAGCGCTGTCGCGAGATCATTGGCGAGGCTTGTCGCGGTGAGGTTCTTCTTCATGAGGCGTGCCATGCGGCCGATGCCATCTGCGGCGCGCAGCTCGCCGGCGCCGGCTTCGTCCAGCCAGACTTTAAGGCGGTGCGAAGTTGCGAAGTTTTTGGTCCGCACGAAGGCGGCCCCCAGCTTGGGATCGTCCAGCAGGCGCCTGGCATTGGCAAGCGGCTCGCAGAATTCGAGATCGTAGAGCAGATGATTGACGTGCCGGTGCATCACGGCGATATCGAGATCGAGCGGCCGACCCATGAGATCGGTGCGGGACCGGCCGTGGCCGGCCTCGGTTTGCGACTTGGTGACACGGCCCGATGCCAGCGCCTGCGCCCGGTCCGGCGGCCCGTCTGCGCTGTCATAGGCCAGCGGATAGTAGCCGCCCTTCAGCGCCTTGCCGGCGATGGTGATCGGGGCGGGCTCTACCCATTGCGGCGCGATGCCGGTCAGGCGCTTTTCGCGCGTGGCGATATCGGGCTGGAAACGGCCAAGAAAATCCCAGACGGATTGCACGAAATCCGCGTCGCGCTCATCCAGCGAGGCGAGCACGGCGCCAAGTCCGGCCTCATCCAGCGCGCCGGGGATGCGAGTATCCGTCAGTCGCCGGCGGTTTGCATCATTGCCAGCATTGAGTGCAATGGCGATCGCCTCCCATTTTGACAGGGACTTGCCGAGCGCCGGCAGGTAAAGGGGCTGCGCCATCTCGCTGATCTCCTCGGGCGAGTAGAGATCATAGAGCGCCTGCAGGTCGGCGGCGGTCTTCTCTCTGCGCAGCGCAAGCCGGTCTGCAGCTGCATCGAGCGGCGCCTTGATGGCCTGATAGGCGATGCCGCCGATCTGCCGCAACTGGGCGCCTGCTTCCAGCGCGTGATCGAGATGCGGGAGGTTCAGGAATCCGTCGTCGGCGGGTGGCGAGGTCTTGACGATGGCGTCGCCGAGCGCGGTGACGGTCTCGTCATAATCCGCCTCGCCATCGGCATCGGTCAGCCGGCTGGCGCGCTCTGCTGCATGTTCGAGATTCTTCACCGCAGCCATGACGGCGCGGAAACGCTCCAGCGTGATCTCCTTGTAGGACTGGCGCCCGGAGGCGATCAGCACGCTATCGGGAATGGCAAGCTCGTTTTCCCGGCCGGCTTCCTTCATGGCCAGGATGTAGTTTCTAAGCGCCATGCGTGGATCATTCTGCCCGGCTTGCCGGCCATTTGTTTCGCCGCCAAGGCCGTAGCGCTCGAGCAGGGCATCAATCGCGCCGAGATAATCAATGTGGCCATTGTCGCGGCGGCTCGCCTCCGCAAGCTTTTCGCGCGCCGGGCCGCTTGCCAGACGCGCGGCATCAGTCTCAAATGTTTCGACTTCGGCTGATATTTTGAGGCCTTCGGCATAGATCGCATGATTGAGAAGCTGCCGGCGCTTGGCCGTGATCAGCTTGCCGATCCGCTCGTCTTGATCGGGGTGAGGGGCCGTCTGCGCCTCGCCTTCGCTAGCGAACCCCCGGCTTGCCCTCTCTCGCCAGCTTTCATCCTGCGCCAGCTCATGGCCGATCCGGGCCGCCTCCATGCCGGTGCGCCGGCCGGCAGCGAGAAAACGCGCGCCGTCCATCGCATCGCCGACCTCCATGCCCGCGGTGGCCGAAAGCGCATAGGCTTCAGCCTCATCGACCGTCAGCCCCTCGCCACCACCGGCGACCTCGACGATCGCCTTCAGTTCGGCCGCCAGCCATTGCGCCCGCCTGTCATTATGGACAGCGGCAATCGCCCGCTCTTCGGCCGAACCATCGATCAGCATATCGCCGTGGCGCCGCAGCATGACACGCTCGACTTCGAACGCGATCGCATCCGCGCGGGCCGGCGCCAGCGCCATGGCCGCCACCAGCTCATCGCCGGAACCAAGGCCGAAGAGATCGGCAACGATATCGGGATCGAGCCCGCCTTCATCGGCATAAAGCGGATGCTCGCCCCGTGGCAGGGCGTTGAGAATGGCGGCGCCATAGCGCGCCACGAGGGCAGTCTTGTCGAAACGGATGTTGTCTTCCGGTGCGGGTGTTTCTACATGCAGCCAGCGGCGGTTCGCCATCCATTCGATGGCGCGGTAGAGGCTGGTGGCGTTGATCTCCTTCTCCACCTCGCGCTGCACGGAAGCCTTTTCCGCCTTGTAGGTCTTCTCGTCCTCGCGCCGTACTGGCTCCATCATCTGGCGCAACAGCTGGGCTTTCGCCTCCTCCGAGGCGAGCGCTCGTAGCTTCAGCAGGTGGTCGTATTGCGGCTGTGTGAGGGCGGCGGCTCGGGCATCGGCAAAGACGGGCACTTCGCCGCCGACATCCTGCCGGGCCATCTCGATGGCTGTGTCGCAGGCCAGCAGGCGGAAGAAAATGGCGGCGATGTCGGGGGCGATGGAGATGTCGAGGGCGACGAGGCGGCGGTAGATCGACAGCAACCAGTCGCGGAATTGCTCGAAGACGCTGCGCATCTCGGGTGAGGGGGCCTTGGCTTCGATCAGATAGGTTTCGGCGGCATGTGCGAAGCGGGACTGAATGGCGGTGTCGATAGCAGCGTCTTTGATACGGCTGCCGGTGGTTCCGTGGTCGAGAGCGGCGAGCACGTCTTTTGCGGTGATCTTGACGCCGGGCGTGGCGCGACTGCCATCGGCGGCGGCGGCGCGGGCGTTCTCGCGCCACCAGCTTTCGAGATGGGCGAAATCTTCGGTCACCGGACGGATGCCGTGGGCCGCCATGTCCTGCATGGTTTCAAGGAAGTAGCGACTTGCTCCAAACAGCATGGCGGAGAGATCGGGCTTGCGGAAAATATCGAGGATCGTCAGGCCGTCGGCGCTGTTTGGCGCGCGGGCATCGGGATTACGATCCGGATGGACAAAGAGAAGGTTGGTTGTGGCGGGAATATGTGCTTCCGCCGCCTGGCTGTTGGGCAGAGCTTGCGCGAAAAGGTCATCGCTATCAGCTGGATTGTTGGTCAGATTGTTCAACGGGAATCCCCTTGGGAAATCGACTGGCGGTCAGGGCTGCTGCTGGTGGCTGGTGATGCTCAGCCCGTCTGGATTGCGTTTTGTGTTTCCGGAATTTGCGACGCGGCCCGTTTTCTTCAGGACAGCAGAAGGCGACGCCGCGCCATCGCCGACCCTTACGTAGCCAAGGGGTATCGGTTCGGGATCGGAATCGCTGCGTTTGCTCATCGGGACGGGGCGGTGCGCAGGCGCGCCCATGTGCGAGGCAAGGGCTTCGGAATAGTTAAAGGCGTCGGCGCCAAAGCGCATACTGTCCCTAAAGTCCGCGTCCGCTTTGGAGGGGGAGGAATGGGCTAAGTAGCCGCTCATAGGGAGTTTGAGATCACTGCCGGTATCTTTTACTACCTGCATGTCGTGAGTGCCGCTCAGTCCGAAAGGATCCTTGCCCGTCGCCTTGACATATTTCTCAACACTCTCGCTCGCCGCGTAGGCATGTTTGGCTTTCGTGTCTTCCAGCACTTCAGCAGTATATTGCCGGTGCCCTTCGGGGTCGCGTTCGCGAAACTTCGACGACTCTACCGTCGTTGCTAGTTCCTCAAATTGCTGGCGGTCTTGAACGGCCGCTTGGGGTTTTGATGCGGAAATGTGTGAGGAACCGCGCTTGCGTAGAAGCAGTTTCTCGCCGAGATCAAGCAAGAGTTCTTTGCCCACACCGGCAAAGCCGCCCGCGATGAACGTGTCCTTGACCTTTTCGAGAATCTCTTGCTTTGGGTCGATGAGAAAGTGCTTGATGGTGTTCTGGGCTACGAGCTGAGTTGCCTGTGCCGCACCATCCTTGACGATTGTTTTGACTAAATGTTGCACGACCGTGCCTACGGGAAGGAACTTCAGTACCGACGATGCAGCTTTTCCGAATGGGATCAGATCGGCGAGCGCGGTCGGAGCGTAGAGCATGGCCGCTAAGGTCTGCTTATCCTCCGGCAAATTCGCTTCTCTCGCAGCAGCAGTTCCGTCTCCTGCCGCTCGCAACGATTCCACAATAAGGCCGCCTATGATGCCTGCGATGCTTGAGGGGCCGAGAGCAAATGTCGTTCCCGTCGCAGGCAGTGCCTGGCCGAGGGTTTCCCCGATCTGCCGGCCGTAACTGTTTTCGTATCCAGGCGCTGCCGGCAGCATGGTCTTGCCGTAATCGGCGACGTGTTCGCCTCCATGCTGCAAGTTTTCGGAAATCTCTTTCAACAGAGGTTCGAATCTCTGCTCGACGTCTTCGGGCGTCAGGTCCCCTGCCAGCACTTCGGACATCGCCCTCTGGGCGAGATCGCGCGGAAGGATGCTTTGCTGATCGATTTTCAATCGCAGCTTATCGATTTCATCAGGAGTTAGCGTTCCTGCTCGGGCGATTTCGTCTATGAGCGCCTTTTTCCCTTCAGCGGGGCGGGTGTTGAGAAGCTGACCCGTGCCCTCCATTATGCGGCCACTGCCTACAACGACACCCGTAGCGGTACCCTTGCCCAGCTCCTTAAAATTTTGGATTCCGCTCTCTGTCGTTACCTTGCTGTACCGAGACTGTAGCTGCGCATTGATGTCATTGATGTCATCAGCTGTAGCCCTTCCTTCATACACGGCACCCAAGTAGAGCGTAGCAGTGGCGGCGTCGAACCAAGGCTGCGTCCGGACTTTTTCTTTGAGTACCTCGTACTGTTCGGGAGACAGCTTCCTTGCGTTACGGATCTCAGCGATGAGTTCTTCTTTTTTCCTATCGTCTTCGCTGAGACTGCTTTCGGCGGCGGAAGGAGCGTTTTCCGCGATCGGCGCGATGGAGCTTGGAGGAGAAGCGGCCGGTTGCGCAGCGTTCTCCGTGGCCGGACCCGCTGGCTGCGCTGTGGGCTGGATCGGTCCTCCCAGTGGATCAGGAGGTGGAGCGTTCGAACCCGCTGGATCGACCGGCGAAGACACGGGCTGCGGATTCGAGCCCGCATCTTCTGGTGGTGGATTGGGGGGGGTGTCTGGCCTAACGGCATTTGAGGCTGGCGCCTGTTGCGGTGTCGCTGGGCTTACGGGGCTTGTCGACGGAGGAGCTTCGGGATTTGTGGATGAGGCGACCGGCTCCTTCGCTGGAGGCTTTATGTCACCGAAAGCCTTCGGCACCTGGCCGAACCGCTGCGCCATCTCTTCGAAGGAAGAGAGGTTGTGGATATCGTCCTTCGCCAGAATCGCTGCAGAGGGGTTTTCGCTGAGCCAGCTTGCCGTCCGCGGCGACATTGACAGAATAAGTCTGTTGCGTTCGGCGTCGATAATTCTCTGAAAAAACTCGCGATTCCCCGGCATCATCTGGGGAGGCGGGGGAGGATTTCCAGTAACGCGCACGTACGTGACCGCGAGATCCCTATCTTCCGCAACCTGCTCTGGATTTTCATCCGAGGATTGAATAATGCTGCTTGCAGTGGCTGCGGCCTGCCGGGCTTGTTTCCGCGACAAGGCGTTATTGTTCTGCACATTATCCATGTCTGTCTCCCGTTCGGCCGAGAGACAGGGGTAGGTGCGCAAGAGTTGTTTTCTAAATCGGGGGAGGAATGCCGATGGCTGATGGGACTGATATGCGTGGGGCTTCGACCGCTGGCAAAGGCGGCGTGGGAACGGGAATTGCGATCCTGGCGGCAGTCGCGCTGGTCTGCACTGTCGCGCGGTTCATCGCGACGGGTGCGACCTATCCGGCGGCAGGGGCGCCCCGATTTATCGGCGAGATGATTGGCGGATCTCTGCCGTCGTTCGTCGTCGGGTTGATCGTATTTTTCATCGTCCGTTTTGTGAGGCGCAAAAGCGCAGATCGCTTCGCAGGCGTGTTATCCGGCTTGATTGTCGTGCTTGTGCTCGCGGGCCTTGGTTATCTCGGTGACCTCAAACATCTCGCTTAGTGAGGGTGGGGCAGGCTGCGTCTTTCGCATCTCTGTCAGCGTATTGCGGCCGCCGGCCGGAATGGTGGTTCGGGATGCTCGGGCGGAACCCGGTCATAATGGTCGAAGCGCCTGCTGTAGCTTGCCCGTCCATCGGACCGGGCATTGAGCTGGTTGCCGTAGCCGAGCAGGTTTGCCAGCGGGGCGAGGGCGTGGATGATAGCAGAGTCTTCATCCAGATTCAGCCGCTCGATCCGGCCGCGCCGCGCCCGCAGATCGGCGGCGATCAATTCGGCGTAGTCTGCCGGGGTGACGACGTCCAGCCGCATGACCGGCTCGAGAATGACAAGCTCCCCCATATCAAGCACCTGGCGCAGCGCCATACGCGCGGCGGTTTCGAAGATGAGGGGTGAAGAATCGATATCGTGGAAGGCGCCATCGAACAGGATGACGCTGATATCGACGACGGGATCACCGGCGATCATGCCTGGGCCGATGACCGATCGCAGGCCTTTTTCGACAGCAGGAATATAGGCTTCCGGCACCGCGCCGCCGACGATCTCTGACCGGAATTTAAAGCCTCGGCCGATATCGTTTGCTGTGGCGGTCAGCTTGATGCGGGCGAACTCGCCGGTTCCGCCGATCTGTCGTTTGTGGGTGTAGTCGATCTCGGTGACCCGCGCGATGGTCGCCCGGTAGACGACCTTCGGCGGACTGATGTCGGCGTCGATTGCGTAGGCGCGCTTGATCTCATCGAGAGCGATGGCGAGATCGGCTTCGTTTGCGGCTCTCAGGAGCGCGTTGCCGGTTTCAGCCTCAATCCAAGTGATGGATGGCCAAGTGATGGATGGATCATTTTCGGCAAATGCGCTGAGGGCGAGCCGTAGTCGCTGCCGGTCTTTGGAGGATCGGGGTGCAATTGACGCCTGAACAAGGTCCTTCCTGGTCTCATCCATAGTGGGGCTCGATGAGAGAGGACATGGCAGACGGGCTGGGCTTACCACGCAGCCCGCTCAAGTCTCCACATCAGATCTCCCGTGGTCGGCTTTCGGGCTCGACGATAGGGATTTCACTGATAGTTGCAATTCCTGCGAAAGGCGTAGGCGGACGCGATCGGATGCCGACGAGCAATTTGCCCGCCGGCTATGGACTTCAGAACGCCTCGCGGCTGTCGCTTCTGGGGTCGCCTTCGATCTGGTGCAGCCGGTAGAGATCGCCGCGGGCGGTGCGCCGCCAGGGCCGCGCGGGGTTCTCCGGATTGGTGGTGATGTCGGCAAAGGCGATGCCGGGCGTGCCGTCCGCTGGGCAGAGGGCTGCCCATTGGCCATTGGGAGCAGCGATCCCGCAGGGGGCGATCACGCTCTGCGGGGCGTGGGAGGCGTAGCTGACCCAATAGGTGTTGCTGGCGGCGAGACCCAGCACTTCGGCGGCAAAGGGCGGGGCTGCGGAGGGTGTTTCTCCCGATGTCGAGAAGAGCACGCAGTCCACATCGAGCCTCTCATATTCGATGAAGATTTCGGGATAGTGCGACTCCATGCCGGCAGCGCAGCCGAAGCGCAGGCCGTCCACTTCGAAGGTGACGGGGATCTTGCCCGGCGAATACATGAAGGAGATTTTGGTGTGGGAGAGCAGGCGCTCGTCATAGCGCGTCACCAACTCGCCCCGGTCGGAGACGACGTAGAGGCTGTTATGCGGCCGGTGCGGCGGGGTCAGCCGGTGGGGTGCGCCGAAGACCGTCCAGAGTTTGAGCTCCCTTGCGAGCTTTCTTATCTCCTCCAGCTCCTCGTGTAGAACCTCCCATTGGTAACGGCTCCAGTCGGCAGCGCCGATCTCGGCGGGGCCGATTTCGGAGAGGATGCGCTTGTTGGGAAAGCAGATCGTTCCCTCGGAAAAGTGGAGGAGGCGGGCGCCGGCATCGTGCGCCTGGCGCATGAGGCGGCGCATTTCGGCGCCGTTGGCGCGGAAGGCGTCGGCATCGCGTGGGTCAAGGCGGACCGTCGTCTGGGCGACCGCCAGCCGCAGGGATTTGCCGGCGGGCTCATCCGTTTGCGGTTCTGTTCGGGATGTTGCTTGCGGTGCGCGGATGTGGCTGAGGGCTGAAGTATAGGATTCGCCGGTCTTTGCGGCGCGGGTGCGCACCCTGCGTTTGAAGTTTCCGTTTCGGGTCATTGTCAGGCCTTTCCGTCACGGGCGCATGTTCCCCGGCAACCACGCCCGAGCGATCGGACCAAGGTTTTCGAACCCGAGACGGAAGTCCCTTTGCCTCCGTTTAAAAGACCCTGCCGGGGAGGATCGATGGAGGTTGGGCGCAGGCCACGCCTGACCCAGAAGATGTCGCTGCCGGCGCGATTCGTCAATCTGGGGAGGTGCCCGTGAGGAGGCTGTGACGCGACTTCCTGGATGGCGGCGGATGATCCGCCGCCATATGTTTGCCTTGCGTAGAGTCAGGCGCCTTACGCTGCGGCAATGCCGTTGAGCTCAGCCATTACATCATCGGGCAGCTCGATATCGGCAACTGCGAGGTTTTCCCTGAGGTGACCACGCGAGGATGTGCCGGGGATGAGCAGAATGTTCGGCGCGCACTTGAGAAGCCAGGCGAGCGCCACCTGCAGCGGCGTGGCGCTGAGGCGGGCGGCGACATCCGAGAGCGTCGAGGACTGCAGGGGCGAGAAACCGCCGAGCGGGAAGAATGGCACGTAAGCCGTGCCTTCGTCTGCGAGCTTGTCGATCAGCGCGTCATCCTCACGGTTGGCGAGATTGTACTGGTTCTGGACGCAGACGATGTCGGTGATCTTGCGGCCGTCATCCACCTGCTTTGCGGTTACATTCGAGAGGCCGATATGCTTGATCAGGCCCTGCTGCTGCAGCTCGGCGAGAGCCGTCAGCGGTGCCTCGAGCGAGCCTTCGGCCGGACCATGCACATCGAACATGGCGCGCAGGTTCACCACTTCGATAACATCGAGGCCGAGGTTTTTCAGGTTGCTGTGGATCGCCGCCGTCAGCTCTTCCTTTGAAAAGGCCGGCCTCCAGGAAGCATCGGACCCGCGCAGCGCGCCGACCTTGGTGACGATGACAAGATCGTCTCTATAGGGGTGCAGCGCTTCCCAGATGATCTGGTTGGTGACGAAGGGGCCGTAGAAATCGCTGGTGTCGATGTGGTCGACGCCGCTTTCGACGGCTTCGCGCAGCACGGCGATCGCCTCGTTTCGATCCCGCGGCGGGCCGAAGACACCCTTGCCGGCGAGCTGCATGGCACCGTAGCCGAGCCGCTTTACCGTGCGGTCACCGAGCTTGAAGGTTCCGGATTTTTCGACAGTGGACATGAAATCTCTTCTCCGATTGAAGGCAGGCCCCGATTGAAGGCACGAGGGAGATAGGCCCGTATCATTGCTGCGACAATCGGCTATAATCCGGACGGGCTGTCCTGTATGGAGGAC
The DNA here is from genome assembly GCF_051811225.1 of Rhizobium sp. 768_B6_N1_8. NCBI lineage: Bacteria > Pseudomonadati > Pseudomonadota > Alphaproteobacteria > Hyphomicrobiales > Rhizobiaceae > Rhizobium > Rhizobium sp. 768_B6_N1_8. Next base: position 2,434,942 of record NZ_JBPWPV010000001.1, on the reverse strand, counting down.
AATCGGTGAGATCAGGATTATGAAGCAAGGTTCGCCAGAAATCAGTGATGTCAGCGCTTTTCTCGCTGTGTCAAGGGCCGGTGGTTTCCGCGAGGCGGAGCGGGCAGGGCATATGAGCTCATCGGCGCTCAGCGATGCGGTGCGGCGGCTGGAGGCGGAACTTGGCGTTCGGCTGCTCAATCGCACGACACGCAGCGTGGTGCCGACGGAGGCCGGCCGCGGGCTGATGGAGCGGCTCGGCCCCGCCTTTAGCGAGATCAATGCGGCGCTCGATTTCGTCAAAGATTTTCGCGATCGGCCGGCCGGCACGCTGAAGCTCAATGTGCCCGTCAGCGCGGCGCGACTGGTGCTGCCGCGCATCGTGCCGGCGTTTCTAAGAGCTTATCCGGATATCCGCCTCGAAATCGTCACCGAGGAGAATTTCGTCGATATCATTGCCGCAGGCTGCGATGCTGGCATCCGTTATGACGAGCGGCTGGAACAGGACATGATCGCCGTGCCGATCGGCCCGCGCGTCCAGCGTTATGCCGGCGGTGCTTCAGCCGCCTATCTCGCAGAACACGGGCGACCGGAGCATCCGCGGGATCTGCTTCAACATGCCTGCATCCGCGGGCGTTTTGCCGGCCGCGCCATCCCGGTCTGGGAGTTCGAGCGCAATGGTGAGATCGTCAGGGTCGATCCGCCGAGCCCGCTGATCGTCCAGAATGGCGGCGGCACGGATCTCGCCGTGGATGCTGCAGTCGCCGGAACCGGCGTCGTCTTCACCTTCGAGGATTGGCTGAAACCCTATTTTGCAAGCGGCGCTCTGGAGCCGGTGCTGGAGCCCTGGTGGGAGAGCTTTTCCGGCCCTTTCCTTTATTATCCCGGACGGCGGCTGGTGCCGGCGCCGTTGCGCGCCTTCATCGATTTCGTCAAGGTGATGCCGCGGGAGGCGTGAGAAGAGATCATCGGCCCGCAACGTGGTAGAGTGGGGCGGGCGATGCATTCGCCGCATCGCCATCATCAACAACACCATCGTGGTGACGATGGGAGGGGGAGATCATGAGCAGCGCAAGCAATATGACCGGCAACGGCACGAGCGAGATGAAGCTGGAAATCATTGTCGTGCCCGTTTCGGATGTAGACCGGGCCAAGGCATTTTACGGCGGGCTCGGCTGGCGCCTCGATGCCGATTATTCCTCTGGTGACAATTACCGGGTGATTCAGTTCACCCCGCCGGGCTCGAACGCCTCCGTCATTTTCGGGAAAAACGTGACACCGGCGGCACCGGGCTCTGCGCAGGGGCTCTATCTCATCGTCTCCGATATCGAGGCGACCCGCAAAGAGTTGCGAGCGCGCGGTGTGGAGGTCAGCGAGGCCTTTCATCCCGAGGGCGAGGTCTATAGCGGGCCCGACGTGCCCTATCTCTTCGGCCGGCGCCGGGTCAGCGGTCCCGATCCCGACCGCGGCAGCTATCGCTCCTTCGCTTCCTTCAGCGACCCTGACGGCAACGGCTGGCTCTTCCAGGAAATCACCGCCCGGCTGCCGGGTCGCATCACCTCCGACCTTGCCGCCTTCGGCACGGCGAAAGACCTTGCTGCAGGGCTGCGCCGGGCAGCCGAAGCCCATGGCGAGCATGAGAAGCGCAATGGCGGCAAGCATGACGAAAACTGGCCGGACTGGTATGCGGAATACATGATGGCCGAGCAGACGGGCAAGCCGCTGCCGCAATGAAATCATTGGCGAGCGGGGCCGGCCGGATTGGCTGGCCCCGCCGACCATTTTACGGCAGCTCACATCATCAAGGCTCGATCTGGGCCGCCCATTTCCAGAGATCGTCCATCTGGTTCGGCGGAATGCCCATCGCCACCGCGAGCAGATCGATGCGGGGATCGTTGCGGGAATATTCCTGTGCGTCCTCGATCATGATGCGCACGGTTTCCTTGTCCTTCACCGACATGTCAGCCATGCCGTTGATGAGGGAGAGGACATCGGCCTTGAAAACTGGCGGCTCGAGTTCGAGTGCGGCGAGCCAAAGCTGCCATTTCCTGAGGGAAGGGAAGGCGTCTTCGAGGCCGAGCGGGTCGCGGAGGAATTTGGCGATTAAGGGTTCCTGGTCGTCGTGAGGGGTGACATCTGGCATCCCTGGTTGCGGAGCCCCCAGAATTTCGAGGATTTTTCCCTCACTGTCCTGTCTTACATAAACCGTGGTCATGCCCAAAACCTCTTGCTTTGCCAATCATCCCAGCCTGTCAAGTATGCTGCCACACTTGCTGTACCGGCTATGTCCACCTCGCGCATTACCTGAGCCGAGGCATTCGTCCTGACTGGGGTTAGAGCCCCAAGTTCAGTTCCGCCACCTCCTGAGTTACCCGTGGCGCGGCTACGAGCAATCATCAGGCCAGTGAAGAGAGAGGATACTGGGCCTATAGCGGAGATGGCGTCACCATTCGTCCCTGTGCTTATGTCGATAAATACCAAGGCATCCACCGAGATGCGTGATGTTCTCGTCATCGAAGCTCAGGCCCGTCGTGCCGCCGACATAGCCGAAAATGCCGTTATCGTCGCGGTAGACGATATAGCGCGCCGCACCCGCAACGGCGCTCCAGGCCACGCGGTTAATGCCGCCCTGGATGGCGAGGTCGTTGACGGTGGCGCCGGCATTGGACGGCAGGCTTTCCTCGCCGCTATCGGCGACGGAAGAGACACGGTAGCGGTATGTGGTTGCCACATAACCCGGCTTGCCTGCTGTATCGCCGGGCTTGGTGACGACAGGTGTTCCTGCCGGCGGGTTGATCAGCGGCTTGAACTGGACCGTCGTCAGTGTCCAGTTGTTGTCGGCCAGCCGCCCGAGTTTGCGTACGGGGTGATTGACGTGGCAGAGGTAGAGCACGTCGGCTTCCTGCACGAACACGAGGTCCTGCACGTCTGCTGCCGTATAGGCGGTCGCAACCTCGTAAGGGGCGGCGCCCGTCAGCACCAGCCCGCCATCGCGGAAGATGCGGATGTATTTGTCGCCGAATTCGAGGATATAGGTCTGCTCGGTATTGAACTGGAAGCGGATCAGCCTGGCCTGTTTCGAGCTGTCCTTGATCTCGTGGATGAATTGCAGCCCGGCCCGGTTCGACACACCACCATGCGGGTGCACGAAGACATTCAGCGCCGTGCGCAGTCTGATATTTGGTGAGATCGACACGGGCGCCGAGGGCGGGCGAAAGTTCGCCGGCGGTGAAGGAAGGCTGGTAGGCGCGAAAATCAGCCATGGGCGCGCACCGCGATCAGTTCGCTCACGAAATTCTCGCTCGTGTGCCTCACCTGATTGGCCTCGGCCTGCTCAGCCGCCCGCTGGCTGCTCTGCGCCAGCGCCATCGCATCGGCGCGGATCTTCGGATCGCGCGTCAGCGGCATGGCAAGGCGCACGGCCAGATGCCAGGCGAGCGCCTCGATGAAGAGCGGCGAATATTTCGTCGGGTCGGTGAGCCGGCAGGTATAGCGCAGCAGCGCCGGCGAGAGATCGCAATAGAGCCGGTCGCCCTCGAGCGCATAAGCATATTGCATCTCGCGCCCGGCCTCATCGAGATCGGGCTTCAGTGTTTCGGGCGGTATGACGGCATCGGCGGAATAACGGGGCCTGATCCAGCGGATCTGCAGGCAATCGGCCGGCCGTGCATAGGAGTGGCGCCACACACCCGGCTTGTCATTGTCGAGCGCGCCCAGCGCCACGGTCTTGCCCGCCACAGCCCAAGGGAAGGATTGCAGCAGTACATCGCGGGTCTGCGCATAGAACTGATTGCAGGCGCGCGCCTCGGCGCTCTTTTCCGTGAGATCGTTGATATTGTCCTTGCCGATATTGGAAAGGGCGAGATTGCAGATAGAGACGACGGTAGCCATGAACCAACCTCTTGAGTTGGGATAGGGCTAACGTGGGGATGGTTGTTGGGGTGAAGTGGGGGCGGCGTAAGGCGGAGGAATGGGCTGGAGAGGGGGCCGCGTGCTGTGTTCGGGCGACAGGGCACGCGCTTTCCTCCCTTGTATCTGCACATTGGTGATTTTGTGCGATTGAGCCTCTTGTCGGGTGGCCACCCGGCAAGAGGCGTGGCAGCGTCGCCCGTTCTCCCCTCCGGTTACAACCGTGGATGAGCCAGGGATCGTCACCATCGTCACGTACGACCGAACAGTCGCTTGGTTCCAACCGCACGCACAAGGCAGGTTACCGTGAACAGAATCATATGTGGAGTGGATGTTTCGAAGGGTTGGCTGGATGTGTTCATCCGCCCGTCCGGTGTTTCCCGACGGTTCAGCAACGATGCAAGACTGGCTAGACGACGCCTGATCCGAACTGGCGAGGCGGCACCCCCAACCTCCCTCATTCCTGTGACAAGCACAGGAATGAGGGGAGGAGGGATGCCGCTCCATAGCAAGGTCCATGCCGGAGGAGATGCCCTTCGCCGGTTCTCATGCTGCCGACCGCGCTCGAGCGCGGTCGAGCCCGAACCACTCACCCCGCCTTGCGGCTGACAAACAACCCCGTCTCCTTGCCCACCTCCAGCACGCCGCCGCCCGTCTGGAACGCCTCCGATATCGCCGCCCGGAAAGCCGTAAGCTCTTCCTCGCTTGCTCGGTCACCTGGTGGATACGATGTCAGCGCCAGAAATACATCCTCCGGCTCCGTTATCCGCATATGCGCCGGGTGCTCGCGCATGGTCACATTGCCGAACTCGGCCAGCATCAGCCGTTCGGCCGTCTCATAGCCGAAGGCGGCGCCGGCGGGGTCGTAGGGCGGGCTGCCGAAAACTGCGGTCAGCGCATACATGCCGCGCATATTACCCGCGCCGTTTGTCGTCACCGCAAGGTGACCGCCCGGTTTCAGCACGCGGTGCATTTCGGCGATCGCCTTGGCCTGATCGGCCACATGGTAAAGCATGTGCATGGCGATGACGGTGTCGAAGGAGGCGTCGGCAAAGGGCAGGGCGGCGGCATCGGCCTGCTCCCCGGAAACGGCGGCGAAGCCGAGCGCCTGGCAGCGCTCCAGCCCTTCCTGCAGCATGCCGGGGGAGAGATCGGCGAGCGTGAGGTTCAGGCCCTCCGGCAGCTCGTTTGCCACCGAGGCCCAGAACCAGCCGGGGCCGCAGCCGATGTCAAGAACGGCATCGCCCGGTTTCAGCGGCAGTTGCTGCGCCACCCAGGGAAACCATCCGGTTTCGGCAATCGTATATTCGCGGTTCAGGCGCCCACGCGCGGCTAGCTTCTTGCTGTCGCTATATTGCTCGGCATTGCCTGTGGTGATCGATGACATGATCGGCCCTGCTTCCCTCAATGCCGGCTGGAATGAATACGGCAGCTGATCCTGCATCTTTGCGGCGTGGCGGGCAATTACGATATCCGGCTTTTGAGGTGTCGAATTGGCCGGTGTCGATGATGCGGCCCGCCCGCAGACGGGTCTGTGACAAACAAGTCGTCGGCGGAATGGTTGTCGCTGTTGTCGGCAGCTGCTAGGTCACCCTCCAGCCATCGCCCGGCCTCGAAGGAGAAACAGTGAAGAACCCGATCTTTCTCGTCATCATGTGCGCCTTCATCCTGGTGGCGATCGCCGGCCTTGCGATCAGCTCCGCCCGGCTGATCGGCCTGTTCTAACCAGCTCATTGATAGGCCGGCGGCTCTCCCTGATCGCTTGATATCCAGTGAACCCAGACCGACACGCCGCGTGCCTTCAGCCTCTCCATCACATGCCGGGCCGGACTGCCCGGCGTCATCACATCGCGATAGATATCGTTATCATAGATCTTCACGCCGCGCAGAGCGGGCATGTCGAGCAGCGCGGGCAGGTTGGCGAGATCGACACCGAGGGTGAGATATTGCAGCTTCAGCGGTGGTTTCAGCGTTTCGAGATCGACGAAGCGGACCATCGAGGTGAGATCTAGCGCGGTGATATTGGGGCAGTTGGCGATACCAGCCATGCTGGCGACATCGAAGCTGTCATCTTCGCCGCTCCAGAATTTCCAGATGTAGGAATAGATGGTGTTGCCGCCGTCGAAATAGAGCGTGTCCACCTGGTCCAGCATCTCCCGCGTCAGCGGATAGCGCTCCAGATAGGTGCGCACCGGCAGGAGCGGATGATGGCCCTCAGTGTCGAGATCGACGGCGCGGCCGAGCACATGGCCTGCCAGTTCCTGACGTGTGCCGAGATTGAGAATGCCCTTGTCCATCATCACGGACATGACGACGAGCTTGAGATTGGGATCGCCGAAGGGCGCGCCCGGCTCTCCCGAAGGTTCGGGATAAAAGGCGGCGCGGGTCGTTTTCGCCGTGCCAAGCATGGTTGCGGCCGTTGCGCCGACCAGCAGATTGCGTCTTCGGATCATGCCGCCTCATGCACCAGGGATCGGATCTCCGCGACAGAAGCTAGTGCAGCCGGTGGATGAAAAAAGGTGGGCTACCGCACAATAGCCAGGTGAAATCTGCGCGCGCTGAATGGAGTGTCCGGCCTGCTCCCGAATGCCTGATGCTGCCGGGCGATTACCGGAAACGCGGTTCGCGGCGGGCGTTGTGCAGAAGTTCACTGGCGGTGGCGAAAGCGCCGAAGAGCTGCAGCAGCCGCTTCTCCTCCTTGCCGTCGATCCGGTGTCGGGTGCAGAACTCAGTAACGGACCAGACCTTGGTCAGGGCATCATGCTCGACATCTGCAGGCTCTACGCGTTCCATGGCTGCATCCTCCCTGACCAAAGATACCGCCACGCTCTGAAATGGCGACTAACGAAAAGTGATTAGTCAAGGACATGCTGCAACGCCGCGCCGGTTCAAGAGGCGGGATATGGATAAACTGCTGCGCCGATTTCTTGGGCTCTGAGATGGATGGTGCCGCCAGTTCCTATACCCGCCCCGCCAGCGCCAGATAGGCAGAGATCGTCAGCACCGAAAGCACCGTGGAGGCGAGCACGACGCGGCCCGTCAGGCTCGCTTCGCGACCATAGAATTCCGCCAGCATGAAGGGGCCTGTGCCTGTCGGCAGCGCTGCGAGCAGCACGGCGGTATGGGTGGCAGCCGGTGGCAGGTTGAGGAGCGGTGCGGCGATCAGCCAGGTGACGACGGGCTGGGCGATCAGCTTCAGTCCGACGAGAATGCTTGTTGTGGTCGCCCGGGCGCCCGCTTCGCCGGCCTTGGTGCCGGCCAGAAACAAGCCGAGCGCGATCAGCGCGCAGGGGGAGGCGGCGCCGCCCAGGAGCTTCATGAAGGCATGCACGGGGGCGGGGAGCGCCACACCCGAGAGCATCACCAGAGCGCCGAGGACGGGTGCGACCAGCAGCGGGTTTTTCGCCAGCGAACGCGCCGTCTTGAGCGCGATATCGCGCCGCCGGGTTTCGGATTGAAGCCCGCCTTCGATCAGGATGATGGCGACGGCGAAGAGCACGCAGACGGTGAGGATGGTCGAGATCAGCGTCGGTGCCATGCCGGTGTCGCCGATCAGTGACAGGACGAGCGGAAAGCCGATGAAACCGGTATTGGCGTAGCTCGCATTCAGCCCGTCTATCGCAGCATCCGCCAGATGCCGGCCCCTGGCGACGCGCCAGAAGAGCGTGGCGCCGAAGATGACGGCACAGCCGGCGGTAAACGCCAGGATGAAGCCCGGCTGCCAGATCTCGGCGGGTTTGGCATTGGCCATGATATCGAAGAGGAGCGCGGGCAAAGCGAGATAGACGACCAGCCGGTTGACCTCGCGCGTGGCATTTTCACTGAGCGCCCCAGTCTTGCGGGCGATCCAGCCGGCAAGGATGAGGGCGAAGATCGGCAGGACAATCGAAAGGTTCGTCAGCATGGGCAACTCGGGCAATTCGGCACAGCTCCGTACCTGGAGCGGTCATTGCCTAGCGCCTGAGATCGAGATAATCCAATGTCATCTGCAATGCTGATTGATACTTCTGGGGTATCGAATGGACACACGCCATATGCGCTATTTCGTGGCGCTGGCCGAAACGCTGCATTTCGGCCATGCGGCCGCGCGCATGAACATGAGCCAGCCGCCCTTCAGCCGGCAGATATCAGCCATCGAAAAGACGCTCGGTGTGCGGCTCTTCGAGCGCAATTCGCGCAATGTGGCGCTGACGCCGGCCGGCCGGCATTTCCTGGCCGATTGCCGCGCGGTGCTTGAACGCTTCGATGCTGCCTGCCGCGATGTGCAACTGGTCGCCAGCGGCATGAAGGGTGAGTTGAAGCTCGGCTTCATGATGCATGCCGCTCATAGCGTCATCCCGGCGCTCGTGCGGCTTTATTCGCGGGCGCGTCCGGATGTGCGGCTGATCCTGGAGGAGCGCATACCCACCGATATCGAGGAGATGCTCACCGAAGGCAAACTCGATGCCGCCGTCACCTTCGGCGGCGGTCCCGCACCGCATCTGCGCACGCTGCTGCTTGCCCGTGACCGGCTGTGCCTGATCGTGCCATCAGGCCACCCGCTGGCCGAGGCCGAAACCATCGGGCCGCAGTCGCTTGCGGGCGAAAAACTGATCGCCGCGCCCGCAACCGTGGCGCCAACGCTGCGTTGGGCGATCGGCCTCTATTGCGCTGCCGGCGGCGTCATCCCGCATTTTGCCTTCGAGCCGCGCCTGCAGCACACGATCATCCGGCTGGTGCAGGAGGGGCTGGGCGTGGCGCTGATCCCGCAATCGCTTTGCAGCGATCTGGCGGAGGGCGTGGTGTACCGGCGGCTCGACAATGCGCCGGAATTCGATGTCGTGCTCTGCGCCTCGCGCACGGCGAAGAACCCAGCTGTGCCGCAGTTGTTCGAGGTGGCAGCCGGCGCGGGTGTCGAGGGGCGGGTGTGATGGCGTTTACGGTCCCAGACCCTCACCGGGCGACGGGGACCTGTTCTTAGCCCAAGGCGGCGTTGATCACGCTCGGCACGCATTTGCCTTGCCGGATCAAACGTTGCCGAAACTCAGAATTTCAGGTCGACGGTGGGAAAGAAGGCGTCCTTCGGCGGATCCTTGTCGGCGCATTCCACGCCCTTGATCAGCGCGCCGCCGCTATCGCTGAGGATTTCGCCCTCCTGATCGTTCCAGACCACGATTGCTTCCGGCGTCATCCCCTTGAAATCAACTTCCGGACCGGGCGTTACCCGGCCTTCCTTATTTCCATCCCACCAGAAAAGCTTTGGTGGCGGGTTGCCGCCATCTGGCTCGGAGCCTGCAAGGACGAGATATCGGTTGCCGACCAGCGCGATGTCACGCACGCCGCGGCCAGTCGTTCCCGGTCCATCGGAAAGGTCCATCATGACGGGAGGGGTAATTTGCGCAGAGCCCACGTCGCCGGTACCCAGTTTGACCACTTGCATCGGATTGGCGAGTTCGAGCACGATGGCGCGATTATCGGATAACGGTCCCCGCAGGCCGATCAGGAGATGCCCTTCGGGTGTCGCTGCCAGACCTTCAATGTTGAGATGGGTCTTCAAACTGTCTTCGCTGCTGCCGAGTGCTGCGGCCATGTCCGCACGAAGATTGCGATAGACTTCGCCGGAATTGGACAATGTCCCGTCGGCGGATACGGCGGTTGCCAACAGTTCCTTGCGCTTTTTCTTGTCTTCCCCACTGCTGTTGAGCGAATGGGATGTGAGCCAGAAAATCGTGTCGCCGACACGGGCGCTGCCTTCGATGTCAGTCACATCATCGACGGCGAAATGTTTGACCGGTTTCGGCTTTCCCCGCTGATAGATCATGATCGCAGAGAAATCGTCGCTTGCGACGGCCACATGAGACTTATCGACCAATGCTGCGGCCGAGGCCTCGCAAATGCCTCGGTACGCGTGGTGCGCGGCATTGGCTGTCAGCGGACCAACGAGTGAGGAGAACACGGCCAAAAGGATAACGCGGCTGCTATTGCTCATGCGACAAGCCCCCGTCTCGATGCGCAACCTCCCGGTGAGGTGGCAATATGCAAGTAAACTATCGCAGAAGGTGCGCGTCAAGATAATTTTAGTAATAAATCATATGTAGTCCATTTTGCGTGGTTATATAAATTTATAGTAGTCTATTTTTCAGGAATAAAATTCATCTTCATGGATTTGTTTTGCAGAATGTTTCGGTCAGTCAGCTTTGATGGTCTATGAATGTGCGGATCCGATACTTTTATTCTCTAATGGATTTCACCTGTTCTTTCGGGTCCCGGCAGCAACGGGTCAGGGCTGAAAACTGAAGCTGTGCCGAGTGACACCCCCTCTGTCCTGCCGGACATCTCCCCCACAAGGGTGGAGATCGACAAGCGGCCTGACCTTCGCCCCTCTCTACCGTTTCGCCGGCCGCAACGCTGATAATTTGAGGAAACCTGCGCTCCTAGCCAATCTCCCTCCTTGTGGGGGAGATGCCCGGCAGAGCAGAGGGGGTGTCCCGCGCGCTGTGGCTCACCTTATCCCAGCAGCCCCAGCCTCCGCCCCTCGGCAGCGGCCTGTCCCCTCGATTTTGCGCTCAGCTTGGCAAGGATCGAGGAAATATGATGATCCACCGTCTTGGCCGATACGAAGAGGCGCGCGCCGATCTCGGCATTCGAGCGACCCTCGTCGATCAGGCGCAGCACGTCCATTTCCCGTGTCGTGAGGCCGGCAGCATTGGCCTGGGTGCTGGCCCGTGGGCCGCGCGTCGCAAGCCGGCCGCTGCGCCTGCGGATCAGGTCCTTCACGTGGGTGATAACGGCAGTGGCGCCGAGGGCTTCCAGCGTCGTCAGGGCGCGGTAGAGCGCGTCATTATCGCCGTCGAGCAGGGCAAGGGCGGCGAGATAGGGCGCGCGGCGGTCGGTCCAGATATCGGCGGCCTCCTGCCAACGGCCGTTGAGCATGGCGATGACGGCGGCGTCGCCGCTGGAGTCCTCAGGCGCAAGGCCGGTTTCGCCCAGAATATGCGCCCAGAAGCCGATCATCGAGCCGGCGGCATCGTCGCTGCAGAGGGAAGCGGCCTGCCGCAGGCCGGCGAGCGCTTCCTCCCGGTCGCAGAGGCCGAGCCAGGCGCGTTCGGCCACCAGCGCGGCATGGGCGGACAGGCGTTGGAATTCAAACGTGTTTTCGAGGAATTTCGCCATTTCCTGCAGCAGTTCGCCTGATGTTTCGCCTCGGCGCGTTCTGAGCGTCGCCAGCGCCACGAGCGAGGGGTAGCGGGAGAGCGCCGGGGCATTCTGGTTGTCGACCACGGCCTGCGCTGCTGCGGCTGCCTCCTCCCAACGGCCGAGGAACGTCAGCAGTTCCGCGAGCTCGCCACGCATATAGTCGCGCCAGGTATCGAGGTCATGCTCGATGCAATAGGCAATGCCGTGCGCCAGCACGTTCTCGGCGGCATCGACTGCGTGGAGCTGGATTTCCACCCAGGCGCGGTTGGTGAAGGCGCGGGCCGCATGTTCCTGGAAGCCATGGTCGAGGGCGATTGCCAGCGCCTGATCGAGCGTTTGCCGGGCGCGCTCCGGCTCCCGCCAGCAGATGGCGGTGCCGACATTGTTCAGCGCATGACAGAGGACCTCGGGCCTGGCGATATCGTCCGATGTCATGAGCGCGATGGCGCGCTCGCCGTAGAGGGTTGCGGTCTCGGCATCGCCCGCCAGCATGCCGAGCTGCGACAGGTTGGAATAGCCCATGGCGAGCTCGGCCGGGCTTGCTGCCTGCTCCAGCACCTCAACAGCCTCGCGGCCGAAGGCATCGGCGCCCTTGCGGTCTCCGGCGAGATAGCTCAGCCGCGACAGCCAGCGCAGGTTGTCGCCGACATGCCTGATATCGCCGAGCGCCCGATAGAGCGCAAGCGCGCTGGTCTGGGCGGCGATGGCCCGTTCCATCTGGCCGGTCAGGTGGCATTCGAAGGCATAGCCCTCGTAGAGGCAGGCGCGCTTCGCATCGCTTAACTCGCCGGCATGGGCGAGCGCCAGCTCGTAATGGCGCATCGCCTGCCGGTGGGCGCCGAGCCTGCCGGCCTCGGCTGCGGCCTTCGGGGCGAGCTCCGAGATCGCGCTCATGTCCTGCGCCTCATTGGCATGGTGGACCATGCGCGCGACCGAGGCCTCGGCCCGGTTGCGGAAATAGGCAAGCGCCTTTTCATGCAGCGCCCGGCGGCGCAGCGGCGGCAGCGATTGCTCGACGGCCTGCCTGGCGATCTCATGGCGGAACATGAAGAGGTTGCCCCCCGGGCCACTACTTGTGGGCACCAGAAGCCCGCAAGCCGTGCAGGCTTCAAGCGAGGCGCGGGCATCACTGCCGCAGATCGCCTCGATCAATTCAGGCGCAAAGGCATCGGGCGAGGTGGAGGCGGCCCAGAGCGCCTCCCTGTCGGCCTCGTCAAGGATATCGGCCCGTGCCAGCACGGCATCGCGGATGGTTGTCGGCAGATGGTCGCGGCTGAGTGGCGGCAGGCAATCGCTGCCGGCGCAATCCACGAGCTCGCTGACGAAATAGGCATTGCCGCCGGTGGCGCTGAAGATCGCCTCGCCATCGAGACCTTTCCGGTCCGCAAGCTCCAGCACGGCGGCTTTCGACAGCGGCGGGACAGTGATGCGCAGCCAATGGGCGGGCGGAATATCGGCGAGCAGCCGCCTGAGCCGCGTCTGGCCCGGCGTATCGTCATTCCGCGCCGTTGCGACCAGCAGCAGGCAGGTGTGGCGGATGCGGCGGCCGATATAGCGGATGAGGTTCAGCGTGGCGTCGTCGGCCCAGTGAATATCCTCGATGACGAGCAATGTCGGCTGGAGCGCCTCGGTCAGAAGATCCAGCACTTCGGAGAAGAGAGTGATCCAGTTGCCGCTGGAAGCCCTTGTCAGCGTCCAGCGGGCTTGCCGGGCAATATCGCGCCAGGGCCCGAGCGGCTCGGCCGTGCCGAAATTCTCGCAGGCGCCCGAGAGGACGCGGGTTTCCTCAGGCACGGCGCCGGCGAAGGCTGCGGCGAGGGAGGATTTTCCCGCCCCTGCTTCCCCTTCCAGAAGTACGACCCTGCCATTGCCGTTGGCGGCCTCGCGCAACAACGACTGAAGATGATCGAGATTGGGGGCGCGCTCGATTAGTCGCATGGCGGATTATTGCCAGCATCATTGCCGGCTGGGAATAGGAACGTGCCAAAATAGGGCGGCGAGCGCCAGAAAATGGGGAGATATCCCGATGCGCCGGCCCCGGCATCGGCCTAGCGTCCGTTTCGTCAACAAGGATGCGAACAGGAGGTCGCCATGCCCAGATATCTTATCGAACGCAACATTCCCGGCGCAAGCAAGCTCACCTCGGAAGACCTGTGCAACATTTCCGCAAAGTCGAACCAGGTCGTGGCCGGCCTCGACCGGCCCTATACATGGATCACCAGCTATGTCGCCGGCGACAAGATCTACTGCGTGCATGAGGCCGACAGCGCCGAAACCGTCTACCGCCACGCCCGCGAAGGCGGCTTCCCGGCAGACCTGGTGAGCGAGATCGCCTCGGAATTTGGACCCCAGACGGCTCGGCAGACCGCCCGCGCATGAGTTACCACGCCGGCCGCAACGCGAGGGGCGGCGGCCGGCGCTCACCTCGTTCCCTCCTCGGGTAAGGCTGGGGAGGGAATGGGGGGACGGGAGAATTATTTGAACGACCGGGCTGATGGTCGACGCTTTGGACCCGGACGATACCTGACAGTTTTTATTGCGTCGTGTTTTGTTGTTTTGATCTCGGGCGTCCTTGCAGGGGCGAGGGGGACATCCCTGAGAATGCCGAGGTCGTGTTGGATCTCCTTCTCCCGGCGGGAGTTTGAAGGACGGATCGAGACCCGTGGCTCGACAACGGTCAGGTGAGCCGAAGGCCGTACACATCTTCGAATCCTTTCTCTACCTCTTTCCTTCCATCGATCCCCCATCATCTCAGAGGTCAGCGTTCAATCTTGACGAAAAGAGCATATGCTCCTACGTCTACCTTAATAGGAGCATATGCTCTTATTTGACCGCAAAACCGCATCAGCACGTAAAAGCAGGAAACCATGTCACACGATAAACATGACCGTCATCCCTTTCTGGACGACCTGACCGCCGACGCCGAGCTCGTCAGCTCCGTGCTGCGCGGACCCGTTGTCGGCCGCGACGAGATCACGCTCGCCGTCAATACCGTCGGCACCTTCTATGCCTTGCAGACGCCGACCTTCTTCGAGGTCGTCGGCTCTCGGCTCTTCCTCGAATATGAAGCCGTTCTGGTGAGCGGTGAAAAATTGACCGCGGCTGTCATCGTCGATCGCAACCCGGACGGATCCGTGCCGCACGTCAGCGTACGCATGAGCCCGCTCGGCTCCGTCCTGTCGCTTGCCGCCGGCCTGCGAGAGGCGCTCTCGGCAAAACTGCCGGAGCATTTATTTCTCTGAATCGCAGTCACCCGCCGGACCGGGCGTGCAGAATGCCGCCTGATCCCGCCTTTTCAAAGGATATGAGCCATGGATATCGCTAACAGCACAGTCTTCATCACCGGCGCCAATCGCGGCCTCGGCCTTGCCTTCGCACGTGAGGCCCGCCGCCGCGGGGCAGCCAAGATCTATGCCGGCATGCGCAACACCGCTGGCTTCAATGAGCCCGATATCATCCCGGTCAGGATCGACGTCACGGACAAGGCATCGATCGCCGCCGCTGCCGGACTCGCCGCCGATACGACGCTGCTGATCAACAATGCCGGCATCGCAGAGCTGATCGACGGCCCCCTGTCTGGTGATGTCGAAGAACAGTCGCAGCGTCTCTTCGACGTGAACTATCATGGCGTCGTGCGTGTCACCCGGGCCTTCGAGCCGATCCTTTCGGCGCAGCCACAGGCAGCCATCATCAATGTCCTCTCCGATATCGTCTGGCTTCCGCGCCCAATCCTTACCCCTTACGCGGCATCGAAGGCTGCGGCCTGGAGCTACACGAACCAGCTTCGCTTTCACCTGCGCGAGAAAGGCATCCAGGTGCTCGGCCTGCATGTCGGCTTCGTCGATACGGATCTGACCGATGGCATCGACGTGCCGAAGGCAAGTCCGCAGGATGTGGTGCGCCAGACCTATGACGCGCTTGCCGCCGGCAGGAGCGAAGTCATGGCCGATCGCGGCACGACCGTGCTGAAGAGCACGCTTTCGGCCGACGTGCCTGGCTACATCACACCGCCGGAAGGCGTCATCTGACGCCGGCTATCGCGACGATGCCGTTGAACCATATTATCGGCGCGGAGCTTTTCTGAGGGCCGCGCCCATGGCACCTATGAGGCGGGAATCGAAAGGAACATGCGATGTTGTTGGCCGACCAGCCGCTTGGGATCGATCAGTGCACCTGTTCTGCCATGAGAAAGGCAAGCCGCCAGATCACCAGGCTTTACGACAGCCACCTCGAACCCGTCGGCCTGCGCATTACCCAGTTCCTGATGTTGGCTGCCCTGGAGGAAGCCGGCGGTGCCACCGTGAACACGCTTGCCGAACGGCTGGATATCGAACGGACGGCCATGGGCAAGATGCTGGGCTTCCTTGAACGCGACGGCTTTGTCGCGATCAGTCCGTCGCCCGCCGACGGCCGGGTGCGGATCGTCGAAATCACCGACGAAGGCCGGCGGCTGCACAAGAAGGCAGAGCCGCTCTGGGAAGCGGCGCAACGTGAATTTGAAGAGCTGAATGGGGCTGCGAATATCGCGGCGTTGCGTCAGGGGCTGAGGGATGTTGTCGTTGGGGAATTGGTGGCGGACGCCACGAGGGAATGAATTTTCAGGTGCGGGTGTGTCTCCCTCGACGATGGAGAGGCTGACACTCACCCTTGCCAGCCCGCCGCAGCCCAGGCTATACATCCCGGCGATGGGGATGGAGTGCCCCCGAAACCGCCCACAAGGCTGATGACTCCTACCGTGTTTAACCGCGGTGGGAATCTGTCCGGAGCCCGCCGCAAGGCGGGTTTTTTATTGCCCGCCCGAGATTTTGGAGCGAGCATGTCCTTCTATACTTGCCTTATCGTCATGGCCGGCGGTGCGCTCGGCACCTTCGCCCGCTATGCCGTATCGATCATCGCCATGCCGATCAGCCGGGATCTGCCCTGGGGCACTGTGATCATCAATGTTACGGGCTCGTTGATCATCGGCCTGTTCAGCACGCTGACGCTCGCCAATGGCCGGTTTCCGGCCTCGGACAATATGCGCCTCTTCGTGATGATCGGGCTCTGCGGCGGCTACACGACCTTCTCCTCCTTCAGCCTGCAGACACTCGACCTGCTGCGCTGGGGCGCAACGGTCAGGGCTTGCATCAATGTCGCGGCCTCCGTCGTGCTCTGCATCGGGGCGGTGGCACTCGGGCATCTGATCGCGACGCGGATCAATGGCGGGGTTCCGCAGGTGGCGCAGGCGGCGATCGAGGAGCAGGCTTGAGGTGGGATCGTCTGCGGACCAAAGACTCCAAAAAGTTTATCGCCGGGGCTGCGAGGATAAGTACTCCAGCGTAAACACACCTTGCAGCAACAAGACACGAGGCGAGCGGGCGATGAAAATGCAGCTCCTACAGGTGCAGGACAGAAACCAGTGGCAGGACTATCACGCGATCAGGCGTCACGTTCTCTTCGAACTGCGCGGCCAGGCTGACTATGATGAGATGCATCCGGACGAGCGTCGGGAAAATCACTTTCCCCTGCTGTTCATTTGCGACGATGTGCCCGTTGGCACCGTCCGGCTGGATATCGGGCCCGCGCACGCCGACCCCGGAACCGTACGGCTCGTCGCGATCGTTCCGCAGTATCAGCGGCAAGGAATTGGTAGGGCCATGCTGCACGCGCTTGAACGACTTGCCGCCGACAAAGGCCTTACGCGGCTGGAGGTTCATGCCGCACCGGATGCTGTGGCCTTCTACAAAAAGCTCGGATGGCTCCTCGTCGATGTGGACAGAGCCACTCCGCTCCTTACAAAGCAAATTTCCTGACATGGCTGCAGCAAATCCGACGTCTGCGCGCAAGGCGAAATGCCTTCCATGCCGCCAATCTGAAATCGGGTAGCTGCCGCACGCGAGATTTCTTGCCCTCGGCAAGGCCAAAATGCTGGCGTAGCTTTGGGTATCGACGCCAACCCTAACCTCCCTCATTCCTGTTTCCTCGTGCTGACCACGAGGGCACAGAGATGAGGGAGGCGGAGGAGCAGGGCGGTGCCACTAGTTAGTCCCTCCCTTGCAGGGAGGGGTCGTCACGAAACGCCTCCGTCACAGCGCCGGTCGAATAAACATCCCGCCGAATCTTCCGTCTGCCGCCAGCGCGAAGCTCCATTCGAGATTACCGTTTTCGAAGGTCACGTCGTAAACATCCCAGCCTTCCGCCGTCACGCCCTTGAAGGATATGTCCCTGAGCGGCCCCATTCGATCGAGATCGGCCTTGATCATGGCGGATTGTTCGCGTGCGGCGGCGGCGAGCGGCGGGCTCATCCGCTCATAGTTGGGTTCGCCGCGCTGGTGCTGTTCGATGACCCGCTCCAGCAGTGCCCTGCTGTTTTCCACCGGCTGCTTGTCGCGGATGCGCGCAGCAAGCGCCTCTTCCAGATCGGTCGCGGCGCGTTCGTCCATGCGGGATGCTTCCAGTTCATAGCCGTTCTGGTGCAGCACGAGGCCGGTGACGGTGCCGCCTTCGTCGCGGGTAAAGGTGATCTGCGCCTGAACCGCCTTGTAGAAGAAGCGATCGACATCTTCGGCGAAGATTTCGAGTTCCGGCTGGCCGGTCAGCCGCGTGAAGAGCCGCCCGTCGCGCAGGCTCACCACATAGGCCGACGTGCCCAGATGATAGTGTCCGGCATAACCGGCATAGAGGGCAGGGTCGATCTTCTGTTCGGTGCGCGGCCGTGCCTGCTCATAGCGGCGCCAGGCGATGGCATCGGCTGAGGTGTCGGTCATGTTCGTGTCCTTTGCGAGCTTCAGCAGTTCATCGATCGAAAGAATGTCGCCTGCGGCCATCTTCGCCCGCAGCGCGTCGATGATGGCGAGGCTGCGTTGCGTGCGGGTCAGCTGGTCCTGCAATGCGAGGTTCTGCATGGCGAGCATGCGGTCGAGATCGGTCGCGTGGCCGGCGAGCAGCCGGGCGATGTCCTGCAGGCTGAGCCCCAGCCGCTTCAGAGCCAGGATCTCGGTGAGCCGTGCAATTTCCCTGGTGCCGTAGAGCCGCCAGTTCTTTCCCGTGCGCGGCGGCCGGATGAGGCCGGTCTCTTCATAGAGCCTCAGCGCACGCACCGTCATGCCGATCCGCTCGGCACATTGCGCCGCCGTCAGCCAGCTCTGTTTTCCTGTTTTGGCGTCCATCAAGCCTCCCGCGATGTCTCGGAACCCTTCTAAGCTATGACGCTGGGTCCGGCTCAAGAGGTTTTTCGCGGGTTTTTTCGATTTCGTCTTGATGCCTGTTGCAGGGCGGCCGGGATGTCGCTCGGAACCGGGCCACAGCATCGGCCCGAAAATCGGAATCGATCTTCGGAAAGCCTGATGCGTCGATTCAAAGAGTTGGAGCGTCGGTGCGGCGAATGGCGCAATGCAGGGGGAAAGAGATTATTCTGCCCATGGGAAAACCCATGACAGGTGCAATCGATCCGCCGGGTATGCCGCCCGGCGGATCGAGCGGCCGTTAATTCCCTGTCGAGGTCGGGGCGGAGTAAGACAGGGATTCACGGATCTGGTCGATTTTGCCGTCAGCGTCACCGACGCCGAGGATGGTCTTGGCCTCGGCGAGGACTGCCGGGCTCACTTCGCCGCTGCGCGTTGCGGAAGCCAGCGCATCCTCCAGTGCCGCGTCGCCGAGCACCGGATCGTCGATTGCAGGCTCGATGCCGTTGTCGAGTTCAAACTGGGCATAGGCAACCGCGTAGGCAGCGATCGCGGTCATCTTCGGATCGGACGTGTGCAGATAGGCCTTGTAGCTACGGTTGAGAGAGTTCAGGCCCTTCAGTTCGGAGGCCAGGTTCTTTTGCTTGATATCGGTTGTGGTGTTTTTTGCATTGAGCGATTTCGTCTTCGCCTCGCCGGATTTGCCCTTGGCTCCGTTCTCGGATTTCGAACCGCCGTGCAATGAACTGCCCGTCTGGGAATTGCCGGACTGGTGGCCGCGGTTTTCGTGGTTGCCGCTTTGTCCGCCGCCATTACCGCCACCATTGCTGCTGCCGTTACCGCCCCCATTGCCTCCGCCATTACCGCCCCCGTTGCCGCCACCGTTTTCACCGCCCTTTGCCATGGCGGCAATATCGGCGCCGGTGATCGTCAGCGGGCTGGAAGCCATGATCATTGAAAGCGCAGCTATGGACGCCAAAGTTGCGACACGCATCCGTCTCTCCCTCGCAGGATAATTCATCAAAAATCGTGAGACAGCCGACTCGGGAAGGCGGCTATCGAATGAAGATGATGTTAGGCGCGAAACGCGGGGCGTGCATCGGACCGAGGTCCGGCATCCGCCGGACTATGGTCTTAGAGAGCGGGAGATGGTTAACGGGGTTCAGCGTCGGCCGGCGGGTCGCCGATCCGGAATCGGGTGGCTGCCGCTTCTCATATTTCCTACCCCTCCATGACCATCAAAACAGGAGGTTTGGACATGGAACTGGAAGACAAGGTGATCATCATTTCCGGCGCAAGCAGTGGCATCGGAGCGGCCGCCGCTCGGCTCTTTGCAGCGAAGGGCGCGAAGCTCGTGCTCGGTGCACGGCGGGCGCAGAACCTCGACACGCTGGTTTCCGAGATCACTGAAAGCGGCGGCACGGCCGTGTCTCTGGCCGGTGATGTGCGCGAAGGAGCTTACGCGCAGGGCCTCGTCGACCGGGCGCTCGATGCTTATGGCCGGCTCGACGGCGCTTTCAACAATGCCGGGATCGTCGGCGAGATGGGCGCCTTTGCCGAGATGAGTGCGGCCAATTGGGAGGCCGTGATTTCCACCAACCTGACGAGCGCGTTCCTTGCGCTGAAGGCGCAGCTGCCCGTGATGAAAGCGCAACGCAGCGGCTCGATCGTCTTCACCTCATCCTTCGTCGGATACAGCAATGGCGGCCTGCCCGGCATGGGGGCTTATGCGGCCTCCAAGGCGGGCCTGATCGGCCTCGTACAATCGGTCGCCGCCGATTACGCGGCCGATGGCATCAGGATCAACAGCCTGTTGCCGGGTGGAACCATCACGCCGGCGGGCGGCGAGAATAACCCTGAATTCCTCGACTATATATCGAGCCTGCATCCGATGAAGCGGATGGCCGCGGCGCAGGAAATTGCGCAGGCGGCACTCTTCCTGCTGTCGGACCAATCGAGCTTCATGACCGGCAGCCCGATGATCGTCGATGGCGGCATGTCGGTTCGGCTGCTTTAGCAGAAGTGGCCTCGGGCGGTGTTGCGCCGCCCGAGGCGGGGAATTTCGCGGCCGTCCCGAGGGGCACGTCCCAGAGGGTCACCGGCGCTTCACGCCGCACTCGATTCCTGACATATTTGCAGGGAGACAGCCAACCGTCGTGGATATTGCGTCATGAACTCGCAGACACGTGAAAAAAGCACCATGCGCGCACCTACCGGGTCCGTTACAGGGCTTTGCTCTGCGTCCGCCACCATGTTTGCAGTCGGAATGGCCTTTCTGGGTTACTGGGGGGTCTATGAACAGGGGACCTGGCGTGCAATCGATTATCTTGTGATGATTGTTGCTGTCATCGGATTTGCGGCACTTGGCTGCGTGCCCTGGATTGTGACCACACCTGTCGCGGAGGATGAGGCAGACAAAGTCGTCGTCGCCAGGCGAGCGATGGCACTGGGAACGGCGTTAATCTGGATGGCCGTCTGTATTACCGTATTTGCCTGAGTTGCCCTGTGTGACCCCATACAACCGCAAAATGGATTCATTTGAAGCGATCAGGCCCTAACCGCCGGCGGCGAGAATAATCCTGAATTCCTCGACTATATTTCGAGCCTGTATCCGATGAAGCGGATGGCCGCGGCGCAAGAAATTGCGCAGGCGGCACTCTTCCTGCTGTCGGACCAATCGAGCTTCATGATCGGCAGCCCGATGATCATTGATGGTTCGGCTGCTTTAGGGGTGGGGTGGTTCTGCTCTATCGCGGCAGCAGATTTTCACGCTTGGCGAGCGCGATCAGGGCAGGCGTTATCTCTCCGTCGTCGACCTCATAGGTGAGGGCAGAAAGTGCCTCGTCCCATGCGCCCCATTCGCCGCCAAA
The DNA here is from genome assembly GCF_051811225.1 of Rhizobium sp. 768_B6_N1_8. NCBI lineage: Bacteria > Pseudomonadati > Pseudomonadota > Alphaproteobacteria > Hyphomicrobiales > Rhizobiaceae > Rhizobium > Rhizobium sp. 768_B6_N1_8. Next base: position 2,413,845 of record NZ_JBPWPV010000001.1, on the reverse strand, counting down.
ATTCAGCACCCGCCGCTTCTGCATGTCGGTTGGATAGGGCTTGCTGAACATGTCGATGCCGCGCTCGATAACATCGGCATGTGTGGTCAAGCCGAGTTCGCGCAAGGCGACTGCGACATCGGGGGCATAACCGCCGGACGAATTGAAGAAGAATTGATGGACGCCGCCATTCAGCATCTCGGCGTTGAAATAATCGACGACGTAGATCTGCTTCAGCGCTTTTGGAAGGCGATCGATCTCGGCGTCCTCCATCGCATTGAGTTTTCCCGTCAGGTAGCTGAGCCGGTCTTCGTCACCGATCTTTTCGCGCGCCTTGGCGGACCATTCGACGAGATCAGGTGTACGCTCGACATAGCTGCCGATGGCGCCCGGAAGCTCAGTCATCTCGCCGAAGGCGGCATTGAGCGCGGCAAAATCGGCGTCCTCACTTTTGGCTGCGAGGTCGCGCACTGCGGCAAAGGCCTGCGCCTGCCGCGTCAGGCCGGCCGCAGTCAGCGCCTGCAGCACCGCATCCGCGTTGCGTGCCGGGTCTGATTTTTTGCTCATCTCGGTCATCTCGTGCAGCGTGTCGTCGCTGACGGACTGGCCCTGGGCGACCAGCAGTTTTTTGGCCTCCTCCTGGATCTTGCGCGCCTCGGCAATCGTGGTGAAGAAGCGATGCAACTCGCCGCCCGGCACCACATAATGCAGGTATGAGAGCCAGAAGAGGTTGCGCACCTCAGGCTCCAGCCTGCCGATATCGGCCAGTATCGGCCCCTTGTCGTCATCATATTTCACCCGCATGATCTGCGGCAGGAAGGTCGTCTCGATGACGAATTCGGTGGACATGGTCGTCAGAGCCTGCAAATCGCGCGCCTCCGGTTGCGTTTGATCGGATGCCGCGGAAGCTTTCGCCACGATCGCGCTGGCGAGCAGAGCGGCAAGCAAAAGACTGGCATATTTCATGGATATTTTTTCCCGTGGCGCGGGTGAATTTGGCGGAGCGTTTGCAGAGTTCAAGCCCGTCGAGCGCTCTCGGCTGCTTTAGCAGAGGTTGGCCTCGGGCGGTGGTAGCGCCGCCCAAGGCAGTTACGGACTATTGTGCCCTGGCCGATGTCCGTTCGAAGGCACCAGCGAAGACAACCGCCATGGCGCCAATCATCAGCGCTCCGGCAAGCAGGAAGGTTAGCTGCATGCCGGCTGAAATCGCTGCCGGCGTCGCATGAATGAAATCCTCTGTGCCGGCGCCATAGGCGAAGACGGCGCCCATCAGGGATGCGCCGGAGATCAGGCCGATATTGCGCGACAGGCCGAGCAGGCCGGAGGCTGTGCCGCGCCGGCCTTCCCATATGGAATGCCCGACCTTCCGGCGGCTGCTCGATGTCGCGGGCAAGCGGGTGGGCAAGGATAAGGGCAGGCGGGCAGGCAAGGTCGGGTAGGTTCGGCAGCGCTGACGAGCCCGCCTCACTCCCGCCGACGGTTGCTCCGCCGCGTGCCATCGTAAAACCCCGGCGGTTTCTTCCGCACCCAGGCGACAAAGGTCTGGATGGCGGGGTGGGCAAGCAGGGCCTCGACGGTCGTGTAGGACTGTTCCAGCTCCGCTTCGCTGAACTGCGCATGGATCTGGCGATGGCAGATGCGGTGCAGAACCTGCGTCTCCCGTCCGCCGCGGCTTTTGGGTACGAGATGGTGCTCGTCCCGCTGTTCTTTCGGAACGACCCGGCCGCAGAGCGGGCAGATATCAGGCGTCGGTGCCTCATACCAGGAGGTGACTTCTTGGTTTCTCTTTCGCGCCATCAGGCAAGATTAGCCGCAAGCCGGACCGGCAGGCAACCGGCCATTACCAGCCGTCGCCGCGCTCGATTGCCTCGATGAATTCCTCGAAAGAACGGCCGAGAACGCGCACTTCGTTCAGCCAATTTCCGGCAAAGACGAAGGGAATGGAGACATAATCGCCCTTGACGAAGCCATAGGCCGTCGGCCCACCATTCGAGCCGATCAGCAGCTGGTCGTCGCGAAACTCGAAGATCTCGTAGCCGTCAGCCCCGGAGAGTTCCGCCGCACTCCACAGGATCAGATAGCCCTGGCCGACCTCGCCGTTGAAGCCGTTGGAGGAGGCGAGGAAGGCCTTGATCTCCGCCGGCAGGATAATCTTCAGTTTCGCCTCGCAGGCGGCGATATCGGCCGGGCTTGCGCCCGGCAACTGGCAGCCGTCGCCAAATTTCTCCAGCATCAGCAGGCCCATTCGAGCTTCATCTCCTTGAGGTCGATCTGGGCGATGCCGTCGCCGAAATTGAAGCCGCCGAAGATCTCCGAGATCTCGATGTAGAAGGGCGAGAAATCGGGATAGCCCTGCATGGGAAACATCGTGCCGCCGAGATGGGCGTGCCAGTCCTGAAAGCGCTCCAGCCCCAGTTTCTGGCCTTCCTCCGAATAGGCGGCGATATAGCCGCTGAACTCGTTTTCGTGCCTGAATTCGCGCGCTGGCTTGCCGACATTCGGGTCGCCCTCGCGCAAGGTGATCTCGATCGGCCAACCGTAATCGAGCGCTTCTGTTCCCGGCAAGTTCTTCCAGCCCCTCGGAGGCCGGGCTGCGGCCAGAAGCTCGTTGACGGCAAGTCCGCCGGGCGAAAAGACGTTTTTCGCCTGCTGCTCGGCCACCGTCTTCGGCAGGTTGAATTCGCCGAAATAATCGAGCGGGGATTTCGAGAGCCAGCCCGGAATAGGGGCGCCTTCGATCTCCGGCGGAGCGCCGAGAGGTGCTGCAAATTCCTCATCCGTCAGCCAGAAGAGAGTGTAGCCGTTGTCCATAAATTCCATGTCGAAGCGACGCGGATCGGCCCGCCGCGCGCCGCCTGCTCCGGCATTCCTGCTTGCCGGCGGCGTTTCCCATTGCTCGTCGACGAAGAGCGAGATCGCTACATACTCATTGCCGAGCGTGCGATATTGCGGCGGCAATTTTACCGTGAAGGCGTGGCGAAGCGGCATTCCGTTGGTGGCGCTGATCGGCCACATCGAGGCATCGATGCCGGGCGGGCGGCCATAGCACCAGCCGTTCTCGGGTCGCCTCGCGAGATTGACGGGGTCGGCGAGCGTCAGGTCGTAGGCCTCGGCGAGATCGGGATCGGCATATTTATAGGGTCGTTCCGGATAGATCGCCGTCGGGTCCGTGAGGCTGATCATCCTGACGACATCCTCCCTGATGGCGACGCCGAGCTCCAGCGTATCCGACAGGTTCATCTTCAGAATGGTCCAGCCATATTCCTCTCTCTCGTCGGAGATGCGCTCGGCGCCGGGATAAAGCCGATGCAGTTCGCCCGCCGGCATTCCCATCCTGACGCCATGGATTGGCCCCGGAAGATCGAAGGGGGCGCGGAAATAAACCTCGCCGAGCCTGCCATCGGCGGTGATGCGCGTGCCGAATTCCTCGATATGCAGACGGCCTTCCGCCTGGATGCCCGGCTCCTTCCAGTTCGCCCCCAGAGCCGCCTTCAGCTCCTCCACAGATACACCCGGCTGCATCGGCGCCAATCTCGCATTGTCTATCGGCATGCGCGTCCTCTCTCGCTGATAATCCCGCGCAAGAGATAGGACGGGTTGGAGACAGGGCAATGACCGCTATATTCCTGCGTCGGGCACCAGGCGGTATTGGGTCCGCTTCGGGGAGCGGGGAATGACCGACACCGGGCGGAACCGAAAATTTCCGATCGCAGTGTCGGATCGGCGAGATCAGGCCCGTCCTCGAGGCATTGCCAAAGTTCAATCCAAAGGAGGATCAACATGCCGAGCACGATCAAACTTCACCGCGTCCTGGCGACCAGCCCGGACAAGGTCTATCGCGCCTTCCTGGAGGCGGACGCCGTGGCCAAGTGGCTTCCACCAAACGGCTTTACCTGCACGGTCCATCATCTGGAGCCTATTGTCGGCGGAACGCACAGGATGTCTTTCCGCAACTTCACGACCGGCCACAGCCATTCCTTCGGCGGCGAATATCTGGAACTCGTTCCCGGCCAGAGGCTTCGCTACACCGACACGTTCGACGACGCCAACCTGCCCGGCGAAATGGACGTGACCGTGACCCTGACGAAGGTTTCCGTCGGCACCGAACTCCATGTGGTGCAGGCCGGCATCCCGGATCTCATCCCGGCAGAGGCCTGCTACCTCGGCTGGCAGGAATCGCTGCGCAATCTGGCACGTCTGGTCGAGCCCGATATCCAGCAATAAGCGTCAGAACCCAAGGGGAGGCCCGGGTCTGGGAACTGCTTTCAGCCCCGGCATTTCTTTGTTGGTGCATCCGGTCGTCCTGGGAAATGGCCTGTCTATTTGATGGCAAGGGCCGTCGGGTGGGTCACACGTATCGAGAACAACACAGAGTGGGGCAGGGCCTGTAGGCGGCCTGTCGCGGAACCGTTTCTACCATATCAAAGTATGGTTTCGCCTGTCGGAATATCTGCCAGGATCGCCGCGTGAACCTGATGGCGGAGAGTATTTCGATGAAGAAGATAATCGTGGTGTCGTTGACGGTTGGTTTGGTTACCGGCTTGATCGGTTACAATGCCAGTGCGTCCGGAGAGACCGATAAGGGGCGCACCCCGGTCCTGACTGAAATGCCTGGCGGCTACCGCGACTGGCCGCTCATCGCCGTGGCGCACGAAGAGGGCAAGCTCAACGATCTCAGAGCCATCCTGGGCAACGATATTGCGATCAAAGCCTTCCGGGAAGGGGCCGCTACCTATCCTGACGGCACCATCATTGCCCGCCTGGCTTGGGACTATCACCCGTTGGAAGAAAGCAAGGAAGCCTTCGGCACTCCCCAGTCATTCGTCGCCGGGGCGCCCAAGAACGGTGTGCAATTCATGATCAAGGACGCAAAGAAATATGCTTCGACCGGCGGCTGGGGATATGTCGAATTTGACGACGGTACACCCTCGACCACGGCAATGCCCGAAGCATGTTTTTCCTGCCACTCGATCGTCAAGGACCGCGATTTCGTGTTCAGCCGGTACGCACCCTGACTGGCGTATCTGTCCCGAAGTTGATTATTCGCTATAAAGCATCCATGCCGCGCATAAGAGCGTCCAGGCGGCGCAGTCGAGGTTGGATATGAAGTTCGCCGCTTGTCTTTTTGCCATATGGTCGTTGTGCAACGCCTTTGCGCCGCCGCTGATGGCAGCGTCCGCTCCCATCCTGGTGACGGCGCAGGGTTGCGGCGATTTTCTGGCACAGATCCAGAAGAAGCCCGATCATGTAGAATTTGCCGGGTGCAGCTACGCGCCCCGGATCGGCAGGGCAAACCGCTTGAGGCGACATATCGCGTATCCGGCCGGGATGCGGCTGCCACCGAGGCCTATCTCATCAAGACTGTGGGTTTGAACCGCCTCAAACGCTCCTGCTGCCTATGGGATTCTCCCGCCAGCCAGTTCCGTGATTCAATGGGCCGTGACTTTTTGATCTCCATGGTCTCGGAGGAAACCATGGTTTCCAGCCGCAGCGAGTGGCACCGGATCACCGTGTTCGGGATAACGGTGGAGACGTTTACGGAAGACATGTGAGAAAGCGGCGCGAAGCGGATCGCAATCCGCAGAACCGCCGTGTCGGACCATCATTCGATCTGCATATCCAGCTGCTGCGCGATGGTTTCGTAGTGACGGGACGAGGCTGCATTCCCCTGTTTGGCGTATAGCCCGGCAACTTCCCGCGCGGCCTTTGCTGCTGCGCGGAACGCGTCCAGCCTGACCTGAGGTTCCAGTTCCGCATCGCCGCCGATATCGCCGTCCTTGAAGCCGCCGACACGATAGCCTTCGTTGTCGATCACGCCGATGACGGGCACTCCGGCTTGCATTTCCCCGTAGAAAGCTGGGCCGGCGCGATCGCCATCGCGGCGACGCAGCATTCCCGGTCCAGAAGCCTTATTTCCCGGGCATGCGCCGGTCCAGTATGTTGGGCCCGTCGTCAGGGACACAGGAGACACGAATTCGCAATGGCTGGCCGGATCCTTGGACCACGTCAGGCCACCCGCCGGTTCCTGCGCCTGCAGAGGCGGCGCGCACCACAGGGATGCGACGACCGCAAGGGTGGCTACGACCTTCAGTGAGTTTCGCTGCTGCAACTTTGTTATCTCTCTATCTCTGATCCGGAGTGACCCAGTCCAACGGCTCCAGCCAAACGTCTAGAGCATTTCCGTTTTTCCTCAAATCACGGAAATGCTCTATCTCCTTGTTTTCACACAATTCCGCACGCGAAACCGCTGCGCACTTTGCTGACTTCACGAGAACTCGGAAAGCTCCTTCAGCGCGTGAGCCGCGTTGTGGTAACGTTCGACGAGCGCGCTGAATTCCGTGGCCTTCATACCGCGAATGCCCATTGCCCCGATGGTGACGACGCGTTGTTTGCGGTCGATCTTGCTGTAAAGCGCTCGCCACTTCTTTGCGGGAAGCGAGGCAGACGGGGCCAGCCAAAGGCGCAGCGCAAACCGGCTCGAGGCAAATACCTGATGGGCGGCGACATCGGTCCAGGCAACCGGCCCGTCGAGCATCGAGGCCCGCAACTCCGCCGGCGTCAGGACCATGAGGGGTTGAGCTGCCGATTTGTGAAGATAGAGCGCGTAAAGGCCGCAGCCGATGACGCCGGCTGCGGCGATACCGGATAGCAGTGTCCTGGCGAAATAATCCTGCGCAAAGCCGAGCTCCGCCGCAAAGACCGTAACCATCACTCCGAACCCTGCAAAGATGGCTGCGACGATCGCCATCGTCCAGATCATCGGCTTGACGTTATCGTAGAGGATCGTTTCGCCCGGCGCCGCGGCGGCGAGTTCTTCGAGCGCCTGCTGGCGAGCCGTGCGCAGGTCGCGCACCTGGTCCAGGTAATCGCCGCTCAGCTGGCTGCAAAGCGCTTTCCAATCCGAAAATAGCTCGAAGGCGAATGTGAGGCCGGCTGGTTTTGGAGCGCGCGTGGCGAGGTCAAGCAGCCGTTTGTCGACCGTGAGCCCCATCGCCTGAATGCGCTGGATGGTCGGTGGATGCGTATCGGTCGGATGCGGCTGCCGATCTTCGAGCAGGGAGACCGGATCGGACCAGCCATGGAGACGAACGAGATCCGAGGTCTTGGCAACCAGGTCAGGCTCAGGCTCCGAATTTTCCGCAGCCAGCGCTCGATTGGCGACGAGGCTGAAGACGTGATCGAGGGCGGGAGGGATCAGCCCGGTTCTGATGAGGGCAGAGGCCGCGCCGACGACGGAGCTGGACTGCGCGCCGCTTCGGTCCGCATCGAACTCGCGAATGCGGCTCCAATGGTTTACCGCATGGTCGAACTGCTGGAGGGCATGAAAGCCCAGCATGGCTGCCGGATACAGGACGAAGCTGCCGCCGTCGCCACGCTGCAGAGCTGAAAGCGATCGCCAGAGGCCGGCATAGATCGGCGTGAACCTTTGGCTGTACAGCGTGTCCTTGCCGGAAAAATGCGCCAATTCGTGACCGATGATCGCCGCGACCTCCGGCTCGTCGAGCAGGTCGAGATAGGGAGCGGGCAGGTAGAGTGTTCGCCCGCCGATGACTTTATCTTCCGGCCAAAGCCGCAATTCGCTTTCGGTGACGAAGAAACCGTTGGTGAGACCGACGACAACGGTGTCCGGCCGCACGGCTTTCTGCCGGTCGGCGAGATCGCGGACGAAGCGGAAAAGCCCCGGTGCATCGGCTTCTTCCACCCTGCGCCCGGAAACATCCATTGGCTGGGGAGCGAACAGCGCAAAGACGTTCCTGAGACCGCGCAATGCAAGGAAGGCGCTGTAGGCGGCAAGCCCGGCCAGGCCAAGGGCCAGGACGAAAAGCTTGGCGCTGCCGGACGAGAAGTCCGCCCATAGGCCCATGCTGATCGCTTCGAATACGGCTGCGCAGACGATACCGATGCAAAATCCAATGACAAGGGCCGCAAGGACGAAAGGCAGAATGATGCGTAAGCGTCCGAAACTCCTGACCAACTGCTCCTGAGATCGCCGTGCCCTCAAGCCGCTGATGGTCGCCGTGGCAAGCCCGAGGATGCCGCTGACGAATGCCAGGATCGCGCCACCGATCGTGCCCCAGGGGAGCGGCCGGCGGATCGATGAAATCTCGAGATCCTGTTCTGCCTGGTCCAGTGCCGCCTCGATCTGCGGTACGGCGACCATTGCAGAGAGCGACCTCGGCCCCGCGTCTGACTGAAACGTCAGCATGGCTCCCGGTTCGGTTTCCGCGATTTTCCTGACCTCGGCGAGCGTTGCCTTGAGGTCTTGTGCCTGTTGCTGCGACTGTGTCGCTGTCTCGGCAGCGCGCTCGGCCTGCCATAGCCCGAGACCGAAGAGCAGTGCCGGAACAAGGACCAGCCAGATCACAAGGCTCATGCTGTGAGGAATCTTGAATTTCCGCATTGTCCCTCCCCTGGTCGGGTGCCCGGTCACCAATAAAGTGCCTAGGAATTATTCCCGTATCAATTGTAGGGCAAGCGGCTGAGATCAACTGACTTACAAAAATTGACGTTCGATCGAGCGCAATGCAACTTCGGGCTGTCCAGATTTCTATCAGGAGATTTCGTGATATAATCCCGCTCTGCGACGGATTATCCGCCGTAGCGTTGCGTGCACGGAGACTTGTCCCATGAGCGAAGTGGACGCGCTTTTTACCGCTTTGCGTCAGGCGGCTGACCCGCAGACGGTCGAGTGCATAGAGGATGTCGTCAGGCACGGCTCGGATCGCGAGCTCAACCGCATCAATGCGCTGGCCTTCGCCAAAGCACACAATCTCGATGAGGAGAAGGTGATCGCGGCGTTTCTGCATGCCGCCCGCATCGGCGCCTTCGAGATGACCTGGAATGTGCTCTGCCCGGGATGCGGCGGCGTGCTCGATACGGGTGCCACCCTGAAAGCCGTCGACCGGGATGCCTATCATTGCGCGCTGTGTGCGGCCGGCTACGAGCCGACGCTCGACGAGATGGTCGAGGTTACCTTCACGGTCAGTCCGCGCGTGCGCAGGATCGCCGCCCACGATCCCGACCGGTTGCCGCCGCTCGAATATTACCGGCAGATCTTCTTCTCGTCCGGGGTCGACCTGCCCGATGACCTCGAAGAAAGGTTTGCGCGCATCCTGCTGGAAATGGTCGAACTGGATCCCGGCGAGCGGGCCTTCGTCTCGCTGCAGCTGCCGGCGGAGTTCATCATCATCTTCGATGCGGTGACGCATTCGGCGCAGTTCCTCGACGTGCAAGGCGAGCCGACCAGCGAACGCCAGAACCTGTCGATGGTCCTCAGCGACGGTCATGCGCAGAACGAAACGCTGACACTGCGCCCCGGCCTGCTGCGCCTGACGCTGGAAAACCACACCGATCGCCGCGTGCTGCCGAATGTCTGCATCGCGTCAGACGAGATGCATGACATTCTCGGCCACAGGCGGCCCTTCCTGACGGCCAAGCGTCTGCTGACCAATCAGAGTTTTCGCGACATCTACCGCACCGACACGCTCGATGTCGACCAGCGCTTGAAGATCACCAGCCTGACATTCCTCTTCACCGACTTGCGCGGCTCGACCGCGCTTTACGAGCGCGTCGGCGATCTCGCCGCTTTCGATCTGGTGCGCACGCATTTCCGGGTTCTGCACGAGATCGTCGCCACCGAGGCCGGCGCAGTCGTCAAGACCATCGGCGATGCCGTGATGGCGACCTTCCCGAGCCCGGACCGCGCGGTGGCGGCAGCACTCAGGATGCGCGAAGCGATGCTGCGGCTGAATGCCGAACGCGGCAGCGAGGATCTTCTCCTGAAGATCGGCATCCACGAGGGCCCCTGCCTTGCCGTCAGCATGAACGACCGGCAGGACTATTTCGGCCAGACGGTCAACATCGCCTCCCGCGTGCAGGGCCTTGCCGAACCGCAGGTAATCCTGACGACGGAGGCGGTCGTCGGCAATGAGCAGGTTTCGGAGATGTTGCGCGACAGCGGCATCAGCCAGGTTTCCCGCATGGAGGAACTTCAGGGCATCGGGCGGGAAGTGAGGATTTTCGCGCTGTCGTGAGGGATCGGACGTTTCGGGCCGTGCGGGCTCGCGAGCAGTGAAATAACCGCGAACGAGACAAGGGCACAGACGATGAATATGTCTCCGGGTTCCATCTTCGCAGACCTCGATCCCGGCGATGCGCTCGGCGAGGTGCTTTTCGGGCTGATCATGGCGCTGACGTGGACGGTCGGTTCGAGGCTTGTGCTTGGCGAGGAAGGATTGGATGTCCGCGACCTCGTCGTTGCGACCATCGGATGCAATGTCGCGTGGGGAATTATCGACGCCGTCCTGTTCATCCTGGGGACGACATTTTACAGGAGCAGGCGTCTTCGGCTGTTTCGGCAGATCAGGGCGGCCAGGGACGAAGCCACCGCGCTCACCGTCATCGCAAAAGAGTTTCCGGTCGAAGGATCACCGCTCTCTGCAGAGGCTGCCGATGCGGAGGCGCTTTATCGCTCGATGCTTGCGCTCACGCGTCGTGCCGAGCCGGTAAAACTGTCCCTGACGAAAGCTGATCTGCGCTCTGCGGTCGCAATCTTCCTGCTGGTCTCGGCCACCGCGCTTCCCGCCGTCATCCCTTTCTTTCTGATCGACAATGCTGACCGGGCGCTGAGAGCGAGCAACCTGTTTCTGGTCGTCCTGCTGTTCGTGACGGGTTATGCATGGGCAGGTTTTTCAGGTGGCCGGCCGTTTTATGCAGGTATGGCGATGACCTGCCTTGGATTGTTTCTGGTCGCAATCGCGGTCGCCCTCGGCGGCTAAGGGATTAAATGCCTGACGCGGGGCGCGCTGATGAGAAAACTCAACGTGCAATCGTTACTTTTTCAAATTGTGAGTCCGATATACCTAGCTTATTGCAATTTCTGCGTTTGAATTGTAGCACTTTCTCATCCGAAACGGCTGCCGGTTCAAAGCGATCGTGAGTCGTCGCCGCGCCGGCAGGAAGCAGAAATGGGGGCATTTCGATGGGGTTTACTGAAGCTGTTCGCACAGTTCTGAGAGAAAAATATGCAACCTTCTCCGGCCGGGCATCCCGCTCGGAATACTGGTGGTTTTACCTATTCTATGTCCTGGCCTTTACCGCATTTGGAATTGTCGTCGGTGCGGTCGCCGCTGCTTCTGGCGGTGGGGATGGACTTTCGTCGCTTGTCGTTGGTCTCATGGTCATAGGCGGATTGTGTCTGCTTGCAACTATTTTGCCGGTGTTAGCCGTTCAGATACGCCGCTTCCATGATCGCAACATTTCCGGCTGGTGGTACCTCGCGCTGGTGATCCTGGGGCTGGTTCCCTATGTCGGTTTGATTGCGAGCATCGCCATTTTCGTGATCAGCGTGCTTCCGGGCACTGTCGGCCCGAACAAGTTCGGCCCGGATCCGTTGCGTCCGGAAGTGAGAGCCGAGGTTTTTGCCTAAGGCATCGCCATCGGGAATGTCGGGTTTGCTGGCTGCGCTATTGCCATCTTGACCCTGTTTTGCCTTGTGCAGGGGCGGGACAGGGCGGACAGCGCGGCGGCCCGCTTCCGATGGAATCGGACGCCTAATTTCAGCTATGTGATGAAGAAATTGAACGCAAAAGCGTTATCATTTTTGAATAGTGACGGATACGACTGATTTATTGCAATTCTGTGTTTGAATCGTAGCTGTTTCTCATTCGAAACAACTGTCATTCCAAGGCGATGGTGAGGGGTCACCACGCTTGCAACAAGCAGAAATGGGGCATTTTATGGGGTTTACCGAAGCTGTTCGGACGGTTCTGACGCAAAAATATGCAACCTTCTTCGGTCGGGCCTCCCGCTCGGAATGCTGGTGGTTTCAGCTGTTCTATTGGCTGGTGCTGATCGGACTTGGAATTTTGGCTGCTTTGGCCGCCGGTTCCGATGGTCAGGATGGACCTTCGTCAATGCTCATTGCCGTCGGGATCATCGCCGGACTGTTTGCGCTCGCAATGCTGCTGCCGCAGCTATCCCTTACGGTTCGCCGTTTCCATGACCGCAACATTTCCGGCTGGTGGTATCTCGCGCTTTTTATCGCAAACTTGATTCCCTACCTCAATGTTGTTGCGGGCCTCGCGATCCTCGTTATCACCGTGCTCAGGGGCACGGAAGGTCCGAACAGGTTCGGGCCGGATCCGCTGCGGCCCGAGATGAGAGCGGAGGTTTTTGCCTGAGCCGCACGACCATTCGTCACGCCGGCTTGCTGGTGGCTCTATCGCTGGCCGCCTCGGCCCAATTTTCCCCTGCGCTGGCGCAGGACAGCGGTAGTCAGCAGGGCGGGAAGGGTGACCGGCCTCTCACCACCGTCGGCAGCGAATATGCCGCGCAGTGCGCGCTGAATGGCGTGCGCTGCAAGCTCACTTATGGTGATGGCTCGGAGAAGCCCAAGCCTGTGCCGGATGCGACCCTTTCGCGCGACAATCGCTCGTTTAATCCGCAAGAGCCCGCCATCAGCGGTTCCCTGAGCGTTGTGGTGGTGCTTGTCGCCCTTGTCGTCATCATCGGCCTGGTGATGTTTTTCGGTAGTGGCGGCGTGCTGCTGTCGTCGGCGCCGCGCGATTTGAAGAAGCGGCAGGGAGAGGCGCCGGAGAGCTGGCATACATCGGATGCTTCTGTCGAAGAGAGGCCCAATGATTTCCTGCAGCGGATTGCCGCCATGGCCGATCGCCGTCAGGCGCTCGTGCTTTTGCTCCGGCACTGCCTGTTGCATGCGGCTGACATAACCGGAACGCGGCTGTTTCGATCGGATACCGAGAGAGCGGTTTTTGCCCGTCTGCCGGCAACCATGCCCGACCGTGAGCGGCTGGAACATCTGCTCTCCGAGGCGGAGCTTGTTCATTATGGAGGCCGCGCGCTGCAGGAAGGGCATTTTGATACACTTCTGGGCTCGGCGCGGGCCTTGCTATCGGTAGGCAGGCTCGCCCATGCGTAATGCCGGTCCCATTCTGATTTTGGTCGTGTTGCTAGGGCTTGCGGCGCTGGCGCTGTTTGGGTTGCCGCGGGACAATGATTTCGACCACTCGCCACTTGGCAACAAGGGCTTGGAAGTGTGGCTGGAGGCCAAGGGCATTCCCGTTGTCCGCTCCGATCCGCATATCGTACGGGCGGGCTCGGAAGTCTCACTGCGCATCCTTTCGCTGCCGATCTCAGCGGCGGAGGTTGCCGCATCTGCGGTAGACGAGGAAAAGGGCGGCGCGGGTCCCCAAAGCTGGACCCGCGAGGCGGTCGGCCAAGGGCTTGCGACGCTGATCATAATGCCGAAATGGCGCGCCACTCTGTTGAAGAAGGGCGTTGCCGGGCAATCAGATCTTCTGGACCTCTCCCTCTTGCAGAACGAACTCGACAAGACGGATTTTGGTTTTGCGGGTCTGCGCCTGCAGCGTAACGGGCCGGGTTTCGAGGGAGATCAGGTGAGCTATCGCGCTGAGCCGTCGCACAAGATTTCTCTCTATCAGGCTCAGACTTTCGACAGTGCAAGCTTGCCAAAGGAGTGCCGGCAGATGCTGAGCATACCTTCGGGCGTACTACTCGTGCGGTGCAAGAAAAACGAATATGTCGATCTGCTGTCGGATCCCGATCTCCTGAACAATCATGGACTGACGCTTGCCGAAAACGCCGCCTTTGCCGTCTCGCTGATCAATCATCTGCGCGCATTGAACGATAAAGGGCCTGTCTACCTCGATGCTTCGGGGGCGCCGCTGGATGAAGCGAAACCCAAAGATGAAGGCCGCACCTACGAGCGTTCCGGCTCCGATCTCACCCGCTTCTTTGCCTATCCGCTCTCCGTCATCTGGGGCACGCTCTTCGTCGTCGTGGCGATCTGCTTCTGGCGCGGGTTCTGGCGTTTCGGGCCGCCGCTTAGGGATGCGTCCGGAAATATCGAGCTGTCGAAGAGCGCGGCGATCGAAGCGACCGCGCGGCTGTTGCGCCTGTCCGGCAATGACGGGCGGATGGTGGCGCAGTTCGTGCAAAATCTTCTGGCCGACAAGGCGCAGCTGGTCTTCGGCCCGGGTTTCGCCAACCAGGCGGGTATCGATCGGTTGTTTCAGCGGCTGGGGCGGCGCGATCAGGCGCAGGCCGAGGCTTTGAAAACCGCATCGCAGGCGCTGATCGAGCAGGGCCATGTCATGCGGCGGTCAGATCTGCATCGCAATCTCGAAATATTCAGGAAATCGCTGGGGAGCATCGACCTTGGATCTAGGTGAATTTCGCAATCTCATCACCACTATCAGGGGTGAAGTCGGCAAGGCGGTGCAGGGACAGGATGCGATCATCGATCTCGTGCTGATCTCGATATTCTCGGGCGGGCACTGCCTTGTCGAGGGACCGCCCGGCACGGCAAAGACGCTGCTTGCCCGTTCGGTTTCGGCCGCCATGGCGCTCGATTACCGGCGCATCCAGTTCACGCCGGACCTGATGCCCGGCGATGTGCTCGGCGTCAATCTCTTCAACTTCCAGACCAACCAGTTCCACCTGACCAAGGGTCCGGTCTTCACCGACATTCTTCTCGCCGACGAAATCAACCGCGCGCCGCCGAAGACGCAATCGGCGCTGCTGCAGGCGATGAACGAGCGGATGGTGACGCTTGACGGGGTCGATTATTCGCTCGGGCGGGATTTCTTCGTGCTGGCCACCCAGAACCCGATCGAGCAGCAGGGCACCTATCCGCTTCCCGAGGCGCAGCTCGATCGCTTCCTATTCAAGCTCGTCGTCGATTTTCCCGATCGCGATACGGAAATCTCGATCCTGTCGCGCCATGCCGATCAGGCGCTGAAGGCCGATATCAGCAAAGCCGGTATCCGGCCGCTGGTGACCAGCGAGGCGCTTGCGGCGGGCCGGGCGCTGATCGATGCGATCCATTTGGACAAGTCGATCCTCACCTATATCGTCGATCTCGTGCGCGCCACGCGCTCCGATCCCGATATTCTCTATGGCGCGTCGACGCGCGCTGCCGATGCGCTGGCCGCGGCCGTGCGCGTGCGCGCTGCTTTCGAAGGGCGCGATTACGGGTTGCCTGACGATGTGCAGGCGCTGCTGACGCCGGCTTTGCGCCACCGCATCGTGCTGTCGCCTTCCGCGGAGATCGACGGGCGCACGCCCGACGACGTGCTGCGCAGCCTCAGGAACCGCGTGGATGCGCCCCGGTAAATGCGGCCGTCCTCGCTCCTGATCGCGCTTGTTCTTGCCATGGCGGCGCTGACGGCCATCGTTAGCGTGTGGTGGCGCGACATGAGCGTGCCGCTGCTCGTCGCCTGGGTGGTGCTGGCGGCCGTCACGACCGGCGATCTCGTCATCTCGGCGCTATCGGGCGGAATGGCCGTTGATGTCGATCTGCCGCAGCAGGGGTTTGTCGGCCACTCGATGCCCCTCACGGTCGGCATCAGCAGGCAGAAGGGCAAGCTGCCCGAGGGTATCGACATCAGGATCGATGCCGCGCCCGAACTCATTATCGGTGAGCGGCGGATGGAGCGTGCCTCGTCCGGGCCGGTGAGGGCGTCCTTCGATCTGCAGCTGACGCGGCGCGGGCAATTTTCGGTGCGGGAGCTCTGGCTGAAATGGCCATCACGGCTGAAGCTCATCGACAGGATCGTGCGCCTGCCGGTGGCGCGCGAGATCTCCGTCATTCCCGATATCTCGCCAGTCCTTTCAGGTGCGATCAAGACACAGATCCTACCGCTCGAAGCAGGGCAGAAGGATCTGCGGCTGCGCGGCGAGGGATCGGAATTCCATCAGCTGCGGGAATTCGCCAGTGGTATGGACCCGCGCAGCATCGACTGGAAGCGCTCGGCGCGCATGCGCAATCTCGTGGTGCGCGAGATGCGGGCTGAGCGAAACCACCAGATCATCCTCTGCATCGATTCCGGGCGGCTGATGGCCGAACAGCTCGGCGGCTTCACCAAGCTCGATCGCGCCATCAATGCCGCGCTCGCCATGTGCTGGGGAGCAGGGCTCGCCGGCGATCTCGTCGGCTTCTACAGTTTCGACAGCCGTCCGCGCCTTTTCGTGCCGGCCTTGCCGGGGCGCGCCGCCTTTGCGCGGCTGCAGACGGTATGCGCCGAGCTGCGCTACGAAACGCAGGAAACCAACCATACGCTGGGCCTGACGCATCTGTCGGGCCGGCTGAAGCGGCGCTCGCTGATCGTGATATTCTCCGATTTCGTCGACAGCATCACGGCGGAGCTGATGATCGAGAACATCCAGGTGCTCGCCCGGCATCACTTCATCGTCTATGTTGCTCTGCGCGATCCGATGCTGGCAAAGCTGACGGAGCCGGAGGAGACGACGCTCGATGCCATCGCCCGCTCGGTCGCGGCCCGCCAAATCCTCAACGAGCGGCGCGCCGTGATGGAGAAGCTCGCCCGTCTCGGCGTGCTCTGCCTCGACAGCACGCCTGACGCGCTGACCTCCGATCTCATTGCCCGCTACATCGAAATCAAATCCCGCGAGATGATATGACGGATCTGCGCATCGACCCCAGGATGGATAGCGGCGCCACACTTTATGCCGGCGGGGTGCCCAACGATCTGCTGCGCTCGGCCCGCTTCCGGCTGGAGCGCGAGGCGCACTGGCGCCAGCTGGACGAGCTGGTGAGCCGGGCGGAGGAGGGCGGGGCTGCGGCGCTCAGCTATAACGAGGTGCGCAATCTGGCGGCCGGCTATCGCCAGGCGATGAATTCGCTCAGCGTCGCGCGCGATATTTCGCTCGACCGGGCGCTGGTCGCCTATCTCGAAAGCCTCTGTGCGCGCGCCTATCTCGTCGTCTATGCGCCGCAGGAAAGCCTTGGCGGGCTGATGTCCCGCCTGCTGCTCAAGGGCATTCCGCAGGCGGTGCGCCGCTCAGCCCTGCCTCTCTTCATCGGCTTCCTGGCGCTCGTTCTCGGCGCTCTTGCCGGATACAGGCTCTGCAGCAGCGATCCGAGCTGGTTCTATACGTTCGTGCCGTCGGAGCTCGCCGATCAGCGCACGCCGGACGCATCGGCCGATTACCTGCGCTCGACGATCTACGGCAATGAACGGCATGAGAGCGACGGGCTCGCCGCCTTTTCGGCCTATCTCTTTTCCCACAATACGGGGATCGCCGTACTGATCTTTGCGCTCGGCGTCTTCGTGTCCATACCGAGCTTCATTCTGACTTTCTATAATGGCCTGATGCTCGGCGCCTTCTTCGCGATGTTCCGGCAGAAAGGGCTAGGCTACGATGCCTTCGCCTGGCTTTCCATCCACGGCGTCACCGAGCTTGCGGCGATCTCCATTGCCTGCGCCGGCGGGGCAGGGCTCGGGCTTGCCGTTCTTCTTCCGGGCGCTCGAACCCGCAAAGAGGCTCTGCGCCACCAGGGACATGATGCCGTCAAGCTCGCGATCCTCGCGGCCCTGATGCTGGTCGTGGCAGCCTTTATCGAAGGCTTCCTGCGCCAGCTTGTCCAGGACCCGGTCTGGCGGATCGGCATCGGCTGGGGCATGGGTGTCTTCTGGGTCGCATGGCTCTCGCTTGCAGGGCGCGAAGGCAAGGCTTCGCATGGGGCCGCCAGATGAAGCAGCCGGACCAGATGATGACAGACGGCAAGCGCGTCATGCAGTTCATTCCGCCGGAAGGCGTGCCGATCAGTTTCGCGATCGCCTCGATCGGAGCCCGTTTGGGTGCGCAGATACTCGATATCATCTTCACGACCCTGCTTTTCGTCATTATCGCGCTTGCCGTCATCTTCACGGGGGCCTTGCCCTTGAGCGCCATGACGGTCCTGATCACATTGATGGGCTTTCTGCTGCGGACACCCTATTACGTGCTCTCGGAGCTGATCTGGAACGGGCGCACGCTCGGAAAACGGATAACGGGCATCCGCGTCATCAATGTCGATGGCCGACGCCTGACGCCGCATCAGGTGGCGGCGCGCAACCTCATGAAAGAGGTGGAGATTTTCGCTCCGATGGGCCTTCTGGGCACGATCGGCGAACAGTCGGGGCTGGAAGGTGGATTGACGGTCGTTTGGCTCCTGGTGGTGGTGATCGTTCCGCTCGCCAATCGCCGCCGGCAACGCATCGGCGACATGATCGCCGGCACACTGGTGGTCGACAATCCGCGCTCCGTGCTGCTCTCGGATCTCGCGCTGTCGTCTCCTGCCAAGGCTTCGTCGCAGCCGGCATTCGAATTCCTGCCCGAGCATCTCGATATCTACGGCAAATACGAGCTGCAGACGCTGGAGGACGTGCTTCGCGACACGACGAAGAAGTCCAACACCGAGGAGATCATCAAGATCGTGCGCACGATTACGAGAAGGATCCGCTATGAGGATGCCGTGAAGCCCGGCCAGGAGATGCTGTTCCTCAATGATTTCTACCGCGCCCAGCGCGAGCATCTGGAGAGCCTGAAGCTTTTCGGAAAGGCGCGTGAGAACAAGTATCACGAGCATACGAAAACAGAGGCGAGGAAGCTTGTTTGACGGCGGAGAGTGTGGGGTTCGCCAGCTTATTGCGCCAGAGATTATACTGGAGGGATACTGTAATGAAGCTACGTATTTTTTGTGCTTTTGCGCTTGTTTTTGCTGCTACGGGTTACGTTCAGGCTGGCGATCGCACAGCCGCCGCGGCAATCTACTTTCATGGAATGACGAAATCGGCATGCGGCTTCAAGATGACGCCAGAGTCGGCAATGAAAGCTGCAACCACTCTTGGAATGTCGAATCCTGTTGGTGAGCCGTTACTTTCGGCGTTGTTTGCAGTTTGCGAGGAGGTGAAAAAAGGAAACAAAGACAAGGTCATCGAGATCCGGGTTCGCGACAGCCACAATGTGCTGCGCAAGGTCACGCTTGAAAAAGCCAAATGGTGGCAGTGAAGGGCCGCCGGGATGGATAAGTCGGCATCCGATCAAGACAAAGACGGCTCGAAGGCCGGGATTGATAAAAAGTTGCCGCTTGAACAGCCTGTCTATTATGGCAAATGGAACATGCTTGTTGCATGTGCCCTGGAAGAAGGTTTCAGGCTTGTCATGAATGATTTCAAAGCATGGCGCGCCGTCACGAAAAACAAGCGTAAAACTCCGCGTTAGGTCGTCAAGAGCGCGCCGAGTCTGCCGCCATATCAGCCGTTGCCGCGATCTTCGGAGTATCCGTGCGCTATTCGCACGCGCAAAGGACGCCCCAATTCCTTGATCCATGCACCGAAAAAAGCAAATGGAAACGGCCTGGGTCCGCGATAGACCCAGGCCTGATCGGCCTACTTGACGTCAATCACGGTCAGCTTGCCGTCGACGCGGTCGGCGACGAACTCGATGTTCTGGCCTGCCTTCAGTTTCTCGAGCATCGCGGCATCCTTGACGCGGAACACCATGGTCATGGCGGGCATGTCGAGGTTCTTCAGGTCTTCGTGCTTGATCGTGACCTTCTGCGCCTTGGTGTCGACCTTATCGACGACGCCCTTGGTGTATTCCTGTGCGATTGCGCCTGCAGCGGCGGCGACGGACAGCATGAAGACGAGGGTGATCTTGATTGCAGTCTTCATTTTCGGTCTCCTCTTTAGATGTGTCATTCGGCAGCGACGGTGACGTCGCCGTGCATGCCGGCCTCGTAGTGGCCGGGGATTAGGCAGGCGAACTTGAATTCGCCGCCGGTGGTGAACTTCCAGACGATCTCGCCGGACTGGCCGGCCGTCAGGCGGAGCGAGTTCGCATCGGCATGTTCCATCTCGGGGAATTTCTCCATGACCTTCTTGTGCTCCAGGATCTTGTCTTCCTGGTCGAGCACGAATTCGTGGTCGCTTTGCCCGGCATTCTTGATGGAGATCTTGACCGTCTGGTCCTTGCGAACCTTGATCACGGCGGGCTGGAACAGCATCTTGCCGTCCTCGGTTTCCTTCATGCTGACGCGAATGGTCTGGGTGACCTTCGACTTGTCGCCAGGCTCGCCGACCGCCATTTTTTCGCCGTGCCCGCCGGCGTGGTTGCCGGAGGCCAGGGCAGGGCCAGCGATGGCCGCAAGAGCCAGTGCGAGAGTATAAATTTTCATTTCAGGTCCTTTGGTTGCTGGGGATTTGCGTCAGCCGTGTTGCATCGGCTTCGGCGTGATGGTGGTGTTTGCGTCTTTGGCCTTGGTCGCGTCCGGCAGTTCGCCGGTCCACTCCCAGGCCTGGGTGCCGGGTGGGTTTTCGTACCAGCCGGGATCGGCGTAATCGTCCGCCGAGATACCCTCGCGGACTTTCACGACGGAGAACATGCCGCCCATTTCGATGGGGCCGTGCTGACCCCAGCCGGTCATCATGGGGACGGTGTTCTCGGGAATGGGCATTTCCATTTCGCCCATATCGGCCATGCCTTTGGTTCCCATCGGCATGTAATCAGGTTGAAGCTTGCGGATTTTTTCGGCGAGTTTCGACTTGTCCGCCCCGATGAAGGTCGGGATGTCGTGCCCCATCGCGTTCATCGTGTGGTGCGACTTGTGGCAGTGGATCGCCCAGTCGCCGAGATACTTGGCGTCGAACTCGTAGGCCCGCATCGCGCCGACGGGAATGTCGATGCTCACCTCCGGCCAGCGTGCTTCCGGCCGCACCCATCCGCCATCCGTGCAGGTGACTTCGAAGTCGTAGCCATGCATATGGACCGGATGGTTGGTCATGGTGAGGTTGCCGACCCGCACCCGGACACGATCGTTCTTCGAGACCACCAGCGGGCTGATGCCGGGAAAGACCCGGCTGTTCCAGCACCACATGTTGAAGTCGGTCATTTCCATGATGCGCGGCACGTATGAGCCGGGATCGATGTCATAGGCGTTGAGCAGGAAGACGAAGTCGCGGTCGACGCGCATGAACTTCGGGTCCTTGGGATGAATGACGAAGAAGCCCATCATGCCCATCGCCATCTGCACCATCTCGTCGGAGTGCGGGTGGTACATGAAGGTGCCTGACTTCACGAGGTCGAACTCGTAGACGAAGGTCTTGCCGACGGGGATATGAGGCTGCGTCAGGCCGCCCACGCCGTCCATGCCGGAAGGCAAGATCATGCCGTGCCAGTGGATGGTCGTATGTTCCGGCAGCTTGTTGGTGACGAAGATGCGGACGCGGTCGCCTTCGACAGCCTCGATCGTCGGCCCCGGCGACTGCCCGTTATAGCCCCAGAGGTAAGCAGTCATCCCGTCGGCCATCTCGCGCTCCACCGGCTCGGCGACGAGGTGGAATTCCTTGACGCCATTGTTCATCCGGTGCGGAAGCGTCCAGCCGTTCAGCGTCACGACCGGCTGGTAGTCCGGCCCGGAGGTCGGATGCAGCGGGGGCTGCATGTCGGCCGAGCCCATGGCCGGGGCATCCGGCAGGCCCATTGCTGATGTCTTCGTCCAGGCTCCGGCCGCCATCAGGGCGGCACCAGCGCCGAAAAGTTGTCTTCTGTTGAACATGTGAAAATCCTTTCTCAATGACCGCCGCCGCTCTCGGACGGTGAGGCGGCCTCGGTTCCGGCCGATGCCGCAGACGTGCCGCCGCCATAGACGGCGGGCGCGAGGTTGGCGTCCGCGAGCCAGAAGTCTCGCTTGGCGTTGACGGAGAGCAGGATGGAGTTGATCTTGTCCCGCGTGTCGGTGAGCAGTTCGAAGGTGTTGGTGATCATGCCGTTGTAGGAGAGGAGGGATTCTTCCTCGACCTTGGTGCGGAGCGGGACGACATTGTTGCGGTAATGGCGGGCGATGTCGTAGTTCGACCGATAGGCCTCATAGGCCGATCTCGCTTCCGAGCGGACGTTCACGGCCTTTTCCGCCAGCTGATTGGCCGCACGCATGTAGCCAAGCTCGGCCTTGCGCATGCGAGCCTTGCCGGTGTCGAAGATCGGGATCGCGAATTCCAGCTCTCCGGCCGCCGTCGTCTCCCATTTCTTGTCGCCGTCTTCCCCGACCTCCCTCTCGGACTCGGCTCCGGCAAGGATTTCGAGATCGGTGACGTATCGGGTCGCTTCGGTCAGGCCATAGGAGCGCGCGGTGGCTTCCAGTTCGAGCCTGGCGACCTGAAGATCGATGCGGTTGCCGAGCGCTTCCGCCTCGATCGTATCGCGTTTCATTGTTGTCTTCGGCAGGGGCGGCAGGCTGTTCGGCACCTGGAATTCGGCATCCGAGCCCCACAGGCCCATCTGCCTTGTCAGCTCTTCCTTCGCCAGGCGGGCGGCCAGGCGGGCTTTGGCGGTTTCACCGGCGAGTTCGGCTGCGAACACATGCTCGCGAGCCTGCGCTCCCTTGGCCATCGCCCCGGTCTCGCCAAGCTTCTCGGCAAGCTCGGAGGCCGCATCGGCGGCGGCCTGTGCGCGCTGGAGCTGTGCCACATTCTCCCATGCAGCGACCGCGTTGATCCAGGCGCGGCGGGTGTCGGCTGCAAGCTGTAGCGTGCGCACCGCAGCGTTCAATTGCGCCTGGCGGAAACGCGTATCGGCAATCTCGATATCGCGCTTCCTGGTCATCAGCGCCAGGATGTTGGTGGTGAAGGCGCCTTCAATCGTCCGGAACGCTTCCAGTTCCGGCGTCCCGATACCGGAGAAGCCAACCGAGACCGTCGGGTTCAGCAGCATCGTCGACTGCCACGCGTCGGCAGCACTCTCGCCGAGATCGGCGTAGGCGGCCTGCAGGCCCTTGTTGTTGATAAGGGCGATCTGCACTGCCGTTTCAGCGTCCAGCGTCTTCCCGCGCGCAAGAAGCGCCTTCACCTGAGCGGAGGCCACTTCGGCTTCCTGCCGGTTTTGAACCCAGACGGTCTGTTTGGAGGCAACCCCGCCGACGTTGGCGGAAACTGCCGCGAAACCGGCCTCTTTCGCCGCATATTCGGTACTGCTCACGCAGCCTCCGAGGACGAGGGGCAAGGCGGTGAGGGCGAGTAGCTTTCTGACGACGGTCATGAAGCGTCTCCCTTTTGCGGAGACTGCTGCTCGTTCTGTTGTCGCCAGGGCTTGGGATCGACCGGCTGTCGGGCAACAAATCCCGAGATGGGCGAACGATACTGGAGCGGCCGAACGGAATAGGTCTGCTCGACATCCACAGGTGCAATGACATCGGGAGGAAGAGTGGATGCGCAGCCGCCCGCAATAAGCGGCAGCCCCACCACCAATATGGAAGGTTTCATCTTAAAAATCCGAATAGTAGAGTCTCACGGGCAGGCGCGGTTCACCACGGCATGCCTTCGGACCCGCAGACGCGGGGACGACAGCTATTCAGATCTTGGGCGGACGGTGAAGAGGCGGCACTTCGCCCAAAATGCTCTGATCGTCGACGAACTGGCGGATTGAAGAGATGACGGGTCCGCCGACCTCGTGAGATTCGCAGACGATGCCGAAGCCGCCACAAAAATCCTTGCAGCATTGCTGCTTGGAAAGTTGCTCGTCATCGCTCGCGGACGAGCCGTGATCATGCCGGTCGGCAACACCCTGGACCGTGACGTCTTCGCTCGAAGCGGCATGATCATCGCCTGACATGGCATGGTGGTCATGCGCGCCAGCCACTATCGCCGGCGACTGCAAGCCAGGGAAAGCCGAACCGTGCATGGCGGCATTGGCATTGGACAGCGAGTATCCTGCCAGCGATACGATGATCACCAGCCGCACGAAAAGGAGCAGTCTGCCCAGTGCGTTCAGATACATTTTGCCCATAACCCCGGAGCTGCGATCAAGGCAGCGCCGCTTCAATATCCCGACAGGCCCTCCAATGATTCGCGATCTTCGAGAGGCTGTCCGGATGTGCGTCTAGGGCTTCCCCCTGCTGGAAGGTCAATATCTTTATTGCGTTCGATTGCAATTTTATCGGCGTTGGCGATTCAGGTCACCGTCTGGTCGTCACGCGGCAGGATCATCCGGTCGAGCGTTCCGTCCCGCCTGATCGACGGTCAGCGGATTTCCGATATTGGGCAGCAACTGCCACCAAAGCCCGTTGGCGATCAAACGCCGTCAGGAGGCGCAAAGAAACAGTTCATATGGTAGCGTCCGCCTCGTCCTATCCCATCCGCCTCATTGGGTTCGTCCGTCGGTTGAAGGCAGATGTGAAAATCGCCGTCTCCGGATGGTGACTCATTTCCATAAGGAATCAGGAACGACTGGTTTCTCGTCACCAGGTGATGGTCTCCCGGGTGAAGGATAACGGAGAACGCTCCGGGACCCTTCCTCACCCGGGATCGAGGTATAGCCTCGCAGTCTCCACCGAAATCTTTGCCTTTGCAGCACGAGGGCGGGTATGCCCAACCGCTGCCGGATTGATGGGCATCGCTCTGTGCGCAAATGCTGACCGATATGACGGCGAAAGACATCATGGACGCTGTTGAAGGTGTGAAAGCCATCGACGCCTCCAAACGAACATTCCGCCCACCGAAGAACGGAATTCTGCGTTGATTATTCAAGCGTGTACTGAAAAGCTTCCAAGCCTATCCTTTGTAGCAAAATTGCCGTTCAATTTCTAGTAGCGCAATGATGGCGGCATTTGCTACCGGGCGTCGCCACTCTCCCCAACCAGCTCCCACAAATCCACCTTCTCCGCGCGCCCCTTCACCTGCACCAGCCCCAGCGGCCGAAACTCAAACCCGTCGCCAACCGCGTCGTGAATGGCCGCACTCACCAGGATCGACGTACCAAAATCCTTGTTCAACCCTTCCAGCCGCGAGGCGACATTGATCGTATCACCCATGGCCGTGTATTGCTGGCGCGAGATGGCGCCGAAACTGCCGACGACGGCCGGGCCGGTGTGCAAGCCGAAGCGCGTGAACAGGGCGGGGTGGCCGTTTCTGGTGTTCTCCTCGTTCAGGCCGTCGACCGCCGCTTTCATGGCGAGCGCGCATCGGCAGCCGTTTTCGGCATGCCTGTCGTCCTGCACGGGGGCGTTCCACATGACGAAGATGGAGTCGCCGAGATATTGCACGACCGTGCCGCCATTGCGCTCGGCGATGGTGTTCAGGAGTTCGAAATAGGCCGAGAGCGTATCGACCACGTCTTCGGGCGAATGCTGCTCGGATATGGCGGTGAAATCCCTGATATCGGTGAAGAGCACGGTCACATCCTGCCGCGTCGCCTTGACGACCGTTCGCCCTTCTGGGCTGACAATCCGCCGGACGACTTCGCGCGGCACATAGAGGGCAAACTGCCCGATGGCGTGGCGGCTCGCCGCAAGCGCAGTCGCCAGCGTGTTGATCTCCGTTATCCAGGAATGCGATACGGCTTTCTCGCCGACATCGAGATCGCCGATCCTGCGCGCCTCGTCGGCCAGCCGGTTGAGAGAGCGGCTGACCATGCGCGACAGCAGCACCGATGCCGCGACACCGGCTGCCAGGAGGGCTCCGGCAATCAGGAGATTGTGCAGCAGCAGCCGGTGGGCCTCCGCCACCAGATCCTCCATCGGCACGATGATTGCGGCGGCACTTCCCTCAAACAGGCCGGAGACGCTGACGGGCGCGATCTGCACGAGCTGGCTTTCGCCATCGAGCTCGACGCGTGCCAGGCCGCCATTGGCAAAGGCGGGATCGCGCCTGAGCCTTGCCACGGTTTCGAGGCTCGAGTCGAAACTGTTTGCCGTCGCAACAAGCGAACCTGATGTTCGCGACCATATAGCGATGATCCGGTTCATGATATCAGGGTCGGAATGGGCGATGAGATCATCGCCGGCATCGATGATGTAGGCGCGCGCCCGCGGGGAAATCTCGCGCGCATCCAGCAGGCGGCTGATGGTCTGCAGGTGAATGTTGATGCCGACGACCACCTGGCCGTTGTCTCGCATGGGTGCTGCGATCGTCAGCGTCGGCGCACCAAGCGTTCCGGTGATATAGGGGCCGACGGAAACCGTTGCGCCATCCTGAACGACGGCCTGATACCAGGGGCGCTGGCGCGGATCGAAGGATGCGTATTCGACCTGCCGCTCGCCGATCGGCCTTGCCTCTATATCGAGAAACTGCAGCGTCGAGATGACATTGGCGCTCTGTCTGCCAGCGATCGTCCGGATCGCGAAAGCCGTGCCGTCAGGCGCTGCAAGCGTCCGGGAGATATCGCGCCTTTGGGTGTTGATGACCTGCAGATAGGAGCCGTCAGGATAGCCGGTGTAGATGCTCGTCGCATTGGGGACGTTTCGCAGAATCTCCAGAAAGAATTCCTGCTTTGCCTTGATATCCTGAGGCGGCGGAGAGGCGAGCAGCGGCAGGGTAGAAGCGAGCGCCACCGCCTCCGTGCCTCCCTGCAGCGTGTTGCGATATCCCTCGATCAGCCGCACGCTCATCTCGCGCATCTGCTGCACGCCGGCGCTCACGGCAGCATCGCTTCCACGGCTGAAGGCCAGCCAGATGATCGGCATCGACGTGAACAGCAGCGATGCGACGACCAGGACGCCGAGATGCAGCCTTAAGGGTTTGGACCAGCGCACGAGACTTTCCTCGAAATGCGGGCGCGTTCGGCACAGGTTTCATCTCAAACTTGTGTGGTTGTGCAGGAATGAGCGTACCCAACTGTCGCAGCTAACCGCTTTTTGAGGGCTTATACAAGCCGGATGCGGCTGTCACACATGCCACGTTTTCGCCGGTCGTTGGGGCGCGAATGAAAAGCCCGCGATTGAATGGCCTCCAAGCCTCTCGAAAATCGTCGACACTCTTCTATCTGCGCCATGGCCGGTATTTCCACCGGTTCGCCATTGAGGGCGAGGAGCGATGATTTTCGAACGGGGGCGTTTCATTGACGGACGATATCTCTCAGCCTGCCGGCAGGGCCGAATGGACGCTGGCCGATTTCCTCAGCACCTATCGCTACTGGGCCTTGTTTTTCGCCTCGCTGCTTCTGGCCTTTGGCGGGCAGGGGCTTGCCACGGTCTTTCCGCTGATTTCGCGCGAAGCCGGAAGCAGCTTTCAGACGGTCGGGATCTTCTATCTCGGCTCCAATGCCGGCTGGGTCATTGGGGCTTTCCTGGCCTTCGTCGTCGCCACCCGTCATGGCCGGCCGGCGCTGATCGCGCCGCTTGTCGCCTGCGCTCTTGTCGCCATCGCTGTCATCCCGGCGCCGGCACTCTGGGCTTCGCCCGCGTTCCTGTTTGTCTTCGGGCTGTTGTTCGGCGCGGCGCGGGCGTTTTTCCCGCTGGCGATCGCGATCTTCCTGGTCGGCGGGCGGTCCGGCAGGATTGATTTCGGCTGCGCGCTGACGCTGGTGTCGACCACGATTCTAACCTCGGGCTTCGCGCCCGTCGTCGCCTCCTGGCTCTATCAGGCCGGTCAGGGCGGGGTGCCCGTGACCCTCGGTTTTCTCGCCTGCCTGGTGGTTGCCGTCCTCCTGCTCCTGCCGGCGCAGCCTCTCGCCTTCGATGACGCGCCGCGTCTGCGCCACAGGCCGATTGCGCCGCAAAAGCGATCGCCGCTCATGGTCGCCGTGATCCTCATTGTGCCGATGGTGCTGATCTTCCTCCTCAGTCTCGGGATCTATGGCCTGCAGGGTGGGGATATCGAGGCTGGCGGCACTTTCGAGCTCACCCTGCTTCTGGCGCTCGCGGGGCTCGTCATTGCGATCGCGGCCCTCATCTATCTCGCCTGGTGGTGCTATCGCATCCATGGAGAGCTTGCGGGGGCAGCACCCTCGCAGCGCCTGCTCACACCGCTTGCCGCGATGCTGATCGCAGTTTTCGTGCCGCTCGGCCTGCCGGTTCTGCTGATGACGCTCGGCGATCTCCTCAACGATCGCGGCGGCGAGAGCGGAAAGGGGCGCCTGATCTCCATCGCCTGGCTCGCCTTCTGGAGCTTCCTCCTCCCGCCTGTTGCGATCGCACTGGTGCAAAACGCGGCGAACAGGAGCTATGACGGGGAGGCACTGCAAGCCGGATAGACCGGTGGGTATCGATCGGACAAGCACGCCCATGGGCCGGCGAAAAGAGCGCTCTATGGAAACGATATTGCGCAGTGTGCCGTGTCACACACTTTTCACGCGACTCTTGCTTCCATCCATGATTATTTCACGCGCTTAACGCGTTTTGGCGGACTGAGCAGGTATAGAGGCTCGCGGACGTATTGCGTGGCGAGCCCTATAACCGGCCTCAAATTCTGAGGAGGTTTCGGCCCTTTTGGGCCTGGATCGCTCGCCGGCTCAGCGTCGAAACCATCTTGAAATTGCGTTGGCTAAAGCCTGTCCGGCCGTCGACCGGACTTATCGCTTTAACGAAGGGCGGTTTCCATGCGAACTGCGCCTCCTTCGTTTTCCCATGATGCCAGGGCTTTCTGGTCCGGGTTCAGCTTGCGCCGCCGGGAAGCCGGGTAGCCAGGGCGGGGGATCGTCACGTCTTTCATGTGCCGGATCACCAGCGCCTCTTCATGATGTTCGCCGCTTTCGGGGGGTCGGGGATCGGACGACGCATAGTCTGCGCGCTTGAGCCCGCCCAGCAGACGCCAGCGCTTCCGGCTCGCTGCAGCAGTTCCGTCTGGAAGGAAGATCTTTACCATGGCCAACCGTTCTCGCATGTCGCGATTGAGTGTTTGAAGGTGGAAGATTCTCACCCTCCCTGGATCGGAGCGAAGGGGAGCCTGTGTCTGGCTGTGCCCGCTTCGTTGACCGCCCAACACCCGATGATGCGCTTCCATTGCGCTTTATCCAAGGCGGGAGGCCCCGGCGTTCAAGGCTGGTCAGGCTGTCATGGAAAGCCGGCGTCACTGCCAATCGAACCGCGCCGGCCGTTGGCCGAAGCGCACAACGCTATGCAGGCTGGGGTCGTGTCGACCGGGTTCAGGTGGGTCGGGCTGTATCGGCTGGGACTTCACGTCGAGGACGTCTTCGATCCGCTTCAGATGGTAGAGAACCTTCCTCTGGCGATCGTAAAGCCTGCCAAGCAACGCATAATCCAGATCCAGCGGCGCCCCGATCATGCGCAGCCTTCTAAGGACGATTTCCTGGCTGGTGACGTGCCGCGCCGCCTTTGCGGCGTGGAGCCGCGCGAACTCCAGATCTTTTTTCTTATATCGCACCGACTGCATCTGTTTCGCCAATCGTTTCCGTTATTCGCGCCAGGCCGGGACGCTGTTCTCTAAGGCTCTCGGCTATGGTTGCGGAGGTTTTCGACGGCACGGCCGCTGTGGCCACGAGTCCGCAACAGCTCCTGCGGATGCCGACTGCAAATCAAATTCGGAGCTTTCAAAATAACCAGTAGCATTCTCATCGCAGGCTTTCAAAATAATAAAATATTTTTTGATAATAAAAATGAAAAGTATGACTTTTGTCATTTTAAAAATAAATAAAACCGGAAAAATACAACTTTATTACGAGATATTTTCTGAAGTTTTCGGTATTTTTATTTGAAAATATTTCCATAGTAATTTAGAAGATGCTATCTGTCTGCGTGAACGTAGGATGAATTTTCAAGCATTTATGAAGTAGCATCTTCTAACTAACCGACAGATGAGCAGGGACACGGAACGAAGGCAGATCAAAGCCGGCTCACCATTGATCGTGACGTTCCTGTCACTTCTTCTCCGGTGATGTGTGCGGTCGCGGGCCGTGGCAATGACGGGGTGGGGCGCTGCTCACCACGGCGAATGACAGCAGACCACGGCATGGAACAATAAGGCTGCCGGATGGTTATATGAGGCTAGGCGACGGACATTCCCGTTCGTCATTCAACTCCCCGGAGCCTGCTATCTTCATACTGGAGCGGCTGCCTCTTAAAGCAGAAAGCAGGAGGCGGTTATGTTGAAGGTCAACCCCGGGAATATGCCGACGACAAAGTGGCGCACAGGCATCAGGTCCAGTGCGGGATTTAAAATCTGCATTTGGATACTCATTGCGGCTGCTTTTGCGATGCTTGCATGGAGCATCATTCTTGCATGACTGCAGTGACCCCGGGTTTTCTGCCCGACTGCAAAATCCAATCAATCTTCAAGGAAGGCCATACATGTCACCTCAAGACGAGGAACGTGCTCTATTCGATCGTGTCTGGGCCAAAGGTGCTTTAGTAGCAACAACCAATCGAGACCCAGTGCTCGCCGACATCGCCAGCAGCAAGCCGACACTCGAACAATATCGCAAGACCTACGGCTCTCGAAAAACCGATCTCATCAGGATCATAAAACTCGGTATCTCCCAGCTCCACGCTTCCGGTGAACTGCATGAACCGTAATCTACTTCTTTTGGGTGATTACATCAGGACAAGCGCCTGGCTCCGGTGGAGCCCCATGGCTGCTGCCATGCACCAGTTCGCATCCGCCGCTAGAACGGGATAATCGAAGGGCTCCCACTCAATACTCGGCAAGCCCCCCACATCGGTTTCGGTCCTTGTAATCCTACTACCGCCGCTTAGCTACTTTGGTCGCGTCGCGGTCGATTCGCAATTCATCCAAAAGGGTTAGGGGGGAGAGCCGCTCATTCGTGCTGACGGGGCCTCACGATAACCTTCCTGTCAAAGGGCGACAGGTGCAATGGCCCTGCCGGCCCAAAGCCGATGCTCTCCTCCATCAGCGGGTCAGAAGACCGTCCTCGCCAGCACAAGGCCACCGGCCGCGCCCAAGAATTCTTCTGTGGTTGTTCTTGCGCATTACTCGCGCCAGGCGGGCGGCAATGTTAGAGATTACCTGCTAACTGGGGTTATCTAATGAAAAAACTCATTCTCGCCGCGGCGCTTGCCGCAGCGCTCACGTCCTGCGCGAAAAGACCTGACGCCATCGTGCAGGCCGATATCCCGATGCAGGCCTACACCAATCTCAGCTGCCAGCAGATCGCCAGCGAACACGCGAAGGAAAAGGTGAAGCTCGACGGCCTCTCGAAGCAGCAGATCTCGGCCGCCAACGGCGATGCGTTTGGTGTGTTCCTGGTCGGCGTGCCGATCGGCAGTGTGGCCGGTGGGGATAAGGAAGGCGAGGTTGCGGTGTCGAAGGGCAAGGTTTCGGCGATGGAGAGCGCGGCGCTGTCGAAGGGGTGTAAGTTGTAGGTTGGGGTGTGGGGAGGGGACGCAGCCGGCAAGAGCGCCGGAGCGGCAACCCTCTCCACCGTCATTTCTGTGCTTGTGACAGAGGCCAGCCACTGCGCTTCTGTGCTGTGAATGAATCGTTTTCTGCTAAGGAAGAAGTCGAGGTCGACGGGCACACAATCGCCAATGGTGAGCGGAGTTATGTCGGACGCGTGCGAGTTTTAGGCGAAGAGCGGAGGTTGCTTCGGTTCGATCAATGCTTGGAGTAAAAGCTAGGCTTCGAGAGTCCGCCGCGCACGACGACAACAACAATCGGAACGGAGGAATTCCCAACGCGATGGAGGAAGACGTCAATATCTTCCTCTACATTTCCTACCGGTGATGATTTGGCACAAGACTCTAACACCGATAGGAGAGCTAACCGCTTGCCAAGCCCCAGTGCGTAAGCTGCTGCCTGATCGAAGTATTTTGAAAAATCTTTTGCGTATAATGCCTGATTATTCTCTACCTTCAGTTCTATGGGTATGTCTCGAAAGGTAAGGTCCGTGATGCCTCCAGCGGCTTCGGAGTGGCCATGAAGGTCGCCACCAATCTCCGGGCGCATCCTCAATAACCTGGTTGTCTCCTTTTGAAATTCGCGCTCTGACGTGTTGGCCGAAAAAGTGGCATCGCGCAAAGCCGAGGCTGCAATGCTTCCAAAGCCACCAAGAACTGTCATGGCGTTGGCCAGATCATCCTGGTTTAAACCAGGAAATGACCTCAGACGGTTTCGAATAGCAAGCAAATGGCGATCTACGTTGCTGAAACCTGTCAGCGGGTTTGAAGCAATATCACTGCCTTCTAGAACCAGGCGTCGGTGCCCCACTATCTGGATGCCGCTGTAGGCAGTCATGTCATCGAATTCTGCGGCGTAAAGAAACTCATAAGGCCTCGAACCGAAGGAATGCGCGATCTCTAGGACAGCTCGGCCTGTACCCGTGAGGGTGAATGGACCAGTCCCGTCAGGCTTCTGAAACTTAAACTTAGGGAGCCAATCGCGTTCTCGGCTATCGATTGTCACCGGCATAAGTGACAACACTTTAGCCCGTTTCGGCCAGTTTGAAACGCGCACTTCAATCGTCAGGTCGTAGGCTGTCTCTGGTTTGAGGTAATTCCAGTGCTTTGCGGGCTGTCCGTCAATATCGAATTTTAGGAAGGCGACGGTCGTGTCGAGTTTTTTGGCCGCGGCCGAGCTGTCTGTGCTGCCAACCGCTATCCCAACTCGACCTATGTCATGCTCCACGACATTGGCGAACATAAGAAGAGGCAGGGCCCATCCACCCATCAACGATTGTAAGTCGCCAAGGTCAACAGGATCATAGAGTTTGTTGACCCGATCGAGAACTGAAACCAACTGCTCAACCTGTGCAAAGCTCGCGGTTCGATCAATCTCAGATGCTCTCATTTTCGTAGCACTCAAGAAACGCTGAGCATCGGGCTCCGCATTTCGAATGGCGCGTTTCCATTCAGCCAATGACACGAAGAGACCGGAGGCTACGCCGTATGCGCGGTATTGATCCTCAACGTTCCCTTTTGCCATTGGAGCGATAGCTTGCTCGAAGGTTGACCATGCGTCTCGTAATTGCTCCACAGCCTGCGGCGATGGCGCTAGCGCGTTCTTGACAGCTGCGGCGAGACTAATCCGAGAAGAAAAAGCGCGGCGGAACATCTCGAATTTCGGCTCGTTCTTCATTCTCGATCTCCAACTTGGCGCTTAGCCTTTCCCAATGTTCGATCAGTGCCGTTATGTCTTCACCGTCGGCGACAGCGCCTTCTATCGAAGCGGCGGTTTCTACTAAGGAAGCTCTAAGCCGCCATTTCTCGTACCGATTTTCCGCCGGAATCGCGGCCAAAAGAACCTGTGAGCGATCACGCGCTAATGAAAAGCGACCGGCCTTGGTCAGCGCGGAAATGAGAAGGAGGGCCTCGGCGAAGTCCTCTGGGCGAAATGGCTTTAAGGCATCAAATGCGGCTTCTATGTCATCGGCACATGCCCGTAGTTCATGCTGCGGAGCTCGCAGAACGACCGTGACGCAATCGTCGATGGATATAGAACGAGTGTATTGGTCAGCAAGCGCTTTCAGTGCCACTTTCACGAAGCCTGGAACGTCCTGGAAGCTATAGACCAAATGGTCAACCGCCTCATACAGCGCGTGGCCCTCAAGCTTTAACAGCAGGCCGGAGAGGAAGACTCCGAGCGCGCCCTTTTTTTGTTCATCTGTGAGACAGAGTATCGCAAAAACGTCGATACACTTGACCAAGAATTCTTTATCCTCGCCTTCCTGGGCGTAATGAACAACAAGGTTCCATATCGCTGCATTGAGCAGTGATCGCTTGTCGTCTGGAAAAAATCTCCTTCGTAAGGCGTGGATAGCTCTGCGATGCACGATAACGTAGGGGTCGCTCAAAAGTATCGCAAACGCATGAAAAAAGAGGTCCGGGAAATTCTTTTGCATCTCATAGGGCACGTTTTCCCATGCTTGCGCAGCACTTGCACGCACCAGCGCGCTTTCGTCCATCAACGCTCGATACCAGTCGGATAAAACCTGATTGAGGCTTTCGACGCCTGTGAGGAGTTTCGAAACATGAACAATCATGTTCCCGCGCATTTGGGTTTGGTTCTCCGGCAGATGGCGGTAGAGGGTAAGAAAGTCTCTTACGCCCTCGTTGCCCTTCGCTCGCGCTCCGATGGCGGCCCAATCGATCAATGCGCCCTGCAAGTGATCTATAGCGGTGCGCTTATTGCGTCGCTCCATCTCTGCAAGGAATTCATTAGCGACCTCCAAGGAGTGCTTCTCCTCAAGCCGCTCATACTTGTCACTCAATGTAGCTGCTGCGCCGATTAGTTCATCTAGAAGCTCCGCTGCGAGTTCCGCGAGTTCATCCCACGCGTGCATAAAAAATTGCGCCGCGTCATCGGTCGCCTCTGGCCGGTCGACAGCAGCCCAAAGCAGCCTACGAAACGCTATTCTTTGCGGCTTTCCGATCGTTTGCTTTTTTCGATAACCGTGTTTCAAGACGGATCGATACGTCCTATAGGCTTCGCGTTTTCCAATATCGTCATTATCCCGGAGAAACGATTGAATGATGGTGTCCACTTCGTCCGGGAAAAGTTCGAGGCACTTAGAAGCGGCTTCCTGTAGGTAGTATAAGACTGCACTATCTCTGCGCTCTTTGGGCAGGAGGGTTCTTCTCCGCATCAGTTTCGCGAAGATGCTTCGCGCATGTTTTGCGAACAGCTGATCATTGTGTATCGCAATGATTGCTTCCGTTGCAGCGGCGATCTGACCAGCCTGGGTGCCGGCGAGAAGATTCTCGATCTCCCTACTGACGTCGTCTTGCCTTTTCGTGAACAAAGACCTGATCGGCGCGCTGTCGTAAGTCCGCGTCTCGTTTCCGATTCTCATACTCGGTGGGGCCGGAACAGCCATTGACACGAAACGGCGGATCACCTTTGAGAGGTTTTCAAGACCTAGTCTGTGAGGATTCGCTAGGACATAATCAACCGCTTCTGGTGATTTTACATAGCTGTCGAGCAGCCTGACGGCGACGGCGATCTTTTTGTCGGGATCGAGGCGCGCTCGGATAAGTGCTTTGGCGGCGTGAATGGAATAGGGAAAATACTCTTGTGTTGCCGCGGGCAACAGATGATCGATCACCTTCGGTCCGAAGGCCTCCGGGGCGAGGTTTGCGAGCTGTTCCAACCGGGGATCATCGCTTGGAATGTCATCGGCATCTAGTTCGTCTATTAAATCGAGAACAAAGGTCTCTTCGAGTGACAATTCGCTCCGCAGTTCTGCGCGTTCTTCCTTTCGCGCCTGCTGTTCCTGCTTGCTCTTCCGCCGTTTGGTATCCCGTTCGAGTTGTCGTTGCTCGATAGCTCGTTCTCTAGGCCCAACAAATTCCATGATATTCGGGATGCCTACCGGAACCCGTTTATCGCATCCTTTGCAGTTATTTAAATAGAAGTCGTAGGCTGCATCCTCTAGAAGCCAGCCGAACATTGAGTTCTTCTTTGAAAACTTGCATCGAACACCCATGTGACCGATCGGAAGACCGGTGGCCTCCTCGATCATTCCTCGGCCTGGCATCCTGGCGAACTCTGCGTGGAAACACCAATTGTCGAGAAGCTTTTTTGTCTTTAGGTTCCTTTGGCCTGCCTCGACGGCTTGCTGATAGTCACTTTCGAAATCTTCCATGTAAGAACACCCCGGAGCCTGCCACGGCAAGTTGACGTTCGCAGCAGGGCTACACGCCGAATCCACTTGTTCAGCTCACACTACCGGATTCAGGACGTTTTGCCTCCTTTGTGTTCAGATAATCACCTAGAAATTGTAGGGGTTGGGGCGACCGGTAGACGCATTACTACCATGTCCGACAAAAAGGACCGGTGATTTCAATTGGTGCAAAGCCGACGACATCATTGATACGCCATGTCCCCACTACAGCCGCGCCACCCGTCTCAAATGCTCCGCCGTCGTCGTCGCAAACCCAAAAAACTCCAGATAGGCCGGTATCTGCTCAAACAGCATATCCGTCCCCACCTGATACCTGCACCCTCGCTCCCGCGCTGCCGCAAGAAACGGCGTGATCTCCTCCTTCATCACCACTTCACCCACGAAAGTCCCGGCCGAAAGCCTGTTCACATCCAGCGGCAGCGGGTCGTCCTTGCGCATGCCGAGCGGCGTGGCGTTGATGACGATGTCGAATCCATCCGGGTCGTTTGAGCCTGTGGTGACCCTGGTTGCGGGGTAGTAGGTGTTGAGGCGGGTTGTCAGGCCTTCGAGGGCGGCCTTGCTGTCGTCGTAGAGGGCGAGGTGGCCGATGGCGGCGGAGGCGAGGGAGGCGGCGATGGCCGAGCCGACGCCGCCGGCGCCGATGAGGAGGGCTTTGGCGCCGGCGATGGTCTGGCCCTTGCGCTTGAGGCCGCGCACGAAACCTTCGCCGTCGAACATGTCGCCGATCAGTCTGCCGTCGGGGCCGAGCTTGACGGCGTTGCAGGAGCCGGCGACGCGGGCATTCGTGGAGATCTCGTCCAGCAGGCCCATCGTGGTGATCTTGTGCGGCATGGTGATGAGGGCGCCGTGGATGTTCGACAGGCGGAACACGAGCTTCAGGAAATCAGGGTAATGCTGCGGTTTGCAGCCCATCGGCACGACGACGGCGTCTATGCCCTGTTCCTCGAAATAGGGATTGTAGATCAGCGGCGCCTTGAAGCTTTCCGTCGGGTAGCCGAGATGGGCGATCAGCCGTGTGGTGCCGCTAATCATGGGGTTTTGCCTTTTAGGAATATAGTCCTTCCCGTGCTCGCGGATGCCTTGATCGCCTCGATGACCTCAAGTGTCGCGAGCCCTTCACGGCCGCTGACGAGGGGCGTGGCCGTGCCTTCGATGACATCGCAGAAATGCTGGAGCTGCAGGGTGAGCGGATCGGCCGGTGTGACGGGCAGGCGTTCCTCGGTCAGCTTCTCGCGCCAGTCGGGGCGGCCGCTATTGGTCCAGAGGGTGAGATCGGGGATCGTCAGTGCGCCATCGGTGCCGCCGATCTGGTAGCAGAACTGGTCCTCCTGCGGGAAGCCGGGGTTTTCGCCCGAGGTGCGCTCCCAGCTCCAGGGCGAGGGCACGGCATCGGAGGCGCTGAGTGTGGCCAGCGCGCCGCTTTCGAAACGCAGCAGTACGACGGCGGTGTCTTCGACCGCATGGCCGCGGGCGGCATTGGATTCCATCGCATGCACGCTTTCGACTTCGCCGAGCAGATGGCGGAAGAGATCGACATCATGGATGAGGTTGATGAAGATCGGCCCGGCGCCCGGTTCGCGGCGCCATGTCACCTCGAAATAGTCATCGGGCTTGGCGACCCAGAAGCTGCCGTGGACGGAGCGGATGCGGCCGAGCCGGCCGCTTTCGATCAGACGCTTGGCCTGCCGGATAATGGGGTTGTGGCGGCGGTGGTGGCCGACGAGGATGGGCACGCCTGATGCTTCGGCGCGGCGCACGAGACCTGCCGCGGCTTCGGCGTTATCGGCAACAGGCTTTTCGATGAGGACGGGGATGCCTGATGCCACCACATCCAGCGCGTTTGCCACATGCAGCTGGTTGGGTGTCGCGACGATCACGCCATCGGGCCGGGTGTTTGCCAGCGCCTCGGCAAGGCTTGCAAACCAGGGCAGGCCATTGGCGCGGGCCTCGTCGCGGGCGGCGGGCGAGGGGTCGATGATGGCGGCAAGCCGTGTGCGCGGCTCGGCCAATACGCCTTCGATGTGGCGCTTGCCGATCAGCCCGGCGCCCATGACGGCTATGTCGAGGGGGCGTGTGCGCGAAAGATCCGACATTGAAACTCCTTCAGATCCTAGTTGCGCAGGATTTCGCCGAGGAATTTGCGGGTGCGCTCGTGGCGGGGATTGGTGAAGAATTCGGCCGGTGCCGCCTCCTCGACGATCGCGCCGCTTGCCATGAAGATCACCCGGTTGGCGACCTGGCGGGCAAAGCCCATTTCATGGGTCACGCAGATCATCGTCATGCCTTCCTCGGCAAGGCTGATCATCGTATCCAGCACTTCCTTGACCATCTCGGGGTCGAGTGCGGAGGTCGGCTCGTCGAAGAGCATCACCTTGGGGCGCATGCAGAGCGCACGCGCTATTGCCACGCGCTGCTGCTGGCCGCCTGAGAGCTGCACCGGATATTTATCGGCCTGTTCGGAGATTTTTACACGCGCAAGCAGGGTGCGGGCGCGGTCTTCGGCTTCGGCCTTGGGCACGCCAAGCGCGCGCATCGGCGCCAGCATGCAGTTCTGCAGCACGGTCAGATGCGGGAAGAGGTTGAACTGCTGGAAGACCATGCCGACCTCGCGCCTGATCGCGTCGATCGCCTTGGCCTGATTGCCAAGCAATATGCCGCCGACGCGGATCTCGCCCTTCTCGTAGGTCTCCAGATGGTTGATGCAGCGGATGAGCGTCGATTTTCCGCTGCCCGAGGGGCCGCAGAGCACGATGCGCTCGCCCCTGTGCACATCGATATTGATATCGTGCAGGGCCTGGAAGGCGCCGTACCATTTCTCCACATGGCTCATGGTGATCATGGTTTCAGATGAGGGTGCGGGTGCTGTGGTCATGGTCTCTGGTCCGTTTCGCTAGGGCGCGGCATCAGCGCGCGTGCGCGGCGTTGAAGCGACGCTCAAGGCGCGCGCCAAAAATGGTCAGCGGGCAGCACATCAGGAAATAGAGGATGCCGACGATGCCGAAGACGGTGAGCGGCTGGAAGATCTGGTTGGAGATGATGTTGCCGGCCCGCGTCAGCTCCGTGAAGCCGACGATGGAGGCAAGCGACGTGCCCTTGATGAGCTGCACCAGGAAGCCGATCGTCGCCGGCAGGGAGATGCGCAGCGCCTGCGGCAGGATGATGTCCTTCATGCGCGAGACATATTTGAGGCTGAGGGCTTTTGCCGCCTCCGTCTGGCCGCGCGGCACGGCCTCGATTGCGCCGCGCCAGATCTCGCCGAGATAGGCGCTGGCATGGAGCGTGAGGCCGATCGCCACCGCCACCCAGGCATCGAGCTTGAAGCCGATGAGGGCGAGCCCGTAATAGGTGACAAAGAGCTGCATCAGGAGCGGCGTGCCCTGGAAGACAGCGATATAAGCCGATGTTAGCCGCTCCACCCACACTATGCCGCAGGTGCGCGCCAGCGCTACGCCAAGGCCGGCGATGCAGCCGCAGACGAAACCGACGGCCGAGAGTAACACGGTCCATTTCAGGCCGATCAGAAGGAAGATGAATTCTTCGCTGCCCATGGTGCCCTCACTTGACCGGATAGGTGAAATAACGGGCCGAGAAGAGCGCGAAGAGGCGCATCATCAGCCAGGAAATGATGAGGTAGAACACCGTGACGGTGAAATAGACCTCGAAGCTGCGGAAGCTGTCGGATTCGATGCGCTGGGCGACCGAGGTCAGCTCGTAGGCCGAGATGGCCGAGCAGATGCTGGTCGACAGCGTCAGAAGCACGAACTGGCTGGTCAGCGAGGGGTAGATCGCCCTCAGCGCCGGCTTCAGGATGATCAGCCGGAACACCTGCACCTTGTGCAGGCCGAGCGCCAGGCCCGCTTCCATCTGCCCCTTGGGGATGGATTGCACACCGCCCCTGATGATCTCGATCGCATAGGCGCCGCCATTGATGCCGAGCGCGATGATGGCCGTCGGTGTCGGGTCGAGGCGGATGCCGATCAGCGGCAAAGCGAAGAAGAGAAAGAAGATCTGCACCAGGAAGGGCGTGTTGCGGATGAGCTCGACAAAGCCGATCACCAGCCAGCGCAGCGCCTTGATATGGGAATCCCGCAGCGCCACGCCGCCGATGCCGATGACGATTGCCAGGGCCATGCCGCAAAGCGCCAGAAGAAAGGTGCCGAGACAGCCGAGCAGCAGGCTCGGCAAGCCATCGATGACGGGCGTGAAATCCAGTTGATAATTCATGCTGCTTTTGCCGCTCCGACCATATCCGCCATCGCCTCGATCGCCAGCTCATAACCGCGGGCGCCGAAGCCGATCATGATGGCGGTGGCGACGCGCGAGACGAGGGATTTGTGATAGATCTCCTCGCGGGCATGGACATTGGAAATATGCAGCTCGATCTTCGGCGCATCGAAGGTTTTCAAGGCATCGAGGAGCGCAATCGAGGTAAAACTGTAGCCGGCGGGATTGATGATGATGCCGCAGGCATCCTTGCGGGCCTGATGCACGCTTTCCACCAGCTCGCCCTCGAAATTGGTCTGGCGGAAGTCGATCTCGAAGCCGAGGCTTTTTGCCTTTGCGAGACACATCTGTCTGATATCGGCAAGGGTGGTCGAGCCGTAGATGGCGGGCTCGCGCTCGCCAAGCAGGTTCAGGTTCGGTCCGTTGAGCACAAAGATGGTTCTGGTCATGTCGCGCACCTCAAACGGGGCAGGGCCTTATGCCGTGGTTGGGCATGGCTGTTGCGTTGACGGGCATTGGCATGCCCGCCCTTATTGCTGTCACGAAAGAGAGCGGATCGCTCAGTTTACGGCGAAGGGGATGCCCTCAAGCTTTTCCGGGAATTCCGGAACCGGAACCTTCATCCACTTGTCGTAGATCTTCTTCAGCTCGCCATTCGCCTTGATCTTGTCGATGAACGTATTGATCGAGGCGTTGATTTCCTTTTCGCCCAGACGCGTGCAGGCGCCGTTGTAGAGCTTCTGGAATTCAAGCTTGTTTTCGAATTCGCCAGGGCGGGCCTTTTCGACGCGGTCCATGTAGAAGATGTTGCCACCGAGCGCCTGCACCTGGCCGGAAGCCAGCGCCTGCACGCTTGCTGCATCGCCATCGAAACGGCGGATCGTGGCGGTGGACGGCGCATTCTTCGTTACCTGCGTATCCTGCGCGGCACCCTTGGCGACACCGATCGTCAGGTTCGCCATATCCTCATTGGTCTTGATCGAGGTGGACTTGGCGCCGATCAGCACGATGGCATTGGCGACATAGGGCTTGGAAAACTGCACGGCCTTGGCGCGATCCGGCAGCATGGCCATGGTGGCGAAGAGCACGTCGACACGGCCGGTGGTCAGCGCCGGAATGCGGTTGTTCACTTCCAGCGGCACGAATTCGACTTCGACGCCGAGTTCCTTGGCATAGAGCGTGGCGATATCGGCATCCAGGCCATCCTGCTTGCCGGCGCTG
Source organism: Rhizobium sp. 768_B6_N1_8 (assembly GCF_051811225.1). Taxonomy (NCBI): domain Bacteria; kingdom Pseudomonadati; phylum Pseudomonadota; class Alphaproteobacteria; order Hyphomicrobiales; family Rhizobiaceae; genus Rhizobium; species Rhizobium sp. 768_B6_N1_8. The sequence goes on along the minus strand of NZ_JBPWPV010000001.1, from coordinate 2,373,288 downwards.
GTCACGAAGCCCCATGGCGGATTGTCGCCCTGGATGCCGACGATCAGCTTGCCGCGGGCCTTGATTTCTTCCGGGGTGACGGCGGCGGCCGGGTTTGCAAGCCCGATGGCGGCCACGAGAGCGGCGGCACCCAGCATGGCGCCACGCCGCGTCAGCAACGATTTCAGCATTGGAATCTCCTCCTTTTTGGCGGCCGTCAAAAACGGCCTCACAGTCATCCTCTCCCGACTGTTCACATCATGTTTGCCAGAGGGGCGCTCATAAATCAACATAGTTTTTGAAAATCATATGAGACTTTTGATTTGATCAATTGAATTGCAATCCTAACGACGTTTGCCATAATGCCATGAGGAGGGTCGCTGGTTTCCGCCATCGCGCCCGATAACGAGGAGGATTTGCGAGCCATGAAGACCTCGATTGCGACGGTGACGCTCTCAGGCGAATTGCCGGAAAAACTCGAAGCGATTGCGCGCGCCGGCTTCGACGGCGTGGAGATTTTCGAAAACGACTTCCTGGCCTTTGACGGCAGCCCCGCCGATGTCGGCCGCATGGCGCGCGACCTCGGCCTTGTCATTACGCTCTTCCAGCCCTTCCGCGATTTCGAGGGCATGCCGGAGGGGTTGCGCAGCCGCACTTTCGACCGGGCCGAACGCAAGTTCGACATCATGCAGGAACTCGGCACGGACATGGTGCTCGTCTGCTCCAATGTCTCGCAGGCAGCCCTTGGCGGTATCGATAGGGCAGCGGCCGATTTCCACGAGCTGGGAGAACGAGCGGCCAAGCGCGGGCTGAAGGTGGGTTACGAGGCACTCGCCTGGGGCCGCTATGTCAACGACCACCGCGATGCCTGGGAGATCGTGCGCCGTGCCGATCACGAGAATGTCGGGCTGATCCTCGACAGTTTCCACTCGCTGTCGCGCAAGATCGACATCACGTCCATCCGCTCGATCCCGAAGGAAAAGATCTTCATCGTGCAGCTTGCCGATGCGCCGCTGATCGATATGGACCTGCTCTACTGGTCCAGGCATTTCCGCAACATGCCGGGCGAGGGCGATCTGCCGGTGACGGAATTTACCGAGGCCGTGGCCTCCACCGGCTATGACGGCTTCTTCTCGCTGGAGATCTTCAACGACCAGTTCCGCGGCGGCTCGACGCGGGCGATCGCTGCCGATGGCCACCGTTCGCTGATCTATCTGGCCGACCAGATCCGCCGCAAGGTGGAGACGCCAGTCGGCATCGATATGCCCCCGCGCGCGGCCGTCAAAGGCGTCGGCTTCATCGAATTCGCCACCGATGATGAGGAAGCGGTGGAGCTCGTCGGCATTCTGGAAGCGCTCGGGTTCCGGAAGACCGCCGTGCATCGCTCCAAGAAGGTGACGCTCTTCCAGCAGGGCGATATCCGCATCCTCATCAATGTCGATCCCGAAGGTTTTGCCAATGCCGCCTATGCGGTGCACGGCACATTTGCCTATGCAGTGGCGCTTATCGTCGAAGACGCGGCGGAAGCCTATGCCCGCGCGCTGGCGCTCGATGCCGAACCCTTCACCCAGGCCGTCATTGAAGGCGAATTGCAGCTGCCGGCGATCCGCGGTGTCGGCGGCGGGCTGATCTATCTCATCGACGAAAAAAGCCCGCTCGGCCGCTTCTCCGAGATCGATTTCGAGCCGGTTTCGGAAGGGGGCGAGGCCGAAGATGCCGGCTTGCTGCAGGTCGATCACATCGCCCAGACCGTCGCCTATGACGAGATGCTGACCTGGCTGCTCTTCTACACCTCGATCTTCGAGACCCGTAAAACCCCCATGGTCGATATCATCGATCCCGCCGGCGTGGTGCGCAGCCAGGTGATCGAAAACGAGGCGGGGACACTCCGCATCACCATGAACGGTGCGGAAAACCGCCGCACGCTCGCCGGCCATTTCATCGCCGAAAAATTCGGCTCCGGCATCCAGCATCTGGCGTTTTCGACCAAGGATATCTTCGCTACCGCCGAGCGCTTACGCGCCAAAGGCTTCAAGCCACTGCCGATCTCGCCGAACTATTACGACGATGTGGAGGCCCGCTTCGGCCTGGAGCCGGAGCTGACCGAACGCCTGAAGGCGGAAAACATCCTCTATGACCGGGATGGTGAGGGCGAGTATTTCCAGCTCTATAGCGGGACTTACGGGGAGGGCTTCTTCTTCGAGGTGGTGGAGCGCCGCGCCTATCGCGGATACGGGGCGCCGAACGCGATCTTCCGGATTGCGGCGCTGAAGAAGCAGATGCGGCCGGAGGGGATTCCGAGGGATGCGGGGTGAGGCCACTTGTCGATCTCCCCCCTTGTGGGGGAGATGCCTGGCAAGGCAGAGGGGGGTGCCACATGGCACAACCTCCGACAGTACAGCCTTACGCCGCTCACCCAATCCGCCCGCTCTTCAGCACATGCTCCACACCGCTCTGCACATGCCTGCGGATCACGGCCCTTGCACCTTCGACATCGCGCTTCAGCGCCAGCTCGAACAGCAGCTTGTGATCATCGACCACGGCCTGCCCGCGAAAGCTTTGCGCCAGCATATGATAGCGCAGAAACCGGTCGAAGACCGAGGACAGTGTCGCCATCAGCGTCGCCGAATTGCAGGCAGAAACGATCGCCTGATGGAATTCCCAGTCATAGCGCACCCAGTCGACAGTGCGCGAGGCGTCCCCCGCCAGAAGCTTCCGCTCGGCCGCCGCCAGCTTGTGATGGGCGGCGACGATGCGGCCTTCCCATTCCAGGTTTCCGGCGGCAAAGGAAAGACCGATCGCGTGGGTTTCGAGCACGGTCCGGAGATCGGCAAGCTCCTCCAGCTCCTTGGCTGAGGCCGGGCTTACCTCGAAGCCGCGCTGTCCCTCGGCAAGCACGAGATTTTCCATCGCAAGGCGGCTCAGGATCTCGCGCAGCGACGAGACACTGATCGAATAGTGTTCTTTCGCCTGTTCGAGCTTGATCTTGGCGCCGGGGGCGAGTGCCCCGGATATGATATCCTGCCGGATCTGCCTGAAGACGACATCGCTGATCGTCTCGGAGGCTTCGCTTGCCAGCTTCGGCATGGGTTTTTCGCCGCGCATCAGGCCGTCATCCCCTGGCCTGCGCGGGCAGGGAGGACAACAGCCCCCTGCCGAGCGCATGTTCGACGCCCGCCTGAATATGGCGCTGCAGGATTTCCTTGGCGGTCTTGCTGTCGCGCTTGAGGGCGGTCTCCAGAAGCTGCCGGTGCTCCTCTTCCGCCACGCTGCCGCGATAGGAAAGCGCCACCATCTGGTAACGCAGATATTTGTCGAAGACGGCCGAATGCGTTTCCATCAGGAGCCGCGAGCCGCAGGCGGCAATCAGTGCCTGGTGAAACTCCCAGTCATAGCGCTTCCAGTCCTCGGCTTGGGCTGTATTGCCCGTTGCCATGACCTTTTCCATGCGCGCCAGCTTGTAATGGGCGGAGACCAGCTGCGCTTCCCATTCCACATCCCCCTGCTCGAAGGATTGCTCCAGCGCATGTTCCTCGAGCAGCAATCTCAGCGCCGCGATCTCCCGGAGATCGGCGACGGAAACGCCGGCGACCTCAAACCCCCGCTGACCCTCGGCCACGACGAGCCCTTCCGAGGTCAGCCGGTTGAGGATCTCGCGCAGCGTGCTGACGCTGGTGCCATAGGCGCCTTTGAGATTTTCGAGTTTCAGCTTCTGGCCGGGCGAAAGCCGCCCGAAGATGATATCCGCGCGAATCTGCCTGTAGCCGCTCTCGGCGACGGACTCCTCGATATCTTCCTGCCGCATGCTTGTCTCCGAGATTTCGCGTTTTCTCCTATATAGCTGGAGAAGTCTGGTGCGTTCAATGGAAAACGGATTTTGGGTTAAGGAGCGGGTGAGGCGAAATGCTGCAGGGCGGCAATCTGTCTGGGTTCGGCGCCTTTTAGAGCGGCATTCACGTAAGGCAAGGTTTATGAGGTAATGTGTCCCGAAACATTACAAAGGCTTGACTATTATCCCAACCGGGGTTCCATTGTGCGACGCAGCATAGGAGCAACGATGGAACTTTCGTCAAAACTCGTGAAATCCGTTGCCTACGACCCGTCGACTGGGGTCCTCGACATCGAGATTCGCCTCAAGGGCCACCGCAGATATTTCAACGTGCCACTGGTCGTGTATGAAAACCTGGTCACGGCCACGTCCCCCGGCTGGTATTACACGCGTCATATCCGCGATGCCTATCCGCGCTCGGCCGAAGGTGCCGAAGGACGCGCGAAACAGGTGCTTCGCATGGTCACCGGCAAGCGCGGTCAATTGTCCTGATCGTCCCCTGCAAGACATTGAGATGATGCAGGCAGGATCGTCCGGTCCGGCCTGCAGGCCCCTGCTATCAGGGGCTTGCGCGCTGCGGCGAATCCGGCGAGCATCCTATTATGCCGACCCTCAAACAGCTCTCCATCGCCCTTGGCCTCCTGACCAGCGACCATGCCCCCATTCCCAACGAGGACGGATGGCAGAACTACGTCTGGCGCGTGCACGCCGCGCAGGAATGTCTCTCCGTCGAGAATGGATATTGCAAACTCGTCGAGGACAAATGGGATTGGAAGCGGCCGCAATATTACAGCTTCGCCTTCCGCACCGACCCGAAGACGAACTCCGTCACCTCGCGAATCACGCTCAGGAACGAAGACCCAGATGATGACGACCAGGTCTGCGTCGTCGCAGGCTTCCTCAATGCGGCCGGCGAGGAGGTGGGCATTTTCTTCGTCAACTGGCGCGCGCTTCCCGGACGCTCCTACGCACGCGAGGCGCCGATCTGGCTGACCACCGATGTCCGCGATATCGTCACCGTGGCCGTCGGCACGAAGCAATGCGACGTGAAGGCGATGGCGGATGCAGAGAATTTTTACAGGATCCGGCTTGAGCTGAAGCAACGCTGACGATGCGGCGCAGGTGTGCCGGTTGGGGGGTGAAGTGACCTATAATTTCAGATTTTCTCTATTCGCGGCAATTCTTGCGATCGCTTCTGGAGGCCTTGCTTCTGTTGACTGCGCCACTGCGGCGGAGCTGCCTTCCTTCTGGAAGAAATCCATGACGAACGATCCGGCGGCGAATTATTACGTCGCCCAGGCGATGAAGCCGCTCGACAACCCGGATGCCCAGACATTGAGGGTCGTGAAGCTCGCCACTTCGCTCGCCACTCTGTGCAGCGGTGCATCGCTCAACAAGAAGGCGCTCTACGCCTATATGACCGAGACCCGCTTTGCCGAGATCAAGGGCAAGGCCTATAACGAGGCGGCTTTCCTTGCCGACAGCACCTTCCGCTATTTCGACTATCGCGCGCTTGCCCATCTCTGCGCGGGAAGCGCCTATCTCTTCGGCCCGAACGGGCATCTTGCGCCGGGATTGCTCAAGGCCGGAAAGGGCAAGCCGAAGATGAGCTACGATCCCGACAATCCCTTCATTACCCTGCCGCCGCTGGTGCGCAGATCCTGAGAGACGGCCCGAGCTGAAGCAGCGCTGACAGCGGTGGCGAGGGGTGGCCACGGTTTGGGCAATTCTATTGAAAGTCGCCGCCTGGTTGCGGGGGCGGAAGCGTGTAGCCGGGATTGCCGATCCTGCCGCCTTTTTTGACACCGATCGTTCCTGTCGAACGCGGGTCCGCCGGCTCATGATGGAATGATGCGGCGATCATGAAAATCCCGAGCGCAAGCGCAATGAGCGGCGGCGCAACGAAGATGATCAAGAGGTAATGCTGTGGCTTCATCGCGTATCGTAGCAGGTGAGCTCTTCACCTGAGCAGCGCTTTCTTCGCTCGGTTGCAATCCGCAAGTTTCAGTAGACTTTCCTGCTGCCCACTCTCACTTGCCCGCTGCCGATGCTGCAAACTCAGCAGGAGACGAACCTGGATCTTTCTTCCATCTCCTACCCCGGCTTTCCATCAAAAGATATAACGACTGTCACATCCCGGTTGCAAACCGGCGGCGGATGGCATTGCGGCTAAATAATTGTTCGCAACTAACTATTATGGGCAATTTGTCAAGATCAGCGTCATGTATGACTATGTAGCCAGCCTGGCTATCGCCTAAAGCGAGCAATAGTCTTTCACATCAGGAACAATTCTATTCGGATGTCACAATGACCTGGACTTCCTTTGAGTGTCACAAGGTGCGGAAGGTGAAGTACAATGAGAGCGACCGCACCCTTGAGATCCAATACGCCGATGGTGGCAGCGCCCAGGCAAGCGGCATCACGATATCCCGGTACGTACAACTGATGTCCACGCGACCCGAAGACCGGGACATCTTTTTCCAGAATATCATCGAGCCATATATCGTCGCGCGCAGGAAGCCACCCCCGTCTGGAGTCACGATCCTGAAGCTCATCGCCGCGGCGCTGTTGCTGGCCGCTTTTTTGTGGCTTCTTTTCTAGTTTGTCGACCACCTGATGATCGGAATTTGCGTCTTTCGGGCGCAATATTGCTGTATTTCGGCCCCGCGGGAAGCCGGTTGCCCTTCATTTTTGATGGGCGAGGTGGCGCCCTATAGTATCTATATATTTGTATTGTCTAAAATATTGCCGCGCTGCAACAGCGTTAGGTATTTGTTAACCAATGCTTTGACTTCTGGTTGCAGCCATGAAAGAAATCCCCCGTTCGCAGAATTTTTTGTGGGGTTTTTATGGGAACGATTATTCTTACTCAGACTGGAGAAGAATCCTTCGGTCAGTTTATCGACGGCACGACATTTACGGGTGGGTCTTCCAATACTTCGCTGGCGATAGGTTCTTTTGATACGTCTCTGGGGCTTACTCTCGGATCAGGACCCTGGTGGCTTTTTGAAAACAACAGAGCGAAAATGGGCGAGGCTTTCGACAACGGCCAAGCCTCCGATACACCGCTGAATGCCTATGTAACCGGCTCGATGGTTTTTGCCTTCGGGAGCAATGGCAATGATCACGTGGAAGTGTCGGATGCAATTTATGCGGCGATAGTGACGGGTGCGGGTGACGATTACATCAAGGCAAGTGGTTTTGCCGGATCCACATATTTGGACGCGGGCGCCGGCGCCGACACGATGGTTGGAGGGTCCGAGATCGACACATATGTCGTTGACGATGTCGGCGATCAGGTTATCGAGCTCGGCGGCAGCTTCCGTTTTGGAGACGCCGTTGTCACATCACTTTCGACCTACACCCTCGGAGCGAACATCGAAAACCTCTTTCTGACAGACGGAGATGCTTCGGGCTACGGCAACGAACTTGATAACAACATCACCGGAAGCTCGGGCAATAACGTCATCGACGGCCGCGCGGGCACCAACTATCTCTTCGGCGAGGAAGGCAATGACAAGTTCCTTGTCACAAGCGACTCCTCACGCAATTCCGTTTTCGGCGGCACCGGCGACGATATGCTTGTGTACAAGCAAGGTTTGGGCGGAGGAGAACTTCCTTGGGCAATCTCCCACGGCCAGTCAGCCATATTCGATGGTGAAGACGGCAACGACTCTGCCGGACTGGACTTCTCGCTTGCGCAGTCCGTTACCGCAACGGTGAACGGTAATACCGTCGTCTACGATATCCTCGGCGCCGACGGCTACCACTCCACCGTTTCGCTGACCTCGGTGGAGCGCGTGAACATCGTCGGTTCCGCCGCCGCCGATACCTTCTACGGCACGTCAGGCAATGACTGGATCGATGCAAGGGCCGGTGCGGACAAGATCTACGGCTCGGCAGGCGACGATGGCTACGTTTTCGACAATGCCGGTGACCGGGTTGTCGATGAGGTGGCAGGCGGCGGCACGGATACGATCTGGGCGACCGTCAGCGTTAATCTCAACGACAATGCCTTTGTCGAAAACCTGCGCATGAATGGCACCGCAAATATCAACGGCATCGGCAACGGTCTTGCCAACATGATCACCGGCAATGCTGGCAACAACGTCATCGCCGGCGGCTCAGGCAATGACAGCCTCTATGGCAAGGGCGGGGCGGATACGTTCCATTTCAATGAGATGGGTGCCGCCAACAAGGACTCGATCTGGGATTTCGATGCCAACGACAAGATCTCGCTCGGCGCTGCCTTCACTGGCCTCGATCTCGACAATAACGGCGTGGTGGATGCCGCGTCCTTTGAGATCGTCAGCAAGTGGGGTGCAGCCGGGACGAAGGCCGGTCCGGAGCTGATCTACAATGCCGCTTCCGGCATTCTCTCCTACGATGCCGATGGCGCCGGCACGGCCCATGCCGCACAGGACATCGCCTTCCTCGGCGTCAACAAGGCCTTCTTCGACCACAGCGACATCCTGATCAACAGCTCTCTGTTCGTCTGAAGGCGAGGTCCAAAACATGGGAAACGGCCGGTTTTGCCGGCCGTTTTTTGCGGACAATGGGTGTCAACGAGCGCTGCCAGCTCGACCAGGAGAGCGCCGATGTGATTTCGCGCTCGCAGAGTTTTTTTGAGGGATTTTCATGGGAACGATTATTCTTACGCAGACCAATGATGCGTACTTCGGTCAGTTTGTCGACAGCACTACATTTACGGGTGGATCTGTCGATACCTCCCTGGCAATAGGTTCTTTCGATACGTCCCTAGGGCTTACTCTCGGATCAGGGCCTTGGTCGTTGTATTTTAGCGGCGACAACACAATGAATCAGGCCTTCTTTGACGGCCAGCTATCTGATGCGCCGCTCAATACCCATGACGTTATTGCCGACCACCTCAGCATTTATGGAGGGAACGGCGATAATCATGTCGAAGTGACCTGGGCAAATTTCGCGAGCATCCTCACTGGTGCCGGCAATGACTACATCAAGGTCTATGACGGTCTTAACGCCTTCATCAATGGCGGCGCCGGCGCTGATATAATGATCGGCGGAACCGAGGCCGACACCTACGTCGTTGATGATGTCGGCGATCAGGTTATCGATCTTGGCATAGACTTTGGCTTAGGCGGTTACGATACCGTTAGTACAACGCTGCTAACCTACACACTTGGTACCAATATCGAGAACCTCAATCTGCTCGAGGGCAATGCTTCAGGCTACGGCAACGAACGCAATAATCGTATTTTTGGAAGCAATGGTAACAACATCCTCGACGGCTTCGCGGGCGACAACACGCTTGCCGGCGGAGGAGGCAACGACACATTCCTCGTCACGAGCGATCACTCCCGCAATCTCATCACCGGCGGCATTGGCGATGACATGCTGGTGTACAAGCAGGGCCTTGGGGGAGGAGAAGACCCTATGGCCTTCGTTCATGGTCAATCGGCCTATTTTGACGGCCAGAACGGCAACGACTCTGCCGCGCTCGACTTCTCCCTCGCCAAGCACATCACCGCAACTGCAACCGGCAGTATGGTGACCTACGACATCCTCGGCGCTGATGGCTACCATTCCATCGTCACGCTGGACTCGGTGGAGCGTGTGGTGATCACCGGTTCTGCGGATGACGACACGTTCTACGGCACGACCGGAGCCGACTGGATCGATGGGCGCGCCGGCGCCGATACGATGCGTGGCTCTAACGGCAATGACGGCTATGTCTTCGACAATGCCGGCGACCGGGTAGTCGGCGAAACGGTGATCGGCGGCACCGACACGATCTGGGCGACGGTCAGCGTCAACCTCAACAAGAATGCCTTTGTCGAACACCTGCGCATGAACGGCGCGGCAAACATCAACGGCATCGGCAATGGTCTCGCCAACATGATCACCGGCAATGCCGGCAACAACGTCATCGCCGGCGGTGCAGGCAATGACAGCCTCTATGGCAAGGGCGGCGCCGATACGTTCCATTTCAACGAGATGGGTGCCGCCAACAAGGATTCGATCTGGGATTTCGATGCCAACGACAAGATCTCGCTCGGTACCGCCTTCACCGGCCTCGATCTCGACAATAACGGCGTGGTGGATGCCGCATCCTTCGAGATCGTCAACAAGTGGGGTGCTGTCGGGACGAAGGCCGGTCCGGAGCTGATCTACAATGCCGCTTCCGGCATTCTCTCCTACGATGCCGATGGCGCAGGCACGGCCCATGCCGCACAGGACATCGCCTTCCTCGGCGTCAACAAGGCCTTCTTCGACCACAGCGACATCCTGATCAACAGCTCTCTGCTGGTCTGAAGACCGCAGTTACCGCCTCTAGAACGGCCGGCTTTCGCCGGCCGTTTTTCGTCATTCAGCCATGCGGCCAACGGCAATTGCCTAACCGCAGCGTGCAGCGGCATGACTTTTGCAAGGTTACCGATATGTTAGTTCGTCGGGAACCAAGCGTAATGAAATGGGACACTTCTGCATCGTTCGATCCGGTCATCCTTGTCTTCAAGGACGGGAACAGACGTTTGATTGTCCGGACGGTCGGGGAAGCTGCCAACGCGCTGATGAGGGAATGGCCATCCGACGATGGCGAGGAGTTCCTGTCTGCCGTGAAAGCCTGCCTGGACGTGATGACCGGTAAAGCCGGAGCCGACGAGCTCAGAGCGGCCATCATCCGGGCCGCAGACGAAGCTGGTGTTACAGCGCTTACCGTTCTTCATTGACCTCAAGGAACGCTGCGACGATTGACGAGCAGCGGCGATGAGGGTAGTGGACCCGCCGCCATGCTCAGCACTGACGAGGTGGTGATGGGGAGGCCTGGTCAGCACGAGGGGCCGGGCCTCTGCCTGCCCGTAAATTCTGGCGAAACACGCTTGAAAATCCGCCATCCGAAATTATCTCGAATCCCGATTTCCAATGATGGAGGGATCGAATGATTGAACGTCACATAAGAGGGCGCGATCAACCGATGACGTCGGATGATCTCGCCATTTGCCAGCGCGTGCTTGATGCCGTGCAGGCAGAATTTCAGCTTGACAGGGATGACGAGGAGACGGCGCGCATCGCCGCGATTACCATCGAGCTGTTCCGTGAGGGCGTGCACAATTTCGACCAGTTGAAGGTTTTGGTCTCTGCCGCCAGAGGCAAGGTCTGATCGGAACTTTTAGATATCGGGTCAGTTAAGGTGGCATGGACCACGCGGCGGGTGCACGTCCGCTTGACCCTTCAATAGCCTCGGCCGCGCTGTCTGACCTTTCCTCAAAAAACTTGCCCGCTTCGGCGGGCCTCTTTTTGCGATTTCTCCGTCGCCGCTTTTATTTGTCAGAGGGACGTCGTTTTCAAAAACAGTCCCGATTAAACGCACAAGGGCGTCGAAATCAGAGCAAAGGTATCGTTACAGAGAGGACAGCAACGAGCGATGCGACGAGAACGGATGTCTCGATCATGAATACGACTATCTGCCTTGTAGACATTTCAGGAAAAAGCGATTTCATGATTTTACCTCTATTAAAATATTATTCTATCAACTGTCATCGTATCATCAAATTGCACGAATAGTTTTTTATTTTCGAATTTTCTAAAGTTTTTGCGTCTCGCGGTTCGCCACATCGAATCTCACCCGCTTTACCGGTTCGGATGTGCGGTCGTGCAGGAGGGTCGGGCGCGGCGTGTGGGACTTTAGTCCGATTGAAGACCGCGATCTGCCTCCTAATTTCTGTTCGGCTGATGCCTCCAGAGTCAGCACGAAAAGGGTGTCTCTTTCCTGACCCCGAGCACCCTTTTCAACTCTTTCTCCTGGGAAGTTCGCCAACACCCTTTGGCGGGCTTCGTTTTGGGGTGGCGGGTCAGGCCGCCAGTTCCGAGACAGCTCTCGGACTGCCGATCTTGCGGATGATCGGCGCCCCGATTTTAGCGACCCCGGTGCCGCACGTGTTGCAGAGGTGTCTTGGGATCAGCAGGTTGTCGAGGCGGATGTTCGTCATCGTCAGCCTAGGCGGAGGCCAGAGTTTCGAGCCGCGGATATGGAAGGTATGGGACCTTAGTCCGATGGCAGACCGCACGCATTGCGCTAATTTCTTTACTGCTGGCGCCTTCAGAGTCGGCAAGAAAAGGGTGTCTTTCCCTGACCGGGAGGCACCCTTTTCAATGGACCGCAGAACCAGATGCCTTCATCCACCGTCGGCCTCTCGCTAGCCTGTACTGCATTCGATACTACCTGCCGCGCCTCCGTGATCTTCGACGGAGGGATCAATCAAACTTAGCGTCATCCTACTGGATAGAGGCGTCCCACTTATGAGGTTGGGGCTGGTGGTATTTAACCTTACCGGTTGACCTTGATCTGATTTTCTCTCGGCCTTGTTGCATTGCGCGATTTACGTGCAATTTCCAGCCTGATACCGCTCCCTTCGGGTTGAGCTTCCGGGGTCGGGTGGAATGGGCATCGAGCAGCTGTTTGAAGAAACGCAGCAGGTTTACGACATAGACGAGTTGATACAGACCGTTGCTGTGAACAAAGGCAACGTTTCCGGTATCGTCAGCTCAAAGGACAAGGTCGTCAAAGAAGCGATTTCGCCTCGGGGCGTAGACGCCCGGGAAGGCGATGGTTGGTCCATGAGAGATGAGATCCATCCGACACCACGTTCCCGCCTGACGGCGGGCCTGCAGCCGAGCATTCGCCGGCCCTCTGCCGCACCCGTTGCATTGCGCGTGGCAACGGCTCTCATTGCGAGGCTCTTCGGCAAGAAGGTCCTCGCTAGCAGATGAGGGTAGCGGATGCCGCAACCGATCGCCTGATGTCGGTGAAACGGCTGTTTCTGGCTTTGGCTACTTGCCGCATGAGCGATGCGCTGGCCGGAGGCATCGAATTAGTCGGCGTCGGACTTTGGTCCGATTGCAGACTACGGTCTGTCCGCTAATTTCTTTCCTGCTGGCGCCTTCAGAGTCGGCAAGAAAAGGGTGTCTTTCCCTGACCGGGAGGCACCCTTTTCCACGCGGGGTCGCCACATCAGACCTTGGTCCCTGTTTTCCGTAGTAACTGCTGTCATATTTCACTCCCACCTAGGGGGAGAATGAATGAGCCATGTTCTGGTGGATCTTGTACGCCTACTTGTCCTTGCAGGCCTTCATTTTAGCAGGGATATTGCTCTTGTTGCTGAGGGACAAACTGAAGGCATCCAGGACACCCGCTTCAGATACGGCGGGGGTCAGGCCGCCAGCTTCCATGCGGCCCGAGGATCAGCAGCAAGCTTACGAATGATCGGCGCGCCGATCTTGGCAACCCCCCGTGCCTCCCGTATTGCAGAGGTGCCGCAGGACCAGCAAATTATCGAGCCGGATGTTCGTCATCGTCAGCCCGGTCGGGAGCCAGAGTTTCGAGCCGCAGATGAGCGAGCGGTTGCGCCCGCCGATGTAGTTACCCGTCGTCCAGCCGCCGCCACTTCCTTGCTGCCGACATAGGTCGAGGTGCCGGTTCCGCGAACCAGGCGCATGCCGGTGGCGACATCGCCGGTGACGTTTGTCTTGGTGCCGGTGATCCCCGGCGTGCCCTTGGGCGGGAAGATGTTGTAGGCGGCAAGCGGATCGAGCGAGCGCGTTTCCCCGGCCGAAACCATGCCCTGCAGGATCGGCAGGAGGATGTCTGATCGTTTTGCCATCAGGTCGGGCTTGGGGTGAAGTCCATCGACAAACATGGCAGGCGAGATGCCGGAGGCGGGGCCATCGAGCGCAAGCGTGTTGCAGAGCATGACGCCTTCGCGGCCCGCCTGCGCGACGATCCACGCATTGACGCCGTCAAGGATGCCGGGCCATGCCGGATCGTCGGTGCCGGGCTGATCGTCGAGCGTGTTTGTCCAGCTCAGTGTCTGCAGGATCACGTAGATGCCGGCATCGACGATGCGCTGCACTTGGGTGTCGAGGTCGGCAACGATCTGAGTAAGCGTCCTGTTTCGGACGATATCGTTATAGCCGATGTCGATATAGACGATGTCCGGCTTCTGGCCGAGAGCGTAGGCGGTGCGGGCCAGCGTGCCGGGGAATTGCGCTTCCAGGCCGGGAACGGGGAAAAGGCAATCGCCTGATTTTCCGCCCATGGCGCCGGAGAAGGCCGCAAAGGAACTCGGCGTGAAGAACGGATGGTTGAGTTCGGCGAAAATGTCGAGGTTGAAGCGGCCATCGGCTGCCTTGATCCATGAGAGGACGGTGCGGCCATTCTCATAGAAACCGGTATGGCCATTCGTCGCCGTCTGTCCTGCGGTATAGGTCTGCGCGGCACCGAGGCCGATGAAGCTGTGGCCGAGGCCCATGATCTTTGCGCCTGTCGCCAGAGGCAGGGCGGGAAGCGGCACCACGATATCTGCGCCCTTCACGGGAACGACCGGCGCGTTGCCGTAGAGGCTGCGCCCATCTGATATCCTGACGGCGCCGAACACGGGCAGGTCGTTATAGATGGTCGCGCCATCGCTGATGATGTCGATGCCGAGGACGGGCTTGTTATCGGTAAACAGGGTGGAGCCGCCCACATCGCGGATGCCGATGACAGGGCGGTTGTTGAACATGCGCGTGCCGTCGGGAACGATCACGACGCCCTGGACGCGCTGCATATTATAGAGTTTCGCCATTGGCGCCTTGCCTTCGCTCGGAGAGAAAAAAAGAGCGGCCGAAGCCGCCCTAGGTGGCCTGTCGATCAGCTTGTGTCAGTCGCCAGGCTGGGAGGAGTTCTGGATTTCCGGCGCCACCCAGTCCGGGGCGGGGCCGCCAAGGGCTTCCTGCACGCCGTTGCCGATTGGCTCGGGAGGCGTGGCGGGCTTGGCTGGCTTTGCGGCCGGCTTTTTCTCGGCCGGCTCCGCTTCCGCCCTGGCGCCGGATCGGGCAAGCCGCACCCATTTCGGGCGGTGCTTTTCGTCCTTCCAAAGCGCGTCCGGCAGAGCGAAGCGCTCGCCGGGCTCGCGTCTGGCGCCGCCGAAATAGCCGCGCTCGATGGCGATCACATCAACCATGCGAGGGAACCCCAGCGGTGAAGCCGGCGGTGATCTTGCCCGTGGTCGGCGCAGTACCCGTCACCGTGTAGAGCAGGCGCAGGTAAAGCTCATCCGTGCCACGCGGAATGTGGCTCGGCGGGATGATCTTGCCGGCCTTGAGGTCGGCCAGCGTGAGCGTGGTTGATATGACCGCCTTCGGCGAGGGGAAGGCCTCGTTGTCGTCGGTCTGGATGGTGACGGCGAGCGACGTCAGGTTGTTGAAGCTTTCCACCACCTGCATGAGGAAGGGGATCGGTTCGCCCTTGCCGATATCGCGGGTCAGACCCGTCCTGATCGGGCCGAGATTGATGACATTGGTGCTGGGGCCGGTTGCGGTGATAACCTGCGCGTCCGAAAGCAGCGTCTGCCGGTCGAAAATCATGAGAAGTGCCTTTCGTTAAAGAGAAGCGCCCGCCGCCCGATGACGGCGGGCTGATGGAGACGATCAGGCGAGCGCCGGAACGGCGGCTTCGGTGTTGAGAATGGCGTCCGTCTCGCGGATCGGGATGCCGCGATAGAACTTCACTTCCTGGCCCTCGACGAACTGCGTGGTCAGGTGCACGGTGTTCTGCCGGTCGGAGGTCAGCGCCCGGTCGGTGGACTGGACGTCGA
The DNA here is from genome assembly GCF_051811225.1 of Rhizobium sp. 768_B6_N1_8. Taxonomy (NCBI): domain Bacteria; kingdom Pseudomonadati; phylum Pseudomonadota; class Alphaproteobacteria; order Hyphomicrobiales; family Rhizobiaceae; genus Rhizobium; species Rhizobium sp. 768_B6_N1_8. The sequence continues at coordinate 2,357,865 of NZ_JBPWPV010000001.1, read as the reverse complement.
GCACTTCGAGCACATCCTTGTTCATGTAGATGGCGATGCGGCTCGCCTTGGCATTCAGCCGGCGGGACTGCAGGCGGTAGTAGCCCTTGCGCATCAGCGCCCAGAGATCGACGGTGCCTGATATCATGTCGGAGACGTCGATATTGGCGACGCGGGCATTATAGCGCCAGTCCTTGACGGCCGCGCCCAGATGCCAGGTGTAGAGCGTCTCCTTGGCATAGTAGGGGTCGCCATTGGCATCGAGCACGCGCTGCTCGCCCTTGTCGTCGATCTTCACACCGGCCTTCGTGCCCTTGGGGTAGAGAAGGTGGGTGGCGTGGTCGCCCCAGGTGACGAACCAGATCGAGGTATTGTCGGCACCCGTGCCGCCGCCATGGACGACCTGGTTGGCGATGTTCGGCTGCGCGACATTCGGCAGGTTGGGGTTGTAGGCGGAGTAGCGGGCAGACAGGCCCTTGAACTTCTCCGGGGTCGTTGCCGTATCATGGTAGAAGAGGCCGGAGGCCATTTCCTGGCTCAGGGACTCGATGAAGGGCATGGTATCGACGAGGCGGGCCTTGGCCTTGTCAGGTGCCAGATCGAGCAGGCGCATGTCGATTTCGGAGCGGGCATGCACGAAGCCGGTCGTGTCGTCCACCTGCTGCATCGTCGCCTTGGACTGCTTGATGCCCTGGTAGAGGCGGCCCCAGGAGACCGAGGGCAGGCCGGTGCGCACCATATGGCGGTGCACGGCGTCCATGTTGCATTCGACGGCCATCGCGTCGTCGAGGATCGGGTTCTGCTGGGAGAGAAGCTCGATGACGGCGCCTTCGGCAGAGCCTTTGAATGCGTCAACGAGGTTGGGGTAGTAGCTGCCAATGGTGGCCATGTCTTATCAGCCCTTCGGTGCGTCTTTGGGAAACATCAGGTGCGCGGTTTCGGCTTTTCGGCCGTTTCCGCCCGCGCCGCCATTCGGTGGGTTGTCCTCCTGGATCATCGATCCGACCTTTGCGAAAATTCTGATCATTTCGGGGTGGTTGCCGCCACCGCTGGTATTCAGGTACTCGCGCAGCGCCGGGGTGCCGAGGCGGGAGAGCGCGCGCTGGGCCGAGCCCACGGTGCCGCCCCATTTTGCGCCGCCGATCTCGCGGTCCCGGCGGGCCTCGTCGGCCCAGCCCTGAACGCGGCCGGCCCAGGCTTCGGATGCCGCCTTGCCACGCCGGCCCTGGATCTCGATGAAGCGGTCGGCCAGCTGCTGCGCCTGGCGGTTTGTGAGGCCGAGATCGTGGAAATCGGGGCCGAGCGCGTCGATCAGCTCCTGATCCACCTCGATGCCTTCGGGCATGGTCAACGTGTAGCGGCCATCGTCGGGCACGCGGTCGGCTGGATCGTCGCCGCTATCATCGGGCTTGCCGGCGTCGCGGTCTTCGGTTTCGGCGTGGTCATCGCCACCGGTGTCACCATCCGGTGATGGCATATCATCGGGAAAGAGAATGGTTTCCGGTGCAGCACCTTCACTGCTGCTGCCACTGCCACCGCCGCCGCTATTTGGGCCTTCGGCGCTCATCGCGATTTCCGGCCTGCCGATCTTAAGCATCGCTGTCATGGTCTTCGCCTTCCTCACTTGCGGCGCGGCTTGCCGCCGCTGCCTTGTCATTTGCCTTGAGATCCGCGATCGCCAGCAGCAGGCGCGGGTAGAGCGTCGGGTCGATGCGGTCGAGCTCGGCGATCAGCCTCCGGCCGGCGCCCTGCTTGCCCAGCGTGTAATGCGTGGCGTTGACGAGTTCCCCTGCGTAAGCCTCCTGGTAGATCGCGCACTGTTCCAGCATCCAGAACAGCACGCGGTTGCCGGATGCGGTGGCGAAGACCTCGCGGAACGCCGCGGTGATCTCATCCCGCTCGACGTTGTGGGGCAGAGACGGTTGATCCTTAAAATGATCCATCAGGCGAGGCCCAGCTGGCGCAGAAGCGCTGATCCATTCGGGTTGTCATTGGCATCGGCCAGTACCTGTGCGGCCTTGGCGCCCTGATTGAGGGCAGGCGCCACCTGCGAGGCCATCTGGGCGGTCTGCGCCGCCTGCATTTGCTGGGCCCGCTGCGCGCGGATATCCTCCACCTTGTCATCGGCCAGGATCATCGAGGGTGGGGCGCCGATCGCATCGAAATAGAGGTCGATCGCCTCGTCGACATCGAGTTTATCAAGCGCTTCGGGCTTCACCGCCGAGACCTGACCCATGAAGGCGACGCCGCGCTCGATCGCACCTGTCGCAACCGCCTGCTGCGCCTGGGCGAGCGTCGAAATATATTCCACCTTCAGCTCCATGCCCTGCAGCTCCGGCGGGGGCGGGGGCAGCTCGTCGCGGGCGGCGAGGATGTCGAAAGTGCGGTCGATCGTCGGCCCCAGCTGGTCGCCGAAGACGTTTTCCAGCACGGGGCCGAGCTGCAGGAGCTGCTCTTCCTTGCGCTGGGTCAGCTCGAACTGGTTGCGCGGCTGCACACCTTCCATATTGGTGATCGCGAAGAAGAGATCGGCAAAGAAGGTCTTCTCGATGCGGTTCTGCACTTCCTGAATATCTTCGCGCAGCTCCATCAGGCTGAGGTTCACCTCCATGGCCGGGCGGAAACCCTTGCCGGTCGGGTCATCCACGTAGTTGACCGCGCCCGGCAGCAGCGAAGCGGGGCTGTTCTGCATCGAGGTCGGCGCGTTCATCGGCGGGCGCACCTTCTTGTCGATGCCCTCGAGCTTTCGCGTCTGCTCCAGCTGCAGCATCCTGATGTCGCCGAGCGCCTTCTGGCCGAGAGACAGCGCATAGTGATCGTCTTCGGAAAGCTCCCAGGCGGGTGCGATGATCGGGTTGGAATCGAAGCCGCTTTCTTCCAACAATTCGCTCCCGATCTCGTCGATCCAGTAATTGGAGAGAAAGGGCTTGTTGCGCTTGTCGATCAGTCTGGGGTCGCGGTCGTAGCGCGGCTCGATGGCGTGGTAGACATCGAAGCATTCGCCATATTTCGACGTGTCATAGAGGCTCTGCAGCCGTTCCGGCACATTGTCGTAACCGAAGCGCTCGATGATGCGCTGCACGGAACAGCGGAAGGTGCGGTAGAGCGTGGTCGCCTTGCCCTTGTGATCCCTCGCGATCCAGAAGCGGCCATGCACCAACTGCTGCACGCGGATGACAGTCTCCTCGTCTTCCACGAGGATCGCCACCGATTGGCCGAACTGGCCGAGATCGCCATAGCCGATATGGAAGGCGCGATAGAGATTGGAGGCGGCAAAGACCTCGCGCATCTTGTCCTGCACGGCGGCGAGATAGACTTTGACGGAATCCCGCTTCTTCAGATCCGGATCGAAGGTCGTCAGCCGGAACCAGGGCCGCGCCGGTGAGGTCAGCCCCGAATGCATGCCCGATTTCAGCGTCTCATAGGCATGGGTGCCGGTACTGTCGATGATCTTGTCACGCGAGCGCGGGCCTTCCCGGCCGGAATGAAGCCTGAGCCGCGTCGGCTCGATATGCTCTGCCAGCGCCCGCCACTCGGCCTCCCATGGCTGGCGAACCTCCTTCAGCTCATTCAGCCGGCGGCGGTGATAGGCGATCTGCGTCTCGTTATCGCGACGATGATTTTCCATTGATGCTATCCGCCCTTATTGCCCGAGCAGCGTCTTCTTGAGCGCATTGCCCGAGAGCGCCGGCGACTGCGTATCGGCAAGCGGCGGCGCGCCCGAAGGCGAGGTGAGGATGGTGGACGGCGCACCCTTCACCTTTTCGGAGGCGCGGCGTGCGGCAGCGGACTGGGCCGCGGCATAATCAGGCGTCTTCTGCTGGGCGTATTCGGGTGGCGCCTGCGGCGGCTCGGCTTTCGGCGGCGAGGAGAACATGCACATGAGGGGCATCCGATCGTGAGGGGTGAGCGGTTGGACCGGGTGGAGGAGGGGTGGTGGCCTCCAGCCGGTTCGGCATTGTGGAGGCAGCGTTACGGGTGAAAGGTTGTGGGGGTGTCACACGGCACAAGGCCGGGACTGTCATGGATTCCGTGCGTGAGGCCATGATTGTGAAACGGCACCAAAGTCGAGCCTGGCGGGCTCCGCGGTATGCCATTGAGAATAGAAAGATGATGCTGATGTCCGAGGGGATCTGATCCGCAGTTCCCCCCGCGATGACCACGGTTTCTTGCCACGATCTTGATAGTTCCGCCGCAGATGGTTGGCCGCAACCATACTCGTCGGGCTTAAAATATGATCCAGAATGAATTGATCACTGCAGCGGCAAAAGGCGAGATTTCCGCCACTCCTCGTCGGTACTCAGCGCCCGAAATTACTGATGAACCACGGCAGTTCCGATTTCTCTTGCTCTGGAGAATACTGACTTTCGTTCTGCGGGCCCGTTGGAAGCGTGGCGTTCTGTTCTGGTTTCGCTTTGCCGCCCATCCGATCCTGACTATCAGCTGGTGGCGCTTCCTCGCGGGTTTTGCCGCAGCACGAGGGTTTCCGGCCCCGCATGACGCGTTGCTGCAGAAGCCATTGTCGAAATTCCTGGTTTACGGAATGCACAATTCCGGGCGGCTTGCACGTCTCGTTGACCATTTCCTTGTTGCGGAAAAGATCCTGGCCAGGGAAACCATGATGAGGCTGTGGCAGGGGGAACGGCTGGACATGGGCGTCGTGAACGGCCGCAATGAGGCCTATACGTGCCGCATCGCACTGGCCGATCTTTGTGGCGGACGTCACGAGGGTGCCTTCGCCATCGAGCTCGTCCGTATGCGCGACAAGGCTCTCCTGTGCACAGGCAGGTTCACATTCCTTCGCCAGGGGTCTCAGGGCGGCTACACCTTTGTCATCGGCAGCATGCAGGGGCCCCGCAATGGAAAGCGGCTGATCGTCGAGGCGACCCGCGATCTCCTGGGAATTCGCCCGAAGGAGGCGATCCTGATCCTGCTGCAGGGGCTGACCGTCGAAGGCGGTATGCCGCATTTCCTGGCCGTGTCGCGGGCCAGGCAGCCGATCCAGTACCGCCGCCGCAAACGGCGGTCCATGATGCTGTCGGCGATCGATGCGTTCTGGGCCGAGCGCTCTGCCGATCCTGAAGAGACCTATGGGTTCAGGGTGCCTAATTCCGCAACCGGCGGAACGGACAGGCGCAGCCGGAGCAAATCGCGTTTCCACACGATCGGCGAACTGTTCCATTGAGCATGCCCCGCCTGGGGCGCGGTGGGTGCAATGGCAACTTTGCCGGCCATGATCTCAGGCCGGGGGAGATCTTGCAGGAAGGCTATCAGCGACCATTCTAAATGGCGGTCGGGTCTTTGCGCGTTATGCCGGACGCAGGTGGATTGCGACCATCGCGCCACCGCCTTCCCGGTTGGCGAATTCAAGATGCCCGCCATGGGCAACCGCGATGGCCTGCACCACCGATAGTCCCAGTCCTGTGCCGCCCGTTGCACGAGATCGGGAGGGATCACCTCGCCAGAAGGGGTTCGTGGCCACGGCATCCAGCCCTTGCGGAAATCCGGGACCTCGATCCAGAAAGCGGATGACGACGCTCTCATCCGGGAATTGCTCTGTTTCGCACCGCAGCCAATTGCCGTCTGCCGCGTAGCGGCTGGCATTTTCCAGAAGCGCCAGCACGGCCTGGCGAATACGCGGCGAGTCCACCGATATAAAGGCGGGCTGCAGACCGGTTTCGAGCGTCAGCGTGCTGGTCTCCAGCATGGGTTTGGCCGATGTCAGCACCGCTTCTACCACCTGCGACACGTCGGTCCGTTCACGCTCCATGACGAGTTTCTGGCCGATCGCCAGCGACAGGGTGCGCAGATCTTCAACAATTCTCCCGAGACCTTCCACCTGAACCAGGAGATCGGAGATCATCTTCCGGTCCATTGGAAAGACGCCGTCGAGCATGCCCTGCAATGAACCCCGCAGGATCGTCAGTGGCGTACGCAATTCGTGCGCGACCGCCATGTTGTTGAAGCGCAGCCTTTTTTCCATGCTGTCGAGGCTGGCTGAGAGCGCATTGAAAGTATCCAGAAGACTGGAGACCTCTCGGGTGGTGTGGCGCGAGGCAGCGACGCTCACTGAGAAGTCGCCGGATTTCAGGCCTTCGGCAGCAGATGTGAGTTCTGCGAGAGGCCTTGCGATCTGTCGCGCCAGGAATATCCCGATAATGGCGCAGACAAGGGCCGAAAGCAGGCCGCAGGTCAGAATCAGGATCTGGAGCTGGAAATCTGTCTGTTCTTCCTGCAGCCCATTGAGGTTAGCGAGGAGGAGCTTGAGCGAATCCTGGTCGGGGACGACGCCATTGTCCAGATCGCGATAAGCAGCCGCGGCTCTCGGCGGCAGGTTTTCAATGATGCTTTCCTCGAGATAGGTGGAATACCAGATGGCCCCGAGATAGGTCATGCCGACGCTGAGAAGCAGCATCACTCCGATGATGACAGCGGTGACCGTCGCAAGCGGCAGCGAGGGGAGCCTGAATATCTTCATCTCGGATCCGAAAAACGATAGCCAATTCCCCTTACGGCAGGAAAGAAGCCGTTCTGCCCCATATCTTCCAGTTTGCGCCGAAGGTTGGAAATATGCGTGTCGACAGTGCGCACCAGAGCGTCGCTTTCCGGCAGGCAGGCGTCGAGAATATCGGCGCGCGCGAAAGCCTGGGTCGGATGGCGTATCATATAGGCGAGAATTCGAAATTCACTGAGCGTCAGGGATAGATGCGTGCGGCACTCGTCCCTGGTGACAAACGCCGTGTAGCTGGTGAAATCGACCTCTATAGTCCCAAACCGCTTGATGACGTTGGCATGTTCTCCCCGCGTCCGGCGCAAGACGGCTTTGACCCGGGCAACTACCTCCTGCGGGTTGAACGGTTTCACCACATAGTCATCGGCGCCAAGACGCAGGCCGCTCAATCGGTCGATGTCATCGGCAATAGCCGTCACCATGATCACCGGCGTTGATCCTGTCTGACGCAGGCGCGCGAGCACGTCGAAACCGTCGAGTTTCGGCAGGCGCACGTCAAGCAGCACAAGATCGGGTTTCAGATGGGCATGATGTTGAAGCGCTATTTCGCCGTCGCCGGCGCGAACGGTACGGAACCCGTCACGCAACAAATAGGCTTCCAATATCTGCGCGATTGCCGGTTCATCCTCAACGATCAGAACGAGACTGTTATCCACCCCAATGCCCTGCAGTTGTTCAATTGTCTTTGCCGGCTTTGCCGCCGGGCGCCCACTATCGCGGACAAGCGAGATTTCTGCAATTTGCAAGCGCGCTTTCAGCAGCCGGGCAACCTCTTCTCAACAGCGCCTTGATCCCTTCCTCGCCATTTCTTGACAATTCGAAACCAGCTTGCCGCCCGACTAGAGCGCCGTGCGTCCGTTCGGACGCACAAAGGACGCTCTAACCCTTTGATTTGACGCATCAGCCGTTCCGAAAATCGATTCCGATTTTCGGGCCGATGCTGTAGCATTCGGAGATACCGGCTTGCGAAAATTTGTGTTCGATGACTGGAATTCTGCCTCCAGCGGCGTGACCTTGCCGGCAACGCCATCCACGGCGGACCGGGCGATTGCCGCGATCGGTACGTCGATCGTGTGGGTCAGTTTCGTCTTTGTTGCCTTTCCCAATCTCGATCTCATGGTCTCGCGCTGGTTTGTCAGCGGGGGGATCTTCATTCTGGCCGACGATCCGTTCTTGCGTGAGGTAAGGGATATCAGCCGCCTCGCACAGCCCTATCTTATCGGCTCGATGATCGTGTTGATCGCGCTGCAACGGCTCCCGTCGGGACGCATGCGGTTCTGCTCGCCGCACAAACCCTTGTTCGTCCTCCTGAGCTTTGCCGCAGGCCCGCTCCTCACGGTCCAAACGCTCAAGGTTCTCATCGGGCGTGTACGGCCTCGCGAGCTTGTCGAGTTCGGTGGGACCATGGATTTTACGCCGGTGTGGCAGGTTTCCGCCGCGTGCAGCCGCAACTGCTCCTTCCCTTCCGGCGAGGCTTCCGCAGCTGCGGCATCACTGTCGCTGCTGGTTCTGGTGCCCGCCAGGTTCAGGTGGGCGGCCGCGATAGTGCTGGTGCCTTGCCTGCTGTTTGTGGCGTTCAATCGCGTGATTTTTGGCGCTCATTTCCTTTCGGACGTCGTGCTGGGCTGGCTGCTGACGATGTTCGCCATGGCCTGGGTCTGGCGCTGGATGGATGCATATGCAGTTTCAAAGCTTTGGCGGTGAGGGGATTGATCTCTGCCGCAAGCAAATATCCCGCTATTTCAGCACCAGCTAACTCATGCTATCAATCCGTGCATCCCGCGACCATCCTGGGGGAGACGCGCCATGAACAAACAGCAAATCGCAGCCCTCTTCGCCCATCTGGAACAGGGCGACGGCGCCGCCTTCTTCGCTAAGGTGGCCGAAGACGTCGACTGGACGGTCATGGGCACGCACCCGCTCGCCGGCCACTACCATTCCAAACAGGAATTCCTCGCCGGCACCTTCGCCAAGCTGCACAAGGTGCTGCCCGACGGCACGCAGCTTTCCACGGAGAATATCCTCATCGACGGCGACTGGGCGATCGTCGAACTGCGCTCCATGGCGACCGCCCGCGACGGCATGCGCTTCGACAACCGCTATTGCTGGCTCTGCCGCTTCTCGGGCGGGACGATCGTGGAAGTGCGCGCCTATCTCGACAGCTGGCTGGTCGGCGAGCTTTTCCGGCGCAACCCGATCGGTGCGAGGGGTTCGGCTGTCGTTTGAGGGGCGAGGGCGTTCCATCCGCCCCTATGGAGCCACCTCGATCCGCCCCTTCATATTGGGATGATAGCGGCAGTCATAATCAAACGCGCCGTCGCTCTTGACGACTGTCGACCCCGACTTGCCCGCCGGGATCACCACGTCGAAACTCCCTTTGGATGTTGCGGTGTGATCCATCACATCCTTATTGCGCCAGAGGATCGTATCGCCCGGCCGCGCCTTGACCACCGCGGGCCTGAACTCCAGCTTTTCGATCGTGACCTCGATCGTGGCGGCGCTTGCGGCCGTCCCGCAAAGGGAAAGGCCGGCCGCAAGGCAGAGTCTCGGCAGAATGGCCAAGACCGTCATTTCAGCATCGAGGCAACATGCTCGGCATGCTGCTCATGGCCTTCGAAGAGCTTGAGCCCGGTTTCGAGCAGGGCCTTCAGGTCAGGGTTCTGGGCTGCCGGTATCAGTCCTGTCTTCAGCGCCTCGTTGACCTGCTTGTGGTAGGCCACTTCATTATCGACATAGGCCTTGTCGAAGGCGGCACCCTTGAGCTTGGAGAGTTTCTGCCGCTCCTTTTCGGCCGCCGATGTCAGCGATTTGCTGGTATCATTGTCCTCGGGCGTCACCTTGAGCTTCTTGACGAGATCGAGCGCCTGCTTGTTGACGGCCTCGTGGTCGCGGATCATATCGTTGGCGAAGGCGACGACTTCCTTGTTTTTGGATTTCTCGACCGCCTGCTTGGCCGCCGCGATGTCGATGACGCCGGCCGTGTAGGCGATATGGGCGATCTGCGGATCGGTGGGTGCTGCGCCGGCGGCAAAAGCCGCGGGGGCGGAGAGCGCGAAAGCCGAGAGCGCGGCGATAAGGTGTTTCTGCATCTGGTCCTCCATCCGGCTGATACCGCCGGTCAATGTTTCCTACGCAGGATTGGATGCCGGCATCGGGCAGACGTTCCCGAAAAGATTTTTCCGGATGTGGGGAACCTTTATCCTGCCCCGGCATCCAATGCGAAAAAGGCCCGCATCTAATGCGAAAAAGGATTGAGCCATGGCGCAGCAGGTGGAAAGAGCGGCAGCAGAGAGAAGCGACCCGGAGCTGGTGGCGATGGCGCTGGCGCGCAATCCCGAGGGTTTCCGGGCTATCATGCGGCGCTATAACCGCCGGCTGTTCCGCATTGCCCGCGGCATCCTGCGCGATGATGCGATGGCGGAGGATGCCCTGCAGGATGCCTATCTCAAGGCCTTCCGCCACCTTGGTGATTTCCAGGGCGCCAGCGCCTTTTCCACCTGGCTCACGCGTATCGTCATGAACGAGGCGCTCGGCAGGCTTCGCAAAGCGAGCCGCACGCCCGAAGTACCCGTTGATACCGCCCGGATGCAAAGCCGCATCCTCGATTTTCCCACCGGTTCGCCCATCGACAATCCCGAGACCACCATGGCGCAGCGACAGATCCTGAAACTCGTGGAAGAGGCGACCGACAGCCTGCCGGAAGAATTCCGCCTCGTCTTCATCGCCCGAGTGATCGAGGAGATGAGCGTCGAGGAGACCGCCGAACTGCTCTCCCTCAAGCCCGAAACCGTGCGCAGCCGGCTGCACCGGGCGCGCGCGCTGCTGCGCCGCCAGCTCGACGAGCTGATCGGCCCGATCGCGCTCGATGCGTTTCCCTTTGCCGGCTGGAAATGCGACCGGCTGACCGAGCGGGTGATGGGCAAGCTGATGGGGCGGTGAGGGTGCTATTTCGGCTCGGGCTGCTGGATGACCGCCGGCGGCTTATCGCTCTGGCCGCTACCGCCGAACATCTGCACGCCCAATATGCCGACGACGGATGTGATCATCAGCGCCAGGATTAACATCATCAATAGTCTCATGGGCCTGCCTGATCCGGTGATTGTTGCCCGGATAACATCGGAGGGGCGGAGTTCGTTCCCGTTTGGGGCTTTGAGGGCGCCAGGTATTATGCCGTTTCAATCTGTGCGGTAGGTCCTGACAAACGCTCTTCGCCTCCGAACTTTCTGCGATCCGCCGCGTTCCGGATCAAAGGAGGCAATCAATGTCCCAACGGAAATTCAGGAAACTCACCCACCGCCTTCTCGGCCGGTTCGATGAGGTTCAGAATCTGCTCGACAAGATCGAAGGCAGCGCCATGAAGCTGCAGACGGCCTGTGACGAGGATGCTGAAGGCGAGGTCGTCACGCACCCTGCCGTGCATCTGCCGCAATGGCCGCGGCATGGGGCGGCTCCAGCCGCCCTGTAGCGCGCCTCAAACGCGGGCAGACTTGCCGGCAAACAGGTCCGCATGCGCGGCAAAAAGCGCGCTTAGCCTGTCGATCACCATGCGCACTTCCGGCCGCTGGCGCTCGTCTTCGTGCACGGTGATCCAGATGTCATAGGTCAGGCTGTCGATGACAGGCCCGGCGCGGACCAGACCGGGTTCGGCATCGCCCATGAAGCAGGGCAGCAGGCCGCGGCCGGCGCCGCCGCGGATGAGGTGGAGCAGCATCAGCGGCGTATTCGTCCAGCTGGTGATCCAGTGGTCGGGCTGCTCGAAGGTCCATTTGTCGGCAGGTGTCACCGCAATCTCCGTTCCTAGCGAGATCCAGTTGTGATTGGCGGCGCTGAAGGTGCTGGCCTGATAGGCTGCGTGGGCAACGGAGACGGAGCGGCGCGTGGCGAAATTGCCGCGCTCGGGTCGCCTCTGCATGATGGCCAGATGCGCCTCGCGATAGGTCAGGTCGAGGCCGGTATCGAGCGCCTTGTAACACATGCGGAACCTGTCTTCCGGCTGCCAGACGGCGGGCAGGTGGCCGGCGATGAACCATAACATCCAGGCATCCGCACCCGTCGAGACGATCGGCAGGGTCAGCACGTCGCCGCGCCAGTCGGCGATCGCCTCGGCTGCCTCCTGCATGACCAGAACGCGCTCGAACAGTGTCTCCCCATCCTTGGCCAGCAGATAGCCGGTCGGGCCGCGCCGGAAGAGCGTGCGCCCGGTCGCCCGCTCCAGCGCCAGCATCCGCCTGCCGATGGTGGGCGCGCTGAGGCCCGTGCGGGCGGCAGCACCCGTCAGGCCGCCCGATGTCGCGACATGGAAGAAGAGCTGCAGGTCATCCCAGCTTGCCTCTTTCATCCGTGAAAACCCCCTTTTATCCGCGCGTCTACCTTTGCCGGGGCCGGCGCCTTAGCTCAGTTGGATCAGTCATAAATGGAGGCAGGATCATGCTTCTCAACTGGATCATGCTCGCAAACGAGCTTCACAGGAAAAGCCGCCAGCAGAGACAAGACCCGCTCGCCGATCCGCTCGACGCGCCCGAATGGGATGGCCTGCGATGGGCCTTGCCGCTTTTAAGCCGGATGGCGCGAAGACAATACAAGGACGGTCAGGCGCCTGCGCCGAAGAACCGGGTGAAATGCGCAATGACGGCGTCGGGCGCTTCCTCGGGAATGAAGTGACCGCAGGGCAGGGCTTCGCCCTCGACCCGCTCCGCCCAGCTTCGCCAGGGCTCGAGACCATCCTTGCCTTTCAGCGTGCCGCGTTCGCCCCAGAGCATCAAGAGCGGCATGTCGAGTTTGCGGCCGCGATCCTGCTCGTCAAGTTCGCGGTCGATCGTCCAGCCGGCACGATAATCTTCGGCCCAGGCATGAACGCTTCCGGGGTCGCTGGCGCAGGCGACATAATCGGCCATGTTCTCCTTCGGAAAGGCAAAACCCTGAGCCGACTGATGCGAGAGGATGTAGCGGATGAACCACTCCGGATCGGCGCCAACAAGCTTCTCCGCCAGCCCGTCCGGCTGTGCCAGCATTGACCAGTGCCAGGCGGAGACGGCCTCCCTGGCGCCCATCCGCGCCCACATATCGGCCGTCGGGATCACGTCGAGGCTCGCCAAGCGGGTAACCGCCTCGGGGTGGTCAAAGGCGAGGCGATAGGCGACGCGCGCGCCGCGATCGTGGGCGCCGACGGCAAAGCGCTCGAAGCCGAGTGCGCGCATGGTTGCGATCTGGTCACGGGCCATGGCGCGCTTGGAATGGGTCTGATGATCGGCGCGGCCCTCGGGCTTGTCGCTCCGGCCATAGCCGCGCAGATCGGGCACGACGACCGTGAAGTGTCTGGCCAGATCAGGTGCGACGCGCGACCAGCACATGCGGGTCTGCGGCCAGCCGTGCAGGAGGAGGAGTGGTGGGCCATCGCCGGCAACGAGCGCGTCGATCTCGACGCCGTCGCCCGGGAGGCTGTGGCGCTGGAAGCCTTCGATGATGCCGGTGGACATGGTGTTCTTTCCTCGGTTGCGGGGAGAACTCTTGCGGGTGGGGTTTGATTCAAGCGCTAGCTAGGCTGCAAGCGGATGACGTCAAGTTACAAGGGCGCGCCCCGGCACGCCGTTTCAGATATGCTCAGCCACCCTCCTGCCGCCTTCTCCGCCAGCAGACCCCGATCTCCGTCATCAGCTGCACATGGGCCGGCGACGAGGCGCGGGCAACCATGCTCACGCGCCTTCGTCGGGAATGTTGAGAACTTCGCCGCAGGCCTTGCAGTGAACGGCATCGGCGTCATGGCGCTGCAGGCCGCAGCGGTGGCAGGGAAAGGTCACCTTGTGCGGCCGCACCACCGCCTGCGCCAGCCGGACGAAGAGCGAGATGCCGACAATCATGGTGACGACCGAGGTGAGCTTGCCGAGCGTGCCGGGCAGTGTGATGTCGCCGAAGCCCGTCGTGGTGACGGTTGCGACGGTGAAATAGAGCGCATCGACGAAACCTTCGCCTCCCTCCAGGTTATAGAAGAAGGATGTGTAGACGAAGCCGGTGACGAGGAAGAGGAAGACCACGAAATTGATGACCGCCCGGACAACATCGATCCGGTCGACACAGCCCATCCGGCGCAGCGCCACCCTCAGCAGCGGGCTGCGGCCGATCGTCCAGAGCCGCATAACCCGCAGGAAGGCGAAGTTGAAGAGCGCGAAGGGAAAGAGAAGCGTCGCCAGTACCACGAAATCGATCCAGGTCATCGGCCGCAGGATCCAGGTGCGCAGCGACGGAGCGGCAATGGCGCGCGCCGCCATCTCGGCGGCGATCCACAATGCAATCGCGTAATCGATGACGAGATAGGTGGGCGCGGCGCGGAAATAGGGGCCGAGCACGAAGAAGACGAGAATGGCGATATCGATGACGGTAAAGAGGAACTGCACGGCAAGCGCCTTCTGGCCTTCGCCCCGCTCTATCCGCTGAAGTGTGAGGCGCAGCCCCTTGCTGCGTGACGTTTCGCCGAAGATGCCCATGCCGGCGAGATAGCTCGCGGATCGCGTGTATCAATGGCTCGCCGGAGCCGATTTGCCGCCTCGCGAAATTCTTCCGGATCGGTCAGTCCGCCCGCTGCTTGCCACGGGCCTTCTTCCTGACCTTGCGCAGCTCGTCCCTGTCGATGAAATGGTCGGTGACACCGGCTTCCTTGTCGGGGTGGGAGATTTCCACGTCCAGTTCTTCCGGCAGGTCAAGCGCCTGCCTGGTATTCATGATGCCGAGCGGCACGCGGCCGTCCACGGTCCTGGCGGCGACTTCGACGAGCGGTTTTGTCTTGTGGGCCATGAAGCGCTCCTTTCTCTTGAAGCCCAACGCGGGGCGGACTCGCCTGTTCCATCGAGGCTGAGAATTGCGGGCAGGCATCATGGCGCCCCGTTTCGGAACAAACAGCATTTGCCGGCGTTCGATCCTTGCGAACACACTCATATCATGGAGGATTTTCACATGGGTCGCGGTATTCTTCTCTGGCTTCTCGGCATCCCCCTGCCGATCGTCATTCTTCTCGTTCTGTTCATGCGATAGGGGGCTTACATGTCTCTTGCTGAAGGCAGATACCCTCTTGAAGGTGGGCAGACCGGTGTGATGCCGGTCGAATCCTCTGTAGCGGCCATCGCCTGGGGACCGATCATCGGCGGCGCCGTGGCGGCGACGGGCATTACGCTCATCCTGCTGCTGCTCGGCTCCGGCGTCGGCCTCACCATGGTGTCGCCTTGGGCGGGACAAAGCAGTTCGGCGGCCACCGTCGGCATCACCGCGGCCATCTGGCTGGTCGTCGTGCAGTGGCTTTCCTCAGCCCTCGGCGGTTATCTGACCGGGCGGCTCAGGACCAAATGGGCGGCGGTGCACACGGATGAAGTGTTCTTCCGCGATACGGCCCACGGTTTCCTCAGCTGGGCGCTTGCGACCGTCTTCGTCGCCGGCTTTCTGGCCTCGTCGCTGACCTCGCTTGCGGGGGCAGGGGCAAGTGCTGCCGGTCAGGCCGCCATGGCCGCCGGTGTCGCCGGAGGTGCCGCCGCCGCTTCGGCCTCGGACACGGATTCGGCCGGTGCACCCACCTCCTATTTCACCGATGCGCTGCTGCGTCCGCAGAATATCGCCGACCGCGCCAACGCGGATAATGGTGCGGCCTCTGCCGAAATCTCCCGCATCCTCCTGCAGGGGGCGGCGAACGGCTCGGTGCCTGACGGCGACAAGACCTATATTGCCGGCATCGTCTCGGCCCGCACGGGCCTTCCGGAAGCCGATGCTCGTGCAAGGGTCGATACGGTGCTGAAGCAGATCGACGATGCCAAGGTTGCAGCACAGGCTGCTGCCGACAAGGCCCGCAAGGCTGCGGCAACCTCGGCTTTGATCGGCTCGCTGTCGCTGCTGGTCGGTGCCTTCATCGCCGCTGCGGCCGCCGCTTTCGGCGGGCGTCAGCGGGACGAGGAGGAGGATCTGATCGCGACCAGCCGCGGACCGCTGGTGTGATGGATGGGCGGTGCTCTCGAAGGAGAGGGTGCCGCGCTCTCGTCAGGTGCGTTGCGGCACACCTTTCCTCCCTCACACAGGAATCCAGTCACCGCGCGTCTGCGCGGTGACTGATTCCCTACTTGCCGTAGGCGAAAAAGTCTTTCCTGCCCAAAGACTTGGGCAGGCTGGATCCGTGTGACGGGCACAGGGATGAGGGGAGGTTGGGGCGGTCTCAGTGCCCCAAGCAAGCCCTGCGCATTGGCGGTGACTGTGCGCCGGGAAAGTGTTGCGGCAGACGTCCGCAAGTTCATCGTCTCTCGACTTCCATATTCCCCAGGCGAAACATCTGCGTGAAGAATGCCTTGTCGGGCAGGCGGCGCAGCAGGGCGG
Source organism: Rhizobium sp. 768_B6_N1_8 (assembly GCF_051811225.1). NCBI lineage: Bacteria > Pseudomonadati > Pseudomonadota > Alphaproteobacteria > Hyphomicrobiales > Rhizobiaceae > Rhizobium > Rhizobium sp. 768_B6_N1_8. Next base: position 2,342,030 of record NZ_JBPWPV010000001.1, on the reverse strand, counting down.
CAATCGCTGCGCATGCCGCTACGGCGAAGATGAGCCGGCCGGTCAGAACGCCATGCAGATCCGCGCCGAGCGAGATCACCACGATCGTGTCCTCTATCACGCTATGCGCAAAGCCCATGAACACGCATGACAGAAAGATCTGGCGCGGCGATATCGCTCCCGATTGCGCCTCGCGGATCAGCAGGCCGGCGCCGTAGGAAATGCCCAGAAACAGGCCGATAGCCGTGAGATGTTCGGCCTCTCCCCGAATGCCGGCGAGGCGCAGCACAGGCGAAAGCGCCTTCATCATCAGGCCCAGCAGCCCGGTCACCTTGAGGATTTCAAGGCCCCAGGACAGGACGACGAGGATGACCAGCATCCAGACCATGGTCTCGGCAAGCCCCCTGATATAGTCGGCCCAGTCGGGCGTTGCGCTCATCGGCAGCCAGACAGGATTGGCAGGGCCAGACAGCCAGCCTGTCGCCATCAGAACATGGTGCAGCAGGAAGGCATAGAGCAGGCCGCCCGCAATGCGCAGTGTGGTCGTCGCGATCATTCCTGGCCCCGCCTTCTGGATGATCTTCTGCTCGATCGGCAGACCATGTGCAAACAGGATGAGCGCCGAAAATACCGTGATGTCTGCGACGCTGAGCGAGGATGCGGGAACGAGGGTGAAAACGAGCGGAACGGCACCCCAGATCCCCACCAGCATGCCCGTCAGCCAGGCCACGCCCAGCTCCGGAGGCAGCCCGATCAGGTTCATGACGGGCGCAAAGACGGGGGCGACCGCCTTGACCGCCCCCATCCTCGACAAGAGCTCGGCCGCAACAGCGATCGGAACCGTGATGCGGACAAGCACCCAGTAAATTACGAGTGTTTCCTGGGTGTTGCGGCGGATGAGCGATAAGAACGACATTTGAGACCCCCTGATGGTGCCTCAATCTGTTAGCCCCGTTCGCTTCGAATTTGTGGTCAAAGATTGCAGGTCTATGCAATTTTATTGCAAAGACGCGTTCAACCGGTATGCTCGCTGGCATGGATCGTATCGACCGCAAACTTCTGAACCTGATGCAGCGCGACGCATCGCGCACGAATATCGATATGGCCGAGGAGGTGGGCCTGTCTCCTTCCAGCTGCCTGCGCCGCGTGCAGCGGCTCCACAAATCGGGTGTGATCGACCGTATCGTGGCAATCCTCAATCCCGCCAGGGCCGGACGCGGGATCAAGGCGCTGGTGACGGTGGAAATGAAGTTGCATGGCGAGGCGCATATGCGCCGCTTTCTGGATATCGCGGTCGCCGAAGAGGCCGTTTCGCAAGCCTATTCCGTCACTGGCGAAACCGATGTCGTCCTGATGCTGCGCCTGCGCGATATGGAAGAATTCGATGCTCTGTGCGACAGGCTTTTCCGCGACGAAAACAATGTCGCCCGCTTTTTCACCATGATCGTTATCCGCACGGCGAAAGAAGAGACCGCCATCCGGCTTTGATCGGCTCGCCGTGGCTGCCGGTCGCCGCTCTCAAAAGGATGTCACGGCCCTGAAACCAAAAATCGCTGCATTCTGTATCCGCGAATTCGGCTTGTCGGGATCGGCTGCATTGCCGCCGGGTCGGATGACATATTGAAAGAATGGCTGGGCCGTAAACCATGGCGTGATGGCCGCCTGATATGTGGCTTCGATCGCGGCCTCGGAGCTTGGAACCGGCTGCGACGTCCCGTTGAAGGCATTCTCGGCCCTTACCAGATCCGACATGCCCGAACTCATGCTGGCATAGGCAAAGCTCACGCCGGCTGTGTCATTGTCGCGGCCCGGCAGAAGCCCCTTATAGGCAAGGCCCAGATCAAAATACCAGTTCATGCTGTTGCGCTCCTGCTGCGGCGCAACCGCGATACGGACAAATCCATTGAGGCCATTGTCCGTACTCCCGGGCTCCTGCCAGAGCGTCTGATCGACAACGGCATAAACAGCAAAATTGCCCGAGAGCTGGCGCGGGCTGCCGCTCGACAGGGGATCGGCGAGCGAAACGCCGTTCGATGCGGTGGACAAACTGTCGAACTGCTCCGAATTATACCAAGCGCCGATCTTGTAGGTGCCCGGCAAGCCGGGCTCGCCCTTTCCTGGCGTATAGGCATAGGCCGCCTCGGCAATCGCAAGCACGCCATCGCCAACCGGAAACCCCAGTCCATTGGCATTGCCATCGGGGTCCGAACCGGTTGGGCTGCCATTGAAGACGGCAGCCTGCAGCGTCCAGGCATCGTCAGGCTTGATGATGATCTGAGCGCCCGGAACGGCGAAGGGATAGGCCGGTCCTCCTCCGGGCAGATCCGCGGCAAAAATGCCGGGCCATCCGAATGTCGAGTTGACGAAAAGGCTGGCCGTATTGCTGATCGCGAAATTCTGGTCCGCCAGGATTTGCCCGAGCTTCACCGTCACCGTGTTGTTCATAAGGCTCTGCGAGAGATAGAATTCGCCCAGCCTGAAGCCGGGATCGGCCTCCACCGAGGTTACGGTCAGAAGATTGCCGACATCCTTGCCGGACAGGCCCTGTCCCTGGATCGCATAACCGGAAATATGAATGGCGCCGCCGGTCCAGCCTGCCAAGCGGCCCATGTCGAAATCGCCCTGCAATTGGAAAAGACCGTCATAGGCCGTTCCTCTTCTCACGCCGCCCGATACGTTGCCGAGCACATCGCTGGTCTGCGACATCGTGAACGTGACGCCCTGGTCCCGCAGCCAATTGCGGTAGCCGTGCCAATCGCCTGTCAGTGTCGTATCGGCATAGGATGGCGGTGCCGTATCATCCGCCCGTGCTCCCGCGCCGTAAACAGCAATCGCAAACACAAGGGCGGCGCCGGGCAGTTTTTTCATTCTCTTCCCTTTTTCGGAGGCTCTGATTTGGGAGGATGCAAAGGGGCTCACCTGTAGCGCCTTTGGCGCGAATCTGAGCTCGCTATCATTGGAACGAATTGCGCAGCTGGGCAAGATTTGCGCTCTTATGCAGCACATGCCATCAACCGCGCGCTCATTTACGAGCCAGATTGCCACTTGATACTGCCGGAACGCTTCGCTCTCCGAGGTCCCAATAAAGCCCGGCCATCAACGCGAGTCCTTCACGCGCGATATTCATGGGCAGGTGCTCGTTCGGCGCATGCTGAGAGCACCCCGGATACGAGTGCGGTATCCACACGGTCGGAAGCTGCAGAGTTTCAGAGAAGGCATCATTCGGCAGCGAGGCGCCGAGGTTCGGCAGTATTGCCGGCTTTTTCCCTGTTGTACGGCCGATCGAGTCCACTACCCAGTTGACCCAAGGATGCTCAGGATCGAGCCTCGTGGCACGAAAGACCTCATCGCTCGCCTGCGCTATTTGAACCTGGGAAAAACCGTGACGATCCAGGTGACGGCGAAGAGCCGGCAAGACATTTTCCACGTCAATACCGACGACGAACCGTAACTGACAGCGGGCCCAGGCTCTTGCAGGGATAGCCCCAACAGGCGTTCTCGGGTTTCCGGCCTCGAAGGCGAGTACAGCAAATGAACACCAGGCGAACAGCTTTTCCGCTGCCGTCAGCCCAGGCTCGCCCCAGTTCGGATCAATCTGCGGGCCTTCGGCATCGCTCTCGACCTCACAATCCGCAAGCACTCGACGAACATTGTCCGGGATACTCACCGGAAGCCATTCCGGAACAAGAATCTTGCCAGAGGGCTCAGTGATGCTGGCGATCGCGTGGGCAAGCTGGATTGCAGGATCGGAGAGAAGACCGCCCCAGTTGCCGGAATGATGGCCGCCCTTGCGCGCATCGATCCAGATGTCAAAGCTGATCGCGCCGCGAGATCCCAGAAAGACGGTCGGCCGCGCGGCGGAAAGTCGGGGACCATCCGAAGCGATCAGCACGTCGGCGCGGAATAATTCCTTATGGGCGTCAACCAGTGCATGCAGGCCTGGGGAAATTCTTTCCTCCCCCATCTCAATCAGATACTTGGCATTGAATCCGAGTCTCCCGCGCGTCTCCAATACGGCCCGGAGCGCGCCGATGTTGATGGTATGCTGACCTTTATTGTCGGCGACACCGCGACCGTACCACCTGCCGTCCCGCTCGATGAGTTGCCAGGGAGAGAGACCGTCGGCCCATTCATTATCGAGCCCCCGTATGACGTCACCGTGGCCATAACCCAGCACCGTCGGCCGAAGGGCGTCCTCGTGGCGCTCGACGTAAAGGAAAGGCCAGCCGTTTTGGGAAAGCTTGCGACATTGAAAGCCAAGGGCTTCAAAGGCGGGTGTCATCTCACTATCGAGATACTGATCGAGAACCGGTGCACGATCAGGGTTCTGGCTCTCGGTCGGCATCGCGACACGTCGCGCCAGATCCTTCCGAAAATCGCCGGAAGCGAAGTAAGACTCTGCTCTGGCAATAGCGGCGTCTCGGCTCATACCTGCAACCTAACACGAGAGGGAATTGGCCGGAATGGTCAAAGCGGCATGCAACAACGATCGCGTTGGGCCATGAGCGGGCTTCGGTGACATCTGCTACATGATGCCGAGGTTTTTTCGGGTGCGGTATATTCGATTGCACTTGCCCTGCCGCCAGTCCGGAACTCGCCATCCATCATCTCCATGTCGTCGCACACCGCGGTTTTCGCGGGGTGCGACGATGGTTCGTCATGATGTCGGTGATTTTGCCGGTGCCGCATCCGGCACCATGGCGTCACGGCTTGGCGAGATGCCAGACGCCTTCGGCCCCGTCACCGTGAATATCTCCACGCATGGAATCGAAGTGATAGGTGTATAGCGGCGAGCCGTTATAGGCCCACTGGGTTACCCCGGTCGGTCGCGTGACAACGCTCCAGGGACCGGATGCCTTGGCGCCGGCCGGTGCGACAAAGGGAGGCCAGGCGAGGGCACACAGCAGGGTGCAGGATGACTTGCCGGGCTGGTCCTTGTCGAAGGTGTAGAGCGATTGGCCGTCAGCGTCCGCAAACAGCTTCTGCTGTCCGCTGGTCACGATCGTGGCAGGCGACGGCGTCTTTGCCTCTGCAGCCGATAGCGAGATCAGGGCGAGGCCAAGTGAGATTACCAGGCTTTTCGTGGTACCGGACATTTTGGGGTCCTTTCTGCCGCAACCCTGTGCCACAGGAGGGGTTCCTGCCGGCCACAGGCGGCGGTTGGTTCAGGGGTTGGTGGGATCAGTTTGCGGGCAGCTAACCCTTGGCAGCGGGTGCCGGCGGCACCGGCAGAATGATTTCTGAAGCAACCTTCCAGTCCTTTCCGATATGAAGCCAGTCGATGATCATCAGGAACGGTTTGGGCGTCCCGTCCTGGCCGGCATAGGAGACGGTGATGTTCATCGGCGCGTAGGATTCCGCCACGTCAGGCGTCAAACCGACGATCTTGAGCTTCGCGTAATCCGGCTCGAGCACGACCGGGCCGGATGTGCCGATATCGTGCAGCTTCCGGTCGATCGCTTCGTTGCCCCAGAAACCTGCCCAGTTTCCCTCGGCGGGAACGGCGCTCTTGGCGACAAGGAGGGCTGAGGGGGATTGCCAGAACATCCCGTGAAGACCCTTGAAGTCGTGCCGGTTGGCGAGCTCCATCAGCCTGGAGAACTCTGATTTGATCCTGTCCGTGGTCTGAGCGTTCAGTGGTTTCTCGTTGGCGGAAGCAGCAAGCGAGGGCGCGGCGGAAACGGCCAGGGCGAAGGCCGCGGCCCATAATGTCTTATGCATGTCATTGTTGCCTTTGCGGATTTGACGGCGGGGTCGTTAGGACGGACATGATCTTATGGGCTTGCTTGAACTGGTATTCACTGCGCGTCCGGCGAGCGAGGCGGACGCGTGACGCGCACGGGCGGATCGTCAGCATAAGCGAGCGGCCTCATCGCCTGGCAGGGCGTGCTCCGTTCCATGACCACCTCTCCGTTGTCCAAGAGTGACTGTTTTCAGCCCCGTCAGGATCACCGGGTTAGCCGGGATTTGTAACTATACGAAGGTAGAGAACGCGGTAGATGAAGGGGTGAGTACAAAGTTCCGTGAGCCTGATGTGACCGTGCCGGCCTGCCGTCGTGACGGACCGCTTGGCTCGGCCGCGGCGTGCGCGATCTGCGGGCGGATCTCGGGTACGGCGGCCCTTGCAAAAGTGAGCCGCTGCACACAGTTGATGGGTTCAATATCCCTACGGCATCGGCCCGAAAATCGGGATCGATTTTCGGGGGGGCTGATGCGTAGATTCAAAGAAGTAGAGCGTCCCTAGTGCGTCCGAATGGACGCACGGCGCTCCAGGGAATGGAGAAGAATGCAGCGTATCAAGACCTGGCTGAACCAGTATGAGCCGATGACACTCATCACCTTTGCCTGCATTGCCGGCGGCCTCTTCCTGCTGCAGCGGCTGACGAGCGAGGTGCTGGAAGGCGAAACGCTTGGCTTCGACCAGACGATCCTGCTCTGGCTGCGCCAGCCCGGCGATCTCGGCCGGCCGATCGGCCCGCAATGGCTCGTTCATGCGATGGGCGACATTACCAGCCTCGGCGGTGTCACCGTCCTGACGCTGCTGACATTGCTTGCGACAGCCTATCTGCTGCTCGACCGCAAGACTGTCATCGCCGTCTTCCTGTTCCTCTCGGTTCTCTCGGGCTGGCTGGCGAGCACGGGTCTCAAGATCATCATTGCGCGCGCGAGGCCCGACGTTGTTCCGCATCTCGTCGATGTCAACGATCTGAGCTTCCCGAGCGGCCATGCGATGGTCTCTGCCGTCACCTACCTCACGCTCGGGGCGCTTCTCGCCCGCACGCAGCGCTTCCGCGCCACGCGCATCTTCGTCATGGGGGCAGGCATCTTCCTCGCCGTCACGATCGGCCTCAGCCGCATCTATCTCGGCGTCCATTATCCGACGGATGTGGTGGCCGGCTGGGTCGCCGGCTCGCTCTGGGCGCTGCTGTGCTGGCTGGTGTCGAAGCGTTTCGTTGTGCGGGCGGATGGAGAGGGGCAGGGCGGGGGGGCGTGAGGGTTCTTATGGAGGCCTGGTAGGCTGCTTTTGAACGAGGCGCCACCCAACCTCCCTTGCGTGTGGTCCGAAGGTATCTATTGTCGACGAATGCCGGGCGGTTGGGAGTATCTAATGTCGGCAGTGCCATTCTCAAAGATTTCGACGCCGCTCAACGCGCTGTTCGCTACAATCGGTCTCTTGGTCGTTGCCGCACTGACGACGCAGGGCCTTACTGGTCAGGAGAGGCTTGTCTTTGAGCTGCTACTCGCGGCAATTTGGCTTGCTTATGTCCTCCAATTGAGCGGCACATTGCTTTCACGGCGACACCGCTTGTCGGGCGGGATGCCGGCCCTCGTGATCGATTTGCTCGCGGTTCTGGTTCCGGCTGCTGCATTCTTGTTCGTTGGGTCCCGTGATCGAAACCTCTATTGCGCCATTTGGCTTCTCAAGCCGTTGCGCGACTCGACCTTTTTCAGGCTGCTGGCAAAGGTGGTCGCGAATGAATCGCGCAATCTGCTTGGCGTGACATCGGTGTTCGGCATCGTTCTTTTTGGTGCTGCGTTGGCCGGTTATATCATCGAGCGAGACGTCCAGCCCGATACGTTCGGCAGCATTCCGCAGGCGATGTGGTGGGCGGTCGTGACGCTGTCGACGACCGGCTACGGTGACGAGATCCCGCAGAGCCTTGCAGGTCGAGTTCTGGCCGGATTGGTGATGATGAGCGGGATCGGTATTTTTGCACTTTGGGCCGGCATCCTCGCCACCGGCTTCTACGAAGAGGTTCGCCGCCAAGACTTCGTTCGCAACTGGCAATTGATCGCTGCCGTACCCCTGTTCCAGAAGCTTGGTTCCGCTGCACTGATCGAGATCGTTCGGGCGTTGCGGCCGCGCATTGTCCCCGCAGGTGCCGTGATCTGCCGCAAGGGCGATGTTGGCGATCAGATGTTCTTCATTGTCGAGGGGCGGGTCACCGTGGCGACACCCGACCATCCAGTGGAACTCGGTGCCGGAAACTTCTTTGGCGAGATGGCGCTGATCAGCGGCGAACCGCGCTCAGCGACGGTCAGCGCAGCAACCGAGGTATCGCTGCTGTCGCTCTACGTCGTGGATTTCCAGATGTTGTCGAGCAGTAGTCCTGACATCGCGGAGACCATCCGCAAGACGGCGCTGGAGCGGCGGGGCGGGCCGCCGAAGGAATAATCCAAGCCGGCGGGGGGTACGCCTTGACCGGCTCATAGCGCAGGATAACTGCGCCGGCTGCGGTCGTCGTGCTGTCGAGTAGCTTCAGTGGAAGCTGCCGGCCCGCCGGTTTGAAATGCGGGTTGCCGCCGCCGAGGATGACGGCCACAAGGCAGATTCGGATTTCGTCCACTAGGTCTTCCCTCAGAAGTGAATCCGCCAGTTCCGCGCTGCCGAAAATGAAGATCGTCTTGCCGGTTTTAGCTTCTTGAGTTCCGAGACAGGTTTACTCACGACGCGGGTGTTGTTGAAGACGTAATGCGTCCCCGAAAACTCCCGCGTGTCCGGAAATTTGAATAGCTGTCCCGCCGCATGGTCGTCCTTTTCAGGCCCGGGCTTGTTGGCACTCCACCCAAGAGAGCAAGCCCTAGCTATCGATCCCGAAAACCTTCTCGAGCTTTTCCCAGCTCGCATCCATGGCGAAGGCCGCCGAGAGATAGGGGATGCCGATATGGCCGTAGCGGACCGAAAGCTGCCTCTCGGCGCTTTCCTCGTCGAGGCCGGCGATCTGTTGCAGGTAGAGGACGGAGACGAGGCCGGTGCGGTCGGCGCCGGCCTGGCAGTGGATGAGGATCGGCTTTGGGGCGTTGCGCAGCAGGGTCAGCAGTTCGTGCGCCTGCTCGGCCGTCACCTCCGTGGAGGCGGAAAGCCCGTAGTCGATATGGGTGATGCCGTCTTTCTTCGCTGCCTCGGTTTCCTGCATGTACCAGTTGGCGGTGTTTTCGCCGCGCAGGTTGAGGATGGTCTTGATGCCGTAGCGGGCGACGTAGGTGTCGATATCGGCGCCTGAGGGCTGGGCGGAGCGGTAGAGTTCGCCCGGCAGCACTTCATGGAAATTGCCAAGCAGTTGCAGCCCGCCGAGGTAGCCGCCGAACAACAGGGCGGCGACGCCGAAAGCGGCAAAAGCACGTCCGTAGATGCGGACATGCTTTCGCTTTGTCTCTTTGCGCAATTCCGGACGCAAAACCGCTACACACTTTTGCTGGAATTGCTCCAGACTTCTCCAACGTCTTTTCATTTTTATCCTTGGTATTGGGCGGGAAAGAGGAGGGTGATGCCGAGGCCGGGATGCCGGTCGGTGAGCGTGATGTGGGCGGCATGCAGATCGGCGATTGCCTTGACGAGGCTGAGGCCCAGGCCGCTGCCTGATGTCGTGCGGCTCTTGTCGAGGCGGTAGAGGCGGCGGAAGACGAGTTCGCGCTCCGCTTCGGGAATGCCGGGGCCGTCGTCGGAAATACTGGCCGAAAAGCCGTCATCCTCGGCCCGCAGCGCAAGCGTGATCCTGGTCATCGGCGGGCAATGGTTGATGGCATTTTCCACGAGGTTGACGAAGAGCTGGGTCAGCAGTTCGCGGTCGCCATTGACCATGCAGGGGGAGGCGGGCCTGGTGGTGAAATTGAGCGACTGGCCGCTATCCTCTGCAACGCTGCTGTAGATTTCCGCAACCGAACCCATGATGTCGCTGATATCGACCGGCCGGAAGCGCGCCTTGCGGGCGCCGGCCTCGATCTGCGAGATGCGCAACAGCGCCTCGAACGTGGCGTTGATACGGTCGCTTTCCTCGCGGGCGTCGATCAGCAGGGTCTGGACATCCTCACCGCGCCCGCCCTGTTCGATTGCCTGCTCGACGGTCATCTTCAGGCGGTTGAGCGGTGTCTTCAGGTCATGGGCGATATCGGCGCTCACCTGCCGCATGCCTTCGACGAGGGCCGAAAGCCGGTCCAGCGCCTGGTTCATATGGGTTGCGACGACATCGATATCATCGCCATTGCCTTCGAGCGGAATGCGCCGCGCCAGATCGCCGCCCGAAACATCGCTCATCGCCCGCTCGATGCCGTCGAGCCGGCGCTGGGCGCGGGCGGCGAGAAAAGCGCCGCCGCCGCAGGCGAGAATGATGATGCCGCCGGTGGCCCAGCCGAAGCTCATCAGCGCGATATGTTCCAGATCCTCGGTTTCGGCAAAGCTCTCGCCGACGATCAGCCGGTTGCCGCCAACGGTGCCTGCCAGAATGCGGATGCGGTCGTCGCCCTTCTGTCCGATGTCGCCGGCCTCGATGGTCGAAAGGCCGTCTTCTGCCGCAAACGGCGAGACATTGCCGGCAAGCCGCTTACCCTTTTCGCCCGAAAGCAGGAAAATGCTGTCTTCGGCATTGTTGAGGCGGGCATAGGCTGCGACAGCGGCAACGAGGTCTTCGATGTCGGCCGGTGAATAGGTGGAGGCGACGACCGAATAGGTCTCGCGCACGGAATCGTCCAGCGCCTCGGCCAGATCGCGTTTCAGGAGCTGGTAGGTGATGATGCCGGCCACCAGAAAGGCCAGGATGAAAAGCAGGCCGAAGGCCAGCGCCAGCCGGAAGGGCGTGCTGCGCAGCAGCCTGGAGCTTTTCCTGGAAGCGGCTTTTTCCATCAGCATCGGATTACCCGAAAACCGCTGCGCACTTTTCGGTCCGATGGTCTTTTGCTCAAGCATCGGATTATCCGAAAACCGCTACACACTTTTCGGTCCGATGCTCTTTTGCTCAAGCATCGGATTATCTGAAAACCGCTACACACTTTTCGGTCCGATGCTCTAGCGCGGCGCATGCAGGCTGTATCCGGTGTTGCGCACGGTATGAAGCAGCGGGATGTCGAAAGGCCGGTCGATCTTGGCGCGCAGGCGGCTGACATGGGTTTCGACGACGCTGGTCTTCGGGTCGAAGTGAAAATCCCAGACGCGTTCGAGCAGCATGGTGCGGGTCAGCACCCGGCCTTCGCCACGCATCAGCACTTCGAGCAGGGTGAATTCGCGCGGCTGCAGTTCGATCGTCTGGCCCTGTCGCGTCACCTGCCGGCGCACAAGGTCGAGTTCGAGATCAGCCACACGCAGCACCGTCTTCTGGTCCTGCACGGGCGGGCGGCGCGCCAGCGCATTGACGCGGGCGAGCAGCTCGGAAAAGGCGAAGGGCTTGGTGAGGTAATCGTCGCCGCCGGCCTCCAGCCCTTCGACGCGGTCGTCGACGCCGCTGACCGAGGTGAGGAAAATTGCCGGCGTGCCGATCCTTGCGGCGCGCACCGCCTTGATCAGCGACAGTCCGTCCAGGCCGGGCACCATCCTGTCGACGACCAGCACGTCATATTGCTCACGTGTCGCCTGGAAAAGCGCGTCGCGCCCGTCGTCGATGACGTCGCAGACGTGGCCCGCCTCGATCATGCCGCGAGCGACAAAATCGGCCGTCTTTTTATCGTCCTCGACGACAAGAATGCGCATGGCCGGTCCAAACCCTTCACCTGATCGGAAGATTACTCTCACGCGGCACAATTCGCGCAAAATTGTGTCCTCCGCCTTGTCGAATTCTTACGGATTCGTAAGTCGGCGGAACCGGTCCGATCCCGGCTCTTCCTGCAACCGGACCTTTCTTACGAAAGCGTATCTTCCCGGCAAAGGCTGTGTATGGACCGGCGGCTAGAAGCAGAGACAGGGGTGGCGGAAACACGAACGCCACCGCTGTTCAAACGCCGGCGCCGGGGCGCCGCATTCAAGGAGATATCCCATGAAGACATTCCCAACGACACTAGTTGGCGCAGGCCTGCTCAATGCCCTCGTCATGGCCGGCGTCATCGCCGTTGCCATGCCCGCCCATGCCGCCACCGTGCCCTGCGAAGACATGCTGAAGGATATGCGCGCCGCCAAGGCGAAGGCCAAGCTCAGCGATGCCGACATGGCCAAGGTCAACGATCTCGAAGCGAAAGCCGTCGAGCGCTGCAATGCCGATGACGATACCCGCTCGGACAAGTTCCTGACCGAAGCCATGGCGCTGATGGGCAAGTGATTGCAGCAAGCGAGGAGAGATCCAATGGCAGAAAGATCATCAGACGGGCCGGCGAATATGCCGGCTGATGACATCAACCGCGTGCCGCGCGTCACCGTCGATTTCTGGCTGATCAAGCTGATGGCGGTGACGATGGGCGAGACGGCGGCCGATTATCTGGCGGTCAATATGGGCCTCGGCCTGACGGTAACCTCCATCATCATGACCGCCATCCTCATCGGCGCAATCGTGCTGCAGTTTACCCAGAGGCGTTACGTTCCCTGGGTCTATTGGCTGGCGGTGGTGCTGATCAGCGTCGTCGGCACGCTGGTGACGGATAATCTCACCGATAATTTCGGCGTGCCGCTTCTGACCTCGACCATCGCCTTCTCGATCGCGCTGATCGTCACTTTCATCTTCTGGAAGGCGAAGGAGGGCACGCTGTCGATCCACTCGATCTTCACGACACGACGGGAAGCCTTCTACTGGCTGGTGGTGCTCTTCACCTTCGCGCTCGGAACTGCCGTCGGCGACCTGATCTCCGAGGTGTTCGGCTTCGGCTACATCACGACGGGCCTGATCTTCGGCGCCATCATCGCCGTCATCGCCTTTGCCCATTATGCATTCAGGCTCGATGGCATCCTGTCCTTCTGGCTCGCCTATATCTTCACCCGGCCGCTCGGCGCCTCGCTCGGCGACTATCTCTCGCAGCCATCGGACTATGGCGGCCTCGGGCTCGGCACGATCTATACGAGCCTGATGTTCCTCGCGATCATCGCCTTCATCGTCATCTACATGAGCTTCAACTACGAACCCGAGATCGAAGGCAGCCCGGAAGAGCCATTGCGTTAAGGGCTGCCTGACGTGCTCGCCTCGCTCTGTCATGGGTCAGCCATGAGGGGCGAGGCGAGCGCTTACGGATTTGTAAGATCGCGGAAAAGGGCAGGACAGGTCTTTGACCTACAGCCTGTGACACGACCTCCGCCCGCCGCATGCCAATCCATCCCGCACGGCAATCCTCCCACCCGACAGAGCCGGTGTCTGCGGGCTGATCCATGAGGGTGATGGACATGCCGGGTTCGCTGCTGGCATTCTCCCTGCCAAGGCAGCGATGCCCGGTCCTTCCCGCCTGCCTGTCCGGATCGAAGCCAAGAAAACCGAGTAGAAGATGACGACGATCACAAGCATAACCTCGACAATGACGGCCTCCTTCCTCGGCTCCTTCGTGGAAGTCGTGGAGGCCTTTACGATCATCCTTGCCGTCGGCGTGACACAGAGCTGGCGGCCGGCCTTTATCGGCACGGGGCTGGCGCTTTTCGTGCTGGCGGTGCTGGTGCTGGTCTTCGGGCCTTTGCTCGGCCTTGTCCCGATCGACATCCTGCAATTTACCATCGGTACGCTGCTGATCCTGTTCGGCATGCGGTGGCTGAGAAAGGCGATCCTCAGGGCCGCGGGCTTCATTGCGCTGCATGACGAAGAGAAGGCCTTTGCCTCGGAAACGGATGCGCTTGCCCGCCAATCCGCCGACCGGCGGGCCGATTTTCTGGCCGGTACGGCCGCCTTCAAGGCGGTGCTGCTCGAAGGCGTCGAAGTGGTGTTCATCGTGATCGCGACAGGTGCGCGGCCCGGCATGCTGCCCTATGCAAGTCTCGGAGCGCTGATTGCCTGCATCGCGGTGCTCGTCATCGGGCTTCTCGTCCACAAGCCACTGTCTTCAGTGCCGGAAAATACGCTGAAATTCATCGTCGGGCTGCTGCTGACGGCTTTCGGCATCTTCTGGATCGGCGAGGGCATCGGCACGCCGTGGCCGGGCGAAGACCTCTCGCTGCTTGGAATCTTCGCCCTGCTCGCCGCCTTCTCCTTCATCGCAGTCCGGTGGCTGCGGCAATATCACGATACGCATGCGGAGCTCGCCCGATGAACATTCTCAAGATCGCCTTCAAGGAACTCATCGGCATGTTCATCGATGACGGGGCACTGGCGCTGTTGAGCCTGCTGCTGGTGCTCGCCGTCGGCCTCGCGGTGGAAACCACGCTCATCGGCCCGATCGCAGGGGCGGTGCTGCTCGTGGCTGGCTGTCTTGTGATCCTCGCAGAAAGCGTGATGCGGGCGGCGCGGCGGAAGTTTCGGCGTTAGCGGCGGCAAGACACGCGGTATGGGGGCAGGGCGATCTTACCGGCGTCTTTCGCGCGCCGCCGCCAGAATGAGAGGCGAGACGGCGGTGGCGAGGGAGCAGAAGGGCAGCGGTCAAAGATGGAGGTCTCCGGTATAGCCGCGGCAGTGTGAGCCGCACCGGCGACTTCCATTTTGCCTTCGACTCGTAAGTCTGTCGAAGCACCACCATCCACTCTTCGGTAAAACCGACTACGAATAGCCAATTTTGTTCTTACTGGTTCCATACCGAAATTTCACGCTCCCTACGCGCTTTTAGCCCAGGCAAAAGGGTGCCGCTGCGCATTGCCCATCTCCTCATCTCGTCCGGTACCTTTTCATACTGACCGGCGTTTAGCGTTTGTAGCAATGTGGATGACGAGAAATTTTTCACTCCGACGTTCCATACAAAAGAGACTAGAGCTTCACGCTGATTGGGCGAGAGTGGAACTTTAACGAGTTGATCTATGGCCGAGTTGGCGGCCTTAAGATCGTTGGCTAATAAATCTTTCGCCTGATCCACGGTAACCGCTGGTGTGTCCGGACCGACACCGTCCGTGTGGCCAAATCCAATGCTCCACCCGCCAAATGGGTCACGAATGGGGGTTGAGCTGAACCCCTCGAATGCACTGACAAGATCCACACCTGCGACGTTGGATGGAAGAGGATTGCTGCGCAGCTCTTGCAACGCCTTTGGTGACAATGGTTGACTAGCTGATGCGAGTGTATCTCTGAAAACACCCTCGGCCCAAGCCCTAAGCTCTGGGGTGGCGGGATTATCAGATTGGAGAATACTTATCGCTATTTCGGCAGTTTTTTGCTTAGCTGAGCGATCTTGTAACGCTGTATTTACATAGAATCCAGCAATGGCGACGGTGAGCGGAATTAGAATAGAGCCTAGCAATTTACCTAGTATGTCGATTTTGTCCCAAATGTCCTTTGAAACTTCAGGCTCAATTAAATCCGACTGTGTTACGGGCGTGATTGGCTGCTGTTGCATTTTTATGCCCCCAATACATTCCTTGTTCTTGCTACCTTAGAGAGTGGGGGTTCTGGGAGCAATACTCTGGACTTCCGTGTGGAGGAAGTGGTTCCGCGTCAGAAACTGATGTCACCCGGATGATGACGAAGGTGAACGATTTTTGGAATGCGGCTGCCCGATAGAAGCCACTCCGCCATGGCCGGGCGAAGATTTGTCGCTGCTTGCCATCTGCAAGTTCCGGCGCTAGCGGCTGCAGAATACGCGGTATGGAAAGGCCAATCCTACCGGCCTCTCTCCCGCGCAGCAGCAATCACCAGCGGTGCGGCTGCCGTCACCAGCGAGCCGAAGGGCAGCCGCTGCAAGGCCTTGCCCACGAGGAAGGCTGCGGCCATGGCGCCAGACAGTTTCAGCCAGGGATAAGCGCCAAGCTGCGCATGGGCGCTCGCATCCGCCCAGCGAATATTTTCTTCCACCACGCTGCCCGCCTGATGGCGGATGATGTGCAGCCGGGCGCGAAGATTATTGATCTCGTAACGCACATTCTCGATCTGCCGCTCGAGCTCCTCGCGCGCGGCGGCGCGCTCGACATCGACGACGATCTCCTCTATCGGCGCATCCTCGGCGACCGCATGCAGATAGTCTTCATAGGCCGCCTCACTCGCAAAACCCTCGGCCTTCGCGTGCTGATCGGCCTTTTCCTGTTCGGGGGTTTTTTCACGTTCGGGCGCTGGCGTGGGCTCGCTCGCGTCTCTGAGTTCGTCCATGCCTTCGATGGCGTCCCTGCCTGTCGTGCTCGCCATTGCGGTCTCCTCTTTCGCTGACGGAGTTCAAACGTTCGAGGCGGAAAAAGGATGCATGGGCGGCGGGGATTGATTGCCGGCGCGATACGCCGACAGAACGGGTTGATCCCTGACGGATTGAACTCAGCCGCTTGGCTAGGATTGAACGAGGATCACCAGGGTCTCGGGCAATACGCCGTCATATTCCATCGCATCGGCCGCTTGCCTGGTCTTCATGAATTCCGCCAGGCGGCCCATATCGGCGACGTCCATGACGAGGCCAACCTTGTTGGACGATTGCGGATCGACGAAGGTGCGAATGTTCGTGCAGCCGATCGGTTCGAAAATTTCCTTGCGACGGGGCGAGGCGAGCCAGTGTTTGACGTCCTTGACGTCATGATGAGCCAGGATGGTCGGCATTGCGTCCTCCTCTTGCTGCTCTGGACATCAGAGCCGGAGAAAACTTTACGCCTCGGGTAATCGCATGGATATCACCCGCATGGGTGGGCGCATCCAGTTTTACGGGGACAGGATGATCACCGTTCCGATCGAACTCGACGTGACGAATATCAAGCCAAACGGGGAACGGGTGCGCGCGAAGGAAACGGAGCTCGATTTTTCCCTCTGCATGCTCGACCTGATGAACGACTTTCCGGTGCCACTGAAAGCGAAGTGAGGCTGCCGGGTGTCCTTTCCGAAACCGGTGCTGGCGGGATTGAAACGCTCGAGATGGTGAAGAGGATGCTTGGGCGGGTGAAGGGTGCGTGGTGGCGGTGGACTCGAACCAAGCGCTTCGATCTTGGTGGGCAAGACACGCACAATACCTGAAGGCAGCTCTCTTACCCAAGCCCATCATAAGCCGCACCCAGCGCCTCGCACTGCGCATCCGGCGCCAGCGTGGCAATCCGCAGCCGCTCCCGCGCATGAAGCGGCAGATGATCGATCAGCCAGTCCATCAGCATGGCGGCATCGTCGGAGGCTTCAAGCTTGCGCGCCTCATATTCCGAGAGGCCGCCGAGCTGCCGCCCAAGCGCGCCGGCGCCCCTGAGATCGCCGACCATCCTTGCCCGCAGCGCCGAAACCTCCACTTTGCCGGTGACCTCCGGCAGCGGTGCAATGCGCACGGCGGCGAGCGCATCTGATGAAACCGGCTTCTGCCGGCGGCGGAAGAGGCCAGTTGTGCCCAGGGCTTCGAAGCTGCCGTCGATGTACTGGCCGGTAACCTCGGCAATCTGCACAGCCTGCCTGGCGCGGAAGGAAAAGCGCATCGCCTTGCCAGGGCTGCCGCCGCTGCCATGGCATTCGGCAATCACGGCGGGAGCGCCGGGGACGAGCTCGGCTGCCACGACAAAGGGCGTGTCGAAGATCGCGAACTTGTCGCCATCGGCAGGCACCGCCGCCTCGATCGGCGCCTCGCCCTGGCTTGAGAAATTCCCGCCTGATCGCGTCACATTGGCCGAGGCGAAGGCCGGGTAGGGACGGGAGAAATCGATCGGCTCCGGCGGTTTCGGGTTATGGGTGTAGATTTTGTCGGTTGCGACCGCTTCCATCAGGCAGAGGAGATCGGGCGGGCGTCTTGCCGGCTTGATCGGCTCGCCGGATACGGGCTGAAACTGCACCACATAGTCGGGCAGCTTGTCGGCGCCGTTATCGCTTGAGCCCTTGTCTGCCGTACCATCCTCCCTCGCGCTTGGCTCGGCGCTCCACTCAAGCGCGGTCACGGTGACGGCATAGTCTCCATTCGCGATGTCGATCCAATATTCCTCAGCATCCGTTGTCTGCGTCATTTGCTCCTTGCCCGGCAGGGTATCGGTATTGTCGAGAAACACCCGTCCATGCCGCACGCTATAGGGAAAGGTCCAGCGCGGACCGGCATAGGACTGTTCCCGCTCCGTCATCGCGCCATCGGTGAGGCGCAAGGCAA
This sequence comes from Rhizobium sp. 768_B6_N1_8, assembly GCF_051811225.1. NCBI lineage: Bacteria > Pseudomonadati > Pseudomonadota > Alphaproteobacteria > Hyphomicrobiales > Rhizobiaceae > Rhizobium > Rhizobium sp. 768_B6_N1_8. The sequence goes on along the minus strand of NZ_JBPWPV010000001.1, from coordinate 2,324,213 downwards.
AACTGCCGTCGCTGCGCGTCGACCAGGCAATCAGCCGGCCCGCGGCACTTTCGAGCGGGTAGACGAAGGGCTCGGAATACCAGGCGATCGGCCAGTCGCCGGCATGGGCGAGATCATCGGGGTGGAAGAGCACGATATGGGCAACATCGGTCGAAACCATCAGAGCCTTCGAAAATCCCGTCATGAAATATCGTCCCCTGAGAATGTGATGAATGAAACCACGGCGGCATATGGCCCGCAAGGGCGAGGATATAGGCTGATGGCGTGTATTTTGATGAAGGTCTTTTGGGGGAGGAGGTTCGCCTGCGCTAACCTCTTTTCATGAGGGGTTGTGCCGTGGGATACCCCCCCTCTGTCCTGCCGGACATCTCCCCCACAAGGGTGGAGATCGACAAGCGGCCTGACCTTCTCGTCCCTCTACCGTTTTGCCCGCTGCAACGTTCATTGTTTGGGGAAACCGGTGCCCCAGCCAATCTCCCTCCTTGTGGGGGAGATGTCCGGCAGGACAGAGGGGGTGTGCCGGGGCATACTTGCTCAATTGGATGCTGAAGAGCCTTTTTACTTTAGCATTGGTGCACTTATACGTCAGCGTCATCCGCCGGAAGCGCTCACCTCGGCCATGCGGCCGACGGATGCTGACGAAATCTCCGACGTGGAGGCACGGATGGTTTTGCATCCTTGGCAGGTAAGGTGCTAAGACCTGTCCATGACCCTATCAACAGAGCTAGACTGTCAGGCCTGCGGCGCGTGCTGTTCCTATTCGAGCGAATGGCCGAGATTCTCCACCGAGAGCGATGCCGACCTCGATTTGCTGCCGGCTCAGTTCGTCTCGGCGGATCAATCAGGCATGCGCTGCGATGGAGAGCGTTGCTCTGCGCTCTCGGGCACCATCGGTTCGAAAGTATCATGCGTGATCTACGGCCTCAGGCCGGACGTCTGCCGCACATGCCTTCCCGGAGACGACGCCTGTTCGACGGCGCGCAAGGCCTTCGGGCTGGCGTAGAGCATTTCCGTTTCTTCAAATCACGGAAACGCCCCGTCTCTTTGCTTCACGCAATTCCGGAGGACGCAAGACCGCTGCGCAGTTTTGCTGAAATTGCTCTCGTCGTTTCTACCAACTGTCACTCAATCCAGAAGATCGGCCGGCACCTTGCCGCCGTTTTCCGACAGTTTCTTCATGAGTGCCTTGTGGAGGAAGATGTTCATCTTCGCGCTGTCATTCGTATCGCCGGTGTAGCCGAGCTCGCCGGCAAGCTCCTTGCGTTCGGCAAGGCTCGCATCCATTCCGAGCGCCTTCATGAGGTCGACGATCGAATGGCGCCAATCGAGCTTCTGGCCGGACTTCTTCACGGCGGCGTTCAGGATCTGCTCGATATCGGCACTGCTGGCTTGGGCGGGGCTCGGTTGAGCCGGTGGCGGCGCGCCGGTGGCGGGTTCGGTTACCGGTGGGGACTTGGTGGCTGCCGTGGGCTGAGCGGCAGGGGGAGCTGCGGATGCCGGCTCTGGCACGGGTGCTGCCTGCGCTTTGCCAAAAATCGCGTTCTTGATGCGGTCGAAGACGCCCACGGGGAAACCCTCCTCTTGTGGTTGCTATAGGGAAATGCCCGGACGGAGCCGGGGTTGCCAAATGCTCACCGGGAGAGAAGTAGGGTGGTGAGGCGATCCGCAAAGGCCGCTGACGGGGATCATGGTTCGTGGTGGGCCTTGCTGTATCCGCTGCGGCGCTGAAGGAAGACCCCGCCCCAAACCCATCCTGTCGGATGCCGGGGTCGAGCCACGGGTCTCGACCCGTCCTTCGGACCCCCACAGGTGGGAGGGGTTTAACCTGCTGCACCCGCTTTCCGGATCCTCGCGGGATTATGGAGCAAATGCCACCAACCGATAACGATGCGGCGTTGGCAGCTTTGCGCCACAAGCGGACATTGCGGCTATCGCAGAACTCCGTACTATGCGCCGTGGCAAAAGTTAGGAAAACAAGTGTCGCTTTTATCGGGATTTTCGCGAGGATGCTCATGCAGGTAACGATCCAGCTCGTCAGAGATCCGGGTTCACATGAGCGGTCCGCTATTGCCGCGTCGCTGATTGAGTTCAACGCGTCTCGTATCGGGCGTCCGACCGAAGATAAACTGCTGGCCTTAACTGTCACTGAGCCCGAAACGGGAAATATCATTGGTGGGCTTTGGGGCAGCACGATTCATGACCACCTGCATGTCGATCTACTGGTAGTGCCGGAAGCGCTTCGCCATGGTGGTATTGGCCGTCGTCTCATGGCGCTCGCTGAGCAAGAGGCGATAGATCGCGGCTGCCGAGGCGCGTGGCTCACGACCCATAGCTTCCAGGCGCGCGGGTTTTACGAACGGCTTGGGTATGAGGCCTTCGGGATCATGGATGATTTTCCACCGGGACACAGCTTCATCTTTCTGCGGAAGCGATTTGAGACGCCCGGAGACGTAGCGTCATGAACCAGCTGCGGTCATAGCCGCGCAGCACGCCCCTGCGATTGTTGCCGCCGCTGGTGACCATGTCTCGTATCGCTTCTTCGAATTCTTCACCGCCAATATTTGCAATCCCAACACCCGCAGGGCCTATGGGCGTTGGCCCACACTGCCCGAGGCCTGCGGCATCGTCGCACTGATTGCCGACGCCGTCTCCGCGATCCATGTTTTTCACCGGCCGTCTCCGACATTGGGCAATGCCGTGTCGCAGGAATCCTAAGTTTTGCGGCAAAATCGCGGCGTTATGGAGCAAGTGCCACATGGTTCCGCTAGCTTGTGGTGGGGGCTCGCTCGATATGGCCGACAAGGAGCGACGGCGGCGCTATCATTTGCATACTCTCGGGTGCTAAAATCCCGGTGACGAACAGCGAGGGCGACTGCCAGCCCATCAGACGCCAGACTAGGAGACTGTGTCTTGAGATTGCTGACGCGCCTTTTCCGGAGGTTTCTGGTTTTCTGTCTGGGTGTACTCAGCGTTTGGCTGATCGTCTTCGTAGTTTTCGATACTGCGGACCACAGGTTTCCATGGCTCGCTGCGGTGTGCCTCACATATGGCCTGGCTGCTTACGTCATTCTTCCGAGCGTGGTCCGACTGTCCCTGAAGGTTCTTCATCGGGGGCTGATCCCCAGATACACGATCACGGCCGATGGCCTGCCCGGCGATCCTATAAATTTCGCCCTCATCGGCAATCTTCAACAACTCCGGGAGGCCTTTGCAACGGCGGGCTGGTCCACGGCCGACAATTTGGGGATCGCAAGCTCGTTGCGAATGATGCGCGCTTTCCTGATGAACTCTGCCTATCCCACCGCACCTTTCAGCACCTTCTATCTCTTTGGACGACGGCAGGACATAGGATTCCAGGAGCCCATCGACGATAGCCCCCGCAAGCGCCATCACATCCGTTTCTGGGCCCTTAGCCTTGCCCATTCCGAGGACGACATGAGCGCGGCGAGCTTCTGGTTGAATACCGACAGGCCATCGCCCGAGGAGCGCGTCCTATGGGTTGGGGCGGGCACGAGAGATACCGGACTTTCTCTGACTTGGCTAACATTCCAAGTCACACATAAGACCGATTCCGATACGAACGCCGAGCGCGACTACATAGTCAATGAACTGAGGGCAAAGCAAGTAATCGGGGAGGTCGCGCGGCACCAATCTGGCTCACGTTTGAACACCGGAAAGGTCAACCATTACGTTACCGATGGTGAGATCGCGTTTGCCAGCTTGACTGTCAGTGCCACGGGTGCCGGTCACGCCGGTGCCGTTGTGGGGCCGGATACACCCTGATCCGACAAACCAGACCGAATGAGTTCAAAGTGCCGAGCGCCCTTGATCAAGAGAAAGACCGAGTTCCCGCCAGTCTAGGGGGCCCTGACAGCCGGCGTGCAACGCGCCGAGCTAAATCGCTCGCGACGGTTTGTGGCAAATTCTCCATGGTCCGCATTTTGCGCTTTCCACAGCAGCGGGTGCACGTCTGCAATGGGCTGAACTCGGTCTTCCAACGCGTTCAAATTATGCCGAACTTTCGATCCTAGACTACCGGAAGCTCGGGCTTTAGGGAATTGGCCCGGCATGGTGCCGGGCTCGGGATAAATACCCGATTTGCATATCGATACGCTCAAGGTGAGGGCCGAAATTTTCATAGAAGGAACGTTTGATACTGTAGTCTACCGCGCGGTTGATTTCGGCTTTCGAGTGGCAGCTTCGCGCCCTGCTGCTCTACTGTAGCTGTGTTTATGTAGAGCGTGCCAGGTTGGCTCTGACCACCAGGTAATGAAAAGGTCTGATCGCGTTAAGATAAGTGAAGCCCAAGACATTGTGGGTATGCACAACGGTTGTCGCGATGAGCAACGTGCCTATCGGAGAACGGCGTCGGAGAAGAGATAGCCGGAAGTCCAAGTGTCGGTCATCAGTACCGAGCACGATTTCGTCCTTGCCCTCCCAGTGGACCGGGAAGAAGTCCACCCGTTCATGGCTGTCTGGGCTCGTCCTAACCGTATCGGAGGTTTTGATGCCAAAGGGCGTAACCATGGCGTCGCGCAGCGCGATTAACGCCTTTTGCCACGCGGGTGGATTGACGAGTGTCCGAGTCGCCAACTCGCGCATGCTCGACTGCTCCGATGCAGTCAAGTCAATGCTGTAGCTATCGAGTAAACTAGCGTTCTCGTACCAGCTTGCAACGACACTTTCCGACGGCGGCGTCGCCCGGCGTATCTGCGGTTTGCGGTGCGAACCCACACTCATGATGATGTCACCTAATCATGGCCGCCAACTGCGGGCGTGTTGCGGTGAAAACCCATGGTCATGATGATGTCATCTGCTCAAGGGACCGTCAATTACGGGCGTGAAGACAAATCGCCTCAGGGCTCGGCCTGTCCGCTGTGGGCCGACAGCGGTCATCATCACTGCGGGCCGATTGGAGTCATCAACCAGCGACTCAATTGCCACCACCGAGTTGGTGGCATTTGCTACATAATAACGGATCCTCGACGTTTCGGGGGAGCGAGGCGGTGCCGCGTCTTAGTCCCTCCCTCTTGTGGGGAGGGGTTGGGGAGGGGTTTTAATCAGAGGACAGACCGGGTTGATCCCCCCGGAATGAACCGAATTGGTGGTCGACAAGTCATGGTGTGTCGGAGGGAGGGTCCGATCACGAAAACTCATTCGCCCGCGGCCCGGCAAGCGTCACGCGCCAGGTTGATTTTGCCCGGAAATCCTGCGTCGCAAGAAATGTATAGGGCGTGGCTCTCCAGGGTTTGACCACGTTGTTGAGATTGTCGAGCACGTAGTCGCCATCGTCCATGCGGGCGATTAGCACGACGTGGTTCTCGTCATGCGGGCCGATCACCACTGAGAGCGCCAGGCGGTTTGCCGGAAATCCGGCGTCGATCAGGTCCTTCATCTTCTGCAGAGCGTAATCCTCGCAGTCGCCCCGGCCGCCGATGGGCAGGGTCCAGACATCGCCGTTTCCGGAAGAGGAGCGATCCTCCGTCGAGCGGACGGCGAGGTTCACGGCGCGGGTGACCTTGCGCAGAAGCGGCATGCCCGCCTGCTCAACCGGTGCCCGGCCGCCGCCCTGAGCGGATGTCCGATGGCAAAGCCAGCGATAGCTGGCGCAAGCAGAGGCGAACCCCACCGGCGCGCCGATATTCCTGCCAACCGGCAGAGGCTGTCCGGCAAATGCTTGAAATTGCGTAGGAAAAAACACGAGGGAAACAAAACAAAAAAGCCATCGCATGAATCACCTCTTTATTGTGCGCGGGGAAGGTAACATGGTTTATACTAAAACTTTAATAAAATTTATTACTTGCGTAATTAACTATATATTAATGCGCTGTGCCATTATCCACAGTTTATTCTTGGAATTAACGGTTCGCTAATATAGGAATTCTCCCAGTTAACGGTTTGTTAACTTTGGGAGAGAAAAGATGATCCGCAAAGCAGCGAAGTATAGCGTCGCCGTTGCTTACCTTCTGGCAAGCAGCAGCCTCACGATGGCCGCGCCGGCAGTTGTCAACTGCGCCAAGGCAGCGCCGGGTACGATTGAGGCCAGGCTGTGCCTGCCAACGAAATCCATCCGCACCGACGATGACAGCCGCACGGTCAATGACGACAGCAGCGGCAATCGCTTCGGCAACCGTTCCGGCGGCAGCTCCGACTCTGGCAAACAGGCGTCGAACCAGACCTCTTCCGGCGATCAGAACAACGGCGGCGATGACGGCAACGGCAACACCGGCGGCTCCGACCCTGGTGATGGCGACGGCGACGGCCCCGGCGATCACGGCGGTCATCACGGCGGCAAGGACCACGATCACCACGGCGGCAAGGACCACGACCACCACGGTGGCAAGGATCGTGACCACCACGGCGGCAAGGACCACGACCACGATGGTGGCAAGGATCGTGACCACGATGGTGGCAAGGACCACGATCACCACGGCGGCAAGGACCACGACCACCACGGTGGCAAGGATCGTGACCACCACGGCGGCAAGGACCGCGACCACCACGGCGGCAAGGATCGTGACCACCACGGCGGCAAGGACCACGACCACGATGGTGGCAAGGATCGTGACCACGATGGTGGCAAGGACCGCGACCACGATGGTGGCAAGGACCGCGACCATGATGGTGGCAAGGACCGCGACCACGATGGTGGCAAGGACCGCGACCACGATGGTGGCAAGGACCGCGACCATGACGGCGGCAAGGATCGCGACCACGATGGTGGCAAGGACCGCAATGACAAGGGCGGCAACGACCGCAACGACAAGGGTGGCTCTGACAAGGGTGGCTCTGACAAGGGTGGTTCTGACAAGGGCGGCTCCGACAAGGGTGGCTCTGACAAGGGTGGCTCCGACAAGGGTGGCTCCGACAAGGGTGGCTCCGACAAGGGTGGCTCCGACAAGGGTGGCTCCGACAAGGGTGGCTCTGACAAGGGCGGCTCTGACAAGGGCGGCTCTGACAAGGGCGGTTCGGACAAGGGTGGTTCGGACAAGGGTGGTTCGGACAAGGGCGGCTCGGACAAGGGTGGCTCTGACAAGGGTGGCTCTGACAAGGGTGGCTCCGACAAGGGTGGCTCTGACAGGGGTGGCTCGGACAAGGGTGGTTCCGACAGGGGCGGCTCTGACAAGGGTGGTTCCGACAAGGGCGGCTCTGACAAGGGTGGCTCTGACAGGGGCGGTTCCGACAGGGGTGGTTCCGACAAGGGCGGCTCTGACAAGGGTGGCTCTGACAAGGGTGGTTCCGACAAGGGCGGCTCGGACAAGGGCGGCTCCGACAAGGGTGGCTCCGACAAGGGCGGCTCCGACGAGGGCGGTCATGGCGAGGGCGGTCATGACGGCCAGGGCAATGGCGAACACAACCCCGGCTAATCCAGCATCTTGAACCGGAGGAGGGGCTTCAGGGACGAAGCCCTTCTTTCAATAGCGGTATCGGAAATGCGGCCCCGGCGACGGTGTCTTCTCGTCACCATCTGCCAGGCGCATTCCCTTTCCTCCCTCATTCCTGTGCCCGCGTGCTGGCGCAAAGGAAGTCACAGGAATTCAGGCGTCGCCTCCGCGCGGTGATGGTGCATATGTGCCGCGTAGATGTCATTGCGCCCAAAAGGGGCGGCGCGAATCTCTGTGAGATAACCCGGGCTGGGCCGGGAACGCAGAGGTGAGGGAGGAGAGGGGTGTTTGTGAGGGGGCCGGTATCCGGGGAGGGGATGCCGGCTTTGGGGGGGGCAGAAGGGGGGTGCCGTGAGGTGCCCCCTTTTTGTTGCGCGGAGTCCTCGAAGGGATATCCGTCAACCGCCCGATCTGATCCTGCAATCGGAACAGCCGGTCAGATAGGATCGGGATTGTGGAGCAAATGCCACTGACCGATAACGATGCGGCGTTGGCAGCTTTGCGCCACAAGCGGTCGGTGGCAGTTGCTGCCGAAGCCAACTGCAAATTATGAATGTCGCCGCCGCATGTTCGGCGTATGATCCTCCCTGGCAATCGGGGGATTTCCAATGCTTCATCGCACAAAAATCCGCATGGCGACGAGCACCGTGGCTGCCCTGCTGTTCACATATTTGCTGCTTGCCTATTTCGTCATTCCCGAAATCTGGATTTTTCACGATGCCGACCGCGTTGCCAAGGTTGGCAACATGGTCACGACCACCGAGCAGGGTATTCCCGGCGACCCCATCAATGTCGGTCTTGTCGGTTCGAAGGAAGAGGTCATCCGGGCGTTCGCGGCTGCCGGATGGGATCCTGCCGATAAGATTACTTTGCGCACATCGATCGATATCGGACTGAGCGTGGTGCTTGATCGGCCTGATCTCGATGCGCCGGTCAGCCCACTGCTTTTTGAGGGCAGAAAACAGGATCTGGCTTTCGAAAAGCCCGTGGGCAAAAGCGCCGACGAACGCAACCATGTTCGTTTTTGGCTGACCGAACAAACCGGCCCAAATGATCGCCCGCACTGGCTGGGCTCGGCAAGTTTTGATCGGGGCGTCGGCTTCAGCCACGATACCGGTCAAATCACGCATCATATCGGCCCTGATGTCGACGCGGAGCGAGACCTTGTCATCAGCGATCTTCTCAAGGCCGGGCAACTTTTGTCGAGCTATGAGATCAATGGCATCGGAGCGACCAAAGACGGCCGGAACGGAGGCGGCGATCCCTATTTCACCGACGGAAAGGCTCTCGTAGGCGTGCTTCGAAACCAGTAGCAGGCCGGATATTCAATGTCTTCGGCAGCCGGAAAAGCTCTCGCGTTGAGGGCCGCTCACCGGGCTCGTTCAACCGTGAGGCGGGCGGTTACGGATTTGGGAAAATCGGGAGCTCGGTAGCAATGCAGCAATCCGCAATCGACCGCTTTGCGCCAGAAGCGGTCAATGCAGACTCGCTTTTTATCCATGTAGTTCACGGGAGTGAAATGGCAGCAGGCTTATCATCCAATCAGCAACCCGATAGATATCGCCATTATGCGAAACACAGTCGGTGAAGTTTATGAGTAAGTTGCAGGCATCGCTCTATCTGTTTTTTGGGTACTCGATTTGTGCGCTGCTACTATGCGGCGACCTGATCTCCCCCTTGGCCGACGCACCGATCATGGCATCAAGTGGGTCGAGAGATTTCTGGAACGTGTTCTTCATCGGAAGTTTCGTAGCGGCAGCTATGGTCGCATGGCCATTTGTCACTCCTGCGATTTGGCTGGAGTTTCGCCCCGCGCTGTTCATGACTACCTGGATGTGCTTGGCGGCGATATCTGCAGGCATTTACGGCACGTGGAAAAGGACCGAAGCGATCGCTGCCTTCCATGCAGACAAGGTCATTCAGCACTCATTTTTCATGTCCCTGCATCAGGTCCCGCGTGATCTCCAATTCTATATTCACGCGGCCGTTTTGAAGAACTGCGTGCCGTATTCGTGGAGCTACACCCGTCTGTCTTTCTATCCGCTGGCGCCGAACGTTGCTGTAAACGTGCTACCGCAGGACTGGATAGAGGAGTGTAAAATCAAGCCTAGCTGACTGTTGTCCTATCGGTGTCTGTCTTCGAAGGACCACTTTGGGCCGAAAGTGGCCGTTGGTGGCATTTGCTACATAATTCCGGATCGGATTTAGGGGCCAGCAACCCTCTGTTCAGAGGTTAGTTTCTCCCTTTAGATGTCTTCGCCAGCATCTCGCTCAGCGTTGCCGCCGAGAGCATGGCTTCGGCCAAGAGCTTCTTGAGTTTCTGGTTTTCTTCCTCCAGTGCTCTCACCCTTTTGGCTGAGAGACCGCCGCTTCCGAACTGCAGGGATTGCCACCGATAGAAGGTCGGCTCGCTGATGCCGTACCTGTGGCAAACATCTGCCACCGTTACCCCGGCCTGGTGCTCCTTCAGGATGCCCGTAATCTGGTCGTCGTCGAATTTTCTCTTGCCCATCACAGTCTCAGTCCTCGCGAAATGCTCTGTTGAAACTGTCGAGGAGTGGTCTGATGGCATAGAGCGCCACGCTGCTTTGGCCGGTTTCGATCAGTGTCTGCGCGGGCATGCCCGCGACCAGTTCGACATTTCTCATTTTCGCCAGCCGCTCGTCCGTGACACGGATTGTCGCGGCATAGTAGGGCTGGCCGCTCTGCTGATCGATGAGACGGTCCGCTGAAACATATTCGACACGACCTTTCAGGAGTGGAACGCGCCGCTGATTGTATGGAAGGAGATGAACCTGTGCCTCGAGCCCTGCACGGACGAGATTGATGTCCTCAGGCCTGACATGGGCGGACACGATAAGGCGATCGGCGCGTGGCAAGAGATCGACGAGCGGTTCACCGGCGCCGATGACCCCACCGATTGTGTGGATGCGCAGGTTCATGATCGTTCCATCTTCGGGAGCACGGATATCGGTCCTCGAAACCTGGTCGTCGATCGCCCGCAAGCGCTCGCGCAGCTGCATGATCCGGCTTTCCGTATCGCGCATGCCCTGGGCGACTTCGCTCAACCGGTCGCTCTCAAGCTTTGCGAGATCGGCCTGTGACTCGCTGATCACCTGATAGGCGCGGGAGATCTGTGCCTCTACTTCACCCTGCCGGCCATCAAGGTCTGCTTTTTCCCGCTGGAGGTTGAGAAGTCTGCTCTTCTTTTCCAGTCCTTTGGCGTTGAGGGCAGTAACCTGATCCATTTCCTGGCCCGAGATCGTGGTCCTGTCGGCCAGTGATGCCTTCTGTGCGCCAAGTCCGACGATCTCCTGCCGCACCTGCGCGATTTTTTCATTGATGATGCCAATTTCCGCCTGCATGACCCGGCGACGGGCTTCGAAGATTTTCTGTTGCCCGGTCAGAATCTCGCTGACCGAAGGATATCGGTCCATGGCTGCCCTCAGGTCGTCAGGATAGGCGATATGGTCGCTGCCCGTCTGCTCCGCAAGCAGGCGGGCGCGGCTTCCTTCGGCGTCCCAAAGCTGCCCTTGAATGCTGTCGCGCTCCGAGCGGGACTTCGTATCGTCGAGCTCTATCACGATCTGCCCGCCCATGACCGCATCGCCGTTTTTGACGAGGATCCGCCGCACGATCCCACCTTCCAGATGCTGAATGGTCTTGCGGCTGGTTTCCGGTTCGATAATGCCCGATGCGACCGCGGCGCTTTTCAGCGGCGCCAGGGCCGACCAAGTCCCCAATCCGACGATGAAGACCAGGATCAACAGGTTGCCCGTCCAGACAACGCCTCTGAGCCCCGGCATGGGCGAAGGAGGGGCGGGGCCGCGCTGTTTCGGATCGATGACCGGAAGATAGGTTGTCTGTTGCACGGCTGGCGCTGTCGATCGTCGAGCCAACCGCAGACCCGTTCTTGACAGATCTGAAAATTTCGCCAGCGCTACGTTCAACTGAACAAGGGTCACGGCGGCGTCCCTCCCTATGTTCCTGTTCGAGACGGTGGCTGAAGATAGGTGTCGTAAATCCGGTCACTGTCGCCGAAGGCAGTCACCGTCCCGTTACGCATGATGGCAATCTTGTTGGTGACCGGCAGGATCCCCATTCGGTGCGTTATGATGACGACGGTCATCCCCCTGGATTTCATGCGCTCGATTGCCGTGAACAACATGCGTTCGCCGTCATAATCCAGGCTCGAATTCGGATCGTCGAGGACGATGAGAGATGGATTTCCATAGGCTGCGCGCGCCAGTCCCAGCTGTTGGCGCTGAGCCCGAAGGAGCAGGTTTCCCCCTTCGCCGATATCGGTCTCATAGCCCCGGGGCAGCCGCATGATCGCTTCGTGCAATCCCACCAGCTTCGCGGCGTCGATCGCCTTGCCGGGATCTCCTCCGTCCAGCCGGCCGATCACATCCTTGATCGCTCCGCCGAAGAGTTCGATGTCCTGCGGCAGGTATCCGACATGGCGGGTTCCCCCGCAAAGGCGGAGCGCCGAGATATCGACGCCGCCAAGGAGAACACATCCGCTCGTTGCCTGCACAACGCCGGCTATGACGCGACCGAGTGTCGATTTTCCCGATCCCGACGGACCGATCAGCGCTACGCAATCGCCTGGCGCGAGGCGCAAGGTGATATCAGTCAATATCGGCCGATCGGCGAATGGCCTGACATAGCTGACATTATCGAGAATGAGGCCATTGGGTTCCGGTATCGGCACTACTCGGCCGTCTTGTTCCGATGCAACTGTTATCAGCATTCTATTCAGGCGATTGAAGGCATTGCGCGCAAACGTGAAGGAGCGCCATGCGCCTATTGCGCCCTCGATTGGTGCAAGCCCGCGCCCGAGCAGCAGGCTCGCAACGAAGATGATGCCGGGACTGCCGCTGTTTACGAGCACCAGCCATGTGGCCGATCCCATCATCAGGATTTGCGCGAGCGTGCGGATCGATTTGGAGAAACCAATAATGATCTCCGTGCGATGCATCGCGACGTCCTGCGCCTTTCTTGCCATTTCCGCATCGCGATAGACGATCTGCGCTGCGCCATCCTGCATGCCCATCGCCCTGATCACCTCGATGTTCTTGAGGGCGATCGCAAATCGCAGATAGCTGCTCGAAAGGGCAAAATTGGCCTGGGTAAGCGGCTCTTTCGTCGCCAGCTCCGTCATGACCGCAAACAGCAGAAGTGCAACTGCGCTCAGAAGACCGATGGCCCCGAGCAGCGGATGAACGAGAAAGAGCAGGAGCAGGAATACCGGCGCCCAGGGAACGTCAAAAAACAGAGAGCTGGCCGGTGAATCGAGAAACTGGCGCAATGCGGCCAGGTCCCTGTAGCACTCCGTGGCGGCTCCCGCATTGGCAAGAGTGGCATATTCGAATGATGCCGTGAGCACCATGGGCCGCAGCCTGTGGTCCAGCCAGCTGCCGATGCGCGAAAGAGCTGCCCTGCGCACGATATCCAGCATGGACCCGACCAGCACGGCGATGGCGATGATCAAGGTCAGCATCAGGAGCGTGTCGGCACTTCGGCTCGACAGGACCCTGTCATAGATCTGCAGGAGATAGATGGAAGGCGCCAGAAGAAAGAGATTGTAGCCGCAGCTATAGAGGAAGACTAACCCGAAGGCGCCGGCGCAAGCTCGGAGCGCAACAACGAGGTGGGTCTGCGGGTGCGATGGTTTTACGGAAATCGTTGCCATTATCAGATCTCGCTGCATTTGATACTGACACGAAGAGGGCGTTTGCTGGTTCAGCAATACAGGAGGGTCGCCAGCCGAAGCCGGCGACCCTCAGAGCCTTGAGTTCAGGAGCCAAGATGGCTTACGTCGATATGGCCGAAGGCGTTTATGAAATGATCGAGAGCATTGTTCACCGTCGTCGTTTCGGGATTTGTGTGAACCACTGCTGACGAGATGTCGCCGCCCAGAGCGTTGTTCCCGTTGCCGCCGTTGCCGCCGACGCCTGCGAGGATGGTGGCATGCTGGTCAGCCACAAGTTGCGTATACTGTGTTGCGGTCGTAGCCGCATTCACCGTAGCCGTGTCGCCGCCGCTCGTGTTTCCTTGACTGCCGTTGGAGGTAGCCGCTCCCCCTGCGCCACCGGCGCCGCTGGTGAGCGATGCCAGGAAGCCGTTCTGGGCCTGGCTGAAGCCACCGGGTCCACCGCCGCCGGCGTCCCAATCTGCCCCCTGCCAAACGTGATCGCCGTTGTGCAGATGGGTATCTGCCCCGTAGACCGTTTGCACGGGATCTACATAGGCAACCGGGTTGTAGTCGATGTTGCCATGATTGATGCCATCGCCGCCGTTGCCGGCATTCGCGTCACCTGCATCCGGGTTGTGGAGATAGATCGTGTCAGACATTTGAGGAATAGGCATTGATGTCGCTCCTTCTACTTCGTTTCTACCGGGTTTATTCTACGGTGTTTCCCCCTACGGTGTGATTATTCAGGATGCCACCGCCAGCCAATACAACCGCGGCCGAATATTGCCTGCGATTTAATATTTGAACCATCTAGATATTCGGTGACGTTCTTTTGGATGTATACTTGAAAGTGGCGGAGCGTTGTTTTGAGCTTGTTTTTGATGATTTGGCGCCGGATGGCATTGTCATGAACATATGTGCGACCTCACCGAAGCGCCGCCGCTTTTCGAAGCTCGGCCGCCCAAGCGAACCGGCTCTATTGCTGGGTTCTGATCAGGCTGCGCCTGGCGGAGGAGGGCTGAAAGACTCTCATGACACGCCGCGAGAACGGGGGGGTAAAGGATGCAGGGCCTCCACCCCGAAGGCGGATTTAGTGCTCGCAAACGCGCATAACGGGCGCTGCGGCCATGACAGCCAAATGGCTAGAGAACTAGCCAAGGGGATGTAGACGAATTGCAGGCTCCGCTTTTCGTCCGTTCAGATGCACAATGCCTGAACAATTCAGGGCCTGAACAATTCAGCCTACATCCGCTGCACGCCCGGTTGCCGTGCGGTTGTCCGCGGAATGGAGACGGTAATGACGGAAACTCGTCCCTCATCGGAAGACCTGCCCAAGTCAGGCTCCGATCAACACCTCGCTTCCAACGTGGCCGCGGGGCATCTGGCATTGGTGCCGACCTGGCTTCCCTTGGATGTCGCTTCCGGTCCAGGCTATAGCTCAGCCGGCAGCGGCGGTGATGGAATAAGCGACGGCGTGATCAGCAGCAATGCATTGGCCGTCTTCATGCCGTCCAATGCCGCTATTGCAGGACCGCATTCGGCTGCCGACGCCGTCCAGGGCAATGATGCGTTCATCAATCAGCATCCCACCGAAATGGCCGGGATAGGCGGGAACGGTGGAAGCGGCAATGTTGCCATCGGCAGCGGCGAGGGCGCCAGTCATGCCGGCAGCGGCGGCAATGGTCTCTTCTACGGTGGGCTCGTCAGCACCGAAACCGCGGTGTTTGTCCCCGTCAATACGGCCGTGGCGGTAGGCCCTGGCGCGGAGGCTCACGCCCTGCAAACGAACAACGCACTGTTCCTGCAGGGCGCAACCCAGATCGGCGGCATGGGCGGCTCGGGCGGAGACCTTAATGCTGCGGGCCATGACGCGTTGAGCCAGGGGACGTCGCTTACATTGAACGGCGACTTTTATGCGGGCCATGGCGGCAATGGATATTTCGCCGGCAGCATCGTCGACGTGAGTATTGCCATATTCTCACCGATCAACATCGCGATCGGCGCCGCAGGCGGCTCGGCTGAGGCGCATCAGACAAACAATGTCATTTTCGATCAGGGCGCTGTGCAGATCGCCGGCATCGGCGGCAACGGCGGCGGCTTCAACCTGTCGTCGGACACGATTTTCACCGGCAACCATGCGGGCGGCGGTGGCGGGGTCGGATCGTCAACCGGCAGCATGGTCGACGTCAATTTCGCCTATTTCCATCCCATCAACATTGCCGTTCCCGCCGGTGGGACGGCGGACGCCCAGCAGGTCGATCATGTTCTCTATGACCAGCATGCGCTCCAGATGGCCGGTATCGGGGGGCACAGCGGAGAGGGCAACCTCACAGACGCCCATTCGGCTCTCGTCGACGACATTCTGGGCTTCATGCATAGCTAGGATCACGACCGATCAACTGAACAAAATCTCGCAAGACGACTGCGAGCCTCCGACGGATCTCAATCAGCCAGTCGATGGGCAGCCAGTCATGGGCAGCCGGTCGATGCGGCGGTGAAAACCGCCAACTGAGCATCGAAAGCACGCTCGAAGGCGTGCCGCGCTTCGCCGCGGGCGACGTAGGCGGAGAGATTCGGATATTCCTCCAGAATGCCCGATCGTTTCAACCTGCGCAGCACCGACACCATCATCAGGTCGCCGGCGGTGAAGACACCGTCGAGCCAGTCGGCATCGCTAAGCCGGACGGAAAGGTCGCGCAGTCGATCACGGATACCTTCCTCGACGAGAGGCCGGCGCTGCTCGTACCAGGGCTCGTCGAGGCCGCGGTTGATGATCGGCGGCTCCACCGTGCTGAGCGCAGCGAACATCCAGGTGATCGCGCGGGCGCGGGAATTCGCATCGTGTGGCAGCAGGCCTCTATGGCGCTCTGCGATATGGAACACGATCGCCCCGGACTCGAAGAGAGCGAGATCGCCTTCCTCATAGGCCGGGATCTGCCCGAAGGGCTGACGCGCCCGGTGCGCCGGCTCCTTCATCGCTTTGAACGAAACAAGGCGAACCTCGTAAGGCTGTTCCACTTCTTCGAGCGCCCAGCGAACGGGCATGTCACGCGCCAGTCCCTGGCCGCGATCAGGCGACCGTTCAAAGACGGTAATGGTGGGGGTGATCCTGTCGGTCATCGTCGTCTCCTTTTGGCCTGCTATCCGAGAGACGATTGAAACCGGACCGGTCCGACAACGCCAAAACCGGCAGCGAAGCATTTATTCATGTCTATTTCGGCTAAGTTCGGTTTGGATTGAGATGCCAGCTGATGTTAATGCGTCAATGGCCCCCAGTTATTCAGTAATCATAAAGGGTTACCGGCAATCTCGGGCTTTTGTTGCTTTTCGCGCTGGTCGTTTCGCTGGAGAGGTCGGCGACTGATTTGAACTGAGTTATGGGAACAAAGCCGAGCCGATCGGCAGCGCGTTCTATCAAACGGCTCTCTCCAGAAAGGATCTGTAGCAGATCGCCTGCCTTTTCAGTGCCTTTGAAAGCTTTGTTGAGGCGCTTGCCGTAGGTGAATTCGACGAAGACTGGTAAGTCTGCAGCGACAAGTCGCTTCAACAGCGCCTCATAGATAAGCTTTCAAAAGTGCTCTGCGGATACAGTTGTCTCTCACCGGATTCTTATAGACTATAAGAATTATCATGAGAGATCAGACTATTGATGCCCGTAATACACTCATTTTTTATCATGACATGAAGCGAGAACAGGAATATTGTGAATAGCTGTTGGGTTGCAAATCTTCTGGGGAGCACGCAAGTGTCCGACAGTGCCAAGACTAAGCGCCGAATGGGGCGCACTGCACCAACTGTGATCATAATCGAGCATTCTACACTGGCACGCACCACCGTGGTGAAGCTTCTTGAGCATGAACTCGCCGGTTGGAACTTTATCGATTTGATCTCGACCGAGAGCCTCGACCGAGCTCTTGGAGCTGAGGTGCGTTTGATTGCATTGGATTTGGCCGGCAGAAGTATCGAGAGCACTAACCTGCGTGATGACCTTGCGGCCATTGCTGCACGTTTTCCTGAGGCTCCTATCACGTTGCTCTCAGGGACTGACGACGCCTTCATAGCCCGTCAGGCGCTCACGATGGGTATTCGCGGCTTTTTCACGACTTCACTGCCCATTGACATTGCCCTTGCCGGTCTTCGTCTTGTTCTGGCAGGGGGAACATTTTTCCCGCAGCTCATGGGAGCTGTTACAAACGGCTCGAACGAGCATATCCCGGTCAGAACCGAGGCCGAAAGAAGGCTGGACGACAGGATGCAGTACCTGGCGATTGCCGAATTCACTCCGCGGGAAGCGGATGTGCTGGCAGAGCTGCAAAGCGGCTGCTCAAACAAGGTGATTGCGGGAAAGCTCAATCTGTCGGGGCATACGGTGAAGATGCATCTGCAGCACATCATGCGCAAGCTGCAGGCGCAGAACCGTACTGAAGTGGTTGCCCGCCTGGTTCAAAGAGCCGCCGGGCATGACGCCGCGCCGAGTTAGGCAGGGTCGCCAGGGAAGGGCGCTGTCGCAACGTGAGAAGGGCAGGCGCCACCCATGAGCGTTTTGGGCTCAAAGCAGTCTTGAAGCACGTCGCATCACCTGTTCCGAGCAACGCGCTTCAGGAATTGGTTTTTCGGATATCTTCGATGCCGGCCAAAACCGACGCTCATTAGCCAAACCGTTCCACCAGGAAATCTATCATAGTCCGCAACATCGCCGTCGGCCGCCGGTTCGGCGCGTAGACGAGGTACATCGGGACAGGCCGGTAGGACCATTCCGGAAGCACCGGCTCGAGCCGCCCTTCGGCGATGTCAGCGGCCAGCAGCAATTCCGGCTGAAGCGCGATTCCCGCGCCGCTGAGCGCTGCCATGCGCAGCGCCGCACCCTGGTTGGTCGAGAATTTTCCGGAAATCAGTACATCGCGCATTTCATCTCCCGGCCCGATCAGGTGCCAGCGATCCTGCATGCGCCAATAGGAGTGGCCAAGGCAGAGATGGTTCGCGAGATCCTCCGGCGAGGCCGGCCGGCCATGGCGGGCGAGATAATCAGGCGAGGCTGCGAGAATCCGCCGATAGGGGGTCAGCGGGCGGGCGACCAGGCTGCTGTCAGATAGCGGGCCGATGTGGATGCCGAGCTCGAAACCCTCGCCGACGAGGTCATGGACGTTGTTGTCGAGCGATAGCTCGATGCTGACGTCGGGATAGGCGTTCTGATAGTCGATCAGCGCCGGCACAAGGTTCTGCGTCCCGAAGCTCACCGGCGCAACCAGCCGAAGCCGGCCGCGGGGCGCCGATTGGAGCTCGCTTGCCGAAGCCTCGGCTAGCGCCACTTCGGCCAGCGCGCGCTTGCAGCGCTCGTAATAGAGCTGGCCAATCTCCGTCAGCTGATGGCGCCGCGTGGTGCGATGGATGAGCTTCGCCCCGAGCCGGGCCTCGATCGTCTTGATTTGCTTGGCAACCATGGCGGGCGACACGCGCGCGATCTCTGCCGCTGCCGCAAAACTGCCGGCTTCGATAACCCTGACGAACGTTGCCATGCCAGCCAGCTTGTCCGTGATTACCTACCTGTAGGTTTCGAATGACGATACCTGCAGCTTATTTATCAACCGCGGCATTTACAACATAGTCGTCATGCCCGAGCCAAGGCGACGGGACATTGCCAACGTGACCAAGGAAAAAACATGCCCATTCTTCACCTGCAGATGCATCCCGGCCGCACCGACGATCAGAAACGCGCCTTCGTGCGCGAAGCCACCAGGGCCGCCGTCGAAACCCTGGCGTGCCCGCCTGAATCGCTGGAAATCCTGATAACGGAGATCGGCAAGGATTCCTGGGCGGTCGGCGGCAAGCTGAAGTCCGAGGCCTAAAGCGTGTCGCGCAAAAGTGTGCAGCGGTTTTGCGATAACGACACGCGAAAACAACAATCTAAAGTGCGACAAGCGAATCTGAAAGATCGCGACGCGCTTTAGAGACGGCCCGCGGTGCCTCGAGCATCGGCCCGGAAATCGCAATCGATTTTCGGGCGATTTTCGGGCAGCCTGATGCGATCGTCAAAGAGGCAGACCGTCCTTTGGGCACCCGCCAGCGCGTGGCCCTGGCGCCTTCAATCCCCGTTGCCATTTCTCACGAATTGCCACTCGATACCGGTAATCCGCGTCGGCTTGACAATGTGCATGCGCGCCTGCAGCAGCCGGAGGGTTGGCACGAGCTTTTGGGGATCCGCAATCTCTGCAGGGACGGGTCTGCCCATCTCCTTGTAATGCGACTCCATTTCTTCCCTGAAGTCTCTGATATCGAAGGTGTCTACACCTGCGTTGTACCAGTCTACCAGGATGACATCGCATACAATATCAAGGCTGTTTGGGTCGTCGGCATCGAGCAGGGGCGGCATTGGCGGACCTTCTGAAGATGGAGTTCATCCTTAAGCGTCCCCCGAGGCAGTCTGTTCTGACGCAGTTTCGTCAGATGGCTGGTGAAGACATTGGGGCTCGCCACCCAGCACCAAGACGAGCCCCAGCCCCGGTGCTTGTCTCATCTGCGCCCTTCACCGTGACAATGCGATTAGACGCCCGCGCATGACGCGCAGCAATTCGACCAGTTGGATTAACTCGGCGGTTCGCGCCAGAAAATCCCAGTTTCTGCGGGATTTTTTTCGCCTGGAGCTTGCGAATAAACCTGTGGATAAAATTGGAACCGTGCATTGTGATTAGCCTGCTGCGACCACTGGTTAATCCTCTCGGCCCGGTAGCGCCCATCTACCCATACGGATCGTAATCCACCGCCGCCTTGTGGGCGGCAAGGTACGAACGGCGCGAAGTCCGAGACCTGTCTCACTTGATGTCAGGGCGCGGGGTGAACGCTTATGGCGTTTTTGAGCGATGGCCGAGATCGGCCCAACTCGAACGCTCAATTTAGCTTGGTGGAGGACCGCTCGCGAGCCTAAAGCTGTCCTTCAGCGTTTTCGCTTCCCTATTCGACAACTTCATCAGCTCGCTCGATCATGGCTTTTGGAACGACGAGTCCTAGTGCAGTCGCAGCCCCCTTATTGATCGCCAGGGCGTACTGTGCCGCGTACTGAACGGGCAGATCGTCGGGCCTTGCTCCCCGCACGATTTTGTCGATGTACACGGCGGACATGCGCCATTGGGTACCGAGATCCTGCCCGTAGCTGACCAGCCCGCCGCTCCTGACCATTTCGGCGATGCCGTATATGGCTGGCACCCGGTGCTTCGCCATCGCTTCCACCACCGCTTTGCGGTTCGCAAAGGGAAACGTGTGGGGCACCACAATCATGCCGGCGCGGGTATCTCCTGCAACGTCGGCAGCGGCACGTTCGATATCGTTCACGGTATCGACGTGGACCTCGCCGATTTCCGCGCTCTGAGACGCGACGGCCTTCCACCCGGCAAGCGCGGCAGGCGAGACCGAGGCCGGATTGGAGAAGATCGCCAGACGATTGATGCCTGGGGCGATCTCCTTGAGGTGGGACACCCATTTGGCCGCGATATCGGCCTGAAATCCAGCAATTCCTGTCAGATTCCGGCCTGGGTGGTCCAAGCTGGCGACGAGGCCCGCCGCGACCGGATCGAAGGTGCCGACAAAGACGATCGGTGTGGTCGTCATCACCTGCGCAAGGGCGGTTGCCGCGGCCGTCGAAGCGGTGACCACCACATCGATTGGAAGCGCGGCTAGCTCGCTGCCGAGACGCCGGAACGCCGCGACCGTCCCATCTGCCTGACGGACTTCGAGGGAAAAGGCACCCTCGTCGAACCAGCCAACGTCCCGCAGACCATCCCGCAACGATGCCAGGAATTGATCATTGCCGGGCACAGGTAGAAGCACTCCAATCCGTACAGGTAGGTGAGGCTGCATTGTGTCCTCCGTGATGCGACGCCTGTGGGCAGCAATCTTCCGAATTCAGGGTCTGCATTGCAAGCAGCCGACGGAGCGGTCTGATCCCGCCTACAGCAGCTTTCGGTCCGAAGCGGCCATGATGCCCGGTCGCATCTGCGGCCGAATCCCGCAAATCCGCCACGCCGCTACCCATAGACATCATAGTCCACCGCCGCCTTCACCCGGTCCCCGCCCGGTGACGCAGCTTCTTGACCACTGGCTGCGTGAAGGTCAGCGCCAGCGCATCACCCTCATTGGGCGAGGGCAGGCCGCG
Organism: Rhizobium sp. 768_B6_N1_8; assembly: GCF_051811225.1. NCBI lineage: Bacteria > Pseudomonadati > Pseudomonadota > Alphaproteobacteria > Hyphomicrobiales > Rhizobiaceae > Rhizobium > Rhizobium sp. 768_B6_N1_8. The sequence continues at coordinate 2,302,984 of NZ_JBPWPV010000001.1, read as the reverse complement.
GTCCTTGATGTCTTCCTTGCTTTCGAGCTGGATCTTGCCGTCCAGCCGCGCCACGGTCTCCGGGCCTACCAGATCCTGATAGAGCGCCTCATTGGCGGGATCGATCGCGCCGCTGATCGAGTGTTTCGACTGGGCTCCGGCTCCTTGGGGCTGTCGCTGAGGAAAGCAGTTAATCAGCATATAATCGGATTATTGACAGAATTTCGTTGAAAATGCTAATTTGACCCGCAAGCGAGGTATTCTATGCTCTACAAGCTTGAGATCGAAAACTTCTTCTCCATCCGCGATCCGCAGGTGCTCGACCTGACGGTGGACGGAAAAGTGCCTGATCCTGAAGGCCGTTATGCTCCCATCTTCGAGGGCGCGGACGTGCGCGCGCCGAAGGTCGTCGCGCTCTATGGCGCGAACGCCTCGGGCAAAACGACGGTGTTGCGCGCGCTCGAATTCGTTGTGACGATGATCCGCGACAGCGTAGTGCGCACTGCGCCAGGCTTCGCTGGTATTGAGCGTTTCAACGATGTGGAATCCGCCAATCGGCCGATCCGGTTCGCGATCGAGCTGGGCGGTATCATGAACCTGACGCCGGAAGTCTATCAGCGCGCCACAAACGGCGAAAAGGTCGAGCAAGGCACTTACCGCTACGAACTGGAAATCGAACTCAAGGACGGGCTCGCCGTACGGATTGCGTCCGAGGCGCTGCGCCAGAGGCCGAACGGCCTAGGGAAATGGCAGCGAGTCTATGAACGCGATGCCGAGGGCAAGGTGAAGGACTCAAAGACCTTCAGCCTCTCGGGCTTCCAGCACCTCGTGAAGACGCTCGCCGGCAATCACACGGTGCTGTCGTCGTTCGCGAAATTTCAGCACCCGACCGCGCAGGTTCTCGTGGATACAGCGCGCAAAGCCGTCTTCCAAATTGAGCCTGTGCACTCCTTCGCCGATCGCGACGTGATCGACTATCTGAAGAACCAGCCCGACGTCGTCTCGCGATTGAGGGATGAGCTAAGTCGCATCGACGTGGGTGTGGAAGGGATGCGCTTTCAGAATACGGACAACGGGCCGCTGCTGCTGTTCAAGCATGCGGGGCTTGAGGTCGAAATGCCTTGGCTGATGGAAAGCCACGGCACGCGGGCCTTTATCAAAATGTTCCCGTTCATCGTAAGCGCGCTGGACACGGGTGGTATCGCCGTGATCGACGAAATGGACGCGGCCATTCACCCGAACATGCTGCCCGAGCTAGTACGATGGTTCTATGCGGCTTCGGGGCGCAACAAATTCGAAGCGCAACTCTGGCTTTCCTGCCATTCGGCTTCGCTGCTTGATGACCTCAACAAAGAGGAAATCGTGATCTGCGAAAAGGATCGGCAGGGCCGCAGCCATCTTTACAGCCTTATGGACGTGAAGGTGCGCCGCGACGAGAACCACTACCGCAAATATCTGAGCGGTGCATACGGCGGGGTTCCACATCTCGGATGAATCGTCGTCGCACGCCATATATCGAGCTTCGCCGTCCGGTATATATCGGCTGTGAGGGCGCGTCAGAAGTCGGTTATGCCGGTTTTCTGCAAGACTTGATCCGCGATGCCAATTTGCCGGTGCACCTGCACGTTGACGAATTAGGGCCTGGGGCAGGCGATCCGCTGTCGCGTATCGAAATGGCAGTGCTGCGCCTGAAGCTGCTCGAGAGAAAACGTGGTGCACCTGCGGAACGCTTCGCGTTTTTGGATTTTGACCAGGCCGAGCGCGATCCGCAGCGCGCCGAGCGAACGAGCAAGCTCGCGGCCGACAACCGAATCACGATCCTCTGGCAACGACCCTGTTTTGAGGCGGTGCTGCTGCGCCATCTGGAGGGCAAGGCGGCCCACCGCCCGCCCGATACGCCGGGGGCGATAAAGGCGCTCGAGAAGGAATGGCCGGAATACAAAAAGCCCATGACGCGCGCCAATCTAGCGCGCCGAATTGATCGGGATGCCGTCCTGCGGGCGGCAGCTGTTGAGGCCGAACTGCAAGCCCTGCTACGCTGTATTGGGGTGCTCTAGCTATCGGATACGCGCGACTTCCGCGCGCTCGGCAACGGTCAACTGACGGCAACGGCAGCTTCACCACGCACTTCCCGGAACCGGACATTCCTGAATCAGCCCTATGGCGGCCATGATGTCCGGTCGCATCTGCGGCCGAATCCCGCAAATCCGCCACGCCGATCTACCCATAGACATCATAATCCACCGCCGCCTTCACCCCGGTCCCCGGCCGGTGACGAATCTTCTTGACCACCGGTTGCGCGAATGTCAGCGCCAGCGCATCGCCTTCGTTGGGCGAGGGCAGACCGCGGTCCTTCATGTCTTCCTTGCTTTCGAGCTGGATCTTGCCATCCAGCCGCGCCACGGTCTCCGGGCCTACCAGATCCTGATAGAGCAGCTCATTGGCGGGGTCGATCGCTCCGCCGGCCTTCAGCCAGCGTTTCATCTGGCCCCAGATATAGGCGCGCATATTGTAATAGCCGAGGTCCAGGACCTTGGTGGAGCCGAACCAGACGAGCTGCCAGGGGCGGCCCATGACCGTGCCGGCGCTGACGATGCCGGTGCCATAACCGGCGTCCACGAAGACCGCATCGGCCTCATATTCATCCTCCAGCCGGGCGATGAGATTGGCGACCTCGATATCATTGTCGTTGCGGGCAATGGTCGCTAGCCGCTTCGAATAAAGCCCCTGGCGCAGCATGATCACCGTCGGGTCATCGCCCGTCCAGGCCGGGTCGACGCCCAATATGACAGGCGCGAAAGCATATTGCTCGGAGCGAAGATGGGTGCCGCGCGCCCGGTCGGCATCGTCGGCGGAGATGAACTGCATGGCGGACTGGCTCGGAAACTGGCCGCGCACGCGCACCTTGACGATATCGCTATCCTCGCCGTGATCGTCCACGAGACGTTGAAGGAACTGCTTGTTGGTGCCCGGCACCGAGCGGCTGTCGATCTGCCTTCCCACCCAGCGGTGGCGGAAGCGGCGGAAACATTCGCGGAAACGGCCGCTGTTTCTCGTCGGGTTGCCGAAGACGATCCAGATGATGACGGTGTCCTCATCCGTCAGCGCGCCCTCGGCCACTTCCCAGACCTTGTCATGGATCTTCGAGGCCTCATCGAAGAGCAGAAGGATGATGCGGCCCTTGTTGTGCAGGCCGGCGAAGGCCTCCGTGTTGTGCTCGCTCCAGGAGATGAAATCCTGCCGCCAGCTTTCGCTGCGATCGGGATCGCGCGACTTGATCGACATGGCCTGCACATCGAACCAGTGGGCGGTGATCGAGAGGCGAAACCACTTGCCGATCTCGGGCGCCGTCTTGGTGCGCAGCTGGCCCTCGGTATTGGCTGTCGTGACCACCTTGCAATCGGCAAAGCAGGACATGGCCCAGTTCGAGAGCATGCCCATTTCCGCCGATTTGCCGATGCCGTGGCCGGAGGCGACTGATATCTGCAGCGGCTGGTAGCGGGTTTCGGGGTCGGCCAGATGGGCGCCGATCAGATCGTTGATCTCGTCCTGCCAGGGGCGCGGGCCATCGTAACCTGCGAGTTCGCCCACACCCCAGTCCCAGGCAATCTGGCTCCAGCGCTTCGGGCTGAAGCGGCAGCCGGCGGCAAGGTCGATGATCTCGTCATTGGGATCGCTGACTTCGCTGCCGGAGGGCAGGGGCTTTCGAGGCATCATGGGCCTATTGCGCCTCGCCATCATTGCCCCCTTCATGTCGCCCTTCGCTGCGCCTTTGCGCCCGCTCCAGCCGCTCGGCAAGCGCGCTCAGGCCCTTATGCTCGACGATCTCCTTGAAGGCATTGATGCGGATATGCTTGCCGATCAGCTCCAGCCGGCGCAGCCGCTCGGCGAATTTCACCTTTTTCACATGGCCGATTTCGCGACGCTCCTTGCCCGTGCCCTCGTAGAGCGCGGAGATTTCGACATCCGTCACCAGCCCCTGCCGCCAGATGGCAGGCCATTCCCGGATCGGCTTGAGATCGCCATTCTCGTCATAGAGATCGCCGAGATCGGCCTCGGCTTCGGCGGCAAGCCGCGTCAAGAGCCAGTCCGCATCGATCCTCGTGCGTTCGGAGCGCTCCGCCTTCGCTCTTGCGATGGCTGCGGCGATATCAGGCTTCTTCAGCAGCTGATAGGCAGTCACCGCCGCTGCGCGCGCCGAATAACCCGCCCTTATCGCCGCCTGCGCGCCGATGGGATCGACGAGATATTCTTCCACAAAGCGCTGCTGCCGCGCCGTCAATTCGCTCATGCCATCACACCTCGGTTTGCCGAGGAGATAACCTGATAATGGTTGGTGCAATGAACGGAAAGGCAACGGAGAATTGTGAACGACGGGCGGGAACCTTTCCGGAGCGTATGCGTTTGGTGCCTCAGCCGCTTTTCGTGCCACGCCATTCCGGAGGAAAATGGATCGATCTGCCTACCTCAAAGCAAGAAATTCCCCGTGGAATACGCTCGTCACACATATCCAAATCTTAACGACCTGATCTTTTGAACGAAAAGCTATTCGTTACGTGAAGCATTGAATTGATTAGGGATTTATTAGAATAGAGGAGCTCGCTGATGCTTGAAAAACTTAAGAATGCTATCGGTGCATCTGAAAAGGCGCGCCGAGACAGGGAAATCAGCAGAATTGGCTATAGCGAAGAGCCTTCGAGGCTCGTCGTCGAATTTTCCGACGGCAGCTTGCACACCCATGTCGATGTCATCGAAGGGCACATTGTCGGCCTGCGCATTGCCGAGGACAAGCTGGATTTCTACGAATCCCAGATCGAGCCGTCGAACCGCCCGCTGGAAGCCGAAGGTGCGGGGCGGAGATGAGCCGAACCCATCACGGGCAAGGGGGCGAGCACGGGGGGCGGCATGACTACGCGGCAGGTGCTGCTGCCGCGCCCGGCCAGCGCGGGGCGCAGTCTCAAGACATCTGCGGAGATGCCGGCACCCGCCCGAGGGTGGCGACGCTGGAACTCGCATCGCGACTGATCAAGGAGATCACCTATGATCCCGCGACGCAGATCCTAGAGGTTGAGCACCGCCTGAAACGGCGCCGCCGCTATTTCAACGTGCCTCCCGCCGTTGTCCTGAACCTGATCACCGCGCCATCGCCCGGCTGGTATTACACGCAGCACATCCGCGATGCCTTCCCCCGCGACGACGACGGAGCCCATCGCCACTTTTCCTTCCCCCGGCTTTTTTCCCGCAGCCATCATCACTGAGACAGGCAGACCGTCGAAGCCGCGGCCCGATGAGGGTCCGATGCTGTCGGCATGGCTGCAAAGCGGGCTAAGTCATTGATCCTGAATAAGTGATCCAGGAAAGCGAAAAAACTTTTGTATTTTTTTCCGTCGTCAGGTGCTCTCTCTTAATTTGAATCTCTTTACGCGTATTTTTGGAGGAAAGTGGATCACTTATTCAGGATCAGTGACTTAGCGGCATTTTTGGCCGTTTTTGCCGCATTTTTCAAAATTCTTTTTCAGGATCAATGGGTTAGTGGTGGGAGGAAGAAGAATGCGAGCTGGTCGCGGCGCTTTCTGGGGTTCTGCGTGACGCCGAACCCGCCCTCCAGTCATGTCCGAAATGCGTGATATCTATAGTTACGAATGTGCTAATTCAATGCTAGATAGCATTCTGCCAAAGTGAGAAGACAGGCTAACAAGGTCGTAAATCTTTATTTCACAGCGTCTTTCTTTGCGCTCGACTGTCGCTTACAGCAGGCGCTCTTTCCCCGTTATTTCAAATATGCTACTATAAAGTGAGTTAGGGAGGGTAACATGCGTATCTTCGTTCTGCTCATCGCCATAGGCCTCTGCGTATCGACCGTGGCAGTCGTTCCGCCTGCTGCGGTGGCGGGCCCGTGCGACCCCGACGTGAGCCGCTGCTAACAAGGAAATCCGGATCCACCGGCACTGACTGGTTCCGCTTGAGAACCTGCGAACGCCACGATTTCTGGAGGGGCGGATGGATAATCCTTGGCCGGCGGATATCCCGTGGTCGCTGTGGAAGTACCAAGGGCTGAGCCTCAGCGACATGCCGCAGCTTCCCATGATGGGCGTCAGGTTCGATCCGTCTTTCCTGTATGCCTTCGCCTTCGGCTGCCTGTTCGTTGTCTTCTTCTCCTGGCCGCGGTTCAAGGCCAAGGGGAGGAACATCAACGCCACATCGGAAGCGCTGCGCGATTTCGATCCCACTGATCTCGGCGGCCAGAATTCGCTGCACAGGGCCTATTTCATCTATGCCGGCGCGATGCTCATCCTCTATGTGTCGCTCACCTTTTTCGGCAAGCTGATCTTCCAGGCAACGCAGATGATCCCCGTTGCCGGCATCTCCGTCGATATTGCCGAACTGAAATTCGACAGCCCGCAATGGCCGCTGACCCTTGCCTTCGCCTTCGCGGGGCTGGCGGATCTGCTGCCGCCGGTACGCATTGCCGAGGAGTGGCTGCGCAACCGCGCCTACCGGGCGGCCGGCATCCCGGTGCGGATCGAGCAGACCACGCGCAGCCTCATCACCACGCTGGAGGAACCGCCGGCCCACCCCGTCGGCGAGGTCGAGGAACATGGGCGCAACAAGTGCAAGGGCGCGCTTGCCGAGATGCTGCAGCGCCACCGCAGGAACTGGAAGGCCCAGATTGAAGCAAATCCGCGCGTCAAGCGGCTCCTGGAAAACCGGACCTCCCGAAAGAGGGAGCTGTTTGGCCTCCTGTCAGAACTGGAACTGTTGATCGCCTGGGCGAAGACTACCCGCGGCAGTTGGCCGGGCGCGGAAGTTTCAGCCCGCGTGCGGGAGGCGGAAAACAAGTTCGTTGATCGGGCGGATACGTTGCTGAACGGCTTTCAGAGCAGGTTGCAGGAAGTCGCGGATCCCACGGCCGCCGATCCCGCCAATCCTGATCGTCATGCCATTGAAACCCGGTTTGACGATTACCTGTCGCAGACCATGAAGCAGGCGACCGACGTTCGTTTCGAACTGGTGACGCTGCTTGCGATCTTCCTCGAGCGCGATCCGGATTTTCGCGGGCCTGACAAGGCGCCCGAGCCCGGCCAGGCTCACGCGATCGATGCGCTTGCCGATCTACTGCTGGAAACGGACCGGCCGGATGCCGTTGGCAGCGGTCCGGAGGCGGGGCTTCTGCTCTCGCTCATTCCGGTCTTCATCCTGTTTGCCGCCAGCGCCTGGCAGGGCGTGCAGGAGCTTGTCGGCCAATATGTCGAAACGACGAATCTGACCGGCGTGCTGCTGACCGCGCTTCTTGAAACACTGAAGATCGCGTCGCTCACCTGGCTACCGCTTCTGGCGGCATTTTCGCTGCGTCAATACCGGTGGGATACGAAGGATTGGGTGGGCGCCCAGCAGGATCGGGAATATAGAAGCTCCTCGCGCCTGTCGCAGATAATGGGCTGTCTTGCGCTTGCGCTCGCCGCATCGGCAATCGGATTGACCGGCGTTGCGATGCTGCGCGCCTTCGCGGTCGCCCAGAATGCGAATTATTTCAATGCCCTGCTGGTCGGCGGATCGAGCCCCTTCATTCTCTATTATCCCACACTTGCCGTCACCGTTCTTCCCATGGTGCCGATATGCCTGGCGGCAGCCGATGCGCGGGCTCATGACAGGCCTGTGCTTGGCCTTGCCTTGCTCTGCGCTGCCTCGGTGCTGGTGCTGTCCATCGCCCACAGCTGGTTCTGGGATCCGCGCTGGCCGGACGCGTGTTTCAAGATGACGACGATTGCGACCGCCGAATGCAGCCGGCGGTCGGACACACTCAGCCGTGTGATCCTGACGGTTCTGGCCTTCCTGGCGAGCTGGAATCTGGGACAGCCCGGCTTCAGCCGGACGCGCCGGCAGATCTACCGGAGGAGGGTGGAACTCGCCTGCGCCGTTCTTATGGCGGCCAGTTTTGCGCTCAGCACGCCTGTCTTCGCCAGGGAGGTCCGTGTCGGCTTCCGCGATGATGTCGAGCCGTTTTCCTATCTCGTCGACGACGGGCACGGAAAGCCCCATCATATCGGCTACCTGGCCGACCTGTGCCACGAGATATTTTCGGGCGGAGAATATACGATCGAGGAAGTGTCGGTCACGGCCGCCGAGCGCTTCAAGCTGGTGAACGGGGAGACGGTCGGGGACAAGAAACCCGTCGAGGTTCTCTGCGATACGGTGACCATGCGCTTTGCGGGATCATCGCTCAGCGCCAATGGCGATGCAGGCGGCGTGGAGGGTCGGTCCGAGCGCAATTGGAACAGCATCTACTCGCCCATCGTCTTTGCGTCCGGCGTCTCCTATCTCGACCGTTCCTCGCGGGATGCGACGACGCGCGGCGGCGATGTCGCGATCGGTTATGTCTCGGCGACGACCGCCGCCGATGTCGCCTTGAAGAGCTGCCAGGTCGACCTTTTCAAGGCGCTTGCGCCGACCCAGCGAAAGGCGATCTATGAGCGATGCCGTTTTCTCGACGCGGCGGCTGCGGTGAAGCGCAAGATCGAGATGCTTCCGGATAATCCTGGGCTGCGTGCTTCCGCCGAGGCGTCGCTCGACAAAGCGCTGGAGAGCGCCCGGATCCTCGCGGGCCTTGAGATTCAGCCGAAGGCAATCGCCTCATCCTTTCTCCCCCTGCCATCCCAGCAAATGGCGCGCGAGCTGCTGGACACCCTGAAGGAGATCTGCCCGCCCGGCCCGAAGAAGGAGGGCGAGCAGGCCGATCCGCCAGTCACTCTGTGTGACGCGGCGCTGACGGCGAATCTGGACAAGCTGGTATCAGCCGTGACCGATCCCCTATGCCCGTCATCCAAACCTCCCGGCAAGAAGCAGGAGGTCAGCGAAGAGGACAAGGGCAAGAGGTCCTGGCGTGAATATCATTTCTGCCCCATGGAGGATTACGGGCAGCTCATCCAGTGGTTCTGCACTCCGAATGCCGGAGTGCGGCCGATCTTCATGGGCGACCGGGAGCTTATCCTCGGCAAGCTCGACAGCTGGAACGCCCGCAATGCGCCCTGCGTGGTGGAGCAGCCGACCGGCGCCGAATATCTGACCTATGAACCCTATGCCCTGCTCGTCGATAGAAGCGATCCGGCGTTGGTGCAATTCGTGCAGACGCGCGTCTACCAGATCTTTTCCCACCGCTCGACGGCAACGGCGCTCTTCGCCTCCTATTTCCCCAAGCGCAGCATGTCTCCTGCGCTCGCCTACCTTTTCCTTCTGAACGCCGTCGATCCGGAGCAGGGCTATCTCGTTCCCTGCGGCATGCATAATGGGGCGCAGAGCCACGAAACAGGCCCGCCCTCAGGGGCGCCCGGCCTGGCTGGCGATATCAGGTCCTGCGCAGATGAGGCGACCGAACAGAAGCCCGGTCCTGCCGCGGCGGGAGCCTGGCTGGCGGCTGCGGGCGACCGGGCACGGTCGATGCTGTCTTCGGTGCTGCGCGCCTCGGGGATCGTGGAGTGAATGAGCATCGCTGTAGCGTGATGCGGTTCATGGCTGCGGAGTTTTTGATCGCGAATAGGCCTGTTCCAGGCTTTGCTGCAGGACATAGGGGAACTCTACCCTGCTGACCTTATAATCACCGAGATCGGCAACGTAGGATAAGAGCAACAGAACTTTGGCATAGGCATAATTGCAGCTGAGACTGTCTTCGACACCTTGGTATTCCAGTGCTGACAGGCAATTGATCATATAGAAGTCGGGATGGCCGTTGTCGAGAATGCTTGCGACCGCGGATGATATGTCCCTCAAGCTCTTCTCGCGCCCGAGCGGTATAAAGCGGGTCGGCTTTTTTCCCCTTAGCACGTCTTCGATGATCGCCCATGCGGCGGCATCATCGATCTTGCCCAAGGGCGGAGTTGAGTACCCGGCAGCAGTGCGGATCCAGAAGAAGACCATCCGGCATTCGTCGGTATTCGTTCCGACGATCCTGGCGGTTGTGGCGCATCTGTAGAGCCCTTTGCCGTCGCTCCCCGTATATTTATCCAGTGCCTGCTTGAAGGTCAGCGCTTCCTTGCTGAAGCCGGAACCCGGAAGCAGGATGATGATCGCAAGAAGGAACAGACGCCACCGGCTGTTATGCATGAAAGCTCCCCAATGCTGGCATTCAGCTATTCGTGACCGCTTGTATATCCGAACTTGCCGCCCGCAATCCATTCATAGGCCTTGGTTGAGATCTCGATAGGGCGAGAGCCGCCCGTTCCGCGGTCTCAGCTCTCTCCATCTGTCCGGCCGATCGTGCCGATGCCGGCGAGGATCAGGTCGATGCCGGCGAGGAATTGCTCGCGGTCGTCATGGTCGCTGAGCTTCGTCGCCAGATGATGCACGAAGGGATATCGCGCCGGGTCTAGCTCGGTCCAGCTTGCGGCGATTGCGCCGAGGGCGGCCGTCCTGTCCGTGCCCTGCGGCAGCAGGCGGGCATTGGCGGCATTCTGTCCGGCAACGCCGAGGATGTAATTGACGAGCGCCGATCCGGCATTGAACAGCGCCTCTTCGGGAACGCCGAGCGCCTGCAGCCTTCCGCCGATGGCTTCGAAGATCTCCAGCATCGCCGCCTGCCACGGCTCGCGAAAAAGATGGGTGCCGACCCAGGGGTGGGCGTCGATCGCGTCAAACAGGCCGAGGGCAAAGATGCGGATCGCCTGGCCCGGCTCGGCATCTGCCGCGACATCGGTCAGCACGCGGCCGATGATGGCGTCGGTGGCGGCGGTCAGCAATTCGTTCTTGTCGGCGACATGCCAGTAGATCGCCCCGCTGCCTGTCGAGAGACGCGCCGCAAGCGCGCGGAAGGTGAGGGCATTTTCGCCCTCGGCATCGAGGATATCGATCGCCGCTTCGACGATCCTTTCCTTCGAGAGGGCGTCGGTGCGCCGCTCGCTGCGTTGGGTCCTGTTTGGGCGGGTTCTGGTCCGCTGAGTCTTGATTTGCTGATTCCTGATTTTCATGGGCCGCATCTTGACATGAATGGAACGACGTTCCAATTACTATCTATGGAACGCCGTTCCAATCATCTTCGGGAAGGAACATAATGACTGTAACAGTCGCGATCGTCGGGGCAGGCCTCGGCGGCCTCACGCTTGCCCGCGTCCTCGCCGTTAACGGCATAGGGGCCACGATCTACGAGGCGGAGCCTTCGGCCGAGGCCCGCACACAGGGCGGCCAGCTCGATATTCACCCGCATAACGGCCAGCGGGCGCTGGAGGACGCCGGTCTCACCGAGGCGTTCCGCGCCATCATCCATCACGGCGCCCAGGCCGCACGCGCGCTTGACCGGCATGGCGCGGTGCTGCTGGAGAAGGCCGATGACGGCGCGCTGTCGCGTCCGGAAGTGCTGCGCGGCGATCTGCGCCGCATCCTCGTCAGCTCCCTGCCTGCGGGCACGATCCAGTGGGGCAAGAAACTCACCGGCGTTGCGGCACTCGGCGCCGGCCGGCACGCGCTGAGCTTTGCCGACGGGACCAGCGTCGTCAGCGATCTGCTTGTCGGGGCAGATGGTGCGTGGTCGAAGGTGCGGCCGCTGCTTTCGGATGCCAAACCCGCCTATGTCGGCACGGCCTTCATCGAAACCTATCTCCATGATGCCGATATCCGCCACACGGCTGCGGCAGAAGTGGTCGGCAGCGGCGCGATGTTTGCGCTTTCGCCGGGCAAGGGCATCGTCGCCCATCGCGAGGCGGGCGGCGTGCTGCACGCCTATATCCAGATGAACCGCTCGCCCGAGTGGATCGCCGGCATCGACTTTTCCAACACCGCCGCGGCAAAGGCCAGGATCGCCGCGGAGTTCGAAGGCTGGGCGCCGGCGCTCACCGCACTGATCACCGAAAGCGATACGGCGCTCGCCCCGCGCCTGATCCATGCGCTGCCGGATGCGCACCGGTGGCCGCGTCTACCCGGCGTGACGCTTATCGGCGACGCCGCCCATCTGATGGCGCCATCGGGCGAGGGGGCAAACCTGGCTATGTTCGACGGCGCTGAGCTCGCAAAGGCAATCGCCGCGCAGCCCGACAATATCGAAGCAGCGCTCGCCGCCTATGAAGAGCCGATGTTTACCCGCAGTGCAACGGAGGCGGAAGGCGCCCGCTTTATCCTGGATCTCTGCGTCGGCGACCGGGCGCCCTATGGGCTGTTGGATTTCTTCACCGGCAAGCTCGGGCAGGGATGAGGCGCCAAGCCTCGATCTTGCCGGCCGACGTTCCTTCCGTAACGCGTCCGCACTCTTCCCGGCGAAGCGATGACTCTGTAAAGTGGCCGGACGTGTGTCAGACCATCTCACCCGGAGGCTCCCTATGGCCGAGGTCTTGTTGTTCCACCACGCACAGGGGTTGACCCCGGGCGTGCGCGCCTTCGCCGACGACATCAGGGCCGCCGGTCACATCGTGCACACGCCTGACCTCTTCGACGGACGCACGTTCCAGAGCATCGAACAGGGTCTCGCCTATATTGGTGAGACCGGATTCGACGACATGCGGGAGCGCGGCGTCCGCTTTGCCGACAAACTGCCTGCCGGGATCGTCTATGCCGGGTTCTCGTTCGGCGTGCTGCCGGCGCAGAAGCTCGCGCAGACACGGCCAGGAGCCCGCGGAGCCCTGCTTTTCTATTCCTGCCTGCCAATCAGTGGCACATGGGCCTTCGGGCCCTGGCCGGACGGCGTCCCGGTGCAGATTCACGGTATGGACAAGGACCCGGTCTTCGTCGGCGAGGGCGATATCGATGCCGCCCGCGAGATCGTGGCGAAGGTCGAGGACGCGGAGCTTTTCCTGTATCCCGGCGACCAGCACTATTTCGCCGACAGTTCGCTCCCATCCTATGACGCGGATGCAACCGCGTTGCTCACCAAGCGAGTGCTCGCGTTTCTGGATCGCGTTTGATCCATTCCTGCGCCCCCGCAAGCGGAACGACCGGCGGGCATGGGCAGGGAGAGTGTGTGTCAGTCCGGGTAACAGGCAGCGATTGACCTGCCAGGGCGAAGATGTAGCCTGTGCCCATGCACAATGCGCTGCTCGACTATGCCGATCTCATTTCGCTGCTGACGGCCGTTGGCACCTTCGTCGCGATCGTCGCCGGCGTCGTCGAGCTTATCAAGGCGCGCCGTGCCCATGTGAAGGAGAAGGAGCAGGAGTTCAACAGCTCCTATCTGACGATCAGCGACGCCTATCACCGGCTGCTCGAACTCTCCGTCGAACATCCCCACCTCGGCATCTTCCCCTGGCAGGAGGAACCCGCCGACCTCTCACCCGACGACCTCGTCAGGCGCGACATTTTCTACGAGATGATGATCTCGATCTTCGAGCGCGCCTTTCTGGAACGGCACAAGACGCCTGAAATAACAGAGCATTTCTGGCCGGGGTGGGAGACGTTTCTCAAGCGGCAGATCGAGAAGCCGTCGTTCCGGAAATATTGGGGGATATTCGATGGGGAAGGGGCGTTCGGGGCTTATGATGCGCGGTTTGAGGCGTTTGCGCGGGGGCTGGATGGCGGGCAGGGCGCGGGTGGTCAGGATGGAGCGTGACGGCGGGGTGAGCTCGGCCTCTCGATGAGGAGGGCAAGTCGTGTGCCGCTCACCGCTGGGTAAAAGTCTCAGATTAGATGACAAAGACCAGCGGTCTAGGCAGCTATCTCAACCGTGCACCAAGAGCAGCTATTGAAGCTGCCCGCCTTTAAAGTTGACTGTAAAAATCAACTAGCATAGCGAAGACGTCATCTTCCCAGGCTGGAGTCGATCATGACAGTCGCAAACTCTGCGATCGTGCCGATCTTGCGTTCGCTCATTGCTCAGTATTTCCGGCAGGCTCACACCACCACGGCGCTTGTCGTTCTCGCTACCATGATAGGGGCGGTCGCTTCTATCGCCTCTCCCTATCTCTTTTCCCGCGCCGTCGATGACCTGTTGAAAGTCGGGGATCATGGCGGTGCGCTTGGAACGTTGCTTCTGTACGCGCTCCTTTTCGCCATCGCGACCGGGTTTGGCCAGGCGTCCCGTTTCCTGATTTTTCTTTGCGCCGAGCGGCTTTGCTTTATCGCGAATTCTACATTTTTTGCCCGCATCCTTCGGAAGAAACCTGCATTCTTCCTCGACCACAATGCAGCCGAGATCGGAAGGGCGCAGCAGCAAGGGGCCGAGACCCTTAACATCATCACGCAGTTGAGCATTGGCGGTTTGCTGCCCGGTTTCGTCCAGATTATTTTCAGTGCAGGCCTTCTCGGCCATTTCATAGGCTGGGAAATCGCTCTGATCGTCGTGATCTATGGAGCGGTGGTGATTGGCCTTGATTATGTCAGGGTCGGGCGGGTGACGCCGTTCCTCGACAAGGCAATGGAACGGAGCCAGCAGAACGCGCAGCTTATCGGCAATGCCGTTGCCATCGTCGACACGTTGCGTCAGACACGCGGCGAAAGGTGGATGGCGGAGCGGTTTGCCGCAAGCGCAAGCGATGCCTTCGCGAACTGGCGGCACTATGCGCTCGCAAGCAGCAGCTTCTCCGTCGTGCTTGGCATTGCGGCCGGGTTCCAGCTTGCAATCACGTTTCTGATCCTCGTTCCCCGCGTCGATGCCGGGCTGCTGTCTGTCGGCGCAGTCGTGCTTTTCAACACGCTGCTCATCCAGCTCAATGAACCCTTCCATCTCGTCGGAATGGCGATCAAGGAAACGGTGGAGGCTGCGGCCCGATTTCGTCCACTTGCCGCCATGTGGCATGCGCCGGAAGAGGAAGACCCTGCAGATCCAATCTCCTATCGCCCATCGCAGGGGGTGGTCGCGTTCGACGATGTGACGTTCAGCTATGAGAATGGGCGTGGCGTTACGAAAACATCATTCGGCATACAAAGGGGAACACCAACTTTCATCGTAGGCGAGACGGGCTCGGGCAAGTCCACCATCCTTCGCCTGCTTCTCAAGGCGCTGCAACCTTCCGAGGGGCGCATTCTGGCTGACGGGATCGATCTGGCCCGGATTGCCAGCGAAGATTGGTTCGCGCATGTCGGCGTGGTGCCGCAGGACGTGGCGCTTCTCAACGATACGCTTCTGTCGAACATCGTTCTCGGTCGCCCCTTTGATGCCGAACGCCTGCGCGAGGCGGCGCGGCAAGCCTCTATCCTTGAACGGATCGAAGGCATGCCTGATGGTTTCGAAACGGTGGTTGGCGAGCGAGGGCTGAAATTATCGGGCGGCGAACGCCAGCGCATAGCAATCGCAAGGGCACTCTACGGCAAGCCGGCGATCCTCGTCCTCGACGAAGCAAGTTCTGCGCTCGACGAGGAGACTGAACGGCAAATCATGGATGGCCTGCGTGATCTTGCCGACGATCTTACCATCGTGGCCGTCACACATCGGATGTCATCCATTCGCCCAGGCGATCAGATCGTGCGTCTGCCTGTCGTGACGTCAGCGAAATAAAGTGCGCGTTGGGCCGCTTTCGGACCGGCGCGCTCAAACGCCGGCCACGCACTTGGCTCATTGTAGACTTTGCCGGATAGCCATCCTGCAGGGATTTGACAGACACGGCAGTACGGCCCATACCCGAACCACCCTTCTGCGGAGCAGAATGCATGATGGACAGGATTTTCATTGTCGGGAATGGCGGAAGCGGCAAAACTTGGCTGTCCAAACAGTTAGCCGAAAGACTTCATGCCCCGCTTATTCATCTCGACGATCTCCACTGGTTGCCGAATTTTGCGGGAGAACGTCCGCGCCAGGAGCGTGATCGGCTGGTGACTGAGGCCGCGGACGGTAGCAATTGGATCATTGAAGGCCTCTACGGGTCGATCCTCAGGCAAGTCTTCTCGCGTGTAACCACGCTTATCTGGCTCGACGTCTCCGACGACGAGTGCATTTCAAACCTCGTGCAGCGAGGCCAAACCGAGGGTGGAACACAGGAACAGTTCGAGGAACTGTTGGAATATACCCGTGGTTACCGCCTCAGAAAGAACCACCTAAATTCCTTCGAAGGCCATCAATGGTTCTTCGAGCAGCATCCGTTTCAAAAGTTTAGGCTGTCGAGCAGGCCAGATATCGCTGCCTTCTTGGCCGAGGTCTGAAGTCGTCGAAATTCAGGATTTTTGTAAATGTGCAAGCGGCGCACCGCTCTTACGATAGCAGCGAGCGTCCGCCGATCCAGAAGCAAACGCGGGCGGGAGGGTGACAGCAAGCTCAGTCCGCCATCTGCACAAAATGCCTCTCGGTCAAATAGCGCCCATCCGCCACCGCATCCCTCACCACTGACGGCCGCAGGTCTGCGCCTGCGAGCGTCGCAAGCGGCAGCCAAGACTGTTTCAGATGCGTCTCGCGGCTCACGACATCATGCCGGTCCAGCGACACGAGGAAATAATGTTCGGCCTGCTGGATGAGCTGGCCGCGATAGCGAAAATGGTTTTCGACGCAGAAGAGATACCGGGCCTCTCTCACCCTGGCGTTCGTCTCTTCCTCGAATTCCTTGCGCAGCCGCGTCTCGAACGTATCGCCGGTCTCATATTCGCCGCCGATGAAGGCGTAGCAGGAGGATGGGTCGTCGGCGGGCTGCTGGACTAGCACCTTTCCATCCTCCACCACGATGCCCGCAACCCTGATCCTCGGTATCTGCCTCATCGCTACGGCCTGAAAGAACCGGTCCTGACTGGTTTCCACGATTTCCCCTCCAAGTCGGTCGAGCCCATCTCGGCAGGCATCGCGCACCATCAGATTCATGACATAAATCCACTATCAGCTACTGTGCCATTCCCGCGCAGGTCAAGTTGCATACCAGTGAAACTCCCCGGCAGGATAGCCCGAATGATGGCATCCTCAAGATAAAATCTACCAAAACGGCTTAGCCCAATTCTTGCAATCATCAGGGGTGGTGCAGGCATTATTGTCGCGATAATATCAACCGGATCTGCGGGTGGGCCGGATCTGTAACCTCGACTTGGAACTTGTTGAAGGCCCAACGTATTGTTTAGCGTTGTTCTATCGATCGAGGAATAAAAATGTCTTCAGAGTCCACGCGTCTCACATCCGAAGCGATGACACTATCGGCCGCTGCCGTTCTGAACTCGCTCATCTCCGTGCTTGGCAATAAGGGCCTGCTTTCTCCCGAAGAAGAGCGGGAAGTCTATCGCACCGCCGCCGAGATGATCGACGAAGCCTCCGGCGACGACGAGGATGGAACCTACGAACTGGCGCGTGAGCTGATCGAACTCAGGCTTGCCGATACCTAGGGCAAGTCCGTTTTTCTGCGGGCCGTGGAAATGCTCTACTCCTCCTGATCATGCGAGCGCTTGAGCAGTCGAAGCATTGCATGGTGAAAGACGGCGCGCTCCTCGGCCTTCCAGTCATCAGTCAGTCGCTCGAACACCTCTTCCTGCCAATGGTGGGCGTCGACAAGCAGTCGCTGGCCCGTCCTGGTGACAGCGACCACGCGTTCGCGGGCATCGCGAGGAGAGGGGTTCATTTCCAGATATCCGGCTTCCACGGCATCCCTGACGAGACGGGAAGCGCCGCTTTGATCGATGCCGATTTCACGGGCCACGGAATTGATCGTCGCAGGCGCCCGCTTCGAAAGGGAGTCGACCGCCTCGGTGACGAGGACATATCTGCCGTTCTGCTCCGTCGAGCGGCTCGCAGGAGTGCTCGAGCGGCGGGACCAGTGCCGGATGAACTCGAACAGGGTCTGTCCGGGACCGCCGGTCTCTTGCTGCGAAGAGTCTTCGTCCGGGTCTCTCATTCGCTGGCGGCCATTTCGCGGCAGATGAATGCGAGTTCCAGCGCCGAGCTCAGATCGGGCAATCTCAGCGCTGCCGATATTTTGGCGCCGGTGACGCGAAAGACCGTCGCCACGCGCGTCGGCCCCGGGCTTTCCGGCCATGACGCATCCTGTTCGACCACCATCAGGCGATCGCTGACCGGATGCCAGGATCGCGCCACGAGCTTGATCCCCGACCTTTCCACCCAGCCGGCGAAGTCGGCGGGCGAGATGGGGTCGGCACCCTTCGGGCCTAGCACCACGACCAGGTCGCTCACTGCCGCTGCAGCCTGCGTCGGATCGCCGGCGTTCACTGCTTCGTGCCACCGGTTGATTGCGGATTCGAGTTTTGTTTCCATCCGGTAAATATATGCGATTCGCATACATATTGCAAGATGCCGTTTGATCGCGCCGCCCGCACGACGGGTTTCATTCGCATTCCCGAAACCGATTGCGATTTAAAACCGGTCGAGTTATCCTGCAGCTGATTGCATGACGCAACCAGAATGGCGCCGGCGCGGCGCCCGTGAGGAGGAAGAGGACATGGCCAAGCTTGTTTACGGAAAGAACGTGTCACTGGACGGCTACATCGACCATCAGGCGTTTGCGCCCGGTCCCGTGCTCTTCCGTCACTTCGTCGAGAGCGTGCGGGGCGCGGCAGCCATCGTTTACGGTCGCCGCATGTACGAGATCATGCGTTATTGGGATGACGACCACGCTGAGTGGGACGAGGCGGCACGCGATTTCGCGGCGGCGTGGCGGGGCCAGCAGAAGTGGGTCGTGTCGCGCTCGCTGAGCTCGGTCGGCCCCAATGCCACGCTTGTCGGGGAGGGGCTCGAAACGGTCCTACGCGGGTTGAAGGACCGGCTTGCCGGGGTGGTCGGCATTGGTGGATCGGTCCTGGCGCGAAGCCTGACCGAGCTGGGTCTTATCGATGAATATCAGCTCTACTTCCATCCCGTCGTGCTCGGCCACGGCACGCCATTCTTCGCCGCCCCCCGGCCGCGGCTGCGCCTTGTGGCCAGCGATCGCATCGACGAGGACGTGATCAGGCTGACCTACGTTCCGGCCTGAGGGCAGGGCGCGAGCCGGACGAAAAAAGCGAAGATTGCTCGCCTCGATACGCCCGAAGCGCGGCAGACTGTCTGAAAATATACCGCACAAGGTGTGTTTTTAGGCGGGTCTTGCTAACTTTTCGTTGAAAAAATCATGTTTAGGATGCATCCGGAATTATTACTCCATCGCCGTGGTTGTGCTTCACCGGCTGGCTGGAGGGCGTAAGGCTCGGTTTTCCGGAGGGGCGATGAAGAGCTTTGGCGAGGTGCTGGCGGGCTATCAGGGCCTTGCTCCAGGTTTCAATTTCCTGCGCCTCGCGCTGGCGCTTACCATCGTTTTCTATCATGTCGTCATTGCTGACGGCTACTGGGATGCCGGCACCGGCCCTTTCCTGTGGTTCTTCGAATACAGTCTGGTGCCGATGTTTTTCGCCTTGAGCGGCTTCCTGATCACGGCCAGCGCCCAGCGGCTCGACCTCGCAAATTTCCTGCTCAATCGCGCGCTCCGCATCGTCCCCGCGCTCGCGGTCGATATCCTGATCTGTGCCTTCATCATCGGCCCGGCCGTCACCACGCTGCCGCTTGGCGAATACTTCACTGATGCAGGCTTCTTTGCCTATCTCATGAACATCATCGGCGCGATCCATACCGAACTGCCCGGCGTCTTCACAGGCAACCCGACCCCGCAGGTCAACGGTGCGCTCTGGACCATTCCCTGGGAGATCATCTGCTACACCATCATGTCGGTCATGATGATCACAGGTGTGGTGCGGCGGCCGGCGGCGACTTTCCTGCTGCTTGCGGGTTACGTCTTTACCGGCCTTGCAGTCGAGCATTTCATGCCCGCCGGGGCTCAGAACGGTTCGACCCTTCATGCGCTGTTCGTCAGCCGCGGCGCCCAACTCGTCACGGCCTTCCTCAGCGGCATCCTTGCCTATCAGCTGCGCGACCGGATCCCGATGAGCAGGATGGCGCTTTATGCCTGCATCGCCATTGCGCTGACCGCCATGATCGTGCTCGACACGAGGGCGACCCACAGCGTCGCCAACCGGCTGATCCTGATCCCCGTTCTAACCTACATCACCATCCATGCCGGCCTGTCGCGCCTGCCGCTGCCGAAAAGTCTTGAGCGCGGCGATTATTCCTACGGCGTCTATCTTTACCATGTGCCGTTCATCCAGCTCGCGATCTTCCTGGCGCCGTCGGTCTTCGTCGGCACAGTTCCTGGCGTCGTCATGCTGACGGCGGTAACGGTCGCCGTCGTTCTCTGCGTCGCCGCAGTCTCCTGGCACCTCATCGAAAAGCCCGTCCTGTCGCTGAGGCGCTTTGCGCTGACGGGCAGGGTGACCGGCGCCGGAGAAAGCCGGGCGGCGATGGCGCCTGCCGCGGCCTTGGAAGGGTCGAGCCGGTAACGGCAACCCGAATTCCCCTCAACCTTCACAGGCAAACCTGCTGCCATGCCAACCCGCCATGCCGAGGGGTCATCATATGGGCGTAGGGGGCACCACCCGCATACCCCTGATTGCTGTCGTTCGTTCCCATGCGAAAGCTGCCAGAATGCATATCTTGAAATGCTGCTTCATGGGGCCGGTTGAGGGGCAGGTCCAGGAGGCGGGTGGACGGGAAGGGGGATGCCGCTTATGCGGAGAATTCGCGTTAGTAACCTTGAGTATCTGAGTACATTTGGTGGAGCGTTGAGTATCTGTCGTGCACCCTCAGCCTGGAGCGCAGTGCTGGGAACCGCGACGGTTGTGTCATCAGCGAGTACCGATGGTTCCCTAAGCTTTGCCAGTCAGCGCAGCTTCGCCACTCCCGACGGCGCCGCCGTCCCGTCCTCCTTCGCAAGTCCGTCTTCCTTTCTCGGGAATATCATGCAGCCTGCCGCGCTGATCTCATCGGGCGGCGTGCAGACTGCCTCGATACCGCCGACGGCGATATCAGCGCCTTCGGGCGACGGCGGCACGCAGGATACGTCCACCAAGACGGCGTCGATCCTCCCGGCGCTGCAGACGACGACCACGACAAAAGAGCGGACCGTGCTCGGCCCGGACCCGTACCAGGAGGCTGCTACGCTGCCGTCGGCGCCCGTGCTGACGGGCATTACCAGCGATGCCGGCACGGCAGGCCCTACCACGTCTCCGACCGATCCTGCCGCCGGTTCCGGCACGACGTCGTTACTCCTTCAGACCTCGATAGCCTCCATCTCGGTGCAGCCGAGCGAGAGCGTTTCCGCCGAGACCCCCGTGGGATCGGTGGCGCTCGCAGCGCCGGCCGCTGCGGCTGCTGCTGCGCCGACGCTCAACAAGATCGCGCTCGAGAACATGAAGCAGGGCAACCCCATCAGCGAATGGGGACTGGAGGGCGATGGCAACGGCACCATCCAGGGCTTTGCCACCGAAATCAGCACCAATATCGGCCAGACGGTCGATTTCAAGATCGCCACGGATTCCACCCATTACCGCATCGATATCTATCGCATGGGCTATTATGGCGGGGCCGGCGCGCGCAAGGTGGACTCGATCGAGAAATCGCTGACCACGGCGCAGATCCAGCCGCACCCGATCGTCGACATGTCGCTCGGTCTCATCGATTGCGGCAACTGGTCGGTATCGGCCAGCTGGCAGATCCCTGGCGATGCCGTCTCGGGCGTCTATTTCGCCAAGCTGGTGCGCGAGGACGGCACCGAGGATGCAAGCATCATCCCGTTCGTCGTGCGCGACGATGCCTCGACCAGCAATATCGTCTTCCAGACCTCGGATACGACATGGCAGGCCTATAATGCCTGGGGCGGCGCCAGCCTCTATTATGGCGAAGTGCCGGTCGATCCCGCCGACATGATCGGCTACCTGCCGCCAAACTGCAGCTGCGGCCTGCAGGCCATCGGCCGCGCCTCGGCGGTCAGCTATAACAGGCCGATCATCACCAATACGAGCCCGATCGGCGGTTCGCACGATTACATTTTCGGCGTCGAATCCTCCGCCATCTCGTGGCTGGAGCAGAACGGCTACGACGTGTCCTATATCTCGGGCGTCGATGCGACGCGCAACGGCGCGCTGCTGCTCAACCACGATGCCTATCTCTCCGTCGGCCATGACGAATACTGGTCTGCCGAACAGCGCGCCAATGTCGAGGCAGCCCGCGATTCCGGCGTCAACCTCGCCTTCTGGAGCGGCAACGAATGCTACTGGAAGGTTCGCTGGGAGAGCAGCATCGACGGCAGCGGCCAAGCCTACCGCACCATGGTCTGCTACAAGGAAACCTGGGGCACGAGCTCGGATCCGAGCGGTGTCGGCACCGGTACCTGGCGCGATCCGCGCTATGCCGATCCGGGGCAGAAGCCGGAGAATGCGCTGACGGGCACGATGTTCCAGGTGGACAGCTACCGCCAGGATACGATCTCCATCCCCTACGACTATTCGAACCTGCGCTTCTGGCGCAATACCGATGTTTCCCAGCTGAATGAAGGCGATACCTACAATCTGGTGCAGAACCTGCTCGGCTACGAGTGGGATTCCGATGTCGAGAACGGCTTCCGGCCGGATGGTCTCGTCAACCTGTCGCTCTCGTCCATCTCGGTAGAAACCTATCTGCGCGATTACGGCGCGACGGTCGGTTCCGCCGTCGCCACCCACAGCCTCACCATGTACCGGGCCGCAAGCGGCGCGCTCGTCTTCGGCGCAGGCACCGTCTTCTGGTCCTGGGGGCTCAGTGATAACCACCAGGGCCCGACGACATCGACCGATCGCAACGTCCAGCAGGCGATGGTCAACATGTTCGCGGACATGGGCATCCAGCCGACGACGCTCGATGCGAGCCTGATCCTTGCGACCCAATCGACCGACACGCTGAAGCCGACCTCGTCGATCTCGTCGCCCATCATCGGAGCAAGCTTCCTCGAAGGCCAGCACGTCACGATCACGGGCACGGCGCAGGATTTCGGCGGCGGCATCATTGCCGGCGTGGAAGTCTCCACCGATGGCGGCCAGCACTGGTTCAAGGCCACCGGCCGCGAGAGCTGGAGCTATAACTGGGTCGTCCAGGCAAGCGGCACTTACACCGTCATGTCACGCGCTGTCGATGACAGCGTCAATCTGGAGGCGCCATCGACCGGCAAGCAGGTCACCGTCACGCTGCCCGGCACGCAGGGCCTATGGACGCTTGCGGAAAAGCCGGCGACCGAAGTGGCGATCGATCGCGATCCGGTCGAACTCGGCCTGCGCTTCCAGGCGACGACCGCAGGTTCCGTGCAGGGCATCCGCTTCTACAAGGGCTTCTACAATATCGGCGATCATGTCGTCAGCCTCTGGTCCAGCGACGGGACGCTGCTGGCAACGGGCGTATCGACGAATGAATCGCTCTCCGGCTGGCAGACGGTGATGTTCTCCTCGCCGATCCAGATTGCGGCCGGCACGACCTATGTGGCCTCCTATCACAGCAACGGCTTCTACTCCGTCACCGACAATTATTTCGGTAGCGGCAGCACCTATGCCAGCGGCGCGCTGAAGGCCGTCGATGGCGGCGGGGCCTATGCCTATAGCGACAATGCCGGCACATTCCCCGGCCTCAGCCCCGGCGGGTCCAACTATTGGGTGGACGTGGTCTTCGATGCCGGACCCAACAGCGTGCCAGTTGCCGGCGACGACAGCGGCCTGACGATTTCCCGCAACGGCACGCTGACGATCTCCATCGCCACGCTTCTGGCAAACGATACGGATGCCAATGGCGATGCGATGACGATCAGCGCCGTCGGCAATGCGCTCAACGGCACTGTTACCCTCAACAAGCAGAACGGCACGATCATCTTCACGCCGGCTGCCAATTATTCCGGTCCGGCAAGCTTCAGCTATACACTGTCGGATGGACGCGGCGGCACGGATCAGGCCAATGTCAGCCTCACCGTCGATCCGGGTCCGGCCGGCCAGTCGCTGTTTGCCGCCAATGAAGGGCCGACGGGCGGCAGCATCCAGGAAAATTCGCCGCTCGAACTCGGCATGAAATTCACGGCCTCGGTGAGCGGCACAATCACCGGTATCCGCTTCTACAAGGCTGCCGGCGATACCGGGCCGCATACCGGCTCGATCTGGTCGGCGAGCGGCACTCTGCTTGCGACGATCAGCTTTGCGGATGAATCGGCCTCCGGCTGGCAGACCGCGGCATTCTCCAACCCGCTGCAGATCACGGCTGGCACGACCTATGTCGCCTCCTACCACACGACCGGCAGCTATGTGGCGACATCGGGCTATTTCAACTCGGCCCATACGAACGGCGCGCTGACGGGCCTTGCAGGCGCCAACGGCGTCTATTCCTACGGATCGGGCACGACATTCCCGACGTCCAGCTACCAGTCGTCGAACTATTGGGTGGATGTCGTCTTCAATCAGTCGACGACCAACACGGCGCCGGTCGCCGCCAATGACAATGGCTATACGACCTATTCCAACACCGCGCTTTCGATTGCCGCAGCAAGCCTGCTTGCAAACGACCATGATGCCGATGGCGATCCGCTCAGCATCACCGGCGCCAATGGCGCGGTCAACGGCACGGTGACGTTCAACAGCCAGACGAACAGCGTCACCTTCACGCCTGTTACCGGCTATACGGGCGTCGCAAGCTTCACCTATTCGGTTTCGGACGGGCATGGCGGCACATCGTCGGCAACTGTCAGCCTGACCGTCAATTCGCAGCCCGGCGGCGGCACGACATCAAGCCTGTTCACCAGCGCCGACACGTCGGGCGTTACCGCCGCCAATGACGCCAACTCGGTCGAGCTCGGCGTCAAGTTCATCGCTTCCGCCAATGGCCAGATCACCGGGCTCACCTATTACAAGAGCGCCCAGGATACCGGCACGCATGTCGGCTCGCTCTGGACGGCGAGCGGCCAACTCCTTGGGCAGGCAACCTTCATCAACGAGACGGCGAGCGGCTGGCAGACGGTTTCCTTCACGCAGCCGATCAACATCACCGCCGGCACCACCTATGTGGCGAGCTACCATTCCAACGGCTTCTATTCGGCAACGGCAAACTACTTCACGACAGACTATACGAGCGGTGCGCTGACGGCGCCGGCAAGCACGGTCAGCGGCGGCAACGGCGTCTATGCCTATGGCACGGGCAGCCTGTTCCCGAACTCTTCCTACAATGCCAGCAATTACTGGGTCGACGTGCTCTATAAGCAGGGCGCGCAGAATACGGCTCCGGTCGCCGCCAATGACAGCGGCTTTACGACAAACACAGGCACGCCTGTTACCATCCAGGCCTCGGCACTCACTGCCAATGACAGCGATGCCGATGGCAATACGATCTCGATCACCGGGGTCAGCGGTGCGGTCAACGGCACGGTTTCCTTCGACAGCCAGGCGCAGACCGTCACTTTCACGCCGACGGCGGGATATTCGGGGCCGGCGAGCTTCAGCTATGCCATTGCCGACGGGCAGGGCGGCACGGCATCAGCTGAAGTTTCGCTCGCCGTCAACAACCCGGCTGCAGGACCGGAGCAGAACCTCTTTGCCGCCAATGCGACACCCTCGGTCATCTCTGTCAACGACAACCAGCCGGTCAATCTCGGCATGAAATTCCAGGCCGATACGGCAGGCTGGATCACCGGCATCCGCTTCTACAAGGGGGCCGACAATACAGGCCCGCACAACGGCTATCTGTGGACGGCTTCGGGCACTCTGCTCGGCAGCGTCACCTTCAACAACGAGACGGCCAGCGGCTGGCAGACCGCGCAGCTTACCCAGCAGGTCGCGATCCAGGCGGATACTACCTACGTCGTTTCCTACTCGACCAACGGCAACTACTCGGCAACAGGCAATTACTTCGGCAGCGAGGTGACGAACGGCGACCTCAAGGCGCTTGCCGGCAATAACGGCGTCTATGCCTACGGATCGGGCGGGCTGTTCCCGACGAGCAGTTACAACAGCACAAACTACTATGTGGACGTGGCGTTCAAACCGCAGCTCGCGGCGTAAAGCCTGCGAGGATGTAAGGCCAAGCATCGTAAAGGATGATCATATCGATGATGCGTGCAGACAACAGATTGCCGGTTACGGTTCTCGCCGGGTTTCTCGGCGCCGGCAAGACGACTGTCCTCAATCATGTACTGAGTAATCGTGAGGGTCGTCGGGTTGCTGTCATCGTCAACGATATGAGCGAGGTCAACATCGATGCGGACCTCGTGCGCGAGGGGGGTGCAGACCTCTCGCGCACGGACGAGACGCTGGTGGAGCTCACCAATGGATGCATCTGTTGCACCCTGCGCGACGATCTCCTGAGCGAGGTACGCCGGCTCTCCGCTGCCGACCGTTTCGATTATCTGCTGATCGAGGGCACCGGCATTGCCGAGCCGCTGCCGGTCGCAGCCACCTTCTCCTTCCGCAACGAGAGCGGCGCGGCACTCTGCGACGTGGCAAGGCTCGACACGATGGTCTGCGTCGTCGATGCGGTCAATCTTCTCGCCGATTACCAGAGCGCCGAGTTTCTTGCCGATCGCGGCGAAAGGCGTGACGGGGACGATGAGCGCAAGCTCGTCGAACTTCTCGTCGAGCAGATCGAATTTTCCGACGTCGTCATCATCAACAAGGCAGGCGAGGTGCCGCCCGCAATGCTCGCCGAGGTTCGCCAGGTCGTGGCGGCGCTCAATCCGGATGCCCGCGTCATCGAGGCGGTCTTCGGCCAGGTGCCGCTTGGCGCGATCATGGATACCGGCCTCTTCAGCGAGGCGAAGGCCGCTCGCCATCCTCTCTGGCACAAGGAGCTCTTCGGCTGGGGCGACCATGTGCCGGAGACCGAGGAATACGGCATTGCAAGCTTCGTCTATCGCAGCCGCCGGCCTTTCGATCCCGCGCGGCTCAGCGATTTCCTCGACAGGAAATGGCCGGGCCTCATTCGCGCAAAGGGCCATTTCTGGCTGGCGACAAGGCCTGATGAGATCGGCCTGCTGTCCATTGCCGGCACGCAATGCCGCATCGATACCAGGGGTTTCTGGTGGGCATCCGTGCCGAGGGCGCAATGGCCGCGTTATCCGCAGTTCCGCCAGCTGATCGACAGGCACTGGGACGATGTCTGGGGCGACCGCCGCCAGGAGCTCGTCTTCATCGGTTCCGGCTTCGACAGGCACGCCATCTGCAGTGCGCTCGACGATTGCCTTGCCGGGGAGGAAACGGGCTTCGATCCGGAGATTGCCACCGGACTTCGGGATCCGTTTCCGCCATGGCAGCACGCACATATGCATGCGCATTCAAAGAGTTAGAGCGTCCTAATGGACGTAAGACGCCCTAAGGTGAACGTGTTTTGATTATCAACCAGAGGAGAGAACAATGAGCAGCGAACTTTATGCAGACGGTATCGGCGAAATCACCATCACGGGCACGATCGTGCGCATCGACCTGATGTCGCTGTCGGCGACCGACCGCGATGCCAACAACAATCCGAAGCCGGTCTTCCGCCAGCGCATCATCATGCCGGTCGACGCCTTCGCCAATGCGGTCGATCTCATGCAGAAGGCGCTTGGCGGCCTGGTCGAGGCGGGTGCGGTTCGCCGGATCGGCGATATGTCGGCTGCCGCTGCCGCCGATATCCAGGCGGCGCAGGCCGGCGGGTCGAACGCTTCGCCGAACTTCAACTGATCAACAACTATCGCCTCGGTCTCGTATTGTTTCGGGTGGGCCATGAGTGGTTTTCTGCATACCAACCTGCATTGTCTTGCGCTCGTCGCACGTCATCACGGCGTCGATCTTTCTCCTGAGCGGCTGCAGCACGATTATGCTGTCGGCAACGATCCCGTTGCCGTGCGGCAGCTCTTGCGCATGGCAAAGGACGCTGGCCTGAGGGCCAAGCATCTCGATCTCAACTGGCGAAGCCTGTTCCAGCTCGGCGAGGCCTTCCCGGTGCTGGCCGAACTCAACAACGGCAACTGGGTGGTCATCGCCGGCGCTGTCGGGGAGGGCGAGGAGGAGAGAATCCGGGTTCTCGACCCACTTTCCTCGCGCGCCGAGGTGATCATGCTCAGCGAAGAGCAATTCGCCAGGGCCTGGCTCGGATCGGCGATCCTGCTGAAGCGTAATTATCGCATGTCCGATGAGGACCGGCCCTTCGGCTTCCGCTGGTTCGTCCCTGAGATCATCAAGCAGCGAAGCTTCTTCCGCGATGTCGCGCTCGCCGCCTTCGTGCTCTACGGCCTGGGGCTGATGACGCCGATCTTCTTCCAGCTCGTCATCGACAAGGTGCTCGTGCACCAGAGCTATGCGACGCTGACGGTTCTGACCGTCGGTATCGGGATCGCGCTGATCTTCGATGCGACCTTCAGCTTCCTGCGCCGCTATCTGCTGCTCTACGCCACGAACAGGATCGACATCCGCGTCGCCACCCGCACTTTCGGCCATCTGCTCAACCTGCCGATCGCGCTCTTCGAGCAGGCCTCGGCCGGCGTTCTCGTCAAGCATATGCAGCAGACGGGGCGCATCCGCGAATTCCTGACCGGCCGGCTGTTCTTGACGCTTCTCGACGGTGTCTCGCTCTTCGTCTTCGTGCCGATCCTGCTTCTCTACAGCGTCAAGCTGACGCTCGTGGTGCTCGGTTTCGCAGCCCTTGTCGGCATCGTGGTGATGATGCTCGTCGGGCCGTTCCAGCGCCGCCTGAAGGCGCTCTACCAGGCCGAAGGCGACCGGCAGGCCCTGCTGGTGGAAACCGTGCATGGCATGCGCACCGTCAAGTCGTTGGCGCTGGAGCCGCGCCAGCGCAAGGTATGGGACGATTATTCGGCCCAGTCGATCTCCGTGCGTTTCCGCGTCGAGAAGATCTCGACCATCGCCCAGTCGCTTACGGGACTTCTGGAAAAGCTGATGAGCGTTGCGATCATCGGTCTTGGCGCGCTCGATGTCTTCAGCGGCGCGATGACGATCGGTGCGCTGGTTGCCTTCAACATGCTCGCCGGCCGCGTCTCGGGGCCGCTCGTGCAGATCGTCACCATGGTGCATGAATATCAGGAAGTGGCTCTCTCCGTGCGCATGCTCGGCGAGATCATGAACCAGCGGCCGGAGCAGGCGGGCCGCGGGCGTGGCGTCCGGCCGCATCTGCATGGCCGCATCGAATTCGACAGGGTCAGCTTCCGCTATGCGCCTGATGCGGCGCCGGCGCTCGACAATGTCTCCTTCGCCATTCCGGCAGGCTGCGTCTTCGGCGTGGTCGGCAAGAGCGGCTCGGGCAAGACGACGATCACAAGGCTCATCCAGGGGCTCTACCAGAGCCAGGAGGGGCTGGTGCGCATGGACGGCTATGACAGCCGCGAGATCGACCTCGTGCATCTTCGAACCAGCATCGGCGTCGTGCTGCAGGATAATTTCCTGTTCCGCGGCTCGGTACGCGACAATATTGCCGCCGCCAAGCCCGATGCCAGCATCGAGGAGATCATGGAGGTCGCCCGCATTGCCGGCGCCGAAGAGTTCATCGAGCGCCTGCCGCGCGGCTTCGACACGATGCTGGAGGAAAATGGCTCCAACCTCTCGGGCGGCCAGAAGCAGCGGCTTGCCATTGCCCGCGCGCTGATCACCGATCCGAGGCTGCTGATCTTCGATGAGGCCACAAGCGCGCTCGACCCGGACAGCGAGGCGATCATCCGCGACAATCTCAGCCGCATCGCTGCCGGCCGCACTGTTATCATCGTCTCGCACCGGCTTTCGACGCTCGTCGATGCCGATGCCATTCTCGTCATCGATCGCGGCAAGGTCGCCGATATCGGCCGGCACGATCAGCTCGTGTCGCGCTGCATGACCTACCGCCACCTCTGGGCACAGCAGATGAGGCAGGTCGCATGAACGCGCACGTCAGAAAATCCGACGAAAACATGCCAGTTCCTTCAGGCAAGGGGCCATCAGCCAAGGGCCCGGAGAAGGGCAGGGAACTCACCGCCCGCCCGCCGCTGCCGCCGGCAATTGCCGAATTCCAGTCGGACGCCGTCGAACTCGAGGAACGCGCGCCGCCGCGCGTTGCCCGCATGACGCTCTACTGCGTGACCGCGCTGCTTGCCGCGGCGATCACCTGGGCCTCGGTCTCTTCCATTGACGAGGTGGTGATTGCGCCGGGCAAGCTCGTCACCACCCAGCCGACCATCGTCGTCCAGCCGCTCGAAACCTCGATCATCCGCACGATCGACGTGAAGGCCGGCGAGGTGGTGCGGGCCGGCCAGACACTGGCGACGCTCGACGCCACCTTCAGCCAGGCCGATGTCGGACAGCTGAGGGCGAAGTTTTCGGCCCTCGACGCCCAGGTGAAGCGCCTGGAGGCCGAGCTTGCCGGCGAGGATTATTCGAAGATTGCCGGCAACACGAAGGATGAGCAGCTGCAAGTGCAGCTCTTCGGCCAGCGGCGGGCCTTCTACATGGCGCAGCTGCAGAATTTCGAACAGCAGATCGCCGGCCAGTCGTCCGTGCTTGCGGCAAACCGCAATCAGGAGGCCGTGCTGAACGACCGGCGCGACAATCTCTCGCAGATCGAGGCGACGCGAAAGAAACTCTATGACAAGGAAAGCGGCTCGCTTCTCACCATGCTCGGCTCGCGCGACGCCCGCCTCGATGTCGAGGCTGATATCACCGCGGTGCGCGGCAAGGCCGACGAGGCAGTCCACGCCTATGCGAAACTGCGCGCCGATCGCCAGGCCTTCATCGAGGATTTCCGCCGCGCCGCGATGGAGCAGCTCGTCGACCTGCGCGGCCAGCGTGACATGGCGGGCGAAGAACAGAAGAAGATGGAGCTGCGCCGCAACATGGTGGCGCTGACCGCACCGGCAGACGCAGTCGTGCTCGATCTCGCCCAGCGCTCGGTCGGTTCCGTCGTGCGCGAGGCCGAGCCTGTGGTGACCCTGGTGCCGATCAACGTGCCGCTCGAAGCCGAAGTCTCGATCAACACCCGCGACATCGGCCGCATCGCCGTCGGCAAGGAAGCCCGCATCAAGCTCGACGCCTATCCCTTCCAGAAATACGGCACGGCGACAGGCGAAGTGCGAACGATCAGCGAGGACACTTTCCTCACCGGCCAACCGGAACAGACCGCCACCCCGAGCCAGCCATCCGCCCCCTTCTTCAAGGCGCGCATTCTGCTTGCGGATACAAGGCTGAATGCTGCCGGAGCGCCGGTAAGATTGCTGCCGGGCATGACAGTGTCGACGGAGATCAAGGTCGGCCAACGGACGGTGATCTCCTATTTCCTCTATCCGCTGCTGCGCGGGCTGGATGATGCGATACGCGAACCGAATTGAGGGGTCCGCCGGCGAGGTGTAGGCGAGGGGCCACCTACACGAGCCAGGGAATGGGGGTGGCGCTGTCGCTGATGGCGCTGCCCCCAGACCTGTCGGAATCGCCGGGGGGATTCTGTTCTGGTGGACCTGGGCGCTCGTGTCTTGCTTTGTAATCCGCAACGGATTCTCGTTCAGAGGTAAAAAAGCAGACCAGTCGACCTTACCTGGTTGGCTTTCAGGGAGCGCCCAATGACATTCAGTTCTACCGCTGTCGTGACAGTCGCGGCGATTTTAACTGGAGCGGCGACTGGTTATATCATGCCCATGAAGCGTCCCGCGCCATGCCCAAACGATATCGCTCCACGCTCAGCGTTAGGAGGAAAGCCCGCGATCGCTGCTTTCTACAATCGTGGAACAGCGCCGGTTCTGATCTCTTGGATGGCACCGGAAGGCTACGAAGTAATGTACGGGGAGGTTGCCCCCGGAAAATCGGTCGCCTATAGCACGTTTGATTCCTATAAGTGGTTGTTACGCAACAAAGACGGAAGTTGCATTGCGGCCGTGAAGCCGATCGACCGGTATTACAGTGTCGCTGGCCGCGATCCGTAATTGGCGCCGGTCTTCGCCAATCTCACGACCATACGGCACGCCGCTTGGCTTGAACGTGGATTGGATCGGCGGAAGCGAGATGATCAAACGGGGCACACCCAACTTCACGAAATTAGCTTCCTGAATTTCCGTGCGGTTGTGTTTCCGAAGGGAGGAGGGGCGGCCATCAATGCCGCTAATCATCCCGCATAAGCGAAAAAAACTTTGCCGCGACCTGGATCGACTATCGTGACGCTGCCGCCTGTTCCGTATGAGTAGAATGATCCGGTTGACTGGATCGCTTTGTCCGCTTCACCGTCGCGCCCGTCTTTAATCGAGATATCGAAGCCGTACTTTCCCAGGTATTCAGAGATCGTCGGCGGATGGCCCTCTGGAAGCTCCACGGACATCATATCTGGATCGTCGTCGTAAGGATGCCACCTGTCCAAGGCTGCTTCGTCGCTACGGTCGTCGACCGGTGTTGCGTGCCAGACTCCCTGTCCTCCTGAAAGCATGTCCTTCAGGTGGCTTCCCTGTTTTCGTGCCCAGTCTGCGCTCGTATCGGTCAGCCGATAGACAACGAACCCGGTCTCATTGTCGCCGGGCATGAAACCGACGCCCCAGGATTCCTCCAGGCGATACTCGATCTCTGCTACTTCAAGTGGTTCGGGAACGCGTGCGAGAACAAAGTTTCGCTCCCAGATTTTCATCCCAACGAAGAGCGATACGATCGCCCCCAGACCAAAAGCGACAATCAGACTTCTTCGGACGGACTGGTCGGGTCGCGTTCGTCGCCAGAGACGGCGTAGCCAAAGAAAGAAAATTGCAATTGTGGCGACGAAAAACAGAATCAAAATGGCGAACACGCACAGCATGAAAACGACGAAGTTCATACGGACCTATCGGAGATGAATGGAATTTTCCAAACGCGCAGACATCAATATTTTGCATGCCTGGCGATGCTCTGCAATTGAGGGTCTTAAGTCTCGTCCGCGATCCATGCGAGCGAAGCTCCATGCGGGTCGGTCCAGGCGACAGGAGAGCGGTTCACAGACAGGAGGAAGCGCCCGGGTGGCCAGCTTGTTCCTGCGCGCGTGGCGGCCATATTCATCCTGCCGACCCAGTTGCGGTTCGCGCAGGCTGATACGAGACCGGAGCTTCGGGCCGGTTTCGAGGCGCTGGCGGCAGCGGTATCCCCGTTCTGCGCCGATGCTGACATCGTGACCGAGACTTTCTGGGCAGCGCTTCACGGGCTTGTCGAGTTCGAACGTTCCGGCCGCATCAGGCCCGGCATGCGTGACCAGCGGATCGCGCTCGTCGTTCGGGCGATCGTGGAGGCGGGGCGCAATCCGCAGGGCCGTGGCTCGCATTATCCGGTCGCGAACCGCTCGTCCCTTGTGCGAGCCTCAGAGGCAAAAACCTCACCCTACGGCACCTCATCCGACCCTTCGGGCCACCTGACCAGGGTCGAGCCGCGTGTCTCGACCCGTCCTTCGGACCCCCGCGGGGGAGAAGGGAAATACCGCGCCGTCTCTACATTCTCAAATGCGTC
This sequence comes from Rhizobium sp. 768_B6_N1_8, assembly GCF_051811225.1. Lineage (NCBI taxonomy): Bacteria > Pseudomonadati > Pseudomonadota > Alphaproteobacteria > Hyphomicrobiales > Rhizobiaceae > Rhizobium > Rhizobium sp. 768_B6_N1_8. The sequence continues at coordinate 2,269,852 of NZ_JBPWPV010000001.1, read as the reverse complement.
ACTGCCTGAAACGCTCAGTCCCCTCAATTTACGATGAAATTCATGTCACAATCCTGTTCGAATTGATCGCTAGACGGGCGAAAATTGCGAGCGAGGATCAGCAGATGGCAGAAGAGAAGCCCCTGGATTTAACGGGCGAAATCGTCGACTTCGATGCCGGGCACGGGGAGGCCGCCACCGTCGAGATGGACGACTATTCCAAGAGCCTGGCGCAGGCGAAGGCAAAGTCGGTCAAGCTGGTGGACGCGATCACGGGCCACACACTGAAGAAGAAGGACGCCTTCCATTTTGACGATCTGCGTCCCGCGCTCGCCGATTTCGTGCGGCAGAAACACCCTGGCATCCGCTCGGACGACTATATCAGCCGCAAGATGGTCGATGACTATCGCGGCCAGTACATTGCCGAATTGCTGCGCGACGAACGCGGCGAGCTCTCCAACCTCGAGGACGAGGTCGTCGAGAGCCTGAAGACCCATGACACGCTCGCCGAAAACATCGAAGAGGATTACGAGGAACACCGTTCGCTCGGCGATCGTGTCGCCGATGTCGTCGCGACCTTCGGCGGAAGCTGGACCTTCATCATCTCCTTCTGCTTCTTCCTCGCCGTCTGGATGGGGATCAACCTGCTGCTTGGCGAGAAGGCTGCCTTCGACGTCTATCCCTTCATCCTGCTGAACCTCATCCTTTCGACCATCGCCGCCCTGCAGGCGCCGATCATCATGATGAGCCAGCGCCGCCAGGAAGCGAAGGACCGGTTGCGGGCGCTCAACGACTACAAGGTCAATCTCAAGGCCGAGCTGGAAATCCGCCACCTGCATGAAAAGGTCGACCACCTGCTGAACCGGCAGTGGGAACGGCTGACGGAGATCCAGCAGATCCAGATCGAAATGATGCTGGAACAGGCCAAGGCCGCCAATCGGGCGCTGAAGTTGAGCAAGGCGCAAAAATCCAAGACCAATGCGCTCAAGAGCCTTTTCAGCACCAAGCCTGCGGCGGACGAGACCGACGAAAAGGGGGAATAGCCGGTCCAGCCGGTTCGGCGATCACCATGAGTTGAGGCCGAGATCGCGCTTGGCGTTCATGACGCGCACGGAGTTCGGGCCGGTCTTGTTCCAGGTCTCGCAGATTTCCTTTCCGGCGTCCCGGCCGCCTTTCCAGGTTCGGCAAAACTTGTTGCCGGCGATGTGCCATTTGCCTTCGATCAGGATCACGTCACCGTTGTCGAGCTTGACCTGACCCTTGGCGGTCCCGTCCTTCGATATGGACAGCGTGCCGCTATATCCTTCCTTCGGTCCACCAAGGGTGAGTTCCTTGCCGTTTGACAACAGGGCCGTCAGTTCCTTGCCGGTCATCGCGGTCGCGGCGATTGCGGGGAATGCGCCGAAAACAAGGATCGTTGCGAGAGCTGCGATGCGCTTCATGGTTCTTCCTCCACCTGGATGTTGATGATCTTCGACTGCGTCTTCCCAACCTGCCGGGGAAATGATGCACTCCAGGTCCCGATAACAACAATTAGCCATTGCTGATTATGGTATGAAAGATCATTGGCGCCCGGAAAATGTTCTAACAGATGTTGTGCTATCGTGAATTGTGCAACCTCTTGAATCCCGTCAGGGTATATGCTCACGGTGCTCAGGATGAGATCGTGGCAAGGGCGATCAGGCTGACGAAGACACTCAGCGGCGGAAGGTGCTGAGTGTCGCGGTGGCGCAGAACAGTGAAAATCGCGGCTGCGATGACGACCGCCCCAAGCGCCAGGCCGGGAATGCGGCTGACGGGAAGCGCAATCAGGGCGGCGCTCGATATTTCAAGTCCGCCCGTCAAAATACCCCACCAGCGCGGATAGCCCCACCGGGCAAAATCGCTTCGCGTCGCTGATGTGCCGATCGCATTGACGATCCCCGCGCCTGAGAATGCGACAACAAGGAACCAGAGTGAGAGAGCATGAACCATCTCAGTGCGCACCTGTGATCATGGGAATGGCAGCCAGGAGCATGATTGCAGCCGTGAGGCCATGAATGCCGAAGGCGCTTTTCGTGGAGCCTTTCGCCGCGAGAATGACCAGCATGTCGCCGACAGGGATCATTGCCTCGATCAGCAGGACGATGCCGATCTCCCGTTGGACACCCCACAGCAGGAAGGCAAGCACGAGCAATCCCGCCACGATGTCGCGAACGCCCTTGAGGCGAAGCCACGAGGGGATATCAGGGTCATTTCCAGGAAGCGGCAGGCCAAAACTGCGCACCATGGTCGTCGGGCTCGCAATATAGCCGGTGCCGATCGCGATAATTGCGAGGGCCACAAGCAGGCCGATCCCATTCAGAAGCCAATCCATCATGCCATCCTTCTAGCGATTTGAAATAATCTAGCAGTGCTAGATATAAGCTAGCGTTGCTAGATATTCAAGCCGTGATATGATCCTAATGTCAGCGGGCAGGGCATGGAGGTTGGGAATGGGTATCGCAGAGCGAAAAAGCCGGGAACGCGCCGATCGCGAAGATCGTATCGTCGCGGCAGCCCGTGCAATTGCGGAGACCGAGGGATGGGACGCCGTCACGATCCGCCGCCTGGCCAAGGAGATCGAATACAGCCAGCCGGTCCTCTATTCACATTTCGAGAACAGGGACGCGATCGTAGCGGCAGTCGCAGTCGAGGGCTTCAGGGAGCTCACGGCCGTTCTTCGGGCGGCGGTGGACGGGGCGCACGACCGACGAGATGTCCTCACGGATGTCGCCATGGCCTATTTTGCCTTCGCGCATAGCCGCCCGTCGCTCTATCAGGCGATGTTTATCCTCCCGACCCAATTGCGGTTCGCCGAAGCCGACACGCGAGCGGAACTTCGGGCCGGTTTCGAGGTGCTGGCAGCAGCGGTCTCTCCGTTTTGCGCCGATGCGGAGATCGTGACCGAAACCTTCTGGGCGGCCCTTCACGGGCTTGCCGAGCTCGAACGGTCGGGCCGCATTCGGCCCGGCATGCGTGACGAACGTATCGCGCTCGTCGTCCGGGCGATCGTGGATGGAGGAGGCAACCCGCCGAGCCGTGGCCCACATCATCAGGGCGAATGACTGCTGGTGCCGGGCAGGGCGGAGGAGGCATGGCCTGCACTACCCCCGCAACTCCCCCTTCAGATGATCCGCCAATCGCAGCGCCAGCGCCACCGCCGGCAGGGTCGGATTGGCCTGTCCTGATACCGGGAAGACCGAGCTGCCGGCGACATAGAGGTTTTCGAGGTCGTGGCAGCGGCAGTTGCCATCGACAACGCTCGAGCGGGGCGAGGCGCCCATTCTGGTGAGCCCGATCTGGTGGTAGCCGTCGAGCGCCTGGCGGCGGACGGCGGTTTGCAGGCCGTCTTCGGGATGGAGCCATTCGAAGGTGCCGATCCGCCGTTTGCCGATCCATTCCGCCAGCGCATGGTGGCACCTGATCAGCGAGGCGAGATCTTCCTCGTCGAAGTCGAAACTGACGGCCAGCCGCTTCAGGCCGGTTTCATCGACCTCGGAGCTCAGCCGCACGCGGTTGGAAGCGACCGGTCGCTGTTCGCCATGATAGGCGAGCCAGTAGAGATGTTCGCCGTTCTTCACGAAGAAATTCGGCTGCCGCTCGGATTTCAGCGCTGCCGTCGTCAGCTGCAGGGCGGCGTTGAAGCTCTGCATGGGGTTTGCGACCATAGCGGACAGCGAGGTGGTGTCGGAGACGCTCGCCTTGAAGGACAGCCGGCGCATCTTGCGCCTGCCGGTGATCGCCCTGAACATGTTCAGCGTGGCGCGGGCGCCCGCCGTCGCATAGACCTCTTCCAGCGGCGGGCTGCGCAGCCAGAAGACGCTGTTTAAAAGATCGTGCTCGTTCTGCAGGGCGATGCTCGGTATCAGCCGCGAGCGGAACCAGGCGCCGGTGCCGTTTCGCCGGAAGAACATCTTTTCCATGAAGCTGCGATCGGTGAAGCGGATGCGGGCGAGCTCGCCGGCCAGATGTCCCATGTAATAGCGCCCGAGCGGGCCATCGACGCCGCCGAAAAGCCGCGGCGCGATTTCCTGCGCTGCGAGCAGCAGGCGGGCATTTTCGCGCCCGCCGCAGGCCAGCACGAAGATCGTTGCCCCCACGGAATGCAGCTTGCCGCGATGCCACACCATGAGCCGTTTCGTGCGGGCGCCTTCGCGATCGAGATCGAGCCCGATCACGGTTGCCTGGGTGACGAGGTGCAGGTTCGGCAGGCTTTCGATCAGAGCCCCATGCGCCTTGGCCATATCCGGCTCGCGGGCCCAGCTCTCGATCGAGGGTTCGAACTCACCTTCCATGTCAGGCATCTCGACGTCAGGCAGTTCGGCGCCGAGAAAGGTGCGGGCATCGTCATAATAGGCCCTGAAGGCGCTGTGCTCGATCGGCCAGCGGGCATCGCCGCGCGCCGGCCTGCCATCGAAATCGCTGTCGTCGAACTCCACGCACCGGCCGCCCCAGGCCTTCGAGGTGCCGCCGACTGCACGGCGGATCGTCAGGCTCGCTTCGGCATGGTGGGCGGTGCTGATGGAAGCCGCAGACGCCAGCCGGTTCGTCTTTTCCGAGATCGCCTTGCCGCCGGATTCCAGGAGCGCGACCGAAAGCCCCGACCGGGCAAGCGCGATGCCCAGCGCCAGACCGACAGGCCCAGAGCCGACGACGCAAACATCGACGCGCCCCGCGAGCAGGTTTTGAAGCGACGAAATCATTTCACCACCCCTGGCTATGATGGCGGGATCATAGCGGTATTTTGCGGTGTGGTGTAATGTAATTTTGGAGAATTCAGCCTTTGGTTGTCGCGGGGAACCATGAAGGCTCGCGGCATCGACAATGCGGATTGCAGCTTCGTCCTTTGGAGCAAACTTCGATCGGGTCACGTCGCTGTTGCCGTTTCGATCGAGGGGAGGCGGGGAATGCGAGGTGGGAGGCGCACGGCGGCTGACGCCCTTGCAGCCCAAGTCCACGAGGCTTCGGCCTCTTCCTACTTCTCGCTGGCGCAGAAGTGATGACCTGTTGACCCCGTTGCCCTGTTTTGCGAGCGACTTGGCCAGCCGCAAATGCTAGAGCTTTCCCAGAGCCCTTCAAGCGCGGAAAAGGACCAGGGAACCATGACCACCGCACTCCTCATTATCGATATGCAGATGGTCATGCAGGAGCGGCTCAATGCCGGGCGCGAGCGTGTGAACGGCGAAGCGGGAGAAAAGATCGCAGAGCTCGCCGCCACCTTCCGCGCCGCGCACAAGCCGGTCATCCATATCCGCCATCGCGACGCCGACGAGAGTTCGGCGCTGCATGAGACGGCGCCCGGCTACCAGCCGATGCCCTGCGCCGTGGCGCGGGAGAATGAACCTGTTTTCATCAAGTGCACGTCGTCTGGCTTCGCCTCGACCGAGCTCGAAGGCTATCTGCACGAGGTTGGCATCACGCATCTTGTCGTGGCAGGGGCGGTTGCCGGTTTCTGCGTCAATACCACCGCGCGCGCTGGCTCCGATCTCGGCTTCAAGATGAGCGTCGTCAGCGACGCCGTGCTCGGCTTCGACCTGCCGGATGCGCATCTGTCGGCCCGAGCGATCTTCGACGTGACGATGGCGCATCTGAAATCCGATTTCGCCGAGATCGTCGAGACGCGGCAGCTGACGGCCATGCAGCCTGCTTGATAGGGCCGGCCTGAGTTCAGCGCCCAGGTCGTGCGGACTCTTGGGATCCCCAAGGCTGAGCAAATCAGATTCAAGACTGTCTTCTGGAGGCAGTCATGGGTGTTTTGGATCGTCTGATTTTGCGTGATGTGCAATGGGAGCGGATATCGCCGCATAACGCGCTTCGAGAAAACGGCGAGAAACTACCTCGCCGTCGTCACCATCGCAGCAATCGTCCTATGGATCAGATAACAGTCCAGGCCGTCTAGAGAGAAATAGCTTGGCCCACACCCAGGCGTTTGGCCTCGCGGTAAGCGAGGTCGGCTGCCACCATATCCTCCATGGCGACGCCCATGGCCTTGTAGATCGTGATCTGCTGATCAGACGTCCGGCCTGATCGCTGCCCCAGCAACATCGCACCAAGATCGGTGCCTGCCTCGGGATCAATATTTGCGAGTTCGCAGCAGCCCACGGGTGTTGGCGCGAACGAATCCCGCGTCTCAACAAAGAGGGTGCCGCGAGCGATCAAATCGATCGGAAGTTCGCCGCCGGGCGGCGCGACACCAACCGAGGACACGTGCGTTCCTGGTCGAACCCATTCTGCGGATATTGCGGGGACATAGGAGTGCGTCGCGAGGCACACAACATCTGAAGAGCGTATCGCCGCCTCGAGGTCCTCGACGGCAGTGATGCCTTGATGACGTGAAGCCAGCGCCTGCGCATCAGCAAAATCTTTAGAGAACACTCGAATTTCCTGGAAATCGCGAACGAGCGGCAACAGGTGAAGGTGCTGGCTAGCTTGAACGCCCGCGCCCACGACGGTTGCGACCTTGGCATTGCGCCTGGCGAGCTCTCGCACCGAGAGGACCGCTGAGCCAGACGTGCGTACGGCCGTGATGTAGGTACCATCCATAATGCAAACAGGCATTCCTGTTTCTGGATCGAAGAGATGTATTGTTGCGAGGTGACTGGGGATGCCCCGGGCGATATTGCCTTCGAACACGTTGACCAGTTTTACGGTCAAATGCATTCCCTTCATCCAGGCCGGCATCGCCAACGAATAGCCCGCATTCGGAATATCGAGTTGTGGCCGCGCTGGATTGACGACACGACCGTCGGAGAGCGCTTTGAACCCGTCCGCTAGCGCGTCGAGCAGCTTGCGCAGGTCGATGCATGTTTTGACCTCCGCTTCGCTCAGCGAGAGAATCTTGATCTCACCTTTGGTGTGAGTGCTTAAGGCAGGTTGGGTTCTGTCCATGATGTTGCTTGCCTTCGTCTGGTTGGGGTTTGGTTACTTTCCAACCGTATTGCGGCAAACGGCGCGACGAAATATAGTAATTTCGACTTATTTGCGTGATTGTCGCGCATTCTAACCCAAGAAAGTGTGAATCAGAAATGAGTGACTTGGACCGTGTCGATCGGATGCTGCTCGGGCTATTGCAAGAAGATGGTCGCCGGACTGTTCTTGACCTCGCCGAACGCGTTGGATTGTCACCCACCGGCGCATCGCAGCGCATCAAGCGGCTTTTCAGTGAAGGCTTTATCCGCGCTGTGCGGGCTGTGCTCGAGCCTTCAAAGATCGGACGCGGCACGCTCGTCTTTATCGAGGTAAGGCTCGATCACACCGCGCCGCACGTCTTCGACCGCTTTGCAGAGGCTGTTGCGAAGGCACCCGAAATCATCGAATGTCATATGGTGATTGGTGGCTTCGACTACCTGGTCAAAGCACGAATAGCTGATATGGCGACGTTTCAGGAATTCCTGCAGCGGGTCATTCTGCCGCTTCCTGGCGTCAGAGAAACCCACAGTTACGCATCAATCGGTGATGTGAAGCCTGACGCATTGTTGCCGCTTTGACACCTCCGATTTTCCGGACCGGTTGAGACTGGAAATTCCAGTCCAGACCGAGTTTTCGGCATGAAAAAAGTCGAAGTTCACGGAGGTGCAGATCGCTTTCATTCTACGGCAAACCGGGGAGCGAACGCCGGTTCCCGTGGTCTGTCGGTAGTCGCGCGTCGCCGCCATCGTCTTATCGATCAGACAAGTGTCCACGCCACCTAGCCCTGCTTCTCGCCCACAAGCCCGAGGATCGGCCCGTAGCCGCCGTGCCAGGATGTATCGTTGCGGCCGAGCGCCGGATTATAGAGCCCGGTGCCGTTTCCGCCGTCGAGGAAGAGCGCGTCGGGGCATTTGAGTTCGTCGCGGAAGAAGCTTGCGAAATCGTGGAAATTCACGTCGCCTTCACTGATGACGAAGCGGAGCGTGCCGTCGGCTGAGAGCCCGACACCGTTGCGGCGCGTGCGGTCGCTCGAGCCTGGTATGAAGATCGGATTGATCTTGCCCGCGATGACGAGCATCGGGCCGGATTGCGTGGCGAGGCGCGTTTTCAGCCGCTGCTTCAGGAAATCCCCGGTAGGGATGATGTGGGCGCCGGTCTCATCGAGATAGAAGATGCCGTTCGGCTGCTTGAAGAAATTCGGCACCGGGCCGGAAACCTTGGGCGGCGCCTCCGTATTGGCCGGGATCAGCTCCCTGCCATCCTCGACATAAAGCCCCATCGGCGTGAAATCCTCGCGGTACATACCGGCATTCATGGCAAAGAGGAGCCGATGTCCTTCACTGGTGACAGTATCGGCAACGCCCGAAAACCTGCGATAGGGTTTGCCCCCGGCATCCTTCCAGAACAGGCGCAGATCCGCCTTTGCGGGATCGACATCGCAGACGATATAGACGGCGCCTTCGAAGCTTTGGCGCGTGCAGGGGTCAGCAGGGGCCGGCGTGCCGCCCGCATCGGGAGTCTCGGCCCTGGCAGCAAACGCGCCGGCAAGGAACAGGGCAAAGGCGAACATGGTGCGAAGCATCGGCATCTCCTGACTCGTAACCCGTGACTCGTAGCTGATGATGGGGAAAGAAGGCGAGAGCGAGGATCAAATTAACGTCTGCCTGCGAAGCTTGCCGCATGCACACTCTGACCGACCTGCTGCCATGGATATTGGCCCTGCCGCCCGCCCTTTGGGAGACCGGACGGGTCCGGAAGACCTATGGCGCAGCGCTCGGCGCAGTTGCCGGTATCATCGTCTTCGGCGGTATTTTCCTCTGGGTGGTGGCACTGGCATTGGTCATCTCCGACCTCGATATGCGGTTGGGTCCTGTCGTGGTGCTGCAGGCGCTGTGCCTGCTGGTCGCACCGCCGGCGGTCACCTGGTGGGTCGGGCGGAAGTCGAGCCTTGCCGCCGGCATATTCGCAGGCATCGCCGCGGGCTTTTGCCTCCTCTTCGTCACGAGCGTCATCTGGCTTGCCGTGGAGGGCGTCTGAGCAGTGGCGCGGAAGAGGCCGGTTGGTCAGCGCCAAACCCAGCGGTCAATTCAAGCCCCATTTGACCAGCCGCTTCTGTGGTATATCCTGCCCACCAGCCAGTGACATAACCGCAAAGGGTGCGCTCATGGAGACGATCAGGATCGGCGGTTTGGCGCTGGAATTCCTGCACAGCAAGGATGATACGGCCGGCAGCCTCGATCTTTTCCGCATGACGGTCGCGCCGCAGGCAAAAGTGCCGGCGCCGCATTATCATGAGAGCTGGGATGAGGTGGTCTATGGTCTCTCGGGCACGCTCACCTTCCGCATCGACGGCGCCGATCATGTGATCGGTCCGGGCGGGTCAGCCTTCATTGGCCGCGGCGTGGTGCATTCCTTCCGCAATGACAGCCAAGAGCCGGCAACCGTCTTGAACGTCCTGACCCCCGGCGTGCTCGGCCCTGCCTATTTCCGTGAAATTGCCGATCTCATGGCCGCCGGCGGGCCGCCCGATCTGGAGAAGGTGAAGGCGATCATGAGCCGCTACGGGCTGGTGCCGGCAGCGGCGTAGGCGGCGGCCACAGCATCGGCCCGAAAATCGGAATCGATTTTCGGAAAGCCTGATGCGTCGGTTCAAAGGTCAGGGCGTCCTCCAGCGAGGATGGCCACCGCAGTCCGTCATGCCGCGAGCGTTCCCACGATATCCGCATAGGCTGCCTTGCGGATATCGGTCTTGAACTGGCCCCACATGCCCTCCAGGGCCGTGTTGGTCAGCGTCAGCACGGTCAGCCCGTTGGCGGGGTCGATGAACCAGTTATGGCCATAGGCGCCGCCCCATTGCAGCGTGCCCGGCGCCTGCGGCGAGGCATCGGCGGCCGGATCTGCGAGCACTGCCCAGCCGAGGCCGAAACCCCAGCCGGGGCCGTCCGACTGGGCGGACGCGCCAATGCGGTCGCGCCGCATTTCGGCAAGGGTCTCCGGTTTCAGGATGCCGCCGCCATCGGTGCGCATCGCCTCGAAGAAGCGCAGCATGTCGTCTGCCGTGCCGACCATGCCCGCACCACCCGAGGGATAGGCGGAAGGCGCAAGCGCGCGCGACGGCGAGAAGATGGCGTTGCCCGTGGTGCTGCCATCGCGCATGGCCTCCGGCTCCGGGGTGCCGTCCAGATAGGGTTTGACCAGACGTTCCGGCGCGCGGGCCAGAAAGCCGGTGTCGGCCATGCCGAGCGGGCCGGTGACATGCCTTGCGACGATCTCCTGCAGCGGCGCACCCGCCACGCGCTCCAGAACCGCGCCGATCACATCGATGCCGAGCGAATAGCGCCAGGCGCTGCCGGGCGCAAAGGCGAGCGGGGCTTCACCCAGCCGACGGATATTCTCGTCCAGGTCGAAATCCACGAGGTCGAGCCCGTCGGAAATGCCGAGCCGGCGATAGGCGCCCTCCGGCCCCTCGATGAAGCCGTAGCCGAGGCCGGATGTGTGGGTCAGCAGATGTTCCAGCGTGATGACCGACCGGCTGCCATCGGCAAGCGCCGGGCGGAAATCCGGCAGGGTGGCCGTGACGGGATCGGAGAGCTTGATCGCGCCCGTCTCGACGAAATGCATGGCGGCAGCGGTGACGACCGGCTTGGTGAGCGAAGCGAGCCGGAAGACCAGCGAGGCTTCCATCGGACGGCCGGCTTCGCGGTCGGCAAGGCCGGCGGCACGGCGATAGACCATCTCGCCATCCTTCAGCACGGTCACGACGGTGCCGACGATGCGCCGCTCTGCGATGGCGCTGTCGATCGCCCGATCAAGCGCTGGCGATGTTTTTTCTGGCCCCGATCTTTGCTCTGGGCCCGATCTTTGCTCTGGAATAGACATCACGATCCTCCTATTATCACAATGACCACTCCAGAATAACGGAGCGTCAGAGGAATTCAAGAGTGATCACTGTGATAAATGAAGAAAAGCGCCGCCGCGGCCGTCCACCAGCTTTCAACCGCGCCGAGGTGCTGGGCAGGGCGGCCATCCTCTTCTGGCAGCGCGGTTATGAGGGCACCTCGATTTCGGACCTGACGGAGGCCATGGGCATCACGCCGCAAAGCCTCTATGCCGCCTTCGGCTCCAAGGCCGAGCTCTACCGCGATGCGGTGAGCTGGTATCTGCACAATGTCGGCGAAAGCGGCTGGCAGGAGGCGGAAGACGTGGTCGATGCCTTCCGCGCGCTGCTCGAGGACACGGCCGTCAATTTCACCCGACCCGGCTATCCGCCCGGCTGCATGATCTCGACTGCGGTGCTGACGGCCGCCGTCGAGAATATCGATGTCGCCGCCCATATGAGCCAGCTGCGCGAGGCCAATGTCGGCCGCTTCGTGGAGCGTTTGCGGCGCGCCATCAGTGAAGGGCAATTGCGCCCGGATGCCGATGTGACCGCGCTCGCCCGCTTCCTCGGCGCGATCATCCAGGGCATGGCGGTGCAGGCGCGCGATGGCGCGGATACGGCGACCTTGCGAGACATTGCCGACATGGCGATTGCGCAACTGGAGCGCTGGCGGGTGTGATGGTGGAGGAGGCGGCGGGTTGGCGCCTGTCTGAAGAGTGAGGAGGGGCGTGCCGCGTGGGCGGTGCTGCCGTCCCGCTATCGTCGACCGCAGCTTACCTAAGGAGAGCGGTAGGACGAATTCCACCCAGACGAGCCTCACGTAACGGAATACACCTTTGAATCCGTTCAGTTTTCTCGAAAATCTTCGCAATCCCGCAAAACATCACCCGATTGGGGGTGGCGATTGCCCGGCTAACGGCTAGGGTGAGATCGGCCTTGTGGAGCTGGGCCGACTTGACGCAAATTGGAGGCCGTCCTTCCCGACGAGCCTCCTTTTTTATGTGCCACCCCCGGCCGTGCGCCGGCGCACAAAACTACCGGGCGTGGACGCCCAGCAGCTCGAACTCGTCGATCAGGCCAACCACCTTCTCGCCATCGAATGTCTCAGCGCCGATGATGCTTTGCCCGTCATATTTCTCGGCCTGCAGGATGATGACGTATTTGTCCTGTTCGCGGAAATAGCCGTATTGCGGGATTTCGATATCGAGCGGCTTTCCATCGCTGCTGCCATCATGACCGGCTGCGAAGATCGCCGTTCCGTTATCGACATCTTCGGGTGCAGCACCCCGGCCGATCAAAAAGCCCGAGTTCGGCAAGGCCGGCCACTTGGCGGCGCCGCTGAAAAGCAGGGCGGCGCTGAGTGCTACGGCGAGCGCCCTGATGGTCTTGAACTCAGTTGCCTTTGCCATGGTCCACTCCTGCCATGCGAAGAAGGGCGAGGGGGCTTCATTCTATGAATTCTCCCTGCAGCCAGAAGTTCCCAAAAACCGCCAACCGGAGGCAGGCGCAAGACAGGAGAGCCGCACTGCACAATTTTATTCGCGATGGCGCATATAGGGCACAGGATATCCGGTAGCCGGATACCGGTGGAGGGTGCCAAAGCTCACTCCGGCTGTGGTGTCGGGGTTTTCATGTAGTCGCAGATCCCAGAGAAATAGAAGGTCTGCCCGCCCTGTTCGGCTTTCGATGAACAGTGATGACGGGCGTGCGGTCGAAGCTCGGTCAGCACTGGCACATCAAGAATAACTGCAGGCTGGCAGATGTGCCGGTCACCCGTATCGTCGAGGCTCCGAAGCATGGACGTGTCGAGATTGCGCGTGAGCGGGTCTTTCCCGATGCGAGCGGACAGTATGCCCGCTGCCGGAATGTCGAGGTACCGGGTCTCGTTCTCTATTATACCGCCAGGGGCGGATATACGGGCAAAGACAAGTTCGTCCTGCGCGCTCCCCACGGTGACGGGTTGATCAGGGACACCACGTTCAATGTACTGGTGCTGAACTAGGCTTCTACGCCGGTCAGCCGACGTCCTGATCCGCTTCGCGCGTCATCTCGACCATCGTCGGGCGAAAGCCCATGGCGGCGAACAGGCTGCGCGCGGTCTCGTTGCGGTAGGCGGTCGACAGCACGAAGCGTTCGGCGCCGAGGGATTTCAGGCCGGCCATCGTCGCTTCCAGCAGCATGCGGCCAACGCCTTCGCGCCGCCGCGCCGGATCGACGAAGAGATCGTGGATGACGCCTGCCGGCCCGCGCAGGGACATATAGTCGAAGCCTTCGAGCGCGGCATAGGCATAGCCGACCAGCGCGCCCTCATCTTCGGCGACGAGGAGCACCGTCTCCGGCAGAGCGAGCTCGCTTTCGAGGAACTGCGCATAGCGCGCCGGCGTGCTTTTTGCCGCTTCGATGAAGCGCTTGGCGTCCAGTTCGTGATGCAGCGTGACGAGCAGGGCTCCGAAGCCGCCGAGGGTTTCCATGTCGGCGGGCCTGGCGAGGCGGATCCTTACAGCATGTTCAACCGGCTTCGTCGCCATATGTCGTTCCCGTGGGCTTTTAATCGAGGCGCTGCTTTTAATCGAAGCGCTGGGGTTGCGCCGAGATCCTTCCTACATCGAGGCTGGTCCCAAGGCCATATCTTACATGCGTGATGACGCCTCCGGCCGCGAGACGCCGGCTATCCAGCGACGGGTGGGCCGGGCACATATTCCGGAAATTCGGCCGCGCCCCGGCTCAGTGCCTTCACCATCAGCAGCCCGTCGTCGAAATATCCGTTTCTCTGATAGAACTGATGCGTGCGCTCGCGGCCGAGGATCATGGCGATGCGGATGACGGCGCATTCCGTGCGCTCTGCTTCCGCCTCCATCCAGGCCATCATCGCCGCACCGATGCCGCGGCTGCGCAGTTCCTCGTCGACGGAGAAATTGTCCACCTCCATATATTTGCCGCACCAGAGCTGCGTGCCGATCCAGAAGCCTGAGATGCCCACCATGCGCTCGCCCATATAGGCGGCGATGCAGCGGTAATTGCCCTGCGCGATCATCGCCGACATGCGATCGCGGAACACGGCCTCGCTCAAGTGGCCGACCTGGCTGTTGAGCGGAAAGATCGTTGCGATCTCATCCATGCCGAAAAGCTCGCGGATGATGATGTCCCCGGACATGACACGCCCCCTTGTCACTGTCGTCAGACTGCATCCGATCGGTGTCGTCGTCCAGAGCGGAGCCGGTGTTCCCAGCGAATCTCCACCACCTGTGGGGGAGGTGGCCGGCAGGGCAGAGGGATGGCCACACGGCATACGGTCAGCTTTTTCGACGTTCCGCAGCCCTCCAGCAGCAAGAACGCGAGCAAATATTCCGGCGCTAAATCAGCCGTTTACAGCCGGAACTTGCCAGCGATTTTAAGTTTTTCTGCTGATTTCTGTTGCCAAATTTAAATTTGACCTTATATTGCCTTCATCGACCATTGCTTGTGACGTCGTTGAAGAGCCTATGCGCTCTCGTCAGATTTCCTTCCAAATAATCGACCCAATCCCGCAGGGTATCGCGGGGAACTTCAACGGTTGCTTTGAAAGGAGATCGTTATGAATACAGGTACAGTCAAGTGGTTCAACGCCACCAAGGGTTTCGGTTTTATCCAGCCGGATAACGGCGGCACCGACGTTTTCGTCCACATTTCTGCAGTTGAACGCGCAGGTCTGCGCTCGCTCGCAGATGGACAGAAGGTCACCTACGACATCGTGCAGGACCGTCGCTCGGGCAAGAGCTCTGCTGACAACCTCCGCGCTGCCTAAGAATTTGTCACGACTTCGCGCGACCACGGATGTACTGGCGCGCGGAGACGAAGACAGAGGCCAGAAACTGGCCGGGGAAGGTCGGGAGTAGTCCCGGCCTTTTATTTTGATTTCATGTGGAGAACGATATGGTAAGCCGTCGTTACCGGCCGGGTGACACCATCATGCTCAAGCATGGCGTTCTCGGCAGCGTCCAGCCCTCGGGCTCGGGCAACATTCTATCCGTCCTGCCGGCCGCGCAGGGCTTCGTCCATTATCGCGTCCGGTTCCAGAGTGAGAATTTCGAGCGCAGCATCCGCCAGGATGATATAGACGTCGCGGCATCGCCCTCGGCGCCCCTGCCTACCGAAGTGCGGGCGGCTTCCGAAAGTTCTAAATCGAGCTGGATCAATTCGAATTCGATCCGCATCAGGAAATAACAGCAGCAAAGCTGATTAAGGAGAAATCTTGCAGGTACTCGTCCGAGACAACAATGTCGATCAGGCCCTCCGTGTGCTCAAGAAGAAGCTGCAGCGCGAAGGTGTGTTCCGTGAAATGAAGGAACGCAGCGCCTATGAAAAGCCGTCGGAAAAGCGCGCCCGCGAAAAGGGCGAAGCAATCCGCCGCGCCCGCAAGCTCGCCCGCAAACAGGCGCAGCGCGAAGGCCTGCTGCCGGCACCGAAGAAGAAGGTGATGCCCGCCCGCGGCGGTCGCTGATCTTTTCCCGGTCTCCCGATCCATCGAGAAGGAGGAAGCATGACCGAGACGAAGGACACGTTCTTCAAGCCCGAAAAGCTTTCGCCGCAGGCGAAGGCCGAGCAGACGACGTCTGTCGCCAGGGACATCCTTGAAAGCGAAGCTGCCGCCCGGCAGAAGAAAACGGAAAAGCTGCGCGCGCTGAGGCTCGCCCAGCCAGCCCCCGAGGCGCCGGCAAAGAAGACCAGGGCGCCGAAGAAGGGCTAGGGGTTTTCGAGCCTCGCCTTGCTACGGCTTGGTATGATTGATGATTTTGAAGCGGTGCTCTTTGGGCGCCGCTTTTTGCGTTTGGTGATGGCGCTATACCGATTCGGCTCGCCGTGAGGCCGAAGGGAGCTTAGACGGACTCCATCGCCCCAAAGCCAACCGCGCTACTGCCCTAACAGTTCATTTACCACGGCACCAACTTCGCGGCTCGATGCTCGCATAAATTGATATCTCCATGCGATACCATCAAAACAATAAGCGAGCTTCGGGGGGCACGTTGTGCTGTGGAAACTATTTGCGGGAGCGCTTTGCCTCTGGCTCCTGGATTGCGTCTATATTCTCTATAGCAATGAGCCCACGGTCGAGATGTTTGTCGACGGCGTCATGCAGCTTTTTGGCGTTGCGGCCGTACTCAGCTATGGGTTCGACCTTGAGATAATCGACCGTCGATATTGGAGCACCTTTTCCAAGATCTATGCAGCCTACATCGCCTATCGCGTCGTCCGGCCGCTGTGGACTCTTTGGGGCATCTCGACATCCCACGACGACTCCGCAACCCTATCATTGATGTGGATGGGCCTTGGAGCGGTACTCTTGCTCATTGCTACGCTCGGCTATTTCCAGTGGCTCGCCATGTTGCGTTGTTCGCGGGGAGAAGCCGCAGGCCGGCGGTAATTGCACCCGCCGGCACCCCAACTTCCCTCATTCCTGTGCCTGTCACAGAAATCCAGCCACCGCGCGTCGGCGCGGTGAATGACTCATGGATTGAGAAGAAAAGTCTCTCCTGCCCAAGGACTTGGGCAGGCTGGATTCCTGTGACATCCCTCGTGCCGGCACGAGGAGGGAACGAGGGGCGGTGGTGGGTGACCGCGCCGTACTAGCTCAATCCAACCCCACTCAATTCCGCACCTCGAAGATCATGTTGAACGGCGTTTCACTCGAGCGGCGGAAGTGGTGATATCCCGCATCCAGCGCCACCTTGCGCAGTTTCATCTCGCCCGCCTGCGCGCCAAGCCCGAGGCCGACTTCCTGGGCCATGGAGGCTGGCGTGCAGATCATCGTCGAGGCGCCGTAATAGACGCGGCCGACGGGGTTGAGGTTGTCCTTCAGGCCGTCATGGGCGAAGGGTTCGACGATCATCCAGGTGCCGTCCTTTTTCATCGTCTCGCGGATGTGGCGGCCGGCGCCGACAGGGTCGCCCATGTCGTGCAGGCAGTCGAACATGGCCACCAGATCATAGTCGCCGGCCGGAAAATCCTTGGCGGATGCCTTGCTGAAGGTGACCCGGTCGGCCACACCTGCTTCCTTCGCAGCGCGCTTTGCCCGCTCGATCGACGGACCGTGATAATCGAAGCCGTGGAAATGCGATTTCGGGAATGCCTGGGCCATCAGGATCGTCGAGGCGCCGTGGCCGCAGCCGACATCGGCGACTTCGGCCCCGCGTTCCAGCTTTTCCTTCATGCCCTTCAGCGCCGGAATCCACTCGGTCACGAGATGGCTGTTATAGCCCGGCCGGAAGAAGCGCTCGGTGCCCCGGAAGAGGCAGGTGCTGTGCTCATGCCAGCCAAGACCGCGCCCCGTTTTGAAGGCTTCCTCCACCTTCGGCTCGTCCATCCACATGGACTGCACGATCTCGAAGGCGCCTCCGAAGAAAGCGGGGCTGTCCTCATTGGCAAAGACCAGCGCCTGCTCGGGCGTCATGGCGAACTTGTTGGACGCTTCGTGATAGGTGATGTAATCGGAGGCCGCCATGGCGGCCAGCCATTCGCGCACGTTGCGCTCCGTGAGGCTGGTCGTTTCCGCAAGCTCCATCGAGGAGCGCGGCCGCCCATCCATCATCGCCTTGAACAGACCGAGATGATCACCGAGCACGACGAGAACGCCTGACACCCCAGCCCCGAGATCGCCTACGAGGCGACCGACGAGGGCGTCGACTTTCTGCATGTCAGGTTGCTTGATGCCGTTCGGCATATCGGCTTTTGGCTTGGCCTGTTTTGATTTTTCAGCTTTCGGCAGATCAGTATTAGGCATGGCACCCTCCTCAAGATGCGTTAACCCCAGCCCGATGGATCGACCTTGTGGAGATTCTAGGTCGAGGCGCGGGTCAGTCAATGCTGCATTCGGGTGACAAGGGCGGGTGACACGGGCGGGTGACAAGGGTGGGTGACGGAGCGGGCGAGGGCGACGTGGAAAGCTTGGAGGCGATCCGATCGTGTCAACGGCCACAGGTTGAAGCGTTGCAGCAACATGGCCTGTCCTTCGCATGTGATAGCGACAAGCGCAGAGATCTGGAGGGAGCGAGCGGTTTGCGGAATTCGGCAGCAGATGCCGCCAGCGGTGGCGCAAGACGGATCGACCGCCGCGGGAGAAATGGCGACTAAAGTCAGCCCGGGAACACCGTCCCCGCTTGGAAATTAAGTGCCACGCCGTCCTTTCCGCGTTATAATGATCGGCTGCGATTTAGACGGAAAGGTGAAGCCAATGAAGAGGCTCGCAATCATTGCCCTGTCGCTCACGGCGGCGCTGACGAGCGCCCTGCCGGCCGAGGCATTTCCCACCATTGTCGCCCCTGATGTCGAGGCGCTACAGACGCAACCGGTGCGCTACCGTGGCGGCTATGGCGGCTACTATGGCGGATATCATGGCGGATACTATCGCCACCATGGTGGCAACGATTGGGGTTGGGCGCTCGGCGGCCTGGCCGCAGGCGCGATCATCGGCGGAATGCTGGCGCAGCCTAGATATTATGGCCCCAGCTACTACGATCAGGGCTATTACGGCTCGACCTATGAAGGTCCGTACTACTACGGCTCGACGCGATATTACGCGCCACGCTATTATTATCGCCAGACCTATTATGGCGGCAATGGACATGTGCGCTGGTGCTTTGCACGTTACCGGTCCTACAGAGCTTACGACAACACGTTCCAGCCCTATCACGGTCCACGACAGGCGTGCGTCTCGCCTTACTATTGATGGGCGCGTAGAGCGGCCGGCTCACACTCATCGCCTTGCCTTGATCGCGTCGTTCGCCTGCCTACGGAAGTTCGATTTCGCCTGCTACCACGTGGTTGAGGGCGGTGCCTTCCGCCGTCAGCGTCATGCGGACCTTCAGCTTTTTGCCGCCGATCTGGTGGTCACGCACCGTCTCCTCGATCTTGCGCTGTGAGGTCACGCCGACTTCCTTCAGGAACTTGCGGATCGACATGTTGAAGGCGTCTTCGCTCATGGTGGAGTCCTCTGTGTCCGGAAGGGATTGTAAGGGAAGGCGAGCGATCAGGAAAGCTGGATGGGAGGTGCGGTGTCAATAATGCAGCCGCCGGCGCATCCTAGAGCCTTTCCTGGTCAGATTGCAGCATTCTGTTGGCTCAAACGGAGTCGGATGGTCGACCGGCCGGCGCGCGTCGTAGCCCAGATCTACGGCCAAGCCGGCCGATCGATCAGGCGACCCGTTTCAGCCAACCCCGGTGGTTTGCTTGCAAACCAGCTAGGGCCGGGCATCTTTCCGCCAGGATCAAAGGCGATCGGCTCGGACGTACCGAGGGGTATGCCCTTCGCCAATCGCCTTTGCCCTGACGAAAACCTGCTCCGGCAGAATGCTGCAATCTGACCAGGAAAGGCTCTAGACTTCCTCCTCCCGACTGGTGTCGTAGCTCAGGCGGTTATCCTCGATATTTTGCCTGTTTTCGGCCGCCCAGTCGGCGAGCTGCCGCACGGTTTCCGACAGGGAGTGCCCGAGCGGCGTCAGCGTGTATTCGACCTGCGGCGGGGTGCTGGGGTGAACGGTTCTTTTGATCATGCCGTCGCGTTCCAGCGTCTTTAGCGTCCGCGTCAGCATCTGCTGCGAAATGCCGCCAACCTCGCGCTTCAGCCCATTGAACCGTCGCGCACCCAGCCGAAGTGCGACGACGACCTGGATCGTCCATTTGTCGCCGACCCGGCTGAGGATCTCGCTGACACCTCTGCAGTCGGCTCCTGCCGGCCTGGCAGTCACATCCATCTGACCAGCTCCCAAAGATATGCTTTTGACGGATAATTTTAGGTCTCATAAATGGCCGTGGTCAACATTGTAGACCTTATCTCCCGGCGGAAAAGCGGAGAGGGGTCACCACCAGGAGACCATTATGAACCTCTTCTACTATCCCGGCGCCTGCAGCCTGGCCGATCATATCGCGCTCATCGAGACCGGGCTTTCCTACAGGCTCATCAGCATCAAGCATGACAAGAAGACGGAGGACGGCCGCGATTTCCTTTCGATCAATCCGAAGGGTTATATTCCCACGCTCGAACTCGAGAACGGAACGATCCTGACCGAGAACCAGGTCATCCTGAACTATATCGCCGAGAAGAGCGGCAAGCTCCTGCCGGGAGATCCCATCCTTCGGTGGCGGGCGCTCGAGGCGCTCGCCTTCATGTCCTCCGAGATCCATTCAAGGTACCAGCCCTTCTTCAGGAATTTCCCCGAGCTGGAAAAGGAGCGTGCTCGCGAAAAGCTCGCGCAGGCCTTTGCAATCCTGGCCGAGCAGATGGGCGACAAGACGTTCCTTGTCAGCGACGAGATGACGGTTGCCGATTGCTACCTGTTCTGGGTGCTGATGGTCGCGCCCAGGAGCGGCGTCGAACTGCCGGAGGCGCTCAGCAGGTCCTTCGATCACATGCGGGCGCTGCCTTCGGTGATCCGGGCGTTTGCGGAGGAGGGGCTGGGCTGACGTTCCCCGGCCGCGCGTCGCTCGACAGGCGGTCCGGCTGGCCGGGAAAGGCGCGCAGCCGGCCAGCCATTATTTGCACGGGTGGGCGCTCAATCCAGGAGAACCACAGCCTCAACCTCGAAGAGCATGGGATCGATGGCGAGCTTCGGCACTGGAACCAGCGTCTGTGCCGGAAGCGTATCGCCGAACATCCGCGTTACATTCTCCGTCAGTACGCCCAACTTCGACATATCGTGGTCGACCACGTAAACCGTCAGTTTCACCACCTGGCCCAGGCGGGCGCCAAGCGCGTCGAGCACGGCGGCGAGGTTCGCATAGGCCTGTCCCACCTGTGTGGCGAAGTCCGGCGAGAGAGCGCCGGTCTGGTCCTGACCGCCACGGCGGCCGAGCTCGGCAAGGAAGGGCTTCGCGGTCGGCGGATGGTCCGGGAAGCCGTGCAAGACGATCGTCGGTTGACCATCGGGATCATCACCCTGCAGCGCGTGAAAGGTGCCGTGTGGTAGGTCGAAAGTGACGTGTTCGAACTCCACGTGTGTCTTCTCAAACCAGCATCGACTGCTGGGCGGAGATACCCGCCGTCGCGCCGTACGATGTTGCCGTGGTGACCGAGGCCATGGCTGGGTTGGCGAGGTCGCCGGCGGCGTAGATGCCGGGCGCGCTGGTTTCGCGGCGCTCGTCGACCTTGAGGGCGATGCCGAGGGGCGTATCGACCGTGGCGAGTCCCAGTGATTCATGCAGGCTTGCGGACGGCTTGTTGCGCGGATGCGCGAACAAAATATCGACTGCGACATTGGGGGCGGTATCGAGCTTGACGGTGGCATTATGGCCCCCGTGACGGGCGATTTCGGTGATCCGGCCATCAACGACAGGTATGTTGCGGCGCGCGAGATCGGCCCGGATATCGGGTGCAATGTCGTGACCATCGGCGAAGACGGTCAATGTGTCGGTCCAATCGTGGTACAGCCTGACATAATTGTGCGACGGCGGGCCGGACCAGACGAGGCCCCAATGTTGGCCGGCGACTTCAAAGCCATCGCAATAGGGGCAGGGCACGATGGATGTGCCCCAGCTTTCGGCAAAGCCCGGAACGTCAGGCATCTGGTCGGCAACGCCATAGCTCAGGATCAGGCGGCGCGCCCCAAGGCTTTCGCCATCGCCAGTGAGGACGGAGAAATCGTCGATGGTGCCGGAGATGCTGTCGGCCCGGGCATTGACCAGCTTGACCGTGGGATAACGCGCCAGCTGCTGCCGCGCCTCGGCCAGGATGTCCAGCGGTGGCTTGTGATCGTGGCCGAGCAGGCCATGCGAGTGGCCGGCGAAGCGGTTGCGCGGCAGGCCGGTATCGAGAACGGTGACCTTGCGGCGGGCGCGGCCGAGCTGCAGGGCGGCGGCGAGACCGGCAAAGCTGCCGCCGATGATGATGACGTCATCCATGGTGATGAGCTCCGTGGTGTGGATGGAAGGGGTTGGGCTGGGCCTGGCGCGAAATATCGTCCAGCGATACGCGCTCGAGACGGGCAGCGAGCAGGGCTTCGGCATCGACGAGAAAGTCGCCCATCACTGTGTTGACCGGCCGGACGATGCCGCATTCGATATCGCCGGGCGGCCCAAGGGAAGCTTGATTTGGAGGGCACCTACGCATTGGCTTGCACCTTTTAGATACTATATGGTATCGTAAGTCAAGAATTAGGATACTGTCAAGGACTGGATTTGTCGTGACCGAAAACAGCCAGGGCCGGCGCGGCCGGCCCGCCAACGAGGCGCTTGGCCAAACGATAGTCGACGCCGCGTGCGAACTCTTTGTGGAATTGGGTTTCCAAGCGACGACATTGGACAAGGTCGCCCAGCGAGCGAGGATATCCAAGCTCAGCATCTATCGGCACTTCGAGAACAAGGAGGCGCTGTTCAGTGCGGCCATCGCGGCCCACTGCCATCAGTTTGCACCACAGGCTCTTATTGAAGGCGTCGACGGTTCGGCAGAAGATCAGCTCATGGCGGTGGGAACATCCCTGCTTCGCACGCTGTTGAGCCCGGACGTCCGCAGTGTCGAAGCCATGATCATGGCCGACAAGACGAATCAAAAGTCGTTAAGCAAGCTCCACTACGAAGCCGGCCCCGCCTATGTCATCGCCCAAATCGAGGCCCTGTTGCGTCAGTTGCACGCGAAGGCGGTTCTGAACGTGCCCGATCCTCTCCGGTCCGCCCGCTTGTTTGCCGCGCTTATCAAAGGATCCGATCTCTTGATTATCGCACGCTTCGATCAGGCGAGAGCAGAGGACGACAACGAAATCGAATCCTATTGCCGGTCCGCCGTCGCCATGTTCGTCGCCGCACACGGTGGGAACGACCACGCGGGCGGATAGCCTGGTTAAGAACGGATAAGAACAAAGGATATGGCATGACGGAGAAAAATGTTTATCAGGTGGCCGACTGGAAAGGCCAAAGCGGGGAGCGCTGGGTCACTTACCAGGCCCGGCTCGATGCCATGATGGCGGTGTTCGGCCAGGCCGCGATAGAAGCCGCCGCGCCCGCCATGGGCGAACGCGTGCTGGACGTCGGCTGCGGCGCGGGGGCGTCTAGTCTGGATCTGGCCGCCCGCGTCGGCGCGGGGGGCCATGTGCTGGGCGTGGACATATCCGAACCGCTGATCGGCAGAGCGCGCGCGCGAGCGCCGCAGGATACGCCGGCCGTGTTCCAGGTGGCCGACGCCAGCAGCACCGAATTGCCCCAGGGCGCGTTCGACATCCTGTTCTCGCGCTTCGGAGTGATGTTCTTTGACGATCCTACGGCGGCCTTCACTCATATGCGCCGTGCGCTCAAGCCGGGCGCGCGGGTCGCTTTCGTCTGCTGGCGCGGCATGGCCGAGAACGATTGGGTGCGCTTGCCGATGGGCGCGATGAAGGGCATCCTCCCGCCGATGACGCCGCCCGGTCCCGAAGCCCCCGGCCCGTTCTCGTTTGGCGACCAGGGGCGGGTGGCGCGTATTCTAACGGTGGCTGGCTTCACCGATGTCGCTATCGCGCCATTCGATGCCTCCATCCCGTTCGGCAAGGGGGAGACGCGGGACGCGGCGCTCGACGACGCGGTGAAGATGACACTCGAGGTCGGCCCGCTGGCGCGCTCTCTCGCTGATCAGCCCGACGATATCCGCGCCCGCGCCTCGGCTGCGGTTCGTGCCGTCTTCGCGGGCTGCCCCGGTGAGCGGTCGGTGATGATCGACGGTGCGGCGTGGATCGTCACGGCGCGCAATCCGGCAAGCTGACACGGATTAATACGCCCTCTTGCTGAGTTAGACACTTGAGTTTCCCAAATGACGATGAATCAGAATCTCTGTTGCAAACGGGAGGTTTGCGATGGGAGCAGCGATTTCATTGCGGGCGGATTTTGACGCGGAAGGTCTTCGGCGTCTGGCCCGCAAGAGCAAGCATGCGGCGCAGGCGCGTTGTCTTTTGGCGCTTGCCTTGATCTATGGCGGAGGCTCGCGCTCGGATGCAGCGCGTCTTGGTAATGTCACCCTTCAGATCGTGCGTGACTGGGTCTTGCGGTTCAATGCGAATGCCCCCGACGGGCTGATCGATGGCAAGGTTCCCGGACCCAAGTCACGCTTGAACGATGCGCAGCGGACGGCGCTGGGTGCTGATGGTCGCGCCCAGGAGCGGCGTCGAACTGCCGGAGGCGCTCAGCAGGTCCTTCGATCACATGCGGGCGCTGCCTTCGGTGATCCGGGCGTTTGCGGAGGAGGGGCTCGGCTGACGTTCTCCGGCCGCGCGTCGCTCGACAGGCGGTCCGGCTGGCCGGGAAAGGCGCAGCCGGCCAGCCATTATTTGCACGGGCGGGCGCTCAATCCAGGAGAACCACAGCCTCAACCTCGAAGAGCATGGGATCGATGGCGAGCTTCGGCACCGGAACCAGCGTCTGTGCCGGAAGCGTATCGCGGAACATCCGCGTTACGCTCTCCGTCAGTATGCCCAACTTCGACATATCGTGGTCGACCACGTAAACCGTCAGTTTCACGACCTGGTCCAGGCGTGCGCCAAGCGCTTCGAGCACGGCGGCGAGGTTCGTATAGGCCTGTCCCACCTGTGTGGCGAAGTCTGGCGAGAGAGCGCCGGTCTGGTCCTGCCCGCCTTGCCCCGAGATAAAGGCCAGCCGGCCGGCAGCAGGAGTGATGACCGCTGTGCTGTAGCCATTCGGTGTCGGGTCGTGCAGGTGGGAAGGGTTCACGATGATCGGCTTTGCAGCGGTCGTGCGTGTTTGATCTAGGGAGGTCATGGTCTGTCTCCTTGTGGGGTTGCCATGACCTGCCTAGGGCAAATCGGTGCCAAATTTTGGCACCGAATGTGTTAGGCTACGCAAATGAACATCCGCCTCAGACACGACGCCATCGTGCGTATCCTCCGGCGCAACGGAACCTCGACGGTCAACGATCTGGCGGAGGAAGTTGGTGCTTCCAGGCGAACGGTGCTGCGCGACATCGGAGCGCTGCGTAACCAGGGCTTCCTCATCCATTCCGAATCCGGCCGAGGTGGCGGGCTGCAGCTTGACCCGGAGTCGGTGCAGACCACCACCCGGCTCTCCGTGACCGAGGTATTCGCGCTCCTGATCAGCGTTGCGGCCGTGCGCGCGGGCCGCTCCCTTCCTTTCTCCGATCTCGCCGATGCGGGGCTCGCGAAGATCGAAAGGGCACTTTCGGCAGACAAGGTGCGAGACCTGCGCCGGCTTCTGGACTGCCTGTATGTCGGGCAATTGTCGCCCAAGCAGGACATTTCGGACATAGGTTCGATCGACTCCGGGCTGCTGCCAGCCTTCGAGACGAGTTTTCTCCAGCGGCTGCATCTTCGGTTCCGCTACCGTGATGCCAAGGGGATGGAAACACTGCGCGAGGTTGAACCGCAGGCCATGCTCATCCTGCCGCCACTTTGGTATCTCGTCGCCTGGGATGCCGCCCGCGAGGATTTCCGCCACTTTCGCATGGACCGGATCAGCAAGCCGGAGATTGTGGAGGGCACGCAGTTTCGTCGAAGGCACGTGCCTTTCGAAGATGATGTTTGCCCTTTCAGCGAAATGGCGCGCTGAGTATCAGCGAGGTCGAAACATTTTATACGTAGCGCGCAAAGGGCCTTTTCCGAGGTTCTAAGGGCGCAGAGAAAAACGTAGTC
Source organism: Rhizobium sp. 768_B6_N1_8 (assembly GCF_051811225.1). Taxonomy (NCBI): domain Bacteria; kingdom Pseudomonadati; phylum Pseudomonadota; class Alphaproteobacteria; order Hyphomicrobiales; family Rhizobiaceae; genus Rhizobium; species Rhizobium sp. 768_B6_N1_8. The sequence goes on along the minus strand of NZ_JBPWPV010000001.1, from coordinate 2,244,469 downwards.
ATCCAGCAGGCCGATCCGTGCAGTCTCGGCGGCACGGGCATCATCTCAAGGTCGCCGGCCTGAATGCGCCGGCGCCCTGCACCGTATTGCGGTCAATCCTACCTTGAAGTTGTCCGGCAAACCTTTAGTTTCTACTAAAACAGTCGGGGGAACATGCAGGCAATGACTGGGCAATCCGTTCACTCGGTCGGGATATTCGAGGAAGTAGCCTGCGATGCGGGGATCTATACCTGGGATATCGTCAAGAACCTCGTCTTTGCAGACAGCGCGCTCGCCGAACTTTTCGGCCTCGATGCTGCCGCCACCGTGCGCGGCCTGCCGCTGGAAGACTACCTTGCACGCGTCCATCCCGATGACCGGCCGGAACTGGCAAAGAAGATCTCAGAAGTGCTCGTTGCCGATATCGCACAGCAGAATACCTACCGTGTCTGGGGCAGGGACGGGCGGTACCGGATGGTCGCCGCCTTCGGCCGGGCCTTTCGCGATCAGAGCGGATCACCCATTCTCTATTCCGGCATCGTCGTGCCGGTGGCCGAGCGCGAGCAGGATGGATCGCTGGCGCATTAGCCGCCTTTGCCGTCAATCCACGCTTGACCGATCCCGCGGTTTTGTCACGGGTCGCGGACGAAGCAGATCGTTTCATGCGGCGATGTGGTCGAATTGCCCGTTTCCCGACCTTGCCGGCGGTCACGCGTGCCGCAAATGAACCGATGACCGCTCTCGACGCATGTTTCAGCGCATTCCGGAGTGGATAAACGGCAGTACTCGGCCCGTGGCGTGTCACCAAAGTCGTTCGCGAAGCGCCAACTTCTGCGCAGGGATATTTGCGACAGTTAGAAGTTGTCTGAACCGACAGCTTTGCCGATTTGTCGCGAAACTCAGGCAGACTGTCCCAAAACCCTTGAGGGCAGGCTACCTGCCGCAAGAGTTTTGCAGCGGCTCTTGCCAGAATAGGCCAAGTTGTGGCATCTGCAGGAGCCATGATCGACCTCGCCAACACCTGCCGTAATATCTGGTGGCGCTCCTTATAGGAGCGGCAGTCGTCATCTTGAGCTTGACCCTTGCCGCCGTGACGCGGCAAGGCATGGACAAATCCCATCATTGTTCCGATCGCGGCGGCTCCCCTTACGGAGCACGTTATGTCCAATTCGGAAACTGAAAAGCCGATCATTCTTACAGGCGATCGCACCACCGGTCCTCTCCACCTCGGTCACTATGCCGGGTCACTGAAAAACCGAACTACATTGCAACACACGCACCGGCAGTTCCTGCTTCTTGCAGATACGCAAGCATTGACCGACAACGCACACGATCCGGACAAAGTGCGGCGCAACGTGCTTGAAGTTGCCTTCGATTATTTTGCCGTGGGAATAGACCCCAATCTGACGACGATCTGCGTTCAATCGGCCCTGCCTGCCTTGGCTGAACTAACGATGCTCTATATGAATTTCGTCACGGTCGCGCGGCTCGAACGGAATCCCACCATCAAGACGGAAATCCAGCTTCGGGGCTTCGATCGCGATGTCCCGGCAGGTTTTCTCTGCTATCCCGTATCTCAGGCCGCTGACATTACGGCGTTCAAGGCGTGTTTGGTTCCGGTTGGCGAGGACCAGGCGCCTCTTATCGAGCAGACCAACGAGATCGTCCGCCGCCTCAATCGCCAGATCGGCCACGATCTTTTGCCCGAGGCTGAGGCGATGATTTCGAAGGTCGGCCGCCTACCGGGTATCGACGGTAAGGCTAAGATGAGCAAATCCTTGGGTAATGCGATCCCCCTTTCGGCGTCCTCCAACGAAATACGGGCCGCCGTACGTCAAATGTACACCGATCCCAACCATCTTCGGGCTTCCGACCCTGGCATGGTCGAGGGCAATGTCGTGTTCACCTATCTCGACGCTTTTTGTGACGATCTCTTCGTTGTTGAAGACTTGAAGGTGCGTTACCGTCGAGGAGGCCTTGGCGACGTGGCGGTGAAACGCCAACTGGAAGAGGTTCTTCAGGCATTGATAGCGCCAATCCGGCAACGCCGAAAGGAGGTTGCCTCCGACCCTGCCTTTGTCCTGAACGTGCTGAAGGAAGGAACTCGGAAGGCGCGAGAGCCTACGGAGCGGACGCTTGAAGAGGTGAAGGCTGCCCTTGGACTGTTCGCCCTCTGAATTGTCGCAGATATCAGTCGCGAAACTTTGACTTTTGCAAGCGAGTTTTGCGACAGGATTTTCCCTGAAAATTCAGCGCCGGCGATTTTGTCGCGAAAGTTAGGGTCAGGAAGTTCGCGACAGATCTATCAGCGGAAAGGCGCTCAAGGCGCTTGGTATGGCGACCGGGGCTGCCGGGTGCAGATACGATCGACCCAGTTCCCCAATGGTCGGGACGCCAAGCAAAGCCATCGAACGAAGCATTTCGTCTTCCAACAGCTCGAGCATGCGAATGATTGCCGCTTCGCCTCCCGCAGCGAGGGCATAGCACTGCATGCGGCCAAGACCGACCAAGTCAGCGCCTATCGCGAGGGCTTTGATGATATCCGATCCGCGACAGAAACCTCCATCGACCATCACCCTTGCCCGGCCGGCTATGGCGTCGATAATTTCAGGCAGGATGTCAACTGTTCCACGCCCATGATCGAGCTGGCGGCCCCCGTGGTTCGAGACATAAATCCAATCCACTCCATGATCGACCGCAATACGAGCATCTTCTGCCGTAGCAATACCTTTGAGCGCGAGCGGTATGTGGTAGGTGTCCTTGATCAACTTGACGGTTCGCCAATCAAGGGCGGCCTGGTGGGACTGATCGGGCCGCTTTCCTAATCCGGCCGTGCGATAACGGTTGGCAATGTCTCGATCGCGGCGAGCGAGAACGGCGCTATCGACAGTCAGGCAGATCGCAGCGTAGCCATGCGCAAGAACCCGGCCAATATATTCATGCACGAAGCCATCGTCGCCTCTGACATAGAGCTGCGCCATTCGCAGGGCCGATGGAGCGGCCTCGGCGACAGTCTCAAGCGGCGTGCAGCCTGAGCTGAGCATGTGGCCTATGTCGAAAGCTTGAGCGGCTTTTGCAACGGTTGCGCCGCCGCCATCGCCAAATAGGTTCAATGGGCCGGTTGGCGCGAGAAATACTGGCAGTCGCAGCTTGCGGCCGAAGTACTCGACTGAGAGGTCGACGGTGCTGACGTTGCGCAACACGCGCGGTTTGAAAGCGATGGAATCGATGGCCAGACGGTTACGTTTGAGCGTCGTCTCCGTTTCCGCGCCTCCTGTGAGGCTGTCCCACTTTTCCTTGGGCAGAACCTGGTGTGCTTTTACGACGATCTCGTGCAAGCTCTCGAATTCGTCAGAAATGGAGACAGCTCCTGCAACCTCATTTCCTGCACTCATCGCGCCTCCTAGACGGTGGTTTTCGCAAAAGTCCCGATTAGAGCGATACTTGTTTTCCTGATTTCTGCGGCATCCCAGAGTAAGCCGTTTAGGAACAACCGCAATGACTGCTTGCCGCGCCAAGCGGTTGAGGCTTTCGTCGGTCTTCATGCCGCCCCTTGGAGCACCGTGCGTCCATTCGGACGCACGGTACCCGCATGTTCCTTTGCCAAGCGTCGCTCGACAGGCGGGTCCGCCTGGCCAGGGAAACGTTACTGATGGGCCGATACTGGGCTTCCCAACTATTCCTTTGCGCTCCACATATGAAATGTCTCGGGTTCGTGTCCGTCCGCAACCGACTCCAGGTAACGCGGCTTCCAGACGTCTCTGATGAACGTTTCCATCTTGGTGGGCAGAGAAGGGCGAACCTCACGCTCACCATGGAACCGCACCAGGCCATCGTTCAAAGCGTCAGCGGTCAGGGTGTCATAGTGCCATCTCTCTGAAGTCCCGAAGCGCTTGAGAAATTCAGCTTCCACGTCCTTGCGCGTTCTTTCGATGTACCGGTACTCCACCGGCCGGCCGATCTCTCTGCCGATGATCGCGGCCAATTCATTCATCGAGATATCTTCCGAGCCGACCTCGCGGATCACCCGGTGCTTGCCCGTCGGATTTGTCAGTTCCCTGGCCGCAAGCCATGCGATGTCATCCGTCGCCACCCAGGGCATCTTCAGATCGGGCTTACAGGACCAGGCGATCCGACCATATCTGGCGACTGGCGCCGTCCACGCCAGCACATCCTCCATGAACCAGGCGGCGCGCAGATGGACCAGGTCGATATTGGTAAGTTCGTTCAGCTTCTCATCAAGATGGTAGAAACATTCAAAATGGCCGGTCTCGCCTTTCACGTCCGATCCCATGGCCGACAGGCTCACCGCCAGTTTGACGGAGGAATTGCCAAGCGCATCGACGAAGCGTTGGGCAACCACGGGATAGTGGCCTTGCAGGTTGTTCCAGTCGGTCTTGACCATCAGGAAGGCGGCATCGGCATCCTGAAAGAATTTGTCGAGCTCTCCCGCACCCGTGTCAAAACTTCCGAGGAATGGCTCCGCGCCTATTTCGGCCAGTGCCTCTAGGGCTGGACCGCCCCTCGACAGGGCCTTTACCTGATGTCCTGCGCTCAGCAGCTTTCGGGTGAGTTGGGCGCCGACTCTGCCGGTTGCGCCGACGACAGCAATTCTCATGATAGTCTCCATCGCGTTGTTGATGTCCGCTTGTAGCGAATTGCACTGCACGCGAATTTGGAGATAATGCCATATGATCTCCAAATCAGGCCAATCCGCTAGGACGCTGCGCCCCTGCAGCGTGGACTTCGATCCCGACCCCGACCGGTTGGGTCGCCCGGCGGTCGCCCTGCATGTCGACTTCAGCGACTACCAAGCCGAGGTGCCGCAGCACCAGCACCGGCAGGGGCAGCTCATCCTTGCCTTGCACGGGGCCGTCACCTGCAGGGCCGCAAACGGCCTTTGGATTGTCCCGCCGGACTGCGGGATCTGGATCCCGGGCGGCGTGCCGCACAGCAATCAGGTCACGTCCAACGCTCGCCTGTCCTACCTGTTTGTCGAACCGGATGCTGCGGCCCTGCCGCAGGAATGCTGCACGCTGTCCGTTTCGCCGATGCTGCGCGAGATGATCCTGCGCCTGGCGGATGTACAGGGCAGCTATGCTCCTGATGACCATGTCGGCCGTCTCGTGCGTGTCTTGCTGGACGAACTGGCGCTCATGCCGAAAGAGGGGCTGGAGCTGCCGGTGTCCAGCCACCCGAAGATCGCCATGATCGCCGCTGCCCTGACGGCAGAGCCGAGCGACCGCCGCACCCTGGCGGAATGGGCCGCCCATGTCGCCATGAGCGAGCGATCCCTGAAGCGGCTGATGGTTCAGGAAACGGGGCTGACCTTCGGCCGGTGGCGGCGGCAGCTGCACCTGGTCATCGCGCTGCGCGAACTCGCCAGCGGCGCGACGGTCCAGAGGGTGTCGAGCGACCTCGGCTACGAGTCCGTCACCGCCTTCATCGTGATGTTCAAGAAGGCACTCGGGACAACACCAACGCGCTATTTCGCAACGTGACCGACGGGCCTAGCTCGGCAGGCGGTCAGTCTGGCTCAAGAGCGGCGCGTAAGCCTCCTCGTGAAGCCAGGCGCAGAGCTGGCGAGGCGCGAGACGGGGGTCGTCGGCACGCATCAACGCAAAATGCCAGGCCGGCCCGCTCAGGACATAGGGGAAAGGGGCGATGAGGAGGCCCTTTTCCAGGAGCGGGCGAAACAACAAGGGCGACAGAAGCGCGACACCTGCGCCTGCCACCGCTGCATTGGCGTCAAGCTCGTGCGTGGGGTAATCGACTGCCGCAAACCGCAGAGCCTGCGGAATCTCGCTTTGAGCGGCCCTGAACCATGCCTGCCAATCCGGATGCGGCAACAGCTCGAAATCGGCGAGCGCCTCCGGCCTGTCCAGGGTCCGCGTTCCGAGCAGAAAGGGGGCCAGCATGGGCGTCACTTCAACCGGCGCGAGCCGGTATTCGTCAAACCCTTCCCAGCCGCCACGACCCGTCCTGATGGCGACGTCAAACGCGCTCGGGTCGCGAATATCGGCGGAGACGTCGACCTCGATCGGCGATCCGCCTGCCGAGGGATAACGCGCCAGCCTAGGTGCCAGCCAGCGAGAGGCGAATGTCGGAGGCGCCGTCAATCTGAGTGGCGGCGTCGCAGCCTGAAATTCATCGAGCGCGCCGGCAATGCCATCCAGTGCGTGGCGAATTCGGCCCGCCAGTTGAGCGGCCGCAGCCGTCGGCACGACGCGTCGCCCCGCGCGCACGAACAATGGCTGGCCAAGCTCGGCCTCCAGTGTGCGGATACGGAGACTGACGGCCGCAGGTGTCAGACACAGCCTTTCGGCGGCGCGGGCAAAGCTGGAGGCGGAAACGCATGCTTCCAGAATTCGCAGAGACTCCAACGGCGGCCGCATGATCTCTTCTCTCTTGATGAGTTTTGCTTGTGAAGGTGCCAAGCAAAGCGCGTTTTGGGAGCAGGGCGCCTTCAGCTAGAGCTTGTCGCGCAAACCCGAAGACCTGAGGCGCGGCGAGCGGATCTGAAGGATCGCGACACGCTCCAGGGCTCAAACAAACAATAGGCGATCCGATATGGCCCTGCAATCTCGGCACTTAATGACACTCTTCATGACACTTCATCCGGCGCTTGAGCTCGGCCAGACGCCAGCCGGTAGCCGGCGTATATTTCCCGTCTCCGGTGGACATTTCCGGGGTGAGCGACTGAAAGGAGAGGTATCGCCGCTGATCGGCTCCGATCTCCTGCTCGGCCGCGGGGACGGCACATTTCAGCAGGATGTCAGGCTCCTGCTCGCCGCTGACGACGGCGGTCTGATCCTTATGACCTATCGCGGCGTCAGGCGCTCCTCCCAGAGCGTCGACGAGCGTCTTGCGAATGGCGAGGCGGTCGACCCCTCGGAATATTATCTGCGAACAACACCCTATTTCGAGACGGCCGCACCACGGCACGCGTGGCTCAACCAAATTGTCGCGGTTGCGCAAGGCGGCCGGCACGCGGGTGGTGTCGAGTACGATATATTCGAGATTCTATGAATTCAGCCGTCCGCTTCCGGCGCATTTCCCGTGCATTCCGGAATGGGTAGACGACAGCTCTCGGGCCGTCGCGGTCATTGCGTTATCGAGCGATAGGTCTGCCCGAGAGTTGAAGGAGCCGGTCCATCTCGCGATGAGAGTTGAGCACGGCTACCGGAACGTCCGGCCCGTAACGCTCGATTTGCATCACAAAAAGCGGGGCGTATTTTTTCTCGAAGTTCCAGATGTATGACAGGAAGTCTCGATCCGGCAGTGGCTCGGGGCACCCTTCAGCCATCGCCGGGCGAACTGAACCATAGAAACGAGATACGCGCTTCAACAGACCAATCAGTGCAACCCATCTCGGCAATCGAACCCACAGAACCAGATCAGTTCGCGGCAATCTCAGGTCGAAGGAAGACGCTCCACTGCCGTCCATGACCCATCGGTCACGTTGGACCATATCCGATATGATTGCTCTTTGCTCGCTACGATCACGCTCTATCCAGCCTGGCAGCCACCGCACATCCCGGTCGAGTGACTGGAATTCCAGGCGGTGCAAATCCGCGATCTTTGCAGAGAAGGTTGTCTTGCCGCCTCCCGAACATCCAATAACGAGAACACGCTCGACTGTCGCCAAAAGGCTGGCCGCATCCATCAAAGAAACATATCGAGGCATCGAAGCGTCATCTTGCCGAACTTGGACCAATATGTTGGGGATGCCAGTATCCCAGCGACGTAAACCCGCAGAATCGCAGTGGTGCAAGCGCAAAGGTTGCACTCCGCTGAGCCCGGCGTAAAGGCTGCTTGTGGTGCAATGCCGTAGCCCGCGAGGTTCCGGCATGGATACGACCCGTCGATCCGCCGAACTGCTCAGACCGCTCGAACTTCGGCAAGCCGCTTGACTGCGTACTCGTCCTGCCAGCAGACGGCGGCTTCCCATGCGGCTGACGCTTGCGCGGCGATGTCATGCGCGCCGTCGTCGAGATCGGCAGCGTTGCCGGGCAGTACCAGGTCAAGGTCGGGGACGTCGACGTGTGACTCATCCCAGTCGATCAACGCGACCCGATCTGCGCTCATGCGGACGTTGCCAGGGTTGTTCGGGTTGCCGTGGACGACGCATGTCTGACGCCCGATTAGCCGCGCCCAGGCTGCTCGGCATCTGACAACACCCTCAGGCGGCATCGCGGAAAGGTTGATCCTCGTTCCGGTTTCGGCATGCAGGAGATCGGTCGACGATCGCCAGCATGGGCGCTGCGGCCAGCCCTGCGTCAAGCGATGCAGCTCGCGGAGCGTATCGGCCACGCGACGCCAGTCGGACTCCGTCTCGGGCGGTCCGCCCTCCACGTATTTCATCACCACCAGACCGTCCACGAACAGCCGGCCGTCAGCCGTCGGGATCGGCACTGGAACGGTCATGCCTTCACGGTCGAGGTGTTGGAGTAGCTCGGTTTCCCATGCGAGATCAGCGTCGGTCCTGGAGCCGAGACGACCGACTGCGATCTGCCCGTGGACGCGAACGCTCCACACGTCGTTGGCAACTCCACCCGTAAGTGGTTCGATGCGAACCGCATCTTCACCCCATTGGCCGAGCGCTTCCCATCCCATTGGCAGTATCCTTGGCGGCCACAATGAAATTGACGGAAGAAATAGGGAAGGTTTGCGACGCCACGATGTCCTCTGGTGGCGCAAAGCGGTCGAAGCTTGAGGGACCACGATGCCCCACGTCACGAAGTGGGTTCAGAGCCGCAGTGCCAACTTGCCGACGCTGGAGCGGCCCTCCAATGCCGCGAGCGCCTTTGGCCCGTCGGCAAGTTCGTAGACGGTTGGCTGGACGGGGGACAGTACGCCTGCACCGATAAGCGCGAACAGTTCGCCCATGACTGCACCGAAGATCTGCGGCGCGGCGCCGATCAGCACCCCCATGTTGAAGCCGATAATGTGGACCTGATGTTTATAGACGAGGTCCCAATTGGTGAGCGGTGCTTCGCCGGCGGGCAATCCTGTCACGACGACACGGCCGGTGATGCGTCGCGCTGATGCCAGGCTGGCCTCGAAGGTCTCGCCGCCGACCGACTCGATGACCAGATCAGCGCCGGCGTTGCCGGTCAGACGAAGCACTTCGGCGGCGATATCGGCGGTGCGGGAGTCGAGGACGTGATCGGCTCCCAGGGATTGCACGATCTCGTGCTTCTCCGATGAGGCCGTCGCAATCACCGTTGCGCCGTAGTGCCTGGCGATCTTGACTGCAGCTTGGCCGGTAGCGCCTGCCGCTGCATGGATCAGCACGGTCTCACCCTTCTCGATCTGCCCGAGCAGCTTTAGCGCTGCCACTGCCGTTGGCAAGTTCACGACCAGGCCAAGCGCCTGCTCGTCCGACCATCCCTTGGGTACTGGTACTGCGGCCATCGCTGGAAGCGCCATGTAGTCGGCAAAGGCACCATATCCGACCCCGATGACATGAGCGCCAGGCGCCACTGTCCTCACGCCTTCACCCAGAGCCACGACTTCACCCACCCCCTCGAAACCCGCAATATATGGAGGCTGCGGGCCAGCGCGAAACTTGCCGTAGGCCTGGGAGATGTCGGCCATGTTGATACCACCGGCGGAGACGCGGATGAGGATTTCGCCGCGACCGGGAACCGGCACCGGCGCATCGGTGATCATCCGCAGATCCTGCGGGCCATTTAGGGACGTCTGCTGTAACGCACGCATGAAGGCGGGGACGCTCATGGGACTGGTCCTTGCTCAAGGTGGTTGCGAGAATTGTTTGTCGATCGACAAATAAATAAATGCATGGCGGTTCGACATCCGTCAAGTTATAGTTTGTCGATCGACAAACAAATCGGAGAAGAGATGGCGACGCCTGGCAGGCCACTGACATTTGACCGGGACGTCGCTTTGCGCAGCGCAATGGATCTGTTTTGGGAGCGCGGCTACGAAGGAACCTCCATGAAGGACCTGAGCGAAGCCATGGGAATTGCTTCGGCCAGCATCTATGCGTCCTTCGGAAGCAAGGAAGCCTTGTTCCGCGAAGCCGTGGCCCTCAATGCCGCGACCCAGGGGCAGCCCCCGAGGGTAGCACTTCGCGAGCAGACCACGGCCCATGAGGCGATACACGCCATGCTGCGCGCCGTGGCCGATACAATCACCATTCCCGGCTCGCCGCGTGGATGCATGCTGGTCCTTGCGGCGCCGACCGGCACGATAGAAAACCACCCGGTACGCGAATTCCTCGCCGACATTCGCAGGGCGCAATTCGAGGAGATCAGGGAGCGGCTGGTCAGAGGGGTCCACGATGGCGACCTCGCTGCCTCGACCGAGAGCCTGACGGCCATCGCTCGCTACTATACCACCGTGATGCACGGTCTCTCGGTGCAGGCGCGCGACGGCGCAAGCCGTGCCGAACTTGAGACAGTCATCACCATGGCCATGGCCGCCTGGAAGACGCTGGCACCGGATGCTCTAGAACGTCAACAACCGAATTAGGCCGCGGGCACAGCAAGGGCACCGGGGAGGGTAGGCACGCCCGCTTTTGGCGCGTTCCGGCCGATATACTCGTCTGGTGTCGACCCGAAGCAGACATCTCCATCAGCGTACACGGCCAGTGAGAGTAACCGGTGAAAAAGACCATCTTGACTCTGTTATACACATATTGTATACAACATGTCTATGTCACCCAAACCAGCCAGCGGCTTTGCCGCACTCCAGCGAGGTGATGCAGCGCAGGATGTCGTTTATGCCTGGCTGAAGCAGCACGTGCTGACACTGCCCCGCAATGAGGCGACTTTCTTGACGGAAGCGCAGGTCTGTCGAGAAACAGGCGTTTCACGTACCCCGGTAAGGGAGGCGTTCCTGCGACTGGAAGCCGACGGGTTGTTGACGATTTTGCCCAAGAAGGGCGCGTATATCGCTCCGATCACGGAATCCGAGGTCGACGCGATCATGCAGGCGCGCGGCTTGGTCGAGGAATGGTGCTCCCGGGAGGCAAGCCGGTTTGGAAGTTCGCTGGCCGATGAACTGGATCGGCTGATCGTCCAGCAGGAGCAGGTTCGAAGCGATCGCGTGGCGTTCATTGAAAGTGACCGGGAATTCCACCGGACAATCGTGAGAGCCGCCGGCAATCCGGTTCTCGCGACGTTTTACGAAAGCCTTCGCGATCGGCAAGTCAGAATGGGCGTGCATGCAATCTCCGTCGGCAGTCGGATCGACGACGTCTTGGCCGAGCATCGGGCGATAGCGGATGCGATCCGCGCCTCGCAGGCGGAGCAGGTCGTTGCGGCGGTTGGCGAGCATCTGGCTCGGACCTTGGCCGCGTTACGGGCACCCATGACCCGTCATTGGTCGCAAGACACGCGGACGGTCATCTAGGCTCGCAACATCCTGGAGAGCGAATATGATCACTGAGATCACGCGATCGGCTATCGAATAGACCGGTCGACATCGGGGGGCGGGCATGGAACCAGACTTTGATGTGACTGCATTCAAGCTGGCCTTGGGACAGTTCCCGACCGGGGTTTGCGTGGTCACCAGCGTGAACGGCCCGGAAAGGCTGGGTGTCACGGTCAGCTCTTTCAACTCGCTTTCCTTCAACCCGCCGCTGATCCTTTTCTCCATGGATCGCCGCGCCGCGAGCATCTCCCAATGGATGAAGGTGAGCGGTTACTCGATCAATGTGCTGTCCGAGAACCAGGCGAATTTGTCGAAGCGGTTTTCCAAACCGTTGACCAACAAGTGGGAAGGCATCGCCTGCGAGACTGAAGCGGGGCACGGCATCATCCTTGCTGGAACCGCTGCCGTTTTTCATTGCGCGCCTTGGGCTGCCAATGACGGCGGCGACCATCTGCTGTTCATCGGCAAAGTGACAGCATTCCAATCGTTTCGCGACCGTCGGCCGCTTGTCTACAGCAAGGGTCGATATGCCGCGCTGGAACGTGAAGTACGCATGGAAGCGTCCTGGCCTTTGCCAATGCACTATTGAGGGTGATGACATGTTGAAAACAGGCTCACAGCATATCGAAACCCTGCGCGACGGCCGACAGGTGTTCCTCGAAGGAAAGCTTGCAGATGACGTTACCGTCCACCCGGCCTTCAGCCGGACTATTGGTTCGATTGCGCGGCTCTATGATTTTCAATGCGCGGAACAGAACCGCTCCCTCATGACCTATCAGACGGACAGCAACACTCCTGCAAGCCGAATCTGGCAGATGCCGGGTAACTACACCGAATTGGTGGAGCGGCGCCGGGCGATTGAGACCTGGGCATCGTTGCATTGCGGTTTCCTCGGCCGCGCGCCGGACCACGTGGCCTCCTGTCTGGCGGGTATGATGATGGGGATCGAGGTCTTTCAGGCCTACAATCCCAAGCGCGCCGCTGCTCTGGCGGAGTATTACCGCTATGCCTGCAAAAGCGATCTCTACCTGACATATGTAATCATCAATCCGCAGGCGGACCGGTCAAAGAGCGCGGGTCAGCAACAGGACCGCACCTTGACGGCGGGTGTTGTCGACCAGGACGGAGAAGGTCTGACGATCCGTGGCGCAAAGATGCTGGCCACGGGTGGCATCATGGCTAACGAGGTCTTCGTCACTTGCATTCAGCCGCTTTCGGAAGGCGACGAATCCTATGCTGTTTCCTTCGTGGTCCCCATGAACGCGCGTGGGCTTACGATAATGTCCCGCAAGTCCTACGAAGGGCACGCAACCAGCGCTTTCGACAGCCCGCTTGCCAGCCGCTTTGACGAGAATGATGCAATCCTCTACTTCGATGATGTCAAGGTGCCGTGGGATCGGGTTTTCATCAATCAGGACATCCGCATGTGTCAGGAGCAATTTCATGCCACACCTGCCCATGTCCTGCAGAACTATCAGGCACAAGTTCGCCTGATGGTAAAATTGCGCTTTCTGGTCGGGCTGGCGCATCGGATGGCCGAGGCTAACGGCATTGTCGGCTTTCCCCAGGTGCGCGAGACGCTCGGCACACTGGCGGCGCAGTGCGCGATGGTCGACGCCCTGGTGCATGCCATGGAGGTCAAGGGCCAAAACCGCGGCGACTATTTCGTTCCAGACCGGCACACGCTCTATTCGGCACAGGTGCTCACCCAGAAGCTCTATCCGGAAGTGATTTCGGCGCTGCGCGAGCTCGCCGGTGGCGGACTGATCATGCTGCCGTCGAGCATCGCGGACTTCGCCGATCCCCAGCTCAAAACCTTGATCGAAAAGACCCAGCAATCGCCTGTTACAAGTGCCGAGGGGCGGGTGAAACTCTTCAAGCTGGCCTGGGACGCAATAGGCTCCGAGTTCGGCTCCAGGCATACCCAATACGAGATGTTTTACGCGGGGGCGAATTTCGTTACCAGGAATCACAGCTACCGCACGTTCGACTGGCATTCGGGCACCCGATTGGTCGACGAGATGCTCGATTCCTACTCACTCGAAAGCGAACTTCGCGCACACACGGCGGTGGAAGTATGACATCGCCCTTGGCTCCATTGAAGGAACATAAGGAATTCCACCAGGTGAACATGGGGGAGGGCTGGCACAGCCCACCCGGATATCCAGCCGGAATCGAGCAAAAGATATTGGCCGGATGGCTCGATGAAGAGAACGGCAGGGGTAATCGCACGCGATTGCTCCGCTTCCTGCCGAAGGCGCGGACCGAGAAACCCTTCGTGCACACCTATTGGGAAGAGGTCTATCTTCTCGAAGGCGACCTCATCGTTGGCGATCCGTCGTCTGGAACCGTGTCTTACCCTGCACACACTTACGCATGCCGTCCTCCAGGGGTCTTTCATGGGCCCTTCAAATCAGAGATGGGCTGCCTGCTACTTGAGATTCACTATTACGAGACAGCATCTGACGGGATGCCGCGAGTGTGAAGCACCGTGGATGGCGACGGGCGCAATGACCGCTCTCGGCCCTAAGCGGACGTCGCGGTTCGCCAACGCAAGCCTTCTCGGAAAGGCGCTCCAACCGTCAGCGGCATGACACGCCCCCGGCGGTCACGCTACTGGGAAAAGCTATTCGTCCCGGCGCGGTTTCGGAAAACTCTTGTTGATGCGCTTGGCGGCGATACTCCCCGGCGTCACTGGTGCAGACGCAGACCTCGAGGAACAGCCGCGCCGATCGCCGCCGCCTCGACGCCGTTACTCTGGCGCGGGCCGGCGCGGATGGCGTCGATCACGGCGCGAAGCGGCGGCGCCATTTGCCGTTGGGCCGGATAGCAGAGGTAGTAGCCGGGGAAGGGGGCGGACCAGGTCTCGAGCAGCGCGACAAGGCGGCCTTCAGCGATGTGGCGCGCGATCAGCTGCTGGCTGGCGAATGCAACACCCACTCCGTCGACCGCCGCCTGCACCCCGAAGTCCTTCATGTTGGAGATCAGTGGGCCGTCGATTGCGACTTCGAACCATTTGCCGTTTTCCATGAACTCCCATTTGTAGGGCGTCTTCTGCGCCGGCCATCGCCAGGCGATGCAGCGATGGGCGAGAAGGTCGCGCGGATGAGCCGGCGTCCCGTGCCGGGCGAGATAGTCGGGCGAGGCGACCACGGTCTGGCGCAGGTCCGGGCCGAGTTTCACCGCGATGAGGTCCTTGTCGATCACCTCCCCGAGGCGGATGGCGACGTCATAGCCTTCGGCCACGATGTTGACGACGGCGTCGTCGAGCGTGACGTCGAGCACGACCTGCGGATAGGCGTCGCTGAAGTCACGGAGGATCGGTGTCAGGTAGAGGTCCGCGGCTGCCCGGAAGCAGTGCACCCGCACGGTCCCGGCGGGATGGGCGCGGCGCTCGCGGGTCTCGCCCAGCGCCTCCGCCAGCTCCTCGACGGCGGGCTGTACCCGTTCGAACAGCTTGGCCCCCGCCTCGGTCAGGGAGACGCTGCGGGTGGTGCGGTTGAACAAGCTGACTCCGACCCGCTCCTCGAGCCCTCGGACCATCTGGCTGAGCGCCGAGGATGACACGCCGAGGTTCTCGGCCGCCCGGCTGAAGTTCAGCGAACCGGCAACGGCCACGAAGGCGCGGAGCTGGTTGTAGTCTCCGGCAGACGGAAGGGAAGGTTTCATGATCGCCCTCAATTGCTTAGCTCAGCTTACAAGGCTGATTAGTGCGCGCGGACTAAACCTTGCCGCGCCCGTCCTTATACTCAGCTGGACACGAAAGTTGAAGGGAACCACAATGACGTTGCAGAACACGCCCCCGACGGGAAACATAGATGAATTGGTCGCCTTGGCGAAAACCTACTTCGATGCCGCCTACGCGATGGACGCCGACACGTTCGCGACCATCTTCGACCCCGCGGCCTTGGTCACCAGGCGCGGCGATGGCGACAGCGTGGTGGTTACGCCTGTTGCCGCCTGGCTCGATGCGGTCCGGAGCCTGACCTCACCGCAGGATGCCGGCAGCGTGCGCGCCGACCAGATCCTCTCCATCGCCATTGTCAGTGACATGGCGCTGCTCAAGCTCCGCCTGCGGATCCCGCCCCGGGAGGTGACCGACCTGCTGTCGTGCTTTTACCTCAACGGGCGCTGGCAGATCGTCCAGAAGGTGTTCGCCGCCGAGATCCTGGCCTGAAGGATCTGCCATCGATCCTCAACGGTCACAAGCAGAGCCGGATTGGGAAACTCTTACCGTGGAATTGTGCGGTGACAGAGCGCGGGCCCAAAGACCACAGTCGGCCGACATGTTCGTCCGGGTTCGGTTCGAAGCGGACTTAGTGCCCCTGCGGGGCACGCGGCATCAACCGGTGTTTTTGCTGTACACTGGGCCGGCAATCATGCATTCTTATCTAGGGTTGCATGCGTCTTGGGATGGAAGCGCTGCCAACGATTGCTCCTGTTGATTCTGGCCAGACCGATCCAGGTTCCGACCTCTGTGCTCCTACGAGCGAATATTGGTTCTGTACTTCTTGGTAGACGCTGCTCCGCTTAGCCAAGAGGAGGGGTTCCATGCGTCGCTACAGTGTACTGCACATCTCTCGCGGCGTGCTCGCAGCGCTGGGTTTTACAGCGTTGACCGGGTTTGGCTGTCCGGCGGCATTCGCACAGGCGGCATCGGGCGCACAGGCGGCAACGGGGGCTCCGGGAGCCACAATCACCCTCGACGGCAAGCAGCTTCCGCCACCCACGCCGAATTTCGGCGGGGTGATCAAGGAAAAAGCGTCTGAATCACAGCCCTGGTGGGCTCCGCGTGTCACGCCGCCAAAGGGTGCGCCGAACGTGCTGCTGATCATGACCGATGACCAGGGATTTGGTGCCCCAAGCACCTTCGGCGGCGTCATTCCCACCCCGGCCATGGATCGCATTGCAAACCAGGGGCTGCGCTTTACCAATTTCCACTCGACGTCGCTCTGTTCGCCGACGCGGGCCGCGTTGATTACCGGCCGAAACCATCATTCGGTCGGTTCCGGGGTGGTCGGCGAAATTGCGACGGGCTATCCGGGCTACGATTCCATCATCCCGGTCGAGAAAGGCACCATAGGCACGATCCTCAAGGAGAACGGCTATGCGACATCGTGGTTCGGCAAGAACCACAATACCCCGTCCTATCAGTCGAGCCAGGCAGGGCCGTTCAATCAATGGCCGACGGGAATGGGCTTTGAATATTTCTACGGCTTCGTCGGCGGCGACGCCAGCCAGTGGCAGCCGAATCTCTACCGCAACACGACGGCCATCTACCCGTTCGAAGGCAATCCCGGATGGAACATGGAAACGGCGATGGCCGACGAGGCCATCCAATATATGAAGCAGTTGAAGGAGATCGCGCCGGACAAGCCCTGGCTCGTCTATTACGTGCCGGGCGCCACGCATGCGCCGCATCATCCCACACCGGAATGGATCAAGAAGATCAGCGACATGCATCTCTTCGACGACGGCTGGAACAAGCTGCGCGAGACGATCTTCGCCAACCAGAAACGGCTCGGCATCATGCCCGAGAATGCGCAACTGACGCCGTGGCCGAAGGAACTGCCGCAATGGGATACGCTGAGCCTGGAAGAGAGAAAACTCTTCATCAAGCAGGCGGATATCTACGGCGCCTACCTTGCTTACGCTGACAATGAGATCGGCCGGGTCATTCAGGCCGTCGACGATCTCGGCGAACTCGACAATACGCTGATCATCTATATCGGCGGCGACAACGGCGCGAGTGCCGAAGGCATGCTCAACGGTACGCCGAACGAGTTCACCACCTTCAACGGCATCCCGGTGCCGGTGAAGGACCAGTTGCTGTGGTATCCGTTCTGGGGATCGGAGCGGACATTCCCGCATTTTGCGGCAGCCTGGGCCTGGGCGATGGACACGCCGTTCAAGTGGGTGAAGCAGGTGCCGTCGCATTTCGGCGGAACCTCGCAAGGGGTGGCGATGTCCTGGCCCGGCCACATCACTGATGTGGGCGGCATCCGCCGCCAGTTCTCGCACGTGATCGACATCGTGCCGACCATCCTCGAAGCCACCGGCATCCCGGCACCCGAGACGATCAACGGCATCGCTCAGAAGCCGGTCGAAGGGGTGAGCATGGCCTACACATGGGACAAGGCAAATGCCGATGTCCCCACCCGGCATACGACGCAATATTTCGAGATGCTCGGCAATCGCGCCATCTACGACAATGGCTGGGTGGCAGCGACGACGCCGGCAACCCGGCCGTGGGAGCTGAGCACCGCCACGCCGCCCGACGTCATCACCGGCTATAACTGGGAACTCTACAACGTTGACGATGACCCGACCCAGTTCAGCGACCTGGCCGCCAAGATGCCCGACAAGCTCAAGCAGATGCAGGACCTCTTCTATTCCGAGGCGAAGAAGTACGATGTGCTGCCGCTCGACAATTCGACGCTTTCCCGTTGGAACACGCCGCGCCCCAACCTGACGGCCGGGCGAACCGAGTTCACCTATTCGGGGGCACTGAGCGGTGTGCCGCCGAGCGCTGCACCGAGTGTCCTCAACAGGTCCTATACGATCACGGCCGAGGTCGAGATACCCGAAGGCGGTGCGGACGGCATGATCGTGACCGAGGGCGGACGGTTCGGCGGCTACGGCCTGTTTCTCAGCAAAGGCGACTTCGGCGTCGGGCGGGGCAGGGTCGTGTTTCTCTACAACCTTCTCGACCTGAAGCGCACGATGTGGGAGGGGCCGGAACTGGAACCCGGCAAGCACCAAATCGCCTTCGAGTTCAAGTCCGATGGTCCGGGCCTCGGCAAGGGCGGTAGCGGCGTCCTGTCGGTGGACGGCAAGCAGGTGGCGACAAACTCGGTCGAACACACGACGCCCGTCACCTTTCCGGAGGACGAAAGCTTCGACGTCGGTCAGGATACGCGCACAGGGGTCGCTCTGGTCGAGTATCGCTACGACGCTCCGTTCAAGTTCTCCGGCAAGATCGACAAGCTGACGTTCAAGCTCGGGCAATAGTGGGGGCGGCATGTTTGGAACGATGGCTGCAAATGCCAGGCTGCTGTTTTCGGTAACAGGCGTGGTCGAAGCCGCGACGGGACTGGCATTGCTGATTGCACCAGCGCTCCTGGTTCAAATGCTGCTCGGGGCCGCGCCGGACACGCCTGCCGGCATGACGGCCGCCCGTGTCGCCGGAGCGGCCGTGCTGAGTCTGGCCGTCGCCTGCTGGCTTGCGCGGGACGACCTGGCAGGCAAGGCTGCCAAGGGATTGGTGACAGCGATGCTGTTCTATAACTTCGCCGTGGTCGCAATACTCATTCTTGGATGGATTCGCCACGGCATCGCCGGCATCGCTTTCTGGCCTGTTGTCGCGGCCCATATCGCGCTGGGCGTCTGGTGCGCGGCGTGCGGCTTGGCATCGAGCCGCATTGCTGACCGTTAGCAATCGTCCGGCGCGACGTCAGCTATGGGCGCGAAGCGGCCGTTTGGCGATCTCGGCGTAGACGACCGCTTTGCGCCCCCAGAGTGTCATAGGGAGCTAGCTAGCCCAGCCCCGAAAGCGGACAAGCAGATCATCGCATGGGGCTTTATGCATCAGCAAACAGATCAATCTTGTCCGACACGGCGACGCCCGGTGAGAAGGGCGTCGTCATCTCATAGGTCTGTGCGGAAGCCGTCGTATCGGCGGATAAGATGACCAAGCCTGGCAATACCGCGGCGGTGGCGCAAAGTAGTTTCGTCGTGGTGGTCGTCGCTCTCTTCTCATTCACATCCGGTACCGCGCACCAGCATGGTCGGGACAATTACTGCGCCACGACGGCCGGCGGCTGCCACGTTCCTTCGCCGGCCGGCAATATGGACGGCGCTTCGGTCTTCGGCCAATACAGGCGCATGACGAGATAGATCGTGTCATTGGGCGCAGGCAGCCAGTTTGCTTCCTTGTCCGCGCCGGGGTTGTCCTTCTGGATATAAAGTGTGAGCGAACCATCCTCGTTCTTTTTCATGCCCGGCAACATTGGCGAGTTGATGAGGTAGCGATCGATCGGATTCTTGATCAGGAGCTGGCTCTTGCCGTCATACATCGTGACCGACCAGAAGGAGTTCACCGGCGGCAGTTGGCCGGAGGGGAAGGTCAGTATGTAATTGTGCTTGCTTCCGTCGAGCGTCTGGCCTTGGCTATCGACGCGCGTGAACGGATAGGTCGCTTCCTCCGGGTCATTGCCATAGATGCCGGCCTGAGCAGCGACGGCGCGTTTCAACCAGTCACCATTGTAGTGGGCACTGTCTCCTGGAAGACCGCTAACCCGCCAGCCATTGATCGCCTTGCCGGCATTGTCGACGGCCTCGTCGACCTTCCGCTGGCCCTCCTTCATGCCGAGGCCAATCTCCAGCTTGTGCTCCAGTGGCAGATCCTTGAAGTCAAAGGACTTACCCGGCCCGATGCCGAGGCGTGCCAGCTTGGCCCTTATCTCCTTCTCATTGCCCTGCGCCGGCGCGAATTGCAGAGCGAAGTCGAGATAGTCGAAGAAGTTGGTCTTCGCGAGTTCTTTGTCGATCTTGGGGAAGTCGATGGTTGGCGCGGCCGCTGGGGGCGTCTGCTTCAGAAAGGCCGACAGCATCTGCACCTTGTAGCCAGCCTGCACCTTCTTGACGTTGTCGAGATCATCCGGGCCAAAAAGCTGGGTGCGATAACCTGCGAGGGAAAACTGCGTGCTCGAACGAAAAACCTGCTTGATGCCCGCCGGGGTGTCACCCTCCCAGTCAGGTCCGACCACCATGTAGTCGCCGGCATCGCTCCCCGTGGCTCGGGTGCCGATATAGCCGTAATTGTAGGTATTGCCGTCACAGAGCATGACAGAGTAGTAGCGCTTCGGGTCGATCGCCGGCACCGAAAGCACCACCGGTTCAGCTCGCAAATCCAGCCAGACGAAGGAATACGGCGTGTCGCTGTTGGGCGTGACGATTGCCGTGTCCTTGTAAGTGTAAACGTTGGGCTCGTTCTTGATTTGGTTGAACGGCGCCTTGAACTGCCCTGAATTGCGGTCTACCGCGTACTCGTACATGATGGCATAGTTCATCACGAGCGGCAGGCCGTAGATCAAGCCTTCCTCGGCAATGTCCTTGGCCTCGACAATATCTGGATAGCTTTGCGCCATCAGCAGGCTTGGCTTCACAATCGCGGCACCAGCAGCGATCACCGCGGCCGAGCGAAGTAGATCTCGCTTCGTCAACATTTGCCTTACTCCTCTTAGGTCGTGTCGAAGTCGGTTGCCTCGCTTCAGGCTGAGGCTAGTAAAGAACAGCGCGTCGGAAGCCACGCCTTGCCACGCCCGCATATGAAAGCGGCGTCAGCGGCATGCCGATGATGTCGATGAACACGGAAACCTTCGAGCCCTTCTCCGGCATCTCGCCGCCAACCACCTTCAACGTGTAGGTCAAGTTCTGGCCGTTCAGTTCCGGATTCTCCAGGGCGACGACGACCTGTTGGAGCTTGTTTGCTTCGAGGATGGACAGGTCTGCATTCGGCGGATCAGAGAGGAAGCTATCCTTGCCCTTGCTCCAGAAAGGCACAAACGCTGTCGTACCCATATTCCCGGCAATGCGCTCGGGGCGGTCAGAGAAAAACAATGTTGTAGCGCCAATGCCTTCGAGCGTCAGCTTGTTCGCCGCTTTGTCGAAGGTCATCGCGCTTGCGGTCTGGACGAACAGGAAGTCAGCTACGTCATCGGCTGCTCCCGCCAGTCGAGGCCTAAGCGGCACCGCTGTCGCCGCAACAGCTGTGGCTGCGATCAGCAAGTTTCGTCTGGTCGTCATGGTCTTCCCTCCGGTTGATACAGCAGAAATTCTCTCGGAAGCAGGCTTCTTTGCTTGCGCGACACGCACGTTTTACTGCAATAATCACTATTCCTAATTTTGAAACCACTCATTTTACGCCACGGTTGCAATATTTCTGGAGCAATGCATGCATGGCTGAGATTCCCGTTATCTCCAACCGCATATTGCATGGCATGCCGGCCTTCATACGCCGTGAAATGGGACCAAAGGCACTACTCCAGGCCAATCGCGCCGTAGGCTTTGATCTCGAACTGATTGAGGGCGAGAACTGCTTCATCCCGCACGCGGCGGTGATCGGCTTTGTCGAAGCGGCTGCACGCGCTGCCGGTGAGGCCAACTTTGGGGTTCTGATTGCCCCGATGATGAACGTCGCTAACTACGGCAGCTACGGACGCTACGTGATGGGTGCCGGCACCCTGGGGAAGGCCATCGAGCGCGCCATCTCCGGTCTTTGCTTTCATAGTACGGATGACAGGATGTCGGTCGCGATCGTCGGCAACGAGGTACGATACAGCTATGTCTTTGCGCTAGCCGGCCGTACCGGGTGGGGCAACACCGCGTGCGCGGCGGCGGGCGTCCTGCTTAGCCTCTTCAGGGCTTATTTGCCCCCTGACTGGCGACCGCTGCGCGTCGAGCTTGATACCGATAGGCCAAGCCAGACGAGACTTTTTGAAGACGTCTTCCATTGCCCGGTCCATTTCAACGCACCCGCGGTGACCATCGTCACGGAACGCCATCATCTGTCCGCTATGGCGAGGAGCACTTCATGGCCGATCGTCACCATCGAGGATGTGGCGCGAGAGCGGCGGGGCGGTGCTCCAAGGGATTTGCTCAACGTGATCTTGGAGCAGATCCGGACCCAGGTTCTCACCGGCAGCATATCGATCGATAGCACGGCACTATTGATGGACACCAGTGTCCGAACACTGCAACGTGAGCTGAATCGGGCCGGCACCGATTTTCGCAGCTTGGCGAACGTAGTCAGGGCACAGCGAGCCACGGAATTACTCCGGCATACAAACGATTCGATCACGCGCGTATCGGCGGAACTGGGATATTCGTCCCCAGCCAATTTCGCTCGCGCTTTCCGAAGGGCAACCGGCAATGGGCCGAGGGAATTTCGCTCCGAAGGAGAACTCAAATAGGTATTGCACAACACGATCCTGCAGTTACTGGGCCGTCCTGCATGGAACGCTGGCCGAAAGGTCAGCGTCAAGAAACCACTGAAGCAGCGCGAGATCTGGGCGATCCGCTTCTTCCTCGACCGAGAGGCGCCTGAGAGATCGCGCGCTGTTTGATCTCGCGATCGACAGTAAGCTCCGAGGCTGCGGTCTTGTTAAGGTCAAGATCGGAACCCTCGTCACAGGTCAAGAAATTCGAATCCGCGCCATGGTCGTCCAGCAAAAGGCTCATGTACTCTGATCCTCAGGGACTAAACCTGTGGAACTCGATTGCACACGGCACTGTTGAGCGCGGAATGATCAATGCAGTGATCTCGTGATCCATTCTCTGCTTGTACTTGGCCTGTGGGGATCAACTGGCCGGCCACCGGAAGAAGAAGGCGGCTGGAGGCTGAGGGAGGTGGGAACCTGCCCAACTGTCGTACGCGTTGTCGTCGAAGCTCCGTGACCAGTTGAAGGCGGCTTTTCCAGCGTGACTTCCCAGAGCCCGC
This sequence comes from Rhizobium sp. 768_B6_N1_8, assembly GCF_051811225.1. Taxonomy (NCBI): domain Bacteria; kingdom Pseudomonadati; phylum Pseudomonadota; class Alphaproteobacteria; order Hyphomicrobiales; family Rhizobiaceae; genus Rhizobium; species Rhizobium sp. 768_B6_N1_8. Next base: position 2,221,590 of record NZ_JBPWPV010000001.1, on the reverse strand, counting down.
CAGTCCGCTTCCGGCCCCAATTCCGTCACTTACTCAGTCCCGCTTGACGTCCGCTTCTGGCGCGTTCCGGCCGACGTACTCGTCTGGTGTCGGCCCGAAGCGGACGAAACAGGCTCGACCGTGAAGCCTCTTCGGCCGTTTGTCGGCGGAGAAGCTCATGGGATGGCCTCTGCTATCCGTAACAGGGCTGAATATATGATCTCGGGATCATCGGGTGCAACGGCATTTCGGACGAGGCTTTCGGCGTTGGCGACAATCTCGTGTGCGGCACGCAAGGCCGACCGGCCGTCCGGCGTAAGTTCGGTCGTAAGGACCCGCCCATGTACCGGGTGGGCCATTCGCTTGATGAGGCCGTCCCGTTCGAGTGTCGCTATGATGGACTGCATCGTCTGCGGTGTTACGAAGGCCCGCCGCGCGAGCTCCGCACTTGACAGGCCCGCGCTGACCTCAAGCCCCGCCAGCACCGAGTATTGCGGGGTCGTCAATCCGATGTTTCTAAGTTCGGTGTCGAGATGGCCCCGCAGCGCTTGCTGCGCCCGCTTCAGCGCATATCCGAGCGAGCGGTAGGTGTCATCAACAGGCGGATCAATCAGGCTGGACATATCAGTACCCTTATATTATATCAGGGCCCTGACGATACTGCGTCAGGTATAAAAAGGAAAGATAGCTCATGCCTCGCCTCATTGGACCGGATTTCATTGGGATACAGACAAAGGATCTGGACGCCGCACGGACCTTCTATCGGGACATTGTCGGGCTTACGCCATCGGCAAAGGCTCCTCCGGGCGCGATTGTTTTCGAAACGCACCCCATCCCATTCGCCGTCCGCACGCCGATCGAGGACTTTGACGATACGCAGAAGCTGGGGGTTGGCATCGCGATCTGGTTTGGCTGCGACGACGCTGACGAATTGCACGCTCATCTGTGCGAGCGCGACGTGCGGATAGCTTTCCCGCCGAAGGACGGTCCGTTCGGACGCTATTTCGCCTTCGTCGATCCATTTGGCTATACGATAACCGCGCATACCTTCCGACAAGTGACTGAAACGGCCCCGCAGACGCGCAGCCCCTAACTCAAATGTGAATACTTTCTCTCGCGGAATTCCGGAATTCTGCGGCAAATGCGACCAACGGTCGCTTTCGGCCCAAAGCGGCCTCTCACTAGATGAAGTTATCGCTACACCTGATCGGGGACTGCTGGGTTCGAGCAGACCTCTTTTCGTTGCGGCGGCGGGGACCCGTATCTCCTCGACTATGGCAGCCGAGTGCGCTGTTACTGTCGGGCGACAGCATCTAACTTGCCTAGCATCAGCGGATGCGGCGCCACTGACCGCGTCTCGTTGGAACTTCCCAAGCAATAACAGGAGTCGATCACCAATGTCGCATATCGAAAGCCAGCTACAACGGTTGGGACTAGAACTTCCGGCGCCGATCCTGCTTCCGCCTAACGTGAAACTCTCCTTTCCCTGGGTCCGCATTTCAGGGTCAAGGGCTTATATTTCCGGACACGGGCCGCTCAATTTAGACGGCTCGATTGCTGGACCGCTCGGAAAGGTCGGGAAAGGTCTGTCTTTGGAAGAAGGCTACCATGCCGCTCGCCTGACCGCACTGGCAATGTTGGCCAGCCTGAAAGTTGCTTTGGGTGATCTGGACCGGGTGGACAGCTGGCTTCGCGTCTTTGGCATGGTGAATACAGATCCCTCCTTCAACTCATATCCACTCGTTATCAATGGCTTCAGCGACCTTATCGCAGAGGTTTACGGCGGCGAACGCGGATCCCACGCCCGCTCCGCGATAGGCGTGGCAGGCCTGCCATTTGATCTTCCCGTCGAGATTGAAGCCGAGGTTCTTATACGGCCTTAGCGACCCGGTACGGCACGAGTTTGGGACGGCCGCATTTAGGTCACGCAGGTCCACAGACCTGGTCAGGATAGGAGCGTCGGCAGGCGCTCGCGCCGACGACCATGCTCTTCAGTGGCTGTAATTCCAAAGCTTCCGCCCAGCCAGCGATTATGACAGGACGGTCTCGACGTCAGCTTGGTCAAGATCAGTCGGCGCCTCCTGATCAGGAAATTCCCCTGGCCTTGGGCGGCCGTCAGTGCGCCGAGCTGCTCGATAGCGGCCGGGTGAGAGGCCGTGGTGCCGATGGAACAACTTCGAGAACGCCGCGACGGTTTCGTAGCCAACGCGGCTTGCGATCCGGGCAATTCCCTCATCGCTTGTTTCCAGTAGGAACGCAGCCTCCGACATCCGGCGTGCGATCAGATAGCGCTGCATGGACTGGCCGACGAGCTTGGTGAAGCGAGCCGAAAACACCGAGCGGCCGAGCCCCACGCGATGTGCGAGGTCGCGAAGCGTCCAGGGCCCATCCGGTCGTTCGTGGATCAACTCAAGCGCTCGCCCAATATAGGGGTCCGCCATCGCCCCAAGCCATCCGCCTTCTCCTGGCCGGAGAGATTTGATCCAGCTTCGCAACACCTCGACGAAGAGCACCTCTGTCATTCGCGAGAGCGCGACGCGTTGGCCGGGACGTTCAAGCGCCGACTCGCTCACCATGCGGCGCAGAATTGCCTCAAGCCAGTCACCGTCCATTGCCGGCTTCAGGAGAAGTACGGGCGGAAGCAGCTCCATCACGCTACCGCGCGCGGGCCACGAGAGAATGAAATTGCCACAGATCATCGTCGAGAGCGGCTGCGCGCTGCCTCCGTGACGCACGACGCCAAGATGTGCGGGTCGATCGAGGTCCGTAACCAGGAATGGCTTCGTCCGACTATCCGAGTAAATCAAATGGGGCTCGCCGCGTGTGATGACGACGAGATCGCCCTCCGCCATGCGGAGCTCTTGCCCATGTTCGAGCGCGAGGGTGGCTGTGCCACGACTGAGATAATGGAACAGGGCGTAGGGGCGCTCCGGCAAGGCCAGGTTCCAGGGATGGCCGAGCTCGAAGTGAAAGAGCAGGGTGCCGCTCAGTCGAACGCGATCGAGCACTTCGGCGAGGATGTCCATGCCTGATGTTAGTCCGCCGTACGGTCGGACACAATATCCGGACGATCGGGGCCTAACGTCCCGGAACCCTTCGTATTATTTCGTGTCGACGTGAGCCAACAGGTCACCCAGCAAGCAATCTGGCTAACTGCCGCAACACGTACCGAAGTGCCTGTCCCTTTTCGTGGGTCGGGGTTGTCGGCATCCAAACAGGAGCAAGCAATGCGAAATATACTACTCTTAGCCACCACAGTTCTCGTCGCCGGGGCAGCGTTTGCCGCACCCGCCCAATCGGCTGGTCTACCCAAGGGGGCGGCGCACAACATCGTGCTCGTCCATGGCGCTTTCGTCGACCAGACAAGCTGGAAGCCCGTTGCCGACATCCTCACGAAGAAGGGCTATAAAGTAACGCTGGTCGAAAATCCGCTCACGTCGCTGGCTGCGGATGTCGATGCCACCAAGCAGGCACTGGCGAAGCAGGATGGCAAGACAGTCCTCGTTGGCCACTCCTGGGGCGGCGTGGTCATTACGCAAGCCGGTGACGATCCCAAGGTCTCCGCGCTCGTCTATGTCTCCGCCTTCGCACCTGACGTCGGAGAATCTCTGGCGGCCCTGGCCAAGGGCGGCCCGGCAACCGAAGGCACCAAGGCAATTCATCCCGACGAAAAGGGCAACCTCTATATCGATCCCAAGGTGTTTCCCTCGGCGGTCGCCGCGGACCTTCCACTGAAGGTCGCCGAATCCCTGGCAAACTCGCAGCTTCCGCTAAACCACACAGCCTACGAGGCTCCGGTCGATAGGGCGGCTTGGCGCGACAAACCGACCTTCTATGTGATCAGCACGAAGGACAAGGTAATCGCACCGGAGACCCAGAAACTGTTCGCGGCCAGGATGAAGGCCAAGATCACAGAGGTGGCTGGCAGCCATGCCTCCCTCGTCGTTCATGCGAATGAAGTCGCTGCGGCCATTGAAAAGGCCGCGCTCACGAAGTGACGATACTGCTCCCGGTGCCACCGTGCCGGGAGTACCTCTCTGCGTTGGAAACACGCAGCGCTCCGACTTTTGCGAGTGAGTTTCGCGACAAGCCATCCCGTGGAAGGGCAATACGGACTACAGGGTTTTTCGGAAGAACACGACGCGCTGGGTCTCCGCAAATCCTAATGCAGCATGGAGCGCATGGCTGGCTGCGTTCTCAAGCGGCGCGTCGGAGCCAAATTCGACGCATCCAAGCGACTTTCCCCATTCGGCAACCGCGTTGCACAGCAACCGCGCAATACCCCTTCGCCTGTCAGCGGGCCGGACATAAATCCCTTCAAGGAACAGGACAGGTGAGCTAGTGCATCCGTTCACGTAATCATGACGTAAAGTGGCCTCTGCAAGCCCGATAGCTTCATCCGCATCATTTCGAGCGATGAACGCGGCTGCTTTTCCATTTCCTGAAAGAAACGACCGGGCCAGCTCGGCACAATGGTCTTCAAGCGAGTGATGCGGCCATAGCGCAATGCGAAGCTGCGCCCATGGCTCAACATCTTTTATGGTCCCAATCTCAATAATCGATCCCATATGGCGGCTCCTTCCTTGTCGCAAGAACCCCGCAGAGCGTGTCAAAAGTCGGACGCGGTTTTCGAGAACAGCTCGATCGCCAATGCTGCTGTCCGATCATGAATCCACCGGCGATCAACGCCAGGCGCATCAGCGCATATTTCGGTTTCATGGACCTTACCCCATTCGGAGCATTCGCACAGGAAGGCGTAGTGACCAGCCATTGGATCGAGCAAATCCATCGTGCTGTTTGGTAGTTGTTCGTGCACCCATGCAGCGCACAGGTCGGAAGGGGCTTCGATATCAGCGGCTACAGCCGCAATGGCAACCGGCACAGGAATCTTGCTCAGGCTTTCGCCTGTCAGGCCCCGCACCGTGGGCGCCGGTGCGCAAAGAAGAGCGGCTTTGATCCTTGAATCCTTATAGGACGATGATTGCCGGTTCCATGAGGCGCGGAACACGGCACTGGTTTCCAGCAGTGGGGTAACCTGCTCCCCAATGTCCGGAAACTCTCTCGGACCATTGCCCCAAGGCTTGTTCTGAGCCCAGTCGAGAAACAGCGTCATGTCGGTGATGGCACCCAGCAACGACAGTACCGTGTAACCGCCCAGAGAAAACCCTGCCGCAAAGGTGCGATCGAGATCAAGCTGCCCTGCAAATTGCCCCTCGGCAGTATGATAATCCAGCAAAACGGTCAGGTCCCGAGCGCGTTCCCACCAGCACAGGAAGCCCTCCGGACGATATTGTTCCGAAGCGGTGTTACCATGATGATCGATGCCGATTGCAACGAAGCCTGCTTTGGCCAGGCGTTGACCGAGCCAACCAAGACCGGCTGCTGTTCCCCCGGTTCCATGCGAGAGCAGTACAAGGGGATAGGCCTCTTGTCGGCTTGCCAGGCGTGCATCGTCCACCGATTCCTCAGTGAGGAAAAAGGATCGAACTGGCTCCTCAGGAACAGCGGTTTTTCTTAAGGGATCTTCAGTCGGATACCATGCTGACCAGGCCAAGGGCCGGGAGCCGTCACCAGCCCAATTCGATCGGCTGCTGTCTTCTACGTTACCTCTGGTGAAGCCAACCTTGAACATGATCTCCATCCATCGCCAGTTTTATCCTCTGACAGGAGGGGAAAATTACTTAAAATTGTCAACGTGGATCGTCGCTTTCTGTTCAAACTTCCATTGGGCTGGATTCCGTATTTCGACGTGCCGTAGCGACAGTTTTTGCGACAAGTGAGTGCGCAGAACGATTCACGAAAATATCTCCGCGGGACCAATCACCGAACAAGGAACCCAAGCACTGCCGCGTTTGCAAGATCGATGAAGAATGCGGAGACGAGCGGCAGGATGATGAACGCGATGGTTGCTGCTCCGTGGATCTTGGTGACCGCCGTCATGTTGGCTATCGCCGTCGGGGTAGCTCCGAGCGAAATCCCGCAGAAGCCGGCGGAAATGACCGCCGCATTGTAGTTGCGCCCCATGGCCGGGAACACGACCAGGATGATGTATACGACGGCCACAAGCGTCTGCACCGCAAGCACGATCGCGAGCGAAAGGCCGAGCCCGCTCAGGCCCCACAACTGCATGCTCATCAAGGACATCGCCAGGAATATGTTCAGCGAGAGATCGGATATGAGCGCCAGACCGCGGGTATGCGTCGGCCAGGGCAGGCGCGGCGCCAGGATCGGAATGCTGTTCGTCATCACGATGGCGCTCAGCAGACAGACGACGAACAGCGGAAGATTGATCCCGGCTTCAAGGATAATCTCGTGCAGGGCGTAGCCAATGATGATCGCGACATTTGTCACCAGCAATGTGCGCAACAGGCTGATGTAACTGACATCGTCTTCGTGGCCATCGGCAGCATCCCGCGGCACCCCGATCGTCAACTCCTCGTCCTTGGGGCCGCTCAAGCCATTCCGGGTGATCAGATACTGTGCGATTGGTCCCCCGACGAGGCTGGCGACGACCAGGCCGAGCGTAGCGCTGGCAATGCCGATTTCGAGAGCGTTTGTGAGACCGAAACGGCTCGACACGATCGGAGCCCAGGCAATCGTCGTGCCGTGTCCGCCGATCAGCGAGGTCGACCCGAGAAGGATTGCCATGCCTTCTGGAAGACCGAGCACCTCGCTGGCCCCCATGGAAACGAGGTTCTGGATCACAAGAAACGCAAGCGTGACGGCCAGCAGGATGAGAAACGGCTTGCCTCCGGCAAGGAGATCGGAGAGCCGCGCGTTCAGGCCAACGCCGGTGAAAAAGTAAAGCAGCAACAGGTCGCGTGCGCCGAGCGCGAAGCTGATCTCGATGCCAAGGAACTCATAGGCGACGAGCGTCACGAACGCTGCCAGGAGCCCGCCGGTGACTGCCTCCGGAATGCTCCAGCGGGTGAGGGCGGGGATGAGCCGATTGAGGTTCGCGCCAGCGAAGAACACGAGGATCGCTATGGTGAACGACAGCAGTCCTGGGACCTCTATTGTCGACATGTGCCACCTTCACCGCCAGACCCGCCTTGTCGGTTGCAAAACACTGACACACGCGCTTTGACTGAACCAGTGAAAATATTGGTTCGCCCCCTCGCTGCTCCCAGGACACCATCTTGCACTTGGTATCTCGACAGCCAATTTGACGCTGCCTGCGCTGACCTTGCTGGTCATAGAAACACGGATCGCGCAGTCAGCCACCAATCGCCAGTAGATTTTAGTGAGACGCTTCCAATCGTTACGGTTGCAAAATTCAGTCGATCACATGATTGCCAGCGGTCATCGGACGGTCTATTGAAAAATCGAACTTAGAGGCCCGACATGAACATGGCTCCGAAGATTGCAGAACGGCGACGCTGAAGCTCTTAACGCTTCCGTGCTCCTTTACTCATGCAATTTCAGGAAATGATCCATGTCCGTAAAATCGGCCGCGCTCGCCGCGCTTGCTTCCGCATATGAACTGAACGGCCTTGAAGCCGCCCCCTCCATCGTCCGGTCGACCAGACCCGAGTTCGGCGATGTCCAATGCAACGACATGATGCGGCTGGCGAAATCCGCGGGCAAGAACCCGCGCGTGCTTGCGGCGGAAGTCGCAGAGGCAGCCCGGAGTGCTCTTTTCGAGGACGTGTCCGTCGCCGGCCCAGGTTTCGTGAACTTCCGGCTGGCCGATGCAGCCGTTGCCGCGGAAGCAAGCGCCATGCTTGCCGATCCATCGCTCGCCGCAGAGAAGGTGGAGCCGATGCGGACGATCATTGACTTTGGCGGACCCAACGTCGCCAAGGCACTGCATGTCGGCCATCTGCGTTCCTTCGTCATCGGGGAGAGCCTGCGACGCATCCTCGTGGAGATCGGTCACGACGTTCTGTCTGACATTCACCTTGGCGACTGGGGCCTGCAAATGGGCAAGCTTCTTCTGGGTGCAGCTCAGGCCGCGGGATGGAAGGCAGGTGACCCCACATACTTCATCGATCCATCGGCATTTGATGCCATGACCGTCGAGGAGCTTGGCGCCCTTTACAAGTCAGGCAATGCTGCCTGCGAGGACGAGGCTTCGCTTGCGCTCGCGCGGATGCTGACCACGAAGCTGCAGGACGGAGACCCGCTTCTGGCGGAGGCCTGGGCGCGCATGCGGGCCATTTCCCTTGCATCGATCTCCGCCACGGCGAAGATGCTCGGCGCGCATTTCGATCTATTCAAAGGCGAAAGCGATGCTCATGCGGAAGTCGCGCCCATGCTCCACGATCTCACCACCCGCGGGCTGGCGCGGGAGAGCGATGGGGCTCTTGTCATCGACGTCTACGGCGACGGGCTTCCGGACAATGTGCCACCTCTGCTTCTCCAGAAGAGAGACGGAGCGGCCCTTTACGGTACCACCGATCTCGCAACACTCCGGCAGCGGGTGCGTGACATCGGCGCGCAGCAGATCGTTTACTGCACTGACGATCGGCAGGCACTCCATATCGCCAGCGTGTTTTCGGCGGCGCGTGCGGCAGGTTATGCCGATGGCGTCGAATTACGGCACGTGACCTTCGGTACAGTCCGCGGCAATGACGGCAAGCCCTTCAAGACCCGTGACGGGTCGGCAGCCTCGCTCGGTGACATGATCGATCTTGCGCTCGCCAAGTCGTCTGAAATGGTCGCCGACAGCCAAGCAGCCACGGTTGTGGGCCTCGGCGCGTTGAAGTTCGCCGACCTCTCCACACCAAGAAAGACAGGTTACATCTTCGATATCGACAGGATGACCTCCTTCGAGGGACGGACCGGACCGTACCTTCAATACGCCTACGCCCGGATCTGCTCGATCCTCGACAAAGCTGCGGAGGCCAGCATCGTTCCAGGCGAGACAATCTCGATCAGCCATCCATCGGAACGTGCCGTCCTGATGGAATGCCTCTGGTATCCGCACGCCCTTTCGGAGGCAGCGCGACAGTTCGAGTCTTTCGAAATCGCTGATCGGGCCTATCAGGTGGCGGATGCGTTCAGCCGGTTCTACACGGATTGCCCGGTGCTGAAGGCGGACGATCCGTCGGGACGGCTCGCCACGTGCAAGCTGGTCGCAAGGGTTATCGGAAAGTGTCTTGAGCTTCTTGGAATGGAAGCTGTGCGGCGTATGTAAGGTCCATTGGTTTGACTGCTTCCGGCCCTTAGCATGTGTAATCGGGCGGTCCCACAAGGGGCAGGCTCCCATTACAGTCTCGATGCAACCGAGATGACGGGAGACGACGATGTTTTATGCTGCCTTGGCGTGTCGCTGCGGTCAGTGGCGATCTGTATTATCGACGAGGCTGGGAAAGTCAGGCTTGAGCGGTCGGTTCCATCGGACGGGCCGGGCGGGCCGGGTTTGTCGGCGAAACCACAGACAGAGATAGGTCGTTCCAGAAGTCTTGGGGTTCAGGGCGATCCGACGACCGCCCATTCGAACCGTCGCCGGTGAGCTATTTGGCCACGTGCCACACTCCTCCAACGCCATCGCCGTTGGCTTCACCGGCTTTCTTATCCTCGACATAGGTGTAAAGCGGCTTACCCTCATAGGCCCACATCTCTTTGCCATCCGCAGCTTTGACTAGAGACCATTCGCCTTCCGCCTTGGCCTTGGCTCCAGCGTGGAACGCCGGCCACTTCTTCAGGCAATCGCTATCGCAGTTGGATTTGCCTTTTGTATCTTTGTCGAATGTGTAAAGCACCATGCCTTTTTCAGTGGCCAGGACCTTGCCCATTTTCGTCTCGACCATCTTGGCCGGCTCGGCCGCAAAAGCAGACCCGGTTAAAGCAGTTAACGCACCTATCGCGATTAATATCGTTCTCATGATTTTTCTCCCATTCGGCAGTGCCGGCCGAATGCCAGCAGTACCCGATCTAACTGACAAAAACGCCCAACTATGAAAGCGGTTCCGCCCATGGGGGACGAACAAGACAGGCCAGCAATAGTTACAAGGTCCACGAAGCGCCAACTGCGGACCCTTGGCAATGATGGCAGAAGGGTCACGTCTCGACCCCAAAGCGGTCATTTGAGTCATCGTCGGTCATGAGCATTGCAATGTTGGGCTTCTTGTCCTGTGCTTGCGCTGGAGCGAAGACACGCAAAAATCCCAAAACCTGCGACACATTTTGCAACTAAAACCTTCGACGTAGCAAGCTTTAGGAATTGCGCGACAAACGACACGGCCAGAATTGGCGTGGGCTCGTTTCTATTTCAGATTCGACGGTCGTAAATGATTGCACAATCTGGCATTCTTTGGGTCAAAATCATGATTGACCCGAGGAAACGACAATGAGCGACCACCAAGAACACAACCAGTTTGATGGCCCTCAGATGCAGGGAGTTCATTACGAGCGGGCCGATATGTCAGGTGCGAATTTTGACGGCGTGAACCTTGCAGATGCCCGGTTTTACGCTGTTTTGACCAAGGCAAAATTCACCGACACCAATTTAAGCGAAGCGTTTTTTGACGATATCAGCCTTGCGGATGCGCGCTTTAACAACGTCAATCTGTCTGGAGCCGCCATCACGAATGCAAACCTGTCGCGGTTGACCATAAGCGGCGTCACGTTGGCAGATTCAGACATCAAAGACGCCGATTTGACTGGGATGCGCATCAATGGCGTTCTCGTAACCGATCTATTCCTGGCCTATGAAAACGCGAAAACCTGATGGCCGTGGATGACTTCGTGCACATCGAGAAACAGCGTAGATTGGCGTCCTGAAATTCACCACCTTGAGCAGAACGGCCATGGCAGCAGGAAACAAATCGTCGCAAGCGGGAGCGTCACCGAAACGTCGCCACAAATTCAATCCCAAGCGAGAACCCAGGCCACAGGTACTCGCTCAGGCGAATCGAACCGTCTTACGGATGGCTTCTGCGGTGGTGGTTGCCTTTCTCGCCGTCCTCGCCGTTCAGGTATTCTGGTAACTGCAAGCGCGATTAGCGATTTTTTGTCGAGTTGGAAGACCGCTCTTGGGGCCAAGCGGTCACCGGCGGATAGAGTAAATGATCTGGTCGGAGCCAAACCGACTTAACGCCCAAAGCGGACCCGTCCACAAACAGCCGGGTCGCCCTTTCTCTCCTGGAAACGCGGATTATTTCACACTGCTGCGCACATCCCGGCGCGGTCCTCGTTGAATTACCCGGCTTCGGCCATGTGATCCGCAATATACGCAGCGTCTTCACCAACGCCAAAGAGCAGGCCGGACTTGAATGTGTGCATCCAATGCAGCCCAAGGAAATACAAATTCGGGCAGTTGGTGACGCCGCGTTCCTGAATAGGTGCTCCGCCTTCGTCGAACACCGGAATGTCCAGCCAACCAAAATCGAAGGTGTATCCGGTGCACCAGACGACGGAACCGATGTTTGCAGTCTTCAAATCCAGGTTTGGAATGGGCTGAACTGGAACGGGCCGTCCCGGCGTGTCCTTCGCATCTTCAACGGGCAGGTCGAGTGATTTCGCCTTCGCGCACTCATCCGCAGCATGCTTGAAGTCGCTATAGGCTCGGTCTGCCTCCGTCAAAACATACTCGGCATCATCATTGAAGTAGAGTTTGCCGCCCGCGCCGCCCTCGAGCCGCCCGAGAACGACGCCCCCCTTTAGAATGAAGCGACGCACGTCAACGTCATACCCACCGTTGACCCCTGTGATCACCGTAGTGGTCGGATATTTGCGCCCTGGGAAGCTATTGATCGGTACATCAAAACGGCCCATGGACATGAACCACCAGAAGTTGTCGCGATCGCGGTATCGGCGCGGCACACGGCGATGGGCGCTCACGCTAAAATAGACTACACGGCCATCGACATTGAGTTCATCAGCAATCTGACAACCAGAAGCACCGCTACCGACCACGAGGACCGCGCCCGGTGGGAGCTGCTCGGGGTTTCGGTAATCGCTTGCATGCACTTGATAGACATGCGGCGGCAGGTCGCGCGACCATGCCGGCAGCGACGGTCGTTGAAACGGGCCCGTCGCGACGACGACCCGCGATGCGCTGAACAGACTGTCATTCGTCTCAATGAGAAAGCGGTCGGAGTGGCGATCGCGACGCAGCAACGAGACTTCCGTGCCACAGCGAACCGGCGCATCTATGAACTTTGCGTAGTCCTCGACAAACTTGCCAACGTCGCGATGATGCGCGAATGCGTCCGGGCTATCGCCAGCGTATTCGAATCCGGGCAGCCTCAACGACCAATTCGGGAATTGGAAGCGGAGCGAGTCCCATCGCTCGCCCAACCAACGCTCCGCGACGCGCTTGCGTTCAAGAACAACATGTTCTCGGTTGCATTTGCGCAAATGGTAGCTCATGGCCATGCCACTTTGGCCGCCGCCGATAACTACAGTGTCGTGTCGGTTCTGCACTCCTGCGTCTCCAGGCCGGCTAGAGCTGCAGGAGCCTAACAAAGCCGACCTGGAAGGACAACGCCGACCTAACAGGTCGTGGTCAGCGCAATGCCGGCAAGTACGGCGGAGACCGGCCGAATGCGTTGCGCCAATTTTGTGATAATGACCGGAATGGGGGCGCAAAGCGGTCGAGGCTTTCGGCCCTAATCAGACTTATTGCCCGCCAGCCGATGCGGCCAGGAACACCGCCTTCTGCGCCTCGAAGGCGCGCTTATATGCGGGGCGCGCTTGCCCGCGTGCGATGTAGGCGCAGAGGTTGGGATATTCGTCCAGCAGGGCCGATCCCTCCAGCCTCAGCAGCACCGAGACCATCTCGAGGTCGCCAGCGGTGAATGTGCCGTCCAGCCAGTCGGCATCGCCAAGCCGGGCGGAGAGTTCGCCGAGCCGCTTGCGGATGCGGTCGTTGACGTAGGCCAGACGCTCTTCGTACCAGCTCTCCTTGCCCTCCAGATATCTGGCGGTTTCGCGGTCGACGATGACGGGTTCCATCGTGGAGACGGCGGCGAAGATCCAGGCGATGGCGCGGGCGCGGGCTTTGGCATCATCGGGCAGCAGGCCCGGATGGCGCTCGGCGATATGCAGGATGATGGCGCCGGATTCGAAGAGGGTGAGATCGCCTTCCTCATAGGTCGGAATCTGCCCGAAAGGCTGAAGCGCAAGATGGGTCGCCTGCTTCATCGCCTTGAACGAGACAAGGCGAACCTCATAGGGCTGGCCGACTTCCTCGAGCGCCCAGCGAACGCGCATGTCACGCGCAAGGCCCTTGCCGCGATCGGGCGAGCGTTCAAAGGCGGTTATGGTAATCGTCATGATCGTTCTCCTTCCTGTCCGTCTGGAAGACGAGCGGGCGGACGGGAAGCCGACAGGCGATGTCGGAAATAATCCCCGCGCGCGGGCCAAGCTTAGCCCGGCCTTGCGCCATCAGTCACCCATGGAACGATAGCGTGCCGGTCACAAAGAACGAGGCCTGGCAGGGTGCGTTGGTCCGGCAAGGCCGGGTCGGCCGCTCGGTGGATTCAATCCGTCGACTGCCTGCTTTGATCTCTGTCAAGGACTGCCGGGCGGGCGTGCGATACACCGTTCTCGCATAGCCGATTTCCCGATCGCGAAGCGCTGGCGCAAGTCGCAATAACAGATGGAGATTGGCTGGACACGCTTAAGGGGTTATACCAGTAGCGTCGGCAACTCTGGGGAGGCGTTGTGGCTCAAATCACGGATACTGGCGGAGAGTTCAGGAAGAAGCGCCGGCGCGAGCTGTTGACCTTCGCCGTGCTCGCTTTCGGGATCTGGCCCGTTGTCGCTGTCGGGGTCGTCGGCGGCTACGGCTTCCTGGTCTGGATGTACCAGATCGTCAATGGGCCGCCGGGACCTCATGAGGTCAAGCCCGCGCCTTCGGCCTCGGTAGAGTGAGGATCGGTTCATGGTTCTCGCAACGCGCACCCGACGTGGCTTTCTGACCGGCAGGTCCCCGGAGGATCTGGATAGGATCTTGCCTCCCGGAGCGAGTGAGACATCCGTTCAAAACTGTTCGGGCTGCGGCGCCTGCGTCGATGCCTGTCCCACGAAGATCATTTCGATCCGTTCGGGCATTCCGGCCGTGGATTTTCGGCAGGGAGAATGCACCTTTTGCGGCAAGTGCGCGGAACGATGTCCCGAGAATGTTTTTTCGGCCGGTTCTGCAGGCGGCTTTGCCCATTATGCGGCAATTGGCGACGGGTGCCTGGCCAATAATTACGTCGACTGTCAGGCCTGCCGTGATTGTTGTCCGGCCGGCGCGATCCGGTTTCGGCCGCGGCTCGGCGGACCGTTCGTTCCCGAACTCGATGCGGCGGCATGTACGGGATGCGGCGCCTGCATTTCGGTCTGCCCGGCCGATGCAATCACGATGAAGCCCCATCATCCGGAGGCTGCTCATGTCTAACAGCCGGCATCACGTCTCCAGTGCCGTCGTCATCACGCGCCCGGAACTGACCGAAGATGTCGCAGCGCGTCTCGCTGCAATCGAAGGGGTCGAGGTTCACGCGACGGGACCGGGCAAGATCGTCGTCGTGATCGAGGGGCCGCATTCCGGCGTGCTCGGGGAAACGCTCATCGGCATCTCGGGGATGGACGGCGTGCTCGCCGCCCACATGGTTTTCGAACAGGCATTGGAAATAGAGGAGACGATCGATGACGACCGAACTCACGCGGCGTGATCTCCTGAAGGCGCAGGCGGCGGCAATCGCCGCTGCGACCGCAGGCCTTGCCGCGCCCGCCTCGGCACAGTCGGTGCCCGGCGGAGTGGCGGCACTCGAGATCAAATGGTCGAAAGCGCCTTGCCGCTTCTGCGGCACCGGCTGCGGCGTCATGGTGGGCGTGAAGGAGAACCAGGTCGTCGCGACCCATGGCGACATGGAGGCCGAGGTCAATCGCGGCCTCAACTGCGTCAAGGGCTACTTCCTCTCCAAGATCATGTACGGCAAGGACAGGCTTACGAGCCCGCTCCTGCGCAAGCGGGACGGCGTCTACGCCAAGGACGGCGAGTTCGAACCCGTTACCTGGGAAGAGGCCTTCGACGTGATGGCGGCGCAGGCCAAGCGCGTGCTGAAGGAAAAGGGGCCTACGGCGCTCGGCATGTTCGGCTCCGGCCAATGGACCATCTTCGAAGGATATGCCGCGACCAAGCTGATGCGGGCGGGCTTCCGCTCCAATAACCTCGATCCCAATGCGCGTCACTGCATGGCTTCGGCAGCGGTGGCTTTCATGCGCACCTTCGGCATGGACGAGCCGATGGGATGCTACGACGATTTCGAGAACGCAGACGCCTTCGTGCTCTGGGGTTCGAACATGGCCGAGATGCATCCGATCCTCTGGACGCGCGTCGCCGACCGGCGGCTCGGGCACGAGCATGTGAAGGTCGCGGTTTTGTCCACCTTCACGCATCGCAGCATGGACCTTGCCGATATCCCGTTGATCTTCAAGCCGGGTACGGATCTCGCGATCCTGAACTATATTGCCAACCACATCATCCAGACCGGCCGCGTCAACCAGGATTTCGTCGACAAGCATACCAAGTTCATGAAGGGGACGACCGACATCGGCTACGGCCTGCGGCCCGATAACCCGCTTGAAATGAAGGCCAAGGGCGTGGCCGACGCCGCCAAGATGGAGCCGATCGATTTCCAGGCGTTCAAGGAGATGGTCTCCGAATATACGCTCGAAAAGGCGGTCGAGCTTTCGGGCGTCGACAGCGCCTTCCTGGAACAGCTCGCCGAACTCTACGCCGATCCCAAGACCAAGGTCATGTCGCTGTGGACCATGGGCTTCAACCAGCATGTCCGGGGCGTGTGGGCCAACCAGATGGTCTATAACCTGCATCTGCTCACGGGCAAGATTTCCGAGCCGGGAAACAGTCCGTTTTCGCTGACGGGACAGCCGTCCGCCTGCGGTACGGCCCGCGAGGTCGGCACCTTTGCCCACCGCCTGCCGGCCGACATGGTCGTCACCAATCCGGAGCATCGCAAGCATGCCGAGGAAATATGGAAGGTGCCGGACGGGCTGATCCCGGAGAAGCCCGGTTATCACGCCGTCGAGCAGGATCGCATGCTCCATGACGGGAAGCTGAATTTCTACTGGGTGCAGGTCAACAACAACGTCCAGGCCGCGCCGAACACCAGCAACGAGACCTATAAGGGATATCGCAATCCGGACAATTTCATCGTCGTCTCGGACGCCTATCCGACAGTGACCGCCATGAGCGCCGATCTGGTGCTGCCGGCGGCCATGTGGGTGGAGAAGGAGGGCGCTTACGGCAATGCCGAACGGCGCACGCATGTCTGGCACCAGCTGGTCAATGCTCCGGGCGAGGCCCGCTCCGACCTCTGGCAGCTGGTGGAATTTTCCAAGCGCTTCACCACCGACGAGGTCTGGCCTGCCGAGATCCTCGCGAAGAACCCGGAATACAAGGGTAAGACGCTCTACCAGGTGCTCTACCAGAACGGAAAGGTGGACGAATTTCCCCTGTCGGACGTCTCGCCCGAATACGAGAACCGGGAGGCCAAGGCCTTCGGTTTTTACATCCAGAAGGGGCTGTTCGAGGAATATGCCGAGTTCGGTCGCGGGCATGGACACGATCTCGCGCCCTACGACATGTACCATCAGGTGCGCGGCATGCGCTGGCCGGTCGTCGACGGCAAGGAGACGCGCTGGCGCTACCGCGAAGGCTACGACCCCTACGTCAAGCCAGGCGAGGGGCTGAAGTTCTACGGGCAGAAGGACGGCCGTGCGGTCATCCTGGCGGTGCCCTACGAACCGCCCGCCGAGTCGCCTGATGACGAGTTCAATTTCTGGCTCGTGACGGGCCGTGTTCTCGAACACTGGCATTCAGGCTCGATGACGATGCGTGTTCCCGAGCTCTACAGGGCGTTTCCCGGCGCGCGCTGTTTCATGAACGGAGACGACGCCAGGAAAATGGGCATCAATCAGGGGGCGGAGGTCCGGATCCGGTCGCGGCGCGGCGAGATCATCAGCCGCGTGGAAATTCGCGGGCGCAATCGAATGCCGCATGGCGTGATCTTTGTCCCGTGGTTCGACGCCAGCCAGTTGATCAACAAGGTCACGCTCGACGCCACCGACCCCATCTCCAAGCAAGCGGATTTCAAAAAATGCGCAGTCAAGATTCTTCCCGTCGCCTGATCACGAGGCGCGTGGTCCAGAAGCGTGTCTGGGCGATCGCGGCCGTCGCCCTTCTCCTGTTCACAGGCACCGTCACCGTGGCGCAGATGGTGCCCTCGTTGTCGGGCAACGACAACCCGATGGAGAACAAGGAGGCGAAGCCGGTTCCCAAATGGGTCGTCGATGACGTCAGGAAGATGCGGAATTATCCGGACCAGCCTCCCATCATCCCGCATTCGATCGAGGGCTACCAGCTGACGGTGAACGCCAATCGCTGTCTTTCCTGCCATCGCCGCGAGCTGACCGAAGGCTCCGGCGCGCCGATGATCAGTGTTACGCACTTCATGACCCGCGAAGGGCAGATGCTGGCCGACGTCTCGCCCCGGCGATACTTCTGCACCGCCTGCCACGTGCCTCAGGCGGATGCGAAGCCCCTGGTGCCGAACACCTTCAAGGACATGAGCGAGCTGGGCTTCAAACCTGCGGGAAGCGAGCAATGATCGGCAATATAAAGGCCATAGTACTCTGGTGCTGGCGCTTGTTGAGCTCGCCGGCAACGACACTCAGTCTGGCTTTCCTGACGCTTGGCGGCTTCGTCGGCGGCGTCATGTTCTGGGGCGCATTCAACACCGCGCTGGAGACCACCAATACCGAGGCCTTCTGCACGAGCTGCCATGAAATGAAAACGAATGTCTACGAGGAGTTGAGCCGCACGGTTCACTTCTCCAACCGCTCGGGCGTTCGCGCCACATGCCCGGACTGCCATGTGCCGCACCAGTGGACCGACAAGATCGCCCGCAAGATGCAGGCGTCGAAGGAAGTCTGGGGCAAGATATTCGGGACGATCAACACGCGCGAAAAGTTCCTCGACAAGCGGCTGGAACTCGCCCAGCACGAATGGGCGCGGCTGAAAGCCAATGACAGCCTGGAATGCCGGAACTGCCACTCGATGGGCGCCATGGACCTGACGAAACAGACCGTGCGCGCCGCTGACATCCACACGCGATACCTGCTCCCGGGCAAGGCGACCTGCATCGATTGCCACAAGGGCATCGCGCATGAACTTCCTGACATGCAAGGCATCGATCCGGGCTGGAAGGTTCCGGCGGAGCTGATGGGCAGGAATGCCGATCCTGGTTGGCATGAGCGGGCCAAACTCGCGGCCTATCTCGGCACAGCGGATGCGGTGGCCGTCGATTACTGACAGCTGCCGCCTTTGCCGGAATATCCTGAGGAGGGCGAAGATACCGTCGTGCTCTGCGTGCTGCGGCAGTATCGCCGAGGAGGTAGTGATGCCGTTCGGCCAGCGGCCTCAACAACATCGGGTCCGGCCTGCCACTCATGCATTCCTCCCTGCGCCGATCTCAGCTATCTTCGGCCGGACGATCTCTGGAGCGCGTAGAGCGCCGTGCGTCCATTCGGACGCACTAAGGACGCTCTAACTCTTTGAATCGACGCATCAGGCTTTCCGAAAATCGATTCCGATTTTCGGGCCGATGCTGTTGGAGGGCCCATGACGAAGCATCGCATCTATTCCATCAGCGTCGCCAGCGTTTATCCCCACTATCTCGCCAAGGCCGAGAAGAAGGGGCGCAGCAAGGCGGAAGTCGACGAAATCATCTGCTGGCTGACGGGGCACAGCGCGGAAAGCCTTGACGGGGAGCTGGAGCAAAAGACCAGTTTCGAGGATTTCTTTGCGCAGGCGCCGCAAATGAATCCATCCCGCGCTCTGATCACGGGCGTGATCTGCGGGGTGCGCGTGGAAAATATCGAAGAGCCGACCATGCGGGAAATCCGCTACCTGGACAAGCTCGTCGACGAACTCGCTCGGGGAAAGGCGATGGAGAAGATCCTCCGGAAATTGCCCGTCGCCTGAATTGCCCGCTATCGGCACGACGCCTCGCCGAAAGCACTAACCATCTGAAGGCGGCGCGATTTTCTGGGGCGGGGGAACATTTCCCCGATGTTCACGTTTTGCCCGGCATGATCTACGTCCAGCCTCTCCCTCCACCGGCCGTCTCCCCGCAGGTTGGCAAAATCATTCAAACCGGTCGCGAGCAGATCCACATGCTCGAAAGCGGAAGCGCAGGTGAAAATCCCGTCGTGCTGCTGCATGGCTGCGGCAGTATCGCCGAGGAGGTGATGATGCCGTTTTCGGGCAGCGGCCTCAACATCATCGCGCCTGACAGGCCGGGTTATGGTTTCAGCCCGGCACTGCCTGCCGGGGAGCGCGGCCCGCGTGGCCAGTCCTTCTGGCTGGAGCGTTTCCTTGAGGCGCTGGAGCTCGACAAGGTCGTGGTGGCCGCCCATTCGATCGGTTGTGCGGCAGCACTGCATCTGGCCGCTCGCCGGCCGGATCTCCTGAAGGGCCTGTTTCTCATCTCGCCCTGCTGTCGGCCCGTTCCCTTCAAGCCGTTCATCGTGCTGCGCAGTGCCGTGGCACCCTTCGTCGGCCCAGTCATCCGCCAGCATGTGATTGCCCGCTGGTCGTCCTATTTCCTCGAGCGTGGCTTGCGCGCCTCGTCCTATCCCAATCCGGTGACATCAGAGCTTTCCACCCTGCCGGCCATGCATATGGTCAATGCCGCGTCGATCGCCACCATGGCCGAGGAGCTCTGGGCCTTCAACGGCGACATGCAGCCGCCCGAGGGCCTGCCGGCCGATCTGCCGGTCTCCGTTCTCTTCGGGCGGGAAGACCGGATCATCGACCCAGGCTGGCATCTCGACTGGCTCCATGAGAGGCATCCGGCCGTCCGCGTCGAACTGCTCGATGGCGTCGGCCACATGCCGCACCATGTCGCGCCCGATCTGGCGGTGACCATGCTGGGTGATCTTGTCGGCAAGGTCGCTCCGGTTCCAGCGCCTGCCGAAACCGGTGAGGCCAGCCAGCCGATAATTACGGTGGCCTAGCTCAGAGGGCAGCGCAAAAAAAAGGGAATTAGGCAGCAAAAACCACAGAACACATCGTCGAACATCCGGAAAATATTGCAAAATATCCAAAGATTTAAAAAGATGTTCTTGAGTTAGAGTCAAACTGATCGCGCGATAGATGGCTTGACAGTGTGATCAGCATATAGTTGGCACACTACCACCACATGGTCGTTTTGCTTTTTCACATTTGAGGGCCACGAATGGATGTGCAAGCCGAAGTCGACCTTCCAACTCAGAGACAAAAGTGGGCATCGGCGGCGTTGCTTTGTGTTCTCGCATCGCCAGCCTTCCTCGTTCTGAAAACACTCGCTTTTATGAATGGCCTGAATCTGTTCCTGTTTTTATTCGGGGCATTCATCGTCGTCGCTGTCGTGGGGTTTCTTCTTGGCCCAGTGTCGGTGGTTTGGAGTGCGTATATAGCGCTGACCGAGGTCATTCTTGGGCTTTCGGAAGACCACAAACACTTCTTGTGCTGTTTGTCGAAAGACCGATTTGAAGCAGAAATTGTTTCGTGGGTGCCAGTTTTGATGTTTCCGGCAGGAATGACGAGCTGCCTACTTCTAGCTCGGTTTATGTTTTGGAAATCCCTCACGCTCCGACAGATGATATTGGTTGTCGCGGTCTCGACTGTTATCGCGCAAGCTCTGTTGTGGTACTACGAATGGCAAGAGGTGATTGTGGAATGTTCGGCCGTTCAGTGTTTCTGAAATGATTTGCGAATTGATTGAGATAGACCAACTCTCACGGCGACTAACCTGAGCTCCAGGCATTAACCAGCCCCAACCTTCCCGATCGACTCTCATCTGCTTGATCCACTGCCGCTCCATCTGCTTTGGATCAAGGCTACGGTATGCAGGAATTCAAATCTGGTGGTTTTTGCTACCTAATCCCGCAAAAAAAAGACCCGCCTGGCTAAGGCGAGCCCAAACTGTCTGCCCTGATCGGGCATGGGGATGTCAAACGGAGGAAAGAGCCTCGCTGCTCCAGGCCTCCGGAGCCGCAGGCTGGGGAGGAACGCTTTCGCCGGCGCGGCGGGCCTGCCGACGGCTGGCGGTATCGAGCAGGGTGGCGAAGGACGCAAGGCTGATCCTGTCGGCGCGCAGCATCTGGCGGATCAGCGGATCCCTCAGCATGTCCGATGCGGTCATCTCATTCATCGCAGGTCCTCCATGTCCGAACCTATGGTAGGCGTTATTTGTAAAGAATGCATGTCAGGGTGGTGGCAAAAACATGGCAAGAGCGGCGTGCGTTCAAAGGCGGTAATGGAAATCGTCATGGCTGTTCTCCTTGACCTCTCTGTCAAGAAGACGCGCGAGCGGGCGCGAATTCGACAGCCGGTGCCATTTTTCGCCATCGCTTACGCAGCAAAATAACCGTCAGCCCTGGGCGCCGAGCCAGGTCGCAGCGCGCCATAGCTCTGGCCAGATGGCTCCATCGTCAATGGCCAGAAGCAGAGTCTGGTCGACGAGCTAATGCCGTGGAATTGCTCGGAGCGAACACACGGCTGAAGTCTGCTGTTGCGCCCGAAGCGGACAAGCCCAACATCTGCCTGCTATGGAAGTTTGGTTCAGGACATGGCGAGGCGGTGGATGCAAGTTCAGATCAGCTTGGCACAGCAAGATGATGTAGCACCTTGGCTTCGGCTGGCTGAGGAAGTGGTGCCGTTGTTCGGTCCCATGCCCGGTTTCGATAATGTTCTTATCCGGAAGATCGCGCAGCGGCAGGCCTACTGCGCAAGAACCGATGCTGGAGATGGCTGCTTTTTAGGAGGCGTTATCATAGGCGGTAGCGGTACGGAGTATGCCATCCGTTGGCTCGCGGTCTCTTCCAACTTTCACCGGCTCGGCATTGGCAAGTTACTTGTCGAGGCTGCCATTTCAACCACACCTCCCGAGTCTACTATTCATGTGGATACCTTCGTCGCAGGTAGTCCGGGAGCGGGTGCCGCCAGGCGGCTGTATGAGTGCTGCGGCTTCATTCCAGCAGACATCTGGAGAGAGGGTGAAGTAGTCCGCCAACGGTATGTGCGTCGGCCGTATAACGTCCTGCGTTGACGACCGCTCATGCGGTCATCATCTGCTGCTAACGTCCCACACTTTCCAACCGAGGGAGACAGGCATGAGGATGAAGAGTGGTGTGTTTGGATTGTCGGGTATCGTGCTTTTGATGAGCCTTGCGCCGGCCTTTGCCGAGGACAAGGCGGACGTCATCTATCGCTGCGATGACGGCAAGGGTGTCACCGCAAGCTTCGTGACTGCACCGAACGAGGTGTTGCTCACCACCGACGGGCAGAGCTTCCGCCTGCCGCAGGGCATGTCCGGCTCCGGCGCGCGCTATACCGATGGGACCGTTCTGTTCTGGATCAAGGGCAACGATGCGCAGCTGGAAGCGCCTGGAAGGTCGACCAGCTGCCACGTGCAGTGATCCGATGTGATGGGCAAACCGGTCGTGGTATTGCCGCTCGATTGAGAGTTGGAGAGGCCTGCATCCGCCCGCCGCATCTCAAAAGGCGCTCTTCAGCGCCTCCATGACTACCCGGACGGCCGGCACATCCTTGATCTCCGCGTGGACCACCAGCCACACCTCCCGCGTCAGAGGATATTCATCCTCGATCCGCTGCAAACCATCCGTGCCCGAAACCGCGAAATCCGGCAGCAGGACGACACCGCCGCCAAGCCTTGCGGCGGCGGCCTGAAACTCCAGAACCGTTGAACGGATCGCGATCGGCCGGCCGGCGGCGAGTTCGAAGAGGCGCAATTGCTGCGGCGAGGCATTCATGCCCTCGTCATAGCCGATGAAGGTCCATTGCGCCTCCGGCACGGTTTCGAGATAGGCCTTCGATGCATAGAGGTGGAAGGCCATGTCGCCGAGCTTGGTGATAGCATAATCGCCATCTTCCGGCCGCGACATGCGCACCGCGATATCGGCCTCGCGGCGGTTCAGCGAGGCGAGGCGCTTTTCGCCCACAAGCGTGATCTCCACACCCGGATGCGCTTGCCTGAGGGCGGCGACGGGCTTTGCGAGAAGCACGCTCGAGAGCGCTGGCGGGGCGCTGATCCTTACATGGCCGCGCGTCTCCGTGGCGCTCGCCCGGCCGAGCTGTTCGATGGCCGCCATCTGCTGGGCGACGAGGGCGGCGTGCCTGGCAATCTGCTCGCCATCCGCGGTCAGGATGATGCGGCGCCCGCGGCGGTCGACGAGCTTGCGGCCGAGGCCTTTCTCAAGGGCTGTGACGCGGCGGCTGATCGTCGCGTGCTCCACGCCGATCTGTCTTGCTGCGCCGAGAAGGGTTCCTGCCTGCGCCAGCGCCAGGAAATGCCTCAGGTCGTCCCAGTCTAATTGTGTGAATTCTTTCCCAATCATTGTGCGACAATAGGGAATTTTCACACATAATGCTATCGGCTAGTTTGCTTGCATCAAGTTGCTCCTAAGAGGAAAACGACCGATGCCCGACCAGATCGTCCTGCTTGACGCCCCCGGCGATGTCACCCAGTTCCGGCTGCAGGATCAGCCGTCAGAGTCCGCCGGTCCCGGCGAGATCAAGATCCGCCATCAAGCGGTCGGTACCAATTTCCTCGATATCTATCACCGCAAGGGGCTCTACGCGCTGCCCTCCTATCCCGCCGTCATCGGCGTGGAGGCCGCAGGCGGGGTCGAAGAGATCGGCGCCGATGTCTCTGGTTTCAAACCGGGTGACCGCGTCGCCTATGGCGGGCCGCCGGCCGGCGCCTATGCCTCGACCCGCATCATCGCGGCCGAAAGGGTGATTGCGCTTCCCGATGCGGTATCGGCCAAGGTGGCCGCAAGCTCGCTGCTCAAGGGCATGACGGCCTATATGCTCCTGAGGAAAGTCACCAATGTCGGGCAGGGCAGCACCGTGCTGATCCACGCCGCCGCCGGCGGGCTCGGCAGCATTCTCGTGCGCTGGGCGAAATCGCTCGAAGCCACCGTCATCGGCACGGTCAGTTCGCCCGAAAAGGCGGCCCTTGCCACCTCCTATGGCGCCGATCACCTGATCATCGGGCGAGGGGCCGATATCGTCGCCGAGGTGAAGCGGCTGACGAGCGGAAACGGCGTCGATGTCGCCTATGACGGGATCGGCGGCGACATGCTGTTGAAGAGCATCCGCGCCGTGCGCCCCTTCGGAACCGCCATCACCATCGGCCAGGCCGCCGGCCCCATCCCGCCCATTGCCGTGGAAGAACTTCGGCCCGGCAAGTCGCTCTCGCATCCGAGCATCATGGCCTGGTGCGCCGATGTCGGCCGATACCGCGATGCCGCAGAGGCGGCGATCGCCGCGATGGAGCGGGGCATCGTCTGCGAGATCGCTGCGGAATACGGCTTGGCGGAGGTTGCGAAAGCGCATGAGGAGATGGAGTCGGGGCGGTCGGCCGGCAGCATATTGCTCATACCGTGACGGTTGCCGTGGGTTGGTGGCGGGCGTCATCACGTCAGTCCTCGGTGGAGGCGAGGCGGGCTACAAGCGGCTTGCGAAGTTTCTCAGGAGCGCCAGGCCTTCCGGCCAATCGCCGAGTTCGCTTTGGCCATTGATGTGGCCAGCCGCACCGATCACCTCCAACGCGCTTCCCCATTGCCCAGCCCGTGTCTCGACATAGGGCAGCGAACCATAGGGATCATCGGTGCTTGCCACGATGAGGGAAGGAAATCGAAAGCGCTTCCGGGGTACCTCTGCGAAGCTTGCCGCCTGTGCGGGAAAGGCCGGAGATGCCAGATCCGGCACGGCGACCAGCATCGCCCCTTTGATCGCCAGATCGGAAACTTCATGCCAATGTGCGACGAGCAGGCAGGCTAGGCTATGAGCCACGAGAACGGGCGGCGTTCGCGCGGCACGCACGGCCTGCTCCAGCGCCGCGATCCAGTCGGAAAGATCCGGCTCGTCCCAGTTCGAAGGGGCGAAACGGCGGATGGAGGGATCGGCGCTCTCCCAACGGCTTTGCCAATGGAACTCGCCGGAATTGCCGATGCCCGGCAGATGGATGATTTCGGTCATGTCTGGCCTCTCGTGATTATCGCGCCAACATGACCGTTTACTCAGAGAGGATAAATTGGCATTCATCGGAGAAGTTCGCCGCAAACCGATGGATTCAAAGTCAATGGTGAGACATTTCGATAGTCGTTCCGAGCTCGATCCAACCGACATTGCCATGATCGAAACCTTGCAGGGCGACGGGCGCATCAGCGTTTCCGAACTTGGGAGAAGAGTAGGCCTCTCGCAGCCGGCAGCGTCGGAACGCCTGAAGCGGCTTGAAGAACGCGGCATCATCAGCGGCTACAGGGCTGTCATCGATCCTGCTTCGGTCGGGCTTGGAATGATGGCGATCATCCGCCTGCGCACCACGCACGAATATATCAAGACTTGCTTGAAGCAATTTTCGGAAATGCCTGAAGTCATTGAGGTTCTCAGGCTGACGGGAGAAGACTGTTTTCACCTGAAAGTCATCGTGCCGTCGCCGGCGGAGCTGGAAAGCATCGTCGATGCCGTTGCCCGCTACGGCTCGGTCAACACTGCGATCGTTTTACGCAGCGAGCCCACCAAACGGATCGGGCGCGAGCTCATGATGAAGGGCTGATTTCGCGGTAATCGCGATAGAGGTGCCGTAGCGAAAGCTGGGGCGATGGCGCGACGAGAGCTTCTTTGCCAAGCTCAAACAGCGGCGTCGTATCGCAACGCGATACGACAAACTCGCCGTTAGATCTGTCTGACATGACGAATTCGTCACGACAGCCTAATTCGATCTCACCGTTTTGCTGGCGATCAGCATGACGAGCTCTTCGGAGGCATCCGCAAGCGCCAGTGCCAATTCCGCTGCTGACCATCCGTGTTTCTGCAGATTGGTGAGCATTCCCATCATTGCGATTTCGACGTCCCTTCTGCAGTTCGAAGTCTGTTTCAATTCGATGTGGTTCTGGTCTTCCGTCGTGATCATCTTAGCCTCCGTTTGCCCATGAGAGGGCAGTTCGCATCAGAATTCTCCAGGTTCGATAGAATGGGGTTGCGCGTCAGCATCAGGCTCATACGCATCGACTCAATGGCGCCTGAATTTGCGCGCAACCCCTCGCTTCGTCCCACTTGGCCTTGCTAACGATCGCCTCAATCCTCCCCCAGTTGAGTGATCAAGGAAGCCTCCGTAGCCGGTTATAAGTATTCTTTTTGGCGGCTGCAGGTTGTGTGACGAAGAGTCTCTGCAATGGGCCGAAGCTTATGCAGAA
Source organism: Rhizobium sp. 768_B6_N1_8 (assembly GCF_051811225.1). NCBI lineage: Bacteria > Pseudomonadati > Pseudomonadota > Alphaproteobacteria > Hyphomicrobiales > Rhizobiaceae > Rhizobium > Rhizobium sp. 768_B6_N1_8. The sequence goes on along the minus strand of NZ_JBPWPV010000001.1, from coordinate 2,195,382 downwards.
AGCGCACGAATATTTCCCGGGTAGTTCACGACTACCTTCTCGTACTCTCGTGTTTTTTCTTGAGTTCTTGTCGTTTCACCTGGAATTGCTCCGTCTCTATGGGGCGCTGGCAGGTGAAGTATTCTGGTCTATTCCGTTCTCATTCGGGAATTAACCGTGCTTATTTAAATACAGCCATGGGACGCAATTGTCGTTATCCGCGCGTCCTGAAAATTATCGTTGCGTACATTTCTGATCCAAAGGGATTATGATAAACAACTTATGGAGGTGGCTGCTTGCCGATTCCCGGCTGGGGCGGTTTCTGGCGGCGATTTTGCCGCAAAAACGATTGTTCACTCTCAATTTCAACGGCCCGGTCGGATCGATTGGCACGCTGGAGGGATTGGATGGCTACGGGTTCTGGATCTGGAGATGACCCCGCTGCGGGGCAGGCATGGCCGGCCCATCTGGAGCGGCGGCGCTGGCCGCGCGAGCCGGCCACGGAGAAGGAGCGACTTCAGGATGTCGCGCCTGCGCTGGTGCCCCTGCGTTTCTCGACGAGGGATTTGCCGGCGAAAGACCAGTTCCAGGCCTGGCGTGCGCATATGGCGCCGCTCGTGGATGTCCATCTGCCGGATGGAAAATCACCCGACGACGGGTTTCTTGCCGAACAGATCGGCTGGCATCTCGGCAGCGTGCTCATCGTCCAGCAGCACACACAGGCGCATAGCTATATTCGCGATCAATCCATGCTCCGTTCGAGCCCGATAGACCATTGGAACGTCGGCCTGCTTCGCAGCGGCCGGATCTGGACCGAGGTCAGCCGTCACGTTACGGAAACCGGTGCCGGCGAGGTATTTTTCAGATCTCTCAGCTATCCCTATCGCGGGCGGATGACCGATTGCGTCGCCGTGCTTGTCTTCCTGCCCTATGAATTGCTGGCCGTGGATGCAAGCCTTCTCCAGGGTGCCAACAATACGCTTCTGTCCGGTAGCCTGGCTGAATTGCTCGTCAGCTATATCGCCGGTCTGGAAACGAAGCTGGGCAACCTGACGGCTGGGGAGGTGCCGCGGATCATACAAACAATCGCCGACATGGTCGTTGCAAGTGCTGCCTCATCCATAAGGTCGGATATGGGTCAAGTCCAAGGCAGTATGGGAATGATGGAGCGGGCGCATCGCTACATTCACCTCAACCTGCAATCAGACAATGTGACGCCCGACTCCATCTGCCGCGCCCTGGGCATCTCGCGCACGCGGCTCTACCAGCTGTTCGAAGCGAGCGGGGGAGTGCTGAATTATATCCGCAAGCGGCGACTGCTGCAGGCCTATGCGGATCTCAGCAACCCGGCCGATAACAGGCCAATCTCCGAGATCGCGGAGGCCGCCGGTTTCGCCGTCGCTGCCAATTTTACGCGCGCTTTCAGCCACGAATTCGGATTGAGCCCACGTGAAATCCGAAGAACCGTGGCAACCGAGCGCCCGGCTGTTCCGGCTGCGCGTTCCACACGGCATCACGGGACAACGATCGGCGATTGGCTGACGCTTGCAGGCTGATCCGATGTCATGGTGGAGGCCTTGGCTCAGCCAAGTCTGAGATCCACCTCCGGATGCTACTTCCCGGCGGGAGACCTCCAAGAACGCCAGCCTCGTCAACTAGCACCGGATTTATCCGCGCCGGGCCGGCATGTCGATGGTCACAAAGCTGCCGCTCAATCGTCAGCAAATTGCCCCGCCACCGCCGCACCGTGCCCTCTTAACGGTCCATCGTTGCGACCTCGCCAGCCTCAAGCGGCTGAGCGATCGACCGAGGCGGTCCTGCTGCCGATCAAATCATGCACGTGAAAAGGAATGACTATGATCACTCGTTACACACCCGTCGCAACGATGACCGCTGCGGTCTTCAGCCTGCTTGCTCTCAGCCCGGCATCCGCCGTGGACCTGGCCCAGGCGCAACAGCAGCCGCCGGCGCAGGGCCAGGCGCCGATGCAGGGGCAGACCGGAGACAATGGTGCAGCCGCCCCTGTCAGCGATCAGAAAATCGAGGCCTTTGCCGTTGCCTATCAGCAGGTCGACAAGGTCAGGCAGGAATATTCGGCCAAAATCGGCGCGACGAAGGACGAGGCTGCGAAGCAAAAGCTGCAGGAAGAAGCCAAAAAGCAGATGGTCGACACCGTCGAAGCCTCTAACGGCATCTCTGTCGAGGAATACTCGTCGATTCTGACGGCAGCACAGAGCGACCCGGCTCTCGCCAAGAAGGTTCTGGAAAAGATCGGCACCCCGCCGCCGGCGCAGCAGCAGCAATAGGGCTGCGCGCTTCTGCATAATCCTTGAATCGGAGAGGACTACGTCGAGGAGTACACCTCGATCACTGGGTCAAGGTCAGCACCATCCTGGCCTGGCTCCCCCCGATCGCCGCTGAGTATCGCTTTGCGCCTTTGGTACAGCGCGTCAACAAAGGGAGGAGCTACATCCCTGCTTGGCGGCCTAAGAACAGCGGTTACAAACTATCCAGGTAGTGATCGAGATGGTTCGACCACAATGCCGGCTTGTACATCAGGGCATGGCCCGCGGCCGCCGCAATGAACTTCCCCTGTCCGCCCGCCGAGCGGAACCTTTCGAAATTTCCCCGGCAGTGCTCAATCCGATAGTACTGGTCATGCGTGCCGTGCAGCCAGAGCGTCGAAATCCCGGCTGCTGCTCCGCGTTCGAAGATGGCCGGGTTGACGATTTCATGGTTGGCGCAACCTCTGCCAAGCCAGCCACCGTTGAAATTGACAGCGCCTTGGAAGATAGCCGGGCGCATGCCTGCATATGCGATCGACAGGATGCCGCCGCGCGAGACGCCCGCGATGACAAGTCGGCTCTGATCCACATCCGACCGCTCGCGCAGATGGCGCACGACAGCATCCACATCCTCAACGGCCCGCTCGAAGCCCGCAATCGCAATCTCGACATTGCAGGAATAGCCGGAACCATCAGGAGCAAGTCCCTCGCCATAGTCTCCGCCTGATTTGCCTCTACCCCGGCGTTGCGGAAAGAGGATCATCCAGCCCCGTTCGACGAAATGGTTTGCCACGACAGCCGGGCTCGCGGTTCTCGTATAGAAGGACTTGTTGTGGCCGCGCCCGGTGGAGCCATGGTTGAAGACGATGGTCGGATATGGTCCTTCGTGCCGGGGCCTGGCCGCAACAATTTCCAGTCGGGCATCTGGCTCTCCGGAGGGGATGAAATATTTCTCAAGCCTGGTGAGAGCTGTCGCCATCTGGATTCGCGCCCGATTTCCGCTGACGCAAACTCCCACAGGCCATTCGAAAACTGCAATGAATTTCGCAAGGCATGTGCCATGGCCGACGGGCGCGCATTGAACTAGTCTTCGGGATCGGAGAGTTCGAAACGGGAGAATTTTCGAATGGACGATGGCTGGAAGGTGGTTGAATCCAGGACGATCCTGCAGGATCGGTGGCTGAATTTGCGGGCCGACGATTGCCTGACTTCAGGTGGAGTGACGATCTCTCCCTATTACGTGATGTCCTATCCCGACTGGATCAATATCGTTGCGATCACCCCTGATGATCGCCTTTTGCTGGTTCGCCAATATCGACATGCGGCCGGCAAGTTCTTCCTGGAAATACCGGGAGGTGGCCTCGACGAGCGGGACGCGGATAGTGAAAAGGCAGCCCGTCGCGAACTGGAGGAGGAAACCGGCTACATTGCCCAGAACTGGCAATTGATCAGCACGCTTTACCCGAATCCGGCCTCTCACACGAACCGTCTTCACACCTATCTCGCAACCGGCGCCGAGCAAAAATATCAGCAACGCCTCGATGCGGGCGAGGAGGGCCTGACCGTTCATGCCCTTCCCATTGCGGAGGTGCTGGATGGGCTGCAGGCCGGCTTGATCGGCCAAGCGCTTCACGTGTCGTCCATCCTCCTGGCGCTCCGGGCTGCCGGACGGTTGGGATAATAGCCGACATGCTGGCGCGACATGGCAAGGTCGGGGAACGGGTCTTGCGATGGTCATGGAAGTCAGGCAGGCCGTGTGGAAACTCCGGTATGCCGTGTCTGGGTTTCACTCCGATCCGTAGCAAACCGGCTGCAATTTGTTGCCGTCGGGGTTACGTACATACGCGGCATGGCAACTAGGCGCCAGCGGTGGACATCAGCTTTAGAGCTTGTCTTACGGTTCGGTTGATGTCGAGATGAGGTGGTCCGCTAAGATCGCTTGAACAACTGCTTTCGCCCTGACTAGCGTGTCGGGCCTTTCTCCAAGGCTCATGCGGTCGATTTCAACATTTGCCAAGTAATTCACGACTTCGGCTTCCGGCACTCCTTCGCGAAGCTGTGCCGCAGCGTTTTTCAGATAACTATCATATTCATCTTCGAAGCCGGTTACATTATCGTCACGCCAGCTCCATCCTTCGGGCATCAATCCTATGGGGTCCCAAAGCGACCACCCGATGTCCCTCAGTCTCGATAGATTAGCCTTTGAAGACTGGGATGACGGCATACCTAACACTATCCATGTATTGATCGAGATGGTTCTTCCACAATGCCGGGCCCGCGGCGGCGGCAACGAATTTCCCCTGCTTACGTTGTATGTCACGAGCGAGCAGATCAAAGCCGGTCGAAGCGGAAATTGCGGATGCGACCGCTGTTCATCAGCAGGCCGTTCACCCGGCCGTCTCCGTCGCGGGTGAAGGTGAACCGGTCGCCATCACCGAGAAAATGGTCCGGAGCGACGGCTGTCAGTGTGATTTCTCGGGACTTCACTGATTTGAACATCAGACCCGCCTCCGTGACGTTCACCTCGTAGGGCATGTCGTTTTCGACCGGACGATAGGAGCCGGCCAAATCGGCAAGCTCTGTTGGCGAAGGCGTATATGCCGGCAATCGCCGGTATTGATATCCGCGCTTGCCGTCGAAATAGGACGTCAGTTCGGTCGCCGGCTCACCTTTCTCTTGCTCCAACTCGATCTCACTGTTGGGGAAATCGCTGAAACGGAAGCGACGATCATCGACTGCTTCAAGGGCATAGCCGTCATACTCGATGTCATAGCCGCCCAGCAACTTTCCATCATGCTCCGCGAGGCGGGCGACCCCGCCGCCTAGCCGCGCCTCGGCGTAATAGCCGGTCAGCAGTTCCAATGCATTCGCGTCGGGTTGCGGAAACGGGTTCGGCACAGGCGTTGATACCGGCTGCAACACATCCGCGAGATAGATATCGGCGATCTGTCGAACGAGATCGCTGGGTACGATCGACCCGAAATTCGCGAGGATCGCCACGGAGAAATGCTGCTCGGGAAAACGGATGATATCGGAGCGGAAGCCGGCATCACCGCCGGTATGTTCGACGATCGTTATGCCGCGATAGGTACCGATGCCGAGGCCCGAGGCATAGCCGATTTCACTGCCATCGTTCAGCCGGCCGCGTTTGAGCATCTCTGCGATGACATCCGGCCCTCCCACGCGCGCATGGTAGAAATTTTCGTCCCAAAGCGCGAGATCTTCGACTGTCGTCAGCAGGCTGGTCGCGCCCACAGTGTCGAAATTGGTGTTCGAGATCTCCACCCCGAACTCTGTCTTCACATAACCGTCGGCGACATTCCTGACGACCTCGGCATAGTTGTCGCGAAAGAACGTATTGCGCATGCCGAGGGGTTCGAAAATCCGGGCCGAGGTAAAGGCACGCAGGGACTGGCCGCTGACCGCCTTCACGACTTGTGCCAGCAAGGCATAACCCGTGTTGCAATAGAGATGTTCGTCGCCTGGCTGGAAATTCAGATCTTGCTGGCGGGAGACGACGGCGAGGATGTCGTCGTCGGTGATCAGGTCCTTGGAGTAACGCCAGCCTGCAAGGGCCAGCAATTCCCAATGATCGCGGATGCCGCTGGTATGGTGGAGCAGATGTCGTAGCGTGATCGGCGCGCCGAAATCAGGTAGGTCGGGCACGTATTTCCGCACGGCATCATCGAGCGACAATTTTCCTTCTGATGACAGCAGCAGGATTGCAAATGCCGTGAACTGTTTGGAGACGGATGCCGAATGGAAGACAGTGGACGGCCCGATCGCGATGCCATAAGCCAGATTGGCCATGCCGAAGCCGCGCTTATAGACAACATCCCCATCGCGTATGACCGCGACCGCGCAGCCGGGCGAATCTTGATTGTTCCAGGCCTCGAATAGTTGATCGACGCGTTCGGCTTCCGTCATCCGTCTCTCCCAAATCATTTTCATATGGCAAGGAAGCGGAGAGCTGAATCTTTCGATCGTAAGTTTGTCGAAGCATCACTATCCATCTTCGCACTAAACGCAACTATGGAGGGTCAATTCGATCCTTGCAATGGACGATCGTACATAGCGATGTGATTGCGACACCGCTCACGCTTCTTCTCCGCAGGCCATGTGAGACGTCGATTTCATGAACCGGGTCTGCTATCGATCGGCAGTTGTTGAGTCCCCGCATCCATGGTCCGTCTTCTCGTCACATATATGGAACAGCTTGCGCCCCCGCAGGGCGGTGCATTGTCGTCTCCGCTTGCGGCCGCCGGCATCGCGGAGGAGCGTCCTGATGCGGACGACTATCTCAGCCTCTATCAATCCATAGGGATGCCCCTGCAATGGGACGAGCGTCTCCGGATGACAAGGGAAGGGCTTCTGGCGTTTCTGCGCAGCCGTTCCACAGCGCTCTACATTTTGCGGCACGACGGACAATCGGTCGGGCTCTGCGAATTCGCAGGCGTGGGCAAAAGGGATGTGGAGCTGAAGCATTTTGGCCTCGTTCCCGAGGTCCAGGGCCGTCGTCTCGGACCCTATCTGTTGGATTGGTCCCTCAGGGCGATATGGGCTCATCGGCCTGATCGCGTGTGGCTCCACACCGACACCTGGGATCATCCTAAAGCCAAAGCCACTTACGAGCGCATCGGCTTCAAGACCTATGCCGAAGTCTGGGAAGAGTTTCCGGACTGATCCCGCCTCGCAAGCCAGCGCATGCACCGGCAACCGGGGCAGGCTGCGTGCTCCCTGAAAGAGCACGCAGCAGCATCAATCGTCAATCAGCGGAAACCGCCGGCGGCGACCAGTCGTTCGCCAGTCAGCCAACCGGCATCGTCAGAAGCGAGGAAGGTCGCGACCGTGGCGATATCGTTGGGCTGGCCGATGCGCGCGAGCGGGGTCTGTGCCACCGCGTTGTGCTCGAAATCCGATCCCATGACGCCTGCGGTGTGCGTACCTTCGGTCTCGACGATGCCGGGGAGGATGGCGTTGACGCGGATCTTGCGCGGGCCAAGCTCCTTGGCGAGCACGCCGGTGATGGCGTCCACGGCTCCCTTGGTGCCGGTATAGACGGCCGAGGCGGGGGGAGTGAGGCTCGTTACCACGGACGAGATGTTGATGACGCTGCCACCCTCGCCAATGTGTTTGACGGCGGCCTGGGTGGTCAGCAGCAGGCCCAGAACGTTCACGTTGAACTGGCGGTGATAGTGTTCCTCGGTGATCTCTTCGATCGCCCCGAATTCGTAGACGCCGGAATTATTGACCAGCACGTCCAGACGGCCGTATTCCCTGACTGCGGCGTCGATCAACCCTTGCGCCTGTGCCGCCTTGGAAACATCGCCCTGTACCGCGACGGCCTTGCCGCCGGCGGCAGTGATCGTCTCGACGACAGCGTCTGCACCCGCCTTGCTCGACGCGTAGTTCACCACCACCTTTGCACCTTCAGCGGCGAACGCCTTGGCAATCGCAGCGCCGATCCCCTTGGAGGCCCCTGTCACGACGGCGACTTTTCCAGCAAGCTTAGACATATCAATTCCTTTCGACCTGGATTGCCGCCGGGGTTGACGGCATTGTTCCATAGTTCAGAAATTCGGAACTGTTGATCTCGATTTCAAGTAGCCCTATATAAAATTCATGAGACCGCTTTTTCATCCAGCCGTCGAGGATTTGAAGCCGGAAGCGATCCTCTACGCGCTCTCCGATCCGGAGCGTGTGGCGATCTTCGCGCAAATCGCAGGCCTCGGCTCCAGCGGCACATGCACTGCGCTTTCCAATCTCGGGGGCCGAATCATCCCCAAATCATCGCTGTCGCAGCATATGAAAGTGCTGCGCGAGGCCGGGCTTATCCGGGGCGAGCGTCAAGGCGTGGAGATGCGCAACCATTCGCGCTGCCAGGAGGTGGATAGCCGTTTCCCCGGTCTCATCGGGGCCATCCTGAGCGCCTACGGACGGCCACCGGCAGCAACGAACGCAGGCTGATCACCTGATGACATCGCGGTCTGGCCGCCGCCAGCGACTTTCAAGGGAAGCCAGACGGGCTATTTTTTCTGATTGCCCGCAAAAGCGGCCGTCAAGCCAAGGCCGATGTAGACGAAGCCACTAACCCAGCGTTCAGCCTTGAGATAGACGGGACTGCGCTTTAGCCAGTTGCCGGCGGTGCCGGCAGCAAGGGCATAGGAGCTATCCGTCAGAACGCCGATCGCCGTGTAGAGAATCCCGAGAAAAGCGACCTGCATTGCCACATGGCCACGGTCGACCTCAACGAACTGCGGCAGGAAAGCCAGAAAGAACAGCGCTGTCTTCGGATTGAGGAGGTTGACTACAAAGCCCTCACGAAAGATGCGCATACGGCTGCGCGTCGGTAAACCTCCCTCGACGTCGGGAATGCCCGACGGGCCGAAGAGCTTCTTGAGGCCAAGCCAAATCAGGTAGGCCGCGCCGGCATATTTCACGACGCTGAAGGCGAGCGCAGACGATGCCAGGAGAGCCGACAACCCCACAGCGGCGGCGACGACATGAACAAGTGTGGCCGTGTGGATGCCAAGGATGGAAACGAGGCCGGCAGAACGGCCCTGCTCGACCGAGCGCGCGAAGATGTAAAGGACTGCGGGTCCAGGTACGAGAAGCAGCACGAGCGTGGCGCTGACGAACAGGCTGAGATTGGTTGCGCTGGGAATTGCCAAATCCATGATTGTCTTGCTCCGTTTCCTATGACAGTAACGATAGCATTGGGCTGCGTGCAAGGCGAGATATGCATATCCGACAGCGCGCCGCGCTGTGGTTCAGCTCGCCTCAATGCGGCTTTGGCTCCGCGCTTATGAGTCTGCGGCCCAGCCGACGAGGTCAATCAAACTGTTCGAGATCAATTCCCGTACAACATGAAGATCGGCCACTATGCATTCGCACAGGCCGGAAATATCTCGACCAGGCTGAACGAGGTCCGGCACCATGATGGTCATGGCTCCCGCACTCGACGCAGAAAGAACCCCGTTGCGGGAGTCCTCAAGTGCAACGCAATCACCAATGGGCAAGCCTAGCCGCTCAGCGGCCAGCAGATACGGGGCGGGGTGTGGTTTTCCCGCGATGTAGTCGCCATACGCAACAATGCTTTTGAAGCGACCTTGCAGGCCGGCTGCGGAGAGGTGCGCCTCTACAAGAGCCCGATTTGAAGGGGTGACAATGGCTGAAGGTATCTCTTCTGTTTCGAGGAGAGAGAGAGAGAGAGAGAGAGAGAGAGAGAGAATTTCCGGCAAGCCTGGCTTTGTTCGCAAATCCGTTTGAGCCATCTGTTCAAACAGCTCCGAAGCATGCCTCCAAAAATCCTCTAAAGGAGCGTCCTTTCCGAATTGCGCCAGCAAAAGTTCGCGAACAGCGGGAGCGGGTAAACCAATTGTTTCAAGATAGACGGATTGAGGCAATTGAAAACCGGCGTGTCGAGCAGCCGCTATCGTCGCATCGCGATACAGAGTTTCGGTGTCAAAAATCACCCCGTCCATGTCGAACAAGACGGCTGGGGGGATACGGGGCAGGCGCTTCATCTATGGATCTGACAAGAGCGAGGTTTCCTTGGTCGCATCCGTATTGCCATGACTGCCATGAAAACACAAAAGCGCTGTCAGCCTCGGGCCGGAATTGCCCCTAACTGGCCATGGACTGGTTCAGCCAGTCTTCGAACCTGACAGGACCGACATGGGCGAGGTGAAGCGGCAGCAATGTGTCGTCGTTCAGTTCGACGCCATAGTAGCGCGCGGTCTCGTCGGTGATTACCGGGCGCATGTCTTCGTTGGCTGCCACAAGCATGCGGGCGATCTCATCGAGGGCGAACTGCTCCGGTCCCGCTATTTCCACCGTATCGTTCACCGGAGGTTCCAACGCCAACCGGGTGAGCACCTCCGCGACGTCATCGGCAGCTATCGGCCGCACGGAGGCGGAAGGAAGCCGGATACCGTCATCACCTGCCGCCATGTCGATCACGCCGCTGATGAACTCGAAGAATTGTGTCGAGTGGATAAGCGTATAGGGGCGCCGGGCCGCCTTGATCAGGTTCTCCTGCACCATCTTTGCGCGGAAGTAGTCACTCTCGACAAGGCGAGGGGTCCCGACGATCGACAGGGCGAGATAGTGGCCGACCCCTGCATCTGCGGAGGCGGCCAGCAGATTTCGCGTGGAGGTCCTGAAGAACTCCAATGCGGAATTGTCTCCGAAGGATGCCGCGTTCGTGACGTCGATGACGGCGTCCGCTCCCGTGAGCGAGGTCCTCAGGCCTTCCCTCGTCACGCTGTTCACTCCGAAAGTAGGGGATGCCAGGACGACTTCGGCTCCCGCCTGTCGGAGGCTTTCAACGAGGCGCGTTCCGATGCGCCCGCTCGCTCCCATGACCGTTACTTTCATCGATCCCCTCCGTGTTTTCGCCCCTAACCTCGATCGCAACGATCAAAAGCTGGGACGATGCCGGCACTGGTTCGGCCGGCACCGCAAAATTCGAAACAAGCATACCGGTTCATCATCGGCGCTTGGGGCTGGGTGGTCATTTTACCGGCATCACCACCGGAGCGCCCTTTTTCTTGACCAGCACGACGATGAACTTCGCCGGTTTCGTCTTGCTCGCGTTACGGCTGATCAGGTGAATGTCGGAAGGGCCCTCGTAGAACGTCTCGCCTGGAGACAAGGTGACTTCCTTTCCTCCTTTGACCTGCATCACGATCGAGCCCTCAAGAACGTAGACGAACGCGTCCGCCTCATGCTTGTGAACCGGCGAGGAGCCTCCCGGCCCGTAATCGACCGAGATCATGAGCCCCTCCTTGCCCGGATAGTCCGGAAGGTCCTTGCTCATGAGCGATGTTACTTTTGCGGTGTCCTCGGCGGCGACAGCCAAAGTGCCGGAGAGACAGATGCTGGCTGACACCAGCAATGCGGATAGGGCAAAATTCATTGTCGTAACCCTCTTCGTTGCCGTGCGAAAATGCGTTTCGAGCCCGCAAGCCATTGAAAGATCGCGTTGCTCGGTTGCCGGGGGCCTCAAGCTATCTCGGCTATTGGGACCGGCGGAACCAATCTGCAAAGCCGATTTTGCCGAGCCTGGCACCCTCGCCGGGCACGAGCGAGCGATCATCCAGCTCGGCGCCGAAATAGCGCGCGTGAACATCCGCCTCGACTGTCCGCGGATCATTGATTGCCTTCAGGTAACGGCCGATGATCTCATTCATGCGGAAGCGCTCCGGACCTGCAATTTCGATCATCCCATTGATCGGCCTTGCAAGGGCAACATCCGCCACGATGTCGGCAACGTCGTCTGACGCTATGGGTTGGAACGCCGCAGGAGAGAGCCGGGCAACAGTCCCGACGGTCGCTTCATCGGCGATGCCCTTCAGGAACTCCATGAACTGGGTCGAATGGATGATCGTGTACGGGATCGGCGATCCCTTGACGAGCCTCTCCTGGGCCAGCTTGGCCCGGAAATAGCCGTTCTCCGGCAGCCGTTCCGATCCGACGATGGAGAGCGCGATATGGTGTTTCACGCCGGCGTCGCGTTCTGCGGCGAGCAGATTGCGGCCCGATGTCTCGAAGAAGTCCAGGACTGCCTGGTCTTCCCAGGACGGCGCGTTTGCGAGATCGACGACCACGTCGGCGCCGGCGAGCGCGCTCGCCAGTCCTTCCCCGGTGATGGTGTTGACCCCGGTTTTCGGGGATGCGGCCAGCACCTCGTGGCCCTTGTCGCGCAGGCGCGCTGCGGTCTTCGATCCGATGAGGCCGGTGCCTCCGATAAGTACGATTTTCATAACGGGTTCTCCTCCCGCGACCCTCTTGGGCCGGAGTTCCAGGTTACGATCGCGAAAGCCGACACAGCCGCGAGAAATTCCATGCTTGGATTAAGTGAAACACATCGACTGTCGTCGCCACGGTCGGCTTAGGCCGAGGGGCGATCTCGCATCGCGCGGGTATATTGTTCTCATATGAGATCGGGGGCAACCATAATTGGCGAAAGGCAGAGGCGCTCGATCAGGCAAGATCGCCCGGTCCCCTTGCGCGCCGATCGTCCCTGCGCTATACACTGAACCAAATGGTTCAGTATTCGAAAGCCCGCCTCGATGCCTCGTTTGCTGCGCTCTCGGACGCCACACGACGCGGCGTTCTGGAGCAGCTCGGACGTGCCGACGCGTCGATCACGGACCTTGCCGAGAAGTTCCAGATGACGCTGACGGGCATGAAGAAGCATGTCGGCGTGCTGGAACAGGCGGGGCTCGTCACCACGCAGAAGGTCGGGCGCGTGAGGACCTGCAGGCTCGGCTTGCGCCGGCTGGAGGAAGAGGCGGCATGGATCGAGAGTTACCGCCAGCTCTGGGACGCACGCTTCGACGAATTGGACAAGGTTATCGAGGAACTGAAACGGAAGGAGAAGGACGATGGAGAGTAAGCCTACCCCCATGAAGAACCCCACGACGGTGGAACGGACGTCCGAGCGTGAGCTCGTCGTTGTCAGAACCTTCAACGGCCCGGCACATATCGTGTTTGCGGCGTGGACCACGCCCGAGCTGTTCATGCGGTGGTGGGCGCCGAAGTCGATGGGCGTGCCCATGCTTTCCTGCGATATGGATGTTCGCGTCGGAGGTGGCTACCGTGTTGCGTTTGGCCACGATGCCTCGAGCGCCATGGAATTCTTCGGCAAGTATCTCGAAGTGATACCGAACGCTCGCCTGGTGTGGACGAATGAGGAAAGTGATGACGCTGCCATCACCACGGTGACCTTCGAGGAAAAAGGCGGCAAGACGCTGCTGGTGCTGCACGAACTCTATCCCTCGAAGGAAGCGTTCGACGCCAATTCCGGGGCGGAGGGCGGGATGCCCGAGCAGTTCGAGCAACTGGACGAGCTTCTCGTTGCTCTCGGCGCAGGAGGACCCTGACGTCGCCGATCTCGCGGACGGCGCGGCGAAGGCTGAGACAGTGCAGTCCGGCCTGAAGACCGACGCCCAATAAATTTCAGGGCCGCCGCTGCGCAGCTACTTTTTCGGCGGCTCGAACAATTCGATGGCATTGCCCGAGGGGTCGTCGACGAGGACCTGCTTGCCGCCAAACCCGGTGACGATATCGTTGCGAAATCTGGCGCCTGATGTCTTCAGGCGTTGGACCTCGTCTTCGATATTTTCGACCTCTATCTGGATGCGGTTCCATCCGCCGGGTTCGGGCCGGCGACCATCCGGCATCGGCTGGGAGGCGCCGCCTGGCCCCGTCGTGCCGTTCACGAGCAGGCGAAGATCGCCTCTGGTGAGCATGGCGAAGCTCGGAGCCGGATGCATGGTGAGCGCGAAGCCGAGCGACTGCGTATAGAATGCAATCGCTGCATCGACGTCGTCGACGATATAACGAACGCTGACGGTAGCCATATCAATTCCTCCTTCGGACAAAGTAGGGTGGTGGCAGCGGCAGCAAAGAGTTCGGCAGGAGTTTGGCCTGCAACCGCCAAGCGGATCGTCGGTTCATCGAAACATCGACCCATGGGAGAATATCTCTCGTCAGTGCAGTCGATCATGATCCGCGCCGCCATACTCAGAAGATACAGACGCGCTTCACGACATCATGGACCATTTGCGGGGAGACATCGAGAAGGTCGATGCGCCGCAACTGAAGGCCATGCTCGACGCTTGCCTTGAAATTTGCAGCCTCAAGCGCGCAGCGCGCGCGAACACGCGCTGCGGAATTTTTGTTACTCGAAACGGAAGTCGGACAGGTCGACGGAGACGATCAACGGTTCGGTCAGCGCGATGCCGTCGCTTCCACGCGGAAAGATGCGCATCTTCCCGGGCAGGAGAATTCCTTCGACAGAAACGTAATCGCTCAGGTACCGGGCCGCTGCATTCCTGCCCTGGATGTCCACTTCGTAGTCATGCCGGACCAGAATCCCGGCGTCGTCGAAATAGAAGATCTGCTCGGCACTGTGGGTCGCGATCTCGTCCGGAAAGGTGACATGCAGCCGCCGCCAAGTCTTTCCGTTCTCATGCCACGGCTCGATCTCCCTCGATGTAACCCCTGAGCGCTTCAGGATGAAGGGCGACGTCAGGTAGGTCCACATCGTGTAGCCAGCAAAATAGGCCACCTGGGGATCGCTCCACGGCGTCTCCATCAGATAGCCTTCAAAAGACTGCCGTGGGTTGATCAGTTCTTCGACGACGGTTCCATCAGCCGTTTCAATCGCCACGCGATCAGGCGTGAATGCAGACCGGTGCTGCGTGGGGGCGAAAGGCCAGTGCGAGACCCGCTCGCGCTTGAGGTCCACCTTGACGTTGCAGTTCTCCAGGACCGTCGGCTTCCCCTTCAGGCCCCATAGCACGCCGCCCTGATACAGCCTGGCCGTCAGGGAGGAGAACTGGTTGAAACGGTTCAGGCCGCCATGCGCTTCGATCGCCAGATTGACGAGATCGGTCATTATGTACTCCAGTCACTTGCTGAGATTGAAGGCGGCGAGCGCCGCCTCGGCGATTGCGATGTCCTGTTCGACCGAGCCGCCGCTCACGCCGATGGCGCCGATGACATTGCCGTCAAGTTCGACAGGAAACCCGCCGCCGAGGATCACGTATCGTCCGCCTCCCACGCTGCTTACCGAAAACAGCGGCTGGCCGGGCTGGATCAGCGGAACGAAGGCGGAGGAGGGCGCGTGGAAGGATCGGGCGGTCGTGGCCTTTCCGAGGGCGAGGTCGAACCCGCCAGGCCATGCGCCGTCCATCCTGATCATGGCGAGGAGATCGCCCCCGCCGTCGAGGATGGCGATGGTCGCCCTGACGCCGGTCTCCCCGGCACGGGCTTCCGCGGCCGCAATCATCCTGCGTGCGGCCGCCAGATCGAGTTTTGGATGTCGCATGACGTGTCAGGCCAGACTTATATCTGAGAGGTCGATGGAGACGACCAGCGGTTCGGACAGGCTGGAACCATCCGGCAGGCGCGGATAGATCCGGCGTTCGGTCGGGAACATCAGGCCCTGAACATTGACGTAACCGCCGATATAGTGGGCGCCCGGCGTGTTGCCGGCGATCTCGACGTCGTAGTCATGGCGCTTGAGAAGCCCGGCCTCGTCGACATAGAGGGTCTGCACCGTGCTATGGGTCGCGATGCTCTTGGGGAAGGTCACCCTGAGACGCTGCCACGTTTCGCCATTCTCATGCCAGTCCGCAATCTCTTCGCTTTCCACGCCCGGTGCGGCAAGAAGGAAAGGCATGTTGAGGTAGGTCCACATGGCAATGCCGGCAAAATAGGCGAGCTGAAGCTCCGTCCACGGTGTTTCGAGTGCATGGCCCGCAAAGGAGCTGCGCGGGTCGGAAAGCGTGTCGAGATCGCTGCCAGCGGAATCCCTGAGAACGACCCTGCCGGGCTCGAAGCGGCTGACCTTGCCCTCGGGGCCGAACGGAGCGTGCGATGCCCATTCTTCCCGCAGGCCAACCGTGACATCAGTCTCGTCGAGCTTCCCGGCATGACCCTTCAACCCCCAGAGCGCGCCGCCCTGCCTGAGGTGGGCCGTCAGAGAAGAGAACCTGTTCCAGATCTCGAGACCGCCGTGGGCGTCGATGATCTTCTGCGCCAATGCATTCATTTTGGTACTCCTTAAAAGAGATGACGCTCAGGCGTCGAGGAAGGTCTTGACGTGCGAGACGAATGTTTCCGGGTACTGGAAAAGCGCGCCGTGGCCGGAATCCGGGTAGATGATCAGCGTTGCGTTGCTCATCGCCTTGAACAGCTCGTAGGCGTTGACCGATGGAAACATCGTGTCGTCGCTGCCGTGGACGATGAGCGTCGGCTGCCCGATCGCCTTTAGCGAGGCGTGATGCGGGTCGCGCTCAGAGCACCATGCGATGATTGACGCGGCTTGCGGATCGCTGACGGAGTCTGCGCTATCGGGATCGCGGTCCTGCCTCCGGGCGAGGGCGCGGTCCACGAAGGCCTCGCCGGCTCGCTGGCTTTGTGCCGACGGTGTGAAGAACAGCGGAAGCCTTACGTCCCGCGCATCTTTTGCGAAAGCCTCCCCGACCACCTGCAGCAGATGTTCCTCGCCACCTTTCGGCGCGGTGCCGGCCAGGATGATCCTGCGAACCTTGACCTTCGGCCGGACTGCCATCAGCTGGGCAAGGAAGCCACCGAGGGAAAAACCGAGCAGATCGACCTCGTCGAAGCCGAGCGCGGCTATGAAGGATTCCGCGTCCGCCGTCTGTTGCTCGACATTGTCAGGCGTGGCGCCTGACGATCTGCCGACGCCCGCATTGTCGAAGACGATGACGGTGCGCTCCGCCGCCAGCGCATCGATCACTGCAGGATCCCAGGAATCCATCGTGCCGGTGAAGTGCTGCAGAAGGATCAGCGGCGTGCCTGCATCAGGGCCGAGGCGGCGGTAAGCGAAGCGGATTCCATCCGCTTCGAGATACTGCGTGGGCGCAGTCTGCAGTGAATCGGTCATGTCAGTTCCTTTCGGGGGAGGTTTTCAAGTATCGGGGCGCGCGTCATCGCCGTCCGGTTCCGGGGGAGCCATCCGCCATGCTGCGCGAATTGTTGGGGCCGACTCGGAGCGGTTCGGCGGTTGAGGGGATTGCGGAACCGCTCAGCTGTTCACGTCGACCAGCGTGCGGCCGCGGACACGGCCTTCCAGCATTTCTGCCGCAATCCTCGGCACATCGGAGAGACCGACCTGCGTGATCGTGGATGCAAGCTTGTCGAGGTCGAGATCCGTCGCAAGCCTTGCCCATGCCTTCTGGCGGATCGCCATCGGCGCGTTCACGGAATCGATGCCGGCGAGCGTGACGCCTCGCAGGATGAACGGAAGGACGCTGGCCGGAAGGTCGCGTCCGCCCACGAAGCCGCAGTTCGTCACCACGCCTGCGTATTTCGTCTGGGCAAGCACGTTTGCGAGCGTCCGGCCGCCGACGGCGTCGACCGCTCCCGCCCACCGCTCGGCAGCGATCGGCGCACCCTCCTGCGTAAGCATTGCCCGGTCGATCACTTCGCCGGCGCCGAGCCGCTGGAGATAATCGGCCTCGTTCCTCTTGCCGGTGGAGGCGACGACGCGGTAGCCGAGCCTGGACAGAATGGCGATCGCGATGGAGCCGACGCCGCCGGACGCGCCCGTGACGAGGACTTCTCCTCGTTCAGGCCCCACATCTCCATGCTCCAGGGCAAGCACGCTCAGCATCGCGGTGAAGCCGGCCGTGCCGATCGCCATGGCGTCCCGCGTCGAGATCGAGGCCGGAAGCTTGATCAGCCAGTCCGCCGGCACGCGCGCTTTCTGCGCGAACCCGCCATGATGCGTCTGGCTCAGTCCCCAACCTGTCGCGACGACCTTGTCACCAGGGGCGAAGCGGGTGTCGCGCGAGCTTTCGACGGTTCCCGAAAAGTCGATGCCTGATATCAGCGGAAAGGTCTGGATGATCCTCTGCCCGGCGAGAGCGAAGGCATCCTTGTAGTTTACCGTCGACCAGTCGATCGCGACCGTGACGCTGCCCTCCATCAGGATATCGTCCTCAACCGTCTCGACGGTTGCCGTTACGCCGTCTGCCGATTGCCTTGCGAGGATTGCTTGAAAAGACACGAAATCGTTCCTTCTTGAAATGATTTCGCTGTTGTATGTGCACTCGGAAGTCATTGAAAGAACGCACAATTACAGCCTATACTATCAATTATGTGCGTGAGGATCGAAGAGGACACCGTCGATGCGACCTAAGCGACTCCAGCCCAAGAGCGGATGTTCCGTCGAACTCACCGTCTCCGTCATC
The DNA here is from genome assembly GCF_051811225.1 of Rhizobium sp. 768_B6_N1_8. Lineage (NCBI taxonomy): Bacteria > Pseudomonadati > Pseudomonadota > Alphaproteobacteria > Hyphomicrobiales > Rhizobiaceae > Rhizobium > Rhizobium sp. 768_B6_N1_8. The sequence goes on along the minus strand of NZ_JBPWPV010000001.1, from coordinate 2,177,384 downwards.
GGCGGAATCTGGAAGCCGACGATCCTGGTCAACCTTCTGATGGGCAGGAAGCGTTTCATGGAACTGAACCGTCTCATGCCGGACGCGACCCACCGGGTTCTGACGCTCCAGCTCAGGGAGCTGGAGGCTGATGGCCTGATAACGCGCCACGTCTTTCCGGAGGTCCCGCCGCGCGTCGAGTACGAGGCGACGCCGCTTGCGCGCTCGCTGGCCCCGATCCTCGGCAGCCTCAGGGACTGGGGGGATCGGTATCGCGAGGAACAGCAGAACCTTCCAGAACTGGATCCGCACTGTCCGGCCGATGAAGCGCCGGTTTCCGCTGGTCGCAGAGCCGCGGCAGCCCGCTAGATCAGGAGCAAAAGTCGGGAGACGTTCAGGCAATCCGCAGCTTTGTGCGCGGTAGTCTGCAAACGCCTGTTGCCGGTTGCTCCGAAAACGGCGCGCAGCTTCGCTCGCTTGTCTCCAATGCCGGAATGTGATGCACTGCTTGAGGGGAAAACCCGGGGCTTTTGCCGCGAGCACCCAACTCACAGGTACGGTTCTATGCGCAAACTGGCTGCCGTTCTCTGTATCGATGTCGCCGGCTACAGCAAGCTGATGGGGCGCGACGAGGCTGGCACGCTTTCGCGCGTCAAGGCAGCGTTTGCGGCGTTTGATCCTGCATTGGCGCGCCACCATGGTCGCATCGTCAAGCTGATGGGCGACGGCGCCCTCATCGAGTTCGCGAGCGCAGTCGATGCGGCAGTCTGCGCCATTGCGCTTCAAGGCACGGCTTCGGCAACCGATCCGACGCTTCGTTTCCGCATGGGGCTCAATCTCGGAGACGTGATCGTCGATGACGGCGATCTCTTCGGGGAGGGGGTCAATATCGCAGCGCGGCTGCAGGCGCTCGCCCAGCCGGGCGGTATCGTGCTTTCCGAAACGGTGCGCGAACACGTGGCGGGAAAATTGAATGTCGCTCTTGAAGACCTCGGGACGATCTCGCTCAAGAATATCGAGCGCCCCGTCCGTGCCTTCGCCATCCAGGGTGAGGCGCCGGCACAAGCCTCCGCCAGCCGCGAGCGGATCGGGATCTGCGTCCTGCCTTTCGCTAATATCGGCGGCGATCCGGAGCAGGACTATTTTAGCGCAGGCGTTACCGAGGACATCATCATCGATCTCAGCAAGCTCTCGTCGCTGACGGTCGTTTCCCGCGCGACATCGTTCAGCATCAAGGCTCAGAGCGCACGCGCAATCGCCCAGCAGCTCAATGTGGCCTATATACTCGAAGGCAATGTGCGCAAGGCCGGTGAACGCATCCGCCTCTCCGCCCAGCTGATCGACGGAGCGAACGAAACAACCGTCTGGGCCGAGCGCTTCGACCGGGACATCAAGGACGTGCTGGTGCTGCAGTCGGACCTTGCCAAATCCGTCGTCGAGGCGCTGAGGCTGCGCCTGTTGCCTTCGGAGCGCCAGGCGCTGGAGCGCGCGGGGCCGACCGACCCGGAGGCGTACAAGCTTTTCCTTCTGGCACGGGAATTCAATATCAGCGGCTCGGAGCGGCACCTGCCGCTGATCATCCGCCTCTGCCGCCGCGTATGCGAATTGGAACCGGGCAATGCACGCGCCTGGGCTCTTCTCGGCGAAACGCTCAATCGCCAGAGGCGCAGTGTCGGCGGCACCGAGACGGGTGAGCTCGAAATCGATCGCGCCCTCGAACTCGATCCCGAACTCGCCAGTGCGCACGCCGGAAAGGCCTTGCTGTTTCTCTACAGGGGACAGTTCGAAGAGGCCGAGCGCCAATGTGCAATCGCTCTGCGGCTCGATCCCGATGATTACGCCGCCAACCTTGCCGCCGGGCGCACCTTCATCATGCAGCACCGGTTCGATGATGCCATCCGCCATTTCGAGCGGGCCGCCTCACTCGCCCCCGGAGACTACAATGCCGCCGCCATGGTCATCCAGTGCTACCAGGGCAAGGGCGACGAGCAAGCGGCGCTCGACGCCTGCCGGCGTGCGCTGGTGCGGATCGAGCGCATCGTGGCTGCCGAGCCCGACCACAGCGGCGCGATCGGGCATGGGGCCGGCATCCTGGCGCTCCTCGGCGATCGCGAGCGAGCCCGCGAATGGGCCTCGCGTGCCAGCCTGCTCGAGCCTGATAATATCCAGCTCCAATCAAACCTCGTCTGCGCCTGGGCGATCAGCGGCGATGCGGAAGCCGCGCTCGATGTGCTCGAGCGCATAGCACCGAAGATGAGCCCGGAATTGCTGGTATGGATGGAAAACGACAACGACCTTGACGGCTTGCGCTCGCTGCCACGTTTTTGTGAGATCATGCTCGCGGCGAGGGCGCATCTTCGGGATCAGGCTTCGCCAACTGCGAAATGACCGAAGACTCCGCCCATCCTGTCGGATGCCAGCGTAAGCCGCTTCCAACAAGGGGGCTTAACCTACCGTTCCGGCTTGCCTGATCTTTGACGTTCAAGGCGACGGTTGCAGCAGGTTAGTTTTCAGGGCATCGCAACCAATAGCGTTTGAAGGCCGCAGGCCCACTGCCGTAGCTGGGAGCCTGGCTCCATGGGTTCTTCGGAGTTTCGATAAACGTGTCGTCGTCGATCGAGACAAGCGTAACCGGCAATGCGTAGGACAATGCCGCCTGGCGGTAGCGCGCAACTGCTGCCTGTTGGCGGCGTTTGGCAACGAGGTCGTCTTTCGCAGCGGGTGGAGCGCGAAAGCATTCGGGATCCTGTTTCATCTCGGTAAGCGGATCATGCAGCGCCACGCGCAACAATTCACCATCACCGGCGAGCCGCAATTCGAATTCATCCTGTGACGCCGGCACCGGGCGATCCTGCTCGGAAGAGGTGTCGGCGACATGCGCGGTCAGGATCGGCAAAGGCTGATGGTCCGGCCGCATTTCGACGCGGCGGATACGACACAGGTCAGCGAGTGTTTTGTTTCGTACCTCGGGTCGGGCGGGTTCATCGAGCAATGTCCAGCTGCCCTGCATCTTGCTGACGAAGGGAACAGACCCGTCCGAGCCATATGACAAAAACGCGGCACGTTGCGCTATCGTCTCTGCGATCCCGCTCACGGTCTGGATATTTCGCTCGGTCCTTGCTGCATCCTCGGGCTCACCCGGGCATCGCACAAGAAAAGTTGGTGTGGTGGAAGTGGCTGGATTGATAAGACCGACCACATCATCGTTTACCGGAAAGGCATAGCCCTGCCGAACGCTGTCTTGTATGATCAGGTTGCGCCGGATGCCGGCTATTTCAGTGGCTTCTGGCTTGTCATAGCCCGCCACATGCATCTCGTCCTGAACATTGGAGACCCAATAGACAGATCCTCCGACAGACAGACGCAATTCAAATCGCCTGGCGATGCCCTCCGGCCCCCTCAGACCGTCAAAGATCGGATAGCGTGAATCGGGTTGCTTGAGATTGATGCGATTGAACTTGCACCACGTCTTCAGTTTGTTTGCGGGCAGGCCGTGATCCGGCGGCAATATCGCCCAGTCGCCAGGCAAGGTCTTGATGAGCGTTTTCGGGCTTAAATCCGCACCGAAATCGAACATCTGCACCAGTGTCTCGGTCGCGGCCTGCACCCGTTCGCCGACGGTTCCGGCGTTAGCCGTGATTGGCGCAGGGGCTGTATCCTGCGCCCGAAGCGGCGATGATCCGACCGCGAAGAAGGCGAGTCCCGCCAATATGCCAAGCGTCGTGCAACCCAGCTTTGGACCTGGAGATTTGCAATCAGTTTTCAGCCGCATGCGTTCGTCCATCATTGTAGTGATGGCGGGTTTTAGCGGCCCGGCATTAACAATTCGCCAGTTGGCTCGTTAAAGTTGCGCATGGTCGCAATACTCACGGCCATAGGCTCTCGTTGGACGTTGGCGGAGCGATGCGGCGACAGCCCGCGGCGATGGATCGAATGAAGGCCCCTCCACCTGTGGGGAGGGGTCTTTTCTTATAGTCGGAGCTCACGCCCCTCTGGCGAGCCCATGCTCCACCAGCCGGTCGATGACCTCGGCGTAAGCGACGCCACTGGCGGCCATCGCTTTGGAATACATGCTGATATCGGTAAAGCCCGGAATGGTGTTCACCTCGTTGACGACGAAGCGCATGTCTTCCATCACGAAGAAATCGACGCGGGCCATGCCGTCGCAGCCGAGCGCGCGGAAGGCGCGGGCGGCCATGTCGCGGATCCTGGCTTCGACATCGTCGGGAAGCTCGGCGGGCACTTTCAGGGCTGCGCCATTCTCGTCGAGATATTTGGCGGTGTAGCTGTAGAAGCCGTGGCTTTCGGCGGGTGCGATCTCGCCGGGGCGGGAGACGAAGAGACCGCCTTTGACATCTTCCAGCACGCTGCATTCGATCTCGCGCCCTGCAATGAATTCTTCGGCGATGAGCTTTCGGTCGTGGCTGAAGGCTTCGGCAAGGGCGGGGGCAAATTCCTGGCTGCCCGAGACTTTTCGCACGCCGACCGAAGAGCCCTGGCGGGCCGGCTTGATGAAGAGCGGCAGGCCGAGCGCGCCTTCGAGCGCCTCAAGCGCGGGCGGTGCGGCCTGATCGAGCGTCACCGAGCGGGCAACGGGCAGGCCAGCGGCCTTCAGCAGCTGCTTGGCGATATCCTTGTCGAGCGCCGTTGCCGAGCCGAGGATGCCGCAGCCGGCAAGCGGTATACGCGCCACCTGGCATAGGCCCTGGACCGCGCCGTCTTCCCCATGCAGACCATGCAGCACCGGGAAGACGATGTCGATCCTGCCGGCTTCTGCCGCCTTTCCATCGGGCGCGATCGCGAGCAACCGTCCACGCCCGCCGGGCACGAGGCAAAGCTCGGTGCCGGAGGAGGGCTTGTCGAGTTCTCCATCGGCGAAGCGGCTTTGCAGCCAGCGCCCGTCCTTGCTCACATAGACGGGCAGCGCGTCATAACGTTCCGGGTCGAGGGCGCGCATGACATTGGTCGCTGACATGACGGATACGTCGTGCTCGCTGGAGCGGCCGCCGAAAAGCACGGCAATGCGCAGCCTGGATGGGGAAGGGCTCATCAAAATCTCCTTGGTCAAAGCAATTCGAGCAAAAGTGTGCAGCGGTATTGCGTCCGGAATTGCGCGGAAAAAACGTTTCAGAAGCCGACGGCGATGCCTCTGTTGGCGAAGAAGCGATCGAAGGTGGCGAGCGGCAGGATGACATCGGCCTGGCTGGCGCGGTCATGCCCGGAGGGATTGTGGAAGCGCACGCTCTCTTCATCGGCCGCCGTCACCAGCACCAGATGGCCGCCTTTGCCCGGCGGCTCGCGCTCCGGCCAGTGGATGGCGCTGCTGACCGAGGCGATGAAGAAGCTGTTCTCTGCGAGGATCTCGGGAATGGTTTCCGCTTGCACCTGTGTCCTCACATCGGCGACAAGCCCAAAGCGTTCACGCACGAAGGTCACGAAGGGCGCATAGATCAGTCCCTTGATCGAGGCATCGGCCTCATTGACGACATAGCCGCCATAGCTGGTGCAGGCCCTTGCGAGCGACAGGATCGGATGCGCCTCGCCGCGGGCCGCCAGGATCATCTTCAGGCAGGCCATGCCGCAGACATTCACCGCCCAGCGCGCATATTCCTCAATCGTCTCGGCGCCGGAATTCTTCCACCTGACATCGCGATGCAGGGCGGCAGCACCTTCGGCCAGCACCGGCAGGGTCATCTCGGGTGTCTCCCACTGGCTGAAATAGGGCACGTCGAGGCTCAGTTGGTTCATGTCGTCTCCGTCAGGCACTGCATTTGCGAATCCGCTTGAAAGTGGCTCAATCTAAATGCAGTTTGGCGTATCTTTGAAGATCCACTTTGCTCATCACGCGTGGGCCACTTGAACCAGCCATTGGGGAGCTTTGATGACGCTGAAGAGGAGACGCGAAGGGCCATCGGCTTCTTTCCGGCCAACGATCAATCCATCGTCATCGGCGCCTTTGCCGCGCCAGCTTTATCTCTCGCTGCGCAACGCCGTCGCCGAAGGGCGGTTGACCGGCGGGCAGCGGCTGCCCTCGACGCGGCTCGCCTCGGCGGAATGGGCGATCTCGCGCGGCGTCATTGCCGAGGCCTATGAAATCCTGATGTCAGAGGGTTTTGCGGTCGCCCGCCACGGCTCCGGCACCTATATCGCCTCGTCCATTCCCGAGGGTGCGGCGCGCATCGATCCATCAGGTGCAGGCAGCGCGCAGGCGATCCGCCGCGGCGTCTCGGCCGCAGCGACAGCGATCCTCACGCGCGGGCCGAGCCTCGAGCCGCAGAAGGCGCTGCCATTCGTCACCGGCCGCATCGCCCATGACGAACGCACGGCGCGGCTGCTCAACCGCATTGCCGTCAGGCATATGAACTATGCTTTCGAAGGCTATGGCGATATCCAGGGGGAGAGGGCGCTGAGGGCGGCGATCAGCGCGCATCTCGCGGTGTCGCGCGGCGTGCGCTGCAGCCCCGACCAGATCTTCATCACGGCGGGAACGCAGCAGGCACTCGACCTTGCATTCCGCGTGCTGATGACGCCGGGCGATACCGCCGTCGTCGAAGACCCGTGCTATCCACCGGCCCGGCAATGCCTGGCGCTGAACGGCATCGAGGTCGTCGGCCTGCCGGTCGATCGTGATGGCATCGACATCAACAGGCTGCTCGACGGCACGCTGCCGCCGCCCGCCGCCTTCTATGTGACGCCCTCGAACCAATATCCGGTCGGTTCCGTTCTCTCGCTCTCGCGCCGTCTCGGGCTTCTCTCTTATGCCGAAGAGAACGACTGCTGGATCATCGAGGATGATTACGACAGCGAATTCCGCTACCAGGGCCACCCGATCGCCTCGCTGCACGGCCTCGATAAGGCGGGCCGCGTTCTCTACACCGGCACGTTCAGCAAGGCGCTGCTGCCGAGCCTGCGCATCGGCTATCTCGTCGTCCCCGCCGACCTCGTGCCCGCCTTCCGCGCCGTGCGCCCCGCCGTCGACCGCTGTCCGCCGAGCTTCCAGCAGCGGGTGATTGCCGATTTTCTGGAGGAGGGGTATTTTCCGGCGCATCTGCGGCGACTGAGGGAGAGGCTGCGGGCGTCGCGCGATATGCTGGCCGGGTTTCTGGGGGAGCGGTTGGCGGAGCATGTGGCGGTGCTGCTGCCGGATCAGGGGATCAATCTCACGGTTCGGAGTACCGGCAGCTGGGATGATGACACGGCTGTTTCCGCTGCGGCGCTGAGGAAGGGCGTCGTAGTCATGCCGCTTTCGCGGATGAATGTGGTTTCGACGGATCGGTCGCGATTGCTGCTTGGGTTTTCCGGGCTTTCGGAGGAGGAGGCGGATATGGGGACACGGGTGCTTGCAGAGGTTTTCGAGGATGGGACGTTTCTGCAGGGTAAGGCCGAGTTAGGAGGGTAACCGGCGGCGGCTCGCGCGGGCTCGATAACCATATCGCGTCCTCAGCTTCCGCGAGTGCTGCGCGAATAAATCCATCGGCGCATGCAGCGCGCAGCCGATGTCGAACCCGATCTCTCAATACTGTCGCTTGTTTACATCTCTCAGAATATGATACTTAACGTCGAGTTTTTAGAGAAAGATCATGCTGCACCTTACCCACGATACGGAACAGCTCGCCCGCAGGCTTGCGGCCCGCATCGGCCGCAAGCCTGAAGACCTGATCCGCGCCGCGCTCGAACGCGAGGCTAAGGCGCTCGGCGTATCCGACGAGCCGCAGACCAAGCGCCGCCGGATGACCGTGGAACAAATGCTCGCTGTCGGCGAAAAGATCACGGCCCTACCGCTGCTCGATCCGCGCTCTCCACAAGAGATCGCTGACGATCTCAACCAACCATGATCGTCGTCGACTCGTCGGCAATCCTCGCAATCCTCGAAAAGGAGAGCGACGCTACCCTTTACGCTCGCGCGATCCGCGAGGCCGATAATCTCGTGATCTCGGCCGTCAACGCACATGAAACCGCCATTGTCTTACGCAGTCGCAGAGGGCCGGAAGGTGAGGCAATGCTGTGGGCTTTCCTTGCGGCCAATGAGATAGCCGTCGCACCTTTTGATGAGGATCAGGCGCGAGGAGCTTCCGAAACCTTCGGGCGGTACGGCAAGGGCATTCACTCGAAAGCTAGGCTCAATCTTGCGGACTGCGCCGCCTACGCTCTCGCCAAGAGCCTTTCGGCTCCTCTGCTCTTCAAGGGCGACGACTTCGTACACACGGATATCGAGCAATGGCGCTGATTGGTTACGCCCGTGTCTCGAAGCGGGATCAGGCCACCGTTGCGCAGCTCTCCGCCGCTGGACTACATGCGCGAGGGCGATACGCTTAGCCCTCGTTACGTTTAGCGCTGCGCGCTTCCGCCCTCACCACTTCACGCGCAATCCGGCGGTTCCACTGACGGCATAGCTGTCGCCGAAGTCTTTCAGCGAGGATTTTGCAGCGACTTCGCCATAGAGCGAGAAACGTTCGTCACCCCAGATGTAGGAGCTGCCGAGGGTCAGGCCTGCCCAGACCGGATCGTTCCTGGTTTCGAAACCGGTTCCGGAGACATCGACTGCCGTGCCATCCAGGAACTCGCCGTAGAGATTGGCGATGCCGTAGATTTTTGCCCGCGCCGTCTGGCCATCGGCCCGCTGCCAGCTCTCCTCGCGGTCGAGCGCCATCCCGAGCCGGCCGACCAGACTATCGCCGTCATCAAGCGAAACCCGTGCGCCGAACCGGTCGTCGAAACTGTCGAAATCGACGGAGGAATAGACGAGTTGCGCCTGGGGCGTGATCGACCAGGACCCGGAGGTTGCGAAGCGCCTGCCAGCTTCGAGGCTGAGCGCATAGCCGAAGCCATTGTTGCCGTTCTCCATGGCGCCATCGACGAGATCGGATTTCAGGTCGCTGTCATACCAGGTGAGCTGGCTCTGGGCGTCGACGTAGAAACCGTTTTCGCCATACCAGGTGAGCGTCGCGCCCACCCCATAGCCTCTCGTGTCGATATCGCCATCGCCGTAGACCGAGCCAATATCGCCGGAAACCGTGCCGTAATGGACGGTCAGGCCGCCGATCAGCCGGCCGTTCTGGTTCTGGTAGAGCTCCGCATCCAGACCGCCCTCCAGCTTGAACAGATCGTAGTCATAGGTGGTGCCGCTCGTGCTTGTGTCCGGCTCGAGGCCGGCATGGGTCCCCTCGGTGCGAAGCCAGATATTGTCAGGACCGCTCGTCGGCGTCGCCTTGCCGCCGTCCGGCCAGGTGCGGTCGCCGATGCGCTGCTGCAGCGTGGAAAGTCCGTTCAGGGCGAGCAGGAGTTGCGGATAGGCTTCGTAAAGCGGAACGCCGGGCTGATAGAGTGGCGCTGCGGATGCGCCCGGCGCGGCCGGATTGACCAGTGCGGAGCGAAGATACCAGTCGCCGTCAGCCGGGGTTGCGATGCCGTTCTGGTAGAGCCGATAGGCGTATGCACCGCCGACAACGGCCTGATCTCCCTGAAAAACATAGTCGCCGAGCAGCGAAAAACTTCCGGCCGAGCTGCCGCCGACATCGACGATCTTGATGCCCTCGACGGTTTGTGCCCCGCCGCCGCCGAGATTGGTGACCTTGACGCTGGTCGTGCCCGAGGTGTTGCCCGTGACGACGAGGCGGTCGGTCGGCGAGGCATCGCCGCCGAGCACGCTTTCGATAAAAAGCGTGCCGCCATTGCCGATATAGTTGCCCGATATAGTCAGCGTACCGATCGAATTGCCGGGGGAGACCGTGCCCGAATTCGTGACGTCACCGAAGATGGTACCGCTGCCGCCCAGCGTGCCGAAGTTGGTGATGTCGCCGATGATGCTCGAAGCGGCGCTGTGGTCGCCGATCAGCAGTGTTCCGTCATAGATCGTCCAGTCCGTCGCGGTGGTGCCGACGCCCGTCAGCAGCCAGGTGCTGGTGCCGGTTTTTTCGAACGTGTCAAAGTTCCGGTATTGCGCGGCCGCGCCAATCGCGGACACGTCGAATGTGTCGCTGCCCGTGCCGCCAAGCCGCAGCACGTCTGTCGTCGGCACGGCACCCGCGACGACGTTGCCCTCGATCACCGAGCCCGGCTGCAGCTCGAGCTTCAGTGTGCCCGTCGTTGCCGCCGCGCCGCGCCCGATCGCGTCCGTCTGGCCGGCGCCTGCGCGGATCGTGCCGCTATTGACGATATCGAGGTTCACTATTCCGTTCGAGGCCACGATGGCGATGGCACCCGTTCCGCCCTCGATCGTGCCGAAATTGACGATCTGGCCCGCCGTTGTTCCTTGCGCGAGAATGCCGGCACCCGCCGTTCCGTTGGTCGGCCCGTTTCCTCCGCGGATCGTTCCCATGTTGAGGATGGTATTGGGACCTCCCACCGCATTGCCGTAGGCGACGCCTTGTCCACCGCCAGCCGACGTGCTGTCGCCACCCACGATGGTGCCGTTATTGGTGAGAGACGAGCCTGTCAGCGCACGTACGCCAATGCCGCCTGAAGCTGCGGCACCGCCGCCGCCGCCATTTCCGCCGCGGATCGATCCATCATTCGTGAATGCGGTGGCAGTAACGACGGCACCGATTTGCCCTGATGTCGTGGCGGCGGCACCGGCGCTTGCTGCCACCAGAGTGCCCGAGAACGTGACGGGGACGAGAGCTCCGACCGATTGCTGGATCGTGAGCGTGCCCCTGCTCGCGCCGGCTGCGGGATCATAGGTATTCGTCAAGACGAAGCCGTTGGTATCGATCGTGATCGGCTTCGTCGGGACTGGCAGTATCGCCGTTGAAATGGAGAAGCTGCCGGTCATGACGATCGTCGAGCTGGCGTCGCCATCCCCATTCGCGGTGGTGATGGTGTTGCGCAATTCCGTTTCGTTGCTGACCCGGTATTCCCTCGCGGTCGCCGCCGATGAGGGCCAGCAATAGAACGCCAGCACAGCGAGGCTCACGCTCGCAAAAAGTCTTGCCTTATCAAAAGTCCCGACAACGCCGAAGCTCATGCTGCCTCTTATGAAGTTGTTGCTAATATAAATACGATTAAAGGGTGTGCTTTTTGTGCGCCGGTTCGGCCTGTCCCGCAAGATCAGCTTATCACAAAGCGACCCGTACTGCGCCAAAGGCGACAGGCCGTTGCCGGGCGGCAACAGAATATTCAAATGCGACAGCTCTATAAATCAACATGTTAGGGTTTTGGTAACTTCCGGCTGTCGCCGTCGCAAAACGGGCAAGCAGGCTCTGCGGTTCCCCGGAGGCGATTCGGTCAGGATTTTGACAAACCGGAGGGCGCGAGCGTGGTCAGCACCGGCAAAGGGAAGGTCCCTCCGCCGGATTTCTGTCGGCCGGGCGCGTTCCGTTCGGAAATGGATCCGGTCATTGTGGATCACCCGGCCATTTCGCGCTTCGGGAGCACGAGGTCCGCGACCGTATAGGTGTGGAATTCGCTGCTGGAGACCGTGTCCAGCCGCTTGAACTTCTCGGCGAAATCAGGATCGGAAAAGAACTCGCCGACATTGCCGGCTTCCTGGATCGCCTCGATGTTGACGACCGTCAGGCCATCGCTGCTCTTCGCCAGGCTGCTCCAGAGAAAACCTTCCTTCCGCTCGGCGACGTAATGCACCACGTCCTGGATGATCTCGAAGGCTTCCTCCTGCTTTCCGGGATGGGCATGAATGACGTTGACGATAAAGGTCGTGGGAACGGGAGCGTCTGCAAAGGCGGCGATCGCTTTGGTGTTCATGAAGATCTCCATTTGAAGCGCACGGACGAAATGGCCGCGGCAAGGTCTGGATATCGGACGGCAAATATCGGAGAAATGGGCCGGTATTCTCAACAGATCGGATATTTTTTCCGCAATGGACAGGCTCGGCACATCAGGCATTTTCGTTCAAGTCGCGGAGGCCGGGAGTTTCGTGGCTGCCGGCCATCGCTTGGGCATCTCGGGCTCGGCGGTCGGCAAGGCGATCGCGCGGCTGGAGGAAGAGCTCGGCGTGCGCCTGTTCAACCGCTCGACCCGCAGCATGGCCCTGACGGAGGAGGGCAGCTTCTTCCTCGAAACATGCAGGCGCATTCAGGCCGAATATGAAGAGGCACGGGCGAGGCTTTCGAGATCGCATTCTGTGCCGCGGGGCCAGCTGCGTGTCAGCCTGCCGCTCGCCGGCATGCTTCTCATGCCGACCATATCGTCCTTCATGGCAGCCTATCCGGAGATCAATCTCGATCTCGATTTCACCGACCGCCTCGTCGATGTCATCGAGGAGGGATTCGACGCGGTTATCCGGACCGGAGAGGTCAGGGATACGCGACTGATGAGCCGCAAGCTCGGCACATTCCGGCACGTGATCGTGGCCTCGCCCGAATATCTCGCGACCTACAGTCGTCCTGATGTGCCTGAGGATCTGCTCGATCACCGGTGCCTGCACCATCGCTTCGCCAATTCCGGCAGGCTGGAACCCTGGCCGCTGGTGCGCGACGGCATTGCGCTCAAGCTCGATCTGCCGGTGACCACGGTGGCGAGCACGCTGGAGCCGCTGATCTATCTTGCCGAACGCTCATTCGGCATCACATGCCTTCCGCCCTTCGCCGTGGCGTCGGAGATCGCCGAAGGCAAGCTCGTCCGGCTGCTGGACGATCATCTTGACGATACGGGAACCTTCAGGGTTCTCTGGCCGAGCAGCCGGTATCTGTCACCCAAGGTCAGGGCCTTCGTCGATTATATGGCCGCCAACCTGTTCAGCGCATGAGGTGTTCATGGGCGCTTTGATCCATTCGGCAGGCTGCTATGCAGCTCTTGCAGGAGCAGTTGCCGCCGAACCTCAGGACTGTCTGCCCATGCTCTGCGACATGCGACGGCTATGTACGGATTGCGCATGCCAGATGGCCGCTCCAACCCAAAAGATCGAGAACAACGCCAATGGCAGCAATGACCGGAGAGATAACCAGGCCGCCGTGTCCAGGAACGGCGCTGTCGTGCCGATGATTATCACGCTGACGAACGAGCACAGGGATAATCCGAGATAGGTCTGTCGCCATTGCGACGATGACAGCAACGATCGGCGCTCGAACAAGAGGTTTTGAACGAGGCTGGATTGCGCAGCCAAGGCTGCAAATATGATGGCAGCCGGCAGGAGCGATAGCGACAGCCGAAACTTGACGGAAAATTCAGTTTGTACAAACAGGGAATATGCCGATGCGTATATTCCGTAGGTGATGCCGGCATTCAGCGCCAGAACAACAATCGAGCGCCAGAAGATGTTCCAGAAAACGCGAACAAGAACGATCGGCATTCTTTCATTCCTTTTGTCGTAAATTTCCGGCTGAAACGAGACCTGTTTTCCTGACTCTGCAACTTCGCAGAATAGGGAACTTGGCGGCGACCGCAATGACGCTCCCGTCACTCGACTGCCGCAGAAGGCTGCTTTTGCTTGCTGCGCAGGAAGAGCGCACTTACTTTCCCTCGGGCAGACGAAGGAGCCCGCAATGACCCGAGGCAAGCCGAGCATAGAGGCCGGGCAATATGCCGTACCCGGCAAGCCGGGAGCGGACGGCAAGCTGGCACTTCATTCCTTTCGTTATGAGGTCTTTGATCTGCCTGCACTGGTGGGGCACACCGAACAATGTCACGATGCGGGAGAAATCATGACGGTTGCCGTTAGCGCTGCGAGAGACGGGGACTGAGGGCAGGGCAGATACCTGCATTCACGAACCCACTTCGCTCCCCAGGATACCGCGGCTTGACGAACGCCTCAAATCTGAGGTACGTACATCATTACCTCGGACGCGATCCGTGCGACAGGGGGCTGCGGGAGGAAAATGGAATGAAGGAGTTCAGTGTCGATCCAAAATTTGTCGTGAGGGATGAGCAGGCTCTTCGAGAATTGTTTCAACCGGCGCATGCTCTGGCAGCTCAGAAATGCATGGGCGCGCTCGACAGGCACGCACAGGAGTTTATCAGGCGATCGCCATTCCTGTGCATCGGCACCCAGAACCGGAATGGCAAAGCCGATGTCAGCCCTCGCGGCGACCCGGTCGGCTTCGTGAAAATCCTCGATCCGCAGACGCTGGCGATCCCGGACAGGCCGGGCAACAATCGCCTCGATACGCTGGCCAATATTCTCAGCAATCCGAGCGTTGGACTGCTCTTCATCATTCCGGGATTTGACGACACGCTTCGCGTGAATGGCGAGGCCAGGCTGGTGACCGATCCTGATATCCTCGCGGATATGGGTGTCGGCGAACGCGTGCCCAAGCTCGCGATACTGGTCAAGGTGGGTGAGGTCTTCCTGCATTGCGCCAAGGCGTTCAGGCGCTCGCATCTGTGGGATCCGGATCACTTTCAGGATCGTAGCGAGATGCCCTCGCTTTCAAAGATCATCCTGGATCAGACGACGGGCGCTCCGACCGATGATATCGAAATGCGCAAGATAGATGACGCACTCGAAGACGCCTACAGGAAGTCGCTCTATTGACGGCTCCTGACTGGACTGTCGGTATCGGCTGAACCGCGGCTGCGATCTGGCCGGTCTATTCGAGTTGGTTGGAATTTGGATGTTGGACGGACGCCCAATCCTGGTCATACCTGACCTTGAGAAGCTCTCGGGGTATGAAGCGGCGCTGGCGAAGGGCTGGTCGCCCGACCCGCGGCGCATTGGAGATACTGGCTTCATCGAAGCCGAACTTCAGGACCTTCGTAATGATCCCGCGGCATATCTCGACAAGCTGATGGGGCGACATGCTTCGGCCAAACCGCAGATCAGCGATACGGCCATGGCGCTCACCAATCACACGTTCTGGATTTGGGATGGGGAGTTCTGCGGCAAGATCGACCTGCGCTATCTGCCCGTTACCTGGACAGTTCCCGACAGCATTCCGGGACATGTCGGATACGCGGTGGTGCCCTGGAAACAAGGCCGGGGCTACGCCACAGCCGCGCTCGATGCGCTGCTCCAGTTCGCAAAATCCCGGGGGCTGAGTGAACTCGATATTCTCTGCAACGAGGAGAACCTCATTTCCCGGGCCGTCATAGAGCGAGTTGGCGGTAAGCTGGTGCGACGCGCGCCCCATCCTTCAGACAGGCCGGAGCAGCAGAAGCTGTTTTTTAAGGTTCCACTGGTCTAGAGCCTTCCGTCTTTCTTCGAACTACCGGGACCGTCACCTGGGACAGGCAAGGATGCAAGTCAGCGACGCGGCGCGCTGATGGCCGCCGCGTCGCCGCATCGATCAATGCGTTGCGGGTTCGAGATAGCGGCGCAGATTGTCGCTGATCTGTTCGATCGCGGCTTCCGTGGAAGGCACATTGCGGATCGCGTTCAACAGCACGAAGTCATGGATCGTGCCGTTGTAGCGGGCCGCAGCCACGGTCACGCCGGCTTCCTTCAGTTTGCGGGCATAGGCCTCGCCCTCGTCGCGCAGCGGATCGTTCTCGGCAGTGATGACGAGTGCCGGCGGCAGGCCCTTGAGCTGATCGATGCTGGCGCGCAGCGGCGATACATAGGGGTTGTCGCGGGTCTTTGCGTCGGGCGCGTAGAGGTCCCAGCCGTATTTCATGAATGCGCGCGCCAGGAAGCGCTGCTCTCCATATTCGTGATAGGAGCCCGTATCGACGCTGGCATCGGTTGCGGGGATGAGAAGGGCCTGGAAGCTGATCTTCGGGCCGTTGCGGTCCTTGGCCATCAGCGTCAGGGCAGCGGTCATGTTGCCGCCGACCGAATTGCCGGCAACCGCGATCCTGCTGCCATCCGCGCCGAATTCACCGGCGTGAGCCGCCACCCATTTCAGCACGGCATAGGATTGATCGAGCTGAGTGGGAAAGCGTGCTTCTGGCAGGGACGTATATTCGACGAAGACGCCGACCTGGCCGGAGCCGACCACAAGATCACGCAGCAGGCGCTGGTGGTTTTCAAAATTGCCGACGATCCAGACGCCGCCGTGAATGAAGAGCAGCACGCCGGGTTTGCCGGTGATGTGCTCGGGCTTCATGATGTAGATCTTCACGCTCAGACCATCCTGGGTGATGGTCTGCTCGGTCGTGGTCACGCCTGACATGTCGACCGGCGTCATGTTCTGAAGCCCGGTCAGGATCTCCTGGGGCTTGGGCTGCGGCAGTTTCCAGAACGGGCTCGGATCCTTGTTGATCTCGGCAAGGAAGGCGCGGACCTGGGGGTCGATCCGCGGGTCGGTCGCGACGTCGGGCGCCGCTTGAGCGGGCTGAATCATGAGAGTTACTCCGAGGCTGAGGGTTGCGAGTAGGGGCAAGAATTTCACGGTCTTTCTCTCCGGGAAGGTTGCACGCAGCCGCATTGGTAGCCCCCGGCCGGAAGCTTCCGCTTCTGTCAAATGACCAGTCTGGCGACTGGTGACCACTCCGGTGACAGGTCGGTGGTCAGCTTTCAGGCGTGATGGCGTCAGTCAGAATGGGACGCAGCCCCGAGCGCGACGTGACGCCGGTCTTCGCAAAGATGCGATGAAGGTGGTAGCCGACCGTCCGGTGCGACAGATAGAGCCTGGCGCCGATTTCCTTGTTCGACAGACCCTCGGCGGCAAGCTGGGCAATATGAAGCTCCTGTGGGGTCAGCGTCTCCCAGACATATTCGGTTCGCTTGCGGCTTGCTTCTCCCGAAGCGCGCAGTTCCTCGCGCGCACGCTCGCTCCAGGGCAGGGCGCTCAGCGCATCGAAGATGTCACGGGCCTCGCGTAGCGGCGCTCTCGCATCGGCGGACCGACGCTGGCGGCGCAGCCATATGCCATAGGCGAGCAGAAGACGTCCCCTCAGGAAAGGCCATTTGCTTGCGCACGGCCCGAGACCCTGCAGATAGAACCGCTCGGCTTCCGCAGGTGCTGCGAGCAGTGCCTTGCCGTAGGAGAGCATCGTTTCGACCCACGGCACTGGCGACGGACCGGCGACACGCTGCATCTCCTCTATCACCTCCTCGGCCGTTTCGGCATGTCCGGAGAAGACTGCGGCCTCCACGAAATCAGCGAGACCGAAGAATTGCAGGCCGGAATTGAATGCCGGATCGGCAGGGATAAAAAGACGCCGCAGATGCTCATAGGCCTCCCAATGCCGGCCTGCGCCGATGGCGGCCGTGCCGCGTGCAATCTGCAGCATTGCCAGCAGGAAACTCGCGCCGACCGAGACGACCAGGCGTTCTGCCTGGGCCGCATAGGCCTGTGACTGGTCCAGATTGCCCATCATGCCCGCAAGCCTCGCCTTGACGATCGTGGCCGCGGCAATCCAGAGCGTTCCTCCCGTTTCTTCGGCGAAGCGAACGGATTCCTCGGCCTCCCGCATCGCGCCCGTCCAGTCGCCGACTTCCATCTCTGCCCAGGCTTGAGCAAAAAGCACGCGCGCGAGGTCGCTGAGCCGCCCCTGATCGCGCAGGGCGGCAGCCGAATAGGTGAGCAAACCGACGCCAAGGTCGAAGGCGCCGATGACATTGGCCGTACTGCCGAGAATGCGCGCCGCGACCGGGTTGCCGCCGCTCGTGCCGGCAAGCTGCTGGAGCTTGCCTGATATCTCGCCCCCGAGGTGAAGCGGCTCGACGTAAGCGGATATGGCGATCAGGCGTGGATCGGTGTCGGGCAATTCGAGCCTGTTTGCCGCCATCAGGATGGTTTTGCGAAGATCCCCGTCAGCATTGCTCCACCAGCAGCGTTGCGCGGCGCGCCAGAGCAGGTTGCTTGCCAGATCCGTGGCGCCAGCAGCATTGGCCTCAGCGGCGAGGCCAACCAGACTGGGGATTTTCGCGGGGTCGTTGACCATCGGAGGCTGACCCATCTCGCGGCACCAGCCGATCCGCGCCGATGCAACAGGATCGGGCTCGCTGACATTGGCCTGGCGCAGCAGTCGCTCCAGCAAGTCCGGCTGGCCGAGATCGGCGGCAAGCTCGGCGGCGCGCAGGAAACGGTCGCTCTTGGCTCGCGGCGTGCTGCTCAGCGCCGCCGCTTTTTCGAGAACCTCGATTGCCATGGCGACCGCACCTTTGCGCAGGGCCCGGCCGGCCATGGCATCATATTCACCCGCCAGTTCCTCATCCGGTCCGATCGTTGCCGCCGCACGATGCCATAAATGCCGGTCCAGCTCTTCATGGACGATCTCGGAAAGGGCGGCATGGATCCGGTGCCGCGTCGCCAGATCTGCCGCCTGGTGCATTGCCGAACGCACCAGCGGATGCCGGAACCGCACCTCCGTTTCGTCAAGGTCGATCAGCCTGGCGGCAATGGCCGGCGTCAGAGCGCTGACATCCACTTCTCCGCCCAACACGGCTTTGCCGGCGCGCAGGATTTCGTGGAGCGATGTCCCGTCGTTTTCCGCCGCTACGAACAGCAGCATCCGGGTTGCAGCGGGAAGATCGGTCAGACGGGACGAGAAGGCGCGTTCCAGGCGCTCCGTCAGTGGAAGCCATGTCGTATCCTTGATACCAGCCGCTCGCCTGTCGCGCGGCAGTTCCAGGAGGGCGAGGGGATTGCCCGCGGACTCCTGGAGGAAGCGGCTGCGCAGGTCGGCCGAAAGATCGGGCGCATGGGCGTCCAGCAGGTGCTCGGCATCGGCTTCGCCGAGCCCCGAAAGCCGAAGCCGCAGGTGGGAGGGATCGTCGAACAGGCGGTCGAAGCCATCGCGCATGGCCACGAACAGAACGATAGGGTCCGAACTCAGCCTGCGTGAGATGAAGGCCAGCACCTCATAAGTCGCCTCGTCCAGCCACTGGACGTCGTCGGCGATGAGCAGGATGGGCCTGCGTGCCGCACTTTCCGTCAGAAGGGACAGTGCTGCGAGCGCCACCAGAAAGATGTCGGGTGCGCCCATGTCATCATGCATGCCGAAAGCGGAGAACAAGGCAGATCGCTGACGGGGGACCAGGTTGACGGCCTCCTTCATCAGCGGGCGGAGCGCCTGCTCTAGCGCTGCGAAGGGCAGATGAACCTCGGCCAGAACGCCGGTCATGCTCAATACCGTTAGGTCGCGCTCGCGGGCCCGATGCCTGGCCTGCTCGAGGAGCGCGGATTTTCCAATCCCGGCCTCGCCGCTGATCACGAGCGTCGATCCGCCCTGATCGATCCGCGCGATCATCTTGTCGATCAGGGCAATGTCCCGATCCCGGCCTTGCAGGAATTCAGGCCGGGAGACGAGTGTAGACCGCACGGGGGCGCCCTTGCGTTGTCTGCGCCGCGGCGACCCGATCTTTCCCGACTGCTTGGCCATTAATTTAACGCCGCTTGCTCTGATCCGCGCGGAGGAATGCAAACGGATCGAATCCCGGACTATGGTTCAGCAACTGCCGAAGCGTTGCCTTGTCATCGAGCGTGCCATTCACAGACATATCCGTAAAGCAGCTTCCACCCGGCAAGAGGAGCCCGGATTGAGGCGAGGAGGAATGAGCGCTGCCGCATGCGATCAAATAGTGCCAACGCACAGCGACGTTCGCAAATTTGTCATATCCGCTGGTTAGAAGCGGCGGCCTGCGCGCAGCCTGTCGAGGGACTCAGCTGCTGCGCCTCTTTTTTTCGGAATGAGACCCATGCAAAACAATCCGGCAGTGATTATCGAGGGCGCAACCGTGGTTTTCGGCGACCGTCTGGAGACCGCCTCCGTGCGTGTCGAAGACGGCCGGATCACTGATATCGACGGTGCGCGCGACGGGGCGGATCCTATCGATGGACGCGGCCATCTGCTCGGTCCCGCTTTCGTGGACATTCACGGCGATGCCTTCGAGCGGCAGGTCATGCCGCGACCCGGCACCATGCTGCCGGTCGCTGCCGCGCTGCTCGAAACCGACCGCCAGCTTGCTGCCAACGGCATCGCCACGGCCTATCACGCGCTGACGCTCAGCTGGGAGCCTGGGCTGCGGTCGGTCGAAACCGGCTATGCCATCGTGCGTGCGCTCGACGCGCTCACGCCCCGGCTGACGGTGGACAATCGCGTGCAGCTGCGCTGGGAGACCTTCTGCTTCGAGGCGATCGACCTCATTCGCGAGGCGCTTGCCGGTCCGCGCCTGCCGTCGATTGCCTTCAACGACCACACGTCGATGGCGATGCTGCATCCTTCGACGCCGCTGCAGGAACGGCCCTTCGACCTCGATCCGGCCTTCCCGACAGTGGATCCCGAAACGCCCGGCTTTGTCGAGAAGATGGGGGAGCGCGCCAAGCGGGCGAAAATCCCGGTGGCGGACATGGTGGCGCTCGTGCGCAGCATGTGGGAGCGCCGGCCGCAGGTGCCTGATGCAATCGAGGAAGTGGCAGCGCTCGGCCAGGCCGCGGGCGCACCGATGCTGTCGCATGACGACAGCCAGATCGAAACGCGCGATTTCTTCCGTCTCCGCGGTGCCAGGATCTGCGAATTCCCGATGAACCGGCGGGTGGCGCGGGCCGCCCGCGATGCCGGCGACTTCATCGTCTTCGGCGCACCGAACGCGACGCGCGGCGGCAGCCATCTCGCCTCGATCGGCGCGGCCGACATGATCCGCGAAGGGCTCTGCGATATTCTCGCCTCGGACTATTACTACCCGGCGATGCTGCTCGGCCTTGCAAGGCTCAAGGCCGATGGCGTGGCACCGCTCCATGCGCTCTGGCCGCTCGTGTCAGGCAATCCGGCGCGCGCCTCCGGTCTTACCGATCGTGGTGTCATCGAAGTCGGCAAGCGGGCGGATCTCGTGCTGGTCGATTGGCCTGATGGTGCTGCACCCGCCGTTCGCCGCACCTGGGTCGGCGGCCGGGAAGCCTATCGCGCAGCGCCTGCGGGTGAACTGGCGATCGCCTGACCGCGGCGATATCGGTCATCAATGACTGAGAGACGGGGATCGAGAGGCGGTCCGAAGCGGTATCAAGGCCCGTCCAAACCGTAAAGCGGCACCGAGGGCCAAGCGGCCCTCGGCGATGGACGCAGACTATTTCGCGTCCTGTCCGCTTCGATAGGCTTCCATAAGTTTCTTCTCGTCGTCCGGTGTCAGCTTAGGAGGCTCGACGGAGATCGTCAGCTTCTCGAGCTTGCTGGTGAACGGGAATGGAACCTGATAGTCGCGGTCATCGATCGGGGTGCCGGTCTTCGAGCCGATGTCGAAAGTCTCATCGACCGGCAGGATCAGCGGTACGGTACGCTGTACCGCCTGCGTTGCGACCGTCTTGCCGTCGACCGTCAGCGTTCCCGTGCCGCCACGACCGATGCCGCTGAGGTTGTTGAAGGCAAGCGTTGCGAAGCCAAGACCGTCGTATTTGAAGTCAAATTCGACGGTGTGCTTGCCGGGCGAGAGCGCTTCGGGGCCTTCCCAACGAATTCTGTCAAGACCGAGAAGGTTCCAGGTCACGACCGGCTTGCCTCCCAGCAGGTACATCCCGTATCCGCCAAACCGTCCACCTTGGGAAACAATGGCGCCATCGCCACCTCCTTGCGGCACATCGATGTCCGCGGTGATCGTGTAGGAGGTATTGAGAAGATTGGGCGCCACACTTTCCGGCAGGCCCGTCACCGGTTGCTTATAGGTGAACACGTTTCTTCCTGCCGTGACCGACGGGCGCGGAGAAGCGAGGCGCGTCGCAGCGGAAGCGTCCAGCGGCAGGACTTGGTACTTCGCAAACTCGCCGAACATCAGGTCCTTCATCTCCTGGACCTTCGCAGGATTGGCGGCAGCCAAGTCGTTGTTCTGGGTCCAGTCGTGCTGGACGTCATAGAGTTCCATCTTGAACGCGGTGGCGGGATCATCGATCGCCTTGCCAGCCAACTCCCAGGGCGCACGGATGGGGACTGCGCTCAGCATCCAACCGTCATCGTATAGACCCTGCGCTCCCATCATCTCGAAATACTGCGTGCGGTGTCGCGAGGGAGCCTCGGCATTGGTTTTGTCGAAGGTGTAGGCCATGCTCACGCCCTCGATCGGCTTTTGCGCTATGCCGTCGACCATGATCGGTGCGGGAACGCCAGTCGCTTCAAGGATTGTCGGCACGACGTCGATCACATGATGGAATTGCGACCGAATTCCGCCCTTGTCGGAAATGCGCGCGGGCCAGGAGATGGCCATGCCGTTGCGGGTGCCTCCGAAGAAGGACGGGATCTGCTTCGTCCATTTGAAGGGCGTATCCAGTGCCCAAGCCCACGGAACGGCATAGTGGGGATAGGTCTCGTTGCTGCCCCACTGGTCGTAAAACTTCAAGTTCTGGGCAACGGTCGGATTGATGCCATTGAACGGAACCAATTCTGCGAAGGTGCCGTTCATCGTGCCTTCGGCGCTCGCGCCATTGTCGCCACTGATGAAGATGATCAGGGTGTTGTCGAGCTTGCCCATGTCCGCGACGGCCTGGACCACACGGCCGATCTCGTGATCGGTGTACATCAGGTAGGCGGCGTAGACGTCCGCCTGGCGAATGAACAGCTTCTTTTCGTCGGCCGACAAACTATCCCACTTCTTCAACATATCCGGCCATGGCGTGAGCTGGGCGTCCGTCGGGACAACGCCAAGCCTTTTCTGGTTGGCGAAGATCTGATCGCGAACGTCGTTCCAGCCTTTGTCGAACAAATGAAGGTCGCTGGCCTTCTCGATCCACTCCGGCGTCGGGTGGTGTGGCGCGTGTGTGCCCCCCGGCGCGTAGTAGAGCAGGAACGGCATCGCCGGATCGATCGAATTCAACTGGTTCAGCCAGCCGACGGCGTCGTCGGCCATGGCGGTGATCAGGTTCCATTGCGGATTGCCGACAAAGGGAGCGATCTGCGTGGTGTTGCGAAACAGCATGGGCGACCACTGGCTGCTGTCCCCACCCATGAAGCCATAGAAATATTCAAACCCCATGCCGGTCGGCCATTGATTGAACGGGCCTGCCTGGCTGGTCTGATAGGTCGGCGTGTTGTGATCCTTGCCGAACCATGAGGTACGGAAGCCATTCTCAAGCAGAATGCGGCCGATTGTGGCGGTGTCCCTGGGAAGAACACTGTCATAGCCGGGGAAGCCGGTGGCCTGCTCCGAGATCACTCCGAAGCCTTCTGAGTGGTGATTGCGTCCTGTGATGAGACACGCACGCGTCGGCGAGCAGAGCGATGTTGTGTGAAAGTTCGTGAAACGCAGGCCATCCGCGGCGATGCGATCCAGAGTGGGTGTCGGAATGACGCCTCCGAACGTCGAAGGAGCGCCAAAGCCAACGTCATCGGTGATAATCAAGAGCACATTTGGCGCGCCCCTTGGCGGCACGACACGCGCTGGCCATGCCTGTTTGGACTGCAAGGCGTTGAGATTGATGGTGCCCTCAAACGGCTGCGGCGGCGGCGGGAGATAACGCCCGTCGATCGTCGTCGTGGCGTTGGGCGAGCCGAGCGTCCCGGTAACCTGCTGAGCGTTTGCAGGCACGGCTGCAAAAAGGGCCGCGGAGGCGGCCAGAAGCGCTGCACGTATCATTAGACATCCTCCCGAGTTGTGGTGTAGGCATGTCAGCGCCGCCGATTGCGGTTTCCACGAGTACAATGCTGCTCGAGATCGGTCTCCCCCTCCTTTCGCCCTGGCCATCGACGCAACGAAATCAACTCGAGATGGAGGCCACAGCAGATACGCCTTGGTTGTAACATAGCATGTCCGATGGGTTTCATCACTACGGCGAAGGGCGACGAGCGAACTCTATTCCGTCCCGGCACCCGCGCTAGCGGATGTGGGCGAAAGCCCCGCTAGATGCCCTTCAACGCCCTGGCCTGCACACCCGCGATGACTTCGTCCGAGACCTGCCGCAGTTCCTGCCGCGAGGCGCCGTCATATGCCTGGACGGACAATCCCTGCAGGACGGCCACGAGATAGCGGGCGAGCGAGACGGCGCGTTCCTGGTCCAGCCACCGCTCGAGCGTCTCCGCGATCATCTCCCGCATCGTGTTTCGCCGCTCTGCCGTTTCGCGCGCCAGGTCCGCATGATCAGGCCCGCACTGGATCAAGCCGCTTGATATCATGCAGCCGCGCTCCCCGGCTGGGTCGGTAACGGCGTCGATCGCCTTGTGCAGCAGCGTCTCGATCGTCTCCTGAAGGGTCGTGGCCGTTCTGATATCCCACACCGGCCCCCGCAGGCCGAAATAGCGATCGAGCGCCTCGCGGTAGAGCCCAGCCTTGCTGCCGAAAGCCGCATAGAGACTTGGGGGCGCGACGCCGATTGCGGCCGTCAGGTCGTTCAGCGAGACACCTTCATATCCATGCCTCCAGAAGAGGCGCATGGCGATATCGATCGCCTGATCCCTGTCGAAGGTTCGCGGGCCGCTGCGGCGTGTTTTCACAACCTTATCCATAGTGATCACTAAAGACTGCTTGACAGCAAAAAGCAAGCCGTTAGTTTGTAGTGATCACTAAACATAAGGATTTTGGCATGATACGAATAATGCGCGGAATTTGGGTGGTGGTCCTGCTGATGGGCCTGTCTTCCATGGCGATGGCCGCGGAGAAGAATTACACGGTGAAGGCGCCTGATGGCGTCGAGATCGCGGTTCAGGAATCGGGCGATCCCGCCGGGCCGGCGATCGTTTTCATCCACGGCTTGCTCGGCAGCCATCTGAACTGGGACATGCAGGTAGGCAGCGCCAATCTGCAGAAGTATCGGTTGATCACCTATGACCTGCGCGGCCACGGCCTGTCGGGCAAGCCCGATGATGCAGAGGCCTATCATGACGGGCGCCGCTGGGCCGACGATCTCTCGGCCGTCCTCAAGGAGACAGGCGCGAAAAATCCGGTTCTGGTCGGCTGGTCGCTCGGCGGTGTCGTTCTCTCCAACTATCTTGCCGCATATGGAGACGATGGCCTTGGCGGCATCGTCTATGTCGACGGCGTCATCGAACTCAACGCCGCGCTGATCACATCGCATCCTGATGTCTATGCGGGCATGGCTTCGGATGACCTGACGGTGCACCTTGATGCTGTCAGGACGTTCCTTGGCCTGTGTTTCGAGACGAAGCCGGATACGGCGACGTTCGAACGGCTGCTGTCAAATGCCGCGATGGCCTCGTGGATCATGACGCGGACCATCCCGTCGATGACCGTTTCCGCCGGTTTGCCTAAAGCACGCGTGCCGGTTCTGTTGCTCTATGGCGGCAAGGACGTTCTGGTCAATGTCGAGCCGAGCATCGCAAGGGCGCGGGAGCTCAATCCGGCCGTCCAGACCAAGATCTATCCAAAGTCGGGGCATGCGCCATTCCTGGAAGAGGCGCAGCGCTTCAACGGTGATCTGGCGAAGTTCAGAGATGCGATTGCCAGCGAGTGAATTTGGAGAGAGGGGGCAGGGCTGGTGGCGCGGCCCACCCCAACCTCCTCATTCCTGTGCCCTCGTGCTAGCACAAGGGATGTCACAGGAATCCAGTCTGCCCAAGTCCTTGGGCAGGAGAGACTTTTTTCTTTTGAGGCGTATGAGTCATTCGCCGCGCAGACGCTCGGCGGCTGGATTCCGGTGACAAGCACAGGAATGAGGGAGGTGGGGGTATCGCTCCCCTATGCCCCACGCCCGAGTGCCGCCGATTGCTGCAGAGTGATTGCATGGCCGAGCGGATCGGCGTGGCGATGGGCAAGCCGCCACTCTCCGCCCTCGCGCCGGTAGACGAGCGTTACGCGCAGCGCCCAGTCCTGCGCGGGCAGGCCACCGACTTCGACATGGGCGCGCTCGATGACGGCGAGCACGATCATATCGGTGCCGGCATAGGTCTCGACAACTTCCTGTTTCAGCGTGCCGTTCCTGAAGAACTGCCGCATGCCATCCCAGGTCTTTTCGGTGAAGCCGGCCTCCCGCGATGGCGTGCCGCCGAAGGGCGACATCAGCGTGAAGTCCTGCGTGCGCGGCACAAGCGCCCGGTAGGTATCGACATCGCCGCGCATCAGCGCGGCATTGGCCTCTTCCGATATCCGGGCAAGATTTGCTGCCGGCATATCCGCGTTGCCGTCGCCGACATTACCGGCAAGGGAGGCAAGGCCGGCGGTGCCGGCAACGAGAAGGGATCGTCGAGACGGTGACATGATATTTTCCTTTGCTAGCTTGGTCCTTTGCTAGCCTGGAGTTCGGAAGCGCGGCTGCGGAGCCGCCTGCATGCTTCAGAAATGCCAGTTTGCCGGTGCTGAAGCCAATGATATGATTTCAGCGATATGCTGAATGAAACTGATCTCTCGCGCGCCGATCTCAATCTCCTCGTGCTTTTCGAAGCCGTTATCGAGGAGGGCCATGTCGGCCGCGCCGCCGACCGGCTGAACATCTCAGCGTCAGCCGTCAGCCACGGGCTTGGGCGCCTGCGGCGAATGCTCAACGATCCGCTGTTCGTGAGGACGCCCAGAGGCGTGGTCGCAACGGCTCGCGCGATGGAGCTTGCCGCGCCGGTTGCCGAGATCCTTGCCAGGGTGCGAAGCGTGATTGCGACGGCCGAGCCGTTCGATCCGGCAAGGTCGAGCCGCCGGTTCACGCTCGGGGCGCCGGATGGCGTTTCCGCGGTCTTCCTGTCGGCGCTGCTTGCCGGATTGGCAAAGTCGGCGCCTGAGGTCGACATCAGCATACGCCAGCTGCTACCGGAGCAGGGCGAAAGCGCGCCTGCGCGGGCCTGGCGCAATGCTTTTGGCGATCTGGAAGCCCGCGCCATGGATATCGCGGTGGTGCCCGCCGATGATATCCCGGCGCGCTTTCACAGTCTCACGCTCTACGAAGAGGATTTCGTCATTGCCATGCGCGCCGGCCATCCTTTCGCGCAGGCGGCGACGCTCAAGCGCTATCTAGGGATGCGCCACCTCGTCGTTTCGCTTGGTGGTGATCCGCACGGCTTCGTCGACACGGCGCTTGAACAGCGGGGCTTGAACAGGCGGATGGCGCTGACGGTGCCGAATTTCATGTTCGCGCTCGCCATCGCCGGCGAGAGCGACATGCTTGCTGCCGTCCCCCGTCGCTTCGCCGCACTCTACGCGCCGCGCTTCGGCCTGGTGACGGTGGATGCGCCTTTGCCGCTGCCGCGTTTCCGGCTGAGTGCCGTTGCCCCGCGCGCGGCGATGATGGATGCCGGCCTGAGCTGGTTGTTTGGGATGCTGCTATCGGCGTGTGAGGTCGGGCGTTCTGCGGGATCGGTCTGACCAGGAACGAACGAATGCTTTCGGCCCCTGGCGAACAGAATGCTCATCGACTGCTCTCTCCAGATTGTCCCGCCAGTTCGTAGCGGGCGCGGCTCAGGCTGACCAGGCTGGCAATTGCCGCGCAGCCAGCCGACAGGACGACCGCAAACTCGAGCGCGGCGGAGAGCGGCAATGTCGCGAAGATGAGCGACATGAAGATTCCGCCCAGGGTCTGGCCGAGAAGCCGTGCGGTGCCCTGCATGGCACCTGCCGCGCCGCTTCTGGATTTCGGAGCCGAGAGAAGCAGAATGCGGTTGTTCGGCGTCTGGAACAGGCCGAAACCCAGGCCGGCAATCACCGTGCCGACCAGAAACGCAATGCCTCTCGGATCGGGTGGGCAGAGAGCTGCCACAAGGAGGCCGACACCCAGCAGTGCGCCGCCTGTCGCGCAAAGCCATGCGGTCTTGACGCGGTTTGCCAGACGTCCCGAAAATGGCGCGATGATCGCGGTCGCAACCGGCCAGGGCATCATGTAGAGACCGGCCAGAACCGGAGTCATGTGCAACCTGTGCTGGAGATAAAAGGGTAGCGCGATGTAGCTCAGCATCTGGCCGCAGAAGCAGGATATCGAGGCGATGACCGCCACGCGGAATGCGGGTGCCGCCAGGAGATCCGTTGGAATGATCGGGGCGTCGCTGTTGCGTTCCAGGCGCAGCAGTATGACAAGGCAAGCTACCGAGGCGGCAATGAGGACCGCGCCACTTGCCGGCGCAGTCGCTATCCGGTCGGTGCCGCAGAAGAAGAGGATGAACATCGATGTGTTGGCCAGCAAGGCCTTGGTGTTCAGCTTTCGGTTCGTGCCCTGCATCCTGCCCAGCAGACCGCCGCTGAGAAGTACAATGATGCCGAGCGGTATGTTGACCGCAAAGAGCCAGGGCCAGGTCGTGACGGAAAGAATGGCGCCGGCAATGCCTGGACCGGCAGCGGAAGAAATTGCGATGACCATGGCATTGATTCCGATGATCGGACCCAGCATGTGCTGCGGCAGGGCCGAGCGCAGGTTCATCATGGCAAGCGCCATGATCGCGCCCGCGCCAAGCCCCTGCGCGAAACGGGCAAGGATCAGCAAGGAAAGGTCACCGGCGAAGGCGCAGGCAGCCGAAGCCGCGGTGAACAGCGCGACGCCGATCAGGAAGACCCGCCGCGCGCCATAGATTTCCCCGAGTGCGCCACACGGAAGAAGGGCGACCAGCACGGCCAGCTGATAGGCTGAGACGACCCATACGGTGCTGCCCGCTTCCACGTGCAGCGAGAGCGCGATCGAGGGCAAGGCAACGTTGGCAATGGCGCCGTCCAGAACGACAAGAACAGCTGAGAGAAGGATGAGTGCGATGGCCATGTACTGTCGAGGCGATGCCGGGCCATCCTGAGAAATCGGTACGGTGGAGGCGAGGGACATTGAGAAACTCCCAATCGTTATCGGATGGACGACTAGTTAGGCCTAGCCGACTGCGAGCGCCAGACGCAACGAAATCAAACAACTGTTGCATGAAACGCCATGCCTGAGTAAATGGAGTCATGCCCGATCTCGACCTCAACCTCCTGGTGGCACTGGATGCGCTGTTGCGCGAGAGAAGCGTATCGGCCGCCGCGCGTCGGCTTGGCCTCAGTACATCAGCCATGAGCCGGACGCTGTCACGCTTGAGGACTGCGCTCGGCGATCCGATCCTTGTGCCGGCCGGGCGCGGCATGGTCGCAACGCCCCATGCCCTGGCGATTGCCGAAGACGTGCATTCGTTGAAAGAAGCTGTGAAAGCGGTGCTCAGTCCGCCGTCGACCGTGGAAATCCGCGAGGTGCGCCGCGATTTCA
Source organism: Rhizobium sp. 768_B6_N1_8 (assembly GCF_051811225.1). Classification (NCBI taxonomy): domain Bacteria; kingdom Pseudomonadati; phylum Pseudomonadota; class Alphaproteobacteria; order Hyphomicrobiales; family Rhizobiaceae; genus Rhizobium; species Rhizobium sp. 768_B6_N1_8. Next base: position 2,148,555 of record NZ_JBPWPV010000001.1, on the reverse strand, counting down.
CCATCCGTGCCAATGAGGCGTTCGTGCTTATTTTTGCCGCGGGCCTGAGCGCTGCTGTGGCGAACGCGGCACCAGGGATAAGGCTTCGGTTTGCGCCGCGATCGGACAAGGACGTTCAATCCTTGAGAGACGCGGCCGTGGATCTGGATATCGGCGTCCTGCCGACGGAGAGCGGGGAACTGCGTTGCCAGACCCTTTTCGAAGACCGGTATGTGGGTCTTGCAAGGACAGGACACCCGATTTTCGATACAGATCCGATCACGGTCGAGAGCTATGCCGACTGGGGCCACGTACTTTTCTCACCGCACGCGGATTTTGCCGGTCCGGTCGACAGGGCGCTCGCCGAACTCGGCGTCCACCGCGATGTCAGACTGATCGTGCCAAGCTTTCCAGCGGTGATCGCAGTTGCGGCGGCATCCGATTTGATCGGCGCGATTCCGAATTCTTATCGCAAATCCGCCGCAACAAGCCAGATCAGGACGTTTGACCTGCCGGTAGCCGTGCCGGGATTCGACATCGTCCAGGCGTGGCACCCGCGGATGGATGCAGATCCCGTTCATCGTTGGCTGAGAGCGCTGATCTTTGAGACGTTCAAGTCAATGAACTGAGTGCGCATTCGATAATTGAAGAAGGCCGGGTATCTGCGCAAGGCAGACGCTGTCAGTCGCCATGTGCGCCTTGCTCTCCACGGGCTCATGCGTCAGGGCAAGCTTCGCCCATCGCACTTGCCCAAAACTTGGCCGATCCCCGGCATTTGTTGGCAGCTTCGCGAAATCCGGCTCCCGCCCGGAATGCTAGTCTGGCCTCACTTGCTTCCATTTCGAAAGACCGCTGCCGTGCTTCTGGATCGTTCCCGCCTGCCTGTCGTCTTCATCCGCACCAATGCCGATGCAGAAACCTCCATCAATGACCAGATCGAGGCTCTCTTGGAGGAGCGGCGGCCGTTCGTGCTGGTCACGGATCACGCGCCTGACGATCACGAGGAGGAGACGCAGGAGGAGCGCAAGGAGCGGGCGCTGTTTTTCAAGAGGATCAAGGATCGGATGAGGGCCTATTGCCGGGGCATGATCGTCATCGATGGCGGCAGGCCGACATCGGCCGCGATCAAGATTGCGGCGTCGACTGCCGGAAAGGCTTTTGGTTTTGCGATCGTCTTTGCGGCAAACGAAGAGGAGGCGGAGCGCAAGGGGCGGAGCCTGCTCGGCAGCAGGGACGATGCGTGGCTTCTGTGATAGAGCGAGGTGCCTTCGGTGTGAATTTACCGACGAGGATCGACAATGGATATTCCAGAGACATTTGACCCGTCGGCGATCGATGAGGTGTCGCGCCCGGCTTTCAGCTTCATCACCGAGGCGACATTCGTCGGCGAGACGGAGCCGCATCGCCATGGCAAGGCGCAGCTGCTTTACGTGATGAGCGGCGTTCTGACGATGAGGGCGGCCGGCGGTGTCTGGACGGTGCCGCCGAATTGCGCGCTGTGGATTCCGGGCGGCACTTCCCACAGCGGGCGTGCCTGCGGCCATATCAAGATCGGCAATCTCTATGTCGACGCGAAACTGACCGGTGACCTGAAGGACGAATGCGGCATTCTCTTCGTCCAGCCTTTCCTGCGCGAGCTGATTTTTCGCCTGGAGCCGCGCCCGGATAGTCCGGATATGGCGCAAGACCGTCTTCACCGTCTGGTCGGCGTGCTTCTCGATGAGCTGAGGGCAGCACCGCTCGAGCCGATCCATCTGCCGATGCCCACCGATCGCAGGCTGCAGCGGCTGGCCGAAGCAATGGTCGCCGAGCCCGGCCTGCGCTTCACCATAGACGAATGGGGTGCGCGGGTCGGAGCAAGCAACCGGACGCTCAGCCGCCTGTTCCAGCGGGAGACGGGAATGTCCTTCCTGCGCTGGCGACAGCAGCTGCATATCGGCGTCGCCCTTCAGCGGCTGGCGGCAGGGCAGCTCGTGACCGTCATTGCCGGCGATCTCGGCTACGAGAGCGTCAGCGCCTTCATTGCCATGTTCCGCCGCATGCTCGGAACGACGCCGACGCGCTATTTCAGTGACCAGTTGCTGGCAAGCCCGCACAGGCTGGAAATCACGGCGGATTGGCGTGCGGGAACGGGCGACGGGGATGGCCGGAATGAAGAGACGGGCCGGGATCTTGCGAAGGGTTCCACGTCCAATCTGGTGCCGTTCAGACGAGAGCGGAATTGATCCGTTCAGCCCGTCCTTGTCGCTCTGCCCAATCCTAGAAAAGCATATCCGCATCATCATGAGACCGGTTGAGGGGCCGGCCTTCCTGAAAACGGCACGGACCGGGGCGGACTTCCGTTGCCTGCAGCACCGCCACATCGCCGGATGGGCCGATGTGGAGCGCAGACAGGATATTCGTCGCGAAGGCGCCGGTATCGATGGCAATCCGGTTCGGGAAGATCTCGACGCGTTCGCTTGCGGTAATCGTGTGCCCATGGACGACGATCTTGCCGAATGAGGTGCTGGCATTCAGGAATTCGCCGCGAATCCACATCAGCGTATGCGCGTCCTGCTCGGCCAGGGGAATGCCGGGTTTCAGGCCGGCATGGACGAGGATGTGGTGGTCGAGTTCGACATAGCGCTCCGCCGCGCGCAGGCATTGCAGGCGCTCGTCTCCAAACCTGCCGCGGATCTCATCTGCGGTGATGGCTGCCTCAAGGGGCAGGCCGTAGGACAGCATCGTCTCGCTGCCTCCGAGGTCTCGCCAGTGGTTTACGAGATCTGCCTGAACGGCCGGGTCCGTCTCGTCGAGGATCTGAAGAGGGAGGGCGTCGTGGTTGCCGCGTATCAGCTTCGAGCCCGGTCTGTCGCGCAGCGTGCGGATGACGAGATCCATCGCTTTGCGGCTCTCCGGCCCACGGTCCATGATGTCGCCGAGGAAGACGATCCGGTAGTCGATCGTCTCGTCGCGCGCCTTGCCGGCAATGCCTGACAGCATCTCCTCCAGCAGGTCGGCACGCCCGTGGACATCGCCGATGGCGAATGTGTGAAGAGAAGCGGTCCCGGTCATCGATGGCTCCCTTGTCGCACTCGGTATGGCATTGTTTATGAGCTGCGCCCAGCCCCCAACTGAAATGTGTAATCCAACTCGATACTGGCGCAGAATCGCCCGCGGTGTGGGTGCATTTTGGGCGATTTATCTTGATGGAGAAATCTTGGCGAAGCACTCTGCGCACTCATTGGTCGCAAAACGCTGATTTTTACGACGTCGCGGAATTCATCTGTAAAACTGTCGCTTTCATTGGGACTTTCACCGCATTTATTCGAGGATCAGATGCTATACACCCTACATGCCGCACCGGGCTCATGCTCTTTCGCGCCTCACATCGTACTGGAGGAAATCGGCGAACCCTACTCACTTGCTTTGATGTCCCCGGGGCATCCAGAAACTAAAACTGATCAATTCCGCCGACTAAACCCGAAAGGCCGCATTCCCGTCCTCACCGCTGACAATTTTATCCTGACGGAAGCGCCGGCAATCCTCGTCCATCTCGGGCTAACCAACCCTGGTGCCAAGCTCTTGAGCACTGACCCGGAAGCAATTGTTCGATCGATCGAATGGTTTAACTGGCTGTCAGGCACGGTGCATGCCGTCGCTGTTCGAATGATTTGGCGACCGGACTATTTCACCGACGATGGCGAGCATGATTCGTTGATCGCCAAGGGCAAGCAGCATCTTTCTTCAGCCTTCGCGCTTATCGAAAGCAGAATGCAAGAGCGTCTCTGGGTCGTGGGAGACCACTATTCCGTGGTCGATCCATATCTGCTGGTGTTCTATCGATGGGGAAATCGGATGCACATGGACATGCAAAATAGCTATCCAGCGTGGACCAAACATGCCCGCCGTCTTGAAGACAGACCGGCCGTTCAAAACGCGCTTTCTCAGGAAGGTATCTCACTATGGGAATGAGGTACCTTCCCGGAACTTGTTTGTCGCGCGTCGCCTGACTTTCGCGATAAAATCGTGATCGCCGATTTATAGGGGAAGTCTGTCGCAAAAGTCAGAACTTCGCGAGGGATATTTGCGGTGGTAGCAAATTCCACCAGCGCCTCCGGAAGGGGAAGAGTGGCCGGAATGCGCCAGGAACGGACTACGCTCCAGGTTGATTTCCGGGGTACGTGGGTATTGGTTTGCGGGTAAGCGTCGGCCCATAGAGGACAACAACGACCAGCGCAGTCACACACCACGTCGCGACCAGCAGCATGATGTGGCGTTCGCTGTCGATCGTATTCAGGCCGAGATTGCCGGTGATGACAAGGCCGTCTGCGGCGTGGGCGATCAAGGTGATGAGCACGCTGCCCTTGGCGTTGTTGAAGAGCCAGCCGAACACGATCGTGAAGGCGAAGGTGCCAAACAGCGCATAAGATGGCAGCATGTCGAGGAGGACCAGCGGCAAGTGCCAGATGACAACCAGCACGCCGAGGATGGCGTTCGCGACGAGCGGCAAGTGCCGTTCCTGCAGACGCGGGAGGGCGAAGCCACGCCAGCCGAGTTCTTCCTGCATCGGTCCGTCGAGGGGATTGACGAGGCGAATGGCGAACATCATCAGAATGGTAGGCGCTGAAGCGATCAACGCCGCCGTGGGGTTCGGCCCGCCGAAGACCATGTTCAGATAAGCGGGCGTCACGCCGATCACCGGTGCCGTGAGCAGAGCGACCGCAATCCATCCCCAGCCCACCCGCCAGATGGTGAACTTCTTAAGGAGCGCGACGACGCCGGGCTTGCCTCCGGTGATCGCGGTCACGATCAGAGCCGCGTAAAGCGGACCGGGCACCATGAGGAGGAAAGGCAAGGCGAACGCGCCGGAGAGGAGCGTGCCGGCATAGATCCGCTCCGGCAGGGTCCAGCCGAGCCAGGTCAGGATGTAAGCGATGGCGAAAAACGCAATGAGCGGGTAGCGGCTGATAAGCTGGCGGATGGAGGTCATGTCGGTTCCTCTGCGGCAGCACTCGGAATTAACGGCCCAGCCGCAGAAAGCGATGTCGACCAGTTGGTGGAGCGCGGCGTGGCTCTCGGTGCAGAGCGAATGGAAGTTTACCAGCACCCGACCAATCCGCAGCATCAATCTCAGATCAGCCCCCGCATAGGGACTGCATGATCCATACCGACCCGCCAATCAGAGGGGATCGATCGATCCTGACACAGCCTTGGCCGTCGCGGGGTTTTGATCGTTGTGGATCTCTGTTGGGTGGGACCATCCACACGGGGCCAAAGCGTAATGTCGGCGTTGGGCCACGAGCGGCCCCCCGGCCTTCGACACGGCCGCTAGTGGCTGATGGTTGGGGAGGGGTTTTTGATCGGACAGAAGCTCCGCCAGAACGCCGGCGCCAGGTTCAAAACCCGGCCGAATTGATCCCGTTCACCCGTTTCTCCCGGCCCTCCTGACGATCCGCCACCTGGATTGCCCGATTGCCTGGCGATTGGCGATCTTTTCGGGCGGGGTGCCGGTGAGGACCGCCTTTATGTCGTCGCGCATCTGCGGGAAGACGCGGTAATATTGGTGGTTCTCCGGCTCTGAGAGCTCGAGTATGGCGCTGACGTCGACCGCCGATACCTTGTCGCTGATCGTGCCCATATTGTCGGGGCCGTCTGCGCCGAGGCGCGGTCCGTTGAATTTGGTGCCGCTGCTGAGCGTGCTGAGGATCCAGTCCTTCTCGGAATAATAGACGGCGATCGACCGGCAGATCCGCGGCAGGAACTTGAATTTCTGGGGATCGTCGAAGGCATCGGCATCCTCGTCTGCGGCCGCCAGGATCACCTTGTCGAAATAGCGGCGCAGGGGGGATGACGATGTGCCATCGAGCGAGGTCATGGCATTGACGGTCGAGAGCATCGCGGAGGGCGGTTCGGGCAGTTTCATCAGCGCCTGTAGCGCATTTCGCATCACATAATTGCCCATGCTGTGGCAGATCAGGTGAATGGCCTGGTTGCAGCGCTCTTCCTCGCTGAGCTTGTCGACGAAATCGCTGAGGCGACGCAGGGTTCGGGCGATCGCGATGCCCGATGCCGCCGCGGTCCTGCGATCATGGGCGTAATCGCCAAACGGTGTGGGTATGGGCAGGAGCGAGGCAATCGACGGCCAGGAGAAAACGAACATGTTGACGTCGAGCCCATAGAAGGCGCTCAGCCAGCCGGCGCGCTCGATAGAATCGACGAAACTGTTGCTGAAGCCATGGATGAAGGCGATGGTCGGCTTGTCATCGGCCTTCATCGAGGCGCGGATGGCATCGAAGATCGTGTCGCTGCCGAGCGTCGGCGCCTCTCCTTCGGCAAAGAGAAGCTGCTGGTTGGCGACGGCGAGCGAGCCCGGCACGAGCACGTTCGTCTTCCTCGACAGATTGACGTTGACCTTGGCGCTGCCGTAGCGGACATCGATGCCGCTGGTCGGGCCGAGTTCGGAACCGAAGCCGATGATCCGCTGATGCTGCGGATCTGTTGGATCGAGGAGCGGCTGACGATTGGTTGCGAAGTAAACCGTCTGAATCATGATCCTCTCCGCCTCCAGATGGCGAGACCGCCTCAGAGATCGCTGCCGACAGGGTAATTCATGCGTCCGCTCCCGTTGCACGATAGCAAGCGGACAGTAAATCCCGCCAGGCCAAGCGTATTGATTGCGTCAGGCCAGGTGGATTTTGCAATTTCCAAGTTTTACGTGAATATTTCCTCAAGGATTAGCTAATACAATTTAGTGGCGATTGCAACTGGAATCAGGTTCTCCCAATGTCCGTCCGAGAATTCACGAGGGGCCGGTTGATCGATGCGAGAGCCGTTCAACGATCCACCGGGAGGCTGGAAAATATTCTCCAGCTGCCCCGCGCAATCAGCCAATACTGATCGGTCGTCAACCCGCCGTGGGAGCGTCCGGTGCAATGCCGCTCATCGCGCCCGATATATGAGCCGTGCTCGTATGCGCGGACTGGATGAGGTAGCACGCACCGGCCTGTCGTAACATTCTCCACCTTTGGTGTCTTAGGTCATGCTTAGCGAACGATGGCTCACATATTCGCTAATGTTACCGTTACGCACTTGTAGTGTTGGTGATATTATGTGCCGCTAATATTCTTAAAGCGGTTGCAGGCGTCTATCAGTTTTACCGACGCGATCTGAGAGGCCAGCGTTGCCCTCTCTCAGTAATCGAGCCGTTCCGCGATCCTCTAGTTCGCCCAATACATTCAACATCAGCACTATGGGGGATCTAGTTATGCCAGCCACTATACGAAGACTCTTTGCCTCCGGAATTGCCCTGTTGCCGACGTTCCGTTTCGGCGCGGCGTGAGCCCAGGACGCCACACCCGAGGAAGGCAAGGAAGCCTGCGATGGCGTCCCGAAGAAATGAGACCGACTTTGTGTCGGCAAAGTGAGGAGTATATCCAATGGCTAAGAGACACAGCAGGCTATCCGGACTGGTGGTTTCGCTCGCCACATCCACTTTCCTCGCAGGCACGATTGCAGCCACCGCCCATGAGGCCATCTCGCCGGCAATCTCCACGCCGGACAAAGTCGAGACGCGCATCGGCACGCTCGACTTCAAGGATGGCGTGCCGAGCAAGGAGACCATCGCCAAGGTCTATGACAATCTTGACTTCATGCACGCCTTCGAGGCGTTCGTGAACACCTTTCAGGGGGTCAGCATACACGCTCTCCACAAGGGCTTTCTGAGCATTGGGGTCAAGGACAACGAGGTCCTCATTTTTTCCGAGCTGATGGACGCCAAGTCGCTGTACCTGACTGCCAATGCCGACACCGTCTATTACATGGGCATGCTCGACCTGACCAAGGGTCCCATCGTGCTCGAGGTGCCACCCAAGGCGCTTGGCGCCATCGATGACTATTGGTTTCGCTGGGTCATCGACATCGGGCTGCCTGGGGCTGATCGCGGCGAGGGCGGGAAATACCTCATTCTGCCGCCCGGCTACGATGGTCCGCTGCCCGATGGATTCACTATCGCCCGCGCCCGGACCAGCATCGTCGTATGGTTCGCTCGCTCGTTCCTGGAGAACAACGATCCCAAGCCCGTTGCCGAAACGGTCAGAAAATTCACCAAGGTCTATCCATACGAGGCCGGCGGCGTCGGCACCCCCATCGCCGACTTTCTGAGCGGCAAGGCTAAGTTCGGAAAAGTCACGCCACCGCCGCCGACCGTGTTCCACGAAGGTACCGGCAAGGTATTCAGCACGATCCCGCCCAACGACTTCAGCTACTACGAGATGCTCAATGAGGTCGTGCAGCAGGAGCCCGCAGGGTCGCTCGACCCCGAGCTGATGGGCCCGGTCGCGGCGATCGGCATCATCAAGGGCAAACCGTTCGCACCGGATGCGCGGATGAAGAAGATTCTTACCGAAGCGCTGGCGCTCGCCAATGCCACTTCGCGCACGCTGTTTATGGCTCCTCGCGCGGCGGACTGGTTCTACTACCCCGGTTCGGGATGGGTGAATCAACTGTTTGTCAGCGGCTACGAATTCGAGACGCCGATCCCGGAAATCACGGCGGATGGTGCCAAGCCCTTTCCGCCCACAGGGTACCGGTTGCTGGACTCGCGAACGTCCTTCTTCTACGGCGTGACCGGGATTACGCCTGGAATGGCCATGCGCGTACCCGGCATTGGCTCGCAGTATCTGTGGACGATGGTCGATGCAAACAAAGACCCCTTCGATGGCGCCAGGACCTACAAGGTGACGCTGCCGAAGGACATCCCACAGGCGAATTTCTGGTCGTTCACGCTTTATGACAACATGTCGCGCTCGATGCTCGACACGCCGCAACGTTTTCCGCGCGCGGGCAGCCAGAGCTTCCCGTCACCGGCCGCGGAAGCGGGCGCCGACGGCACGACGACGGTCTACTTCGGCCCGACCCAGCCGGAAGGCGTGAAGCGGGGCAACTGGATCCAGACCATGCCCGGCAAGGGCTTTATCCCCATGCTGCGGCTCTACAGCCCGCTCGAACCGTTCTTCACGAAGGAATGGCGGCCGAGTGAAGTCGAACTGGTCCAGTAGGGAAAGCAGATGGGCGCGGCCCTGAAGCCGAAACAGCGTCGCGAGACTGGGAACTGACTGGCGATTTCAAACGCCGGGCGGGCGGCCCACGCGCAGACAACGGAGGAGAATCCCCATGTTACGATCAGCAATGACAGCCTTGGCCGTTGCCGTTGGTCTGGCTTCAGCCTCTACCGGCGTCCAGGCCCAAGACGCCACGCCTGAGGAAACCCGAGCCATAGCCAGAGAGGCCTATATCTACGGCTTCCCGATGGTCGACAGCTACCGCATCCAGCATGCCTACTTCGTCGACTCCAAGAATCCCGAATACAAGGGGCCGTGGAACCAGATCGTCAACACCCCTCGTGTCTATACGCCGGCCGACACGGCGATCCAGACGCCCAACTCGGATACACCCTATTCCTGGCTCGGCCTCGATTTGCGTGCCGAGCCGATGGTCGTCACCATGCCAATGATCGAGAAGGATCGCTATTTCGCCGTCCAGCTCATCGATTGGTACACCTTCAACTTCGACTACATCGGCAGCCGCGCGACCGGCAATGATGGCGGCAGCTTCCTCATCGCCGGGCCAGGCTGGAAAGGCGAAACGCCCAAAGGCGTGAACAAGGTGTTCCGCTCGGAGACCGAGTTTGTTTTCGCGGCCTATCGCACGCAGCTTTTCAGCCCCGACGACATCGACAATGTCAAGAAAGTCCAGGCCGGCTATAAGGCAGAGCCGCTATCGGCGTTCCTCGGCCAGCCCGCGCCGGCCGCCACGCCGGCGGTCGATTTCATCAAGCCGCTGACGCTGGACGAGGAGAGGAAGTCGCTCGAATTCTTCAACATCTTGAACTTCATCCTGCAGTTCTGCCCGACGGTACCTTCCGAGACCGACCTGATGGCGCGTTTCGCCAAAATCGGGATCGGCGCAGGAAAAACCTTCGACGCGAGCAAGCTCACACCTGAAATGACCGCGGCATTCGAGCAAGGCAGAGCCGACGCTTGGGCGGACTTCGACAATTTGCGGAAGCAAATTGACGCGGGGAAGGTGACCTCCGGCGACGTGTTCGGCACGCGTGCCTATCTGAAGAACAATTACCTTTACCGAATGGTGGCGACCATCGGCATTTACGGAAATTCGAAGCAGGAAGCGATCTATCCGGTTTATGCCGTCGATGCCGCGGGTCAGAGGCTCGACGGCGCCAACCGATACACTGTCCATTTCACGCCGGGCGGGCTGCCGCCGGTCAACGCATTCTGGTCGATGACGATGTATGATCTGCCTCAGAGCCTGCTCGTCGCCAATCCGATCAACCGGTACCTGATCAACTCGCCGATGTTGCCGCAGCTCGTGAAGGACGCCGATGGCGGCCTGACGCTCTATTTCCAGAACGAGTCGCCCGGCAAGGACAAGGAGCCTAACTGGCTGCCGGCGCCCAAGGGCCCGTTTGTCGTTTACATGCGCCTCTACTGGCCGAAGGAGGCGGCGCTCGACGGCTCCTGGACGCAGCCGCCGATGACGAAGACCCAGTGAGGGGGCAGGCGCCGCGGCGCGCCAATCACGTTCGCGGTGCATGAACTCGAAGCCTTCCGCCGAGCACGTGATAACATTGGCCGAATAGTTGGGCCTGTTACACCAGCGATCGCCTCGCCATCTCGATTGCCTTCTGCGTCAGGGCGGCAAGCCGGTTGAACTGCCAGTAGAGCACGACATCGAGCGGCGTGATCGGGTCCATTCTTCTGCTGGACGATCAAAAGACGGAAACCTAAAAGAAATTACGCCCAACCGGCCTCTTGAAGGAGAAAAAATGAAACGCATCGAGATGGAGGTGAGCGGCGGCTGCCAGTGCGGTGCCGTGCGCTACCACGCAACCGCTATGCACGACAATTCGCATCTCTGCCATTGCCGCATGTGCCAGAAAGCCTCGGGCAACATCTTTGCCGCGCTTGTCGCTGCGCCTGATGATGCACTCACCTGGACACGCGGCAAGCCTGATGTCTGGAAGAGCTCGGAGCTTGTCGAGCGCGGCTTCTGCGCTAATTGCGGCACGCCATTGTTTTTCCACCACCTCGAAAACGGTCGCACCAACCTGATGATCGGTTCGCTTGACGATCCGCACGCCTTCTCGCCGCGTGCCAATACCTGCACCGAGAACATGGTGAAATGGTTCGATACGATCACGGGCATAGAAAATGCCGGTGCGACCGAAAACAACGGCGCCGACTGGGCCGCGGCAATCAAGGAGAGCAGCAACCAGCACCCCGATCACGATACCACCGCATGGGCGGTGAGGGGGCATGATGGCTGAGTCCTATTCCGGCTGCTGCCAGTGCGGCGCTGTCCGTTGCCGCTATTCAGGCTGAGCGCGGTTTGATGATAGATGGCGGGCTGGGCCGGCTGTTGGCATTCTGCTCCGGCATGCGAAGTCTGGCGTTCTGCTGGACTGATCTGACTTGGAGCGAATGACTGCTTTCTGCCCTTTGCTGCCGTTCGAGGTCGATCCGAGAAACGTACGGTATGTGCTAGAATGCGGCCCGAAGGCGGAATGCGACAGACGCACTGCGAGGGGCGGTGTGATCGAACCGGTATTCGCGCGATCGAGAGCCGACGTTGTGCTCTTAAGGAGAGACGAGGACGATGCCGACACCACAGCAACCCAGTCTAATAGTTCGACAGAAATCCCCAGAGAATATCGAGTTTCCGTTTGCGTCGCTCTCCGATTGGCTGATCCCAACCGAGCTGTTTTTCGTGCGAAACCATTTCCCGTCGCCGGACCTCGATGCGCGAGACTGGAGATTGCGGGTTAGCGGGGCGGTGGAGCGCCCGATCGAACTTGACCTCGACAGCATCAAGGCGATGCGGAGCACGAGTTTCACCGCCGTCGTCGAGTGCGCAGGGAACGGGCGCGTCTACTATGAGCCGCCGAAGGAGGGATTGCAGTGGCAGAATGGAGCCGTCGGCAATGCTGCCTGGACAGGTGTTCTTCTGCGCGAGATTTTGGAAATGGCGGGCGTCAAGCGGACCGCATGTGAGGTTCTGCTCGCAGGCGCCGACAGCGGCGTCGTCGACGCGAACAAGAAAACGGCTTCTCCCGGCCCCATCGCTTTTGCGCGCAGTTTACCGCTTGAGAAGGCCATCGCTGACAGCACGATCCTTGCCTATTCGATGAACGAGGAGCCGTTGACGCGCGATCACGGCTACCCGCTACGTGCAGTCGTGGGTGGCTGGTTCGGCATGGCTTGGGTCAAGTGGATCACTGATATCACGGTTGTGGAGCAACCGTTCCTTGGCTACTGGCAGGCGCGCGACTATTTCCGTTGGGAGCGCAGCCTCGGGGAACCCAGGCTGGTCCCCCTTGCGGAGATGGAGGTCAAAGCGCAGATCGCGCGTCCCGTACAGGGGGCGCGTCTCATCGTCGGCCAACCGTACCGGATTTTCGGAGCCGCCTGGAGCGGAGAGGCTGCTGTCCGGCAGGTGCAGGTCTGCACCGGGGATGGCAGGGGCTGGCGCGAGGGAAGGCTTCTCGAGACAGAACGTCCCTTTGCGTGGCGCTTGTGGGAGTACATGTGGACCCCTGAAGAAGTGGGGCGATATATACTGCGATGTCGCGCGATCGATGGGGCCGGGTGCGTGCAGCCCGACCTCCAGCGTTCCGACTGCGAGAGCTACGCGGCCAATTGGATCATTCCGGTGGAGGTCACGGTCGTTCCCGAGCCACAGACGTACGAGGCGGAATTCGTGATCTAATCACCCGCATGGGGCGGAATGGCGGCTTTTGGCGCAAAGCAGACGCTGTTGTCCCCACGCGTCACCCTCACACCAGCGACCGCCTCGCCACATCGATCACTTTTTGCGTTAGGCCCGCAAGCCGGTCTGCGGCAAGCCGGCTGATCTGCCAGTAGAGCACGACATCAAGCGGTGTGTCGGGGATAAGCTCGACGAGCCGGCCGGCTTTGATGTGGTCCTCAGTCAGCTGGATCGGGCTCATGCCCCAGCCCATGCCGAGCAGGCTGGCATCGAGAAAGCCCTGGGTGGCCGGCAGCCAGTGCGTCGGCACGTTGACGTCGGTCGCCAGTGTGCGGCGGATCCATTGCGCCTGCAGGCGGTCCTTCTGGTTAAAGGTGAAGGAAGGGGCGCGGGCAAGCGCTTCAGGAGTGACTCCATCAGGGAAATAGCGGCGGACGAATTCGGGGCTCGCGGTCGCATGGTAGCGCAGCGCGCCGAGCGAGTAGCGACGGCAGCCGGAGACCGGCTTTTCCATGCTTGTGACGGCGGCGATGACGCGGCCTCGCTCCAGCCATTCGGCCGTGTGATCCTGATCTTCGATGGAAATGTTCAGGAGGTAGTTCGAGCTTTTCGAGAAATCCGCCATGGCCTCCAGGAACCAGGTGCCGAGGCTGTCGGCGCTAGTGGCGATCCGCAGCGTGACGCGCTGTTCGGGACTGTCGCGGTCGCTCAGCGCCGGCAGGTGTTCGAGCAACTCGCTTTCCAGCATGCCGACATTTTCCATGTGCCGGCAGAGCCAGTCGCCCTTTTCCGTCGGCGTGCATGGCGTTCCGCGCACGACGAGGGCGGCACCCAGCCGCTCTTCCAGCTGCTTGATGCGCTGCGAGACTGCCGATGGCGTGACGTTCAGGACGGCGGCGGCCTTTTCGAAACTGCCGGTCTGGACCACGGCAAGCAGCACGCGAAGGGCGGGATAATCGATCATGGATAAGCTGCGCTTAATTGACGTAAGGATGATTAATTAGCTTAATGTGGCCGATCCGTCTATGGAGCGTGTCAACAACGCGGCGGAACCCACTGATCTCATGGACATCTCGACTTATTTCACCGGCATGGCCGCCGGTCTCAGCCTGATCGTGGCGATCGGCGCGCAGAATGCCTTCATCCTGCGCCAGGGGCTGCGCAATGAATATATTTTCGCCGTCTGCCTTGCCTGCGCTCTATCCGATGCGATCCTGATCGTCGTCGGCGTCACCAGCCTGGCGCAGGTGGTGAACCTCATGCCCTGGCTCGATCCGGTCATGCGGTATGGCGGGGCGGCATTCCTCATCTGGTATGGGGCAAAAAGCCTCTATTCGGCAGTGTGGTCCCCGGGCGCGCTGCAGGTTTCGAACGGGGCGGGGGCAAGCTTCGGCAGGACCATGGCCATGTGCCTGGCGCTCACCTGGCTCAATCCGCATGTCTATCTCGATACGGTGATCCTGCTCGGCACGATCTCGACGCGCTTTGCCGGCCATCAGGCGGCTTTTGCCGCGGGGGCCGTGAGCGGCTCCTTCCTGTTCTTTTTTTCGCTGGGATATGGTGCGGCCTGGCTTCGTCCCATCTTTTCACGGCCGGTTTCCTGGCGCATTCTCGAAACCATCATCGCTTGCGTGATGTGGCTGATCGCGTTCAAGCTCCTGAACGGCATGTGACGGCTGCATACGCCCCAAGCGCATTCGAATTTGGGAAATCAGAATGTCCGTCGATCCGCATCATCTCGCCCTTGTCTTCACCGCCTATATCATCGCCGCAGCCAGCCCAGGCCCCAGCAATATGCGCATCATGGGTGTGGCCATGCATCAGGGGCGCCAGTCCGCATTGATGATTGCCGCCGGTGTGGTCAGCGGCTCGCTCTTCTGGGGCTCGATGGCGGCGACCGGCGTTTCCGCCATTCTGGCGCAATATGCGCAGGCCCTGATTATCCTGAAGATAGCAGGCGGTTTGTACCTGCTGTTTCTCGCCTACAAGGCCGGCAAATCCGCCATGACCTCCGATGAGAAGCAGGGCAGGCCGCTCGATGCCATCAGGCCGGCTTCGGGCTTCAGCCTCTATCGCCGTGGCCTCCTGATGCATCTGACCAACCCGAAGGCGCTGCTCGGCTGGATCGCCACCATGACGCTCGGCCTTGGCCCCGGTGCGACGCCGACGACGGTCGCCGTCATCCTTGCGGGCTGCGCCATTCTCAGCATCACGATCTTCTGCGGTTATGCGCTGGTTTTCTCCACCGCGCCGATGATCCGCATGTATCGCCATGCGCGGCGCTGGATCGAGGGCACACTGGCGCTCGTCTTCGGGGCGGCCGGCATGAAGCTCCTGCTGTCGCGCGCATAAAGAGGACGTTCCCAATGCCGCTTTTTCACGGTCTTTCCGCCTTTCCGATCACGCCATCAGATGCCTCGGGCATTGTTGATACCGGCGCGCTCGCCACCTTGCTTGCCCGCATTCAGGCCGCGGGTGCCGATTCCATCGGGTTGCTCGGCAGCACCGGTGGTTACGCCTTCCTGTCGCGCGATCAGCGACGCCGGGCGGTGGAAACGGCAATGTCCGCCGTCGGCGGCAAGATCCCGGTCATCGTCGGCGTCGGAGCGCTTCGCACAGATGAGGCGCAGACGCTCGCAAAAGATGCGCGGGAGCTCGGGGCGGATGGCCTGCTGCTGGCGCCGGTCTCCTACACGCCGCTCGCCGATGACGAGGTCTACGAGCATTTCGCGGCCGTGGCCGATGCCGGGCGGCTGCCGCTCTGCATCTACAACAATCCGGGCACGACGAAATTTACCTTCAGCGTCGAGCTGATCGCCCGGCTCGCCCGGCTCGGTACTGTCAAAGCAGTGAAGATGCCGTTGCCCGCCACCGGCGATTTCGCCGCGGAGATCACAAGTCTTCGTTCGGTGACGCCTGATAATTTCGCGGTCGGCTATAGCGGCGACTGGGGTGCTGCGGATGCGCTGCTGGCGGGTGCCGATGGCTGGTATAGCGTGGTTGCTGGCCTGCTGCCTGCCGAGGCGCTGAGACTGACGAGGGCGGCGCAGGCAGGCGATGCGGGAGAGACGGGGCGCATCAACGATGCCTTCGCGCCGTTCTGGGCGCTGTTTAGGGAATTCGGCAGTTTCCGTGTCATGTACACCATTGCCGATCTCATCGGCCTCGGTCGGTTTGCGCCACCGCGCCCGGTGCTCGGCCTTCCGGAGGCGGCGCGTGAGCGGGTGCGCGAGGCGCTTGAGAGCCTTGGCTCCGCAGTCGGCCGCTAGGGTCCCGTACCCAACAGGCTTGCGTGCTTGGCGAAGAGTCGCGACAAGATATGACAGCTCGACCGAAGCTTTCTTGCTGCCGCGTCATCAGCAACAATCAGCGGTTCTTGAAGCGCCGGCCGCCGGTCTGGGCGAGGGACTTGATCGTTGATAGTGCACTGAGGGAAACGCCACCGCGGTATGCAGTGGCGTTGCTGTGTCTAGTCGAATGCGACGATGATCTTGCCGCGAGCGCGACCTGATGCCTGATGCTCAAAGGCTTGGGCAAGGTCGAGCGACGACACTTTCTGATCGACGAGAACCTTCAGCGAACTCGCGTCAATAGCTTCGACGATCTTTTCAAGACGGCTTCGGTCGGAAGCATGGAAAACGAAACTCGCCGCTACATTATGCGCCTTCGCGAGCGCTTCATCGGGTGGCGCGGAGGTGGCCAGGAGATATCCGCCCGAGCGCAGGACGTTGAACGATCGCTGCTGGGTTTCACCGCCGATCGTGTCGAGCACCACATCGATGTCAGACACCTTGTTCACAAAGTTCTCCGACCGATAATCGATCACCTGATCCGCGCCGAGCCGGCGGGCGATGTCGATCCCCGTTCCCGATGCTGTCGCAATCACGTGTGCGCCGACAGAACGGGCAAACTGAATGGCAAAACTACCGACGCCACCGGCACCCGCATGCACCAGGACGCGTTGACCGCGTTTCAGATCCGCGACTTCGAACAGTGCCTGCCACGCGGTGCCCGCCGCTGTCGGAATGCCTGCTGCTTCTTCGAACGATACCTTTTTCGGCACGCTGACCAAATAGTCATCTCTGACGACAGCGAATTCGGCAAAGGCGCCGCCGCTTGTCGGGTCGAGGCGAGCCAGGACTTCGTCGCCTTTGCGCCAACGGGTGACGTCGCTTCCTGCGTATTCGACGGTGCCCACAAGGTCGGTGCCCAAGATGTAGGGGAATGCCAGCGGGAAGAACGCATGCATAAACCCACGCTGCAGTTTTACATCGAGCGGATTGAGGCTTGCCGCCTTGATACGCACGAGAACCTCGCCCGGGCTGATATCTGGCGTCGGTACGTCCTCGACGACCGGCGCAGCGTTATAATTGCAAATGCGGAGGGCTTTCATCGGGTCGTCTCCTCCGCTTGGACAGGCCATGCGCCAACCTGAAACAGCCAGCCGAACCAGTCCTCGAGATGCCAAGTGTGCGTAAGCATGCCGTTGTCGATGTGGTGGAATTCGTGAATGGGCATCCGAAAGGATCTACCGGTTGGAGCGATGCCGAACCATTCGCCGGTATGGGTCCCAGTAATGACTGCACGGACGGCAGCGCGACCTGGTGCGCCGATGATCTCCAGGATCTGGATCCTGATGTCCGGAAAGGCCGCGACAAATTCTCGGATAAGGGGTTTCATGCCATCGCGACCCGGCTGCTGGTGCGGTGCAAGAGGGATATCCTGCCAGTCCGCCGTAACGGCTTCGTCGAGAAGGTCCGGGTTCCCTTCGCTGAAGGCCCGGTAGAGCGTCTCCACGGCTCGCAGTTCTTCCGGCGAAATGCCGAAAACACTCGGTTTATTTTCGGTAGTTTCCATAGTTGCTTCCCTTGCTGAGGATGTGGCGTGGGAAGACGTTATCCGACGGCGCGTCATGCTTGAAATCGATATTGAGTATGTGTAATTATCCATTATATGGATTTGCACGGTATCGATCTTAACCTGCTCGTTGCCTTCGACGCTCTGATGGCCGAGCGAAGCGTCACCCGCGCTGGCACACGGATCGGGCGCACACAGCCGGCCATGAGCGCGGCCCTTTCAAGGCTACGAACCTTATTGAAAGACGAGTTGTTTGTTCGCGGGCCGAACGGGCTGCAGCCGACGCCGCGCGCCCTCGATTTAGCCGAGCCGCTGAGTCATGCACTGGCCGAGATTCAGCGGACGCTTGAATTCACCCAAGGCTTCGACCCATCCACCTCGACGGTCAGTTTTTCTCTGGGTCTATCCGATCACCCAACCTTCGTCCTGCTGCCAAGTCTTCTTGAAGCCCTGCGCGAACAGGCGCCAGGGATTACATTGCGCATCCGCAACTTCACGGCGCGTGACGACGCCATCAGCATGCTCGATTCCGGGGAGGTCGATCTCACCATCGGCGTGCCGCCTTCGCCGACGGGCAGAATTCTCAATCGACCTCTGTTTCAGGAAGGGTTCGTCTGCATCGTTCGAAAAGGGCACGCCGTCGCGTCGGCGCCGTTCGACCTCAAGACGTTCCTCGGACTTTCTCACCTGCTGGTCTCGCCGGAGAACGACCGATTTGGACTAGTCGATGCGGCCCTGGCGAAGCAAGGCCTGAAGCGGCGCCTTGCGCTGACGCTCCCGCATATGTACGCAGCGCCCCTGTTGATTGCTCGTTCCGATATGATCGCGACGCTAATGGGAGGCGTGGTTCTCGCATCTGGACACTCGCACGAACTCTCGATCCTGCCACTACCGCTCGAGCTGGAGCCTGTCCAGTTCGTCCTGTCATGGCATCGGCGCAACGATGTTCATCCTGCCCAACGATGGTTCAGGGACTGCATCGCATCCCTCTCGATGTCACTGCCTGCCCTCGGTGACCGTTCAACGGCTGACTGACGGTCGACCCATAATTCGGGGCGTTACGTCTGGCATTTAGGGCGCGCTCCAGCCCGCTACAGGACCACGCTCGGCATCTTGCAAGCGTCAATTTTCTCAATTCATTCAATCCTGTAGTTCAGGAGTAGGGCATCGACGCCACGCACTCATCATAAAGGCCGTGGATGTCAATAAATACAGGAAATCAATTTGCCGAATGGCTGGGTGCTGCTCATCCTGCAAAATGTGCAGACGCGGCTGTTCTCCGATTTGGAGAGGTGGCGCGATTGGAACATAGATGAGGAAAATCGATGGAACCCGCAGACCCTAAAACAAGCAGCCTGGTTGATAGACGGCTCTTGCTGAAGCTCTCCATGGCCGGTGGCTTGGCCGCCGTCGTTTCGCCGCCTGGCGGGGCGCAGGCGCAAGACGCGCAGCCGCTTCTGGCCGCGCGGCCTATGCCGATCGTCGATACACGCTTCCCCGCTGAGATGGCGCCTGGCGTGTTTGTCCTGCCTGACAAACGGATACCACTCGTCCCAAATATCGGCATCATCGTCGGTCGCGAAAAGGTGCTCGTCGTCGATTGTGGGATGGGCGTCGAAAACGCAGAGAAGGTGATGCGACTCGCGGGGCAACTTGCTCCAGGCCGGCAGATCGTCCTGACGGTCACGCACGCACATCCCGAGCACGGTTTCGGAGCGCAGGTGTTCAAACCGGACGGACGAATCTACTACAACGCCACCCAGCGCGATTACCTCCAGCGCTCCGGTGCGACACTGCTTGATGGCTTTCGTACCGGCGTTCTTCCGCCTACGCAGAAGCACCTGCTGGACGGCGTCGTGCTTACCCCTCCCGATGAAACTTATGACGGCGCCCAGGCAGTATTGGACCTTGGCGGTCGGATGGTCGAATTCCGCACCTGGGGCACAGCGCATACTCCCGGTGACCAGATCATATACCTTCCCCAGGAAGGCATCGTCTTTGCTGGCGACCTACTTGAGGAAAGGATGTTTCCGATCGTTCCTCTATTCCCGCCAATGATCACCTCAGGCGACATCGATGTCGCGCGGTGGGAGATTGTCCTGAATGATATTCGGCGCCTCGAACCACGGCTGATCGTGCCCGGTCATGGCAATCTGGGCGGCGTGGAAATCGCCGAGGATGTGCTCGCCTACTTCTCGGCGATGCGCAGCCTCGTTCGGGCTGGTGGGCGTTCCGTCAGCGATCTCCAAAGCGAGATCCGCGCGAAGTATCCGACTTGGGAAAACAGCGAGTTCATCTCTCCGGCCTTGCAGTATTTCCAACAGGGCGCCTGACAGCCAAACGCATCATACGCCGAGCCATGTCGGATCAGACCGAATACCATGTGGCTTATTGGTCGCCGCCGCCACTCGTGCGGCGGCACATCATCGGCGAAGCGGCATGCTCGTCGCAATCCGCCGCCGCTTCATCCCCGTGTCTTCTTGCGGACATCAGGGACGAGGCGGATATGTGCCAGCGCCTGGGTGACGATCAGACGGCCGGTGGGGCCGGTTGCGCCGAGGATCAGGATCTTCCATCGCGGCGGCTGCTGAGCACCCGCGTATCGGCCTTTCCCGATTATCTGAAGGAAGCCTTTCCGATGGGAACGTCCGACGAACTGGCGGCCTATATTGGAGGATGAAAGGGAGGCGTTAACGAGATGGATTGCAACGCGTTTTAGTCAGCGGGAGGGGGCCCGTCCGGAGTGATCCGGACGGGCCTTATGTTGTCAGGCCTCGCGGGGTATTCGAAACCAGGCAACATACAGAGCGGGCAGGAAGAGCAGCGTCAGGACCGTGCCGACGACAATGCCGCCCATCATCGCGTAGGCCATCGGCCCCCAGAATATTTCCCTGGAGATCGGGATCAGCGCGAGCGTGGCTGCGGCCGCTGTCAGCATGATCGGGCGCATTCGATGCTCCGTCGCTTCGATAACGGCTTGCCAGGGTGGCATGCCCTCGCTTCGAAGATGCTCTATCTGCACGACAAGGATGACGGAGTTGCGGATCAGAATGCCGATCAGCGCCAGGACGCCGAGGATTGCGACGAACCCCATGGGCGAATTGCTGAACAGCAGCGCTGCAACAACGCCGATCAGCGCGGTGGGGGCAACGGCGAACACCAGGAAGAGCCTGCTGAAACTCTGCAGCTGGATCATCAGGATCGTCGCCATGATGAACAGCATCAGCGGCGCGACAGCCACGATCGGCCCCTGCGCTTTGGCACTTTCCTCGACCGAACCGCCGTCGACGATCCGATAGCCGCTCGGAAGGCCCTTGCGGAACTCATCGACTTTCGGCTGCAGTTCGGTGACGATCGTTGCCGGCTGGGTCGGTCCCACCACCGCGGCCTTGATGGTGATGGTCGGCGTGCGTGTGCGCCGCCAAATCGTCGGCTGCTCCAGTTCGTAGTGGAAATTCGCAACGGCAGACAGCGGCACGGAATTGCCATTGGAGCCGGCAAGCAGAAGGTTCTGCAGCGTCTCGATCGAACCTCGCTCCGAGGTCTGGGCCCGGCCGATCACATCGACGAGATAGATATCATCGCGGATCTGCGTGGCCGCCGATCCCTCGACGATGCTGTTGAGCGCCGTTGCAATATCCTGCGACGAGACGCCGAGCTGGCGTGCCTTGTCCTGGAGCACATCGACCTTGACCACGCGCGAAGGCTCGTTCCAGTCGAAGGTCATGTTGGACAGCAGCGGATGCTGGCCGACGATGCCGGCAAGCTGATGAGAGAGATCACGGACCTTCTGGATATCAGGCCCGCTGACGCGATATTGCACGGGCTTGCCGACCGGCGGGCCGATGTCGAGAAGCTTTACGAAGGCATCGGTTCCGGGGAAGGTTTTCGTCAGATAATCCTGCAGCTCGCTTTTCACCTTGTCGCGAACGTCGAGCCCCTTGGTGACGATCACCGTCTGGCCGAAGGAGACGTCGGGCGTTTGCACATCGAAGGACAGGATGAAGCGGGGAGCCCCCTGGCCGACATAGCTCGTCCAGTGGTCGATATCCTTGTTGTTGGCCAGCATCTCGCTTTCGAACCTGGCCATCTGCTTGTTCGTTTCCGAAATCGAGCTGTTCTGCGGCAGGTTCCAGTCGACGATCAGTTCGGGCCGGTCGGAGGAGGGGAAGAACTGCTGCTGCACGAGGCTCATGCCGCCGATCGAGAGGGCAAACACTGCCAGCGTTGCGCCAATGGTTATCCAGCGCCAGCGCAGGGCCAGGCCGAGGAGCCATGCGAAGATGCGTGCAAAACGGCCTTTCTGCTCATGATGCGATTTCATGGTCTTCGGAAGGATGGTCACGCCGAGCAAGGGTGTGAACAGGACCGCGACGACCCATGAAACCAGGAGCGAGACAGCAATCACCACGAAAAGGGTGAACGTAAACTCGCCGGCGGCGCTGGTATTGAGGCCGACGGGGATAAAGCCCGCGACCGTCACCAGCGTGCCTGTCAGCATCGGGAAGGCGGTCGAGGTGTAGACGTGTGTCGCCGCCTTTCTGAGATCATCACCCACCTCCAGGCGGGCCACCATCATCTCCACGGCAATCATCGCATCGTCGACCAGAAGGCCAAGGGCGATGATCAGCGCGCCGAGCGAAATACGCTGCATCGAAATGCCGGTATAGGCCATGACGAGGAAGGTGATCGCCAGCACGAGCGGAATGGAGATGGCAACCACGAGCCCTGCGCGAACGCCGAGGCTGATGAAGCTGATCGCCAGCACGATGACGATCGCCTCGAACAGCGCACGCGTGAAGCCCGACACGGCCTCGTCCACGACGGCGGGCTGATCGGAAACGCGCTCGACTTCGACGCCGATGGGAAGATCGGCCGTGACCTGCTCGATCTCCTTGTCGAGCGCTTCGCCGAATTCAAGCAGGTTTGCGCCAGATTTCATGCCGATGGCGAGCCCGATCGCCGGCTGGCCGTTATAGCGAAACAGCGCGGAGGGCGGATCGACATAACCGCGCTTGATCGTGGCGACATCGGTCAGCGGAAAGAAGCGGTCGTTGACCCGAAGATTGATTGCCTTGAGGCTTTCCTCGGAGGTGAACTGGCCGCTGACCCGCAAGGCGATGCGCTCGGGACCGGCGTCGACGAAGCCCGACTGCGTCACGGCATTCTGCGCCTGCAGCGTCTCGATCACCGCTTGCTGGTTGAGCCCGAGAGCGGCGATCTTTCGCGTGGAGAATTCGAGATAGATGGCCTCGTCCTGCGCGCCGATAATGTCTACCTTGCCGACATTGGGAACGGTCAGAACTTTTGCGCGCGCGTCCTCGACGAGATCGCGAAGCTGGCGCTGTGTCAGCCCATCGCTGGTAAAGGCGTAGATATTGCCGAAGACATCGCCGAAGCGATCGTTGAAAAACGGCCCGATAACGCCGCTCGGGAAATCTCCCTTGATGTCGCCGATCATGTTGCGTACGCGCATCCAGATGGCATTCACATCCTTGGCCTTGGTCGTCGGCAGCAATTCCACGAAGATCGTCGTCTGCCCGGCAACCGTCTCGCTGCGGGTGAAATCGAGCGATTCCAGTTCCTCGAGTTTCTTTTCGACGCGGTCGGTGACTTGTTTGGTCACTTCCTCGGCTGACGCACCAGGCCACTGCACCTGGATGATCATGGTCTTGATGGTGAAGTTGGGATCTTCCTCGCGGCCGAGACCGATATAGGAAAACGCGCCAGCCAGAATGAAGACGATCATGAAGTACCAGACGAGCGAACGATGTTCGAGCGCCCAGTCGGACAGGTTGAATTTTTTCACGGGGATTTTTCCTCAGTCTACTCTGACGGCCTGGCCATCGACTAGTTTGTGAACACCGGCAATGACGACGCGTTCGCCCGGGCTGACGCCCTCGGCGATGCGAACGGAGCCTCCCTCGACGACGTCTCCGTCGATCCCGATCGCGCGGATGGAAACCTTGGCGGAAGCGGGATCGACCACCCAGACGTTCGGCTTTCCATCCTTGATCAGGATGGAGGAGGAGGGGAGCAGGATCGTCGGCTGAGCGTCGACGGTGGCGGTTGCGGTTACGACCGAGCCCAGGCGAAACGCGGCGGGAGGATCGATGAGCGTTATTTTCGTGCGTCGTGTGCGGGTCGTCGCTTCGGCTTCCGGTGCGATCTCCCTGACGGCGCCGCTCGCACGGATGGTCGGGTCCAACTGGAGAGCAATCTCGAAGGGCGATCCCACCTTGAGGCCGTCGAAGCTTGCGACCGGTATGTCGATCACCGCATCGCTCTGTTCAGGGCGGGCGATGGTGGCAATGCTCTGGCCCGCGGCCACGACCTGGCCGACTTCGGCCGAAGTCGCCGTCACGACGCCGTCGAATTCCGCCCTGAGTTGCGCGTATCCGAGCTGCTCCTCGGCCTTGTCCAGATTGGCTTGGGCCTTGGCGACCGCGGCAGCGGCACTCTTGCGCCCAAGTTCGGCCTCTTCGTAGGCCGCCTCGCTTCCCGATCTGCTCTGGAGCAGGGACCGCTGGCGTTCCTCGGTGGATGCGGCATTCGCGAGCTGCGCCTGCGCATTGGAAAGCTCGGATTGCGAACTTCTGACCGCAAGTTCCAGCGCCAGCGGATCGATGGCAGCAACGACATCACCCTTCTTCACGACGTCGCCGACGCTGACCTTGCGGGCGATGACCCGTCCGAGGACCCGAAATGCCAGCTGGGTCTCGATCCTGGCCTGGACCGTGCCTGGCAGGGTCAGTGCGGAGGCTGCGGTCGACTTGACGACAACGGAAAGGACGGGACGCGGCGGCTGCTCATGTGCTTCTTCCTGCTTCTGGCAGGAGGTCAGCAGCAGTGATCCGACGATCGCAAGGCCGGCTGTGATACGGATATTCATTCTGCGGCTCCCTTGCCATATGCGACGACCTCGCCTGGTCGCAGGAACTTCGTGCCGTCGACGACGACGATGTCTCCCGGGGAGACACCCGCGCGCACCGCAAAGCGGCCGGTCTCATAGTTGGAGACATCGATCGGGTGGAGCGACACGCTCGATGAGGCGGGGTCGACGATCCAGACGGCCGGCTGGCCGCTCTTCGAGGCCATGGCCGACCACGGCAATTCGATTGCATCCTGCGCTACGGAGCGGAAGGAGCCGACAACAGGTGCGCCAAGCTGCATGTCCGGCGTCCCTTCGAGACCCACCTTGACCCTGATCGTGCCGGTCGAGGGGTCTATCGTGGGCGAGATTTCGCGCACGGAGGCTTCTATTTTGTGAGATGGCGCCGAAAGGGTGCTGACGGCGACCGTGTTTTCAAGGTTGCGGCCCAAATAGAGGGACTCGAAGACGTTGAAGACGGCGTCGCGCGGTCCATCATGCGCAAGCGTGAAGATGAGTTGCGCCGCCTGAGCGACCTGGCCAACCTCGGCATTTCTGGCGGTGATGACGCCATCGGCATCGGCGCGCAGTTCCGTATAGGAGAGCGCGTCTTGTGCCGTATCGAATTGCGCCTGCGCCAGTTTCACGCCGCCCTCAGCCGTCAACAGCGCTTCCTGGGCCTGATCGAGTGCGGCGCGGGTCGCGACCTGCGTCTTGAAGAGGTTCTGCTGCCGGTCGAACGCGAGCTGGGCCTGCGTCTGCTGGGCAGTCGCCGATTGCAGGTTGGCGGTGGCGACGCCGAGATCGGCTTTCTGCTCTTCGGCGTCCATGCGCGCGAGCACCTGTCCCGCCTTCACCGATGAGCCGACATCGACGAGACGCTCGACAATGCGCCCGCTGACCCTGAAGGAAAGGTCGCTTTCGACGCGTGCGCTGACTTCGCCTGTTATGGCGTTGTTTTCGACTGTTGGCGTGACCTTGGCCACGACAGCCTCCACATTCTTTGGCTTTGCCTCACTCGCGCTTTGCTTTTCGCATGAGGCAAGCGCGACTGCGCTGACGCCCAGCCAGGCGGCAACAAGAACGGTTTTCATGATTTACCTCTTGCATCGGTTCGGCAGACGAATAATATTGACTAACCAATCAGTCAATGAAAATTTCTTGACGCCCGACCATAAAAAACGCTCAAGGTGAGCCATGCCTGATACGAAGAAATTGACGCGTGCCGAGCAGAAGGCCCGCAGGCCCGCAGAGATCCTGGATGCGGCCTTTGAAGAGTTCGTCGACAGCGGCTATGTGGCGACGCGTGTCGAGGACATAGCCAGCAGGGTCGGGGTAACGAAGGGAACTGTCTATGTTTACTTCGAGACCAAGGAGCAGCTTTTCGAAGCGATGATCGGGCATATTTCGGAGCCGCTGGAAGGTCTGCTTGCGAGCGCGAACGAACTGAAGGGAACCGCCACGGAGCGGCTTCAGAAGACGATCGAGCTGATCTACGATCTCGTGGTCAGGGACCGCAGGTTACGCGAACTGATGCGGTTCATCATCGCCGAAGGTTCGCGCTTCCCCCAGATCGTCGACAGGCACCACGAGGCCTTCATCGATCCTCTCGACTGGCAAATGCAGTCCCTTATCGATGACGGCGTAAGGCTTGGCGAGTTCCGCTCGGCGCCAGCTGCGTTTTCCGACGCAGTCGTGGCTCCCGCCATCACCTTCCTGTTCTTCAAGCTCCTCTTCGACGAGCGGCGGCCCCTGGACAGAGATGCCTACGTGAAGGCGCATATCGATCTTGTCCTGCACGGACTGTTGGCCTGATCGGCTTGCGACCGTCGTCGGACTTAAAGCCCGCCATTATCCTTCTGTGATGCGGAGTTATCGGCTGAAGCCGCGGCCGGGACGGCCCGCTATGCCCGCAGGATCTTCTCCATCGCCTTTCCCTTGGCGAGCTCGTCGACCAGCTTGTCCAGGTAGCGGATCTCCCGCATGGTCGGCTCCTCGATCTCCTCGACGCGCACGCCGCAGACGACACCTGTTATCAGCGACCGGGAAGGGTTCATCGCCGGCGCCTGCGCAAAGAAATCCTCGAAACTGGTTTTCTGCGACAGCTCATCGTCCAGGCTCTCCGGGCTGTGCCCCGTCAGCCAGCAGATAATCTCATCGACCTCCGCTTTGGTGCGGCCCTTCTTCTCGGCCTTGGCGATATAATGGGGGTAAACGCTTGCGACGCTGATCGAATAGATACGATGCTTCGTCATGCCTCCTCCCAGACGTTGCGCATCTCGCGACGGCGCGGACAGCTCCCGTTGCGCGATCTTTTCAGACGCCATGATAGACGAGGCGCGTGAACAATTCGGGGGTAACGAGGAACTGCCCCCATTTCGCATCGAACTCGGCCGTAGGCTTTGCGGCAATGACCTCGTCGATCGGCTTTCCGGCGGCTTTCAGTTTGGCGACGTTCCCACGGATATCGACCAGCATCGTCCTGTACTCGACCAACTCCGGCTTGTTGCTGACGGGATGACCGTGACCGGGGATGACGATCGTGTCGTTGGCGACATTGGCCAGGATGTCCTCGACCGCCTTGATCATTCCGTCGATCCCGCCGCCGGTCGAATAGTCGATGAACGGATAGATGCCGTACCAATAGAGGTCTCCGGCGTGGACGATGTTTGCTTCGCCGAAGGTGACGGAGATGTCGCCATCGGTGTGAGCATTCGGATGATGCTTCAGCATCAGGGTGGATTTGTCGAGCTTGAGGGACATCTCGTCGGTGACGGTTTCCGACGGCACGGCGGCGAGCGGCGGTCGCGGGAACTCGTAATCCCAGTCTTCGACCCTCACGACTGACATCAGGTGTTTGCAAGTGTTTTCATGCGCCAGAATGGCCGCGCCCTCGGCGTTCAGCCATGCGTTTCCATCCGTATGATCGAAATGCCAGTGCGTGTTGATGAGATGACTGATCGGCTGTTTGCCAAGTCGGGCCAGGGCCTCGAGTATCCGGGGCCGGGACGCGGTGATGCCGCCATCGATGAGGACCTTTCCGTCCGCCCCCGTCAGGACGGCGATGTTTCCGCCCGATCCTTCAAGGATCGATACGCCGGCCCTTGCCTTATGTACCTTGATCGGGTCCTTGGCGGCGGAGTCGCGGATCAGGTCGACAATGCCCTGAGCCTTCGCGAATACCTGTCTTGGGGTGAGCCAGCCTCCCGATGCAGCGAATGTCGAGGCGGCCATGCAGCAGAGACAAAACCCGCGACGGGAAAGTCTGAAATCCTGGGTCATCTGGCAGGTCCTTTCCGGAATGGCGGCGGGGCTGCAGGGGGCAGGATGAAGACGCTTCCCCGCCTGGGGTGATGATTTCGGGATGCGTGGAGCACATGCCGTAGAGCAGGCGATTGCACGGTTTGAGCGTGCTGTTTTTCTTGATCAGCTTGATAGACGAAAAAGCGGAGCCGGCGATGGGAACGCTCTGGTCGTCATCGTCCCGCCTGGGGGCCGCAGATGCCCCATCGGATCGTTGTTCCCCCTCGCATGATAAACCCCGGACGGAAGCTCTCAATGCAGTTGCGCGAATGTACAATATCAGAAAATTGCGCGCAATCATCCGCGCCTTCGCGGATGCCGTTGTTTCGGGAGAGCGAAATCCATGGCCGCTTCCGTTCCAGGCCGATATCGATCACCGCCGAATTTCGGTCGAGCCAGATCTTTAAACGCCGGCCGCCACAAATCGCAGATGGCAGTGACTCTTTTTGCCTCGCTGGAACGTCGTAGTTGCGACCGTCGTCGAACGGTTGGACCGACCCGAATGAGGACTGAGAGATGAATCTGGACGGAAAGCGAATTGTGGTCGTCGGCGGGAGCCGCGGCTTGGGGAGGGGACTCGCCGAGGCGTTCGTGGCTCGCGCGGCCGAAGTCACCGTGGTAGCCCGAAACGCGGCTGCCGTGCAGGGGCCAGGCGAGCAACCGGCTGTCGCCGCCATATCGGCCGATGCAACCGATGTCGACGCGGCATGGCGGATCATGGAGCAGGCGCGACCTGATCTCGTCATCATGAATGCCGGTGCGGAACCGCCCATGGAACGCATCGACCGGATTGGCTGGGAGGCATTCACGACCAACTGGAATGTGGACGTCAAGGCCGCGCTGCACTGGGTACAGGCTGCTCTGACCTTGCCGATGACGCCGGGCGGGCTTGTCGTGCTGGTCTCCAGCGGAGCCGCCGTGCAGGGGTCGCCGCTATCGGGCGGTTATGCGGGAGCCAAGCGCGCGCAGTGGTTCATTGCAAAATATGCCGAGAGCCTGTCTGCGCAACTCGGCCTGGGTCTGCGGTTCCGGGTCATCGTTCCCCGGCAGATGTTTGCCGGAACCGGCGTGGGAGATACCGGCATCGGGGCCTATGCCGCGGCGGCGGGTCGGACATTTGCCGAACAGGCCACCACCTGGCCGGACATGACGCCGCGGGCTTTTGGCGATATGGTCGCCGACCTGATCGGCAGGACGGGTCTTACCGAGGCCATGGTCTACGCGGTGCGTGGGGATACGGGCGTGACGGTCATCGAATGACAGAAGACGCTGCTCTCGAAGACGAAGAGAGGAAAACTCTGCTCGCAGCGCTCGCGAGCGAAGCGGATGCGCTTCGCCCCGAACTGCACCGCTATGCTGCCCGTCTGGTGGGTTCGGTGATCGACGGCGAGGATGTGATTCAGGACGCGTTTGCCAGGGTATTTGCGAGGGCTGGCTCGATCCCGCCGGGCACGCCGTTGCGACCCTGGCTATTTCGCATTGTCCATAACAGAGCCATAGATGCCCTGCGCCAGCGCAGTACGCTCCGGTCGGAGCCCCTTGAGATGGCTTTCGATCTGGCCGATATCAGCGCCGTCGGCCCGGAGGACGCGCTGATCCGGCAGGACGCGGTGCGGGTGGCCCTCGGCCACTTTGCAGAATTGCCGGTGCCGCAACGCAGCGCTGTCATCCTCAAGGATGTGTTGGGAGAGTCACTTGCGGACATCGCAGCGCTCCTGGAACTGAGTGTCGATGCCGTCAAGGCCCATCTGTCGCGCGGTCGGGCGAGATTGCGCGCCATCTCCGACGTGCGCTCCGAGGTTCCGCCACCGCCGAGTCCCGAGGTCCTGAACTTTGCAGCGCTCTTCAACGCCCGGGACTGGGACGCTTTGCGCCGCATGCTGGCGCAGGATGTTCGGCTTCGTCAGGCGCGACGGCCGGAAATTTCCGGTGCCGCCGATGTCGGTCGGTTTTTCACCTATTATGCCGAATATCCACCGGTCAGGATCGAACCGGCCTGGCTGGAGGGTCGGGAAATATTGCTGGTATCAGCCGAACCGTCTGATGGTCCTTCCTATTTCATGCTGCTCGAATGGCGGGAACAAAAGATAAGCCTGATCCGCGATCATCGCTATGCGACCTATGTCATTGAAGGTGCTGATGTCATGCTGGCCGCATCGCGGTGACCGACCTTGGTCAAGGCGGTCCAGCGGAAAAGTCATGCGAGACTCGGGCTGGTTGACGCGTTTTGTGGAGCGTCTGAAGAAGCTTGGCACTGCGATCCAGACCGCCGTTCTCGCGCAGCGCATATCCGTTGATCAAGTCCTCGAACGCGTCGGATTGGCCGCACCCGCTGTCACATCTCCGGCAGGCCTGCCTTTCGGAAACCGTCGACAAAGTGATCTCGTACGGATGCATCGCGCAGCGGCTGGGAGCTGAGCCAATGGGCGATCGTGAAATGAGGGTGGGCGATCAGGAACAATTCTGCTTCTCGCCGCGCCTCCTCACGGTGGCCCAATTGCGCAAGCGTAGCAGCCAGAAATTTGCGTGAGTTGGTGCGATACGTGTCTTCCCTGCGGAGTGTCGCGGCTGCGGCCTCATAGTCACGCGCGGCGTATTGCGCCTGGCCAAGATGACAAAGATACCAGCAGGCTGGATAGGGGTTGAGCCGCAGGGCTTTTTCGATCTGCGCCAGTCCGTCGGCAACCCTGCCGTCCAGCACGGAAATGTCCGACATGGCGGCCCAGGTGTCGGCGTGGTTGGGGTCCAGCTCGAGGGCTTTGGTGAAGGCGGCCTCCGATTCCTCCCATCGCCGCTCATAAGCCAAAATGGTCCCCAGAACGTAACGGCAGCCGGCATCGTTGGGATCCAGGTCGACCGCCTTCTGCGCTGATGTCACCGCCATCCGACGGTTGGGATCTTCGGGCTCGCCGAAATGAGTCCAGGCCAGCCAACGGTTATAGGCGAGCAGACCGAGCGCCTCGGCATAGGATGGCTCGAGCTTGACCGCGCGCTGGAGCAGCATATAGGCCTCACGCTCAGTTTGCGGCGACTCTTCCGTCAAGAGGCGGGCGCGCACACACAGGTCGTAGGCCTCAAAGTTCTTCGGCCGATTGCGCTGCGGCGGGATGGTCAGCCGGCCGACGAGGGCTTCAACAATCTTGGCGTTAACTTCATCCTGTAATTCGAAAACATCTTCCAGCGTCCTGTCAAACCTCTCGGCCCACAAGTGCCGGCCGCCAAGCGTGTCGACCAATTGGGCATTGATGCGGACACGGCCCATTGCGCGTCTGGCGCTGCCCTCCAGGACGTAGCGGACGCCGAGTTCCTGGGCGACCAGCTTTACGTTGACCGGCTTGCCCTTGTAGCCGTAGACGGAATTGCGCGCGATGACGAACAGGCCAGCCGTACGGGAAAGGTCGGTGATCAGGTCTTCAGTCAAGCCGTCGACGAAAGGCGCGTCCGCTTCATCCCCACTCATGTTCGTGAACGGCAATACGGCGATCGAGGGAATTTCTGGTAGCGGCAATATGCTCTGCAGCGCATCCGGCCAATGCCACACGTGGACCGGGCGAGTGAGGTTCTTCAGGTAGCGTTCGCCTGCATCAAAGAACCGGTCGTCGATCTTGCCGACGATCTCGCCGTAAACGCTGGCTGAAATGCAGATGCCTCCCGGCGCGGCCTGTCTCTCGAGGCGCGCCGCGACATTGACCCCGTCGCCGAGGACGTCTGAACCCTCGTCAATGACATCTCCCAGATTGACGCCTATACGCAAGAGCAGGCGCCGGTCTCCGGAAGCCTCGACAGCAGCGGTGGCCCGTTGCATTTCCAACGCTGCTGCGACCGCTTCCACCGCGCTACCGAATTCGATCAGGAATCCGTCGCCCATGACCTTGAAGATGCGACCTTTGTGGCGCATCACAGCCGGCTCGATGGTGCCAGAACGGAGTTCCCTGAGGTTCTCCAGCGTTGCGACTTCATCTGCCTCCATCAGGCGCGAATATCCCACCACATCGGCAACGACGATGGCGGCAAGGCGACGCTGAAGAGATTGATCCGTCATGTGAGGACAAGCCTAACGACTGAGTTAGCAAGTTATTGTTCAACCGCGGGTGAGTCAACAAGTGGTAAGAGGTAATGTCCAGGCGATCTCCACCTCCATCGAGCCGTCATCCTTCTTTGTGACCGACGGCGTCGAGGCGGACGACACGGAAATGAGTATCCACGGAAAGCGGACGGTTCTTGAACGCCTGGTGATGGGCGGCGAGCGGGGCTTCGGCCGAAGTGCCCAGTTCTGTTCGCGAAATGGCGTTCCGGGGGAGACCCGAACTGCAACGGCGCTAAGTCTGCATTTCTGGCTAACTCTCCAGATGCGGCTTCGCCCTCGAAGCCGCCATTTTTATAGGGCTACGCGGATGATTTCCGACGAGTGGCGTGTAAGCTGACAAACCATTGAGCATAGGAGGTAGCGCCAATGCCGCGTTTTCTTGCCGTTTACACCATGAAGCCGGAAGACCTTGCGTCCTTCCGAAGCCTGCCCAAAGCCGAGCAGGATGCTATCGACACCGTTGGCATAGCGCAGTGGGCGGCGTGGGAGGAAAGACATGCTGCGTCCATCCTTGATCGGGGTGGCATGGTGGGCAAGACGACGCGCATAACCAGGGATGGCGTCGCCGTAGCCGTGAATCCATTCTGCGGCTATCTCGTGGTCGAGGCGGAAACCGCTGATGCAGCCGCACGAATGTTCGAGGACCATCCGCACATCACCGTGTTTCCTGGTGACGGAGTGGATATCATGCCCTTTTTAACCTGAACTCTTGCGGGCAAGCATCACCCACTTCCGATCATCTCTCCAGGGGCGGAGGCAGCGGATATCTGCTTCGGGCCCGAAAGCGGACTTAGCGGTCCTGCCGAAATGGATGGAGAATGGATTGCGCAAGTAGCTTCTGCCTCGAAAACAGAGGAAATCACATGCAGATAGCCGTCCTACCAGAACCACCATACTATATGGTTAGCTTCACCTCACAGCGAACAAACCTGGACGATGGTTATGGCGAGATTGGTTACGCAATGACCAAACTTGCTAGTCAACAACCGGGGTATCTCGGCTTCGAAAGCGCTCGCGGCGCAGATGGCTTCGGAATACTGGTATCGTTCTGGAAAGACGAAGACAGTATCCGCGCATGGAAGGCCGTCGTCGATCATGTTGAAGCACAACGAAGAGGCCGCAAAGACTGGTACTCGAAATACGAAATTCGCGTCGCTCTCGTGCAGCGAGCCTACGGGTTTGACAGCGGGAGCCAACAGATGGCGAGTGCCACATAATGGAAGCGCCGAATAGCGGATTTTCGCGTGCCGATTGTGTCCTGGTTCGGGTTTCTCCCCGACATATCGGTCCGGTCGAAGCCTTCGGTCCACCTTCCGGTTTCCGGCAAGCATTAAGGTTGGCCCCGCTCGTGAAACCTTTCGATCGGTAATCCGTTTTCGCTGGCATGACCGACGCAAAATTGAAGCCGAAATCGGTCGACGGCGCCAAGCCTGATGGTGCCGAGGAGACACCCCAGGGGAAGGCATCGACTGTCGAGGTCGCGCCGCCGCCAGATGTTATCGAACCCGATCCGGACCTGACACCGGAGGAGGCCGAGCAGGCGCGCAAGAAATATCTGCTGAAGCGTTTCTGGATCAGCGCCCGCGGCTATTGGGGCGGCAGCGGCGATGGCTTTGCTTGGCCGTGTTCCATCGGGCTGCTGGTCATGATCGGCATGAATGTCGGGTTCCAGTATGGGATCAACAGGTGGAACCGCGGCATATTCGACGCCATAGAACGGCACGATGCCGGCACCGTCTATTATCTCAGCGCCGTCTTCCTGCCGCTCGTGGCCGGCAGTGTCGTTCTCGTGACGTCGCAAGTCTATGTCCGCATGATGATCCAGCGACACTGGCGCCGCTGGCTGGCGACTGCACTGATTGCGCGCTGGCTTGCCAACGGTCGTTACTATCAGCTGAACCTCATCGGCGGCGATCACAAGAACCCAGAGGCGCGTATTTCCGAGGATCTGCGGATCGCGACGGAATCGCCCGTCGATTTCACCGCCGGCGTCATCTCGGCCTTTCTCTCGGCCTCGACCTTCATCGTGGTTCTGTGGACGATCGGCGGTGCCCTGACCCTTCCGATCGGCGGGATGTCGATCACCATTCCCGGCTTTCTCGTCGTCACGGCGGTGCTCTACGCTGCGATCACCTCCACGACGATCGCCGTCATCGGCCGGCATTTCGTCAAGGTCTCCGAGGTCAAGAACCAGGTGGAAGCCGAGTTTCGTTATACGCTGACGCATGTGCGCGAAAACGGCGAGAGCATCGCGCTTCTCGGCGGCGAGGAGGAGGAGCGCAACGACCTCGACAAGACGTTTACCAATGTGCTCCGCCAATGGGCGCAGCTTGCCCACCAGTACATGCG
Organism: Rhizobium sp. 768_B6_N1_8; assembly: GCF_051811225.1. Taxonomy (NCBI): domain Bacteria; kingdom Pseudomonadati; phylum Pseudomonadota; class Alphaproteobacteria; order Hyphomicrobiales; family Rhizobiaceae; genus Rhizobium; species Rhizobium sp. 768_B6_N1_8. The sequence continues at coordinate 2,114,344 of NZ_JBPWPV010000001.1, read as the reverse complement.
CACGACCTTCGTGTCGCATGGGTCCATGCTGATTGCGCCTGTCGTTCCGGTGCTGCTCTGCGCGCCGAAATTTCTCGAAGGCAGCATGACGCTGGGTGAGGTGATGCAGGCTGCGTCAGCCTTCGCCATCGTCCAGACCGCCTTCGGATGGCTCGTCGACAACTATCCGCGGCTTGCCGACTGGAACGCCTGCGCGCGTCGTGTCGCCTCGCTGATGATGTCGCTCGACGGGCTGGAGCGGGCCGAACAGAGCGACGCGCTCGGGCGCATCCAGCATGGCGAAACGGAAGGCGAGGCGATGCTGAGCCTCAACGATCTCGCCGTATCGCTGGACGACGGCACCGCCGTGGTCACGGAAACGCAGGTCGAGATCGAGCCGGGCGAGCGGGTGCTGGTTGCGGGCGAATCCGGTTCGGGCAAGAGCACGCTGGTACGCGCCATTTCAGGTCTCTGGCCCTGGGGTCGCGGCAGCGTCAATTTCCATGCCGACAGGCAATTGTTCATGCTGCCGCAGCGGCCCTATATCCCCTCGGGCACGCTGCGCCGCGCCGTCGCCTATCCCAAGGCCGCCGACGGCTGGCCGCTGGATGAGATCAAAACGGCCCTTCAGAAGGTCGGGCTCGACTATCTGAACGAGAAGCTCGAAGAAGAGGCGCCGTGGGACCAGATCCTGTCAGGCGGCGAGAAGCAGCGGCTGGCCTTCGCGCGTCTGCTGCTCCACAACCCCGACATCATCGTGCTCGATGAGGCGACCTCGGCGCTCGACGAGGAGAGCCAGGACAGGATGATGGAGATGGTGATCGAAGAATTGCCCAAGGTCACCATCGTCAGTGTCGCGCATCGCGCCGAGCTCGAGGTCTTCCATAGCCGCAAGATCACCCTGGAGCGGCGCGAGGGTGGCGCGAAGCTCGTGAGCGACATCGATCTCATCCCGCGCAAGAGAAAACGGAATGTGCTCGCGCGCTTTCTGGATAATCCACGCTCCCTGGCGAAAGGCAGCACGGGTTCGGGCAAGGAGGAATTGTCCGGGAAGAAAAAGTGATATTCGCCTTGTCGGCAAATCGAGGCCTTCGCGCAGATGGCCCGCAGGAGTTCCGTGCCCGGGCCGCTATTGCGGACGAGCGACGGCTGACAGGAATTCCTGTGTATTCGACAGAATGGTGTCGCCCATGAAGCGGAGGGAGTCGACGGATCGTCTGGCGGCTTCCGCGTCCCCATATCCGCATGCGTCTTCGATCAGGATCGGGACGATGCCGAGGTCGGCGGCGTGGCGGCAGGTCGGCTCTATGCCGATCTCCATCGCAATTCCGCAGATCGCCAATGCCGAAAGGCCGGCATCCCGCATGGCGATTTCGAGTGGCGTTCCCTCGAAAGCCGACATTCCGAGCTTGTCGAACACGAAATCCTGCTCCTGCGGATGGAGTTCCGGAATGATCTGAACCGCTTCGCTGTCCCTCAGGAACCAGGGTTTTACGGCCTCTGGGTCATCGGTGCGTTGCCATGCCATTGCCATGCGCGTTGCAAACAGCCCCATCCAAGGCTTGGGCAGGGAAAGATGGCGGCAGAAGGCAATTCTCATCCCGGCGCGTCTGGCTGCCGCGACGATATCGGCGATGCGACGGCTCGTTTCTTTCGATCCCGGGACCTGCCGGGCAATGCCGACCTGCATATCGTAGACCAGCAATGCGGTTCGATCGGGAGAAAGCCAGTCTACAAGTGCCGTGGGTATCGTCATTGGCGCGTTCCCTGACAATGGTGACGGCCCTTAAGTAGGGCATGGATGTCCATTTGAACAGCGATCCAACGCTCGCGCGGTCCAGTTGCCGCAATCGGCGAAAGGAAAATGCTCTGGCGCTCCTGATGCCATCAGGGTCTCTGCTGTCGGTAGAGTTCGAAGACAGGCGCATTTCCGCCTGCCGTATATTGAATTATAGCAATGTATTGAGTACAAATTATTATTAACTGCTAATAATAAAGCATTCACCGATTTACTTTATAAAAAGGGATAAGCGAAAGAGGGAGGGACCTCTGTTTATTGTATCGGTATTGGATGAAGGCGAAGAGAGAAACTTCGTTGCCGTCGGCTTACACATTAGCGGCAACCAGATTCACATCGACGTTGGCGGCTGCGAGCACCATTTCAAACTCGCCGACCTGATCGACATTCTCTCGGTCGAACATCATCGCGCCCATGACATCGAAGGGCGCGTGCGCGCTCTTGCGCTGTGCCACTGACCGCTGTCCTGCCCGGCATCGATTGGCTGCCGGGCCTTCGCCGCGCCGCTTGCCGGGGCGGGCATTGATCGCGTTCGCAGTCTGCTGCCGTGCGCCGTTGCGCATCGACTGACGTCAAAACTTATCTGTGATGAGCGGAACCTGAGGCGGATGCCCCAAGTTGTGACTGATGACCCGTGAAGCGCGATGGAGGTTTTTGGCGGCGTTGCGTGAAACAAGAGAGCAATTCCAGTAGAAGTGCGCAGCCGTTTGTGTCCGGAATCGCTCCAAGAGACCTTTTGGAAACGGAGTAGCGGTTTCAGGCAGTCCAATATTCAAGCTTCTGATGTCGACAGCAGCGAATTCGCCTGGACGGCTGTCGGTGTTGATGCACCTCAAACGTCCTATGTTCGACGAGGCGACACCTTGTCGATTGAAACGACAGTTTGGAGATTGGAAAACATGGCGCTCAAGCGGATGGACAATGTAGGAATCGTCGTCGAAGACCTTGGAGGGGCGATTGATTTCTTTGGCGAACTCGGCCTTGAGCTCGAAGGGCGGGCCATGGTTGAAGGAGAATGGGCCGGGCGTATCACTGGACTGGGCGATCAGCATGTCGAGATTGCCATGATGCGCACACCTGATGGCCACAGCCGGCTCGAGCTCTCCCGCTTCCTCAAGCCTGATGTTGTCGCAGATCACCGGAATGCCCCGGTCAACGCGCTGGGCTACCTCCGTGTCATGTTCGCCGTCGATGACATCGACGAGACGCTTGAGAGGCTCAGCACGCGCGGCGCGCAGCTCGTCGGCGAAGTCGTCCAGTATAAAGACGCGTATCGGCTCTGCTACATCCGTGGGCCTGAAGGGATTCTCATCGGAATCGCCCAGGAACTCGGCTGAGCGCATCCTCCACGGTCGGCTGGATCGCGGCCTGCCCATTTCCCTGCGATCGGAAGGGACAGGCCGCTGTCGCAGGGCGTTACTTCAACGGCAGAAACAATTCCACGACGACCTCATGGACCGGCACATTCGGAGGGAAGGAAAAATGCCGCTGGCAATAGATCGGGAAGTCGCGCGCCTCCTCGCCGCTGGCCGGAAGCCAGTCACGATAAAGGTAGAGTGCGGCGGGCTCCAGATTGTGGGTATCGTGGACGACGCGGATGACCGCGCAGCGTCCGCCTGGGATCACGCCGGCCTTCATCACCTCATCATCGGCATCGATCGGCCGGTCGGTCCCGACACACAGGTCCATGCTATATTCGGCGGGAATCGCGGGGGTTCTCGGCGATCGGAAGATGTTGAAGGTAGGGCTTGTCTCCGGTGACAGGCCGGCGGCTTTGCGCCAGGCGATGAACCGCTCAATGCTGGCGCCGAGGGTCGCCCGGTCGCCCCGGTGCTCCAGGATCGCCACCGGCGTGGGCGGCACATCGCGGATCGTCACATCGTCTTCTTCATAGGTTATCTGCATGAGCTTGCTCCTTGCGTTTTCGAGGGGCCTGAAGGCGGCAAGCCACGGAGCCCAGTCGGGAGACTTCCGGAACGACGAAGGCGATTGCCCGAGCCGTTGCCGAAAGGCGCGGGCGAAGGCATCAGGCGCACAGTAACCGGCGTCCATCGCTATGTCGGTGACGCTCTGATCGTCCTTTGCGGCCAGCTTGTGTGAGGCGCGCTTCAAACGGGCGAGCTGGACATAGCGATGCACCGACAAGCCGAAGGTTGCCGAGAACTGCCGGTGAAAGTGAAACTTCGAGAAGGCTGCGACGCTGCTCAGCGCGTCCAGGTCCAGATCGTCGTCCAGATGCCGGTCGATGTGATCCAGCACCCGCTGCATCCGGGCATGGTAGGCTTGAAGCGCCGCCTTCATCGTTCCGTCCTCCGTGGCCGCACCAACTAAGCGCAGGCAGACATGACGCGCTCGACCGATCTTGCGGTTTTGTCACGGGTCGCAGACCGTCGACAATGGCGAAAAGGGGGAAGCCATCCGAGATCCGGTTGACGGCGACGTCGTCTGTCCTCGGTAACCCAGGCTCAGGACTCATTGACTGGAGCCGGACGATGACGGCGCGGCGATACGGATCGGCGCCTTGTACCCCATTTGTAGCCCTTGGAAATCTCTCCGATCCAAGAGAAGATCATCCCGCTCTAGCTTTAGAGGGGAGGCGCTGATGGAAAACCACGAGCCGTTTTTACGTGAGGCGATTGCGCTCTCGAAATCCGCGGTGGAACAGGGAGACGAACCGTTCGGCTCCGTGCTGGTGAAGGACGGCAAAGTCATCCTGCGCGCCGAAAACAGCGTCTTCACCGGCCACGATATGACGAACCACGCCGAGATGAACCTGATCAAACTGGCGGCACAGCATTACGACACGGCATATCTTGCCGACTGCACGCTCTACACCAGCACGGAGCCGTGCGCGATGTGCTCCGGGGCGATTTATTGGTCGGGCATCGGCCGTATGGTGTTTGCGTGCTCCGAAGCGCGGCTTGGTGAGATTGCCGGGATCGGGTTGAACGTGCCGAGCCGGGCGGTGCTGCAGACCGGCGCGCGCATTGTCACCGTCGACGGCCCGAACATCGAAGAAGAAGCCGCCGAGGTACATAAAGCATTCTGGCCGAAGCATCTGGGCAAGGCCTAGGACTCGTTGATTGACTAGCGCAGCGCCCGCAGCGCATTCAGGATCACGGCCACATCGATTACCTCCTGCAGCATGGCCCCCGTGACCGGCGGCAGGAAGCCGGCGCCGGCGAAGATCATGGCGACGAGCGAGAGGCCGATGCCCGCGAAAATGCTCTGGACCGCGATGGCGCGGGAGCGTCTGGCTATTTCGATGGCCGAGGCGATCCTACCCAGATCGTTGCGGATCAGGACGATGTCAGCGGCTTCGGCTGCGGCCGCAAGATTGGTGGCGCCGACGGCGATGCCGACATCGGCGGCTGCGAGTGCTGGAGCATCGTTGACGCCATCGCCGACCATGAGAACCTTTCCGCCCAGGCGTTTACTCGCCGCGCGTTCCCTGGCGATGACCTCGACCTTCTCGACGGGGGACAATCGCGCCTCGACGGCATCCAGCGACAGGGAGCCGGCAATGGCGGCAGCGACGCTGCGCTCATCGCCGCTCGCAAGCACGATCCTGCCAAAACCCAACTTGCGGAGTTTGGCCACAAGTTCGACGGCATCGCCGCGCAGGCGATCCTCGAAGCCGATTTCGCCTGCAAGCCGGCCATTGATGAAGACGCTTGCCTGCATTGTGCCTTTTTTCTCGGGGGCACGGGGCGGCTTGCCCTCGGGCGTGAAATAGGTATCGCCGCCAACGCTCACCCTGATACCGTCGACAAGCCCGGAGATGCCGGCGCCCGGAAGTTCCGTCACCTCCACAGGGCGTGACAGGACCAACTGGCGTCTCTGCGCCTCCCTGACGATCGCGCGGCCGACGACATGCGAGGATGCCTGGTCCAGCGAGGCGGCAAGCCGCAAGATCCTGTCTGGGCCTTCCGGCCCATCGATGGATACGACCTCGGGATCGCCCGCCGTCAGCGTGCCGGTCTTGTCAAAGACCGCGACGGAGGCGTCGGCCAGGATCTCCAGCGGCCCTGCGCCCTTCACCAGCACGCCCGCCTTTGCTGCCTTCGAGGTTCCGGCCGCAAGGGCGACGGGAACGGCCAGGATCAGCGGGCAGGGGGTCGCAACGACGAGAACCGCGACGATGCGCGCCATGTCACCGGACAGGATGGCGGCGCCGAGCGCGATTGCCAGCGTCAGCAGAAGAAAGGTGATCGCATATCGATCGGCCAGCCGCGCTATCTGCGCCTTGGAACGCTTCGATGCCTCGACCAGTTTGACGATGCCGGAATAGGTGCTGTCCTCGGCGCGGCTTTCCACCCTGATCTCGACCGCGTCCCCGGCATTGGTGGCGCCGCTCGAAATCCGCTCGCCACTGGAGACGGCGACCGGAAAGGCCTCGCCGGTCAGGACGGATTGATCGATCGATGCATGGCCTGTCATCAGCGTGCCGTCTGCGGGGATGACGTCGCCTCTGCGGATCATCAGCACATCACCCACAGCAAGTTCCGGAATGGGGACTTCCTCGATACCATTCTGGCGCAGGCGAAGTGCCGTTCGCGGCACCTGCGCCAACAGGGCCGTCATGCCTTCGTCGGCACGCCGATGCGCATAGGCTTCCAGAAACTGGCCGCCGGCATACATGAGGGCGACGATCGCTCCGGCAAGATATTCGCCGAACCAGAGGGTCGCGGCCATTGCGAGCGCGGCGATCAGGTCGAGACCGAGATCGCCGTTTCTGAGTTTGGCAAAGATGTCGATCAACAGGAATGCGAGAGCAGTGCAGGTGCTTGCCGCCAGCACGAACCGGCTTGCAGAACCGTAGCCCAGCAGGAAGAGACAGAGAGCCACCAACAGACCGATGAGCGATGCCGACGCCATGATCGTCGATCTCACGCCGATGCTGGGCATCCATGTTGGCAATTCCCCGAAAATGCGAATTCGGGGGTGAGCCTTCGTCTCGTCCAGAACGCTCATGGTCGCACGCCTCCCATTTTCCTTTCGGGTGCGCAGGATCGATGCTTTGAAATCGTTGCCCGACACCTGTTACGCGCCCGGGAATTTGGCACAGTAACAGGATTTTTCCTTGATCTCTCTCAAGCTGCGCCTGCCTGGCCGGAGAGGGCCGGCAACCGAGGCACAAGTGCGCATCTGCAGTGGCGCGCAAGCGCCATAAAGAGCCGGCGTAAACGTGTGCCGTTGCAGGTTGACAGAAAACCTGGATTCGGCGCCGAGTTCCGGAGCCCTTAATGGGCGCTGCAGGCTTTCAATGCGGCGCTTCTTCCATGGCTGACCTGTTTCTGCCGAACGTATACGACCATCACTTGTCTATTAGGTTTCGCTGCGTTAAATTATGCAAGATTTAGTTGCATTCATTGTACCAGATCGATAGGTCAATGGATGGCGAAGCGATACCTTCGGATGACACCATGATCTGGAACAATCGCATCACACGCATCACCGTTGGTCTGCTGCTGCTGGCAATCATCGCCGTCGTCTCATTGCCAGCGATTACCGGCTTTACGAGCCTTGATGGCACCGTCAATGCGCGGTTCGCTTTTGTCAATGCTCCTATCGACGGCACGATTGCGGAAGAACCCCTCAAGGTCGGCAGCCCGGTCAGAGCGGGACAATCCCTCGCAGAAATCAAAAATACGCGCGTCAATCGCGCAATCCTCGCTTCGCTCGAGGCAGATCGCAACACCGCACTCGACCGCGTCGCAGCACTAAAAAAGGAACGGGAGGAGCTTTCCGCGCTTCGCGGAGAATTATCTGCCAGATTGGAAGTCTACAAGCAGACTACCATTGCCAATCTCGAACGCGAAGTCGAAATCCTGCGGAAGAAAGTCGAGGTGTCGCAAGCGCAGGATCTGGTCGCGCAAGTCGACCTGAACCGTCGGATGGAGCTCGAGTCAAAAGGCATACTCACGCAGAAGCTGGTTGAGGCCGCGCGCGCCGCGGGAGCTGCAACCGGCGGCGAAGTCGAAATCAGCAATCTAACCGTCGATCAATTGCAACAAAGGCTCAATGCGGTCCGCCAGGGAATCTTTGTCTTCGGCGACGGACAGAATGACGTGCCTTATTCGCGACAGCGCGAGGACGAGGTTGTCGTTCGCATCAACGACTTGAACTCACGCATAGCGGAAAATGAGACAAAAGCCACTGAAGTTCAAAAGCAGTTGGTCGAAGAGGGAAACCGTGTCGGCAGCCTTGAATCCGCAACCGCGATAGCGCCGTTCGACGGCGTTGTTTGGAGCAGGAGTATCGTCAACGGTTCGAACGTCGTGCTGAACGACGAACTGATGCGCCTCCTCGACTGTCGAGAGCTGTTTGTGGATATCCTTGTTCCCGAGGTCAATTATGACGAGATCTATCCTGGTCTTGTCGCGCAGGTGCGCTTATTCGGCCGCAGCGATGTCTTCAAGGGCACGGTCATTTCCGTCAGAGGCAACTCGGCTTCGTTCGAGACCGATTCCTTTGCCGCCAGTTTGCCGCCGTCGACACAGCGCAATGCCCGTATTTTGGTTCGCCTTGATCCATCCGTCATGAACGACGATTTTGCGAATTCCTGCCAAGTGGGGCGCACAGTGCAGGTACGGTTTTCCAAGCACGGCATCGACGTGTCCAACTGGGTCAAAAGCCTGTGGTTCAGTATCTTGTAGCGCTGGCTCCGACCTTTCTCGTTTTAGCCTTCTTTTTCCTGGGGCCGTTCAATTGGTCGCGCCATCACACCTGGACACGGGCGGTGACCTGCGCGTTTGTCGCAGCAGTCGCATTGCGATACATGTTCTGGCGCTTGACGGAGACAGTGCTTCCCTATCCCAACGACGGTGCGAATTTCTACTGGGTTTGGATCCTCTTCGTCGTGGAGATTCTCGCGTGCGTCGAGGTCATCCTTTTTCTGGTATTGATGAGCCGCTACGTCGACCGGAGCGCAGAAGCGGACAGGCTGGCTCGCGTTTTCTTTGCGCGAGAGCAACGTGAACTTCCGACTGTCGATGTTTTCATTCCCACCTATAATGAGCCGCTCGACGTGCTCGAGCGAACCATCGTCGGCGCTCTGTCGCTGGATTATCCTTCCGACAAATTGAATGTGTATGTGCTTGACGATCAACGCCGAGACTGGCTGAAGGCCTATTGCGAGGAGAAGAACGCCATCCACGTCACTCGCGGCGACAACAGCCATGCCAAAGCAGGCAATATGAACAATGGGCTGAAGGTCAGCTCGGGCGAGTTTATTGCAGTCTTCGACGCCGATTTTGTTCCCTATCGACATTTTCTTCGCCGGACTCTGCCCTTCTTCAGCGATGAAAGCATCGGCATCGTCCAGACACCTCAACATTTCTTCAATGTCGATCCGGTGCAATCGAACCTGGGTTTGGAGAATATCTGGCCGGACGAGCAGCGCTTGTTCTTCGACGAGATCGCGCCCAGCAGAGACGCCTGGGACGTCAGCTTCTGCTGCGGGTCATGCTCGATTGCCCGCCGCAAGTCCGTCGACGCAATAGGCGGTTTTCCGACGGAGTCGATCACAGAAGACCTGCTGACCACTCTTTCGATGCTCAACAAAGGCTACAAGACCCGCTACCTGAATGAGCGGCTGTCGATGGGACTGGCTGCCGAAAACCTGACCGGCTATTTTGTGCAGCGCGAACGGTGGTGTCAGGGAGGAATTCAAACCCTTTACCTTTATAATGGCCCGTTGCGCGGCCCGGGATTGACGCTCTTTCAACGGATCATGTTCCTGCCAGCATCATGGCTCGTGCAATATCTGGTCCGCTTCATGATATTGCTCGTTCCCATCGTCTATCTCTGGCTCGGCCTGATCCCGCTTTATTTCACTGATATAGCCGACTATGTGGCTCATCAGGTGCCCCTGCTGGCGGCGTATTTTATGCTTATGCTGTGGATCACCCCGACGCGCTATCTGCCTGTGATTTCCAGTGCCGTCGGGACCTTTGCGACATTTCGCATGTTGCCTACCGTGGTCTCCAGCCTGGTGCGACCATTTGGCAAGCCGTTCAGGGTGACGCCAAAGGGCAGTGGCAACGAGTCAAACCAGTTCGACCGCTACAGCTTCGCCTGGATCGCAAGCATGATTACGGTCACCGTCTCTGGTCTGCTGGTCAACATCGTACCGGAAACGTCGCACGTGCATGGCCAGTTTTCACCGGTCGCGGCCTGGTGGTCAGGTATCAATATCGTCGTCTTGCTCATCGCGTCACTCATCTGCTTTGAGAAACCCCGGCGCCTGTTTCATGCGTTCAAGCTCGATGAACCCGCGATCGTAGACGATGTCCCTGGCCAAATCGTAAGTCTGGCACTGGACAAGGCGGTCGTTGCAGTCCCTACCATGGCCCGATTTCAATCCAAATCCGTCGTGCTTAAACTGCCCGGCTTTGCTCCGTTCAAATCAGAACTCAGACAGGTCACCCAACGACGCAGGACCATAAGTCGCAGCGGTGACAAGCAATCTTACTACCTGCACCTGCATTTCGAACTCGGTGACTCTGCTCGCGACAGCATGATTGTGAAACTCTACACTGGTCAATATTCGCAGGACATTCGCGACATCGATAAAGTCGCGGTCTCTCTTAATCTTCTTCTGCGGTCGTTCGGGCGAACGCGCACGTTGTAGTCGACCGTCAAAGCGCGGATCGTCCGCGACCATGTGCCGGAAGCGGCCAACGGCCCACCGGCTTGCCACCGCGTCGCCACCGTTGCCAATCGCAAAACATCCGCGCCCGCGAATGTGCTACATTGCGTCATCGCGTGCTTCTGTTGCGGGAGGGATCGAGAATGCAGCGCAAGCTGGCTACGATCATGGTCGGGGATTTCGTCGGCTCCACCACCGCAATGGAATCGGATGAGGAAGGCGCGATTGCCCGGATTGACACTATCCTCGAGACTGTTCGCATGGTCGTCCAGCGCCATGACGGCCGTGTCTTCGGCACGGCGGGTGACGCGCTGCTTGCCGAGTTCGGGAGCCCCGTCAATGCGCTCAGGTCCGCCATCGAGGCGCGCGCCGAGATCGCTGCCCTTCCTGGGGCGAGCGGCGGCGACATGCGGTTCGGCCTCCATCTCGCCGACGTCGTCGTCGTAGGCTCGGACCTGCGCGGCGATGGGGTGAACATCGCCGCGCGCATCGAGGCGTCTGCGCCACCTGGCGCAATCGAGGTTTCAGGGCTGCTTTACGACCAGGTCCGGCGGGTCTCGCCTTGCGGATTCGAAGACATCGGCGAAAGGCAGCTGAAGGGAATTTTGGAGCCGATCCGGATCTATCGGGTCACCGAACTGGTGGACCGTCACGTCTTCCAGTTCGCTCCGACGCGATCCGCCCCCAATGCTGCCCAATCCCCACGGACCAACTCGATTGCAGTGGCGCGGTTCGACGTGGCACCCGGCGCTATCGCAGATCAATGTTTCCTGGCGGAGGGCATTACCGACGATCTAACGCTCGAACTCAGCCGCCTGAGGGGCCTGTTTGTCAGTTCGCGCTCGGCGGCAACCGCGCTGACGACGAAAGATCCCGTCGAAATCGGCCGCCTTCTCGGCGTCGGCTACGTTATCAGCGGCTCGATCCGGCAGGTGGGCGACGACCTGCGGGTCAACATCGCGCTTACCGAGACGGGAGAGGGGCTCGTCATCTGGTCGGATCGTATCAGGCGTCCGTTTCGCGAGTTGCTCGATGTGCTGGACGAGATCATCGCTCGTGTTGCAGCAACGGTGTCCGGACGGATCGAGCAGTCGGAACTTGCGGCAGCACGGCTGAAGCGCCCGGAGAATATGACGGCCTATGAGTATTATCTGCGTGGTCTCGACCATCACCGCCTGGTTGGCGTGTCGGATATTCACGTCCACGAAGCCATGGCCTGGTTTGAGCGATCAATGGCGGCTGACCCCGGTTTCGGCCGTCCCTTCGCAATGCATGTCTGCTCGTGGAGCAACCTGCCAAGCTTTGACCTCAATAGGGCCGAACAGCAGGTCGCGCACGCACTCGCCCTCGACCCGTCCGACCCGGAAGCCCATCGCATCATGGGTGCGATCAAGATGAAATCGGGCGACTTCGTTTCGTCGCGTTACCATCACATTCGTGCCCACGAACTCGCTCCGAACGACGCCTATATTCTCGGCCGCAGCGCGGCGTTCTATGTCTATGCCGGGGAGGCCGAGCACGCCCTCGAAATGCTTGATCGTGCCGAGACGCTTGATCCGTTCCTGCCGGTCTGGATCACCGAAGAACGGGTGGCGGCCCTCTACGCGTTGAGCCGTTTCGAAGAGATGATGCGCGTCGCCCTGACGCTGCCCTTCCAGACCAGGCGCAAGTCGCTCTACCAGGTTGCCGCGAGCATGGCCTGCGGCGACGCTGGAAAGGCTGAATTCCTGGTTCGGCAAGCGCTTTCCCTCGATCCGAGCCTGTCGGCGGTCTATATCCGGACGCAGGAGACCTATGCAGACGAGTCCGTCACCGACACCCTTGTTAAGCGGAATTGCGATGCCGGCCTGCCGCTGACGCCGCGCAAGCCCGTAGCCCGGAAGAAATCAATCTTGCTGAGATGATGATCGCCATCGCGCAGATGCCATCAGGCTTTACGCATGTGGTCCATCGGGATGGCGCGGCTGCCGCTTCTATACCTGAGTGTTTCTACGCCTTAAGTCTGGCGATCTGCGGGCCGACAATCGCGGCAAAGAGGCTGGGCTCGCCAAGCGCGCGGGCCGATAGCATTGCGCCATGAACTGACGCCATCAGGATCTGCGCTTCTTCCTCGGGCGATCTGGCGAGCCGGAAGAGCTTCTTCTCCACACCGGCCTTCAGCACCGATGTCAGCCAGGCTGCCAGGTTCTCGAAATGCCGGCGCACATGGGCTGCGACCGGCTCCGGCAGCATCTGTATTTCGGCCGCGAGCATGGCGCAGACGCAGAAGGGCTCCGACGCGTCGAGGATGCATTTCTGCCAGTAGTTCAGATAGGCCTGCAGCTGCTCGACAGGGCCGGGGACGTGCTCGCGCAGCGACTTCAGGCCAGATTCGGCGCGCTGCGTATAGCGGTCAACCAGGACCTGCACGAGCTCGGCCTTGGTGGGGAAATGGTGGTGGATGCTCGCCTTGCGGATGCCGACCGCATCGGAAATATCGGCATAGCTGAAGCCGTTATAGCCTCCCGCCACGACGAGGGACTGCGCTACATCAAGGATCTTTTCCGAGGTCGTCTGTTCCATGCAGCTTGCCTATCTGCGGGTAGGAAGGCTGTCAAGTTTGGCACAGCGGGCTCGCTCACGCGCATGTGTTCCAGCCGGCAGAGGGCAGCGGCGTTTGACGGTTGACTCTTTAAGTCTAGCTACCTACTAGTAGGAAGACAAACAAGGAGCCTGTCATGCAAAACCAATCTTCCCCGCAATCGAGCTGGTTGCGATCCTATTATTTCGTCCGTGCGCTGTTCTCGATCGGCTGGATCATCGCCGCCATTCTTTCAGGCGGACAGTCGGCGCTCGCTTCCCTGCTGCTCGTCATCTACCCGGCCTGGGATGCGGCGGCAAACCTCGTGGACGCCCGCTCGAACGGTGGCTTGAAGGCCAATCCCGCCCAGACGTTCAACGTCGCCGTCAGCACGATCACCACGCTTGCCGTCATCATAGCCGTCCTGAACAGCACCTATGCCGTGCTCGCAGTCTTCGGCGTCTGGGCCATCCTTTCCGGCCTCCTGCAGCTTTCGGCAGGCGCGCGGCGCTGGCGCATCTACGGCGCGCAATGGGCGATGGTCCTCAGCGGTGCGCAATCCACGCTCGCCGGCGGTTTCATGATCAGCCAGTCGTTCGGCACCACGCCGCCGAGCATCCTCGACATTGCGCCCTATGCCGGGTTCGGTGCCTTCTATTTCCTGCTGTCGGCTGTGTGGATGACGGTTGCTGCGTATCGGAAAGGCAGCCATGAAGTTCTGCCTTGAGCATAGCATTGAGCCCAATCTTGTCTCGAGGCCACGCGCCGGACGCGCGCGTGGCCTCGAGAGCTTAGTCAAAATTACATCGTTCGCTTCGGCATATCCCGGCGCGGTGGGATGAATGCTGCCGGGGAGGCCCCCATATACCTCCTTGATTCCTGTGTGCCCGCACCAGCGCGAGGGATGTCACGGGAATCCAGCCACCGCGCGCACGCCGAAGGAATATCTATGAGGTCGAAATGCGTCGAGCAGAACAAATGCCAGCAATACTTCGGTTCCGGCGAGCCCAACAGAGCAGAATAGAGTTATGTCCTCTGACGAGGACCGGGTCTTTCCGGGCATAGAAACCAACTCGGCCAGATCGACCATTCGATTTTCGTGTTGCGTGCCAGCGAGAAAAAAAGGCGACGCGTAGGATTGCACTTGTTCAGGCGCATCGGTGGCTATGATCTCGGCAGTATCGGCGACGTCGAGCCCAATTTCATGCCCTCCAACAAGCTTGGGGCCAACGGTATTGACGTGAGCGCCTGGCGCTAGATCTGCAGCATGTAGGATTGGGGTCCTACTCGAGGTCGCGCAGATAACGATGTCGGCATCCATCGTCGCCTTGGCAACAGTTTCGACGGGCGTGACCTCTACACTGAGATTGCGTTGCATCTCTTCGGCGAAAGCTTTTCTGTTGACCACATCCCGGCTGTACACACGAACAGAGGATATAGTTCTGACTGCTACGGCCGCAGCAAGCTGAGTTCGTGCTTGGACGCCACTACCGATTACGGCGACAGACTTCGCATTCTGTGAGCTCAGATGCCGTATCGCAACGCCGCCAATTGCGCCGGTCCTGATGGCACCGAGACGTTCCCCGAGAACCAGGCCTTTCAGTGTCCCCTCGTTCGTCGACCAGACGGCGACGATTTGAGACTGCTTCGAATTCTGAAACGTATCGTACACACGGAATCCAGCCAGTGGAGCTTCGCCAAGGATCCCTCCCACCGTGAAGACCAGATCGCCATGCTCTCCGAAGGAGACGTGATGCCTTGGTGGCGATACGATCTTGTTATCGAGCCTCGCTCGAAAGGCCAACTCCAGGACATCGATTGCCTTAGCCATCATATTGTAACCGATGAGGTCGCGATCGCCGAGCAGTTTGACCATTACTGCGCCTTCCGATGATCGAGAGAAGTTGCCTTGATGTCACGCATTGGCGGCTATCTAGATACAAGCATCACCGCACCCTTGGAAAAGCAGGGGGCGTGAAGAAGCGCCATCGAAATGCTACCGCGGTCAATAGCCCGGCGCCTGCGCCAGCTATGATTTGGGCAAGCCACTGGTCTTGGGGCTCTGGAGAAACCGCCCAGTAGAACGCTGCGAGCGCAACTGCTGCGACAGAAACGAGGACGGCTTGTCGAACCGTTAGCGGCCACGCAAATACAGCGTAGAAAAACCCGTTTCAAAACCGACGATCGCTGTCACAAATTCTGAGATGGCATCAGTTGATGCTTCGCTATAGGCGCTGATCGCGCGAAACGTAAGCACGAGGAACGCAACTGCAAAGGTTTGCGAGGCCATAGCCGCGATCGCCGTGCGTCCCCTGGAGTTCCGAATTTTTGAATATCTGAAGAAAGCCATCCGTCATCCTGACCGCGGCCCAACTGCGAGAATCACGTATCTTGTCTTGCCGCGATAAGTTCCCTACAACCTTAAGTGCACTTGAGGTCAAGGAGTTTTGCCTTGGGACGCGCATGGCCGGCGACGATCGATAAGTCCGGCTCTCTCCTATTCCCGATCCATTCCCCGGTTGGCAAATTGCCGCCGCAGCGGCTAATCTCGTGCCAACCTACCTTCGGCCGCCGCTCCCCACGGCCAGGCTAGCCACATCGCGAGGATACCACCATGAGCATTATCGAAGCTGTCGCCGAAGAGGCCAAGGGCTGGCGCCGGCATATTCATCAGAATCCGGAGCTGCTCTTCGATCTGCCGGAGACGGCGGCGTTCGTGGCGGGCAAGCTTGCGGAATTCGGCTGCGAGAATGTCACGACCGGGCTTGCCAAGACCGGCGTCGTCGCCGTCATCGAGGGGGCGAAAGGTTCCGGCAAGACGATAGCGCTGCGCTGCGACATGGATGCGCTGCCGATGTCGGAGCAGACCAATCTTCCCTATGCCTCCAGAAATGCCAACCGCATGCATGCCTGCGGCCATGACGGGCACACGGCCATGTTGCTTGCCACCGCCAAGTGCCTTGTCGAAAACCGGGATTTCTCCGGCAAGGTCGTGCTGATCTTCCAGCCGGCGGAGGAGGGCGGCGGCGGAGCGCGGGTGATGATCGAGGAAGGGTTGCTCGAAAGTTTCGGCATCGACGAGGTCTATGGCATGCATAACGAGCCGGGCCTTGAGATCGGTTCCTTTGCCACACGCGCCGGCCCGTTCATGGCGGGTGCCGACCGTTTCGTCATCACCATCAACGGCAAGGGCGGGCATGCGGCTGCGCCGAACATGACGCGCGATCCCGTTCTCGTCAGCGCCCATATGGTGACCGCGCTGCAATCGATCGCCTCGCGCTTCACCGATCCCTTCGATCCGGTCGTCGTGTCCATCACCTTCTCGGAGGCCGGCAACGACAAGGCGTTGAACGTCATCCCGGCCTCCGTGCGCCTCGGCGGTACGATCCGCACCATGCAGGCGGATACGAGGAAGGCCGTCGAGCAGCGGTTCCGCGAGATCGTGCATGGCACGGCGAAGCTGTTCGAGACGGAAGCCGAGATCGACTGGCGGCCGGGTTATCCTGTCACGGTCAACGATGCCGGGAGGACGTCAGCCATCGTTGCGGCGGCTGCAAGGGTGGCCGGCGAGAGCCAGGTGGATCCGGCTTACGAGCAGTCGATGGGGGCGGAGGATTTCTCTTACATGCTGGAGAGGCGGCCTGGCGCGATGATCCTGATCGGCAACGGGGATAGCGCGGGTCTGCATCACCCGGCCTATGATTTCAACGACAAGGCGATTGCGCATGGGGTGCGCTATTGGCTGTCGCTGGTCGGGCAGGAGCTTGGGGGAAAGTAGAGCATGCTGGCAGTGGGGCCGCGGAGCATCCCGGTCTGCTGCCCACGCAATGGACAGCAGCTTTCCAGTCACTCGCTTTCCGGCTCAAGCCCAAATGCGTCACGAATGCCGATCCCGGTCGCCGATTGCCTTAATTGATTATGGAACAGAGCTGCGTCCCGGGGGTTGAGGTGCGAGGCCGATCCCGGCTTCAACCCTTAAGGAGAATATCATGCCGAACCAAAGCGCCTCCAACGACAGCGGCAAATCCGGCCAGTCGAGCAAGAGCAGCGACGTCAAGTCCACCAAGAAGGCTGCGGACACGAAGGGCAGCTCGAGCACACGCGGCGGCACTCACGAGCAGCACGTCAAGGCCGGCGAGCAGAGCCATAAAAACAGCAAGTAGATCGGAAACGATCAGGGAAGGGCCCGCTGCAAGCGGGCTTTTTTTGTGGCCACGCCATGCCGGTTGCGGAAATTGCGCAACCTTCATTTCTCCATCCGATCAATAAGACGCGCCCGGCGCGGAACTATTCGGCTCCGCTTCTGTTAGGGATTCACCCACCGACCCATCAGATCCTCGGCAGGTCGTGAGAGACCCTCTCTCTGAAACATCTCGGGGCTTTCCGTGCTCTCCACCGCCCATCCCAGGATGGCGCGCGAATGCCGGCAGGCCACCACGCAAACACCCGAGCGGAATCTGTAGTCAGCACGCTGCATCGATGCAGGCGTGAACCAAAGGAATATGCCTATGCCCACCTCCCAGCCAACGATGGCCCAGCCATCGATCTCCCGGCCGCGCGGCGATGCCGTGACCGCCGATACCAGGGTCTTCGATCCCTCGCTTACCGGCGCCCTCAACAAGATCTCGTGGGGAGCGGTGTTTGCCGGCGTTGTTCTCGCGCTTGCCGCCCAGTTTCTTCTGAACCTGCTTGGTGTCGGTATCGGCGCTGCCGTGCTTGATCCCGTCAGATCGGACAATCCGGCCGCCAGCACCTTTTCCATCATCGGCGGCCTCTGGTTCGTCGTTGCCGGCATTATCGCCGCCTTCATCGGCGCCTATGTCGCGAGCCGCCTCTCGGGCCGTCCCAGCCAATCCACGGGCGGTTTTCACGGCATCACCTCCTGGGCGGTGACGACGCTCGTCATTCTCTATCTTCTGACAACCTCCGTCGGTGCTCTTGTCGGCGGTGCATTCAGCGGCCTTTCGGGCGTGGTCAGCGGCGTCGGCAACAGTGCGGCGACTGCTGTGACCGCTGCCGTACCGGCAATTGCCTCGACCACCGATCCGATGGGCGATATCGAACGCCAGATCCGCGATGCGAGCGGTGGCAACGAGCCGCAGGCCCTGCAGACTGCCGCAGTCTCCGCCATGCGGGCCGTGGCAACAGGCAACCAGGCCGGCGTCGATGATGCCAAGGCCCATGCTGCCGATGCTCTGGCCAAGGCCCAGAACATCCCCGTCGATCAGGCGCGCACCAAGGTCGATCAATATGAAGCCAACTACAAGGCTACGGTCGAGGCTGCCCGCCAGCAGGCGCTCGTTGCAGCGCAGGCCACGACCACGGCCGTTTCCAGAGGTGCACTCCTCGGCTTCCTCGCGCTCGTGCTCGGCGTCGTTGCAGCCTGGTTCGGCGGTGTTGCCGGCACCAAGCCTGCCGTCGTCGTCGAAGAATACACGTTTGGCAGAAATACCTGATCCAACCCCTGAAGGGACAAGACCATGCCAAAGAATCTCAACGATCTTCTCTATGAAACGCTCAAGGATATCTACTTCGCAGAAAAGCAGATCCTGACAGCCCTGCCGAGACTGGCGGAAGCGGCCCAGGCGACCGAGCTGAGAGAGGCCTTCCAAACCCATGCCACCCAGACCGCCACCCATGTGGAGCGTCTGGAACAGATCTTCGACATCATCGACAAGCCCGCCGAGCAGAAGCCCTGCAAGGCAATTCTCGGCATCATCGAGGAAGGCAAGGAAGTGATGTCGGAATTCGAGGGAACGGCTGCACTCGATGCCGGCCTGCTCGCCGGCGCCCAGGCCGTCGAACACTACGAGATCAGCCGCTATGGCACGATGCTCGCCTGGGCCGAACGTCTCGGCCTCGATGAGGTCGCAGCCCTGCTTGCCGAAACCCTCGACGAGGAGGAGGCAACCGACGAGTTGCTGTCCGAGATCGCCGAGACGACGGTGAATGCCGAAGCTGCCTGATACTGGTCGTCATTGGCCGGCGTGCTTTTAACAGAGCACGCCGGCTTTCGTTTGCCCGGTGAACATCCGGTTGGGAGCGCGCCTTACAGCCACTTCGGCACTTCAACCCGCTGAAACGCGCGTAGCTCCTCGATCAACCCATCCGCATCCGCATTGACCGAAATCGAATATCGATGGGCCGGCGGCAGGAATTTCGTTTCCACCATATGGTCGATGAATTGCAGAAACGCGTCGAAAAATCCGGCGGAGTTCAGCAGGCCGACCGGTTTGTCGATTTCGGAGAGCTGGTTCATCGTCCAGACCTCCATCAGTTCCTCCATGGTGCCGATGCCGCCTGGCAGCGCGATGAAGGCATCGGCAAGTTCGGCCATACGCTGTTTGCGCAGGCGCAGGGTCGGCGTGATTTCGTCTGTCGTCAGGCGCGGGTGGGAATGGCCGCGCTGGTGCAGGCTTTCGGTGATGACGCCATGCGCCGTGCCGCCGGCTTCGAGCACGGCATCGGCGACGACGCCCATCAGGCCCTTTGTCGTGCCGCCATAGACGAGGCCGATGCCCTCACGGGCCATGGCCCGGCCGAGCGCCCGGGCGCCATCGGCGAAATCTTCCGTTGCGCCGAAGTTCGATCCGCAGAATACCGCGATGGACTTGATGGAACGTGTCATGATCGGGCGCGCCTTTCCTATGCTTTTGCTCACACGCATTAGCGGCCGGCTGCCGCAAAGGAAAGCTGTCGGGAGGCTCTGTGCGGCGTCAGTCCCGATATGCACAACGCCGATCACGCAATGTCAGCCCGCCGGCAGCGAGACGCGGAAGAGGGCGCCGCCATCGCCGGCATTGGCGGCGCTGATATCGCCGCCGTGGTTGAGGACGATGGACTGGCAGATGGAGAGGCCGACGCCGACGCCGTCCTGCTTCGTCGTATAGAAGCAATCGAAGATGCGGCCGAGATCGGCAGCTGAGATGCCGTCACCGCTGTCGCGGATGGAGAATTGGACCCTCCCGTCCGCCTCGCTGGTGGCAATCTCGATGCGTCGCGGCCGCTTGCCACTGCTGACGACGGCTTCGATGGCATTGACGAGCAGGTTGACGACGACCTGCTGCATCTGGATGCGGTCTCCGAGGAAGGCAGGCAGGCCGGGCCCGCACGCAACCGAAAGGCGGATCGCGTGCATATCGGTCTCATGGCCGACGAAGGACAGCGCGTCCTTGACGATGTCGTTGAGATCGAGCGGCATCCGCGTGTTCGTCTGGCCGCTCGCCATGCCCCGGACGCGCTTGACGATTTCGCTTGCCCTATGGGCGCTCGCCGCCATGCGCGCGGCAAGCTCGCCGAGTTTGGCAAGGTTCGGCTCGTCGCGCGAGAGGTGCCGCATGGTGGTTTCGCAATCCGTGACGATAGCGGCAAGCGGCTGGTTCACCTCGTGGGCGATCGAGGTCGCAAGCCTGCCGAGCATGGAAAGACGCGCCGTATGCAGCGGGTCGACCTCGTGTTCGTGTGGCTGTCTCCGCCCGGTGATATCCTCCAGCACGACGAGCAATGTGTCGAGACTTTCGGCCGAGGGGAAGGTAACCGACAGTTTGACATCGAGGACGGCGCCCTTGAAGCTGCGCATCTTCATTGGCTCCGAGAAGAGCTTGGTTCCGTCAAACCAGGCGCGCATCAGCCTTTTGATGGTCTCGGGCGAAGCCGCAAACAGGTAGCTCGCCGGCCCCACGAGATCGTCTGACGAAGAGGCCTTTAAAAGAGAAACAGCCATCTCGTTGGCATCGGCGATGAAAAGGCCGGCCTGCGCGATACCACCCTGCCATAGGCCCTTCGACAACAGGTGCTCGGCATCACCCCTGGCTTTCAATCCGGCGAAGAGCGCCCTGAGACCCATGGCATCGAGCTGCAGGACCGGAACCGGGAGGTGATGGATGGAGACCGTATGGTGCGCCTCGCCGCGCGGGCGCTTTGCCGGCAGGTCGCTTCCGGCACCGCCCTTGATGACGACGATCGGCGCCTGTTCGGCAGATCGCTCGCTGCGTCTGGCGTCATTCCATCGAGCAGCGATGTTTCTCGCTATCGGCGTGTCGGCCATGCGCTCTTCCTATGTGTTCAGCCAATATATTTCGGCCCATATGTTTCAGCGGGGGCAATAGTTTGCTTGAGACAATAGTTTCCCGTTGTGGGCGCGCGCCGTTTTTGAGCGCGCATCCACCTCGCGGCCGCCATTGGCGACACCACATCCGTCATGATAGTAGCCATCAGGCTGAATAGAGTCGTGGCAGGTTAGAGCGGGGGCAAGGGCGGCACAATGCCCGCTTCCGTCAACAGGGTGTTGCGCTCAGTGGAACGCAGATGATCGACCTGGATGATATCAGAAGCTTCGTGGCGGTGGTCGAAAGCGGCGGCTTCAACCGCGCCGCCCAGCAGCTCGGCGTCTCGAAGTCGATCGTCAGCCGGCGCATCGCGCGCATGGAAACGGATCTCGGCGCGCAGCTGATCAACCGCAGCACGCGCGGCATCAGCGCAACGGAGGCCGGGCTTGAATTCAAGCTGCGCTGCGGGCGCATCCTGGCCGAACTCGAGGAAGCGCGGGATGCGGTCGCCACCTATGCCGGCGGCGATGTCACCGGGCGTCTGAGGCTTGCCGCACCGCTTGCTTTTGGCCAGCGCTATCTCGGCCCGATCCTGACCGAGCTCGCCGGCCGCCATCCGCGCCTCGAGCTCGACGTGTCCTTTTCCGACCGCGCCGTCGATCTCATCGGCGAGCATTACGATGCGGCGATCCGGCTCTTCGAGCTGCGCGACCCCTCGCTGATTGCGCGCCGCATCGCGCCGGTCAGGCCCTTCATCGTCGCCAGCTCCGATTATATCGCCCGCCATGGCCGCCCGGGGAGGCCCGAAGACCTGCTTTCGCATGACTGCATCATCTATTCCGGGCGCCATATTCCGGAATGGAAGTTCCGTGTCGGCGAGCGCATGGTGTCGATCCGCCCGAACGGGCGGCTTCTGACCGATAATGCCGAGGTGCATCTGAGCTGGACGCTCGCGGGGCTCGGCGTGGCGGAGCTGCCGTCTTTCATCGTCGCCGATGAGATCCGCAAGGGCACGCTCGTGCCGGTGCTTGTCGATTATTATCTGGATGAGGGCGCGATCTACGTCGTGCGCCCGCCGGGGCCGCATGTTCCGGCCAAGGTGCGGGCGCTGATCGATATCATGCTGGAGCGGCTTGGCGGGGAGGGCAGTGCTGCCTATCCCTCGGTCCTGCGGGCAGGAGAATAGCCCCTCTCCGGGAATTTCGTTACAGTTGTAACACAAGGCGCAGATACCCGCTTTCGGCCAGTTTCAAGCAAGTTCTGCTTTCCAGTTTGCGCGCATCCACACGCCAAACAAAAGGATGAAACACCGTGATCGTCGGCTCCGATAATTCAACCCGCAACCTGTTCAGCTATATGCCCAGAGTCTCCGTCAGTGTTTTTGGCGAGGGGAAATACGAAAAGACAACCGGGGAGCTGGTGAATACGGTTCCGGCAAAAACGGATGATCAGCTACTGGCCGAACTTTACGATCGCACCGCCCAGCAGACGCTCGACGATGCCGATATCGATGGCGACGGGCTGATGAGCAAGGACGAGTACATGGCCGCTCAAAAACGGCTGGCCGATGCCGACAACAGGATCTTCGATATCGATGCCGCCGAAGAACGCTGGTCGACCTTCGATCCGACCGGCAAGGGGGCGGTCGACAAGAATGAGATCATCGAGGGCCTGAAGATCCTTCTGCCGCTCAAGGTCGGCCATCTCGATGCCGACATGGCCGAGCGTATCCAGAAGCAGGCACTGGAGGCTTCCAAGGAAGCCCTGCAGAATTTCCAGGAGGCGATGGACGCGGAGAGCAAGAAGCCGGCAATGGCGGAAACGATCAAGACGACGATTGCCGAGCAGGCCTCGCTTCTCTCGCTCTATGACGAGTTCAAATAGGAGAGCAGAGCCGGCGGGGCCACGAATGTTGCGTCGGCGCCTGATCAAACAAACAGGAAGTCAGGCGAACAGGAAGTCGCCGGACTGCAGGACATAGGCTCCGTTGAATGTGGCAACTCTGACGGCGCTGTCTCCTCCGGTGCCGTCATCGTCCCAGTAGAGCGTGCGGTCGGAGGTGTTGAAGTAGAACTGGGCGTCTGTGCCAATGGCGGTTTTGCCGACATGGAAATCCAGGGTGGACGTGGTCATGCCCTGGAAATCGCTGGACTGGAACGCCAGGAAATCGTCCGCGCCAAAATCGTTGATGAAAGCGAAGTTCGATGCGCTGGGTGCGGCGAGGACGAAAATATCAGCGCCGCCGCCGCCGGCCAGGCCATCACTGCCGCCGCCGCTGACGAGCGTATTGGCTGCAGAATTGCCTGATATCTGGTTGTTGCCGCTATCGCCGATCCCGGTCACGGCGCCCGCCTGAAGGATCAGTGTTTCAGCGCCGGTTCCCGCGAGCGAATAGGTTTCGGCCGTGGAATAGATGATATCGTTCCAATCCCAGATGCTGTCACCGGTATCGTGGACGACGTCGCCGGCGCTGTCGACCTTGTATTTGTCGTTTCCATCCCCGCCATCCATGGTGTCGTCGCCGGTACCGCCGGCGAGTATGTCATCGCCGGAGCCGCCGTCCAGCTTGTCATTGTCTGCCCCGCCATCGAGATAATCGTTGCCATCGAGACCGGAAAGCGTATCGCTTCCGGCAGCGCCGCCGAGCGTATTGTTGCCGCTATTGCCCGTGATGACGTTAGCGAGCGCGTTGCCGCTCGCATACAGGTTACCCTCCGCGACAAAGGCGAGGTTCTCGACATTGGCCCCCAGCGAATAGCTCACCTGGGCGAGGATCGTATCGGTACCCTGTCCTGCCAGCTCCACGACCCTGTCGGCCGAGGTATCGACAATGTAGGTATCGTCGCCCAGGCCGCCCGTCATCCGGTCGTGGCCGTATCCTCCGTCCAGATGGTCATTGCCCGCAAGGCCTGTCAGCGTATCGTTGCCGGAGCTTGCATATATGGCGTCGTCGCCGGCCGTGCCAACGAGGTTCTTGTCGGGATAGGTGCCGTAGATGCGGTTGCTCGGAAGTTCCACCGCATGGGCGTCGGTATCGAAGCGGACCTGAAAGATGCCGGAGTCATATCCCTGGACATCGGTATAATCACTGTCGGACGCCCAGCTGACGACCCAGCCGCCGTCATCGAGCGCCGCCACCTGGGGTATATCCTTATAGCTGTGGGTCAGCGCGTTGATGAGCGCCTCATCGCCGTTTTTCGTCCCGTCGGCGTTAAACGCCTGCTGGTAGACGTGGTAGAAGGTGTCGGTGAATCCCATCACCGTCCAGGTCACCACCCAGCCGCCGTCGGCCAGAGCCGTCACCTTCTGGTTCGATGCATATATCCCGTCGGTATCGACCTGGGCCTCGCCGCCTTGCGGCGTCCCGTTCGCGTTGTAGGCCTGCTGCATGATATGGCCGTCGTCGCCCGAAAGCCAAATCACCACCCAGCCGCCGTCGCCCAATGCTGCGGAGCCGTGATAGGCTTGGTTGCCGTCCGTCGTGGTATTGACGCGTGTCTCCGTGCCGAGCCGTGTTCCGTCGGCATTATAGGCCTGCTGATAGATCCCGCCGCTCGAACCGTCCTGGCCATTCGATTCCCAGATGACGACCCAACCGCCGTCGCGTGCCAGCACGGTCGGGCTGTCCTGATAGGAATTGGTGTAGGTATTGACGAGGGTTTCCCCGCCGTGCGGCGTGCCGTCGGCATTGTAGATCTGCTGGAATACGCCGGTTTCGGAACCGTCCTGCCCGGGCGATGACCAGGTGGCGACCCAGCCGCCACCATCGAGTGGCGCCATCGAGCCCAGCCACTGGTTTCCATCGGTGTGGGTGTTGACCCGGGTTTCTCCGGCGATCTTGGAGCCGTCGGCAGCGAAGGCCTGCTGGTAGATCCCGTATCCGGAACCGTCCTGGCCTACCGACAGCCAGCTGACGACCCAGCCTCCATCGGCTAGCCCCATGACCGACCGCGACCCCTGTCCGGCGCCTTCAAAAGTGTTGACGTGGGTCTCGCTGCCGCGCGGCGTGCCGTCCGCGTTGAATGCCTGCTGATAGACCCCGGGCGTGGAGATCCCCTGGTCTCCCCAGGTGATCACCCAGCCGCCATCGGCAAGGGCCGCGATGGCCGGCATTTCCTGATTGCCCTCGACGAAGGTGTTGACGCGGGTTTCAGGACCGGAGGGGGCGCCTGTGGCGTCGAAGACCTGCTGGTAGACGCCGGTGCCGCTGCCATCCTCCAGAGTGGAGGCCCATGTGATCACCCATCCGCCGCCCGGCAGCTGTGTGGTCACAGTACTGTACTGGGAATTGATCGTGAACGTGTTGACCTGAGATTCTACAAACGGCATTTACCTTCCTCCTCAGATAGACAGTCCCGAGAAAATGAACGCGCTGCAGACCCGATGCGTATTGCTACCATACCGTTCTTTTTTGACGATTGCCCGACAGTCCCGACAATCTTCAAAAGAGAACGGTATGGACATGCAACCCGTCGATCGCCCGCAATATCAAATCGACGAGCAGGCATCGGGGCTCTCACCTTTCGGCGGGATAAAATAGCGGGCGCTGGGAGCGGCCCGCGCTTACGCGGGCTGAACGCTCCTCACCACGCCCGTGCGGTCGATGACGCAGGCGAACTTGCGGCCCGAGGCGTCGAGATCGACGGTGAAGCCGCCGGCTTCGACCGGGCGCGAACTCGTCGGCAGGACTTTCGCCCTGTCGAGACCGGCCTGTTTGGCGGCGGCATCGGCGCAGAGCAGCTGCAGGTCGGCAGGAGCGGTCTCGACCGCCGTGCGCGACATCTGGTCGGGCGGCGGGGCCGACTGGCAGGCGGCAAGTGCCGATAGCGAGCAAAGGAACAGGGCCGGGAGCGGCCGGCTCTTCAAGGACATGCGCATACTAATTCCCCCGTTTCAGACGCCTTTATAGAGGGCCGCGCCCTGCATCAGGACGATGACCTTGGCGCCGACCTTTATCCGCGAGTGCAGATCGATGATGTCGTCATTGTTCATGCGAATGCAGCCCGAGGATACGTCGAGCCCGATCGACCAGGATTCCGGCGTGCCGTGGATGCGGTAGATCGTGTCGGCATCACCGGCATAGAGATAGAGCGCGCGGGCTCCGAGCGGGTTGTCGGGGCCGCCCGGCTGGCCGGCCGCCCATTTGGCGGCATTCGGGTCACGGGCCACCATCTCGGCGGGCGGGGTCCAGGTCGGCCATTCGGCGGTACGCCCCACGCGCACGATGCCGGCCCAGCCGAAGCCTTCGCGACCGACCCCGATGCCGTAGCGGATCGCCTGGCCGCCCGGCTGCACGAGGTAGAGAAAATGCTGGTTGCCGTCGATGATGATCGTGCCAGGCTCCTCCGCCGTGCGGAAGGTCACGACCTGCCGGCGGAAGGCATCCGGAACCTGCTTGTTACGGGCGAAATATTTGCGCGCCGTATTCTTGTCGTAATCGACCCACTGGCGCGTCTTGGGATCGTAGATCTGCGTGCCGGCCGCAAGGGCGACATAGGCGGCGAGGCTAAGCGCCAGCGCGGTCAGCGCAGCTTTCTGCAATGTCCGGTTCATGGTTTTGCCCATCCCTTGATGCGGGCGGCATTCTCGGCCACCCATTTTTCCGCGTAATCGGCGGGCGGCGTCCGTTCCACCTGCAGCGCGTAGGTCATGGCAGTCACTTCCTCAGGCGTCAGATCGACCTTCTCCAGGAAGGCGGCGACGTCAGCATGTTTGGCACCGAAAGACGTCGACCAGGCGATGTGGAATTCCGATGGCGGCCAGGCGACATCGGCCTTCGAATGCTCGATCCAGAGCGGATCGCTGCCGGGCGCGATCTTCCATCGTGCGGGATCGTAAGCCGGCTCTTCCAGCCGCGTCACCTTGTGCAGTTCGAAGACATTGTGCGGCGCATAGCAGGCAAAGACCATTGGCCGGCCGGTGGCGACAGCTGCATCGACGGCTGCCATGCCGACATCCTCTTCCGCCTCCACCAGCGTGAGGTTGCTGGCGTAACCGTAGCTCAAGGCGCGCACCCGCTCGATGCTCGCCGAGGTCCAGGTTGCCGCTCCGATCCAGAGCTCGCCGCGGCCATCGCCATCGGTATCGAGCAGGGCGCCCTTTTCAGGATCCGAGAGATCCTTGACGCTCTTGATGCCAGCCTTTTCGGCGTCCTCGGTGGCGCAGAGGCCCTGCCAGGCGGCAACGGCGCGTTTGGCCAGAACCACCGCCTTCTTCTCATCGACATATTTTTCGATTGCCGCATCGAGGTTCGGCCGCCAGACCTCCGGGTGGATATCGAGCTCGCCGGATTCCAGCCCCGAGAAGGCATTGAGTTCTCCCATCTCGCGCAGGTCGGCCTCGAGGCCGAAGTTCTTGCCGATCGCGACCTTCAGGATATTGGCCGTCGCCTGTCCCGACGGCCAGTTCGGCACGGCGATCACGAGATCGGCGGCCTGGAGGTTGCCAAGGGATGCCGA
This sequence comes from Rhizobium sp. 768_B6_N1_8, assembly GCF_051811225.1. Taxonomy (NCBI): domain Bacteria; kingdom Pseudomonadati; phylum Pseudomonadota; class Alphaproteobacteria; order Hyphomicrobiales; family Rhizobiaceae; genus Rhizobium; species Rhizobium sp. 768_B6_N1_8. The sequence goes on along the minus strand of NZ_JBPWPV010000001.1, from coordinate 2,086,848 downwards.
GGCGATGAAAAGCGATACCGTAGCGGCAAGCATGGCCGCAGGTCGCTTGAAACTTTGCGGCGGTCCGGCGGGCGTGCGCCTCGCATGTTTCGGACTGTCTTCGTGATGATGTCTCACAGAAACCCCTCCGTTTCCGATCCTCGATGGCGCCGAGGAGCCGCGCGACGAACCCGATACCACCTATCATGGCACTCGCCATGGCGGGGGCTCCGGCGCATATACGATGCCGAACGCCGGCGGGCGCAATGTCTGCGCTCCTCTGCTGCACACGTCCTAAACACACCACGCGCATGCCGGGGAAGTACGTTACTGTAAATGCGGCCGTAAATTCGTGCGGCGAGCGGCGAAGCGGAAATGAGGAGTGGGACTTACGCGCCACTCGCCTCATCAATTGACCTGATCGGCTGGAGAAGGCAGAACGTCTCCCAAAAACCAGACTTGCCCCGAATCCACGAATAGGCTTTCGTGGCCGCATTTCAGTAGGATACCGGCACGCCCATGTTTTTCTTCGCGAAGGTTTTCTGGCTCACGTCCCAACCCGTCACGATCGGCTTCCTGCTGATCGCGCTCAGCGTCGTCTTGATGATCTTCCGTATCCGGCGGCTCGCTATCGCGGCCGGGCTCCTGTCGCTCACGCTCATCTTCGTGAGCTTTTACACCACATCGGGTGCGCTGATCGTGCAGGAGCTGGAGGATCGTTTTCCGCGGCCGGCCGCACCTGCCGATGTCGCCTGCATTGTCCTGCTCGGCGGCGGGATCGCGACAAAGGTCGATGGCGTGCGCGGTGGCTACAACCTGGATGACGCGGCTGATCGCTATATCGAAACGGTACGGCTGGCCGGCGTCTATCCCAATGCCAGGATCATCATGTCGGGCGGCGATGGCAGTCTCACCGGCGGCTACGTCAAGGAAGCGGATATCATCCGCAGGATGTTCGACGATTTCCATATCGACCCGGCCCGTGTCGAATATGACGCGGAGTCGCGCGATACCTATGAGAACGCCATCAATACCAGGGCGATCCTGCAGCGGCTGAACCTCGACAACTGCCTGCTCGTGACATCGGGTTTCCACATGCCGCGGGCGGTGGCAATCTTCCGCAATCTGGGCATGAACGTCACGCCCTGGGTCGCCGATTACCGTACGACTGGAAAACAGGGCCTGACGCTGTCGGCCGGCCATCCGATCGACAATGCCGACCTGTTGACAACGGGCCTGCGGGAATGGATCGGCATCGTCGCCTATTATTTCGCCGGGCGCGTTTCGACCCTTTATCCGCAGTGAGGGCAGGCGGCTTGCGCCTCGCAAGCGCATTGCAGAGGGCTGTTCTATGGCTGCCCGGCAGGGTCCGCTTTCGCCGCCTCGCATTCCGGCAGCCGCACAGGTCTGGCGAGTTTCGCCAGCACCTCGGGCTTGGCGCATGCCGGGAAGCCGGCTAACGGCATCGTCTCTATGAACCGGCTGCGTTCTATTGAGCTTAGGCCGGGTTCATTGATCATGCCCTCCACAGTCAGGTCCGGGTGCTGCTTGAGGGCTTCGCTTGCCGAAGCATTCGCCTCGTCGGTTCGACCGAGTGCCGCAAGCGAGCTGCTGCGCACCACCCAGGTCCACTTTTGGTAGCTGTCAGGCGTCATGCGTTCGAGCATCTTCACGGCGTCCTCATATCGGCCCGCCATGAAATAGGCGGGTGAGAAGAAGTTGGATGTCCACATCGGATAGTTCGGGTCGAGCCGCTTTACCTGGTCGACCATTTGAGCGCCGCGTTCGGGTTCGCCGAAGCGTGCTGCATAGCCGGTATAGAAAGTCAGGATTTCGGACGAACCCGGCGCCAGGCGAAGGGCCGTGTCCAGCTCAGACTTGGCGCGGCCCATGTCGCCTTTGTTGGCAAGGCTCATGCCAAACACCGCATGTGCTTCGGCGTCGCTCGGATCAAGCCGCACCGCGCGTTCGGCCACATCGTCGGCCGCCTTGCGGTTGCTCTCGGGATCGACGCCAAACAAACTCAATATTTCATGCGCATGGTAAAGTTCTACCCAGGCCCGTGCCAGCCCTGGGTCCAGCTCGATGGCGCGGTTGAGAAACGTGATGGCCTCGTCCTCATCGGCTTTGGTGAGCTTTTCAATTTTCTCGGACCCGAGCAGATAATAATCATAGGCATTCAGGTTTTCAGGCCGTTTGCGTTTGGCTGCGGCGCGCCCGGCCTCTTGAATCAGTCCCACGCCGCCGCCGAGGCGGTTGGCGACCTGCTCTGCGATTTCGGTCTGAACGGCGAACACGTCCTCGGCGGGCCGGTCCCAATTCTCCGACCAGAGATGGTGGCCGGTGTTTGCATCGATCAACTGTGCTGTGATCCGGACCCGGCCACTCTGCCGCTGGATCGAGCCTTCCAGCACAAAGCCGACATGGAGTGCAGTTGCTACCTGGCGGGCATCCACCGGCTTGCCTTTAAAAACTTCCGTCGAATTGCGCGCCACCACCTCGAATTCGGGAAACCGCGCGAGGTCGGTGATGATGTCCTCCGTCAGGCCATCGGCCAGACGCCCGCTCGCCTCGTCGCCGCCAAAATTGTCGAAGGGCAGCACCGCCACCGACGGCTTGCCGCTCAAAGGTTCGGGCTGCAGGAACCACCAGGCCGCACCGCCCGCCAGAGCAACCGCAATGATTGCCGCCGCAGCCGTTCCGGCCCAGTGCGGTATCATTCCGAGAACCAGGCGGCGCGCCCGTTTGCCGTCGAGCCTCAGCCGATACATCCGCACCGGGCGGCTGATGTTCTTGACCTGCTGCTCGCCGGCGAAATCGAGCGGCCAGTCGAGTTTGCCCTGGAGATGATCGTATGCCGTCCCCGACACCATCACGCCGCCCGGCTCGGCCAAATGCTCCAGCCGCGCGGCGACATTCACCCCATCCCCGTAGAGGTCGCCATCCACCAAGGCCACATCGCCCAGATTGATCCCGACGCGGAAGATGATGCGCTCTGGCTCCGGCAGGTCGGCGTTGCGCGCTGCCACGCTATTCTGGAACTCCGCGGCGCAGGCAACCGCATCGACCACGCTGTCGAAGGCGACAAGCGTGCCGTCGCCCATCAGCTTGATAACGGTGCCATGGCGCTCAGAAATTGCGGGATTGATCAGGTCGGCGCGGATGGCCTTCAGTCGCCTGATGGTGCCGGCCTCATCGGCCTCCATCGCCTTCGAGTAGCCTACCATATCCGCCGCCAGGATCGCGAGCAGCTTCCGGTCGAGTGCGGGGGTACTCATCATCGTTGCCTTGCATGAACATGCAACAGTGCCGGCAGTTTACACCCGCGGAAGCACCGCAACCAGCACACCGCCAAAACGGCATCTCTGCTTGTCGCGCGAAGCGGCCACGAACTCGCTTCGGCCGGTGCCATCTGCTCGCGAATTCCGCGCTTTTGCTTGCATCGGAACACGGTTATATGCTTGCGCTGACGGGGCAGGCATCGGGCGCCAGGGAGTTCACTTGAGAATATTGATCATCAGCCGCAAGGCGGAGGAGGTTCGGCGGAGCTTCCAGATCCGGCAGCTGGCCGCACTCGGCCTGTCCTTCGAGTTTCTCGACGCATTCGAAGCTGCCGATCTCACGGCCGAAGAATGCCAGACGGCTGCCAGCAACTGGCCGAGCCCGACGCGGCGGCAGGACATTGGTTGCTTCCTGTCCCACCGCAAGGCCTGGCAGGCGGTGATCGCGCATGGCGCGAAGATGCTCATCCTCGAAGACGATGCGGTGCTGTCAGACGATATCGCCGCCGTCCTCGCCAATATCGAAGCCCGCAACGATGCGTGGAACAGCGTCTACGATCTCGAATTCGCGCCGCGGCGCCATATCCTCAACCGCAAGCCCGCATGGCAGGACGAGGCCGGCCGTTTTGGCGCGACCCGCGTCTATCAGAACCGCGTGGGGCTGGCCGGTTATGTCATCGGCCCCGAGGCGGCAAAACGCATGCTTGCAGAAACCACCACCTATTCGTTGATCGATGCGCATTTCTGGCACCGCTCTTGGCTTGCCGCCTACCAGATCGAGCCGGCGCCCGTCATCCAGCAGCGGTTTCTGGAGGACGAAGCCGAGAGCGCCGACTTCGTGCGCCCGGAAAAGGACCTGGTCTTCCTGCCGCTCAGCAAGGTGCGCAAGCAGTTGCGCCGGCTGGAGCTCGAAAGCATCAAGGCGAGAAACCTCGTTGCCGGCCTGTTGTGGGGGCAGAAGAGGGATGTTCTCGTCGATCGCTCCAGGTTCAATGCAGGTACGGTGAAATCCGGTTAGGTGGGGTTGTTGCCGGCGCTGGTGTAGGTGATCGGGTAGGGGCTGCCTGGAATAGTGGCGCCGGTATGCGGTCACGATCGGGCGGATTGTCCGGCAAGGATAAGGCGGGAAATGTATGATATTTCGATCAGAGTCGCAGGCATCGCCGACGCTCAGTCGATTGCCGAGTTCCATGCGAAGGTCTGGCGGCATACTTACGCAACCCTTGCGCCGGCTTTGGCCCACGCGACGCTCGACGAAGCCTATCGCGGTCAGCGCTGGCGAGAGAAGCTCGCGTCTGCCGACGCCGACCAGATGGTGCTGATTGCCGAAGCGAACGGGCAGATCGTCGGAATCGGCGCCGCCGGCCGACCTTCGGAGCCGATCTTTGGGGATCGCGGCGAAATCAAATTTCTCTATGTCGATCCGGACAGCCAGCGCCGCGGCATAGGCCGGGCGCTGCTTGCGCGGCTGGCGCAGCATCTCAAGGCGAGGGAGTTTCGGGGAGCTGCGCTCGGCGTCGTGAAGGGGAATGTGGCGGCGATTGCGTTTTATCGGGCGCTGGATGGCGATCTTGCCGGCGAATTCATCGATCCCGGCCCGGTCTGGCGATCGGAAAACCTCGTCTTCGTCTGGGATGATGTGACGCCGCTCATGGCCTGATAGGGGCGGCGTTTCAGCTCTGGGTATCGAGCTTGTTGACAAGCTACGGCAGCCGTATTCACCTGCGCTTGTGTGATGTTGACGAGGTGAGTGCTGGCGTGATGTCTGAAGTTGCCGTCAATATCGAACCTGCGCTGCAGCACGAAGTCTCGGCGCTTCTGTCGCAGTCGGATTCTGTCGCCGCGGCGCTCTATCCGGGTGAATACCGTCGGCCGATCACCGCGGAGTCGCTGGCAAAACCGGGCACGTATGTCCTCATCGCGCGTCTTGCTGACAGAGCAGTCGGACTTTGCGTGCTGTTTGAGCGAGGTGACGGCACTACGGAGCTGAAGCGCATGATTGTGGATGCCGGTGTGCGGGGTGCCGGTATTGGTATGGCACTGCTTCGGCGAGCGGAAGTTCAGGCGCTGACGCTCGGAGCGCAGGCCATGCTGCTCGAAGTTGGAACACGCAACATCGAAGCACAACAGCTATATCGCCGCGGCGGGTACAAGCCATGTGAGCCTTTTGCACCCTATACGGCGACACCCATAAGCCTCTTCATGAGGCGGGCGCTGATAGAGGCCGTATCAGGACGATAGCGGGGTACCGCCGTCCGACATAGGAGAGGACGAAGCGGGTGGTGTGGCGGCACAGCCATCGTTGACACCCGCCCGCATATCCCGTATCTGGCAACCCATGCCAGTCCTCTGGCCGTAAGCGTTTGACGTCAAGCAACGCACTTATCGATCCTCGCCGGTCGGAGTGCGTTTTTTTGTGCCCGTCAGACGAGGGAATAGCCAGGAGGTTTTCATGGCTTTCCGTCTTACTGATGATCGCGAGCAGGCCCGGCTTTACCTGCTGACCGCGATCCTCTTCATCTCCTATCTCTGCGTTGCGATTGCCCTTCCGGTCGTGCCCGTATTCGTGACCGGCGCGCTTGGTCTCGGCAATGGCTGGGCCGGCCTTGGCGTCGGCATTGCCTTTCTCGCCACCATCCTCACCCGCAGCTATGCCGGCGGGCTTGCAGATGGCAGGGGCGCCAAGCTTGCCGTGCAGCGCGGCCTGCTTTTCTATGTGGCGGGCGCGCTGATCTCGCTCGCCGCGGGGCTCTCGCTGCAGGCGCCGACCGTGGCCTTCGCCATCCTCGTTGCCGGGCGGTTGTTGATCGGGCTTGGCGAAAGCCTCGTCGCCGTCGGCATCATTGCCTGGGGTATCGGGCTTGTCGGGCCGCAGCGTTCCGGCCGGGTGCTGGCGCTCATCGGTGCGGCGATCTACGGTGCGCTCGGCCTCGGCGGGCCTGTTGGGCTGCTGCTGCTCGACCATCTCGGCTTTGCCGGCACGATGGCCGTCAGCGCCGTGCTGCCCTTGCTGGGGCTTGCCGCAATCCGTAGCGTGCCCGCCGTTGCCGCCCATCCGGGCAGGGAGCGTCCGCCGCTTGCCGCCGTCATCGGCCGCATCTGGGTGCATGGGCTGATCGTCTGCCTGCAGGGCATGGGCTTTGCCGCGATCGGCTCCTTCTTCACCCTCTATTTCCGCGATCTCGGCTGGGATCATGCAGGCCTTGGCCTGACCGCCTTCGGCTGCGGCTTCGTGCTGGTGCGCCTGCTCTTCGGCCACCTGCCGGATCGCTACGGCGGGCTAGCGGTCGCCGTCGTCTCGCTTGCGGTCGAGGCCATCGGCCAGTTGCTGATCTGGAGTGCCGGCGATCCCACCGTCGCCCTGATCGGCGCCTTCATGACCGGCCTCGGCTGCTCGATGATCTTTCCCGCCATGGGGCGTGAAGTCGTGCATCTCGTGGCACCGCATCTGCGCGGCACGGCACTCGGCGGATTTTCGGCCTTTCAGGATCTGGCTTACGGGCTCACCGGACCGCTGGCGGGTGTGCTGGCGGATCGGGCGGGTTACGGGAGCGTGTTTCTCGTAGGTGGGGTGACGGCGGTTTGCGGGTTTGTGATCGCTGTCGTGTTGAGGCGAGGGAAGGTGGTTGCGGCGAGGTGAGGGTGCATGGATGAGTAGGGGGTGTGTCGGAAGCCCCCTCCGTTCGACCAGGGTCGAGCCGCGGGTCTCGACCCGTCCTGGCCGGTCCTCAACATGCCTGTGGTTAACCGAATGGGGAGCGGAGACGGCTCGTCCTGACGCGACCCTCTATCGCTCCTATCCCCACGGTTGTATAATTCCGCTGGCAAACGAGCATGGTGTATTCAGACCCCGTTATCCAAGGGAGGATGCCTTGTCCAGATCATCGTTGTTTCTGTCACTCGCGCTGGCTGTCGGCCTGTCGGTCTCATCAATATCCGTGCCGACCGAAGCAAGCGCGCAGACCCAGATCTCCATCAGCGTCGGCACCAATCTCAACAGTGGCAGAGGGATTACCTGCAGTCAGGGCGAGAGGCTGCTCCGCAGCCGCGGTTTCAGGGACGTCAGGCGGATCGACTGCCGTGGTCGTTTCTTCGTTTATCGGGCCCGCAGAGGCAACAGCCGGTTCGAGATTTCCATACGGCAGCGTGATGGCCGCGTTGTGGATATGCGCCGCGTCGGTGGAAGGCGGTAGCGCCCGGAAAGTGAGGCACGCGCTTGTCCGGTTCTGGCGCCAGCTGTCTTCGACGACACCGCCGAGGCCAGTGGCATCTGCTGGCGAATCCCATGCCCGTCGATCTCCCTCCTCGTGGGCCGAAGGACGGGTGGTCGAGGCCCTTGCCCTGTTCCCGTAACGACCCATCTCCCTGACGGTCACAACGGGAACATTACCCATGCCAACACAGATCCTCTTCATCCAGGGCGCCGGCGAAACAACCCACGACCAGTGGGACAACAAGCTCGTCGACAGCCTCGCACGCGAACTCGGCGAGGCCTATGCCATCCGCTATCCCCGCATGCCCGATGAAGCGGACCCGCATTATCAGGCCTGGAAAGCCGCAGTCGTCGCCGAGTTCCAGACCCTCGAAGACGGCGCCATCCTGATCGGCCATTCCTTCGGCGGCACGGTGCTTCTCCACACACTTGCCGAAGAGTGGCCGGCATTCGAGCCCGGCGCCGTCATCCTCATCGCGCCGCCCTTCATGGGGAGCGGCGGATGGGAGAGCAATGAGATCACCGGGCGCGACGACTTTTCCGAAAGCCTGCCGGAGGGGCTGCCCGTGCTCATCTATCACGGCAGCGAGGATGACACCGTGCCGTTTGCCCATATTGAGGCTTACGCCAGGGCGATCCCGGATGCCGTCCTCTGCTCGCTGCCGGGGCGCGATCACCAGCTCGACAATGATCTCGCCGACGTGGCCAAGGATATACGCTCGCTGGCCGTATAGGCCCGCCGACCCCGTTCCATCACTCAACCATTGGCATCGCATCCTCCCGCATCGCTGAAATCAAAGCCGATGCAGGAGCTGCCGCATGATATCTGACTATTTTGAAGCAAGAGGCGAGGCGCCTTTACGCGCGCCTGCGCTGACGCCGGGCGTTCGCCGCCTCGATACCGTCGACGTGCTCCAGCCGCTTGCCTGCTTGCTCCTTGCCGCCGGCTTCGTGATCTTGCTCGCGGGCCGCTATGAGGCCCAGCTCATCCGTGCGGAGCGCCTCCAGCAGGAGGTCATCGGCCGATGAACACCTTCAGCCTGCGGTTCGATTTCGACGAACTCGTCATCCCCATCCTCGGCCGGAACGATAACGGCCTGCTGCTATATGGATCGGCAGAGCTCTCGGGAGATCATGAGGGCTTCGGCGTCGAGATGATCCATCTTGCCGAGGGCACGGTACTGCGCCCGGCCGGCAATGCCGAATCCGGCAGGCCCGCGCCCTTTGCCGACGAACTCTTCCGGCGCATCGCCGCCGTCATCGGGAACGACAAGACGGTGCTCGGCCGCCACGCGGCAATGGAATGGGCCGAGCTCGTCGAGCGCCACAGCGAGGCGGCCTGAGCGCCGCCTGCCGGTGCGGAACATAAACCTATCTTTGTTTGCTTTCGCGCGTTCTGGGTTCCCGAAAAGTCTCGCCTGATATGGATCGTGATCGAATATAGGAATAATTTCCTTGATTGTTGCCGGCATTGGCGGGTACAACCCTATGACGGCAGCGATATCCAACAGGAGAGTTTTGCATGCATGCCTGCCCGCTCGAAAGGAGCGACATCACCATCATCAAGGCATTCGGGCACGGTGCGCCATCACGGCGGATCGCAGCATTGTCGGCGGTGTCTGACGGCGTCTCTCACCGTTCGGTGATATGCTCCCGGCCGGCAGAAACGCCAGCCATACTTGCGCCCAATGGGTGGCATTCTTGAAAGATATTCCGGAAGACCTGATGGTGCTGGTGCGGGCCGTGCAGCTTTCGGGCGGCTTCTGTCAGGGAAGGGCAATTGCTTCGGCGATCGGCCGGGAACGTGCGCGGTGCAGGCAGGCGGTTGAGGCATGGCGGACTCGGCTAACGGCCGGTGAAGATCCGGGCCGCAGTATCGAGCTGTTGCTTGCGCGGATCGAGGCGGGTGGCGGCACGATGGAGCAAACACTGGCCGACGATGGCGATGCGGTGCTTATTGCGCTCAGGTGCAAGCTGCATGAGGCCGCAAGGGTGGCGGAGCGGCAACTGCTGGCGATGTCTGATTACACTGATATCGCGCAGGAGGCAGCCGCCATCGAGGCGATCCTGCAGCCGGGGGAGGTGATTGCCGACTGCATGCTGTGTCTTAGCCCGGTGACATCCGGGGGTGTCGAGGCCCGGCTGCGCGCCGAGCTCTGGAAGCGGGGGGAGTATATCGGGACCTATCTGGGTGGGGAATGAATGCGAAGGTGGTCAATCTACAAATGACGCCTTCCGGCCCAAACGAAATACCGAACCCTCGCATCCAAATGATGGGGATGACGAGCCTAGATAAGCGCTCGTCATCCCCGCCCAGATCAGCCCGCGGTGCCTGGCACCGGCGTGTTGAGCAGCTGCTGTTCCCACAGATAGGCGATGCCGCTGCCGGCCGCGTGCTGCGCGAGCACGTCCGTCATCTTGCCCGCAGTTTCGAGACGGGCCCAGTCGCGCTGCCATTCGGCGGCCAGCGCCAGCCAGGTCATCATGTTCGCGCCGGCCGCGATCATGCGCTGGATGGCGACCGCGTGGGCTTCGACCGAAACGGCGCCCGATGCATCGGTGATGACAGTTACATCCCAGCCTTCGCCGAGAGCCTGTATTACCGGCATCGCGACGCAGATCTCGGTCCATAGACCAGCGATGATCAGCTGCTTGCGGCCCGTCGCCTTGACCGCATCCACAACCTTCTGGTCCTCCCAGGTGTTGATGAACGTTCGGTCGATCACCTCCTGGTCGGGAAACACATCGGTAATCTGCGGGAAGATGAGACCGCCACGCGCAGCGACCACGCTGGTCAGGATGGTGGGGACGCCGAAAGCCTTGGCGGCCTTCGCCAGAGCCGTCGCATTGTTGACGACCATCTGAGGTTCGTGACTGTTCAGGTTCGCAAGCTGGTAAGGCTGGTGGTCGATCAGCACGAGTACCGAATCTTCGGGACGAAGAAGCGAAGCAAGGCCATTACGAAAGGTCATGAAGGGATCCTCTGCTGCCGTCTGTTTGAGTTTGGTTCGTCGAAAGACTTGCGCTGACAGCCGCGCCGCCTCCGCGCCGGACATTGTCATTCCCCTTTGCGATACGGTAGTGCTCGCTTCTGCCATGCTGTGTCGCGCAACGGGGAACGCTAAAATGGACATCGAAGAGCTCAGGACATTCGTCGAGGTCGCGGATGCCGGGGGTGTTTCGCCCGCTGCGCGCCGGCTCGGCGTCACCAAGTCGATCGTCAGCCGGCGGCTCGCCCGGCTCGAAGCGGACCTCGGCGTCCAGCTTCTGGCACGTACGACCCGAGGCGCGGCCCTGACGGAGGCTGGGATAACGTTTCGGGATCATGCGGCGAGGGTCTGTGCCGAGATCGACATCGCCAGGGAAACGATCCTGCCCACCGGCGATCTTCGTGGCCGCCTGAGAGTGGCCGTTCCGCTGTCCTTCGGCCCGACCCACTTCGCGCCCGTGCTCGCGGACATGGCCCAACGCCACCCGCAGCTCCAGCTCCAAACCGTCTACAGCGATCGTTTCGTCGATCTCATCGCCGAGGGCTTCGATTGCGCAATCCGTGTCGGCTATCTGCAGGATTCCAACCTGATCGCAAGGCGCGTCGGGCCGATCTATGGGAAGCTGGTCGCAAGCCCCGATTATATCAGGACGCATGGGTCTCCCGAAAAGCCGGAGGATCTCGCCAACCACGAGGCCCTGATGCAGGGAACGGAAGCCTGGCAATTCATGGATGGCGAGGAGATTGTCACGGTTTACCCGCGGGGACGCTTCAAGGCCGACATCGCCATGGCTCTGCTTGCGGCGGCTTTGAAAGGGCTAGGCATCGCCTGGATTCCCGATGGGGTCATCGATGATCATGTCGCCTCCGGCGCGCTTGTTCCGGTCATGACACGCCATCCGCCACCTCCGGCAGGCGTTTATGTCATTCGCCCTCCGGGTCAGTATCCCGCGCGGAAGGTGCGTGTGCTGACCGACATGCTGATCGACTGTTTCCAACAGGCGCGTGACCCTGCGGACGAAGGTCGCTGAGGCCCGGGTGGCGGGAAGCCCCGACCGGTCTCGCTCGATGTCAGGGCGCCGGGGTGACCGCTTTTGGCGCCAACAGCAGACATGCGGTCTTCGCAAGCTCAAGATATAGGTTCGGGCATTGAACATGGAACGGGCTGGAGCCGCGATATGATTGCTGACGAACCATATACAGAAGGGTCTTGGGAAAAGTTGGACCGCTTCTCCTTCGGTGATGAGCCAAAGCTTGCTGATCAGTTGCTTAATTTAGTTCTATGCGGCCTGAAGACTGCCACATGCTGGCCGATTGAAGAGGGCCAACAGACTGAAGTCGGTCGGCGATCTGTGGCTTGTGATGGCGCAGGCCGCCCGAGAGCGGTGTTGGAAACCGTCCTGATTGAGCAGATGGCATTCGATGAAATTGGCCAGGAGTTTGCTGCCAAGGAGGGAGAAGGCGATGCTAGTCTTCATCAATGGCGTACTTCGCACCGAGAATATTTTGAACGAGCAGGCATCTTTAGGCCCGACTTGTTGCTGTGGTGCGAAACCTTTCGATTGGTATCGGTCATTGAGGCGGAGCGACAATAGAGCCTTCCTGATGACCGCAATTGGCGGGCGCGAAGCGGCCACCAACTCCCTTCGACTGGTGGCGCTGCTACCGAATTCCGGTCTTCTGCCGCATCCACGCTAAATCGCCGGCAGCATCCCGCCATCGACCCTGAGATTCACGCCCGTAATATAACCGGCACGCGGGCTGACGAGGAAGGAGACGGCGTCGGCGATTTCGTCCAGCGTTCCCACCCGGCCAAGCGGCACCTCGGCGAAGAGCGGCAGCACCGCCTGTTCGATCGTCTCCCATGCGGCATCCGCAGCCACGCCGCGCTCACCCGCCACCTCGCGGAAGCGGGCGTCCAGGCGGGCGCTGCGGATCGTGCCCGGCGAAATCGTATTGACGGTCACGCCTTCGGCCGCCACCGCCTTGGCCATGGAAGAGGTCATGGCGTTCATGGCGGCCTTGCAGGCGGAGTAATCAGGCCTGCCGGCAGGCGGCATCAGGCCGGCGAGGCTGGAAATATTGATGACGCGGCCAAAGCCTGCCTCGCGCATGTCAGGCAGCAGCCTTGTGGTTACCCGGACTGCGGCCAGGACATTGCGGTCGTAGGCTGCGGCCCAGGAGGCGGGGCGGCTGTTTGCCCAGTCCTCCGGCTCGCCCGAGCCGCCGGCATTGTTGACGAGGATGTCGATTCGGCCGGCAAGCGCCTGTGCCTCGTCGATCAGGCGCTCCACCTCGTCATCGATGGTGAGGTCGCCGGTCACCGCATGGGCGCGGCCGCCTTCGGCAATGATCTCATGGGCCACGCACTCCGTTTCGGCCCTGTTGCGGCCGTGGACGATGACCGTGGCCTTCTCGCGGGCGAGCCCTCTGGCGATCGCTTCGCCTATGCCCTTGCTGCTGCCGGTGACGAGCGCCGTCTTGCCGTCGAGTTTCAAATCCATCGCGGTGTTCCTATCTTGGAGTGGAGGAAAGCACAGAAGAACAGGACGATGCTTGACACAATTACGCACTTAAAAGTGCCTGTAGGACAGGAAGAACGCTCCGTCTGCCTCGGGCCTGACGGCTCCGTCGCGCATGTGACGCGGGTGCTCAAAATGATCAGCGGGCGCAGGAAGCTGCCGATCCTGTTCCGGCTCTTTGCCGAGCCTTCGATGCGCACCCTGCAATTGAAACGGGACATGCCGGGCATTTCGCAGAAGATGCTGACCCAGCATCTGCGGGAACTGGAACAGGACGGGCTTGTCGAACGGCGGGATTTCGGCGAGCAGCCGCCGCGTGTGGAATATCAGCTGACGGAGGCGGGCAGGGCGCTGATGCCGGTGCTGATGGCGGCGCGGGAATTTTCGCGGGGGCATGGGGCGAGGGTTGACGGTACGGTGAAAACCCCTCCCCAACCCCTCCCCACAAGGGGGAGGGACTAACCCCGAGGTGCCGCCTCACTCCTGTAGATACGTAGAAGATTTGGAAGGCGGGCGCAGCTCGTTAAGCCCCTCCCACCTGTGGGGAGGGGTTGGGGAGGGGACTTCCTTCGGGGATACAGACCGGATCCGCATCTTCCGCACCATCCCGAAACAAAAACGGCGCCCCTTACGGAGCGCCGTCGCCTGCTTGACGCAGAAAGACCTGAATCAGATCAGAAGGCCTGGATGTTAACAGCCTTCGGGCCCTTGCCCATGCGATCCGGCTCGGTGTCGAAAGAAACCTGCTGACCTTCGCGGAGCGACTGGATGCCAGAAGCCTGGAGAGCGGAGATGTGGACGAAAACGTCCTTCGCGCCGCCTTCCGGCGTGATGAAACCAAAACCCTTGTCCTGGTTGAAGAATTTTACGGTGCCCTTAGTGGCCATGGGGGATAGTCCTTTTCCCATTGGTAGTTAGTTTATCCGCACCCCCGGCGGTGGGGAGGCGGACGGCTTTAGCTTTCGCGTTTCGGCCCTGGAGCCCGGCGCGAAGGGTCAGTCGAGACGTCACGTACGGGGAAAGAACATCTACGCGCATGGGTGTCACCCATACCGCCCTACCGGAGTTGGCGCTCCGAAAGGGCATTACCACTTCAGTCCAGTCACCGGCATGCGAAATGCCCGAGTGTTGCAGTTCGTGCCAGCATTTCGGGCAAAAAGCAAGCGGCAATATTGTGGCATGTCTTTCGCGGTTGCGAGAATGGGTGATGATTCAAATGGTTGGCGAAAGATTAGCAGAGCCTTGCAAGGTTGTGCCATTACGGGACGAGGCGAGATTTACAACCTGAAGGCGGCGGCCTGCATCTTCCGGCTGACGGACTCCCGGTTCCCTTGGAATCCCTTTTATCAGCCTGCGGAGAGAAGGGTGGAGAAAGGCAGTATGATGTGGCAAATGCCGCACGCCGCTTCACAGCGGTTCCAGCGGTCATTTTGCGCGCAAAACGGCCATGACGTGGCGGGTCCCGACCATCGGAGTGTGGCGACGAGAGTCTTCAATCTGGTGGTGAAGGCAAAGATGTGCGATTATCCGCCAAGGCGGCGGCTGACACCTAGGCAGACGCCAGGGCAAGCATTTCATTACTGGCCATCGACGCTTCGATAGCGGGTACGCCTGTCGCCACTCTATGGCGAATGATCAGCGCGGCATTCATCTGGCCAACAACCCGACTTCCCACAACATCATGCCGCGAACTGTCACGACATCAGATCGTCTTCGGCCGAGAGGATGGCATCCTTTTACTCTGAGAGGCCGTGCCAATGGGGCCGAGCAACGAGCAAACTCAACGGAGGATATGCCATGAGTGCCATGAGAAACCTTTGCTTTGGTCTGCTGGCTTCCGCATGCGCAACCGCGCTCGGCGCACCGGCAGTCGCACAGCAGCAGTCGAAACCCAACATCCTTGTCATCATGGGCGACGATGTTGGTTGGTTCAACATCGGTGCCTATCACCGGGGCATCATGTCCGGGAAGACGCCGAACCTCGATAAGCTGGCGTCCGATGGCATGATGTTCACCGATTATTATGCCGAGGCGAGTTGCACGGCTGGCCGGGCGAGTTTCATCACCGGTGAAATCCCATTGCGCACTGGCCTGACGACTGTGGGTCAGGCGGGCGCAGATGTGGGCATGCCGGACAAGGCCGCAACCATCGCCGCCGTCCTCAAGACCGAGGGCTACGCCACGGGCCAGTTCGGCAAGAACCACCTCGGCGA
Source organism: Rhizobium sp. 768_B6_N1_8 (assembly GCF_051811225.1). NCBI lineage: Bacteria > Pseudomonadati > Pseudomonadota > Alphaproteobacteria > Hyphomicrobiales > Rhizobiaceae > Rhizobium > Rhizobium sp. 768_B6_N1_8. The sequence goes on along the minus strand of NZ_JBPWPV010000001.1, from coordinate 2,071,651 downwards.
TTTGAACAAGTTCCTGCCAACTCTGCATGGCTTTGATGAGTTCTTCGGCTACTTGTACCACCTCGATGCGATGTCGGATCCCTACTGGTATTCGTTCCCGGATGACCAGTCGTACCGTGACAAGGTCGGGCCGCGCAATCTGGTGCACAGCTTTGCTACGGATACGGACGACGCGACCCAGCAGCCGCGCTGGGGCAAGATCGGCAAGCAGCGGATCATCGACGAAGGCCCGCTGGCGCCATACCCTGATATGTCCAACGTGCCGAACATGCATGACATAACGCCCAAGGCCAAGTACGACATGGGAACGTTCGACGAAGTGCTGGTCAAGGCTTCCTGCGACTTCATGGACAAGGCCAAGACCGAGGGCAAGCCGTTCTTCGTCTGGCACAACACGACGCGCATGCACGTCTGGACGTTCCTGTCTCCCAAGTACCAGGCTTTGATGAACAGCCAGACCAATTATGGTCTCGAAGAAGCCGGCATGGCGCAATTGGACGATAGCGTCGGTGCCATCCTGAAATGCGTGGAGGACGCCGACGAGACCGACAACACCATCGTCGTCTTCACGACCGACAATGGCGCAGAAGTATTTACCTGGCCTGACGGTGGCATGACCCCGTTCAAGGGCACCAAGGGTACTGTGATGGAGGGCGGCTTCCGCGCACCCGCAATCATCCGCTGGCCGGGCAGGGTCAAGCCGGGCACCGTCGAGAACGGTATTTTCTCCGCCCTGGACTGGTTCCCCACGCTGGTGGCTGCGGCTGGCAATCCCAATATCACCGACCAGTTGCTCAAGGGGGTGAAGCTGGGTGACGTGACCTACAAGAACCACCTCGATGGCTACAACCAGCTGGACCTGCTGGAAGGCAATTCGCCGTCCGCACGTCATGAGTTTTTCTACTTCGGCGGCCCTGCTCTGGGTGCTGTACGCCTCGACAATTTCAAGTTTCAGTTCTTTCAGCAGCCGCAGGGTTGGCCCGGCGCAAAGGTAACGACGGATATGCCCACGATGGTCAATATCCGTCAGGATCCCTTCGAGCGGACACCGTCGATTGGCGAGCAAAGCCTCAATGATCTGGGTGGAGGCTACATGAATGACTTCTTTGCTCGCGAGTTCTGGCGCTTCGTGAGCGTTCAGGAGCAAGTCGCCAAACTCGCTCTTACGGCGGTTGACTACCCGCCAATGCAGGATCCGGCCTCCTTCAACCTGGATGCTGTGAAGAGGCAGATAGACGCGGCGATCAAGAACAAGCCAGGCAACTGATCGAGAACGGGTCGAGACGACGGGTGGCCCGGAAGGGCTGCCCGTTTGTTCTTTTGCCTGGGTTTAGCCAACCAGCGCAGCAGAAATCGCACCCCGTTAACCCCTTGCCTGTGGGAAAATCCGCCCCGTTCCACAATTTCGTCCCGAGCGGCCGCAATTATGGCAGGGTGTTTCGGGGCTTGATGCGGCGCGAGCCAGCCGGTAGGTCTCGGAGGGACGAAGCAGTGAATGAAGGAAGTGCCGGCGTGATCGATCCTTATGCCATGCTTGGACTGGAGCGTGACGCCAATGGCGAGGCGATCAGGCTTGCCTGGCGCAAGGCCGCCAAGGGCGCACATCCGGATGCCGGCGGCGACACCGATCATTTCAACAGGCTGCAGATCGCCTACGAACTCCTGCAGGATCCCGTGCGCCGGCGCGTCTATGACGATACCGGCTACGATCCGCAACTGGCCGACCCCAAGGATCTCGAAGGCGTGTTGATGCTGGAATCGCTCGTCAACGAGGTGATCCTCGACGAGCGCGAACCCGGCAGCTTCGACCCGGTCGCCGCCATGCGCCGCAAACTGTCGGACGATATCGTCAAGAGCCGATTCCACATCCTGGAGCTCGAACGCCACCGCGCCCGCGTGCGCAAACACATAGACCGCCTCGGCCGGCGCCCGGAAACCGACGTGCTCGGCTCCATGCTGCGCGCCCGCAGCGAAGCCATCGCCGACGCCATCCGCAAGACGGAAAAGCAGATCCAGACGATCGAGCACACCTATACGATGCTCGAGGGCTACTCGTATGAGGTGGAGGTTCTGGCGCCGCTGGAAGAGGTGGATGCGGTGGAGCCGCAGCGCGGAGAGGCTGCGGAATAGGGCAACCATCGCCGCAGGAGATCATCCGGCCTTGCTCGCGCGCATGATTCCGATTTTCGGGCCGATGTTGTAGCCACTCGGATGGCAGGCGCCTGAGCCCAACGGATTTCCGTACAGCATGTCCGGCATGTGATATGATTGTCCATGACCTATTCCCTGAAGGACCTGGACGTTGCGCGCCGGCAAGTGGTTGCCGACCGGCAGATGATTTCGGCGCAGGAGATCCTGATCGACGGGATGCTGACGCGGGGAGAGCCGGCGGGGCTGGCGCGGGAAAGGCTGGTCACGATGACCGAGGATCTGCGCAACCATCGCTTCCATCAGGATCTGATCCAGGCGGCGATCCGGCTGCAGCGCTGAGCCTGCCGTTCATGCCGCGGGCTTCCACCGGGCGCGGATTGCTCGCGTCTCGGTTTCTTCTTTGGATTTTTGGTCTTTCCCATCAGCCGCGCGGGCTTTCTTGTAGGCTTCGCGTGCTCTCCCGTCGGCTTCTCTCTCGGTGGCGATCTTCTTTTTGTGGTCGCCGCGCGCTTCCTCGAGTTCTTTGATTGTCGGAAGATCATTGCCGGCCGGAGCCTTGTCTGACGGTCCGGGCTGGTGGCCGTTCAGGGTGGCGCGGGCAGCGGTGGCCTGGGCGATCAGTTCCACGGCCGAGGGGCTCCTTGCCGGGCGCTTCGCATTGGCGTTGTGATGCCTTCCATCCCTATGAGAGGCGGGGTTGTCGGGTGTGTTTCCAGGCATGTTGCATGCCTCCTGTTCGTGTCTTGAAGCCGCCACCCTTCATCGCGCCGGCGCCGGATGGAGTGCCGTATCGCTGTCGAAGGCGGGGTCTCCCCATAGTTTCAGCGGTCTGCCGCTGCCGGCCGGGAATTGGCGGTCATGGCGCAGGCGAATTTCTGTCTGCGCATGATCATCCTCCGGGAAGGATGGGCGAGCGGTTGGCTTGAGTGAGCGGTCGGTGGGGCAAGCGGCCGGGGATTTCTCGCCGGCCTCGTTTTTGCGGGGGGCGAAACGCTCAGCTCGGCTTTCCAAGAGCGATCTGGCAGGCCTGCGCAAGGTCCGCGTTCGGTTCGGTGGTGCCGAGCGGCGTAGCCCAGCCGGCCTTCTTGATGATGTCACTGCGTCCATAGGTGCCGGCCGCGTTCAGCTCGGCCATGATCTGCGCCGAGGCCGGATCGCTCTTGGCGCGGTCGAGACAGTAGGGTGTCAGCGCGGCGGCGATCGCCGAGGTGCGCTCGATGCCGGCGGCTTTCTGGGCGCTGCCGCTGGTCACCCAGCCTCCCCAGCTGAAGCCCACGATCGCCAATGCGGCCGCGCCGCACACGGCGCCCCACAGGCCGGGGCGAAGCCATGTTATATTTTGCATCACGAATTCCAATCTTTAAAAAAGCACGCGATTTCGCGTACTTAAATAATAACACAATAAAAAATCTTCGCTTTGTTTATTATTTTGTTCGATATTTCTGTTGTAATCGTTCAATTATATTAAAAAAATTCTTGTGATGTGAATATGAAAACCCAATAAAACTATTGTTTTATCTTTTCGTCCTAATCGCGACTCAATTGGAGCGCAATGATATCCGGTCGTCGTTTGGCCATATGGCTCTCGCCGGTGTCAGAGACTTGAAGGCAGCCACGCTTCCGAATTCCGATTGCCAGACCGATGCCGTAGCCCGATGAGGCTTTCACCCGGCTGCGGTCAACCGCCTTCACCTGGAGCCTGTCACCATGTCAGCCTACGAATCGACAACACGCACGACCAACACCATCGTCCATTTCTCCGCCTCCTTCACGCTGCCCGATCTCGTTGGTGAGATCCATCCGGCCGGCGACTACAAGATCGTGCAGGATGAGGAGCCGATCGAGGGGCTTTCGCGCATCGCCTACCGGCGCGTCGGAACCTTCATTCATCTGCCCTCGATTGCGGAAGGCAGCCGCTTGCGCCGGATCGTGAGGATCGAGCCTGCATTTCTCCACCATCTGCTGGAGACCACGAATGCGACAGGGGAACTTTCCTCATGACCGTATTCGAAGATCGCGAGAAGGCGCTGGAGCAGATGTATTTCCTGGATTCCGACATGGCATTCAGGGTGCGATCGCGCCGCGACCGACTACTCGCCCGCTGGGTCTGCGGCATGACGGGCGCAGACAGCGAGGCCTATATCGGCGAGATCATCGCTCTCAGGGTGACCGGAGCCGATGATGAAGGCTTGATCGCCAAGATGGTTGCGGATATCCGCGCCGCCGGCAAGGATGTGGACGAGAAGGCGCTCAGGGCGCGGATGGAAACGCTGACGGCCGACGCCATGCGGGATCTCGCTCGACCTCTGTGATTTTCTCGGTGATCGGGCTGTCATCCACGCCAAACCCGGCAGTCGCCACGATCCGAGCAGCGAAGGCGTGGAACTGAACCGCAATCACTGTCACCCACCGTGACACCGCTCTGCACCAGCAGCGGTCGCCGGACGGTGCGCCTCTCCGCCGCATTGCCTTGACCGTCGCTTCACCCAAATTGCGTGGTGAAAGTGTCAACGTCGTGCCATCCATCCGGCAAGAGGTCGTTCAGTGAAAATCGCGCGATTCTTCTTCTGCTTCGTCGTCTCCCTGAGCTTCATGCCGCAGGCCTATGCAGACGAGCTGGTTCACTTTGACAGCGCCACGGTCAAGCCAAGTCCGTTTCTTGAACGCAAGGCGAAAGAACAGGGCGTAGCGCTGCCATCACCGCAGGCGACCCCGCTCATCGGATATCTCACCCGTCCGCCGGGCGACGGGCCGTTTCCGGCCGTGGTGTTGATGCACGGATGCGGCGGCATCCATGCCCATGTGAAAGAGGTCTGGCCGGAGCGGCTGGTCTCCTGGGGTTATGTCACGCTCGTGGTCGACAGTTTCACCACCCGCAACATCGAGAATAGCTGCAAGACCTATCTTCCCGATCGGGTGTTCGATGCCTATGGGGCGCTGGACTTCCTGACGAAGAGCGGCTTCGTCGATGCCAGGCGCGTCGCGCTGATGGGCTTTTCGGCGGGTGGGATTGCGACGCTGGAGGCGACGAAGATCGAGGGCAATGAGCAGCTGATGGACGAGAAATTCAGGGCGGCGGTTGCCTATTATCCGGTCTGTGCACCGCATGAGAGCGACGCGACGGTGCCGACGCTGATCCTGAACGGCGATCTTGATGACTGGAGCCCGGCGGAGCGCTGCCGGCAGCGGGTGTCGCGGCTCAGCGGCAAGGGGCCACCGGTCGAGCTGCATATCTATCCCGGCGCGCGTCACGATTTCGATGATGAGGCCATGATCAAGCCGAAGACGGTGTTCGGGCATGTGGAGGAATATAACGCGGCTGCGGCGGAACAATCGATCGCCAGCATTCGCGGCTTCCTGCAGAAATATCTGGCGAACTGAAGCCAGGGCGCCAACTATTTCTCCCGCAAACCCGCCGACGGCGCAGGAAAAAAGCCCGGCGGGGTTTTCCGGGCCTGAGGTCGAATGTGGGCGTGGCGGATCGTTTCCGCTGCGCCTCTTTATTCGGCCTTTGCCCCTCTGGCCGTTTCGAATGAAGCGGTCACCGGCCGAACCGATTGAAGCTTAAGATGGCGCACGCTCGGAGATTGAAAAGGGGAAGGGAGCGCGGCAGGTGAAAATTGCCGGGAACAATCTCGGCCACGCGCGGTTCCCTAGAGATCAGCAACCGAATGCTCTCAGGAGAAGACCAATGCGCATGAAAATTGTCGCAGCGTCGCTGCTTGCCCTCGGCATGGCCACATCCGCCTTCGCCCAGTCCAACCCGGCCCCGACGGCCCACACGATGGACAAGAGCACCGTCGATTCCGGCGGCGGCGCCGGCACGACGCATACCAAGAAGCCGGTGATGGACAAGACGACCACCGGCAGCACGAAGGCCGGCAGCGCCATGAAGATGAAGAGACCCGACTGCCCCGGCGGAGCCGCCAGCAGCAGCGGCACCGGCCCCGGCAAGTTGCAGACCCAGGGCGGCACCAGCAACGCCACCCCGACGGACGAAGCCTGCGCGGCCCACAATAATTGATCCCCATCGCCTGACACGGCGCGGGTCGAGGATGCCTGGTCATCATGGGTGGCCGGGAGTTTTCTCGTGGGGGTGGTTTGCCAGGATGGTAGTCGCAGCGGAGCTGATGGGTGGCGCGCGAGCAATCCTCTCCTCTGTCATTCCTGTGCTTGTCACAGGAATCCAGCCGGCTTGCGTCCGCAAGCCGAAAGGACTCTTATCGGTGCGGCGATCTCATAATCCCATCAAATGCCAGGAAATATCCTCCCATTCCGGATTATTCTCCTCGATGAGATTGAGCTTCCACTGACGTGGCCATTTCTTGATTGTCTTCTCGCGGGTGATCGCGGTCGTGACGAGATCATACTCCTCGAACCAAACGAGCGTCTTGACGCCGTATCGAGAGGTAAAACCCGGCGTCAGCTCGTTTTGATGCTCGTATAGCCGGCCTGGAAGATCACTCGTCACGCCGGTGTACAGCGTGCCGTTTCTCTTAGACGCGAGGATGTAGACGTAGCCCTTCATGGTTGAAGAGTGGACTGTCTCGGCGCTGTTTTTCAAGAGTCTTTTCGGCTTGCAGACGCAAGCCGGCCGGATTCCTGTGACAAGCACAGGAATGACGGAGGAGAGAGAGGCGTCAAGGCCTCAATCGACGCCGATCACCCCAAACCACCCATGGCAACCCGAAAATATCCAGCTATGCTGCTCCCAACACCGAAGCTGACCTGGGAGCAGAACCCGCGTGCCGCATATCTACATCGTCACCGATTGCGAATTCGACGGCCCGATACCGGGTACGCATTCGATGCTGTCCTTCGCCTCCGTCGCCGTTTCCGAGACCGGCCAGGCTCTCGGCGAGTTCGAAGCCGTGCTGCAGCCGCTCGAGGGTGCCGGGCGCGACCCCGTGACGACGGCCTTCTGGCAGGCCCATCCGCAAGCCTTTGCGGCAGCGACTGAAAACCCCGAGCCGGCTGCCGAGGTCATGGCCCGCTTCATCGCCTGGGTGAAAGCCTTCAAGGCGGAGCCGATCTTTGCCGCTCATCCCGTGGCGCTCGATGGTCCCTGGCTCGATCACTACCTGAAGCGGTTCAGCGGCCGGCCGCTGTTCCAGGGGCCGTGGATTGCCGATCGCCTGTTTCGCCATCCGCCGCTCTGCATCCTGTCGCTGGTGGCGGGTGCGACGGGCCGCAAGCCGTGGGAATGCGATATCGCCCATTATCCGCGCGAATGGCTGGGCAATGTGCCCCACACGCATCGCGCCATCGACGATGCGCGCGGCTATGCCAACCTGCTGCATTTCTTCCTGACCCGGCGCGAGCCCGGCGGCGGCTACCGGCCGCTTCTGTCGTAGCCCAGGTCTAGGTCAGCTGTACCAGGCCGGCCTCCGTCGGCCTGAAGCCGCAGGCGCGGTAAAAGCCATCAGATGCGGCTCGAAATCGACATGCAGCCATTCGGCCCCGCGCTCCCGGGCAATCCGCACCGCCCCCCATGAAAAGATCAGTGGCAATATGGGCCGCACACATGGCGCACATAACCGTTGCTTCCGAGGGCATAGGCGGAGTTAAGGTCGTTGCCTACGCTTTCGTCGCGTCTTCTTCCGTGGCGTGGATGGGTTGCGGGACTGCTGCGTCGGTGTTCACCGGCTTGGGCTTGTCCAACAACGGAGGCAAGACGGGCGTGGCGGCAACGTCGATCAGAATTGGCTGGTTGCTGTCAAGGACTGCTGGAGCTTCCGGTCGAGGCGGCTCGACAGCTGTTACACGTGCTTCAAGCCCTTCAAGCCTGCGCTCCAGTGCCTGCCGCTCTTCGTCGGCCCTGTCGGCTTTCCTGGCATCAGTCCACCAATCCACGACGCTTATCGCGAAAGTCAGCACAACTGCGGCCAACGCGATCTGTTGCGACAAATGCTGCGGGAAGGTGATGGTGGGCATTTGGTCGTAGACTGGCAGCAGGAGGACGACAGTCGCGAGCACCTGCAGAACCGGAATATAGAGTCTGAGCGTTTTCGGCCATGCGAATTTCTTGGGTACACGTATAGGCATCTGGGTCTCCTTTTTCTCGTTACGGCTGTAGCGATCTCGCGTTACAATCGTCTTAAGAGATATGGAAAAGGAGACGTATCGAATTGAGTCGGGATTTGGATCGATCAGCACTTGCGCCATTGATCGGCGTTGCCGGGTAGCGCCCCGTGCTCTCCGCCCTGGCGGCGGTGGCTCATTCGCAGTTCTTCGCCGTGCCGGTCACCGCCTTCCCGCTACCGCGCGAATGGCTAGGCAATGTGCCTCACACGCACCGCGCCATCGATGATGCGCGCGGCTATGCCAATCTCCTGCATTTCTTCCTGACCCGGCGCGAGCCTGGCGGCGGCTACCGGCCTCTGCTGTCTTAAAGCCGGATCAGCCCGGCCTCCGTCGGCCGGAAGCCGCAGGCGCGGTAAAAGCCGGTCAGATGCGGCTCGAAATCGACATGCAGACATTCGGCCCCGCGCTCCCGGGCAATCCGCACCGCCTCCATCACCAGCGCGGTCGCAATACCCTGCCGGCGCAGATCCGGATGCACTGAAGTATCGAGGATGAAGGCGTGGATGCCGCCATCCCAGGCGACATTGACGAATCCGATCAGCCGGCCCTCGTGGTAGGCGCCGAGATGGGCAAGGCTGCGCGGCAGGATGCGGGCCAAATCCGGCGCCTGCGCGCCATCCCAGGCGGCGGCCCAGAGAGCGCCGAATTCATCGGGCGTGGGGAATGGGTCGATGCGGATGTCTGGCATTGCTTGTTGTCCGGGGCTGGTCGGTGGCGTTTTTGTCGATTCACGCTACAGAAAATGCAGCCGCTCGGCCATGCCGGCGCGCATGGTTCGGGCTTTCCGAGCCTGCCTTGCCCAACGAAACCGCCGCGCCCGCACGGCTCAATCCTCCCCATCCGCCTCTCTTCCAGCGATCTTTCTGTTGTGGTCGTCACGGGCCAGTTCCAGCTCTTCCATTGTCGGGAGCGGGCCGCTCGCCGGCGCGTTGTTGTCTGCCTGGCCTTCACCGGGCTTTTCCACTGCAGCCGCCTCATCGCCGTCCGCATCCAGCGTGGCGCGGGCGGTTTCGGCTTCGGCGATCATCTCGCCTGCGGAGGGGCTTCGGGCAGGGCGGTTCTCATTGGCAGTCGCATGCCGGCCTGTGGCGGAAGGGGCCGGTCTGGTGATCTCGTCGATTTTCTTGCGCATGCTTATCCATCGATCGTGTGGGGCCGATCGCAATCGGTCGTGTGTGAGGGAATCGGTTTGGGCTTGCGCCCGGCAACGTGGAACCCGGCGCTGGGGCCGGGCTCCTCGCCTCCGGCCTGCGTTCGAGCGTTGCCGGAGGTCGGCGCGCAGCCGCGCCGAGACGAATGGGTGCGCTAAAGATCCCGCGACAGCTCGTTGTGAACGCTGCGCACGCCGCGTGTCCGCAGGGTCACCTGCTCGGCGAGCGAGATTTCCTCGCTGACGGAAACCCAGCCGGCGAGCGTGACGTCGCTGCCGCGCGCCGTCACGAAAATATAGCTGGGGTCGAGATCGCCCGCATGGGCAAGCGCATCGTAGACAGCCGTTTCGAGATCGACGTCTTCGGGTTGAGCACGCGGGCGTCTGCCCACCACGCTCAGATGTTTTCTGTCGACTGACATGTCTCATCTCCGTGCCCGGTTCATCCCGGGCGTGAAATTGAAGCGTGTCGCGATCTCCAGGATTCGTTTTCCACGCTTTAAGTCTTCGTTTTACGCATGTCGTCGTCGCAAACCGCTGTACACTTTTGCGCGATATGCTTTAGCGGCGGATATCCTTCTCCGTCAGCGTATACCGGTCCTTGCCGCCGCGGCCGTAGACACCGGATGCCGCCTCCAGAATGGCGGGGCGCGCCGCATCGAAGGCGTTGAGGCATTCGGCCTCCGTGCGACCCGTCTGGGCGATGGAGCGCAACGCGCTCGCCTCGATCAGAAACCGCACCTCGAACATGCCGTCATAGCCGGAGAAACGAACCCCATCGCGGCCCTCGTCGAAACTGCGGCTTCTATTGGGGAAGATCAGGGACATCGAAGTTTCTCCAGAAATTGGCGCCTCCGGCTCCTGCCAGGGACTCATAAGCGGCCACGCCTGATACCAGGCGGGGATATGCACGGCTCATCATCGAATGCGTCAGAGGTCTTTTTCAGCGCGGTCTTTTAAGTGTCTGGGCGTATGAGAGACATTGCTCTTTGCCGGCCCTTGCGGGCGCGGCCATGCTGCTCAGGATGCTGCGAAAAAGCTGTTCTGCAGAGTGTCGGAAGACAGCGCGTCTTCCCTTGAGGGCATCGGGTAAACCGATGCAAAAGGCGGTTTTATTCCATATGCCGCCATACTGGGGATATGGGGCGCGGGCCGGCCATTACAATGACCGGGCGCTAATAAACCCGGCTCGTTTCAGAGGGTGCTGCCGCCCAAAGGCAGGTTTGGCGGCAATGACATGCCGCGCGCTCAAGGCCGCCTATTGCGCGTCGCCGAGCAGCCCACTGAGGCTCCACGGCTCTTCGCCCTGCTGGTCGGCAATATCCTCCACCTTCCAGCCGCCGTGTTCCTTTACCAGCGTGTAATAGAGCGTCACCTCTTCGCCATTGCGGAACTGCACCTCCAGCTCCGCCCGGTCATCCAGCAGGATCGGCTGGCCGATGTTCAGGCCGCTCGCCTCGCCATCCTGCCCGGCAATGACGGGATCGAAATCGATGGCCCCGACTTCGCCATCAGGCGTGTTGTCGCGATCCGTCTGGAGCATCTCGTTCAGGTGGTCGGAGAAGAAAGCTGAATAGGGAGAGGGGCTGTCGTCTGAGGCGAGGTCGGTGTTGAAGCTGTAGAGGGCTTGTAGGAGGGCTTTCGGGGTTTTGTAGGTCGCGGCGAGAACGGGAGAGGCGATGAGCGCCGACAGAGCAAGGCCGAGGATGAAGGTGGGCAGGCGCATGTGGGCTCCTTCTCGTGAGGAAGGGATGTGTAGCAAGAGTCGCGGGTGTAGGCAGAGGATATCTTTGGGCTATGTTTAGAGAGGCTGATATCTAATGTTCAATCACTACGGAGCCTAGATTTTAAGGGTAGTACTATGGCTTAAGTAATCAAGCCAGCAAAGCATATCTCCGCTCCCTTCGCACGAACGCATCAGTTCCACCTTCAAGAATTCGGCAGGTTCTTTCGCGAATACCATTGCCATCAGGTAGAGTGTTTTCTAAGGCGCTTGATGAATAGCTGATGCTGGGTAGGCCGTTTTCGCCGAATTTCGCTGATGCGATAATTACCTGTTCGGAATCACCGTTCACGACAAGGTTGGGATTGTGCGTGATCAGGATAATTTGCCGTCGTTTCTTGGCAGATCTGAAGTACTCGGTGAGCAGAGAAAAAATGGATTCATTATCGAGATTTTCGTCTGGTTGGTCGACTATAAGTGGACGGGTATCACGTTCGTCCAGCCCTAAATATAGGATGAGCAATACAATCCCTTTTGTACCAGGTGAAAGTTTTTCAAGGTCTGTACCACGGTATTTCAGGCCATAGCTGAGCTTCACCTGATCAACATCGTATAGCCAAGACAAGAGGTCAGCGAGAGTACTTCCGGTTCTTAAATAGGACGACGGAGATAGGCTTGAGAAGGCCTCAACAAATTGCCCGTGCGCCTCCGCGATCTTATCTGTATCGCCGGACATCCAAGCCGGAAGCAACGAACGACGCGCCTCGTTAGCAATCTCCTGCATCGTGCCATATGGCAAAGTTCTTCTTTGATCGAGGAGCATCCCGCCGCGAGCGAGCCAGCCATTTAGATCGATCTCCCATCTGATCGAAAATTGCAAATCTTGCTCATGTTCCCGATTGGCAAGCTTGTCGTGAACAGGTTGATATAAACTTTCTAAAGCCCTCTGTTCATCACTGAGATTTTCGAAGAATGCTTTATAGGCGTTCACTCGACGCTCTCGGACTTTGTTTAGCTCATTTCTAATGGCAGGTCCTTCATCGATTTCGTCCTGGACTCGCCTAACTTCAACCTCGATCGCGGCTAAGCGGGTCTGAATAGCCTTGATGCGATCATGTCGAGCTTTGTCGACAGACTCCTTTTCTGAAAGAGCTGCAATCTGCTTCTGAACGGAGCTGCATGTGCCATCCTTTGGATTTACCTCATCTCCCTCGAGCTTTTCTATTTCGAGAAGAAGTTCACTGTCCCTACGCGTTAGAACGGTCTCATAGTTATTGTGAAATTTTGGTACGAAGGCTTCCCAATCCGCTTCGACTATTGCTGCTATGCTCAAGAGCGGAGTTAATTCATCCTTGTAACGTTCGATTTCTCGGGAAATTCCTTGAACTTTCCCCCGGATATCAACAATACGTTGCCGTTTTTGCTTCAGTTCCCCTACTGAGTTCTGCAGTCGGCCGAGTTCCATCCGAGCCTTTTGAAGCGCGCCAATAGTCGCTGCCTCCTCATCGGTTGACGGCTTCGGAATCTGGGCCGTTAGGCCAGCGGCCTCAGTGAGCAGTTTGCCTTTGTTCTGTAGTTTCTCGGGAATCTTATTTAACGCCGCTCGTAGTGTGATATCAGCGCGGATTAGTTGATTGATTTCGCCTCGCAATTGGTCGCCGTTGTCAATCATAGATGCAGTTCGAATATGACGCAGTTCCTCAAAATCTGAGGCGTTCAAAGTGTCGGTTGGATCGAGTGCGTCAAAGATCACCGCTTCGATCTCTCTCACGAGGTCGTCGCCAAGACGATCGTCGGCACAAAGCCTTTCAACAAATCTTTGCGATAAGAATCTAACTCTTCCGTTATCCGGAGGAGACTCGCTGAGGGGCGCAACAATTTCTGATCCGTCCGCCCATTGAAGTTCGATGACCAGATCATCGAGGTGTGCACCTGCGCGACGGATGAAGCTCCCTTCTCCCGACTCCCAGCTTCCGGCGGCAAAAGCGATTAATTCCGCGAGGGCGGATTTCCCTGAACCCTTTTGTCCAATTATGGATACCAAGCCCGCATTCAAAGGAATTGGATCGCTTGCGAACCATTCCCCGCCACTCTTCAGTGTAACCTTGTCGATTACGCGGGCCTCATCGTGATACACGGGAGGAGTTGGACCGATAAATACACGCTCACCTGGCTCCAGAATAATCTGCTTTAGGCCTTCAAAGTTAGTGTCGGCCTTAATCCAGCAGAACCGATCATTATCAGGTTTGAAGAGTGATTTTATCTCATGTGCATCTGATCCATGAATACAAGGTTTTGGACCACCCAGCTTCATCATGGTCTCGATCTTTTCTTTGGGTTGGCCACGGCCAAGCCAAAAGTCAATTTCGCCAGGCCGGCCAGAGAAGATAACATCGCTGAGCCTTGTGATTTCTTCTCGCATTGCCGCCCAGCCACCCCCTGTAAGAAAACCGGAAAGGCCGTCCTTGTTTCCTGACACTGCGACCAGCGAATGCGCTCGTAACCAAGTCTCTTGTTGATACCAGTCCCGAAACTTGCTGAAATCGATTTTGAATTGCTCAACTCCCTTATTTCGTGCAGCCCGTTGATCCCGCAAACTTGGATCTATTGCCTGTCCAAGTTCAGCTAATTGGTCAGGTGTGCACGAATAGAGGTGCTTGTTGTACCCCCAATGAAGTCTAGCGAGGGCGTTATTAATTTCTGTGATATGTTTCGGATCGTCAGGCGATACTAATAAATGGATATTTACAGGTGTATCTTTATCGGTCGGCGGAGCTAGGCGAAATTCGATATTTGGAAGAATGAAATCAATGTTTTGGATTCTTCCACCGTCGCGGAACTGTTTTAGCGTCGCGTAATTATCAAGAAGCAAGTAATCGGTAACGCCGAGAACGCGCACATCTGGGTTTGCTTCGATCGCGGCTAGGTAGTCATCCCAGGTATCGAAACGATCTTCCATTGCCGTTTCGGGCGTGTGAACGTGCAAATCCCAGCGACGCCATACCGAACCTCGCTCCAGCATTGAACCTCCCAACTACATCAGTTTTTACACATTGTAGTTGTGCCTTTGTCAAATACGCAAGCGAAAATTTGGCGGCGTAACGAAGCTACTTGGCGAAATACTTTCGGCTGAGGTAGAGTCGCACGCGTGCGGACATTCTACCGCCCCGGCCGCCCCGTCTTGCCCTTCGTCCGGCTTTTGCGTTTCTGCTCGCCCGGATCCTCATAGCTCCCGACACCCGTCTTCCCGCGCACCAGCGGCCGCACATCATCGCGCTCCTGCTGGCCCTCCAGCAACGGTGAAAACCGCTGCGTACCCTTGGCCGCATCCGGCTTCTCCGGCACATGCCCCGTCACCGGCTTTTCCGTCCGGCCCACGGTCATCTCATCCAGCGTGTTGCGGCGGAAAAGGGTCTTGCCGTTGGCGTTGCGGCCGCCCATGTCGTCCAGTTCCGGCTTGGCGAAATAGGAGGGCGTGGCATTCTCATCCGCCCTGCCGTTTGATTTCTCTCCCTTCGAGGGAAGGGACTCGCTGGTGGCCTTGGCGTTGCGGCGGATGCCTTCCATCGACTTGGCTTCCTCGCGGGCCAGCGGGTCGTCCATGGCGGCGAGTTCGACGGCTTTGAGGCGTTTGATTTCGTCGCGCAGGCGGGCGGCCTTTTCGAAGTCGAGGTCGGCGGCGGCGTCGCGCATGCTCTTTTCCAGCGCGTTGAGATGGGTCTGCAGATTGTTGCCCACGAGGTTGCCGCCATCGGCGAAGCCCTTGCCGGAGGCGCCGGAGATATCGGCGCGCACGTGGTCACGCTCGTAGACAGAGTCGAGGATATCGGAGATCTTGGCCTTGACGCTTTCGGGCGTGATGCCGTGCGCCTCATTATAGGCCATCTGCTTTTCGCGACGGCGGGTGGTCTCGTCCATGGCACGCTGCATGGAGCCGGTGATGTTATCGGCATAGAGGATGACCTTGCCGTCGACGTTACGCGCGGCGCGGCCGATCGTCTGCACCAGCGAGGTCTCGGAGCGCAGGAAGCCTTCCTTGTCGGCATCGAGAATGGCGACGAAGCCGCATTCGGGAATATCCAAGCCTTCGCGCAGCAGGTTGATGCCGACGAGCACGTCGAACGCGCCGAGGCGCAGGTCGCGGATGATCTCGATGCGCTCCAGCGTGTCGATATCCGAGTGCATGTAGCGCACGCGCACGCCCTGTTCATGCAGGTATTCGGTCAGGTCCTCGGCCATGCGCTTGGTCAGCACGGTGCACAGCGTGCGGTAGCCCTTGGCCGCCGTCTCGCGGATTTCGCCGAGCACGTCGTCCACCTGGCTGCGGGCGGAGCGCACTTCGACGGGCGGATCGATGAGGCCGGTCGGGCGGATGACCTGTTCGGCAAAGACGCCGCCGGCCTGTTCCATTTCCCAGTTGCCTGGCGTGGCGGACACGGCGATCGTATCCGGGCGCATGGCGTCCCATTCCTCGAAGCGCAGCGGGCGGTTATCCATGCAGGAGGGCAGGCGGAAGCCATATTCGGCCAGCGTCGCCTTGCGCCTGAAGTCGCCCCGATACATGCCGCCGATCTGCGGCACCGTGACATGGCTTTCGTCGATGAAGACGATGGCATTGTCAGGCACATATTCGAAGAGCGTCGGCGGCGGGTCGCCGGGGTCGCGGCCTGTCAGGTAGCGCGAATAGTTCTCGATGCCTTGGCAGGAGCCGGTGGCCTCCAGCATTTCGACATCGTAGCGGGTACGCTGCTCCAGGCGCTGGGCCTCCAGCAGGCGGCCGGCCTTTTCCAGCTCCACCAGGCGGCCCTTCAGCTCTTCCTTGATGGATTTGATCGCGGCATTCAGGGTCGGGCGCGGCGTCACATAGTGCGAATTGGCGTAGATCTTGACCGATTTCAAGTCGCCAGTCTTCTGGCCCGTCAGCGGGTCGAATTCGGTGATGGAGTCGATCTCGTCGCCGAACATGGAGATGCGCCAGGCGGCATCTTCAAGGTGGGCCGGGAAGATTTCGATGGTGTCGCCACGCACGCGGAAGGAACCGCGCTGGAAATCCATGTCGCGGCGCTTGTATTGCTGGGCAACGAGGTCGGCCAGCAGCTGGCGCTGGTCCAGCCTATCGCCGACATTCATCTGGAAGGTCATGGCCGTATAGGTTTCGACCGAGCCGATACCGTAGATGCAGGAGACGGAGGCGACGATGATACAATCGTCGCGTTCGAGCAGCGAGCGCGTCGCCGAGTGGCGCATGCGGTCGATCTGCTCGTTGATGGAGCTTTCCTTCTCGATATAGGTGTCGGAGCGCGGCACATAGGCTTCCGGCTGGTAGTAATCGTAGTAGGAAACGAAATATTCCACCGCATTATCGGGGAAGAAATTCTTGAATTCGGAATAGAGCTGGGCGGCCAGCGTCTTGTTCGGCGCGAGGATCAGGGCCGGACGCTGCGTTTCCTCGATCACCTTGGCCATGGTGAAGGTCTTGCCCGAGCCGGTGACGCCGAGCAGAACCTGGCTGCGCTCGCCGGTCTCCAGCCCGCCCACGAGATCGCGGATCGCCGTCGGCTGGTCGCCGGCGGGGCTGTATTCGGAGGACATGCGGATGGCGATGCCGCCTTCGGATTTGTCCGGCCGGGCAGGGCGGTGCGGCGTCCAGATCTTGCCGTTCTTGTGCAGCGGATTGCCGCTCTCGATCAGCGCCGACAGCGCTTCGACGGTAGCCGTGACGCCGCCGTTGGCGAGACTGCCGGCATCCTCAAGGGAAATATCCAAGCCGGCAACGGGGTTGAGACCGGCCGCCGCACGCGTCTTCGGATCGCTTGACCCACCGATGGAAACGCCACGCGCCGTCTTGCTGACGGTGGCCTTCTTGTTGACGCTGACGGCCTCCGTATGCTTGCGCGCCTCGTTCTCCACCTTCTTGCGGTGCTTGCCCGCCTTGGAGGCGATTTCGCGCTGGCTCTCGACGCCAGCCTGCTCGGCATCCGCCTCGAGCTGCTTCACCCAATCGGAGACGCTGCCGCTGAGCGGGGCGCCTTCGAATGACGATTGGGGGGCTTCCTCGAAACCGGTCGAGGCGGGAGATTTCTTCGGAGATTTTGCCATGCGCGGAATATGGCTGTTGTCATCGTGAAATGGAAGGGGTTGAGAGTACAAAAGGGAAACGAATGAATCGTTCGGATTTTGGAATAGTGGGGGTGTCTCTTAAGGGCTCCACCCTCGCTTTTAAGCGTCGACTTCGCTTTGGGCACCGACGGCAACTCCAACTTCCCTCATTCCTGTGCTTGTCACAGGAATCCAGCAGCCGCGTGTCCACGCGGCGGAGGAATCTTACGACCCTCAGGCTTTTGAAAATGCCCGATGCCGGACACGTTTTCAAAGAGTCCTCTCGGCTTGCAGACGCAAGCCGGCTGGATTCCTGTGACAAGCACAGGAATGAGGGAGAGGAGGAACCGCCGCCGCCCAACTCACCCATTACGCTAGCCGTCCTTCCGCTGCTCTTCCACCAACCAGGCCCGCACACCCATCACGCCGACCGCTGATCCGCCGGCCCTTCCGCCCGCGCCAGGTTCAGGGCGCTATTGATCAACCCGATATGGCTGAACGCCTGCGGAAAATTCCCCAGCATTCGCTTCGCAGCGGGATCATATTCCTCCGCCAGCAACCCGACATCATTGCAGATATCAAGCAGCCGTTCGAACAGCTTCAGCGCATCGTCGCGCCGCCCGATCATGTTGAGGGCGTCGACGAGCCAGAAGCTGCAGGCGAGGAAGGCGCCTTCGCCTGGCGGCAGGCCGTCATCCACTTCCTGTGTCTCGTAGCGCAGCAGCAGGCCATCGCGCAGCAGCTTGCGCTCCACCGCCTCGACGGTCGCGACATAGCGCGGATCGTCAGGCGCAATGAAGCCGACCATGCCGAGATGCAGCAGGCTGGCATCCATCGCCCTGGAGCCGTATGCCTGGGTAAAGCAGCCGAGCTCGGCATTGAACGCCTTTTCGCAGACCTCGGCATGGATGCGATCGGCGAGCGCGCGCCAGCGGGCGGCGCGTTCGGGCTCGCCGTCGGCCTCGGCAATCTGGACGGCGCGGTCGAAGGCCACCCAGGCCATGACCTTGGAATAGGTGAAATGCTGGCGCTGGCCGCGCACCTCCCATATGCCCTCATCGGGCTCGACCCAGACCTTTTTCAGAAAGGGCAGAATGGCCTTGGCCAGTTCGCGCTCGCGCGGATGCGACGGCAGGCCGCCCTTGCGGGCCTGCAGCATGGCATCCGCCACCTCGCCATAGACATCGAGCTGCACCTGTTCGGCGGCGGCGTTGCCGATGCGCACCGGCGCCGAGCCCTCGTAGCCCTGCAGCCAGGGCACCTGCCATTCCAGCAGGTTGCGCTCGCCGGCGACGCCATACATGATCTGCATCTGTGCCGGCGCGCCAGCGACGGCCCGCAGCAGCCAGCGGCGCCAGGCTTGAGCCTCTTCGTAATAGCCGAGCTTCATCAGGGCGAGCAGGGTCAGCGTCGCGTCGCGCAGCCAGCAATAGCGGTAGTCCCAGTTGCGCGGGCCGCCGATCTTTTCGGGCAGGGAGGTCGTGGCGGCCGCGACGATGCCGCCTGTCGGCATGTAGGTCAGCGCCTTCAGCGTGATGAGGGAACGCTTCACCTGATCCGTCCACTTGCCAACCTTGGGGCATTTCGCGGCAAAGGATAACCAGAATTCCTCCGTGTCCGGCAGTGCATATTCCAGCTGCCGCTGGGCCGGCGGCGGCAGATGCGAGGGGGACCAGGTGAGCGTGAAGATCTGCTGCTCGCCAGCCGCGACCTGGAAGGAGCCGACCGTGCTCAACCCGCGGCCTTCGAGCGGCACGGCGCAGTTCAGCGTCAGCCTATCGGGCCCGGCAATGGCAGTGATGCCGCCGTCTTCGCCATGCGTGACCCAGGGAACGGTTCGCCCGTAATCGAAGCGAAGATTGAGCTCCATATCGAAGGCGACAGTGCCGCTCTTGCCCTCGACGATGCGCATCAGATCGCTCGCTCCATCGCGCAGCGGCATGAAGTCGGTGAGAAGGGCGGTGCCGGTCTCGGTCTGAAACTCTGTTTCGAGAATGAGCGTGTCTTCGCGGTAGCGGCGCGAGACGCGGTATTTACCGCCCGAGGGCGAGAGCGACCAGAAACCATTATCCTGAGTGCCGAGCAGGGCGGCGAAGCAGGCGGGAGAGTCGAAACGCGGAAAGCACAACCAGTCGATCGAGCCGTTTCTGGACACGAGTGCCGCGGTCTCGCAATCTCCGATAAGGGCGTAATCCTCGATAGGTGCCGTCACCATAGCCTCCTGCGCATATCAGCTGGGCTTTAGGTAGCGCTCGTATGCAGAGGTCAACTGCGTTGATCAGCCGCTCGCCATCACGGCCTCAACCAGCCGCTTGTACCGCGGGTGATCGCGGATCGGGTCGAGGTCCGGATCGCTGCTCCACCAATAGCGATGCGCGGAGGCGCGGGGGATGACTTTTTCCAAGAGATCGAGCGCCGCTTCATGGTCTCCCATGTTCAGATAGGCGCAGGCGATGTTGTACATGGCGTTGAGATCATCGGGGTCGATGGCGAGCGTGCGCGCCGCCCATTCCCTGGCGCGCTCGCGCTCGCCGAGATAGGCCAGCACCAGTGCTCCCAGCTGGGCCGGACTCGAATTCTCCGGATGCAGGCTGAGCTCGCGTTCGGCCCGCTCCAGGCCCAGCCGGCCGGCCCGCTTCATGTCGGCGTCGCGGCCAAGCTTGAGATAGACGCAGGCCAGCAGGGCGGCGGAACGATAGTCGTCGAACCGCAGCTGGGTGGCCCGTTCGAACAGGAGGGCGGCCCTTTCGAAATCGCCATTTTCGAAGAAGAAGCGCGCGAAGAAATAGTTTGCCTCATGCAGATCGGGATCGAGCTTCAGGGCAAGCTCGAATTCGGCGGCGGCCTGTTCGCGCTGTCCGCCATATTGGAGGGCGAGGCCGCGCGAGGCGTGTGCGTCGGCGAGCTCGGGATCGAGTTCCAGCGCCCTGGCGCTCGTCGCGAGAATGCCTGCTATCGAGATATCGGCATATTGCCAGGAGCGGAGAACGGAATCGCAGAGCGCGATGCCGGCATAGGCGCGCGCATATTCTGGGTCGATCTCGGCTGCCTTCGCGAACATGCGCCGCGCCAAAAGCATGTAGGATCTTGAGCACATGTGCAGGAATTGCCGGCCCCGGAGGTAATAGGTGTAAGCCTCGACATCTTCCGTCGGCGCGGTGTTGATCGCCGCTTTCTCGCCCGGTAGCAGCCTGACCTTCAGCTGTTCGATAATAGCGTGGGCGATCTCGTCCTGTATGGCGAAGATATCGGTCAGTTCGCGGTCGTAGCGCTCCGCCCAGAGATGGCTGCCATCCCTGCCGTCGACAAGCTGGCCGGTGATGCGGACGCGGGCGCCGGCCTTGCGCACGCTGCCTTCCAGCAGGAAGGCGACGCCGAGTTCGTGGGCCACCTGCTCGATCTTCACAGCCCGGCCCTTATAGGTGAAGCTCGTATTGCGGGCGACGACATGCAGGTCGGAGATTTTCGCGAGGTCGGTGATAATGTCTTCGGTGATGCCGTCGGAGAAATATTCCTGCTCCGGGTCGCCGCTCATGTTGCTGAAGGGCAGGACGGCGATCGATATTTTCTTCGGTGCTCGCGGCTCGGTGCGGAAAGACATGCCCTGATCGAAATTCACGCGGTAGCAGGCGATTGGTTCGGCGATATTCTTGACCCGCTGCTCGCCCATCGGCTCGAAGGCAAAGGCGAGCTTGCCGGAAACCTCCTTCGAAACCTTGCCCGACACGCAGATGCCGCCGGGCTCGGCAAGAGCCTGCAGGCGGGCGGCGATGTTCACGCCCTCGCCATAACGATCCTCACCCTCGACGATCACCTCGCCGAGATTGATGCCAATTCGGATTTTCAGTGGGGTGCTTTCCGAAGCGCCGGCATTGCGCCTGACCATGCCGCGCTGCAGGGCGGCGGCGCATTCCACCGCATCGACGACGCTGCCGAATTCGGCCAGCAATCCATCGCCCATCAGCTTGAAAATGCGGCCATTATGTTTGCGGATTTCCGGCTCCAGCAGCTCTTTGTGATCCGCCCTCAGCCGCTGGAACGTGCCGGCCTCATCCTGCTCCATCAGCGCCGAATAACCGGCGACATCGGCGGCGAGAATAGCGGCGAGCTTGCGTTCCATGCCGGTCCCCTCGATGAGCATGCTCTCGAGCGGAGTGTAGCATAGGCGCGAAAGGCAGTCTGCCCGCTGCAGATATCGTGGGCAGCCCCGAACATGACGAAAGAGCCGCTGGCAGCTAGAGGGCCGCACGGCGCACACCCTCCGCAATGCGCGTCTCCTGACCTACAGCAACAGGCGCTCCAGACTCCCCTGGTCCTTCACCCCATGCTGATAGAAATGCAGGATCTGGATGGCCAGTTCCTCGCGCTCGTCATTGCTGGCGATATGCCTTGCCATGCAGATATGCTCAAAGACGCGCTGGCAAAGAGCGACGTCCTCTTCCTGCATCGGCGTCTGGCTCGCCGACATTTTATCTCTGATCATAGACATTCCCTCAAACGTCCCCCGGGAACGTTCTAGGGCGCAGATTGTGTTCTTCAATAAACAAGGAGATCACGTCATCGTGCAGCCCCCGGTCCGTCCTGGGGATTTCTTCAATGCCTGTTCACGATGTTACGCACGTAATAGCAACATATCGGCGCTTGCGGTATGGAAGGAGAAGGGAGGCCCGATTTAGAGCTGTGGGCAACCCTTCTCCACTGGGTTTGCAGCATCCAGCGTGGAGCATTGTAGGCTGGAATAATGGAACCGCAATTTCACTTTTTAAATCTCGGGGAAATTATTTCAGCTATTGCTTAATAAATGCCCGGCGGTACTTTCCGCCGGGCATTTACGCAATCTTTGCACAGTAAAAACGGCGATTTGTGTGACTTTTTGACTGCTCAAACCGCAATGCGCGTCCACGATTCGTATATCTGACCCGCGCACCGAGGCGATTATCGCCAGCTCCGTTTCCAACGATGCGGCAAAGCCGCTCTATTCGCAGGGCCGGCGGGGGCCGAAGCCTATATCCGCACCGTGCCGCAGCCTATCTGACTTGAAAGGCAGCGACCTGACCTAAAAGGCAGGGACCTGACCTGAGAGGCAGGGACTTACGTAAGGGAAAGGCTACATCGCCTTACGGCAGCTACTAATATTAGGCGAGGGGCGGGCCATGCGGTTCGTCCCTGTCGCTCCTTCCGCTTTCTCCGGCGCAATATTATGATCTGCTGATAGGTCCGATGCAGTTCGCAGCCCAGGTCCGGGACGACCAAGCCAGCAACGGAGTGGACAGATGATTTTCCGACAGCTTTTCGACAGTGTTTCCGGCACCTACACCTATCTCATCGCCTCCAGGCGCGGCGGCGAGGCGCTGATCATCGATCCCGTGCTGGAAAAAGTGGACCGCTACATGCAGCTCATTCGCGAGCTGGACCTGAAGCTGGTCAAGGCGGTGGATACGCACCTGCATGCCGACCACATTACCGGGCTCGGCGCGCTGCGCGACCAGACGCATTGCATCACTGTGATGGGCGAGCAGACCAAGGCGGACGTCGTGGCCATGCGGGTTTCCGAAGGCGACCGCGTCGGCATCGAGGGCCTCAGCCTCGACGTGCTCTATACGCCCGGCCATACGGACGATTCCTATTCCTACCTGATGGGCGACCGCATCTTCACCGGCGACACGCTGCTCATCCGCGGCACCGGCCGCACCGATTTCCAGAACGGTGATCCCCGCGCCCAGTATGACTCGATCTTCAACAAGCTGCTCCGCCTGCCGGAGGAAACGCTGCTCTTCCCGGCCCATGACTACAAGGGCGACACGGTTTCCACCATCGGCGAGGAAAAACGCTTCAACCCGCGCCTGCAGGTGAAATCGGTCGAGGAATATGCCGAGCTGATGAACAACCTGCACCTGCCCAACCCCAAGATGATGGACGTCGCCGTCCCCGCCAACATCCACATCGGCCTCCACCAGGACGAAATCGCCCGCAAGGGCTGGGCGGTATCTGCCAAGGATGCGCTTGTTCTCCGCGGCCGCCCGGATGTCGTTATCGTCGACCTGCGCGAGAGGAGCGAGCGGGAGCGGCATGGGGTGATCCCGGGCGCGCTGCATGCGCCCTATGCGGATCTGCAGGAGAACCTGTCAGCCGGCGGGATGCTGCATGAGCTGGCGGTGGCGACGGGCAAGAGGGTGGTGTTTTACTGCGCGTTTGGGGAGAGGTCGGCGATGGCCGTGCAGGCGGCGCAGGATGCCGGCGTGGGGAGTGCGTGTCATATTGAGGGTGGGATTGATGCCTGGAAGAAGGCTGGGGGTGCGGTGGGGGAGTGAGGCGCCACTCAACGGATTGGCCGGTCCGAATTCCCGAGAGTTTGTGGCATCCAAAGATCATACCGAGTAGACGCCAGAGCTAGAGTGATGCGTAAGGCTGTCTATTAGTGCGAAACATCTCCCTGTCTCGGGGCCACTGGAGCCCGCTTTGAGACATCAAAGACAATGACATCAATTCTTGATTGCTCTCCTTCTCCCAAGCCTTCAAAGAGTATTGTCTGGAGTTCAGACGGGCTCGTTGGAAGGGGCTTTCCGTCTGGCCTGCGCGTTAAGTTTTTATCTTTGACATTTCCGAACCAGAAGACGAGATAAACGCCACGTCCACTTGTGCGCCAGTCTCGAGCATATTTCTCATCCAATTGAGTTTTGGATGCGTTCCACAGCTCTGGATGCCACTGCCCTTTAATCTCAATTGGCAATCCTTGTCCGAGTATAGTTGCGTAAATATCAACGCGATTCTGGTCTGGCATAGGAAGCTCTGGAAACAACTCGACCGCGCCAGAAAGACGAGGGCGCAGTAAATCAAGTAGCCGGTCACGGCAGGTATTCTCGACTTTGGGCCGATTTATCTCCCAGAATATTTCCCATCCTCTGGTGTCAGCGTTTACGACGTATTGCTGTAGATCAGCTAGATGATCTAAAATTACGGCTTGCAAGTCACTTACGCTTGAGGGTTCGGCGTTCGAAAGAATTTTCGCGATGGCTTGGATCGTGGGTGGTATGTATTCTTGATCCCTTCGGTTTCTCCGTTGGTTTGAAATGACGTGCTTTACCTGGTGTGCATAGTTGGTGTGGCCAATTGACAAGGATAATCGTTCAAGCGCTTCCGTGCCTGCCGCTGTACGATCTGAGCCAAGAGCGTTGATGCAATATAAAATAAAATCACTTGCATCCCATGGGTTCTGAGCTCCTCCCCAACCGCTCGCTGGATACCCGACAGATGGCCATAGCGGAGCAAAGCACTCGATAATTACCTCGTAACGGTCAATAGGAAGTACCAAAGGTACCCCCTCGGTTCTGTCCGGCAAGACGATATGTTTAATTGGCCAGATCATATCTTTTGAGAGAGCACCACTTTCAAGTCTAGCCGGAGTGATGAAGGGAGAAATACAGAATTCTGTGGCCATCCAGAGCTGCTGACAATCCTTATCTAGCAAATCTAGCCGCTCAGTACGTTCACGAGCTAGCGCTACCAACTCAGTTTTGTCATTCCTATGAAGTAAAAACTGAAGCAATTCCAATTGATCGCTATGCGATGCTTGTGGGAAATCCTTCAGCCACTTAATCGCAAGCCTGGGTGAAAACGTCAAAAATCGTTGGTCTCGCAAAAAGCGATATAGTCCTGAGATATTTGGTTTCCCATTCTCGAACTGGGTCTCGATTACGGTTGTGACAAAATTTTCCGCACGTTGAGCATCTTCAAACACAACGTTCTCCAACGCCTTTTCAATCTCTTCGCCGAGCTTCGACGCGTGAAATTCTGGCATATCCCACCAGATGCCTAAAACGGCATCCACAACGCTATCTGGGATGCCGTCAAGGGGTTGCGCGGTTCTTATTCTCTCGGTGACGCCCGCTAGCATAACAGGCTCGATCGTCCAGTGCTTGTTTTCGTGGCGAATCGACCAAATACTGCCTAAATCAGGAAGATCCTCTCGGTGTAATGCAGCATCAAATCCTTGTGCCGCGCTTCGCGCGATTTCTTCGCCAACCCACTCCTTGAGCCTGGTAATGGGGTCTGCGTTGTTATCAAGATCGGAATATCGGTTGAGATAGGCGTTTGCCAAAGAAACTAAGGCGCCGATGTGTTGACCGCTGGATATCTTCTCTAAATCTTTTGCAAATTCGGCGCGGTGCCGCCGAAAATCTGCTTGCCGTTCCGTTTCGTGTTCTTCCCGACGTTTGTTCTCCTCAGCTTCATAGTCGCGAGGCGGCGGCCTCGTGATTTCCTCGTATAACGCAGCAAGCTCCGGATGCTTCTCAGTGCCTGCAGCTACTATATGCCCCAATGCTTCGTCATGCCGATGTGCCCGTCCCGTAGCTCGGACTAAGTCGCCCCAAAGTGTTATCTGGTGATCATCAAGGACTGCTGACTGCATAATTTCGCTTAGGAAAAATATAGCGTCTTCATGTGTTATATTGAGGCCCGGAAGTGCACGCGGCAATTCATGCACGATGGCCATCCATGGGCCGCCGTCTATCGAAGTGTCGTAAAGCGCTACGCGCTGTACCTCACGCCGAAGGTCATTGTTTTCCTGGAGATACGCTTTGATGCGATCAAGCGCGTCTTCAGGGATGCTACGCTGGCTCTCAATGTGCGAAATCCAGGACCAAAAACGCTCCGCAGCAATTGAAGGCCCATCGAGTGCGGAAGCCAAAAGCCGCAACACGGCTGAGGTCAGGCTTCGCCCCGGATGCCAATGTTGGCCTGTCCTCTTCGACGCAATCTTTACTGCAATTATGTCAAGAACTTCCTGACTCAAATCAGAAGGAGTTCGCTTGATCAATATGCAATCTACACCAGCGACTCGTGCTTCGCGGCGCTCGGATTCGTTCATTCCATTCAAGTTTACTACAGTACTCGCAATAATATCCGCAGAGAACGCGGTTGGTCCTATGGACGATACCGCTTCGGCGGCTAAGCGACTACTGTCGGACTTACCCTGAGCAAGTAAGATTTTAATTAAGCCTTGCCAGTCAATATTGACATCAGACTTTGCTAGAGCTTCTGCCGCTGCGCTGCGCTCCACAAAAGGGGCTTTGGAATCTTGGATCGACCCAAGCAGCTCAGGCACAATGTCATTGGTCAAGGACGACCCGGACAGAGATGTAAGAATGAGTGCTGAGAGTTGCACATGCCGCTGTGGGCTGCTGATCAGACCGACAATTTCGGGTTTTAGCTCAGTCCTTGCTAATCCTGCTATGGACCGAACGCCCCAATCTTCGCTTCGAAAATAGGGATCATCCTCAGCTAGTTTTGTCAGAGCCTTTAGCAGATGGCGAGCACTTTGCGCACCGAGACTTGCTGTATCCCCGTATCGAAGGAAACCATAGGGATCGGTATCAATGCATCGCTCACGAACCTTTGGTGAAAAATAGCCGAGCCACGCGTGAAGACCTCTTAGCGCTGATGGTATTCCTCCATTCACTTCGATCAATCGAAAAAGTCGACGCTCAGAGAGCTTGGAATCGAGTTTCTGGCTAAGCCATTGTGCAGCAAGGTACTCGGCAATAACCCTGTGAACTGGAACTAACTGATCTTCAGTTTCAGATCTAAATAGGCGCGTTTTGATAGCCGTCTCGACGTCGTTGCCCGAATTTAGATGGTTTAATTCAGCCGTAGGCACAAAACCTTCAGGAGTTCTCCTGCGGCTGCCGGTAGCAACCCCAACTGCTCCTGCCAAAAGCAAATGTGAAAATATACCACCTGCGATCTCTAGGATTTTTTCCGTGGAAAGCTGCGCTTGACGCGACAGATCATGCGCTGGGTTTTCCTCGTCAGTAAGCAACTCTGTTGCGCGCCGCAACAGCTCAGTTTTTGTCGTAGGAAGGCCATCATCCTTAAGCCAGACTTCGGCTATTAGCCGCAATGTCAGCGGATTTCCAACGAGATCGTCGAGGCTTTGCGATCGAATTGCATTCAATAGTTGATCGGCTGCTATTTTAGCATCAAAACCAATGAGAAATGCGGTTGCTTGCTCATGGCTGAATGGCTGTATGTGCACTGAAACGGGCGTGACCCCATAGTCTTGCCGGAACTTTTGCCGATTACTAGCGCCGGTCCAGTCAGCTGCGCGGCAGGAAATGATAACGTTCGGATTTTTGAGCTTGCTCAGTGACGTGAGAATGCGGTCAAGCGATGGCTCTGCATTTGAGGTTGGAACTTCGTCTAGCCCGTCAATGATAAGCGGAGCACCAGTCATCACGTGATAAACGGAAGGGTCAGCAGACCTGTAGAATGTGCCGGCAGCAACTCGCTTCGCGCCAAGCGTAGTCTCAAGCTGTTTTGTTAGTTCGGTTTTGCCAATGCCAGGCTCTCCAAGAAGAACGACAACGCGTCCCATCGAGCCAATATCGCCTTCCTCAACGATCCTCTCTTCCTTTGTTCCTTTCGCGACTATTAGAGTTCGTGGGATGTACATCTTCCGAATATCCGATTTCCATGGTCGTCAGATCGACGTGCTGCGATCATTAGTTGCCGATGAAGAGATGGCGCAACGATGTTGGATGTATTCATTGCACTTATCCACCGGTAGTAGTGCTTGTGAGGCCAAAACATGCATGCAAAGCTTATCAACGTTGCTGAACCTACCGCCAGTTACACACACAGGTTTGACCGCCTCTGGTAATCCTTCAGAACACCATACGAAACGCCAAAACCCCATGCCCGAAAAATCCACCCCCGAAGCCCTGAGCCAGCGTATCCACGCCCGCCTTCTCGCCCGGAGCCACGGCCCGGCATGGAGCACGATCTCCGTCCATCTGCTCTCCCACCAGCCGCTGGAAACCAACCTCCTTGTCCCCGCCGTCGCAGAGCCGCTCGTGGTCTGGATCGTCTCCGGCTCCGCGCGCATCGAGGAGCGCGATATCGGCGGGGAGTGGATGTCGGTGGAGGTTTCGGCGGGGGATTTTTATCTGACGCAGAGTGAGACGCCCTATGAGTTGCGGTGGGAGACGAGCGAGGGCGAGCCGCTTTGCGTCATGCATCTCTATCTCGGGCTGCCGATCTACCAGCAGGCTATATCTGAGGTTTTTGGCGCCGATGGCGGCGAGGGGTTTCGGCTGGCGGATGTTTCGGGGGAGCGGGACGAGGCGATTTCGGGGCTGATGGGGATGATCCTGAAAGAGTTGACTGACGCGGCCGCGCCCAGCGAAATGGTCGTGCAGGGCATTGCGCAGGCGCTCGCCGTCCATCTCGTGCGGCAATACGGAACGCGGGATAGCACCTTGCCCGCCCGGCGCGGGGCGCTGCCGGCCTTCAAGCTGCAGAAGGTGGTGCGGATGATGGAGGCGGGGCTCCATCAGGCCTTCAATCTCGAAAGCCTCGCTGCCGAGGCCGAACTCAGCGCCTTTCATTTTTCCCGCGTCTTCAAGCAATCGACCGGCTCGTCGCCCTCGGATTATTTCATTCAGCTGAAGATGGCCGAGGCGCGCCGGCTGCTGCGGGAGACGGATGAGAGCATTATTCAGATCGCGCTCGACCTCGGCTATTCCAGTCCCAGCCATTTCGCGCAGGTGTTCCGGCGGGTGGTCGGTGTCAGCCCGCGTGATTACCGCGGGTAGCGCTTTTGTCCTGCGCATTTCCGGGCGCAAAACCGCTGCGCACTTTTGCTGAAATTGCTCTTGTTCGCAGCAAATCCCCGATAGTTGCAGCAAGTGGCCGAGCGAAAGCGGGCGTCGGATTTTCTAGTTTGTTCCCATCGCAACCGACCGTCTGAACGACGGCAACGAAAGGGAATGAAACAATGTCAATCCAGGGAAAAGTCGCTCTCATCACAGGTGCATCCAGCGGTATCGGCGCTGCCACGGTGCTGAAGCTTGCCGCCAATGGCGCGAAGGTCGGCCTTGCCGCACGCCGCGCCGATCGGCTGACGCAACTGGTCTCCGAGATCGAGAAAGCCGGCGGTCAGGCCATCGCACTGGAGATGGATGTCGTCGACAACGCCTCCGTCACTGCGGGTGTTGCAAAGCTCGTCGAGGCATTCGGCACGGTCGATATCCTCTTCAACAATGCCGGCCTCATGCCGCTTTCCGATATCGACATGCTGAAGACGGATGAGTGGCACCGGATGGTGGACGTCAATATCAAGGGCGTGCTCAACACGACCGCCGCCGTGCTGCCGCACATGATCGGCCGGAAATCCGGCCATATCGTCAATACCTCGTCGATTGCCGGCCGCAAGGTCTTTGCGGGCCTGTCGGTCTATTGCGCGACGAAACATGCGATCACGGCGCTGTCTGACGGCATGCGCATCGAGCTTTCGAAGAAGCACAATATCCGGGTGACCTGCGTGCAGCCGGGTGCTGTCGAGACCGAGCTCTACGACCAGATCTCGGACCCGGCGGCGCGCCAGCAGATGGATGATCTGAAGACGCAAATGGAGTTTCTGAAGGCCGAGGACATTGCCGAGACGGTGCTGTTTGCGCTGCAGTCGCCGCGGCATATGGATATTGCCGAGGTGTTTGTGATGCCGACGCAGCAGGCTTGGTGAGGTTCAACCGTATTCCGAACCCTCTCACAAAGTCGATGTCGCGGGTGTGCGGCATCGGCTGTGGATGGCCGTGTATTGCGGATATTATTCTCGTAATATTTGTAGGAAATATTGTACGCCTTTACTCTACCTTCTGGGAGATTGAACTGAATGAGGACGACTCTACTTCTCTGTGCCGCCGCGATAACACTGGCCGGCTGCCAGACTCCGGCACCACAATCTGTTTTGGATTCGCAGCGTCCTCCGCCCAACTCGGTTAAACGCGAGTATGTGGACGCCCTGCGCGGAACCATCAAACCGGGGATTTTCGAGAAGGCCGAGATTTCGAGCGTGGTACTGCTCGATCCTGAAAAGCAGATCTACGCTTATTGCACGCGGACGGCGGAACGTGCCTACCCGAACTGGTCTTATTTCGACCTTACGTTAAAACAGAACATGATCATGGGTGTCTCCAAGAATGACTACCGCTGCCGCGACAAGCGGCTACGTTACTATGATTTTCCTGAACTGCGGAACATGACATACTGACGGAGCCGGGTTCAGCCACCAATACGGGCAGGCGGCGCTAAGCTCTTCTTACGCGCTGCCTCGCACCGCCCAGGCCACGCTCTCGAACCCGCGCGGCCCATCCTCTGACCTGTCATCGAGATAGGCTGCCTTCAGCGCCTCCCGCAGCCGCTCGCGTCTTGCCTCCGGCAATGCCTCGAAGAAGGCCGAAAACCGTCCCTGTCCATAGACTTTCGGCAGGTAGAAATCGTCGAAATCGGCGTAGTTCATCGTGATCGTCAGCCTTGTCTCGGTGACATCGGCAAAGCCTGCGCTTTCAAACAGCGCCCGCAATTCACCCTCTGCCGTCATCGGCCGCGGGCCTGATGGAATGCCGTTGCCTTCGGCTTCGGGTTCGACGGCGCGGATCGTGTTCCAGAAGAGGCGCCAGCTCGGCATGCCGTCATGGGACCAGACGGCGGCGGCAGCGGTGGCGCCCGGCTTGAGGACGCGGCGCATTTCGGTGATGGCCTTGTCGGCGTCCGAGACGAAATGCAGGACGAGCAGGGAATAGACGGCGTCGAAGCTCTTGTCGTCATAGGGCAGGGCGCAGACGTCGCCCTGGTGGGCCGATATCCTTGAATCATCCGTCCGGGCGCTGAGGGCGTCGACGAAATTTTGCTCGAAATCGATGGCTTCGATGGTGGTCAGTTCGGGATGGGTTGCGAGTTCAAGCGTCAGGCTGCCGGTGCCGCAGCCGGCGTCGAGCACGCGACCATGCGAGGGCACGCCGGCGAAGGTGAGGAAAGGGTCTGCGAGCTTGCGGCTCCAGCGGCCCATGCTGGCTTCATAGGCGTCTGCGCCCTTGGCGATGAAGGTGGATGGCATCGGCTTCCCCGGTTGCTGTGGTCTTGGGCGGTGAGGGTTGAGCGCAGATATAGCACATTGGAGGCGGGGGCATGTATTGATGGGGCGAGCCTGAGAGATGGCGCACTGGCATGATTTTGTTCGCGACTACCCTAATGAAACAATTTTATATATGTAAATATAAGTGCAACAATCGTTAGTATCGTTCCGACAGAAAACTGCACCAATTTTCTCTCGCCAAAGTCTTTCAACAACCAATTCCTCTGAGGCCTCGTCGCTAACTGCACTTTGGTTGCGTAATCCAAGCTTTCGTAGTCCGATGGAGGCAATTGAACGTAGTACTTTTCTCGGAATTTAATGTCGTCAACATGCACGTCTTCCAGGACCGAAACTGTCCGTTCAAGGGAAAATTCCTCTGCCAGAATCCTCCAGGTTTTGGATCCCGTAACTGTTTGCGGAAGGTTTGCTTTTTCGCTCAAGAATGGTAACGAAAGAAAAAGTAAGAAAATCGCCTTCTCTCTATTGTTTGACCGAATTTCTTGGTATTTTTCAGTAAATTTTTGCAGCGCAAGAGCATATTCCAAGAATCTAAATCGAAGCCTGTGCACTCTTCGTAAGTCACGAGATAAATCATTGCTTTTTTTAGGGAATGCAGTCAAAACTCCTTGCTTGCTAACAAGAGAGAAGCCAGATTTGGCGTATTTTAGATCGAGCTCTTTATTGTTGCTCATCACCTTTTCGGTAAGTTCATTATTAGAATTTCTAAAGTGTTTGTTGTTTATTAAAAGACCTACTAGTTCATGTTGATGTTGCTGCTTCCACTTCTCGAAATCTTTTTCGTCGATATCCACGGGCAGCATCATTGCTGCTCTGGCGGAATATGAATTACCTGTGGGATAATTAGCTAGCTGACCACATGATATAATCCCAATTAGCCAATCCACCACTGAAGAGGCTAAAGGGTGTCCGTCTAGATTGCGGTCGCGAAAGTAGTCGTCCACAGAAGAGCCAAGCGCCTCCAATAGACTAACTTCGATGCAGAGAGTGCCAGGTCGGTAGTGTCTAACCGTAAAGTTATAATGCAGCGGTGTAGCCTCACTGCTTTCTCTCAGCGAAAGTTGCGAGTTCCTACCTTCCGCAAGGCCAAGGCCTTCCTTATTAATTCTACGGACTACTTCCTGCCAAACTTCGATTTTGGGTTTGATGACCCAAGGTCGGTACGAACGATCGGAGGTGATGCCCATAGTCTTCAAGAAACCGGGATTAGTCTCCACTGAAATCAGATCGCTTTGAAGAAGTCTTTCTTCAAGAGTTGGTCCGAGCCAAGCAATCACAACCCAAGAGTGTTCCATTGTATGCCTCACGTGGGTGTGGGCGACGGGCATCGAACCCGCTGCGAAAGCATAGCCTCCGCTCCTACCCCTAGGCGCCCCCACAAGGTCTTGGTCAGTGTGGTTGTCGTAGTGAAATCTAGATGACTAGGCAACAAGCTAGGCCATAAGTTCTCTTCTCGTCGCAGGGGCTTTCAGATTTTTCAACAAAAATTCTGAGCATTTCATCGGATTTTAGAAGGTCACGTTTCTCCCAATAATCTGTCTATCAGTAGCTGCAGGTTAGAACGACGAAGGGGGAACATATCGCGCCTTTATCCGTCGGTTGCTCGAAAAATTATGAGACTTCACTCGCAGAAGCCGAGGAGGTTTCATACCTGGGGCCGGTGTTTATAACTGCTCCAGTTTGTCCTCGCCAAAAGACTCCCGGGCTCCTTTCGAAGCCCGGGAGGCATTCGCGCAGCGGTCAGGAGTGGATGGCCGATGCGGTTGGCGGGGTTTCTGTGGCAGGCGTCGTTTCCTCCTCGATGACCGGGCGCCTCGTGCGCATCAGCTTCAGCACGAAGACGAAGAAGGCCGGAACGAAGAAGATGGCGAGCACGGTGGCTGATATCATGCCGCCGAGCACACCGGTGCCGATGGCGTTCTGGCTGGCGGCGCTCGGGCCGGTGGCGATCGCCAGCGGCACGACGCCGAGGGTGAAGGCGAGCGAGGTCATGATGATCGGGCGGAAGCGGACGCGGGCGGCTTCTATCGCCGAATCCAGCAGCGACTTGCCTTCGGCGTAATAATCCTTGGCGAATTCGACGATCAGGATGGCGTTCTTGGCCGAGAGGCCGATGATGGCGATGAGGCCCACCTTGAAATAGATGTCGTTGGGCATATCGCGCAGCATCACCGCCGCGACCGAGCCGATGACGCCGAGCGGCACGACCAGCATGACCGCAAGCGGGATCGACCAGCTTTCGTAGAGGCCTGCCAGAAGCAGGAAGACGAAAAGGATCGACAGGCTGAAGAGGATCGGGGCCTGGCTGCCGGAGGTGATTTCCTCCGCCGACTGGCCGGACCATTCGAAGCCGAAGCCCTCGGGAAGCTGCGAAGCGAGACGTTCCATTTCGGCGATCGCCGCACCCGAGGATTGGCCGGGGGCCGGCGCGCCGGAGATGCGCACGGTCGGATAGCCGTTATAGCCGACGATCTGCGGTGCGCCCTTCTGCCATTGGGCAATGGCGAAGGAGGAGAGCGGCACCATGCCGCCGCTCGCATTGCGCACGTTGATCTTCATCACGTCGTCGATCTGCAGGCGGGCGCGATCATCCGCCTGGACGATGACGCGCTGCATGCGGCCGGTATTCGGATAGTCGTTGATATAGGACGAGCCGAGATTGGCGGTGATCGCGTTGTTGATATCCGCAAAGGAGATGCCGAAGGTGTTGGCCTTTTCGCGGTCGATCACCATCAGCACCTGGGCGGCATCCGGCATGCCTTCCACGCGCATGCCCGTCAGAACCGGGCTTTTGCCCGCCATCTGCATCAGCTGTCCGGCCGCTTCGGAGAGGGCGACCTGGCCCTTGCCGCCGCGGTCCTGCAGGCGGAAGGAGAAGCCGCCGGTGGCGCCGAAGCCTTCGATCGGCGGCGGCGACAGCGCGAAGGTGGTAGCGTCCTTGAGCGCAAAGAGCTGGCCGTTCACGCGATTGGCGATTTCCTGCACGGTGTTGCCGGGGCCGCGGTCCGCCCAGTCCTTCAGGGTGACGAAGGCCAGCGCCGCATTGGCGCCGTTGCCCGAGAAGGAGAAGCCCTGGATCGCCACGATGTTCTCGACGGCGGATTCGGAGCGGAAGATCTTTTCCACCTGCTTGATGGATTCGATCGTGCGGTTGGCGCTCGCTTCCGGCGGGCCCTGGATATCGACGATCATGAAGCCCTGGTCTTCATCCGGGACGAAGGCCGTCGGCAGGTTGATGAAGAGGTAGCCGAGGCCGATGACGAGGGCGAGGTAGACGATCATCATGCGCCCGGCGCGGCGCGCCATGCCGGTGACCGTCTTCGAGTACCCTGACGTGATGCGCTCGAAATTGCGGTTGAACCAGCCGCCGATGCCGCGCTTGTGGTGATGGCCCTGCTTGATGGGCTTCAGGAAGGTAGCGCAGAGCGCCGGTGTGAGCGACAACGCCAGGAAGGCCGAAAACAGGATCGAGACGACCATGGTCAGCGAGAACTGGCGGTAGATGATACCTGTTGATCCCGGGAAGAAGGCCATGGGAATGAAGACGCAGGAGAGGACCAGCGTGATGCCGAGGATGGCGCCGGTGATCTGGCTCATCGCCTTCTGCGCGGCCGCCTTTGGCGAGAGCCCTTCCTCGGCCATGATGCGCTCGACATTTTCGACGACGACGATCGCGTCATCGACGAGAATGCCAATCGCCAAGACCATCGCGAACATGGTGAGCACGTTGATGGAAAAGCCGGTCGCATACATGACCGCGCAGGTTCCAAGCAGCGCCACCGGCACGACGAGGGTCGGGATGACCGTGTAGCGGAAATTCTGCAGGAAGATGAACATCACCACGAAGACGAGGGCGACGGCCTCGACCAGCGTGTGGATGACCTTTTCGATCGAGGCCGAGACGAAGGGGCTGGTATCGTAGGGAACGGAATATTCGATGCCTGAGGGGAAGAAGCGCGAGAGCTCCTTCATCTTCTCGTTGACCGCATTGGAGACGGCGACGGCATTGCCGGTCGACGAGAGCTGGATGGCGATGGCCGCACTCGGCTGGCCGTTCAGGCGGCTGGTGAAATTGTAGGATTCCGCACCCTGTTCGACGCGGGCGACATCTTTCAGGCGCACGGTGGAGCCATCGGGATTGGCGCGCAGGATGATCTCGCCGAATTGCTGAGGCGTCTGCAATTGCCCCTGCATGAGCACTGTTGCCGTCAGGTCCTGGGTGACCGGGTTCGGCGCGGCGCCGATCTGGCCGGCGGCCACCTGGGCATTCTGGGCGGTGATGGCGGCGTTGATGTCGTCCGTGGTCAGGTTCAGGCCGACCATCTTGTCCGGGTCGATCCAGACACGCAGTGCCCGCTGGGCAGCAAAGAGCTGGGCGCGGCCGACACCATCGATGCGGCGCAACTCGCCGATGATGTTGCGGGTGATGTAATCGCCGAGCGCCACTTCATCACGCGTGCCATCGGTGGAGGTCAGCGCGATGAACATCAGGAAGCCGGAGCTTGCCTCTTCGACGTTGATGCCCTGCGAACGCACGGTGGCGGGCAGGCGGGCTTCGACGCGGCGAATGGCGTTCTGAACGTCGACCGAGGCCTGGTCGATATCGGTGCCTGCGCGGAATGTGGCGTTGATGCTGACCGAGCCGGAATTGTCCGAGGTCGATTCGAAATACATCAGTCCTTCGACGCCGTTCAGCTCATCTTCGATCTGGCGCGTGACGCCCTGATAGATTTCCTGTGGGGAAGCGCCCGGATAGGAGGTTGAGATCGAAAGCTGCGGCGGCGCGACCTTCGGATATTGCGAGACCGGCAGGAAGGGGATCGCGATGATGCCGGCAATCGAAATGAACAGCGCGAAGACCCAGGCCAGGATCGGCCTGCGAATGAAGAATTGTGCCATGGGGTTACTCCGCCTTTGCCGGGGCGGGCGCCGAAGCATCCGCTGCCGCGTCCGGCTTCCAGGGTTCGGGCGCGACCGTTGCGCCGGGCTGCACTTTCTGCACGCCATCGGCGATGACGGTTTCGCCTGCCTTCAGGCCGGATTCCACGACCCACTCGGAGCCGAGAACCTGGCCGAGCGTGACAGGGCGAAGCTCCGCCTTGTTGCCTTCGGCGAGCACATAGACCTGCGCCTGACCGGCTTCGTTTCGGGTCACCGCGCGCTGCGGCACGGTCAGCGCATCCTGGCGCACGGCCTGTTCGATGCGCACGCGCACATACATGCCGGGCAGGAGATCGCCGTTCTTGTTGGGGAATTCGGCGCGCAGCGTCACCTGTCCGGTGTTGGGGTCGACATTGGCGCTGGCAAAGAGCAGCCGGCCGGGCTCGGCATAGAGGCTGCCATCGTCGAAGACGAGCTCGACGCGGGCTTCGCCGGGTGCGGTGCTCGCCAGCTTGCCGTCGGCCACGGCCCGCTTGAGGTTCAGGAGATCCTGGGCGGACTGGGTGAAGTCGGCATAAACAGGGTCGACCTGTTGGATGAGCGCCAGATTGGAGGTGCCGTCGGCGGTCACGAGCGCGCCCTCGGTCACCAGCGCGCCGCCGATAATGCCTGAAATCGGCGCGCGGACGTCGGTGTAGTCGAGATTGATCTTGGCTTCATCGAGGCCGGCTTCGGCACTTGCCACATCGGCATCGGCCTGGGCGACGGCGACGGCTGCCGTATCGTAATCGATGCCGGTCGCGATATTGCGCTCCTTCAAGTTCTGCTGGCGCTCCAGCTGCAGGCGGGCATTCTGCTGTGTCGCCTTGGCGCGCTGCAATGTGGCTTCGGCGCTTGCGACCCTGACCCGGAAGAGGCGCGGATCGATGCGGTACAGCACGTCGCCCTGCTTGACGAAGGTGCCCTGTTCGAAGACGCGCTCCTGCAGGATGCCGGAGACGCGGGCGCGCACTTCCGAAACGCGGGTGGCGGCAATGCGGCCCGGCAGTTCGTTGACCACGGGCACGGCATGGCTCTTCATCTCGACCACGCCGACGGCCGCCGGCGGCATCTGCATTCCGCCCTCTCGAGCGAATGTGTGCCCTGCTGTCAGTACGAGAAGGGTCGTGGCTGCCATCATCGCTTTCAGGCGCGGCAGTCTGGTATTGCGCAACATCGAACGTATCCCTTTTTGGCCGCCCCGGCGGCTTGCTAGGTTATTACTTTGGTTTCTTCATTTTCACGCAATTCCGGACGGAAAACCGTTTCACACTTTTCCTGGAATTGCTTAAGTTATTGTGGTTTCGAGTTTTTCAAGTCTTCGTTTCAGGCGGCTCGAGGAAGGTCGTGTAGACCTTGCGGATATCCTCGAGCAGCTCCTGCCGTTCCGCACCGCTCCAGCGGTGGAAATCGAAGAGTTCGGTACAGTAAAAGCCGGTCAGCGCCAGATAGGCCATCAGGGCTGCCCGCGGCTTCGGCCCGGCGGCCATCGCCGCCAGATCGGTCACCACCCATTTGCGGATGATCTGCTGCAGATTTTCCTCGCTCGACATGGAGGCGCTGATCGCCATCGCCACGGCGCGGTCGGTATCATCAAGCGTCTTGTCGGCAGCCGCGATACGGCCGTAAAGCTCCGGGTGAGGGGTATCCGAACTCGCCTTCACGCATTCTTCCATATGGGCGATATCGGCGCCGACACGGCGATCGACCAGCGCTTCCAGAAGGGCGCTCTTGGTCTTGTGGTCATAGACGACACGCGACTTGCTGACGCCTGCCTCCTTGGCCACCGCATCGATCGAAAGCCCGGTCGCACCGGCGCGCACGACGACGCGCTCGGCAGCATCCAGAATATCGTCAGTGGTGATCTTGCGCGTTCGCGTCACGAATAGGGTTCCCGGTCTTCGCGGATAAAAATACGAACGTTCGGATTTAAATGCAAGCGCTTTTGTTTTTATGGAATGACAGGGCGGCGAAAGGGGCTGGAGCCACAGCGCTGAAAAGCCTGGGAAATATGGGGTTTCGGCTCAATCCACCCGCAATACCCGCGCCTCCACAGGCTGCTCTATGCCCTTCAGCGACAGTGACCGTGCTTCCGTGCCGCCCATCAGTTCGGGCGCTTGCAGCGTCGTCTCCAGCGACACGAGGATTTCGCCCGGTGCGGCCTGTGATTCCAGCCTTGCAGCCTGGTTGACCACGCCGCCGATTGCGGTGAAATCGCTGCGGAAGCTGGAGAATTCGCCGATCTGCACATCGCCCGTGTGAATGCCGACGCCGATGCCGAGGGTGTAGCCGGTGTCGAGCTCGGCGAGCGCTTCCGTGCAGGAGCGCTGGATCTCCAGCGCGGCCCTGATGGCGGCTGCGGCATGGTCCTTGCGGGTGATCGGGAAGTTGAAGATCGCCATCAGCCCGTCGCCCATCTGCTTGTTGACGATGCCGTCATTTTCCCAGATCGCCTGTGCGGCGCGATCATGAAACAGGCTGACGATGCGGCTGAGGTCGATGGCGCCGATGCGCTGCGAAAGGCCGGTGTAACCTCTGATATCGGCAAAGAGGATGGTGGCGCCTGCAGTGATGTGGCGCTGCTTCTTCACATATTGGAAGGAGCGCTCGCAGATCGTGCAGATATCGGGGTTCATCTTGCTGCGCGTAATGCCAAACGCGCGGAAGGGCAGCGAAAGCGGGCCGCGGATCGGGATCGGCATATGCATCTGGTCCCAGCAGCCGCGGCAGATGCTCGCGCTGCCGGATTTTGGCGGATGCCCTGATATGGCTGATATCGTCATGTGCCGCATTCCCCCAATCACAGAAAACGAGCTTCTGCCTATCGGGCGGCTTTGGCAACCATTCAGGCTGAAGCGCGCTCCCCCTATGCGCTATCTGGTAGGACGTTTCGCGCATCGGCCGCATGCAGCCGCTTTTCCGCGAGCGCGATGAAGGCGCGCACCAGCGGCGAGAGGTGCTTGCTGCTGGGATAAACGACGTACAGGCCGCCCGATGCCGTCGTGTAGTCGTCGAGCACGCGCTGCAGCCGCCCGTCTGCGATACAGGCGAAGGCGACGCCATAAGGCAGCTGCGCGACGCCATAGCCGGCAATGGCCGCCTCCATCACTGCCTGCATTTCATTGGCGGCGAAGCGTCCTGATACTGAGACCGTTTCCGGTCCAGCCAAGCCTTCCAGCACCCATTGCGCATGGGCGGCCGATGGTCCGGCGATGACGCAGTCATGGTTTGCGAGATCATCAGGCGTGGAGGGTCGGCCTGCGCGGGCAAGATAGGCGGGGCTGGCGCAGAGCAGGCGATAGGTCGGGCCGAGCTTGCGGGCGATCAGGGTGGAATCCTCCAGCGATCCGGTGCGGAAGGCGAGGTCTATGCCGTTGTCGACGAGGTTCAGCCGCTCGTCGGTCAGCCGCAGCTCGACCTTGGCCTTCGGATAGGTCGCCATGAATTCGAAAGTCGCCTCCTGCAGGAAATGGCCGCTGAAGCCGACGGGAGCTGATATGCGGATCGTGCCAGAGGGCTCGGCCTGCGCTTCGGCAAGCCTGCTATTGGCGCCTTCGATCTTCCTGAGTGCCTCGCTTGCCTCCTCATAATAGAGCCGCCCGGCCTCGGTCATGCCGAGGCTGCGGGTCGTGCGCTGCAGGAGGCGCACGCCGAGGTCGCGCTCGAGGGCCGCAACCCGGCGGCTGACCGTCGTCTTGGGCATGCCGAGCAGCCGCGCGGCTGCGGTGAAGCTGCCGGTTTCGATGACGCGGGAGAAGATCACGATATCGTTGAGATCGATCATTGTTGCTCTCAATGGGACGATGTTTGGCATTTTTAGGCCATTATGAACCAATGCAGCAATCCTAAATCTGCTCCATCAGCAACTGCCATCGGCAAAAGAAGGAGCAGAGACATGAGCAACAGCAGAAGCATTCTCGTATCGGGCGCAACCGGCCAGCAGGGCGGCGCCGTCGCCCGCGCGCTCGCCGCACGCGGCCATCACGTCAAGGGGCTGACGCGCCGGCCGGACGGCGACAGCGCCAAGCGGCTTGCCGTATCCGGCATCGAGGTTGTCGTAGGCGATCTCGACGACAAGGCGTCGATCGTCAAGGCTGCCAGGGGCGTCGATACGATGTACCTGATGGGCAACAGCTATGAGGCCGGCGTCGAGGCGGAAACCCGCCAGGGCATTGCGGCTGCCGATGCGGCGAGAGAGGCCGGTATCGGCCATCTCATCTACGGCTCGGTCGGAGATGCTGACAGGAAGACGGGCATTCCGCATTTCGACAGCAAGTATCTGGTCGAACAGCATATCGGCGGGCTCGGCATTCCCTATACGATCAGCGCGCCCGTCGCCTTCATGGAAAATACCGTGGCTCCCTGGGCGATCGGCGGCCTGAAACAGGGCGTCTATGCCGCGGCCCTGCCGCCGGCCCGCAAGCTGCAGCAGATCGCCATCGACGATATCGGCCATTTCGTCGCCGCCCTTGCGGAACGGCGCGAGCAAGTCTTCGGCAAGCGTTTCGATATTGCCGGCGACGAACTCTCGGGCGAGGAGCAGGCGAAGATTCTCACCGAGGCGCTCGGCCGGCCGATCCGTTTCCAGGAGTTGCCGATTGCGGCCATGCGCCAGCAGAGCGAGGATGCGGCGCTGATGTTCGAATGGTTCGACCGTACCGGCTATTCCGCCGATATCGCCGCCCTGCGCCGCGATTTCCCCGATGTCGCCTGGCACAGCTATGCCGACTGGGCAAAGGGTTTTGACTGGAGTGTTCTCGACAAGGCCTGATGAACGGCCGCATTGGGCAAAGCGGACCGGCGATCGGCTGGTCCGCTTCATGCCGTGTTCACGCCTGCGCGGTCGGCCGGATGACGATATCGCTGACATCGACATCGTCAGGCTGTTCGATCGCAAAGGCGATGGCGCGGCCGATTGCATCCGGCGTGATCGCCATTTCCTCCATGCTTTTCGTGATGCCGGCTTTCACGGCCGGGCTGGTCATGGAGTCGGCGAAATTGGTTCTGATGATGCCCGGCGATACATTGGTGACGCGCAGATGCGGGCCGGCCTCCTGCCGCAGGCCCTCGGCAATGGTGCGCATGGCATTCTTGGTGCCGGCATAGACGGCCATGGTCGGCTTGATGGTGATGCCGGCGGTCGAGAGCGTGTTGACGACATGGCCGAAACCCTGGCGGCGGAAGACGGGCAGGGCGGCGGCAATGCCATAGAGCGGCCCCTTGATATTGACGTCGATCATCTCCTCCCAATCCTCGACGCGCAATTCATCCATCGGCGAAATCGGTCCGATGCCGGCATTGTTGATCAGCACATCGAGTTTTCCATAGGTGTCGCAGGCAAGCGCCACGAGCGCTTCGAGATCCGCGCGCTTCTTGACGTCGGTGACGCGGTAGATGGCCTCGCCGCCGGCCTTGGTGATGCGCTGAGCCAACGCCTCCAACTTCTCGCTGCGCCGGGCGCCGAGCGTGATCCTGGCGCCGCGCTCGGCTAGGATGAGGGCGGTCGCTTCGCCGATGCCGCTGCTGGCGCCGGTAATGGCAATGACCTTGTCCTTGATCGGTGACATCGTCTCTCTCCTTGATGGTGACCTCAAGGATTGCAGCGGTTGGCTGGAGAATCTATGCTCTATGCTCTGTCATTTCGTCGAGATCGTCCGGAATTCATGATCGATCCCCTGTCCGATGTGTTTTCGCTTGTTGATATCGAGAGCGCCCGCTGCACGCGTTTCGAGGTGGGCGGGCAATGGGCCTTCCGCTTTCCGCCGAAGCCGGCGCTGAAATTCGTCGCGGTCATCAGAGGCGGCTGCTGGATCATCCTGCCGGGCGAGCCGCCCTTTACGCTTGAAGCGGGCGATACGTTCCTGCTTGCCAATGCGCCCGCCTATGTGATCGCCAATGATCTGGCGAGCGAGCCGGAAGACGGTATCGCCTTCTTCGATTGGGACCATTCCAATATTGCCCGGCATGGCGGCGACGAGACGGTGCTGATCGGTGGCAGTCTCGTCATATCCGGCGGCAATGCGCAACTTCTGCTCGATGCGCTGCCGCCCTTCATCCATATACCGGCAAGCGACCGCGCTGCTGCCGTTCTGCACGCTACACTTGCGACCCTTAACGACGAACTCGGAGCCGGCGAAATGGGCTCGACGCTTATGACACGGCGGATGGGCGATATCCTGCTCGTGCAGGCGCTGCGCGCCCATGTCGCCCGTGCCGGCGCAGACAATGCCGGCTGGATCGGCGCGCTCGGCAATCCCGGCATTGGCAAGGCGATCAGCCTGATCCACAACGAGCCTGGCTATCGCTGGACGGTGGGTGAGCTCGCAAGCCGCACCGGCATGTCGCGCTCCGCCTTTGCGCAGCGGTTCCGCGATCTGGTCGGCGTTGCGCCGCTCGATTACGTCACCCGCTGGCGCATGCATCGCGCCCGCGAGGCGCTGCGCCGCAAGGAGGCGACGGTGGCAGGCCTTGCCGCCAGCCTCGGCTATTCCTCCGAAAGCGCCTTCGGCAATGCCTTCAAGCGCGTCTTCGGCCGTGCGCCGAAACGCTACTGGCGAGACGCCTGATCGAGCCGGGAAGAGGCCGCTCTTGACGGCGCGCCCGCGGACGCCACTTCAATCGTCACTTACGCGGGGGTTCCGTTGCACCGGTTTGATCATTATCTCGTTTTCATTCTGCTCACGCTCGGCGGCGGGCTTCTCATCGGTCTCATCAATCTGCCGGATGAATGGTACCAGTCGCTCGCCAAGCCCTGGTTTACGCCGCCGAACTGGCTGTTCGGCCCGGCCTGGACCGTCCTTTACATCCTTGTTGGTATTGCAGGCGCGCGGACCTATGCGCGCAGCAGGCGTTCACCCATCATGACCACCTGGATCGCCCAGCTCGTGTTGAATTTCGCCTGGTCGCCGGCTTTCTTCGGCCTAAAATCCCCGAACCTGGGGTTGATGATCATCATCCCGCTGCTCCTGTTGATCCTTGCCTTCATCGCGCTGTCGTGGAAACGCGATCGGCTATCATCGGTCCTGTTCATGCCCTACGGCGTTTGGGTCGCCTATGCCACGGCGCTCAATGCTGCCATCGCCTCGTTGAACTAGACAGAAAACCACG
This sequence comes from Rhizobium sp. 768_B6_N1_8, assembly GCF_051811225.1. Lineage (NCBI taxonomy): Bacteria > Pseudomonadati > Pseudomonadota > Alphaproteobacteria > Hyphomicrobiales > Rhizobiaceae > Rhizobium > Rhizobium sp. 768_B6_N1_8. The sequence goes on along the minus strand of NZ_JBPWPV010000001.1, from coordinate 2,028,484 downwards.
AGATACGGTCAGTTGAATTCCCCCTTCGCTTTGTCTGCAATTGCAGCGCCGGAAATCAGGCGGTTGCGATCGGAAGCCCATGCGGCGACGAATTCCTTGCGCACAGCATCGGGGAAAGCCTTGCCCGCCAAGTCAGCCTCGCTTGGGGCGCCGGGCGCGAGCGCCAACTCTGCCCGGGTGGTCGACGCAATCCGCGCATAGGTGAAGGCGCGCGTGATCGGATCATTTTCCGCACTTTGCGGCGCGCATTTGCCGCCTTGCGGCACGCGTGACGTGACCGCCGCCGTCCTTACCGTCACGCCGTCGCGGAACAGAAAACAGTAGGCTTCGTTCGACGCGCCCCCGAGTACCGAATGCGGTTCGATCACATAGCCGCGTACCGGAAACTGGGCATTCGAAGCCGACCAGATGCGCTTCTCGATGTGGCGCGCGCAGGCCCTCATGTCGGTTGCCCCAGCATCGCGACAGGCGGAGACTGTCCAGCGTGCCAGCTGTGCGGCGCTCGGCAAGGCGAGCGTCACCGTCGCCTCGGTGTTCAGTTCCCTGTATGTGCAGCGCAGGAGTTCGACGCCTGGCCAGTCGTCAGCCGCCGTCGGCGAGCACGATGACCTCATATACTGGCCGCCACTAATCCGCGTCTCGAAGCGATGTTTCGCTTCAGCTATCAGCGCCGCTGGATCTATCTCTGCCGCCTGCGTGATGCGCGTGACACACGCGGCGACCAGAATGGCAAGCCCAACGTTTCTCAAAGTCATAAGAAGCAGCCGCTGCATTTTCACCGTCCGTGCGAAATCTTTATAGGAAATACTTTCAACCTGCGGAGACATTGGCGTTTTTATTGTCGTTAATATTGCACAATCTACGATTAAATGGAATAGTCACTTGGGTCGCACACGTTGCACAGGAGCGAGCAGGAGGAGCCGCAGACCATGTCTCTCTACATGCTTCAACTATCTCGCGTTTTAGTGACGCTTGGCATTGCAATGCTCGCTATTCACGCTCACGCTGCGGAACCGCCGGCGAGCTCCGCCGACCTCCTCAAAGCCGTCGAATTCTCCGCTTCGACGCCGCTCGACGAGTCCTACCGGGGAGAATTTGTCGGTTGCGACGGCGCGGCCGGACAGAGCAGGAAGGACAAGTTTCTCGGTTTTAACCTGAGGCTTCCTGGTGTCGCAGAATCGAAACAGTACTATCTGTGCAGTCGCGACCCCAGCAATGTGAAGGCGCTGCTGCGCCTCAAGGACGGCGCGATCTACTGGCGCAGCAAGATGGCGCTCGATGTCGATGGATCCTGGGCGGCATGGAACGGTCTGCCTGGCGCTACCGATCTGAAGGAGACGTCCTATAAGTGGCCAGGTTCACCTAATTCTTCCGCGCAGTCCGCGCAAATCGATCCTGACCGCATTCCTTTCATCGTGATGCCGACGGCCGGCCTTTCCAAGATAACCGGCAGCAAGAGCGGCGAAATGGGCCGCATGTTCGCGGACAAGACCGGGCTGCGGCTAGGTGATATGGGCGTCGTCGTCTACAAGGACCGATGGACGCCGGTTCTGATCGCGGATGGCGGTCCTTTCATGCGGCTCGGCGAGGGATCGAGCAGGGTCTTCGAGGCAATCGGCGAAAGTCGCTGCAAGAAGTGGAACAGCGATGGAACGGCCTGCGTCGGGCTGGGACACGTTTATCCCTACAAGAATTTCGGGCTCGGCCACGATGTGATTTTCATCGTCTACCCAGACAGCCGGAGCTCCGATCTGAAGCCGGAGAACGCCATCTCGAAATTGTGTGCCTTTGCGAAGGAGAAGCTCAACCTGACGGGCGGCGCAATGTGCCCGTGATGTTTCCACGCAAGCAGGAGAGGAGTTTGCGATGCGTTACCTTTTGACCCTAGGCATTCTGATAGTTGCCGGCGCGGCCAGCCAGACGAGTGCGGCGACCTTTGGAAAATGCAAGTTCAACACAGAGACCATGGCCTTTGCGGGAACTCCCGGCGAACAGGCGTCCTGTCTGCTGCGCAAGGTGAAAATACTGGGAAATGTGGACGCCACGCCCGCGCAGCTGCCGTCCAATCTCGCAGGCTTCATCGGCAAACCGGTGGAGATCTCCAGGCCCAAGCTGCAGCAGGCAATCTCTGCCACCGGGCTGACCGAAGCCGCGCTCGGAGGCAGTCTTGACGCCCCGGTATCCCGTGGCAACTCGAACAATCCGCATGCGCCGGAGGCGCGTTATTTCGTCATTCACGACACGAGTTCGCCGAATTTCGGGAACGTGGCGCAGTTTCCCGCCGACATCGATACAAGCAACCAGGTCAATCGGCTCGACGGCTTCAAGAGCGCGTCGAACGCCAAGGCGCATATATTTCTCAACCGCCGGGGCGAGATTTATGTCGGCCATGATTTTGGCGTGCCCTGGCGCGCAACCAAGCTGGAACTGCAGATCGGAACCCTGGCGCGTGGCATGTTCCTTCACATCGAGAACGTCCAGCCGCGCCGGAAGCACCCGAGCCAGCCCGACGGTAATGCGCCAATGCCCGGTTTCTCGCCAGCCCAGTATGACCGCCTCGCGCTCCTTTACCTCATGGCGAGCGTGCGTGCCCACACTGGCCTGGTTCCAGCATTTCATGCGGCAATTGATCAGGGCTTGAGCGACGGGCATGACGACCCGCAGAATTTCAGCCTGGAGGATTTCGACGCCGCATTCGGACGCCTGCTCGCCAGCGTGAAATAGTATGCCGCATCTCGATCATGTGGCGCAAACCGAAGTCTGCTGATGTCTAGAAAACTGTGCCGCGGTCTTGCGGCCAAAGTTGCGTGAAACATAGAGAGCCGATTTGCTTGCGGCGTGGCTCGCGCAGTTCTAATGTTGGTGCGGACATTGTCCCGCTTGCTTGCCTCTTTTTTGGGGGGAGACTGCGATGCCGTCGAGTTTCAATGTCGAAAGTGCCGATGGTTACGAGCAACTGATGGGGCGCTGGAGCAGAAGGCTCGCGCCCGGGCTCATCGATTTTGCCGGGTTTGAGGATGGGGAAAGCATTCTCGATGTCGGCTGCGGCACGGGAAGCCTCACCTTCACGCTGGCGGAAAATCCCGGTCTGAAGGCGATCTCGGCCATCGATTTTTCGCCCGTCTTCGTGGAGGCGGCAAACCGGCGCAGTACCGATCCCCGTATCAGCATTCGAGAAGCGGATGCCTGCGCGCTGCCATTCGAGGATAACAGCTTCGACCGGGCGATCTCGATGCTCGTGCTGCATTTCGTGCCGGAGGCCGGAAGGGCGGTGGCCGAGATGCGGCGCGTCGTGCGCCCGGGCGGTGTCGTTGCCGCCGCCGTCTGGGATCATTATGGCGGCATGTCCGGCATGCGCATGATGTGGGATACGGTTGCCATGATCGACGCGAATTCGCGAGCGATGCGCCATCGCTATTCTTTCCAGCCGATGACGCGGCCGGGGGAAATGAAGGCGAGCTTTGTCAGCAACGGCCTTGCCGATGTGGAGGAGACCTCGCTCACGATCCGCATGGATTACGGTTCGTTTGCCGACTACTGGGACCCGATTGCATCAGGCGAAGGCCCTCTCGGCAAGTATGTGGCGGGACTGGATGCGTATACGCGTGCGAGGGTCGATACCGCGGTGCGGGGTGCCTATGAGGCCGGAGAGCCAGACGGGCCGCGGTCGTTTGCCTCTGTTGCCTGGGCCTGCCGGGGCAGGGTGCCGGGGTAGGCTGACGTTGGCTGCGATTCATCCGAGATGGCGCCGACCGTAGAGACGCGCACCGGATTATCAGGCACCGGATTTCCGCCGGTCGCGGTAAAAGCCAAGGTGGACGACATTCGGCCCAAGGTCTTTTTCCTGCGGCATCCCGCCCGGCCGTTCGGCGGCCTGCGGAGCTTTCTTCACCGGCGCATCGGCCTGCGCCCTCAAATCCCGCACATTGCCATAGAGCCGCGCCACCAGCTTCCGGTAATAATCGACGATCCGCTGATGCTCTTCGCGCGTGATATAACGCTCCTGAAACGACTGAACCATGTCACTCTCACTTCATCGATTGCAGCAGGGAAACTTCCCGCCATGGAAGACGGTTCCGGAGCTGTCTTTGTATGGTTAAGTTTCCGTTTCTCCGGGGCTTCGCGAGCACTACTTGCCTCTGGCGTGGTCTTCCCTCTTTATTCTTCTCCGCTACTTCGTCCCTGTATCGAAAATCTTAAAGCCATCGCCAATCGCCGATGCTGTCGCCCGCATGACAGCGGCTCCCAGGTTTCAGTCGTGATCAATGCAGCCCCAAGCCAATCACGGAAGGATAGGTACTATGAAAGTTCTGCTCGTACTGACTTCACATGACCAGCTCGGCAATACCGGCAAGAAGACGGGTTTCTGGCTGGAAGAGCTCGCCGCTCCTTACTATACGTTCAAGGATGCGGGTGCGGAGATGACGCTCGCTTCGCCCAAGGGCGGCCAGCCGCCGCTCGACCCCAAGAGCGACGAGCCGATGTTTCAGACCGACCTCACGCGACGCTTCAATGCCGACGAGGCCGCCAAGGCGCGGCTTGCGAATACGGTGCGGCTGGATAGCGTCAACCAGGCTGACTACGACACGGTTTTCTATCCCGGCGGGCATGGCCCGATGTGGGATCTGGCCGAAGACCCCAACTCCATCAAGCTGATCGAGTCCTTCATCGCGGCCGGCAAGACCATCGCGCTCGTCTGCCATGCGCCGGGCGTGTTGCATCGGGTCAAGAACGCCGACGGCACGCCCTTCGTCGCCGGACGGAAGGTGACCGGCTTCACCAATGGCGAAGAGGAAGCAGTCGGGCTGACGAAGGTGGTGCCTTTCCTGGTGGAAGACGAATTGCTGAGCCTCGGGGCGATCTTTTCCAAGGTCAAGGATTGGGGTGTCTATACCGTCACAGACGGGCAGTTGATCACCGGGCAGAACCCGGCATCGTCAGGTCCGGCAGCGCATGTGCTGATCGAGGCGCTGCGCAAGAAGGGTAAGTAAGCAGGGCGAGCGGATCGGCAGCCCCAGCAATTGTGCTGCACCATGGACATCCCAGCCCGGCCCAACCTTATCGCGGCCGGCGGACCGCCCGTACCTTGCCGCTGCCGCCGCCACCAGCATAGAACAGGTCCGCGCCATCGGCCTCGAGCCCGGAAACGCCGGTGCCCTCGGGCATATCGAGCCGTTCCAGCACCTCGCCGGAGTCAGGGTCGATGCGCCTGATGTCGCTCTTGTCGTCCTGCCAGGTGGCATGCCAGAGCTCGCCATCGACCCAGGTCACGCCCGTCACATGGCGTTTGGATTCGATCGTGCGCAGGATCGTCCCCGTCTCAGGGTCGATCTGGTGAATGCAGTTTTCGCGGTACTGGCCGACCCAAAGACTGCCCTCGCACCAGGCCATGCCGGAATCGGCGCCCTTGCCGGGGGCGGGTATGGTGGCGACCACGGTGCCGGTTTCGGGATCGATCTTGCGGATTTTGTCCTCGGCGATCTGGAAGATAAAACGCCCGTCGAAAGCGGTGCCGGCATGGGCGGCGACATCGATGGTCTTGAGCTCGGTCCCGGTTTCGGGGTCCAAAGCCCGCAGGTTTTCGCCGGCGGCAAACCAGACCCGGCGGCCATCATAGGTGACGCCACCTATATTGCGCGTGCCCTCGAAGGGGCCGTATTCCCTGACGATTTCTGCCTGTGATGTCTTCATGGTGCTCCATCCTCCTTCTTTTTTCGCAATACCGGACGCAGAACCGCTCCGCACTTTGCTGCCGTTTATTTCTAATCGCTCGGTAGCGGACCCGGGAGTAACAATGTTGTCGGGAAGCCGACGACCGGCGGCATCATCCAGCGGCGCGCTCGTCCATTGCCGAAAAACTGTACCTTGCCGGCCGCTTCCAGCGCGTCGAGCGCCCGCTGCACCGTACGCGGGCTCAGACTCAGGGCGATTGCGAGCGCCGTGCTGGACCAGGATTCACCATCGGCGAGAAGTGCCAGCAGGAAGGCATGCTCCTCCTCGACCGGCGGGGCGAGCACTACGACGGCGCGCCCATCATGCGGCATCAGCGCAAAGCCGTGGGTCGTCGCCTTGACCTCCGCAATATTGGCAAGTGCTGCGCGCAACCGGCCGATTTCGACACGTAGCCGCGCCCGGTGGGATTCATCGGCATGGCGGGCGCGGAAGGCGCGGGCAAGCAGGATCGAACGAATTACATCTGATGGTGCAGCCTCGGCGAGCGTGCGGGCGAGCGCAAACAGCACCGGGCGGCTTGCGAGTGGCACGATCTCGCTGCCCACGCGCGCCACGTTGCGGCAGGCATCGATGACCAGCGTATCGGAGGCAAGCAGCGCCTCAACCTCCTGAAGCTGCAGCAGGCGTTGCGTGCCGCCATCGATCAGCCGGGCGGCGGGCGCTTTCAGAACCTTTGCCGCATCGCGCACCTCGACCGCGAGCGCCGGAATATTGGCCTCGAGCGCCGCCTCCGCTGCCCTAGCCAGTGCCTGGCGCGCCGGCTCCGTGCGCAGCCGGCGGATTGCGACACCGGCGACAGCAAGTTCATGGCCGGCGCGGGCGGCCGGCGGCAGCGGCGAGGGGTCGAGATCGGCGAGCAGCTTTTCGGCGGCATCGAGATGGCCGATCAGGAGCAGGCGGCGGATCTGAAGGTTGCGGGCATGGGCGGCGTTGACGCGGTCGCCGCGCCTTTCGAGCGTCAGGCGCGCGCCTTCCAGCGCCTTTTCCGGCCAGGTGAGATCGCGCGAGACGAGGGCAATCTCGGCCTCGGCCACAATGCAGCGGGCGCGGGCCACAGCCTCGCGCGGGCCGAAGGCATGAGCAGCGCTCTTCAGCAGTGCCTTGGCGCGGATGAGATCGCCGAGCTGGGCCATGGCGATGCCGCGAAGGGCGAGAGCCGGCGGGTCGTCGCGCAGCGCCACGCGCTTCATCGCGCCCAGCGCATCGCCCACGGCCAGCGCCTGTGCAGCAGCTGTTATCAGCGAGTCCATCGGAATCCCGTCACACTTGTAACTCCCACCCCTCGGGCATTCAGACCTAGTTTATTCCCCATCGGCAGGCAACGGCCCGCCGGCTTAGACCCTTCAATGCAAATGAGGAGAAGACCAATGATGATGCACAAAACCGGAACACGGGCGGAATGGCTGCAGGCGCGGCTGGCGCTCTTGGACGAGGAAAAGGATCTGACGCGCCGCAGCGATGCACTGGCCGAGCGTCGCCAGGAGCTGCCCTGGGTGAAGATCGACAAGGACTACCGGTTCGAGACCGAAGCCGGCATCGTCCCGCTGTCGGCACTCTTCAAGGGCCGCTCGCAGCTGCTCGTCTATCACTTCATGTTCGGGCCGGACTATACGGCCGGCTGCCCATCCTGCTCGGCGATCGCCGATGGCTTCAACGGCGTCACCGTGCATCTGGAAAACCACGATGTCGCCTTTACCGCCATCTCCCGCGCGCCACTGGCCAAGCTTTTGGAATACAAGCGCCGCATGGGCTGGACCTTCGACTGGGCGTCGTCGGCCGGCAGCGATTTCAACCATGATTTCAATGTGGTGTTCACGCTGCAGGAACAGCGCGACGGCAGCATCGACTATAACTACCGGCGCGAACCGCCGATGCCGGATGCGCAGGCCGGCAAGAGGGTACAGCAATGGGAGCTGCGCGGCGGCGAAGGTCCGGTGGCGCAGATGGCCGCAACGACGGGCACCGATATCTCCACCTACACCCGCGACCGCCCTGGCCTCAGCGCCTTCGTCCTGCAGGACGGAGAAATCTACCACAGCTACTCCTCCTATGCCCGCGGGCTGGACGGGATCTGGGGCATGTACCAGCTGCTCGACCGCGCACCGCTGGGTCGCAACGAAACGGGCGTATGGTGGCGTCACCACGACCGGTACGGGGCAGAGCAATGAGCACGCCTTCGAAGATGGGGGCCGGCAATAGCGCCGGCCCGCTTCTGCCCGGTCTCGCGCGCGGGCTATCGCTTGCCGCAGCACCCACCTTTGCCGTGATGGCCGCGCTCTCGGCAAGCGACCCGGCGGCGGATATGATCTGCTCGATGGGCGGGATGCCGATGCATGGCGCATCGGCCTTCAGCGGCATGGCGGCCATGTATGGACTGATGAGCCTGTTCCATGTCGGGCCGTGGCTGAGGCTGATGGGCGGCGAGGGAGGCTTTCACCGCTCGTAAGGTGATCAGCCCTATCATCTCCCTTGGTTGAATTTGACCAACCGTTGCATATTGCCTGGGTGCTCGAACAGGTCGTATGAAGTCGCGGTCGATTTTGGCGTTATCGGGAGGGACGGGACTTGCGGATATTTGCTGCTGGGTGCGGGCTGGTGATGGTCTTAATCGCCGTCCAAGCCTTCGGGCAGGAGATTAAGGAAGATCCGTCCTGTGCCGAAGTAAACTACGCTTTTGTCGTCACGCGATCGAGGCCGATTTACGGCGAGAAATTCTACGACGTATTGCCGGACGCTCCTCCAGAGCATTTCGCGGACCAGTATGTCGATCAAGACACTGCGTTCTATAAGACGGTTGGTGACCTGACATGGAGTGAGGGTGATCGGGCAGGCTGGTCCATTCTTGACCGTTTTGGTCCGAAGTTCAGAACCTGCGTGCTGGTTGGTGAGGAGGGTGAGCAAGATAATAGGATCAGGCGCTTCACGGCCACATGGCATCAGTTTCCATACTCTGCTTATGCCAATATCTGGATATCGGTGGCCGAGAAGTGGTTTGTTCGGGTGGAGCGGCGATCGATGCATCCAAGTGCGTTCAAATTCGGAACGACATCAGGAACGGTTTTGGGGGTCTTCGACTACGATCGCACACGTGTAAACGCAGCCTATATGCTTGGCACGAGGCTCAGAAGCGAAGATCCATCCTGCGCCGACGTAAATTATGCCTATGCAGCGACACGATCGAGTTGGTTCTATAGTGAAAAGCTCTACGACGTTCGCAGGGACGGTGCTGGCAAGCAATATGCGGAAATGCGTGTAGATCAGAAGACTGTTTACTACAGACCACTTCAGAAGTCGGAATGGACACGCATTTCGCGCGAGAATTGGTCGCCGAAGGACGAATACGGTCCAAAGTTCCAATCATGCAGCTTCGTTGGCGAACGCGAGGAAGGTGGAAGGAAAGTCCGACAGTACACCGGCATATGGCAACAAAACGGGAATGTCGCCGACATGAAGGTCTGGTTTTCGTCAAAGGGCAAACGGTTCATCCGGCTGGAGCGGCGCTTCAAAGATCCAGAATACGCAAACAAGACGTTTGGGACTACCGAAGGCACAGCTCTAGAGGTCTTCGACTACAATCCGAAGACTGGTGTTGCCCCCAAGGGACCTTTTGAGAATTGAATTTGGTCTGTCGGTGAATCGATAAGGCAGACAATTCGTTCCTGCCATGCGTTCTTTAAAATCCCCCAATCGCGTCGATGTGATGGAACCCGGTCAGCAATCCTGACGTTTCCGCCTGGCTGTCTCCCGGCAGCGTGCCCACCCTTACCACCCCTTCCGACGGCATCCGGAATTGCCCGCCTCGCCGCCGCTTTCGGACGGAGGAAACACATATGTCCGCATTGGCAAGCCTGCGTGCGCTCACGCCGCAGCAGCGCAACACTGTCGTCGCCAGCTATCTCGGCTGGACGCTCGACGCCTTCGATTTCTTCATTCTCGTTTTCGTTCTCAAATATATCGCCGAGGAGTTCCATACCGACGTTCCCGCGGTGTCCGTGGCGATTTTCCTGACGCTTGCCATGCGGGCGCTCGGTGCCCTGATCTTCGGGCTTGCGGCAGACCGTTACGGGCGGCGCATCACGCTGATGGTGGATGTGCTGCTCTATTCACTCTTCGACTTCCTCACCGGTTTGTCGACCGGGCTCACCATGTTCCTGGTACTGCGCGCGCTTTACGGCATCGCCATGGGTGGGGAGTGGGGTGTCGGCGCCTCGCTCGTCATGGAGACGGTGCCGGAGGAAAGCCGCGGCATCGTTTCGGGCATCCTGCAGGCGGGTTATCCCTCCGGCTATCTGATCGCCTCGCTGCTGTTCTTCCTGCTCTTTCCTGTCATCGGATGGCGCGGCATGTTCTTCGTCGGCGTGGCTCCGGCGCTGCTCGTGCTCTATATCCGCCGCAATGTGCAGGAGAGCCCGGCCTTCCTGAAACGCCAGCAGCAGGGACGCCGTTCGTTCCTCACCGTGCTGCGCGAAAACATTCCGCTCTTCATATGGGCGGTGCTCTTGATGACCGCTTTCAACTTCTTCAGCCACGGCACGCAGGATATCTACCCGACCTTCCTCGAAAGCCAGCGCAACTATTCGAGCTATACGGTCGGCGCGATCGCCATCGTCTACAATATCGGCGCGATCGTCGGCGGGCTGTTCTTCGGAGCGCTGTCGCAGCGCATCGGCCGCAAGCGGGCGATCGTCATCGCCGCACTGATCGCCGTGCCTGTCGCACCCCTCTGGGCCTATGCGCCGGGGCCGGTGCTGCTCGCGATCGGCGCCTTCCTGATGCAGTTTTTCGTGCAGGGCGCCTGGGGCATCGTGCCCGTGCATCTGAACGAACTTTCGCCTGACGAGGTGCGCGGCACATTCCCCGGCTTCGCCTACCAGCTCGGCAATCTGCTGGCCTCAGGCAATGCAACGATGCAGGCTGACCTCGCCGCCCATTGGAACGGTGACTACGCCTATGCGTTGGTCATAGTGGCCGTGATCGTCGCTGTCGTCGTGGCAGTGCTTACGGGCCTCGGTTACGAGAAGAAGGATGTGCGCTTCGGCACGGAGGAGGCCGAGGAGCCGCGTGGCGCGATGCGAATATAGCGATGCCTGCGGCTTGAAGGCCGGCGGCGAAAGCTGCCGGCCTTTCCTTGTGGTCACACCACTTTGCGGGCACCCCGGTCGCTTCGTAATGCCTAGTTCTGGTGCGAATTTCTGGTGCCGGCCGGTTTCTCCTTTTTTAAGATCATTGTCCTAGCGTGTCCGAGCGCCGGTTCTGTATTGCGTCCCGCCGCGAGGGGTCATGGATAGTAATTTCGCCTTCCTGCTGCCGGTCATGATGCTGATTTTCGGCTGCACTTTCCTGATCGTCGCCCGGTTCGGGTCGCGGGAAGCGAAGCTTTGGGGGCCGGGTTATCTTTTTTCTGCGGCCGCGTTTTCCGTTCCGCTTTTCGATAGCCTGCTTGAAGAGCGCACCGCCTCGGCCATTGCCGATGCCTTGTTCCTTCTCGCGTTCCTTTTCTATTCAGGCGCCGTGCTCGCCCGTTTCAAACGGCCTTCCTATTTCCGGCTGCGTCTTGCCTTTGCCGGGGCGATGTATGCGGGCATGCTCTATGCGGCGCTGGTCGCCGTCAGCATTCCGGCAGAGTTCCTGCTGAATGATCTTGCCTGCGTGGCTCTGCTCGGCTTTGCCGTCGCCGCCAGTCTGCGGCACATGCGGCATGCAGCCGACAAGCTGTTGCTTGCCGTCTCCGGCCTCGTCATTGCCGATATCGTCATCCGCAATGTGGTCTTCGTCTTCATCGTGCCATCCTATGGCGGCCACGAGGATTTTATCTCGTCGCAATACGCCTTCACCATGCAGGCGGCGGCTTCCATCCTGGTGCTGATGTTTGCGCTGTCGGCACTTGCGGCAACGACGCTCGATACGATCGCCGCGCATCGCGATGCCGCAGAGCGCGATCCGATGACCGGCATGCTGAACCGGCGCGGCTTTGACCGCATGGTCGGGGAGCGCGGCAGGGCGGAAGGCGCCGTCATCATCTGCGACATCGACAATTTCAAATGGGTGAACGACACGTTTGGCCACGGACCCGGCGACGAGGTGATCCGCGCCTTTGCCGAGATGCTGCAGGCGCGGATGCCGGAGGGCGGCTTTGCGGCGCGGTTCTGCGGCGAGGAATTCGTGATCTTCCTGCCGGCAACACCGCTGGCTTCGGCTGCCGATTTCGCCAACCGGGTGCGGCTTGCCTTTGCTGCCGTCGACCGCAAGCCGATCGGTTTCGACGGCGAGCCGGTCGGCTCCGACGGCAAGATCACCGCAAGCTTCGGTGTCGCCGGCGCCAATTCGGCCGATCATTCCCTCTATGAGCAGATCGCGCGGGCCGACAAGGCGCTCTATGCCGCCAAGGAGGCCGGGCGCAACAAGGTGATGGTCGAGGGCGAGCCGGCGCGCGACATGTCCAGCCCGCGGGTGGTCTCGGCCGCGCGGGGCTGCTGAGCCAACTCACAAATTCGATCAATGGCGCCGTTCGACGGGGCAATTGACAAACCCGCCCACAAGTAGCGGCGTAGACCAACCGGCACCTCGAATCCAACGATTTCAATAGATTACAAATCGTCCATGTCGGAAAATCGCCGCATTTCCTACACCTTGCCGTCGCAATTGACTGAGACCTTGTCACCATCAGGTGATGAGGAGGTGAGCGGTCATGAGCCTGTCTTTTCCGACGATGGCGGCGATCCGTTTCGGTTACGGGCTGCGGCCGGGCGAGGCCTTGCCACAGACCAAGGATGATCTGATCGGGCAGGTGACGCGCGGCGCGAATGGCGTGCCGGACTTTCCCGTGGGCGGCGTCGAGGCGCGGCATACTGCGATCCTCGACCTGCAAGACAGGCTGAAGCAGATCCGGCAGGCCGATGGCGACGATCTCGATCGCCGGCAGCAGCGTCGGCTTCTCCAGCGCCGGGCGCAGGTGCTCTTCCAGATGGATGCCAATGCGCGGCTGATGCAGGCGGTGCTTTCGCCCGATGGATTCAACGAGCGGCTGGCCGCTTTCTGGACTAATCATTTCTCCACGAGTGCTGCTAAAAGCCTGCCGATGCGGCTGATTGTGCCGCTCTACGAGGCCGAGGCGATCCGGCCTTACATGGGAGCCAAGTTTGCGACGCTGCTGCGCAGCGCCACCGAGCATCCCTCCATGCTGATCTATCTCGATCAGGCGCAGTCGCTGGGCCCGGATTCCAAAGGCGGCATGCAACGCAACAAAGGGCTCAACGAAAATCTCGGCCGTGAGCTCCTGGAGCTGCATACGCTCGGCGCGGGCAGCGGCTATACGCAGGCCGATGTGCGCTCGGCGGCGATGGTGCTGACCGGACTGACCGTCGACCAGCAGGCGATGGAGACGGCTTTTCGTCCGCAGATCTCGGAGCCCGGCGCACATGAGGTGCTCGGCGTCAGCTATGGCGGGGCCAAGCGCACGCGCAAGGATTATCTCGCGATGCTCGACGATCTCGCAGTCAATCCGAAGACGGCCGAGCATATCTGCCGCAAACTTGCGGTGCATTTCATCTCTGACCAGCCGCCGCAGGAGATGATCCGGGCCATGAGCGAGGCGTGGAAGAAGACGGATGGGGAACTGCCCGCCGTCTACCGCGCCATGCTCGACCATCCGGCCGCTTGGGCGTACGAGGGCGCCAAGGCGCGCCAGCCTTTCGATTTTATCGTCACGGGCCTGCGGGCGCTGAACAGCGGCGCGGGGGCGGGCGATGTTGCGGCCTTCATGCAGGCCTATCAGCAGGACGATGCCGACAACGACGAGATGACGGCGATGCCGAAGAAGGATGCAGCGCCCGCTACCGACGGGCAAGCGATGATGCAGGCGCCGCCGAGCCCTGAAGACGAGGTGCGTATCAAGCGGCGCAAGGCGTTCCAGATGGCGCGCGCGCTCGGGCAGGGCGCTCTTCGCCGCATGGGCCAGCCGACATGGCTGCCGCCGAGCCCGGCCGGCTTCGAGGAGAGTTTTTCCGCCTGGATTACCGCAAGCCAGCTTTCCGAGCGGCTGTCCTGGGCGCGGCGCGCCAGCGCCCAGTTCGGCAAGGATGTCGATCCGCGCGAATTTCTGAAGGCGACGCTTGCGGACGCCGCCCGCGACGAGACGATCCGCGTTGTCTCGCAGGCGCCGAACAGGGTGAGCGGCCTGACTTTGGTTCTTGCTTCCCCCGAATTCAACCGGCGATAGGAGCCTGTCATGACAGAGTTTACGCTTTCGCGCCGCGGCTTTCTCACTTCCGCGTGCTGTCTCGCCGCAGCCCCGATCTTCACACCGGTCACTTTTGCGGCCATGCCCGGCGACAAGCGCTTCGTGACGATCGTGCTGCGCGGGGCGATGGACGGGCTCGATCTGGTGCAGCCCTATGCCGAGCCCGGCTTTGCGGCTCTGCGGCCGACCTTGGCGCTGACGCCGGACAAGGGGCTCATCGATCTCGACGGGCATTTCGGGCTCAATCCGGCGGCCGCCGATCTCATGCCGCTGTGGAGGGCGAAAGAGCTTGCCTTCGTGCATGCGGTCTCCACGCCCTATCGCGACCAGCGCAGCCATTTCGATGGGCAGGACATGCTGGAATCCGGCGGCGAACATGTGGCGGAGGAAAAGACCGGCTGGCTGAACCGGGCGCTTGCCGTCATCCCGCGCTCGGATGCGAGGAAGGCGATCGACGTCAACACCTCCACCGAGCTGATCCTGACCGGGCCGAACAATGTCGATGTCTGGGCGTCGGATTCCAATCTCGGGCCGGCCAAGGACGAGATGCAGTTCCTGATGCGGCTTTACGCCGGCGATCCGGCTTTCGCGAAAGCAATGGACGAGGCGATGCGGGCAAATAGCGCCTCCATGATGGCCGAACCCTCCGGGCAGCGCGGCGAGAAGATCACCGATGTGGCGGCTCTTGCCGGCAATATGCTGAAGGGCGATTACCGCATCGCCAGCTTCTCGATTACCGGCTGGGATACGCATGTCGGCCAGCTCGGTCAGTTCAAGCGGCCGGTGCAGGATCTGGCGCAGGCGATCACGACGCTGAAAGCCACGATGGGTGCCGATCTCTGGTCGAAGACGGTGGTGCTTGCGATGACGGAATTCGGCCGCACCGTGCGTGAAAACGGCTCGGGCGGGACGGATCACGGCACGGGTGGCTGTGCGGTGCTTGCGGGCGGGGCAGTCGATGGCGGGCGTATTCTCGGCAGATGGCCAGGGCTTGCCGATGGTGCGCTGCTTGATGACCGGGACCTGATGCCGACGGCGGATGTGCGGGAGCTGGCGGCGGCGATGCTCTACCGGCAGTTCGATGTATCGGCGGAGGATCTGACGGGGAAGATCTTTCCGGGGCTGAGTTTTGACAAGGGGTCGCAGTTTTTGCGGGCTTGATGGGGCCTTCTATTCAGAGGGCTCAACACCTCAAATGAAATCATACAGCCGGAAGATCCACGTGATCTGGTAGATGAGGCCAGCGCTGACGAACACCGCATGAAACCGCCGGTTCGCCGTCCAGGCCGCCACGATGCACAGCACGATATAGACGGCATTGCGCGCCGGATATTCCCATCCGAGTGCTGCCAGATACGGCTTGCCCTTCAGCAGCGTATCGAGAAAATCCACCACATAGGTCACGGCCAGCATGCCGAAGAACCATCTGCGCCGCGAGATGAAATATTCCTCGTAGCCACCGTAATCCTCGATCGTCGTCGGGAAGATCAGCACGCAGAGGAAGAAGAACAGGCAGCAGAAACTGATGAGGAACAGGTAGACGCCGAAGGAGATGACGGCGAGCGACTGCAGGCGATATTCCCACCACCAGAAATGGATGATGAAGAGGAACATCGAGGCGACCCAGCCGAGATGCACCCAGTAGACCCTGAACTTGCCGGGCGACTGCACGATGCCGCCGAGGCCAGTCAGCAGGCGGGCGAGCGAGAGGCCGATCACCATCGACATCACGGTCCGGATGTAGACGTAGACTTCCGGTGTCGCGGCCGCCTGCATCATCTCACTCCTGCGGAACGACCTTGGGTTTGCCGTCTTCGTCGAGCGCCACCATGATGAAGGTGCCGGCGGTGACCTTTTCCTGCTGATTGTAGCGCGAGCGGTGCGCCCAGGCTTCCACGCGCAGCGTGATCGAAGTGCGCCCGACCCGCTCCACCTCGGTATAGATGGACAGCGTATCGCCGATCTTGACCGGCAGTTCGAAGGCCATTTCTTTCACCGCCGCGGTGACCACGCGGCCCCTGGCGCGCTCGGCGGCGCGGATGCCGCTTGCCAGGTCCATCTGCGCCATGACCCAGCCGCCGAAGATATCGCCGGCCGGATTGGCGTCCCCGGGCATGGCGAGCGTACGTAGCGTCAGTTCGCCTGTCGGCTTGGCGGCATCGGTCATCAGGGGCTCTCCGTTTGGCCGGTGATTCATCTGGAATCACCCTAATGCAAAGGCCAGCCGGTGGGAAAGGGCGCAAAAATACAGGTTTGCGCAACGCCTGTAAAAAATATCAGGCGGCTGCAGAAGAATCTCAACCGTTAAAATTCGGTTCGAATTCAAATGCTTGATCTTGCAGCGGGGCTGCGCCCGATTGCCTCACGTAGCGTTATTTGATCACATTCTAATCAAGTTTTACCGTCCGGTAAGCGGCTCATATCAGTATCTGATGATTGTCACACATGAGAGCTGCCGGAACCCCATGCGCAACATCAGGATTTCAACCCGCCTCTACAGCCTCGTCGCCTTCGCGCTTGCCGTGCTTGCCGCGACGATGATCTTCTTCCTCAACTATTCCTATCGGGAGCTGGAAGCCGAGCGTAAAGCCGGGCTGGCGCAGATGGATGCGACGGCGCTTGCCATCTTCGACAAATATTACAAGCTGGAGCAGGCGGGCACGATGACCCGCGAGCAGGCGCAGACGGCGGCCAAGGAAGTGATCGCTTCCATGCGCTATGGCGGCGGCACCGGCTATTTCTGGATCAATGACATGCATCCGACGATGGTGATGCATCCGGTCAAGCCCGAGCTCAACGGCACGGACCTGACGCAGAACAAGGATCCGAACGGCAAGTTCCTGTTCGTCGAATTCGTCAATACGGTGAAGGCGAGCGGGCAGGGTTTCGTGGATTACTACTGGCCGAAGCCGGGCGCCGACCAGCCGGTACTGAAATACTCGCATGTGGCGGGCTTTCAGCCCTGGGGTTGGATCGTCGGCACCGGCGTCTATTCGGATGACCTTGCAGCGCTCTATCGCCAGAACGCGATCTGGACGGCCGTGGTCGGTCTCATCGGCGCGCTCGTTACCCTTGCCATCGCCTATGCGATCGTGCGCAGCGTGACGGCGCCGGTTGCGCGCCTGAAGGCGGCGATGAATGCGATTGCCGATGAGAATGCTTCGGTCGATATCACGGATGCCGACCGGCGCGACGAGATCGGCCAGATGGCGAAATCGCTGATTGTGCTGCGCGACTCCGTTGCCGAGCGCGCCGAACTGCGCGTTCGTGAAGACGAGCGCCAGCGGGAGATCGAAAGCGAACGGCGCGGCAACGAGGCGAGCCTGCGCTCGTCTTCAGAACGCCAGACGGCGGCGATGCACGCGCTCGGCGCCGGCCTGGAGCGGCTTGCGGCCGGCGACCTGACGGTCGCGATCGACGATCTCGGCCATGATTATGCGAAGCTCCGCTCCGATTTCAACGCGGCGGTAGATGCGCTCAACGGCGTCATCCATGCGATCGCGGAATCCAGCCATATCGTCAATGACAGCGCCCGGGACATCAGCGATGCGACCGGTAATCTTTCCAAGCGCACTGAGCAGCAGGCCGCAGCGCTCGAGGAAACCGCCGCAGCGCTCGACGAGATCACCGCGACGGTCCGCACCGCCTCCGAGCGCGCCAACGAGGCGCGCAGCATGGTGGCGGAGACGAAGACGAGCGCCGGCAAATCCGGCGAGATCGTTCGCAATGCCGTCTCGGCCATGAGCCGCATCGAGGATAGTTCGAGCCGCATCAACCAGATCATCGGCGTGATCGACGAGATCGCCTTCCAGACGAACCTGCTGGCGCTTAACGCCGGCGTAGAAGCAGCGCGTGCAGGCGAAGCCGGCCGCGGTTTTGCCGTCGTGGCGCAGGAAGTGCGCGAGCTTGCCCAACGCTCGGCCAATGCGGCCAAGGAGATCAAGACGCTGATTTCAAGCTCGGCAGCCGAAGTCGAGGGTGGCGTGGCGCTGGTGCGCTCCACGGGTGACGCGCTGGTCGAGATCGTGGCGCTGGTCAACCGCGTCAACGCCCATGTCGACTCCATCGCGACTGCCGCCCGCGAACAGGCAACCGGGCTGCATGAGATCAACACCTCCGTCAACCACATGGACCAGATGACCCAGCAGAACGCCGCGATGGTCGAGGAAACGACAGCCGCGAGCCAGACGCTCGCGGAGGAAAGCCAGCAGCTGCGGGCGCTATTGTCGAAATTCCGCCTGCGCGACCAGACGGGGCAGGGTGCGCGATACGGCCGGGCTGCTTGATAGGCTGGTGACGATCTGACGAGAAAGGGCCGCGGCATTGCGCGGCCCTTTGTTTTTCCTCCGAAGGCAGATCAGGCCTGGCACCAGGCGTCAGCCAATACCGTGTTGCTTCAAGAGCGCCTGTTCATCGCCTGAAACCCAGCCGAAGACTTTCGCCTCTCCATGCAGAAGCTGCACGAGGTAGTGCACATCAAAGTCGATTTTCGCGTCCGGCTGGTTCTTTCGGGCGTAAGTCGCCCTCCAGGCGACATGCGCCACATAGTGGCTCTCGTCGATTGGCGAGAGGCGAACATGCCGAAGCGTCATCTCCTTGGTGCCGATGGAGCGATAGTGCTCATAGCCCTGTGTCATCATCCGCTTGAGCTCTTCATCATTCTTGCCGGAAATGACCCCGGCAGGCGTGGCGGCGATGACATCAGAGGCATAGAGGGAGGCGACCTCATCCATATCGGCTTTGCCTGCGAGAGCCTGCCGGAAAAGGCGTTCATAGCGCTCGAACAGTTTACTTACCGCTGCTTCCATCGGCTGCTTTCCAGAGTAAGGACCGGGCGCCTGGTGCAGTAGTTATGGTGCTGGCTTGAGATGCCAATAGGTCCGAAAGCAACGACCAGCATTTGCCGGATCACCAGAGCTCAATCGGCAATCAGTTGCGACGCTACGGCCGGGTCGGCGTGCCCTGGTGGAAGAGCAGCTGCCATCGCCGTCCATCATGTTTCCAGATGGAGCTGCGCAGCACATGCCGCTCGGAGCCATCCGCCTGCCTGCGCCAGGTACGATAGGTCAGCAGGGCAGCATCGGCCGAAATCGGCGTCAAGGCATAGTCGCCGGAATGCAGTTCGTCGTTATCGGCGCTGTCGTCTTCCCGCAGCAGAAGCCCGATCATGACGTCGCGGCGATAAACCGTTCCCGATGCGCCGAATTCGCCAAAGCCATCTGCCAGCAAGTCTTCCAAGGCTTCGCGGGAGCGACGTATCTCCGGCCGATGCAGGGCTTCTTCAAGCGTGCGGAGATCTTCTATGCGGATCTCGGGTGGGGTCATAGGGGTCTGTGCCTCTCGAAGTTTGCCGGAAAGCTAGAGCAGGCCGGCTCATGGCAACAGCTCTTGTGTGCTGGGATACGTTTTAATCCTGCGGTGTGGAGATACCTCTCTAACGAGTGCGAACGCTCGCGATCAGTCAATCTCCACACGTAAAGCTTTCATTCACCGTTTTTAATTAAATTTGAATCGAGGTTTTCCGATCACAGGCCGCATGCGGAAGCGATAAGTATGGCGTTTCTTTCCCTTCTCCGGCGTACCGCCCTGCCAATCCTGCTTTCCACGGCGTTGACGACCTGTTCGATCAGCGATGGGTTGGTGCCGCCTGAGAATGTCGATAGCAGCACGCGTGTCAGCTCCATTTCGCCGGTGCGGGGCGGGGCGATGCGCATGGCTCCGGTCCAGAGCCAGCAACCCTATCCCGTCGCCAGCGCGCCCGTCGGCAATACGCAGGGGCAGATCGATTATCTCGATACGCCAAACCTTGCCGGAACGGGCCAGCAGATGCGCGCGCCGGCACAGCAATCGGCGCCTATGGCCGTGCCGCAGCGGGGGCAGCGACGCTTGCCTATGATCGATAGCGATGAAGCCTTGGCGCAACAGAGTCAGCAACAGGCATCCAACGGCAACTGGGGCGGCGTGCAGCCGCTCGCCGTTCCCCAGGGCGGCGTCAACATGGATGAGGAGCTCGGCGCAGGGCCGGGCAATCAGCCGGTCGTCGGCCTGGCGCAAGAGCAACAGCAGCAGATCGCCGAGGGCAATGCCACCGAACCTGTTGTCGACGGCATCGGCACGGAAAATCCCACGCAGATCAATCAGCGGAACATGCCGCAACCGGTCGCGGCTGCGCAGATGAGCCGCGCGCCGGTACGTGTCGCTCGGGGCAATGGTGCCCAGACCTGGAGCGACGGCAGCCCAGTTCTGGCGCCGACGCGCGTGCCCGAGGAGGATGAGCCGGAAGAGGTCGCCATGCTGCGGCCGAACAACCCCATGATGAGCGAGCCGGCAGCCCCCATCGATCCCGGCGCCATGCCGGCCTCGGAACTCTCCTGCCGGCGCGAGCTGAAACGCATGGGGGTGATCTTCGAGGATCGCCCGCCGATCTCCAACGGGCCGGCCTGCCAGGTGCCATACCCGGTGTCGCTGAAGGGCCTCTCCGGCAATATCGGCGTCAAGCCGGCGGTGATCCTGAATTGCCAGGTGACGCTCGCCTTCGCCAAATGGGTGAAGAACGAGCTCGCACCATCGGCCCGCTTCCGTTACTGGACCGGCATTCAGACAATCGAGCCGCTCGGCGGCTATTCCTGCCGGCGCATGAACAACAGCCGCCAGAGATACAATCCGATTTCGGAACATGCGAAGGGCAATGCCATCGATGTCGGCAAGTTCGTGCTGAAGAACGGCCACAAGATCGATGTGCGCAAGAAGGGGCTGTTCTCCTTCCGCGAAGGGCGCCTATTGAAGGCCGTGCGCAGCGACAGTTGCAATTATTTCACGACGGTACTTGGCCCGGGCTATAATCCGGAGCACTGGAACCATTTCCATTTTGATCTGATGTCGCGCAGGGGCGGAAGAGCCGTCTGCAAATAGGCGGAGATTACCGGAAGATCTGCGTCACTGCGATGGTCCCGACGATGGCGGCGTTGAAGCTGTCCATCTTTTCGGTCGGTATCCAGTATTCGAAATGCGCCCGGCCGCCGGCTTCCCGATGCCTTATGGCATCTTCGTGGTGGCGGTCGTTTGCGGTCCCCGCGACATCGAAAATTGGCTCGACTGACAACAAGCCCTTCGAAATTGAAGCGCTCGCTCAAGCCCCTTGCAGACGGTGGTGCAAGCGGTCAGATTGCCGGCATAGCTTAAGCAATATTATCGAAGTTGTGCTCTCATGACCGGCATTTTCCTCCTGCTCATCGGCTTTCCCGGTACCGGCAAGCTCACCATCGCCAAGCGGCTGAGCCCGCTCATTTCGGCAAAAATCATCGACAATCACTGGGTCAACAATCCGGTCCTCGGCGTTCTCGATCACGATCTGACAAAGCCGCTGCCAGAGGCTATCTGGGAGCAGACGGGAAGGGTGCGGCAGGCGGTGCTGGATACGATCGTCGCTTTCAGCACACCGTCAGCCAATTTCATCTTCACCCATGCCGGCATTCAGGGCGATGAGCGCAGCCACCGAACCTTCCGGCAGATTGCCGAAGCTGCCGAAGGGCGGGGCGCATTGCTGGTGCCGGTGCGATTGCTTTGCGAGGCGGAGGAGTTGGCGCGGCGGGTGGCGATACCGGAGCGGCGAGAGCGGCTGAAATCGGTCAATGCCGAGGCCTCGCTGGAGCGCAGCCGGACGCTGCAGGTGCTCGATCCCGAGCATGCGAATACGCTCAACCTGGATGTTACCTCGCTCTCAGCAGAGGAGGGTGCGGATGCCATTCATCGGCACGTGCAGGATCTCCTGAGTCTGCTGTGCGGCTGAAAGCGCGGGGCCCGAGGCTTCGGGTCAATGTCAGGTCCGGAAGGCCCGGCTGGAAACCTGGATCGAGTTCTGACACGGGTCTTTTGCATTGGCGTAGACATAGCCGTCCGCCTTGTGGATCGGCCCGAATGTCAGGCCGTTGCCGGCGCATTCGGCACAGAAGGATTCGACGTTCTCGACATCGAAGACCAGCTTGACGATGGACTGGCCGCGGCGCTGCCCCTTGGCGGCCTGATGCAGCATGATATTGGCGCCGCCATCCTGCCCGACCAGCTCGACGATGCGGTCGCCGGGCAGCCGCATGCGCTTGAAGCCGAAATATGTCTCGTAGAATGCGGCGGTTTCCTCGACATCGCCGGCGTAGATCACCAATCGGTTCAGTGGCAAGACAGCCTCCAGTGACGTCATGTTCGATGCGCCTGCACCGGCACTTGCGGTGGAGTTTGCCATGGGCCATCCTGCCGGAACAGACTGCTTTTGTCTGCTCTGCCGCATGCCGGCCAGATATTTGCGCAGAAGACCATTGCCGCGGTGCGCAGGCAGGGTCACTCAGCCTGATGGTTTCGGCCTTCCCATCCGTTCCCCAGCTCCGAATTGGGGAGCCGATTGACTTGCTTCCGCGAAAGATTAAGCTTTGAGACGTAGCAACCACCATCTGCGCACGAATGTGAGCGGAAGGTGTGAGTGGCTGGGCGACCTTGAGGAGGATGAGGTTTGCCGTGGATTACCGTGTTGTTCTGCTGATCGCTGCATCCGTGTTTGCCCTTTCCCCTGGTAAGTCAGGGGCGCAGGAGGGCGATGCCAATGCGGGTGCCGTTGTTTTCAAGAAATGCGCGACCTGTCATATCGTCGATTCCGATACGAACAAGGTCGGTCCGTCACTGAACGGGGTGCTCGGCAGGAAGGCCGGGACGCATCCCGATTTCGCTTATTCAGCTTCGATGAAGGCGGCCGGCGATGGCGGGCTCGTCTGGGACGAGGCGACGCTGCGCGATTATCTGCACAATCCGAGAGTGAAGGTGAAGGGCACGAAAATGGCCTTCGTCGGCCTCAAGGATGATCAGGAAATCACCGATCTCATCGCCTATCTCAAGCAATATTCCAAATGACGGGCAAGATTCCAGATGACGGCAATACTCCGAATGGCGGGTCGCGGACCATGTGGCCCCTGCCTAAATCGCCGTAATTGCCGATATTTTCTATCTGTGCGATAATAAATACGGACTTTTGCGGAATACGGTTTCACGGTCGACTGCTCAGGGAGGAGCGGAAATGGCTGTCGTGCTGATCCTCGTCCTTGTTGTCGTCGGCTCCGTGCTGTTTCATGTGCTGAGCCCGTGGTGGTGGACGCCGATCGCGTCCAACTGGAGCTATATCGACAGCACGCTCGTCATCACCTTCTGGATCACCGGTATCGTCTTCGTGGCGGTGATTTCCTTCATGGCCTATTGCGTGTTCCGCTTCCGGCACAAGCCAGGCAACCGGGCGCATTACGAGCCCGAGAACCGCAGGCTGGAAGTCTTGCTCGCCTCGGGAACGGCGGTCGGCGTCGCCGCCATGCTGGCGCCCGGCCTCATCGTGTGGAAACAGTTCATCACGGTGCCCCCAGATGCCGCATCGGTGGAGGTCGTCAGCCAGCAATGGCTGTGGAGCTTCCGCCTGCCGGGCGCTGACGGAAAGCTCGGCCGCGCCGAGACGCGCGATGTCACCGCCGAAAATTCACTCGGCCTCGACAAGAACGACGCAAGCGGCCTCGACGACGTCATCATCGAGGGCGGCGAGCTGCACCTGCCGATCGACAAGCCGGTGCACATATTGCTGCGCTCCGTCGATGTGCTCCACGATTTCTACGTGCCGGAATTCCGCGCCAAGATGGACATGATCCCCGGCATGGTCACCTATTTCTGGCTTACGCCGACACGGACGGGAACCTTCGAAATTCTCTGTGCCGAACTTTGCGGCGTCGGCCATCCGCAGATGCGCGGGACCGTCGTGGTCGACAACGCCGCAGACTATCAGACCTGGCTCGATCAGCAGCAGACATTCACCCAGCTTACGGCATCATCGGGAGATCCACCGCCGGCAAACTGAGCCGGCGAAGAGGGTTGGATGCCGCCGGCCGGTTAACCGGCGGAAGACGGCCGGAGGCCGCATCGGGAAGGAAAGGGAAGAGAGATCATGGTCGAGATTCCATCCGGCAGCATCCCCTCCGCCGAAGTCGAGGATGTCGAGCTTTATCATCCGCACAGCTGGTGGACCAAATATGTGTTCAGCCAGGATGCGAAGATCATCGCCGTGCAATATTCGATCACCGCCATCTCGATCGGCCTGGTGGCGCTGGTGCTCTCCTGGCTGATGCGGATTCAGCTCGCCTTTCCCGGCGCTCTCTCCTTCATCGATGCCGATCATTATTACCAGTTCATCACCATGCACGGCATGATCATGGTGATCTATCTCCTGACCGCGCTCTTCCTCGGCGGTTTTGGCAACTATCTCATTCCGCTGATGGTCGGCGCGCGCGACATGGTCTTCCCCTACGCGAACATGCTGAGCTACTGGATCTATCTGCTTGCGGTGCTGATCCTGGTCGCGGGCTTTTTCGTCCCCGGCGGCCCGACAGGGGCCGGCTGGACGCTTTATCCGCCGCAGTCGGTTCTGTCAGGCACGCCAGGCGGCAAGGACTGGGGCATCCTCCTGATGCTCAGCTCACTGATCGTCTTCATCATCGGTTTCACCATGGGCGGCCTGAACTATGTGGTGACGGTGCTGCAGGGACGGGCGCGCGGCATGACGCTGATGCGGATGCCACTCACCGTCTGGGGCATCTTCACCGCGACCGTGATGGCGCTGCTCGCCTTTCCAGCGCTCTTCGTCGCCTGCGTCATGATGCTCTTCGACCGCGTGCTTGGCACCAGCTTCTTCATGCCCGCCATCGTCGAGATGGGCACGCAGCTCCAGCATGGCGGCGGTAGCCCGATCCTCTTCCAGCACCTGTTCTGGTTCTTCGGCCATCCCGAGGTCTATATCGTGGCGCTGCCTGCCTTCGGCATCGTTTCGGACCTGATCAGCACGCATGCGCGCAAGAACATTTTCGGCTACCGCATGATGGTGTGGGCGATCGTCATCATCGGCGCGCTGAGTTTCGTCGTCTGGGCCCACCATATGTATGTCAGCGGCATGAACCCGGCCTTCGGCTTCTTCTTCGCCACCACGACGCTGATCATCGCCGTCCCAACGGCGATCAAGGTCTATAACTGGGTGCTGACGCTGTGGCGCGGCGACATCCACCTGACGCTGCCGATGCTCTTTGCGCTCGCCTTCATCGTCACCTTCGTCAATGGCGGGCTCACCGGTCTCTTCCTCGGCAACGTCGTCGTCGACGTGCCGCTGTCGGATACGATGTTCGTCGTCGCGCATTTCCACATGGTCATGGGGGTCGCGCCGATCCTCGTCATCTTCGGGGCGATCTATCACTGGTATCCGAAGGTGACGGGACGCATGCTGGACGAGACGCTCGGCCAGATCCACTTCTGGATCACCTTCCTCGGCACCTATGCCATCTTCTTTCCGATGCATTATCTCGGCCTGCTCGGCGTGCCGCGCCGCTATTTCGAGATGGGGGAGACGGCCTTCGTTCCGCCTTCGGCCCATACGCTGAACATCTTCATCACCGTCATGGCGCTGATCGTCGGGGCGGCACAGATCGTCTTCCTGTTCAATCTGGTCTGGAGCCTTTTCCGCGGCAGTGAGGCAGGCGGCAATCCGTGGCGGGCAACGACGCTCGAATGGCAGACGCCGCAGACGCCGCCTGCGCACGGCAACTGGGGCAAGGATCTGCCTGTCGTCTATCGCTGGGCCTATGACTATAGCGTGCCGGGCGCGGCGGAAGATTTCATCCCGCAGAATGTGCCGGCAAGCGATGGCGTCACCCGCGAGGTTCCGGCATGAACGTCATCCTGCTTTTCCTCGCCGCCATCGCCGCCATCATCATCTGGTGGCTGGCCGGGCAGCGGCTGACCTCGAAGCCGTGGCTCGAAACCGGCTCGGTGCAACTGCCGGATCGTCATGGCGTCGACCGGCCGCCGGTGCCGGCGGTGAAGATCGGCCTCTTCGTGTTTCTCGGCGTCGTCGGCGCGATCTTCAGCCTTGCCGTCAGCGCCTATTTCATGCGCATGGCCTCTGCCGACTGGTGGGGGATGCCGGTTCCCCGCCTGCTCTGGGTAAACACCGCAGCACTCGCCTTGAGCAGTGCCGCGCTGCAATGGGCCAAACGCGAAGCCCGGCACGGCCGCCTGGAAAGCCTGCGGCCGGCGCTTGTGACAGGCCTTGCGCTTGCGGTCTTCTTTCTCGTCGGGCAGATCCAGGCATGGCGGGAGCTTACGGCAGCCGGCTATGTGCTTGCCGACAATCCCGCCAACAGCTTCTTCTACATGCTGACCGGCCTGCACGGCCTGCATATTCTGGGCGGGCTTGCCGTGCTCACGCACACGACGGTCAGGGCATTTTCAGCCGACGTTCAACCGGAAAGGCTGCGGCTCAGCGTCGACCTCTCGGCCATCTATTCGCATTTCATGCTCGCCGTCTGGCTCCTGCTCTTCGCGCTCTTTGCCGGCTGGGCGAATGATTTCGTCGATCTCTGCCGCACATTACTGAACTAGGAGATTTGCAGATGGCACATCCTGTCCAGACACACGGCGAGCCCGGCCTCAGGCCGGCGGGTCTTCGCGGTGTCGCGGCCGATTTCAGTTCGGATCAGCGCGCCTTCAAGACCGCCTCCTGGGGCAAGGCGATGATGTGGATCTTTCTGCTCAGCGACACTTTCGTCTTCGGCTGCTTCCTGATCGCCTATATGACCGCCCGCATGTCGACGCCGGTCCCGTGGCCCAATCCGAGCGAGGTCTTTGCGCTGCATATCGGCGGCCAGGACGTTCCGCTGATCCTGATCGCGATCATGACCTTCGTGCTGATCTCGAGCAGCGGCACCATGGCGATGGCGGTCAATTTCGGCTATCGCCGCGACCGCCGCACGACCGCGATCCTGATGCTGCTGACGGCGGTTCTGGGCGCATGCTTCGTCGGCATGCAGGCCTTCGAATGGACGAAGCTGATCACCGAAGGCGTGCGCCCCTGGGAAAACCCGTGGGGGGCGGCGCAATTCGGCTCGACCTTCTTCATGATCACGGGCTTTCACGGCACGCACGTGACGATCGGCGTCATCTTCCTCCTCATCGTCGCCCGCAAGGTTTGGCGCGGCGATTTCGACGTGGAACGGCGTGGCTTCTTCACCAGCCGCAAAGGCCGCTACGAGGCCGTCGAGATCATGGGCCTCTACTGGCACTTCGTCGACCTTGTCTGGGTCTTCATCTTCGCATTTTTCTATCTGTGGTGAGGTCGTCATGAGCGAGACAACGGCGCATGCACAAGTCCAAACGGCGCATGCACAGGCACATACCGGACAGCAGCACCCGATCCGGCTCTATCTCCTCGTCTGGGGCCTGCTCTTCGTGCTCAGCGCGGCCTCCTACATGGTCGATTATCTCGGCATCCAGGGCTATCTGAGGTGGACGCTGATCCTGGTGTTCATGATGCTGAAGGCCGGCTTGATCGTCGCCGTCTTCATGCACATGGCCTGGGAGCGGCTGGCGCTCGTCTACGCCATCCTGCTGCCGCCGCTGCTGGTGCTGGTTTTCGTGGCGCTCATGGTATCGGAAGCGGACTATACGATCTTCACCCGGCTCGCCTTTTTTGGCGCCGGGCCGTAGAACACGCGGGTCCGAACTGCCGTCCTGACAGCAATGGCGAAATGCATTTGTTTTCCGTTCAAGGCGACGGCAGGGTCGCTTGCAGGCCCTGAAACGGGGCATAATGACAGGCTCCCAGGAAAATTTTTGCGTCCTGTATTTTGTGTGGAACTCTCTGCCTCTCTGCGCGTTTGGCAGCATCTTTATGGAGCGATCAGGAGGAGATCATGCAACCGAAGATCGGGGCGGATGCGCCTGCGGACCGCTGGATTGGTGCTGTGGAGCTTGCGATCGTGCAGAAGGCTTTCGACAAGCTTTGCGCGGAGCGCGGCTGGTCACGCGACTGCGCAGAGGCGCGCGAACTCGCTCGTATAACAATCGACCTTTACCGGCAGGGTGCTGACAGCGAATACAAGCTGCACACCATGCTGTCAGGCTCCGATTTCAAGACACCGGCCCTGTGAGGGGGCCATGAGCAATGTCGTAACATTCCCGCGCCGCAACCTCCGACCGCAGCGGCCATCCTATGTCGGCTCGGCAAGGCAGGTGGAGGGAAGGATCGCCATTCTGGAGACGATCGCGAAGATCACCGTTCGCGACAGCGCCTTCACGCCCTATGAACAGGCTGCCCTGCTGGCGAAGCTGAGAACCGCCATCCGGGCGGAATGCGTTGCGCACAAGCTGTCGCCGGAAGAACAGTTCGAGACGATGCGCTATGCCGAGCGGCTTCTCGACGATATCCTCGAAAGCGTCAACGACTGAACCGGCTGCCTTCACGTCATCTTGTTCCGCCGCACCCTTCCAGGCACCATGCCGCAGTTGCAGAGCGCCATCTCCTCATGCCAACATTCGATCATGCTGATCCGACCTGCCAGAGCGGAAGACCGCAGCGCCATCTGGATTATCCTGGAGCCTGTCATCCGGGCGGGTGAAACCTATACGCTCGACCGCGACATGAGCGAGGCCGATGCGCTCGGCTACTGGCTCGGTTCCGAGAAGGAAACATTCGTCGCCGATGACGGCGGCAGCATCATCGGCACCTATTATATCAAGGCCAATCAGGCAGGCGGCGGCAATCACGTCTGCAATTGCGGCTATATGACCGCGCCGGAGGCCGCGGGCCAGGGTGTGGCGCGCATCATGCACCAGCACTCGCTTGCCCATGCGCGCCAGCGCGGCTTCCGGGCCATGCAGTTCAATTTCGTCGTCAGTTCGAACGAGCGGGCAGTGCGGCTGTGGCAGTCGCTCGATTTTCAGGTGGTCGGCCGGCTTCCGGGTGCGTTTCGCCATCCCACACTTGGGTTTGTCGATGCGCTTGTCATGTACAGGGATCTCTGAGGGCGGGAGCCCTTTGTTACAGCGACGATATCGATCATGGAAGCGTCTGTCCGCCGCGTTGCGACGCATTGCGCCCAATGATCGCGGCGATCACCACGAAGAGCACTGCCGTGCCGAGGTTCCAGCCGAGCACCATCACGGTCGCGTCCAGCGGATGAAACATCGAGAGTGCCGAGGAGGTGATGCCCGAGACGGCGAGGCTGCCGATGAGTGCGACGGAGACCGGCCGCAGGAAGGCGACGTAGCGCAGCATGATCAGCATCAGCAGAGAGAGTGGAATGCTGGTGACGATGAGCGTCAGCAGGCAGCTCGTGGCGGCCTCGACGGTGACGGCGGCCGGCGGTAGCGCCACCCAACCGGCAAAGCACTGATAGCCGATATTGGCCATCCAGATGACGAGCGTGGGAAGCGGAAGCAGCATCCACAGACGGGATTTGTCGGGCAGGCTCATCATGAATGTGGCGATTGCCGCGAGAATGCCGGTCGCGAGCGAGGACAGCATGCCCGTCAGGAAGACGGGATCGGCCATGCGTTCGGCAAATTGCGGGCGCAGGCCATGGATCATCGTCAGGATGCCCATCAGCGCGAAGGCGAGCGCCAGCCAGAGGGCGGCGCGCAGCAGCGGCGGCCGCAGCCGCCTGACGGGTGTGACATTGTCCGCGAGAGACCGGATGAGATCGGAGGTCTCCATCACGGCTCACCATGATCGAGAAGGATCTTGCGAAGGCTTTTCAGCGCCCTATGAGTGGCTACCTTCAGCGACGTGACGGACATCCCGCTCTCTCTGGCAGCCTCCTTTAGCGACATTTCCTTCAGTTTCAGCATGTTGATCGCCTGCTGTTGCGCCGGCGGCAGGTCGCTGATTGCGCCTTCGAGATGAACCCGGTTGGCAGCTTCCTCGATATCGTTACTGGTTGCAACCGCGTCATGTTCGCTCGACAGCGGAAATTCATGGGCGCGCTGGCGTCCCTGCCGGCGCAGCCGGTCGAAGGCGCGCCGGTTTGCAATGCCGACGAGCCAGGGGCCGAAGGGCCGGGTCGGGTCGTAGGTTTCGCGGATCGAATGAATGGTCAGCAGGATATCCTGAACCGTGTCCTCCACGTCTCTCGGGTCGCGGTGATAGCGCACCGCCAGCGAGCGCAAATAGGGCGTGATCTCCTGCAGCAGGCGAAGATACGCGGCAGCATCGCCATCCTGGGCGCGGGCCATCAGGATCGTCCAGTCGAGCTCGCGATGGCGTGCGCGCCTGATGTCAGAGCCCGCCGGCCGGGAGGAGACGAGTTTCAGTCGGTCGCCGCGCTCCTCGCTCATGCGGGCGCGCTCCTTTTCCGCGGGCGGGCAAACAGGCGTGACATGAGATAGTCGAGCGACAGCGGGCCGGGGCCGAGCGCCATGACGGCGAGCGCAAGGGCAGCCCAGTAGAGGTGAAAATTCACCCAGCCGTCTGGAAAGACCAGCTGGATGATGCCGCTCATGATCAGCAGAGCAAGGCCGACAAGGCGCGTGGCAAAGCCTGCCAGCAGCAGGACCGGCAGCGCGATCTCCGCACAGCCGACGAGAAGGGCGACCGTATCGGGGGCGGGGAAACCGTAGAGATTGCCGAATATATGCAGCTTGAACTGGTCTTCGAACAGGAATTGCGTGCCGACCGAGAGCTGCAGGAAGCCGTCCCAGCGGGTCAGCCCCGAGCGCAGGAAGGGCAGCGCAAGCGCAATGCGCACGACCGGCGGGGCGACGGCGAGGCCGATCAGGCTGACGATGTCGAGAAGCCGCAGATAAAGTGCGGCAGGCGTAAAGCGGGTGTCCGTCATTTGCTGCCGCTCCCGAATGCGGTGAAAGCGCGTGCCGTCATCAAGCCAGAGAGGCAGGCAGGCAGGTCGAAACGGGGACTGTCCTCCAGCGCCTGTTTCATCGCGTCGATCATCGTCCGCCCCTTGCCGAGTGCGATGATGAAGGCGGCCGCACCCGGCGGCAGCGCGCGCGCTTCGACATCTGCGCCGGGGCGCAGCAGCAATATGTCTTCGCCGCCGGCGGATATATCCACTTCGGCCGGCTGCCCGTCCGCAAGGTTCATCCGCCAGATTGTCAGCGCCGGGAAGGGCGAGCGCACGATGCGCAGCGAGGGATGCAGCACGACGCTGAGATGCGGCAGGTCATCGGCCTTGATTGCGGCAAAGGCCCCGGACGCGATCGGCTCTGCCTCGGCGGCATGGTAAGCCTCCACCCAGGCCCGTTCGATGCGCGCCACGTCGGCGAGATAGGGAAGGCTTGCCGCGGGTTCGAAAGTCTCGATGAAATCGGCAAAGCCCCGGCCATAATCGAGCATGATCGGGGAGGTGGGCGGATCGAGCGCGACATAGATCCGCCCCATGGCAAGGAAGAACTCGTCGCCAACGATGCGCGCCACGGCCGGAAACGCATCCTTCAACGTCGCCGTCAGTCCGGCGATGACGTTGTTGCGGTAAACGTTGAAGCGCCTCAGGCTGGGCCGGCCATCCGGCCCGACCAGACCTTCGGGCAAGGGTTGCGCGGGGTCCAGAAGGGCTTTGGCGAAATCATGCTGGCGTTTGGCGGTCGAAGGTGCCGTCGGCATCAGCCGATCCCCCGTGTGACGACATTGCGCCAGAACCGGCGCAGACTATCGAGACCGCCGGCGGTCGAACTCCAGAGTGTGGCAACGCTGCCCATCGGGGCGGCAATTTCCCGCGATCGATCCCAGGCATAGTAGATGGCAACTCTGTGGCCGGTCATCTGGGGCTCCTCATTCGGCGGCCGCGCGTGGATGGTGCAAGGCCGCCTCGCGCATCAGCCTTTCGGCGCGCGCCGCTTCCTCGGCCAGAACAGGCCATTCCGGAAGATCGGCATCCCATTCGATCAGCGTCGCCACCGGTCCGGCACGGGAGAGCGCATGGGCGTAGAGATCCCAGACGATGGCATCGACCGGGCGATCATGCGTGTCGATGAGCAGCGGCCGGTCTCCCTCGTCAGCTTCGCCCGCGTGGCCGGCCAGATGGATTTCGCGGACATACTCCAGCGGATAGGCGTCGATATAGGCGACGGCGTCCCAGCGCTGGTTGGTGGAGGCGACGTAGACATTGTTGACATCGAGCAGCAGGCCGCAGTCGGTGCGCTGCACGATCTCGGCGATGAAGTCGATCTCAGACCAAGTGCTTTCGGAGAAGGCCAGATAGGTCGAGGGGTTTTCGAGCAGCATCTGCCGGCAGAGCGCCTGCTGCACCTCGTCTACGTGATCGGCGACGCGAGACAGCGTCTCGTCTGTGTATGGCAGCGGCAGGAGATCGTTGAAGAAACCGGCATCATGCGACGACCAGGCGAGATGTTCGGAAAAGAGTGCGGGCCGGTAGCGCTCGTTCAGCGCCTTCAGCCGGGAAAGATGCTGCCTGTCGAGCGGCCGGTCGGCGCCGATCGACAGGCCGACGCCATGCAGCGACAGCGGATAATGTTCGCGCACGGCGGCGAGATAACGATGCGGCGGGCCGCCTTCGCCCATGTAATTTTCCGCATGCACCTCGAAGAAACCGATATCCGGCAGGGTCTCGATGATGTGGCTGTAATGCTCCGCCTTGAGGCCGACACCGGCGCGGGCCGGCATGTCTTGATCAGTGAAGGCAATGTCTGGATTTTGCATGGGGCACCTGGCATCGGTCGGGTGGGACCGGCCCGCGCAGGAGCGGGCCGGTCTTTTCGGGAGGCAAGTCTTCGGAGGATGTCGGTCCTCGGGGCAGTCTTCCGGCGGGCGGTCATCCGGTTCTGCCCGGAGCAAGCCTCCCGAATCGGCGTCGGATCAGGCCTTGGGAGTGAGGCTGCCGGTGCCCTTTGGCGTGGACATGGTGGTGCAGGTGCCCGTCGGAACGAGCTTGAAGGCATTGCCCTGGTAATCGACGGTGCTCGTGCCTGCGCAGGTCGTGCCGGCGCCGGCATAGCAATCGTTCTGGCCCTTCAGCGCCGTGCCGAAGCAGGGCTCGACCTTGCCGGATTTCACCAGGGCCGTATGTTCCGCCTGGATCTTCTTCTGCGCGTCGGTGAATTCTTCCGCACCGGCCGGCAGGGCCGTGAGGGCACCGATGGCGCTGGCGAAGGCTCCGACGACAAGCGTGGACAAGATGCGATTGGACATTGTTATTCTCCGGTTTTCGATGATGGCCAGAAGACTGTTCAGTCGCCTGGGGCGGTGCGATCCGCCTGTCTTGAAGTTCGCTGCAGCGGTCGAAAGGTTACCTGCTCCTGCTGCCTCTTTTGTTCTGCGCAGGACGCTCACATCCTGCCTTTGCCGGGCGCGGGTTTGCGCGTAACGATCGTTGCGGGATGGATGGAGGGCGGCTCGGCGAGCAGCGGCGGAACACTCCCAAAGATCAGCTTTGCCGCTTCGCCGCTCATATGCGCATTGCGGCTTTCGTGATCGGTGAAGAGATCGATGAGGAAGATCAGGTCGGGATCGGCTTCAGAGCGCAGCACGAGCCAGGTCGTCGTGCCGGCCTCGCTTTCGACGTGCGGCAGCGCGCCTGCAATCAGGCGCGCGACATCCTCTCCGTTTCCGGTCCTGGCGCGGAACGGAATGACGGCGACAAGTTCGTTCATCATAAATTGCCCTCAATGGTCTGTCCGAGCCATTAAGGGTGAAAAATCCGGGCCAGTATTGAAGGGTGTTGCGGCTCTTGGTACCGCCTTGCTACCGCCCGACGTTCAGCTCAGGCGGGAATCCCGTAAACCGGTATTTCGCCGCTGAGCCCCCGCAGGAAGGCCGTGGTGCCGTGCAGGCTGCGGCCGCGCGCGGCAAGCAGCGCACGCGCGTCCTCGTCCTCGACCACTGGTGTCGTTGCAAAGATCATGTCCGGGGTGGCGATCGTCTGCAAGCGCGAGGCGACATTGACCGTCTGGCCGAAATAATCCTGCCGCTCGTTCATCAGCACAGCAAGGCAGGGGCCGCTATGCAGGCCGACCTTCAGGAACAGGTCGTCGCGGCTGTCGCGCCGGTTGAGTTCATCGATCACCTTGCGAATGTCGAGCGCGGCGGCCACGCCCTGCGCCGGGCTCGGAAAGGTTGCCATGATCGCATCGCCGATCGTCTTGACCACTGCGCCGCCATGGGCGGAAACGACCTGATGCATGAGCTGGAAATGCGAGCGCACCAGATCGAAGGCCGCAAGGTCGCCGATCCGCTCGTAGAGTTCGGTCGATCCCTTCAGGTCCGTGAACAGGAAGGTCAGGCTGGTGATCCTGAAGCGCTGATTGATATCGAGAACATTGGTGCGGTAGATATCCCGGAAGGTCTGGTGGGTGAGCAGCCGCTTGGCGGTCAGGACAGGCACGCGCCGCGTAAGGATCGCCTCCAGCGCCTCGCCGGCGATCCAGAGGATCGGTATTATCCTGCGGTTCGTCCGATTTTCCAGATCGAGCGTCAGAAGGCCGGGCGCCACCTGCAACGTTTCGCCGGCCTGGTGCGCGTCATCGATCTCGATCGACAGGCGCTGGCCGTCGGTTGGTTCGCCGGTCACCTCCAGGAAACGCGAGCTGTGCGTCACGGGATCGAAGAGGATGGCCACACCCTCACTCATCTGAACCTGCCGGCCCATGCGCGCACCCGGCGCAATCTCGAACGCGTCGAGAACGACCTCGCCGACGATGGGCGCAAGATGTTCGGGCAGATCGCTGCCGGAAGACCAGAAGATCTGGCGCGTATAATCCCAGAGCGGCAGGCTGTCGGGATCGTGGGCGGCGATGTGCCGAATGCGCGGGTCGACCGTGAAGGTGATCTCTACCGTTTCGTCGAGCGTCGGTTCGCAATCGAGCGAACAGAAAGAGCAATTATAGAGATGCTGGTCGATGCCCTGCAGCGATTCCGCCTGATAGAGCACCCCGCCGCAGCTTTCGCAGACAACGTTCCAGGAGAGTTCGAAAAGGCCGAGCTGGGTGGCATGCAGGAAGGCTGCAATACTCTCCTGTTCGCCGAGCCCGTTCGCCCGCGCAAAGGCCAGCGGATTGACGCGGTTCAGGCGAAAATCCGGCGCGTCTTCAATAAGATGCGCCATCGCGCTGGCAACGGTTTCGTCGACATGCTGGCGCACGGCCATGACGCGGTTGGTTATATCGGGCATCGCTCATCCCATCAGATAGGGCTCAAAAACAGGGCCGAGAGGAACAAAATAGGGCGGTGGCGGCAGGCAGGCGAGCCGTTTATTTTTTCGCCTTAAAGTAACCTTTTGCGTACCGGAGCGAAACAGCTGATCGCTCCGTGCAGGCGGCCGCTTGCTTCGCGCAAAACCTGGCCCTAATTCGGCGGGCGCCGCCGCAGCCGACGTCCGTGCTCGCGTGCAAAAGCGGCGGGTGTGCCACCCGTCAGGCGGTGGAAACGCCGGGTGAAATGGCTCTGGTCCGAATAGCCGGTCGCAAGGGCCACTTCGGCCAGCGACGTATCGGTTTCGGCAATCAGCACCCGGGCGCGCTCGATCCGGCGCTGTTCGACGAAATTGATCGGGCTTACGCCGGCGCTCTGCTTGAAAAGCCGGGCGAAATGAAAGCGGCTGACATTGACGAGGGCGGCGAGTTCCGCAAGCCCGATCATCCGGTCGAGATTGTCCTCGATATAGTCGGTAATGCGCTCGATCTCGGCCTTGCCGAGGCCGGGCAGTGTGCTGCGCTCCGCAACGCCAAAGGCGTTATAGGCCCTCAGCAGATGCGCGGCGAGGGCGGCAGAGACCTGGTCGACGATCAGCGCCTGGGCGGGATGGGCCTGCTGCTCCAGTTCAGCGAGCAGCACGAGCGCCATATTCTCGATCAGCCTGTCGCGGGTTTCGAATATATTCCTGATTTCGATGCTTGCCGCGCGCGACCCAAGCTCTTCGCCGGCGGCTGCCAGCAGCCGGGCCGGAACACGCAGCCGCGCCGATGTCGGCGTGCGGCCCTCCCACGTCGATACGCAGCCCGCCGGCATCAGAAGCGACATGCCGGCCGAAATCGTGCCCTCGTGGACGACCCCGTCGCGCCGTTGGATCAGGCGGGCGCGGCCGGAGGGGCAATAAGAAATCAGGTGGTGATCGAGGGCCGGATAGGTCTGCGAACAATCGAGCCGCGGCCGATAAAGATCGACAGTCACTCCGCTCCATCCCCGATCCCGCGTCGTCGCCATCGGCCGTCGCGGCTTGATGTCGACGATCTCTTCGATGGAGACGAGCTTTTGTCCTGACGGCGAAATGGAGTGCAACTCGTTCATGACAGTTCGGCCAATCCAGGTTGTGCTGATGTCAGGGTAGAGGTTTCTGGCGGCGGGTTGAAGTGTTCCGGTGGTTGAAATGAGGCTGCTGCAGGCAGAATGCTGCACGCTGGAGACCTTGTTTCGTTCTATCGGTTCTCGTCTGCAGGGCAAAAAGAAAGCCGGCACAGGGCCGGCTTAGACGAACGCGGCTGAACAGGGGATACTGGGCCGGTTCCTTGCATTTCGTGACTGACAATAAATTTCACTACAATGCCGAGGTCAGCAGAGAAGGCGTAACGAGATCGCCATGAGGGCGGCTCCGCAAAGGGGTGGGCGGCGGGCGGAGACCGGTGCTGTCCTCAGGTGTGTTTATGAGGGAGGAACATCACCGATTGATGACATCGCAAACAGGGCGGTGATTTTCTTTTCATAGGCCCGATCTGTCCTGTGGATGGACGTCCGAGCCTGACATTTTAGGCGGATACCCGGATCGTGTGAATGCTGTGTTCAGGCCCTTGCGGATGTCAAAGCTTCACAAAGGGGCTATATAGCGGGCGAATTCGATCTGATATCCGCAAAGAGCCCCATGGCACCGATCATTTCCATCCAAAATCTCACCAAGACCTATGCAAATGGCTTCCAGGCGCTGAAGGGCATCAACCTCGAAATCGAACGCGGCGAAATCCTGGCGCTGCTTGGGCCGAACGGGGCGGGCAAGACGACGTTGATCTCGATCATCTGTGGCATCGCCAATCCGAGCGGCGGCGCCGTCATCGTCGACGGGCATGACGTGGTCAAGGATTTCCGCGCCACGCGCACGCTGATCGGCCTCGTGCCGCAGGAGCTGACCACCGACCAGTTCGAGACGGTGTGGAATACGGTAAGCTTTTCGCGCGGCCTGCACGGCAAGAAGGCGAACCCCGCCCATATCGAGAAGGTGCTGCGCGACCTGTCGCTCTGGGACAAGAAGGACAACACGCTGCGCCAGCTCTCCGGCGGCATGAAGCGGCGCGTGCTGATCGCCAAGGCGCTGTCGCACGAGCCCTCGATCCTCTTCCTCGACGAGCCTACGG
Source organism: Rhizobium sp. 768_B6_N1_8 (assembly GCF_051811225.1). NCBI lineage: Bacteria > Pseudomonadati > Pseudomonadota > Alphaproteobacteria > Hyphomicrobiales > Rhizobiaceae > Rhizobium > Rhizobium sp. 768_B6_N1_8. The sequence continues at coordinate 1,991,358 of NZ_JBPWPV010000001.1, read as the reverse complement.
CGGGCGTGGACGTGACGCTGCGCAAGGACATGTGGCATGTCGTCGAGCGGCTGCGGGCCTCCGGCGTCACCATTATCCTGACGACGCACTACATCGAAGAGGCCGAAGAGATCGCCGACCGCGTCGGCGTCATCAATGGCGGCGAACTGCTGCTCGTCGAAGACAAGCAAGCGCTGATGGCCAAGCTCGGCCGCAAGCAGCTTATCCTCGAACTCAACGAACCGCTGGAGAAGCTTCCGGACTGCTTTGCCGGCAACGGCCTGTCGGTCGAGGCCGAGGGCAACCGCCTCGTCTATGAATTCGATACGCACAACGAGCACGAGAGCGTTGCATCGCTTCTGACGCGGCTTGGCGAAAACAATATCCATTTCCGGGATCTCTCGACGCGCCAGAGCTCGCTGGAAGATATCTTCGTATCGCTGGTAGGAGGCGCAAGATGAACTTCGAAGCGATCAAGTCGATCTATTACTTCGAGATGGCGCGCACCCGGCGAACGCTGCTTCAGAGCGTCATTTCGCCCGTCATTTCCACCTCGCTCTATTTCATCGTCTTCGGGGCGGCCGTCGGCTCGCGCATCCAGCAGGTGGAGGGCGTTTCCTACGGCGCCTTCATCACGCCCGGCCTCATCATGCTGACGCTGCTCGGCCAGTGCATCGGCAACGGCTCCTTCGGCATCTATTTTCCGAAATTCACCGGCACGATCTACGAGATCCTGTCGGCCCCCGTCGCCATGACGGAAATCCTGATCGGCTATGTGGGGGCGGCCGCAACCAAGGGGCTGCTCATCGGCGTCATCATCCTGGTAACGGCCAATATCTTCGTCGATGTTCGGATCGAGCATCCCTTCATGATGGTGCTGTTCTTCCTGCTGACGGCGATCAGCTTCAGCCTGTTCGGCTTCATGATCGGCATCTGGGCGACGAATTTCGAGCAACTGAATCTCATCCCCATGCTGGTCGTGCCGCCGCTGACCTTCCTCGGCGGCAGCTTCTACTCGATCAACATGCTGCCGCCCTTCTGGCAGGCGGTCAGCCATTTCAACCCGGTGCTCTATCTGGTCAGCGGCTTCCGCTGGAGCTTCTACGGGATTGCCGACGTCAACCCGCTGGTCAGCCTCGGGATGATCTCGCTGTTTCTGGTGATTTGCCTCAGCACGCTCGGCTGGATCTTCAAGACGGGGTATCGGCTGCGCAACTGATGAGTGGCCGCCGCCACCGGCAAAATCCGAGTAGGCGGCCACAAAAATCGTTCACATTTTGTTCGCAATTGCTAGTCTGGCCTCGCTGTCATTTGCGGAGGAGGAGAGTCGTGGCGGAGCAACAGGCGAAGTTCGAGCGGTTTAAGGCATTGCATCAGCGGGATGCGGCATTCGTCATACCGAACCCGTGGGATGCCGGCTCGGCCCGGATTTTGACGAGCCTCGGTTTCGAGGCCTTGGCGACCACTAGCGCCGGCTATGCCTTTTCCAAGGGCAAGCGGGATTCCTTTGCGAGCCTGAAGCGCGGCGAGATCCTCGACAATGCCGCCGAGATCGTCGGAGCGACCGATCTTCCCGTATCGGCCGATCTCGAGGACGGGTTTGGTGCGGCGCCCGAGATCTGCGCCGAAACGATCCGGCTGGCCTCTGCGATTGGGCTGGTCGGCGGATCGATCGAAGATGCCACCGGCGATCCGGCAAGGCCGATCTATGATCTCTCGCAGGCCGTCGAGCGCGTACAGGCCGCGGTGGAGGCGGCGCGGAAGCTGCCTTTCCTGCTGACGGCGAGGGCGGAGAATTTTCTCTGGGAGCGGCCCGATCTCGATGACACGATCAAGCGGCTGCAGGCTTTCTCGGCAGCCGGTGCCGATGTGCTCTATGCGCCCGGTCTGCCTGATATCGACGCCATCCGAACCGTCTGCACCACCGTCGACAAGCCCGTCAATGTGGTGATGGGCCTGAAGGGGCCGCGCTATAGCGTTGCCGAACTCTCGGCGGCAGGCGTGCGCCGGGTGAGTGGGGGCGGGTCCTTTGCGCGCGCTGCACTTGGCGCACTGCTGCGGGCGGCCGAGGAGGTAAAATCATCGGGGACCTTCACCTACGCCGCCGATGCAATGCCGGCAGCCACGCTCAGCCAGCTCATGTCGCAGGAGAAACGGGGCGACCGGCAGTAAGGCAGGAAGCCGGTGGGGGGCGGGTTCGATATAGCCTGCGGTCTGTGCTCCTCACTTCCCCGCCGGCTGCGGTTCCGGAAATGTCCAGCTTCCATCGAGGATCGGCTGGCGTGGGCGGTAGAGGCGGACGGTGTAATTCCAGCCCTTCATTACGGGCAAGCAATTGGCGATCTTGCCGTCGCAGCCGCCGAATTGCACCTTGACCGCGCCGTCTGCTTCCTTGTCAGCGGTGATATTGTTTAGCGTATAGGCATTGAGCTTGTTCTTCTCGTAGTAGCCTTTGCCATTGTAGACGCTGACCGACCAGAAGCCGTCGACGGGAACATCCTTGACGGAGAGCCGGTAGACCATCTTGCCGTCGTTCTTCGGTGGTGTCTCGTTCAGGTAGATCGCGTCCTTCTCGGGATTTCCGCCCCAGCCGACGGCGCTGCCGATGAGATGGCGGATCGGGTCGACCTGATCTTTCGCCCCGAAGGCGCCCTTGAAATCCGGAATGGTCGTGCCCAGCACGATCAGCGCGTCACGGACCTTCTTCTGGCTCGCCTTGTCCCAGTCCGGGATCTCGAACGTTCCCGCATTTGCCTGGCTGATGGTGAGAGCGTTCTGGAGATTATGGACCTGCTTGACATCATCGGGGTCGTTGGGATCGACGAGGGTCCTGATGCCGACGAGGATGTAGCGCGTGCCGGCCGCTGCCCGATCATAGGTGTAACTGCCGGCGTCATATTTCACATCGCCGACTACGTAATGGTCTTCGTTGATGATCTGCATCGAGCGGAAGCGTTTGCCGGCGTCCGGAAGCGTGATGGTGACCGGCCCGGCATCGAGATCGATGACAGCGGATGAATAGAGCGTATCGCGGTTGGCCCGGATCACGGACTGATGATCGATGTCCATCGGTTCGCGATGATGGTTGAAGATACCGGTCTTGCCGCCGCCGTCCTTCACGGCATTGCTGAAATAGAGATCGGATTCGGCGCGGGCGAAATTGTCGACGGTGACCGGCTTGGCCGTCTGCGCCCCGGCCTGTGAGGCGAGCGCAAGTGCCAGCGTGGCGATGGCGGCACGGTAGGCAATGCGGACAGGCACTAATGCAGGTGCAGGCTTTGACCACCTCATAGCTCTCTCCCGTTTCGGTCAATTTTCCGAGGAAAAGCCTTTCACAGGCCCGATTTCGGGAGAAGTACGTTACCGTAAACCACGCCGTAAATGGCGGGCAGCAACACCTGCGGCTCAGGCCTTTTTCCTGCGCTGCCGCTTGCCGTGCCGCGGGTGAAAATCGACGAGCAGGGATTTCAATTCGAGTTCGCGCACGCGCCGTGCCGCTTCGTCGGGGCTCACCCAATCCAGCATGCGTTGGCCGGTTTCGCGGAACTGCCCTTGCGTATGCTCCACTTCGATCTGGAAGATATCGACGATGCAGGGCGCGACGTCGCCGTCATCCAGCTCCTTCAGATAGGTGTAGCGGCCGACCGGCTGCTTGCTCACCGTTCCGCGCACGCCGGCTTCCTCCCAGGCCTCGATGGCGGCTGCCTCATGCGGCTTCTTCTTTTTCATCGGCCAGCCCTTGGGAATGATCCAGCGGCCGCTGTCGCGCGTGGTGACGACGAGGACTTCGATTTCGGGGTGATCAGTCTCGGGACCGCCGTTTCGGTAACGGAAGCAGAGCGCGCCATATTGCTGGCGAAAGGCGCCTGAGAAAAGCTTCTCGGGTCTTTCTGCAAGCTGCTTCAGCAGGGGCTTTGAGGGTCCGGCGTAGGATTTTGCGCCTTTTTTGCGGGATTTCATGACATCTAGCATTGTCAAATTTTACTTTTTCGATCAATTGCCTGCGACGCTTTATGACAGATTTATGACAGTCTTCTACGACAGTCCCCGGTTCAGGAAGGATCGCCCGAGATGATGAGCGTGTTTCGCAAGATGATGCCGCGGGAGGACCGCTTCTTCGATATGTTCTGCAGGCATTCGGAAACGGTCGTCGCAGCCGCCCATGCTATGGAAAAGCTGTTGAAGGGCGAGGCGGTTCAGGAGAATTGCGACAAGATCATCGCACTGGAAGACCAGGCTGACGACATCACCCGCGAAGTGCTGGTTGCTGTCCGGCGCAGCTTCATCACGCCCTTTGACCGCGGCGACATCAAGGATCTGATCCAGTCCATGGATGATGCGATCGACATGATGCACAAGACGGTGAAGATCATCCGCCTGTTCGAGCAGACGAGTTTCGACCCGCTGATGCAGGAGATGGGCGGGGAGATCGTCAAGGCGGCGGCCCTGATGGAGGAAGCAATCCCGCTTCTCAACAAGATGGGTGCGAATGCGCAGCGGCTGGCTGTCATCGCCGAAGAGATCACCCGGGTCGAAGGCCGCTCCGACGAACTGCATGACGAGGGGCTCAAGGACCTCTATCGCCGGCATGGCGCCAGCGGCAATGCCATGGCCTATATGATCGGCAGCGAGATCTACTCCAATCTGGAAAAGATCGTCGACCGTTTCGAGGACGTGGCCAACGAAATCAGCGGCGTCGTCATCGAGAACGTCTGATGGAAGCCTCTCTCTCCCTTCCGCTGCTGATCGGGCTGATCGGTGTGGCGCTGTTCTTCGATTTCCTCAACGGGCTGCATGATGCGGCAAACTCGATTGCGACCATCGTTTCCACCCGGGTGCTGAGGCCGCAATATGCCGTCGGCTGGGCGGCTTTCTTCAATTTCATCGCCTTCCTGTTTTTTGGCCTGCACGTCGCCGAAACGCTCGGCACCGGCATCATCGATCCGGCAATCGTCTCGCCGCAGGTGATCTTTGCGGCACTGATGGGGGCGATCGTCTGGAACATCGTCACCTGGCTGTTCGGCATTCCCTCTTCGTCGTCGCATGCGCTGGTCGGCGGGCTCGTCGGCGCCGGCTGGGCGAAGGTTGGCTTCAGTTCCATCGTCTGGGGCGGCTTGTTGAAGACGGTCGGTGCGATCTTTATGTCGCCGGCAATCGGCTTCCTGCTCGCGCTGTTCTTCGTCCTCGTCGTCTCCTGGCTCTTCGTGCGCCAGACGCCCTTTGCCGTCGACCGCACCTTCCGCTTCATGCAGTTCATCTCGGCCTCACTCTATTCGCTCGGCCATGGCGGCAACGACGCGCAGAAGACCATGGGCATCATCGCCGTTCTTCTCTTCAGCCAGGGGCAGCTCGGCCCCAGTTTCCATGTGCCTCTCTGGGTAGTCATCTCCTGCCAGTCGGCCATGGCGCTCGGCACGCTCTTCGGCGGCTGGCGGATCGTTCACACGATGGGCTCGAAAATCACCAGGCTCAACCCGATGCAGGGGTTCTGCGCCGAGACCGGCGGGGCGCTGACGCTGTTTGCCGCGACCTGGCTCGGCATTCCCGTGTCGACGACACACACGATCACCGGAGCGATCATCGGTGTCGGCGCCGCGCGACGCCTGTCGGCCGTGCGCTGGGGTGTTGCGGGCAACATCGTCATCGCCTGGGTGATCACCATGTCGGCTGCCGCTGCCATCGCGGCCGCCTGCTATGGGATTGCAAGCCTGTTTGCCTAAGGGCAGGGGTCCGCTCGATGTATCGAATACCCTAATTTTAGGGGGCACTATTTTCGATCGGATGTTGCGCTCTATTCTCCATGCAAGGAGAAGGAGACAACGAGCGGACCATGCATCTATCCAGGCATTTATCTGAATTGAATGAGGAAACCCCGGCAAAGACAGGCCGCCGCGAGATCGATCAGTACGGCGCCATCTGCTGCCGCGTCGAGCGAGGCGGAAGGCTGAGCGTACTGCTCGTCACCAGCCGCGATACCGGACGATGGGTGATCCCGAAGGGCACTCTCGGAAGAAAGGAAAGGCCATATCGCTGCGCCCAGCGCGAGGCTTTCGAAGAGGCTGGCATCATCGGCAGGGTCAGGAAGAAGCCGCTCGGCTTTTACACCTATCTGAAGGATCACGAGACGCCGCTGACGGTTTCTGTTCATCTGCTGCGGCTGGAGAGCGAGGCCGCGCATTTTCGCGAATATGCCGAGAGGCAGAAGATCTGGATTTCTCCGGCGGAAGCAGCGTTACTTGTCGAAGAGCCGGAGCTGCAGGCACTCTTCCGGTCCATCGATGCGGATAATCCCCTGACATCGCAGGACCGGCTGAAGCCACGCCGGATTGCCGGACGGCGGTCGGTGCATGAGGCGGCGGTATCGCTCGCCACATCGCCGGCATCGCACTGACGACCTTCAGTTGCGCGGAATGGACTTTGAAATGACGAAGGCCCGGTATACGGGCCTTCGCGTTACAGGCTATCGGGGACTGCCGGTCGCCAGGGGCCCCCAGGAGAGCTCGCGATCCGCGATGGTCGCAAGATCGATCACCACTTCGATGCCGGTCCTGATACGCCGCCGCAGGATGTCGGCGCGATCGGAATTCGTCCGGAGCAGACCTTTCTCGTGCAGTGTCTGGAGCCGCGTGCGCGAAAGCTTGAACTCGGACGCCAGCAGACGGTCGAGGCGTGTGCCCGCAGGCAAGGGCACCGCCAGTTCGATCTCCAGCCGCGTCCAGCCGATGGCCTCGCGCAGCACCTGCTTGCCGATCTCGAATTCAGGGAATTCGTCGACGCGCTGCGACTTGCGTTTCAATGCGTCGAGGTTGAAGCTTTCGGCGTGGATCCATTTGACATCGTTGGACTGGAGTGCGTCGAGCGTTGCCGGATCGATGTCGCGGACATTCTTGCGCTCGAAGAGCGGCCGGTTCCAGGTCTTGTCGCAGGCGAGGCATTTATAGATCAGCCAGGCATCCAGCTTGCGGCCATTGGCGTTCAGCCGGATCTTGCCGCTCGATTGAAAGGCTCTCAATCCGCCGCATCCGCCACAGGCAATCCAGGGCTGGGGGGCGGTTTTCGGGGTAATGGTCCATCGGACCCGAAGTGCACAGCACATAGTATCTTGGTCTTCCGTTCGGAAGTCCACCAAGATGGCGCGTGAGAAAACCCATGAGGGCGCGGCGTGGCGATGCTTTCGGGTGGGTGAAGAGCAGAGACAGCGGAGCTGCACTGGCGTTCGGAACAATGCCAAACCGGTCTCTTGCCGCCACCCGATGAACGTGTTCAACCGCCGATAGCCCGCGGCTATCCGGCGATAGGGGTGAAACTGGATTGAGACCGGTACTTACTTAGGCAAAGTCTACCTCGATACGCCTATGCTCTTCGCGGATACGGATAGCAAATGATCGGCGCAAAGGGGAGAGCGACGCCGCAGCCCGATGATATCGGCTGCGGCATTGCGGCATTTATGCAACTTTGTGCTGAAGGTTGCTTCGTCTGCCGTCAGAGTTCCTGCGCCGTCGGCCGGAACAGGATCTCGTTGATATCGACATCGTCAGGCTGGGCGATCGCGAAGGCGACCACCCTTGCGAAGCTCTCGGCCGGGATGGCGTAGCGTTCGTAGAAATCGGCAATGCCGGCCGCGACATCGGCCTCGGTAATGCTCTGCGGCAGTTCGGACTCAACGGCACCGGGCGAGACGATCGTCGTGCGGATATTGTAGGGCTTCACCTCCTGGCGCAGGCCTTCTGAGATGACGCGGACGGCAGTCTTGGTCGCCGCGTAAACGGCGCTGCCGGGCCGGACCTTGTGGCCGGCGACCGAGGAGACGTTGATGATATGGCCGCTCTTCTGTTCCTTCATGTGGGGAAGGGCGGCGGCAATGCCGTAGAGCACGCCTTTGAGGTTCACGTCGATCATCCGGTCCCAGTCGTCGATCTTGCCGCGCTCCAGGGGAGAGTGCGGCATGAGGCCGGCATTGTTGACGATAACGTCGATGCGACCATGCAGGCGGACGGCCTGATCGACGAGGTGCTTGACCTGATCAGCCTGCGTCACGTCGGTTTCGATGGCGGAACCATCAGGCAGACCGAGTTCAGCTGAGAGAGCCTTCAACCTGTCGATCCGGCGGGCGCCAAGCACGACCTTGGCGCCGGCATTGGCAAGATGACGGGCGGTCGCTTCGCCGAGGCCGCTGCTTGCGCCTGTGATGACAACCGTCTTTCCCTTGATATTGTCGGTCATGACAACTCCTTTCTGGGCCGGCAACTTACCGGCCGACGCGGGCCTGCAGGTGCGCCGGATAGCGATCTCCCTGCACGGTGACATCAGATAGGGCGGTCTCGATCTCCCGCAGGTCGTCAGCGGTGAGTTCGATTGCCGCGCCCCCGATATTCTCCTCCAGCCGGTGCAGCTTGGTGGTTCCGGGGATCGGGGCGATCCACGGTTTCTGGGCGAGCAGCCAGGCGAGGGCGATCTGCGCCGCGGTGGCCTGTTTGCTCGCGGCGATCCCGCTCAGCACCGCGACGAGGCCTTGATTGGCCTTACGGTTTTCCTCAGAAAAGCGCGGCACGACATTACGGAAATCCGTCTTGTCGAAACTGGTGCTCTCGGTGATGGCGCCTGTCAGGAACCCCTTGCCGAGTGGGCTGAAGGGCACGAAGCCGATGCCGAGTTCTTCGAGCAGCGGCAGGATTTCCTTCTCGGGCTCGCGCCACCAGAGAGAATATTCGCTCTGCAGGGCGGCAACGGGCTGCACCGCATGCGCCCGGCGGATCGAGCCGGCGCCGGCCTCGGACATGCCGAAGTGCTTGACCTTGCCTGCGGCGATCAGATCCTTCACCGCGCCCGCGACATCCTCCATCGGCACTTCGGTATCGACGCGGTGCTGGTAGAAGAGATCGATGCAATCCGTGCGCAGCCGCTTGAGGGCAGCATCGGCGACCTCACGGATGCGCTCGGGGCGGCTGTCCTGGCCCTTGCTGACATCACCGTCGCGAAAGCCGAATTTGGTGGCGATCACCACCTGATCGCGAAAGGGTTCGAGCGCTTCGCCGAGCAGTTCCTCATTGGCGCCCTGGGCATAGGCCTCCGCCGTATCGAAGAAGGTCACGCCGCGGTCGAAAGCGGTGCGGATGAGGGTGATGGCGGCCTGCTTTTCCGTTGCCGGGCCGTAGCCATAGCTCAGCCCCATGCAGCCGAGGCCGAGGGCCGAGACTTCGGGGCCGTGCGTTCCGAGTTTGCGCTTCTGCATTATCGTGTCTCCATCAGGTGATATTGTTCGTCCGTGACCTTCTCCATCCAGTCGACCGGACTGCCGTTGAGCTTTTCAGCGATGGCGATATGGCTCATGGCCGTGCTTGCCGTGGCGCCGTGCCAGTGTTTTTCGCCGGGTGCGAACCAGACGATGTCGCCCGGCCGGATTTCTTCGATCGGGCCGCCCTCGCGCTGCGCCCAGCCGAGGCCGGAGGTGATGATCAGCGTCTGGCCGAGCGGATGGGTGTGCCAGGCGGTGCGCGCGCCCGGCTCGAACGTCACCGTGGCGCCGCCGACGCGGTCGGGATCATCGCTGTCGAAACGGGAGTCGAGACGCACGGTTCCGGTGAAATAGGCTTCCGGACCGGGAACGGAGGGTGCGAAGCCGCTTCGCTTGATCTGCATGTCTGATGTCCTTGCCTGCGGATAATTTCTGCCGATCTTCATTTAGCGGCTACGCAGTTCTGCGATTAGACGCTAAAACCGGCATGAACCTATTAGGGCAACTTATGAATGAGCCGGACCAACCTTGACGATATTGCCGCCTTCCTGACCGTCGCGCGCGAGGGAAGTTTTACACGGGCTGCCGCCATGCTCGGTGTGTCCCAGTCGGCGCTCAGCCAGACGGTGCGCGGCCTCGAGGAGCGGATGGGGCTGCGTCTGCTCACGCGCACAACACGCAAGGTTTCGCCGACCGATGCCGGCGAGCGTTTGATCCAGTCGGTCGGGCCGCGGCTGGATGAGATCAACGCGGAGATCGCGCAACTATCGGCGCTGCGCGACAAGCCCTCGGGCACAGTGCGCATTTCGGCAGGCGAGCAGGCAGCAGAGCTGATCCTCCTGCCGGCCGTGGAGAGGCTGCTGCCGCAGTATCCCGATATCGCCATCGAAATCCTCGTTGACAACGGCCTGACCGATATCGTCGCCGAACGCCTCGATGCCGGCGTGCGGCTTGGCGAGCAGGTTGCGAAGGACATGGTGGCCGTCCGCATCGGCCCGGATGTCAGGATGGCTGTCGTCGGCTCCCCCGGTTATTTCGTGGGGCGAGATCGCCCGCACACGCCGCATGACCTGACGGAGCATAATTGCATCAATCTGCGGCTGCCGACGGCTGGCGGTTTCTATGCTTGGGAATTCGAGCAGGGTGGCCGAGAGCTGCGCGTGCGGGTGGAGGGTCAGCTCGCGGTCAATACCGGTGCGCTGGCCGTCAAGGCGGCTCTTGCCGGCGCGGGTCTTGCCTTCGTGCTGGAAGACCGCATTGGCGACGATCTCGAGGCGGGCCGGCTGACTCGCGTGCTCTCGGACTGGTGCCCGCCTTTTTCAGGTTTCCATCTCTATTATCCCAGCCGGCGCCAACCGACGCCGGCCTTCGCTGTTGTGGTGGATGCGCTGCGCTATCGCGGCTGAGTTCAGAAGCCCAAGCGCTTGAGATCTTCGGGCAGGAAATTCTGGCCACTGCGGTTCCTGACGGCGGGCAGACCAGCCATGCGTGCCTGCCACTGTGCCAGCGCGTCGAGGCCTGACGGGACGATGCCGGCAACTTCGGCAAAGGCGAGGCCGGCGAGCAACGTGATGTCGGCCATCGAATAGGTCTCGCCTGTCAGGAAGGGCTGCCTGGTGAGGATCTCGTTGAAATAGCGCAGACCCTCCTTTGCCTTCTCGCCCTCGCGCTCGCCCATTTCGGTGCGGCCCGGCCATTGCGGGCTCTTGAAGGCCTGCAATGCCGCGCCGAGGCCGGGTGTGGCGTGATGGAAGTAGATGCCGACGGGATCGAGCACATAGGCCTCGGCGCGGCGCTGCATCATGTGGATGAGCGCCTTTTCCCGCGGAGTGCGGCCGGTGAGCTCCGGCTTGCCATCGAGATTGTCGAGATATTCGGTAATCGCCGTGCTTTCGGAAATCAGCGTGCCGTCATCCAGCTCCAGCACCGGCAGGACGCCCGACGGGTTCTTCGCAAGGAAGGCGGGCTGCTTGTGCTCGGCGGCGATCAGGTCGACCGGCACGAATTCGATTTCGGAATCCAGGCCCTTTTGCGCCAGCACGATGCGGATGCGCATGGGGTTGGGGAAGCCCGGTCTGTCGTAGATTTTCATGGAATTCTCTTTCTTTTGGGCAGGCGTGAAGGCGCGCCTCTTCGATCGAGAGGACACCGAGCCCGAGGGATTGCCGATCAAGGTTTGGAAGGGCGGAGAGCTGTTGGCCGCGCTTCTTGCCAAGATATGGCATGCAGCCTATTGTTTGATAATAATCCCCTATCTGATCACGCTGTAAAGTGAAGCTACACAATGGATCGAGCGGAACTGGATGGCCTTGCGATATTTCTGGCGGTGGCCGAGCAGAACGGGTTTCGCGCAGCCGCACGCCAGCTGGGTCTGACCCCATCGGCAATCAGCCAGGGCATACAGACGCTGGAACGGCGGGTGGGCGCTGCACTGTTTGCGCGAACGACCCGCAGCGTGCGGCTGACGGAAGCGGGCCAGAAGCTGCTTGCGCATGCCAAGCCGGCAGCGGCGATGTTTCAGGCCGGCGTGAACGCCGCCCGCGATCTCGGCGAACAGCCGAGTGGCAATTTACGCATCAATGCGCCGCGCCCGGCGGTTTCGCTGCTGATCAACAGCCTCCTGCCTGACTTCCACGAGGCCTATCCCGGTATCACCCTGGAGCTTGTCGGCGACGACGAGTTCACCAACATCGTCGAGCAAGGGTTCGACGCCGGTATCCGGCTCGGGCATACGATCGAGCTCGACATGGTCTCGACCTGGCTGACGCCGCCGGACAAGTTCGTTGTCGTCGGTGCGCCGAGCCTGCTCAAGAAATATCCACGGCCCGGCCATCCACGAGAGTTGCAGGGGTTGCCCGCTCTCTTGACCCGGAGAGGCGGGCAGGTGTCGCGGACCTGGGAATTCGTCGATGGCGGCGAGAGCCTGAAGGTTGCCGTCGATGGTCCGCTCATTCTCAACGATTACGAGGCCTCGATCCGTGCTGCCCTTCGCGGCGTCGGCTTCCTCTACACGGTCGGCTCTGTTGTCAGGCACTATATCGAGCAGGGAAGCCTCATTCCGGTGCTGGAGGATCACGCCCGCGACGTGCCGGGGCTCTGCCTCTACTACCCGAGCCGCAGCCAGTCGCTGCCCAAGCTCAGGGCCTTCGTCGATTTCGCGACGAAGCGCATGCGGCAGGGAATGACGTCGGACGCGTTCTCGGTGCAGCCGCAGCGGCCGCCAGAAAGCTGAGGGCCGGCGCCCAATCGACACCGGCCCTGGCTTTACGATTTAAGCCACGTGCTGAAGCTGGACTTCCCGATTGTGGAGAAAGCAGGCTTTGCTGAACAGCGTGAGGTCAAGCCGGTTGGGCAGGCGCACATCCGACAGATCCGGCAAGCCCTTGCCATCAGCCTCGAAGGATCGGTCGATCTGCGAGATGAAGGCCAGCACGATACCGGTTTCGCGAGCGAAGGTCTGGAGTGCAGACACTTGCTCCAAAAGGCCGGGCTTGCTGCGCTGCTGATCGAGGATCTGCAGATAGTCGATGACAGCCACCGTTCCGCGCGGAGCGCCCGCGAGATGCCGCATGACATAATCGGCGCTGATCTCGTCCGAGGTTACGATCTCGATCTTCTCGCCAAGCGCTTCACCTTCCGGCAGGGCATGAATACGCTTCATGGTCTGCTGTTCGGTATATTCGAGCGTGAAGAAGGTGGCCTTACGGCTTTCCCTAACGGCATCGAGCAGAAGCTGGAGGCCGAGCAGGGTCTTGCCGTGCCCAGGACGGGCGGCGATCAAAAGCAGATCACCTTCGGCAAGCTGCGACAGCATGGGTGTGGCCGGTAGCAGCGTTTCATGCTGGGAAGCAAGCAGGCTCCAGGCCGTAAAACCTTCTTCCTGCGCGATACGGTCCAATGCCTGGTGAAGCGGGATCGTATCCGTACGCGCCAGCAATTTCGCACGGCGCTTCAGCTGATAGATGGGTGCAGACAGTTTCATTCAAACCTCCATTGCGAGCCGGAAACGCAACCCCTCCTTATGCGGTGCTCGAACAGATGGTTCGATGGTGGATAAACCCCGCATGGACAATGCTTTCCCGGCTGGAGGGAGGAGGCCTGGGTCGGGCCTTGTCCAAGAGGTAGCGGGCGTTGCGATTCGCGACAAGTGGGAAGTTGTGGGGTCGTTCGGATCACGCCAGGCCCGCAACCAACTTAACCTGCTGAACAGGTGCGAGCGTCCGGTAATCCCTTGATGAAGGCGAACTCTTGAAGAGTTGCGGCTGTGTCTTGCTCATTATCTCGCTGTCCTCTTGCCGCCCTAACAGCGTGTAGTGTCGAGCAATAAATAACGGAGGACAGGCATGCTGATCAGACGCTATAATCCGCATAAACTTAGAAATGGGATTTATGAATGAGAAAAGGTGATTTCAGCGAGCTGGCGGCATTTATTATGGTTGTGGAGGAGGGAAGTTTCACGCGCGCGGCCGCGAAGCTTGGCCTCTCCCAGTCTGCACTGAGCTATGCTGTTCGAATGCTCGAGCGACGTCTGGATGTGCGGTTGATTTCACGGACGACGCGCAGCCTTTCGACGACAGAGGCCGGAGAACGGCTGTTTCACAGCCTGCGTCCGGCATTTGATCATATCGACAGTGAAATCGCCGCGCTCACTGCCCTTCGGGATAAGCCCGCAGGCACGATTCGTATCACTACCTTTCGGCACGCCGCACGAATGGTGCTCTGGCCCGCGCTGCTGAAGCTCGTGCCTGATTATCCGGACATCGTCGTTGAGATCAATGTCGACGAAGGGCTTACCGATATCGTCGCCGGCCGATTTGACGCTGGCATACGCCTCGGCGAGCAGGTCGAGAAGGACATGGTAGCAGTGCGGGTGAGCCCTGATGTTCGAATGGCAGTTGTTGGGTCGCCCGCTTACTTTGCCAACCGTAAGCGCCCGGAAACGCCACGTGACCTGCACAACCACGCTTGCGTAAGCTATAGGCAGAGCAGGGGAGGTGGTCTCTATGCCTGGGAGTTCGAACGTGACGGCGTTGAGCTGGAGGCGCGCGTCAGCGGATCGCTCATCCTCAATGATAACGAGATGCTGGAAAACGCAGCCCTCGATGGATTCGGGCTGGTTTATGTCTTCGAAAGCCAGGTTTCCCATCATGTGGCCGAGGGACGGTTGATCCGGGTTCTGGAAGACTGGTGCCCACCATTCCCAGGCTATCACCTCTACTATCCAAGCAGGCGACAACACACACCGGCCTTTTCCCTTCTGGTGGAGGCACTCCGTTACAGGGGACCGTAGCGGTCGATTTGCGTCGTAGATATGCTGGTGCGGACCACTGCCTCAAGTCGATCAGAAGTTCTAAACCTCCATTCACCGCCAGTATTTATCAATCCCATTTCTAACCCCATGCAGAAAATGGTGCCTAATCGCTCATTGCTGCGCTGCTTATCTCCCTCCACGAGGACGGGCATCAAACCATTGTGCCGTCGGAGTGATCCAGCTCGCGTGAGCGCAAGGTGAACTAACACGGATCGTCCTCCTTAAATGAAACGACGGCTTCGCCGCCAAATTTCAGGAGACAAGGCATGGACAAAAACAATCAAAAGGCGCCCCCAAATGCTGCCAAGCACTTCGGCCTTGATCGCCGTGATTTTTTGATTAACGCCGCGCTCGCCGGTGCGGTGTTGCCCGCCGTATCGGTGGCCTGGGCGGCCTCACCGGATCAACCGCAGGGATACCAAAGCGCTCTCCACACAGGACAGGGGCAGATGAAAACGCGAAAACTCGGAACGCTGGAAGTCTCGGAAATAGGAGCTGGGTGCATGAGCATCAGCGCCAACTATGGCCCACCCGCCGATAGAGCCCAGGGTATCAACACTATTCGCACCGCCCACGAAAACGGCGTCACATTCTTTGATACCGCCGAAGTCTATGGGCCGTATACGAGCGAAGATCTCGTTGGAGAAGCGTTGGCACCCATTCGCGACCAGGTGAAAATCGCCACCAAGTTCGGCTTTGCAATTGACGGCACGATAGGCCTAAACAGCCGCCCAGAGCGGATCAAGCAGGTGGCGGAAGCCTCGCTCAAACGTCTGAAGACCGATCGCATCGACCTCTTTTACCAACACCGCGTCGACCCCAAGGTGCCGATCGAAGATGTGGCTGGTGCGGTCAAAGACCTGATCCAGGAAGGCAAGGTTCTGCATTTCGGTCTATCGGAGCCAAGCGCCGGGACAATTCGCAGGGCACATGCTGTCCAGCCTGTAACGGCGGTCCAGACCGAATATTCCGTGATGGAGAGAAGCCCGGAACGCAATGGCGTTCTTGCCGCATGTGAAGAGCTTGGCATCGGCTTCGTCCCTTGGGGTCCCGTAGGAATGGGTTACCTCACAGGGAAAATGGACGCGAGCGCCAGGTTCGACGCGAAAACCGATCTCCGAAGGACATTCGATCGTTTCAGCCCGGACAACCTGGCGGCCAATATGCCGTTCGTCGAGTTGCTGAAGCAGTTCGCCGAAAAGAAGGGTTCAACACCCTCGCAGATCGCCTTGGCGTGGCTGCTGGCGCAGAAGCCGTTCATCGTTCCCATCCCAGGCACGCGCAACATCGATCACCTGAGTGAGAATCTGGGTGCGCTTCGGGTTGAGCTGACGCCTGAGGACCTTCGCGAGCTCGGAACTGCCCTCTCCGCACTGGCCGTGCACGGGGGGCGCATGAATGAAATGCAAATGGGGCTCGTTGACCAGACAGCCTAAGCACCAAAGCGATCGTGGCCGTAGTTCCTTGGCTCTGCAGCCCCGCTGCCAGCTTTGCGCTCGGGTTGCTCTGCTGGTGGATGGTGGTTTTACAGCGCACTGAGGCTTTGCCACGTTCGACATCGGAACGGGGATACTTCGCTCCGATGCCTCACAGAAATTGCGCGAAATCTATGGCTACCCAAAGCTGATCTGAGACCGCTCAAGCACTCTGCTGGCGCTCTTCGATGATTGCCGGATTTAGAAGTCCGCTTTCTAAGCCCATGCAAATACCCCCACCTACTCTGATCGGGTTCGCCAGAATACGGTGATCTCGATTACGTGTGCCAAATCCTGCCCGGCGGGCAAACGAAGGGAATCCTAAATGGCCAAGGCCAGACCCGAAAAGACTAATGTACCATCCGCTTCGATCGTGCGTCTTGTGTTTATCGTGGCCGCTTTCGTCTCTTTCGCCTGCCTGTTCGGCTCTTCGGCAATGGCGCAAGCAACCGGAAATCGGGCCACGTTCCCTAAAAACTTCGACGAGTATGTGCTCTATGCGACCTACGACCGCGGCTCTTCCAAGGAGGAAGCGTTTGCAACCCGCGAAACCCTGGAGATCGCGAAATCTGGCCGACCGCTTCCACCTGGTACGCAATTGGTCCTGGGCATCTGGGCGGACTACAAACTCACTGGCTATTTCGTTATGGAGAAAGGTGTGGACTGGGGTCTCAGCGTCCCTCAGGAGCAGCGCACCGGCGACTGGCATTTTCAGCAGTTCGATACCAACATGCAGGTCAAGCGGACGGCGTTCGCTGAGCGGTGCCAATCGTGCCACGGATCCCAGGCAGACAATGACTTCATGTTCACAACCGACAGAATGCGGGCTTACATCCCTTGAAGCCGCTGTTTTTCTTGCGGTTGATCCTCGATTTCTTGGCGGCCGGCTTCTTGCTGGCCGCCTTGGCTTACGACTGGCTCGGCAATGCGGTGCACGAGATCATCGGCACGGGCATGTTCCTGCTGTTGATCAGCCATAACATTTTCAACCGCCGTTGGTACGGCATGATCACGAAGGGTTGGCGCGAGCCGCGCAGCTTTATCACCAAGATGATCAATCTCCCGCTTCTAGTCACCATGCTGTCTCTGCTGGTGACCAGCGTAATCATCTCGCAGACCGTCTTCAGCTTCCTGCCGTTGACCAGCACCTTCACCGTGCGCCAGATCCACGCTCTGACGGCTTATCTGGCGCTGCTGATAGCAGCCATCCATCTCGGTCTGCACTGGTCGATGATCATGGATGTGGTGCGCGGCAGGTTCGGCATCACGACCAAGAGCAGACTGCGTACCTTTGTCTTACGAACGGCAGCTATCGTGATCGCTGCCTGCGGCGTTCGGAGCCTGTTCGTGGTCAATATCGGGCCAAAGCTGTTCATGCAAACGAGCTTGGAATTCTGGGATTTCCAGAAGGCGACGCTAGCCTTCTTCCTGCATCACACCGCGATCATCGGACTGGGCGTGTTTCTCGCTCACTACGGCTTGAGATTGATCAGAGACCTGAGGCACCGGGCAGCATAGCCCCGGCCGCAAATCCGGCGTCTATTTAGAAATGCGCTTTCTAGCTTCATGCAAATTATGCATTCTAATCAAATAGACTGAGCCAGCCTATCTTCCTGTCTGTCGAAACAGGAAGTTCAGCATGAGCAAGGCTTGGTGCGAGCAGCGGCATCGAAAACTGCCCCAGCGGCATACGAGCCCATAGCGAACTGTCCAGATCGACGGATCGGCTCTCCAATCCATCTCAACTCAAAACCAAAGGACCTCAGACAATGAAGAAATTCATTTTCGGCGCGGCCGCTGTCATGGCGCTGGCTCTCGCCTCAACCGGTCATGCCCAGGATTCCCAGGCTCCCGGCTACATGATCGCCAACTACACGATCAAGGATCAGGCCGGCTATAGCAAATACATGGAAGAGGCCGGTCCGCTCGCGCCGAAATTCGGCGGCAGGATCATCGTATTCAACCTGAATGCCACCGCGGTGGAAGGCGAGCCGAAAAAGGTCATGGCCATAGCCGAGTTCCCAAGCATGGCCGACGCGCAACGCTTCTACAATTCTCCGGAGTACACGGCCGCCCGGAAGTTCCGCGTCGCCTCTACCGAAGGCTCGGTCATCATCACCGAAGGTTTTGTTCCTCCCAAGCAGTGAAGACCGGATGGGGCGAGGCGCGATGATATGTGCGTCTCGCCCCCGAATTCCAGCTGAAATCAACGTCCCAACATCTCCCAAGGAGCCTGACATGGGCAATCAGCATGACACTACCGTTCAGCATGAAGGTGCCGCCTCAAATAGCCGGCGCCAACTTCTGAAAGCCGGCGCGGCACTCGCCGCTCTCCCGATCATGGCGGCCACCTCCGCGAGCGTACAGGCCGCGGACAACCAAACAACAACAGGTGCGATTGTGACCGACGCGAAAACCGAAGAATTCATCAACGGCATGGCCGACCTGATGGCACACTCTACCCGCACGCCTATCTTGCGGTGGCCGAACGAATACGGCATGGAATACGAAGAGATCTTCTTTCCCGCGATGGACGGCGTGACGATCGAGGGCTGGTTCATTCCCGCCGATTCTGACAGGTTGCTCATCTTCAACCACCCCATGCCCTGCAACCGCTATGGTTATCCCGGCCATCTTGATCCTTGGAAGAATTTCGGTGGCTTCGAGGCGAACTTCCTGCCGGAATACAAGATCCTGCATGACGCGGGCTACAACATCATTACCTACGACATGCGCAACCATGGCCGCAGCGGCACCGGCAGCGGTGGCGTCAACGCGCATGGTACGCTGGAATATCGCGACGTCATCGGTTCTTTGCGTTACGCCAAGTCGCGGCCCGACACCAAGGACATGAAGACCGCCCTTTACAGCCGTTGCCTGGGCGCCAACGCCACGATCGTTGGTATGTACAAGCACCCGGCGGAATTCACCCACATCAAGGCGATGATTGCACTGCAGCCCGTGACGCCGGCGGTCTTCGTCCAAACAGCGATGGAAAATCAGAAAATCGCAAATGGCGTCGAATTGTTCGACGCCGCTTACTGGAAGCGGACCGGCTATCACCTCGCGGACGTCTGGCCGATGGAATATGCCAAAGCCGTGACGGTTCCGACACTGGTGGCGCAGGTCCGCAATGATTTCCTGACCAAGCCGTCCAATGTGCAGGAGATCTACGACACCCTTTCCTCAAAGGACAAGAAACTCTTCTGGATCGAAGGCACTGACCAGCGTTTCGAGGGATACAACTACTTCGGACGAAATCCGCAGCTGGTGCTCGACTGGTTCGCCACGCACATCAATGTTGCCTAGCCAAAGAAGTCGCACGCCATAAACACGGACTTGAAGATCCAATCCTCCTGATAAAGGAGGATTGGATCTGGTGCGATTTACACTCAGCGACAGGAAGGTGACGGCCGGCGCATTCATAAATCCCATTTCTAAGTTCATGCAGATAGTATCATCTAATACTGCCCTGGCAGGTGATCTATCTTCGGTTCATCAAGAACAGGAGTTAGACATGAGCAAGGTTTGGTTTATCACAGGTGCAGGCAGCGGTATCGGCGCTGCAAGTGCCAGAGCGGCCCTGAAGGCTGGCGACCGCGTCGTCGCGACCGGCCGCAACCTCGGCAAGGTAACGAAGGCCCTCAGCGATATCGCGAGCGAGAACCTCGCGTTCGTGCAGCTGGATGTCACCAACGAGGCCGAAGCGAAAGCCGCCGCCGCCGAGGCAGCGAAAGCCTTCGGCCGCATCGACGTTCTATTGAACAATGCAGGCTATAGTCTGCTTGGTAACTTCGAGGAGCTGACCACGGCCGAAATCGACGGACTGATTGCCACCAATCTTTACGGCGTGGTCCACGTCATGCGCGCGGTGCTTCCCGTCATGCGCAAGCAACGTTCGGGCCGGATCATCAATATCAGCTCGCTTGCCGGCGTCATTGGTTTCAAGCATTGCAGTGCCTACAGCGCTGCCAAGTTCGCGGTCGAAGGACTGTCACAGGCTGTGGCCCAGGAAGTCGAACAATTCGGGATAAAGGTCACGGCCGTCGCGCCCGGCTTTTTCCGGACGGACCTGCTCGATGCGCAGAACGCCAAATACGCGACCAGCTCGATTGAGGACTATGCCGCCGAAGGCACGGCGGAAGCCATGTGGTCTGGCTATGACGGCAAGCAGCAGGGCGATCCGGCCAAGCTTGGCGATGCTCTCGTCAAGATCGCCGCCGTGGACAATCCCCCAAGACAGTTCCTGGCGGGAAGCGACGCCTTTGAGGCATACAAGCCCGCCCTCGAGGGCCAGCTCGAAGAGCTGCGCGCGTATGAGGCCTTGTCCAGGTCGACAGATGGTGCCTTCTGAAAATCGACCGGGCGACTTCGAGCCATGAGCTGAACGGCGCGCTGCAACAATATGCTGGCGCGACCGATAGGCGGGCTTGCTTCCGGCACGACCGGCTGGGCGGCGCGCTCGGTCGTGCTGGATGTTCCGGCCGACGCGGCCAGCATCCATTACGGTTTCCTGTTGAGGGGACACGGAAAGATACATGCACGGGGCTTCCGGCTCGAGAGGATTGCCGATAGTGTAGGCACGACCGAGGTCGCGCCCGATGTCACCGAACGGAAACATTTGCCGAAGCAGCCGGTCAATCTGGATTTCAGGCCTGTCGTGGGCTGAGGCTACAGGATCGGCCCGAAAATCGGAATCGATTTTCGGAAAGCCTGATGAGTAGAATCAAAAAGTTAAAACGTCTTTTGTGCGTCCGAACGGACGCACGGCTCTCGAACCCCCAGGGAGCCGATGTCGCTGTGTCGGCTCCCAACCCCGGACAAAAGCCATGTTTCACCTCAATCAATGCGCCCCTGACCGTCTTGCTGAATGAACTTGATCAGCATGAGACCAGCGCATTGGCTGAGCAGCCTGTCGCGCTCATCGCCAAGATCGTCTTGGAAGCGCCGACAAAGACGCTCATAGCTCTGATGGAACGGGGAGCCGGACAAGTATTTGGCTTCCATGCGCAAGCACGTTTCCTGCAACTCCCTGAGATCCGGCGATGTGTGCATGGCCGGCATCCTCTGCATGCGTTACTGGAATGAGAAGGACATTCACGATGTCAAATACACCGGTTACATGCGAGGTGCGCTATCGCCTCGATCCGCAAAAGCTCGCGGAATTCGAAGCCTATGCGCAGATCTGGATGGGGCTGATCGAGCGCTGCGGCGGGACGCATCACGGCTATTTCCTGCCGCGCGAAAGGCCCGATGGCACCGGAATGAGCTTTCCCGCTGCCGGGTCGGATGGAGCAGGCGATATTGCGATCGCGCTCTTCACCTTTCCGGATGAGGAGAGCTATCTCAACTACCGCAGCAGCGTCGCCGCCGATCCTGAGGGTATCGCGGCCAATGCGCGCTTCGGGGACAATCCGCCGTTCAAGAGCTATGAACGCCTGTTTCTTCGGCCGCTGCCGCGCGAAGATTAGGCAAACTGAAGCTACCGTCGCCGACAGCAAACAGACAGCTTCGCCGCGCTACCCGATTGTTCGTCGCCCGCAAGGGGCAACAGCAAAAGGGTAAAATCATGAAGCTGAAACTGATCGCCGCTCTCGCAATCCTGTCATTGACGCCGGCTTTGGCGCTTGCAAGTCCAAGCTGCACCGGCGACCCGAAATCCAAATGGCTGCCCGAGGCGGCCATGAAGGCGAAGATCGAAGCCATGGGCTACAAGATCAAGACCTTCGAAATCACCGGCAATTGCTACGAAATCTACGGCCGCGACAAGAACGGCGAACGCGCCGAAGTTTATTTCAATCCGGTCTCCGGCGACATCGTCCAGAAGGGCGATTGAGCGATGGCGGCCATCTCGTCGAAGAAGGAGGGCGCTGCGCCCTCCGATACCGCCCGCCAGACGATCCGGGTCTGGGACCCGGTCGTCAGGCTGTTTCACTGGACCATCGTGACCGCCTGCACGCTCAACCTCTTCTTTCTCGAAGAGGGCAAATACTGGCACCGCTTCACGGGTTATGTCGTTGCTGCGGCAATCGTCATTCGTATTCTCTGGGGTTTCGTCGGTACAAAACACGCTCGCTTTTCCGATTTCCTGCCGACGCCGCGCAGGGTCATGGAGCAGATCCTCGATATGATCGATGGCAATGATAAACGTTACCTTGGTCACAATCCGCTGGCATCGGTTATGATGCTGCTCCTGATGGCATTGCTGGCGGCAACGGCGCTGACCGGCTGGATGACGACGCTCGACGCCTTCTGGGGCGAAAAGTGGCTGGAGAAACTGCACGGCACCATCGCAAACGGCATCATGGTGCTTGCCTTCGTCCATGCCGGTGCGGCCATCGTCGAAAGCTGGAGGCACAGGGAAAATCTCGTCTGGTCGATGGTCACGGGTCGAAAGAAGGCATGAGGATACTGCTGATCGAGGATAGTCCCAGGCTTCGCGAACTGCTTTGCGAGGCCATCCGCGATGCCGGCTGGAAGATCGATGCCTTCGCGCTCGCGCAGGAGGGGCGGCTTGCGTTGCAGGAAGCGGAGTACGACCTGCTGCTTCTCGATCTCGGCCTGCCTGATGAGGACGGGATCGCCTTCCTGAGGTCGCTCCGGGCGACAAGGGTGCAGATGCCGGTTCTGGTGCTGACTGCGCGCGGGGCGATCGACGAACGCATTGCCGGGCTCGATGCCGGCGCTGATGACTATCTCGTAAAACCGTTTCACAATGGCGAGCTGATCGCCCGCATCCGCGCGCTGACGCGGCGCGCGCCGGCAACCATTATGCCGGTCCTGGAATATGCCGCACTTCAATATGATGTCGCCTCGCGCCGGGTGATCTGTGCCGGCGCCGAGATCGCGCTCGCGCCCTCGGAAAAGGGGCTGCTCGAACTGCTGATGCGCAATGGTGGCAGGGTGGTGCCAAAGCCGAAGATCGAGCACGCCTTCTCGGAGTTCGGCGACGAGCGCAGCAGCAATGCCGTCGAGCTTGCCGTTTCGAGACTGCGCAAGAAGCTGGAGGGGCACCCGACGAAGGCGCTGATCGAGACCGTCAGGGGTGTCGGCTACATGATGCGGGAGGCGCGCGCGTGAAGCAGATATCGCCGACACTGGGCGCGATCCTGGCGCGGCGGATCGCCTTCTTTGCGGTGCTGGCCATGGTGCTGCAACTCGCCGTGATCTTTTCCGACTATTACTGGAATGTCGGGGAGCTCTCGCGGCTCTTCGTGGAGCAGGAAACCGAGCGGCTCGCCTCCGGCATTGCTGTGGAGGATGGCACAATCCACTACCGGCTTCCCGAAAGTGTCGAGGGGCGCTACAGCGAGGCGCAGACCGGCTATGTGGCCCGCATCCGCGAGGCCGATGGCGGGCTGGTTTTCCAATCCTGCGATGCCGCCTGCGAGAGCCGCTTCCTGCCGCCTGATGTCAATCCTCCTGATTTCTGGCTGCGGTCGCTCAAGCCCGGCAAGCCGTTGACGCTGGTGGGCGGGCGGGCCTTTACAGTCGGCGGGCGGCGCTTCGTCGTCGATGTCGCGACGACGGGCGATCCGCAGGACGTGCTGTCGGACGTCTTCTGGAATGAGGTGATCGAACACATGATCGTGCCGATGAGCATTCTGCTGGTGCTCGTGCTCGGCGCCACCCTGCTTTCCGTGCGCCAGGCGCTGAAGCCGGTACGGATTGCGGCCGAGGCGGCCGAACGGATCGACCCGATGGATTCCCGCTCGCATCTGCAATTTCAGGAAATGCCGCGGGAAATCGCTCATCTTGCCGTGGCCATCAACCGGGCCTTCGAGCGTGTCGGCGAGCTGATGAAATCCCAGAAGATCCTGACATCGGGCATCGCGCACGAGGTGCGCACGCCGCTTGCGGCAATCAAGCTGGAGCTCGGCCATATCGACCATCCACGGGCGCGAAAGGCTGAAGCCGATCTCGACGATCTCGTGCGCTTCGTCGGCCAGATCACCGCGCTCGCAAGGCTCGATACGTTCGATCACGGCATGTTCGAGGAGGTCGACCTCGTGGCGCTCGCATCCAGCGTGGTGGAGCAGCTGGCGCCGTGGGTCTACGAGAACGATCACTCGCTGGAATTCTCCGCGCAGGTGGATGCCGCCATCGTGCAGGGTGTGCCGGCCCTGCTGAAGGATGCCGTGCGCAACCTGATCGACAATGCCGTTCGCCACAGCCCCGCGCATACCGATATCGTCGTGCGGGTCAGCCGCAATCTGATCCGCGTCGAGGATCGGCATCTCGCCGATATCCGGCAAGCGTGCGATGTCACAGCCCATACGGACGGCCTTGGAATTGGCCTGAAGATCGTGGAGCGCATTGCCGCGATCCACCGGGGTTCGCTTCGCCGCTCTGCCGGCAGGCAGGGCCACATCTTCGATCTGGAAGTCGGCACATAGCCGCATCTGCACCACGCTTCCTTTACATCATCTGTTTTTCGAGGGTTCCATGATCAAATCCGTCGTTATTTCCGGCTGTTCGGGTGGCGGGAAATCAACATTGCTCGAAGAGCTTTCCCGGCGCGGTTATGCCACCGTCGAAGAGCCCGGACGCCGGATCGTGAAAGATGAACTGGCCGGGCAGGGCGCAGCCTTGCCCTGGGTCGATCCGGTGGCTTTTGCCCGGCGGGCGATCGCGATGGCGCTCGAGGATCAGAAACTGGCGGAGGCGCAGGCGGGCTGGACGTTTTTCGATCGCGGCCTGATCGATGCCGCCGCCGCGCTCCAGGCCGCTACCGGAGAACCGGTGCTGGAGACGCTGCGGGACCGGCATCGTTATCACCGGACGGTGTTCCTGACGCCACCGTGGCCGGAGATCTATGTCAATGACCCGGAGCGACGGCACGGTTTTGAAGAGGCCGTTGCCGAATACGAACGGCTGAGTTCGGCCTATCCTGAAATCGCCTATGAACTCGTCATCCTGCCGAAGCTTGACGTTGTATCCCGCGCGGATTTTCTGCTGAGCCAGCTGCGGGCCTGATAATTTTCTCGGAACCGAGCTCGATCCCGCCCGTTCTTGATGCAACGCGGCAGCCTTATTCCCATCAATATCGTCTTGATATTCGCGTTGTTAACGTTTCGCCGGTTTTGGTTTGGGCAGCCCAGCGTTTCCGGCGACCTTGTCGTGTATCAGCTTCACAGCGTCCGAAATGGTGGGGCATTTTTCGGCCTCCGCGTCGCTGATGGAAACATTGAACTCCTCTTCGAACGCCATCACCAATTCCACAACGTCCAAGGAATCTCCGCCGAGATCCTCAACGAACCTCGCATTCGGAGACACCGCCGAACGATCGATGCCGAGGTGCTCGGTGACAACCTTCACAATTCGTCCGCAGATATTAGCAGCATCGGGTGCGGGGGCCGTCACCCCAACACACCAAGCCGGGGCGTTGGCAGATGACGCAGGCTCATCAGCAAATGCCAGGTCGGTGTTTGATGCCCACAATATCCCGAAGCAAGACACTGAAAGTGCTGTGGTCGCGCGCAAACGTCGTTTCGTCATTTTAGCCTCCATCGTGTAGCTATCGTTGCTCACAAATCGACGTCGGAGCACGATCCGGTGCGGCGGGAGATCAGGGTATTTGTCAGGCGCGGCTTAGAGCCGCCTTCCACGTGCTTGTGACCGAGTTTTAGTTGGGGGTCTCAAGAGCCTGTCTGGCTTGTCTCAGCCAGATCATCCGTCCCGGCAAATCACTTGACAAGGAGCTTCCACGGAAACGGCGCGCCGCGCCCGCCATGTCGCCCTCGTCAGCTGCAATATTGACCTGACGATCCTTCCAGATCGCACCTGCAATCGCCAGTCCTGTTTCGAGATCGTTCGCCAGATCCGGGGAATTTTCCAAGTCCGCGCCGATTTCCTGCCCGTAACGACGATAGTTTCCTCGCCCGGTGATGAAGAACAGGCTCCGTCCGCGATAACGCCAGCCGTCGCCGCTTTCGGCGGATCCGTTACCAAAGCGATTCGCGTAGACGAAATTCGCTATTGCTTCCGGCTTCCCGGCCAACTGTCGTGCGAGTTCATCGGAAGTGATCCTGCTTGTGAATATGCGGCGCAGGGCTGTCGCGCTGTATCCGAATTTCTCGACCTGCTGCTGAAAGCCGCCAGTTTCAAACGCGATCGACGCGATGAAGAACGCCAACCTGTTCGGCGTATTAATCTCGTATTTTTCAAGAATGTCGCGGCGTTTTAGAAGCACGTCGACAAACGACACATTACCGTGTGTGAAGGTTATCAGCTTGTCGCGATCAAGGCTTTGAAGAAACGCGGCAATACTGACATTGGCGACTGCGGGCCGCGGGGTTTCAGCAACCTGGTCCAGCGAGGCGCTGGAAAAAGCCCAACGTCCGGCGCGCACCAGGCCGTTGACATACATTGGGAGCTGGGCGGTATCCGTGTCGGCATAGACACGTGTTTGGACATCGTCAAATATCAGTGAGACCGGTTCGGATGCTTGCTTTTGCAGCGCCTCGATTAGGCGATTTGAGAATGGGCTGCTCGTGAGACCAGGGCCTTCGTCGGCTGTAGTACCGCTTCTGGTGGCATAGGCGATGAAAACACTGCCATGCAGCCCCATGTCATGGAGCCCCTTGGGGACTTTGGGGTCCTTGTCGTCTTCGAACCAATCACGACATGCGTCCAATACAAGGATGTTAACGTCGTTGTTGGCATCCTCCATGGCTTTGAAGAGTGACGCAATCTGCACGCCTCCGGTCCGCACCATATCCGCCGTAGCGGGGTCAAGGTCGATCGGCAGCATATAGTTGATACCGAATGCGTCTTGGGCGGCGTGACCGGAATAGTAGATGAACGAAACGACATTGGGGCCAGAGGCGCGCAGCTCTCCTTCGAAATCGTTGATCGCCTTGTCCAATCGGCGTTGATCGAGATCCTGCGTGGACGGGAATATCTGAAATCCCAGACTACTGAGAGTTTGTCTCAGCCTTTCAGCATCGCTAACGGCATTTGGCAGTGGGTCTGCATAGCTGTAAGCGCCGTTGCCGATCACGAGCGCAATACGCTTTGGAGGCGGCGTCGCAGCGCCCGAGCAAACCAAGACAGCCGCCAATACTATGAGTTTGCGCTTTAACATTGGTCGATGAACTCGCTTTTGCCCCTATCGGAAATTCAACCCGGAGAGCGACGTCCTTTTTCGAACAGGATCGCTTCAGCATCGCGGCGTATGAGAAGCCCGCGGGCGTTGGGATCGTTTTTCCATAAGCGCTTCATCGATCGGATACGGTCGGGAATATCGTCAAACGTCCTGTTTTTCATCATCTGCTGAATTTCGTACATCTCGACCCGGCGCTTGCTATTTCGAGAGACCGACGACCCCCTGTTATAGACGAGCGAGACCAAGGCGCCGAAGGACAAGTCAGATAATTCTCCGCAATTTGGAAAGACTTTCTCCGTCTCGTCAGTTGGATAGGGAAGGAAATTTAAAAACTGTTCTTCTGCCATGTTCCAGTGTATTTCGACGTCGCGGACGGACGTAAGCGAGCGATTTGCTTTAGATCCTCCGAATCCGGCTACAGAGTAGAGCAAATTCCGATCGGCCTGTGACAGCTTTGGCCAATCTCGATCTATGTAGTGCTTGTTTGCGAACCTGAGATCGTAACCCACGCCAATTGTCACTCCAGACTCGCCCTTGGGCCAAATGGGTCGACGATAGCGTGCCTCATAGACGGTAGGGCTTGCGACTTCGAACGCTATAATCATATCGGTCACGGGCTTTATGAGTTTTCGTTTGGAAGGCGTTCCGTGCCCGACACCTCTCGATACCGAAGGTTCTCGGTAGAGCCAGCTATTCTCTACAAGTGAGGGGTCAGAACTGAGCTCGCTGAGAAGTTTATTTAGCGGATCTTCTTGCGCAAAAGCCCTCTCGGAGCCCAGAATCATAGTAGTAGTCGCAGCAGTAATACCAGCAAGAAAGTCTCGCCTGTCCATGACAGCTCTCCGATTTTGCAATGACCGCGTTATACGAAATCTCTCAATTGAAGTCACGCGCTATCAGTGTATTTTTACCTATCTTAAATAATTATAAAATCATAAATATGTATTGTTCTGTGACAACGCACGTTTTTCTATACATCTGTCGCCATTCCATCCCATGATGACGTACGAACTGAGGCGAACATTATGAATGCTCCGTCTTTGTTCTTATCAAGCAGCTTGGACGAGTAATGCAGATGCGCCGTGCCGAGGCGCGCAAGCGATCCGGTCTCCCGCTTCATTGCGACACGCTTCAGCTGCCTTCCGATGCGGTTTTGAGATAGCCGATGACCGCGCGTTTGACGCGTAGCGCCAGCCCGTTCCTGTCCTCCTCGCCATGCTCGCCGGCGGCATCGATCATGCCCTTGATGATCGCCACCACATCGCGCGCAGCGACATCGATATCGGGCTGCGGCGGCATATCCGGCCGCAGCAGGGTATCGCGGGTGAGCTCGAAGAAGCGTTGCTTGATCTGCTCGGTCTCGGCATCGAGCGGCAGGCGCGCCTCTTCATAGTCCAGCAAGCGGGCAAGGGCAGGGCGTTCAAGCTGGAGGTGGACGCATGGGTTGATGAGGGCAGAGAGCGCCTCTTGGCCCGTCGGCCGATCGGCAGCACTTTCCGCATCTCCGACCAGTAACATCGTCTGCCGCAGGATCAGGGCGCCGATCAGCGCATCCTTGCGCGGGAAATATTGGTAGAGCGAACCGACGCTGACGCCAGCCTTTTCCGCGACCGCGTTGGTGGAAAAACCCTCGTGGCCGCGCTCCTCCAGAATGCGAGCTGCGGCCTCGACGATCGCGCTTACCGTGACAAGCGAGCGAGCCTGTTTGGGCGCTTTTCTGGGCGAGGAGCGGCTCTCGTATGGGCTTTCGGACATTGCTGGAAACGGGGCCTGAAATGCGAGTAGCGGGAAAGCGAATTATCGCTCACATTACCGGCGTCAGATCAAGCGCACAAGCGATCGGGCAACACAGCAGGATCTGAGATCTTCGAGCGCCTTACCGGGACCGGTGACGCGCATGCGACTTGCTGTGCCTGCGATCACTCGCGCTGCAGGAACAGGAGAGTCACACATGTCAAACGAGATCAAGACCGCCATCGTCACCGGCGCATCCAG
This sequence comes from Rhizobium sp. 768_B6_N1_8, assembly GCF_051811225.1. Taxonomy (NCBI): domain Bacteria; kingdom Pseudomonadati; phylum Pseudomonadota; class Alphaproteobacteria; order Hyphomicrobiales; family Rhizobiaceae; genus Rhizobium; species Rhizobium sp. 768_B6_N1_8. The sequence continues at coordinate 1,962,256 of NZ_JBPWPV010000001.1, read as the reverse complement.
AGGCATCGGTGCGGCGATTGCCAGGCAGCTCGCAACCGATGGCTTCCAGACCGTTGTCAATTATGCGACAAATGCCGCGCAGGCCGAAGAGGTGGTTGCGGCCATCGCAGCGGCCGGCGGCCGGGCGCTGGCGCTCCGCGCCGATGTCTCCGACCCACAGGCAGTCGTCGACCTCTTCGAGCGCACCGAAGCGGAATTCGGAACCGTCGACGTGCTCGTCAACAATGCCGGCGTCACCACCTTCGGCCCGCTCTCCGACGCGAGCGACGAAGACTACCAGCGGCTGGTCGCCGTGAACCTGACCGGCACCTTCAACGGCATGCGCGAGGGCGCAAGGCGGGTGCGCGACGGCGGCCGTATCATCAATCTCTCCACCAGCATCATCGGCCATTATTCGCCGGGCAATGCCGTCTACACGGCGACCAAGGCGGCTGTGGAAGCGATGACGCATATCCTCGCAAAGGAGCTCGGCTCCCGCCGTATCACCGTCAATGCCGTGGCGCCGGGGCCGGTTGCGACCGAACTGCTGCTCGCCGGCCGCTCCCCGGAACTGATCCAGCGCCTGACCAACGAGATCCCGCTCGGCCGGCTCGGGCAGCCGGAGGACATTGCCCGGATCGTGTCGTTTCTGGCGAGCGCTGAGAGCGGTTGGGTCAACGGGCAGGTGATCCGTGCGAATGGCGGGCGAAACTGATGTACGCTAGGCCTTTCTGAAGCGCGCGATTTCGGCGCGCATCCAGCTCGAATCTCCCCAGGTCGACAGCCAGATCATGAGATCGGTGAGCGCGCCGATAACGGGCAGAAGCAGCGCGTGGCTGAGCCCGCGCGCCGTCTGCTTTTCCTCGGCCTCGCGCAGATGCGCCAGCTCCTCATCCTGGATCGAGGCGATGAGGGCATGAAGCTCCGGGTCTCTGGTCCGCAGGATGGCCAGTTGATCTTCCAGATGGCGATGAACGGTGCTTTCCACCGCCTCAGTGCAGATCCAGACCATGTTACGCCCGCCAAGCGCCGTCAGAAAACCGAGCACAAAACCGCCGAGGCTCCAGAAGGCCATCACACGGCAGGGCTTGGCGCCCCTTGTGGGCATGGCCTCGCGAAACAGGCGGCAATGCCTGATCTCGTCTTCCCGCATGTCCTGAAGCGCCGGCACGATATCAGGAAACAGGCGGCGGGCCATCCAGATCTGCGCCCCGTAGATCCGGATTGCGCCGAACTCGCCGGCGTGATTGACCTTGAGGATACGCCTGACGGTAACGGCCGGATCACGCTTGCTGACGATATCAGGCAGATTGTCCATGATCCGCGCGGCCCCGGCTTCCCTGTCTGCAATAGGCAATACTACCGCCGCGATCGTCAATGGCAGGACACAGTCTATGAGCCGTATTTTTTCGACCTTATCGCCGATGGCCGGCAGCACAACATCACATAAAAGAGATGATCCTCCTGCTGCTTGACACGAAAAACGGCGGCGCGCATAAAAACTGTATGGGGTTGCGATCACCCCACGAGGCGACATGCCGAAGAATCGCGTCCATCGAAACCGAACAACGGAGGGACGCGTCATGCCTTCATTTCTCGAAATATCTTCAGATAAGCTCGCCCGTATCGTCGGCACACCCAATGCGCCTGTCATCGTCGATGTGCGCACCGAGGAGGATTTTGCCCGCGATCCGCGGCTCGTGCCGGGCTCGATCCGGAAATCTCACACCGATGTCACTGAATGGGCGGCTGGCTTCACCGGCCCGGTCATCGTCGTCTGCCAGGCGGGCGGCAAGCTCAGCCATGGGGTGGCCGCCCATATCAGGCATGCCGGGGGTGCTGCAGAGGTGCTGGAAGGCGGCTTCGAAGCCTGGATAGGCTCCGGCGGCGTGGCTGTGCCCATCGACAAGCTGCCGCCGCGCGATCGGCAGGGACGGACTGTCTGGGTCACGCGCGCGCGTCCGAAGATCGACCGCATCGCCTGTCCTTGGCTTATCCGGCGTTTCGTCGATCCCTCGGCGGTCTTTCTTTTCGTGCCGACATCAGACGTCGCCCTGGTTGCCGACCGCTTCGGCGCCATGCCGTTCGATATCGAGGAGGTTTTCTGGAGCCATCGCGGCGAGCTCTGTACCTTCGATGTGATGATCGAGGAATTCGGCCTTGCTTCGGGGCCGATGTCGAGGCTCGCAACGATCGTCCGCGGCGCCGATACCGCCCGGCCGGACCTTGCCCCTGAAGTGGCCGGCCTGCTGGCCGCATCGCTCGGCCTGTCGCGCATGTTTGTTGACGATCTCAAGCAGCTGGATGCCGGCATGCTGCTCTATGATGCCTTCTACCGCTGGTGCCGCGATGCCACGGACGAAACGCACAACTGGCCTTCCGCGAAAAAGGGAGGCTAACGTGACCAGTGCCGTCACCCATGCGACGCCCGATACAGGCGCGTCGCCAAACCAGCATGGCGTTACCTTCGGCGAGGCCTTTCGCGTCTGGCTGCGCGTTGCAGCCCTCAGCTTCGGCGGACCGGCCGGGCAGATCGCCGTCATGCATCGCATCATCGTCGATGAGAAGAAGTGGATCGGCGAACAGCGCTTCCTGCATGCGCTGAACTATTGCATGCTGCTTCCGGGACCGGAGGCGCAGCAGCTTGCCATTTATATCGGCTGGCTGATGCACCGGACTGCCGGCGGTCTGGTTGCGGGTATCCTGTTCGTGCTTCCCGGCTTCCTGTCCATTCTGGCCCTGAGCTACCTCTACGTGACCCTCGGCAGCGTCGATGCCGTCGAGGGGCTGTTCTTCGGCCTGAAGGCGGCCGTGCTTGCCGTCGTCATTCAGGCGGTCGTCAGGGTTGGCGGCCGCGCGCTGAAGAACAGGGCGATGATCGGGATAGCGGCCGCCGCCTTCCTGGCGATCTTCGTCCTCCATGTGCCTTTTCCGGTTATCATCCTTTCAGCCGCCATCATCGGCTTCCTGGGATCGAAGTCGGGCTCCCGCCTGTTCCAGAGCGGCGGCGGGCACAGGTCGGCGGGCGGCGCGGTTCTGTCCGACGCCGACGCGCTGCTCGGAGAGGAGATACCTGATCACGCGCGACCGAACCTCCGCTGGTCGCTGAGGATCTCGTCGGTGCTGCTGGTGCTCTGGCTGCTGCCGCTGCTGCTGCTCTATCTCTTCCTCGGACCCGACGATATCTTTACGCAGATCGGCGTTTTCTTCAGCAAGATGGCGATGGTGACTTTCGGCGGCGCCTACGCCGTGCTTGCCTATGTCGCGCAGGAAGCCGTCCAGCATTTCGGATGGCTGAAGCCCACCGAGATGCTCGATGGTCTGGGCATGGCGGAAACGACGCCCGGGCCGCTGATCATGGTTCTCCAGTTCGTCGGCTTCATGGGGGCCTATCGTGATCCCGGCAGCCTGAATCCGATGACCGCAGCCACGATCGCCGCCGTCCTGACGACATGGGTAACCTTCGTTCCCTGCTTTCTCTGGATCTTCCTCGGCGCTCCCTTCATCGAGAAGCTGCGCGGCAATGCCGCGCTGGCAGGCGCAATGTCGGCCATCACGGCGGCCGTGGTCGGCGTCATCCTCAATCTCGCGATCTGGTTCGGCCTGCACTTCCTGTTCCGGAGCGCCGAAGTTCACAGCCTTGGACCTTTCTCGATCGAGCTGCCCGTCTGGGCGTCGCTGTCGCTGCCATCGCTGCTACTGAGCCTTGCGGCAGCGATCGCGATTTTCAGGTTCAAGCTGGCGGTCATTCCGGTCCTGCTAGGCTGCGCAGTGGCCGGGATGGTCTGGCCGGCCTGAGGCATCGCCGGCTTGCCGGCAGCCGCATCATCGGAAGAACCGATGGCACCATCGGTTTCTTCCGTTTTTCTTCTGGTCCGGCGCAAGGCATCTGCTCTCCCAGCCAAGAAGGAGATGCAGATGACGGACATCAAAATAGAAGGCGCAGAGATTATCGTCGTGGGCGGCAGTTCCGGCATGGGGCTGGCGCTGGCGCAGCGGCTGCTGGCCGAAGGGGCGCGGGTGACGATTGCCGGGCGCAGTGCCGAGAGGCTTGAGGCGGCGCGGCGGGAGCTCGGCGATCCTGCTGATCTTAAGACCACGGTCCTCGACCTCACGCGGGAGGAGGAGGTTGCCGTCTTCTTCCGCGATTGCGGGCCGGTCGATCATATCGTCAGCACGGCGGCGGATATCGAGGGGGCTTACCAGCTTCTGCCGGATCTGCAGCTTTCGGCGGCTCAGCGGGTTGTCGAGAGCAAGTTCTACGGGCCGCTGTTGCTTGCCAAATACGGCGCGCCGTGCCTGCCGCCGTCTGGCTCGATCACCTATACGTCAGGCGTGGCGGCCTACCGGCCGGCGGCGCGGGGTTCGGTTGTTGCAGCCGTCAATGCGGCGCTGGAAGGGCTGGTGCGGGCGCTTGCCGTGGAGCTTGCGCCTCTGCGCATCAACGCGGTATCGCCAGGATGGGTGGATACGCCGATCTGGAGTTTCGTTGCCGGTGACGCCAAGCAGGCGACGTTGGACGCGATGGCGAAGCGCTTGCCGGCGGGCCGTGTCGGCCGTCCAAAGGATATCGCCGATGCGATCCGCTTCCTGATCGGCAACGGCTTTACGACAGGCACTATCCTGCACGTCGAAGGTGGGCATCGGCTGGCCTGACCGGCCGGAAATCCTCGCTCGCCGATGCGAGTAATAGGGAAAGCGCCGGCGGCTGCACCCGCCGGCGCCGCCACAGCATAATGAGCGAGGCGGTGGGCGTGTCGCCCGGCCAGGGCAGTTCCGCGACATCGCCGCGCTCGACGGCCGGATTGGCGGCCAGACGCAGGACAAGACCGTAACCAGCGCCGGAGGCAACGAGGCGGATGATCGTCCGGATGCTGTCGGCCTGGGTGACGATATCGGGCGCGGCAATGCCTGCTTCGGTAAAGGCCGTATCGAACAGGCGGCGATAGACACAACCGGTTTCCGTGGCGATGAAGGGTAGCTGGCTCAGGTCCGCAAGGTTCCCGGGCGGCATCGCCCCGGCATTGCGGCTTGCAATCAGCATCAGCGGTTCGCGCGAGAGGAGGCGGGTCACGAACCGCTCGTCCTGCTCTCCGCGATCGAAGGTGAAGGCGATGTCGATCGAGCCGTCTTCCAGCCGTCGTTGTAATTCACCGCTGCCAGCGATCTTCAGCGTCAGGCCGACATCGGCATGGACCGCGCGAAAGTGCGTCAGGAAGGGCGCGAGCTTCTCCGCCGCGATGGTTTCTAGCGTGCCGATCACAAGTGTCTGTCCGCCAAGACCGGCGGCGGCACGGATCGCCGCTTTCGCCTCGTCGTTCAGCGCCAGGATCTCCTCGGCATAGGCTTTCAGCGTGTCACCGGCCGGTGTCAGCGTCACCCCCTGTCGGGAGCGCTCGAAAAGCTGTACGCCCAATTCCTCTTCGAGCACCTGTATCTGGTCGCTGAGGCTCGACTGGGCGAGGTTCGCGTCGCCGGCGGCACGGGTGAAATTGCCGTGCCTTGCGACCGCAAGGAAGGTTTTCAATTGTCGTGGGTTCATCTCGGGCTCCGTGCTCCCCAGCAAGGATGGGCACTCCCTGCCTATATCAGGCGGTGGTGCGAAGAGGGAGTCTCTCCGCCTGGCCGTCACCTCCGCGCCGGGTCCAGCAATGTTGACGGCAGCCGTCGGTTTGGCCAAGCTGCGGCGGTATTTGCAAGCAAAAGGGAGCCTTGCCGATGCCGCCCTCAGAGACATCCGTGATTGACTGGTTGCTCGCCTCCGACCCGGCCATCCGCTGGCAGGTGCTGCGCGATCTGCTGGATGCGCCCGAACCCGTCTGGTCCGCCGAACGGCAGAAGGTGGAGCGGGAAGGGTGGGGTGCCAGACTATTGTCCTTTCAGGATGCCGATGGGCAATGGGCGGGCGGCTCGTTCCTGCCCAGCGATTTCACGCGCGAGGAATGGCAGGCGACCGGCCAGCCCTGGACGGCGACGAATTTTTCGCTGACGCAGCTTCGTGAATTCGGGCTCGATCCGCGCTCCGAGAGCGCAAGGAGAACTGTCGCGCTCATCGGCGCCAATTGCCGCTGGGACGAAGGCGGGCAGCCCTTCTGGGAGGGCGAGGTGGAGGAATGCATCAATGGCCGCACGGTTGGCGACGGCGCCTATTTCGGTGTCGATGTTTCGCCCATCGTAGAAAGATTGCTCGGCGAGCGGCAGTCGGATGGCGGCTGGAACTGCGAGCGGGCGAATGGCTCGATGCGCTCGTCCTTCCACACAACGATCAATGTGCTGGAAGGGTTACTGGAACATGAGCGGGCAACCGGCGGCACGGAGCAATCGCGCGAGGCAAGACGGTCGGGAGAGGATTATCTGTTGGCGCGGCACCTGATGCGGCGGCTCAGCACCGGCGAACCGGTCGACGAGAAGTTCATGCAGTTCCTGCACCCGAACCGCTGGCGCTTCGATGTGCTGCGGGCGCTCGATTACTTTCGCGCCTCAAGCCTGCTGACAGGGGCTGCGCCCGATATGCGGCTGAAGGAGGCAATTGAATACCTCCGCCTGCGGCGACTGGAGGATGGACGCTGGCCGCTCGACTGGCGTGTGTCCGGCAGGGCCTGGTTCGTGATGGATGACGGAGAGGGAGAGCCCTCACGCTGGGTGACGCTCAGGGCGCTCAGGGTGTTGAAATGGTGGGATTGCCGGCAGGCTGAACATGCCGTAGCGTGAAGCCGTTGCGACATCCGGCATTGTCTTGGGCAATCCGTGGTTTAGGCCGGTGTGCTGAAGGCCGAAAGCCTGGCCTCGAACTCTTCCATCGTATCGAGAAACCAGCAGGTCGTGCCGCGATTGGCTTCAAGGACGAAGCTTTGCAGGGCGTTGCTACCGGCAAGCTCCGCATCGATCCTGCCGATGATGGCAATACGAACCTTGTAGTTGACGAATTTCTGGATCGCAGCACCTGCAATGCCTGAGCGGAGCGTCAGGAAACCCTCGGGCAGGCGGGCGACCGGCAGCACCACCCAATCGACGGCTTCGCCAAGTGCGTGGCCGATCAGATCGTTGATGCCGCTTTCAGCCGATAACGGCTTGCCATCGGGATTGCGGAGGAGCACGCGAAAGCCGTGCGAGAGCCTGATATCATTGCTCACGGAATGTCCTTTCTGGTCAGCGGAGCGCCTTCAGATAAGCGTCCAGGCTGTTCAACAGTTCCGCCGTATCCGACGCCGTGCCGATCAGGATGAATTTCTGGAGCTGCCGTTCCGCATCATAGGCGGCGTTGAACTGCATGGCGTGCGGACGGCGATGCCGCGAGATCAGCATGGCCTGCATCAGCACCGTCAGGCGGTTTGACATTTCGGCGGAGAGATCGGGCACCTCGACGACACTGGTGACATAGACCTCGGCCTGCGGGGCCGGGGCGCCGTTGCTGACACCGGCGAAGGCTTCGAGGTCGGAGCGCAGGATGCGGTAGGATTTGCCGATGCGGGTGGCGCGCAAACGCTCCTCGCGGATGAGCCGCAGCACGGTCTTCGGGTGCAGTTTCAGGCGCTCGGCCGCCTGTTCAGCAGTGTAGAACTCTTCCGACATGATCCATATTATTCTCTATCGTGATTTTCATTTCAGATAATAAGGAATATTTCGGAATAATCCAGATCGATTATCGCCTTGATGCGGATCAATGCGGAATACCCTACAGCCGCACATGCTTCAGCGATCAAACCGAACGGAGCGAGCCATGGACGAGGCGATCAGGAAAACGATCCAGGCGATATTGGATGGGCAACGGATCATGAGCGTTGCAACGCTCCGGCCAGACGGCTGGCCGCAGGCGACAACGGTCGGCTACGTGAATGACGGGCTGACCCTCTATTTCCTCTGCGGCCGGGACAGCCAGAAGGCCGCCAATCTGGCGCAGGACAACAGGTTGTCGCTGACGATCAACCCGGATGCCGGCCAGCTGATGCAGATCACCGGCCTTTCGATGGCCGCGCATGCCGAGAAGGTGGAAAACCCTGACGAGGCCGACAGGGTGCTCCAATTGATGCCGGCGAAATATCCGGTTCAGGAGGGTCTGGAGATCGCCATGCCGACGCGGGATCAGATCCGCATCTTCCGCGTCGTGCCGAAGGTGATTTCGGTGCTCGATTATTCCAAGGGGTTCGGGCACACCGATCTCGTCACGCTCTGATGCGGCCTGCCGCGCAGAAGCGGCAGCCTGGTGTTGACGGCGTGAAGGTCAGGCGCCCTTGGCGACTTTGGCAGCGCCCCAGAGCGAGCCGGGATTGGCACGGTTGGGATGGAGCGCCAGCATGGCGTCGAACAGTTCTCGCGCCGTCGTCGTTTCCAGCTCAAGCCTGTTGAAATCGCGCAGATATTGCTGGGTCTCGTCGATGATATGAGGATCGTCGTCATTTTCGGGGATCTTGTGGCCGGCGACGACGGCCTTCGGCTTCAGCTCTTTCAGCCGATCCAGCGTTTCGATCCAGTGCAGCCGGCTCTCGCGCGTGGTTTCGCCGAGGTAGCAGTGGATACCGTTATAGACGACGTCGCCGCCGACGATCAGCCCAATCGAGGGAACGTGGAGCGCGGTCGAGTGCGACATGTCGGTATGGCCGGCGTCGATCGGGATCAGCTTGTGGCCTTCGAGATCCAGGTCCGGTGCTTCGAGAACATCGGCGATAGCCATATTCTCGGCGATCTCGCCGGGGAAGAGTTTGCGCCAGAAGCCGTCGAGCATGTCGGGTGCGCTCTGGCGGCGCATCGCCTCCACCACATCCGATATGGCGTAGGCCTTCGCGTCCGGGAAGCGTTTCAGCAAGGCACCGATGCCGAAGAAATGGTCGCCGTGACCATGGGTGATGTAGATCGCTTTCAGCCGCTTGCCACTCGCTTCCACCCAGTCGGCGAGGGTCTTTGTCTGCGGTTCGGTCAGGAAGGTATCGACGAGCACGGCATCGCGTTCGCCCGAGATCAGCGTGGCGGAATTGGCGACCCACTGAAGGGATGGATCTCCAGCCGGCACATCGCGGCTGAGGCCGGGGCGGCGGATTGTCAGGACATCATAGCGCAAGTTGGGAGTGGGGCTTGAGGTCATGGTGGCAGTTCCTTGAAAAAGTTGGAGTTAAGGCGGCTGAGCGGGCGGAAAGACCCTTGATTTTTGCGGTCAGGCAATAAATATATGACCGGTCGTCTCTAATTGTTCAAGGGGAAAACGAGCATGGAAAAGCCGGCCCGCCGCGGCCCCAAGCCGAATATGCAAATGCGGGACAAACTCATCGAGGCGGGTCTGAAGGAGATCCATGCCAACGGGTTTGCCGCGACCGGCATCCAGAAGATCGTCGATGACATCAAGGTTCCGAAGGGCTCCTTTTACAATTATTTCGACAGCAAGGAGGCTTTCGGCGCAGAGGTTTCCGATCGCTATTCCGAGCAGGCACTTGCCCGGCTCGTGGGCTTTCTTGCCGATGCCGACAAACCGCCCCTTCGCCGCCTCAAGGCCTATTTCGACGATCGCGTCGCATCCTTCACCTTGAGAGGTCATACGCAGGGCTGCGTGCTCGGCAATTTCAGCGCCGAGACGGTCGACCATAGCGAGTTGATCCGCCAGCACGTGGCAGCGCATTTCAGCCGCTGGAGCGAGGTGATTGCGGCCTGCCTGGCCGAAGCGCAGAGAGACGGCACACTGACCAGCGAGCTGCCGGCCGGGACACTTGCCGATTTCATTCTGAACAGCTGGGAAGGGGCGCTTCTGCGCATGCGCGCCGAACGCAGCGGGGCGCCGCTCGAGAATTTCAAGCAGATGGTCTTTGACGTGCTGCTCCACAGCAAGGCGCATTGAAGCGCATTTACGTCGGTTAAGGAGAAATTTCCCTTCCGGTTCGGGCATTTACCATCTTTGCCGACGTCACAGATCGGCAATAGTTCCAGCTTAATTCCGACATGTTCGGGCTGAAGTTTCCGGCATCGATACGCAGGCGAGGGATCAGATGCCGGGCATTCTCATTGCAACCCTGTTGGCGACTGTTTCGGCCAAGGCGCCGATGGAATATGCCAGCGGCGATCTTCTCTTTTCGGATTGTGGCGGTTCGCGGCAGTTCGTCACCGGCTATGTTTCCGGCTGGCTCGACAAGTGGAACAGGGACGATTTTCTTGCGCGCCGCGCGCTCGCCGATGCAATCCACCGTCCGGAGGCAATGGTCAACTTCGCGCGTTTGGGCAATGGGATCGGCATGAATATCTGCCTGCCGCCGGGCACGACGGCCATCGTCATAGGCGACATGCTCTGCCGCTTCCTGCAGGACAATCCCGACGTCCGCGGGGGCGAGGGCGACGAGCTGCTGATGACCGTCATCTCCCGCCGCTACAATTGCCGGGCGCAATAGGCGTCAGGCATTGCTGACAAGGATGGCGCCGCCGATGATAAGCAGGGTGCCGGCAGAAAGTTTCATGAGATCGACCTCGGCAGCCTCTCCCAGAAACACCGCGCCGACGGCCAGCGTCACCAGCACGTTGCAGCTCCAGATCGGCGCGAGTTTGGAGACCGGCACGCCGTAGGCAAAGAGCGCGAAGCTGATGAGGCCGGTGCCGAGGGCGAAACAGAGGCCGGCGATGGCGGCAAAGCCGATGCCTTCTGCCGTCCAGGGCGCGGGCCGCCAGATCAGAGCGGAGATACCGCCCGCAACTGCAAGCGTCAGGCCGAAGGCGATGAGATAGGCGGAGGAGCCGGCGCCCGATACGGCGCTCTGCTTCTGGAAAATAGCGGTAATGCCCCAGAGAATGGCGGGGGCCACGCCGCCGACGAACAAGGGCCAGAATGCAGTCATGATAAAACTCCTGTCGCACCGGACACGCTGAGGCCTTCAGGGAAGGCGATCGGGATGTGGTGCCACCAGACTAGGAGTTTCTTCTTGTTCTTTGTGGTCTTGTTGTTTTGCTGAAAGTTGGCAGATTCACGCGCCGTCAGCAAGCAGCCGGATGGCTGTCATGCTCTCTTTTCTGCCTGGGCGGTGGCCATGGCGATCTCGCCGACCTCGGCCAGCGTCACCTTCTGGAATTCCCTCTGCAGCGCCTGCTCGGCGCTTTGATAGGCAAGCTGCAGCTTGGCATTGGCGGCGCGTTCGACCGGGCAGGAAGGGTGATCGTTGGAGAGCGGCGCATCCAGAATGGTTTCGCCCTGCAGGGCGCGCTGCACATCCAGAATGGTGATCTCGGAAAGCGGTCTCGTCAGCGACCAGCCGCCGCCGCGGCCGCCCTCGGATTCGACGATGCCGTGCTGGCGCAGCGACGCCATGGTACGACGAACGACGACGGGATTGGTGTTGAGCATCTGGGCGATGCGCTCGCTTGTTTCCCGGCCGCCAAGCAGCCCCATATGGACGAGGACATGGATCATCCGCGCCAGTCTTCCGTCTTGCCGCATCTGCGCTTCCCTCCACAGCGTAACAAATAGTGTTACGGTATATTGACTCCTGTTTTCTGTAACGTAAAAAGATACGGAATTAAAGATTCGATGTCGCCCGGAAGCGATTTTTCCGAAGGCGACGGGCTTATTATCGAGGAGGCAGCGATGCAGCAGCGCATGATTGAAACCGCAACCTTGAGAATGAACATTGCCGAAGCCGGCGAGGGGCCGCTGGTGCTGCTCTGCCATGGGTTTCCGGAGACCTCGCATGCCTGGCGCCATCAGATTACTGCACTTGCCGGGGCGGGCTTCCGTGCCGTGGCGCCCGATATGCGCGGTTATGGCCGAACGGAAAGCCCTGATGAGACCGGCGCCTATACAGTCTTCGATCTCGTGGCCGACATGGTTGCGCTCATCGATGCGCTTGGTGAGGAAAAGGCTGTTATCGTCGGCAACGACTGGGGTGCGACGGTTGCCTGGCAGGCCGCACTGATGCGGCCGGACAGGTTCCGGGGCATTGTCGCGATGAGCGTGCCTCTCATGGGCCAGCCGCCCGTGACGCCGACGAAGATTTTTCCGGCGACAGGGGATCACCTGCTCTATGTGCTCTATTTCCAGAAGCCGGGATTGGCGGAAGCCGAGTTCGAGCGGAATGTGGATGTCACGCTGCGCAAGATCTATGGCGCCGCCTGCGGCGAGGCGGGTCCAAGACTGCCAGGCGACGGAACGCCCAATCCGTTCGGCATGGTCTCGCGCGCATCCGGTCTGCTTGCTGATCTGCCCAACGGGGAAACGCTGCCTGAATGGCTGCCGCAAGCCAACCTCGATGTCTTTGCCGATGCATTCAAGGCGTCAGGCTTTCGCGGCGGGTTGAATTATTACAGGAACCTCGACCGGAACTGGGAATTGCAGAAAGCTTTGTCGGGGCTGAAAGTCGTGGTTCCCGCGCTGTTCATGGCCGGCGAACGCGACACGGGCCTTGCCATCCCCGGTATGCGGGAGATTATCGATGCGATGCCAGCGCTCGCGCCCGGTCTCAGGGCGACGCAGTTCGTGCCCGGTGCTGGCCATTGGCTGCCGCAGGAGCGGCCGGAGATCGTCAGCCGCGCGATTATCGATTTCGTGCAGGCTTTGTGACCGATTTAATGCCCGCCATCCAGCATCGCCTCGAGCGTGGCGATCAGTTCGTGGCTGCCATCCCGGTCATCGGCAATGGTCTGGAAGACGCCGGCCATGCCCTTGAAGATGAGGGCAGCGGGATCGTCGGCTCCGAGGAACTCGGAGATTTCTTCCATTTCCGCCACCCAGCGATAGGCCTTCGGAAACATGTCCGGGATGGAATGGCGCAGCCGCTTCAGATGCTCGGCCTGGCTTTCGGCCAGTTCCACCTTCAATGCCTCGCTGGCACCGGAGCGCGCGGCGGCAAGCAGCATGGCGGCGGAGAGGCCGGTGATGCCCTTGTTGATGCCGGCATAACACATCTTCAAGGCGGAGGCTGCTCCAAAAGGGCCTTTCACGCGGCGGATCTTCAGGCCGAAGCGGGAGAGGAGATCGGGTTCGCCTGCGAGATCACCACTGAGGCAGACGACCGGGCCGGCCTTGCCGGGAACCGGCGGGCCGCCGATGATCGAGCCGTCGAGGACCTTGACGCCTGTGGAAGCAAGGCCTGCGGCCAGCTTTTCCATGGTCTTCGGGCTGATGGCATTGAGATCGACGAAGGGTGGTTTTTTGCCGCTGTCGCGAAGCACCGGAGCAATGAGATCCGCGACCTTCTGCGCTTCGGCCGGCGGAACGATGGAGAGGATGATATCGGCCTCGGCGAATGCCGAAATCGGAGCGGCGATGAGGCCCGTTGCGCGGGCGCGTTCGATCGTCGCTTCACTGCGGCCATCGAGAAAAGTGATGACCTTGGCGCCGGACTCGGCGAGGCGACGGCCAACGGCGCTGCCCATGGCGCCGGCGCCGAACAATGCAATGGTAATGGACATTGACGGATGTGACCTCTTTGGCGGGGATGCGGAGAGACTAGGGCGGGATAGTCCATGCCGCAAGGCAGGTGCGGCCTTCAGTCCGCAGCTTCGAGGCCAATCAGATTTCGAGTTCACCCTGAGTTCAAGCGTTTCGGCACTGTGAATCTCAGGATGTCGGAGAAGGGGTAGCGCTCATTTCCGTACTATCGCGCAAGTAATTCGCACGTTCAAGCATTCATAATCCGGCTCGGTCGCCTTAGCTTGGCATTCCGTCGATTGGCGGTTTCGCACGGACATCGCATCGAGAGAGAAGTTTCATGACATTGAGCAGACGAAAACTTGGCAGTCAGGGACTGGAAGTCGGAGCAATCGGCCTCGGTTGCATGGGCATGAGCCAATCCTACGGGCCAGCCGACGAGGCGGAATCGATCGCGACCCTGCACCGCGCCATCGAGCTTGGTTGCGATTTCTTCGACACGGCCGAAAACTACGGCCCATTCAAGAACGAGGCTCTTCTTGGCAAGGCGTTCAGGGATCGGCGCGAGAAGGTGGTGATCGCGACCAAATTCGGCTCACGCTTCGACGGCGACAGGATCGTCGGCACAGATAGCAGGCCGGAGAACATCATCCGGGTTGTCGAGGGCTGCCTCAGCCGGCTACAGACCGATCATATCGACCTGCTTTACCAGCACCGCCTCGACAGGAGCGTGCCGATCGAGGACGTGGCCGGCACGGTCAGGGATCTGGTCATTGCGGGCAAGGTGCGCTTCTTCGGGCTTTCGGAGGTCGGTATCGCCAATCTTCGTCGCGCCCATGCCGTCCATCCTGTTTCGGCGTTGCAAAGCGAATATTCGCTCTGGGAGCGGAATCTGGAGCCTGAGATCATTCCGGTTCTGCGCGAGCTTGGGATCGGTCTTGTGCCGTTCTGCCCTCTGGGACGCGGTTTCCTCGCCGGTGGCGTGAAGCGGGCAGAGGACTATCCGGAAGGCGATACGCGGCGGATCGATCCGCGTTACCAAGGTGCAAATTACGATGCCAACATGCAGGCGGCGCAGATCGTCTTCGACATAGCGGCGAGCAAGGCCGTGAAGCCCGGACAGATCGCGCTCGCCTGGCTGCTGCACAAGGGCGACGATATCGTGCCGATCCCCGGCACCAAGCGCAGATCCTATCTGGAAGAGAATGTTGCTGCTGCCTCTATCCGCCTGGATGCTGAGGAGATGCAGAGGCTTGATGCAGCGCAGGTGACCGGGACGATATCCGGGAACCGCTATGCGGACTGGATCATGGCGACCATTGACCGTTAATCCCGCATCCTGAGCTCATCCGTCTGCATCTGCAGGGAGCCGAGTGTCTCAAGGAAACTCATGCCGAGCAGGCTCTGGTCGAGCCTGCCGTCTTCGGCAACGGACGCGGCGACATTGCTGCGCACGATCGGGCCGATCGCGACCTGATCGAGGGTAACAGGGGCGGCGCGGGCGCGACCGTTGGCGGTCATCACTGTCATGGAATAGGTGAGCTGCTTCGGATCGATGCCGATGCGCAGCGCGTCGGCATGCGAGAGCGCCACCATGCTGGCGCCGGTATCGACCAGCATCGGTACTGACTGGCCGTTGACCGAGACCTCGGCCTCGAAATGGCCATTCAGCATCTTGTGGACGATGACTTCCTGCCCGCCTTCGCTGGTCGTAACCACCACGGCGCGACCGGGCACGAGGCCGGCGAGCAGGCGGTTGCCGACGGCCATTGCGTCCTGGCGGTAGAGGTAGGCGGTGGCGAGCGCCAGGATGATGATGAGCCAGATCATCAGCTGGCGCAGGGTCTGGCCAATATTCTGGCGGCTGCCCCAGATGCCGGCTGCCAGCATGAGAGCGATTGGCAACAGGTAGACGAAGCGGCCGAAATCGTCGCTTTCGAGGCCCATGATGCGACTCTGGTCATTGTTGAGGAGCAGGACGGCAAGGCCGATGACAATGACGGCAAGCAGGAGGATGAGGCGCATCAGCCGATGGCCTCCAGCAGTTTGGTCGATTCGGGAGCGAGTGCCGTGAGCCGCGCGGGCAGGTCTTCCATGATGGTTTCGCGTTCTTCATCGGAAAAGCGCATCCAGCCGGCGATCTCATCCGTTGTGCGGCCGCATCCGGCGCAGAGACCGGTGAGAGGATCCAGGGAGCATACGCGGATGCAGGGTGTTCGCATGGGCGATATATCGGGATTTCAGAGGGCCATGGCAAGAGCGCAGAAGCCTGCGACCTCGCAAATCTGCTGGTTGGCGCCGAGCGTGTCGCCGGTGTGGCCGCCAAGCCTGCGGCGGATGAACCAGGTGAAGGCAAGCGTCGCGAGACCGGCGGCGAGAAGGGCCGAGACGAAGGGCAACAGACCGAGTGTCGGCCAGACGAGGATGGCGGTGATAAAGCCCGCGGTGACGAGGGCGATCTGCATCGTCACCTCGGCGGGGCTGCCGGCCGAGGCTGCGAGCCCATCCGGCTTTGCAGCGGGAAGACGCTGCCAGTGCCAGGCAATGGCCCCGCGGCTGAGTGCGGCGACGGCTGGAATGGCAAGTGCTGCGGCAAAAGGCGATGCTTCACGCGCAATGGCGGCAAGTGCCGAGGCCCGCAGGGCGAAAGAGAGGATGAGGGCGATCGCGCCGTAACTGCCGATGCGGCTGTCCTTCATGATGAGCAGGCTCTGCTCGCGGGATTTGCCGCCGCCGATACCGTCAGCCGTATCGGCAAGCCCGTCCTCATGCAGCGCGCCGGTCAGGATCGTCTGCACAGCGAGCGCTACCAGTGCGGCCATCAGCCGGTCGGCGCGAAATGCCAGCATCAGCAGGAAGACGAGAGCGGGCAGGGCGCCGATGACGAGCCCGGCCAATGGGAAGACACGGACCAGCCGGCCAAGCTTGCCGTTATAGCCGGTAAAGAGCCATGGCGGCACGGGAATGCGGCTCAAGAAAGCCACCGCGCGCGCGGCATCGACCACGATGTCCTTTATCATTCCTGGGATCATTCTCTGCTGCCCCCGCCTCTCCGCAGCGTCTTTGTCTCCCTGCGGCTTTTGGCGCCGTGTGCTTTTTCACATTGTTCGCCTGGGCCGCTCGCTTTAAGAGAGTCGCCACGCAAAGAACCCGATTTGCCGGGAAAAGACAAGAATACAAGGAAAGCCATTCAGATGAGCGTTTCAGGCCTGCCGTTCGACGATTTTCGCGCCCTTCTTCGTGACCTGCCGGGACCGGATGCCCGCGCGTTGGTCGCCGCCCGCGAACGCGACGCGCAGCTGACGAAGCCGCCAGGCGCGCTTGGACGACTGGAAGAGATCGCTTTCTGGCTCGCCGCCTGGACGGGCAAGTCGCCTGCCGTCAACCGGCCTCTGGTGGCGATCTTCGCCGGCAATCATGGGGTCGTACGGCAGGGCATCACGCCTTTTCCGCCTGAAGTCACGCAGCAGATGGTGGAGAATTTCGCCGCTGGCGGGGCGGCGATCAACCAGATCTGCGTCGCCTATGATCTCGGCCTGAAAGTCTTCGACCTGGCGCTCGATTACCCGACCGGCGACATCACCCAGGAAGCAGCGCTGACCGAGCGCGACTGCGCCGCCACCATGGCCTTCGGCATGGAAGCGATTGCCGGCGGCACGGATCTGCTCTGCATCGGCGAAATGGGCATCGGCAACACGACGATCGCGGCTGCCATCAATTATGCGCTTTATGGCGGCACGGCGCGCGACTGGGTCGGCCCCGGCACCGGTTCGGAAGGCGAGATGCTGGAGCGCAAGATCGATGCCGTCGAGCGCGCCGTGGAACTGCACAGCGATCACCTCGACGATCCCCTGGAAATCATGCGCCGGCTCGGCGGTCGCGAGATTGCGGCGATGGCGGGCGCGATCCTTGCGGCACGCATGGAGCGTATTCCGGTGCTGATCGACGGTTATACGGCAACCGCTGCCGGCGCGATCCTGCGGGCGGCCAACCCTTCCGCGCTCGATCACTGCCTGATCGGCCACGTTTCTGCCGAGCCGGGCCATCTGCGGGCCATCGAACAACTCGGCAAGACGCCGCTTCTGGCGCTCGGCATGCGGCTTGGCGAGGGCACGGGTGCAGCGCTCGCTGCCGGCATCGTCAAGGCGGCTGCAGCCTGCCATTCCGGCATGGCGACCTTCAGTCAGGCCGGCGTTTCCGGCAAGCATTGATGCGGTCGGAGCCGCAACCCGACCAGCGCATTGCTTGCGCTGGGATCGGGGAAACGGTATCTGCGTATCCGCTCATAAATGGAAGCGTCGGCAAAAAGACCGGCGTGGAGGAAACGAGGCGCCTTTGACGAAACCTGCCGTGACCAAGGAAACGGGATTTCGCCATTTCGTGGCAGCGGCCAGCTATTCCTGGGCTGGCTTCCTGCGGGTCTTCAGGGAAGCGGCTTTCCGGCAGGAGCTCGGCTTCTTCGCCGTGGCGCTGATTGCGCTTTTTCTCGTCAGTGCGGATGCCGCGGAATTCGTCGTCACAACGGTGCTTTTCCTCGGGCTGTTTTCCATCGAGGCGATGAATACGGCGGTCGAGGAAGTGATCGACCGGATTTCACCCGAGATCTCCATCGTCGGCAAACATGCGAAGGATCTCGGCTCCTTCGCCGTCACCTGCATGATCGCCGCCTGTTGCCTTTATCTCGGCTTCGTCGTCGTCAGGCATCTTTTCTTTTAATTTATGGGGGATGACTAGGCGAAGCTGCGGCGCTTCTTGATGACCGGCTGGGCTTCTTCTACCGCCGGGATGCTCTGCAGCACGCGCTTGGCAGGCAGGATGGCTATGACTTCGGTGCCTTCGCGCAGCCTGGATTTCAGGATGAATTGGCCGTCATGCTTGGCGAGGATCGCCTGGACGATCGGCAGGCCGAGGCCGGTGCCTTGTTCGGCGCTCTTGATGGCGATAGAGCCCTGGCCGAAAGCGGAGAGCACGACCGGGATTTCGTCTTCGGGAATGCCGGGGCCATTATCCCTGATGGAGATGTACTGGCCGCCGCCGGCCGTCCAGCCAACCTTGACGTTGATTTCTCCACCCTGAGGCGTGAATTTCACAGCATTGGAAAGAAGATTAAGCACGACCTGGCGCATGGATTTTTCGTCCGCCCAGATCGCCGGAAGCTGGCGCTCGACCTGATCGTGGATGGAGATGTTCTTAGCGCGGGCGCGAAGTTGCACCATGCCGATGCAGTCCTCTGTTATATCGAGCAGAGAAATCGCCTCTTCGCTCAACTCATACTTGCCGGCTTCGATGCGCGAGAGATCGAGGATTTCGTTGATTAGATCGAGCAGATGCTGGCCGGAGCGATGGATATCGCCGGCATATTCCTTATAGGTCGGATTTGCGAGCGGACCCATGACCTCCGCCGACATGACCTCGGAGAAGCCGAGGATGGCATTCAGCGGCGTGCGCAGCTCATGCGACATGGAGGCGAGGAAGCGCGACTTGGCGAGGTTTGCTTCCTCAGCACGGCGGCGAGCCTCGTCCGACATGGATTTGGCGACTTCCAGCTCGGCGATCAGATCATCCTTTTCCGACTGGAAGGACAGGATCCTCAGGCTGAACTGGAAAAGCCGGTCGCTGATGTAATTGAAGAAGACCACCGTCATGGTGAAGACGCCGGTCAGGCAGAGTTCCAGAATATCGCGCGACAGGCCGCTTTTTGCGGCAAGCGCGACGACAGCCGGCGCAAAGCCGACGAGCACGGCGCGCGTCAGCATGAAATTCGACATGGTCGTGATCGACAGCGCGATCAGCAGGGTAGCACCCTTATAGAGCGTGAAGCTCGAAGGTTCGCAGGCCGAACAGCCCTGCAGGGCAAAGACCGCCCAGCAGCAGCCGCTCAGGAACTGGCCTGCCAGCAACAGGTTGCGCCAGCGGCGTACGGTCTCTGCGGTAATTTCCTGCTTCCTGGCGCGGCGGGCGAGAAGAATATTGGCGGCATGGCATGTCAGCGTCAGCAACGCCCAGAAGAACAGGCTCGCATCCTCGGTGAAATAGGTGCCGAGTGCTGCAACGATGATGACGAAAAGCGGCATGATCGCCGCGCCCTGCAGCACGGCAGTGATATACATCTGCAGTACGTCACGATCGAAGGCGGAGCTGGAGGCATGGCCGGACTGCAGGCGTTCACGCGTCTGCCGCACGGCCTTTGAAACCGCCTTATTGCGGTGGCCGCGCGATTTATCGACAATGATCTTGTCGGTTGATGTGCTGACGCCGGTACTCATGTGCACGTTGAAATTTGTCCCGCAGATGAATAAGAGCTTAACCGGAAAGTCTTAAGAAGATGTTTGCCATCTTTGCCAAGGGTTTGTTTTGCAAGGAGGCAAAAGCGTGGCAAGGCTTCTTGTGTTGACCCGAGACGGTGCAACCGCCCTCGCTTTTCTTGTTCTCGTTGCATTAATTGCGGCCAAGCTCAACGACAGGCCCGACATCCAGCACCAGGGCGCTTTTCACGCCGCCGATGGCGATAGTCTCGTTCTCGATGGCGAGCGCATGCGGCTGAAGGGTATCGATGCACCGGAACTGTCGCAGACTTGCGAGCGGCAGGAGCAGGGCTGGGCCTGCGGCAGGCAGGCGCAACAGGCGCTGCAGCAGCTGGTTTCGGACAACGCTACGCAATGCGGCGGAAACGAGCGTGATCGCTACGACCGACTGCTGGTCACTTGCCGAAATAGTGCCGGCAATATTAATGCGCGCATGGTGGCTTCCGGGATGGCGGTTTCCTATGGCGGCTATCAGCAGGAAGAAAGGCAGGCGAGGGCGCAAAAGCTCGGGCTCTGGGCCGGCCATTTCGAAATGCCGCGCGATGTCAGGGATCAGGCCCGGCATGAAAGCTCCGGCCTGAGGCGGCTGATCGGCGGATGGACGGGATGGTAATGAATAGTGCGTTGAGCGAGGACCGACTGGATGGGCTGCGGGCCGAGATTGCCGCCTGCCGAATCTGTCGCGATGCGCCGCTGCGCGGCATCGAGGATCAACTGCCGCACGAGCCGCGGCCGGTTGCCGTGCTCTCGTCGCGCGCCCGTGTGCTGATCGGGGGCCAGGCGCCGGGGCTGCGCGTGCATGAAAGCGGTCTGCCATTCGACGATGCTTCTGGCGACCGGCTGCGGCAGTGGCTGCAGGTGGACCGGCCGACCTTCTACGACCGGGATCGATTCGCGATCGTGCCGATGGGCTTCTGTTTTCCCGGCTATGATGCCAAGGGCAGCGACCTGCCGCCGCGGCGTGAATGCGCGCCGATCTGGCGGGATCGCGTGCTTTCGGCCATGCCGCAGATCGAGCTGGTGCTTGCCGTCGGCGGTTATGCGCAGGCCTGGCATATGGGAGCCATGAGGCGCGAGAACATGACCGAGACGGTGCGGGCATGGCATGACAGCCTAGCAGCGCCGGGCAAGCCCTTGATTCTTCCGTTGCCGCATCCGAGTTGGCGCAATACCGGCTGGATCAAGCGGCACCAGTGGTTCGAAGAAGAACTGCTTCCCGAGCTGCGCCGGCGAATCAAAATGCTTGCCTTCTGAAACAAAATTCTTTTCGTCGGCCGGAATCGCGCTATACAAAGAAAATAATTCGAAAAGGACTTAGTTTCGCATGGATCGCCTCGACCGAAAGATACTGCGCCTGCTCCAGGAAGATTCGACGCTCGCCGTTGCCGACCTCGCCAAAAAGGTCGGGCTTTCGACGACGCCATGCTGGCGGCGTATCCAGAAGATGGAGGAAGACGGCGTCATCAAGCGCCGGGTGGCGATCCTCGATCCCGAAAAGGTCAACACCAAGGTTACGGTCTTCGTGTCGATCCGCACTGCAACCCATTCCATCGAGTGGCTGCGCCGTTTCTCCGAGGTCGTGGCGGAATTCCCCGAAGTGGTCGAATTCTACCGGATGAGCGGCGATGTGGACTATCTGCTGCGCGTCGTCGTGCCCGATATCGCCGCCTATGACGCCTTCTACAAGCGGATGATCGCCAAGATCGAGATTCGCGACGTCTCGTCTGCCTTCGCGATGGAGCAGATCAAGTATTCGACGCAGCTGCCGCTCGACTACATGCTTCTCGAAAACGCCAAGTCCAACGAGGACTGAGTCGGGCAGGCGCTTTCAAGACAGCGCATACGATTTAAGGCAGGCGCGAACGCATCGCGCCCGCTGGTGAGGAAGCAGAAGCTCCTCTGGAGACTGCTCAGGCAAGCTGGGCGGGGAGAATCAGGAGTTCATCTGTGACTTCTGAGGGTGTTCGTCGAACACCAGCCACTTGACGGCGGCGCGAAACCTTTCCAAATTGTAATCTTCCTGTCATGGAACTATGCGAAGCCACGCAAGCCATGAATTGGCCCAGGCGTTGGGAGGCACGGGGGCCGATTCAGAAGGGTGGTCCGGGGGTATCTGGAACACTTTTATAATGTCCGTGCAGCGCAATATCGCGCTTTGCACGATTTTTTATGTTGTTGGCGAAACGTTTAAGCGACGCCAAAAATGCGTGCCTATGGTTGCTTCTGCAACAAAAAGTAGGCCTCAAATCGATTGATGGTTCGCTTTCTGCACCATTAGGTTCGATTTCAGGACACTATGTCCTAATCTCCCATCTTTATATAGTCCTTAGCCGGCGCTAAAGTCCGGCTGCTTCGCGAAAACGTTCGAGCTCTGCTCCATTTTTGCGGTGCCTTGGGAGGAGCATTTCAGCCGCTTGCGGTAGCCACTGGTTACCGCGGCGGAATTTGTGCGTTGGCTATTTATCCACTTGAAATTGTTGTATAAAAACCACGCTTGGTGCAGAAAGCATGCTCAGGCTGTGGGTTGGCGCCCTTCACGAATTGCTACAGTCAGATGTCTGTGGGATGAACGTTCGGCGGTTCGATCGATCCGCACGCCGTGAGGCTGTTCAAACGGGTCGGCTTTGGATCTTCGGAGACAGGGTAAAGCCCCGATCGACAAAGGAGTGGAATTCTACAATGAACATCAAGATGGTATTGCTTGCGTCGGCAGCAGCATTTGCTGCATCGACCCCGGTACTCGCAGCAGACGCAATCGTTGCTGCCGAGCCGGAGCCGGTTGAGTACGTTCGCGTCTGCGACGCTTACGGCACCGGCTACTTCTACATCCCGGGCACGGAAACCTGCCTGAAGATCGAAGGCTACATTCGTTTCCAGGTTAACGTTGGCCCGAACGCTGGCGGCGACAGCTCCACCAACGACTCGAGCTGGGATGCTGTAACCCGTGGTCAGGTTCAGTTCACGGCCAAGAGCGACACCGAATACGGTCCGCTCACCGGCGTTATCGTTCTCCAGGCCAATGCTGACAACGCATCCAGCCAGGAAACGATCCTTGACTCCGCTTACCTCGACGTCGCGGGCTTCCGCGCTGGTCTCTTCTACTCCTGGTGGGACGATGGTCTCTCCGGCGAAACGGACGATATCGGTTCTGTCGTAACGCTGCATAATTCCATCCGTTATCAGTACGAAACCGGTTCCTTCTACGCTGGCCTCAGCGTTGACGAACTGGAAGACGGCGTCTTCAAGGCTGACGAAGCTCCGAACAATGTCGGCGTTGCCTTCGGCATCGGCGGCACGGCTGGCGCCTTCAGCTACCAGGTTACTGGCGGCTGGGACTTCGACAACGAAGACGGCGCAATCCGCGCAATGGGTACGGCTGAAATTGGTCCGGGCACGCTCGGCCTCGCTGCTGTCTACTCCAGCGGCCCGAACTCCTACTACTCGTCTGCTGAATGGGCAGTTGCTGCCGAATACGCCATCAAGGCAACGGACAAGCTGAAGATCACCCCTGGTGTTCAGTACTACGGCAACTACTTCGGCGGCAGCAAGGCTGTTCCGGATGACTTCGACGGTCTCGGCGATGCTTGGAAGGCCGGTCTGACGGTCGACTACCAGATCGTCGACAACTTCTACGCCAAGGCTTCCGTCCAGTACCTGGATCCGGAAGATGGCGACGACGTAACCACCGGTTACTTCCGTCTGCAGCGCTCGTTCTAATCTGAACGACGGAACCCCCGGCTTAGCGCCGGGGGTCTCCTAACCCACGAGTTTCTGATCAGAATGACCTCCGATCAGTAACGAGGGACTGGTCCGGTTTTCCCTGCTGGGCCAGTCCTTTGCAGTTGAAAGCGGTCATGAAGCCAGGAGCGCCGCCACGCTTACCGGTTTCACCTTGCCGGAAGGCTTTCCTCCGGATTTTTCCCGACGTCGAGCACATTTAAAAACTATCAGTGTATTCGCTGCCCTTGATCAATCGCGCTCTATTTTGTTGCGCGATATGCACCTTTTGGTTGAAAAAATTCATCCGATGAACTACGCGTCTGGACAGGTTCTATTCCTCGGGAATCGATGCCAATAATGTGACTGTAACGTGACAGGTGAGGCGCTATAAGCATTTCAGAGGCTGGCATTCACTACTACTCTCGGGTAGGTTTCGATAATGGACGATCTTAACGACTACTTCTATTTTGCTGCCGTCGTCTCCAGCGGTGGTTTTGCATCCGCAAGTCGAACATTGAAAATACCCCGCTCCAAGTTGAGCAGGCGGGTCAGCCGTCTGGAGGATTGCCTCGGCGCCAGGCTGATCGAGCGCTCCACACGTCACTTCCGGGTGACGGAGATCGGGCAGGCCTTCTATGAGCAATGCCAGACGATTCTGAGAGAAGCCGATCGCGCCAAGTCAATCGTCACGGAGGCCCAGTCCGATCCGCAGGGGATCGTGCGCATGGGCTGCCCGCTCGGTCTCATCGATATTTCACTCGGAGCCGTGCTGCCGGAATTCCTGGAGCGCTACCCCAAGATCAAGCTGCAGATCATCGGTTCCGACCGGCGCACGGACCTCATCAACGAGCGCATCGACGTCGAAGTCCGCGCGGCGAGCGAGCCGGAAACACAGACGAGCCTGATGATGCGCAAGCTCGACCGGGCACGGCGCATCCTGGTCGCCAGCCCCTCGCTTGTCGAGCGCATGGGCGAACTCGGCGGCGTTGACGACCTCGGCAATGCGCCGACGCTTGCCATGACCACCTGGATGTCCTTCCACACCTGGGAGCTGGTTGGGCCTGATGGCGAGAAGAAGGTCGTACGCCATCAACCGCGGCTCACCTGCCGCAGCATGACGGCTATTCTCGATGCTGCTCGGGCAGGTGTGGGCTACGGGCTCATTCTGGAAAATGCCTGCGCGTCGGATCTCCAGTCCGGCCGGCTGGTTCGCGTGCTGCCGGAGTGGCAGACGGTGGAGAGCCAGTTCTATCTGGTCTTCACGACAACCAAGGGCATGCCGCCGGCGGTGCGGGCGCTGATCGATTTCCTCGTCGAGAAATCCAAGCAGCATCAGATCGTTACGACAGGGGCTGCGATCGCAGCACAGTAAAGCTCTGTTCCATGCAAGTGTTATCGCGAAACCGCGGCACAATTTTGCTGAAATTGCTCCGGGCGCTTTAGCCCAGCCGAGCCAACAGCTTTTCGCTCGTTAGTTCCCGGACCGCGTCCTTGCCGATCCATCGAGCCGTCTTGTCCATGCTTGCGGCGAGGCGTTCGGCGAGGGCGAGCGCCTGACCATGGCAGGCGCGGCTGCGCTTGCCGATGTTGCGGAGTGCCCAGTTGGCAGCCTTGCGGACGAAGTTTCTGTTATCGGTGGAATGCGCTGCGATCAGCGGCAGGTAGGCAAGCAGGCTTTCATCCGGGTCCTTTTTCCGGTGTACGGCCGCACCGGCGATCATGGCGAAGGCGGTTCGCCTGATGAATTCACGCTCATCGGCGGCAAAGTCCGGGATCAGTGCGTCGAGTTTCGCCTCGATGAAGAGGTCGGCGGCGCAATCGACGATTTCCCAGGAGTTGAAGTCGGCGGCAAGTATGCAGGCCTCGGCTTCCGTAAGACTTTTCGGATCGAACGTGTAGAGCGCCAGCAAACGCGCTTCGCGGATGCCGCTTGCCCAGAGCGCTTTCGCTCTGGTGTGATCCTTCTTTGCGAGCCGGGCGATCCTCTGCAGATCAGGATTAGAAATGCCGATGGCCGTCTCGGTAACGATGCCGAAACGCGCCATGCCGGCGATATTGTCTTCAGAGCGCAGCGTCTGAAGATGCGCGATCAGTTCTGCTGCACTCGAAGATGGGGAGATCATTGACAGGGCGTGGTCATTTTTCGAGGCGGGCGAGCAGAGAAGACGTATCCCACCTGTTACCGCCGAGCGCCTGGACATCGCCGTAGAACTGGTCGACGAGGGCCGTCAGCGGCAGCTTGGCGCCATTGTTGCGAGCTTCGGTCAGCACAATGCCGAGATCCTTGCGCATCCAGTCGACGGCAAAGCCGAAATCGTATTTGCCCTGGTTCATGGTCTTGTGACGGTTTTCCATCTGCCAGGAGCCGGCCGCCCCCTTGGAGATGACGTCGACCACCTTTTCGATATCGAGACCGGCGCGCTTGCCGAAATGCACGGCTTCGGCAAGGCCCTGGACGATGCCGGCGATGCAGATCTGGTTCATCATCTTGGTCAGTTGGCCGGAGCCGGCTGGCCCCATCAGGCCGACCATGCGGGCATAGGCGTCGATAACAGGTTTTGCCTTTTCGAAGACGGCCTCGTCGCCGCCGCACATGACGGTCAGCACGCCATTCTCAGCACCCGCCTGACCGCCGGAGACGGGAGCGTCGATGAAATCGACGCCCTTTGCCTTGGCGGCTTCATAGAGTTCGCGGGCGACTTCGGCGCTGGCCGTGGTGTTGTCGATCAGCACCGCGCCGCGCTTCATGGTCTTCAGCACGCCGTTTTCACCTGTAGTCACCTGGCGGAGATCGTCGTCATTGCCGACGCAGACGAAGACGAAATCGCAGCCGTCGGCAGCTTCGGCAGGGGTAGGGGCGGACTTGCCCGAGAACTTCTCCGCCCAGGCGGCGGCTTTTTCGGCCGTGCGGTTATAGACGGTGACATCGTGGCCGCCCTTTGTCTTCAGATGTCCCGCCATCGGGAAACCCATGACGCCGAGACCGATGAAAGCGACTTTCGCCATATGCTGTTCTCCATGACCGCTTGCAAACTGGTTTCGAGAATTAGCGGAAACGGGGGGCGGCGGAAAGCCAAGAGGACGGGTTAGAATGCCTACCTTGGAACAAAATTTCTCCGAGCCTGACAAAACGGGGTCGGGAAAGTTTCAGATATCGCGAATATGATAAATTTCTTTGTCGATCTAATTTATAGACTAAATCATCATCACTCCATCGAAACAGGCAAGCTAGCGCAGCAGAGGCGCAGGCCTGCCAGAAAAAGGGGATAGAGATGATCACACGTCGACAAACGCTCGGGCTTTTCGGAGCTGCCGCAGCCACGGCCATTCTACCGTCCGTCAAGCCGGCCCGTGCTGCCGCAACGGAATTTCGCATCGGCTGGCAGAAGAACGGTGTGCTGGCGCTCGCCAAGCGTCGCGGCGCCTTGGAAAAGCGGCTTGCCGATCAGGGGATCACGGTGAGCTGGTCGGAATTCACTTCGGGCCCGCCGCTGCTCGAAGCGCTTGGCGCCGGCGCGCTTGATTTCGGTGCGACGGGCGACGTGCCGCCGCTCTTTGCGCAGGCGGCCGGTGGTGCGCTCTATTATGTCGGCGTCTACCGCGGCAGCCCCGCGGGCTCGGCCATCCTCGTTCGCAAGGATTCGCCGATCAAGACGCTGGAAGACCTAAAGGGCAGGAAGGTTGCCTTCAAGCGCGGTTCAAGCGCTCATAACGTAACGGTCAAAGCCTTGCGTAAGGCGGGGCTGGCGCCGCAAGATGTGCAGCAGATCGATCTCGCGCCGCCGGATGCGGCAGCTGCCTTCAAGAATGGCAGCATCGATGCCTGGTCGATCTGGGATCCCTATCTCGCCATCGCGGAAGCCGATCCCGATACGCGCATCCTGACGACGGCGGAAGGGATCGTCGATTCCTACAGCTTCTTCCTCGCCAACAAGGATTTCACAGACGAGAACGGCACGGTCATCGTCAACGTGCTGGACGAGCTCGCCAAGGTCGGCCGCTCGGCGCAGGACAATCTCGATGCGACGATCAAGGAGCTCTCGGAAATAACAGGTGTTCCCGCCGAAGTGACGCGGGTGACGCTGCAGCGCCCCGGCGCCGATCTCGGCAGCGTGACGACGGTGAGCGATGCGGCAGCGGCCTATCAGCAGGCGCTGGCCGACGAGTTCTACAATCTCGGTATCGTGCCGAAGAAGCTGACCACCGGCGATATCGTCTGGCGCCCGAAGGCGAGCTGATAGCCGCCGGACGGAGGATCTCTCCTGCAGTTTGGAGTGGGCGCTGGGGCAGGGTCCTGCGACCGCGGCATGGGAGCGTACCTATGCCGCGGAACTGGGGAAAATTATTCTCCTGACCGAGTTAGAATAGCAAATTGATATTGTCGATCTAATTGGTCGTCTATGTCAGTATCTCCGCATGATCAGGCGCGACCGGTTCGCGACATCGGTTCGCAGCAGGGAACGGCCGAAAGCCACCAGAACGGAGAAGAGATTTCATGTTCACTCGCAGACAGACGCTCGGCCTTTTCGGCGCTGCGGCCGCCGCCACCATCCTGCCGCAGGTTCGCTCCGCAAAGGCTGCGGCCACGACGCTTCGCATCGGCTGGCAGAAGTTCGGCGTGCTGCCACTCGCCAAGGCCTCGGGCGCGCTGGAAAAGCGGCTTGAGGCCAAGGGCGTCAGCGTCGAGTGGAATGAGTTCACGTCAGGCCCGCCGCTGCTCGAGGCTGTCGGCGCCGGCGCACTGGATTTCGGCGTCTCTGGCGATGTGCCGCCGCTCTTTGCTCAGGCGGCCGGTGGCGATCTTCTCTATGTGGGCGCCTATCGGGGACCTGCCGCCTTCCACGGGCTTCTCGTCCAGAAGGATTCGCCGATCCAGAAACTCGAGGATCTGAAGGGTAAGAAAATTGCCTATAAGCGTGGCTCCAGCGCTCATAATTTTGCGCTCAAGGTGCTCGCCAAGGCCGGGCTTTCGCTTGCCGATATTACCGAAGTCGATCTGCCGCCGCCGGATGCGGGCGCAGCCTTCAAGACCGGCAGCATCGATGCCTGGGCGATATGGGATCCTTTCTTCGCGGTTGCCGAAGCCGATCCGCAGACGCGGGTGCTGACGACGTCGGAGGGCCTGCTGGACAACTGGGGCTATTTCCTCGGCAACGGCACCTATACGAGCGCTAATCCGGAAGTGATCGTCGACGTGATCGATGAACTTGCCAAGGTCGGTGCGGCCGCCCAGGCCAATCTCGACGGCACCGTGAAGGCGCTGGCGCAGATCACCGGCGTACCCGCCGATATCACCCGCGTCACGCTCACCCGCAGCCAGGCCGACCTCGGCAAGATCTCTCTCGTGCCGGATGCCGCGCTCACCTATCAGCAGGCGCTCGCCGATGATTTCTACAAGCTCAAGATCGTGCCGAAGCAGCTCAAGGTCAGCGATATCGTCTGGCACCCGAAGGCGAGCTGACAGCCGCACCGCCGATTTCAGACAGTTATAAGAAAGGAATGCGCTCATGACCGCTTCATCCGACCCGATCAATTTCCTCTGGTTCATCCCGACTTCAGGTGACGGCACCTATCTCGGTTCCACCGATCTCAACCGCGCACCGGAGATCGGCTATCTGACGCAAATCGCACAGGCGGTCGACCGTCTCGGCTATTCCGGCGTGCTGCTGCCGACCGGTGTCGCCTGCGAGGAATCCTTCGTCATGGCCTCGGCGCTGGCAGCGCGGACCGAGAAGCTGCAGTTCCTGGTGGCGATCCGCCCGGGTACTGCGTCACCCGCCTATTATGCCCGCCTTGCCACCACGCTCGACCGCATCTCCAACGGCCGCCTGCTGCTCAATATCGTCGTTGGCGGCAGCCCCGCCGAGCTTGCCGGCGACGGCATCCATCTGGAGCACGACGAGCGCTACGCCCATGCCGACGAGTTCTTTCATGTCTTCGAAGAACTGCTCGAAAAGGGTGTCGCCAGCTATGACGGCAAGTACATCAAGGCGACCGATGCCCGCCTCGGCTTCCCCTCGGTGCAGTCGCCGCGCCCGCCACTCTATTTCGGCGGTTCTTCGGATGCCGGCATCGATTTCGCCGTCGGCCGCGTCGACAAGTATCTGACCTGGGGTGAACCGCCGGCACAGGTTGCCGAAAAGGTTCAGAAGGTGCGCGCTGCCGCTGCCGGCAAGGGCCGCGACGTCTCCTTCGGCATCCGCCTGCACTTCATCGTTCGCGAGACGGACGAAGAGGCATGGGAAGCCGCTGACCGCCTGATCCGCCATCTCGATGACGAGACGATCGCCGAAGCGCAGGAGCGTTTCGTCAAGGAATCCGACTCCGTCGGCCAGAAGCGCATGGCAGCCCTCCATGGCGGCCGCCGCGACAAGCTTGAAGTGTCACCGAACCTCTGGGCCGGTATCGGCCTGGTGCGCGCCGGTGCGGGTACTGCGCTCGTCGGCTCGCCGAAGACAGTGGCTGCTCGTCTCAGGGAATATCAGGACGTTGGCATCGATACGGTCATCGGCTCCGGCTATCCGCACCTGGAAGAGGCCTATCGCGTCGCCGAACTGCTCTTCCCGGAACTCGGCATCAGCAGGGACGAACAGCGCCTGAGCTTCAACAACGAGTTCGGCCGCAAGAAGGTTTTTGCCGGCGGTAGCCATGGCGGCAACCTGAAGGTTGTTTCCGGCTCCTGATAGGGGCCGCTTTTCCCAACGCAGTTCCGGACACGAAGCCCCGCACAGCTTTGCCGGAATTGTTCAGAACCGAAGCGCGAGGAAGATATCCATGTCGACTTTCGATACGCCGTTTGCGCGGGCTGCCGCCGAGACGCGCAAGGGTAGGGCGGGTTTCCGCCTGCCGCTGCCCGGCCGCGACAAGCTGCTGCCCTATCTGTTGCCGGTTGCGATCATCGCACTCTGGCAGCTCGGCTGTTCGGTCGGCTGGATTTCCTCGCGCATCATGCCGTCTCCGGCCGATGTCGCCTCTGCCTTCTGGACGACGACGATCTCGGGGCAATTGCCTGAAGATGTTCTGGTCAGCGCGGCGCGGGCCTTTGCCGGCCTTCTGGTCGGCGGCTCGATCGGCTTCCTGCTCGGCATTGCCAATGGCGTGTCGAAGCTTTCGGAGCAACTGACGGATACGACGCTGCAGATGCTACGCACTATTCCGCATCTGGCGATGATCCCGCTCGTCATTCTCTGGTTCGGTATCGGCGAGGAATCGAAGCTGTTCCTCACCTCGCTCGGCGTGCTCTTTCCCGTCTATCTCAACACCTATCATGGCGTGCGCAATGTCGATCGCGACCTGATCGAGATGGGCAAGGTCTATGGCATGAGCGGCTGGACGCTGTTCCGCAAGGTGATCTTCCCCGGCGCGCTGCCGTCGATCTTCGTCGGGCTGCGTTATGCCCTCGGCATCATGTGGCTGACGCTGATCGTCTCGGAATCGATTGCCGCATCCTCGGGCATCGGCCACATGGCCAACAACGCCCGCGAATTCATGATGACCGATGTCGTGGTGCTGGCGCTCGTTATCTATGCCGTGCTCGGCAAGCTCGCCGATGTCGTCGCCCGCGCGCTGGAGCGTCAGACGCTCAAGTGGAACCCGGCTTACGCCAAGTAGGAGTTGAAGCCATGACCGTTGTCACGCACGAACGTTTTCATGCCGCCGAAGCTGTAGAATTCTCCGAGAACCATCCGGTTGCCGCCGGTGAAGGCGCTGCTGCCATCACACTTTCCGGTCTCGAAAAGAGCTTTGGCGCCAACCGGGTGCTGCGCAGCATCAATCTGCATATTCCGGCCGGCCAGTTCGTCGCCGTTATCGGCAAGAGCGGCTGTGGCAAGAGCACGCTGCTGCGCATCCTGATGGGCCTCGATGAACCTACGTCGGGCGATCTACACTTCGAAGGTGCTGATGGCAGCGAGACGCATCCGAATGCTCGCATTGTCTTCCAGGAACCGCGGCTCTTGCCCTGGCTCAGCGTCGCCGACAATGTCGTCGTCGGCCTCGGCGAAGGCGTCGAGAAGAAACGCGCGCTTATGGAGGCGAAGGCCGTGCTCGACGAAGTGCAGCTTGCCGAAAAGGCCAGCGAATGGCCGGCGCGTCTTTCGGGCGGCCAGCGTCAGCGCGTGGCGCTCGCCCGTGCGCTCGTCAGCAAGCCGGGCATTCTGGCGCTCGATGAACCGCTCGGCGCGCTGGATGCGCTCACTCGCATCAGCATGCAGCAATTGCTGAACCGCGTCTGGCGCGAACTCGGATGCACCACTGTGCTCGTCACCCATGATGTCAGCGAAGCCGTGCATCTCGCCGACCGGGTGATCGTACTGGAAGAGGGCCGCATCGCGCTTGATCTCGCCATTCCCTATCCGCACCCGCGCCGCCACGGCAATCCGGCGTTGGCGGAGCTCGAAGGGCGGCTGCTGTCGGCGATCCTCGGTAGCGATGGCGGGCATTAGGCTCGCCATTCGTCGCCTTCCGGAAGGCAGGCAGCTGAATGCCGGCAAGTGACATTGCGTCGCTGCGATGGCGCGAGGGCGGATCATCCGCTAGATAAGAGCAGGTTCGCATCATCGCGAGACCTGGCATTCAATCAGAGCGGATCACTCCCATGACCATTCAACTCTACGGCTTCTGGCGCTCAAACGCGGCTTTTCGTGTCCGCGTCGCGCTTGCCCTGAAGAAACTGCCTTTCGAGGAAATCGAAGTCGATATTCTCTCCGGGCGTCAGTTCGATGACGCTTATGCCGAAGTGAACGCCGAACATGTCGTGCCCACCCTGGTTCACGATGGCCATCGCTTCTTTCAATCGCTGGCGATCATGGAATATCTCGACGATATCCATCCGCAGCCGCGCCTGATGCCCGAGGATGCCAGGGAGAAAGCCTATGCTCGGTCGCTGGCGCTGGTCGCCGTCGCCGATGCCCACCCGCTGATCGTGCCGCGCGTGCGCAAACATCTCGGCCAGGCATTCGGCGCAGATGCATCCGCGATCGAGACATGGTGCCGGCATTGGACGACGGAGGGACTTGCGACCTACGAGCGCCTGCTCACCCGGCGCCCGCCGGCACCGTTTGCGCTCGGAGAGGCCCCCGGCATTGCCGATATCTGCATCGCCGGCCAGATCGTCATGGCCGATCTCAACAAGATCGACCTCTCGGCCTTTCCGTCCCTGGCGGCTCTCGGGAGGCGCTGTTTCGACCTTCCGGAATTTGCGCAGGCCCATCCTTCTCGGCAGGCCGGCTACTCGAACGCTCACTAGCAAGGCGGGCGCCCGCTATTCCAGCGGCCTGAACTCGTCCGGCAGGTTTTCCTTGTAGGGGTAGAACTTGAAATAGGGCAGCGCCTCCTTCAGCACGCGGGCGAAGGAGGGGCGCTCCAGCAGGCGGCGGTAATAGGCTTCGATGCCCGGGCGCTTCTCGGTGAAGGGCACCAGCGTGCGGGCGTAGAAGAGGGCGGGTGCCGCGGCGCAGTCGGCCATGGTGAAGGCGTCGCCGGTGATCCAGGCTTTGCCGTCGATCTGCTTTTCCACCATGTCATAGGCGAGAGACAGCATGGCGCGTGCTTCGTTGACACCATGCGGATCGGCCGAGCCTTCCGGGCGTATCCGGTCTATGACGATCTTCTGCATCGGCACCTGCACATAGAGATCGAAGAAACGGTCCCAGAGGCGGACCTGCAGGCCGGCATTGGTTTCCTCCGGCACGAGTGAAACAGGGCCGGGATAGTGCCGGTCCAGATACTCGATGATGATGCTGGTTTCAGGAATCGTGCTGTCGAGCGTCTCATCACGCAGGATGGGGATCTTGCCGACGGGCCAGAAACGCAGAAGGTCGGCGCTCGATTGCTCGTCGGCGAGATCGACGAAGCGGTTTTCGAAGGGCGTCCCGTTCTCGTAAAGCGCGATCAGCACCTTGTGGCAGAAGGAGGCAAGCGGATGCTGGTAGAGTACGAGCGCCATGCATTGACCTTTCCTGAAGAGATCAGGTCAAGAAGTTAGCAAGGCGCCCGCAAAATGCCAGATGGCACGTTCAGCCGTTATAACGCGCCGTCACCAGATGGCCGGGGCTCGGCCGCCCCTCCTGCATGCGCACGTTGATCTCCATCATCTCGATGAGCTCGAAGCCTGTGGCGGCCAGGCGCTCGCGGATATAGGTCTCGGTGTGGATGAAGCGCTGGTGCGGGCCGACCATATAGGGGCGGCCGTCTGCCAGCCTTTCGGGCAGGGTTTCCGAGGAGAAGATGAAGATGCCGCCGGCATTCATATTCTCGGCAGCGCCGAAGAACAGCGGCTCCAGCGCGCCGAGATAGGGCAGCACGTCAGTCGCGGTGATCAGATCGAAAGGATCCTCTTCATTGTCGTCGAGGAAATCCTCGACCTCGGCAACGAAGAGCGTCTCATAGACTTCCTTCTCATCGGCGATGACGACCATATTCTCGGAGATATCGATGCCGATCATCTCCTCGCAGAGGTCATTCAGCGCGCTGCCGGTCAGGCCCGTGCCGCAACCAAGATCAAGCATGCGCTTGAAAGGGCCGAGCTTCAGGTCCTGCAGGCGCTGGCGCACGAGCATCGGCACATGGTAGCCGAGCTGTTCCACCAGCACATCCTCGAAGACTTCGGCATGCTGATCGAAGAGAGTTTCGACATAGGCGTCCGGCGCTCGAACAGGCGTTTCGCCGCGGCCCATGGAGGCAATACGCACAGCCGCACCGCCGTGATCGTCGGGATCGATGGCCAGGACTTCCTGATAGGCTTCCACGGCCGCATCGATGTCACCGGCTTTTTCAAGCGCAAGAGCGCGGTTATAGGCTTCCGCGAGAGCCTCTTCGTCGATCTTCTTTTTGTTCATGCGGGCGTTTTAGAGCCCACAGCTTACCATCGCAACTGCAATTTCAGTGCAATATGAATTCGCCCTTAAGGGAGCGCCACTCCGTTGCCGAAATGAGCCTGCGGTGAATGTAACGCACCGAATGCAGCGGCCCATCCAGTTTCTCCTGCCAGAACTTCAGGAAACCATGCATTTCCGGAAAGTCCGGTGCGAGGTCGTAGTCCTGCCAGATATAGGTCTGAAGAAAGGCCGGATGATCCGGTATGCGGTAGAGGATCTGGGCCGTCGTCAGCCCGTAACCCTTAAGCTGCTTTTCCATGTCCTTGTGCATATTGTCTCACTTCTTCTTGTTCCCACTCTGCGCTTATTAGCGCTGCATGATATGAGATCATGCCGTGGTTAACGGAAGCTTGACAGATATCGCATAAAAGCGCTATTTGTTTTTGATTTCAATAACTTGGCAGCAGCGATAGGAGAGTGCTGCCAAGTCTCTTCAGCGCTTCAGGTGGCGCGTCAGGCGGCGCTCGATCCAGCCCCAGAGGTGGCGCAAGGCTTCCACGATCGTGAGATAGAAGATCGCCGCCCACAGATAGGTCTGGTAGTCGAAGGTACGCGAGAAGGCATAACGCGTCTCGCCCATCAGGTCGAGCACGGTGATGATGGCAACGACCGCCGAGCCCTTGATCAGCAGGATGATCTCGTTGCCATAGGGGCGCAGCGCCACGATGAAGGCCTGCGGCAGGATGATCTTGCGGAAAGCGATGATGCGGTGGATGCCGAGTGCATCGGCCGCCTCGCGCTGGCCATATGGCACGCTTTCAATGGCGCCGCGCAGGATTTCCGCCTGATAGGCGGCGGTATTGATGGTCATGGCGAAGACGCCGCAAAACCAGGCATCGCGGAAGAACCACCAGAGACCGACCGCTTCCAACTGCGGCCGGAACGCACCGAGGCCGTAATAGACCAGGAATAGCTGGGCCAGCAGCGGCGTGCCGCGGAAGAAATAGATGTAGCCGTAGGCGAGCCAGTTCAGCACGCGATTTTTTGACATGCGCGCCATGGCGAGCGGCAGAGACAGCACGGCGCCGCAGACGACCGAAATGCCCACAATGCTGAGCGTCATCCACAGGCCGTGCAGATAACGCGGCCCGTAGCGGGTGAACTTCTCCGGATCCCAGCCATTGATGACGGTGTAGATCAGGAGTGCGGCAAGCAGCGCCCAGAAGGCCACGAATATATTGCCGGCGAGGCGTGAGGCCGTCATCGGCTTGGCCACGGCGCGGGGTGCCGGCTGCGGGGGGATCAATGTTTCAGCGTAGCTCATCGACGGACCTCCGAGCGCTTGGCCCAGCGGTCGACATAGACGAGCAGGAAGGAGGAAAGGATGGCCAGCGCCAGATAGAGACAGCAGGCCAGGCCATAGAAGAAGAAGGGCTCCTTGGTCACGCGCACGGCGACACTCGTCTGGCGCAGGATATCGGCAAGGCTGATGATCGACACATAGGACGTGTCCTTCAGCAGCACCATCCAGAGATTCGTCAGGCCCGGCAGGGCGATGCGAACGAGCTGCGGCAGGACGATGAGGCGCAGCGTGCGGCCACGATGCAGGCCGAGCGCGTCTCCCGCTTCATACTGCCCCTTGGGAATGGCGCGGAAGGCCGAGAGCAGCACTTCCGAGCAATAGGCGGAAAAGACGACCGACAGCGCGATGACGCCAGCAAAGAAGGCGTTGATTTCGACCGGCGGGCCATTATAGCCGGCGAGATCCAGCAGATACTGGATGAGGATCTGCATGCCGTAGTAGATGATGAAGAGCGTCAGAAGCTCCGGCAGGCCGCGGAAGATCGTGGTGTAGACGCCGGCGGCGAGCCGCAGCGATTTCTCTTCCGATTGCTGGCCGAGCGCGACCAGAAAACCGATGACGAGACCGATCGGCAAGGTGACGACCGCCACCGAAACGGTGACCTGCAGGCCGAGTGCGATCTCGTCGCCCCAGCCGGTATCGCCACAGGCAAGAATCGTCGACGGCGCTAACCAGGTGAAGATGCCAACGGGCCCGCACAGTGGATCGACGATGTGCACAATCAGGCTCCAGAAGGAGCCAAGCGCGGAAAATAATCCGCCCATGCCAGAATTCCCCTCACGGCTTTTGCCGTTTTGATATTGCCACCTTTGTCAAACAAAAATGGCGGAAGAGCAAGCCTTCCGCCATCATCTTCATCGGCCAGATAGCGAATTTATCATTCGCCGTAAACGTCGAAATCGAAGTACTTTTCCTGGATCTTCTTGTACTCGCCGCTGGCGCGGATCGCGGCGATCGCGGTGTTCAGCTTTTCCTTCAGCGGATCGCCCTTGCGGATGGCGATACCTGCACCGTTGCCGTTGATTTCCTTGTCGACCGGCAGGGTCGTCAGGATCTTGCAGCAGGAGCCGGCATCGGACTTGACCCATTCGGAGAGAACGACGACGTCGTCGATGACGGCATCAACGCGGCCGCTGGAGACGTCGAGCTTGTACTCGTCAGCCGTCGGGTAGAGCTTCAGTTCGGTGTCGGCGAGATGCTTCTCGGCGTAGTTGGCATGGGTCGTGGAGGTCTGCGCGCCGATCACCTTGCCCTTGAGGCCGGCAACATCAGTGATCGTGGAGTCCTTCGGCACGGCGATTGCCGGCGGGGTGTTGTAATACTTGTTGGAGAAGTCGACGAGCTTGAGGCGCTCAGGCGTGATCGACATGGAAGAGACGATCATGTCGAACTTCTTGGCGTTCAGAGCCGGGATAATGCCGTCCCAGTCAGTGGACACGAAGGAGCATTCGGCCTTCATCTGGGCGCAGAGTGCCTTGGCGACATCGATGTCGAAGCCCTGAATGGTGCCACTGGCGTCGACGAATTCGAAAGGCGGATAGGTCGAGTCCGTGCCGATCACATATTTTTCGCCGTCGGCAAGCGCCGCGCCGGCGAAGAGAGACATTGCCGCCATCGAGGCAGCAGCAAGGAGCTTGGTGGAAATGCGCATGAGGATCCTCTCTGTTGGTGGCTCCGGGCCTTTTTGTTGTTCGCCGGAGGCCGCACACTTCGACGGTGCCACCACCGTCTTGCGGCGATAATCAAACCTTTTCTCACAAAATTGCAACAGGAATCCCGCCGCAATTGTGCGCTGCAACCGGTAGCCAGCGTGCGAGCCCATATGAACGGGGACCGACCGCCACGTTCAGGCGAGGTTAATGCGTGCCTTCCTAGCTTCCGGAACAAATCGGCATTTTAGCGCTTTGAGTTTCGCCTGGTGCACAAAAAGCCGTGATTGCGGGGCAGTGAGCCCCGGTCGAAGTCAAAACAAAGGACGAGGAAACCCCATATGGGCATGAAATCCAGACTGTTTGCGAGTGCGGCCTTTCCGCTGCTTTCCCTTGCCTTCGTGGTGCCGCCGGTAGGCGCTTACGCCGCAGTCGGCGGGGTTCAGCATGGCGCTGCCGGCACTGTTGCCAATACCATCGTCGGGGGCAGCTACGAGGTGGCGCAGGACGCACCTTCTGAAGAGGAGCTCCTGAAAAAGAAGAAGCAGGCAGAAGAGCAGCAACAGCAGCAGGAGGCCCCCGCCGAGAAGCCGCAAAAGCGCGAAGCGCCCGCCGAAAGCGCTCCGAAACCGGAACAGAAGCCCAAGCGCCAGCGCGAGCCCGAACCGCAGGCAGAGCCGCAAGCCCAGGCACCCGCGGCTGCGGAACCCGCCCGTCCGCGCCGCCAGCGCGAAGCTCAGCCCGAACAGGCTGCACCTCAAGAGCCGGCGCCGGCCGCCGAAGAACCGCAGCGCCCACGCCGCCAGAAGCAGGCACAGCCGGAACAGCAGGCCGCGCCGCAGGCTGAACAGCCGCAAGCAGAGCAGCCCCAGCCGGAGCAGCCGAAGCGCCAGCGCGATCGCAACAAGCAGAATAGCGAACAGGCCGCTCCCGAGGCCCAGCAGCCGGCCGAACAGGCGCCTGGCGCCGGCGAAGCGAATCAGCCCGCCGAAAAGCCGCGCCCGCAGCGCCAGAAGCCAGAAACGTCAGAGCAGCCGGCCGAGCAGACCACGGAACAGCCCGCAGAACAGCAGGGCGGCAAGCGTCCGGCTGGCGGCAAGCGTCCCGCTACCGCCGAAGAGCAGGCGGCACCCTCTGGCGAAGCGCCTGTGCCGGCTGAAAAACCAGCCGCTGCCGAAAAGCCTGCCGCTGAAAAGCCCGCAGCTGAAAAGCCTGTCCAGGCCGAGACTCCTGCTGTCGAAAAGCCAGTGACGGCTGAGAAGCCAGCTCCGGCGGAAAAGCCGGCCACCGCAGGAGAGCCCGCCAGTGGTCAGCAGGCCGAGCAGCCTGCACCCGGTCAGCAGCCAGCACAGCCTGCCGCCAATGCGCCGCAGCCCGGCGAACAGCCGGCAGCCGGTGCGCCGCAGCAGGCCGAACAGGCCATTCCGGCGCCTGAAAAGGTCACCCCGCAGGAGCTGGAGCGCCGCAAGGAAATCGCCCAGGACCCGGCCAAGAGCAACGAGACGATCGTCCTGCCGGTTGAGAATGGTGCCGCCGTTCTCGACAGCGACAAGGATGCCGACCGCAGCCAGGGCCGACAGGGTCGTCGCGACCGCGACCGCCAGCGCGCCGACAGCCAGGATTTCAAGCTGCCAACCTCGGATGCCGAGGCCCAGTCGCTGAGCCGCGGCCAGCAGCGCGCGCCGGTCGAGATGGAAGCCGTGACCCGCGAGCAGGGCCGCCGCATGGACCGCCGCCCGCAGTTCGACCGGCAGGAAGGTGCAAACTACGGCGAGAGCACGGACGACAGCCGTATCATCATTCAGTTCGGCGACCGCACCGTGGTGCGCAGCAATGACGACCGCCGGTTCCTGCGTGACGGCGAACGGCCGAGCTACGAGGAGCTTTCGGGCGACCGCTACCGCGAGACGATCATGCGGCCAGAGGGCTATCGCATCGTGACGATCCGCAACCGGTACGGCGACATCATCCAGCGCTCGCGCGTCGATGCCCGCGGCCGGGAAGAAGTGCTCTATTATTCTCCCGAGCTCTATGAGGATCCGGACCGCGATTACTTCGAGGATGCGGGTGCCGACCTGCCGCCGATGCGCCTGCGCGTGCCGCTGAACGACTATATCATCGACACCAGCACCGATCCGGACCGTGACTATTACGAGTTCCTGAGCGAGCCGCCTGTCGAGCCGGTCGAACGCGTATATTCGCTGAACGAGGTGAAATATTCCGCCCGTATCCGCGACAAGGTGCGCCGCATCGACCTGGATACGGTGACCTTTACGACCGGCAGTGCGGAAATCCC
Organism: Rhizobium sp. 768_B6_N1_8; assembly: GCF_051811225.1. Classification (NCBI taxonomy): domain Bacteria; kingdom Pseudomonadati; phylum Pseudomonadota; class Alphaproteobacteria; order Hyphomicrobiales; family Rhizobiaceae; genus Rhizobium; species Rhizobium sp. 768_B6_N1_8. The sequence continues at coordinate 1,922,794 of NZ_JBPWPV010000001.1, read as the reverse complement.
GATGACCCAGGCCCGCACGCTGCGCAAGGTGGCCGATGCGATCAACGAAGTGCTCGACAAGAACAAGAGCGAGACCTTCCTGATCGAAGGCCACACGGATGCGGTGGGTTCTGACCAGAGCAACCTGATTCTGTCTGACCAGCGCGCGGAATCGGTCGCCAACGTACTGACGGATGTCTATGGCATCCCGCCGGAGAACCTTGCGACTCAGGGTTATGGCGAGCGCTATCTGAAGGTGAATACAGCAGGACCGAACCAGGAGAACCGGCGCGTGACCATTCGCCGTGTGACGCCGCTCGTGCGGCCGGTGGCACAGAACAGGTAAGCGAATACCTGGAATCTTATGAGGAGGGCGGGGTCCGTGAGGGCCTCGCCCTTTTTATTTTGTGATGGCGATGATGGGAGGAGGTGGCCCGAAGGGTCGGATGAGGGGTCGCAGGTAAAACAAATGCGGTCTTCGCTATCCGCTCAGACGTTCGCTCACGCCGGTTGGGGAGACGGAGGAGCCCCAAGATCAACCGTGCGCGCAACAAAATCCGCAATCGCGATCGTATCATTGAGATCAAACACGGCGAGCCCTGCAGCATCATCGACCTCGTGATCCGCCGCAATCGCCACGATATGCCGATCCTCGGGCGCCAGCGGATCGCGCCTTGCAGCCTCCAGCCGCCGCGCCTCGATCTTCGGGATCGGCTCGCGCTTGTAGCCCTCGATCAGCACCAGATCGCAAGGCGCAAGCCGCGCCAATATCTCCTCGAATGTCGGCTCCGGGGCGCCGCGCAACTCGTGCATGATGGCGTAGCGGGTGCCCGAGACGATCGTCACCTCATGCGCGCCGGCCTGGCGGTGGCGGTAGCTGTCGGCGCCGACCTTGTCGATGTCGAAATCGTGGTGGGCGTGTTTGATGGTGGATATGCGGTATCCGCGGCGGGTGAATTCCTCGACGAGGCGCACCGCAAGGCCCGTCTTGCCGGAATTCTTCCAGCCGGCGATGCCGAAGATTTTCTGTGTCATCCGCCCATCTTCTTTCATGTGCCCATCTTTTTCATGCACGAAGTGCCTCCAGCCAGCGTTCGGCCTCCATTAAATCATCCGGCGTGTTGATGTTAAAGAAGGGATCGAGAACGCTGGCGCGGGTCGGATGCAGCGGGAAGGAGACTTCCGCTACGTCATGACGCAAGAGGAAGTCGCGAACACGGCGCCTCTCGTCCATCCTGACCCATTCTTCCAGATCGCCCGCGAGCGCCGTCGGCCAAAGGCCGAAGACCGGATGGCTGCGGCCTTCCGAGGTAGCTATGGCGATCTGTTCGGGATGGCTTACCGCACCCGCAAGCCGGCTAACAAGATCGGCCGGAAGGAAGGGACAATCGACGGAGACGGTGACGACATGGGTGGAAGGCAGGCCGGCGCCATAGACCATGGCCGCATGAATGCCGGCCATCGGCCCCGCCTTGCCGGGAATACGGTCGGAAACAACGGGCAGGTCGTGTCCGTCGGCCGCATCGGCATTGACGGCGATCTGTGCCGTCTGCGGCGAGAGGCGGCCCAGAACATGGGAGAGCAGGCTGCGGCCGCCGAGCGTGACGCCCGCCTTGTCGCGGCCCATGCGCGATGAGCGCCCGCCGGCCAGCACGACGCCGGGAATGGTCGATTGGTCGAGCACGAAGTCAGTCATGGCGATACCTCGGACTATCACACGGGCGATCGGGGCGCCGATTCCTGCGCGACCGGCGGCACGTGGCGCTTGGCCTCACGATAGAACGTATAGAGGCCGGAGGCGATAACGATGGCGGCACCCACCAGCGTCCAGAAATCAGGCACTTCGGCAAAGAAGAAGAAGCCGAGCAAAGAAGAGAAGATCAGGCTCGTACAACGGAAGGGTGCCACGAAGGAGATCTCGCCGGTACGCATGGCGAGGATGACCGACTGGTAGCCGACGAGCACCAGCACGGAGGCAAGCAGCAGATGCGTGAGCGAGGTGACGCTGACCGGTTCCCAACCGCCGAGGAAGGGGATCATCAGCGCGCCGAAGATTGCTACCGAAACCGCCGTCACCGTCGTGATCATCAGCGAGGGAATATCCTTGCTGATGCTGCGGGTGGCGAGATCGCGGCCGGCGGTGGAGGCGACGCTGCCGACGCAGAGGAGGGCGGCCGCGGTAAAGCCTTCCGGGCCGGGGCGGATGATGATCATCACGCCGATGAGGCCGACAAGGATCGCCATCCAGCGCCGCCAGCCGACCGGCTCCTTGAAGAAGAGTGCCGCGCCGAAGGTGACGACCAGCGGCAGAGACTGCAGGATCGCCGAGGCATTGGCGATCGGCATCATGCCGAGAGCGGTAATGTAGGTGACGGCGGCGATGATCTCACAGGCAATGCGCAGAGCGATAACGGGTTTGAGCATGACCCGCCAGGGCCGCAGCGCGCCCAGCTTCCAGGCGATCAGATAGACGAGGATGCTGGTGAAGAGGCCACGCAGGAACATGATCTCGCCGGCATTCATGTAGGAAATGACCGATTTGGAGAGTGCGTCGCTTGAGGAAAAGCCCGCCATCGCCATGCTCATATAGATGGCGCCTTCGGTATTGCGTGATCGCGGCATGCTGGAGATTCCCTTACCTTACAAGCCCTTTTAGAAGGGAACCGACAGCAAGGGAATCGGAGGAATGCCACACCTGCAATAATTCGATGCTGCAGCGCAGCGCAACATAACGTTAGGGAAGGCAAATCCTTGTGCAGTTGCGGCAAATATTAGAAATATAAGGATAATTCCCAAATCTTCCGGTTGCGGATTAAGGTTGTATCAACCGATTCAGCGAAATATGCGACCACTCTTCATGATGGAGGAGGCCGCCGAACCATCCGGAATGATTGCGGAGTGGACGGTACCATCAGTTTCAAGGCGCCGCGTCCATGCACTTCATCGACCGACTTCTGCAAAGCCGTCGTATCGTCACCAAGGTCCTGCTGTTCGTCATCCCGCTCGTCGTGCTGATCGCCGGTGTCGGCATCCTCGGTTACCACACGGCCAATATCCTGAACGGCCACATGACGGTCACGCGCGCGACGATCGAAAATATCTCCGATTTCGAGAACCTTCAGGCGGCACTCCAGGAGTTCGTCTCAGACCCTTCGGATGCGAGCAAAGCCGGTTTCGGCAAGGCGATCGATGCGCAGGAGAGCGGCGTCGCGCGCCTGAACGGCTTGCTGAAGACCGGCGACCAGCGCAGCCAGCTGACCGAAGTCAGCGGCCTGGCGTCAGCCATGCGCAAGCAGCAGGAGACGTTGTGGGGCCTGCGCCAGACGGAAGATGCGAGCGTCGCGGCCATCAACAAGACGGTGCAGGCGATCCGGGCTGCGGCGGATGAAGCCGGCAGCCAGACCGATCTCGTGCGCAAGGATTTCACCGACAAGGAAGTCTTCGCCAAGGCGCTGCTCTACAATTCTGCCGCCTTCAAGTCGCTGACCGATATCATGGGCGCGATGCGCGTCGACATCCAGATGGGCTTTACGCCCGAGGAGCAGATTGAGGCCGCCCAGCAGCATATTGCCGAGATCCTGAAGCAACTCGATGTCGCCAAGGCCATGGTGTCCCAGGATGGCCAGCCATTGATCGGACAGGTCGCCGAGACAGCCGGCAAGCTCGATGCGCTCCTGAAGGGCAGCGGCACACCGGATGAGAAAGCCTCCGGCATGGCGCCGCTACTGACCGGCTTCGTCAATACCGAGGGTCAGATGACGCTGCAGTCGGCCAAGAACAGCGACACGGCATCCGCCCGTTTCGTCAGCCTCGACAAGAGCATTGCCGAACAGCGCGAGCTTTTGACCTCGGTCGACCAGGTGCGCGACAGCGCCGACCGGTTGCAGGTGCATGTGAGCCAGATGCTGAGCGCGCGCGATGCCGCCGCGCGGGACGTGGTTCTTGCCGACCTCAAGGTGCTGACCGAAACCGCCAAGAAGATCTCTGCGCTCGGCGCCAATGATGCCGTCATGAAGGCTTTCGCAGACAAGGTCGCCCCGGCTGCCGTTTCGCTGACCGCTGCTTCTGCAGACATGCTGAAGGCGGCTGCAGATTGGAAGGCGGCACGCCAGCAGTCATCCGAAATCCTCTCCGGCGCAATGGCCTCGCTTCGCCAGTTCGTCAGCCAGGCTCAGGAACTCGGCAAGGAAGACAGCGAACGTTCGGCCAATGTTTCTGTCTTTGCGATGATCCTCGGGACGCTGCTGGCGATCATCGGCGGGCTGATGCTGGTCGAAACCCTGCGTGGCCCGCTGAAGCGCGTTTCAGACGTGATGACCCGGCTTGCTAATGGCGATCTCGAAGTTGCCATCGAAGGCCGTAACCGCGGCGACGAGATTGGCGACATGGTTCGCTCGGTCGCTGTCTTCCGTGATGCGGCTGTCGAAAACGTCCGGCTCGAGAAGGAGGCCGAAAGCGCGCGGGCGCTCTCAGCCGACGAGGCGAGCCGCCGCACCGCCGAGCGCGCTCGCATCGAGGCCGAACAGAAGCAGGCGCTGAATGCTCTCTCCGACGTGCTGCAGCAGCTGGCACAAGGCAATCTGGAAATCGGCATGCGTCGCGATCTCGCCAGCGATTTCGTCGACATGGCCGATACCTACAATCATGCCGTCGAGGCACTCCGCCAGACACTGGCCGATGTGCGCGGCGCCACCGTCGAAATCAAGGGCGGCACGGGCAACCTCGCATCCTCGGCCGACGACCTCGCGCGCCGGACCGAACAGCAGGCGGCCGCACTCGAGGAGAGCTCGCGGGCGCTGCGGCACCTGAGCGATGTCGTGCGCTCCACCGCCGACCGCGCCAAGCAGACGGCACAATCCGTCAACGAGACACAGGTTTTCGCGACCCGTTCCGGCGAAGTCGTCGCCAAGGCCGTCGATGCGATGGGCGAAATCAACCGGTCGTCCGAAAAGATCGCCACCATCATCGGCGTGATCGACGAGATCGCCTTCCAGACCAACCTCCTGGCGCTGAATGCGGGCGTCGAAGCAGCACGAGCAGGTGAGGCGGGCCGCGGCTTTGCGGTCGTGGCGCAGGAAGTGCGCGAACTTGCCCAGCGCTGCGCCAAGGCCGCCCGCGAGATCAAGGAGCTGATCTCGGCGAGTTCCGGCCAGGTGCAGAGCGGCGTAGAGCTTGTCGAGGAAACCGGCCAGGCGCTCGCCGAAATCATCGCCCATGTCGGCGGCGTGCAGCGCCTCGTCGCCGAGATTTCGGCTGCGACAGGCGAACAGTCGACAGGCCTCCACGAGGTCAGCAAGGCGGTGCATGACGTGGAGCTCATCACCCAGCAGAATGCGGCGATGGTGGAAGAGAACAATGCCGAAATCCAGGGCCTGCGCCAGCGCGTCGACATGCTCTCGGACAAGGTCAACCGCTTCCGCACCGGTGACGAAGGCGACGTGCATGGATATGGCCGCGCCGAGGGTCGCTGGACGGGCCGTGCTGCATAAGTCAATGCATCGGCTTGAGATCAGAAAGGGCCCGCGGTTTTCCAACCGCGGGTTTTTCTTTTGAACAATTTGGCGCCTGCGTCGTTTTCCAACCATGTCCAACAAAGGAGAACCGTGATGGATTGGAACCGTGTTGAAGGTAACTGGAAGCAGGTGAAGGGCAAGGTCAAGGAACAGTGGGGCAAGCTCACCGACGACGACCTCGACCAGATCAACGGCCGCCGCGAACAGCTTGAAGGCAAGCTGCAGGAACGCTACGGCCTCGCCAAGGACCGCATCCGCAGCGACGTCGATACCTGGTACAACGGCCAGACCTGGCACTGATAACAATCCGACATCAGAGTATTCCACTCAGAAAGACTTGGCCCCGCTGATGCGGGGCTTTTTTCGTGCTGGTTATCAGCCGCGGCAAAGCGGGTTGAGTCGATAGCCGAATCCTGATCTCCATTGGACATCTTGAAACGGCGCACAACGGATAGACGAGACATGAGTACCGCGGAAAAATCGGACCACTCGAACCCCGAACTGCCCATGGGATATTCTCCGGTTCCCAGGGGCAAGCTTGCAAACGCCGTCACCTGTCTGGAAATGACCGAGAAGCCGCTGCCGAGGGAGATCGGCAACACTGCGGGGCTTTCCCTGGAGAGGATGCTGGCGCCCGATCCGCAGACTTATCGGCAGCTCTTCCGGGCGATCGGTGAGGACTGGCTGTGGGTTTCCCGGCTTGTCATGGCCGATGAGGCGCTGAAAGCCATCATCGGCGACCCCTTGGTGGAAATCTACGTGCTGCTCTCGGATGGGCAGCAAGCCGGAATGCTGGAACTTGATTTCCGGCAGCCCGGCCAATGTGAACTGGTCTTCTTCGGCGTCGGCAAGAGCGCCATCGGAACAGGGGCGGGGCGCTATCTCATGAATCATGCTTTGTCCATCGCATGGGCGCATCCGATCGAGCGACTCTGGGTCCACACCTGCCATTTCGACCACCCGAACGCGCTACCCTTCTATCAGCGGTCCGGCTTCAGGCCCTATGCCTTCATGGTCGAGGTCACGGATGATCCGCGGCTGACCGGAGTCTTGCCGCGGTCGGCGGCGCCGCATGTGCCCATCCTCGAGTAAGGCAATGCCAGGCGGAGAGGCTCTTCGAAAGTTTCAGGATAGAAGGCTGTAAAGGTTCGTCGGCGCACCGTGGAGCATGACCTGGCCTTCGAAGCCGAAGCCGCATTTCTCGAGAACGCGGCGAGATACGGGATTGGCCGGGCGTACCAGCCCGATAATCCGGCGGGCCCCCAGCTCTTCGAAGGCAAAGGCCAGTATGCCGCGAACGAGTTCGGTTGCGTAACCGTGCCCCCAGCTTCGGGGATCGAGATGATAGGAGAGGTTTAGACCCTCGAACTCGCTCGACACTGTGACCCCGCCAAAGCCGATCAACTCACCATTGGCGATGACTGCAAAGCGGCCGAAGCTGTGTTGTTCCCAATGCGCCATGTCCCTCGCCAGCCGCGCGGCGCTTTCTTCAGGGCTGTCCGGCAGAGGCACGGGCCGGTGCGCGACCAGTTCAGGCTTTGCGAACAGCTCCGTCAGAAAATGAAGATCCTCCATCGTCGGCGGGCGCAGCAGCAGCCTGTCGGTGCGGCGCGTCTCACTCATTGGAATATCATTGCCGTCAGTCATTCATGCTCCGCTTGGCAAAGGAAAGGCGCGGGGACAGGGAATAGCGATAACGATGTCCCGCCAGATAGCCTCTTCCTGTTCTCTCGTGCGGCGAAACATAGTCTCTCAACTCATGTAGCCGCCATCCAGCACCAGCGGACTTCCAAGCATGAAGGACGAGGCATCGGAGCAGAGCCACAGCACGCCTTCTGCAATCTCCTGCGGTGTGGCGATGCGGCCGATCGGCGTCTGGGCGATGATGGCGGCCGCAATATCGGCGCTCTTTTTCATAGAGGATTCGACGGGCGGGGTGCCGACCCAGCCGGGGCAGATCGCGGTAATGCGGATACCCTCGCGGGCATATTCGAGTGCGGCACTCTTCGTCAGCCCGATGACGCCGTGTTTTGCGGCCGCATAGGCCGCACCGCCCGGAAAGGGATAGCCGCGCAGGCCGTCAACGGAGGAGTTGTTGATGATGACACCGCCGCCGTCCTTCTGCATGGCCGGGATCTGATAGCGCATGCAGAGGAAGACCGAGGTCAGGTAGCCGTCGATGGTCTTGCGCCAGGCATCCTCGCCGAGGCTTCCAACCGGTGCGCCGCGTCCGCCGCTGCCGCCATTGTTGAAGGCGTAGTCGATCCGACCATATTGCTTGACGATGCCGGAGATCAGCCTTTCCACAGACTTGCCATTGGCCACGTCGCATTCGACCCAACTGGCGCTGCCATCCGGCAGGCTGGCAAGCGCCTGTTTTGCGCGTTTCTCGTTGCGACTGGCGATGATGACGGTGGCACCCTCGCGGGCAAAAGCCTGTGCGGTCGCAAGGCCGATGCCGGCCGATCCGCCGGTGACGAGGGCTATCTTGCCCTGCATTTCGGGATAACGTTTTGGGCTGGTGTCAGTGGGCATTCGGCGATTCCATGTTCACACAGTCATGCCATATGAGCGTGCCTTGCGGCTCACTGCAAGATCAGGTGCTCGATGGCTGAAGGGAGGGCGCCATGCATGGCTCAGGGCGTTCAACGCTGCAATCGATTGCTCGCGCTTCGCGGGACCGCATCTCAGCCCCCGGTGACACTCATATGCCGGGCAACGGCCGGGCGCTTGTGGGTGCGGTCGATGATGAAATCGTGGCCCTTGGGCTTGCGCGTGATGGCCTCGTCGATGGCCGCATGGAGCAGGCCGTCGTCTTCGGTGGCGCGCAATGCGGCGCGCAGGTCGGCGGCGTCGTTCTGGCCGAGGCACATATAGAGCGTGCCGGTGCAGGTGAGGCGCACGCGGTTGCAGCTCTCGCAAAAATTATGGGTGAGCGGCGTGATGAAGCCGAGGCGGCCGCCGGTTTCCGCGACCCGGACATAGCGGGCAGGGCCGCCGGTCTGGTAATCGATATCGGCAAGCGTGAATTGCCGTTCCAGATCGGCGCGCAGTTTTGAGAGCGGCAGGTACTGGTCGGTGCGGTCTTCTTCGATCTCGCCCATTGGCATGGTTTCGATGACGGTGAGATCCATGCCGCGGCCATGCGCGAAGCGCAGCATGTCGGGCATTTCCGCTTCGTTGAAATCCTTCAACGCCACGGCATTGAGCTTGATCTTCAGCCCGGCCTTCTGGGCGGCGTCGATGCCTTCCATGACCTTGGCGAAATCGCCCCAGCGGGTGATCTTGCGGAATTTCTCCTGATCGAGCGTATCGAGGGAAACATTGATGCGGCGCACGCCGCAGTCATAGAGCTCCTCGGCGTGGCGGGCGAGCTGCGAGCCGTTGGTGGTGATCGTCAACTCGTCGAGACCGGAGCCGACCTGGCGGCCAAGCTGGCGTACCAGGTACATGATGTTCTTGCGCACAAGCGGCTCGCCACCGGTCAGGCGAATCTTGCGCACGCCCTTAGCGATGAAGGCGGAACAGAGCCGGTCGAGCTCTTCCAGCGTCAAGAGGTCCTTCTTCGGCAGGAAGGTCATGTTTTCCGCCATGCAATAGGTGCAGCGGAAGTCGCAGCGGTCGGTGACGGAAACGCGTAGATAGGTGACGGCACGCCCGAAGGGGTCGATCATCGGCGCTGCATCCGCTACCAGCGGCGAGGCATTGCCTATCGTTCCGACTATGGTGTTCACGTCAATCTCCGTACTCTCCTTAATGTGGGCATATGCTATTGTGGCGTCAAGGGAAACAGCTTTCGGCGCCACGGCAAATTACGCTTGCGCCGAAAAAGATCAGCGCCTACTCCTCGCAGAAGAAGAGGACATAACGATGAGCGATATCTGGCCCACCGAACTCCGGGTTTCGAAAGACCGCCAGAGGCTGGTGGTAAGCTTCAATGACGGGCAGAGCTTCGATCTCTCGGCCGAGCTTCTGCGCGTGCTGTCGCCGTCGGCCGAGGTTCAGGGGCATGGGCCGGGGCAGAAGGTCACGGTGCCGGGCAAGCGCAATGTCGCCATCATCTCAATGATCCCGACGGGCAATTATGCCGTGCGCATCGGCTTCGACGACATGCACGATACCGGCATATATACCTGGACCTATCTGCGCGAACTCGGCGAGCGCGGCTTTGAGCTTTTCTCGGCCTACGAGGAGGAGCTGAAGGAAAAGGGAATGAGCCGCGACGCAGCGGAAAAACCAAGATAATCTTTAGTATCAGGCGAAGGGGCGACGAGGGGGCACATGACGGAAACGCATAAAAAGAGCTGGCTGCGAGCCCACGGGCATACCGGCAGCAGGGTTACATTCCTGGAACTCTTCTTCGATCTCGTTTTCGTCTTTTCCATTTCACAGCTGTCGCATGCGCTCTTTGCGCATTACACGCTGCTGGGCGCCGCCGAAGCCGCACTGATGATGTTTGCCGTCTGGTGGGTGTGGATCTTCACTGCCTGGGCGACGAACTGGCTCGACCCCGAGCGCATGCCGGTGCGATCCATGCTGATCGTGATGATGATGCTCGGCCTCATTCTTTCGGCCTCCATTCCCGAAGCATTCGGCGAAAAAGGCCTGCTCTTCGCCTCAGCCTACTTACTGATGCAGGTCGGCCGCTCGGCCTTCACTGCCTATGCGATGCGGGCTGCAGGCCGTTCGGCCACGCTCAACTTCGTGCGCATTACCGCCTATTTTGCCGTTTCCGGCATATTCTGGATCGCTGGCGGGCTGCTGGAGCATGAAGCACGGCTGATCTGCTGGGTCATCGCGCTCGCCATCGAATATTGCGGGCCGGCGCTCTCCTTTGTCGTGCCTGGCCTCGGCAGATCGAATGCGGCGGAGTGGGATGTTTCCGGCGCGCATATGGCGGAGCGTTGCGCGCTTTTCATCATCATCTGCCTTGGCGAAGCGATCCTCGTATCCGGCCGCACCTTCTCCGAAATGGAATTCTCCGCCATGACCGGCGTGGTCTTTCTGATCGGTTTCATCGGCACGGTCGCCATGTGGTGGCTCTATTTCCGCTTCGGCCATGAGCGCGCGGCACACCGCATCGAGCACACGGATACGCCTGGCAGTATCGCACGGCAGGCCTTCACCTATGCGCATATTCCTGTTCTCGCAGGCATCATCGTGCACGCCGTGGCGGTGGAATTCATGTTCGAACATCCACATGAGACGGGCAGCCTCGCCATTGCCGCTTCCGTGCTCGGCGGCTCCGGCCTCTTCCTGATCGGCAATCTCTGGTTCAAGGGCGCCACCAGCGGCCGTCTGCCGCTCTCCCATCTCGCCGGCATCGTCATCCTGATCCTCTGCGCCTTCTTTGCGCCGTTCATACAGGTCTATGTAATGGGCATTCTGGCGGCGCTGGTGCTGATTATCGTGGCGGCCTGGGAGTACAAGTCGCTGACGCGGGCGCCGGCCGGGCCGGTGTTGCATTAGAGAGTCCGGCATCGCAAAAGGTCATGCATCACGCAGAAACTCCTGCGGTGTAACGGCAAGCCCTTCCAGCCAGCGATTGCCGCGCTCGTATAGAGCTTCCACCTGTTTGCCCTTCAGGCCCGGCATATCGCGCTTTACACGATATCCGATCTGCTCCTGTATATAGGCGAGATGCCGATATCCTTCCGGAAATGCCTGCAGCACCTCTCGGTCGATCCCGAGTATATCGGCGGGCGAAAGAGGATCGATCCTGTCTTTCTCATAGATCGGCTGCCGGATGACGATTGCCCAGCGGTCATTTCTCTTTTCGAGGAAGTCGTAGAAGCGCCCGGTGCAAACCACGTCGCAAGGGCAACCGTGAACCGATGCCCGCTGGGAGATCGTCATCTTGGTCTGAGCTATCGCCCGATGCGCTCTGATGTCGATCGAACTGCCGCCGAGAAAATGGAGGATGCTTACGCCTTTGTTCCAGCCATCCCGGCTGACACGGATAAACTCCGTTGCAGGCCCTTGGAACCAAGTCGCCATCATCCAGGCGTCGTCGTGCCATACGGTCTGGAAACGCTCCCAATGACCGGCATCCCGCCAGATCGCCCAGTTCTGAAGAAGCTCGTTTATTGCAAGCTTGTCATCCCATGCCGGCATCGTCACTACCCCCGCTTGTGTGCTGCAAGCCTCGAAGATAGCTCCGGGCTCAATCCTCGTCACGCAGATCCTGCAGCAGCACGGTGATGATGCGCTCCATCGAGTCGGCGGTCGCCATGCATTGCTCGATCGGCTCGTCCGAGAGCACACGGTCGATGAGGCTGGTCTGGATGGCCATGGCTTCCTCGCTCAGCTTTCGCCCCTCCGGCGTCAGATAGAGGCGCAGCACGCGCTTGTCGCGCTCGTCGTCGCGGCGAAGGATCAGGCCGCGCTTTTCCATCTGTGGCAGGAGCATGCTCATATTGGAGCGGCCGACCAGCAGCTTACGGGCCAGCTCCTGCTGCGAAATGCCTTCGAAGCGGTAGAGATTGACGAGAATATCGAGATGCGGGGGCTTGATATCGAGATCGGAAAGCGAGCGCGCCAGGGATTGTTGCATGAGCTGGCAGGCGCGAGCCACCGCGATCCAGCTGCGAAAACGCGGATGATCCCAGGGTAGGGATTGATTTTTGTTCATCGTTGTACTTTATTGTTCAGTGTTGAACATTATTGGAATCCCATCATGGCAAAATTTGCGCTTGAGGTCACCCGCCTCGGATTTTCGCTCATGCAATCCGTTTCTCCGCGTCTTGCCGGCGAAGCGGCCTTCCGGCTGTTCTGCCGAACGCCATCCGTCAAGCCGAAAGGCGAGAAAGCGAAGGCGGCGCATGCGGCGGGTGTTGCCAGGCTCGCAGGCGCGGAACGCTTCCTGCTGCCGGTCGCGGGTAAGCGCCCCCATGCCTACCGGCTGAATGGCGGGGCGCTCGGCCGGCGCAAGCGTTACCTCGTCACTCATGGCTGGGGCTCCGGCATGGCCTATATGGCCGATCTGGTGACCACGCTGGCGGATACCGGCGCGGAAGTGATCGCGCTCGATTTTCCCGGCCACGGTCGCGCTGGCGGACGCTTCCTGCATATGGGGCTGGCGGTCAAGGCGATTGCAGCGGCGGAAGCGCGCTTCGGCCGCTTCGATGCCGTCATCGGCCATTCCTTCGGTGGTGCTGCGCTCGTGGTCTCGGCCTCCGCCATACTGCCGGATGTAAAACCCGTCTCGACCGAGCGCATGGTGCTGATCGGCTCGCCCAGCGAGATGCAATGGCTGTTTACCGATTTCGGCCGGATGCTGCGGCTGAAGCCGGCCGCGCAGGCAGCGCTCGAGGATGTCGTGCAGCGTGTCACCGGTCGCAGACTTGAGGATTTCGACGCGGGAAAAACGGCCGCAGGCATCGGCAAGCCGGTGCTGGTCATCCACGCCGAGGACGACAAGGAAGTCGGTGCCTCCCATGCGCGGCGTTATGCGGCCTCGGGCGGGCAGGTGCGGCTGTCCTGGGCGAACGGTTTTGGCCACCGGCGCATCATCTCGGCCGCCCCAGTTCTTGACGAAGTCGCGGCATTTCTGGCTGAGGGAGACATCAAGAAACCTGCTGAGATCATTCCGATTTTTGAGCTTCCGGCGCGCCGCGCATCGGTGTAGCGTCCGGCCGGTCGCGGGGCAGGCGGCCGCCAACAGGACGGGGTAGCGATGAAGATCATCAGCAGTATCGAAGAGCTCAACGAAATCTATGGCGCGGGCCTGTCGCAGGCATCCGTCGACAAGGTGACGAAACGGCTGACACCGCTCTATCGGCATATGATCGAGATCTCGCCCTTTACGGCGCTTGCCACAGTCGGCCCGGAAGGGCTCGACTGCTCGCCGCGCGGCGATATCGGCGGCGTGGTGCGTATCATCGACGACACGACACTGCATCTTCCCGACTGGCGCGGCAACAACCGCGTCGATTCGCTTTCCAACATCGTGCGCGATCCACGCCTGTCGCTGATGTTCCTCATTCCCGGCTCGAATACCGTGATGCGCATCAACGGCCGCGGCGTGGTGTCCAACGACGAGGCGCTGCTTTCGAGTTTCGAGATGGATGGCAAACATCCGCGCACGGTCATCGTCATCAGCATCGTCGAGGTCTATTTCCAGTGCGCGCGTGCGGTGATGCGCGCCGAGCTGTGGAATGCGGAGCACTTCGTCGACCCCGCGAATCTGCCGACGCCTGGGCAGATGCTGAAGGATGCGGTGGGGGATTTCGATCATGAGACTTATGATCGGGAATGGCCGGTGCGGGCCGCCAAGACGATGTGGTGAGGTGAGGGTAAGGCGGGGTTTTTAGAGGGTCCGAACCGGCCAAGCGATAGCACCGAATTGGGCAGCCTCTAAGCCGCCACTCTCCTCGGAAAGAGCACAGCGTCCGGCGCCGTCCTGACCCCATCGACGACAAGCGGCGTCCCGTAGACATCAGGCACCTCAATCCCAAGCCTTGAATGCAGTGCCTCCGCCGAGCGCGGCAGAAACGGCAGGAGGCAGCGCGCAACGACTGCCAACCCATAAACCTGCTCCGCGAGGCAACCACCAAGACGATCAACTGTCGCCTGCCGTTCTTCGGGCGTGATGTCACCAAGTAGCGCCTTCGCATCCGCCCATGGGGCACGCTTCGCAAAACGACGGTTCGCCTCGCCGACAAAAGCGAAGATATCAGCAAGACCGACATGCAGCTCATAGGTATCGAAAGCCGCAGCCACCTTCGCTGGAAGCCGCGCCGCCTCCTGTGTAAAATCGCTCTCCTGCAGCGGAGGAACGACCCCACCGAAGGCAGATGAGACAAGCGCCAGCACCCGGTTGGCGAGATTGCCGAGCTGGCCGCCGAGCTCTCCTGTCCAGGCGGCTTCCAGACGCTCAGCCGAGAAGTCGCCATCATCGCCCGAGCGAATATGCCGGAGCAGGTAATAGCGCAGGGCATCCGGCGTGCCATAAGCATCGATGACGCTATTGGGGTCGATGCCATTGCCGGCGGATTTGCCGATCTTTCTGCCGTCGACCGTCACATAGCCATGCACCAGGGTCGACGACGGCGGCGGCAGGCCTGCCGAGAGCAGGATGGCCGGCCAGTAGATGGTATGGAATTTCGAGATGCCCTTGCCGACGACGTGGATGCGCTCACCGCTGGCGGTCCAATAGCGATTGAAGAGCTCCTCATAGGTGCCGTAGCCGAGCCCCGTCAGGTAGTTGGCCAGCGCATCGAACCAGACATAGACGACTTCATCGCTATCAGGCACGGGAACGCCCCAACCGCGCGCCCGCTCGGCGCTGCGCGAGACGCTGATGTCGTCAAGGCCTCGACGCAGCAGCGCCAGCACCTCGTTGCGCCGGTGGGCCGGAACGATGGAGAGTTCACCGGTTTCGATCAGTTGCAGGATGCGGTCGCCATAGCGCGAGAGGCGGAAGAACCAGTTCTCTTCCCGGACGAGTTCAAGCGGGACGCCGTGCTCAGGGCAGCGGCCGTCAACGAGGTCCGAGGGCTCGTAGAACTGCTCGCAGCCGACGCAATAGAGGCCTTCGTAGGCTTTGCGATAGAGGTCGCCATTGTCGGCGCAGGCGTTCCACAAGGCATGCACGCAGGCGACATGCCTCGGGTCGCGCGAGGTACGCACGAACTCGTCGTTGGAAATATCGAGGCGTGTCCCGAGCCGCTCGAAGCGGTCGGCGTTGGCGTTGACGAAATCCGCCACGGGCAGACCGGCGGCTTCGGCCGAGCGGACATTCTTCAGGCTGTTGTCATCGGTGCCGCACTGGAAGCGCACATTGCGGCCGAGCAGGCGGAAATGGCGCGCATAGGCATCGGCCTGCACGAGTTCGAGCGCAAAGCCCACATGCGGGGCGGCGTTCACATAAGGGATCGAGGTGGTGATATAGGTGTCCGGCTTGTTCATCGGTTGATCCTTTCGAGGCTGTTTGCCCGCGAGACGGATCGCCAAATGAAAAGACCGCCTCAAGGGCGGTCGCTGGTGCATTCTGGACGCACGAAACCCGCCACGCTATGAGCGCGGCATCATCATCGCTGAGGTGCTGATTGCGGTTCTGTCCATGGAGAAGTGGTATCATTTGGGGCCGGTTTGGACAAGCGGGCTGTTTTCGGCGCGTTGTCAGCTATGCTGCGCTGGCTTGATGGGATTGCGTAGAGGACGCGATGGCGATGGAAAGCGTGAGAACCGGTGGCTGCGCGTGTGGCGCAGTCAGGTACGAAGTCGAAGGCGAGCCGTATCAGTCCGGGCTCTGCCACTGCACAAAATGCCGGAAGCTGACCGGTTCCATCTTTTCGGCAACGGCGAACTGGCATGGCTCGAAGTTCAAGATGGACGGCGAGATCAGCATCTACGACAAACGGTCGTTCTGCCCGATCTGCGGCTCGCGGCTGTTCTTCATGCTCGATGACGCCGTCGAAGTCTTTATCGGCACCCTGGATCAGGCACCGAACGACATCCACCCCATGGTCGAGGTCTGGACCATCCGCCGCGAACCCTGGCTGCCACAGGTTCCAGGTGTCCGGCTTTATGATGAAGACGAGCACGCGGCGTCAGATTGGTAGGCACGCTGGTCGTCAGTAAAACGTCGATTTGAAGGGAACGATCGCCGAGCCCATCGCAGCGGCGTCGCCTGATATGTCTGACACGATGAGCTTGGGGTGTGGGCGGGCGACGCCGTAGCGCGGGCGGCCGAAAAGTTCGGTGCGTTCGCTCAACATCTGCGCCAGTCCCGGTGGTACCTGGCCGCCGAAGACGATCGCCTGCGGGTCGTAGATCGCCCAAATGGCGTTGACGAGACGGTTATAGGCGGGCGTGATCTCGTCGACCCATTCCACCACGCCCGGCCATTTCGGATCGAAATTCCTGCGCAGATACGGGATCGACGGCACGTCAATATTGTGGCGCTTGAGCCTCTCCAGAAGCAGCTGCAGGGCGGGGCGGCGGCCAGTCTCTTCGTCGTCAAACATCCCCGAGAATTCCCCGGCATTGCCATTGCCGCCGAGTAGCAGTTCGCCGTCATGTATCAAGCCGCCGCCGAAACCGTAATTGAAGCTCAGATAGGCGAAGTGCTTGATGAAGCGACCGGCGCCGAACATCGCCTCGGCGACAGCGCCGGCGCTGCCGCCGTTCAACAGCCAGACGGGCTTTTTGAAGCGATCGCTCAGAAGCGGCCCAAGCTCGATCAGCGACCATTCATGCAGCGGCATCGAGGCATTGTATTTTGTCCCGGAGATCAGAGCGCCGGCAATACCGAAGCCGATGCCGAAGAAAGTCTCGTCATCGAGGCCGTTCAGCTGCTGCAGTTCGGCAATGCGTGCTTGCACGCGATCCAGCGCCTGGTTCATGCCCAGCTCCCTCAGCGAGATGTCGCTTTCGCCGAGCACATTGCCTGACAGGTCCACCAGGCAGATGTCGACCACGTCGGAATTGACGGAAATGCCGATCGAATAGGCGTGGCGGCCGTTGAGCCTGAGCATCGGGCTCGGCTGGCCGCGGCCGAGGCCGGGCTTCGGGGACCCCAGAGAAACGATGCCGCGCTCGACGAGCTGGTCGATGATGCGATGGACCGATTGCTGGGTCAGATCCGTATGGCCGGTGATCTCGGATCGTGACAGGCCGGGATTGCGCCAGATGAGCTTCAGCAGGCTGCGTTCATTCGCGGAAACGACAATTTCCTCTCCCGGACGCCGGAATCGGGATGCAATCAACGGTTCTGGGAAATAAGGCATGACGCACCTCGAATATACCACAAAAGTGTAACTGTAACGCAGATGGCAACCGCAGGTGCTTGCATAAAGGGCTTCTCGCCCTCAATCAAGTCGGACCACGTCATCGATTTGTTACACATAAAGTGTATTAATCCGGCCGTTCACGATCCGGACGCTGATCCGGCGGGTCTCAAATTCAGGCGAGGGCAAAATGAAGATTTCCATTCTGGTGGCTGCGGCCGCCCTGATGACGGCTGCGTGTTCTCCTGCGCAGGCTGCCAATTTCGAATTCTGGTACGGCAATACGGGAAGCGTCGAGAAGGCGATTCTGGCACAATGCGACGCCTTCAATGCGTCGCAGTCGGCCAATCACGTCACCTGCGTCGGGCAGGGCAGCTACGAGGTTTCCATGCAGAAGGCGATTGCCGCCTACCGTTCCAACAAGCATCCGGTGCTGATCCAGTTCTTCGATGCCGGCACGCTCGACCTGCTGCTGTCCGACGCCGTCGTTCCGGTTCAGGACGTGCTGCCCGATGTCGACTGGAACAATTACATCAAGGGCGCGCGCTCCTATTACGAAACGTCAGGTGGCAAGCTCTATTCGCAGCCCTACAATTCCTCGACGCTGCTCTTCTACGTCAACAAGACCGAACTCGAAAAAGCCGGCGTCACCGAGATGCCGAAGACCTGGGAAGACATTATCGAGGCTGCCGGCAAGCTGAAAGCTGCCGGCAACGAGTGCCCCTATGTCACCAATGGCGAGCCGTGGTCGATGTTCGAGCAGTTCTCCGCCCGTCACGGCCTGCCGATCGCTTCCAAACACAATGGCTATGACGGTCTCGATGCCGAATATGTCTTCAACACCACTTTCTTTGCCAAGCACCTGCAGAACCTGATCGACTGGCGCAAGGAAGGCCTGGTGAAGATCGCCAGCGATACCAAGGCCGGCAATTACACCGCCGCCTTCAATTCCGGCGAATGCGCCATGATGGAAAATTCCTCCGGCTCCTACACGGACTCGTCCAAGGCCTTTGCCGGCAAGTATGAACTCTCCGTCAGCCTGACGCCGATGTACAAGGGTTACGAGCGCCACAACACCTTCGTCGGCGGCGCCTCCATCTACATCATGAAGGGCCATGACCAGGCCGAGATCGATGGCGCCAAGGCCTTCCTCGATTTCCTGCGCAAGCCCGAACAGCAGATGTTCATGACGGCTTCGACCGGCTACGTACCGGTCACCAACGACGTGCTCGATGCCATCGCCAAGAGCCCTGATGCCGGCACCACCAAATATGCGACGGCGGGCGTCGGCATCGAATCCATGAACGAGCCCGGCACCCCCGACACCCGCGGCATCCGCCTCGGCTTCTACGTGCAGTTCCGCTCGATCCTAATCGAAGAAACGCAGAAGGCGTTTGCCGGCACGCAGACCGCACAGGCATCGCTCGACAGTGCCAAGAAGCGTGGCGACGAGCTGCTGCGCCGCTTCGAGCAGACCTACAAGACGGCAAAGCTGCCCTGATCTATCTCCGGTGCGGCGCTCCCCCGTCGCCGCACCGGCTTTTCTCGAAATGGACATGCGTGATGTCGTCGGAATCCTCGCTTTTCAGCCATCGCTGGCTGCCGCTGCTGCTTGCCGCACCCTTGCTGCTGCTGATCCTCATCTTCTTCTACGCGCCGATCATCCAGGCCTTCTACTGGTCCTTCTTCCTGGAAAGGCCGTTCGGCGGCGGGTCGGAGTTCGTCGGCTGGGATAATTTCCGCCGGGTGCTTGCCGATCCGGAATTCTGGGATGCCGGCTGGCGCACGATCCTCTTCATGGTCTTCGCCTCGTCGCTGGCGGTCGCTCTGCCGCTGATCCTGGCGGTGGCGGCCGACCGGAAAATCCGCCTGTCGCTGACGGCCCGCAACGTGCTGGTCTGGCCGAAGGGTGTGGCGGGCGCCTCGATCGGCGTCGTCTTCGCCTTCATCTTCAATCCCTTCGTCGGCATTCTGGCGCCGATCAACCATTTCTTTCCGGGCGCCTGGGCGCCGGGCCTCAATGGCACCGATGCTTTCATCACGCTGATCGTCGCCCACGTGTGGGGCGGCATTCCCTTTAATTTCGTCATCCTGCTCGCCGGGCTGCAATCCATTCCGCGCACCATGTTTCAGGCAGCCGCCATGGATGGCGCTGGGCCATGGCGGCGCATCTTCGATGTGCAGCTGCCGCTGATCATGCCGCAGCTCTTTCTGACGCTGGTGCTGGAATTCACAGAGAGCGTCACCTCGGCCTTCGCGCTGATCGACACGATTACCAAGGGCGGACCGGGCGGCTCCACCAATCTGCTCGTCTACAAGATCTATACCGACGGCTTCAGCGGTTACGATCTCTCCGGCGCGTCCACCCAGACGGCCATCCTGATGGTCTTCGTCGTCATCCTCACCGCCGCGCAGTTCCTGCTTCTCGGCCGCAGCATCAATTACGAACGGTAAGGGCCAGCCATGATCGAAAACGCTCGCTCGCTCAATTTCGCCGCCAGCGCCATCCTGGCTGTCGGTATCATCTTCATTCTCGGGCCGCTCTACCTGACGCTCGCCAATGCATCGCAACCTTATGAATTCCTGCTGCGCAACGGGCTTGCCTGGTATCCGGGCGACCAGTTCATCGCCAATGTGATGCGCGTCTTCACCGAGACCCGCATCCCGATCCAGATGCTGAACAGCATGCTGGTGGCCTTTTACGATGCCTTCTTTACCTGCGCGCTTTCCTTTCTCGCTGCCTATGCGCTCGTCTATTTCCGCATCCGCTGGGCAGGTATCGCCTTCGCGGTGATCCTCGCGACGATCATGCTGCCGATCGATATCCGCGTCATCACCACCTATCAGGTGGCGGCGAACATCTTCTCGCCACTGAATGCGCTGCTCGATCTCACCGGCGCCAATGCGCTGATCGAAAGCCTGTTCGGCGCACCTGTTCATCTCGAACTCAGCGTGCTCGACACGCATTTCGGGCTCGTGGCACCACTGGTTGCACATGGAACCGGCACCTTTCTGTTCCGGCAGTTCTTCCGCACGCTGCCAGCCGATCTCTTCAAGGCGGCGCGCATGGATGGGGCAGGGCCGATCCGCTTCCTCTTCCATATCCTGCTGCCGATCTCGCTCAGCAGCTTTGCAGCGCTCTTCGTGCTGACCTTCCTCAGCGGCTGGACACAATATCTCTGGCCGCTCGTTGCCGCCTCCAAGCCCGAGATGACAACGGCAGTCGTCGGTCTGGCGCGGCTCGCACCCGACATGGAAGGCGAAATCCCTGATTTTCCGATGATCATGGCTGGTGTCGTGGTCGTCTCGGTCATTCCCCTTGCGATGATTGCGCTGCTGCAGCGTTACCTAGTGCAAGGCCTTGTTCTTTCGGAGAAATGACGTGAACGCCATCGATACCGCCATCCGCACCGCGGCCACCAACATCACGCTT
Source organism: Rhizobium sp. 768_B6_N1_8 (assembly GCF_051811225.1). NCBI lineage: Bacteria > Pseudomonadati > Pseudomonadota > Alphaproteobacteria > Hyphomicrobiales > Rhizobiaceae > Rhizobium > Rhizobium sp. 768_B6_N1_8. Next base: position 1,902,137 of record NZ_JBPWPV010000001.1, on the reverse strand, counting down.
GCAGGCGTCACCAAGGCCTATGACACAAAGGCCGTCGTTATTCCGCCGCTCGATGTCGAGCTTCGCGCCGGCGAATTCACCGTCGTTCTCGGCCCGTCAGGCTGCGGGAAATCCACGCTGCTGCAGATGATTGCGGGGCTCGAAGCCGTCAGCGGCGGCAAGATCCTGTTCGGCAATCGCGAGGTACAGGGCCTGGAGCCGAAGCAGCGCGGCTGCGCCATGGTTTTTCAGAATTATGCGCTCTATCCGCATATGACCGTGTTCCAGAACATGGCCTATAGCCTGAGGGTCGCCGGCCTGCCGAAAGCCGAGCGTCAGGAGCGGGTCGGCGCTGTCGCCGAAATGCTCGGACTTGCCGCCTATCTCGATCGCAAGCCGGGGCAGCTCTCGGGCGGGCAGCGCCAGCGCGTGGCGATCGGCCGGGCGATCGTGCGCGAGCCCGGCGTGCTTCTCTTCGACGAGCCGCTTTCCAACCTCGATGCACAGCTGCGCCACGACATGCGCGTCGAACTTGCCGATTTGCATCGGCGCATCGGTGCGACTACGGTCTTCGTTACCCATGACCAGGTGGAGGCCATGACGCTTGCCGACCGGATCCTCATCCTCAACAAGGGCAGCGTCGAGCAGTTCGATACGCCGAAGGCGATCTATCATCGCCCGGCCTCGGTCTTCGTCGCAAAGTTCATCGGCGCGCCGCCCATGAATATCCTGCCGGTGACATCAGACGGCTCTGTGCTGCGCCTGGCGGACGGGCAGGCGGTTACGGGATACCACAAATCCGGCTCGTTCCAGCTGGGCATCCGCCCCGAGGATATCGCCGTTGAGACAAACGGCGCGATCAAGGGCCGGCTCAGGCATTTCGAAGATCTCGGCTCGCATGCGGTGCTTGCGGCCGATCTTGCCGGCACTTCCATCCGTATCGCCACACCCTTCGGCGCCGATATCAATCCCGCCACAGAGCTTTCCTTCTCCTTCCCACGATCCCGGTTGCACCTGTTTGACAGTGAGACAGGTCGCACCATTGCGGATGCATTCGCCGACCATTGAAAGACCTCTTCATGAACTACACTGACTATGTGCGGGACCCGGGCAGGGACTGCGCAATCGTGGCGCATCGCGGCATATGGCGCGATGCTCCCGAAAACAGCCTTGTTGCCATCGAAGCGGCGATCCACGCCGGCTGCGATGTCGTCGAGGTCGACGTGCGCCGCAGTGCGGATGGCGGCCTCTTCCTGCTGCATGACAAGACGCTGCAACGCATGGCCGGCATCGATGAGGCACCGGAGGTGATTACATCCGCGCGCCTTGCCAGCCTCGCACTGAAGAATCGCGATGGCGGCGAACAGAACGAGATGACCAGTGAAAAACTGCCGAGCCTGCGGCATCTCTTCGAGCTCACGCGAGATCGCATCTTCCTGCATCTCGACGTGAAGGACCGGGCCATCATCCCTGAAGTCATCGCCTGCGCCCGCGATATGGGCGTTGAGGCCCAAGTGGATTTTTGGGGCAATCTCCGCTCGGCAGAAGACCTTGCCTGGATACGCGAGACGGTCAGCCCGCACGGCGTGCTGTTCATGGCCAAGTCACGGATCGGCGCTACGCATGCTGAAGCCGAGCTGGATCTGCTGTTCCAGCTTTCACCTGATGTCTGTGAAGTCTGCTTCGACCACATCGAGGATATCGTCGCTCTCCGCGCCCGCCAGACGGGCATGGCGCTCTGGGCAAACACGCTCGATTCCGTGGCCTTTGCCGGCTTCACCGATACGGCGGCCATGCAGGATCCCGGCGCCATCTGGGGCCGGCTTATCGAAGCCGGCATCTCGCTGATCCAGACCGATGAACCGGTCGCACTGAAATCATATCTCGCCAGCCGCCGTGGCTGACACATAAGGACGTAAACATGAGCTACAAAGACTTCATCGCCGACCCGAACCGCAGCTGCGCCATCGTCGCCCATCGCGGCGCCTGGCATGGCGCGCCGGAGAACAGCCTGGCCTCCATCGAAAAGGCCATCGCCGTCGGCGCCGATATCGTCGAGATCGACGTGCGCAAGAGCGCCGATGGCGAGCTTTTCCTGATGCATGACGACACGCTCCTGCGCATGGCCGGCATCGACCGCGACGCCGAGACCTTCACCATCGCGGAACTGCAGGCGATCGCGCTGCGCGAAGACAATGGCGGTGAGGGCCGCGCCACCACCGACCAGCGCATTCCGACGTTGAAGCAGGTCTTCGAGACCATTCGCGGGCGCATGTTTGCCGATCTCGACCTGAAGGATCGCGGTCTGTTTTCGGAAGTCGCAGCCTGCGCCCGCGAGATGGGCGTGGCCTCCTCCGTCGACCTGAAGACAACAGTCATGACCCGCGAAGATCTCGCATGGGTACGCGCCCAGACTATCGAGGGCGTGCCCTTCATGGCGATGGCGCATTTCACCGCCGCCGGTATCCATGAGACGCTTTCGCTGCTCTCGGAAATCCGGCCCTTCATGTGCGAGCTGCGCTTCGATCAGCTCAACACGATCGCAAACAACCAGCAGCTCTTCCGGGATGCCAATATGGCGATCTGGTTCAACACGCTGGATATGGCGGCGAGCGGCGAATGGATCGACAGTAGAGCGCTCACCGAGCCCGACGCCATCTGGGGCCGCCTCATGGACGCCGGCATCAGCACTATCCAGACCGACGAGCCGGTCGCGCTGCGGGCCTATATCGAGAAGCGGAGAGCGGCGCAAAATCCCGTAGCAACCCGCGTCGCGGGTTGATCCTCTGCCGATCTGCGGGCCACCCGCCGACGCGTGGTGGCCCGCATCTTCCGCATTCGGGCCGCCCGACACAGTGAGTCTAGGAGTCCGTCCTGAAATTCAGATCTGCTGGTGACGTATCCTTTCGGCGCGATCGTCCGTCTTGGTTATTGTTGGCGGTCGTCCTCGACATCGCCCCCTAACAAATTGGAGCGTGACAATGGATAGCAAGCAGAGCTTGGCAAACAAGATATACTACGAAACGAACGCAGAGGCTTGGCGCAGCGGTCGAGAATTGCCGCCGGAAGCCTCCGAGTGGTCCGTTCTGACGGCGGAACCGGGCGGCGTCGATTACGTCGAGACGAACCTCGGCGACAAGACTGCGCTGTGGGTGCAGCCAAAACTGGCGGCCAGGGATCGGGTCATGCTTTACGTGCACGGCGGTGGATATGTCGGCGGATCGATCTGGACGCATCGCAAGATGGTCGGACACCTCGCCAAGGCGGTTGGCTGTTACGCTTTGATCGTCACTTACGACCACTCGTTTCAGAGCAAGTTCCCGCGGCAAATCGAACAGGTCGTGGCCGCGTTCGACTGGCTGGCCGGGCAGGGTATCGGGCCGAAGCATACTATAGGTGCAGGCGATTCCGCTGGCGCAGGCCTGATCATTGCAGCCGCGATGAGACTCCGTGATGCGGGACGTCCGCTGCCGGCCGCGCTCCTCAGCATCTCTGGCTGGCACGATCTGTCGGCGAGCGGCCTCTCTTACGATGCTAACCGCGAAAAGGACGCTTTCTTCCAGAAGGCGACCGTGGATATGCTGGCAGCACAAGTGCTCGGAGGTGCCGATGCTCGAAATCCATTCGCCAGCCCAATCTTTGCCGATCTCAAGGGCCTGCCGCCGATCTGTCTGCAAGCGGGCGAAGACGAAACCCTGCTTGACGACAGCCGAGTGCTCGCGGACCGCGCGAAGGCGGCCGGCGTCGAGGTGCGCTTAGAGGTATTTCCGGGGATGCTGCACTCGTTCCAGATGATGGCTGGCCGCGCTCCCGAAGCCGACGATGCGATAGAGCGGTTTGCACAGTGGGTTCGCCCCAAGCTCGGCCTGACCGAAGCCGCGGCAGCACGCGGTGAAAGTCACGAAGTCGCATGACTCGTATCTTCCTCAATGACGCCAGGATGTGACAGGTGAAGGACATGCGGGAGCGACCGGTCGGTTTATTTGACGTGCGATATCGAGCCTTCCTTGAGACGGTGTCAGACATTCGTGCCCAGTTGCATCGCTACTGCGCCCGCATGACCGGCTCACGGCTCGACGGTGAGGATCTCATGCAGGAAACGCTATTCGAGGCCTACATGAAGATCGAGACCCTCGATGAGGCCCGCAGGCTGAAACCCTGGTTGTTTCGCATCGCTCACAATCGCTGCATCGACTTTCTGAGGCGGCGCGATGCTCGCGAGCGCGCAGAGAGCGCCTATTCGGACGACATCGGCGGCGTCGCTGCGGAGCCGGCGACGACCGATGCACGTCGCGCCATCGAACGGCTGGTCGGCAGACTGCCGCCCAAGGAGCGCGCCTGCGTCCTGCTAAAGGATGTGTTCGACTATTCACTGGAGGAGACAGCAGAACTTGTGGATTCGACGGTTGGCGGCGTCAAAGCCGCGCTCTCCCGTGGACGGGCGAAGCTCGCCGGCTTGCCCGCTGAACCGACAGGCGAACCGAGCCGTCCGCTTGATCCCGACACCGCTCGGCTCCTGCAGCACTATGTTGACCTCTTCAACCGCCATGATTGGGATGGCGTGCGGGGTCTCACCAGCGCCGATGCCCGGTTGCGGGTCGCCGACTGCTTCGACGGTCTGCTCAGGAACTCTCCTTATTTCTTCGAATACGAGCGAAACCCGGAAACGTGGACCATGGAGTTGGGAGCGATCGACGGGGAGCCTGTCCTGCTCGTGCTCTTCCAGCGAGGAGGCCTGTGGCAGGTCGCGTGGCCGGTTCGCGTCCATGTCGCCGGCGGCATCATCGACCGCATCGAAGACTATTATGCCTGCCCGTGGGTCATTGGAAACGCCTCGGAGTCCGATCTAGAACTCATGACCGAACCGGCAGTATTGCGAGGAGCATGACGGAGGCGGGAAGTCTCGGCGGTGGCGATAGTGGTCTCGACGTCGTTGGCGAGGCGATGGTTTCGGGTGATCCAGGCGAAGAAGCACTCGACGAGCCGGCTGAAACCCGCGTCCGCGGGTTGATCCTCTGCCGGTAGGCCGGCCACCCGCCAGAGAGCGCGGTGGCCTGTATCTGCCGTTACTTCACAGGCACGACGAGCGGCGAACCCTTCGTGACGATATAGGTTGCCAGTTCCGAGGCCTTGCCGTCGCCGACATTCCGCGCCGAATGGGCAACGCCCGTGGGGATGAACAGCGACTGGCCGGCCTTCAGCGTTACCGGCTTCTGGCCATCGAGTTGATATTCCAGCACGCCCTTGATGACATAGGCGATTTCCTCGCCCGGATGATGGTGCTTGGGTGCAGAGGCGCCGGGTGCGAAATCGACGCGAACCTGGACGGCCTCATGGCCGGGCACATCGATGTCGTTCTGGACGAGATCGGTGCGCTGGATGGGCTCTTCCGCATTGGCCTTGGTCAGCTGCATTGCGCCGGCAATGACGAGAGCGCCTGCTGCCATGATCATGATGGTCCTCATCTGTCTATCCTTCCGTCAGATGGTTGAAGCCCGCAATCGGACGACGGGTTCATTTGAGCAGAGGGATGAATTGGAAATGTTTCAGCAGAGAGGGCTTTTTGTATCGCCGTGTATCTGCGAAGCGCTCCGTCAAGGCTTTGTCTGCACTGCTTCAAGATGCTCATCGAGCGTTATCCTGCCCCAACGGCGACGGGCGGGCATTTCAAAGCCGGTGTCGATGGTGACTTCGGTCATCTTCGCATAACAACGGGCGGCAGCCCATGAGAAGCCGAGCCCGAGGTAGTATTCCTCAAATTTTTCGCGAGGGATCGTCTCGGCCGTGACGGGGCGGCCGAGACGCGATGAAAACGCCTTGGCGACATCGGCAAAGGAATGGCGCTCCGGACCTTCGATATGGTCTATCCCGATGTCGCCGATCGGGCTTTTGAGGCGCGCGGCGGCGGCTTCTCCGAGATCCCTTGGCGAAACCATGGGCATCTTCATGTCCTCGGGGAAGGGCGTCGCCAGACGTCCGGTCTCTTTCGCGGGCTGCAGAAGCATGTCGAGATTGGTGAAGTAATATGCGCCGCGGTTGATGGCGGCCGGAATACCGCTTGCCTTCACGAGGCGTTCGAATTCGTACAGCACCGAGAGATCGCCGATGCCGGCGCCATCAAGCGCTCCGTAGGTCGAGGCCACGACCAGCTTCTCGAGCCCGGATCCTTCGAGTGCCGCGGCAATGCTCCTGGCGGTCTTCAACTCCTCAGCGTTCGTGTCGCCTTTGATATCGGCCGGCGGGTTCAGCAGAAAGGCTCGGCGCCCTTTTTGCAGAATGGAACGAAGCTGCCCGGTGTCGGCCACATCGGCAATGACGGTCTCAACGCCGTCTTGCTTGATTGCGGCAGCCTTTTGCGCGCTGTGAACGACGGCAATGATTGTCTCGCCCGACACCCGCAATGCGTCGATGACGGCAGAGCCTATGTTTCCGGATGCGCCGAGCACGACATACATGGTGAAACCTCGCAGACGCTCACATGCATAACTGCGCATACCGGCCTGAGGTTCCGTCACTGATACCGCCGAGCAACACGGGTGAGGACGCGCCGCGACAGCAATCATGAAATGTCGTAAAATCCGCGGCGGTTAGCTCCTACGAGGAGAGGGAGCTTGGGCAATCTTGGAGAAACGCCTTCGGGCGTCCCGTCGCTTTCCGCAGCCTCGGCTTGGCGATCCTTCTGATCGCCGTCCATGCGCTCGCCATGTTGTTTTCGCTGCGCCCGCACCGGGAGCTTCTTGCCAGGGTCAGCCACGCCGCCGAGGAAGAAAAACCCTCGCCGCTTGCTGTGCGCATCGGCGCGCTAGTGAGCGAGATTTTTACCGCCGCGAGTGTGCAGGCGCTCGATGCAGCGCCCGAACCGAGCAGGGTGATCTCACCGATACCAGATCGTAAGGCGTCACGCGGGTTGCATCACCCGTTTTCGATGCGCGATCAAACACAATAGTGTTGACTAATTGATTAGCGTCAGCTATTTGATTTTCCATGATCGAAGCCGAAACCATAACCGCAGTCATGCGTGCCCTTGCCGATCCCACGCGGCGGGCCGTGTTCGAGCGCATCGTCAATTCCAAAGAGATCACCGTGGTCGAGTTGACCCGCGGCAGCAATGTCACGCAGGGCGCCATCTCGCAGCATCTCAAGTCCCTGAAACAGGCCGGCCTCGTCTGCGAGCGCCCGGAGGGGCGCAATGTCTATTACCGCGCCGAGCCAAGCGGTCTGGAGCCGCTGGCCGACTGGATGGGCCATTACGGCACCTTCTGGCGCGAACGCTTCACCGATCTCAGAAAGCTCTTGAAGGAAATCGACCCTTGAACCAAGCCATGAATCCCGAAAGACACGCCTCCGACACGCAGGCCATCGTGGTCGATGAAGTCTTCCCGCATGCGCCTGATATCATCTGGAAGGCGCTGACCAGCGGTGCGCTGATCGGTCGCTGGCTGATGCCGCCTGATGGATTTGCGCCTGTGGCCGGCAAGTGTTTCACCTTTCAGACCAAACCGGCCGGCGAATGGGATGGCACCATCCATTGCGAGGTGCTCGAGGTCGTGCCGAACGAGCGGCTGTCCTATGCGTGGAAGGGCGGCAATGAGAGCAATGCTGACGGTTATGGCTCGAAACTGGAGACGGTTGTCACCTTCACCCTCGCCAGGACCGATACAGGCACACGCCTGCGCCTCGTCCATTCCGGCTTCGTGCTTCCGAAGAACGACACCGCCTATCGCAACATGGGCGAGGGGTGGAAGAAGGTCATCGAGCGGCTCGATGCTGTCGTCGCCGAAGAGGCGTCTACGCAGACACGGCATTGAATCAAGAGGAGAGCGAAATGACCAAGTCCTATACCGGTAGCTGCGCCTGTGGCGCGATCCGCTACGAGATATCAGGCGAACCGGCCGTTATGGTCGATTGCCAGTGCCGGCAATGTCAGCGTTCCAGCGGCACTGGACATCAATCGCATCTGACTTTCGTCGCAGTGGAGGTGAAAGTCGAGGGAGAGGCATCCCTGTGGCAGACGGTCGGCGAAGGAGGGACCGTCAAGCAGCGCGGCTTCTGCCCGACATGCGGTTCAGCCGTCTACATGACGTTCCCCGATATGCCCGAGGTCTTCATCGTCACGCCGGCAAGCCTCGACGACCCAAGCCGCTACCAGCCGCAACTGGTGTCCTGGACCGCAGCCGGCTTTGCTTGGGATCACCTCGACCCGGCCGTGCCGAAATTCGAGAGGATGCCGCCGGCGTGAAAGCGGGCGTCCTGACTTCGCGTCGAGGATGCGCCGGTACAGGGATTGTTGCTCTCGGCTTCGCCTGACATAGTGCTGCAAACACAGCAGGTGATGTCTTGCCTTTTGCCGTCTACATGGAGCTGGACCCGTACGGCGCCGCAGAGCTTCAGCCGATCGTCGAGCATGTGGAGCGTGTTTCGCCCAATGCCGTGACCCCAGGCCGTTTGAACATGGAGCCGCACATAACGCTCGCCGTCTATGACGGGCTGGACCCCGAGCCTATCGCAAAGGCGCTCGACCGCTTCAGCGCGGATATCAGCACTCCCAGCGTCAAACTTTCGAGCATCGGTCTTTTTCCCGGACCGGCCTCGGTTCTGTTCGCCGCGCCTGTCGTCTCCGCAGAATTGCTCGCCCTTCATCGGGACTTTCATGCCGCGGCCGCCTCGGCAGGGGTGGCGTGCTGGCCGCATTATCTGCCGGGAAACTGGGTGCCGCATATTACGCTCGGTGAGCAGCTGAGCCCCGAGGAGGCCGGAGCGGCAATCAGCGGTGCGATAGGCCTCTGGCAACCGGTGGCCGCAAGCCTGCACCGGATTTCACTCGTGCACTTCCATCCGGTCGAGCTGTTGTGGCACCGGCAGTTGCCGGGCTGAACCTTTCGGTGGCTTACGCACGCCAGAAGGGCCGGTGGCTCTGCTGGTAGGCGATTTCGCGTGTCATGCCGAAATCCCGGAGCGTTTCGTCGGGCAGGGTATCCAGTTCGCGAGCGAAGAGGCGGCGTTCGGTCCAGCGTTCGCGCCACAGGCGGAGTGTATCTGTCATGTGCATGATGAAGTTTCCCTTCTCTGTTGGCAAAGCTCACCTATTGTGAACGGAGATTTAAGCAGAAATTTCCGCTTGTTTGCTTGAATGTCATGATTTTATGGTAGTCTCAGAGACTGCGAAAGCGCGTTATCTTGACGACATCCGTTAGTAAAACTCACATAAGAGTAAACCATGGCCCGCAATCTGCCACCACTCTCCTATCTCCGGGCCTTCGAAGCCACCGCGCGTCTCGGCTCGGTGACACGGGCAGCCGATGAGCTGGGGCGCACGCATGGAGCCATCTCCAAGCAGCTGCAGCTTCTGCAGGAGCAACTTGGGCTTCCGGTGTTCGAGAAGTCAGGCACGGGCCTTCGGCTGAATGAGGATGGCGCTGCCTTCTTCACCACGGTGTCGCGGGCCTTCGATCTTCTGGAGGAGCGCTATCAGGACCTGAAGGCGAGCCGGAACGAGGCGAGCGTGCACCTTTCCTGCAGCGCCACCTTCGCCATGGTCTGGCTGGTGCCGCGTCTGGCGGAATTCTACAGCCTCTATCCGAATTGCCGCGTGCAGCTGACCATGTCATCGAGCGCGCGTGACGGCGGCACGAACCGGGCGAGGGACGGGGTGGATATCATGCTGAGCTGGGATCGCCTGTCGCGGCCGCAGCTCAGGCGCGAGCATATCCCGCTCGCCTCCGTTTCCTTTGGCCTGGTATCCGCACCGGATTATCCATTCAGTGCCGATGGCGATGATTTCAGTTTCCCGACCCGTATTTCGCCCGACCATATGAGCGAACAATGGACAAACTGGCAGGCGGCGACCGGGCACGGCATCTCGGCGCAGTCGGAGCTTTATTTCCCGCATATGTATCTTTGTGTCAGCGCCGCCGTGACCGGGCTCGGCGTGGCGCTGGTGGAGCGGCGTTTTGCGCTGAACGAGCTGAAAAGCGGCAAGCTGGTAGAGCGGTCGGAATTCCTGACTTACGAAAATGGTTTCGTGGCTGTCATTCAGCCCGGCCGGGCGCTCTCGCCAGCCGCAAGCCATTTCCTCGACTGGCTGCGGAGCGCCTTCGTGCGGGAATAGGCCGGCGAAAGCTCGCTTCAGCGTAGAAGAAGCAGATCCGATGCAAGCCAGATGCAGAGGGCGGCTGCGAGCAGCCAGATGATCACGACCGCCACAAGGCCCGCACGGCTGACCGGGCGCTGCGCGCGCTCGGTGGCCATGCCCCTGAACTCCGACATCAGAGGCGCGGGAACGAGGCGGATGGCGATGAGGATGCCCAGCGGGACGATGATGAGATCATCGAGATAGCCAAGCACCGGCACGAAGTCCGGGATGAGATCGACTGGCGAAAGCGCATAGGCAGCAACCGCGCCGGCGACAATCTTGGCCAGCATAGGCGTGCGGCCGTCGCGCGCCGCAATCCAGAGCGCGACCACATCGCGTTTCACGCTCCGCGCCCATTGTTTCGCCGCCTTCAACCATTCGCCCATTGTTGCGCTGCCTCTCTGTTTGAGCATTCGGTCCGGATCGTTGCAGGCGTGGTTTATAATTTGATCTATTGAGTGAGAGCGGAGCCCAAATGTTTTCTGTTTGTTCTTTTTCATCGCTCAGTTACATTGCACTCATACGCGACGCCGATTTTCGCGAAAAGGGAGTTTGCATGAAGGCGGTTTTGTTTGGGTTTTTCTTGTTGGCCGCCGGGAATGCGTCTGCTTCCTGCGAGCTGGTTTCGGCTCCATGCTCCACTGACAGTTCAGGCAATACCTATATCAGAGAGCAGAATCTCGGCGGCGGCTACAATACTTATCGAAACGGAGATCTCTACTCCCAGACACATCAGCAGCTCAATGGCAGCTATCGGGAGACCTATTCGGGCGGCGGCTACCGGACGTATTACAGCGAGCCCAATCGCAGCGACCCTTATCGGACCAATCCGCAAGGCATGGTCGGCCACTGAGCGAGGCCTATCTTCCTGCAGCACACTGAGCAGTGGTGACAGCGACAGCACTATCGCTGCAGAGGCCGGCCAGAGCATTTCCGGCCTTCCTCGAATGCCGGAAATGCTCCAGCTCTTTGTTATCACGTAATTCCGGACACTAAACCGCTGCGCACTTTTGCTGGAATTGCGCTAGTGATGCTTGAAGTACTGCACCTCACGCTCGTGCTTCTCAGCCGCTTCCCGGGTCTTGAAAGTGCCCAGGTTCTTGCGTTTGTGCGTCTTCGCGTCGGGCTTGCGGGAATAGAGACGATATTCGCCTGACTTCAGTTTGCGGATCATCGGAACCTCCTGTGCTGAGGGGTAAATCCCCCTCAGCCTCATCCGGTTCCCGCTTGCGAGAACAATCTCTCTCAAAGTCACCGTGCAGCGACAATAGGCCTGAGCGCGTCGATCAACTCGGTGGGGCCTTTGCGGACATCGCGTGCATTCGGCTCGACGTCGATGAGGCCACCCCTGCTATGCACGTCGTAGAGCTCGGTCAGAAGATCGGCAGCGCTGGCGCTCATCACCCGGCCCAGGCTTTCCCGCCATTGCGAGCGGGGCAGGGCTTGAGCAGTAATCGTGCGGCCCAGCAACTGGCTCAGCGCTGCAGCCACGTCGCTCGCGCTATAGCGGCGCGGGCCTTCTGCGTGAACGATCTGCTCGCGCGTTTCGATGTCGGGTCGAAGCAGGAGAGCTGCGGCAATCCGGCCGACATCCTGCGCCGAGACGTTGGGGATCGGCTTTTCGACCGGGTCATGAAAGCTCGGCAGAATGCCGGTTGCGATCGCTGCCGGCGCAACGCGACCCCAGCCTTCCATATGCTCTGCCGACCGCAGGAATATCCGGCGCATATCCAGTTGGCGAAGGCGCTGTTCGAATATGTGGAACATGCTCGGCATGGCGAAACCCTCGCCGAGATGGGCGCCATAGTCGGAAATGGCAAGCACGAGGGCGGGGCGCGCCTCTTCCAATGCCTCGGCAATGCTTTCCATCGAGCGGCGCATATCGCCTTTTATGTCTTCGGCCCGCGGGTCGGCCGGCAGGATGACCTGAACGCTGTCCGCACCTGATATCGCTCCGGCAAGCGCCTTGGCGTCCTGCAGATCGGCAAATGCGACATCGCAGCCGATGGCGGTCAGGCGGTCAGCCTTTGCCGGATCGCGCAGGATAGCGCGCACGGGCACACCTGCCTCGCGCAGTGCCTTGGCGGTCGAATAGCCGATTTTTCCGGCGGCTCCGAGGATTGCAATCATGTGTTTCTCCTTGCTGATGACGCGCAAGGACTAAAGGGCGAGCCCGAAGGCGTCGCACAAATTCAGGCCGGTCTTTGCAGTTTCGGGCGGAATTCGCCGACTTCGCGCAGGATCTCGCCGGGTGTCTGGCCCGTGAGCCGGCGCATGGTCGTTGCCATATGGCTCTGATGGGCAAAGCCCGCGGCAAGCGCGATCTCGCTTGCGGCCATATCCGTCGTCGTCATCAGGGCGCGGGCATATTCGACGCGCCGGCGGATGACATATTGGTGCACGGAAACGCCGGTGCTCTTGCGAAACAGGCTCTTCAGCCGTGTGATGCTGACACCGGCAACGACCGCAAGGTCGGCCAGATGCAGCTTCCGGTCCAGATGGGTCTCGATGAATTCCGTCAGCATCCGCAATTGCCGGGCCGAGAGTTTCGGTTCGCCGTTGATCTCGGGCCGCGGCGCGGCGGCGCTCGACGTCTCGATCAGCCGGATGGCGAGCGCGTTGGCAAGAAGATCGATGTAGAGCGGGTCGGAGGGCGTATCGGCTTCCAGATCCGCCTTGATCGCCCGGCAGATCGCCTCGATGCCGGCGTCACGCAGCTGAAATCGCGGCTGCAATTCGATCTTGCCGGCATCCCGTCCGAGATCTTCCGCGACCTGTTCCAGCCGCGAGGGATCGAGACTCACGCGCAGGATCCGGCAATCGGCATCATCCTCCCAGGACCCGTCGAGGCCGGCCGGGATGACATCGATATCGCCGGGCTTCTGCACGCGGCGCATGCGCCGGCCACCGCAGTGGCAATCGGCATTGACGGGCGGGCCGAAGTGGATGCCCAGACGATGCATGTCACCACCCGGAACACGAGAGATGCCGCGCGGAATATGCAGGAAGTCGGCCGCGAGCCCACTCCACGCCCGTCCGGCGCTGGTCAGCAGGATCTGCGGTGAGGTCTGCAGGGATGAAGCTGTCATGATCTGTCTTTGCTTTTAGCTTGGGGCTTTCGGCTTAAGGCCGGATGCTACGTCTCAATCGCCGCCTTGCCAACCGGCCATGCCTGAAAGCTCAGATGATCGCCTCGATGAGAAATGGTCCGCGGCGCCTGAGCGCGCTTTCGAAGAGATCGGCAAATTGCTCGCAGCTATGCGCACCCGCGGCATCGACGCCCATGCCCTTGGCGACCAACACCCAATCCCAGGCCGGGTGATCGAGGTTCATCATCCGCCGCGCGTTCTCGCCGATGCCGTCGACGCCGACATTGCGCATCTCGGCATGCAGAACGGCATAGGCGCGGTTGGCGAAGATGATCGTGATCACGTCGAGATTTTCCCGCGCCTGCGTCCACAGGCCCTGCACCGTATACATGCCGCTGCCATCCGCCTGCAGATTGATGACCTTGCGGTCGGGGCAGGCGACCGCCGCACCCGTCGCAAGCGGGATACCGCAGCCGATCGAGCCGCCGGTGTTCATCAGGTAGTCGTGTGGCGCCGAGCCGGCCGAAAGTTCGAAGAAGCGGCGGGCCGAGGTGACCCCCTCGTCGCAGATAATGGCATTGTCGGGAAGTCTTGCCGCCACCATCACTGCGATCGCATCCTCGGTCAGATGCCCGAACGGAACGATATCGTCGGAAAGGCCTGATGATCGCGACGGAGGTAGTGACTGCCTGACGCCGAGTTCGTCCCTGAGTGCTTCCAGCGCGCCTTTCAGATCTTCGCCATGCCTTGCAAGGGTCAGAACCTTGCAGCCTTTGCGCACCAGCCGTCCAGGCTTGCCCGGATAGGCAAAGAAGGCGACAGGCTCTGGCGCGCCTGCCAATATCAGCACATCAATATCGGCCAGCAGATCAAGGGCGGCGTCGATCGGATAGGGGATGCGGGTCAGAGCGACACGGCCGCGGCCGCGCTCGACCCTCGGCAATTGCATTTCACTGAAGAGACGCACATCCTTGGCGGCCGCAATTGCACCCGCAATCTCCAGGCAGTCGGCACGGGCAGCCGCACCGCTGACGAGGATTCCGGCCTCGCCGGGCGTATCTCTGATAGCGGAGGCAACCTCGCGCACGACGTCCATGTTCACGGCCGATGGCACCGGCCGGGACAGCCTGACCGGCTGATCCGTTTCGACATGGCCCCAGGCAGCGTCTGCCGGCAGGATCAGCGTTGCCACGCCAGGAGGTGACAATGAGGCACGGAAGGCAGCCTCCGTCGCGTCTGCCACATCCTCGGGGCCGCTGATGCGACGCACCCAGTTTGACATCGGCGCGGCGAGGCTTTCGATATCAGATGTCAGCGGCGCATCAAGGGCAAGATGATAGGAGGCGTGATCGCCAACGATGTTGATGACGGGAACCCTTGCCCGGCGCGCATTGTGAAGATTGGCAAGGCCGTTCGCCAGCCCCGGTCCGGTGTGGAGCAAGGTCGCTGCCGGTCGGTCGGTCATGCGCGCATAACCATCGGCCGCTCCAGTGACAACGCCCTCGGAGAGGCCGAGAACGCAGCGCATCTCGGGCTTGCGGTCGAGCGCCGCCACAAAATGCATTTCCGATGTGCCGGGATTGGCAAAGCACACCCTGACATCGTTTGCCAGCAGCGTATCACACAGGCTGTCTGCACCATTCATGGCCGTTTCCTCCTGTTTACAACAGCCTTGCACGGGAAGAATATAAGAACAACCTTGAATATTGCATCCGGCCGGCGTGAGCTTTTGTGATGGGGCTTCAAGCCGCCTTTATAATCATCGCGGCCGCGGCAGCCATTGGGGAAGTTGGCGATGAGCATGCTGTTCAGGAACGAGTTGCATGAGGATTTCGGCAGCTGGCCGATCGCCTATATTCCCTATGGCGGGGCGGATTTCGGCGAGATCCGGGCCGTGGCGGAAGCTGTCGGCGACGGCGATCACGGTGCTTTCTACGAGGCGTGGGTTTCGGCTGGCGACCGGCTGAAAGGCGAAGCCGAAGCTGCGCTTTCGGCGGGGCATAAGGTCAGCGCGCGCGAGCTTTATTTGCGGGCAAGCGTCTTCTACTCCGCCTCCTATCATCCGCTCTACGGCGCGCCTGTCGACCCGCGTCTGCTTACCGCCTTCCGCAAGCAGACAGATGCGCTGGAGATGGGGCTAGGGCTCTCGGCACCGACGATCGAGCGGCTTTCCATTCCGCTCGATGAGACGCCGATGCCTGGATATTTCATTCCGGCGCAGGGTCTCGAGCATGAGATGCGGCCGCTCATCATCTTCAACAACGGCTATGACTGCACCATCACGGACACCTATTTCGCCTGCGCGGTCGCAGCCTCGCGGCGCGGCTATCACAGCCTGCTCTTCGACGGCCCCGGCCAGGGCTCCATGCTCTATGAGCACAATATTCCGCTGCGGCCGGACTGGGACGTGATCATCAGGGCGGTGGTGGATTTTGCGGTCAACTATCCGCTCGTCGATCCCGATCGGATCGCGCTCAGCGGCTGGAGCCTCGGCGGGCTTCTGGCGCCGCGCGGGGCGGCGGACGAGCCGCGCATTGCCGCGCTTATTGCCGATCCCGGCACCTGGAGCATTGCCGATGGCTTTCGCAGGGTAATCATCCAAAAATTCGGCGTGCCTGCGGAAGCGGTGGCTGATCTCGGTGCTCTCGACCAGAAACTGATCGATACGATGGATGCCTTCATCCGTAGCAATCCAGTGCTGAACTGGAAGGTGGTGCAGCGGGGTTTCTGGGTGCATGGGGTGGATAGTCTGAGCGCTTTCCTCGCCTCGGCCGAGCTTTTCACCATGCGGGGACATGCGGAGCGCATTCAATGCCCCACATTGATCACCCAGGCGGAGAATGACGGGCTCGCCGCCGATGCCGGCTTTTTCTTCGATACGCTGCGCTGCCCGAAGACGCTGATACGGTTCACCGCCGCAGAGGGCGCGGATGGCCATTGCGAGATGAAGAACCGGTCACTTCTCAACAGGCGGGTTCTGGATTGGCTCGACGCGCAATTCGGGCCGGGCAGCAGCTAGGTGGTCCAGAAGTCTGCGGGCATGGACGGGCAGTTCCGCCCCTTGCGCCGTGCAGACGACCAGTTGCCGTGTCGCCCAATCATCTGACAGGCGGATGATGGCAATCCCGGACGATCGTTTTTGGCGGCGGACCGCCGTATCAGGCAAGATGCCGATACCGACGCCAGCACCGGCCAGCCGGCAGATGGCCTCGAAATCGCGCAGCCGCACGCGGATCTTCAGCCGAATGCCGATGCGGCTGGCCTGCGCATCGATATGATCCTGCAGGGCGCCGCCGGCGAGGCCTATGAAATGCTCATCGACGAGATCGGCGAAGCGGATGCTGCTCTCCAGGGCCAGGGGATGGCTGTTGCTTGCAACGACGACGAGCCGATCGGTCGCGAAAGGTCGCGCCGTCAGCCCGGCCATGTCAGCCGCGGCAGAGAGGATACCGATCTCGGCATGGCCAGCCGCCACGCTTCGGGCAATCTCGACGCTCTGCCGTTCTTTCAATCGCAGATCTACCTGCGGGTTGGTGGCCATCCAGTCCGCCAGCTTTTCAGGCAGGTGTTCCGATATGGCGGCCGTGTTGGCGAGGATGCTGATCGTCGAGCGCAAGCCCCGCGCATATTCGCCGAGCTCGCCATGCATCTGCCTGATCTGGCCGAGGATCACGCGGGCATGGTGAGCCAGCGCTTCTCCGGCCTCTGTCGGAGAGACGCCACGCCGGCCGCGTTCCAGCAGGGTGACTTCGCCGAGCGCCTCCATGTCGCGCAGGCGTTCGCTCGCAGCGGCCAGCGAAAGCCCCACGTCTGCCGCCCCATGGGTGATGCTGCCGGCATCGACGACGGCCAGGAACAGGCGAAGGTCGGTGAGATCAAAACGCATTTCGCCACGATAGGCCATTTCGTGCCTTCGGGCCAGCCGAAGGCAGGCTCGGGAACTTCCGCATTGTGCCGATATCGGAAGCTGCTAGCGATGCGTCATGTCCGATCTTTCCATCATTTTCATGTCAGCCGTCACCGCCACCTTCTTTGCCGCCGGCATCGTCAAGGGTGTCACCGGCATGGGACTTCCGACGGTCGCCATGGGCGTATTGGGGATTTTGACCTCACCGCTGACCGCAGCAAGCCTTCTCATCGCGCCGTCCTTCGTCACCAATGTCTGGCAGTTGTTCGCAGGACCGGGTTTCGGTCCGCTTCTGCGGCGGTTCTGGCCGATGATGACAGCCATTGTTGCAGGAACGATGCTTGGTTCGTCATGGCTTGCGGGCAGCGATACCAGCCTCACGACGAGGGGGCTCGGCGCAACGCTTGTGCTCTACGCGGTCTATGCGCTGTTTGCGCGTCAGCTACAGGTGCCGGAAGCGATGGAACCATGGCTTTCGCCCGTCATCGGTGTGGCGACGGGACTGGTTACGGGCAGCACAGGCGTCTTCGTCATTCCGGCCGTGCCCTATCTGCAGGCGCTGGGGCTTGCGAAGGATGATCTCGTGCAGGCGCTCGGCCTGTCCTTCACGGTTTCCACCATTGCGCTTGCAGCGTCCCTCGGCATACGCGGCGCCTTCGACAACGGCAATCTTGCGCTTTCGGTGCTTGCGATCTTGCCTGCGCTCGCGGGCATGGGGGCGGGGCAGGTGCTGCGCGGTCGGATCGCACCGGCAACCTTCCGCCGCTGGTTTCTCATTTGCCTCCTGCTGCTCGGCGCGGAAATGTGCCTCGGGCCGCATTGAGACTTCACTAGGGCTCCACACCCGTTACATTGCCCTCGGCGTCGGTCGTGAACGTGCCCTTGCTCTGGTCGAGCATGGTCAGCACGTTGCCGAAGGGATCACGCACGACAGCCGCCATGCCGATCGGCAGTTCGAACGGCTCGCAGACCCGCTCTCCGCCGGCGGCCTCGAAACGCGCGAGGGCGGGAGCAAGCTCGCGTACGAGAAGATCCACCTCCGGGCCGGTTTTGGTGTGCAGCACGAGTTCGGCGTCCGTATCCGCCATGGCAAGGCCTGCGGCATCGGGCGTGCGCCAGAGCAGTTTGTGGCCGAGGGTGTGGGAATAAAAGGCCAGGCCTTCGTCCAAGTCGGAGACCCTGAGGATGACGCAGTCGATTTTCTGGAACACGAGTATCTCCTGGCCGTTACGGCACGTCCCGCCGTGCCCCTGGAAATAGAGGGTGGCGGGTGGCGGGCAACGTGAAAAGCTATCACGAACAAGGAGCCTTGGGAGATAGGTGAAGGCATTGTGCCCCGGCACACCATCTCCACGCGATGCATCCACCGCCTTCTTTTGGCCCCGCTCGCTCATCACTAAACTGGCCCCACGCGATGCGCGATTCCTTTCCGTTCAACGAGGGTTTGAGAATGATCAAGACAATGACGATTGCGGCAACCGCCATGCTGGTTTCGGCTCACTATGCCGGCGCCTCCAGCGATGCTGCGTGGAATGCGCTCTTCGCCAAGGTGAACGGCACCTGCATCGGCCAGTCGGGCATGGATACACCAGAGGCGACCGCTCCTGTTGTCTTCGACGATGCGACAGGCAAGGTCGCCGTGCTGCTGCGCGGCTCGATGGGTAAGGGCAAGAGCAAGGTCAAGAACGTCAACCTGATCTGCCTCTACGACAAGAAGACCGGCAAGGCGTCGATCGAGGAATATCGCTGGCTCGGCCGCTAACAGGGCACCAGACCCGTGACCATCATGTGCAAGCATGATGGTCCGTTCGTCTGGCCCCGGCCGGACAATCGTTGCTCGATTCACTCGTGCATCTCACGGATTGGGCGAATTCCCGGCAAAACGAGATCGATGAAGCCCGCGCGATACGACGAGCGGTAGCGGCGGCTCCGCGCGCTGCAGCAGCATCTACCCGGCCAGCCGGATGGCGATTGCGCCCGCCAGCAGGACAAGCAGCACGCCTGCGGTCATCACGCTCACCAGAAAGTGCCGATAGATCTTCCGGCTTCGGGTGCGGCCGGCCATGATTTCGCGTTCACGCGCCAGATAAGTTACGCCGCTGCGGCCGAACATGGGTTTCTTCCTTGATGTCATCGACAGGGTTGCAGGGAGATTTTGCCGAAAAGCCCATATGAAATCGATATTGCTGCGGGGCAGGGAATATAAGAGCTGCGTAAACGCTGGAGCGCCCTTGCGGGCACCAGCTGCGCCCGAATTCTCGAACTAGAGCCTTTCCTGGTTAGATTGCAGCATTCTGTTGGCTCAAACGGAGTCGGATGGTCGACCGGCCGGCGCGCGTCGTAGCCCAGATCTACGGCCAAGCCGGCCGGTCGATCAGGCGGCCCGTTTCAGCCAACCCCGGTGGTTTGCTTGCAAACCAGCTAGGGCCGGGCATCTTTCCGCCAGGATCAAAGGCGATCGGCTCGGACGTACCGAGGGGTATGCCTTTCGCCAATCGCCTTTGCCCTGACGAAAACCTGCTCCAGCAGAATGCTTCAATCTAACCAGGAAAGGCTCTAGGCCCGGTAGCGATCGATCGCGGTGCCGAAGACGAGGGCGACGATATCCATCATGCCATCAGGGTTTGCGGGACGCCGGTCCGGATCGAAGGCGACGCCGATGATGGCTTGCTGGCCGGAGGCCGTCGCAACCGGCCAGAAGTCGAAGCGGGATTCGTCATAGGGATAGACGCCGCCGGTGACGGCGAGGCGAGAGTTCCATGCCGATTTTGCCGCCTCGATCTCGATCGCCGAAAGCTTTTCTGCGCCTTGCACCTCCGGCTCACCATCCACCTGTGCCGGGAAGACGACGACGGCCGGCGAGTGGAAGAAGCCGGTGACGGCAGCAAGCGTCAGCTTCGTGGATTCCTCCATCGAGCGGCTTGCCACCATCTTTCCCGCATAGGTCTTCAGCGCGGCCTGCATGCGGTGGGTACGCTCCAGATCGATGCCCTTGCGATGTCCCCAGGCGGTGATGGCGCTGATGATGCAGGCGATGACGAAGAGCAGGACGATCGCCCAGATATTGGCCGTATCGGCCACGGCAAGCGAAAAACGCGGCTCGGTGAAGAAGAAATTATAGGCGAGCGCACCGAGTACAGCGGAAAACAGCGACGGCCCGAGGCCGAACAAGACGCTGCCGATGACGACGGGAATGACATAGATGAGCGACAGGTTCGGAATGGCTTCGTAACGGTCGAAGCCCGCCGCAACGGCCGTCGCCATCGCCGTCATGACGAGGCAGATAACATAACGGGCGACCGGCGGCACTTCCGAGAAGTCCAGGCCCTCTTCGATATTGTAGTCGGCGATCGCCGCTTCGGTGTGCGGCGCAGTGAAATTCTTCCCAGGGGACATGATCGAATCCTCCTGGAAAGAAATTGGATTGCCTCGCATTTGAATTCCATGCGGAAAGAGGCGGAATTTTATAAGGGCCGTATAAAGGCCGATGCGGGATGAGCGATCGTCGTGGTCTTTATACGAAGCTTATGCCGCTGCCTGTCTCCTCCAATCGAAAACATATGCCCGAACCGATAACTTTGCATGGATGCGGACGGATCTTCGCCCGCTCGGACAAGTGTGAAAGGAAATGGCGATGTACGGTCGTTGGTGGGCTTATTACATGCAGGCGCGCATGCGCCATGTGGCTCCGTCTCATCCGTCCTTGAACGCGCAGCAACGCAGGACCGAGGTGATGTTCGATCACACGGACGATCTCTGGATATTCCTGAGGCTCGCCTTGGTTCTCGCCGTCTTCTTTGCCGGCCTTGCCTGCATCCTCTGGGTCGCGGGCTGACGGCACGATGAAGTCAATCGAGCTGGACGATATATCGAAGGCGACGGTCGGGCGCTTCATCTGGAAGTGTTATATTGCTTTGGCCATCGCCCTCCTTGTGCGGTCGAACACGCTGGAAACAGTATCCAAGTGCCTGCTTCTTTACGCCGCCCTGATGATCATCGTCGCGTCCTTCACACGGCAGCGCTACTACGCCGGCAGCTTCAACCACTGGAGCGAAGCGCTCTGGCTTGCCTTTGTCGCGGCCGGCCTGCATCTGCTGCAGTGAGCCACTGTCCGCCGTCACAGGCTGACGGCGGCTTCCACTGATACCGTCAGGCCTTGAGCTCAGGTGCGCCCTTCATTCACCTGCCGGCGCGATCCGAAATAAGGCCGGCGCTCCGTCTCGGTGACCCGCAGTGAATGGCGCAGCCGCAGCAGATCCTTGCGCGCGACGAGGCCGCGCAACTCTCCGTTTTCTGCATCGACGATCGGAATGCGGCCGGCATCGGTCGCCAGCATCAGATCGGCGACATAACCGACCGTATCGTCGGGATGGGCTGTTGGCAGTGAGCTGTCGGAGACGAGATCGCCGAGCGTCTGGTCGGCAAGCGTGCCATCTTGCTGCCAGCGGAGCGCATCGCCGCGCGAGACTAGGCCTTTCACGATGCCTTTGCCATCGACGACAGGATAGACGCGGTGGGTCTTCGGCGTCGCCATGAAGAAATGGGTCACGTCACCGACCGTCATATCCGCCGGGAAAGTATCGACCTCCTTGATCATGATGTCGCGGGCGCGGGAGAACTCGAAGGGATCGATGCCGTATTCACGGGTGATGTGCTGGCCGCGGCGGGCGATCTTCTCCGTCAGGATCGAGCGGCGCAGCAGCAGGACCGTGACCGCATAAGCAGAGACGGTCGCCGCCAGTAGCGGCAACAGCGCCGAGACGTCGCCCGTGAGCTCGACGGCAAAGAAGGTGCCCGTCAGCGGCGCGCGCATCGTGCCGCCCATCATGGCGGCCATGCCGAGCAGCGCCCAGAAGCCGGGATCGCCGGGAAGGAAGACGCCGACCAGCCAGCCGAGCGCACCGCCGAAGATGAGCAGCGGTGCCAGCACACCACCCGAGGTGCCCGATGACAGGGCAACCAGCCAGATCGCGGCTTTCACCAAGAGGATCGTCAGCACGGATGCCGGCAGGATGCTGCTGTTCAGCAGGCCGTCGATGATATCGTAACCGACACCAAGCACCCGCGGCTCGATCAGGCCGCCGAGACCGATGACGAGGCCACCGAGCGCCGGGCACCACATCCAGTGGATCGGCAGCGCCTCGAACAGATCCTCGATCTTGTAGAGCAGCGTCGTCAGGATGCCGGATTGCAGTCCGGCGATGATACCGACAGCGGCGCAGAGCAGGATGCCCCACCACGGCAGGTCCATGTGGAACTGTTTCGGGAAGAGCGGCCCGGCCTGAAACAGGAAGGGGCGCCAGCAGATCGACACGCAGGCCGCGACCGCGACCGGGATGAAGCTGCGCGGCTTCCATTCGAACAGCAGCAGTTCGACGGCGAGCATGATCGCGGCGATCGGCGAGCCGAAGATTGCCGTCATGCCGGCGGCGGCACCGGCCACCAGCAGCGTCTTGCGCTCGGCCGAACTCAGATGAAAGCATTGGGCAAAGAGCGAGCCGATCGCGCCGCCTGTCATGATGATCGGGCCCTCCGCGCCGAAGGGGCCACCGGTGCCGATCGAGATCGCCGAGGAGAGCGGCTTCAGGATCGCCACTTTCGGCGACATGCGGCTGCCGCCGATCAGGATAGCCTCGATCGCCTCGGGAATGCCGTGGCCGCGGATCTTTTCGGAGCCGAAGCGGGCCATCAGCCCGATGACGAGGCCGCCGATGACGGGAATGATAACCATCCACACGGAGCGCGGCGCCTGCGCCATCGAAACGGCCGCAATGCTGAAGCGGTGGAACCAGACGAGGTTCGTCACCAGCGAGATGAGGCTGACCAGAACCCAGGCGGCAAAAGCGCCGCCAGTGCCGACGATCAGCGCCATGCCGACGAGGGCCAAGACACGCTTGTCCGTGGTGAAATCCCCGGCCTCGCGCCGGGAGAGGCCACCCATGAAATCATGGGGGCGATGTGGGGT
This sequence comes from Rhizobium sp. 768_B6_N1_8, assembly GCF_051811225.1. NCBI lineage: Bacteria > Pseudomonadati > Pseudomonadota > Alphaproteobacteria > Hyphomicrobiales > Rhizobiaceae > Rhizobium > Rhizobium sp. 768_B6_N1_8. Next base: position 1,879,065 of record NZ_JBPWPV010000001.1, on the reverse strand, counting down.
TTTCAGGGGAGGCATTGCAGGTCCTGTTGACGGCTTCATCCTCGATGGCAAATATATCGTAGAACGATATAAATCAACAGCCAAAATCAGGAGCTGGAACCATGCCGAACAAAGACCAGGCCCTATCGGCGATCGAATATGAGGCGCTCGCCAATCTCAGATACAGGATCCGCAAGTTTCGCCAGTTCAGCGGGAAGGCGGCCGAAAAGCTCGGCCTGACGCGGCAGCAGCATCAGGCGCTGCTCGCGATCAAAGGGCTCGGCGTCGGCGGGCGCATGAACCTGCCGGATCTTGCGGACAAGCTCTTCCTTTCGACGGCCGAGGCCGCAGAGCTTGCGGCTTCGCTGCAGGAGGCCGGCCATGTCACGATCGACGCGAAGCAGAAACGCCGGCCGGCAGTCATGTTGACAGCACAGGCAGAAGAGCTATTGCGTCGTCTAACGCCCGCTCATCTCTATGAGATCCGCGAGATGGCGCCAGAACTCATGCAGGCGCTGCGCATGCTGCAGGATCACCGGCAGATGGAGGTGGCCGCATGGATGCAATGATCGCAGGGGACGCAAGGTGAAGACGCCAAAAAACGATCTGACGGATGCCGATTACGAGGCGCTCTCCAACCTGCGCTATACGCTGCGCCGCTTCATGGATTTCAGCGCCTCGGCCGCTCAGGAAGAGGGCCTGCCGACGCAGCAGCATCAGGCGCTGCTGGCGATCCGCGGTCATCGCAGTGAAGACGCCATGACGATCGGCATTCTGGCCGAACGTCTGCTGATCGCGCCGCATTCGGCAACCGAACTCGTCGGCAGGCTGGTCACCGCAGGCTATGTCTTGCGCCAAACGGACCCGGCCGACAAACGTCGCCAGACGCTGGAGCTGACCGAAAAGGCGGATGCCGTGCTGAGGCGGCTGACGGCCATTCATCTTACCGAAATCAGGGAAATGGCGCCGAAACTCATCGATATGCTGCAGAGCCTGCAGGCGGGTGGCGAACTCAAGTCCGATCCCTGGCCGAGCTAGCGTGAGGTCATCGGGCAGTCAGGCCCGCCGGTTGTTCGCCTGCTTCAGGTGATGGCGAATGCCGTGACCGGCAAGCGGCTCGTCGGCAAAACGACCGATGACATGGAGATGGGCGTGCTGGACAGTCTGCCCCGCGACCTCGCCGACATTCCAGCCGATATTATAGCCGTGCGGCTCGGCACGATCGAGATGGGTGCGAGCGTTCTCCAGAAGGTCGAAAGTGTCAAACCATTCCTCTGATGTGAGCTCGAACGGCGTTTCCACATGCCGGAAGGGTACGATGATGCCGGAGCATTGCAGCACCGGATCGTTGGTTTCCAGGAAATAGCAGCTGTTGTTGGAAAAAAGCGGCGGGGCTTTTTCCGCACGGTTTGCGGCACAGAAGGGGCACATAGGCATCATTCCTGACCAATTTCAGTCATTGCGTCGAGCAGGGCAATAGCGCGCGGCGGCGACGTATATGTGACGTGCTGATATCCGAGCACGGAAGCCGGCAGGGCTGTCCAGAAATAGCCGTGCTGCCGGCTGTTAGAGCCGACAGCACGCTGGGTCTCTTCCTCATGGCTGCTTCGTGAAGACGCCGAGATTGTAGAGCTGGACGCGCCGGTTATTGGCCGCCTCCGATTTCGAGCCCTCGATCGGGAAATATTCGCCGACACCGACGGCATAGAGACGGCTGGCATCGACGGCGAATGTGGTCGACAGGATCTCCTTGATCGCCTCGGCCCGCTGCTGGCTGAGATCGAGATTGTGCTTGTCGCTGCCGGTCGAACTCGTATGGCCGACGACGAGGAATTTGTAGGCCCAGAGGTTCGGGTGGTGCAGCGCATCGGCGATCATGCCGAGCGTGCGGTAGGATTCGGGCTCGATGGCGACGGAGTCGTTCGCGAAGGCGATTTCGACCACCATCTGCGGCAGGCGCGCAACCTTGCTCCAGTTCGGCAGGCCGGACATCTGCTTGCCCGATCCGTTCATGGCCTCCTGCCGCAGCAGTTCGACATCGACGATCGGGGCGGCGCCCTGCAGCTTGCCAAGCCCGTTGATGATGCGCTGTTCGGAGATCTGCTGCGCAGGGGCAAGGGCAGGGATCGCCAATGTTGCAACAAAGACGGCGAGGGCGGTTTTTCTCATCCTCATAGCCTTATCTCCAGCCTGCATCTGATATTGCCTGATTGCATTGGGCGCCAACATGTTTCGTCGTCTTGATCAGACAGGCAAGAATATAGCCGTCGCCTTTGACGCCATTGCAGCGCCGCGCCATGTCACCGGCGCAGACTTTGCTGTAGGAGGCCTGCGCCTGTTCCCGTTTCTGAATGGATGCTGCGACGCTCGCAAGCGTAGACGTGCAGGTCGGCGAGACCTTGCCCGCATTCTGTGCAAGACAATCGGCAATCCTGTTATTGCCGAGGTTCAGCCCCTTGCAGAGTTTCTTGATATCGGCGCCGCAATCCTTTGCGAGCACGGTCACCGCATCGGCATAGCTGATCGTGTCGGCCTTGGCGGCACAAGTCCAGGCGATGACGATCGCCGCCGCGCCAATCAGTCTCTATCCTCTCGGCATGCGTGAACCCTCCTGCTACGGCCGCCGGAATGGCGTCCCCTCGGGAGCTATTGAACGCAGATCGGGAGTGCTCGGATAAGTACGTTACGGTAAATCGGGTTGTAAATCGGAGGGCAGCTATGCGCTCGCCCGCCGATAAAGCGCGAGAGAGCCGGCTAGCGTCAGCAAGGCGCCGCCGCAGATCCGGTCGAGCCACAGCGCGCCCGATTTCCGCAACAGCCGGACGGCCTGAGAGCCGAGCAACGCGTAGCCGAACATGACCACGAAATCGATGGCGGCAAAGACGAGGGCGAGCACGGCATATTGCTCGACCTGCGGGCTGGCGGGATCGATGAATTGCGGCAGGAAGGCCGAGAAGAAGAGGTAGCCCTTGGGATTGGTGACGGCGACGAGAAAGCTCTTCAGGAAGATCGTCACTGATGAAGCGGATGCATTCCCGCTTTCAGAGCGCAGCGATACATCCAGCATTCCCTTCGAACGCAGCAGCATGACGCCGAGGAAGGCGAGGTAGCAGACGCCGACCCATTTGACGACAGTGAACCAGAATTCCGAGGCAGCCAGCAGCGCACCGAGGCCGAGAGCAACGGCGCCGATCAGCACGAAGTCGGACATGACCGCGCCGATCATGCCTGATATCGCCCGGCGCACCCCGAATTTGGAACCGTTGGTCAGGGCGAGAAGCACCGTCGGGCCGGGTGTGGCGATGCCGATGAATGCCACGAGCGCAAATGCAAGAACCGTCATTTCAGTCATGTCGTCCTCCACCGTCGTCGGAATCGAGTTATGGCATTCAGCGGATATTTACGGAAGGGCCTTTGATCAAAGCCAATATCCTGCTCCGGATCAAAACACAGACCTATGTATCCGGACCATTTACGGCGCCGTTTACTGTAACGTACTTCCGGATATACGCCCGGTATGTTTCGCTTTGCATGAAAGGTCGCTCAGCAGGTCGCCAGTATCTTGGCCATCTTGGTCTTGCCAAAGATGCGCCGGCGTCAATCGGGTCCGGCTGGGTTCTTCATTTCATTCCGGGGGAAACCGCACATGACAATTCAGATCGGGATCAGACGCCTGTTGCGAACGCCTATGTCGTTCGCTTTCCTGGCAATTGCTTCGATGGCCATTCCGGCCGCACCTGAGGCCAGGGCCGCTGCCGCTTCTCTGACGGAAGAGGAAGCGCGTGAGATCGGCATCGAAGCCTATGTCTATTTTTATCCGCTGATAACGATGGACATCACGCGCAAGCAGCTGACCAATATGGAACCGAAGGAGGGGTCGATCGGCGGTCCGGCCAACCGGTTCGCCAATGTCCGCGAATTTCCGGCTGCAGACATGAAGGCCGTGGTCCGGCCGAATTTCGACACGCTCTATTCGAGCGGCTGGCTTGATCTCACCAAGGAACCGGTGGTGGTTACCGCGCCGGATACCGGAGGCCGCTATTACCTCCTGCCGATGCTGGATATGTGGACGGATGTGTTTGCCGCGCCGGGCTGGCGAACGACCGGAACATCAGTCGGAAACTTCCTGATCGCCTCGCCCGGCTGGAGGCCCGAGCTTCGCGACACGTTCGGCGAATTCAAGCTGCCGGAGGGAACTGAACGCATCGACGCTCCGACGCCTTATGTCTGGATCATCGGCCGCACCAAAACCGATGGCCCTGATGACTACAATGCCGTTCACAAGATCCAGGACGGTTACAAGATCACGCCGCTGTCGCAATGGGGCAAAGGCGCCAAGCAGGCCGAGGTCAAAATAAACCCTTCCATCGACATGAAGACGCCACCGAAGACGCAGGCCGATACAGCTTCGGCGGAAGATTATTTTGCTTACGCTGCCGAACTCTTGAAACTTCATCCGCCGCACAGCACCGATCAGCCGATCATTGCCCGCATGAAGCAGATCGGCATCGAGCCCGGCAAGAGCTTTGACCTGTCCAAGGCCGATCCCGTCGTCCAGAAAGCGCTGAAGACAGCGCCGCAGGATGCGCAGGCGCTCATGGGTTGGAAGCTGAAGACATTGGCACGGGTGGTCAATGGCTGGTCGATGAATACCGACACGATGGGCGTCTACGGCAATTACTACCTGAAACGGGCGATCGTGGCGCAACAGGGGCTTGGCGCCAATCTGCCTGAGGACGCCATCTATCCGCTGAACCTTGCGGATGAAAGCGGCAACGCGCTCAATGGACAAAGCAATTACACGCTCCATTTCGAAAAGGAGAATATTCCGCCGGTCAACGCCTTCTGGTCGGTCACTCTCTATGACAATGATGGGTTCCAGGTCGCCAATCCGCTCAATCGGTTCGCTGTCAGCAGCTGGATGCCGTTCCAGTTCAACGCCGACGGCTCGCTCGACCTCTATTTCCAGACGGAAAGTCCCGGCAAGGACAAGGAATGGAACTGGCTGCCAGCGCCGAACGGCCCCTACAATCTGACGATGAGGCTCTATGCGCCGAAGGGCAGCGCGCTGATCGGCAAGTGGAACCCGCCGCCGGTGACGCGTGCGGCGCCAGCAGCTCCGCTCGCGGCTCAGTGACAAAGCTAAGTGTGTCGGGCGCGCCATGATCCAAGCGCGCCCCGCCAAGCCTTTCTTTTCCATCGACAGTTCGGCCCGCATCGAAGCATTTCACGCCCGCAGCCGTTAAACAGGCGGTCGGTTTCGTACGCTGAGGAACGGTACTGCGATGGAAAAGACGGCGACGATGACAACAGAGCTGGCGCTGCTGCTGGCGCTTTCGACGCTCTGGGGAGCCTCCTACACCTTCATCAAAATCGGCGTCGAAACCATCCCGCCTGTGACGCTGGTGGCAGCACGGACGCTTGTCGCCGGCTTGCTGCTTCTCGCTATCATCCGCTGGCGCGGCCTCAAGATGCCGCGCGACCGGCAGACGTGGGTCTACTTTCTGGTCCAGGCCTGCCTGAACAGTGTGCTGCCATTTACACTGATCGCCTGGGCCGAGCGGACGACCGATGCCGGCCTTGCAGCAATCCTGAATTCCACGACGCCGATCTTTGCCTTTCTGATCACGGCGCTGATCACACGGCACGAGGTCCTCACAGGCCGCAAGCTGTTCGGTGTATCGGCGGGATTGATCGGAACCGCGCTGATCATCGGTATCGGAGCGCTTGACAGCATGGGAGATGCTCTCTGGGCGCAGCTCGCGATCGTGACCGCCACGATCTGCTATGCAGGCGCCGCGGTCTTCGGCCGGAATTTCAGGGGGCTCGATCCTATGATGCCAGCTGCCGGCTCGCTGATATCGGGGGCGGTAATCCTGATCCCGGTCAGCGTCATCGCCGATCGTCCCTGGACGTTGCAGCCGAGCCTGCATTCCGTCCTCGCTCTCCTTGCCCTCTCTGTCTTTTCGACGGCGCTTGCCTTTGTGATCTATTTCCGCCTCGTGCAGACGCTCGGATCGGTCTGCGCCACGGCTCAGGCCTATCTGAGGGTACCGATCGGCGTTGCAATCGGTGTCGTCTTCCTCGGCGAAACGCTGTCCTCCACGGCAGGCATTGGGCTTGCCTGCGTCATGGCCGGTGTCATTGCAATGACGCTGCCCACCCGAGCGCGGGTCCGTCAGGCGGTCTAATCCGCAATCGCTTGTTCGACAAAAATCGAAAATCGCCTGTTGTCATCGCGCTGTCATTAATGATGAGGATACGGGTCGGCGCAGCGGGGGAATATTGGCGTGGATGCAAAAGAAATGACCGAGGACAAGACGGCAGCTCCACCGGCAGGTACGCCTGCGGAAGTCTTCGGCGCCTTCCTGAAGCTTGGCCTCACCTCGTTCGGCGGACCGGTCGCGCATCTCGGCTATTTCCGCAACGAGCTCGTGACGCGTCGCAAATGGATCGACGAGAAGGGTTATGCCGATCTCGTCGCCCTCTGTCAGTTTCTTCCCGGTCCCGCATCGAGCCAGGTCGGCTTCGCCATGGGCCTGCTGCGCGGCGGGCCGCTGGGGGCGCTTGCGGCGTGGAGCGCATTCACGCTTCCGTCCGCGCTGATCCTCATCATATTCGCAACTGCCGCCACTGCGCTCGACAATCCTCTCGGACAGGGCCTGCTGCACGGATTGAAGCTCGTTGCCGTCGCGGTCGTGGCACAAGCCGTCTGGGGTATGGCACGATCGCTGACGCCCGACAAGCCGCGCGCAGGCATCGCGCTGGCCGCGATTTTCATCGTGACATTGGGCGGAGCGTTCGGCCAGCTCGCAGCCATCGTGCTGGGTGCGGTTTCCGGGCTCGTGCTTTGTCGCGAGGCCGCCATCGAGCACAAGGCAAGTTTTTCGTTCGGTATATCGCGATCATCAGGCGTCACCTGCCTGCTGGCGTTCCTGCTCCTTCTGTTCGGACTGCCGCTTATCGTTTCCATCATGGATTGGCAGGGGCTGCGCCTCTTCGATGCCTTTTATCGCTCAGGCGCGCTGGTGTTTGGCGGCGGCCATGTTGTCCTGCCGCTGCTCGAGGCGGAGGTCGTGAGGCCGGGCTGGGTTTCGGAAAACGCGTTTCTCGCCGGTTACGGTCTCGCACAGGCCGTGCCTGGTCCGCTTTTCACGTTTTCGGCCTATCTCGGGGCAGTGATGGGGCCGGCTCCCAACGGTATCGCGGGCGCGGCCATCGCTCTGGCCGCCATCTTTCTGCCGGGCTTTCTGCTGCTTGTCGGCACCCTGCCTTTCTGGGACAAGCTCAGCACCTATCCGCTGGCGCAGGCAGCCATGCGCGGCGCAAATGCCGCCGTGGTCGGCGTGCTGGGTGCCGCACTCTACAATCCGGTATGGACAAGCGCGGTCCTTACATCGCCTGATTTTGCTCTTGCCCTGTCGGGCTTCCTTCTGCTGGTGGTCTGGAAGGCACCGCCATGGATCGTCGTGGTGCTGATGGCAGCAAGTGCGATCCTGCTGCAGCTTTCCGCCTGAACCGTATCGGGCCAGTCAATTCTTTGGCGACAAGGCGGCTTCTATCGCCGCCCATGCCGCCCGACCAAGCCTTTTATCCGCCGCATCGTTGCCGCCATGGGCGCGAAGGCTGGAGCGGGGCGTCGTCTCGCCTGGAAGCAGCACCCGATGACCCGCCTCGGGGTCAACGACCAGTGACGCCGGCCTGCCGCCTTTTTCGCGCCGGCTGGCAAGCTCATGCGCAGACCTCTCCGAGGGCCAGAGTGCATCGTCTCCGCCAGCCACGAGGACGAGATCTGCGGTGGCCCTCTCGACGGGAATGCGCGCTCGCCACAAGGTTTGCTCGTCCGTATCCAGGCAGCTTTCGAAGAAGGAGCGATAGGACACCAACCCATCGCGATAGTCCCGTTGCCAGGCGGGATCGGCGGGGACGAATTCCAGTGGCTCTCCCTTCCAGGTCCAGGATGAACGTTCGGGCCATTCTCTGCCGTCCTTGCCAGGCCCGATATTGCCCCAGACAACCGAGCTCGGGCTGATCGCTATAACAGAGTTCACGCGCGCGTCCAGGGTGGCGACAAGCAAGGCCGCCTCTGCGCCTTTCGATGTCCCGACGAAGACGATGCGCCGGCATCCCCGCGAAATCAGGTAGTCCGTGGCGTCACTGAAGGTTTCCAGCGGGATTTCGCAAATGCCGGGCGATTGCCCCGTTGCGCCGAACCATTGCAGCGCCAGTGCTTTCGCGCCGGCCCCGGCAAACAATCTCGCACGATCGATATCGACCCTGCCGCTGGAACCGCTGAGCACGACGACACCGGTCTCATTCGCATCGGGCCGGGAGACGAATGCGCCGTTTACCCGGCCTTCGAGCCGTTCGATTTTGCAGCTGTCCATCGCGCTTGTTACCATGCTGACATCTTGTTGAATTATCGGATGGTTCTCGACTGTCACTGAGGACGGAGCCTATCATGGTCGAGCATGCGCGTGCAGGGGCCTCTTTCGAGGATGCCGATGTCGTCAGCAACTATCCTTACCGTCCGCCATATCCCGAGGCGATCTACGGGAAGTTGCTTGCCATCGCGCCTAAGCGCAGCTGTCTGCTGGATATAGGCTGCGGCCCCGGCAAGATTTCACGGCCGCTCTCGCGGCATTTCGAAAAGGTCATAGCCGTCGATCCCTCCCGCCACATGGTCGAGCTCGGTCAGAGCCTGGAGGAGGGGCGCGCACGCAATCTTCACTGGATCGTCGGTTTCGCCGAAGATGTCGATATCCCCGATCGTCCCGATCTCATCGTTGCTGCTGCCAGCATCCACTGGATGGATCACAAGCGCCTTTTCGCGCGGCTGAAAACCTACGCCGCCGCCGATCACCGGGTGGCGGTCATATCAGGAGATGCGCCTTTCCAACCGGCCTGGGAAGCGGACTGGCAGTCTTTTCTCACCAGATGGGTTCCTGCCATAACAGGCGAGGCGTTCGATCCCATTGGCAAGCGAGAGAACTGGTCGGCCTATAAGGCGTTCCTCGACGTCGAAGGCTCCGAGCATTTCCACTCCGCTCCATTCGAGCAAAGCGTGGAAGACTTCATTCGCTGCCAGCATTCGCGCGATACGTTCGCGCCATCCCGTCTGGCCGGCAGGATGAACGAGTTCGACGGAGAGCTCGGCGAGATGCTGGCTCCCTATGCTCGCGAACGAAAACTGAGTTTCATCGTCCGGACGAAACTGGTCTGGGGCTCGATCAGCTTGTGATCTGCTTGTGCCCAAAACCGCAATCCGGCCGGTCAAGATGTTGAACCTCTAGACCACTGCCATGATGACATGGGCCTGAATTTTGGCGGTAACCTCACTGTCGCCATGCCGGTCGGCGATCGCGGATGCGGCACAATCGGTCGCAACGTCCAGTTTTCCCGGGGCTCTGGCTTCGATTTCGCTCCGAAGGACTGTCCCGTGGCAATAGGCGAGGGCAGGAATCCGGGGCGAGGATGCGCGGCTTTGTTCGGCTTTCGTTTCGATCACCACATGGGAGAAACCTGCCTCTTCCAGCTCGGCGCGGATCAGCGCCTTGTCATGATAGCCGTGCGGCGTGCGGACCAGGAAGCGCGGCGGATCATCCGGAAACATCGTCGCAAGGGCATTCGTCACGTCGTCGGCAAAAACATTCTCCTCGATGCGGTCCCATACGTTGAACAGGAAATGTCCGCCGGGCTTCAAGACACGCTTTGCTTCGCGGTAGCCGGATATGCGGTTCGGGAAGAACATCGCGCCGAACTGACAGCAGACGAGATCGAAGGCGGCATTTTCAAAGGGCAGCGCCAGAGCATCCGCCTGGCGCCATTCCAGGCGACTATCGAAGCCTTGCTGCGAAGCGGCATAGTCGAGCATCGGCTGGTTGAGATCGCTGATGATATAGCGTGCGCCCGACGACAGTTTCGGCGCCAGTGCGCGGGTGACGACCCCGGTGCCTGCTGCTGTTTCCAGAACGACGCCGGGCGACAGCGAAGCCGCTCTCCGGGCAAGATCCATGGCGAAGGGCTCAAAAATCAGCGGCACCATATAGTGGTCGTAGTTTTCCGGGATCGAGCCGACAAACAGCTTGTCCTTTTCCAGCATTGTCGTCACCTTCCGCCGCCCAATAGGGCTTCAATCACATCGGGTTCACTGCCGCTCACAGCCGCAGGCTGTCGTCCAGCCAGACCCGGAAGCCGCCGCGGAAGGCGTTGTCGTTGTTGCCACGCCGGCATTTGGGCGGCATATCCTTCAGCTTTTCGACGTTGCCGCCACCGATGACGATATAATCAGGCAGCAGGGCGGCGGCCAGGCGGTCGGCGACGTCGAAGACCGATTTTCGCCATCTGCCCTTACCGCGACCTTCCAGGCCGCGTTCGCCGACATAGTCCTCGAATGTCGCCTTCTTGTAGGGCATGTGCGCCAGTTCGAGCGGCATGCAGACGTTCTCGGCGATCATCGCCGAGCCTAGGCCGGTGCCGAGGCCAAGAAAGAGCGTACGGCCGGCCTCGTAGCTGCCGATCGCCTGCATCAGCGCGTCGTTGACCATGCGCACGGGCTTGCCGAGGGCTTTTTCGAAATCGAAGCCCTTCCATCCCGGGCCGAGGTTGAACGGTTCAGCCGCGGGGCGGTGGGCAGCGACGGGGCCAGGATAACCCATGGCGACGACATCATAGTGCCAGTCGGCCGTCAGATCGGTAAGGGCTGCGACCATCTTCGCCGCCGTCATCGCGCGCCCCGATACGACCGAGCGTCGCTCGCTGCCGCTGCTGAGTTCCGCCTTCACATGCGAGCCGCCGATATCGACGGCGAGCACGATGCGGCCGGCCGGCGCCGCAACCTTCGGCTTGGCTCGCTCACGCGTCTGCTTTTCTTCCATTACGTCGGCCATGGCTGGCGCTCCTCTCGGCTGTACCCTTATTCCTTCCCGCGCTATTCTATAGGGCTCGCGCTATTCTATCGGGCGCAAGATCGTAGCCGGCTGTCAAGCCGGTATATTGCGGATCGCTTAATTTCATCTCACGATGGCACGGAAGACGAGCAAATAGAGCGGAGGAACAGCACTTGGCCTTTCCGACACGACCACCCGGTTCCGTCGAGCCGCCAGGTGCGCCGGGCATCGAGCCCCGATGGACGTCCAGTGACAAGAGTGCTGTTGGTACCGCCGTCAGTTCGGCGAGCTGCGTCTGGTTCACGGCAAGCCACGGCATCCTCAACGAGATCTACGCGCCACGGCTCGATATGGCCTGCGTGCGGGATTTCGGTTTCATCGTCACGGCTCCGGGCTATTTCTCCGAGGAGAAGCGCGACGCCGATCACAGCGTACAGGCGATCGAGGACGGCGTCCCGGCCTTCCGCCTCGTCAATACCGCCCGCGACGGGCGCTATCGCATCACCAAGACCATCTTTTCAGACCCTGAGCGCGAGGTGGTGCTGCAGGACATCTGCTTCGAGGCACTGATAGGCAATCTCTCAGACTACCGGCTGCATGCGCTTGTCGCCCCACATCTCGTCAATGGCGGCGCCGACAACAACGGCTGGTATGATGATTTCAAGGGCAGGCAGATGCTCTTTGCCGAGGGTTCCGGGCGGTCGCTCGCCATTGGCGCTTCGGTGCCCTGGCTTGCGCGGTCAGTGGGCTATGTCGGCATTTCCGACGGCTGGCAGACGCTGTCGCGCGGCGAGGGGCTGAATGAGGAGTACAGCTGCGCCACATCAGGCAATGTCGCGCTGTCAGGGACACTGGATATGCAGGCGGGCAAGGGCCAAGCTGACCAGGGAAGGGCGCTGATCGCCATCGGCTTCGGCACGCAGCCGGAGGAGGCTGCCCTGCGCACGCTGCTCAGCCTTCAGCAGGGCACGGAACCGGCGCTGAAACATTATCGCAGCGGCTGGCGGGAATGGCAGGCCGGCCTGCTTGCGCTCGACGAACCACATGATCCTGACAAGCTCAACCGTTACCGCGTCAGCACCGGCGTGCTTGCCACGCACCGCGATGATGCGTCCGGCGCCATCATCGCCAGCCTTTCCATCCCCTGGGGCTTCAGCAAAGGCGATGACGACCTTGGCGGTTATCATCTGGTGTGGACGCGCGATCTGGTGGAAACGGCGGGCGGTCTGCTTGCGGCCGGGGCCACAGCGGATGCACGCTCCGTGCTCGACTATCTCGCTGTCATCCAGGAAGCGGACGGCCATTGGGTGCAGAATGCCTGGCTGGACGGCAGACCCTACTGGTACGGCATCCAGATGGATGAGACGGCCTTTCCGATCCTGCTCTATGACATGTTGCTGCGTGCGGGCGCGATCGATGCCTCGGAGAGGGGACGCTATCTGCCCATGGTCGAGGCGGCTGCGGGCTATATCGTCAGAAACGGCCCCGCCACCCAGGAGGATCGCTGGGAGGAGGATGCCGGCTACTCGCCGTTTACGCTCGCCGTCGAGATCGCCGGCCTGCTTGCGGCGGCCGATGCCATGGAAGCGGCGGAGCGGCTGGATGCGGCGCACTATCTGCGCGAGGTCGCCGACGGCTGGAACGAGCGCATCGAGGAATGGACCTACGCCACCGATACCGAACTGTCGCGCCGTCTCGGCATCGAAGGCTATTATGTGCGCATCGCCTCGGCGACCGATGGCAGCCTGTCACTGCGGCGTGACTTCATTCCGATCCGCAATCGGGACGATCTCGGCGAGGTGCTTGAAGCGGACCTGCTGATAAGCCCGGATGCGCTGGCGCTGGTGCGCTTCGGCCTCCGCGCCGCCGACGACCCGCGCATGCTCGGCACAGTCGCGGCAATCGATGCGGAGTTGCGCCGCGACCTTCCGGCCGGTCCCTACTGGTATCGCTACAATGACGACGGGTATGGCGAGCGCATCGGCGGTGCGCCCTTTGCCGGCAGCGGTGTCGGCAGGCTCTGGCCGCTCTTGACCGGCGAGCGCGCCCATTATGAACTCGCCGCCGGGCGAGCGGACGAAGCGCAGCGGATGCTTGCTGCGCTGGAAGCTTCGGCAAGCGAAGGTGGGCTCTTGCCTGAACAGATCTGGGACAGCGAGGACGTGCCGCAGCGCGAGCTTTTCCTCGGCCGACCCTCGGGCAGCGCCATGCCGCTCGTCTGGGCGCATGCCGAACATATCAAGCTGCTGCGCTCGCTGCGCGACGGCGTGATCTTCGACATGCCGCCCCAGACCTTTGCCCGCTATGTCGCAGCAAAGCCGGCGCCGGCACCGTTCTCCTGGCGGCTGACGGCCCGACGCGACCAGATGCAGGCGGGCCGGCGGCTCCGCATCGAACTGCCCGAGCCTGCTCTGGTACGCTGGTCCACCGACGGCTGGGCAAGCGCCGCCGACAGCCCATGCCACGACACCGGCTTCGGCACTCATGTCGTCGACCTCCCGACAAAGACGCTCGGCCCCGGCATGATCGACTTCACGATCTTCTGGAAGGATGCGCAGCGCTGGGAGGGCGCGGATTTTCAGATCGAGGTGGTTTGAGGCGGAATCCATTTCCGCCAGTCTCGCGGAATTCCAGCCAATAACAAAAGTGGCCGTTTCCGGCCGCTAAAGGGATTTGTTCCAGTTTCTCTGTATTTCCGGAAGTATTTCCGAAAAACCTTGGGATCCGGTCAGAGGCCAGCCCCAGGGGATCAGGACTAAAGTCCAGACCCAGGGATCAGGACTAAAGTCCAGACCCAGGGATCAGGACTTGTAGATCAGCCAGCTCTTGGTGAATTCTTTCTGCATGCCGTCCTCATAGACGACGGTGCAGTTGCGGCCGGCGTTTTTCGCGCTGTAAAGCGCGATATCGCTCTTGGAGTAGAGCTCGCCGGCATCGTCGGCGTGCGAGGCCATGCAGATGCCGATGGAGACCGTGACCGGGCCGTAATTGACGCGGGTGCGGGAATTCTTGAAGGGGGTGGATTCCAGCGTCCGGCGAATGCGCTCGGCGACCGCCGTCACTTCGTCCAGCGTGTTGCCGTCGATGATGAGCGCGAATTCCTCGCCGCCGGTGCGGGCGACGAAAACATCGCGCCGGACATTGGTGCGGATGACGGAGGCGACCGTCGCCAGAACCTTGTCGCCGACCGGATGGCCGTAGGTATCGTTGATCTTCTTGAAATTGTCGATGTCGGCCAAGAGCAGGGCGGTGACCGGACGCAACGCCGGATTATTGAAGACGGCGGCCAGCCGGTCGTCGAAGGCGCGGCGGTTGGACAGGCGTGTCAGCGAGTCGGTATTGGCGATGCGCTTGTATTCGTCGAGTTCCTTACGGACCTGATCCATCTCCTGCGAGCGCTGCACCATGTCTTCTACGGTCTTTTCGCCATGGGTGATCGTATCGCCGGTTGCCTGGGTGAGCAGGTCGATGGCGTTTTCGATGAGATCGGCGCTCGTCGTGCTCTTGGAACTGATGCGCTTGCAGGTTTCGTTCAGCAGCCGGTTATAGCTTTCGAGCGAGGTCTGCTCCTGGCGCAGCACGCGCAGCAGGCCTTCCAACTCGCCGGCAATGCGGCTGTGGGCATCATCGAAGATCTTGGCTGGTGCAGTGTGGGAGCAATGCTGGGTGCCGAGAGCGTCGAGCTCGGCCTGCGTCGCCTGGCTGCCGAGCGCAGCAAGGTCACGGGTGAGCGCCGGGTTGGAGCCAATATAGGCTTCGTAGAAGAGTTCGTAGTTGCGGGGAATTGGTGCAACGCCCATGGAGCGCATGGCATAGGTGATCTGACCCGCCACATCGGGAACCTGCACCTTGGGCGCAACGGCCGTATTCATTCCGGCAACTCCTCATCCAATTCTTAAGCAATCTTCTATTTGTTATCTTAGATTTCTTGGGAAATGATTAAAGCGACATATACCAAAGATTACATACGATAAGTTTGATGGGGATCAATACTACGATCAGCCCTATGATTTTTCTGAAATATTTGTAAGTTCGACTGTAACGGAGACACCTCTTATGCGCGAGGTGCCCCAAAAAAGTTCAATCGTTTTCTCTTTTCAGGAATTGTTTTCGTTTTGTTGACGGTCGGTATCTTTGGTCTGGTCTACTGGCGGGCAGGGCGAGGCGACAGATTCTGTCTCAAGAGACCGGATTTATGGGGATCGGATCGCGGTCCCCTGTCGAAGGCATGAGATTATGGAATCGCCTCGCCACACTTCTCCCGCCATACTTGCGCTCGCCATCATTGCCGGCTGCGCTTTTCTCTTACAGCAGACCGGCTTCTTCAACGGCATCTTCAGCACGGATATCCTCGCCAGCGTAAAGGCGGAGGATATTCTCAGCGCATCCGATATCGCCGCCATGGAAAGACCCGTAATCCAGCCCATGACGGCGGCCCATATCGATCCGGCCGAGACGGCCTCTGTGCGATAGCTAGCAGCCTTAGTCTCAGCCGAGGTTCAGTTCCTGGAAGAAGTCGTTGCCCTTGTCGTCGATGACGATGAAGGCCGGGAAGTCTTCCACCTCTATCTTCCAGACCGCTTCCATGCCGAGTTCGGGATATTCCAGCACATCGACCTTGCGGATGCAGTCCTGCGCCAGGCGGGCGGCCGGGCCGCCGATGGAACCGAGATAGAAGCCCTGATGCTTCTTGCAGGCTTCGCGCACGGCGCGTGAGCGGTTGCCCTTGGCGAGCATCACCATGGAGCCGCCGAAGGACTGGAACTGGTCGACATAGGAATCCATGCGGCCGGCGGTCGTCGGGCCGAAGGAGCCGGACGCGTAACCGGCGGGCGTCTTGGCCGGGCCGGCATAATAGACCGGGTGATTCTTCATATAGTCCGGCATGCCTTCGCCCTTTTCGAGCCGTTCGCGGATCTTTGCATGTGCAAGGTCGCGGGCGACGATGATCGTGCCCGATAGCGACAGGCGCGTCTTGACCGGATGCTTTGAAAGCTCGGCGAGAATATCGGCCATCGGCTGGTTCAGATCGACACGCACGACGGATTCGGACAGCTTCGCCTCGTCGATGTCGGGCATGTACTTGGACGGATCGGTTTCCAGCTGCTCGATGAAGATGCCGTCGCGGGTGATCTTGCCCTTGGCCTGGCGGTCGGCGGAACAGGAGACGCCGAGGCCGATCGGCAGCGAGGCACCATGGCGGGGCAGGCGGATGACGCGCACGTCATGACAGAAATACTTGCCGCCGAACTGGGCGCCGACGCCGAGGCTCTGCGTCAGCTTGTGGATCTCCTTTTCCATCTCGATGTCGCGGAAGGCGTGTCCATTTTCGGAGCCTTCGGTCGGCAGCTCGTCGAGGTAGCGGGTGGAGGCGAGCTTGACGGTCTTCAGGTTCATCTCGGCCGAGGTGCCACCGATGACGATTGCCAAATGGTAGGGGGGACAGGCTGCCGTACCCAAGGTGAGGATCTTCTCCTTGAGGAAGTCCAGCATGCGGTCATGCGACAGGAGCGAGGGCGTGCCCTGGAAGAGGAAGGTCTTGTTAGCCGAGCCGCCGCCCTTGGCGACGAAGAGGAAGTCGTAGCTGTCGGTGCCTTCCTCATAGATATCGATCTGCGCCGGCAGATTGTTCTTGGTGTTCTTTTCCTCGAACATCTTGATGGGAGCGAGTTGCGAATAGCGCAGGTTCTTCTTTTCATAGGCGTCGAGCACGCCCTTAGAGAGAGCAGCCGTATCGCCGCCTTCGGTCCACACGCGACGGCCCTTCTTGCCCATGATGATCGCCGTGCCCGTATCCTGGCACATGGGCAGCACACCACCGGCGGCGATATTGGCATTCTTCAAGAGGTCGTAGGCAACGAAACGGTCATTGTCGGTCGCTTCCGGATCGTCGAGGATCGAGGCGAGCTGCTTCAGATGGCCGGGGCGCAGCAGATGGTTGATGTCGGCAAAGGCGGTTTCGGCGAGCAGGCGGATGCCCTCAGGGTCGACCGTCAGAATCTCCTGACCCTTGAAGCTGTCGACCGAGACATAGTCGCTGCTGATCTTGCGGTAAGGGGTGGTGTCGGCGCCGAGGGGGAAGAGATCGTCAGCCATCGAAGTGACCTTTCTGGTGGGATATTTTTGGAACCGGTCTAAAACTGGCTGGGGGTAAAAGCAATCGCGGAAGGCGCCGGATTGTTGTCAAAAATGCCGCGGCAGGAGTGGCGTTTCTGAGAATTGACGGCGACGTGTCGAGGCGAGAGGTCTCTTGTTCACGCGGCGTCATCCTCGGCCTTGTTGTAAAGCCCGCAGACATACCTGACGGATGTTCGGAGACAGCCTGACAGTCAGTCGGGGCTTTTAAGGTCGATTTCTGCGACCTGAGTTGCACCGAAGAAGACGCTGTAGAGGCCGTCCTGCTGGAGTGGTCGGATGGCGAGATATTCGGTTCTGAAGGCATTAGGCACGCGCCAGAAGCAGAAGCTATCCCAGAAACAGCCAGTATCCGCTCTCGGACTCGTATAGGACATTGGATTGCAAGTTCGCCTTGGTATGTCCTTGATATGCTGCCTTGGCCGGCTTCAAGCAATCCCGCCGCCCGCATACCCCGGCGGTCTGATCTGCCAGCGCCGCATGGCCAGTGACCGATGCTGCTTGATCGGGCCGCCATAGCTTTGTGAGCTTGCGGGTGGCCCGACTGGGGTCTCTGAATGTCGCCGCTCGACGGTGACCAGGCAGCCTACATGCGATGCGAGATGCAACGTCAGGATGGCTATTCAATGAGCCTCACGGGCGATTGCTACAGCCTGGGGAAAACTAGCTGCCTTGGCCATCGTCACGTCGCTCAGTCGAGGCTGGCCGGCGAGGAAAACGGCCGATTGGCGTCCACCACGAAGATGGCCAGCTCATCGAGATCGGTTGTGCCGGCGTTGAACACCTCCATCGGCGTATCGGCCCCGTGTCCGGTCATGGTCATGCCGGCTTCAGTATAGGTCACGCCGTGGGGCGTTTTCTGACCGAGCTTGCCAGTCAGCACATAGAATGCCTCGGATCCCGGATGCGTATGGATTGGCGTCTTAGTGCCGGGCGCTCCGCCAGCGCGATTGACGCGCAGCAAATACTCGCTCGCGCTGATCGGCGGAAGGGGGCCGATCTCGACGACCTTGGTTCCGCCTGTTGTGGATCCATTCTTCGGTCCGAGCGTGAACAGCCAGATCTTGTCCGCAACTTCCGCCGCAAGCGAGGTCGGACCCGCCGCGCCCTGGGCATCCTTCAGCGTCGGGAAATTCTCCAGCCGCCAGTACAATGGCCCAGACGGCAGCTCTGTGACCTTCTTCTCAGCCACCGGCTTGATGAAGAACTTGTTTTCTTCGGACAATGTGGCTGAAGTCATCAGCCCGAAAGCAGATAGGGAAATCATAAGCGCGCCGATATGGCGTACGCTGAGGAATCGCAGCTTCATGGTTGGTCCTCCTACTGATGCTTCGTTGGCGGGCCGCTCGACGGTGAGTGCGATGTCCTGCAATCAGGCGACCGTAGGCGATGCGCCGCCCTCCAGTCTCTCACTGTCAAGGCATGGCGATGGCCGCAAGAAGCGCAAATATCGTTGCTCGAATGTCGTGGAGAAGTGACGAGCGGCAATCGCGCCGTTGATGGCAAACACCTAACCCGCCCGCATATCCATGCGGATTCCCCCTTCGATTGCATTTCCGATAAGTCATTCTACCACAGTTTGGAGGCTGAGGGACCATGTCCAGAACGGCTCCGTTCGCAAAATTTCGGCAGATTTGAGAAATGATCGGATGGTGGGAGGCGTGTGATCGAAATCTATACGCATGGCCGGTTCTCCGCTCTTCGCCTGAAGCCATGAAATGGATCGCGACGCCGCTCCGCCTGCCCGAATGCGTAGCATTGGAGCCGAGTGGGCTGCCCGTGCATGCAGTCCCGACGTTACGAGGTGGTTGGTTGGATGGCATGGTTCCACCCATTGCGGTCCTTCCGGATCGTGGGATGTGGGGAGGCTTCGGGACCAAAAGAGGTCGTGGTTCAAAAATGTGAGATCTGTAAAGCTTGAGCGATTCCACATTTAGGTCAGGGGCTGGGGCAGAGCCGGCCCTTTCACTATATTATCGGCGATCGGCTCACATCGGGCTGATCATCGTCTCCGGGCGCACGATCGCGTCATATTCCTCCGATGTCACCAGCCCACTCGCTAGCGCCTCTTCCTTCAGCGTCGTACCATTCTTGTGTGCCGTCTTGGCGATCTTGGCGGCGGCATCGTAGCCGATCTTGGGGGCAAGGGCGGTCACCAGCATCAGCGAGCGTTCGAGGCCGGCCTTGATATTGTCTTCGCGGGCCTCGATGCCGACGACGCAATTGTCGGTGAAGGAGACGGCTGCATCGCCGAGAAGCTGCACCGACTGCAGGAAGTTATAGGCCATCATCGGATTGTAGACGTTGAGCTCGAAATGGCCCTGGCTGTCGGCAAAGGTGAGGGCCGCGTGGTTGCCGAAGACATGGATGCAGACTTGTGTGAGCGCCTCGCACTGGGTGGGGTTCACCTTGCCGGGCATGATCGAGGAGCCGGGCTCGTTTTCAGGCAGCGCCAGTTCGCCGAGGCCGGCGCGCGGGCCGGAGCCGAGAAGGCGGATGTCGTTGGCGATCTTGAAGAGGGCAGCCGCTGCCGCGTTGATCGCGCCATGGGCGAAGACCATCGAATCATGCGAGGCGAGCGCCTCGAACTTGTTCGGCGCCGTCACGAAGGGCATGTGGGTGATGGCGGCGATCTCTTCGGCGACCTTTTCGGCAAAACCGACCGGCGCGTTGAGACCGGTGCCGACGGCGGTGCCGCCCTGGGCGAGTTCGCAAAGGCCGGGCAGGGTCATTTCGATACGCTTAATGGCGGAGCCCACCTGCGCGGCATAACCGGAAAATTCCTGGCCCAGCGTCAGCGGCGTCGCATCCTGCGTATGCGTGCGCCCGATTTTGATGATGTGGCTGAATTCCGTGACCTTCATGTCGAGGGCGGCATGCAGGTGCTTCAGCGAAGGCAGCAGGTGATGGGCGATCTGTTCGGCGCAAGCGATGTGCATGGCCGTCGGGTAGGTATCGTTCGACGACTGGCTCATATTAACGTGATCGTTCGGGTGCACCGGCTTCTTGGAACCCATGACCCCGCCGAGCATTTCTATGGCACGATTGGAGATCACCTCATTGGCGTTCATGTTGGATTGCGTGCCGGAACCGGTCTGCCAGACGACCAGCGGGAAATGGTCGTTCAGCTTGCCGTCGATCACTTCCTGGGCGGCATCCACGATGGACTTGCCGATGTTGGAATCGAGCTGGCCGAGCGCCATGTTGGCACGCGCCGCCGCCTGCTTGACGATGCCGAGCGCCCGCACGATCGAGAGCGGCTGCTTTTCCCAGCCGATCTTGAAATTGCCGAGCGAACGCTGCGCCTGCGCGCCCCAGTAACGGTCGCTGGCGACTTCGATCGGGCCAAATGTATCGGTTTCGGTGCGGGTGGAACTCATGGCTTCGTGCCTTCCTGTCACATGCTGTTAAGAGCAGTCTTTGAAGATGAGGGACTTATAGGGTGGAAAGCTTTTCAAGAAAACCGGAGCTTATGCGAAATATTGAAGACGGATCTCATGTTTTGCATCGCCATTCAGGCGCTATATGGCCGTGTTTTTTCGGCCACGCCGGGAAATTAATGCAAAGAGTGGCAGAAAGTGCCCTTTCTCACGGTGGAAAATTCGGTAAAAAATTAACTAATAATTTCATAATTTTGTGTGAACTGGCGCACGGCGCTTGCGTTCGACCCCGTCACACAAAGTTGAGCCTGAAAGCGCTGGCAGCGCAGTCCGATTTCTGATGAATGGGCCGCAGCTGCCGGGGAAATTCTGGAAGAATTGATCAGAGCCTTTTTGCTCGACAACAGCATGGTACTGGGACTGGAAAACAAGATGAAATTCGTTTTGAAAAGCGCGGTTTCCGCATTGGCACTTTCCTGCGTGATGGGCGCGGTTCCTGCGCATGCCTATACGCTGATGGACATGTTGCGCGGCGACCGGGCAAGAAGCGGCCAGAGCACGATCATCATGGACCCTTCGGCTCCGGTTCGCGGCAATCCCGGCAATCGTAACGGCCTTGGCGGCGATATCGATCCGGAAGCCGCGATGCCGAAGGTTTCCAGCCCGCGCTACTACACGTACAAGGCTGAAACGCTGCAGTTCGTCGATACGACGAAGTTTGCCGATCCTGTTGTCACCGGCGCGGTCGCCGACGTCTCGGGCGCGGCCACGACCGACGGTGCTCCACAGCGCCACTTCCTGACGGAAGCCAAGGTTCGCGCCAATGCCGATGTCGCCAAGGCCCTGCAGGCCTATTACGGTGACGGCAAGAACCCGCTGGTCTGGGTTTCCAACGATGGCATTAATGATCACGGCAAGGCGGCCCTCAGCGTGCTCGCCGATGCTGCAAGCGTCGGCCTCGATCCGGCCGATTATGCCGTGTCCGAACCGACCATCGATCCGGCCAATCCGGATCCCGATGTCCGCGACCGGGCACTGACGCAGTTCGAACTGGCGCTTTCCTCCAAGGTTCTTGCCTATGTGCAGGACACGACGCGCGGCCGCGTCGACCCCAACAAGCTCTCCGGCTACCATGATTTCCAGCGCAAGGTCGTCAAGCTCGATCCGGTGCTGAAGCTCTCCCGCATGAGCCCTGACGTCGCTGCCTATCTCAACAGCCGCAACCCCGACAGCACGCAGTTCCTGGCGCTGAAGGCCGAGCTTGCCAAGCTGCGCGCCGCCGACGGCGGCAATGAAGCGCCGATCACCATTTCGCTCACTTCCCTGCTGCACCCGGGCGACAGCTCGCTGGAAGTCGCCAACATCGTCAAGGCGATCCAGAAGAATGGTTCGGAAGAGCTGAAGACAGCACATGCTGCCACCTTCTCGGCCTATACCGGCAGCAGCGATTATTCGCCCGAGATCGTGTCACTGGTCGAGGACTTCCAGAAGGAACATGGCCTGAAGCCTGATGGTGTCATCGGCCAGGCGACCGTGCGCACCATGACCGGCGGCGACAGCAACGGCTCCAAGATCGACAAGCTCGTCGTTGCCATGGAGCAGGCGCGCTGGTTGCCTGATGATCTCGGCCCGCGCTATGTGATGATCAACCAGCCGGCCTTCATGGCCTACTACTATAACGACTCCAAGCAGCAGCTCGCGATGCGCACGGTCGTCGGCGGCAAGAACAACCAGACCTATTTCTTCGACGACGAAATCGAGACGGTCGAGTTCAACCCGTTCTGGGGCGTGCCGCAGTCGATCATCATCAACGAGATGCTGCCGAAGCTGCGCTCCGACCCGAACTATCTGGACCAGATGGGCTACGAGGTCGAAGTCGGCGGCCGTGCCGTTCCGTCTTCCAGCGTCGATTGGTATGGCTCGACGCAGAACATCTCGGTCCGCCAGCCGCCCAGCAGCGACAATGCGCTGGGTGAACTGAAGATCCTGTTCCCGAACAGCCATGCCATCTACATGCACGACACGCCCTCGAAGAGCTTCTTCAAGCGCGACATGCGTGCGCTGAGCCACGGTTGCGTGCGCCTTGCAGACCCGCGCGCCATGGCGGCCGCCGTTCTCGGCACGACGGTGGATGATGTGGCGAAGCAGATTGCGACAGGCCAGAACCATGCGGTGAAGGTGCCGCAGAAGATCCCGGTCTATGTGTCCTATTTCACGGCATGGCCGAACAAGGATGGCGTGATCGAGTATTTCGACGACGTCTATGGCCGCGATGCCTATGTCGACAAGGCATTCGATGTGACGACGAAGTCGCGTGAGGCGCAGATCTGACGCCAAGCGTTTGACTGGTAATTTGAACGGGCGGTCTTTGGGTCGCCCGTTTTGTTTTTGGGTGTTTGCCTACGGGAAATATGAGGAGAGGGGTCGTGACTGCAGATGCATCAACCCGATCGCCAACCCTCAGACAATAGCAACCTTCGCCGCAGAACCGTTCAGCAGACTCTCCACCAGTTCCGGCGTCAGTTCATCGAAATGCGTGATGATCACGTCAGGATCGAGGCTCGACACCGGCACATCCGAATAGCCGAAGGGTACAGCGATCGCCGGCACACCGGCATTCTTCGCCACAGCAATATCATTGACACTGTCACCGATCATCACGGCGCGGGCAACATCGCCGCCGGCGCGTTCAATCGTGCCGGTCAGATGCCGCGCGTCGGGCTTGCGGTATTCGAACGTATCACCGCCGGTGATCGCGTCGAAATAATGCGTCAGCCCGAGCTTCTCCAGGAGTACGGTCGCGAGCCCTTCCATCTTGTTGGTGCAGACGGCGAGCGCATAGCCCGATGCCTTCAGGCTATCCATCGCGGCGACGAGACCGGGGTAGGGCTCGGTATGGCCCGGCATGTTTGCGCTATAATGGGCCACGAAACGCTCCACCAGTGCCGGCAGCTCTTCCTGCGAGATCGGGCGGCCCTGCAGCTTGCAGGCGCGCTCGATCATCACACGGGCGCCCTGGCCGACCAGATGCGTCAGGTCGTCATAGGTGACGGGCTCAAGATTGAGCGCTGCGATCGTGTAGTTCAGGCTTTCGACCAGATCGACATGGGTGTCGAGCAGCGTACCGTCGAGATCGAAGACAACAAGGGCCCTATTCTGGGGAAGAGCTTGGCGGGCATTTTCGGGAGCGGGGGTCAAAGTGATGCCTCTTTGCAGGGTAGGATCATCCGGGAGTAGGCGATGAACAGGCGAAAAGCAACGCCAGGACGGCTGATAGAAAAGTCGCAGCCGAAACGCGTGGCTTTCAATCGCAGGACGATGATTTTGGCTTTCGTTTGCAATACGAGCCGTGTAAACAGCACATCCAACGCAATATCAGGAGCTGGCGGCGCATGGATGCCCGCGAAATGAAGATCAAGGCCGCTGAGGCCGCGCTTGTCCATGTTGAGTACGGCATGCGTCTTGGAATCGGGACCGGAAGCACGGCGGAGGAATTCGTTCGCGTGCTCGCTGAAAAGGTTGCAGCCGGTTTCAAGGTCGAAGGCGTTCCGACGTCCGAGCGCACCGCGCGGCTCTGCGTCGAACTCGGCGTTCCCCTGAAATCGCTGGATGAGCTGCCGCAACTGGATCTCACCATCGACGGGGCCGACGAAGTCGATGCAGACTTGCGGCTCATCAAGGGTGGGGGCGGTGCGCTGTTGCGCGAAAAGATCGTCGCCGCAGCCTCGACTCGGATGATCGTCATTGCCGACGAAAGCAAGCTGGTGCAGACGCTCGGCGCTTTCGCATTGCCGATCGAGGTCAATCCCTTCGGCCTCGTTTCGACGCGCATCGCGATCGAAAGGACCGCCTCGCGCCTTGGTCTCTCCGGCGAACTGACACTGCGTCAGTCCGGCGACGGAGACTTTACGACTGACGGAGGACATCACATCATCGATGCATCTTTTGGCCGCATTCCTGATGCAGAGGCGCTTTCGAGGGAACTGAATTCCATACCCGGTGTCGTGGAGCACGGGCTTTTCATCAACATGGCGGCGCTTGCGATCATTGCCGGTCCTGCAGGCGCCCGCACGCTGCAGGCAAACAGATAACAGGAGCATAGAAACTCATGATGAACATTGCAGGTCTTGGCCGTCTTGCCGCTGCGACCATCGTTCTTTCCGGGCTTGCCTTTGGCTCTGCCGCAAGAGCGCAGGAAGTGTCCGAAGAGCAGCTGAAGGCTGCCCGCGCAGCCATGGATGCCATCGGCGCAACCACCCAGTATGACAACATCCTGCCGGGTCTGGCCGAGCGTCTGAAGGCCGGCCTCATCCAGGATTCGCCGAACTATCAGGATGTCATCTCCGCGACCGTCGATGCGCAGGCGCTGGCTCTGGCACCGCGCCGTGCCGACCTCGAGAAGGAAGCGGCTCTGACCTATGCCAAGGCCTTCTCGGTCGAAGAGCTTAAGGCGATTGCCGACTTCTACAATTCCGACGTCGGCAAGAAGCTGCTGCGCGACGGCCCGGTTGCCTCGCGCGAAACCGCCAAGGCTGCCGACATCTGGGCGCAGGGCATTTCCCGCGACCTCGAAAAGCAGAGCAATGTCCAGCTCTCCAAGGTCATCAAGGCTCCGCCGCCGGCGACCGACAGCCCGGCGACGCCGGCTCCGACCGCAGCACCGGCACCGGCCAAGCCGTAAGGCCGCCTTCACCTTTCGCAAAAGCCCGGCATCGTCCGGGCTTTTGTTTTTCTAATCCTCCCTCCTATATGTGAACCACCCATCCAGCGATTCCCTCCGGAGATCATCATGCCTTCCTTCGACTACGACCTCTTCGTCATCGGCGGCGGTTCGGGTGGCGTGCGCAGCGCGCGCGTCGCGGCCTCGCTCGGCAAGAAGGTGGCGATCGCCGAGGAATACCGCTATGGCGGCACCTGCGTGATCCGCGGCTGCGTGCCGAAGAAGCTCTTCGTTTATGCCTCGCAGTTCCACGAGCATTTCGAGGATGCAGCCGGCTTCGGCTGGACGGTCGGCGAAAGCTCGTTCGATTGGAAGAAGCTGATCGCCGCCAAGGATGGCGAGATCGCGCGGCTGGAAGGGCTCTACAAGAAGGGACTTGCCGGCGCCAATGCCGAGATCCTGGAGACGCGCGCCGAACTTGTCGATGCGCATACGATCAGGCTGCTGAAAACAGGCGAAACGGTCACCGCCAAGACCATCGTGATTGCGACCGGCGGCAGGCCGAACCCGCATGAGGCACTGCCCGGCCACGAGCTCTGCATTTCCTCCAACGAGGCTTTCCATCTGGAAGAACTGCCGAAATTGATCCTGATTGCCGGCGGCGGCTACATCGCCGTCGAATTTGCGAATATCTTCCACGGACTTGGCGTCGAGACGACGCTGATCTACCGCGGCACCGAAATCCTTTCGCGCTTCGACGAAGACCTGCGGCGCGGGCTGCATGAGGCGATGGCTGCCAAGGGCATCCGCATCCTCTGCCAGGACGTGATGCAGAAAGTGACGAAGGGCGAAGACGGCCTCGTCATCGAGACGCTGAAGAACGGCACGCTCAACGCCGGTGTCGTCATGCTGGCGCTCGGCCGCGATCCGAATACGAAAGGGCTCGGGCTCGAAAAGGCGGGTGTTGCGCTGAACGAGCGCGGCGCCATCATTGTCGACGACTATTCGCGTACCAATGTCGACGGTATCTATGCGCTCGGCGATGTCACCGACCGGGTACAGCTGACGCCGGTGGCGATCCATGAGGCCATGTGCTTCATCGAGACGGAATACAAGAACAATCCGACCAAGCCGGATTACGACCTGATCCCGACGGCGGTGTTCTCGCAGCCGGAGATCGGCACGGTCGGCCTTTCCGAGGAAGAGGCGGGCAAGCGCTACAAGGAGCTGGAAGTCTACCGCGCCCAGTTCCGGCCGCTGAAGGCCACACTTTCGGGCCGGGCCGAAAAGATGATGATGAAGCTGATCGTCGATGCCGCAGGCCGCAAGGTTGTTGGCGCCCATATCCTCGGCCACGACGCCGGCGAGATGGCGCAGATCCTCGGCATCACGCTGAAGGCCGGCTGCACCAAGGATGATTTCGACCGCACCATGGCGCTGCACCCGACGGCTGCCGAAGAGCTGGTGACCATGTATGCGCCGAGCTACCGTATCCGTGACGGCCAACGCGTTTAATCTGGGCGTCTGATCGCTTCCTCTGGAGTGACGCCTGCCGCACGAGCGGCAGGTGAGGGTGGTTAGCTGGTTAGCCGCGGCGCGCGGATGACCTTCAGGAACAGTGCCTTCATGGCATCGGCAATGCCTTCGGTCGGCGACACCTCGAAATAGAGGCCGGGCGAGGCGCAGGCGGCCATGCGCGTAGGTATCTCGTTCTGGAAGGGCTTGATCCAGGTATTGTACCAAGCGTTGCTCGGCAGCGGCAGGTAGGTGGTGTAGAGCACGGCGATCTTGACGCCGCGATCCTTCAGCGGCTTGCAGAAGGACGTGTCGATCGGCTCCTGGCAGCGGCCGCCGGTCGTCTTCTTCGTGCAGGTCGAGGGCTTGTTGCTGTCGCCGACGCCATCGGAGACGAAGAACAGGATCTTTTCCGGTTTGGTATTCGACGTTCCGTCGCCGGCCGGATCGATGATGGTGTTCATCTGCGTCATGGCGCTGTCGAAGCTGGTGAGCTGGTCCTGATTGTAGTTCTGATAGGGAATGGTCATCAGGTCGACGGCGTTGGTATAGTTCTTCACCTGCGTCAGATCCGAGGTGAGGCCTGATATCGTCGTCAGCTTGGCATCCTCGGCCTTGGTGCCGAAGGTGTAGACGCCCATGCGGAACTGATCGGCACTGACGCGCTCGGTCTTGGCCGTGTCGGTCAGCGCCTGGGTTGCCTGGCGCACCACATCGATGCGCATGGCGACGCCGAGGCTCTTGGCGATCGTGTAATTATTGCTGGCCTGGTCCATCTGGTGGCAGGCAAAGGCGCAGCCGGTCTTGGCCTCCAGCTTGGAAACATCGGTCGGGGTCGCGGCGACACCCATAGATGGCGTATTATCGAGCAGGATGTAGAAATCCATGAAGGAGGCGGTCTGATATTCCGCCGTCGCCGTGCCCGATATGGTGATCGAGTCCTGGCCGAGGACATGCATGAAGGTGGTGGGCACGGAGGCGCTGAAGGAGACGAACGAATTGATCTTGTTTGCCGTCTTGGTGACATCGATGCTGAGCTCTACAGGCACCGAGGTCAGTTCACCGGACATCTGTGAAAAGAAGATGCTGCGGGCATCCGTCTTGGCAACGGAGATGGTGCCGTTGCCCTTCATGGTCATGGCGGCTGCCACCGCATCCGATTTTTCGGAAACGGCGCCGACGGCTGCGGCATCAGCGGCGGCATAGAGCTGGGTGCGCAGGCTCAGCGCATGGGCATAGTCCAGCGCCAGACCGGCAGAGCCGACCAGCGGCACCATCAGCAGTGCCGTCATGATGCCGAAATTGCCAGACCGGTCCGAAAGGAAAGCGGACGAAAGGATACCCATGCTGAACCCCTATTTTATTAGGGTATTCTGTACATTCGAAATCTAAATTAGCCGGAAAATAGCATGGTATATATCGTCTTAACGCCAGTTTCGATGTCATATTGGCGCAGCCAGAGTGACGCTGCGAGCCGCCGATCGAAACTCTCCCGGGGCGCCGAATGCGCTAGGCAAGGGGAGCCGAAAGGTTTATAAGCCGCCGCATTCTTTAACGGGCAGGCATCCGGGGCAAACTGGATGGGGAAGCAGATGAGTGACATGGCACAGAATTGGACCCCGAGCAGCTGGCGGAGCAAGCCAATCCAGCAGGTTCCGGAATATCCTGACGCGGCTGCGCTGGCCGCGACGGAAGCCGTGCTTTCCACCTATCCGCCGCTCGTTTTTGCCGGGGAAGCCCGCCGCCTGAAGAGCGCGCTTGCCAATGTGGCCGAAGGCAATGCCTTCCTGCTGCAGGGTGGCGACTGCGCCGAGAGCTTCCTGGAGCATGGCGCCGACAATATCAGAGACTTCTTCCGCGCCTTCCTGCAGATGGCCGTCGTGCTGACTTTTGGCGCCCAGCTTCCCGTCGTGAAGGTTGGCCGCATCGCCGGCCAGTTCGCCAAGCCGCGCTCGGCACCGATGGAAACGCAGAACGGCGTGTCGCTGCCGAGCTACCGCGGCGATATCGTCAACGGCATCGAATTCACGCCGGAATCCCGTATCCCGAGCCCGGAGCGCCAGCTCGACGCTTACCGCCAGTCGGCCGCGACGCTGAACCTGCTGCGCGCCTTCGCGATGGGCGGCTATGCCAATCTCGACAACGTGCACAAGTGGATGCTCGGCTTCGTCAAGGACAGCCCGCAGGGCGAGCGCTACCGCAAGCTTGCCGACCGCATCAGCGAAACCATGGATTTCATGAAGGCGATCGGCATCACCCCGGACAACAATCCGAGCCTGCGCGAGACGGATTTCTTCACCAGCCACGAAGCGCTGCTGCTTGGCTATGAAGAAGCGCTGACCCGCGTCGACTCCACCTCGGGCGACTGGTACGCGACGTCAGGCCATATGATCTGGATCGGCGACCGCACACGCCAGCTCGACCATGCGCATGTGGAATATTTCCGCGGCATCAAGAACCCTGTTGGTCTCAAGTGCGGCCCGTCGCTGCAGCCAGACAACCTGATCGAACTGATCGACGCGCTGAACCCTGCCAACGAAGCCGGCCGCCTGACGCTGATCTGCCGCTTCGGCCACGACAAGGTGGCCGACAGCCTGCCGAAGCTCATCCGCGCCGTCGAACGTGAGGGCAAGAAGGTCGTCTGGTCCTGCGATCCGATGCACGGCAACACGATCACGCTCAACAGCTACAAGACGCGCCCCTTCGAGCGGATCCTCTCGGAAGTCGAAAGCTTCTTCCAGATCCACCGCGCCGAGGGCACGCATCCGGGCGGCATCCACATCGAGATGACCGGCAAGGACGTGACCGAATGCACCGGCGGCGCCCGCGCCGTAACAGCCGAGGACCTGCAGGACCGCTACCACACCCATTGCGACCCGCGCCTCAACGCCGACCAGGCACTGGAGCTGGCATTCCTGCTGGCCGAGCGCATGAAAGGCGGCCGGGATGAGAAGCGGATGGCTGCCAACGCTTAAGGCGAGTAGTGAGCAGCGAATTAAGTTGAAAGGCCCGGCCCAGCGCCGGGCCTTTTGTTTGTGGAGAAGCGCTCATCCACGCTCCCTCATCTCTGTGCCTGTCACGGAAATACGACGACTGCGAAGAGGAAGGCGAAGCGAACTATTTGATGTTTTTCTAAACCGGAAGCTGTAGTTATCTTCCATTGCCATTCTGATGAGCGATGACACAAGAGGGTAAGTTTGATGCGAACACGTCCGTCTGCGCGGCTGCTTCTGCTCGACCAGTTCGACTGCGTCCTGCTGTTCAAGTTCGTCTTCAGGTCCGGCGCCCTTGCG
This sequence comes from Rhizobium sp. 768_B6_N1_8, assembly GCF_051811225.1. Taxonomy (NCBI): domain Bacteria; kingdom Pseudomonadati; phylum Pseudomonadota; class Alphaproteobacteria; order Hyphomicrobiales; family Rhizobiaceae; genus Rhizobium; species Rhizobium sp. 768_B6_N1_8. The sequence continues at coordinate 1,849,214 of NZ_JBPWPV010000001.1, read as the reverse complement.
GGCAGCCAATATTGGGCGACACCGGGCGGCGGGCTCGAGGAGGGGGAAACGTTTGAGGAGGCGGCTCTACGCGAACTGCGGGAAGAGACAGGCCTTCATGCGGAGCAGGTAGGAACATCGATCGGCAGCCGGTCCTTCGATCTGCGGCTGCCCGATGGCGAGACAGTGTGGGCCGAGGAGCAGTTCTTCGCCGTGCGCGCCGAACGCGGCGCGATCTCCGACAGCGGTTGGACGGATTTGGAGCGGGAAGTCATGGCCGATCATCACTGGTGGTCGGCCGCGGAACTGGTCGGCAGTACCGAGATCATTTTTCCCGACGGAATCCTCGATCTGATGGAGGCCGCCGCCGCGCAGCCGGCCTTGCCGAGTGCCGTGCGTCGTTGACCACACCCCTCTTGTGGTCGGATCACAGGCCCTGTATGCAAGCTGCATGACCAGTATACCGACCCTTTCCGGCCTGTATTACGCGCTGCTCCCATAGAGCGGCGATGGTTATCTATTCGAAACCCGAAACGCCGCACGGTCGGCGGCGCGTGTTTCAGCAGAAGGTCTCCGGCCTGATAGGCCCTCATGGAGACCCTTGTGACCCTCAATTTCCAACCATCCACCAGACCCCGGTCGGAGTTCCTGCGTGTTCTCTCGGAGCGCGGATTCATCCAGCAATGCACCGACCTCGAAGCGCTCGATAGCTGGCTCGGTGCCGGGAGCGGTACGGCCTATAACGGCTTCGATCTGACGGCCGACAGCCTGCATGTCGGCCATCTCATCCCCATCATGATGCTGCGCTGGTTTCAGAAGACCGGTAACAGGCCGATCGCACTGATGGGCGGGGCGACGACCCGGCTCGGCGACCCGAGCTTTCGCGATACGTCGCGCCCCTTGCTCAGCGAAGAGCAGATCGCCGGCAATCTCGCCGGTATCCGGCGGATCTTCGAACGGTTCCTCACCTTCGGCGACGGGCCGACCGATGCGCTCATGGTCAACAATGCCGATTGGCTGGGCAGTCTGAAATACCTGGATTTCCTGCGCGATGTCGGCCCGCATTTTTCCGTCAACCGCATGCTGACATCCGAAAGCGTGCGCCAGCGGCTGGAGCGGGAGCAGTCGCTCTCGCTGCTCGAATTCAACTACATGGTCATGCAGGGCTATGACTTTCATGTGCTTGCCGAAACGCATGCCTGCCTGCTGCAGCTCGGCGGTTCGGACCAATGGGGCAATATCCTCAGCGGCGTGGAATTCGGCCGGCGCGCCGGCGGGCGAACGCTGTTCGGATTGACGGCGCCGCTCTTGACGACCGCCTCGGGCGCGAAAATGGGCAAGAGTGCTGCGGGCGCCGTGTGGCTGAATGCCGACCGGCTTTCGCCTATGAGTTCTGGCAATTCTGGCGCAATACCGAGGATGCTGATGTCGGCCGCTTCATGCGGCTCTTCACCGACTTGCCGCTTGACGAGATCGCCCGGCTGGAAATGCTGAGCGGCTCCGAAATCAACGTGGCGAAGAAGGTGCTGGCGGATGAGGTGACACAGCTCTGCCATGGCGTAGATGCCGCGGCAGAGGCCTCCGAAACGTCTCGCCGCATGTTCGAAGACGGCGAAGCTGCCGCAGGGCTGCCTACTGTCATGGTGACCGGCGAGGCGCTTCGTGAAGGCCTGCCACTGCCGGACGCGCTTGTGACCGCCGGGCTTGTTAAGTCGAAAAGCGAGGCGCGCCGGCTGATCCTTGGTGGCGGGGTTCGGGTCAACAGCCGCGGCGTTGACGATGAAACCATGCGGCTCGGTTATGCGGATATGGAGGGTGGCGTCATCCGCCTATCGGTCGGTCGGAAGAAGCACGTGCTGTTGCGGCCGAAACCGTGATGCGATCGGGGGCGGGCGCCTATGTCACGTAGGCGACCGCTCCCCGATGTTACAGGGCATTATGCGCGCGGAAATGCTGCTGCAGGAAAGCCTGGGCCTTGAGGAAGCTCCACGTTTTGGCGGAGCCGGGCATGAAATCCTCGTTGTTCAGGATGTCACTCAGCGGTGATGCGAAGAGTTCGGCTGCCTCGTTACGGTCGGGCGCATGGCGGGCGCCGTCGAGGATTTCGGCGGCGGTAGAGCGGCTTGATGCCATCAGGAAAAGCTCCGGATGGCAGTAGACCGGATCGTAGGCGAGGCCGATGGCGAAGGCTGAGGAGCGCGCGATATCGGTAACGGCAACCTCCTCGGCAAGCTCACGGGCCGCCTCCTCGAAAAGATCGATCTCTTCACCTTTCGCTGGCTCCGCGTAGCCGCCGATCAGATAGAGAGCGCCGGGATTTTGCTCGGCAGTGAAGCTTCGCCTGGTGACGATCACGTGCTGGTCTGCGGTGACAAGAACGACGGTGAGTCCGAGCGGATCGGCGCGCTCGGACTGCGGGTGCTCCTCGGCAAAACCGGCATGGCGGGTCGCCACATAGGCGGAAAAGCAAGTGCTCTGCGCCGTGATGGTCAGCCTGTTATCTTCGATGCGATGCTCTGCCATGCGCAGAAGCTGTCCGTCGAAGGCGGCGGGGTGTCTGGCGAGGAAGCGATCCCAGACCGCCTTCCGCAGCACCTCGACCGGATCGGAGAGGTGGAAGCTTCCGGTAAGGCGGCAATGGATATGATCGGCCGATATCGTGAATGCCTGGTCTGCAAATATCATATGCGCAATATCTTTCTCAGCAATTCGATGGTTTCGGTAATGGATGGCCCCTTTATCGGTGGCGGCTCGGCCCGCTCGCAGAATTCCCGCCAGACGAAGAAGGTCAGCTCGGCACCATCGGTCGGGGTTTCGCCGGGGCCTTCGGCGAAGGTATGGAGCAGGCGATAGCGCTCATCCTGCCAGAAGAGGTCTTCCACCCATTGATAGATCGGGATGATATGGAAATGGATGGGGTAGCCCGGCGCGTGGCCATAGCGACCAATGTAGACGCGTTTTGCGCCGAGCACCGTGCCGAGAGCCGTCTGCGCCCTTGCGATTAGCGGGCCGAGTTCGGCGAGGGCTTCGGGCGAGAGTTCCGACAGGTCGTTGGTGAAGCTTCGCGAGCTGACCATGAGATAGCCGGGCAGGGCGGAATTGATGCGATGGTTCACCAGCCAGCCTGATGTTTCGGATACATGAAACTGTTCGGGAATTTCCAAGGACTGTTTCTCCATCGCGTGGCGCCTGCGCGGATTCGCACAGTGGCCGACGATGACAAGCTTCGGCAAGGCAAGGGGACGTGACTTTCACCTGTTGTCGAGACAGATTGCGGACGCATCGAAGGGAAATGTTTTTGACTGATATTGCATGCGCCATCTTCTGGCGGGAAGGCCGGGTTCTGCTTGTCCGGCGTGCCGGGCACAAAGAGCGCTTTCCGGATTGCTGGGATCTGGTCGGCGGCCATGTTGAAATCGGCGAAAGCCCCGAGGCGGCAATGGTGCGTGAGGCGAAAGAGGAGATCGGCCTGACCCCATTGCGGTTTCGAAAGGTCGCCAAGCATGTCGAACACGGTACCACCTACCATCTCTTTCTGGTGAGCGAATGGCAGGGCACAGATCCGATATTGCTTGGTGATGAACATACGGCGATGCAATGGGTCACGCCTGGGGAGGCCGAGGCCCTTCACGATATGGGGCATCCGCAATGGTGTTCGATCTTCCGCGAGCTTCAGGGACAGTCTCTGCCTGGCGACATGGATTGACAGCTGAAGCCGTCGTCCAGGGCGCGGAAATACATATAAATAAAACTATATTTAAAATGTGGGCCGGGTCCCCTAATGAACCCGACCCGCATTCTCTCATAGGCTCGTTGCCAAGTTCCAGTTATAGACGCAGCGATCAAGGCCGATGGCGATTTCGAGGACGAGAACGTCGTGCTCGACGGCCGGACCCTTTTTCGGCTGCGTCCTGTAGCGTTCGGGAAAATCCGTGCGGCGGGAGATCGAGCAGACTTCCATCCACTTGTCGCCGTTATCCACTTCCACATCGACTGTCGTCTGCGCGTAGGCAGGCAAGCGGTCTGAGGGCACGATGCGGGTTGGCAGCGGAATGAGCGAGGCAATCATGCGGCGCACGGGCTCCAGCGAAGCGGCGTGGTAATCGTTGCCGCTGTCGGCCGTGTAGGCGCACTGGAATTCCAGCTGCCAGAATTCCTTCAGGCGCATGTGCTTGGTCGGCTGCTCCTGCTCGCGCCGGTAGGATCGACCGGCCTGCCAGACGCAGAGAGGCAGGCGCGTTCTGGAATGATTGCCGAGAATGTGCTGCATGTAGACGTAGCTGGAGGGCGTCGTTTCCGGCCGCAGTACGAGCGGTGGATCGGTTTCGGAAAGCTGTTCCTGCACCCAGATATCGGCATTGCTATAGGCATCCGAGATGAGGGCGCGCGGCGTCAGCGCCGGCGCCTCGACCCGTCTGATATCCCAGGCCGGATTTGCTGAGCGGAGGAAGGTTCGCACTTCCTCGGAGAAGAAGCGGACCATATGGTCGCGCATGTTGATTTCACGCTCCTCCCAGTGGACGAGCGAATTGACATTGAAAAGATTGAGCACGGTGCCTGTCTCCCTGACAGCCCTGAGAACTTTTCCGTCTTCTTCGAAGAACGGAAAAGCTCTGCCTATTTGCTTGACGCAATTCCGGACGCAAAACCGCTGAGCACTTTTGCTGGAATTGCTTTGCGGAGGGGCTTTACGTCCAGCAGTTCGCCGGACACCTGGGGCATCCGGACGTCACGACTGGACGCGGAGACCTCGTCCGCCAAAAGCGCGCAGAACGGCAACCTGCAGGCAGGTGCGGTCAAGACGGGAGAGGGGCGCGCTGTTGGAACTCATGGCAAGCTTCGTACTTGCAGGGCGGGCGCTTGTCAAACCGGCTTTTCGCATTGCGGCACCCGGGCCATTTATGCATTCTGGCGGCATGAGCGATCTGGATCTGGACCATATTCTTAGAGAACTTGCTGCCCGTGAGCCGATCTTCCACAGGCGGGAATTCGGCACGTCGCGGGCCGATCTCGAGCGGATGACCGATAGCAATTTCTGGGAAATCGGTGCGAGCGGGAAAGTTTATCAGCGCAGCTATGCCATCGAAACATCGCTTGCGCGCTACGCGAACGGGCCAGAACCACATGATTGGCCCTGCCGGGATTTTACCATCACGGTGCTGGCGGATGGGCTGTTCCTTCTGTCCTACATACTCGAAGAGCCGCAGCGCGTAACGCGCCATTCGACCATCTGGCGCCGGACAGACGTGGGCTGGAAAATCGTCTTCCATCAAGGGACGCCGGCGGGCTGAGCCGACGAGATGATGCTCTGCCTCTTCCAAAGCATCAGTTTTCCTGAAGCCTTTGATCAGCGCTTTGGATTTGACTGGCTGTTGTACCGACGTCACTCTCCCAACTGCTTCGGGGAGAACGGAAATGAGCGAACATCATGCAGGCGGGTGCCTGTGCGGCGCGGTGCGGTTCGAAACGCGAGAGAAGCCCGATGTCGTGGTCGGCTGCCATTGCTCGCAATGCCGGCGGCAGACGGGGCTTTATTATGCTTCGGCCGACGTGCCGGTTTCGGCACTGACTATTACCGGCGAGGAAAACCTGCGCTGGTATCAGTCGAGCGATGAGGCCAGGCGCGGTTTCTGCTCGCAATGCGGCTCGGCGCTGTTCTGGCAGAGGCTCGGCGGGCCGGCCATGTCCATCCTGGCCGGCGCTTTCGACGAGCCAAGCGGGCTCCACTTCGGCTATCATATCTTCTGTGCTGACAAGGCCGATTTCTATGAGATCCCCGATGGCGTTCCGCAATATGCAGGCCGCTCTTAGAGTTTTGCTTCACGCAATTCCGGACGCAAAGCCGATGCACGCTTCAGGCTTTGACGAAGCGGTAGGCCTCGCCCTTGCGCTCGGCATAACCGACGCCGGGATAGGACCAGTGATAGCCCAGCAGCTTGATCTTTTCCGAAGCGGCGCGGTCGAGCAGCATCCGGCGGTTTTTCAGGGCGGTTTCGGGATCGGTGTCGAAGCCGAAATGCCAGGCGGGATGTTCGAAGAAGATCACGTCATTGGTGCAGGCGTCACCCGTGATGAGGAGATTGCCGTCGCCGGCGAGTTCCAGCGAGATGTGACCCGGCGTGTGGCCTGATGTTTCGATCACCTGCATTCCGGGCAGGATTTCCTGTCCCGGCTTGACGAGAGTGAGCCTGTCTTTCACCGCGAAGAGATCGCGCTGCGCGCCGCAGGCGAAATCGTGCAGCGCTGATGGCATATGGGTCTCATAGTCCTTGTCGGTCCAGAAATTCCATTCGGTCTCGCTGACGAAATAGTCGGCATTCGGATAGAACAGCTTACCTTCGGCCACGGTCGTGGCACCCGAATGATCGGGATGGGCGTGAGTGAAGATCACCTTGGTGATGGCTTCCGGCTCGATGCCTGCTGCCTTCAGGTTGGCGGCGAGTTTGCCGGCACTGGCCTGGAAGTGGCTGCCGGAGCCGTTATCGATGAGGATCAGGTCGCTGCCGTGGCGGATGAGCGGGATATTGGCCTGAACCGGCGCGCCGGCCGCATCGCCGCCGAGCCGCGCCAGGATCGGTCGGCGCTCTTCCGGCGTCGCATCGGGAAGCAGGACTTCGGCGGGCAGAGTGATGAAGCCGTCGCTGACGACGGTGATATCGAAGGCGCCGTGCGTAAAGCGATGAAACTGCGCCGCATAGGTGCCGCGCGGCAGGGCAAGGGCCGCCGCGCCCGAGAGGGCGCCAGCCAGCAGTTGACGGCGCGTGGCCGATAGGCCGAGATTGTCCGGATTGCTCATCTGCTCGTCTCCTCTGAGATATCAGCATGAGGAGACAATAACAGGGGCGCGATGGGATTTCTCCTATAAAATCCAATATTATCAATTATTTACATTGATTTTCAGTTCTTTACGCCCGATGCCGGGGACACCATACCGGACAACCATTCCCTGACGACGGTGACAACCGCATATCAGGATTAAAAAGGCGCGCCGCAAGGGCGCGCCTTCGCATGTCTTCGAGAGAAAAACTTAATCCTTGATGAAGGCCAGCAGGTCCGGGTTGATGACTTCAGGATGCGTGGTGCACATGCCGTGCGGGAAGCCGGGATAAGTCTTCAGCGTGCCGTTCTTCAGCAGCTTGGCCGACAGCGGCGCGGAATCGGGATAGGGGACGATCTGGTCGTCATCGCCGTGCATGACGAGAACGGGCACGGTGATCTTCTGCAGATCTTCGGTGAAGTCGGTTTCGGAGAAGGCCTTGATGCAATCGTAGTGCGCCTTGGCGCCGCCCATCATGCCCTGACGCCACCAGTTTTCAATCACGCCCTGGCTGACCTTGGCGCCCGGACGGTTGAAGCCATAGAAGGGGCCGGTCGGGATATCGAGGAAGAACTGGGCGCGGTTGGCGACGAGGGCTGCGCGGAAGCCATCGAAGACTTCGAGCGGCAGGCCGCCGGGATTCTTGTCCGACTTGACCATGATGGGCGGCACGGCGCCGATGATCACGGCCTTGGCGACACGACCTTCCTTGGCGCGGGCGACATAGTGGACAACTTCGCCGCCACCGGTCGAGTGGCCGATATGGACGGCATTCTTGAGATCGAGGTGATCGGTCAGTGCGGCAACGTCGGCCGCATAGGTATCCATCTCGTTGCCTTCGAAGGTCTGGGTGGAGCGGCCGTGGCCGCGGCGGTCATGGGCGATGACGCGGAAACCCTTTTCGAGGAAGAACATCATCTGCGCGTCCCAGTCGTCGGCGCTGAGCGGCCAGCCGTGATGGAAGACGATCGGCTGGGCATCCTTCGAACCCCAATCCTTGTAGAAGATTTCAGTTCCGTCCTTGGTCTTGATGAAAGGCATCGTCTGGCTCCAATTTTCTGGTGATGTTGGACTGGTTGCGGCAAGCGTGGCTTTCGGCAGGGCGATGGCCGCAATGGCGGCGCCTCCTGCCAGAAGAACGTCCCACCGTGTGGCATCCGCCGTCAGTGCAATGCTGCGTTCACTCATGATCGCCTCCGTGTGGCATGCTTGCCTCCTTGCGGGCTTCTCCGCGCCTCTTCGACGAGAACAAGCTGACTCACTTCCGGCAGCGATACGAGTTAACCGTCGTAAATTGATGCAAAGCAAAAATGACGGCAATGCGCCATTAGACGTACTAACCTCATGAAGACAGTATGTTATCCGCAAGCTTTTTATTCTCGAAGCTGCCGGCGCTAGCGGGATTACCGCCTTCAGAAGATCAGCAAACTGGATTGCCCGAAGCGATCATTGCAGATTGCGCCAGATGACCGGCCGGTTCTCGTTGAAAGATCTGGCCTCCTTCTTCCAATGATTGAAGTGTCCGCCCTCTTGCAGCCTGGTTGCCGCGTCCCGACCGACCATCTTCGCAACCGCCGTCTCGTCCCCCATGTGGTTCAGCACCTCTAGGACCATATCGAGCAGGCCGACATAGTCGCTGGTGCCATAGGCTGAACAGAGCAGCTTCAGTCGGCTGCTGCCATTGGCAAGGTCGCGGGCCGAGGGTTCGGCTAGGTCTTCGGAGGAAAAAGAAAGCGGTGCGAACCAATAGGCGAGGTAGGCGAGGTCTCGCAGATGCGGCCCCGGACCTGCGAGGTCGAAATCGATGATCGCGACCGGGAGACCATCCCGAAAGATCATGTTGTAGGGCGCAAAATCATTGTGACAAATCACGTCATTGCGCTCGGCAAGAGGGTAGGTATAGGCCCAACTGCCGTCGGGGACGAAGTCCAGGCTTCGGGTCGCATCGTGCAACTTCCGTAACATTGCGGCGGATTCGGTGAGGGCAGCGGTATTCTCCCAGAGCGTCTCCGGGATCATCGCCGTGCCTGCCATGTAAGAGAGGATTTCTCTTCCGCTGTCATCGATACCTAGGAAACGAGGCGCATAGGCAAAACCCCACCGTTCCAGTTGCTTCAGCAGCCTGTGCACGTTCCGGCTATTCGGGCTCATTGAACGGCGTACCGTATCGGCGACCCTGACGACGCCGGCATTGATATTACCACCTGCGAGTGGCGTTTCGTCATCTGATGTCGGCATCCTTGCTCCCCCAGAGCCATGATCGCACTTGCAACCAGATAGCGGAAATAGACAGGGTTGCCCACGAACAGTTAGGCAGTCTGCTTAGGAGGGGCTGGCGTCGGCGATCCGCCGCTTGTCGAAGCCACGGAAACTGCTGTGCGCCAAGGGAGCGAGCGTGGCGGCGAGATAGGCGAGACCTGTCAGAAGCAATGCGGTTGAAAGGCCCCACGCATCGACCAATACGCCGCCGACAAGGCCGCCGAAGGGGAGGAGCGCCCAGCAGAGCGCGGCATTCAGCGATGTGACGCGGCCTATCAAAGGCTTCGGTGTGCGCTCGAAGAGCACGGCCGAGAGGATGGGATTGAGGAAGCCCGAGGCAAAGCCGCCAATGGCGAGCGTCATACAAATGAGCGCAAGCGGCGTTTCCACCGCAAAGACCAGAAAGCGCGGAAAGCCAGTCAGCAGGAATGCGACCGTGTAAACGGCAAGGCGCGGCAGGCGCTCGCCGATCATGGCGGCAATCACGGCACCGATAATCGAGGCGCCGGAGAAAACGGCGAACATGGTTCCGAGCAGGGCCGGGCCATGGCCCGAGGTCTGCGTCCAGACCGGCAACAAGACGGCGCCAAAGGCCTGATCGAGCAGATTGGTGGTTGCCACCATCAGCACGATTGCGACCAGCACCGCATCGCGGCGCAGGAAGCGCCAGCCTTCCGCGAGTTCACGGCCATAGGCGGCGATGCCGGTTGCTTCCGGCTTCGGAGCGCGCCGCAATTGGGGGATGCCGGCTGCGACGATCACGGCGGCAGCGGCGAAGGTGAGGGCGTTGACGGCTAGCGCCTGGCTTGGTCCGACAAGGGCGATCAGCGCGCCAGCGCCGGCCGCGCCTGCGGCCGATGCAAGGCGCTCGATGGCGCCAGCGACGCCGGTCACGCGTTCCAGCGGCACGGAGGCGAGTTCCGCAATGTCGGGGACCATGGATTGCTTGGCGGCATCCGAGGGGCCGCGCAGGACGCCCATGGCGAAGACGATCGGCAGCAGGATCGGCATGGTGAGCAGGTCGAGAAGATGCAGCACGGGCACGAGGCCAACGGCGACCACCGAGGCGCTGTCGCAGATGACGGCGATGCGCTTCGGGCCGAGGCGGTCGATCAGGGGGCCGCCGAGCGCCTTGGCGACGACATAGGGCAGCATCTCCATCATAGCGACGAGGCCGGTCAGCACGGGACTGCCGGTCGTGCTCAGCACCAGCCAGGGGATGGCGACACTGGAGAGCCGCGTGCCTGAAATGGAAAGCGTTTCGGCGACCGCGAGCGCGATGAAGGGACTGCGGCGGCTCATGGCTCGCTCTCTTCCTCGCCATGCGGCAGGCGGCCCGGATAGGGAAAGGCGTGCAGCATGACAGTGAAAGGCACTGTGCCTGATGGCAGTGGCTCGCCGAGGGGCGGGGCCTCGCGCATCGCTTCCATGAGGAGGTCGTTCAGCCGCTTCGTCAGGGCTTCGGCCTTTTCAGAAGTCAGCGGAATGATGATGTCGCTTGCTGTGCTGGCCTTCCGCCATGCGAGCGGCAGCTCGGCATATTCCTCGACTGCCTTCTGCATCTGATCGACCTGCAGGGAGAGGATCGCCTGCGTGAAGGCGACGTCCATATCGAAAGCCTCGCCTTCGGTTTCCGCCGGCTGCACCGAGGTGATCTCGTGGCATGCCCTCCACCAGCGGTCACGACGGGATGGCCCCGGCGCATCCTCGATGAAACCATACTGGGCAAGCTGGCGCAGGTGATAGCTCGTCGCGCCGCTGTTGAGCCCGAGCCGTGTCGCGAGCTGCGTTGCCGTTGCGGGACCATCGATGCGCAGCATACCGAGCATACGTAGGCGCACCGGATGGGCGAGCGCCTTCAGCGCCGTGACGTCGGGAACGACCCGGCTGACGTTGCGGAATGTAGATGACGCAGGTGTAGGAACAGGTGTTTTCATAGCGGCTGCTTAGTACCGCAAATGAATCTTTGCAAAGATTTCTTTGCATATGTGTCTGTAGACTGTCAGCCCGCCGACGTTACTGTCTTGCGGCCTTCCAGCACGACCTTGAGAAGCGCATGGGCTGACAGCAGCGGGGACGCTTCGCAGTCGGCGAGGATCAGCAGGCCGGTGGCGGCACCTTCGGGTGTTATGTCCAGACGCCGGCCGGGAATGACGGCGACTGGTTTGCCCGATGTCAGAAAGGCGCGGATCGTGGCTGCGACGCCCTCGGCGGACCAGAGCGGGCCGGAAAGGCCGATGCAGAAGGCGGCGTCGAAATCCTCTGTCACGATCTGGTCGAGGCGCAGCGTATCGGCGAGATCGTCACGTGCGGCGCGGTCGGTGAGGAAGCGTCCGACAGTAGGCTCCTTATGGACGCTCTGATGGACGGTCTGGCGCAACTCGCTGGTCAGATCGGCGAAGCCGCCTGATGGTGTCGCGAGGACGACTTCTGCCGGTGCATCCTTGAAAAGATAGTAGGCGGGTGCGAGGCGCGCGATCCTGACCTCGCTGTTATCTCCATCCGTCGCGAGAATGATCAGAAAACGGATGGGTATTTGGACGTCCATGGGCATGCTCCTCTTGGGGAGCAATGATGCACGGACAACGAGAAGCGGACGAGTTGATCGTTGTAAATCGGTGTAAAAGGGTTTAGCCGGCCGCGCCCGAAAGCTGCGCCGGTTCATGGCCGAGGGCTTCGAGATCGACGTTGATGCGGCGTTCCCAGCCGATCGCGCCATCCTGCCTTGCGGCGACGCGTGCCGCCTCGAGGATGGCTGAAGCGGCGTCCAGCCCTTCCGGGCTCTGTCCCTTTGCGGTGACCATTGCCTTCACCCGCAGGAGTTCGGGCAGGCACCAGCGTTCGCCGGAGGCGTCGCCATGCTCCAAGGCGCTGTCGATCACCGCATGGGCTTCCGCATGTTGACCGAGGCCGGACAGGGCCTGCGCCTCGATGGACTGGAAGTAGGTGCGGAAGAGGTTGAAGCCGGCACGATCGAGGATGTCCATCGCCGGGCGCAGCTTTGCGAGGCAGAGCCGGTATTCGCCGTCCCGCAGACGTAGTTCCGCTTCGAAGCCGTCGGCATAGGTGTGCCACACATCGAGCGACAGGGCCTTGGTATGGTCACGCAGAAGCCGGATCGCGGCAGCCGCTTCGCCGTCGTTCCCGGAGAGAAGCGCCAGCGGGCAGACGGCTTCGGCGAGAAGATTGCTGATCGAATGGTTATGGCCGATATCGCAGGCGTAGCGCATTGTCTCTTCGACCTCCTTCAGCGCGGCCTTCTCGTCGCCCAATATCCAGAGGCAGCGGGCGATGATGATACGCGCCGTCACGCGCTGGTCGAACTGAAAGCGGACGGAATGGCGGGCCTGCGACACATGCTCGTAGTCGGCAAGCATCGCCAGAAGCTCCTGGCGGGCCTCGCCATGTCGGCCGAGCCAGTGGAGCGTAGCAGCCTTCATGCGCCTGCCGATGATGACATCGGTCGGATCGGCGGAGGACGGAGCAAGGGCTGCGAAGCGTTCCGCCAGCTCCAGTCCCTGGCGAGGCTCGGCGCGGTTCAGCACATCGACCCAAAGCGCCCAGATGGCGCGCAGCTGGTGATCGACATCGCCGAGTTCCTCGGCGATCCGCCAGGCCGTCGTCCAGGCGGCAACGCCGTCTTCGGGTGCATTGGTGGCACGAAGCTGCGGCCAGCCGAGCGCGGCATAGAGTTTCATGCGGCTTTTCTCGTCAAGGCCGGGGCGCGCATCGAGGAAGGTTATTGCATGGGTGAGGGCCGCCAGGCACTCGTCAAGCAATGACAGGCGAAAGAAAAGCGGCAGGGCGGCGACCGTCAGGCGTACGCCGAGCAGCGCATCGCCGCCTGATGGACCGAAGGCCCAGTCCAGGGCTGCGCGCAGGCCCGGCACCTGCTGGGCGAAATCATCAGGCCATTCCTCCGGCGAGGCGGCATAGAGATCCTGTTCGGCGCTTTCGAGCGCACTAGAGAGATAGGCGGAGAAGCGGGCCATGACATCGGGCAGTTCGCCAGAGGCCGCAAGCTTTTCGCCGGCGTAGAGGCGGGTCGTATCAAGCAGGCGGTAGAGCGTTTCGTCGGTCGCGGTCTCGACCACGACCAGCGATTTGGCGACGAGGACGGCCAGCAAATCCCCGGGTTCGGTGCCGGAGAGGACCGCGGCTGCGGCCCCGCTGCTGAAGCGGCCGCGGAAGACGGAGAGTTCGCGCAGCGCCTGCTGCTCCTCCGGCGACAGGATGAGGTAGCTCCAATCGAGCGTGGCGCGCAGCGTCTGGTGGCGGGGCAGCGCCGTGCGCCGGCCGCGCGTCAATACCCGGAAGCAGTCGGACAACGAGCGGGAGAGGGCGGCGATGCCCATCGCCTCCAGCCGGCCGGCGGCAAGCTCGATTGCCAGCGCAATGCCATCGAGCCTGGTGCAGATATCGACGACATCGGCGGCGTCCTCGTCCGTCAGCTCGTAGCCGCCGAGGCAGGCATCGGCGCGTTTGACGAAAAGCTGGACGGCGGGCGAGGCCAGGGCAGCCTCCGCTGTCACGGCAGACAAGGGCAGGTCGAGCGGCAGCAGGCGGTGGACGCGTTCGCCTTCGGCGCGCAGCGGCTCGCGGCTGGTGGCGAGGATATGCAGATCGGGCGCTTCCGCCAGCAGGTCTTCGGCGAGCTTGGCGATATCGGCCACCACATGCTCGCAGCTGTCGAGCACGAGCAGAAGATTGCGCGGCTGCAAATGGGCGGCGATCTCCACTGCGATATCGTCGCTGCGCGAGAGGATGCCGAGTGCAGACGCCACGACCGTCGGCACGAGATTTCCGGTCGCGACTTCCGACAGGTCGATCCAGACGATCTCGCCATCGAAGCTGCCGCGCGCAATCACGGCGCGCGCAACGGTGGATTTGCCGATGCCGCCAGGGCCGGCGATTGTCACGAGACGGCCCTTGGTCAGCTGTCCGGTCACGGCCGCGATCGTCTGTTCACGGCCGAAGATGCGGGCGGGCAGGCGTTCGGGGCGAAATTTCTGGAGTGTCGGCCGAGCGACGGGCGCTGCGCCATTGCTGCGGCGATTAACGGGCGCGATGAAGGTATAGCCGCGGCCGGGCACGTTGGCGATGAATTGCGGTTCACGCTTGATGTCGCCCAGCGCCTTGCGCAGCGCCGAGACGTGGACGCGCAGATTGGCCTCGTCCACGAACGTATCCGGCCAGACCTGCCTGACGATCTCCGCATTGGTCTTCAGCTCGCCCGGATGATTGAGCAAAAACAGCAGGATATCGACGGCGCGGCTGCCGAGAGGCACCGCAGACCCTTCCCGCAACAGGCTGCGCCTGGCGGGCACTATCGAAAATGCACCGAACTGAAGCTCTTCTTCCAAGCATGCTCCCTGCGTGATGGCCGCAGGTTGGCTAAATGCCTGCTCCCTGTCAAATGAAACGCGGTGACAGGGCTGGAATTGCGACGAGATTTCAGACGTTTAAGGCCGTGCTATTTTAGCGGGCTCAAGCTTGCCCGCGCTCAGCGAGGATGGCGTTCAGGCGGGAGACATCCTCTCGCAGCGCAGTCAGTTCCGTCAGCACACGCATATCGATCTTCTGATGCAGCGACAGAACCTCAAGCTCGGCCTTCAGATTCACCTCATAATCCTTGGCGGCCTCGAAACGATCGCGTTCGGCCTGCCGGTTCTGCGACATCATGATGATCGGCGCTTGGATAGCCGCAAGCATGGAAAGGATGAGGTTCAGGAAGACGAAGGGATAGGGGTCGAAGGCGCGGGAAAAAAGGATGACCGTGTTGATGATGGTCCAGACGACGAGAAAGGCGAGAAAGGCCAGGATGAAGGACCAGGAACCGCCGACACGGGCGATGCCATCGGCCAACCGCTCGCCGAAGGAGGATTCGGCGGCAATGGCGGCGTTGACGTCGGTGGAGATGATCTTGCGCTCATGTGCCTTGGCCAGCACGCGCTTTTCGATGTCACCCAGTTCTTCGGCCGGCTTGCCGAAATGCAGGTGGACGAAATTCGGAAGATTATACATGGCATTGTCCCGGGAGTGGATCGAATTGGCGCGCAGTATTCCGCCGTCGCCGCAAATTGCAATGCGTATCGGCGTCGCGCAAGACAAACAGAGGGATAGGCAGAGCGATGGGGTCACCCTTCATCAAATTTTCGCCGCAGATCGCTACGGCTTTTGAAGCGGCTTATTGCGGTGCACGAAGGGGCGGATTAAATGAATGACATGACACAGGAAAACGCTCTCTCCCAGACCTTCAACATCGCCATCGCCCAACTGAACCCCACGGTGGGCGATGTCGCCGGAAACCTTGCCAAGGTGCGTGAGGCGCGCGCCGATGCGGCGCGGCAGGGCGCGCATCTCTTGATGATGACCGAGCTTTTCATCTCCGGTTACCCACCGGAAGATCTGGTTCTGAAGCCGGCCTTCATCCGCGCTTGCTGGACGGCGGTCGAAAGCCTTGCGGCCGATACCGCCGATGGCGGACCGGGCATCGTCATTGGATTTCCACGCCAGGACGAGACGGGCCGCTACAATTCCATCGCCGTGCTCGACGGCGGCAAGGTGATTGCCGTGCGCGACAAGATCGATCTGCCGAATTACGGCGAGTTCGATGAGAAGCGCGTCTTCGACCAGGGCGCGATGCCTGGACCCGTGAATTTCCGCGGCGTGCGCATCGGCATTCCGATCTGCGAAGATATCTGGGGCGATCTCGGTGTATCCGAGACGCTCGCCGAAAGCGGCGCGGAAATCCTGCTCGTGCCGAATGGCTCGCCCTATTATCGCGGCAAGGTCGATATCCGCCATCAGGTGGTGCTGAAGCAGGTGATCGAGACCGGCCTGCCGATGGTCTATGCCGCCCAGCTCGGCGGCCAGGACGAGCTCGTCTTCGACGGCGCAAGCTTTGCCTTCAATGCCGACAAGTCGCTCGCCTTCCAGCTCAGCCAGTTCGAGACGGCCCTTGCGGTGACGACCTGGAAGCGGACAGAAAACGGCTGGCACTGCTCGGAAGGGCCGATGGCGCGCATACCCGAGAGCGAGGAGGCCGATTACCGCGCCTGCCTGCTCGGTTTCCGCGACTATGTGAACAAGAACGGCTTCAAGAATGTCGTGCTCGGCCTCTCGGGCGGCATCGATTCGGCGATCTGCGCGGCAATCGCCGTCGATGCGCTCGGCGAGGAACGGGTGCGCACGGTCATGCTGCCGTATCGCTATACGTCCGAAGACTCGCTGAAGGATGCGGCCGATTGCGCCAAGGCGCTCGGTTGCCGCTACGATATCGTGCCGATCGAGGGACCAGTGACGGGCTTTTCCTCGGCGCTGTCGAGCCTCTTCGAGGGCACGAACAGCGGTATCACCGAGGAGAACCTGCAGAGCCGTGCACGCGGCACCATCCTGATGGCGATCTCCAACAAGTTCGGCTCGATGGTGGTCACGACAGGCAACAAGTCGGAAATGTCGGTCGGTTATGCGACGCTCTACGGCGACATGAACGGCGGCTTCAACCCGATCAAGGACCTTTACAAGATGCAGGTCTATGCGCTGGCACGCTGGCGCAACGAGAATGTGCCGCCGGATGCGCTCGGCCCCTCGGGCGTGGTCATTCCGGAAAACATCATCGACAAGGCGCCGTCGGCCGAGCTTCGCCCCGACCAGAAGGATCAGGATTCGCTGCCGCCTTATCCTGTTCTGGACGACATCCTCGAATGCCTTGTCGAGCGGGAGATGGCGGTCGAGGAGATCGTGGCGCGCGGCCATGATGTCGAGACGGTCCACCGCATCGAGCATCTGCTCTATCTCGCCGAATACAAGCGCCGCCAGTCGGCGCCGGGCGTGAAGATCACCAAGAAGAATTTCGGCCGCGACCGGCGCTACCCGATCACCAACCGGTTCCGGGATCGATAGAAAACTCATCTGGGAGAGGACGAGATGCGCAGCTCTGTCGAAATCTACAACGTCAGGAGAGGCGAAAGCCGCGTCGTCTGGCAGACCGAGGCGCTGGTGGAGGCGCCGAATTTCTCACGCGACGGCGCCTATCTGCTGATCAATGGCAACGGGCTGCTCTACCGCCTGCGGCTCGACGGCAGCGATCTCGTGGAGAAGGTCGATACCGGCTTTGCTGTCCATTGCAACAATGACCACGGCATTTCACCTGATGGCGAAGAGATCGTCATTTCCGACAAGACCGAGTTCGGCAAGTCGGCGATCTACATCCTGCCGATCGAGGGCGGCAAGCCGCGGCTGATCACCAAGAACCTGCCGTCCTACTGGCATGGCTGGTCACCTGATGGGCGCGAGCTTGCCTATTGCGGCATCCGCAACGACGTCTTCGATATCTACACGATCTCGGTCAAAGGCGGCGAGGAGAAACGGCTGACGCATGGAGAAGGCCGCAATGATGGGCCTGACTGGTCGGCCGACGGGCAGTGGATCTATTTCAACTCCAGCCGCACCGGCCTGATGCAGATCTGGCGCATCCACCCCGATGGCACAGGTCTCCAGCAGGTGACATCAGACAATTACGGCAACTGGTTCGCCCATCCGTCGCCCAACAATGACAAGGTGCTGATCCTCTCCTACGACCCCGATATCTTCGACCATCCGCGCGATCTTAGTGTCAGGCTCAGGATGATGGACATGGACGGCGGCAACCTGACGGAGCTGTTCGAGCTCTTCGGCGGGCAGGGCACGATCAACGTGCCGAACTGGTCGCCGGATGGCGAGGAATTCGCTTATGTGCGGTATTTTCCGGCCAAGGCCTGATCATCATCATTGAAGATGACGCGGCGGGGCTTGCCCCGCCGCGACTGATGCGGCCACTCAGGCTGCGACGGCTGCCTTGCGGCGGTCGCGGACGGCCTTGGCCAGATCCTCGAGCACCTCGACGGACGTATCCCAGCCGATGCAGCCATCGGTGATGGACTGGCCGTAGACGAGCGGCTTGCCGGGAACGAGATCCTGGCGGCCGGCGACGAGGTTGCTCTCGATCATCATGCCCTTGATGTGGTGGTTGCCGGCAAGAATCTGGCCGGCGACGTCATGGACGACCTTCGGCTGGTTCATCGGATCCTTGTTGCTGTTCGCGTGGCTGGCATCGATCAGCATGCGCGGGTCGACGCCGAGCTTGACGGCTTCGACGATGACAGCCTGCACGTCAGCTGCCTCATAGTTCGGCCGTTTGCCGCCACGCAGGATGATGTGGCAGTCCTCGTTGCCGCGCGTCGAGGCAATCGCTGCCTGTCCGTCCTTGGTCACAGCCGGGAAATGGTGCGGCTGGGAGGCGGCCATGATCGCATCGAGTGCGATGCGCGCGCTACCATCCGTGCCATTCTTGAAGCCAATCGGGCAGGAGAGACCCGAGGCGAGCTGGCGGTGGATCTGACTTTCGGTCGTGCGCGCGCCGATGGCGCCGTAGCTGACGAGATCGGCAATATATTGCGGCGTGATCGTATCGAGGAATTCGCAACCGGCCGGCAGGCCCATGGCGTTGATGTCGAGCAGCAGGCGCCGCGCGAGGCGCAGGCCTTCCTCGATGCGGTAGCTGCCGTCAAGATGCGGATCGTTCATCAGGCCCTTCCAGCCGACGGTGGTGCGGGGCTTTTCGAAATAGACGCGCATGACGATTTCGAGATCGCCAGACAAGCGTCGTCGCTGCTCGACGAGACGGGATGCGTATTCGCGGGCGGCTGCCGGATCGTGGATCGAGCAGGGGCCGATGATGACGAGCTGCCGGTCGTCCTGACCGGTCAGGATATTGTGGATCGTGTCGCGCGTGCTGGTTACTGTCTTGGTAACGGAGGCGTCACGCGGGATTTCCGAAAGGATATCGGCAGGCTTGGTCAGCGGGGTGATCTCGACGATGCGCAGATCATCAATAGTGTCAGTCACGGTATGCTCTCCTGTTTGGTCATACCGTGGCGGAACAAAAAAGCCGCCAGGTTGACTAGCGGCTGTTCGGGTTGTCGTCGCGTTAGTTTCGGTTACGCACAGACCCGCATCCGCTGGAAGTAGCGGTACGAATAAAATCGCGATGCGTAAACGGACGAAATCGACATGCGGCTTATGTAGCCATGCCGATCGGAATTGTCACGTAGAATCTGTGAGGAAAAACGACAGATCCGTGAAGTTTTCAGCGGCTCTCCGCTATTGCCTGTCCCTGGGCCTCTTCCGGTTCTGCCGTCTCGGCATGTCTGTTCTTGTGGCGGCGTGTCGTCAGCTCCTCGCCGGCATTGGCAGGCAGGCGCAGGAAAGTGATGCAGGCAAGTGCTGATATCGCCGCCACGATGAAGAAGGCGATATGAAAATCCGAGACCAAAAGCTTGCCGCCGTGGAAGCTCGAGGAGATTTCCAGGATCGTGCCGGCGACGGCAACACCCATGGCCATGGAGATGCGCTGCGCCACCGCATTGATGGCGGTCGCCTGACTGCTGTCGGCCTCGTCCACATCGCCGAAGGCCATGGCGTTGACCCCGGAAAAGGCCATGGAGCGCAGGAGGCCGCCGACAAGAAGATAGCCCATGATGACATACATCGGCGTTTCGGCAGTGAAGAAGCCGTTCACGCCGAGGAAGATCGCCGCGAGGAAGGTCGTCAGCGCAATGACGTTGCGGAAGCCGAAGGCGTTATACGTGCGGGTGGCTGCAAATTTCGAGCCCATGGAGCCAAGAGCGCTGATGAACGTTATCGAGCCTGACTGCAGCGGCGTCAGGCCGAAGCCGAGTTGCAGCATCAGCGGCATGAGGAAGGGCAGCGCGCCGAGCCCCATGCGGAAATTCGAGGCGCCGAGGATTGCCGCCCGGAACATCGGGTAACGAAACATCTTGGGATCGAGCAGCGGATGCGGGGTGCGCCTGGCATGCACGAGATAGAGAATGCCGGAGAGGACGCCGACGGCCACAGTGACATAGCCGTAGATGACGGGAACGGCGGGCAGGCTGATGACCGAGAGCCCGAAGACGAAACCGGCAAAGCCGATGCCCGACAGGAAGAAGCCCGGAAAATCCATCGGCTTCGGGCTGCGCGGCTCGACGGCCGGCAGGAAACGGGTGACGAGGACGATGCCGATAATGCCTATCGGCACATTGATCCAGAAGATCCAGTGCCAGCTGAGATAGGTCGTCAGGAAGCCGCCGATCGGCGGCCCCATGATCGGGCCGATCAGCGCGGGAATGGTCAGCCATGCCATGGCATTCACCAACTGGTGACGTGGCGTGCCGCGCACCAGGAGCAATCGCCCGACCGGCGTCATCATCGAGCCGCCGGCACCCTGGATGAGGCGGGAAATGACGAAGGCGGCGATAGAATTGGAGAATGCGCAGGCGACCGAGCCAACCATGAAAACGAAGATCGCTAGGCGGAAGATGTTTCGTGCACCGAAGCGATCCGACATCCAGCCGCTGATCGGAATGAAGATTGCGAGCGCCACGAGGTAGCTCGTTACCGCAAGTTTCAGCGCGATCGGCGAAGTGCCTATATCGGCAGCAATCGCCGGCAGGCTGGTGGCGATCACGGTCGAATCCATCTGTTCCATGAACAGGGCGACTGCAAGGATCATTGGTGTTAGGCGGGACACGGGCAACCGGAAGGCAATGAGAGGGGATTCGGCGCCAGCGGCGTCGGGTCTCGTTCTAGGCCAGCATTTTCAGCCTGTCCACGAAATGAATGTCGCATGCAGCTTGCCGCCATGCCGTTTCCGCGCCATAGATCACCCGTCAGGTGCCCGCTTTCACAAGCGGGAGAATCGGGAATCCGGTGCAAGACCGGAACGTGCCCAACGCTGTAAGGCCGACGCTTGCCGCATAGAATGCCACTGGCCGCAAGGCCGGGAAGGCGGCGGCCAAGCGGATGACGCCAAGTCAGAAGACCGGCCTGGCAAGATAGACCCAACCCGCGCGGACGGCGGGCGGTTGCGTTGTTGGGGATTTGACGATGCGACCCATTGATGATGCCGTTTGCCCGGCATCCAGCTTTTCTGCGGCCGAACGCGAGGCCGTCTATCACGCGATCATGACGCGGCGTGACGTGCGCAGCCAGTTCCTGCCCGATCCCTTGCCGGATGATCTGGTGACGCGTCTTTTGACCGCCGCGCATCACGCGCCCTCGGTCGGCTTCATGCAGCCGTGGAATTTCATTCTGGTGAAGAGCGTCGAGGTGAGGGCGCGGGTACGCGATGCCTTCCTCAAGGCGAATGAGGAAGCGACCCGCATGTTCGACGGCGAGCGGCAGGAGCAATACCGTTCGCTGAAGCTCGAAGGCATTGTCCAGGCGCCGCTCGGCATCTGCGTGACCTGCGATCCAACCCGCAGCGGCAGCGTGGTGCTGGGGCGCACACATAATCCGCGCATGGACAGCTATTCCACCGTCTGCGCCATCCAGAACCTGTGGCTTGCGGCACGAGCCGAAGGGGTGGGCATCGGCTGGGTCAGCATTTTTCGCGAGGGTGACCTGAAGGAGATCCTCGGCATTCCCAATCATATCGAGGTGGTAGCCTGGCTCTGCGCCGGCTTCGTCGACCGGCTCTATGATAAGCCGGAACTGGCGGTCAAAGGCTGGCGGCAGCGGATGGCGCTGGAAGAGCTGGTTTTCCATGACGGCTGGGGGCAGGTGGAAAGCGAGGCCGCGCCGGTCTGAGCCGGCGCGGGTGTGCATCATGCTGCCGGCTGGGTGCCGCAATCCCTGGCACAGGCCGGTGTCTTCCAATGGGCGAAGACGAGGAAGCTTGCGGCGGCGAGAAGCCAGACGCCGATCGCGCCATAGAGCATGACGCCGCCGAAGCCTGCGACGAGCGCATCATGCGCCGTCCCGGCCGGAATGTCTGGCAGGGAGGCGATGTTGCCGGCGGAGATCCGTTCGGCGAGCAGGCGCAGGTCGCCGGCATCCGTCGAGGTTGGCAAGGTGCTCTTGAGGTGGGAGAGCACGCCGCTGAACAGGATGAAGCCCATGACGGCGATGTTGATGGCGAGCGAGATCATCCGGGCGCTCATGTCGATGCCGGAAGCCATGCCGGCGCGATCGCTGGAGACAGCGCCTGTCGTCGTATTGGTGACCGGAGTGTTGGTGAAGCCAAGCCCGATGCCGGCAAGCAGCGCGCCGGGCAGCATCGTCAGCCAGCTTGGCGCGGCGGCGGCACTGCCTGATTTCATCAGCAGGAAGCCGAGCCCGATGGTGAAAAGGCCGCCGGGAATGATGATGCCCGGCCGATAGCGCAGCATGAGCCGTTCGGCGAGCGGCGGTACGACGAGCGTCGGCAGCGTATAGGCAAGCAGCGCCAGACCCGCGGCCACACTGCCATAACCGAGACCGGCTTCATACCAGATCGGCAGATAGATCATGAAGGGCCAGAAGCTGATATTCATGGCAGCCGAGCCGATGATGGCGCCCGAGAAGGCGCGGATGCCGAAGACCGAGGCATCGAACATCGGTCGCGGGTTCAGCCTCTCGGCGAAGATGAAGGCGATGAGGCTTGCCGCGGAAAGTCCGATAGTGGCAAGCGCGGCAGGGCTGGCAAAGCCGAGAGCCGGACCCTGGGTGATGAAGAAAGCGAGGCAGAAGACCGCCAGCGAAAGGGTGGCGATGCCGGCGATATCGAGCCGTCCTGCAGCGGGGTCACGCGATTCCTCAACGCCCGTTACGGCAAGGGCCACCGTCATGGCTGCCAGCACGGCATGGATGAGGAAGACCCATTGCCAGCCGGCGGCTGCTACGATCGCAACGCCTATGATCGGGCCAAAGCCGAGGCCGATCCCGAAGATGATGCCCCACCAGCCGAAGGCCATGCTGCGGGCTCTGCCCTCCGGGAATTGATGGGAGAGGACGGCCACCTGGCAGATCAGCATCACGCCGCCGCTCATACCCTGCAGAAAGCGAGCAACGATTAGCAGCGAAACATCCTGAGCAAGGCCGGCAATCAGCGAGGTGAGGCCAAAGGCGGCAATGCCGATCAGGAAGACGCGCTTGCGGCCGTAGCGATCGGCTAATGTGCCTGCGGCCATCAGCACCGTCGTCACGGCGATCGTATAGGCATTCATGATCCATTGCAGCGCGCTGAAATCGGCATGCAGCACCTTTTCCAGCGTCGGCAGGATTGCCGGTACGCTCGATATTTCAAGGCCGAACATCAGTGAGGAGAGGCAGGCCGCCATCAGGGCGACGATGCCTCTGATACGTGAGGATTGAGGTGAGGCAGAGGTCATGCTTTGGCCTTTCGACGTTGAGACTTACAAGGGTGACATCCGTTGTCGTCCATTTGCGTCAGCATAAGCAGAGCTTGATCATTACAGAATTGGATGATTGACTATTTCAGACACAACAATTTCGGATAGATCCAATGACCATGCTCGATGTCGATTCCGTTCAGGCTTTCGTGACGATCGCCGAGAACAAGAGCTTCACCCGCGCCGCCAATGAGCTCGGCAGCACGCAAGGGGCGATTAGCGTCAAGCTCAAACGGCTGGAGGAGCGGCTCGGCCATCGGCTGATCGAACGCACGCCGCGGCTGGTGCGGCTTTCGGCACAGGGGGCGGTATTTCTTGATGCCGCACGGGAATTCCTCGCCGCCCATGACCGTGCGGTCGCGGCACTTTCCTCGTCGCGCCGTCATTTCAGGCTGGGCATTGCGGCCCATGTCGCCGGCCCGGAAGTGCCGACGCTGCTTGCGCGCCTCAATGCCCATGACCCGGGGTTGACGATCGAGGTGCGGCTCGACAATTCCTGCGAGTTGCTCGCCGCCTTCGATCGCGGCGACCTGGATGCGGCGATCGTCCGTCGGGATGAGGACCGGCGCGATGGCGAGGTTCTGGCACCAGAGCATTTCGGCTGGTTTGCAACGCCGCAATTCGAATATCGCCACGGCGAACCGCTGCGTCTTGCAGCACTGTCGCCCAACTGCAAGGTGCGGGATGTCTGCACCCGGGCGCTCGATGCGGCCGGTATTCCCTGGGCGGAAGTCTTCCTCGGCGGAGGCTCTTCGGCTGTGACAGCAGCCGTTTCAGCCGGGCTTGCCGTCTCGACCTTCTCCCATCGTCTGGCGCCCGTCGGCACGATCGAGGTCAGCGAGCGCTTCGGCCTGCCAGCGCTGCCATCCTCCGAGGTCGTGCTGCATTCGACACTGACGGATGCCAAGTCGCGTGCGGCGCTGCGCACACTGGCGGCAGCCTTCCGGGAGCATCGCTCGTCAAACTGAAGATGCGATTTCGACTGCCGATATCGTGGTTATTGCTGTTGTTGGGGCTGCGGGCCTGATGTCGCCGGATTGGTGAGATCGATCTTGCCCTGATCGCCGGCCAGGAATTGCGGGCCAACCTGGCGCACCTTGTTGCTGGCGGGGTCGTAGGGACGATCCGGCACCTGCGCCTGCGGGGCGGGCGGGGCGCTCACAGCCTTCGGTGCGTCTGTATGGATCGTGGTGATCGAACCCTTCGGCTCAGGCGCCGGCGCATAGGCTGCCTGGCTCTTGCGCATTTCCTCGTAATAGGCGGTCAGATTGCAGGAGCAGGCGGATTTTTCGCCGGGTGCGCGGGTCTTGTAGGCGAAGGCATTCTTCATCGCGCCATAGGGGGTGCCCGTTGCCGTCGAGATCATGTTCGAGGCTTCGGCGCTGGAGATGTCGCGGTAATAGAGCTCCGTCTCCACATCAGGGCACATCTTGGCGCAGGTCGCGGCATCGCGGCCGAAATCGACCGAGGTGGCATTGTTGCTGATCGGGAAGAAGCCACCGTCGCAGGTGCGTACGCAGATGGTGCTGACGGGCGAAAGCATTTCCGCCCGCGGCAGGCCGTAACGCTCGCCGCCGCCAAGCGGAATGAAGGTGTCGCCGCGCATGGCCTGCTCCTCGATGGAAGGAGCCGGGGCATAGGCATCGCCTTGCGCAGGTTCGCTAAAGCTGTCGCTGTTGCAGCCATTGTCTTCGAGTGCGGCCATCAGCCCCTCGCGGGCCGGATCGGCACCACCCTGGCGCAGTTCGTTGCGGCGGTCCTGCAGGTAGCGGATATTGTCCACCATCTTGGCTTCGGACTGCTCAAGCTCCTCACAGAAGCCGGCATTTTCGCCGCCGACGACGACCATGCTGCCCGACGTGCAGCCGTAGCGGCGCAGATCGCCGCGCACCTTGCGCAATTCCAGGTTCTGTTCGGCAAGCGCGCCCGCATATTGGCGCATCTCGGCACCATTCGTGCCGATCGATTGCGGCAGATCGGCAAGACGCCCGCGCAGATCCTCGCAGATCGCATTGGTCTCAGCGGCTGCCGGAACCGCAAATGCCAGAAAGAAGAGGAGAGACAGGTTTCGGCGCTTCACGACGTCGTCCCGGAATGAGAAAGTATCTATCGGTCAATTGCGGCTTCAACCGACCGCGCTTTGTCTTAACGTATTTCCCTTAATAAGCTCGAAGTAATTCCTAGCGCATTTTTGCGATCTTATCCAGCAAGCCCTATGCTTCCACTCCCATCTCTCCCGCAGCTACGCGGGAGCCCGCTGATATCTAAATGGCTGATATGACAGGAATTTCCGACGAGATTCGTTCTCTCTCAACGACACCGGTAAAACCGGAACCCCGACACGGCCTTCACGTTTTCGTGGACGGCTGTTATGAGCCCGGTACGCGGCAGGGCGGGTGGGCCTTCGTCGCCTACCGCGATGGCGTGGAAATCGCGTCCGGTTTCGGCGGCGTAGAAAATTCCGCCAACAATGCGATGGAACTGACTTCAGTGCTCGAGGCGGCAATCTGGATCAACCGCACAGCCGAGGGCGTGGCAGCGGTCATCTGGTGCGATTCCGTCTATGCCGTCGACGGCTGCAACAGCTGGCGTCCTATCTGGAGGAACAATGGCTGGAAGAAAAGCAACCCAGGTGGCAAGGCCAGAAACCGGGCGATATCAGATGCGGGACTCTGGAAAGCCGTCGATATCGCGCTATCCCAGAATCCATTGATAGCGATTGCTTGGTGCAAGGGCCATTCCGGCATTGAAGGTAACGAACGCGCCGATGAGCTTTCGGATCAGGGACGCCGATCCATACGGCGTGCCTGATATGCCCTATGCCAACGGCCGTCGCTTCGCAGACGGCCGCAGCGCGGCTTACGCCGGCTGCGATGCCTCGACAACAGCAAGCGCTGCCATGTTGACCACGCCGCGAGACGTGACCGACGGCGCCAGGATATGGGCCGGCATTGCGGTGCCAAGCAGGATCGGGCCGACATGCAGGCCATCGGTCATCGACTTGACGACGCCGAGCGTGATGTTGGCCGCATCAAGATTCGGGAAGACCAGCAGGTTGGCTTCGTCATGCAGCGTCGTGTGTGGCATGACGCGGCGGCGCAGCTCCTCGGAGATCGCGCTTTCGCCGTGCATTTCGCCGTCGACCTCGAGATCAGGAGCCGCTTCACGCACCAGTTGCAGCGCATTGCGCATCTTGGTGGCGCTTTCGGATTCGCGCGAGCCGAAGTTCGAATGCGAGACGAGGGCAGCGCGCGGGGTGATGCCGAAGCGCTTGATTTCCTCAGCTGCCAGCACTGTCGCCTCGGCGATTTCCTCGGCCGTCGGATTGAAGGTCACATAGGTGTCGGTGAAGAAGGTCGCGCCGCGCTGCGAGATCAACAGGCTGAGCGCGGAGAAATCGCGCACATTCGGGCGCTTGCCGATGATCTGGCGCACGTCGCGGAGGTGTTTCTCGTAACGCCCTTCGAGGCCGCAGATCAGGGCATCGGCTTCGCCGCGCTTCAGCGCCAGGGCACCGATGACGGTCGTGTTGGTACGAACGATGGTGCGCGCTGCCTCCGGGATGACGCCGCGGCGACCGACCAGCTGCAGATAGAGATCGACATATTCACGGAAGCGCGGATCGTCTTCGGGGTTGATGACCTCGAAATCCGACAGAGGGCGGATGCGCAGACCGTAGCGCTTCAGGCGCGTTTCGATGACCTGTGGGCGGCCGATGATGATCGGCTCGGCAATGCCTTCTTCGATCAGAACCTGAGCGGCGCGCAGCACGCGCTCGTCTTCACCTTCCGAGAAGACGACGCGCTTGCGCTCTGCCGTCTTTGCCGCCGTGAAGATCGGCTTCATGATGAAGCCGGAGCGGAAGACGAAGCGGTTCAGATGGTCGAGATAGACATCGAAATCGGTGATCGGGCGGCGGGCGACGCCGCTTTCGGCAGCAGCCTTTGCGACAGCAGGCGCGATGCGCAGAATGAGGCGCGGATCGAAGGGCGAGGGGATGAGATAGTCGGGACCGAAGACCGGGGTTTCACCGGAATAGGCGCGGGCAGCAACATCCGACGGCTCCTCGCGGGCGAGGGCCGCGATGGCGCGCACGGCCGCCATCTTCATTTCCTCGTTGATCGTCTCGGCGCCACAGTCCAGCGCGCCCCTGAAAATATAGGGGAAGCAGAGGACGTTGTTGACCTGGTTCGGGAAGTCCGAGCGGCCGGTGCAGATCATCGCATCCGGGCGGGCAGCGCGGGCGAGGTCCGGCATGATTTCCGGCGTCGGGTTGGCAAGCGCCATGATCAGCGGCTTGTCGGCCATCTGCGCCAGCAGCTCCGGCTTCAGGACGCCGGCAGCGGACAGGCCGAGGAAGACATCGGCGCCGCCGATATTTTCGGCGAGCGTGCGCGTGTCGCTCTTCTGGGCGTAGATCGCCTTCCACTCGTCCATCAGCTCGACGCGGCCTTCATAGACGAGGCCTTCTAGATCGTGGACCCAGATGTTTTCGCGCTTGGCGCCGAGCGTCACCAGCAGGTTGAGACAGGCAAGGGCTGCCGCACCGGCGCCTGACGCGACGATCTTCACCTCATCGATCTTCTTGCCGGCGAGTTCCAGGCCGTTGAGGATGGCGGCGGCGACGATGATTGCGGTGCCGTGCTGGTCATCGTGGAAGACGGGGATCTTCATCTTTTCGCGCAGCTGCTTCTCGATGCGGAAGCATTCCGGGGCCTTGATGTCTTCAAGGTTGATGCCGCCAAAGGTCGGCTCGAGCGAGGCGACGGTAGCGACCATCTGATCGACATCTGGCGCATCCACTTCGATATCGAAGACGTCGATGCCGGCAAACTTCTTGAAGAGGACAGCCTTGCCTTCCATGACCGGCTTGGAGGCGAGCGGGCCGATGTTGCCGAGGCCGAGTACTGCGGTG
Source organism: Rhizobium sp. 768_B6_N1_8 (assembly GCF_051811225.1). Lineage (NCBI taxonomy): Bacteria > Pseudomonadati > Pseudomonadota > Alphaproteobacteria > Hyphomicrobiales > Rhizobiaceae > Rhizobium > Rhizobium sp. 768_B6_N1_8. The sequence continues at coordinate 1,821,031 of NZ_JBPWPV010000001.1, read as the reverse complement.
CCGTTGGAGATGACGGCAACGAGATTGGCACGGGACGTATAGTCGGCGGCCTGCTCCGGATTATCACGGATGGCGAGGCAGGGCGCGGCGACACCCGGAGAATAGGCGAGCGCCAGATCGCGCTGGTTGCCGAGCGGCTTGGTCGCCTGGATTTCCAGCTTGCCGGGGCGTGGATAGCGGTGGAAGAAAAGCGCCTGCTCGTCGAGGCTACCGCCCGTCAAATTCTTTTCCGATTTGGATTTTTCCTGGTGATCCATCGCCGCCTCCAGCGTTGTTCGAAGTCTTTTGAAGACTCCTCCATACATCAATCGACCGGCCGGAACAGTACGGAAATGGCCGCAGCGGAACTTTTTGACCTGATGGTAATGGGGAGCTGACATTAAGAGCCTTCCCTGGTCAGATTGCAGCATTCTGCCGGAGCAGGTTTTCGTCAGGGCAGAAGCGATTGGCGAAGGGCATACCCCAAGTAAGTCCGAGCCGATCGCTTCTGATCCTGGCGGAAAGATGCCCGGCCCTAGCCGGTTTGCAAGCAAACCACCGGGGTTGGCTGAAACGGGCCGCCTGATCGACCGGCCGACTCCGTTTGAGCCAGCAGAATGCTGCAATCTGACCAGGCAAGGCTCTAACCGGTGGATTGAACGGCTTTGCCGGCCTTTCCTTCGGTTTGTCATCTTCCTGATACACGAGTCTGATTTTGGAAGACCAGACGAAGAACGATGGGACACGAGCGGAAAGGCTTGTGACAGACATGATGGAACCTCGGCGCTTCCGCACCCTCTTCATTTCCGATGTGCATCTCGGCTCGAAAGCCGCCAAGGCGGATTTCCTGCTGGATTTCCTGAAATACCACGAGGCAGACACGATCTACCTCGTCGGAGATATCGTCGATGGCTGGCGCCTGAAGCGTAGCTGGTACTGGCCGCAAGTCTGCAACGACGTGGTCCAGAAGCTCTTGCGCAAGGCGCGCAAGGGTACGCGCGTCGTCTATATTCCCGGCAATCACGACGAATTCCTGCGCGCCTTTCCGGGCATGCATTTCGGCGGCATCGAGGTCGTCGAGCGCATCATCCATGACGGCGCCGACGGCAAGAAGTACCTGATCCTGCATGGCGACGAATTCGACGTCGTCGTGCGCAACGCTCGTCTGCTCGCCTATCTCGGCGACTGGGCCTACGACACGGCGATCCGCATCAACATCGTGCTCGCAGCGGTCCGCCGCCACCTCGGCATGCCCTACTGGTCCTTCTCGGCCTGGGCCAAGCTGCAGGTTAAACACGCCGTCAACTTCATCGGCGAGTTCCAGCGTGTGGTTGCCGAGGAAGCCCGCAAGAGCGGCGCCGACGGCGTCATCTGTGGCCATATCCATCACGCCGTGATCGAGGATATGGACGGCATCCGCTACATCAATACCGGCGACTGGGTCGAAAGCTGCACGGCGATCGTCGAGCATGAAGACGGCACGTTCGAACTCATCACCTGGCGTGCGCTGACCAGCAACGTGCCAGCACTGACATCGGTCGAATTGCTGGAAGAGGGCGATCTCGCCCCGCAGGCTGCCTGAATAATGTGTGCGTACCGCATCGGCGGTCTCCGCCGGTGCATCATGAATTTAGCCGTTGCCATCAGGCGACAGGCCCTATTTATTTTTTAAATCGTTTCGATTTATATCCGTATCGTTTCGATCGGGCTATTTCTCGCCATAGTCGTGTTTGATGGGATGTGTTAGGCAACGCACAGTTTCCTTCAGGTCCATCATGATTCCCGCACAAAATCCCTCGATGGGTGAGGGAGCGCCGCCGCGCTTCCGGCAGCTTAGCGCGCTTTGTTACAGTGCGCCGCTGTTGGTCAACGGTATCGTCCTGCCCTTCTTCCCCGTCTGGCTTGCGACTCATCAGTTCAACGATCATCAGATCGGCACGATCCTCGCCGTACCGATGGTGGTGCGCGTTCTCGTGGCGCCGATCGTGGCGGTCTTTGCCGACCGCATGCAGGAGCGGGCGCATGTGCTCCTATGGTCGGGCATCCTCTCGCTGCTGACGGCGATTGCGCTCTACTGGACAAGCAATTTCTGGCCGGTGCTGATCGTCTTTGCGCTACAGGGCGCGACCTTCGCCCCTTATGTGCCCGTCGTCGAATCGATCGTGATTTCGGGTGTGCGCCGCTGGGGGCTTGATTACGGCTCCATGCGCGTCTGGGGCTCGATCGCTTTCATTATTTCGACGCTCACCGGCGGCGAGCTGGTCGGGCGCTGGGGTGGCGGCATGGTGCTGCCCGTGATGATCTTCGGCTTCGTGCTGACGATTACGATGGCGGTCTTCTGTCCCCGTATCGGGCCGACACGGCGGCGCGGCCAGCCGATCAATCTTCCGGCGACTACGGGCAGCGGGCTGCGCGAGCCGCATCTGCTGCTTTTGCTGCTCGGCGTTTCGATCCAGCAGGCAAGCCATGCGCTGCTCAACGCCTTTTCATCGATCTACTGGCACCAGCTCGGCTTTTCGGGCGCCGAAGTTGGCATGCTCTGGAGTGCGGGGGTGGCCTCTGAGGTGACGGTGTTCTTCCTGTCGCGGCGCCTCAACCGCCGCTTCAATGCCTGGACACTGATCCGCTTCGGCTGCGCCGTCAGCATCTGCCGCTGGGTGTTTTTCCCGACGGAGACCAGCTTTATCGGCTTCTTCATGCTGCAATGCCTGCACGGCTTCACCTATGCTTTCGTGCATACCGGCGTGCAACGGCGCATCGTCGCGACGGTGCAGGAGACGCAGGAAGCCTCGGCCCAGGGTGCCTATTTCTTCTATATCGGCATGGCCTCGGGCCTTATGACGATCGCTTCGGGCTATATCTATTCCGCGCTCGGCCTCGACAGCTATTATGTCATGGCCTGTGTCGCCGCCTTTGGGCTCGCCCTCGTCATCATCGCCTATTACCTTCAGCCCCAGAGGCTGGCTTCCGGCGGAAATACGAGAGAGCCGGCATAATTCAGGCCGGGCTCGCGGTCGCGGGCAAGCAGCAGCGGACCGTCGAGGTCGACGAAATCGGCATCCTGCGCCAAAAGCACGGCAGGCGCCATCGCCAGCGATGTGCCGACCATGCAGCCGATCATGATCGAGAAGCCAAGCCGTTGTGCTTCTTCCTTCATTTCCAGCGCTTCCGTCAGGCCACCGGTTTTATCGAGCTTGATGTTGATCGCGTCGTAACGATCGGCAAGGCTGGCAAGGTCGCCGGTGTGGTGGACGCTTTCATCGGCGCAGATGAGCACATGGCGGGCAATCTCGGCCAGCATGTCGTCGCGTCCGGCCGGCAGCGGCTGCTCTACCAGCGCGATATTGGCTTCGGCAGCAATGCGCAGATGATGTTCCAGCCGGTCTTCCGGCCAGCCCTCATTGGCATCGAGAATGATGGCGGAATCGGGCGCGGCGGCGCGCACCGCCCGGATGCGGCTCTCGTCGTCGCCGGTGCCGACCTTGACCTTCAGGAGCGGGCGCTGCGCATGCTCGCGGGCCTGGGCCGCCATGACGTCGGGTTCGCCGAGCGAGATCGTATAGGCCGTGGTCAGCGGCTTCAGCTTGCGCAGATCGAGTCGCGAGGCGACGCTCTTGCCCGTAAGCTTGGCTTCGAGATCCCACAGCGCGCAATCGACGGCGTTGCGGGCCGCTCCCGGCGGCATGGCATGCAGCAATCCAGTCCGCGAAATGCCGTCCTCGATCAGCGGGCGGGCCGCTTCGATCTGCGCCATGACGCTTTCCATCGTCTCGCCGTAGCGGCGATAGGGCACACATTCGCCCAAACCCCTGGCGCCTCCCTCCGCCAGCGTGCAGGTGATCACGTCCGCCGAGGTCTTTGCCCCGCGCGCGATGGTGAAAGTTCCCGCAATCGGGAATGAATTCATCTGGATATCAAGGTGGCGCGGCATATTTGCTCTCCTGCGAGCATGGAAATTGCGCGTTGCTTCTGTATATTAACGCGCCGGGCGGCGAATATTATGTTCGCGAGTCGGGACTGTCGCTGCAAGCATTGAAAGACACAAGTATTTTGAAGTCCGAGAAACGCAACGCCGCCTCGCTGCATGTGGACGACCGAGCCGGAGGCTCGGGCCAGCTTGTGCATCTTGAAGGCAATTGGCGCAGCGCCAACATCCATCTCGTCCTGCAGGATTTCGAGAAATTGTCGCGCAACAAGAGCGGCGACCTGACGCTCGATCTCTCCGATGTCACCGATATCGACACAGCCGGCATCTGGTTGCTTTGCCGGCTAAAGAAACAGCAGGAAGAGGCGGGGCGACCGGTTCATTTCGAGGGTACGAACGAGCATATCGACGAGCTGATCGCCACCTTCTCCAAGGAGCCTGAAAAGCAGGAGCCCGAGCAGAAGGAGAAGCTCTCGATCGTCGAGCGCATCCTCGCACCGATCGGGCGGATGACCCTCGACGTCTGGGACAATGTCGCCGCTTCCATGTATATCCTCGGTTCGGCGGTGCGCGGCGCGCAGATGAAATTCGGCCGCGGCAGCGGCGTTTCGCCGGCTTCGATCGTCAACCAGATCGACCATATGGGCGTGCGCGCCGTTCCGATCATCCTGCTGATGTCCTTCCTGATCGGCGCGATCATCGCGCAGCAGGGCGCCTTCCAGCTTCGTTATTTCGGTGCGGAAATCTTCGTCGTCGACCTCGTCGGCATCCTGCAGCTTCGTGAAATCGGCGTGCTTCTGACCGCCATCATGATCGCCGGCCGCTCTGGCAGCGCGATCACCGCCGAGATCGGCTCCATGAAGATGCGTGAAGAGGTCGACGCGCTGAAGGTGATGGGCCTCAACCCGATCGGCGTGCTGATCTTCCCGCGGCTGGTGGCGCTGACTGTTGCGTTGCCGCTTCTGACCGTGATCGCCAACTTCGCGTCGCTCGCCGGTGCCGCCGCCGTCGCCTATCTTTATTCGGGTATTACATTCGCAACCTTCCTGTCGCGCCTGCATGAGGCCGTAACGCTTTCGACCATACTGGCCGGCATGATCAAGGCGCCGTTCATGGCGCTCGTCATCGGCATCGTCGCAGCTGTCGAGGGCCTGAAGGTCGGCGGCAGTGCCGAATCGCTCGGCCAGCATGTGACGGCCTCCGTCGTGAAGGCAATTTTCGTCGTCATCCTGATGGACGGGCTTTTTGCGATGTTCTATGCAGCGATCGATTTCTGACATGGCGGACGACGTGGATCAGCAACCGATCGAAACGAGCAAAAACGGCAATCGGGATGTCGTGCTGTCGGCGCGCGACGTCACAGTCGCTTTCGGCCCCAAGGTCGTGCTCGACAAGCTCAATCTCGATATCTATCGCGGTGAGATCCTCGGCTTCGTCGGCGCTTCCGGCACCGGCAAATCTGTGCTGATGCGCACCGTGCTTCGCCTGCTGCCGCGCCGTTCCGGCACCATCAAGATTCTCGGGCAGGATTTCGACGAGCTGGACGAGCCGGAGCGCAATGCACTCGATATGCGTCTCGGCGTTCTCTTTCAGCAGGGCGCGCTCTTCTCCTCACTGACGGTGAAGGAGAATATCCAGGTGCCGATGCGCGAATATCTCGATCTGCCTGCTTCGCTGATGGATGAGCTGGCGCATCTGAAGATCCGCATGGTGGGGCTCGCAGCCGATGCGGCCGACAAATATCCGTCGGAGCTGTCGGGCGGCATGATCAAGCGTGCAGCACTCGCCCGCGCACTGGCGCTCGATCCCGAACTCGTCTTCCTCGACGAGCCGACATCGGGCCTCGATCCCATTGGTGCTGCGGAATTCGACGAGCTGATCGCCAATCTGCGCGATAGCCTGGGGTTAACCGTCTATATGGTGACCCACGACCTCGACAGCCTGTTTTCGGTCTGCGACCGTATTGCCGTGCTTGGAAAGAAGCGGGTAATGGTGGAAGGAACGATCGACGACATGCTGGCCTACGACGATCCGTGGGTTCAGGCCTACTTCAAGGGCAAGCGCGCGCGTTCGATCGTGCCGCAGGACGACGCGCCGGCGGCCCGGGCGCAGCATGACAGCGGGAAGTGACCGGAGACGATGGAAACCAAAGCCAATTACACGATCGTCGGTTTTTTCACCGTTCTGGTGATCGCAGCCGCATTCGGCTTCGTCTACTGGATGGCGGAATATGGCCGCAGCGGGCCGATGGCCGAGCTGATCGTGCGCATTCCCGGCTCCGCCAACGGTTTGAGCGTCGGTTCGCCTGTTCGATTCAACGGCATCCAGGTCGGCTCGGTGCAGTCTCTCTCCATCGATGCCGACGATCCGCAATACTCGCTAGCCTTTACCGAAGTGCGCTCGGATGCGCCGATCTATCCGTCCACCAAGGCCGCCCTTGAAATCCAGGGCCTGACCGGTGCTGCCTATATCGAGCTTTCCGGTGGCCGCAAGGAAGACAAGAACATTCTCCAGCAGGCGCTGGAAAGCGGCAAGCGCGCCGTGATCGTCGCCGACCAGTCGAGTGTCACCAACCTGCTCGCAACCGCCGACAAGATCCTCGACCGCGCTAATGACGCTGTCGGCGACGTGCAGGGCTTTGTGCGCGATGCGCGCGGGCCGCTGACCAAGACCTTGCAGAATGCAGAAACCTTCTCGGATGCGCTTGCCAAGAATTCCGGCAATATCGACAGCTTCCTGCAGAGCGTCGGCGATCTCTCCAATACGGTGCGCAACGTCTCGGGCCGGGTGGACTCGACGCTTGCGGCTGTCGAGGACCTAGTGAAGGCGGTCGATGCCAAAAAGATCAATACGATCCTGAGCAATGCCGAGAAGGTGAGCCGCGACGTGGCCGATGCCTCGAGTGATCTTAAGGGTCTGGTCGCCAAAGTCGACCAGACGGTGACGACCTACAACGAGTTCGGCAAGAAGGCGCAGGTGACGCTCGATCGCGTCGATACGCTGGTCGCCGCCATCGACGCCAACAAGGTCAAGGGTTCGGTCGACGATATCGCCCAGGCGACGAAGGATGCGCGCGCCGCCGTCGCGTCGATCCGCGACGTGACCACCACGGTCGCTGACCGCCGCAAGGATATCGACCAGACGATCCAGGACGTCCAGCAGATGGCGAACAAGCTGAACTCGGCGTCGACGCGCGTCGACGGCATCCTCATCAAGGTCGATGCGCTGCTCGGCTCCGACAATACGAATTCGCTGTTCACCGAGGCGCGCGCGACGCTCGAATCCTTCAAGAAGGTCGCCGACAACGTCAATACGCGCATCGGGCCGATCGCCGACAATCTGCAGCGGTTCTCGGGCAGTGGCCTGGGTGACGTGCAGACGCTGGTCAACGAGCTGCGCGGCACGGCGAACAATCTCAACAATGCCATCAGCAATTTCGACCAGAATCCGCAGCGGATCATTTTCGGCGGACCGACGGTCAAGCAATATGACGGGCGCACGCGGCGCTAAACAGAGGTCAGGGGTAGCGTAATATGGGTCTATCGCATGTGATGTCGCGCCGTTCCTGGATCCGTGGAACGGCGATTATTTTGCCGCTAACGGCAGCGCTTCTTGCAGGCTGCGGAACGACGGCAAAGAACGACACCTATGATCTCTCGGCAGCCACGGTCGATGGCACCGGTCCGTCGGCCAAGAGCAAGCAGATCCTGATTGCCGATCCGACGGCATTGAAGGCGCTGAACAGCGACCAGATCGTCATCCGCGTTTCGCCCTCGGAAATCCAGTATCTGTCACGCTCTCAGTGGAGCGATACGCTGCCGCGGATGGTGCAATCGAAGCTCGTCCAGGCCTTCGAGAATTCCGGCAAGCTTGGCGGCGTTGGAAAGCCGGGGCAGGGACTGGCGATCGACTATCAACTCGTGACCGACATCCGCTCCTTCGAGATCGACGCAGCGTCTGGCAACAAGGCTGTGGTGGAGATTTCCGCCAAGATCCTCAACGATCGAAACGGCACAGTGCGTGCCCAGCAGGTCTTCCGGGCCACTGCTCCGGCCGGCGGCGACAACGTGAGTTTCGTGAAGGGACTAGGCCGTGCCTTTACATCGGTCACCGACCAGATTGTTGGCTGGACGCTGACGTCGATCTAAACCTTGTCTTTATAGAGATAAGGCCCGAAACCGTCAGACGGTTTCGGGCCTTATTCGTTCCTGGCTTGTCTGGACGACTTACTTGGTCGGCTGGGCATCCGTCATCGTCGGGTTGCCGCCTGTCGCGGATGCAGTCGCGGTCGAAGCGGAGGGCAGGTAGCTGTCGAGCAGGCCGGCCATCTTGTCGTCGCGCAGGCTGGCGGTCTTTTCGCCCATGACCACACCGACGACGCGGCGGCCGTCCTTCGCTGCGGATGTCACGACATTGTAGCCCGATGCGTCGGTGAAGCCGGTCTTGATGCCGTCGACGCCGTTGTAGCGGTACATCAGGTTGTTATGGCCGCGCAGCTTCATACCGCGAAACTGGAAGCCGCGCATCGAGAAGAGCTTGAACTCTTCGGGGAAGTCTCGCATCAGCGACACGCCGAGTGTGGCCATATCGCGTGCCGTGGTGACCTGCGCCGGATCCGGCAGGCCCGACGGGTTCTTGAAGACGGTGTCCTTCATGCCGAGCTGATGGGCCTCATCCGTCATAATCGTACCGAAGGCCTGTTCGGAGCCCCCGAGCTGTTCGGCAAGGGCCACGGCCGCATCATTGGCCGACAGCACCACGATGGCTTCGACAGCCTCCTTGACCGTGACCTTGCGGCCGGCGCCGACAGCGAGCTTGAAGGGCTCCTTGCTCTCGGCATTTTCAGACATGGTGATCTTCTGATCCCAGGTCAGGCGTTTGTCATGCAGCGCCTGGAAGGTGAGATAGAGCGTCATCATCTTGGTCAGCGATGCCGGATAGTTCAGATCGTCCTGGTTGGACGCTTCCAGAACCTGGCCGGTCTGCACGTCCACGAGGAAGCTTGCCTGGCCGGCCTCGGCCTGAATGAACATGCCCAAAAGAAATGCGGACGAGAGGGCGGCGGCCATGAGCCGGGAAGTCGTCTTGGTCATCAATGTCTACGGTCTCTGTCGTGGCAAGCAATTGGCTTGGTGATGGTCTGATGGGGGACTGCCCCGTGGTGCATGCGGATCAGGGATGTTTGTGACGGATTGAAGGAGCCGGGGCAATAAAAAAGGGCCATCCACAGATGACCCCTTTTGTCTCACCATGTCAGGCTTCCATCCGACAACTCAGTTCAACCGGCCCGCCGCGTGGGCAAGCATCGTATAGACCTTGCCAGTATCCGACGTGAGGTAGGACTGCGTAACCGTGCGGTTCGGATCGGTGCGGGCGACATCGGCGAGCAGCTTTTCGAAATCACCGATATAGCGGTCGACAGCGGTGCGGAATTCCGGCTCGCGATCGTACTTGCGCTTGATCTCGTCGAAAGTCTGCTGGCCCTTCAGCGTGTAGAGGCGACGGGTGAAGACGTCGCGCTCACCGCGCTGGTAGCGGCGCCACAGATCGACCGAGGCGTCGTGGTCGATGGCGCGGGCGATATCGACCGAGAGCGAATTCAGCGATTCAACGACATGGCGCGGGTTGCGGCTGTCATTGGCGCGCTGGGCGGGAGCAGGGGCCGGAGCGGCGGCTTCCGCTGCCGGACGGGCCGGGGCGGCACGCAATGCTTCCTCGGTCTCTTCACGCGAGGCGCCGCGCAGAAGATCGCTGATCCAGCCGCCGCTGGTGGCTTCCGTGCGCGGAGCTTCCTGCCTGACCGGAGCGGGAGCCGGAGCCGGCTGGGGAGCCTGAGCGACCGGACGCTGCGGAGCTGGAGTTGGTGCGGGTGCTGCTGCCGGGGTCGGGGCGATGGTGCCGCGCAGGCCCATGGATTCGATCGACTGGCGTGCCGTCGGTGCGGGCTGCGGGGCAGGCGCCGTCGGGATCACCGGCTGGGTGACACGCTGAGCGGGCTCAGCCTGGGCAAGCGTGCGGGCAACGGGCTCGGAGAGTTCCAGACGCTGGCTGGAGCGGCCGACGATCTGCGAAATATCCTGCAGGGCCTTGATCTGCTCGGCGACGGCGCGGCGCATGGCGGACGCGCTTTCCTTGGCTTCTTCCGGCAGGTCGAAGGCGCCACGCTTCAGCTCGGCGCGGGTGGCGTCGAGTTCGCTGCGGATATCGGTTGCGGAGCGGCGGATATCTTCCGTTGCTCCCGAGAAGCGGCCGACAGCGTCGTCGATCGCATCGCGGAGCGATTCACGCAGGTTCTGTGCTGCACTGTCGGAGGCGCGTCCGGCTTCGCCGAGCATGCGCTCGACGTCCGAGAGCGAGGCCGTCAGGCCGCCACGCAGGCGGTTGGTGAGGTCGCCGGAGCGGCGCTCGACATTGGCAAAGCTGGTGTCGATCGTGGCATTGGCTTCCTCGCCGGCGCGGTTGATCGCTTCGCGCATGTTGGACGCTGCTTCCTCGGCGCGCTTCTCGGTATCCGAAAGCACACGTCCGATATCGGCAAACGAGGCCTGTACGCTCTGGCGCAATGTGCCGGTGACCTGGTTGGAGCGCTGCTCGGCACGTTCGAAGACCATCTCGATCATGCCGCCGAGGCCGCGCATGGTCTTTTCGATCTCACCCGAACGCTGCACGAGGCCGGTTGCCAAAGTCTGCAGGGCGGTCTCACGCTCTTCCAGCGTCGAGACAAGGCCGGACTGGGCGGCAGCGAGAAGCTGCGAGGCCTGGCCGAGAACCTTCGAATGGTCGTCGAAGCGGCCGATGATGCCGCCGACCTGGGCGAGCGTCTGGCCTGATATATCCGACAGGCGATCGACCTTGCCTTCGAGAAGGCGGGTCGAAGCGGAGACCATTTCGGCAGCCTTGGCTGCAGAGTCCGTGAAACGCGTGGTCGTGTCGCCGAGGCGGCTGTCGACGCCGCTCAGCTGATCGGCGGCACGCGTCATCATCATGGACATGGCCGCGCTGCTTTCCGACAGGCGCTGGACAAGGCCGTTGACGTTGTTCGTCAGGCTGTTCTCGATGGCGGCGACGGCATTGGCGACATTTTCGGCCCGGGCGGCGACGGCCTGGGTGAGCACTTCATTTTCCGCACGCAGGCGCTCGGCGCTGAGGCTTGCTGCCGCGGTGATGCGGGCTGCAGCTTCCTGGCCGGCGTCGGTGTAGCGGTCGATGATCGGCCGTGCCGTCTCATCCAGAATGCGCGTCAGCTCGGTGGAGCGGCCGGCAAGCATGGAGTTCAAGTCGCGGGTGCGCTCGTCGAGCGTTGTGCGGATCGAATTGCCGCGTGCTTCCAGCGCCTTGTCGATATCGGTGAGTGTGGTGTCGATTTCGCGGGCACGCTGCTCCAGGCTGGAGCGGATGATGCTGCTGCGGGCTTCCAGCGCACGGTCGACTTCGGCCATGCTGGATGTGATCTGGCTGCCGGCATCGGTCAGCGTCGAGCGGATCGAATTGCCATGCGCTTCCAGCGTCTGGCCGGCATCGGCGAGCGCATGATTGATGGCGCTGACCTGGCTGCTGACGATGTTTTCTGCTTCCGCCACCTTGTTGACGATGACGTTGCCGGCCTCGGAGAAGGTCTGGGCAACGGCGGCAGCCTGGCCGGCGAGGCGGCTCTGTGCCTCGGCGACGCGGTTGACGATCTGCGAGGAGCGCTCGTCCATGGCTTCGGCGAACTGCTGGCCGGTGCGGCTCAGCAGTTCCGAGGACTTGGTGGCTTCGCCATCCATGCCTTCGGCAGCTTCGGCAACGGCGTTGCGCAGGCTGGCAGCAAGACCGGCTGCCTTGCCTTCGATCGTGCGGTTGACGGCATCGAGACCGACGGTCAGAGCGCGGTCCATGGTGGAGAGACGCTCTTCGATGCGCGCGGTGCCGCGATCCATCATGTCACTCAGGGCCGAGGTCCGGCCGTCGATCGACTGGGCCATGTTCGCACTGCCGCTGTCGAGCGTTTCGGCAAGATGTGCCCGGCGGCTGTCGAGAGCCTGGGTGAGATTGGCGCTGTGGCTGTCGAGAGCATGCGTGAGGTTTGCGCTGCTGTTGTCGAGGGCCTGGGTGAGGTTGGCGCTGCCGGCATGCAGCGCATCCGTCAGGCTGGCGGCGCGGCCGTCGAAAGCTTCCGTCAGGCTGGCGGTGCGGCTGTCGAGTGCCTGGGTCAGGTTTGCGGCGCTGTTGCCGAGCGTTGCGGCGATACGCTGGGCTGTGTCGTCGCCGATCGAACCCAGACGGGAGATACTGTCATCCAACAGGCCGGAGAGATGGCTGCCTGCAGCATCAACCTTGTCGGCCACGCCGCCGACACCATCGGCAATACGAGCCTCGATGGCGGCAAGGCTGGCTTCGACGCGGGTGCCGGTCTCCGTGAAGCGGCCCGTGAGGTTGTCGACGGAGTGGTCGAGATGGCCGGAGAAATCGGCGGCCGAACGCGAGATCGTGTTGGCGGCTTCCTGGAAGCGACCGGCAATCTGGCCGGCACCTTCGCGCATGCGATCCTCAAGCGACTGTGCACTCTTATCGATCGCAGTGCGGATCGCGGCCTCGCGATCTTCCAGCGACATTTCGAGCATGCCGATGCTCGTCGCAACCGACGTGCCGATCGAGGTCGCCTGTTCGGAGAGCGTGTCGTTGATGAGGTTGTGAGCCTCGGTCAGCGTCAGCGTGATGGCATTGGTGCGGTCGTCAAGCGTGGTGCGGATGCGGTCATGCGCGGCGGCGAGCCCGCCTTCGACGTTGCTTGCGGCATCGTTGGCAAGGGCGGCCATACGCTGCTGGGCGTCGGTAAGGCCATCCTCGATGCGGCCCGTCATGCTGCCGATGATGCCTTCCATGCGGGCGCTGCCGGCATCGAGGGCTTCGGACAGGGTGGAGGTGTGCTCGGCAAGCGCGGTTTCCAGACGTGCCTGATTATCCGTATAGGCGGCGCGGATCGCTTCCGTGCGGTCGGCAAAGGCGCCGGCAACACGCTCTTCGGCATTGGCAACGGTGTCCATAATGGAGTTGCTGCGGTTTTCGAGCGCGGATTCGAAGCGGCTCTGGCCATCGTCGAGCGAAATGGCGAGCGCCATGGTCTTTTCGTCAAGCGTATCGGACAGGCGGTCGGCGCTGTTCGTGACGGCATTGACGATGGATTCGGCGCGGCTGGTGAGTGCTTCCTCGATGCGGAGCTGGCTTTCGCCGAGCGATGCGGCGATCCGGTCATGCGTGCCGGTGGCAGCATGGACGAAAGCATCAGTGCCCGCCGTCAGCGTGTCTTCCAGGCGGCTCTGGCTTTCGTTCAGCGAGATGGCAAGGGCCATTGCCTTTTCGTCGAGCGTTTCGGAAAGGCGGTCATGCGTGCCCGACACGGCGTTAAGCAACGCCTCCGAACGGGTCGACAACGTATCCTCGATGCGCGACTGCGTCTCGTTCAGCGAAATGCCGAGCGCCATGGCCTTCTCGTCGAGCGTTTCGGCGAGGCGGTCATGCGTGCCCGAGACGGCGTTGATCAACGCTTCCGAATGGGTCGAGAGCGTGTCTTCGATGCGCGACTGCGTTTCGTTCAGCGAGATGCCGAGTGCCATCGCCCTTTCATCGAGCGTGTCGGCGAGACGGTCATGCGTGCTGGAAACGGCGCTGAGCAGTGCCTCCGAACGGGTGGCAAGCGTATCGTCGATGCGGGCCTGGCCTTCATTCAGCGAGATGGCAAGCGCCATTGCCTTTTCATCGAGCGTATCGGAGAGGCGGTCATGCGTGCCGGAGACGGCATCGATGATGGCCTCCGAGCGGGTCGCAAGCGTATCCTCGATACGGGCCTGGCCTTCATTCAGCGAGATCGCAAGCGCCATTGCCTTTTCGTCAAGCGTATCGGAGAGGCGGTCATGCGTGCCGGAGATGGCACTGAGGAAAGACTCGGACCGGGCCGCGAACGTATCCTCGATACGGGTCTGGTTTTGCTTCAGCGTCTCGGAGAGGCGGTCATTGGTGCCGGAAACGGCATTGATGAGCGATTCCGAATGGGTCGAGAGCGTGTCTTCGATGCGCGACTGCGTCTCGTTCAGCGAGATCGCCAGCGCCATCGCCTTTTCGTCGAGGGTTTCGGCGAGACGGTCATGCGTGCCCGAGACAGTATTGATGATGGCTTCGGAACGGCTCGTGAGCGCCTCGTCGAAGCGGGCGTGGTGGTCTGCAAGCGCGCCGATCAGCGCTCCGCCGCGTTCGGCCATCACGCTGTCGATGCCGGTATGCGCAGTCTTCAGCGCATCGGTGATTTCGGCGGCGCGGGCGGCGAGAACGCTGCTCAGCTCTTCGGCGCGACCGCCGAATGCCCCTGTGACCCTTTCGGTGCCGCTGTCGACGGCAGTGGTGAGTTCGGTCGTGGTCGTCTGCAGCGTATCGCGGAATTCGGCTGCCCGGGCAGCGAGGTTGTTCTGCAGTTCGGAGGTGCCAGCTGCGAGCGCCAGCGAGATTTCCGACGTGGCGTTGCTCAGCGCCGAGCCGAGTTCGCCGGTACGGGTCGATAGCGCCGAGGTGATTTCCCCCGCGCGGTCGGCAAGCGTGCTATCCAGCACTTCCTGGCCGGTTGCAAAGGCGGTCGCCAGCGCCAGCGACTGCTCACTCATGGACGTGCCGAGGCGCTCGATATTGGTATTGAGGATGCCTTCAATGGAATCCGCGTTGCCCGACAGCGTTTCGTTGATGCGGGTGAGGCTTTCGATGAGCTTGGTGTCGAGCGAGCCGGAGCGCTTGTCGAAGGCATCGGTGAATTCGGCGACGCGTTCGTCGAAGGCGGTCGAAAGCTGGGCGACAGTCGTCTGCAGGCGCTCCTCGAAGAAGCCGGAGCGCACGTCGAGATCCATGACCGCATCGTCGGCCGTCGATTGCAGGCTCTGGCGGAAGCTGGCGCCCTTTTCGTCGAGTGCGGCATTCAGCCTGGAGAGCACGTCGTCGAGCGTGCCGCCGATCGTGCGTTCGCCAGAGGTCAGGCTCTGATTGATCTCGCGGGTGCGGGAAACCAGGATTTCATTGAGCTGCTGAGTGCGCTCCTGAAGGGCGGCGTTCAGGCGCTCCGTGCTCGCATCCATCGTCGAGGCGCGCGTCTCGAACTGGGTGAGCAGGCGCTCGCCATGTTCGTTGATCGTATTGGTCAGCGCGTCTAGGCGGTTGTCGAATTCATTGCCGATCGCAAGGCCGGATGCGGTCAGCGTATGGAGCAGCGTATCGGTCTTGGCGGCCAGCAGCGTGCCGAGCGACTGCATGGCGCTGTCCGATTTCTCCATGATCGCGGCAGCGCGCGTATCGATCAGCGAGGCGAAGGCTTCGCCCGAGGTCGCAAGGCGGATAGCGATCTCTTCCGTCGCGAGCGACAGTTCTTCCTTGAGCTGATCGTGAACACCGGCGATCGAGGAGCGGATGCGGTCGGCATGATTGACGATCGCTTCGCGCTCGGAGCCGAGTTCGTGGACGAGGCCGCGCACGCGCAGTTCGTTATCCGCATAGGAACGCTCCAGCGCATTCACTTCGGAATGTACGAGCGTTTCGAGTTCAGAGGCGCGCGCAATGGTGCGCTCGATGCCTTCATTCATCGCCGAGACTTCGCGGCGCACGGCCTGGCCGACCGTCATGATGCGTTCAGACGCGATGGTTTCCGGCTCTGAAAGGCGCAGCGCCACTTCAGCCATGGAGCGGGCGGCGTTGCGCATGTCCTGGGCGCGCGAGATCATGATGGCGAAGGCATAGAACATCATGACCGGCACGATGATGCCGACAATGCCGGCGATCACGCCCGGCAGGGCGGCAAGATCGGTCAGCGAGCGGATCTGGGAGATCTGCGGCGCATAGAGCATGAACATCAGCCCGAGGCCGATGATGACCCACAGGATGGAAACGAGAGCGGCCGTGCGCAGGGCAGGGCGGCTGGAGCCGTTTTCCAGCGACTTCAGAAGCGAAGCGGGAGAATTGCGGCTGGCGTCGTTAGCCGGGGCGAAGGCCGGTGCTCGCGGAGCCTGCTGATCGCCTGTACGGCCAGAGCGGCCGCGGCGGCGCTGTGCTTCTTCCTGGGACTGATTACGGGCATTGGATGGGTCAGTCACATTAGCCTCCGGGGCGTGGGGCGCGTTGCCGCGGCGAGACGGCACGTTCTCCTGGCCGAAATCGATCTGAAGCGCCTCGTCCAATGCCTTGAACGCCTTGTCCTCGATCGATTCATTGTACTTGTTATTCGCCATTCCGATATGCCTCGCAATTCCCGGCCAGTCCGGCAGCGCATCCGGGCAACCGCCTTTGCCCGGAAAGAACCTTTGCCGTGCCAGCCTTCCATCCAAGACGGACGGATAAGCATGTCATTTCAGAGTAGATAGCCGATTTTTCAAACGAAAGGTATCAAAACACTACCATTATCCACTCTGTCGGCAAAGGCGCGCGGCATGAGCCCGCCTCAACAGTATCGTAGTGACACATCTGGGCTGCCTACACAATTAATGAACCCTTGCGTTTCCATCCCTCTTAACCCGTTGTTAACACCTTTAAATTTTGGAAGCGGCCTAAAAGCCGATATTTTAGCGATATTTAAGGGACGTTAACCATATGGTTAGATTTTCGCCCCGAATGCGCCGGAATTTAACGGGATCGCCATTCTCCGACCGCACAACAGTAGCAAGCGCGGACGATATAAGACGGGAGAATTGGCAAATGGCAGCAGTGAGTATCGCATTCGAAGCACCTGACAATTCCACGGGGCCTTCGCCCTCCAAGATCAGGCCGATCGACCTTGTTCATCTTGCGCGCCAGACGATGGGCGACAAGACGGTGGAAATCGAAGTTCTCCAGATGTTTGCGCGCCAGGCGCGCGCCTGCCTGCAGGACATTGCAAGCGGCGAGTCTGCCAGGATCGGTGCTGCGGCACACCGCCTGAAGGGAGCCGCAAGCTCAGTCGGCGCCTTCCGGGTTTCGCAATCGGCGGAAGCCGTCGAAGAGAACAATGGCGACGCGACCGCCATGGCAGCGTTGGGTGCAGCCGTCGTCGACGCCGAGAATTTCATTCTGAAACTCTGCCGCGGATAAGGCAGGACAGGTTGGGCTGACCTTGAGCCTGTATGTGCGTCCATTTTGACGCACATACAGGCTCAATTTTTTCTAAATCTACGCATCAGGCTTTCCGAAAATCGATCCCGATTTTCGGGCCGATACCGTAGGCCTTCTGTTCCATAGCGGAACGGCGGGTCTTTTTGCGACTTCCCCCGTGACGCATAGAGAATGGCGCAACCCTGGCCGATCTGCGAATCTCGGGGCGATCAGGCAATGTTGACTGACGCGCCGAATTGTCGGAAGAAAATCCGCCCATCTACTACGAAAGACCGGAACCTAATCCTGATGCCCAAACTTACCATCGTCGCCTTTGACGGAACGCGCTTCGATCTCGATGTCGATCAAGGCTCCACCGTAATGGAGAATGCGGTCCGCAATTCCGTGCCCGGCATTGAGGCCGAATGCGGCGGCGCCTGCGCCTGTGCGACCTGTCACGTCTATGTCGACGAGCAGTGGACTGAGATCGTCGGCCCGCCGGAAGCGATGGAAGAGGATATGTTGGACTTCGCCTTCGACGTGCGCCCGACCTCGCGTCTTTCCTGTCAGATCAGGATGAAGGCTGCCTTGGACGGGCTCACCGTGCACGTGCCGGAACGGCAGGCTTAACTCCCAAAACCGCAACTCTTTCCAAAAAGAGAGCCTCGCACGCCGGAGGCGGGCGAGGCGAGGCGGGCGCATTACCTACGGATGAGGGAGGAACACCCGCGGCTTCGGAACGCGCCAGGAGAACACAGTCACGAAAGCCAGCTGCCTTACTGCACTTTCGAATATAGTCATATTACCGCGTTCCGGTTGAGTCCACCAGAATGAAAAATGACCGGTAAAAGGCTGGGAGTTCCACAAGCTTCGCACAAGTTTCATTGGGCAGCTAACGTTCTTTGCTCGCATTGTGGGCAAAAAGAGCTTATCTTTCGCCGCCCTTGCCCTTGAGTCTGTTGTTGAGCAGTCGCAGCATGCGATTCTGAAAATTGACCGCCTCGACGCGATCGAATCGGGCCTGTAACTTGTCGTGCTCCTCTACCCCGCGAGCCGACACATCCGAAACGAGCTCCTGCATGGCCTCGCAATTGCGCCGCGAAGGCAGCGCCTTGAGTTCACGTTCCATGACACGCGCCTGAGTGCGGGCGATCTCGGCATGGCGCTCCTCATGGCGCCTGATATCGCTCGACAGCGCATCCCAGATCATCGACAGCTCGCGGCTCGCGCCCTTGCGGTTGCTCCAGCGCGGCATGATGATCTGTGTGTGGACGGTGACCTTGACATTGCCGACACGGCAGCGGCCATTGTCCTGGATATAAGTCGCCTCGCCGCCGAAACGGATCTTGGTGGCGCCGGGATGGCGAGCGGAGGAGCCGTTCGCCGTAGGGCCACGGCGGCTCAGCTCATCGTCCAGCTCGTCGGCCGTCTTTCCCTTAATATCGAAATAGGAATAGCTTTTCGTTGCAACGACTTCGGCAGCCGCGGGGCCGCAGAGGAAAAAGGCAATCATGGAAAAGGCGATGGGAAGGCGCATATAACGCAACGCAAGCGGCATTCTGAACTGAACCTGTGTTGAAGTTTGGCGGAGCTTGGGGCATAGCCACCGCAAGAGCAATATCGGATAGCGGCTTTTTTGGCTAGCGACGGGATTAGACTGGTGAAGCAGCTCGATAGCAGTTTCTGGCGTGTGGCCCATGGCCGCGAGATCGAGCTCAACAAGCGCTCGGTGATCATGGCGATCGTCAACGTGACGCCAGATTCCTTCTCCGACGGCGGGCGCTACGACACGGTCGACAGTGCCGTCGAGCATGCGCTGCAGGCAGTAGCAGACGGCGCCGAAATCCTCGATATCGGCGGCGAGTCGACCCGGCCGGATGCGGCCTACGTCAGCCCGGCGGAGGAACAGGCGCGCGTACTGCCCGTCATAGAGGCGCTCAGCAGACGCACGCAAGCCCTGATTTCCATCGATACGTATCGCGCGGAAACGGCGCGGCGTGCCATCAGTGCCGGCGCCCATATCGTCAACGACGTCTTCGGTCTGCAGAAGGAGCCTGAAATCGCCACGCTGTCGGCTGAAACCGGGGCGGGGCTCTGCATCATGCATACGGGCCGCGACCGGCAGAAGCTTGCCGATATCATCGATGACCAGGTCTTTTTTCTCGAGCGTTCGCTGGAGATCGCTTCCGCTGCCGGTGTCCTGCGTGACCGCATCGTGCTCGATCCCGGCTTCGGCTTTGCCAAGGAGACGCCGAAGGAAAATCTGGAACTGATGGCGCGTTTCGAAGAGCTGCACCGCTTCGGCCTGCCGCTTCTGGCCGGCACGTCGCGCAAGCGCTTCCTCGGCGCCGTCACCGGCCGGGAGCCGGCGGAGCGCGATGCGGCGACGGCGGCGACGAGCGCGCTTCTCAGGCTGCAGGGGGTGGCTGTTTTCCGGGTACACAATGTCGCAATCAACAGGGATGCGCTTGCCGTAGCCGATGCTATGCTGGCCGCTCGGAACGACGCTTCTAGAGCGTGTCACGATCCATCAGATCCGGGTGCCACGCTTTAAATCTTTGTATTTCGCATGTCGTTGTCGCAAAACCGCTACGCACTTTTGCGCGACATGCTTTAGGGGGAGGCCGTCATGAGTACCTATACGATCCTGATGCAGAACTGCGCCTTCTTCGCCCGCCACGGCGTGCATGCCGAGGAGGAATTCCTCGGTCAGCGTTTCTTCGTGGATGCCGAACTGGAGGTGGAAGCGGGCAGCGCACTGGAAAACGATTCCATCGATGAGACTGTCCACTACGGCACCGCCTTCACCATCATCGAAGAGATCGTCGTCGGCAAGCGGCGTTACCTGATCGAGGCGCTGGCGTTCGATATCGCCAAGGGTCTTTGTAATAAATTCCCGCAGATCATCAGGGCCAAGATCACGGTGCGCAAGCCGAATGCGCCGATCCCTGGCGTGCTCGATTTCGTGCAGGTGACCGTTGAGCATCGTACCCGATAATCCATTCCATCTCGCAACGCTCGGCCTCGGCGGCAATATCGGCGATCCGGTCAAGTCCATGGCATCAGCGCTTGCGGTGCTGGACGCCCATCCAGACTGCCGGGTGGCGGCTGTCTCGCGGCTTTACCGCACGCCGCCCTGGGGCAAGACCGACCAGTCCCATTTCTTCAACTCCTGCGCGGCGGTGGAAACACGGCTTGCGCCGGAAGCGCTTCTTGATCTCTGCCTGTCGATCGAGCGGGAGATGAAGCGCGAGCGCATCGAGCGCTGGGGGCCACGCACACTCGATATCGATGTGCTGACTTATGAAGGCGTCGCGCAGGATGCGCCGCGACTGGAACTGCCACATCCACGCATGACCGAGCGGGGCTTCGTGCTGATGCCGCTTGCGGATATCGCGCCCGAACTCATGGTCCGGGGCAGGGCGGTGGCCGATTGGCTAGCCGACGCCGACATTGCGGGGATCGAGATCGCGGACGAAAGCCGCGACTGGTGGCGCAAGACTTAAAGGGGGCCACCAAGCGCAGGCTGCGAAACCTGAACAGCCCCAGGAGCCCTGCCATGCGTCAGAGACCGGAAAGGAATGCGTCCGTTTCGGTAATCTCCACCTGCACCGAAAAGCGGCCGCCCAGCAATTCCAGCGTAGCGTCATGCGTTTCGTCAGCACTGCTGCAGACAGCGTCTTTCAACAGAATGACGCGATAGCCGAGATCGATTGCGCCAAGTGCTGCAGCGAGCACGCAGATATCCGTCTCGCCGCCGGTAATAACGATGGCTTCGACCTTTTCCCGCGTGAGTGTTTCATGCAGCCGCCCGTCGACCCAGGGAGAATAGGTTCGCTTGTCTAGGAAGCGGGCAGGAGGCGCGAAAGGCTTCAGATCGGCAACAATATCAATAAGTTCCGGCGGCAAGCACTCGCCGGTCATCATCGGCCATTTTTCGTAGTAGTTCCTCCACATGCCGGGCATGGCATCAGCGGTCGGCGGCGGAACGAAGCGCGTGAAAACCGTTCGCTCCGCATATCGTCCCGAGAGTTCAACGATCTGCGGCGACACCGTCGCCATCCAAGGCACATGCCATGCCGTCTGTTCAGCGAACATCCTCTGCATATCGATGCAGAGATGGATCCAGTTATCGGGCATCGGACCTGCAGCTTCAGGCATTCAGGGCGAATTGATGCTGGGCAGGAAATCCTCGACCTGCTTGCGGTCAGTTGCAGAAAGCGGCTGCACCTGCTCCTGCCAGAAGCGTTCGGCCTCCGGCGGATCCTTCTCCCACTGGCGCACAGTGGTGATGTTGTCGTCGATCTTGCAGCGGCGGTGTCCGCCAAGGCGCAGATATTCCTTGGCGAGCTTCAGGCTCCTGGTTTCTGTATCCGTGTTGGTTGCGTTCATGTCCTTCGTCTCCGTGGCTGCGCAGGGACAAGCCCTGCGGTCTACGAAGAACGGCCTGTGGCGGGAAATGATCCCATGCCATCACGAAATACTAAAATAGGGAATGCGGCAGCGCCCGAGTGGTTCTCCCATCGAGACGGCAATCAAGTCGCTCTCGCAAAGAATCGCAAAAAGAGAGTCCATCATGGCAAACCAAGGCGGTTCACACGAACAGCGTGTCAAGGCAGTCCAGCAGAGCAATAAGAACAGCCGCTGACAATCAGGACCAACATTAGAAAAGGCCCGCTTCTGCGGGCTTTTTTCGAGCGCGCTATGAGCTAAAAAACAAAAGCGGCGGAAAACCGTCGCTTCAGGAAAGTCCGTTCCGAATGAATAGCTTACTGGATTGAACCAACAGCCATTTCGTCGACCTGGCGGGTCAGCGTCAGGCCGATGACCGGAACCATCTGGCTTTCGACCTTGACCGAAACGGTGACGTTCATGGTCTTGTCGTCGCGAACGCGGGCAATCATTGCGCCGTTCAGCTTGGAGCGATTGATGCCGACGACGACGGTATCGTCGGTGACGGCGCCGGAGATGATATCGAGACCCTTGCCTTCGGCGCCATCGAGGAACTTGCCCTTGTAGGTGGAACCGGACTGCGAGATGACAGCGCTCATCGGCTGCTTGAAGACGCCGACGCGGCAGGTACCGTCGAGCTTGATACCGGCGGAGGAATCATCGGCCGGCGAACCGACGAGATTGCAGGTGAATTTCGTGCCCTTGTACTTGCCGGCGACGATTTCGCCCGGCCCCTTCCAGGTGCCGGCGACGGATTCGAAGAAGGCCTTGTCGCGGGTTGCGGCAGTGGCGTTGGAAGCGACGTCTGCCACTGGAGACAATGCCGCGGCGGCCAGGCCGCATACAAAAAGAAACTTGCGCGAGTACATGGATTTTCCTTGGCAAACACCACTCGGGAACTGGTCTGAAGTTTTGCCGGAGAATGGTTAATGCTTTCTTTCCGGGACGCTGAAATGCGTGGAAATACAGGGCTTTCGCAAGGTAAGGATTCCGAGGTTGCGCCTTTAGCGCATTGAATCCGCTTGAATTTTTTGTACCCTAAGCAAGAAGGCCTAAATATGTCGAAATTCGGCTTTTTGCTCAAGGGTTACCGTTGCGTGCCGTCATCGACGGCGTCAAGTCGCCGATGAAATCGCCGATTCCCGGCCGTTTCAGCGCCCGGAAAGTCAGCGGACGGCAGAGATCCATGGCGGCAATGCCAATCCGCGCCGTCATCAGCCCATTGATGACGCCTTCGCCGAGTCGGGCCGAAAGCTTGGAAGCGAGCCCATGGCCGAGCACCTGCTGAATAAGGCTGTCGCCGACAGCAATCGAGCCGGTCACGGCAAGGTGGGCGAGCACGTCACGCATCAATCTCAGCATGCCGAGCGTGCCGGGACGGCCGCCGTACAGTTCGGCCATGGCGCGGATCAGGCGGGCAGCCTCATAGAGCACGTAGAGTAGATCGACGATGGCGCGCGGGCTGACGGCCGTGACGATCGAGACGCGCTTGGAGGAATTGACGATCAGCGCGCGTGCCCGGCGATCCAGCGGCGCAAGCAGCTCGCGCTCAGCAAGCGCAATCAGGTGCGGAGCGTCGATGACCTCGCCTTCGGTTTCCTTCAGCGTGGCGCGGCCCTTGGCGGTTTCCGGCTTGTTGCCGAGCAGGCCCATCAGGCGGGCGACGACCGCGCGCGCCTTGGCGGGCCGCGTTTCCAGAATCGCAGCATCGGCTTCAGCCTTGATGGTCTGCACCGCGGCAAGCCGCATCATGCCCGCCGTCTCCCTGATGACGATTGCAATGACGGCGAGGATGCCGATCGCGAGAACGGAAAGCGCGGCATAACCCAGCCAGTCGGCGCGGCTGAAGAGATCGCGGATCAGCCGGTCGGTCCAGAGGCCGAAGGCGAGCGACAGCAGAATGCCGAAAGCGCCGGCGGCGATGCTGGCGAAGGAGGTGCGCCGCTTGCGCGGGGTAGCGACCGGCAACGGGCTCAGATCCTGCTCAGGATTGAGGAAGGGATCTTCCTCATCCGGCGTCAGCACCACCTCGCCTGAGAAGCTAGCGGGCTTGCGGCGCTCGGCCCGTGGCGTTTCGGGCGCCGCATTCTCCTCCTCAAAGGTGAAGGCGGCGGGGGCGCGGCGCGGCTGATTGGGCTGGTCGATCGGCGGCTTGCTCATGCGAGGCGGTCTCCGAACAGGAACTGCATGGCGCGGTCGAGGCGGATATGCGGCACGGAGAGTTTGATGCCGCCGCCGGTTTCCTCGAGCTGCGGCGGGCGGAAGCGCACGACATTGACGTCGGGCAGCTCGACCGACACGTCGCCGGCCTCGATGCGCTCGAAGAGAGATTCGGGATTTTCCGGCAGATCGCCGGGGAAGATCGCTGTCTTGCGCTCACCGTCGAAGATTTCACCGGCGATCTTTTCACCGGCCATGGGTGTTCCGACAATGACGGGCAGGTCGTGGCCGTCGCGGCGCACGGTGGCTTCCCGCGTGGCGCGCACGGAGGCAAGCGCCATGACATCGATACCGGCGCCGGCCATGCCGATACGATCGATAGCGCGATCGACGAGGCGGCGCGTCAGCCGGTCCAGCCGGTCGTGGCTTTCGTGGTGCAAATGGTCCGCCTTGGTGGCGGCGACCAGAACACGGTCGATGCGCCGGCCGAGCAGCGATGACAGGATCGAATTGCTGCCGGGGCGGAAGCAGGCGAGCACATCGGTCAACGCGCGCTCGAGATCCTGCACGGCTTCGGGGCCGCGGTTCATGGCCTGCAGCGCGTCGACCAGCACGATCTGCCGGTCGAGCCTGGCAAAATGCTCGCGGAAGAAGGGTTTGACGACGACGGACTTATAGGCTTCGTAGCGGCGCTCCATCATCGCCCAGAGCGAGCCGCGCTCCGGCTTTCCGTCCGGGGGCAGCGCAAGCGGGGCGAAGGTCAGCGCAGGCGAGCCATCGAGATCACCGGGCAGCAGGAAACGGCCGGGCGGAAGCGTGGAAAGCGAGCGTTCGTCGGCCTTGCAGGCCTTCAGATAGTCGGCAAAGCTGGTGGCGAGATCGCGGGCGACCATTTCATCGGCGGAAGCGGTGATATCCGTCGCCTTCGTCAGCGCCAGCCAGGCGCTCGACAGCTCGGCGCGGATGCCGGTTGCGGCAAGGGCGATGGTTTCCTCGCTGAAGGTGCGGAAATCCTTGCCGAGCAGCGGCAGGTCGAGCAGCCATTCGCCGGGATAATCGACGATATCGATCGACAGGCGGCCGGGCGAGAACATACGCGTCCAGGAACTGGCGCTCTGATAATCGAGCGTGATGCGCAGCTCTGAAATTGCACGGGTGGAATCCGGCCAGATCCGCTCCTTCACCAGTGCGCGGATATGATCCTCGTACTGGAAGCGCGGCACGGCATCATCTGGCTGCGGCTCCAGACGGACGGCCGACACACGACCGGACTGCACCGCTTCGAAGAGCGGCAACCGGCCGCCGTGCAGAAGATTGTGGACCAGCGAAGAAATGAAGACCGTCTTGCCGGAGCGGGAAAGGCCGGTGACGCCGAGCCGGATGGTCGGATTGACGAGACCGCTGGCGCGGTCAGCAAGATTATCCAGCGCGATCAGCGCATCGTCGGCAAAGGATGTCAGGCGTGGCGGCAAATCGGAATCCCTGATGGCACTGCCCGCAATATAGGAAGGGGCCGCTGCCTGAAAAAGAAGCGGCGCGAAAGCTCAGTTGATGACGAAATCGGTGAGACGCCATGCCGAAGTCGTAGCGACGTAGTCGATGACAGCGAGACCGGCTGTCGGGAAGCCTTTCGGCACGGAGGCTGCCATAGCCTTTTGGCCGATCAGCGCCGATAGGGCCTGCTCCATTGTCGGGTTATGGCCGACGAGCATGACGCTCCCCACATCCTGCGCATCGATGATTTCGAGATAGGTATCGACCGAGGCGTTATAGAGCGTATCCACAAAGCGCATGTCGAGCGTTTCGCCCATGGCCCGGTGCACGGCCTCGGCGGTGTCGCGACAACGAAGCGCGGTCGAACTGATCAGGATGTTCGGACGGTAGCCCTTGTCGGCGGCGCGGTCGGCGACAATCTCGGCATCGCCGAAACCCTTTTTGCTCAGCGGCCGGTCGAAATCGCGCTGTCCGGGCTCGGCCCAGGCGGCTTCGGCATGACGCAGGAGGTAGATCCGATGGGGTGGAGGCAGGAGGGCGGCCATGGGCAAATCCAGCTTCGAACGGAGCCTTTTCAGTAGCGGTTGCGATCCCGCAACGTCAACCGTCCACAGGCTTCCAAGAGCGCGAAAGGGGCATCCCGACACGGCGTTTTGAGGGCCAAGCAAAAATCGCTATTCGGAATAATGATGCGAAAATAGACTGTTAGCTCAAATTTATGACAGATTTAAAAATCTGTTTACCTGTCTTATTTGGCTTGAATCGCGGATAGCGCATGGGATATACACCCGGCCAGATGAGATGTTCTTCAGGAGAATCGCGTTGAGTGAGAAGATCGATCTTAGCAATTATGTTCCCTCGGAAGACGAGGAGTTCATGAATACGAACCAGCGCGCTTATTTCAGAGCCAAGCTGGTTGCCTGGAAAAACGATATCCTTAGAGAAGCGCGCGAAACACTCGACCACCTGGCTGAGGAAAGCGCAAACCACCCTGATCTCGCAGATCGTGCATCTTCCGAAACCGACCGGGCGATCGAACTTCGCGCCCGCGACCGTCAGAGAAAGCTGATCTCCAAGATCGACGCAGCCCTGCAGCGCATCGAGGATGGCACGTATGGCTACTGCGAGGAAACCGGCGAGCCGATCGGCCTGAAACGCCTCGACGCCCGCCCGATCGCCACGCTGTCGATCGAAGCGCAGGAACGCCACGAGCGCCGCGAAAAGGTTTACCGGGACGAATAATCACTTCCGGACCGGCAATGAAAAAGCACCGCGAGACGATCGCGGTGCTTTTTGTTTTAGTGCCCTTTGCTCTGGGGCCATAAGGCTCCAGCTTTTACTTGTCGCGATTGACACTCATTTCGCCAAAGATGCGGGCGACTTCCTTTTGAAGTGCGGCATCCGCACCCGTGATCGGCGCCATGTCGGGGTCGCGGCGTGGCATTGAGCCGGGCTGAGGAGAACCGGGCTGCGGGGCAGGGCGTGCCTGCTGCGTATTGGGTACGGGAACCACGCGCTCGGCGGCCGGATTGGCCGATATCTCACCATCGAGGATGCGTTGGAAATCGCGGCGGATGGCAGCCGATTGCAAACCGCCATCTTCCGTCGCGACTGGAGCGCCGCGCGAAACGGCGGGAATGCTCTGGGCCGGCGGAGTGGACACTTCCGGTTCGATGCGCTGCTGCGGCAACATCCGTTGGCGGGCTGCATCGAGGATATCTGCGGCGCTAGCGGCATCGGGCACGGGTTGCGGAGCGGGGCGTTCGGGCTGGCGCGGCTGAAGCTGCGACATCCGCTGCGGGCCGTCGCGCTCGGCTGTGAGCGGCGGAGCAGAGACCTGTGGCGCGGGAGCCTGCTGGCTCGACATCTGCTGTGCAGGCAACTGCTGGGCAGACATGGGTGGCGCGACTGCCGGAGCGACCGAAGGTTCGGGGCGCTGGCGAACCGGCTCTGCAGGCGGGGCGATGACCGGGACGATGACCGGAGCAGGTGCCGGTGCTGGGCTGTAGGGTTCGAAATCGGGTTCGGCGCTTGCCGCCACAGATGGTGCGACGGGGGCGGCGACCGGCCTCGGCTGCGGCGCCTCCTGCGGTTCGCGGCGCGGCTGGACGGCTGCACGCTCCTGAACGACCGGGCGTTCCTCCACCGGCTGCGGGCGGAAATCGCTTGCGGTTTCGGCTTCGGCTTCCGGCAGGATGCGGCTTTCGATGACGATGTCAGTCGGGCCGCCGATCATGACGAGATGTTCGACATTGTCGCGGCGCACGAGAACCAGGCGACGGCGGGCATCGACGGCGGCGGCATCGAGCACCTGAAGGCGCGGCTGACGGTTGCGACCACCGCGCACGAAAGGTGAGGGCGCGCGGCCGCGCAGGAACCACAGAACGGCGATGAGCAGGATGAGGGCAATGCCGACGCCACCGGCGGCAAGCAGGAAGCGGCTACCGTAAGCCCCTACAACATCATCGAACATAGGCACTCACTCCATTTCGCATTATGGCACAACAGACGACTTTTCCGCTCCTTAGGCAAGAGCCGGCGGGTCTGTCCAGTCACCGGCGAACGCGATTTCGTGTTGTGCAACTATTTGGCCGGGCGCTCGCTGCGGCACCGGCGGGATTACGGGCAAATTGGCGCGTTTGCCTGTGAATTCAAGCAGTCTGACGAAACCTGCTGTTTTTGCGGGCGCAGCAAGTTGATAAGAAGGAAAGACTGCCTGATTCCTGCTTCGTAGCGATGTTACGAGCGCGGCAGGAAGGGCTTATGCGAGGAATAGATGACGAAATCGCGTCAGGTCGACGACTATAACGCGCCGCTCGTGGATCGTGGGGGGCGTTCTGGTACGGCGATACGCATCATCCTGCTGGCGATCGTGCTGATTGCGGCGGCCGCGGCCTTCGTCTTCTTCAAGGATTCGCTCGGCAACGAGCTGGTGCTCGGCTGTCTCGGCGTTCTCGCCATGGTCGGCATCTTCTTTCTCGTCTCCTCCGTCATCGGCTTCATCGAGGTCATGCCGCAGCGCCAGTCAGACAGCCTGGCGCGCGCTTTCCTGAACGGCCATCCCGACGGGACGCTGATCACTGACGAGAAGGGCCGCATCGTTTATGCCAATGCCGCCTATGGCGCATTGACCGGCGCACGCAAGGCGACCGAGGTGCAGACACTTGAAACGCTGCTTTCGCGCCACCGCGAATCGAACGAGGCGCTCTACCGGCTGGTGAACGGGTTGCGCGAGGGCCGGGAGGGGCGCGAAGAATTCCGCCTGCTGCGGGCCGTTGGCCCCGGAAGCAACGCCGGCGCGCATTGGTATCGCCTGAAAGCGCGGCTCCTGAAGCCGGAAGAGGGCGACAGCAAGCCGCTGCAGATCTGGCAGATCATCGATATCACCGCCGAGCGTGAGGACCAGGAGCGCTTCTTCAAGGAGTTGCAGAACGCGATCGATTATCTCGACCACGCTCCGGCAGGCTTCTTCTCCGCCGGGCGCAAGGGCGAGATCTTCTATCTGAACGCCACGCTTGCGGAATGGCTGGGTCTCGATCTCACCAAATTCATGCCGGGCTCGATGAACATCGGCGATCTCGTCGCGGGTGAGGGGCTGGCGCTGATCCAGTCGGTACAGGCCGAGCCGGGGCTGAAGAAGACCGTGACGCTGGACCTCGACCTGCGCAAATCGAACGGCCAGAGCCTGCCGGTGCAGATCATCCACCGCGTCACCTCCATGCGTGACGGAGCGCCCGGCGAGAGCCGGACGATCGTGCTGACGCGTGACAAGGACAGTGAGAACGGCCAGTCGGCATCAGCAGCCGCCATGCGCTTCACGCGCTTCTTCAACAACACTCCGATGGCGATCGCTTCGGTAAATGGCGATGGCAAGATTCTGCGCACCAATGCGCCTTTCCTGAAGCTTTTCTCCAATATTGTCTCGCGTGACGATCTGGAGCGCGGCGCGCTGATGGAAACGATCGTGCAGGACAGCGACCGGCCGCAGCTTGCCGCGGCACTCGCCGCCGCCAAGGATCGCCAGGGCGACATCCCACCGATCGATTCCCGCACGCCGACCGATGACGCACGCTTCTTCCGCTTCTATGTGAACGCAGTCATCGACCAGAGTGACGAGGCGCCGGAAGAGGCGGCTATCGTCTATGCGGTGGAAGTGACCGAGCAGAAGGCGCTGGAAGCGCAGATGGCGCAGACGCAGAAGATGAATGCGGTCGGCACGCTTGCCGGCGGCATCGCGCACGATTTCAACAACGTGCTGACGGCAATCCTGCTGTCTTCCGACCATCTGCTACTGCAGGCGCGACCTGCCGATGCGAGCTTCGCCGATCTGATAGAGATCAAGCGCAATGCCAACCGCGCGGCGGTGCTCGTACGCCAGCTTCTCGCCTTTTCGCGCAAGCAGACGATGCGGCCGACGGTGTTGAACCTGACCGATGTCGTCGGCGACCTGCGCATGCTGGTCGACCGGCTGATTTCCGGTACCAACGTCAAGCTCGATGTCGAATATGGCCGCGACCTCTGGCCTGTCAAAACCGATCTTTCGCAATTCGAGCAGGTGCTGATCAATCTCTGCGTCAATGCCCGCGACGCCATGCCGGATGGCGGCACGCTGACGCTGCGCACCCGTAATCTGCCGGCAGCGGAAGTTGCCGCCTTCAACTATTCCTACATGCCGCATGAAGACATGGTGTTGATCGAGGTGACCGATACCGGCACCGGCATTGCACCCGAGATCATGGACAAGATTTTCGAGCCCTTCTTCACCACCAAGGATGTGGGCAAGGGCACAGGTCTCGGCCTTGCCATGGTATACGGCATCGTCAAGCAGTCCGGCGGCTATATCCAGCCGGAATCGGAAGTCGGCAAGGGCACGACCTTCCGCATCTTCCTGCCGCGCCATATCGTCGAACCGGCAGTCGCTGCGGAAGCGGAAGCAGCCGATCAGGCCGTTGCGACCGGTGGCGCGCAGATTGTGGAACTCGTCCAGCCGAAACAGCCGGAAGACCTGACCGGCTCAGCCGTCATCCTGCTTGTTGAGGACGAAGAAGCGGTGCGGCGCGGCGGCAAGCGCATGCTGGAGACGCGTGGCTATACGGTCCATGAGGCCGGCTCCGGCGTCGAGGCCCTCGAGATCATGGAGGAGCTCGAAGGCAAGGTGGACATCGTCGTCTCCGACGTGGTGATGCCTGAAATGGACGGACCGTCGCTGCTGCGCGAGCTGCGCAAGAACTATCCGGATCTGAAGTTCATCTTCGTGTCCGGTTACGCAGAGGATGCGTTCGCCCGCAACCTACCGCCGGAAGCGAAGTTTGGCTTCCTGCCGAAGCCGTTCTCTCTGAAGCAGCTGGCTGTGGCGGTGAAAGAGACGCTGGATAGCTGATATGATAAAGGGGCGCTTTTGCGCCCCTCAAGTCATTCCGCGAGGGATCGTTGGCGGGGCCGGCCCGCCAGATGGTGGCTTACTCGCCAAGCGCCACGGCAATCTCTGCCGCAAGCCGCGCATTGTTCTCCACCAGCGCAATATTCGTCTTCAGGCTCTGACCATCGGTCAGGTCGAAAATCGTGCTCAACAGGTAAGGTGTTACCGCCTTGCCGGTGATTTCGTCACGCTCGGCGCTATCAAGCGCACGCTCGATGTAGATTTCCATTTCCTCGCGGGCGATTTCGTCAGCTTCCGGAACCGGGTTGGCAATCAGCATGCCGCCGTCAATGCCGAGCTGTTCGCGCGTCGTCTGGAAATTGGCGATCGCCGCCGGGCTGTTCAGCGTCAGCGGGCTGCGAATGCCCGATGAGCGTGACCAGAAGGCCGGGAATTCGTCGCTTTCATAGGTCACGACCGGCACGCCGCGGGTTTCCAGCACTTCCAGCGTCTTTGGAATATCGAGGATCGCCTTGGCGCCGGCGCAGACGACGATGACGCCGGTGCGGGCTAGTTCTTCGAGGTCGGCCGAGATATCGAACGTTTCTTCAGCGCCGCGATGCACGCCGCCGATGCCGCCGGTCGCAAACACCTTGATGCCGGCACGCGCCGCCGCAATCATCGTCGCGGCAACCGTCGTCGCACCGGTGCGGCGCTCGGCGATCGAAAAGGCGATATCGGCGCGCGATACCTTCATGACATCCTTTGCCTTGGCGAGCTGCTCCAGCTCGGCGGGTTCGAGGCCGATATGCAGCGTGCCGTGGATAACGGCGATGGTGGCGGGAACCGCACCCTGATCACGGATGATCGATTCGACGCTGCGCGCCATCTCGATATTGCCGGGATAGGGCATGCCATGGGTGATGATGGTCGATTCGAGTGCCACGATCGGGGCGCCGCGCTGCTTGGCGGCGGCCACTTCCTTCGAGTAGGAGATCGGCAGCAGGGGCGAGAAGGGTTTGGTCATGATCCGTATCCGTTTATCGGTGTTGCCGCTTCATTGCAGAATTCTCGCCGCCGGGACAAGCGAAAGCATGTTGCGCAGCAGTTCGGGTGAAAGATTTTCGTTCACGGCGTGCCGCGACTGGACGGTGAGGGCGGCTGCCGCCGTGCCATGGCGAACCGCCTCTTCCAGCGGCAGGCCGAGCATGAGGGCCGAGAGCGTGCCGGCTGCCAGCGAATCTCCAGCCCCCGTGACATCGGCCACTGTCTCCGAAATCGGCGGCTGCAGGACGAGCGCACGGCCATCCTTGAAGGCGACAAGCTCGCGCTTGCCACGGGTGACGACCGCACCGGTGACGCCGATGTCAGCGAGCAGGGACGGCCATGCGTCGGCATCTTCCGGCCGCAGACCGATGAGCGCCGCAGCCTCTGCCTCGTTGAGAAAAAGGTAATCGATGTCTTCGAGGCAGGGCAGGAGGCGCACCACCTTGGCCGGCGAAATGGCAATAGCCGCCACCGGCTTGCCGAGCGCCTTTGCCCTTGCGACGATCGCGGCCGCCGTTTCCTCCGGCAGGTTGGCGTCGAAGAGAATGAAATCGGTGGCGGCAAAGGCGTCGCGCACCCAGCGGATCGACAGCCGCCGCGGTACGAAGAAGCGGTAAAGCTCCATGTCCGCCAGCGCGATGACCAGATTGCCGTCCTTCTCGATGATCGCCGTGTAGCTCGGCGTCTTGCGATCGAGGAAGACGAAGGGGCGGTCGTCTATACCCGCAAAGTCGGCCGCTTCGCTCACCATCTCGCCGATCGGGTCACCACCGCGCGGCGAAATCATCGTCACGTCGAAGCCGAGGCGCGCCAGATTGCGGGCCGCATTGAAGCCGCCGCCGCCCGGTTCCTCGAACCATGTGCCTGGATTGCTGGCGCCTGGCGCCGTCTCGCCGGCAATGCGGCCGCGGCGATCGATATGGGCGCCGCCGAGAACGAGAATCTTGCCGCTCATTTCTGCTGCTCCCAGACGAATCGAATAGCGGCAAGAACGCCGGCGTTCAGCGCAGGCGGCGCACTAAGGCGTTGCTTTGCATCGATAAAACAAAAATAGAACACAGGCCGTTTTACCTTTTTCTTTCAATTATTTGCAACCCTATTGCGAAATAAGAACAAATCAGGTACAAACTTCGCATCAGCGGCGACATTGCTTGAGCAGCGTCAATAACCTAAAGGTGGATCGAATGTCTCAGAATTCATTGCGGCTCGTAGAGGACAAATCGGTGGACAAAAGCAAGGCGCTCGAAGCGGCACTCTCACAGATCGAGCGGTCGTTCGGCAAGGGCTCGATCATGAAACTCGGCTCGAACGAGAGTATCGTCGAGATCGAAACGGTTTCTACGGGTTCGCTCAGCCTCGATATCGCGCTCGGCATCGGCGGCCTGCCGAAGGGCCGTATCATCGAAATCTACGGTCCGGAAAGTTCTGGTAAAACGACGCTCGCGCTGCAGACCATTGCCGAAGCGCAGAAGAAGGGCGGCATCTGCGCCTTCGTCGACGCCGAACACGCTCTCGATCCTGTCTATGCCCGCAAGCTCGGCGTCGATCTGCAGAACCTCCTGATCTCCCAGCCAGACACCGGCGAGCAAGCGCTTGAAATCACCGATACGCTGGTGCGCTCCGGCGCCATTGACGTCCTCGTCGTCGACTCGGTCGCCGCGCTGACGCCACGCGCCGAAATCGAAGGCGAAATGGGCGACAGCCTGCCGGGCCTGCAGGCCCGCCTGATGAGCCAGGCGCTGCGCAAGCTGACGGCTTCGATCTCCAAGTCGAACACCATGGTAATCTTCATCAACCAGATCCGCATGAAGATCGGCGTCATGTTCGGCTCACCGGAAACGACGACGGGTGGTAACGCGCTCAAGTTCTATGCCTCCGTCCGCCTCGACATCCGCCGCATCGGCCAGGTCAAGGAGCGCGAAGAGGTGATCGGCAACCAGACGCGCGTCAAGGTCGTCAAGAACAAGATGGCGCCTCCCTTCAAGCAGGTCGAATTCGACATCATGTATGGCGAAGGTGTCTCCAAGACCGGCGAACTGATCGACCTCGGCGTCAAGGCCGGCATCGTCGAGAAGTCGGGCGCCTGGTTCTCCTATAACAGCCAGCGCCTCGGCCAGGGCCGCGAAAACGCCAAGATTTTCCTGCGCGACAATCCGGATCTCGCCCGCGAGATCGAGACGGGGCTGCGCCAGAACGCCGGCCTGATTGCCGACCGCTTCCTGCAGAACGGCGGCCCTGATGCCGGCGACGACGCAGGTGATGCCGCCGACATGTAATTCGCCCTGACCGCTGAGGCAATTCAGCACCGGCCGCGTTCTCTCACGAGAATGCGGCCGGTTTTGTTTGTTTGCTGGACAGTGGCAAGGTCGAACGATAAAAGCCGATGGATTTAATTTTACCTGCCTGCTGGCAGCATCGAAGGGCATGAAATGAGCGGTGTAAACGATATCCGGTCGACCTTCCTCGACTACTTCAAGAAGAACGGCCATGAGGTCGTTCCATCGAGCCCGCTCGTGCCGCGCAATGACCCGACGCTGATGTTCACCAATGCCGGCATGGTGCAGTTCAAGAACGTTTTTACCGGCTTGGAAAAGCGTCCCTATTCGACGGCAACGACCTCGCAGAAGTGCGTACGCGCCGGCGGCAAGCATAACGATCTCGACAATGTCGGCTATACTGCACGCCACCTGACCTTCTTCGAGATGCTCGGCAACTTCTCCTTCGGCGATTATTTCAAGGAGAATGCGATCGAGTTTGCCTGGAAGCTGGTCACCGAAGGCTTCGACCTTCCGAAGAACCGCCTGCTGGTGACGGTCTATTCCGAGGACGAGGAAGCCGCGACGCTGTGGAAGAAGATCGCCGGTTTTTCCGACGACAAGATCATTCGTATCCCGACCTCTGACAATTTCTGGCAGATGGGCGATACCGGCCCCTGCGGCCCGTGCTCGGAAATCTTCATCGACCAGGGCGAGAATGTCTGGGGCGGCCCTCCCGGCTCGCCGGAAGAAGATGGCGACCGGTTCCTGGAATTCTGGAACCTCGTCTTCATGCAGTTCGAGCAGACCGAGCCCGGCGTTCGCAACCCGCTGCCGCGCCCGTCGATTGATACAGGCATGGGCCTGGAGCGCATGGCTGCCGTTCTGCAGGGTGTGCAAAGCGTGTTCGACACCGACCTCTTCCGCACGCTGATCGGCACCATCGAGGATACGATGGGTGCCAAGGCAGAGGGCAGCGCCAGCCACCGCGTCATCGCCGACCATCTTCGCTCCTCGGCCTTCCTGATCGCCGATGGCGTGCTGCCATCGAATGAAGGCCGCGGCTATGTGCTGCGCCGTATCATGCGCCGCGCCATGCGCCACGCACAGCTTCTCGGCGCCAAGGAACCGCTGATGTACAAGCTGCTGCCGACGCTGGTGCAGGAGATGGGCCGCGCCTATCCGGAACTGGTGCGCGCCGAGGCGTTGATCTCCGAAACGCTGAAGCTCGAGGAAAACCGCTTCCGCAAGACGCTGGAGCGTGGCCTGTCACTTCTGTCAGACGCGACCACCGACCTTTCCAAGGGCGACATGCTGGATGGCGAGACCGCCTTCAAGCTCTACGACACCTACGGATTCCCGCTCGACCTGACGCAGGATGCGCTGCGCGCCCGCGAAATCGGCGTCGATATCTCCGGCTTCACCGATGCCATGGAGCGCCAGAAGGCCGAGGCACGTTCGCACTGGGCCGGCTCCGGTGAGAAGGCCACGGAAACCGTCTGGTTCGAGCTAAAGGAAAAACACGGCGCGACCGAATTCCTCGGTTACGACACCGAAACGGCTGAAGGCGTCGTCCAGGCGATCGTCAAGGACAGCGCCGTTGCCGACGAAGCCAAGGCCGGCGACAAGGTGCAGGTCGTCGTCAACCAGACGCCATTCTACGGCGAGTCCGGCGGCCAGATGGGCGATACGGGCGTGATCTCGTCCGACCACGGCAAGATCGAGATTTCGGATACGCAGAAGAGGGGTGAAGGCCTGTTCGTGCATCTGGGTACGGTCATTGAAGGTGTGATCAAGGCCGGTGATGCGGTCGTGCTGACGGTCGATCATGCACGTCGCTCGCGCCTGCGCGCCAACCACTCGGCAACTCATCTTCTGCATGAGGCGCTGCGTGAAGTGCTCGGCACCCACGTCGCCCAGAAGGGTTCGCTGGTCGCTCCCGAGCGCCTGCGTTTCGACGTCTCGCATCCGAAGCCGATGACGGCGGAAGAACTCAAGGTCGTCGAAGAAATGGCAAACGAGATCATTCTGCAGAATGCGCCCGTGACGACCCGCTTGATGAGCGTCGATGATGCCATCGCGGAAGGCGCCATGGCGCTGTTCGGCGAGAAGTATGGCGATGAAGTGCGTGTTGTTTCGATGGGTACGGGTCTGCATGGTGCCAAGGCCAACAGGCCCTATTCGGTCGAGCTCTGTGGCGGCACGCATGTGTCGGCGACCGGCCAGATCGGGCTCGTGCGCATCCTCGGCGAAAGCGCCGTCGGCGCCGGCGTTCGCCGTATCGAAGCGGTGACCGGTGAATCGGCGCGCGAATATCTCGCCGAACAGGACGATCGCGTGAAGACGCTTGCCGCCTCGCTGAAGGTGCAGCCGTCGGAAGTGCTGTCGCGCGTCGAGGCACTGATGGACGAGCGCCGCAAGCTCGAAAAGGAACTGGCCGATGCCAAGCGCAAGCTCGCCAT
Organism: Rhizobium sp. 768_B6_N1_8; assembly: GCF_051811225.1. Lineage (NCBI taxonomy): Bacteria > Pseudomonadati > Pseudomonadota > Alphaproteobacteria > Hyphomicrobiales > Rhizobiaceae > Rhizobium > Rhizobium sp. 768_B6_N1_8. The sequence continues at coordinate 1,784,824 of NZ_JBPWPV010000001.1, read as the reverse complement.
GGGCGGCGGGCAGGGCGGCTCTGCCGATGCTGTGCGCGACGTCGCCGGCGTCAAGTTCCTCGGCAAGGCCGTGGCCGGCGTTGATCCGAAGGATCTCAAGGGGCTTGCCGATGACGGCAAAGCCAGCATCGGCTCCGGCGTGGTGACGCTGATCGGCGTGTCCGAAGATGGCAAGGCAAGTGCTGTCGTCGCCGTGACGCCCGATCTCGTGGATCGTTTCAGTGCCGTCGATCTGGTGCGCGTTGCCTCCGCAGCGCTCGGCGGCAAGGGTGGCGGCGGTCGTCCTGATATGGCGCAGGCCGGCGGCCCTGATGGAGCCAAGGCTGACGAGGCGCTTGAGGCTGTTGCAGCTGCGCTGGCAGGCTGAATTTCTGACATGGATTGAATGCAAAGGCGGGACATGTTCCCGCCTTTTGTTTTGGGCGAACGCCGCCTTTTACTCAACGTCATCCTCGGGCTTGTCCCGAGGATCTGCTGTGATCCGCTGTAGATCCTCGGGACAAGCCCGAGGATGACGAAAGAGCAGGCCGCTTGCGTTTCCCGGCAAGTCAGCAGGATTTGTCAAATCAGGCTATGGTTTGCTGCAGCCGATCGAATAGCACGAGGTTTGACATGGTGGGTGAAACGGCATGGGCGCTCTACGAGAACCGTCTGAGACGGGTCTCGGCCTATATCCACGATCATCTGCACGAGGATCTGGATATGGAGCGGCTGGCCGAAATCGCCTGCCTGTCGAGCTATCACTGGCACCGGATCTATCGGGCGATTTACGGCGAGACGCTGGCGGCAACCGTCAAGCGGCTGCGGCTGCATCGCGCGGCGGGCGATATCGTCCGCACGGAACTGGCGGTCGCCGAGATTGCGAAGCGATCAGGCTATCCCAATCTCCAGTCCTTCAACCGCATATTCAAATCGGTCTATGGAATGCCGCCGGCACGCTACCGGAAAGAGGGAAGCCACACGCAGTTCGAACCCTTAATCTCCGGAAAGGCGAAAGCCATGTTTGACGTAAGCCTGAAAACCATCCCGCCGCTCGAATTGGTCGGCGTTCCCCATACCGGCTCCTATATGGAGATCGGCAAGGCCTTCGAGACGCTGTTCGGTACGCTCTATGCCCGCGGGCTGGCAAAACCCGATATGCGAATGATCGGCGTCTATCTCGACGATCCCGATCTCGTGCAGCCCGAGAAGTTGCGCTCCGTCGCCTGTGTCGCGGTCGGCGAAGAGACGACCGCCAACGCACCGCTGGAGCGGCGCGTGGTGGAGGGCGGCGACTATGCCGTGCTGCATCACAAGGGGCCTTATGCCGATATGTACAAGGCCTACCAATGGCTCTACGCCCAGTGGCTGCCGGCATCCGGCCGGCAGATCCGGGATCGCGTCATGTTCGAGGAATATCTCAACAATCCGCGCGAGGTCGCGCCGACCGAGCTGCGGACGGATATCTACATGCCTCTAGCCTGATCAGCTCTTTTCTTTACGCAATTCCGCACGCAAAACCGCTGTACACTTTTGCTGGAATTGTTCTTTTTTTGTTCTTACGCAATTCCGGACGCAAAACCGCTACGCACTTTTGCTGGAATTGCTTTCAGGCCGCCTGCATGGCTTTCGCCGCTTCGTCGTCCAGCGCCGTTGCCCGCTTGTAGGCATCGCGTTCGGCGAGGCGGCCAAAATAATCGACGAAAGCCTGGCGCTTTTCGATACTGCCGAAAGCGAGACCCCAGCCGATATGCGAGCCGATATAGACGTCAGCCGCCGTGAAGCGGCTTCCGGCAATATAGGGGGAGGCGGCCGAAACCGCCTTCTCCAGCGTGCCCATGACGTCACCGAAGGAGCCGCAGCCGGCCATGCGCAGCCGCTCCTGCGGGATCTCGAAGCCGAGCGCCTTCAGCGTGACGGAAGCTTCCAGCGGCCCGGCGGCGAAGAACATCCAGCGGTAGTAATCGGCCCGCTCATCGGGCTGCGGGCCGAGCCTTGCCTGCGGAAACGTGTCCGCAAGATACGCACAGATTGCCGCGCATTCCGTCACGATCGTCTTCCCATGACGGATCGCCGGCACCTTGCCCATCGGGTTGACGGACAGATAGTCCGGGCCCTTCATCGTCCCGCCGAATGTCAGGATTTCGGTATGATATGGCACGCCGGTTTCTTCCAGCATCCACCGCGCTATCCGGCCGCGCGACATCGGGTTCGTGTAGAAGGTGATTTCCTCGGTCATCCTGCTCTCCTCTTTCCCATGCTCTTTTCGTAGCGCTGGCGCGGGAGATTTCAACCCTCGGAGAAGGGGGCGTCTTCACGGCCGCGCGAGGGATGACCTCTGTCGCCGGCGGCGCGTCAACTCCAGCAGTCCGGCCGGGAGGGCACCGCCAGCGCTGATTGTAGTGCTGGGTCTGGGTCTCAAGCAAAGCAAGATCAAGATAAAAAACAATCATATCCTGGCCCTCGCGTCGCGCGAGGAGCCTTACAAGCTGCAGAAATTCGGGGACAAAACTCTTCTTGGCCATCAGAACCTCCATGCTTAGAGCGCCGTGCGTCCATTTGGACGCACTAAGGACGCTCTAGTTTTTTGAATCTACGCATCAGGCTTTCCGAAAATCGATTCCGATTTTCGGGCCGATGCTGTAGCGAGTAGCTGAATAGGCCTTGCAACTTACGCGAAGCTTACTTTTTAAAGTAACTGCTAATTTAGAGACGGAAAGCAATTTCGCCTGACAACAAAAAACCCGGCACAAAGGCCGGGTTTTTCGATTTCTATCCGAGCAGGGCTCAGGCCATTGCGGCCTGCAGGTTCTGGTCGATCTTGTCGAGGAAAGCGGTGGTGGAGAGCCACGGCTGATCGGGGCCGATGAGCAGCGCCAGGTCCTTGGTCATGAAGCCGGCTTCGACGGTGTCGACGCAGACCTTTTCGAGCGTTGCAGCGAACTTGGCGAGTTCGGCATTGTCGTCGAGCTTGGCGCGGTGCGCGAGACCACGGGTCCAGGCGAAGATCGAAGCGATCGAGTTCGTCGAGGTTTCCTGGCCCTTCTGGTGCTGGCGGTAGTGGCGGGTAACCGTGCCGTGCGCGGCTTCGGCTTCAACCGTCTTACCATCGGGCGTCAAGAGAACGGAGGTCATCAGGCCGAGCGAGCCGAAGCCCTGGGCAACCGTGTCGGACTGGACGTCGCCGTCGTAGTTCTTGCAGGCCCAGACGTAGCCGCCGGACCACTTGAGAGCGGAAGCGACCATGTCGTCGATCAGGCGGTGTTCGTAGGTGATGCCGGCTTCCTTGAACTGATCCTTGAATTCGGTCTCGAAGACTTCTTCGAAGATGTCCTTGAAGCGGCCGTCATAGGCCTTGAGGATGGTGTTCTTGGTCGACAGGTAGACCGGCCACTTGCGCATCAGGCCGTACATCATCGAGGCGCGGGCGAATTCGCGGATCGATTCATCGAGGTTGTACATGGCCATGGCAACGCCGGCGCCCGGCGCGTTGAAGACTTCCTTCTCGATGACGGTGCCATCTTCGCCGACGAACTTGATCGTCAGCTTGCCCTTGCCGGGGAACTTGAAATCGGTTGCGCGGTACTGGTCGCCGAAAGCGTGACGGCCGACGACGATCGGCTTCGTCCAGCCCGGAACGAGGCGGGGAACGTTGCGGCAGATGATCGGCTCGCGGAAGATGACGCCGCCGAGGATGTTGCGGATCGTGCCGTTCGGGCTCTTCCACATTTCCTTGAGGTTGAATTCCTTCACGCGGGCTTCGTCCGGGGTGATGGTCGCGCACTTGATGCCGACGCCGTACTTCTTGATCGCGTTGGCGGCATCGACCGTTACCTGGTCGTTGGTGGCGTCGCGGTTTTCAACCGAAAGGTCGAAATAGTCGATGTCGAGGTCGAGATACGGATGGATCAGCTTGTCCTTGATGAGCTGCCAAATGATGCGAGTCATTTCATCGCCGTCGAGATCGGCGACGGGATTGGCGACCTTGATCTTCTTCATGTATCTGCCTCGTAAGCTTAGGAAGGGACTATGCCCCGGGTGGGTGATGTGGGTCCGGAGCGCTATAGCATTGTGAGCCGGGAACGCAAAGCAGAACGGGCAGGGACGTGACGTTTTTGCCGCCATTGCCAAGAGCGGGAAAATGGCTAACCTCCGCCACATAAGCTCCCGAGTCCCGGACATTTTGCCATGAAAAAGATCGCCGTTCTCTTCGCCGGCCTCATTGCCGCCTCGTCCGTCCTGACGGGCGTTTCGCTTGCGGCCGACGCGACCGCGCCGGTCAAGGAAATCATTGACGACACGAAGAAGAACTGGGCGAGCGATGTCAGTGACTGGATCGATATTTTCGAAGAAAGCAGGCTCGCGCGGATGTACAGCAAGGACTTCGGCGACAAATACAAGGACGCCGCCAAGAATCCGGCGGCCGACGAGGATGGCATTTCGCCCTTCGACTATGACGTAATCGTCAACGGTCAGGATGCCTGCCCGCTGCAGGACCTCTCCATCGAAAGCGGCCAGCCGACAAATGGCACGACCGAGGTGACGGTGAAGTTCAAGGCTGCGACCTGCATGGAAGGCACACCCAACAGAGACGCCTTCACGACCGTGCGTTTCGAGGTGATCGAGGAAGCGGGCAAACCCGTCATCGACGATATCATGATCCAGGGCGAAGAGGGGCAGGGGCCGATCTCGCTCAAGGAAGCCATGGTGCAAATCGCCAACGGCGAATGACCCTGATGAGGTCACCGATTGGCGACTCCGGCGAACGCCAGGGTGGCTGATGACACTTGGCAATCATCATGTTGGTGTGATTTGATTTTTGCTGGGGCGGCGGTATCTCGCTCTCGGGTTCGCCACATCCGGCGCGCATGAGGACTGGCAAGGGTGATTTCCGGCTTTGAGTTCCGAGACTGGCTGCTTGCCAATGACCCGGCGCTTTCGCGCCTGCGCATGGGCACGCGCGTCACGCTGTCGATCGTGCTCTCCTTCGCAATCTTGCTTTTGATCCACATGCTCATCGTGCCGCTGCCGATCGCGTCCTATGGTCTCGGAATCGTTCTGTCGATCGAAGGCGGGGTCGCGGTGCGCGATAAGGGCTCGACGCGCCAGCTCATCACAAGGCTGCTCGGCTGTCTTGCAAGCCTCGTCGTCGTCGGCATCGCAGCCGCGCTTGAATCACAGCGCTACCTTTCGGACTTCATCTTCCTCGTGGTGATCTTCCTGGCCTCATCTGCGCGCATTTATGGCCCGCGTGGCTTTGCTATCGGCATGTTCGCCTTCACCTCCTATTTCCTGGGTTCCTACTTCCACCCGACGATCGGGGAATTGCCTGTCGTCTTGATCGGCCCTGTTGTCTCGGCGCTTGTCAGCCATTGGGTGAGGGCGGTGCTTTTGCCCGACAATTGGCGGCGCGACCTGCTGCGCTCACTGGAGAGCGTGCGGGGCCGCATCAACCAGATCCTCTTCAAGCTTGCCGCCCTTGCAGCAGATGGAAAGGTCGATGAGGCCGACCGGCAGGAACTGCGCCAGCTGGAAGACCGGCTGAAGGAAGTGGTGCTGATGGCCGAGAGCTTCATTCCGCGTCCGCCGGGCGGCGTCTTCGATGGCGCTTCCGCACCGGCCGCGGAACTGGCGATCCGGCTGTTCGATGCGCATCTGGCGACGGAAAGCGCCATCGTGCTGAGCTATCAGAGTGCGCCGCCCTTTGCACTCGTCCATGCCGTGATCGAAGATGACAAGGCGGTGCTTTCGGCTGAGGAGAAGGCGGTCGCCGACATGGAGGGCCAGCCGCAGGGAGAGACGGCACGTGCGCTCCTCTGGCTCGCAGCTGCGCGCAGGCAGCTCGCAGAAACGATCGATGCCGGACGCAGGTCGGATTTCGCCGAGATCGCCTCGATTGAAGAGTCCAGCGCACCTGCCACCATCGATTTTTCGTTCAGAAACCCGCTGATGCGCTCGGCCCTGCAGATCACGCTGGCGGCGGCGATTGCCATGACGCTCGGGCTCGCCTTGTCGCGCGAGCGCTGGTTCTGGGCGGTGCTCGCCTCCTTCCTTGTTTTCACCAACACCAATTCGCGCGGTGACACTGCCATCAAGGCGCTGCAGCGATCGATCGGTACCTTGCTCGGAATTGCCTTCGGCCTGGTGCTCGCGACATTGCTGACCCATCATTTGGCGATTGCGCTATTGGTTTCGGTCGCCTGCGTTTTCCTTGCTTTCTACTTCCTGCAGATTTCCTATGCGACGATGACCTTCTTCATCTCGATCGTGCTTTGCCTGGTCTATGGCATGATGGGTGTCCTGACCTTCGATCTCCTGAAGCTGCGACTTGAGGAAACCGTCATCGGTGCGGTTGCGGGAACGCTGGTCGCCTTCCTCGTCCTGCCGGCGCGCACGCGCGGTGCGCTCGATACGGCGGTCGCCAAGTGGTTCGAGGCCCTGAAGGAGCTGCTATCGGCCGTATCGGACAAGAAGAGCCAGCCTGAACTCATCGTCATCTCGCAGAAGGTCGATGCCTGCTACCGCGACATAACGCTCGCCGCACGCCCGCTCGGCTCTACCTGGTCCATTGTCACCAAGCCGGGACAGATCCGCCAGACACTGGCAATCTTCCTGTCGGTCACGTACTGGTCGCGCATTCTGGCACGAAACCACACGGTCGATGCCGTCGATGACGATCTGAAACGCAGGATCGCTGCCGATATCAGCATGCTGGACGCGGTTGCGCCGCGCGGCTCAGAGTGTTTTCTCATCACCCGAAAGCAGATGCGGCCGACCGGCCGGCACCTGCCGCTCTGGCGGGAGGGCGCTCGCCTGGCGGTGGAAATGATCGGCTCGACGCTGGAGCGGCTCTACCCAACGGAGACGCAGGACTTGCCGTTTGCAGCCGGCAAAGCTATTGCGCCCGTAAATCAGGAATAGGAAGACATATAGGCACATGGCGGGCACCAACAGCGAGCGTCAACTTCTGGCCGAAGGGCCGGTCATCATTCTGGTCGAGCCACAGATGGGCGAGAATATCGGCATGGTGGCGCGCGCCATGGCGAATTTCGGCCTGGCCGATCTGCGCCTCGTCAATCCGCGCGACGGCTGGCCGAACGAGAAGGCGCAGGCCGCAGCCTCCAAGGCCGATCACGTGATCGAGGGCACGAAGGTCTTCCCCACGCTGGAAGAGGCGATTGCCGATCTCAACTTCGTCTATGCGACGACGGCACGCAGCCGCGACAATTACAAGCCGGTGCGCTCCCCTGTCTTTGCCGCCGGAAACCTGCGCAGCCGGTTCCAGGCAGGCGAGGCGACAGGCATCCTGTTCGGCCGCGAGCGCTGGGGGCTGACCAACGAGGAAGTCGCGCTTGCCGACGAGATCGTCACCTTTCCGGTCAATCCGGCTTTCGCCTCGCTCAACATCGCCCAGGCGGTGCTCTTGATGTCCTATGAATGGATGAAATCGGGCATGGAGGATCTGGAGGCGGTGCCGTTCCAGGCGCTTGAACAACGGCCCTCCACCAAGGAGCAGCTCTTCGGCCTGTTCGACCAGTTGGAAGAGGCGCTCGATTCCCGCAACTATTTCCATCCGCCCTCGAAAAAGCCGAAAATGGTCGACAACCTGCGCGCAGTCCTCTCCCGCCGGGCATTCACGGAACAGGAAATCAGCGTGCTGCGCGGCGTCATCTCCTCCCTCGACCGTTTTTCGCGCGACAGTCCGCGCAAGGGCGGTTCCACTCGATCCGCCAAGGGTGCCCCGACCGATGACAGCGCCGACGAATGAGCTGAAACCCGTCCTCGTCTTCGATTCCGGCATAGGCGGGCTGACCGTGCTGCGCGAGGCGCGCGTGCTGATGCCGGAGCGCGGCTTCATCTATATCGCCGACGATGCCGGCTTTCCCTATGGCGGCTGGGAAGAGCAGGCGCTGAAGGAGCGCATCATCAGCCTCTTCGCCAAGCTGCTCGAAGACTACGATCCGGAAGTCTGCATCATCGCCTGCAACACGGCCTTCACGCTGGTCGGTGCGGATCTGCGCGCCGCCTTTCCGCAGATGACCTTCGTCGGCACAGTGCCGGCGATCAAGCCTGCGGCCGAGCGCACGCGCTCCGGCCTCGTCTCGGTGCTTGCGACCCCCGGCACAGTGAAGCGCGCCTATACGCGCGACCTCATCCAGTCCTTTGCGCAACAATGCCATGTGCGGCTGGTCGGCTCGGAAAATCTGGCGCGCATGGCGGAGGCCTATATCCGGGGTGATGCCGTTTCCGATGAGGCAGTGACGGCCGAGATCGAGCAATGCTTCGTCGATAAGGACGGCCGCAAGACAGATATCGTGGTGCTTGCCTGCACGCATTATCCGTTCATGGCCAATCTATTCCGCAGGCTGGCGCCTTGGCCGGTGGACTGGCTGGACCCTGCGGAAGCCATTGCGCGGCGCGCCCGCACGCTGGTACCGCAGGTGGCGGACGCCGTTCACCCCGATAATTTCGACTTTGCCGTCTTTACATCAGGCAATCCCGATTTTGCCACCCGGCGGCTGATGCAGGGTTTCGGGCTCAGCGCCTGAGAAGGCACTACGCGCTTTATTTCACCTGTCTCATCGCGCAAGATCTCCGCGGGGAATCGCGAGCGGGTTTGGCGCTCAAGATGTAAAGGGATGCGCCGTGCCGCTGCAAAGACTTGTCATGCTGATCTTCTTTCTGCAACCGATAGCCTTTGGCGCCTGGTTGCCGCGGATTCCCGATATCCAGGCGAAGCTTGAACTCGGCACCGCCGATCTCGCCGTTGCCCTTCTGGGATTGCCGATCGGCACGCTGATCACCCTGCCGTTTGCCGGCCGCCTCGTCTCGCGCATCGGCGGGCGCATGGCGATCATCTATGGTTTCATCTTCTTTCTTGCCGTGGTTTCACTGCCAGCCTTCGCGCCCAGCGCCATGCTTCTATTCTTTGCCTTGATGATCGTCGGGGTCGCGCTCTCGACGGTGGAACTTGGCATGAATGTCGAGGCCGATGTGACGGAGAAGGCGACAGGGCTGATCATCATGAGTCGCTGCCATGGCTTCTGGAGCCTCGGCATCATGGTCGGCAGCCTGATCGGCGTTGGCGCCATAGCCATCGGGCTTTCACCGCACTGGTCGATCCTGATCACGGCGATCGTCATCCTGCCGGCCGGGCTGATTGCCGGCCTGCGCCTGCCGAAATTGCCGGAAAGTCACCACGAGGAGAATTCGCAGGTAAAGACCGGCTTCAAGCCGCCCAGTCTTGCCCTGCTCGGGATCTGCGCCTTCGTCTTCGGCGTGACGATGACCGAAGGTGCGATCGCCGATTGGTCTGCGGTCTACCTGCGCGATGTCATGAATGCCGAGGGCGCGCAAACCGGCCTTGGATATTCGGTTTTCGCTTTCATGGTTGCGGCAGGGCGTTTCAGCGGTGATTACATGAAAGGCCGTTTCGGCGCGGTTGCCATTGCCCGCGGCTGCGGCATCGCCTCGCTTGCCGGCATGCTCGTCGTTCTCTTTGCGCCAGCGACGCCGCTTGCCCTCATCGGCTTTGCCGCAGTCGGTGTCGGCGTTTCGGTCGGATTTCCGCTCGCGGTGACGGCCGTCGCCTCGCTGACCGATCGCCCGCCTGCGTCAAGCGTTGCGACACTTTCCTTCGCAGCCCTGAGCGGCTTTCTCATCGGGCCGCCGATTATCGGCTTTCTCGGCGAACTCCTGGGCTTGCGTGTGGGGCTTGCGGTCTTGCTGGTACCGCTTTTCGTCAGCCTGCTCTGCACCCGTTTGCTGATCCCGACGCAGAAGGAGATGGCGGGCGGCCTCGTCGAGCGCGAGGCGGTGTAAAAACCTATTTTCCAGGGCTGACTTTCCCTGTGGGTTCTTGACGGTTTGACGACAACAGTGCCTGCGAATCTGCTAGAGACGGGCCGGGAATTTGTAAGGGGAATTGGACGTGCAGGTTGGCATCGATATGGGACTGGCGTCCGGCGCTCCGGCGACGCTCGATATCGAGGAGCTGCTGGCGACACGTCTGCTCGTTCAGGGCAACTCCGGCTCCGGAAAATCGCATCTCCTCCGCCGTCTGCTGGAACAATCCGCCCAATGGGTGCAGCAGGTCATCATCGATCCCGAAGGTGATTTCGTCACGCTCTCCGACCGGTACGGCCATGTCGTCGTCGATGGCGAGCGCACCGAGGCCGAGCTTGCCGGCATTGCCAACCGTATCCGCCAGCACCGTGTATCCTGCGTTCTCACGCTGGAAGGGCTCGATATCGAGCAGCAGATGCGGGCCGCTGCCGCCTTCCTCAACGGCATGTTCGATGCCGATCGCGAATATTGGTATCCTGTTCTCGTCGTGGTCGACGAAGCGCAGATGTTTGCGCCCTCTGTCGGCGGCGACGTGTCGGAAGATGCGCGCAAGGCCTCGCTTGGCGCCATGACCAACCTGATGTGCCGCGGACGTAAACGCGGGCTTGCGGGCGTCATCGCCACGCAGCGTCTTGCCAAGCTTGCCAAGAACGTCGCGGCCGAAGCCTCGAACTTCCTGATGGGCCGCACCTTCCTCGATATCGACATGGCGCGCGCCGCAGACCTGCTCGGCATGGACCGCCGCCAGGCGGAAATGTTCCGAGATCTCAAGCGCGGTCATTTCGTGGCGCTCGGCCCGGCCTTGTCGCGCCGCCCGCTGCCGATCCAGATCGGCAATGTCGAGACCTCGGCGCGCTCTTCCAGCCCGAAACTGATGCCGCTGCCGGATGCGCCGCAGGACGTGGAAGACCTGATCTTCACGCCCGACCCGGAAGAATTCCAGCGGCCGATGGTACGGCGTACGCCGCCAGCACCACGCCCGACCACAGATATTCTGGCTGAGCTGTCGCGTTCGACGCCATCGGCTGCCCCCTTGCAGGCTTCGGAACCGCGTGTGGCCCAGCCGGAAATCTCGACAGAAGAGCGTGAGGAACGGCTTGCCGGCGTGCTCGCCGAAATCCTCGACGATCCGGGCTCCGGCTTCCGGACCGATGCGGTACTCTATCAGGAATTCCTGGTGCGGCTGCGCATGCGCCGGGTTCCCGGTCCGCCGATGTCGCTGCCGGAATTCCGACGGCGCGTTGCGGTTTCGCGCTCTGGCGTCGATCCCGAAATGGCGGCAGGCGAAGCGTGGGCGACGGCACTTTCGCTGTCGAACGGCGTCACCGACGATCTGCAGGGCGTCTTCCTGATGATGGCGAAGGCTGCGATCGGCGGCGAGGCTTGCCCTTCGGACGCTCGTATCGCCCGTGCTTACGGCACGCATTCGGCAAGGCGCGCGCGCCGGCTGCTCGGTTATTTCGAGGAGCAGGGGCTCATCGTCGTGCACACGGATTTCAGTGGCAAGCGCATCGTTGCCTTTCCGGACCTGCAGGCAGAGACAGCACCGGGCTCGGCCGATGCGCCTGATAGCGACTTTCTGAAAAGCGCGGCCGAATAAACCGCGTCACACCCAGCTCTGAATGATTTCGGGGCTGGCATGGATGCAGGTGAGCTCCAACCGCGTTGTTCCGACATTCTTGAAGCAGTGTGGCGTCTCGGCATTGACGATGACGATATCGCCGACGTTGGGCTCCAGCGTCTCTTCGCCCACGGTAAAGCGCGCCTTGCCGGAGCGGACGATCCACATTTCCGTATAGGGGTGAACATGCAGGTCCGGCCCCTGGCCAGGCTCGTTGTCGATCAGGAAGATCGAGACCGGCGCGCCGTAATCGCCGCCCTCGAAACGGATGGTGCGATTGGCGAACTGCTGCTGGCTTTCACGCGGTATGACATGGAACATGATTTTCTCCTTGGATCACGCTGCAGGTTCGCTATATTTATCTTCACGAGAAGATAATCTTCTCAATTTATCTTCTCGTCAAGATAGTTTTGGAGTGACCATGGAAAAGCGAGACCATGTCGACCGGCTGCGCGCTCTCTGGGCGGAAGAGCTGCCCGATCTCGATACGACGCCGATGAGCATTCTCGGACGCATCTACCGGATCTCTAATCTGGTGCGGCCATCCATCGAGGCGACATTCTCGGAATTCGATCTCGATCGCGGGGAGTTTGACGTGATAGCGACGATTCGGCGCGCTGGGCCGCCATACAGAATGATCCCGACGGAGCTCTACAGTCTTCTGATGATCTCCTCGGGCGGGCTGACGCACCGGCTGGACAGGCTGGAGAAATCCGGGCTCATCCGGCGCGAGCGCTCTGCCGGGGACAAGCGCAGCTTCGAGGTGGCGCTGACGGAAGATGGCATCCGCCGTGCCGAAGCCGCCTTCCGAGAAGACATGAAGCGGGAACTCGGCCATCTCGAAGGGCTGGACGAGGACGAGCGTCGGGCGCTGGCCGGGCTCTTGCGCAAACTTGCCGGTTCGCTGGAACGGGCGGGCGAGAACGGGCTTGCTGCGGCAGATTCTGTTTGACAATCCTGTGACTTATCCCTAAAGACCGCCCCAGCACCGGGCAGCAATGTCCGGTGTTTCATTTGACATGTCCCGTGGATCTTTTCCGTTCGCGAATGGAAAGATCCTGTCGGGTCTCGGAAACGAGATCAAAGGAGGGCGTGTTTCCTTCGCGCGGTTTGGCAACAAACCGTCCTAACTTTTTGAAAGGAAATACGATGAGCAAGCGCGAATCGTCTAAGTACAAGATCGACCGCCGTATGGGCGAAAACATCTGGGGCCGTCCTAAGTCCCCGGTGAACCGCCGCGAATACGGCCCGGGCCAGCACGGCCAGCGCCGCAAGGGCAAGCTTTCCGACTTCGGTGTGCAGCTGCGCGCCAAGCAGAAGCTGAAGGGTTACTACGGTGACCTGCGCGAGAAGCAGTTCCGCGCGATCTTCGCTGAAGCTGACCGCCGCAAGGGCGATACCTCGGAAAACCTGATCGGTCTTCTGGAGTCCCGTCTCGACGCGATCGTCTACCGCGCCAAGTTCGTTCCGACGGTCTTTGCTGCCCGTCAGTTCGTCAACCATGGCCACGTTACGGTCAACGGCGTGCGCGTCAACATCGGTTCTTACCGTTGCAAGGCCGGCGACGTCATCGAAGTTCGTGAACGTTCCAAGCAGCTCGTTACGGTTCTGGAATCGGTTTCGCTCGCAGAGCGTGACGTTCCTGATTACGTCGAAGTCGACCATAACAAGATGGTTGCCACTTTCGCACGCGTTCCGACGCTTGCCGACGTTCCGTACCCGGTTGTCATGGAACCGCATCTGGTCGTCGAATTCTATTCGCGTTAACACGCGAGGCGTTTTCGCATACAGAAAAGCCGCCCTCCAAGGCGGCTTTTTTGTTCTCTGGAGAGAAGCCATCATGGATTTGCAGGCAGTCCTCGACAGCATCTACAAGGAGCTGAGGCCCCGCATCGGCGAGGGCAAGGTCGCGGATTACATTCCCGAACTTGCCAAGATCGATCCGAACCAGTTCGGCATGTCGATCATTACCGTCGACGGCAAGGTCTACAGCGTCGGCGATGCCGAGGTCGCCTTCTCCATCCAGAGCATTTCCAAGGTCTTCATGTTGACGCTGGCGCTCGGCAAGGTGGGCGAGGGGCTGTGGAAGCGGGTCGGCCGCGAACCCTCGGGCTCGGCCTTCAATTCCATCGTCCAGCTCGAGCATGAGCATGGCATCCCGCGCAATCCCTTCATCAATGCCGGCGCGATCGCCGTCAGTGATGTCGTCATGGCCGGCCATGCGCCGCGTGAGGCGATCGGCGAGTTGCTGCGCTTCGTACGTTACCTCGCCGACGATGAATCCATCACCATCGACGATAAGGTGGCGCGTTCGGAAACGGCGACCGGCTATCGCAATTTCGCGCTCGCCAACTTCATGCGCTCCTACCGCAATCTCGACCATCCGGTCGATCATGTGCTCGGCGTCTATTTCCACCAGTGCGCGCTTTCGATGACCTGCGAGCAGCTGGCCCGTGCCGGTCTGTTCCTGGCTGCGCGCGGCAGCAATCCGCTGACCGGCCATTCGGTGGTGTCGCCGAAGCGGGCGCGACGCATCAATGCGCTGATGCTGACCTGCGGCCACTATGATGGCTCAGGAGATTTCGCCTATCATGTCGGCCTGCCGGGCAAGAGCGGCGTCGGCGGCGGCATCTTTGCCGTGGCGCCGGGCATCGCCTCGATTGCAGTGTGGTCGCCGGGGCTGAACAAGGTCGGCAATTCGCAGCTTGGTGCCGTGGCGCTGGAAATGCTGGCAGCCCGCACCGGCTGGTCGGTTTTCGGCGATTGAGGCTGGGTTGGCCTGCGGCTTTCTGCTAAGCAGGACGCGCGCATCAGACGGGTAAGAAGATGAATATCGCAGCCAATATTGCCGACGATCTGGAAACGGCTGAAGCCGGCATCGGCCATACGCTGTTTGCCGACGCGCCGCCTTCGGTCTCCTTCAACAAGCTGCGCAAGCGCCTGCTGCGGCAGGTGCGTCAGGCCTTCGAAGACTTCGACATGCTGAAGGACCAGAAGCGCTGGCTGATCGGCATTTCCGGCGGCAAGGATTCCTACGGGCTGCTGGCGCTGCTGCTCGACCTGCAATGGCGCGGGCTGCTGCCGGTGGAACTGATCGCCTGCAATCTCGACCAGGGTCAGCCGAACTTCCCGAAGCATGTGCTACCGGAATACCTCTCCAAGATCGGCGTCAAACACCGCATCGAATATCGCGACACCTATTCGATCGTGAAGGAGAAGGTGCCGGAGGGGGCCACCTACTGTTCGCTCTGCTCGCGCCTGCGCCGCGGCAATCTCTACCGCATTGCCAAGGAAGAGGGCTGCGATGCACTCGTGCTCGGCCATCACCGCGAGGACATTCTCGAAACCTTTTTCATGAACTTCTTCCATGGCGGCCGGCTCGCCGCCATGCCGGCGAAGCTTCTGAATGATGAAGGCAACCTGATGGTGCTGCGGCCGCTCGCCTATTGCGCCGAGGACGACATGGCGAAATTCGCGACTGCCATGCAGTTTCCGATCATTCCCTGCGATCTCTGCGGCTCGCAGGACGGTTTGCAGCGCAATGCGATGAAGGACATGCTTGCCGATATCGAGCGCCGCATGCCCGGCCGCAAGGACACGATGCTGCGCGCGCTCGCGCATGTGAACCCATCGCATCTGCTTGATCCGAAACTTTTCGACTTTTCTGCGCTGAACGTCACCCGAACGTCATAATGGACTTGCTATGAGCCTCTGCAGATCCATGCAACGAGTCCAAAATGATTTTCTCAGACAATGACATAGAGTTTCTCGGCGATTGCCTCCGGCATGTCGCCGAAGAAGAGATCATGCCGCGCTTCCGCAATGCGGCTGCGGCCAATGTTTCCGAAAAGACATCTTCCGTCGATCTCGTCACGCAGGCCGACCTGCGCTCCGAGGCCTATCTGACGGCGGCGATCCGCGAGCGCTTTCCCGGCGCCCTCATCGTCGGCGAAGAAGCTTATGAGGCGGATCGTTCCGTCGTGCCAGCGCTTGCCGATGCCGATCTTGCCTTCGTGATTGACCCGGTCGACGGCACCTTCAATTTTGCGGCCGGCCTGCCTGTCTTCGGCACCATTCTGGCCGTGACCGTCAAGGGCGAGACGGTTGCCGGCATCATTCACGATCCGGCCCTTGGCGATGCAGTCGTTTCCCTCAAGGGCGCCGGCGCCTTCCAGCAGAAGCGTGATTGCGAGCCTGTCCGCCTGAAGGTGGCGGAGCCGATCGAGCTTAACCGCATGATCGGCGCCATGGCCTGCAGCCATATGGAGGAACCGGACCGTTCGCGCGTTGCCGGCAACATGGCGAAGATCCGCATGACCTTCGCCTTCAACTGCTCGGCCTATGAATATTGGATGGTCTCGTCCGGCAAGCTGCATTTCATCGGCCATCCGAAGCTGATGCCGTGGGATCATCTTGCCGGCGTGCTGACGCATCAGGAAGCCGGCGGCCACACGGCCAAATTCGACGGAACGCCTTACAGACCGGGCGAGATTTCCGGCGGCATCATCTCGGCTCCCGACAGGGAAAGCTGGGAGATGATCCGCCGCGAAATCATCGGCCACCGATAAACCGAGGGGAAAGTGCCATGACGACTGCCGTAGACACGATGAAGCTTGCCGATCTCCTGCGGCAGGCAGCGAAAGCCGAGATCCTTCCGCGCTTTCGCCGGCTGGGCAGCAGTGACGTGCGCGCCAAGACGGAAGCGACCGACCTTGTCACCGAGGCCGATGAGCAGGCCGAAAGAATGATGAAAGTCGAGGCCGCGCGCCTCTGGCCGGAAGCGCTCTTCATCGGCGAAGAATCGGTTGCCGCCGATGCAGCACTTCTCGACAAACTCGAAGGTGCCGATCTCGCCATCGTCGTCGATCCCGTCGACGGCACGTTCAACTTCGCGTCAGGCATTCCCGCCTTCGGCGTCATGGCCTCGGTCGTATCCAAGGGCGAGACCGTTGCCGGTATCATCTATGATCCGATGGGCGACGACTGGGTCATGGCCGAGAAGGGTGGCGGCGCCTGGCTGCGCCGTCCAGACGGCGAGGCACAGCGGCTGACGGTCGCAGAGCCTGTCGCGCTCGACCAGATGGTCGGCATGGCCTCCACCGGCTACCTGCCGCAGGAGAAGCGCGCAGAGATCCTCGGCAATCTCGCGAAGGTGCGCTTCCTCACCAACTACCGCTGTGCGGCCCATGAATACCGCACCTTTGCCGGCGGGCATGTGCATTACCTGATGTACAACAAGCTGATGCCCTGGGATCATCTGGCCGGCACTTTGATCAGTCAGGAAGCCGGTGCCTATGCCGCCCGCTTCGACGGCTCGGCCTATCAGCCGCATCATGTGACCGGCGGCCTGCTGATCACGCCGGACAAGGAAAGCTGGGACATCCTGCGCCGCGAGGTCTTCACGGTCTGAGCCTGAAATCAGGCAAGGATCTGCTTCAGTGCATTCAGAAGCTTGTCGCATTCGGCATCGGTGCCGGTAGTGATGCGCAGGAAATCCTGGATGCGCTCCTTGCGGAAATGCCTGACAAGAATCGCGTGCTTGCGCAATTCTGCAGCTAGCTCCGCACCGCCGCGTTCGGCGTGGCGGGCGAAGACGAAATTAGCAGATGAGGGCAGGACCTCGAAGCCGAGTTCGCCAAGGCCCACGGTCACCCGCTCGCGGCTTGCGACGATCAGGTCGCAATGTTTCCTGAACCAGTCCTGATCTTCCCAGGCGGCAACCGCACCGGCCTGCGTCAGCCTGTCCAGCGGATAGGAATTAAAGCTGTCCTTGACCCTCTCCAGCGCGTCGATCAACGGCTGCTGACCGACGGCGAAGCCGACGCGCAGGCCCGCAAGGCCACGTGATTTCGAGAAGGTCTGTATGACGAGCAGGTTCGGATATTTCCGGACGAGCGGGATGGCACTCTCGCCGCCGAAATCCACATAGGCTTCATCGATGACGACGACCTGATCCGGATGCTCCGCAATCAGCGCCTCGATCGCTGCGAGCCGCAGCGCGGTGCCGGTCGGCGCGTTCGGATCCGGCAGAATGATCGCGCCGCAGGGCTGGCGGTAATCCTCGGTTCGTACCATCATCTTTTCGTCGAGCGGGATCTCGCGGAAATCGATGCCGTAGAGGCCGCAATAGGTCGGGTAGAAGCTGTAGGTGACGTCGGGGAAGAGCAGGGGCAGATCGTGCTTCAGCAGCGCCTGGAACGTGTGCGCCAGAACCTCATCCGAGCCGTTGCCGACGAAGACCTCGCCGGGATCGAGATCATGGCTTGCGGCGATCGCCTTGCGCAGCTTCAAACCGGTCGGCTCGGGATAGAGGCGCAGCGTGTCGTTGACCGCATCCGAGATCGCCGCCAGCGCACGCGGCGATGGGCCGTAGGGATTCTCATTGGTGTTCAGCTTGACCAGGCCGTCGATGACGGGCTGTTCGCCCGCCACGTAAGGCGTCAGGGATTGAACAATGGGGCTCCAGAAACGGCTCATCGGGATCTTCCAGTCTTAGCTCTCAAGCAGCATTACATGTGAACGGCGCCGGGTTCGATCTGTGGGCTGTCACCGGGATGGGTGAAAAGCTTGCCCTTTTCGGCCCAGAGCACCATGACGACGGTAACGGCGCCGAAGACCGCGAAGCCGCCGAAAAGCGGCTGGACGGTGCCGTTGAAGAGCTGGCCGACTCCGCCGCCGAGAAGGGCGCCGAAGGTCGTCGACACGAAGCCCGTCACGGCCGTTGCCGTGCCGGCGAGATTGCCCATCGGCTCCAGGCTGATGGCCGTGAAATTGGTAGCGATCACGGCAAACATCATCAGGAGGATCGAAAAGAGCGCATAGGAGAAGGAGAAGGCCGGCGTGCCGCCAAGCGCCGCGACGAAGCCGATTGCCGAGATGATGGTGAAAAGCAGCATGGCGGCATGCGAGATACGGCGCATGCCGAAGCTGCGCACCAGCATGCCGTTCAGGAAGTTGGCAACGGCAATGCCGCCCGCCGTTGCCGCAAAGGCGATCGGCAGCCAGTCGCCCAGGCCGTAGACCTCGCCGAAGACCTGCTGCACCGAGATCACATAGGCGCTGATGACGCCGGTGAACATGGTCAAGCCGATCATGTAGCCGCAGGTGATACGGTTGGTCAGAACCGTCTTGAAGCCGTCGCCGACAGCGGCGAAGGAGAGCGGAATACGCTCATCCGGTGGCAGGGATTCCTTCAGGCGCAGAAGCGCCCATACGAAGAGGATCGAGGCGACGATGCCGAGCAGGATGAAGATCCAGTGCCATTCGGCATAGGTAATGATCAGCTGGCCAACCGAGGGGGCAACGATCGGCACGATCATGAAGACGATCATGACATAGGACATGACGCGGGCCATCTCGCGGCCGCCGAAGCAGTCACGCACGATTGCCATGGTGGTGATGCGCACGGCCGCGCCGCCGATGCCCTGGACGAAACGCATGATCAGCAGCATTTCGAAGCTGCCGGTGGCGGCCGCCGCAAACATGCCGAGGATATAGCAGGCCAGGCCGCCGAGCAGGATGTTGCGGCGGCCGAAGGCATCCGACAGGCTGCCGAAGATGATCTGCGAGGCGCCGAAGCCTAAGAAGAACACGCCGATAACGAGCTGCGTGTCATTGCTGTTGGTCACACCAAGCGAATGGCCGATGCTGGGCAGCGCCGCCAGCATGCTGTCGATCGCCATGGCGATGCTGGCGGTCATGATGGCGATGGTCACCACGAACTCGACAAAGCCCATGCCGATGCGGGCCGAGCCCTGGTTTTCCGTGTGCGGTTTATGTGTCGGAGTCATTCGAATCCCCCTGAATGACGTAAGAACGGCCGAAAACGCGGCCGCATGAATGCGGGATGCGACGGGTTCCTACCAGGATGCCCGTCGCCTGACGTGTCTGAGAGCTTCAGTCCCGGTATGGGGCCTGATATCAGTGTCGGATATCAGTGAAGCTGGAAAGCGATGCGTCCTTCGACAGCGGCGCATGCTGCGCTCTGAACAGCCGGCCCTTTTCGGCGATCAGCACGAAAACGATGCCGATCAACGAGACGACGAAGTAGCCCACGATCATCGGCGTCGCCGTGCCGTTGAAGGACTGGCCGATCATGGCGCCGATCGATGCGCCACCGACCGTGCTCATGAAGCCGATCACCGAAGAAGCCGTGCCGGCGAGATGGCCGAGCGGCTCCATGGCGAGCGAGTTGAAGTTCGAGCCGATCCAGCCGAACTGGAACATGACCAGCGCGAAGAAGGTGATGAAGATCGGGAACGGCATCGGCTGCGGCCCGAAGACCTGCACGAGCATCCAGATGAAGCTCAACGCGCTGAAGCCTAAGAGCGAGGCATGCGACAGGCGGCGCATGCCGAACCGGCCGACGAGCTGCGAATTGATGAAGGACGAGAAGGCCATGAACAGCGCCACGCCGGCAAAGGCGACCGGAGCGTAAACGCCGAGCCCGTAAATGCCGACATAGACCTGCTGGGCGGAATTGATGAAGCCGAACAGCGCGCCGAACAGGATCGTGCTGGCAATGGTGTAACAGAGGGCGACACGGTTCGACAGGAAGATCGCAAAGCCCTGCAGGATCGAGCGCGCCGTGAACGGGCGAACATTAGCCGGATCCAACGTCTCCGGCAGGCGCAGATACATCCAGATACCAACGGCCGTCGCCATGGTGCCGATGAAGACGAAGATCATGTGCCAGGTGCTGACGAGCATGATGATCTGGCCGCTGCCGGGCGCAATAACAGGCACGACCATGAAGACCATCATGATCAGCGACATGACTTCCGCCATCTGCCGACCACCGTAGACATCGCGGACGATGGAAATAGTAATGACGCGGGTCGCGGCGGAACCAAGACCCTGGATGAAGCGCAGCGCCAGAAGACCGGCAAAGGTCGGGACGACGGCGATACCGAAGGCGGCAACAATGTAAATGCAGAGGCCGATCAGGAGCGGAATGCGGCGACCAAAGCGATCGGAAAGCGGACCGTAGAAAAGCTGCGCGAGGCCGAAGCCAAAAAGATAGGCGGAAACGACATATTGGCGATGATTTTCGTTTTCGACACCGAGACTGGCACCGATCTGCTGCAGTGCGGGCAGCATGATGTCGATTGCCAGCGAGTTGACTGCCATCATGAAAGCCGCAAGCGCGATGAATTCGAGCTTGCCCATGGGCAGCCGACCCGCGGACATGGCTTGTGATGAATCTGTCACAATGAAATTCCCATAAACAGGTCAAGGCGCTGCTTAGCGCAGCGCCTCGAACTCAAGATACAGATTTGGAAACCGGACGGACGCCCGGTGACCGATCAGGCGACGGCGGTCTTAATGGTGACGCCGTTTTCCTGGAGGTGCTGCTGCAGCTCACCGGCCTGGAACATTTCCCGGACGATGTCGCAGCCGCCGATGAACTCGCCCTTCACGTAGAGCTGGGGGATCGTCGGCCAATTGGAGTAATCCTTGATGCCCTGGCGGATTTCCGAATCGGCGAGCACGTTGATGCCCTTATAGTCCACACCGATGTAATCGAGGATCTGGACGACCTGGCCGGAGAAACCGCACTGCGGAAACTGCGGCGTGCCCTTCATGAAGAGGACGACGTCGTTGCTCTTGATCTCGTTTTCGATGAATTCGTTGATACCGCTCATGGGACCTAATCCTTTCAACAGGCGGGTTAAAGGCCCGCCGTTTCAATCGTTTTCTTTAGATAGCATGTGGAAGCCGGAATTCCAGCCGCCAAAACCAAAAAAAGACCAATCCGCGACACTCTGTGGCGCACATTGTTGCCGCTGTGTTACGGCTCTTTGCTGAGGTGAGCCCGGATCTGTTCTATCTCGGTATCGGTGAAGTGCCTGAAATCCCATTGCGAGACTTCGGTCATGACGGCGAGATCGCACCCGCTCATGCACCTGCCTCGAAGAATTGCGGGCATTGCAGCTTACGATGGGGAAGGTTTAGGCGCGGTGCTGTCGGCTGCGGCCGTACGGCGCTTGCTGACCTGCTTGCGAGCGGGCTTGAGGCTCGTCGGCGTTGCCTTGCGGGTGGTGCGGCTCGTCGTTGCAGGAGCTGCCTTACGGCGCTTGCGCTTGGTCGTGGTGCGGCCCGTCGTCTTCTTCAGGATTTCCTTCAGCACGCTATTGACGACGCCTGACATCAGTTCATTCACGAGATTGGCCACAAAATTCCCCCTCAGCCCTATCGAAACGCACCTTACTTATTGAATTCCGGAAGAGTTCGCTTAGCAAGACGGCTCGAAGGTTTTATCCGGTTTTTCGCCGTATTTTAAGGCGAACCCGTCCTCCTGGTAACGGCGCACTCAACCCGCCTGAAAGAAGAAAAACACTATGAAACTCGTCGATAAGCGGGTTGTGCTGCATTTCCCCGGATTCGAACCGCTTGATGGCGCAGCACACCGGGCGCGGTATGAGCGTACCGCAAGGCAAAGCGCATCCGTCTGGGGCTACAATGTCGCGACCGGTGCTGCGGCCGAGGGGCACTATGTTTCCTTCGATGTCGGCACCGGCGCCGATGGCTGGCAGACGCAGACACGCGTCCATGTCTTCGACCATAACGAGCTGGTGCAGCGGTTGCGCACCGGCAACACGGCAAGCCGGATCGCGGCGGGCTTTGCAAGCTTCTGGCAGGTTGTGCGCGAGGGCGGCATGGCCGGCTACTTCCGCCATGCCTGGCGCTTTGGCCTGTTCTTCCTCTTTCCCTTCCTGCTGACGGCGCTCGCAATCGTCATCACGCTGCAGATCCTGACGCTGCATTACTGGCTGGGACTTCCCGGCTGGCACGTCGGCTGGAGCGCGCCGCTGGCGGCCATCTTCTTCACCTTCGGCTTCCTGCCGTTCTCGGAGCGCTTCCACACGCTGCATCTTTTTGCCGACTGGGAAATGGCCGTGGCGCTGGCACGCATGGACAGGCCTGTTTTCAACGACTGGCTGGAACAATGCGCGACGTCGATGCGCGCAGCACTCAACGAGGAGGCCGATGAATATGTCATCTCCTCGCACAGTATGGGCTCCAGCGTCGCGGCGCATGTCGTCGGAATTCTGTTGGAGCGGGAGCCTGACGTTTTCAAGGGCAAGCGCGTGGTGTTCGCGACGCTCGGCTGCGCGATCCTGCAATGCGCGCTGATGTCGTCGGCCACGCTCTTGCGCTCGCGCGTCGGCCTGATTGCGCGTTGCCCGGATATTTTCTGGCTCGATGTGCAGTGCCTGACGGACTCGATAAACTTCTACAAGGTGCCTGTCGTCAGCGTTTCCGGCCATCCGGATGCGCCGCAGGCGAGCATGATCCATATCCGCGTGCGGCAGATGCTGACGCCTGAACATTACAAGAAGATCCGTAAGGATCAGCTGCGCGTGCACCGCCAATATGTGCTGGGGCCGGACAAGAAATCCGCCTTCGATTTCACGCTGCTGACCGCAGGCCCGATGCCGGCCTCGGTCTTTGCCTATCCCGAGCAGGACAAGCTGCCGGCCTGAGAGCTCAGCAATGAAGAGGTGAGGAGGCGTCGATCACTTTCGAGCCATCGCTTCCGTTTCAAAACAAAAACCCGGCGGAAGAAGCCTTCCAGCCGGGCCTGTTCGTTTCAGATCTTCAGTCGGCCGAAGCCAGCATTTCAATCCGGTGCCGAGGTCTGCAGGGCAAGAGCGTGCAGGATGCCGCCCATATTGCCCTTCAGCGCCTCATAGACCATCTGGTGCTGCTGCACGCGGCTCTTGCCGCGGAAGGCTTCCGCGACGACTTCGGCGGCGTAGTGATCGCCGTCGCCTGCCAGATCGCGGATCGTTACCTTGGCACCGGGAATCCCGGCCTTGATCATGTCTTCGATATCGCCGGGTTTCATGGCCATGATCGTTACTCCTTGCGCATCATTCCGCGGCGACAAGCTCGCCGCGGCCGTCCATGAAATCAGGGAACCACGATTCATGGGCATCGCGCAATTGCTGAATCGGCAGCGCAATCAGATCGTCGACGACGAGGGCATCGCCCTTGATAGTACCGAGGCGGCGGAAGGGGATACCTGAACCTTCTGCGTTGGCGCAGATGAAATCGGCAACGTCCTTCGGAACGGTCAGAACGTAGCGCGCCTGATCCTCGCCGAAGAGCTGGGCATGGGCCGCACCCTTGCCTTCGCTGAGGCTGACGTTGAGACCCTTGCCTGACGCCATCGCCATTTCAGCGAGCGCCAGGACGAGGCCGCCGGAGGAAATGTCGTGGCAGGCGGTCGCCTGACCGTTACGGATAACCGAGCGGACGAAATCGCCGTTGCGGCGTTCGGCGAAGAGATCGACCTCGGGTGCCGGGCCTTCGGTGCTGCCGACGACATCGCGCAGATAGACGGACTGGCCGAGATGGCTGCCGTCGGTGCCGATCAGCAGAACCCGGTCGCCTTCGGCAGCGCTGCCGATTCGGGCCATCTTGCGCCAGTCGGGCATCAGGCCGACGCCGGCAATGGTGGGCGTCGGCAGGATCGCGACACCATTGGTTTCGTTATAGAGCGAGACGTTGCCGGAGACGATCGGGAAGTCCAGTGCGCGGCAGGCTTCGCCGATGCCCTTCACGGCCTCGACGAACTGGCCCATGATCTCGGGCTTTTCCGGATTGCCGAAGTTCAGGTTGTCTGTGGCCGCCAGCGGCTCGGCGCCGGTCGCGGTGATGTTGCGCCAGCATTCGGCAACCGCCTGCTTGCCGCCCTCGAAGGGATTGGCCTCGACATAACGCGGGGTGACGTCAGAGGAGAAGGCCAGCGCCTTCAGCGGATGGCCTTCGACGCGCACGACACCGGCGTCGCCGCCCGGAAGCTGCAGGGAGTTGCCCTGGATCAGCGTGTCATATTGTTCGTAGACCCAGCGGCGGCTGGACTGATTGGCGGAGCCGACGAGCTTCAGCAGCGCTTCGTTGTAATCTTCCGGCGCTGCAACGAGGTTGGCGGGCAGGGGCGCACGCTTGCCGGATTCGCGCCAGGGGCGGTCGTATTCCGGAGCCTGGTCGCCGAGATCCTTGATCGGCAGGTTGGCGACTTCCTCACCCTGATGCATGACGCGGAAGCGAAGATCGTCCGTGGTCTTGCCGACGATCGCGAAATCGAGGCCCCACTTGACGAAGATCGCCTTGGCTTCCTCTTCCTTTTCCGGCTGCAGCACCATGAGCATGCGCTCCTGGCTTTCCGACAGCATCATCTCGTAGGCGGTCATACGCTCTTCGCGCACCGGCACCTTGTCGAGTTCGAGCAGGATGCCGAGGTCGCCCTTGGCGCCCATTTCGACGGCCGAGCAGGTGAGGCCGGCTGCACCCATATCCTGGATGGCGATGACGGCGCCGGTCTTCATCAGTTCGAGGCAGGCTTCGAGCAGGCACTTTTCGGTGAAGGGGTCGCCGACCTGAACGGTCGGACGCTTCTCTTCGATCGATTCATCGAATTCTGCCGATGCCATGGTTGCACCGCCGACGCCGTCACGGCCGGTCTTGGCGCCGAGATAAACGACCGGCAGGCCGACACCCTTGGCTTCCGAGAGGAAGATGGCGTTCGACTTGGCAAGGCCGGCTGCAAAGGCATTGACGAGGATGTTGCCGTTGTAGCGGGCATCGAACTCCACTTCGCCGCCGACCGTCGGCACGCCGAAGGAATTGCCGTAGCCGCCCACACCTGCCACGACGCCGGCAACGAGATGGCGTGTCTTCGGATGATCCGGCTCGCCGAAACGCAGCGCGTTCATTGCAGCGATCGGACGCGCGCCCATGGTGAAGACATCGCGCAGGATGCCACCGACACCGGTCGCCGCTCCCTGATAGGGCTCGATATAGGAGGGGTGGTTGTGGCTCTCCATCTTGAAGACGACGCAGTCGCCGTCATCGATATCGACCACACCGGCATTTTCGCCAGGTCCCTGGATGACGCGCGGTCCCTTGGTCGGCAAGGTGCGCAGCCACTTCTTGGAGGATTTGTAGGAGCAGTGCTCGTTCCACATGGCCGAAAAGATGCCGAGCTCCGTGAAGCTCGGTTCGCGGCCGATCAGATCCAGAATGCGCTGGTATTCATCCGGCTTGAGGCCGTGTGAGGCGATGAGTTCCGGCGTGATCTTGATAGTGTTTGGGATGGTCATGAGCTCTCGAAAGTCCCTGCCTTAGAGCAATCCAGCAAAAGTGCGCAGCGGTTTTGCGTCCGGAATTGCGTGAAACAAAGAGATAGACCATGACCGAGATTCGAAGAACAACGGACATGCCCTAGCGCGTTTGCCGTGTCTTTAGCTTAAGTAGGAATTGCGCGCGATAGGAAAATGCCTGCCGTCAACAGAGGGCAGGCATCAAAAGCTTCACAATGCTGTCTTTAACGGGCGAGGCCCGTCAGAATTTGTAGCCGACCATCAGTCCGGCGCGGGTCATGCCGTCGTTCGGGCCGTCGCAGAGATTGGCATTCGAGGAATGGGCGAGTTGCGCCATGACATTCCAGTTGCTGTTGAAGCGATAGCCGGCGCCGAGATATTCGTGGAACAGCACACGACAGCCGAGGTCGGGGTGGTCGTCGTCATCGCGAAGCTCGCCAGTGTGGATGACGCCGCCGAAGCCAGCTTCAGCGAAGATCTTGTCGCTGAGGTCGACCGTCCAGGTGAAACCGGCGAAGAACTGCGTGGCTTCACCCGCCGTGCCGATCGAGGTGCCGACATGGACGCGCGGATGCATGAGCTGCTGCTTCCAGCCGGTTGCCTGCTCAAAACCGAAGGGATCGAAAAGGGCCGTTATTTCGGGGAAAACGCCATCTTCATGGGAATGTCCGCCCTGTACGGAAGCGGAAGCGCCAAAGCGCAATTCGTCGAAAATCTTGTCTCCGGCTTGCGCCGCTGATGACATTCCCAAGCTGCTGGCGATTACTGCGACCGACGCGATACTCGACAGGCTTAAACGGAAATCGGATTTCATCTGCTGTCCCTTGATTCTCGCCCGACCAGCGGAATGGGAAAGAGGTAACATGCAGGTATCGACGGTAAAGCGCTCGCATCCGGATCGTGGCTTTTTCCACAATCCTGACACCAATTTGCAACAGTTCAGATCTCTCCGTCATAGGCGGAGCCGCCATTTTCCAATAGGCGTTTCAATATCATAAGACCCGACACAAGCTCGTTTCTATCCTTCGGCGAGGAGAAACCGATGCGCACGCGGTGATAGACCTTCTCGCCACGCGCGGCCTTGAACTCGTCCTCGTCATCGACAAGCACGCCATCGCGGAAGGCGGCATTCTTGAAGGTGCCGGACAGCCAGGGTTCCGGCAGTTTCAGCCACAGGAAGGGCGCATGCGGGTGGGATTCGAAATCGAATCCCCGCATGACCTCACGGGCGAGGCCCACGCGGGCCGATAGCTCCACGACACTTGCATTGCGGATCTCGTGCGCCTTGCCGCTCTGGACGAGCCGCGCACAGGTTTCGGCCAGAATGAAGGGCAGGCCGCCCGTGACCATCTTGTGCGTGACCTTGATGCGCTGGGCGAAATGTGGCGGGCAGGCGACCCAGCCGCCACGCACGCCGGCAGCAACCGATTTCGACAGGCCGTTGACCAGGAAGGTGCGATCGGGCGCGATTGCGGCAAGCAGCGGCGTAGCGTCATTCGCCATGCCGCCATAGAGATCGTCCTCGATGATCCACACGCCATGCCGTCTGGCGATATCCGCAATGGCGACGCGCCGCTCATAGGGCATGATGGCAAGGGTCGGATTGTGGACCGTCGGCATCAGGAAGATCAGCTTCGGATGCTGCTGCTGGCAGAGCCGCTCGAAATCCTCGGGAATAACGCCGTTCTCATCCGACTCGACCGTCAGCGTGCGCCGCCCGAGCAGGCGGACGCTGCGGCTGACCTGCGTATAGGTGAGGTTTTCGAAAACGATCTTGTCACCGGGTGCAGATACGGCGGCGATGACGGCAATTGCCGCCGCATGCGCGCCGAGCGTCGGAACGACATTTTCGACCTCCGGCGACCAGTCGTTGCGCGCCAGCCAGAGACGACCTGCCTCGAACCAGTTCCGCGGGAAGCTGCGTGAATAGGAGGAGATTTCCGCCAGATGCTGCTCGCCGATCTCGGCCATGATGCCGGCGATCACCTTGCCCTGACCAAGATCGGGGGCGGCGGTCGTGTCGAAGCGGAGCTTGTTTGCCGGGGCGTCTGCAATGCGGGTGCCGCTCAGCGAAAGGGTAAGGGGATCCGTCTGTTCGCTCGGGGGCGTATCGGCACGATCGAGTACATAGGTGCCGCGGCCGACTTCACCGGCGACGAGGCCACGCTCATGAACCAGCGCATAGGCTCGGCCGATTGTTCCGATTGTCACCCCGATGTCATAAGCGAGATTTCGCTGCGGCGGCAGCTTGGCTCCCGCCGGCAAAGCGCCGGAAGCAATGGCGGATTCGATATTGTCCGCAAGCCGCATATAGACTGGGCCGGAGCCCTGCGAGAGATCTGGGAGCCAATTTGTCATGGTGACAATGAATAGATTGTCACCCTCTTGCTGTCAATACTATGTGACAATCACTGGAGCGGAAACAACAGGAGCCAAGGATGTCCGTTGTACCTCAAATGAAGAACCAGATTGTATCGATTGTCTCTATCGATAGCCCACACGAAATTGTCCTCCCGAGGCAGGCGCCGGCAACGACTCGGCTCGGCCGCCTGTGGGCAGTCTTCGTTCTGTGGCAACAGAAGCGGGAGGGGCGCCTGGCGTTGCGCGGACTGACAGCGGATCAACTCAAGGATATCGGCCTGTCGCGGTCCGATGCCGCACGCGAAGTCAGCAAATCGTTTTTCTGGGATTAAGCCAAAGCTTAGCTGCAGGCGCGATTGCCGCCCGACCAGCGGGTGACATCGGCGGCGATGCGGCCGGCGACCGGCTCGGACATCATGGGGCCGAACGCCTGCATCTTGGCCGGATTGCCTTCGGCCTGCACGACGAGCAGCGGCCGGCTTTCAGGGCTGCCCTTGTGCACGACGAGAATGCGCGGACGACCGGAGAAGGAATTGAGTTCCGGTGCGAGCTTGTAGGCCGCAAAAGCCGCATCGCCCGACTTGAACCAGCAACCATTGGCGCCGAGCGCCACACGCTCCATCGTCGACAACGCACTGCGGTCCGGTCCCTTTGCAGGCGTCGAGGACTGGCAGGCAGCAACGAGTGCGGCAAGGCCGGCAAAGGCAGCAGCGTTAGCGATGGCTGCGAAAAGGCGAGGGTGCATCTATCTTGCTCTTCGGCCAGAATTCAGGCGGCGATGACGTCGAGCGCCGAGGCGAAGAGGCCGCGGCCATCCGAACCGCCATGAGCGGCTTCGATGAGATTTTCCGGATGCGGCATCATGCCGAGCACATTGCCCTTGGCGTTCATAACGCCGGCAATGTCGTTGACCGAACCATTGGGATTGGTGCCTTCGGCATAGCGGAAAACGACCTGGCCGTTGCCTTCGATGGCAGCGAGCGTTTCCGTGTCGGCAAAATAGTTGCCGTCGTGATGGGCGACCGGGCAGCGGATGATCTGGCCTTTTTCATAGGCGCGGGAAAAATCCGTCTCGGCGTTGACGACTTCGAGCTTGATCTCGCGGCAGACGAATTTCAGGGAGGCGTTGCGCATCAGCGCGCCCGGCAGAAGGCCGGCCTCGACCAGAATCTGGAAACCGTTGCAGACGCCGAGCACCTTCACGCCTTCGTTCGCCTTCTCGATGATCGCCTGCATGACCGGCATGCGAGCAGCGATCGCTCCGCAGCGCAGGTAATCGCCATAGGAGAAGCCGCCGGGAATGACGATCAGGTCGACATCAGGGATTTCCGTTTCCGTCTGCCAGATCGTCACCGGCTGGTGACCGGAAATCTTGGTGAGAGCGGCGATCATGTCCCGATCGCGGTTGAGGCCCGGAAGTTGAACGACGGCTGATTTCATAAGGTCCCCGCGTTTGGCGAAAGATATTGAACTGGAACGCTTTCGGCGAGCCATACTCCATTGTCTGAGACAAAGAAAGAATGACCCTCTGAAAACATGCGTGCTGCGTCTACACGCAGGATAATAGTGTCGCCCTTGCGGCGTGTTGCGACGATCTTGGCCGTATCGACATCCGCCGAGAGATGGACGTGGCGCCGTTCCATCTTCTTCAGGCCTTCGCGCTCGATCAGGGGCCAGTTCACGAGTGACGTACCGTGAAAAAGAATTGCAGGCGGCTGGACCGCCTTCAACGCAAGATCGATTTCGACGCTGTGGCCCTGGTTGGCGCGAATTCTGTTATTGACGAGTGCAAAGCGCTTCTTCGAGTTGTTCTCGATGATCCCGATAATATCGGCACGGGAGATGTCGTATTTCGACGTCACCGCCTTTTCGAATGCATCGAAGGATACCCAGCCCTCGGCATCAAGCGTCAGGCCTGCGGCTTCCGGCGCATGGCGCAAAACATAGCTCATGAATTTCGAGACTTCCGTCTCCAGCTTTGCTTCCATGACGCTTCATCCTGAAGGCCCGCCGCGTGGCGGGCCTATGATCGTCAGTCGATCGCGATCGCGTAGTTCTCGATGACCGTGTTTGCGAGGAGTTTCTCGCACATGGCCTTGAGGTCGGCTTCGGCCTTGGCCTTGTCGGTGCCTTCGAGCTCCAGGTCGAAGACCTTGCCCTGGCGTACATGACCGACACCGCCGAAGCCGAGGGCGCCGAGCGCGCCTTCGATGGCTTTGCCCTGAGGATCGAGAACGCCGTTTTTCAGCGTGACAGTGACGCGAGCCTTGATCACTTGTTTTCCCTGCTTTTACTTGACCAGAACGGGGCCAGTGCCGCGCACGGGCTCGTTTTCATTGATGATACCGAGACGGCGCGCAACTTCGGAATAGGCTTCCAGCAGACCGCCCATATCGCGGCGGAAGAGGTCCTTGTCCATCTTCTTGTGGGTCTCGATATCCCAGAGGCGGCAGCTGTCCGGCGAGATTTCGTCAGCCAGGATGATGCGCATCATGTCGCCTTCGAAAAGGCGGCCGCATTCGATCTTGAAATCGACGAGCTGGATGCCGACGCCGAGGAAGAGGCCGGTCATGAAGTCGTTGACGCGAATGGCAAGCGCCATGATGTCGTCGAGCTCAGCCGGATTGGCCCAGCCGAAGGCGGTGATGTGCTCTTCGGAGACCATCGGATCTTCGAGCGCATCGGACTTGTAGTAGAATTCGATGATCGAGCGCGGCAGGACCACGCCTTCCTCGATGCCGAGGCGCTTGGCGAGCGAGCCGGCGGCGACGTTGCGCACGACGATCTCAAGCGGGATCATCTCCACTTCCTTGATCAGCTGCTCGCGCATGTTGAGCCGGCGGATGAAGTGGGTGGGAATACCAATCTTGTTCAGATGGCTGAAGATATATTCAGAAATACGGTTGTTGAGGACGCCTTTGCCATCAATGACTTCGTGTTTCTTCTTGTTGAAAGCAGTGGCATCGTCCTTGAAGAACTGGATCAGCGTGCCCGGTTCAGGCCCTTCATACAGAATCTTTGCCTTGCCCTCGTAGATACGGCGGCGACGGTTCATTGTGGTTATTCTCTAGCTGTTGGCGCTCTTGGGATAGCGCGCGTGGATCGATCTCGTGGCGTCCCCTTAAAGGAAAAGAGAGAGTTTCACAATCCGCCTGTCACTCCTTCCCCGGTTTCCGGCCTTGGGCGGGAAAACCGCAATGAGAATCGAAATCTTGCCAAGGAAAGACTACCGCCTTTTTCTTTACGGTGGAATGAAGGCAAAATCTCGGAGGGGTTATACAGGTCTTTATCCGGAGGCTGTTTTGGAGATGGGCCGGCCCACGGAATGGCGGAGATCCTTCTGCAGTGCGCGAGCCTCACCCTCCGGTTGCCGCCAGCTTTCGCCACGGATGAAAGCCGGGAACTGTAGGCCGGACATCGGCCGGGCGAGCGCATAGCCCTGCAGCATGTCGCAGCCGAGCTCCTGCAGGATGCGGACGTGATCGGCGGTCTCGACACCTTCTGCGGTGACGAGAATATTCAGCGAGCGGCCGATCTCGATGATGGAACGCACGAGCTTGCGCTGCTCGGCCGATTGCGGCAGGTGCCTGATCAGCTCCCGATCGATCTTCAGTGTTTTCGGGCTCAGCCGCAGCAAGCTGACGATCGAGGCATGACCGGTGCCGAAATCATCGACCTCAATGTCGATGCCGAGCTTCTTCAGCTTTTTGAGATTGGCGGTGACCGCCTCGTCGCAATCGTCAAGCGAGATCGATTCTAGCAGTTCGAATGAGACCGTGCCGGGCTCGATCTTCAGCGAGCGCAGCTTCTTGCCAAGCTGCGGATCGGAGAGTCTCCGGCCGGAGACATTGACGGAGATGCGGGGAATAGTGAAGCCTTCGCGGATCCAGGCTTTCCGGTCGGCGATCGCCTGTTCGAGGATCAGCGCATCGATGGTCGAGACGACGTCGAGATCCTCGGCAATGTCGAGGAAGCGATCCGGCGCCAGCAGTCCGTGTTCCGGATGCTGCCAGCGGGCCAGCGTCTCGATGCCGGCGATATCGAGCGTGCGGGCATCGAACTGCGGCTGATAGAAGGGCACGAATTCGTTGCGCTCCAGGCCGATCAGGATTTCATCGGCAAGGCGCTTGGCCGTCAGGATCGTACGGCGTGCAGCATTGGAGAAGAATTCGTGGCGGTTGCGGCCGGAGCCCTTGGCCCGGTAGAGCGCGATATCAGCATTGAGCAGGAGCTGCTTTTCGTCGAGCTTGGGGCCGCTATCGATGGCGATGCCGATGCTGGCGCCGAAGCGGCAATCATGCCCCTCGTATTTGATGGGTTTGCGCAGCTCGCGGATGATGCGCTCGGCGACGGTGGCAATCTTCTTCGAGGGAGTGTCGACGATGCAGAGAACGACGAATTCATCGCCGCCGATGCGCGCGACGAAATCGGTGCCGCGAATGGAATCGCGCAGCACCCGGGCAGCATGTTTGAGCATATAATCGCCGGCGCGGTGGCCGAGCGTATCGTTGATCTGCTTGAAGCGGTCGAGATCGATATGAAGGATGGCAAGCGCCAGACCTTCCTCGCGACAATGGGCGGAGAGTTCCTCCAGCATCTTGTCGAGATAGCGACGGTTCGGCAGGCCGGTCAGATAATCATGGAACGCCAGATGCTCGATGCTTTCCTTGGCGGCTTCGAGTTCGCGGTTGCGTGCTTCTGCAAGATCCTTGGCGCGCCGCAACTCGTTGCGCAGCGCCACTTCCTCCGTCACGTCCCAATTGGCGCCGATCAGCTTGCGGCAGCCATTGCCGTCGACGAAGAAGGCCGAGCGGGCACGGATGATGCGCTCGGCGCCATCGCCTCTGATGATACGAAATTCCTGATGAAAGCCGGTCTCGTTGTTGACGTTGCTTTCGACGGTTTCGTTGACGCGATCGCGATCGTCAGGATGAACAGTGCTGAGCCAGGCATTGGCTGCGGAGAAACGATCGGCATCCTTCAGTCCGTAAATGGCAATAAGGCGGTCGTCCCATTCGACGGTCCCGTGATCGATATCGGCTTCGAAAACGCCGATATCGCTGATCTGCAAAGCGAGGTCGAGGCGGCGGGAGAGCTGCGCGAGCATCTCCTCGGTTTCCTTGCGCGCGGTGATGTCCGTGTCCGTGCCGACGACGCGCTGAGCAGCGCCGTTCTCATCCCACTCGACGGGTGCGCCGCGGCATTCGATCCAGACCCAGTGGCCGTCCTTGTGGCGCTCTCGATACTGGAAGACATGATAGTCGGGGTCGCCAGCATTCTGGCGCTCGATGGCGTTGACGACGAAATCGCGATCATCGGGATGAACGAGCTGCAGCCAGGCCTCGTAGTCGCCGTCGGCCTCCTCATCCGGCGCCATGCCGCGTATGCTCTTCCAGGTCTGCGAGTAATATTTCTTGTCGAGGCGGTAATTGTGGTCCCAGACACCGAGCCCGGAGCCAACGAGCGCATAATTCCATCGGCTTTCGCGCTCCGCAATGTCGGAATCGTCGGTGTAGCTTGCGAACCCATCGGCCGCCGGCTCGTCGCAACTGACATTGGCGGCTTTTGGCGGGTGGGTTTGCTTCACGGGCGCTCTCGCTTTTCTGGCGTCAGCGCAGTCTGCGGTCTTTCCATTAAGAAATGCTTAGAAAGCGATCGCTTAATTCACTGGAAATGCCGGATTTTTTGGCTTTCTCAGCCGGGCAAGCGGCTGAGAAACTGGGCAAAGACCATCGTGCCTTCCGGCCAGGGGCCGTGGCCGGATTCCGAGTTAATGTGACCGGACTCGCCCGCATCCACAAGGAAAGAACCCCAGCTGTTAGCGATGTCATCAGCATGCTCATAGGTGCCGAAGGGATCGTTGCGGCTGGCGACCGTAATCGAGGGGAAAGGTAACGGATCGCGCGGGTAGGGGCCGAAGGTCATGAGATGCTTCGGGCGGATATCCGGATTGGCAACATCGGGCGGCGCGACGAAGAAGGCGCCGGCTACGCGCTTTTGAAACAGCGGAATTGCGTGGATCACCGATGGCACCCCGAGGGAATGAGCGATGAGCACCACGGGGCGTGTCGAGGCATTCACCGCTTCGGCGATGCGGGCAGTCCAGTCCTCGCGCACGGGCTTGGACCATTCCGCCTGCTCGACTCGGCGCGCGGTGCTGAGTTTCGCTTCCCAACGGCTCTGCCAATGGTCGGGGCCGGAATTGGTATAGCCGGGAATGATGAGGATATCTGCGTCTGAAGCTTTCATGGTGCCGCCGATGTGAGAAAGCTTAACCGCGATGTCAAGGGAAAGAGCGACTTAGCTCAAAAAATTTGCTAACGTGGCTTTATGCCGGTTGCGTTCTCGTGTCGGCCCCTTGTTGCCGACACATTCGCCTCCGGTTCATCTTGGCTGAGGAGGAGAAAGCCATGACGACATTTCATGTCATGACGGGTGCTGGCGAGAGCTTCGCACGGCCCGTGGTCAACAGGATCAGCGTAGCCGACGTCTTCGACGCGCTCAGGCTGGGTTTCGAGGATTTCCGCGAGAAGCCTTCGCATTACGTTTTCCTGTGTCTCATGTATCCGATCGCCGGTATCTTCCTGACGATGTTGAGCTCGGGCGCCAATCTCGCACCGATGATCTTTCCGCTGATGTCGGGCTTTGTGCTGATCGGCCCGATAGCCGCGATCGGCCTCTACGAAATCAGCCGCCGGCGCGAGGCCGGACTCGATTCCTCTTGGAAACATGCACTCGATGTCCGCCATTCGCCGGCTTTGCCGTCGATCATCGCCGTCGGCCTCCTGCTGTTCGGGATATTCACCGTCTGGCTGGTCACGGCGCAAACCATCTATACAGGCCTTCTTGGCGAGGTCTTCCCGCGCTCCATGTCGCTCTTCCTGCAGCAAGTGTTCGGTACGCCGGAAGGCATGCAGCTCATCCTGTGGGGTAATCTAGTCGGCCTCGGCTTTGCGTTCGTCGTACTGGCGATCACCGTCGTGACCTTCCCGATGCTGCTCGACAGGGACTGCGGGGCGGTGGCCGCGATGGTCGCCTCGATCCGGGCAACCTTCGTCAATCCGATACCGGTATTGCTCTGGGGCCTGATCGTTGCCGCGTCGCTCGTCATCGGCACAATCCCGCTCTTTGTCGGCCTCGCACTCGTCATCCCAATCCTCGGCCATGCGACCTGGCATCTTTACCGGAAGCTGATCGCCCGCGAAGCCATGTAATGGCAACATCCCGGGGGTGTCGCGAATTTGCGCGATGCCCCGGAATTTCAACAGAGCCCGGAACCTCGGAACCTTGCTTGGAGTTTGTCTTGTGCCGACTTCGAAGGAGGATTTCAAGGTGACCATACGCCATGTGTTTGCCCACTTCGCAACCAAGATATCGGAGTGGGCGGGCAAGCCGGTGACCTTCATTCTGGCGCTTATCGCCGTCATTATCTGGGCTGCTCTCGGCCCCGTCTTCGACTACTCGGAAACCTGGCAGCTGGTGATCAACACCGGTACGACGATCATCACCTTCCTGATGGTCTTCGTGCTGCAGAATGCGCAGACACGCGATACGCGGGCCATCCAGGCAAAGCTCAACGAAATCATCCTGACGAGCCATGCCGAGAACCGCTTCATCGGCATCGAAAATCTCGACGAAGAAGACCTCAAGCACCTCGACTTGCTGGTGGCCAAGGCGGCTAAGGGCCGGGGTGAGACAGAGGTTTGTGAGATATCGGATGAGCCGGGCGATACATCGATCGGCAAGCCGGAGAAAAAGAAGCGCGCTGCGCCGGCGACTACGTCCCGGAAGCGAAAATGAAAACGGCGCCTCACGGGCGCCGTCTCATGACCTGTCTTGTGCCGATCAAGCTTCGCCGAAGACGCGGCGGAAGATCGTGTCGACATGCTTGGTGTGATAACCGAGATCGAATTTCTCGCGGAGATCCGCCTCGGAGAGTGCAGCGCGCACCTCGGCATCGGCCAGCAGTTCTTCGAGGAAATCCTTGCCCTGTTCCCAGACCTTCATGGCGTTGCGCTGCACGAGGCGATAGGCATCCTCGCGGGAGGTGCCGGCCTGCGTCAGCGCCAGGAGAACGCGCTGCGAATGGACAAGGCCGCGGAACTTGTCGAGGTTCTTCATCATGTTCTCGGGATAGACCACGAGCTTTTCGATGACGCCGGCGAGACGGTTCAGCGCGAAGTCGAGGGTAACAGTGGTATCCGGGCCGATGGCGCGCTCGACGCTCGAATGGCTGATGTCGCGCTCATGCCAGAGCGCCACGTTTTCCATCGCGGGTACGACCGACATGCGCACGAGACGCGCAAGGCCGGTCAGGTTTTCAGTCAAGACCGGGTTGCGCTTGTGCGGCATGGCCGAAGAGCCCTTCTGGCCCGGCGAGAAGAATTCTTCCG
This sequence comes from Rhizobium sp. 768_B6_N1_8, assembly GCF_051811225.1. NCBI lineage: Bacteria > Pseudomonadati > Pseudomonadota > Alphaproteobacteria > Hyphomicrobiales > Rhizobiaceae > Rhizobium > Rhizobium sp. 768_B6_N1_8. The sequence continues at coordinate 1,748,513 of NZ_JBPWPV010000001.1, read as the reverse complement.
CCTCCAGCACTTCGGTGCGCTGCATGTGGCGTATTTCGATCGCGACGTTTTCGATCGACGAGCCGATGACACCGAGGGTGGCGAAGAACATGGCATGGCGGTCACGCGGGATGACCTGCGTGGAAACGGGTTCCGGAACGAGGCCGAGTGCTGCGCAGACATGCTCTTCGACAACAGGGTCGATATTGGCGAAGGTGCCGACAGCGCCGGAGATGGCCCCCGTCGCGATTTCGGCGCGGGCGGCAACGAGGCGGGCGCGGTTGCGGCTCATCTCGGCGTAGAAGCGGGCGAAGGTCAGGCCCATTGTCGTCGGCTCGGCATGGATGCCGTGGCTGCGGCCGATGCGGATCGTGTCCTTGTGTTCGAAGGCGCGCGTCTTCAGCGCTGTCAGAACACGGTCCATGTCGGCGAGCAGGATATCGGCAGCGCGCACGAGCTGTATGTTGAACGTGGTGTCGAGCACGTCGGAGGAGGTCATGCCCTGATGGACGAAGCGGGCGTCCGGGCCGACGATTTCCGCAAGATGCGTCAGGAAGGCGATGACGTCATGTTTGGTGACGGCCTCGATCTCATCGATGCGGGCAACGTCGAAAGTCGCCTTGCCGCCCTTTTCCCAGATGGTGGCGGCTGCCGACTTCGGGATCACTCCGAGGTCTGCCAGCGCGTCGCAGGCATGGGCCTCGATCTCGAACCAGATGCGGAACTTGGTTTCGGGAGACCAGATGGCGACCATATCGGGCCGGGAATAACGAGGGATCATGGACGAGCGCCTTCATTTCGTGACAGTAGCTGCGGCCCCTGTAGCAAAGACGGCCGGCAATCTCAACGCATGCGTTTGGCAAGAGCCAGGCTGGTGACAAAAAGACAGACCAGTCCGAGGGGCAAAAACAGCCCCAGGCCAAGGACAAGGAACTGATAAACCGCGCTGGCGCCGGTAAAGACAAACTGGAACATCCAGATGACCGAGCCGAACGGCGAATGCCAGCGGGAATAGAAAATCCGGTAGTCCATGGCGAAGAGAAAGGCCGTCATCAGGACCGTGCCCATCGTCAGCACCAGGAAGAATGCGGCAAAACGCGCCTCCGCCTGATGGCCGAGCGCAAGATAACGCCCGGCAAGCAAGTTAAAGGGCCAGGAGAGCAGCCCGCCGCCGAAATAAAGGATGGAGAGATCGAGCACATGGCTCGTCTCCATGCCATTGCGCAGATAGAGGCCGGCCAAGGCGGAGAGCAGCATCTGGACGCCCCATAGCGGGGCGCCGATGAAAAGTTCTGATAAGGACGGCCATGCCGCCCGCAAACGGTTCATTCTCAGGGGTGAACCGGAACGGCGATCCAGCGGCCGTTGCGGCCGTCAGGAGAGGCGCTCAGCGCCAGGATGAGGGCGATATGGACAGGCTTGCCCGATTCCGGCTGATAGACGAGGGCGCCGCCCATGCGATATTCCACAGTACAGCCGCGATCTGCCGGCAGCGACTTGTCCTCATGCACTAGCTGGCGGTTCGGCGCACCGTCCTTCTCGATGAGCTGCAGGGTGAAGCCGATGACGCGGTTGACGTCCTTGCAGCTTTCCGGCTTGGCGACTTCGGCATCGCCGAGCAGCAGCGAATAGGCGCCCCGCGGCGGGCCGTCACTTGCGATTGTCGTGTAACGGATCGTCTTCATCGGCGAGCCGAGTTCGGTCGGCGGGTTGAAGGCGGCGATCAGGCCGGGATTGGTCAGAAGGTTGTACTTGTCCATCTGCTGGCGGGCTGCCGTCAGATTCTGGCGGCGTGCCTTGGACAGATCGGCATCCTTGTCGGTCAATTCCAAATGAAAGGGCGTGCCCTCGAGATCAGCACCCGTTTCGGTATTGATGAAATAGGTCTCCGAATAGGGGATCTTGCCATCCTTCATGCCGAATTCCTGGAAGGCAAAGACCTTGCCGTCGGCGGAGAAGCCGACAGGCTGCATATTGGCGATATCGCCAGCAGAGGCCGTGGCCGCCATGCCGGTCAGCAAGACGGCGAAAAACCCGCCCATGAACATGCGCTTCGTCATCAGCGAGCTCCCTCAGCCGCGTTGCGAAGGGCGGTAATGGCCTGGCGATAGGTCTCGACCGAGCCGCCCTTGAAAATTGCCGATCCGGCGACGAGCACATTGCCGCCGGCCTTTGCCACGGCAGGCGCGGTATCGACCGTCACACCGCCGTCCACCTCAAGCTCGATCGGGCGATCACCGATGAGTGACTTCGCCGCTGCGATCTTGTCTGCCATTGCCGGAATGAATTTCTGGCCGCCGAAACCGGGGTTGACGGACATAATGAGAATGAGGTCGACATCGTCAAGCACGTTCTCGACCACCGAAAGCGGCGTTGCCGGATTGAGGGTGACGCCGACCTTCTTGCCGAGATGGCGGATCGTCTGCAGCGAGCGGTGCAGGTGCGGTCCGGCCTCTGCATGCACGGTTATGCGATCACAGCCGGCCTTTGCGAAAGCCTCCAGATAGGGATCGGCCGGCGAGATCATCAGATGGCAATCGAAGGTCGCATCCGTATAGGAGCGCAACGACTTGATGACATCGGGGCCGAAGGAGATGTTCGGCACGAAATGGCCGTCCATGACGTCGAGATGGATCCAGTCGGCGCCGGCCGCAGTGACGTTGCGTACTTCCTCGCCGAGTTTTGCAAAATCTGCCGCCAGGATCGATGGGGCGATGCGGATGGGCAGTGTCGTCATGATCTCGGTCTCCTCTCAACCGGAAGCGGCGAGCGCCTCACGGCAAATTTCAATAGGTCAATCTGTCCCATCGGCCGGCGGGACGAAAGTGTCGCCGCGCCATTCGAGAAGACGATAGGGATTTTGCGACAGTTCGTGGGCTGGCGTGAAGATGACCGGGCCGATCGGCGTATTGAACTGCGTTGCGATCAGTTTTTCGGCCACCGGCTTGCCTTCGGCCACCGCTGCCTGCACGGCCTGATCGGCAATCAGCGCGGCTGCGGCTGCCGGCAGAACATAACCTTCCGGTTCGGTTCCGGCTGCGCGCAAGGCCTCGACGGTCGCAGCCGCATCCGGCAGAAGCGCATATTCGGGAATGGCAACGGCGCGTACGCCATCAGCCAGCGCCAGCGGCTGGTTTGCAGCGCGCATCGCGTCGCCGCTCAGAATGTCGAGCGGGATATTTTCAGCCTTGGCGTCACGGGCGATGATGGCGACATCGTTCCTGTCACCGCCGATGAAGACCTTGGTGGCGCCGGCCCGCTTCAGGCGGCGCACGAGGCCGATCTGTTGTTCCTGTCCCGGCCGGTAGGTGTCGGTGAAAACAGGCTTCAAGCCATTTTCTTCCAGTGCGTTGCGCACGGCTTCCGTCAGTTCGCGGCCATGGATCGTGCCGTCCTCGATGAGGGCGATCGGAGACGCCGTCCATTGCTGCAGGATGATCTGAATGATCCTGGCGGCTTCATCGCTATCCTGCGGACCGAGGCGGAAGAGGGGCCAGCCGTTCTTCAGCGAATCCTCCATCAGGATGCGCGAGCGTACCGACACGGTGATGACGGGAATATTGGCGTCCTTCAGCTTCGGCAGGGCGCCTTCCAGCGTCTCGCTGCAGAGGAAGCCGATGGCGATCTGAACCTTTGCAGCGATCAGCGCATCGGCGATCGCCTGGCCGCTATTGTCCTGGCAGGTCTCATTGACAGGAACGACCGTATTGCCCGCCCGCTGGATCTCAAAATTCGCGCCGGCGGAAATCTGTGCGCCGAGCGAGGCGAAAGTGCCCTCTCGCGGCGCCACGACGCCGATCGTCACGCCGGCCGCGCGGCCTTCGGCCGTCAACGCCATGAGCGACAGAAGGGCGGCTATGACACGCAGGGTCATCATGAAAGGTGCAGGTCTCTCGTCTTGTCCATGCCCTTTTATCCGCACGGCGGCAATCGTCAAAGAAAAACAAGCGTGTTCTGCAGCTTTTAGAGGGTGCCATTGTAGAAAAGGTAACCGATGCCCGCCATATTGGTGAAATAATAAAAACAAGACACTGATTGTGGAGAAGCATGTGTTGAACAGGCAGCATATCGATCCCGGCCTCTATCGCGATGCCATGAGCCGCTATGCCGGCCATGTGCAGCTCGTGACGACGGCGCTCGGTGAAGCCCGCCGTGGCGTCACCATCACGGCTGCCTGCTCGGTGTCCGACAATCCGGCTTCCGTTCTCGTCTGCCTCAGCAACACCAATGCGAAGAACGAGATCTTCTGGCGAAGCGGCATCTTCGCGCTGAACTCGCTCGGCGCCCATCATCAGGGCGTTGCCGATGCCTTTTCAGGCCGCACGCATCTGGAAAACGGAGATCGTTTCTTGAGCGCCCGCTTCGAAACGCTGGCAACGGGCGCGCCCGTACTTGCCGATGCGCTTGCCGTCTTCGACTGCCGGGTGACCGACATCAAGGAAATGCCGACCCATAACGTCATCTTCGGCGAGGTCGCTGCCGTTCGTTTCACCGAGATCCACCCGGCGCTTCTTTATTTGAACCGCGGTTATCACACGATATAGGCTCGGCTGCGCAGGAAAGAGGACAGGCCATGGACAATGCCGGCATCGATGAAATGTTTCAGTCGCTTGGGCCTGTCACCATCAAGCGCATGTTCGGCGGCAAGGGCATCTACCATCTCGGCCGCATCCTGGCGCTCGAGGTGCGCGACGAAATCCTGCTGAAGGCCGATGAAGAGAGCGCACCGGAGTTTGCCGCGGCAGGCGCCAGCCAATGGTTCTACGAGGGCAAGAAGGGAACTCCGGTGAAGATGCCCTATTGGAGCATCCCCGACGAGGCCTATGACGATCCCGATGTCATGGCGCGCTGGGTGCGGCTTGCCTATGAAGCGGCGCTGCGGGCTGAATGATCAGCGCAACTCGCCAGCTGGAAGAGCTGATATCGCGACCCTGGTGAAAGCCGACAGCGGCTCAGGCAGGTCGGCAAGGCCAAACCAGCCGAAATCCGAGAGCTTGTCGGGTTCGGTGAGCTGCGGCTCGCCCGCCACATCGCGGGCGATATAGAGAAGGGAAATCCAGTGCTGGCGGTCGGCCTCGATGATCTGTTCGGTCAAGCCGATCCGCTCGACGCGGCCGATTGTCAGTCCCGTTTCTTCTTCCGCCTCGCGGCGCGCGGCCTCCTCAGCCGGCTCCATATGGTCGACCTTACCGCCGACGATATTCCAGTAGCCGGCTTCAGGCGAACGCACGCGTTTGTAGAGAAGGATTTTGCCGTCGCGCAAAATCACCAGGCCTACACCGAAGCCTGGGAAATCGATGCCGGGCTTGCCCATCGGGCAATCAGACCTTGGCGTTGCCAGCGATCAGCATGAAGGCGGGGATATCGTCACCGAATCCGACCGGCGTCGGGCCGTCGTCATGGTCGCGATGGCGGCGGCGCTCGCGATTGTCATCATTCGCCGGATATTGCCGACCGTTGCGCGCGTTGTTCTGTGGCTTCGGTTCTGCTTTGCGCTCGTTCTTCACGGTTTCGGCCCTTGCTGGTCTTGCTGGTGCTGCTTCCACGACTTCAACGCCATTATCTTCGGCGTTGATATCAGATTTATGACTCGCAGACCGGCGGTCACGGCCACGATCCTTATCCCGCTCGCGAGTCTTTGCGCGGCGGGGAGAGCGATCGCCGTCGCGGCTTTCTTCGGCCGGGGGCAGAGAGGAGAGATCGCCGCTCTGCCATTCGACCTTTTCGCCGATCAGCTTTTCGATCGCGTCGGCATGTTTCTGGTCGCGGCGGGTGACGATGGTGAAGGAAGCACCGGAGCGACCGGCGCGGCCGGTGCGGCCGATACGGTGAACGTAGTCTTCCGAATGGATCGGCACGTCGAAATTGAAGACGTGGCTGACATCGGGAATATCGAGGCCGCGGGCTGCGACGTCGGAGGCGACGAGCAACTGGATGTTGCCGTCCTTGAAGTTGGCAAGCATGGCCATGCGCGAGCGCTGGTCCATGTCGCCGTGCAGGGCGCCGACCGAGAAGCCGTGACGCTCCAGCGAACGGAAGAGATCAGCGACATCCTTCTTGCGGTTGCAGAAGATGATCGCGTTCTTCAGATCGGTCTGAGCGCGGATGAGGTCACGCAATGTGGCGCGCTTCTCGTAATCCTTGTCGTGAGAGGCGACGAAACGCTGCGTGATGGTGACCGACGCCGAGGCCGGCTTGGAGACTTCGATCCGCTCCGGGTTCTGCAGGAAGCGATCCGCGAGCTTCTGGATCTCCGGCGGCATGGTGGCCGAGAAGAACAGCGTCTGGCGGGTGAAGGGGATCAGCTTGGCAATGCGCTCGATATCGGGAATGAAGCCCATGTCGAGCATGCGGTCGGCTTCGTCGATGACGAGGATTTCGACGCCGCTCATCAGCAGCTTGCCGCGCTCGAAATGGTCGAGAAGGCGGCCGGGGGTGCAGATCAGAACATCTGCGCCGCGCTCGAGCTTGCGATCCTGATCTTCAAAGGAAACGCCGCCGATGAGGAGGGCGACGTTGAGGCGGTGGTTCTTGCCGTATTTTTCAAAATTCTCGGCAACCTGGGCGGCCAACTCGCGGGTCGGTTCCAGGATCAGCGTGCGGGGCATGCGGGCGCGGGCGCGGCCCTTTTCCAGAAGCGACAGCATAGGAAGAACGAAGGATGCCGTCTTGCCGGTGCCGGTCTGTGCGATGCCGCAGATATCTCGGCGCTCAAGCGCGAAGGGAATTGCCCCGGCCTGAATGGGAGTGGGGATGGTGTAGCCCGCATCAGTAACAGCGGAGAGCACTTTGGGGCTCAAACCAAGTTCAGCAAATGTCGTCAAAGGGAAAACTGTTTCCGTTCCGTTCGGCCGGTCTCTGGCGAGTCGGCAGGATTGCATGCCGCAATGGTTGGCGACATAGTCCTAAACGGCCGGCAAGTCAAGGAATAGCGGCTCCACCCCAGGAGCGAGGTGAAGCGTTCGTTACTGCGATCCGGCTATTTTATATAAGTGGCAAGTTTAAGGCCGGCATTCATGAAATAGATCGGATCGACGGCATGTCCATCCTGACGCACCTCATAATGCAGGTGCGTACCGGTGGAGCGGCCCGTGCTGCCGGCTAGGCCAATGACATTGTTGCGATCGACCGTGTCGCCGACCTTGACCAGTATTTCCGACATATGGCCGTAGCGCGTCGAAATGCCGTTGCCGTGATCGACCTCGACCATGTTGCCGTAGCCTCCGGTCCAGCCGGCTGCAATCACCTTGCCGGGCGCGGTAGGGCGGATCCTTTCACCCGGCGAGAAACGGAAGTCGATGCCGGAATGCAGAGCAAGCCGGCCGAGGAAGGGATCGCGCCGGTTGCCGAAAGGGCTGGTGACTTCCTTGCCGATGGCCGGATTGCGGAAGGGCAGGGATTCGGCGGTGCTGCGCACCGCTTCCAGACGGGTCAGCGCGCCATCGAGCTGCACCAGAGAATTGTTGAAATCGTCATTGCTTTCGGGCTCGACGTAAGGACCACCAACGGCACTGTCTTCTTCTTCCTTGGCGGCGATCGTCTCAGCCGGAACGGCTATATGAAAGCGGTCGAGCACGCCTTCGATCGTGTTGGCAGCGTTGCCGGCGTCGCTTGTCAGCTGGTCGATGCGGTTCTTCTGGTCCTGCTCGACGGTCTTCAGCGAGAGCGTGACCTTCGAAAAGATGCGGTCAGCGCGATCGCCGACGGTTTCTTCTGATGGAACATAGGCAAGGGTGGAATTGTCGGGGGTCTCGGCGTCGGCCGGCTTGCTGTCGCCCGCCAGCATCCTTTCGATCGCCTGTGCGCCGCCGGTCAGCGAAGCGCGTTTGTCCTTGATGTCGGGCGCATAGGATTGTGCCGGCAAATCCGCGGCAGACGCATCCTTGCCGGTCAGGCCGGAGCTTTCGGCGCGGTCGAGCAGGTTATCGAGCTTGCCGTGGCGAGAGGTCAGCGCTATCTGCTGTTCCATCAGCTTGTCGACCTTGTCCTCGACCACCTGCTGATCGAGAAGCTGGCGAGAGGTGATGCGGTCGACCTGGGCGCGCAGCGCGGCGATGCGATCCTCATAATCATGCTGCATGCGGGCCTGGCGAGCCATGGTCGCGCCGATCAGATCGTCGCGCAGCACGAGGTAGGAGGTGGCGAGCAGATAGCCGATGGAAAAGACACCGACGAAGCAGAAGACGAGAGCGGCCATCCATGGCTTTACCGTCATGTGACGCACCTTGTCGCCGCTGGCAAGAATGAGGACGTGTTCCTGCGCCTTCTTGCCGAAGACCCGACTGTGATGTCCGTTCGTCACGAAGGGTCTCCCAAAGATTCGCTTTTAGCGCCCAGCCTCATTGGGAAATGATTACATACTTTTATGGTTAACAGTCGGTTTACGCAGGCCTATTGGAGCTTGCCGCTCAACTCTGGCTGGTCGAGGTGAGTGCGCGGTAGAAGGAGGGGGGCAGGCCGGCTTCGGCGCGGGCCACATCGTTGAACGGCGCCTTCAGCGGGCCACGGAAATTGGCCCGCACCAGTTCCTGGAATGTCCTTGCAGGATCGCGCTTTTCGCGGGCGCAGAGGAAACGAAACCACTTGGCGCCGACGGCGACATGGCCCTTCTCGTCGTTGTAGATGACGTCGAGAACGGCAGCACTTTCGAGGTCACCGGTCTCGCGCATCTTGGCCTGCAGCGCAGGTGTAACATCGAGGCCGCGCGCTTCGAGAATGAGCGGCACGACGGCAAGCCGGGCCGTCAGGTCGTTGCGGGTCGAATGCGCCGCCTGCCAGAGGCCGTCATGGGCGGGCAGATCGCCATAATCGGCGCCGAGATCATTGAGCCGCTTGCGCACCATGCGGAAGTGCTTGGCCTCTTCGTAGGCCACCTGCATCCAGCCATCGAAGAAGGAATTCGGCACATGGGCGGAGGCAAATCGGGCAACGATGTCGAGCGCGAGATCGACGGCATTGAGCTCGATATGGGCGATCGCGTGGAGCAGGGCGATGCGGCCATGAACGGTATGGAGCGATCGTTTTCCGACCTGTGTCGGCGGCACCAGCAGCGGCTTTTCCGGCCGGCCGGGACGCTCGGGCAAGGGAGCATCCAGCGGCGAGCGCAGCGAGATGCGCCGGGCGAACCATCTGGTAGCGCTTTCCTGCGCGAGCCCCGTCTTGCGATCGAGATCGGCGGAGCGGATCGCATCGATCGCGCCGCCGCGCAGCGAGGTGATGGTCGTCACGCAGCGAGGTTCCTGACGGCTGCCAGCACCGTTTCGGCATGACCGGCAACCTTCACCTTCTGCCAGATGGTGGCAATCGTGCCGTCCCTGCGGATCAGGAAGGTGGTGCGCTCGACGCCCATAAAGGTGCGGCCGTACATCTTCTTTTCCTTCCAGACACCGTAGGCCTGCAGCACGGTCTTCTCTTCGTCCGAGGCGAGTGCCACCGTCAGCTTGTGTTTCTTGATGAAGCGGTCGTGGCAGGTGGCCGAATCGGGCGACATTCCGACGACGGCGGCACCGGCGGCTGCAAACTCACCGGCAAGTGCCGTGAAATCCAGCGATTCGGTCGTGCAGCCCGTCGTGTCATCCTTGGGATAGAAGAACAGAACCACCGGCTTTCCATGGAAATCCGAGAGTGAAATGCGCCCGCCGCCATCGCGCGGGAGGCTGAAATCGGGAGCAGGAGAGCCAATACCGGGAGCGGACATTCTCAAAACTTTCTTTTGCCGGGTTTAGGAGGGATACTATATCAGACGGGTTATATAGTGGATGAAACGGCGTCCCGCCCAGAGCCGTTCAAATCAGATTCAGGAGTTTCCCAAGGCGCATGTCAGCCATCCGCGGCGAAAAAGTCACGTTTCGCAAGAAGGATATCGTCGCGTTGCACAACCTGCCTTCCGCGCAAGTGGAGGATCCTCTGATCGTGCATTGCCCGCCGCCGCGCTCGCGCATGCGTGGCACCGCAAAGGTCACCGGCGGCTTTTGCGTGGTGATCCTGTTCATCCTGGCGGCGATCGTCTTCACCATCGAAAGCGGGATTATCGACGCGCCGCTGTCGCAGCAGGCGCAGTCGGCGCTGAACAGCGCGCTGGGGCCGCGCTACCGCGCCGAGGTCGGCTCCACCGTCATCCGCTTCACCTCCGGCCTGCGGCTGGCGCTCGAAGCGCGCGACGTCAACATGATCGACCAGCAGAGCGGCCAGCATCTTTCCACCACATCCTCCATGCGCATGGCGCTTGATCCGCTGCAGCTCTTCCGCGGCCGCATCGCCGTATCATCGGTCGAAGCTGACGGCATTGCCCTTGATACGTCGCTGCTTCCATCAAGCGCTCCCATCAAGCTTGACGACCTGCGCGTCGATGCGATTCCAGCGGCAATGGAGACGATCTTCTCGCATCTCGACCTGTTCGAAAGCTTCGTCGAACGCGGCGCTACCGACTCCGTGCGTATCTCCGGCATCGATATCAAGCTCGCGGATACGGCAAATGGGCCGCTTTCGCTCGTCGTCGACAGTCTCGCCTTCGAACATGCCGGGCCGAACTCGCTGCAATTGAGCGGCCAGATTTCCATCAACGGCGAGGCAGCCGACCTCAATGTGATCACCGAACAGGCGGGCGGGCACGCATCCCGGCTCGTGGCCACATTGTCGCATGCCGACCTGACGCCCTTTACACTGAAGCGCAACGAACAGGGCGAGATCCGCCAGGGCCTCAATACCTTCGGCGATCTCACCATTTCCGCAGTCAGAGCTGCCAACGGCGTCAAGCCATCGCTCAATGCGGCTCTCAAATTCGATCCAGGCCTCATCTATGTCGACGGCGATTCTCAGGAGCTGACGGACGGGCAACTCAATCTGGCCTATGACTTCGACAAGCAGACGCTGGAGATCGCCAAATCGCAGCTGCATCTCGGCGCGACCATTCTGCCGATCAGCGGCGCACTGATCGACCTCGACAAGCTCGATCCGAATGCGGGCAAGGGGTTCGGCATCGACGCGCTGATCAGCGGCGGCACGGCCGCACCCAATTCCGGCGAGCAGCCGCTGTCCTTCGATCTGCAGGCGACCGGACGCTATCTCGTCGCCGGCCGCGAATTCCAGTTCACGAATATGGTGGCTTCCTCACCGCTCGGCTCCCTCTATGGGGCGCTGCACATCCGGCTGAACGAGAAATCACCGGAGATCAGTTTTGCCGGCCAGTCGCAGCAGATGCAGACGACGGCGGTCAAGCAGCTCTGGCCTTTCTGGATGGCGTCCAAAGCGCGGGTCTGGGTGCTGGGAAACCTCTTCGGCGGCGTGGTGACCGATGCTTCCATTTCCGTCTACATTCCGCCAGGGCGCCTGGATGAGGCGGCAGGAGGACGGGGCCTGCGGCTCGACGAAAATCAGCTCCGCATCGCCTTCGACATCGACGGTACGCGCTTGAATGTCGCCGGCGAGATCCCGCCTGTGCGCGATACTGCGGCGCATTTCGACCTGACGGGCGGAAAGGCTACGATCTCACTCAAGAGCGGCACCTCCTATTTCCCATCCGGGCGTTCGGTGGCGGTGCAGCCGGGCACCTTCGTGATGCCATCAGTCTATGACAAGCCGCTGATGGCAGATGCTGACATTTCCGTTTCAGGCTCGGCGGATGCGGTGGGCGAGCTTCTGACCTACAAGCCGATCAAGGTGTTGCAGCGCGCAGGCTTTGTGCCCGACGACCTTAAGGGCACTATCGACGCCCATGTGCAGGCGCATTTCGGACTTCTGTCCTCGCAGAACCCGCCGCCTCCCGAATGGGAGGCGCAGATGAAGCTCACCGATGTCGCGCTTGCCAAGCCGTTCTCGGGGCGTGTCATCACCAATCTCGACGGCACACTCGATGCCGATCCGCAGCAGGTGAAGGTCAAGGGCAAGGCCGATATCGATGGCGTCTCCGCCGATATCGATATGCTGGAGCCCGTCGACAAATCTTCTGGCATCGAGCCGCAGCGCGTGATCACGGCAACGCTAAACGGCGATCAGCGCGACAGGCTGCTGCCCGGCCTGTCCGGCATCCTCGGCGGCAGCGTCAAGCTGGTACTGACGCGCCTCGACGAAGACCGGCAGGACGTGCAGCTCGATCTCGGCAAGGCATCGCTCGACCTCCCCTGGATCGGCTGGTCGAAGGGCACTGGTATTCCCGCCAATGCCGAATTCGAGGTTTCCGGCCCGCCCGATAATACGCAGGTCAAGAATTTCCGTCTGAAGGGGGATGGCTTCGGCGCGACCGGGGCGCTCACCATCGGCAAAAGCGGCCTGATATCGGCGGATTTCGACAGCGTGAAACTGTCTTCCCTCGATGATTTCGGGTTGTCGCTGAAGCGCAGCAAAGGCGGCTTCGATATTTCCGTATCCGGCGCCAGCGCCGATGCGCGACCGATCATCGCCCGACTGAAATCGGATTCGGACAGCGACGGCAGCGACAGCAGCAGCGTGAGCGTGCGGGCGAAACTGCAGAACATCATCGGCTTCAACGACGAGAAGATCGGTAATTTCCAGGCGCAGATCGCCATGAGTGGCAGCCGGTTGCAATCGCTGAATTTCTCGGGCATCACGGATAGCGGTGAGGCGGTCGTCAGCCAGATGCAGGGCGGCGGCGTCATCAACATCACCAGCGGCGATGCCGGCTCCGTTTCACGCTTTGCCGATCTCTACCAGCATATGCAGGGCGGGCTTCTCAATCTGGCTATCCGTCTCAATGCGGGCGGCGGCTGGGATGGCTCGCTCGATGTGCGCCGCTTCTCGATCGTCAACGAGCAGCGCCTGCGCTCGATCGTTTCCACACCTGTCGGTTCGGACCAGCGCACGCTGAACGAAGCCGTCAAACGCGATATCGATACCTCCTCGCAGCGCTTCCAGCGCGGCTTTGCCCGTGTGGTTTCGCGCGGCGGGGCAATCTCCATCGAAAACGGCGTGCTGCGCGGCGACCAGATCGGCGCCACCTTCCAGGGCGTGGTGCGCAATGCGAAGGGCAACATGGACATGACCGGTACCTTCATGCCGGCCTATGGCCTCAACCGGCTGTTTGCCGAGCTGCCGCTGATCGGCGTCATCCTCGGCAATGGTTCAGACCGAGGCCTGATCGGCATCACCTTCAAGCTGACAGGCAAATTCGACCAGCCGAGCCTGCAGATCAACCCGCTCTCGGTGATCGCGCCCGGCGTGTTCCGCCAGATCTTCGAATTCCAGTAAATCGCTAGTTCCAGTAAATCGCTGGGGGTTATCGGTGCAGAACTCCATCCTGATCCGGCCTTATACGCCCGGGGATAGCGACGCGACGATCGAGATTTTCCTGCGCGCCATCCGCGAAGTCTCGTCGCGCGATTATTCGACTGCGCAGATTAATGCCTGGGCGCAGGTGGAAGATCCCGCCAAGTGGGCCGAGCGCCGGATAAGCCGCCCGGCCTGGATCGCTGACATTGACGGCAAGCCGGTCGGCTTCTCCGACCTCGTCGCCGATGGCTGCCTGGACATGATGTTCGTGCATCCCGAATTTCAGGGGCTCGGTGTGGCGAGCCGGCTGCTGGCGCGCGTCGAGCAGGAGGCGCTGGCATCAGGTATGGAGCGGATCTACACGCATGCGAGCCTGACGGCGCGACCATTCTTCGAGCGCAAGGGGTTCGTTGTGGTCACGCGACAGACCGTCGAAAAGCGCGGGCAGAAGCTCGACAATTTCGTGATGGAGAAGTTTTCCCCGCCATTATCCTGAAACAGGCAAAGAAAAAGCCGGCGGGAAGGCCGGCTTTTCTCTTGGCATCGCTGGCGCGGTTTACGCTGCGCGGCGGATCAGGATGTGCTTCTTCTTGCCGAGCGACAGCTTGATGACGCCATCGGCGGTGATTTCGCCGCTGCCGATCATCTTGCGCTCGTCGCTGACAGCCTGGTCGTTGATGCGCACGGCGCCGCCCTGGACGTGACGGCGGGCTTCGCCGTTCGAGGCGGCAAGACCGGCGCGGACAATCAGCGACAGGAGGCCGATGCCGGCGTCGAGCTCGGAGGCCGGAACCTCGACAGACGGTAGGTTGTCGGAGAGACCGCCTTCCTCAAACGTCTTGCGGGCCGTCTCAGCTGCCTGTTCCGCGGCTTCGCGGCCATGCAAGATCGCGGTGACCTCGGTCGCCAGGATCTTCTTGACCTCGTTGATTTCGGAACCGCCAAGTGCCGAGAGGCGGGCGATCTCGTCCATCGGCAAGGTGGTGTAGAGCTTCAGGAAGCGAGAAACGTCGGCATCCTCGGTGTTGCGCCAGTACTGCCAGAAATCATAGGCCGAGAGCATGTCGGCATTCAGCCAGATGGCGCCCGTGGCCGACTTGCCCATCTTGGCACCCGACGAGGTGGTCAGCAGCGGCGAGGTCAGCGCGTAGAGCTGCTTCGTCCCCATGCGGTGACCGAGGTCGATGCCGTTGACGATGTTGCCCCACTGGTCCGAGCCGCCCATCTGCAGGCGGCAGTCGTAGCGCTTGGCAAGCTCGACGAAGTCATAGGCCTGGAGGATCATGTAGTTGAATTCCAGGAAGGACAGCGACTGTTCACGGTCGAGGCGCGTCTTGACGCTGTCAAAGGACAGCATGCGGTTGACCGAGAAATGCTTGCCGACATCGCGCAGGAACTCGAGATAGTTCAGCGAGCGCAGCCATTCGGCATTGTTGATCATCAGCGCGTCCTTCGGACCGTCGCCATAGTTCAGGTAGTTCGAGAAGACGCGCTTGATGGAGGCAATGTTGCCTTCGATCGTATCGACGGTCATCAGCTGGCGGGCTTCCTCCTTGAAGGAGGGATCGCCGACCATGCCGGTGCCGCCGCCCATCAGCGAGATGGCGCGATGGCCGGTCTTCTGCATCCAGTGCAGCATCATGATCTGGATCAGCGATCCGGCGTGCAGGCTAGGTGCGGTCGGATCAAAGCCGATATAGGCCGTCACGGTTTCCTTGGCGAAGAGATCGTCGAGGCTGCTTTCATCGGAAATTTGATGAATGAAGCCGCGCTCTTGCAGCGTGCGGAGGAAATCGGACTTGAACTCGGACATGGGCTTCGTCTCTTCAACGTCGAACGGGATTTGGGATTGACGCTTGTTGAACCGTCGCGGCGCGTTTAGCACTGTTTTTCCAAAAGTGCATCCGGGAATCGCATGAAAGGCTCGCGGCGCAATGGATATCGTCAGGACTGCGATCGGCTTGATGAGCGGCACCTCGATGGACGGCATCGATGTGGCGCTTCTGCGGACGGACGGGCGAGGCTTCATCGAGCGCGGACCGTTCCTGGGGGTGGCCTATGACGGCGGTTTTCGCGAGAGGCTGAAGCGCGCGCTGGATTTGGCCCGGCCGCTGACCGATCGCACTGCGCGGCCGCACGAACTGCGTGAAATAGAAATCGAACTGACCGAACGTCATGCAGATGCCGTTACGGCATTTCTCGGTAAATTTGGCCTTAGCAGCGGTGATGTCGATGTGCTCGGCTTTCACGGCCAGACCGTGCTGCACCGGCCGGACGACGCGCTGACGATCCAGATCGGCGACGGGCAGCTTCTGGCCGAACGATCAGGCATTCCCGTCGTCTATGATATGCGCGCCAATGACATGGTGCATGGCGGGCAGGGCGCACCGCTGGTGCCGGCCTATCACGCCGCCCTTGCCGGCCGGTTTCAGAAGGAAGGGCAGGCCGTCTGCTTCGTCAATATCGGTGGCATTTCGAACCTCACCTATATCGGCGCAGAAGGGCGCATTGCCGCCTTCGACAGTGGCCCCGGCAATACGCTGATCGACCAGTGGGTGGAGATGCAGACCGGGAAGACCTACGATCCCGGCGGCGAGATCGCCGGGCGCGGACAGGTGGTGCCCGATATTGCCGCCCGTTATCTCGGCAGCCCGTTCTTCAAGGGCAATATCCGGCGCTCGCTCGACCGTGGCGATTTCAATCCGCTGGCAGATGGCGAGGCGAGCCTGGAGGATGGCGCGCGCACGCTTGCGCATGTAGCTGCCGCCTCGATCGTCAAATGCGCCTCCTATCTGCCCGAGAGCCCTTCGGTCTACATCGTCTGCGGCGGCGGACGGCTGAATGGGACAATCATGGCGGAGTTTGCCGATATGGCCGGGAAGACCGGTTCTCGTGTCATCACTGCAGAAGAGGCCGGTTTCGACGGAGATGCGATGGAGGCGGAGGCCTGGGCCTATCTGGCCGTGCGCTCGCTGGAGGGACTGCCGCTCACCTATCCCGGCACGACGGGCGTCAACCAGCCGGTAAGCGGTGGTGTCCTGGCGGAGCCGGCCAGATGAGCGGGGAAGTCATTTTCGAAACGCCGCGCCTTGTCGCTCGGATGTGGGAAGACGGCGATGCCGACCTGATCCACGACCTGCATTCGACAATCGAGACGACACGCTACATGTCTGGCGGAGCGCCCTGGTCACGCGAAAAGTGCGAGGAGCGGCTGCGAACATATCTTGCCGAGCAGGCGCGCGACGGTACGACGAAATACAAGATCGTCAGCCGACAGGACGGCCACTTCATCGGACGTGCCGGGATCTCGATCTACCACACCGGCGAGTATGAGATGGGTTATGCTTTCTACGCCCGAGAATGGGGCAAAGGCTATGCAACGGAAATCGCAGCAAGCCTTGCCGACTGGTTCTTCGCGAGAGATATTGCGCCGCATTTCATCGCTTTTACACACCCCGACAATCTCACCTCGCAGCGCGTATTAAAAAAGATCGGCATGCGAGAGCGCGGGCCGATCTTTATCGAAGGTGTTGAGGGCGTGGAATTCGAGATGACGGCCGCCATGCGGCAGGCCGTTACCTGATGCGCTTGGCTGCCGGTTCCGGCACCAGTTCGCCGTTCAGGCGGCGGTCAAGATAATCCTCGCACTCGGCCATCAGCGTGTCGACCTGGCCGTTGAAGAAGTGGTTGGCGCCAGGCACGGTGCGGTGGGTGATGAGAATGCCCTTCTGCGTCTTGAGCTTCTCGACGAGGCCGTTGACGTCCTTTTCGGGGGCTACCTTGTCCGATTCGCCATTGATGATGAGGCCGGAGGACGGGCAGGGCGCCAGGAACGAGAAGTCATAGGTATTCGGCTGCGGGGCAATCGACATGAAACCTTCGATTTCCGGACGGCGCATCAGAAGCTGCATGCCGATCCAGGAGCCGAAAGAGTAGCCGGCGACCCAACAGGTCTTCGAATCGGGATGCAGGCTCTGCACCCAGTCGAGCGCGGAGGCGGCATCCGAAAGCTCGCCCGCACCATGGTCGAATTCGCCCTGGCTGCGGCCGATGCCCCGGAAATTGAAGCGCAGTGTCGTAAAACCGCGCTTCTGGAACATGTAGAAGAGCTGGTAGACGATCTGGTTGTTCATCGTGCCACCAAACTGCGGATGCGGGTGCAGAATGACGGCGATCGGTGCGCTTTTTTCCTTGGAGGGCTGGTAGCGGCCTTCGAGACGGCCGGCTGGGCCGTTGAAAATAACTTCGGGCATCGGTACTCCGGGTTTTATTTCGCGTTCACGCCACGTTTGGCGACAACATGACTTGACGACAGTTGTCAGCTTTTCTAAAACGCAGTTTAGAACAATTCGAAACTTGCATGGCGATCCACGCAGCGTGGAACGTGTCATAAGGCAAGCCCGGCGGAAATTTCAAGAAAAATGCACCGCCGCGCCCGAAGCAAGCTCGTCAAGCGCAGGACCGAAGACAATGGCGCCGCCACGCCTTTATCTCGATTGGAACGCAACATCGCCGATGCACCCTGCAGCGCGTGACGCGATCATGCGCGCCATAGACGTGTTCGGCAATCCAAATTCCGTGCATGGCGAGGGCCGTGCCGCCCGCGCCGCCATCGAGAGCGCGCGCCGCAAGATTGCGCTGCTGACGGGGTCCGACCCCGCCAATGTGATCTTCACCAGTGGTGCGACCGAAGCGGCCAACATGGTGCTGACACCAGAATTCAGCATGGGCCGCACGCCGCTGAAGCTCGGTCGTCTCTATCATTCCGCCGTCGAGCATTTGGCAGTCCGCGAAGGTGGCCGTTTCCCGAAGGACAGGACGACCGAGATTCCGGTGACGGATGCCGGCGTCGTCGATCTGAAAGCGCTTTCCGACCTGCTCGATGCTCACGACAAGACGACGGGCCTGCCCATGGTGGCGATCATGTTCGTCAACAACGAGACGGGCATCGTCCAGCCGGTTGAAGAGGCGGGCAGGATCGTGCGCGCGCATGGCGGGCTCTTCGTGGTCGATGCGGTGCAGGCGGCCGGCCGGCTGCCGATCGAGATCGGGCAGATCGGCGCGGATTTCATGATCATTTCCTCCCACAAGATCGGCGGCCCGAAGGGCGCCGGCGCACTCGTCACCCGCGGCGAAGCGCTGATGCCGAAGGCCCTGATCCGCGGCGGTGGGCAGGAGAAGGGTCACCGGTCAGGGACACAGAATTCTCTGGCGCTGATCGGTTTCGGGGCTGCGGCGGAAGCCGTGCTGCAGAACCTTGAGGAGCGCAATGCTGCGATTGCCGTGCTGCGCGACCGGCTGGAAGCCGGCATGCACGCGGCAGCACCCGACGTCATCATTTACGGCGCCGGCGGCCCGCGCGTCGCCAACACCATTTTCTTCACGCTTCCCTGCATGAAGGCGGAGACCGGTCAGATCGCCTTCGATCTTGAAGGCGTGGCACTTTCAGCGGGTTCGGCCTGCTCCTCCGGCAGGGTAGGCGAAAGCCATGTGCTGACGGCGATGGGCCGTGATCCGAAGCTCGGGGCTCTGCGCATGTCGCTCGGCTTTTCGACGACGAAAGAAGACGTGGACAGGGCGATTGCAGCCTTCGCCAAGATTGCCTCCCGGCGAAAGCTGGCGGGCGAGGCGGCCTGAACGCCTCACAAACTTGCGGAAACGCAAATTTCTACTTGCCAACAGGGCTGAAAAGTCCCTTTTGGCCACTTACATCAGGGGTAAGTAATTGCCCCACTGACAAGCTGCCGGACCTTTTATCCGGCGAGATTGGAGAGTGACATGCCTGCTGTCCAGGAAACAGTCGATCGCGTCCGCGAAATCGACGTGGACCAGTATAAATACGGCTTCGAAACCGTCATCGAAATGGACAAGGCACCCAAGGGCCTTTCCGAAGACATCATCCGCCTGATTTCCACCAAGAAGCAGGAGCCGGAATGGATGCTCGAATGGCGCCTCGAAGCCTACAAGCGCTGGCTGACGATGGACGAGCCCACATGGGCGCGCGTCGACTACCCGAAGATCGATTTCAACGAGATCCACTATTACGCGGCGCCGAAGAGCACGCCGGGTCCGAAGTCGATCGAAGACGTCGATCCTGAAATCCTCAAGGTCTACGAGAAGCTCGGCATTCCACTGAAGGAACAGGAAATCCTGGCCGGCGTGCAGAAGCCGAAGATCGCGGTCGATGCAGTGTTCGATTCCGTGTCGGTCGTAACGACCTTCAAGGAGGAGCTGAAGAAGGCCGGCGTGATCTTCATGTCGATCTCGGAAGCCATCCGCGAGCAGCCGGATCTCGTGCGCAAGTACCTCGGCTCCGTCGTCCCGACGACCGATAACTACTATGCGACGCTGAACTCGGCCGTCTTCACCGACGGTTCCTTCGTCTTCGTGCCGAAGGGCGTGCGTTGCCCAATGGAGCTTTCCACCTACTTCCGCATCAACGAGAAGAATACCGGCCAGTTCGAGCGCACGCTGATCATCGCCGAGGAAGGCGCTTACGTCTCCTACCTCGAAGGCTGCACCGCGCCGCAGCGCGATGAAAACCAGTTGCATGCCGCCGTGGTCGAGCTCATCGCGCTCGACGATGCCGAGATCAAGTATTCCACCGTCCAGAACTGGTATCCGGGCGACAAGAACGGCAAGGGCGGCATCTACAACTTCGTCACCAAGCGTGGCGATTGCCGCGGCGACCGTTCGAAGATCTCCTGGACGCAGGTCGAGACCGGTTCCGCCATCACCTGGAAGTATCCGTCCTGCATCCTGCGCGGCGATGACTCCAGAGGCGAGTTCTACTCGATCGCCGTGTCCAACGGCCATCAGCAGATCGACAGCGGTACCAAGATGATCCATCTCGGCAAGAACACGTCGAGCCGCATCGTCTCCAAGGGCATCGCCGCCGGCGTTTCGCAGAACACCTATCGCGGCCAGGTCTCCGCCCACCGCAAGGCCTCGAATGCGCGCAACTTCACGCAATGCGACTCGCTCTTGATCGGTGACAAGTGCGGCGCCCACACGGTGCCCTATATCGAGGCGAAAAATTCGACGGCGCAGTTCGAGCACGAGGCGACCACCTCGAAGATCTCCGAAGACCAGCTGTTCTACTGCCTGCAGCGCGGCATTCCGACCGAGGCTGCGATCGCGCTGATCGTCAACGGCTTCGTCAAGGAAGTTCTGCAGGAACTGCCGATGGAATTCGCCGTCGAGGCGCAGAAGCTGATCAGCATCTCGCTCGAAGGCAGCGTCGGCTGACATGAGCGAGGCGGACAAGAAGCGAATTCTTGAACGCCTGACGAATATGCGCGGAGAGATCCTGTCGAAGATAGGCCCCCGCGAGCAAAGATACGAGACAGCAGTGCCGCCGGAGCAGCCTTATATGTTTCTCCGGCAGCGCATGGAAAAATCGGCAAAGATGTTTCCGGATATCCCGGAATTTCTCGAAGGGCCTTGGCTCATAACGGTCGCGTTTCTCCGTGTCATTCGTTTCTTTTGGCGGTAGCGCCGAGCACAATATGCAGATGTCTTAGAAATTGCGCGAGGCTCCGATGAGCTACGCAGACCAAACGCAGGAACCAAAGATGCTTGAAATCAAGAACCTTCATGCCCGCATCGCCGAAGATGGCACCGAGATCATCCGTGGCCTGAACCTCACGGTGAAGGCCGGCGAAGTTGCCGCCATCATGGGCCCGAACGGCTCCGGCAAGTCGACGCTCTCCTATGTGCTGTCCGGCCGCAGCGATTACGAAGTCACCGAGGGCGACATTCTCTATAATGGCGAGAGCATCCTCGAGCTCGATCCGTCCGAGCGCGCCTCCAAGGGCATCTTCCTGGCCTTCCAGTATCCTGTCGAAATTCCTGGTGTCGCCACCATGCAGTTCCTGAAGGTGGCGATGAACGAGCAGCGCAAGGCACGCGGCGAAGACGAGCTGACGACGCCGGACTTCATGCGCCGGGTCAAGGACGCTGCGGCCAAGCTGCAGATCAACACCGAGATGCTGAAGCGCCCGCTGAACGTTGGCTTCTCCGGCGGCGAAAAGAAGCGCGCCGAAATCCTGCAGATGGCGCTGCTTGAGCCGAAGCTTTGCGTGCTCGACGAAACCGACTCCGGCCTCGACATCGACGCCCTGAAGGTCGTGGCCGATGGGGTCAACGCGCTGCGTTCGCCAGATCGCGCCGTTATCGTCATTACCCACTACCAGCGCCTGCTCGACTATATCGTGCCGGATACCGTGCACGTTCTCTACAAGGGCCAGGTCATCAAGTCCGGCGACAAGACGCTGGCCCATGAGCTGGAAGCCAACGGTTACGCCGACATCATCGGCGCCGCAGCCTGAGCGTGGCGGAAAGGACGACGTCCATGAACATGCAAACGACGAGCCGCCTGACCGCGGCCGAAGCGGCGCTGATCGAAGCGTTCAACCAGCAGATCGGCGAACTGCCGGGCAATGGCGCGGTCACTGCGCTCCGCGACCGGCTGCTCGACGACCTGAAGAGGGAAGGCCTGCCGACGCGCCGCGTCGAAGCCTGGCACTATACGGACCTGAAGAACCTGCTGCGCAACATTCCGGCCCAGGCGGGTGACGCCGGCTCGGAAGCGCTGGAGCCGCTGGTTGACGGCTCTCCGGTTCTTGCCGTGATCCAGGGCAAGCCTGTCCACAAGGCTTCTGCCGGCGATCTTTCGGTTTCGGTCTATTCCGAAAAGCTGACCGACGGTTCGGCCGCCGCCAATCTCGACGCGCTCAGCCGCGACGATGCGGTCGGCCGCATCAACGGCAGCTTCGTCAAGGACGGCTATGTGATCGACGTGCCTGATGGCACCGAGCTCGAAGAGCCGCTGGAAATCCAGTTCGTGCATGCCGGCGGCGACATTCATACCCGCCTACCGGTTGCCTTCGGCGCCAATGTGAAGGGTGTCGTCATCGAGCGTCACCAGTCGGTGACCGACAATGCCGCACTCGTGTCGCATGTCAGTGACATCACGGTCGGGCAGGGCACGGAACTGACCTGGATCATCCTGCAGCAGCAGGGGACTGAGGATACGCATCTCGGCCAGATCCGCGTCGATCTCGGCGCTGACGCCAAGTTGAAGCTCTTCGTCATCAATGCCGGCGGCAAGCTGGTGCGCCAGGAGCTGAATATCAAGGTGACGGGCGAGGGCGCCGATCTGACGCTGCGCGGCATCAATCTGCTCGGCGCCGAGACGCACACGGACGTAACGATGGTGCTTGGCCACGACGTGCCGCACACCGGCTCGACGGAAGTGATCCGCAACGTCGTCTTCGATCGCGCCAAGGGCGTCTTCCAGGGCATGATCCGGGTCGCGCCCGATGCCCAGAAGACCGACGCCAAGATGGCCTGCAACACGCTGCTGATGTCCGACGATGCCGAATTCTCGGTCAAGCCCGAGCTCGAAATCTTCGCCGATGACGTGCAGTGCGGCCATGGTGCGACGGTTGCCGATATCGACCACAACCATCTCTACTACCTGATGGCCCGCGGCATTCCGGAGAACAAGGCGCGCGCGATGCTCGTCAACGCCTTCGTTGCCGAGATCGTCGAGGAATTGGAAGACGAAGCCCTGGTCGAGGCGCTGGAAGGCGTCATTTCGGCCTGGCTGGAAAAGCACGCCTGATCGGATATCGCCATGGACAAGATCGTGCCGGCAACCGCCTATGATGTCGAAGCCATCCGCAGGGATTTCCCGATCCTTGCGGAGAAGGTGCATGGCAAGCCGCTGGTCTATCTGGACAACGGCGCCTCCGCACAGAAGCCGCAGGCGGTGATCGATGCGATCTCGCATGCCTACAGCCACGAATACGCCAATGTGCATCGCGGCCTTCACTACCTGTCGAATGCCGCAACTGAAGCCTATGAAGCGGCGCGCGAAAAGGTTCGCCGCTTCCTGAACGCGCCTTCGGTTGATGACATCGTCTTCACCAAGAACTCGACCGAGGCGATCAACACCGTCGCCTACGGTTGGGGCATGCCCAAGATCGGCGAGGGCGATGAGATCGTGCTGACGATCATGGAGCACCACTCCAACATCGTGCCCTGGCATTTCATCCGCGAACGGCAGGGCGCGAAGCTCGTCTGGGTTCCTGTCGATGACGAGGGCGCCTTCCATATCGAGGATTTCGAGAAGAGCTTGACCGACAAGACCAAGCTCGTCGCAATCACCCATATGTCGAATGCGCTCGGCACCATCGTTCCGGTCAAGGAAGTCTGCCGCATTGCCCATGAGCGCGGCATTCCGGTGCTGATCGACGGTTCGCAGGGTGCCGTGCATCTGCCCGTCGACGTGCAGGATATCGATTGCGACTGGTACGTCATGACCGGTCACAAGCTCTATGGCCCGTCGGGCATCGGCGTGCTCTACGGCAAGAAGGACCGGCTGAAGGAGATGCGGCCCTTCCAGGGTGGTGGCGAGATGATCTTCGAGGTGAGCGAGGATATCGTCACCTATAATGATCCGCCGCACCGTTTCGAGGCTGGCACGCCGCCGATCGTGCAGGCGATCGGGCTTGGTTATGCGCTCGACTATATGGACAAGATCGGCCGCGAGAATATCGCGGCCCACGAGGCGGATCTGACTGCCTATGCCGAGGAGCGGCTCAAGGCGGTCAATTCGCTGCGCGTCTTCGGCAATGCGCCCGGCAAGGGCGCCATCTTCTCCTTCGAGTTGGCGGGCATTCATGCCCATGACGTCTCGATGGTGATCGACCGCCAGGGTGTTGCCGTTCGCGCTGGCACGCATTGCGCCATGCCGCTCTTGAAACGCTTCGGCGTGACCTCCACATGCCGTGCATCCTTCGGCATGTATAATACCCGCGCCGAGGTGGATGCGCTCGCAGATGCGCTCGACTATGCGCGCAAGTTCTTTGCTTGAGGAAGAAGCCATGAGCCTGAATGAAGAGAAGATCGACGTACGCGAAGGCATCGTGCATTCCAGCATTCCCGAAGCGGAGCTGGCGCGTCTCAGCGACGACGTGATCGGCGCTCTCAAGACCGTCTATGACCCGGAAATTCCAGCAGACATCTTCGAGCTCGGCCTCATCTACAAGATCGACATCGAAGACGACCGCATGGTGAAGATCATGATGACGCTGACGGCCCCCGGCTGCCCGGTTGCCGGCGAAATGCCGGGATGGGTGGAAAATGCCGTCGGCGCTGTTGAAGGCGTTTCGGGCGTCGAGGTCGCCATGACCTTCGATCCGCCGTGGACGCCGGAGCGCATGTCCGAAGAGGCGCAGGTCGCTGTCGGCTGGTATTGATCGATTAAGGTGATCGCCTTACATTGAATCATGAAGCACCGGATCTTGACCCCGGTTGCGGAAGGAGATTGAGCCCATGGGCTTTGCAGTAATGAGCATGACGGAAGCTGCCGCAGAACGCGTGAAGGCGATCGTTGGCAACGGTGGACCGGATGCCAAGGGCATTCGTGTCGGTATCAAGAAAGGCGGCTGCGCCGGGATGGAATATACCATCAACCTGGTGATGGAGGCCAATGCCAAGGACGACCTGATCGAGCGTGACGGTGCCAAGGTCTGGATCGAGCCGTCAGCCGTTCTCTACCTGCTCGGCACCGAACTCGGCTTCGAAACGACGACGCTACGTTCCGGCTTCATCTTCACCAATCCGAACCAGACATCGGCCTGCGGCTGCGGTGAGTCCGTCGAGCTGAAGCCCGCCGATCTGGCAGCGCTTGCCGCACGCGGCGATGCCGTGGTTCCGGCTCAGCATTAAAGCGTGTCGCGATCTTTCCGATCGCGTGACGTGCTTTAAGTCTTTGTTTTGCGCATATCGTTATCGCAAAACCGCTGCACACTTTTGCGCGACATGCTAAGCAATTTTTCATTGAAATTGCCTGATGGCCGCCATAATTGGCGGCCTTTTGATTTTTATGAGCCTGTCCGAGACCGACAAGCGACCAAGAAGAAACGAAGCGGACAATGCTCTTTCTGTTCCTGAAGGGCGCCCTGCTGGGCGTCATCATCACCGCGCCGCTCGGGCCGATCGGAACGCTCTGCATCAACAGAAGCCTCGAGAAGGGGTTCTGGTACGGTTTTTCCGGCGGGCTGGGGACGGCGCTGGGTGACGCGAGCTACGCGCTGGTCGCGGTGACCGGGATTGCTGTTTTCTCCGAGGCCATGTCGACAGCCACTATTCCGCTGGCACTCGGCGGCGGGCTGATGCTGCTCTGGCTCGGCTGGCGGGGACTGAAGAACAAAGGAAAGATAAAGGCTGCGAAGATCGATGCGGCCGACTTCCTGCACACGACCATCTCGACCTTCCTGCTGACCATCTCCAATCCGGCGACGATCCTCTCCTTCGGAGCGCTGTTTGCCGGCCTCGGCCTGACCGAAGAGACGCGCCGCTTCAGCTCGGCGATGATCGTCTCGGGCGTCTTCCTGGGGTCGCTCCTCTGGTGGTTTTGCCTCAGTGGCGCGGTCAGCCTTGCAAGAGACCGGCTCTCGGCCGATTTCACGGCGAAAGTCGGCCGAGCGACGAGCTATATGCTGATCGCCTTCGGCGCGGTGGCGCTCGGTTCGGTGGCTTATTCGATCGTATAGCGAAGGGCGCTTTAATCGCGCTTGATGCTCATCAGCACATCCCAGAGATCGGCCCCGGTCTCAAAGACTGATGCGTTTGCCTTGTAGCTCTGTTCGGTCTCGACGAGGTCGGTCAGCTCGGTCGCGAAATCCACGCCCTGATCCGTCTCGGTGACGCTTGCCTGCACGCCTGAAGGTTCGACGGACTGGAAGCTGGTGTTCAGCCGGCCATAACCCGGCGTACTCGCATTGGCGACATTGTTGGCGATCGCACTTGCGCGCGTCGACTGCGCCAGCATTCCCGAGAGAGCCGTATGCGTAATTGCAGAAATGCTCATCGACCGTTTCCCTATTTCCGGACATCCAGCGTTTTACCGACAAGGATTTAGGGAATGCTGAACGGCTTCGGTTAGCGAAAGGCGAGGGGATCTGGGACGGCTGTGCCGGAATGGCACGACAGCCTCAGCGACCGGCTTTCATACCCGCAATCAGGATATCGATGAGTTGCCTCGCTGCATTCCGCCAAGCCGGGCCGCAGCTGATGCTTGCGCCGCCCGCCAGCGCGCGCAAAATGTCGAGAGGGTCCATCGCCAGACGGATTTCTCCGGTGGCGACTGCGCGCTCCACCAGCAGATTGACGGCACCGATAATCAAATCGGCAGAATCCGCATAGAGCTCGGAGGTGCCGCCAACAAGCGAATCCAGCACTTCGGACATGCCATGTTTCGTCACCACATAGTCGACGAACTGGACAAGCCACAGGCGGAGCGCTTCGACAGGCGGATGCGTTTCGGCGAGGCTTTTAGCGGCAGCGGCAAGCTGCGCCGTCTCATTGCGGTAGATGGCGGAAACCAGTGCATCGCGCGTCGGGAAATGACGATAGAGCGTACCGATGCCGACGCCGGCAATGCGGGCGATTTCCTCCAGGCTGGCGCTGGAACCCTTTTCGGCAAATACGGTCTTTGCCGTTTCCATCAACAGAAGGCGGTTGCGTTCGGCATCCGCACGCGGCTTTCGGACGGTGGACCCGTCACTTTTTTCGGCCATTTACGAGAAGTCCCCTTGATAAGCGGAGGCGCCCTCCGTATTTATCTGGAGGCATCCTCCTTTTATTCCATTTGAGGCCGGTGGGCAATGGTTCACCAGTCCGGAGCGGTGCGTCCATGATCAAGGAGATAATCATGAGTGGACTTTTTGGCGCGACATCGACCACCGACGAGGTGCTCGCCGGCGTCGATCTCAAGGGCAAGCGCGTGCTGGTGACGGGTGTTTCGGCTGGCCTCGGCGTGGAAACCGCGCGCGTGCTGGCAGCCCACGGGGCGCAGTTGGTGGGCACGGCACGTGACCTTGCAAAGGCGAGGGCGGCAACGGAAGTCGTGCGCGCCGGTGCTGCCAATGGCGGCAGCCTCGATATCGTCGAGCTCGATCTTGCCTCTCTGGCAAGCGTGCGCGCATGCGCCGATGCGCTCATTGCGGATGGCCGCCCCTTCGATGTCGTCATTGCCAATGCCGGAGTGATGGCCGCTCCCTTCGGACGCACCGCCGATGGTTTCGAAACGCAGTTCGGCACCAACCATCTCGGTCATTTCGTGCTGGTCAACCGCATCGCGTCACTCGTCAAATCCGGCGGCCGCGTGGTGATCGTCGCATCCTCGGGCCATCGCATGGCACCTTTCAGCCTCGACGACCTCAATTTCGAGAGCAAGACCTATGAGCCCTGGGCAGCCTATGCCCAGTCGAAGACCGCAAATATCCTGTTCGCGGTGGAGCTCGACCGGCGTCTTGGCGAGCGCGGCATCCGTGCAACGGCACTGCATCCCGGCGGCATCCAGACCGAGCTCGGCCGTCATCTCGACCCCGGCATGATCGAAGGCATAATGGCGCAGATCAATGCGGCACTCGCCGCCGAGGGCAAACCGCCCTTCCAGTGGAAGACGATTCCCCAAGGTGCAGCTACCTCCGTCTGGGCAGGTTTCGTCGCCCCGGCAGATGCGGTCGGCGGCAGATATTGCGAGAATTGCCACGTCTCCGAAGTGACGGATGCCGAGATCAGCCCGATTTCCGAGGGGGTGCGTTCCTACGCGCTAAATCCCGAGACGGCCAAGGCATTGTGGGCCAGGAGCGAAGAGCTGGTTGGCGAGCGCTTCTAAGCAGCAAATCGTCCCGCTTCGACGCAGATAGAAAGCAGGGGGACTGGGAAACTGGTGCCCCTGCCGAGGAATTGAACCTGGATCGGCTGCAAACCAGACAGCTGCTCTTACGTTGAGCTACGAGGGGCGTAGTGTCTTTGTGCCAGAAATTACGTTCGCAGGCGAACGGAGTTTCGATCGACGGTTAGAGAGTAAGGTTAACCCGGCGCGTAAGGCGATACAGGAGAAGGGTGCCCGGTACAGGGGCAGGCGACCCTTCTCCCTGCTGGTTTTACAGCGTCCAGCAACGATAGTTACGCAGAGAACCGAAAATGGTTCACTAGTGCGGATGAAAGTCCCGAAAAAGTCTGGCGGCTGTCCTTCATCGTCAGGAATGCATAGCTGCGCATCATCCGTCTCCGCAGCTCCTTGCCAATCGCCGCCGTTCAGGCCTTGATATCGAGGCCCGCTTCGACTGCGGCGGCGATGAATGCTTTGCGTGCATCCTCGCCGGTGCGCTTGCCCTTGATGACGTCGGCGCAGATCAGCAGCGCCTGGTCGAGTGCGGCGCCATCTTCCGTCGGCCAGTCCTCGATCATCGCCCAGGAGGCAGCCTGGGTATTATCGATGGTCACGTATTGGCCGGGCTCTTCGAGGGCGAGGAGTACAGGCTTCGACCATGGCGCCTGCATTCTGGCTTCGCTTTGATCCTGGGGCATTTGTTGTGGCCTTTCTTCGCGCATTCTCTACCAGAATTAGGAAAGCCCCTCCCATGATGGAAGGGGCTTGGATTGCTCAACGCTGGGCGTCTGGCCTGACTGCTATTCAGCTGCCTCTGCGTAGGCCTCAACCGGCGGGCAGGTGCAGATCAGGTTGCGGTCGCCATAGACGTTGTCGACGCGGTTGACCGGCGACCAGTACTTGTCCACGCGGAAGGCACCGGGCGGGAAGCAGGCCTGTTCGCGCGAATAGGGGCGATCCCATTCGCCGACGAGGTCTTCGACCGTATGCGGAGCGTTCTTCAACGGGTTGTTCAGCTTGTCCGAACGTCCCTCTTCGATGTCGCGGGCTTCCTGACGGATCGCCAGCATCGCTTCACAGAAGCGGTCGAGTTCGGCCTTGGTCTCGGACTCGGTCGGCTCGATCATCAGCGTGCCGGCAACCGGCCAGCTCATGGTCGGTGCATGGAAGCCGCAGTCGATCAGGCGCTTGGCGACGTCATCGACGGTCACGCCGCAGCTGTCGACCAGCGGGCGGGTGTCGATGATGCATTCATGCGCCACACGGCCGGCAGCCGACTTGTAGAGCACGTCGTAAGCGCCCTTCAGACGAGCCGCGATATAGTTGGCGTTGAGGATCGCAACCTTCGTCGCCTGCGTCAGGCCTTCGCCGCCCATCATCAGGCAGTAGCTCCAGGAGATCGGCAGGATGGAGGCCGAGCCGAAAGCTGCTGCGGAGACCGCACCCGAACGGCCGTCCGTTTCCGGATGGCCGGGCAGATGAGGCGCCAGATGCGACTTGACGCCGATTGGGCCCATGCCCGGACCGCCGCCGCCATGTGGGATGCAGAACGTCTTGTGCAGGTTGAGGTGCGAGACGTCGGAGCCGATGTCACCAGGGCGGGACAGACCGACCATGGCGTTCATGTTAGCGCCGTCGAGATAGACCTGACCGCCGTGCTGATGCACGAGGTCGCAGATTTCCTTGACGGTTTCCTCGAACACGCCATGCGTCGACGGATAGGTGATCATGCAGCAGGAGAGATTATCCGCATACTGCTCCGCCTTGGCGCGGAAATCGTCGAGGTCGATATCGCCGTTTTCACGGACCTTGACGACCACGACCTTCATGCCGACCATCTGGGCCGAAGCCGGGTTGGTGCCATGCGCCGAGGTCGGGATCAGGCAGACGTCGCGGTGACCTTGGCCGTTCGCAATGTGGTAATTGCGAATAGTCAGAAGACCCGCATATTCGCCCTGCGCGCCGGAATTCGGCTGCATGGAGAAAGCGTCGTAGCCGGTGACAGCGCAGAGCTTTTCCGTCAGGTCATCGATCATTTCGCGATAGCCGAGCGCCTGGTCGGCCGGCACGAAAGGATGGATGTCGGAAAATTCCGGCCAGGTGATCGGCAGCATTTCGGCCGTGGCGTTCAGCTTCATCGTGCAGGAGCCGAGCGGGATCATCGAGCGGTCGAGCGCCAGATCGCGGTCCGAGAGCCGGCGGATGTAGCGGGTCATTTCGCTTTCGGCGCGGTTCATGTGGAAGATCGGGTGTGTCAGGTATTCGCTGGTGCGCAGCAAATCCTTCGGCAGGCGATAGGACGGCTCGAAATCGGCAATCTGGAAATTGCCGCCGAAGGCGCGCCAGACGGCTTCCAGCGTTGCCGGGCGGGTGCGTTCGTCGAGCGACATGCCGATCTTCGTCTGGCCGACCTTGCGAAGGTTGACGCCTTCGGCGACGGCTGCGCGCAGGATGAGGCCCTGCATGTGGCCGACATCGACGGTGATCGTGTCGAAGAAGGTATCCGGCTCGACCTTGTAGCCGAGCTTTTCCAGGCCCTTGGCCATCAGCACGGCCTTTTGGTGGACCTGCTGGGCAATCGCCTTGATACCCTTGGGACCATGGAAGACGGCATACATGGAGGCCATGACGGCGAGCAGGACCTGCGCGGTGCAGATGTTCGACGTCGCCTTTTCGCGGCGGATATGCTGTTCGCGTGTCTGCAGCGACAGGCGATAGGCGCGGTTGCCACGGGCATCGACGGACACGCCGACGAGACGGCCGGGCATGGAGCGCTTGATGGCATCCTTGACCGACATATAGGCCGCATGCGGGCCACCGTAACCGACGGGAACGCCGAAGCGTTGCGAGGAACCGATCGCGATATCGGCGCCCATTTCGCCCGGCGACTTCAGAAGCGTCAGCGACAGGATATCAGCGGCAACGACAGCGATGGCGCCCGTCTGGTGCAGGCGGGAGATCAGGCCGCTGAAATCGCGCACATGGCCGTGCGTGCCCGGATACTGGAAGATTGCGCCGAAGACATCGACCGGATCGAGATCGGTGAAGGGATTGCCGACGATAACGCTCCAGCCGAGCGGCTCGGCACGGGTCTTGATCAGCTCGATCGTCTGCGGATGGCAGTCGGCATCGACGAAGAATGCCCTGGCCGTCGACTTGGAGACACGCTCGGCCATGGCCATGCCTTCGGCAGCGGCCGTCGCTTCATCGAGCAGCGAGGCGTTGGCGACGTCGAGGCCGGTCAGGTCGCAGATCATCGTCTGGTAGTTCAGGAGCGCTTCAAGGCGCCCTTGAGAGATTTCCGGCTGGTAGGGCGTGTAGGCTGTGTACCAGGCCGGGTTTTCCAGGATGTTGCGCTGGATGACCGGCGGCGTGATCGTGCCGTAATAGCCCTGGCCGATCAGCGAGGTCAGAACCTTGTTCTTGTTGGCGGTTTCGCGCAGCTTGTCGAGCGCTTCACGCTCCGTCATCGGCGCGCCCCAGAGGAGCGGCGCCTTCTGGCGGATCGATGGCGGCACGGTGGCGTCGATCAGCGCATCGAGGCTCTTGTAGCCGATGGTGCCGAGCATATCCGACATTTCAGACGGCGAGGGGCCGATATGACGACGGTTGGCGAAGTCATAGGGCTGATAGTCGGTGAACTGGAATTCGGTAGGCGTCGTCATTACGCAGTCAGCTCCTTATAAGCCGCTTCGTCGAGCAGGCCATCGGCATCGGCAAGGTTCTTGAGCTTGAGCTTGAAGAACCAGCCAGCACCCTGCGGATCGGAATTGACGAGCGACGGGTCGGCGACGATGGCCGGATTAACCTCGACGATCTCGCCATCAAGCGGGCAGTAGACATCCGAAGCCGCCTTGACGGATTCGACTGTCGCAGCATTGCCATCCTTGGAGAAGGTAGCGCCGACTTCAGGCAATTCCACGAAAACGAGGTCGCCGAGCTGCTCGACAGCGTAGGTGGTGATGCCGACGGTCGCGACATCGCCTTCGAGCTTCAGCCATTCATGTTCAGCAGTAAATTTCAGCATGGAAAAATCCTCTCGCAATAGGGGTCAGCGTTTGTAGGTCGGCGTGATGAAGGGAAGGGCGGAAACGGTGACAGGCAGATACTTGCCACGCACTTCGGCATAGACTTGCGTGCCGGCTGCGGCATGGGAGACCGGAACATAGCCCATGGCGACAGGGCCTTCGACGGAGGGGCCGAAACCACCCGAGGTGACTTCGCCGATCTCGGTCTTGCCCTCGGCATCGGCATAGAGCTTGGCATGGCTACGCACCGGCGCCTTGCCCTCAGGCTTCAGGCCGACGCGCTTGCGGGCCACACCCTTGTCCAGCTCGCCGAGAATGCGATCTGCACCCGGGAAACCGCCGGCGCGCGCACCGCCGGTGCGGCGGGCCTTCTGCATGCCCCATTCGATGGCCGCCTCGACCGGCGAGGTGGTCGTGTCGATGTCGTTGCCATAGAGGCAGAGGCCGGCTTCGAGGCGCAGCGAGTCGCGGGCGCCAAGGCCGATCGGCTCGACATCGGGATGCTCGAGCAACCGGTTGGTGACATCCACGGCCTTGTCGGTGGGAATGGAGATTTCAAAGCCGTCCTCGCCGGAATAGCCAGAACGCGAGACGAGACAGGAAACGTCGTGCAAGCGGCAGTGACGCACGTCCATGAACTTCATGGCGGCGACATCTGCCCAGAGTTCAGCCAGCGCTTCGACGGCGCGCGGGCCCTGCAGTGCGATCAGGGCGCGGTCGAGGACGGTGATCTCGCAGGTGTCGGAAAGATGCTTCTGCAGGTGCGCGATGTCTTGTTCCTTGCAGGCAGCGTTGACGACGACGAAGAGGTGGTCGTCGAGATGGGCGATCATCAGGTCGTCGAGGATACCGCCATTCTCATCCGTGAAAAAACCGTAGCGCTGGCGTCCTTCGGCAAGACCGAGAATATCGACGGGCACGAGGCTTTCGAGCGCAAGCGCCACATCCTCATACTTGCCGGACTTCGCCTTGATGATGAGCTGGCCCATATGGGAGACATCGAAAAGACCGGCGGCGGTACGGGTCTGCAGGTGTTCCTTCATGACACCGGCCGGATATTGCACCGGCATGTCATAGCCTGCGAAAGGCACCATGCGGGCGCCGAGCGACAGGTGCAGCGCGTGTAGCGGGGTTTTCTTGAGGGCAGCAGTATCGTCCAAACGACGCCTCCGGGGTTTGCGCCGGATATTCCGGGCGCGGGCTCAAAACTGAAGGCGCGGTTGCGCCTTGTCTCCTTGAGCCCCCTCTGTCCCTGTGCCTGAGATTGTTATCCCTTCGGCGGACGTTTCGAGAACGCCTCTCTCCAGAGTTCCGTCTGCCCCTTGTGGTCCTTTTGCCTGAGAGTTTCCGGGGCGGTTGCTCCTTCGGCACCGGCATTGCGCGCCGGATTCTCCCAACAAGGTTGCGGCAATTATCCGGGGGTGGCAGGCCTTGGCAAGCAAAATGTCGCGACCGCACAAATTTTTGTCGCGGCTCTGAAACCCCGGCTGCGGTCCGCGGCAAATGGGCTTTTGCATTCGCAGGCGAAATTGGCTATCGGCAGCCGAGAGCCTTTCCTGGTTAGATTGAAACATTCTGACCAGGAAAGGCTCTGAGAGCGAGGAGATATTCGATGAAGATTGTCAGGACATCAGCTTTGGCGGCGCTGCTTTGCGCTTGCGGCTTTGCCGGATCCGCTGTCGGCCAGGACCATCAGCACATGCAGGGCATGGACATGGGCAACATGGGTTCCCTGAGCATGGCCGCTGACGGCGACGTCGTGAAAGTCGGCGATCTCGAAGTCTCCGGCGGTTTTGCCAAAGCGATGCTGCCCGGCCAACCCGTTGGCGGCGGCTTCTTCACAGTGAAGAACAACGGCTCGACCGATGACCGCCTTGTGTCGGTCACGTCGCCCGATGCCGGCGCGGTACAGCTTCACGAGATGGCCATGAAGGACAATGTCATGAAGATGCGCGAGCTGAAGGATGGCATTGCGCTTCCCGCAGGCCAGACCGTGGAGCTTTCGCCCGGCAACCTGCATCTGATGTTCCAGAAGGTGAAGACGCCCTTCAAGCAGGGCGACAAAGTACCGGTCACACTGACTTTCGAAAAGGCCGGCAAGGTCGATCTGGTGCTGAACGTGCTGTCGGCGCAAGGCAAATAAGCGCTGAAAAACAAAAGCCCGCGACCAAAGTCGCGGGCCTTGCTCCTCCCAGCAATATTTAAATCTCAGACATCCTCGTAGGACTGCAGGGCCTGCTGCAAGCCTGCCTGCGGCTGCCGATAACCCTTGGTCATGAGATCAAGCGCAACTTCGGTATTCTGGATGATATTGGTCGATTCTTCCGGATCTTCGCCGCTTTGATTGAGCTGGCGTTCGGCAATCTTTCGGGCCTCCCGCGCGGCCGTGCCCGTCGCCACGCGCTGAGGAATGCGCAGGGATTCGAAGGCGAGGGCAGCTGTACTTGCCGATATGGAAACAAGCTGTGTCATGCGCCCGTCATACCGGTGCGATCTTCGCGTTCGGCTTAAGAAAATCATTCGCATTTTACCGAATGGCAAGAATTCCGCAGATGCGATTGGAATCAGGATGGAATCGCAATAAACCGGAGGCATGTTCCAGGCTCTGCTCGTCGCGGTCGGCGGCGCAATCGGTTCGCTTCTGAGATATTATGTCGGCCTGGGTTCGTTGCGGCTCATGGGGCCGGGCTTTCCCTGGGGCACGCTTATCGTCAATGTCGTCGGCTGCTTCATCATCGGTGTCCTTGCCGAGATGATCATGCGCCGTTTCAATGCATCGGTGGAGCTGAGGCTGCTGCTGATCACCGGTTTTCTCGGAGGTTTCACCACCTTCTCCGCCTTCTCTCTGGATGCGATCACATTGTTCGAGCGCGGTGATGTATTTGCCGGCGGCATCTATATCACAGCAAGCGTCGGGCTTTCGATGGTTGCCGTCATGGCCGGCCTCGGCCTGATGCGCGTGTGGCTCTGATTTCGATTCCGATTTCCGTTTTGTGAAAAATGCTCTAAAGGCAGCGGCAAGAGAGGCGCCGGCTCCGACCGCGCCCATATTTTCCGAAAGAATTCCATGGCAGGTATAGAACACATCAAGGTGGAGCCCGATGAAGCGGGCATGCGGCTCGACCGCTGGTTCAAGATCCACTATCCGGGGCTCGGCTTCGGTCCGCTGCAGAAGCTGCTGCGCTCCGGCCAGGTGCGTGTCGATGGCGGCCGCGTCAAATCGGATGCGCGTGTGCAGCCCGGCCAGATGGTGCGCATACCGCCACTCGATGTCGATGCCAAGGCGAAGTCCGGGCCGATCGCCGGCAAGGACCTCAAGCATTCGAGTGATTTCGAGCTTCTCTCCCGCATGGTGCTGCATGAAGACGAAAAGGTCATCGTGCTCAACAAGCCGCCCGGCCTTGCGGTGCAGGGCGGCTCCGGTGTCGCAAGGCACATCGACCAGATGCTGGAAGCCTGGACCAGCCCGAAGGGCGAGAAGCCACGCCTCGTTCACCGCCTCGATCGCGATACATCAGGTGTACTCGTCATTGCCCGCACGCGCGGTGCCGCCCAGAAGCTGACGGCCGCCTTTCGCGAGCGCGACACCAAGAAGACCTACTGGGCGCTGGTGAAGGGCGTGCCGCGCAAGCACGAGGACAAGATCTCGACCTGGCTCGTCAAGGAACCGACGGCCGATGGTGACCGCATGCGCATTGCCAAGCACGGCGAGGATGGCGCCGATCACGCGATTTCCTTCTACCGCGTCCTGGAGACGGCGGCACAGAACCTCGCATGGCTGGAGATGGAGCCCTATACCGGCCGCACCCACCAGCTGCGCGTCCATGCACTGCATATCGGCCACCCGATCATCGGCGATCCGAAATATTACGACGAGGATCCCAACTGGGATTTCCCCGGCGGTATCCAGAAGAAGCTGCATCTGCACGCGCGTCACATCGACATTCCGCACCCCTCGGGCGGGCGCCTGCGCGTCAGCGCGCCACTGCCACCGCATATGGTGCAGACCTGGAACCTTCTCGGTCTCGACCTCGCAGGCGCTGAAAGGGACAGCGAATGAAGCTCGCGCTTTTTGATTGCGACGGCACGCTGGTCGACAGCGCCGGGCTGATCCACGAAACAATGCGCCGCACCTTCGATAAGTTCGGCAAGCCGGAACCGCGATTTGAAGACACCAAGGCCATTATCGGTCTGACGCTGGATATCGCCATTGCCCGCATGCAGGGCAGGCCGCATGTCGAGCAGGAAGATATCGACATGACGGCGCATTACAAATCGCTGTTTTCGGTCGTGCGGCAGGATCTCGACTACCGGGAGCCGCTCTTTCCCGGCATCCGCGAGATGATCGACGCCATCAGCGGGCGCGAGGATCTGTTGATCGGCGCGGTGACCGGCAAGTCCCGGCGCGGGCTGAACCTTGTCATGGAAACGCACGGCTTCGACAAGCATTTCACCGTCGCGCGCACCGCCGACGATTGCCCCTCCAAGCCGCATCCGGCCATGGTGACGGAATGCTGCGACGAAACCGGCATGAATGCCGCTGATGCCGTTGTCATCGGTGACGCGATTTACGATATGCAGATGGCAAAGGCTGCCGGTGCCAAGGCGATTGGCGTTGCCTGGGGCTATGCCAGCGTGGATGAGCTGATCGCCAACGGCGCCGATGCGATTGCCTATCATCCGAACGAGATATTGCGCCATTTTTCCTGAGGTGAGCCCATGCGCGACCTGCTGAACGACCTTTCCGAAGGCCTGAGCCATCCCGATCCGATCCGCCGCGCGCAGATCCAGATGAAGAAGCCGCTGCCGAAGCGCTTCTATCAGGCCGTTGCCGTTGCGCCCCACGAGGATCGTTTTGCGATCGAACTCGATGGCAAGATGGTGCGCACGCCCGCCCGTCAGATCCTGGCCGTGCCGAGCGAGACGCTGGCAAAGCTCGTTGCCGCCGAATGGGATGCGCAGGCCGAGGTGATCGATCCGTCGCTGATGCCGGTGACGCGCCTCGTCAACACGGCAATCGATGGTGTCGCGACCGACACGCAGGCGGTCTTCGAGGATATCCTGCGCTTTTCATCGAGCGACCTGCTCTGCTACCGCGCCGATGGCCCGGAAAAGCTTGTCGAGCGGCAGACGGAGCGCTGGGATCCGGTGCTCGACTGGGCAGCCGCCGATCTCGGCGCGCGCTTCATCCTCGTCGAGGGCGTGATGCATCATGAGCAGCCACGCGAGGCAATCGCCGCCTTCGGCTCGGCACTGCGCCGGCACGACAGCGCACTGGAGCTGGCAGCGCTCCACACGGTGACGACGATCACCGGTTCGGCGCTGCTGGCGCTTGCCATTGCCGAAGGCGAGATCACGCCTGACGAAGCCTGGTCGCTCGGCCATCTCGATGAGGACTGGACCATCGAACATTGGGGAAGCGACGAAGAAGCCGAGCAGCGCCGGGCCAAGCGTTTTGAGGATTTTAAAGCCGCAACGGATGTTTTTTTCGCGCTAAGGGCCTGAATCATATTGCGTTGATGGGCTTTATGACCAAATCTGCGACTCCAGACGGGGATGTGCGGGAATTTGGAATGAATTGGCCGAGGTCGAGATTTTGCCTGATAGCGCTTGTTTGCGTGGCGCTAACGGCCTGCGCCAGCCTCATGCCGAAGAAGCAGGAAAAGCCTGTCTATGACGTGCGCAGCGCCGTCGTGCTCTCGAGCACGACTATGTCGGCGGAACTGCTTTCCGGCATCAGCGACCGTGTCAATGCCGCGATTCGCGCGACGGTCCGTACCAGCGAATTGCCGCGCGTGGTGCTGACGATCCGCGTCGTTTCCGTCACAAAGAGCCTCGGGTTCCAGAAGGACCGCAATGTCGCCAAGGTGAGCATCGATGCCGCCTCCGTCGAAGACGGATCTGTGATCGCCGTGACCTCCTTCGAAGTCACAAGCTTGACTGCCGATCCTGATCTGGCCGACGACATTCTGGCAGAAGATATCGCGGCGCGCGTGCGCTCCGCCTTCGCACTCAGCGGACGCTAGATCATTTCGTTTTTCTTCGAAACCCGGAAGTGATCTATCTCTTTGTTTTAACGCAATTCCGGACGCAAAACCGCTGCACACTTTTGCTGGAATTGCTCTAGCTGTAAAATCGGCCGTCAACAGCGGCGAGGGGAGATCATGAAGGATATTCTGGAAGAGCTCGAACGCCGCCGTGGTATCGCCCGTCTCGGCGGCGGACAGGCGCGCATCGACGCGCAGCACCAGCGCGGCAAACTGACGGCGCGCGAACGCATCGATCTCTTTCTCGACGAAGATTCCTTTGAAGAGTTCGACATGTTCGTGGAGCACCGCTCCACCGATTTCGGCATGGACAAGAGCCGCATTGCCGGCGACGGCGTGGTGACCGGCTGGGGCACGGTCAACGGCCGTACCGTCTTCGTATTCGCCAAGGATTTCACCGTCTTCGGCGGCTCGCTCTCGGAAGCCCATGCCGAGAAGATCATCAAGGTGCAGGATATGGCGCTGAAGAACCGCGCGCCCATCATCGGCATCTATGATGCGGGTGGCGCGCGCATTCAGGAAGGTGTCGCAGCCCTTGGCGGTTATGCCGAGGTCTTCCAGCGCAATGTGCTGGCCTCTGGCGTTATTCCGCAGATCTCCGTCATCATGGGACCGTGCGCGGGCGGCGACGTCTATTCGCCTGCCATGACGGATTTCATCTTCATGGTGCGCGATACGTCCTACATGTTCGTGACCGGTCCCGATGTGGTGAAGACCGTCACCAACGAGACTGTTACGGCCGAAGAACTCGGCGGCGCGAGTGTGCATACGACGCGCTCTTCGATTGCCGACGGCGCCTATGACAATGATGTCGATACGCTCCTGCAGGTGCGCCGGCTTATCGATTTCCTGCCGCAGTCGAACATCTCGCCGGTGCCTGAGATCGAATGTTACCAGTCGGTGACCGATGCCGACAATTCGCTGGATACATTGATCCCGGCCAATGCCAACAAGCCCTACGACATCAAGGAATTGATCCAGAAGGTGGCGGACGAGGGGGATTTCTTCGAGATACAGGCGAGCTTCGCCAAGAACATCGTCTGCGGCTTCGGGCGCATCGAGGGCTCGACTGTCGGTTTCGTCGCCAATCAGCCGATGATGCTTGCCGGCGTGCTCGACAGCGACGCCTCGCGCAAGGCGGCGCGCTTCGTGCGCTTCTGCGACTGCTTCAACATTCCGATCGTCACCTTCGTCGATGTGCCGGGCTTCCTGCCGGGCACGGCGCAGGAATATGGCGGGCTCATCAAGCATGGCGCCAAACTGCTCTTCGCCTATGCGGAGGCGACCGTGCCGAAGCTGACCGTCATTACCCGCAAGGCCTTCGGCGGCGCCTATGACGTGATGGCGTCGAAACATCTGCGGGGCGATCTCAACTATGCGTGGCCGACGGCGCAGATCGCCGTCATGGGCGCCAAGGGCGCCGTCGAAATCATCTTCCGCAAGGATATCGCCGATCCCGAAAAGATCGCGGCGCATACGAAAATGTATGAGGATCGCTTCCTGTCGCCTTTCGTGGCGGCCGAGCGGGGCTATGTCGACGAGGTGATCATGCCGCATTCGACACGGCGCCGACTGGCTCGCGGCCTGAAGATGCTGCGGAACAAGGATCTCAGCAATCCCTGGAAGAAGCACGACAACATCCCGTTGTGAACGGATAAAGGAGGTTCTTCAGGTGTTTATCCACTGTCGAAGTTGTGAACGCCTGTCAGCAAACTGTGTCTTCAATCCCTGTTAGAGACACGGTAACGCTCGGCAGTACACCCTTAAGGAGAGTCTTTATGTCAACTTTCGAGCGTCTATCCGCCTACCGCCCCTATGGTCTGGCCGCTCTCAGAATCATGACCGCGCTTCTGTTCATCGAGCACGGAACGATGAAGCTTTTTGGCTTCCCGGCAGCGCAGGGCGACGGCCCGCTGTCCACTTTGTTCCTGGTAGCGGCACTGCTGGAAACCTTTGGCGGTATCCTCATTCTCATCGGCTTCGCAACACGGCCGGTGGCCTTCCTGCTGTCGGGCGAAATGGCGATCGCCTATTTCATGGCGCATATGCCGCACAGCTTTTTCCCGGCTCTCAACCAGGGCGACGGCGCGATCCTGTTCTGCTTCGTCTTCCTCTACCTGTTCTTTGCCGGCGCCGGTGCATGGTCCGTCGATAACAGAAACGCGACAGCCTAAAGCGCGTCGCGATCTTTCAGATCGGCTTGCTGCGCTTTAGGTCTTTGTTTTTACGCGTGTCGTTGTCGCAAAACCGCTGCACACTTTTGCGCGACATGCTTTAACAGAAGAGGCTGCGGGTGCTTCATCGCTCGCAGCCTCTTCTTCATTTCAGATACTTCTCTTTCAGGCGGTCATTTTGAGGCCGGCAATGCCGGCGACGATCAGCGCGATGCAGATCAGACGAGAGGCGCTTGCCGCGTCCCCCAGAAGCCAGATGCCGAGCAGCACAGTGCCGACCGTGCCGATACCGGTCCAGATCGCATACGCGGTGCCAATGGGCAGGCTTTTGACGGCAAGACCGAGCAGGATGATACTCACCACCATGGAAATGACCGTGAGGATCGTCGGCATCGGACGGGTGAAGCCATCGGTGTATTTCAGACCGATTGACCAACCGCATTCAAAAAGGCCAGCGAGAAAAAGTAGGAACCAAGCCATCATACTCTCCTTGTCAAGAGCGAGGCCGTCCCCGCGACTTTGCGCCCGGACTGATCCAAGCGCCGCAGTCGTCTGCGTCACATCCCATATGTGCGAGGGAACGGCCGAGTTCAAGCTAGGAATTGGCATAGCTGCCATGCCACCCGATTTCAGCGCGCAAGGCGATGATCATGCATTCTTTGCCCGGCGGCAGAGACGGTCGAAGGTTTCCAGGAAACGCGAACGGTCCTTCGGGCTGAAGGAAGCGTTGTAGCCCTTGCTCTCGCCGGTTTCACGCAGATGCGCGCCGAGATCGCGCATGGCACTTGCCATGCCTATATTGGTTTCATCAAAGACGCGACCGGTCGGGCCTGTGACAAAGGAGCCCTTGGCAACGCAACGAACCGCAAGCGGCACATCGGCGGTGACGACCACATCTGTCGGGCCGGTATTGTCGGCAATCCAGTTGTCGGCAGCGTCGAAGGCGTTGGAGACGATGACGTTGCGCACCATCGGATCGCGCGACGGGCGGAGGCCCGAATTGGCGACGAAGGTCACTTCCATGCCGAGGCGTTCGGCCACTTTCAGGATTTCGGGTTTGACGGGGCAGGCGTCCGCATCGACATAGATCATGGCGATATCCTCACGCCAGCTGGGTGGCCGGCTGGCGGACCATGTCGAGATGGGGAATTCCGTCTTCCAGATATTCCTCCGAGGTTTTCATGAAACCGAAGGATTCGTAGAAGCGGCGCAGATGCGCCTGCGCCGAAAGCGCGATGGGATTTTCCGGATAAAGCCGCTCGCAGGCGGCGATCGATTCGGTCATCAGCGCGTCACCGAGCCGCTTGCCGCGATGGGTGGGCGAGACGACGACGCGGCCGATCTTTACCGGATCCTGCGCGCTGTATGGCTTCAGGAGCCGCGTCGAGCCGAGCAGTTCGCCGTCATCCAGCAGCCGCAGATGCAGGGCGTCGATATCCTTGCCGTCGAGTTCCGCATAGGGGCAGTTCTGCTCGACGACGAAGACGTCGACACGCATCCTCAAGAGATCGTAGAGCTCCCGCGCGGAGAGCTCATCGAGACCCTTGAGGTCGGCCATGTAGGCAGGCGTGGCCATCAATAGACCACGACGCCACGGATGCTTTCACCCTTGTGCATAAGATCGAAGCCCTTGTTGATGTCTTCGAGCGGCATTGTGTGTGTGATCATCGGGTCGATCTGGATCTTGCCTTCCATGTACCAGTCGACGATCTTCGGCACGTCGGTGCGACCGCGGGCACCACCGAAGGCCGTACCCATCCAGTTGCGGCCGGTGACGAGCTGGAAGGGACGCGTCGAGATCTCCTGGCCGGCGCCTGCGACGCCGATGATGATGGACTTGCCCCAGCCGCGGTGGCTCGCTTCCAGCGCTTGGCGCATGACCTTGGTGTTGCCGGTGCAATCGAACGTGTAATCGGCGCCGCCGATCAGGTCGCCGTGGCGCTTCGTCATGTTGACCAGATAGGGCACGATGTCGTCACCGACTTCCTTCGGGTTGACGAAATGCGTCATGCCGAACTTCTCGCCCCATGCCTTCCGATCCGGGTTGATATCGACACCGATGATCATATCGGCACCGGCAAGACGCAGACCCTGCAGAACGTTGAGGCCGATACCGCCGAGACCGAAGACGATGGCCGTCGCGCCCATCTCGACCTTGGCCGTGTTGATGACGGCACCGATGCCGGTCGTCACACCGCAGCCGATGTAGCAGATTTTGTCGAAGGGCGCGTCCGGATTGACCTTGGCAACGGCGATCTCCGGCAGGACAGTGAAGTTGGAGAAAGTCGAGCAGCCCATATAGTGGTGGATCTTGTCCTTGCCGATCGAGAAGCGGGAGGTGCCATCCGGCATCACGCCCTGGCCCTGGGTCGCGCGGATCGAGGTGCAGAGATTGGTCTTGCGCGAGGTGCAGGAATAGCACTCGCGGCATTCCGGCGTGTAGAGCGGAATGACGTGGTCGCCCTTCTTCACGGACGTGACGCCCGGGCCGACGTCGACGACGATGCCTGCGCCCTCATGGCCGAGGATTGCCGGGAAGAGGCCTTCCGGATCAGCGCCGGAGAGGGTGAAATCATCGGTGTGGCAGATGCCCGTCGCCTTGACCTCGACCAGCACTTCGCCGGCCTTCGGACCCTCCAGCTGAACGGTCATGACCTCGAGCGGTTTTCCTGCCTGAACGGCAACGGCGGCGCGAACATCCATCTTCGATCTCCTCGTGATTTGCGTGTCGGACTCTTGCACGCCCGGCAAGGACGGCTCAAGCGGAAAAAGATCGAGAGAGCCGTGGATCCATCCGGATGCAGGCCGCTCTTCCTCTTTGAATTTATGCATCAGGCTTTAGGCGAATTCCATGATGACGGCATCGACCGCGAGGCTCTCGCCGGGAGCGGCCTT
Source organism: Rhizobium sp. 768_B6_N1_8 (assembly GCF_051811225.1). Taxonomy (NCBI): domain Bacteria; kingdom Pseudomonadati; phylum Pseudomonadota; class Alphaproteobacteria; order Hyphomicrobiales; family Rhizobiaceae; genus Rhizobium; species Rhizobium sp. 768_B6_N1_8. The sequence goes on along the minus strand of NZ_JBPWPV010000001.1, from coordinate 1,705,471 downwards.
GATCTTGCCGACAACGAGGTCGCGCTCGGCACGCAGCACGTTTTCCATCTTCATGGCTTCTACCACGGCAAGCGTTTCGCCCGCCTTGATCTCCTGGCCCTCGGAGACGGCAATGGAAACGACGAGGCCGGGCATGGGGCAAAGCAGCAGCTTGGACGTATCGGGCGGCAGCTTGACGGGCATCAGACGGTCAAGCTCGGCATGGCGGGGCGTAAAGACACGCGCCTTGACCGACAGGCCCTGCCAGTCGATGCGCAGGCCGTTGAGGATCGGGCGGATCTGCGCCGTCACCTGCCGGCTGGCGACCCTGCCGTGCCAGACCGGATCGCTCGGTCTCCAATCGGTGACAACGGTTTCCGTGCGGCCGCCGACCTCCATTTCCATTTCGAAGGGAATGGTGACGAGGCCATCGACCAGTTTGACCGGCACATAATTGCCGCCGAGCTTGACGACCCATTCTTCGCGGAGCGGGCCGCTGGGGTGACGCAGGCGATCGGCGAAGCCTTCGCGCCTGATAGCATCGACCAGGGTCGCCGACAGCGCGATGGCAGCAAGGGCTGCCTCCTCCGAAGCATCCGGCGCGATCGGCGCAAAGCCCTCAGGATATTCCTCAGCGATGAAGCCGGTGGAAAGACGCCCTTCACGCCAGCGCGGATGTTTCATCAGCGCCGAGAGGAAGGGGACATTATGCTCGATGCCATCGACCACGAAGGCGTCGAGCGCCTGTCCCATCGCTTCCACCGCCTGCAGGCGACTCGGCGCCCAGGTGCAAAGCTTGGCGATCATCGGGTCGTAATACATGGAGATTTCAGCGCCTTCGAAGACGCCGGTATCGTTACGGATGATCACATCGCCGTTGCGGCCTTCGGCCGGCGGGCGGTAGCGCGTCAGGCGGCCGATCGAGGGCAGGAAGTTGCGGTAGGGATCTTCCGCATAGAGGCGGCTTTCGACCGCCCAGCCCTTCAGCTTGATATCCTTCTGGGCGAAGGGCAGCTTTTCGCCGGCGGCGACACGGATCATCTGTTCGACGAGATCGATGCCGGTCACCAGTTCCGTCACCGGGTGCTCGACCTGCAGGCGGGTGTTCATTTCGAGGAAATAGAAATTGCGGTCGCGATCAACGATGAATTCCACCGTGCCGGCGCTCTGATAGTCGACGGCCTTTGCCAACGCCACCGACTGTGCGCCCATGGCGGCCCGCGTTTTTTCATCAAGGAAAGGTGAGGGCGCTTCTTCGGCGACCTTCTGGTTCCGGCGCTGGATGGAGCATTCGCGCTCGCCGAGATAGACGACATTGCCGTGGGCATCCGCCAGAACCTGGATTTCGATATGGCGCGGATCGACGACATATTTCTCGATGAAGACGCGGTCGTCGCCAAAGGAGCTTTTGGCTTCGGAACGGGCGCGGTCGAAGCCGTCGCGCACTTCCGATTCGTTCCAGGCAATGCGCATGCCCTTGCCGCCGCCGCCTGCCGACGCCTTGATCATCACGGGATAACCGATCTCGGCCGCGATCTTTTCAGCGTGAGGTGCATCCTCGATGACGCCGAGATAGCCCGGCACGGTCGAGACCTTGGCGGCATTGGCGAATTTCTTCGATTCGATCTTGTCACCCATCGCCATGATGGCCCTGGGCTTCGGACCGATGAAGATGATGCCTTGTTTTTCCAGCGCCTCGCAGAAGGAGGCACGTTCCGACAGGAAGCCGTAGCCGGGATGCACGGCTTCAGCACCCGTCTCCTTGCAGGCGGCGATGATCTTGTCAGCGACGAGATAGCTTTCGGCTGCAGGAGCAGGGCCGATATGGACGACCTCATCCGCCATCTCGACATGCAGGGCATCCCGATCCGCATCCGAATAGACCGCAACGGTGGCAATGCCCATGCGGCGCGCGGTTTTGATCACGCGGCAGGCAATCTCGCCGCGATTCGCGATCAGGATTTTCTTGAACATCGAGACTCCACCCAGGAAATGCGTTCCGGAGTTTTACGCATAAAAAGCCGGAACGCACAATTGGGCTGAAGAATCAGAGGCAGTCTGAAGATTTGGGAGATCAGGCAACTGCGGCGGCGGCGACAGGCTCTTCGTCGATGATGCGCAGCCAGCGGCTGCGTCTCGGCTGGGCATAATCCCGGAGTTCGACCGAAGCCATGATCTCGCCCCAGCGCTGATGATTGGCGCCTGATAGCGTTGTCGTCTCGATGCGCTGCAGGACGCCATATTCGATCGACGAAACGCCGATGACGCCGCCTTCGCTGACGCTTCTCAAAACGCGCATGACGTAATCCACGTCCTGCCGTGTGATGCTCCTGCGGTCGGTGGCACGGGTCAGCTTGTAACCGCCGATATCCTCGCCGAGCGCCAGGCGGAGCTGATCCAGCGCTAGCGCCCGCAGCTCATCGGGCACGTGAGCGCTGAGTTCCATGACGTGCAGGATGAGCTCAAGCTCGAGCGCGGAATTCACGACGCCGTCGGTCGTGAACATGCGCATGATCCATGCGACGTTGATCTCGTCCAGCGAGCCCTGCGGATAGGTATAATCGACGATGAAGCCTGCCAGCTGTTCAACGAAGAACGTGTTCCATTCGGCGCATTTTTCGGGGCAGGAATTATTGAGCGCTAACATCACCACGACATGATCGGATGTCCGGATTCCCTCCGGAAAGGTGTGTTTGCGTAGCAGCACTATGTCTTCGGCCGTCAGCCGATGCTTCCCGGCGATGACACACGCCGGAAAAGCGAGACGGAACTCACTCATGTTTTATCTCCAGACTTCATCATGAAGTCGGAAATGGTTTTAGCGATCCCGAATTGAAGATCCCTCAAGAAGCAGGGTTAACCTTCGATGCCGCATTTCGTGCGGATTTTAGTGATCGCGCCTGGAGACGCTCGCGCCAGATGATAAAAAGCCCCGATGCAACAATGATGGCGATGCCGATCCATTTGGAAACATTCGGAAAATCGCCGAAGAGGGCGTAACCAAGCACGGTCGCCGAAATGATCTCGAAATACTGGAACGGAGCGAGCAGCGAGAGCGGCGCCAGCCGGAAAGCCTTAACAACCAGCATGTGCGCATAGCCCGAAATCGTGCCGAGAATGAGCAGCAGCACGAGGCCGAGCCAGGAGGCGGGCAGGGAGGGCGTGAAGTCGGCACTGCCGATGCTGTTTCCGACGAAAAGTGCCGCGGTCATGAAAATCGTGCCGCCGATGCCGGACATGGTCTGCATCGTCAGCGGCGAATCCGCCTCGCCGATGGCGCGATTGAGGAAGAGATAGAGCGAGAAGAGAAAGGCGCAGAAGACTGGCAGCAGTGCTTTCAGGCCGAAGATCTCATAGCTGGGCTGGATGACGATCATGGCGCCGCCGAAACCGACGACAATTGCCATCCAGCGCCGCCAGCCGACCTTGTCTCCCAGGAAGAGCGCGGAAAGCGCCGTCAGCATGAAAGGCTCAACGAAATAGATGGCGAAGACATCGGCGAGCGGCATGTATTTGACTGCGACGAAGAAAAGCAGGCTCGCCGCACCATGCAGCGCGCCGCGCAGCAGGTTCATCCACGGGCGCTTGGCCGACAGAGCCCGCATGCCGAACATGGCAAAGAGGATCGGCAGGGTGCAGACGAGCTGGAAGAAGAAGCGGTAGAAGGTTACCTGTCCGGGCGACATGCCCTCGAAGGTCGCCATATATTTGGCGATCGCATCCATCGTCGGCAGGATGGCCATGGCACCGGCCATGATGGCCATGCCCTGGAGCGGATTCTGTGCGGAGGGAGATTCGGACATGATGGCTGCTTCTTGCGGATGGTGTCATGAACCACAGGAAGCCTGGGCAATCAAGGACGGCAATCAGGGACAGTGTCCGGTATCGTTGACGGTTTCGCCGAAGATTTCTTCGAAGGCGGCACGCAAGCGGATATCGGCATCGGTCATCATGACCGGCAGGCCGAGATCGACGAGGCTGGTGACGCCATAGGCCGAGATACCGCAGGGCACTATGCCACTGAAATGATCGAGATCGGGATCGACGTTGAGCGACAGGCCGTGGAAGGTCACCCATTTGCGCAGGCGGATGCCGAGTGCCGCAATCTTGTCTTCCGCCATGGTGCCGTCAGGCAGCAGGGGTCTCTCCGGCCGGCGGACCCAGACGCCGACGCGATCTTCGCGGCGTTCACCGCGCACATTCATCGAATCGAGCGTGCGGATGATGACCTCTTCCAGTGCAGCGACGAAGGCACGCACATCCTGCCTGCGGCGCTTGAGATCGAGCATGACATAGGCGACCCGCTGGCCGGGGCCATGATAGGTGTATTCGCCGCCGCGTCCTGTGGCGAAGACCGGAAAACGATCCGGCTGGACGAGATCTTTAGCATCGGCGCTGGTACCCGCCGTATAGAGCGGCGGATGTTCCAGCAGCCAGACAAGCTCGTCGCCGCCATCTGCAATATCAGCCACTTCCCGTTCCATCGTCTCCACCGCTTCCTGATAGGGAACGAGCCCATCGGCGATGCGCCAGCGAACGGGGCGCGAACCAAGTTTCGAGAGCATGGAGAAGTCGAGATCGGTGCGTAGCATGGCAGTCCTTGACGCTATCCGCAAAAAGAGAGGGCGGGCGCGGGCTTCTATATGGACGCAGGCGCAGAGCGATTCAATCGCTCTTTGCGGCGGGCAGCCGTCTCACAGATGCAATCAGCCGGTGCCAGCAGGCGTTGCTGTGATATCCACGAGGGGCGGTATCGGCGGGAAAGGGCTGCCGCGCGCTCGTCTTGCGGCAAGGACATCAGCACCGGAGAACTAAGCCTATGGCCAAAAAAGAAAAAACCCGCCGAAGCGGGTTTCTTTGGTGCGGTCGAGAAGACTCGAACTTCCACGGGTTGCCCCACAGCGACCTCAACGCTGCGCGTCTACCAATTCCGCCACGACCGCATCGTGGTAGAGCCGATTTGCGTCGGCGAGGCAGCATGTAGCAAAAGCCTCAGACGGACACAAGCGCGATGTGACAGTTTTTTTTTAAAGCTTGCCACAGGTGTGGATTACGCGGCGCGGGACATTGAATTTACAAGAGAAAAGGGCCGGAAACCGGCCCTTTCTTAGATCATGTCAATGCATTGCGCGGCATGCCTCTGTGCGGCTTGCACCGCTATCGGCACCTTTCTGACGCGAGCCTTTCGGGCCGATCATGCTGTGGCAATCCGGAAGCGGCTTGATGCTGGCGGTCGCGGTGTTGTCGACTTTCGCGGGCTTAGACATCGCGGCAGGTGCGAAGCCGTCGCTGTCATTCGTATAGTCGCTGGAATAGGCCGGGGGGGCCACACGCGTCGGGTAGTGGACGGGCTTTGCCGGCGCGACCGGCGTCTGGTAGAGGCCATCACCATCGTTGGAATAATCGTCCATAAATTTCGGCTGCGCGAAAGCGGCACTTGCCATGCTGACGGCAAACAGGGTGGCGGCGACGGCGAATTTCATGCGCATGGGTCTATCTCCTCAATCTGTTGTTGAATTCAACAACGCAAAACCAACCCTCGGCAAGATCGAGTCCGCTCCCCAATTCGGGCAATTTTGTGAGAGTGATGACAGCCATCTTGCGACGTTTTGTCCAAATGAAATCACATATTTGTCAATGTTCTTGAGGGGCGCGTTACCTTAGCCGGCACAGTTAATTGCCTGAGATGTCAGCGCTTTCGCCAACATGACAATCCTGCAATCTTTAATTGATTAACTATTTGTAATTTTAGAGACATAAAAACCGGAAAGCAGGTCGCTTTCCGGTTTTGAAATGCGGCAACTTTGTGTTTTTCGGCCTTAATCCTCGTTCGGGATGTGGGCATCGACACCTGTCATCTGCAGCCGGTTGCGCACGCGACGAACACCATCCACCGACAGGGCGGCGAGCTCAACCTTGCGGGCAATGCCGATTGTTTCGACGGAACCCTCCAGCGTCACGGTATGGCCGTCGGCGTGAACTTCCACACTGTCGATATCCACGTCAGGGATGTTCTCCAGAGTCTCGGTCACGCGGGCTTCGAGGTCGTCACTCTCGTCGCGGTCGATCGTATCGGGCTCAAGCGAATCCTTCAGGCGGTTTTCATTGCCATCCTCATCCGTGCCATCGATGCGGAAGCCGCTATTGCGGTCGCGGTCGAAATTAGCCGAGGTTTCGCCATACGCACGGTTTCCGGTTGCCTCAGCCCTTGCGCCGCTGCCGTCGGCATAGGGCCAGCCGTCATCCAGATTGCGTTCTTCGAAGTCGCGGTAATCCTCTTCGCGGGAAAGCGGGGTCTTGTCATCGATCTTTGACTTTGCCATTTCCGTCTCCTTCCGGGTTTCGTTCTGCAAGGCAAACGCCGCAAGGGTGCTGATGGTTCGGCCGATCGTAGCAGGACCTCAGCTTTTCGTCTTTTCCCATTTCCTGATCAGCCGATCACGCTTCAGCCGTGACAGGCGCTGCAGCCAGAAAATTCCGTCGAGCTGGTCGACTTCGTGCTGGATACAGATGGCGAGGAAGTCCGATGCCTCTTCTTCGTGCTGATGGCCATCCAGATCCTGATAGCGGAACCTTATTGCCTTCGGGCGCGTGACCTCGTCCGTTGCGCCGGGCATGGAGACGCTGCCTTCCATATGAACCATCGTCTCGTCCGAAAACCACGTGATCTCGGGATTGGCGTAGATGCGCACGTCATCCGCCTTGTCGAGCTCCAGCACCGTCAGACGCTGGAAGACGCCGGTATGGGCAGCGGTGATGCCGACGCCGGGGGCTGCGCGCATCGTCAGCAGCAGATCGTCGGCAAGCTGCGACAGGGCCGAATCGAACACCGTCACGGGGGCACAGACCGTCTTCAGGCCGGGATGCGGATAGCGGAGAATCGGGCGGATCGGCACAGCTAAGCTTCCTTTCGGCAAATGGCAGCGGAAACTATAACCGACCGCAGGCATTGTCATCAGAAAGCATAGGTTTGCGCTTTACGGCAGAAATGCTTTCGGCTAGCTGGTCAATGAGAATTCCGACGGCCGCAAGGGCAGGGCGGAATTCGCTTATCCGCTTGTTGACAATGCATTTTCAGCCGACATTCTCGAATGCGGCTCGTTAGTCTTTGAAATCAAATTGAGATGCGAGGGCGGCATATGACGACGACCGACACGGAAGACCGCAATCGCAGACGTCCGGCCGACGGGGACGTCGACATCTACAACGAAGACGGCAATGTGCGCAGCGACTTCCTGGCGCGCCTGGGTGCCGCCATCGCCGACCGCGACACGCTGTTTCTTCGCCAGAATGTCGCGCGCCTGCACGAATCGGAAATAGGCGACCTGTTGGAATCGCTGCAGCCGGATCAGCGCCTGGCGCTGGTGCGCCTGCTCGGCGACGATTTCGACATGACGGCGCTGACCGAAGTGGACGAGACGATCCGCCGCGAGATCGTCGACCAATTGCCGAACGAGCAGATTGCGGCTGCCATCGGTGAACTGGATTCGGACGACGCCGTCTACATTCTCGAAGATCTCGACCAGGAAGACCGGGAAGAGATTCTCGCGCAGCTGCCGTTCACGGAGCGCGTGCGCCTTCGCCGCGCGCTCGATTATCCCGAAAGCTCCGCCGGCCGCCGCATGCAGACGGAATTCGTCGCCGTACCGCCATTCTGGACGGTCGGCCAGACGATCGATTACATGCGCGACGAAGAGGATCTGCCTTACTCCTTCTCGCAGATCTTCGTCATCGATCCGACCTTCAAGCTGCTCGGCGCGGTCGATCTCGACCAGATCCTGCGCACCAAGCGGCAGATGAAGATCGAAACCATCATGCGGGAAACGAACCATCCGATCCCCGCCGAGATGGACCAGGAAGAGGCTGCCCAGCTCTTCGAGCAGTATGACCTTCTCTCCGCAGCCGTCGTCGACGAAAACGAACGGCTCGTCGGCGTGCTCACCATCGATGACGTGGTCGACGTGATCCACGAAGAGGCGGACGAAGACATCAAGCGCCTCGGTGGTGTCGGCGACGAAGAACTGTCAGACAACGTCATCTCGACCGTGCGTTCGCGCTTCCTGTGGCTGCTGATCAATCTCGGCACGGCGATGCTGTCTGCCAGCGTCATCGGCCTGTTCGACGGCTCGATCGAGAAGATGATCGCGCTTGCGGTGCTGATGCCGATCGTCGCCTCCATGGGCGGCAATGCGGGCACGCAGACCATGACCGTGACGGTGCGTGCGCTCGCGACCCGTGATCTCGATATCTACAATGCCGGCCGCATCATCCGCAGAGAGGCGGGGGTCGGCATACTGAACGGAATGCTCTTCGCCTTGCTGCTGGGCGTGATCGCCGGCACCTGGTTCCACAATTACCAGCTCGGCGCCGTCATCGGAGCGGCAATGATCATCAATCTGATTGCAGCGGCGCTTGCCGGCATCCTGCTGCCGCTGCTGCTCGACAAGATGGGAGCGGACCCGGCAATCGCCTCGTCCGTATTCGTCACGACCGTCACCGACTGCACCGGCTTCTTCGCCTTTCTCGGCCTCGCGACATGGTGGTTCGGTATCTGAGCAGATGCCGAAATTGACTATTACGTAAAAGTCAATATTATGCCGGGTCGATGACGGGGATGAGATGCTAGTGAACAAGTATTATACCATAACGGAGCTGACGCGCGAATTCGGAGTCTCGACGCGCACGCTTCGCTTCTATGAAGACGAAGGTTTGATCCATCCGGAGCGCCGCGGACGCACGCGGTTGTTCCGGCCTGCCGACCGGCGCCTCATTCAGGAAATCCTGCGCGGCCGGCGCATCGGCTTCACCATTGCTGAAATCCGCGAAATCATTCAGGTCTACAAGGAGCCGCCGGGCGAACTTGGCCAGATCAAGCTGCTCATGAAGCGCGTCGACGAAAAGCGCGAAGACCTGCGCCAGAAGCGCAAGGATATCGACGAGACGATTACCGAGCTCGACAATATCGAGGAGGCCTGCCTCGGCCGTCTCGCCGAGATCGGCGTCACCACCTGATTATTGTTGGGGCTCGGGCTGTGACTGCGGCGCAGGCTCTATTTCGGCGCTGCACTGGCTTGCAAGCGCCATAATCCGCTCATCATCCGCCTTGACCTCGCCGGCCTGGAACGGCGCGAAGAGTTGTTGCGCCTGCAGCTGATCGAGCGTGCACTGGCAGAAGCCGCGGCAGAGCGCTTCGCCCTGCTCGACCGTGCAGGACGTGTTGCATTGGCGCAGATAGGTCGCGGCCGGATCGGGCTTTGGCGGCGCGACGATGAAGGTCAGGCCATAGGCGATGGCGATCAGCACCGGTTGGTGGATGAGGTAGAAGGCGAGGCTGTGGCGGCCGAGGCGCGCGAGCCATGTTCCACCCGTGCCCAATGATGCCAGCTTCTGCGGCAGGTTCGCACGGAAGGAAAGACGCGCGAGGCCCATGCCGAGGAAGAAGGGCGTTGCCCAGGGGAAGAGTGGCACAAAATCGTTCGACCGGTCTGGCGTGGCCGCAAAGCCGATCCAGGCCAGATATTTCGGGTCGAACAGGTGCGAATCCAGCACACCGGGCATGACGAAGGCATCGGCGATCCAGGCGACGAACAGTGCCAGCGCGACGAGCAGGGTCACGGGCAAGGGTAGGCGCAGGAAGACCACACCAATCAGGCTCAGAACCGCGATGGAATGCAGGATGCCGAAATAGATCCATCCGCCGGGCACGAAATAGGCTGTCGCTGCCGATATCACCACGGCCGCGCCGGCGATCATGGCGAAACGCTTCCAGAAGGAAGGCCAGCGGATGTCCGGCCGGCTGGAAAGCACAAGACTGACACCGACGATGAAGAGGAAGGTGGTGGCGATCGCCCGGGCATAGATCTTCAGCCAGCCGCTCTCGGCCGTTCCGGGCGTAAGGTAGCCCATGAACTCCAGATCCCAGCTGAAATGGTAAGTGGCCATGGCAATGAGCGCCGCGCCACGCACCGTATCCACAAGGCCTATACGCGGCGGTTTTGCGGCAGCCGCCGCTTCCGTTGCCGACACTATCATTCACAATCCCTCGGACAGCTCATCACCGTCACTCGCTGACGGCTTGTTGCGCTGAACAGGAGAAAGGTGGAGATTTGGTGGCGGGTTTGCGTCCATGATGGCGAGGCGCGCTTCCGAAAAGAATTGCCGGCGGGTAAGGACGAAAACCACGATTGATGTCGTACCCATAAAAACATAGGGGTTAATGAACCAGCCGAGATAGCCGATCGATAGGAAGATCGCCCTGAGACCCTCGTTGAAATGGCTGCCGGCGATGACGTTCATGCGGATGACACGCTCCGCCGCCCGCTCGGCGGCAATGATGTCCTTTTCCGTATCATGCACCATCGGAATGCCGCCGAAGAGAATGGTGCAATAGTTGAAGAGGCGGTAGGACCAACCGAACTTGAAGAAAGCGTAGCCGAAAAGGGCAGCAAGGCCGCCGACCTTCATTTCGAAGACGGCGTGGCCACTGTGGAAGACGAAAGGCAGGTCGGCGAAGACCGCATCCACCTTTTCCGTGGCGCCGAGCAAGGCGAAGCAGCTGCCGATCGCGAAAATGGATGTGGAAGCAAAAAAGGCAGTGCCATTTTGCAGCCCGGCCATGATCTGGGTATCGATCATCTTCAAATCGCGGCGCAGGGAATTATATATCCATTCACGGCGCCGCTCTGCCATGGCATGGGTCAGGCTGGTGCGCCCGAAGAAGGTCTGGCCGTGCAACAGCCACGAATAGCCCATCCAGATAAAGATAAAGAAGGCAAGCGCGATATAATCCGCCGTCGTCATCATCAGTGATTCATTTCCCGCATCAAACGTGGCCACTCTACATATGCATGCGATTGCTGCAATGACCGGCAAAGATGAGAATGACTAGCAAGATGGGCCGCTTCGAACGAGAGCCTTTCCCGGTCAGCTTGAAGCATTCTGCCGGAGCAGGTTTTCGTCAGGGCAGAAGCGATTGGCGAAGGGCATACCTCTGGGGTATGTCCGAGCCGATCGCTTCTGATCCTGGCGGAAAGATGCCCGGCCCTTCGGGTTGGCTGAAACGGGCCGCCTGATCGACCGGCCGGCTTGGCCGTAGATCTGGGCTACGACGCGCGCCGGCCGGTCGATCATCCGACTCCGTTTGAGCCAACAGAATGCTTCAATCTGACCGGGAAAGGCTTTAGTGTCCGGCCGGATGTCGCACCGGTTCAAGGCGATGTCGGTCCGCCACGCGGATGCGGAACCGGGCTCGCATAGTGTGCATCGTGAAATTTAAAAGGCGCTTCCATGTTTCTTTCGGTATTCGATGTGTTCAAGATCGGTGTCGGGCCGTCGAGCTCGCATACGATGGGGCCGATGACGGCTGCCAACCGGTTCCTTGAACTCATCCTGTCCAACGAATGGCCGCGTCCTTCCACCGGCGCACAGGTGGCCGCCATCAAGGTCAGCCTGCACGGTTCGCTCGCCCACACAGGGATCGGCCATGGAACAGGCAGGGCGGTCATCCTCGGCCTGATGGGCGAGGCGCCCGACAAGGTCGACCCCGATCGCATGGATGCGATCATCAATGGGGTGGAAAAGAGTGGCCGGATCACGCCCGAGGGGCATCCGGCCTACCAGTTCCAGCCGAAGACGGACCTGATCTTCGACAAGAAGCAGCCGCTGCCGGGTCACGCCAACGGCATGAGCTTCTCCGCCTATGACAAGGACGGTCGGCTTCTCGTCAAGCGCATCTATTATTCCGTCGGCGGCGGCTTCGTCGTTACCGATACGGAGCTGGAGCAGATGCGGGCGCGCAAGAAGGCCTCGCAAGGCAATTACAAGGTGCCTTACCCCTTCGCCAATGCCAAGCAGATGCTGGAAATGGCAGAACGTTCCGGCCTGTCGATCGCGCAGATGAAGCGCGCCAATGAGGAAAGCCAGCGCAGCCGCGAGGAGCTGGATTCCGGCCTCGACCGCATCTGGGAAGCGATGCGCTCCTGTATCGAGCGCGGGCTTAAGGTCGAGGGCATCATGCCCGGCGGCCTGAACGTCAAACGCCGGGCCAAGCATATTCACGACAAGCTGCAGGAAGAATGGCGCAGCAACCGCGTCAACCCGCTGCTCGCCAACGACTGGCTGAGCGTGTACGCCATGGCGGTCAACGAGGAGAATGCTGCCGGCGGACGCGTCGTGACCGCGCCGACCAATGGCGCGGCAGGCGTCATTCCCGCGACGATCCGCTACTACGAGCATTTCCACGAGGACTGGGACCGGAACGGCATCCACGACTATCTGCTGACCGCAGCGGCGATCGGCGGCATCATCAAACACAATGCGTCGATCTCGGGCGCGGAAGTGGGCTGTCAGGGTGAGGTCGGCTCGGCCGCCGCGATGGCAGCAGCCGGCCTCGCAGCCGTCATGGGCGGCACGCCGGCCCAGATCGAAAACGCCGCGGAAATCGCGCTCGAACACCATCTCGGCATGACCTGCGATCCGATCGCCGGCCTGGTGCAGGTCCCCTGCATCGAGCGCAATGCGCTGGGTGCGGTGAAGGCGGTCACGGCCGCATCCCTCGCAGTAAAGGGCGACGGCCAGCATTTCGTGCCGCTTGACGCCTGCATCGAGACGATGCGCCAGACGGGTTACGATATGAGCGAGAAGTACAAGGAAACCTCGACTGGGGGCCTTGCCGTCAACGTCGTAGAATGCTGAGTTTGTGGACGCCCGTTGCTTCCTCCTTGACGCTGCCGGTCAAAAGGATTTCAACGGCAGCATGGCACTAAATCTCATCAAGCTCTGCGTCGGCTGCGACTCGATCGAAGACCTGCGCGAATGGGTGGCAGAACGGTCGTTGCGCGCCATCGCCGCTGGACTGGAACCGCATTCGGTCCATACGACCCGCATGGTACCGAAGCGCGTGGAAGAACTGCTCGACGGCGGCTCGCTCTATTGGGTGATCAAGGGGCAGGTACAAGCCCGCCAGAAGATCCTCGATATCCAGACATTCACGGACGGTGAGGGGATCGGCCGCTGCCATCTGGTGCTCGGTCCTGAGGTGATCGAAACCTCGGTGCAGCCAAAGCGGGCCTTCCAGGGCTGGCGTTATTATCCTGATGAGGATGTGCCGCGCGATCTCCACAGTCTCGGCGCCGGTATTGCCGAAATGCCAGCAGATCTTCGCCGCGAGCTGTCGGAACTCGGATTGCTTTAAAGCCGTTTGTTTTTACGCAAAACCGCTGCGCACTGCTGGAATTGCTTTGACGCCTCAGCGCAAACGCAGCACGACCGGCGAATTGCCATCGGGCGACGTGATGTGCAGGTGGATATGCGCCTCCGGCTGCGAGTAGCGCCAGGCGCGCGCACCGTGGCACAGCAGCAGGTTGATGAGATCACGGGTCTTCGGCGACTTCGCTCTTGGGCGCTGCAGCCCGATTTCGGCAAGACGCAGCGCTGCTTCGTGCAGCGGATGCAGGCCGGAACGGCCCTTGTTGACCGCCCGGCGCCCTGCAGGCGCATTTGGAATATTCTCGTTGATCGACATCATCTTCCTCGTACGCAATACAAATCGAACTAGGATCGACTGCCGGCGGCGCGAACACCGCAGCCGGCAGGCGGGAGCGCCGCCAAATCATTCATAGGCAGCGCCGGATATCTCATTGAGCAGCCGCCCAGCACTTGACGCCGGCCTTCTTCAGGGCCTTGCAGGCGTTGACCGCATCACGCTGGCCATCGAAGCCGCCGAAACGTGCGCGGTAGATTTGATCGCCGTCATTGGCATAGGCGACGGCGAAGGGCTTGGCGGAGCTCAGCGCCTTGCCGCCCTTTGCCTTGGCGTTTGCCAGGAGGTCCATCGCCATTTCACGACTGGAGGAAACGCCGATCTGGACGACCCAGCCGGATGGCTGTGGCACTTCCTTGGCGGCAACTTCCTTTGCCGGGGCAGCCTTGGTGGAGGCTGTCGTCAACTCGTCGACGGAAGTGTCGCCCTGTTCCGGCGGTATATAGGCAGGTGCCGGCGTCGGCACGGCGACGGAAGCCTGTTCCTGCTGCTGCTTGATCGGCACGGTCTTGACCTTGGTCGGAGACGGCATCGGCTGCGTCAGCAAGGGATTGTCTGTCTTGGGTGCGGCGGTTTCCGCATAGGCAACTTCGGTGCTTGCCGTCTGATAACGGCTGTCCGGAAGCGGACCCTTGTGCGGCAGGCCGAGATCGGCAGCGGCTGCCGTGACCGGCGGCTGATTGGCTGTGATCGTTTTCTTTTCAGCCACCTGGGCAACCTTGGCAGGGGAAACCGGAGCAGGTGTTTCGATTATCTCGGGCATCGGCTTCGACTGGGCGACAAGCGCGCCGCCGCTGCTGGAAGCCTTCGGCATGTAGGTCGCGAGCAGATTGCGCATCTGCGAGTCGCGGGCAGGGGTGGATGCACCGCCGAGAACCACGCCGACAATCGACTTGCCATCGACCTGCAGGGAGCTGACCAGATTGAAGCCAGCGGCGCGGGTGTAACCAGTCTTGATACCATCGACACCACGCACGGAGCCGACGAGACGGTTATGGCTGCGGATCACGCGGTTGCCGAACTTGAAGGCGCGGGTGTTGAAATAGCCGTAATATTGCGGGAAATGCTGGCGAAGGGCGATGCCGAGGCGGGCCTGATCGCGGGCCGTCGTCATCTGCGCGGTATTCGGCAGGCCGTTGGCATTGCGATAGGTCGTGCGCGTCATGCCGAGTGCATGGGCCTTGGCTGTCATCATCTGGGCGAAACGATCTTCCGAACCACCGAGCATTTCGCCGAGGGCGGTCGCAGCATCATTGGCAGACAGCGTCACAAGGCCGAGGATACCCTGTTCGACGGTGATCGTGCCGCCGGCGCGCACACCAAGCTTGGTCGGTGCCTGGGCGGCAGCGTGAGCGGAGAAGGGGACGGGCGTATCGAGGCGGATGCGACCCTGCTCGAGCGCCTCGAATGTCATGTAGAGCGTCATCATCTTCGTGAGCGACGCCGGATATTGCAGACGGTCGGCATTCTCGCTGTAGAGAACATTCCCCGTCCGGGCATCGACGACGATACCGGCATATTTCGGATTTGCAGCTTCCGCTTCGGCATTGACCGAGTCGACCGCGACGATCGCGATAGCCATCGAAAGGATCGTCAGCACCTTTGCGAGGAAACCGGCAGACCGCGGCGATGATACGGAGGAAATTGACCTTGACACTATTCCACTCTTCGCTTGCATTTTGGATATTCGGCGGATCACGCGCCCCCTACTGCGTAACCGGCTGCCTTGGAAAACTACCGGTTCAGCGTTACCAATCCGTTTATGATGAATCGTTTCTTCAGACATTTGCGGGGATTTTAGCGGAGTGTTGCAGACCGGCTCACAAGCCGGCTTTCCACAAAAATCCTGATCGCGGCATCAATATGGTCCCAGTCGGCCAAATGGCGGCTCGAGAACCGGTAGAGCACACTTAAATCCTTGCCGACCTTGATATCGCGCTGGCAATCGCCGCTGGTTGCCATTTCCGCAGACGAGGGCAGGACGCAGCGCACGACGTAATCGGCGCTTCCTTCGCGCGGCGCGGTCAGCAGCACCTCGCCGTTGTAGCCGGCATCGGCTCGCAGGCGGTGCAGCGTCAGGCCATGGGCAAAGGTTTCCGAGGCACCATCCATCAAGTGCGAATAGATCGGCTCCAGCCG
The DNA here is from genome assembly GCF_051811225.1 of Rhizobium sp. 768_B6_N1_8. Classification (NCBI taxonomy): domain Bacteria; kingdom Pseudomonadati; phylum Pseudomonadota; class Alphaproteobacteria; order Hyphomicrobiales; family Rhizobiaceae; genus Rhizobium; species Rhizobium sp. 768_B6_N1_8. The sequence goes on along the minus strand of NZ_JBPWPV010000001.1, from coordinate 1,689,813 downwards.
GCCCGACATGTCCCGCGACATCGTGCCTTGCGTGATCTGCAGGAAAATCAGGCCTGACGATTGGGCAACGTCGTCGAAACGCTGGCGCGTTTCCTTGCTGTAGCCCTGCATTTCCGGCCAGGTGAGATAGAGATCGACCCGTTCGGCCGTGCCGTCATGACGTTCGCTGGGGAAGCGAATCGTGTTGGCAGGCAGGCCGACCGTGTCGAGGCCGATGGTGAGCGTGATCCCGGCATTGCTTTCAGTATTGCCCGCAAGCGAGATGTGACGGCCGAACCAGCGGCCGGCAACGCTGATCGCAACCGTCAGCAGCGCCAAGACCGCAATCGTCGCCGTGACGCGAACCAGGAAGCGGGTCGAAAGAAGGGGCTGCTCACCAGGGTGGCCCACGGCGGAATTGCTCATCGTCGTCCTCGGATATCGGGCCGCCGTAAGAAAAACGCGAGTCGTCGGTGCCGGTGAAGAATCTCCTGATGAGGATGGAGCGGCGGGAGTTAATGGGCCGTTAACTCAACCAAAAGGAAGTGCCACAAAAGAAGCGAGCCGTTCCCGGGACAGCGGGAACGGCTCTGGGCGCCGGTCGGGACGGGGATGCGGGGACTGACCGGGGCCGGTATGCCTGTTACTTCACGCTACCGACAGCGACGGCGCGGCCGTCCTGCAGCTTCGTCCAGCGGGCCGGATCATCGGCGGACTGGCGCTTCAGGTAAGTGTATTCGGTATCCGACCACAGCAGCACCTTGTTGCGCATATTGTCGAGAATGAAGTCGCCGTGATCCGTACGCACCGTCAGCACCGCATGGCCCTCGCCATTCGGCTGCAGCACGACAGTCATCAGCGTATCTGATGGAGAGAAGCCGGCATCGATCAGCATCTTGCGCTTCAGCAGCGCGAAATCCTCGCAGTCGCCGACAGTGCGCGGATAGGCCCAGCGCTCCTCGACACCATAGATCTCCATGTCCGTCATCGGCTGGATGGTCGAGTTGACGGTGTAGTTGACCTTGAGGATCTCCTTCCAGCGATCCTCGGTCAGGATCGCCGGGCCGGCATCACCGCCGGCATAAGCGCATTCACTCGGATTGGCCTGACAGAATTCATAGTGCCCAATCGGCGGGCTCGCATTGCCTGCAAGTGTCATGCTGGCGGGTGATGCCTGTCCTGCGCCCGCCATTGTCACCGTTACGCTAACGGCCAGAAGGCCGCTCTTCAGTAGATTTCGAATTGACATTATCGTCTCCCCGTTATGAGGACGACAATGACACGGACGTTTTTATCTCACGCAAAATTACGCAATCAAATTAATGGCTTAGTTTATTCAAAAGCGCATCGAACTTGATTCAAATCCACATCGAATACGCTTAAAATTAAAAGCGCATTCGTCGCGAATTCGATTAAAATTGAAGGATTGGGAAAAAGGCTTTCGGGCGGGAAATGGCCGAAAAACGGACAGGCTGTTAACGATTTTCGATAAGCCGGATAAATTTCTGCAACAAGCTGCAGTGGGGATGGCGACCGGCGGAGATCCGATTGAAGCGTACAAACAGGCGGAATCGCCGTGCAGAAAGCCGATTTCGCCTTACGTCCCGATTTTCCGCCGTAAAAATAATTTCGTCAGAGATCGCGGAATCTGTTCGTCGCAGCGACGATTGCGGCGGCAATATCCGTATTTGCAGTCGAATGGGCCGCCTTTGGCAGCACGATGAACTCGGCGCCCGGCCATGCGCGGGCAAGTTCCCAGGCGGTGACAAGCGGTGCTTCTATGTCGAAGCGTCCGTGGATGAGAAAGCCGGGGATGCCGGCGAGGCGATCGGCATTCTTCAGTAGAATGCCGTCTTCGAGCCACGCGCCCTCGCGGAAATAGTGGGTGATGATGCGGGCGCGCGTCAGAAGGTAGCGCGGATCGGACCAGCGCCCGGGCAGACCGGCGGGATCGGCAAGAAGGATTGTCGCCGCTTCCCATTCATGCCAGTCGCGCGCCGCTTTCAGCCGTACCTGCTCTTCGGGATCGTTGAGGAGTTGATGATAGGCGCTCACCCTGTCGATGCCACGGAGCTCCGGTGGCAGCGCCTTGCCGAAACGGTGCCATTCCTCGGGAAAGAGCGGCGCCATGCCGCGATAGAGCCAGTCGATTTCGGAACGCCGTGTCGTGGTGACTCCTGCAATAACTATGCCGCTGACATGATCCGGATGGGATTGCGCATAGGCGAGCGCCAGCGTCGAACCCCAGGAATTGCCGAAGATGATCCACTTTTCCACGCTAAAGAGGCTGCGCAGCCTCTCTATATCCTCGATGAGATGAGCGGTCGTGTTGCGGGAGAGGTCGGTCGCGGCGTCGGCGGCATTCGGCAGGCTGCGCCCGCAATTGCGCTGATCGAAGAGGATGATGCGGTACACGGACGGGTCGAAATAGCGGCGCGCAGCGGTGGAACAGCCGGAGCCTGGTCCGCCGTGCAGGACAAGCGCCGGCTTGCCTGCCGGATTGCCGCAGGCCTCCCAATAGATCAGGTTGCCGTCGCCTGTATCGAGCAGGCCGTGTTCATAGGGTTCGATTTCCGGAAACAGGACCGACATGACCGTGCCGCTTGTTGAGGTGCGCTGTATCCTTCAAGTCTGTGACGGATAAATGACAAGAGTGGCGGCATTCTATGGCATCGGCCACACGAGATGCAGGAGATTATTCAGCCCAACATGGAAATTGTCGTCCTACCTCTTGCAGTGCAGGACAGAAAACCGGGAGTAAAACCGCGGCGCACTTTTGCTGGAATTGCTTTAGAGAAATTCGCGCAACGTCTCGCGCGACTGGACCGACAGGAACTCGATCGCAACACCCTCCGAGAAGTGGCGAACGACGCGGCCGCGCATGTTGCCGAGGCGAACAGGCGTGCCGAGCGGCGGGCGCACTTCGCAATCGACGGCGGCGCCCGAGAGCGAAAGGTCCATGATGCGGCAGGTGTAGCGCGTGCCGTCTTCGAGCGTGAGGTCGGTCTTGGTCTCGCGCGGGGTCAGACGATCATGACGGCGATCTTCCGGCAGGCCGAGCTCGTGTTTGTTGGCAAGCCAGGTGAGCTGGGCCGCGAGCTTCTCGCGCTTGCGCTCGGTGGCGTTGATCGACATGGTGAAGCCGCGCATATCGACGGTCTGTACATGACCTTCGACGCGGCCGAGATGGTCGATGTAGGCGACGATGCGTTCATTGGCGCGTGGGCGGCCGGCGCAGGTGACATACATGTCGCCGGGCGACATATCGATCACCATGCACTCGAATTCCTCGTAGTTCGCAAGCATCAGCCGGCCCTGCATATTGATGGGCACGCGCTGGAACACTCCCTGTTCTGGGCGCGGCGCAGGTCGGTGCGTCTGAGCGGGCTGGAACGAGTGCATCAAAGGGCTTCTTTATGAAATCGCTGAGCCCAATCCTTACCTGCAATCCCTTAACAGAAGGTTGTGGAACGAGCCGCCGCATAACCCTAAAGTACTATAGGCGGCGACCCAAAATGGAACGGTCAGCGAGCGGCTGCCCCATGCAGGAAATGCGACATGGCGCGCAGCATGGCCCGGCCGAACGTGGCCTGTTTTTCGGCGGCGACCTCGACAGGGCGACGCGGTTCGGCCTCGGCCGTGCGGCCAAACTTGTCATGCAGCAACCGGCTGCGATCGAGGGCGAGGAGCTCCAGCGGCACTATCTCCAGCCAGCTCGCAGCAGCGGCAGGCGCGATGGCGCCGAGCAGCCGGTCGCAGCCGCCTTCGGGCGAACGCAGCGGCATCATGATGATCTCAAAGGCCGCATGATGGCCGGCGGTGCTGTAGCCCGTCGCGTTGAAAAGCGTTGGAATGGCGTGAGCCATGACGCCCTGTGCCGTCCTTTCGATATCCTCGTGTTGGCCGTTGGCCCAAAGGGCGGAGAAACGCTCGCCGCGCAGATCGCGACCGAAGAGATCGCAGATCTTGGTGCCGGCGAGGCGGAAGCGGATATGCCGGTCTGCCGCCGTCTCCAAGATGAAGAGGCTCGACAGGAGATGAGGGATCGCGCCGGGCTCGATCTGCGATTTCAGCGGTGCATCCCGCCCGCCGCGCAGAGCATTCCAGTAGTCGAATATGTCGATCGTGATCTGAAGGCGCATGGCAGTGTCTCATTTCGGTTCATTGGGGCGCGGTTTTCGCCCCTTCACCTTCTACCTTGCGGATTTCATGCCAAATCCAGCGAGTTAAGGTTAAGAAAGGGTTTCGCTTGAGCGCCGAGGCCTGTCATGAGACCGTCTCTCCATCACTTCGAACAGTGAAGTTCTGCACAAGACTGCCAGGGGGAGGGGCATCCTTCGGGGAACCCAGGCGAGCCGTCCGGCCAGTTCCGGACGGCTTTTTTTTTGAAGCTGGCTCCTGTATGGCTGTGACCTCCAACGAGGCGAGATGAGCATGAACGAACAGACGTCCGGGCCTGACCAGGCATTCCAGCCTATGCAGCCCGAACCGCCGGCCAGGCCGCCACGCCAGCCGGTTTTCAATCTTCCGCCCGCGCTGTTTGCGACGCTCCTGCTTCTGATCCTGATCTACGCCGGGCAGTCGGTACTGTCTCCCGACGGGCTTTCCTGGTTCCTGTTCAACTTCGGCTTCATTCCGCTGCGCTATGCCGTTTCGCTTGCAGAGCAGGGGCCGCAGCTCTACTGGACGCCGGTCACCTATTCGCTGCTGCACGGAAGCATCGAGCATATCGTCTTCAACGGCCTGTGGCTGATGGCCTTCGGCGCGCCCGTCGTGCGCCGCATCGGCGCGTTCCGCTTCATCGTCTTCTGGATTCTTTCCTCTGTCGCCTCGGCGGCCCTGCATGCGGCCCTGAACTGGGGCAGCGAAGGGCTGCTGATCGGTGCATCGGGTGTGGTCTCGGGCCTCATGGGCGCGGCCTGCCGCTTTGCCTTCCCCTCCGGGCGGCAGATGGTCCGCCCCGCGCACCTCAATCCGCGACTGTCGGTGCTGCAGGCGATGCAGAGCCGCACGGTGATCATCTTCACGCTGTTGTGGCTGGTCGGCAACGCGCTGATCGCCGTCGGCATCCCGCTCGTCGGCGACGGCAGCCAGGAGATTGCCTGGGATGCGCATATCGGCGGTTTCGTCTTCGGCTTCTTCCTTTTCGCTCTCTTCGACCGGAAACTGCCTGAAGAACCCGTGCCCCATCCTGACGACGAGTTGCAATCCTGACCCAAGCAGTGCACCATTGATCAATCCGCGATGGGAGGAGAAACCACCGCGGAGCCTGTGTTCCCGACAAGTGTTTCACTTTCGCCATGGGAGGTACAAATGGCCAGTTCCGTCAAGGCAATACTCGATCTGAAGGGTCGTGACGTCGTCACCACCGGGCCGAACACCACGGTTGCGGAGGCGGCTTCGATTCTGAGCAAGAAGAAGATCGGCGCGATCGTCGTCGTCGGCATGGAAAACAAGATTTCCGGCATGTTCACCGAGCGCGATCTCGTGCATGTCATCGCCAAGTCCGGCAAGGACGGGCTAGATCAGACGCTTTCTTCCGTCATGACCTCGAAGGTCCTCCGCTGCAACGAGCAGACCTCGGTCAACGAGCTTATGCAGCTGATGACCAGCAAGCGTTTCCGCCACGTTCCCGTGGAAGCCAACGGCAAGCTTGCCGGCATCATTTCGATCGGTGACGTCGTGAAGTCGCGCATCGCCGAGGTCGAGCGAGAAGCCGATGAGATCAAGGCTTATATTGCAAGCTGAGTGACTCTTTATTCTACGCAATTCCGAACGCAAAACCGCGACGCACTTTTGCTGGAATTGCTTGGGCGTCAGGGGTGCCTGGCGTAGAGTTCCTGCATACGCTGCAGCTCGGGCAGCCTTGCCCGGGCTTCCTCATAGCCACGTTCGATGGCTTCCCCCGCACGATGGAATTCCGACAGGCCGATGTCCGACAGGCGCGGCTGCAGCGAGATATCGGGCGGATCGCCGGCAAGGCGCGCTCGCGCGATACGATCCTGAATGATGTTGAAGGCCTGCACCATGACGCCGGTCATGCCCATCCTGGCGGCATAGGGCGCATCCCTCTGCTGCTGCACTTCGGCAGGCGAGAGGCTGGCATTGTGGCGAACGACGGCGGAACGGCCGTAGAGATCATAGTTGAGGTTGACGGCGACGACGAGCGGCTGCTCGTAGCTTCGGCAGACTGAAACCGGCACGGGATTGACAAGCGCGCCGTCGACCAATGTGCGGTTATTGCTGCGAACCGGCTCGAAAATGCCGGGCAGAGCGTAGGATGCTCGGATCGCCGTGATCAGCGAACCATTGGCGATCCAGACTTCGTGCCCGGTGTTGACCTCGGCCGCGACGGCAACAAAGGGCCGGTCGAGATCCTCGATCGTCAGTCCTTCCAGATGTTCCTGCATGCGTTTGGTCAGCCGCATGCCACCGAAAAGGCCGGAGCCGCCGATCGTCAGGTCGAGCAGGCTTGCGATGCGGCGCATGGTGAGCGAACGAGCGAAACCTTCCAGCTCGTCCAGCTTGCCGGCCAGATAGCAGCCACCAACAAGCGCGCCGATCGAGGTGCCAGCGATCATGCCGATCTCGATGCGGGCCTCATCGAGCGCACGCAGCACGCCGATATGCGCCCAGCCTCGAGCGGCGCCGCCGCCAAGCGCCAGGGCAAGCTTTGCTTTCTTTTCGGGAACGGCGAGCACGGGAGAAACGGGCGTATCATCACGCACCGCCAAGCCGGAACCGCCCCCATCGGAGCTTTGACGATTCATACTCCAGCCCAACATGGCGTTCCTTCCTCCCGGCAGAACACTGGGTTCCTATTAACCGCCCCGAACCCTTTCCAAATTGTATATAGAGACGACCGGCGTCGCAATAAGGAGCAGGTGGCTGGGATATTTGGCCTATTTTCCGTAGATGTCCTTGGGATCGAAATGCAGGTCGTCATCGACGATGGTCAGCATGGGCTTTCCATTTTCCAGGGTGACGGTGCGGTAGAAGCACGAGCGGCGGCCCGTGTGACAGGTCGCGTCATGGCCGGCGACCTCGACCTTCAGCCAGATGGCGTCCTGATCGCAGTCGGTGCGGATCTCCTTGACGGTCTGGAGATTGCCCGAGGTCTCGCCCTTCTTCCAGAGCTTGCCGCGCGAGCGGCTGAAATAGTGGGCGAAGCCGGTCTGGATGGTCAGCGCCAGGGCCTGCGCATTCATATGGGCGACCATCAGCAGTTCGCCATCACCGGCATCGGTGACAATGGCCGCGATCAGACCGCGATCATCGAAGCGTGGCGTGAAATCGCCAGCATCCTCCAGCTCGGATTTGTCGTCCGACGGCCGATTGAAAATCAGTTCACTCATCGCGGCCCTCCTGAGGGAGCTGATCTCAGCGGCCCCTTACCATTGTCATGAATCGGACCTGATCGGCCGGTTCAGTCTTGAACGTTCCAGTAAAGGTTGTCGTCAATGTGGTCGAGCCCTGCTTCTGAACGCCGCGCATGGCCATGCACATATGTTCGGCCTCGATCATGACGGCGACACCGCGCGGGCGCAGCGTCTCATCAATGGCCTTGGCGATCTGCGAGGTCATCGTTTCCTGCGTCTGCAGGCGGCGGCCGTAGATTTCGACGACGCGGGCGATCTTGGACAGGCCGAGAACGCGTCCGTCCGGCATATAGGCGACATGCGCCTTGCCGATGATCGGCACCATGTGATGTTCGCAGTGAGAGAAGAAGGGAATGTCCTTCACCAGCACCATGTCGTCATAACCGGCAACCTCCTCGAAGGTCCGGCCGAGCACGTCTTCCGGGCTCATCTCGTAGCCGGCGAAGAGCTCGCGATAAGACTTGGCGACGCGGGCAGGCGTATCCAGCAGGCCCTCACGCGACGGATCGTCGCCAGCCCAGCGCAGCAGGACACGAACGGCGTCCTCTGCCTCCTGCTGGGAGGGGCGATCGGATTCACGGGCGGTCTGCGGAAAATTCTTGACGATGGCGTCCATATTCAATGGTCTCCTGGTCCGCAACGCGGACCTTATTCGGACTAGCCACTGGTACCCCAAGCGGGAATTCTTGCACCTTTGGCAGGCTCCGGGGCTTTCCAGGCTCGCTTTCTCGAACCCTTCCGGCACGGTTTCCCAATCAAACTTATCCGGGGCCATTGCATTTCAATGGCCCTCGAACGACATACATATAGGAAGACGACCCTGGTATGTAAGTATGCTGTCGTTTGACTGTGTGTTTTTTGTTTACATGACAATCACATAAGAATTAGCGTCGCTTTTAGGCGTTTTTGGAGCCAAATCCGTCATGGATGACATCTATAACAGCAAAATCCTCGAATTTGCCGGCAATATTCCTCTGACCGGCACGCTTGACGATGCGGATGCGAGCGCCCAGGCGCATTCCAGGCTCTGCGGCTCGAAAGTGCGCATCTGGCTGAAAATGGATGGCGATAGGATCAGCGCCTTTTCGCATGACGTGAGGGCCTGCGCCCTCGGCCAGGCCTCCTCCTCGATCATGGCCCGCCATGTTGTCGGCGCGACATCAGGCGAAGTGCGCAAGGCGCGCGAGGATATGCTCGCCATGCTGAAAGCGGATGGCGAGGGGCCAGATGGACGGTTCGCCGACATGCGCTATCTCCTTCCCGTGCGTGATTACAAGGCGCGTCATGCCTCCACCATGCTGACCTTCGACGCCGTCGTCGATGCCATCGGCCAGATAGAGGCAAAGCGCGCTGAAACCGTCGAGGCGTAAGCTATGTGCGAATTCTGTCTGCTGCGCGAAGAAGAGGAAGACGAGGGCGGTGCCGCCGCGCCGAAGCCTCGCGCCCGACCGCTGCAGAGATTTTCGCGCAACTACCAAGGCCCGTTCCGCAAGACGCCTGACCGGCTTTTCGGCATGGGGCTCATCCGCCTCTATCAGCTGACGCTCTCCGGCTTCGTCGGCAATTCCTGCCGGCATATCCCGACCTGCTCCGAATATGGCTATGAGGCCGTCGCCCGCCATGGGCTCTGGGCCGGCGGCTGGATGACGCTCTTCCGCGTCGGCCGGTGCGGTCCGGGCGGCACAAGTGGGCTCGATCCGGTACCTGACAACCTCGAATCCCGTTTCCGCTGGTTTACGCCGTGGCGCTATTTCGGGCTCGGGCGGAAGGAGGCATAAGGTGTGTACCTTCATCGCACTTCTGCACAGCATCGTCCTGACCTCCGAGCGGCGCGTGATCATGGAAGATCTGCGAAAGCTTGCCGAAGAGTTGGGCTATCGTGAACCGCGCACGCTGGTCTCCACCGGCAACCTCGTGTTCGAGGCAGATGAAATGCGGCCGCACGAAGTCGAAGAGCAGTTGGAGGAGGCTTTTGAAGAAAAATTCGGCAAGCATGTCGATATCATCGTGCGCAGCGACTGCACCTGGATGGCGCTCTGCAGCGCCAATCCCTTCAAGGACGGCGTTGGCGACCAGGTGATCGTGCGCGTCAACCGGCTGCCGATCGACCCGGACAAGGTGGAAGCGCTGAAGCCGCTCCTTGCCGAAGGGCAGCGGATGAAGCTTGTCGGTTGCGATCTCTGGATCGATTTCCACGGCAAGCCGAGCCAATCGAAGCTGCTATCGGCGCTCACGACCAAGCGCATGGGCGTGGGGACGATGCGCAACTGGAACACAGTGCGCGGCCTTTTCGATATGGTCCTCTAGGCTCGCTTCTCCTTTACTCAGACACCAAATATCAGTATCAGGCGGCAGCGGCATTCCCGGTGGATGACGCTTCCGTTTCAACCACCCGCATTCGTTGGCGGGACTGGACAAGGAGAATTTGAATGTCCCAATCCGTTTCCCTGACATTTCCCGATGGTTCGGTACGCAGCTTCCCGGCTGGCGCGACCGGCAAGGATGTTGCCGAATCCATTTCCAAGTCGCTTGCCAAGAGCGCCGTCGCCATTGCGATCGACGGCACCGTGCGCGACCTTTCCGATGCCGTGACCGACGGCAAGATCGAGATCATCACACGCAAGGATGGCCGCGCGCTGGAGCTCATCCGGCATGACGCCGCACACGTGATGGCTGAAGCCGTACAGGAACTATGGCCCGGCACGCAGGTGACGATCGGCCCTGTGATCGAGAACGGCTTCTATTACGACTTCGCCAAGAACGAACCCTTCACGCCCGACGATCTGCCCAAGATCGAAAAGAAGATGAAGGAAATCATCGCCCGCAACGCGCCCTTCACCAAGGAAGTGTGGTCGCGGGAGAAGGCCAAGGAAGTTTTTGCCGCCAAGGGCGAACAGTACAAGGTCGAGCTCGTCGATGCGATTCCCGAAGGGCAGGATCTGAAGATCTATCACCAGGGCGAGTGGTTCGACCTTTGCCGCGGCCCGCACATGGCCTCCACCGGCCAGATCGGCACCGCCTTCAAGCTGATGAAGGTTGCCGGCGCCTATTGGCGCGGCGACAGCAACAACGCCATGCTGTCGCGCATCTACGGCACGGCATGGGCCGACCAGGCCGATCTCGATAACTACCTGCATATGCTGGCCGAAGCCGAGAAGCGCGACCACCGCAAGCTCGGCCGCGAAATGGACTTGTTCCATTTCCAGGAAGAAGGTCCGGGCGTCGTCTTCTGGCATGGCAAGGGCTGGCGCATCTTCCAGTCGCTCGTCTCCTACATGCGTCGTCGGCTCGCCGTCGACTATCAAGAGGTCAACGCGCCGCAGGTGCTCGACACCGCACTCTGGGAAACCTCGGGTCACTGGGGCTGGTATCAGGAAAACATGTTCGCCGTGAAATCGGCCCATGCCATGACGCATCCCGAAGACAAGGAAGCGGATAACCGCGTCTTTGCGCTAAAGCCGATGAACTGCCCCGGCCACGTGCAGATCTTCAAGCATGGCCTGAAATCCTATCGCGAACTGCCGATCCGTCTCGCCGAATTCGGCCTTGTGCATCGCTACGAGCCCTCCGGCGCACTGCACGGGCTGATGCGCGTGCGCGGCTTCACGCAGGACGACGCGCACATCTTCTGCACCGACGAGCAGATGGCAGCCGAATGCCTGAAGATCAACGACCTGATCCTCTCGGTTTATGAAGACTTCGGCTTCAAGGAAATCGTCGTGAAGCTCTCCACCCGTCCGGACAAGCGCGTCGGCACCGATGCGCTCTGGGATCGGGCGGAAGCCGTCATGACCGATGTGCTGAAGACGATCGAGGCGCAGTCCGAGGGACGCATCAAGACCGGCATCCTGCCGGGCGAGGGCGCTTTCTACGGGCCGAAGTTCGAATATACGCTGAAGGACGCGATCGGCCGCGAATGGCAGTGCGGCACGACGCAGGTCGACTTCAACCTGCCGGAACGCTTCGGCGCCTTCTACATCGACAGCAATTCGGAAAAGACGCAGCCCGTGATGATCCATCGCGCCATCTGCGGCTCGATGGAGCGCTTCCTCGGCATCCTGATCGAGAACTTCGCCGGCCATCTGCCGCTGTGGGTTTCGCCGCTGCAGGTCGTCGTCGCCACGATCACCTCGGAAGCTGACGGCTACGGCCAGGAAGTGGCCGAGGCGCTGCGCGAAGCCGGACTGCATGTCGAGACCGACTTCCGTAACGAGAAGATCAATTACAAGATCCGCGAACATTCCGTTACGAAAGTTCCCGTCATCATCGTCTGCGGCAAGAAGGAAGCCGAGGAGCGCACGGTCAATATCCGCCGCCTCGGCAGCCAGGAGCAGACATCGATGTCGCTGGATTCGGCTGTCGAAAGCCTTGCCCTGGAGGCGACTGCGCCCGATATCCGTCGTAAGCTCGAGGCAAAGAAGGCCAAGGCAGCCTGAAAATTGCCTTTTGGATAATGGCAGCGCCCGGCATTGATCTGCTCGGCGCTGTCAGAAATCTGACATGCAACAGTAATATAGCCGCCAAAAAACAGGGGACGGGTTTCATCCCGGCAGGCATTCGAGTGCGCTTCAAAGAGCTTTCCTACGCGAACGAACGGGATCCGCGCCTGAAGCGCTGGCTCATCCGCTCCATCGAGGGCCTTTCCGGCCGTGACCGCTATGTACGGCTCTACGACATCTGGCGCTCCGACATTGTCGGCAAAAGCGACCGCGTCTTCGGCAAGATGCTCGACCTCATCGATGTCGAGATCAATGTGAAGGGCAGCTGGCCGCTCGAGCCGGTGCCGGACGAGCCGATCGTCATCGTCGCCAACCATCCCTTCGGCATCGGCGATGGCATTGCAGTGCTGGCGCTAGCCGAGCAGATTGGTCGTCCATTCCGGGTACTGATCCACAATGATCTCCTGAAGGTGCCGGAAATGGCGCCTTATTCGCTGCCGATCTCCTTCGAGGAGACCAAGGAAGCGATGGCGATGAACATGAAGAGCCGGCACGAGGCAGTTCGCCTGCTGAAGGAAGGCACGACGATCGTGATTTTTCCGGCTGGTGGCGTGGCCACCGCCAAGAAGGGCTTCGGCCGCGCCGAAGACCTGCCGTGGAAGATGTTCCCGGCCAAGCTCATCCAGGCGACCCGCGCCAGCGTGCTGCCGATCTATTTCGAGGGCCAGAACGGCCGGCTCTTCCATCTCGCCAGCAGGGTTTCGATGACGCTGCGCCTGTCGCTGCTCATCCGCGAATTCCGCCGTCTTTCAGGCAGCACGATCACCGCGCATGTGGGTAGGGTACTGTCCTGGGAAGAACTCAGCAGCGGCAGCGACCGCAAGGATCTGCTCGCCCGTCTCTTTGACGCAGTCTTCTCGATGGCGCCGAAGAAGAAGGCCTTCCTCAAGCGCGCAAGCTGAGCATTTCCGGAGATTTCGGACGCGGCGTCAGTCGAGGCTGGCGCCGTCGCCGCTTTGCAGATCTTCATAGGACGGCAAGGGCGGCTGCGGCGGGATCTCGCCGCCCGGCTGGGGCACACCCTTCGGCCCGGCCGCGGCCTGTCCTGGCGGCACGGCTGTGGCGGCCGGAGCAATCGGCTGCTGGGCCTGCTGGTTCTTCATCAGCACTTCGACATCGGTATTGACGCCGGCAGCGACGGTGAAGTCACGCTGATAGATCTTGTCCTTGTTGCGGGCGACCGCCGTGTATTCACCTTCCGCCAGGACCATGGCCGGAAAGGCGCTCACACTTTCGCCGACGCTGTCGCCGGCTGCCGTCAGGATCGACCAGGCGGTATCGGCGATCGCTTCGCCACCGGTTTCCGAGACCAGCTTGAAATTGATCTGTGCCGCCCTGTGCTGGATCGTCGCTTCGGTGAGCTTGCCGGCCTCCACCTGGATGTCGGCACGGATGGTCGCGTTGACATTGCCGTATTCGGAGACGACGTGATAGGTGCCGGCGTTGAGGCGCACGACCGTATTCGGTGGCACATCGGCCATGACAAGGCCGCGCTCGCCGTCGTCGCGGACTTCCGCGGAATAGATCGAGAAGCTCAGCTGGTTGGGCCGAATGCGGACATCGGAGCCGGAGACGGCGTTGAGCAGCAGCCCGCCGGCATCGAGAACCATCACCTGCTTGTCGACTGCGCCTTCATCCGACACCGTCAGCTTCTTGGTGACGCCGGCGCGGCCGAAGGAAACGTTGACGAAATAATCGCCGGCAGCGAGCTGGAAGGCTGCGGTGCCACCGCGGGAGCTTGCGATGAGCGGCAGCTTGCCATCATTTCCAGCGACGGGACTGAATACATACCAGGAAAGCCCGTCTTCGACAGGCGCGCCATCGGCCGTGAGCTTGGCTTCCAGCGAGACGTCACGCAGATGCACGCCCTCCTGCGTCGTGCCTGGCGCGATGAACGCGTTGAGCTTCGGCATTTTCGGCGTCGATTCGAGCTGCTTGAACTCCTTGAAGGCGTCCTGGGCGGCGGCGCCAAACGGCGTCAGCAACATCAGGGCAACAGCAAGGCCGATCCGTGCAAAAGGCAAAATGCCAAACATCCTGTTCGTGAACCGATTGACTTCTGAAATCGCAGAGTCCACTTCAAGACCAATGCCATGGCAAATTCAAGACCTGTGGCCAGCCTCTGCATACAAATGAGAGTTTCTCCCGCATGAAATCCGACATCAAGCTGATCGATTATCTCGCCGTGCGCCGCTCCATCCCTGCGTTCCAGATGTGCGAACCGGGACCGGCAAGGGACGAGATCGAGGAAATCCTGCGCCTTGCATCGCGCGTTCCCGATCACGGCAAGCTCGCCCCCTGGCGCTTCATCGTCTATCGCGGCGAAGAGCGCGTGCGGCTGGGCGAAGAACTGCTGAAGCTGGCGCTCGAAGCAAAACCCGATCTCTTAGAGGAAATGATCCTGGTGGAACGCGCACGCTTTACCCGTGCGCCTGTCGTCGTCGGCATCGTCAGCAAGGCCGGTCCGCATTTCAAGATCCCGGAATGGGAACAGATCATGTCGGCGGGCGCGTTGTGCCTCAACGTCATCCTGGCTGCCAATGCGCATGGTTATGTCGCCAACTGGCTGACAGAATGGTTCGCCTTCGACGAGCGCGCCTATCCGCTGCTCGGCGTCCAGCCGGGCGAAAAGGTTGCCGGTTTCATCCACATCGGCTCCACTACCTTTCCACCCGTCGAGCGTCCACGCCCTGAGCTAACCGAGACGGTCACCTGGCTCGGCGGTGAAGACTGATGTTCTACACAACGGACACCAACCGGCACGGGTTGGCGCATGATCCCTTCAAGGCGATCGTCGCGCCACGGCCGATCGGCTGGATCGGCAGCAAGGGCAGGGACGGGTCGATCAATCTCGCGCCCTATTCCTTCTTCAATGTGGTAGCCGACAAGCCGAAGCTGGTGATGTTCTCATCGAGCGGGCACAAGCATAGCCAGAAAAACGCCAGGGAGACCGGCGTCTTCACCTGCAATTTCGTCAGCCGCAACCTCGCGGAGAAGATGAACCTGACCTCGGCCGCCTTGCCCTACGGCACCAACGAGTTTGAATTCGCCGGGCTGACCCCAAAGCAGGCAGAGCTCATCGATGCGCCCTATGTGACAGAGGCCTTCGCCGCGCTGGAATGCAAGGTGACCGAGATCATTGAGCCGAAGACGCTGTCCGGCGAAGCATCCGAGAATGTCTTCGTTTTCGGAGAGGTCGTCGGCATCCATATCGATGAGGCGATCGTCAGAGATGGCCGGTTCGATGTGGCGCTGGCGCGGCCGATCGCACGCATGGGCTACATGGACTATTGCGAAGGCAGCGAGGTCTTCGAAATGTTCAGGCCGAAGGTCTGACCTCGGCACAAGGCTTGAACAAAGCCTAATAAATATGGTGAACCAATCATAAACTTTTTCCGGCTATCGTCCTTGTATTAAATAAGACGCGAAGGAATCGCGTTCAGTGCTGGGGCGTTGTCGTGATCATTGAAGCATTTCTTCGTTGGGTCGAAACGGCCAAGACGGCTGACAGGGCGGCCGCTGCAAATGCTCTGGGACGCGTCTATCTCAAATCGGAAATGTCGGACGAGCGGCGCGACGCTGCTGAAAAGGCGATGACCTACCTGCTCGACGATCCGTCGCCGCGTGTGCGGCTTGCGCTCGCCGAAGCGATCGCCTGGGCGCCGCATTCGCCGCGCAACATCATTCTCTCGCTTGCCGAAGACCAGCCGGAGATCGCCTGCCATGCGGTGACCTGCTCGCCGGTCCTGACCGATGCCGATCTCGTCGATCTCGCAGCACGCGGCAGCGGTGCAACGCGCATGCTGATTGCGGCACGCGCCCATCTGACCCGCCCCGTTTCGGCGGCACTTGCCGAAGTCGGCGACGAGGACGAAATTCTCTGCCTGCTCGAAAATGACGGCGCGGCGATTTCCGCCCAATCCCTGAAGCGGATTGCCGAACGGCTCGGTGATGTCAGCGACATCAGAAACCTGCTTCTCGACCGCATCGATTTGCCGGCCGATGCCCGCCAGCTTCTGACGCAGCATGTCAGCAATGCGCTGGTCGGCCTGCCGCTGGCGCAGGCGGCAATCGGCCTGCAGAGGCTGCAGCGCATCAGCCGCGAGGCGACGGAAGCGGCGATCGTTTCCATCGCCGGCGATATCGCGCCGATCGAAGTGCCAGATCTCGTCGAACATCTTCGCCTGAACGACCGGCTGACGCCTTCCTTCCTTATGCACGCGCTCTGCTGCGGCAAGGTGGAATTCTTCGCCTGCGCCATCGTCAACCTGTCAGGTTGCAGCGACCGGCGCGTGCGGGCAATCCTTGCCACGGGCCGCATGCATGCCGTGCGCGCGCTCTATGAATCGGCGGGCCTGCCGCGCGATATCAGCATCATTTTCGTGGAAGCGACATTCCTGTGGCGCGAGGCTTCGCGCAACACCTCGGCCTCGCTGCTCGGCAGCATCTGCGGGCGCTTGCTCCAGAAATTCCACAGCCGGGTCGGGCAGCATGACGCGGTCGGCGAGTTGCTCGATATGGTCGAGAAGCTTCATGTGGCCGAGCAGCGCCGGTCGGCCCGTGTTTATGCCTCGCTTGCAGCGGCCTAGTCGGTAAACCGGGCCGCAGCCCAGGAATAGCTTGCAGAGACGAAGTGCAGCGGTTTCGCCAGGCTGTTCTTCACGTCCTGGCCGGAAGGCAAGTTGGCGCGCACGCGCCCGGCAATAGTATCCACAAAACCGCCAAGGCCATCCCGTTGTTCGGCTACCTCGGGCGCTGCTGGCGCAGCGGGCGCCGGATTGGCCGGTTCGGTAGCGGCAAGCGACTTCGGCGCCTCGCAGACGGCAATGACGGTCGGATAGCTGGCATTGGCATAAGTCTTCAGCCGCTGTTCGGCCTCGGCATCGCAGGCGACGACGGTTTCCCAGTGTTTGTCGACCGTGGCGACGTAATTGCACTGGCTGACGGAATCGTCGCAACCGAGGATCGTCATGGCGATGAGGACGGCTTGCATATTTTGCCTCCATGGCTATTGAGCGTGTCATCCCCTTCGAAAGCACAATTCCAACGGAATGAAGGCAGCGATATTAACTCCTTGTCATCAAGGGAAAAATCACGCGTTTCGCCGGAACAGGAGAGAGAAAATGTCCGTCACCATCGCTCTGGAACCGCCGCGCCAGGATGGCGTGATCCGCCTTCTTGATCTCTCCGACGCCTATGCGCAGTCGCTCTATCCGCCCGAGAGCAACCACCTCGTCGATATCTCCACGCTGGAAAAGCCATCCGTGAGCTTCTTCGTGGCGCGTAACGGCGGCGAGATCGTCGGCTGCTGTGCTTTGGTGGAGGCAGGTGACGGGACGGCCGAGATCAAGCGCATGTTCGTCGATCCCGAGGCGAGGGGCCTGAAGATCGCCAGCCGCCTGATGGACCGGCTGGAGGAGATCGGCAGGGAGAAGGGTTTCGACGCAATCCGCCTGGAGACCGGTATCTATCAGCCGGAGGCGATCAGCCTTTACAGGAAATACGGATATCGCGAGATCGAGCCGTTCGGCTCCTATCAGCCGGATCCGCTCAGCCTCTTCATGGAAAAGCGGCTGGCCTAAGCCGGAAAGGCCCTAGCCTTCGGCAGCACGCTGCACCGGCGGCGCCTGCTCGTCGAGGATGATCTGCGGTCCCGCATCGGCGGCGCGGACTTCATGTATCCATTCGCGCCAGATCGCGACCAGCAGCGCCATCAGCACCGGGCCGATGAACAGGCCGAGGAAGCCCATCGTCTTCACGCCGCCGACGAGGCCGAAGAAGGTCGGCAGGAACGGCAGCTTGATCGGTCCGCCAACGAGCTTGGGGCGCAGTGTCTTGTCGACAATGAAGAGTTCGACCGTGCCCCAGACGAACAGACCGATACCGGCGACATGCGAGCCGCTGGCCAGCAGATAGACGGATACCAGGGTGAAGGAGAGCGGCGCTCCGCCCGGGATCAGCGCCATGACGCCGGTCAGCACGCCAAGGGTGACGGGCGAGGGTACGCCGGCAATCCAATAGGCAACGCCGAGCACGATGCCTTCGCCGATGGCAATCAGCGTCATGCCCATGACGGTCGAGCTGATGGTGGCAGGCACGACGCGGGAAATACGCTCCCAGCGGTTCGGCAGGATACGCTCGCCGAGCATGTCAATCTGCTTGGAGAAGGAGAAACCGTCGCGATAGACGAAGAAGAGCGCGATCAGCATGAAGAGCAGCGTCAGGAACAGGTGGAAGGCACCACCGCCGGCCGCCAGAATTGCGCGGTAGATATTGCCGATATTGGCACCGCTGACGGCCTGGATGAGCTCACCCATGGCGCCGGGGCTACCGATATATTTCGTCCAAAGTTCGTCGAGGTAGGAACCGGCCAGAGGCAAGGCGACGATCCATTGGGGCGTTTCCGCCCCGAAGCGGTTGGCGTGGATCGCCCATGCGACCCAGGTGCGCACTTCACCGGTCGTATAGGCAACCGCAAGGCTGATCGGAATGACGAGGAAGGTGACGATGAGGATGATCGCGATCGTCGCGGCGATCGTCGTATTGCCACCGACGCGGGCAACCAGCTTGCGGTAAAGCGGCCAGCTCGCAAAGCCTATGACGAGGGCTGCGAGCACAGGCACCACGAAGCCATAGAAGAAATAGACGCCGGCTGCGGCAACAAGCACGAGCAGCCAGCGGGCAGCCGAAATGGAGGGTATCAGCGGCGTACGTATCGTCGCCGACGGCCCCAGCCATCGCGGCTCCGTATTGGTTTTCTGACGATCAAACACACCCACGCGCGCCTCTTTTTATTGTTGTCCTAGTTTATGGGCTATGAACCGGGCGGTTTCAAGGTCCGCCCGGACAAAGCGTGGTTATCTGGTCCGTAAATCCTTGAGATATTATTGCGGGCGGCGGTTGATCTTGAAGGCGTGGAACTGAGTCTTCTGGCCGGTCGAGAAATTATTGTCCGCGCCGAGGATCAAAACGTCGGTCCCGTCCTTTGCCTTACCGATCGCCATGGCCTCGATATTATCAGGCGTCAGGCCGATGGCGCGCAGATCCAGCACCTGGCTCTTGCGAGCCGGGACGACGCGCTGGTCGTTCTTGGCAAGCGAAGCGATGCCGGAAACGTCGGTCGCGCCGTCGAGATCCATCATGAAGAGCTTGATGTTGTTGCCGAAGCCCTGGGCATAGCTGCGCTCGACGGCGAGGAGGCGATGATCGTCAAGGGCGATCATTTCCGACATGCCGTTGTCGTTGCCGCCGTCGGGCTTGGCGGCAGCCTGTGGGATCGGTGAGACCGGATAGACATATTGAGCCTTCGGCTCGCCGGTTGCGCCGTCATAGCGGATGATGCGTGAGAGACTGCCGGTTGTCAGACTGGGGTTCGGGCCGTCCTGGTAGAGGGCTGCCTCGACGCCGACGAAAACGTCACCGGATGGGGATACGGCAAGATCCTCGAAAGCGAGATTGTCGCGGATGCCGGTCGACTTGTCGGCGGTCGGTGCAAAACCGTCCGGCAGCTTGAACTCGCGCACGAAAGCACCGTCAGGCGAGGTGACGCGGACGAAGGGGGCAATCAGCGCCTTGGCGTCACCCTCGCTGCCCCAGTAGATGCCGTCCTTGCTGAAGCGGATGGATTCCGGATCGACGGTGCGGATAGCGAAAGGCTGGCCGTTCTTGTCCTGAAAGGTAACGTGCTTGACGATGGTGACGCCTTTGAGGCCTTCGGCGCTGACATCGATATCCAGATCGTAGAAGCGGGCCGGGGCCTTTTCGGAGCGGTCGTCGCTGATGGCGACGTAATGGCCGGTCGCAGCATCGAAATCGAGGCCGGAAATGCCGCCGAATTCGACGCCGTTTTCCATCTGGCCGGTCGGGATGACGAATTCACCGAGATAGGAAAGGGAGGTCGCTGCCGCGCAATCGCCGAACGGGCAGGCGGTCTCGACGGTCGCGCCAATATCGGTCGCGTAAACGGAAGCGGCGCTGGACAGAAGAACGAAAGCGGCAGTCGCAAGAAAACGCTTGGTCATGGCAAATATCCGGCAAAGGGTTGAAACAGAACGGCCGGCGCTGCGTGGACCTCGCTGGAGGACAGAGCGCCGGCCGTTCTATTGCGCCGGTAATTTGACGGACTCGTAACGGTTCTTCGTCAGTTCGATGAATTCGCTACAACTTAAATATCCAGATCCTCTGCGAAGGCCGCACGCTCCTGGATGAAGCGGAAACGGGCTTCGGCCTTGGTTCCCATCAGGTCGTCGACAGCGTTACGCGTGCCCTCGAAATCCACCTCGTCGATCAGCACCCGCAGAAGCGTGCGCTTGGACGGATCCATCGTGGTTTCCTTGAGCTGGGCGGGCAGCATTTCGCCGAGACCTTTGAAGCGGCTGATCTCGATCTTGGCCTTGCCCTTGAATTCCGTCTCCATCAGCTCGGCACGATGCTCGTCGTCGCGGGCATAGGCGGATTTTGCCCCTTGCGTGATCTTGTAGAGCGGCGGCACGGCGAGGAAGAGGTGCCCGCCGCGAACGAGCTCCGGCATCTCCTGATAGAAGAAGGTAATCAGCAGCGAGGCGATATGCGCGCCGTCGACGTCGGCATCGGTCATGACGATGATGCGTTCGTAGCGAAGGTCCTCTTCGCGGTATTTCGAGCGCGTGCCGCAGCCGAGCGCCTGGACGAGATCGGATATCTGCTGGTTGGCCGAGAGCTTCTCGCGGCCGGCGCTGGCGACGTTGAGGATCTTGCCGCGTAGCGGCAGGATCGCCTGGTTGGCGCGGTTGCGCGCCTGCTTGGCGGAACCACCTGCCGAGTCACCCTCGACCAGGAAGAGTTCGGCGCCTTCGGCGGTGTTCTGCGAGCAGTCGGCGAGTTTGCCGGGCAGGCGCAGCTTGCGCACTGCTGTCTTGCGGTTGACTTCCTTCTCCTTGCGGCGGCGCAGGCGCTCTTCGGCGCGCTCGATCACCCAGTCGAGAAGCTTCTCGGCCTCGTTCGGATTGTCGGCGAGATAATGGTCGAAGGGGTCGCGCAGCGCATTTTCGACAAGGCGCTGGGCTTCGACGCTCGCGAGACGATCCTTAGTCTGGCCGACGAATTCCGGCTCGCGGATGAAGACCGAGAGCATGCCGACTGCCGAGATCATCACGTCATCGGTGGTGATCTGTGCGGCACGCTTGTTCTGCGTCAGCTCGGCATAGCTCTTCAGGCCCTTGGTCATCGCAATGCGAAGACCGGCCTCATGCGTGCCGCCTTCGGGCGTCGGGATGGTGTTGCAGTAGGAATGGACTTGCGGATCGCCGCCATACCAGGTGATCGCCCATTCCAGTGCACCGTGGCCGGCTACTTTCTCGGTCTTGCCGGCGAAGATCTCGCGGGTGACCGTGAATTCCTTGCCCATCGTTGCCTGCAGGTAATCCTTGAGGCCGCCGGGGAAGTGGAAGACGGCCTTGTCGGGCAGATCCGATCCCTCAGGCAGCACTCCCGGCTCGCAGCTCCAGCGGATCTCGACGCCGCCGAAGAGATAGGCCTTGGAGCGGGCCATGCGGAACACACGCGCCGCATCGAACTTCGCATGATCACCGAAAATCTGCGGGTCGGGATGAAAGCGAACCTTGGTGCCGCGACGGTTGTGCACATCGCCCAGCTCTTCGAGCCCGCCCTGCGGCACCCCGCGCGAGAAGCGCTGGCGATAGAGCTTGCGGTTACGGGCGACCTCGACTTCGAGATGATCCGACAGAGCGTTGACGACAGAGACGCCGACGCCGTGCAGACCGCCCGAGGTCTCATAGGCCTTGCCGTCGAATTTGCCGCCGGCATGCAGCTTGGTCATGATGACTTCGAGCGTCGATTTGCCGGGAACCTGCGGATGGTTCTCTACTGGAATGCCGCGGCCGTTGTCGGTGACCGTCAGATAGCCCTGGGTATCCAGATGGACATCGATGAAATCGGCATGGCCGGCCACCGCTTCGTCCATCGAGTTGTCGATGACTTCGGCGAAGAGGTGGTGCAGCGCCTTTTCGTCGGTGCCGCCGATATACATGCCGGGGCGCATGCGAACCGGTTCCAGGCCTTCCAGAACGCGGATCGAGGATGCACCGTAATCATCGCCGTTCGACGTCGCCGGGGCGGGGCGAGGGGCTGCCGGTGCCGCTGCAGCGGGCCGTTCGGCTGGCGCGGCAGGCTTTGCAGCCTCCTCCTGCTTCTGGGACAGGGGCATTCCGGAAAAGAGGTCGTTGCTGTCTTCCATGGAACCGTTCAGATCTTATTCTCGTGAAGGGCCGCCGCTGGCCCACAATAGTCACAGTCCGCATCGCGTTTGCGAATCAGGGGGATTCTGACAGAAAGCGCCCCGATACGCGACGCGCCCCGGATTTGCGGAGCTTTTCAAGATGTGATTTGCGTTGCTGGACGCCGAATGGCAAGTCGCGGCAGCTCTCTGGGAACCATCCGCATGCCGATGTCCACAAGTCATTGCACCATAATTACCGCAATTGCGGCCTTTTTCCTGTCCGCGGCCATCACGACCGCCACAGCCGATGCCCTGCCGCCCTACAAGGACGATCTGTTTTCAACGCAGAAAGTGCTGCAGACGGGCGATGACGGCGCCTTCGATGTGATCGATTACGATGAGATGCGCGACATCAACGGGCGCGACCAGATCCCGCAAAAGCGGGTGCAGCAGAAATATGTCTCGCTTGGCGTGAAGAAACTGCAGGCAGATGAAACGCTGTCGCTCGACGGCATCAGGCTCGATGTCACCAGCGTGGGACCGACTCAGAATGCCGCCTTCACGGTCATCTTCATCCACGGTCGCGACGGCGACCGGCGGCTCGGCGCCAACGACTATTCCTTCGGCGGCAATTTCAACCGGCTGAAGAACCTTACGGCCGGCAATGGCGGCATCTATTATTCGCCGACCGTCAGGACCTTCGACGCCAATGGCGTTGCAGCCATTGGCGGGCTGATCCGCTATGCGAGCGTGCAATCGCCCGGCCGGCCGGTCATTCTGAGCTGCGCCTCCATGGGCAGCCAGATCTGCTGGGGCATCACGCGCGATGCCGAAAGCGTCAAGCGGTTGAAGGGCATGCTGATCATGAGCGGGGTCTCTGATCCGGATTTTGCGAAGAGCCCGTTCTACAAAGCGAAGCTGCCGCTGTGGTTTGCCCATGGCAGCCGCGATCCTGTTTATGCGGCAACCGACCAGCAGGCGCTGTTCGAAAAGCTCTACAAAGCGAAGTACCCGACGCATTTCACGCTCTTCCAGAATGGCAACCACGGGACGCCGATCCGCATGATCGACTGGCGGAAAGTGCTGAACTGGATTCTGGCGTCCTGAACGGACGGATTTCACACCGCGCAGAGCTTTTA
This sequence comes from Rhizobium sp. 768_B6_N1_8, assembly GCF_051811225.1. Classification (NCBI taxonomy): domain Bacteria; kingdom Pseudomonadati; phylum Pseudomonadota; class Alphaproteobacteria; order Hyphomicrobiales; family Rhizobiaceae; genus Rhizobium; species Rhizobium sp. 768_B6_N1_8. The sequence goes on along the minus strand of NZ_JBPWPV010000001.1, from coordinate 1,666,601 downwards.
AACGATCATATTCCCCCAACGTTACGCGGGGCGCTTTCCTTTACCGCAAGCTTTTGCTAAGGCCGCCCGATATGCGGATTTTGGGAGGAGCAGCATGACACCTGACGTACGCCCGCTCGTGGCGGGGAACTGGAAGATGAACGGCACACGTGCCTCATTGGACCAGATCAAGGCGATTGCCCAAGGCGTCAGCTCCCCCTTGTCGGAAAAAGTCGAAGCCCTGATCTGCCCGCCGGCCACGCTGCTTTATGTGGCGACCGCACTCGCCACCGACAGCCCGCTCGCGATCGGCGGCCAGGACTGCCATCAGGCGCAATCCGGGGCGCATACCGGCGACATTTCGGCCGAAATGATTGCCGATTGCTACGGCACCTATGTGATTGTCGGCCATTCGGAACGGCGCATCGACCATGCCGAGACCGATCATATGGTGCGGGCCAAGGCGCAGGCCGCCTATCTGGCTGATCTCACCGCAATCGTCTGCGTCGGCGAGACCGGCGACGAGCGTGACGCCTATCAGACGCTCGACATTCTCAAGCGCCAGCTTTCCGGCTCGCTGCCCGAGGAGGCGACGGCCGAAAATACTGTCATCGCTTATGAACCCGTCTGGGCGATCGGCACGGGACTGACGCCGACGGCAAAGGATGTGGAAATCGTCCATGCCTTCATCCGCGACGAACTCGTCCTGCGCTTCGGCGACGAGGGCAAGGGTATGCGCATTCTCTACGGCGGTTCGGTCAAGCCCGCAAATGCCCGCGAGCTGCTCGCCGTCGACAATGTCGATGGTGCGCTGATCGGCGGGGCGAGCTTGAAAGCCACGGACTTCCTCGCCATCTACGGCACATATGAAGCGCTGCTTGCCTGAGGCGATTGTATATTCCTGGCCGAAGGGCTTGGAATAGCTCAAGACCTCATGTAAAGAGCCGCCAGATTTTTACTTTATGTCCGTCCTCAGACGGGCAGGACTGGACCCATGCAGACCGTATTGATTGTCATCCATCTCATGATCGTGCTCGCGCTCGTTGGCGTCGTGCTCATCCAGCGCTCCGAAGGCGGCGGCCTCGGCATCGGCGGCGGATCGGGCTTCATGTCGGCCCGCGGCACGGCCAATGCGCTGACGCGCACGACGGCGATCCTGGCGACGCTGTTTTTCCTCACCTCGCTCGGCCTCGGTATCCTGACCCGTTACGAAAGCCGCCCGACCGATATTCTCAACCGCATTCCGGCAACGAGCGGGCAGGGCAACGGCATCCTCGATTCGCTCGGCGGCACCAATACGCCGGCTCCGGCACAGCCGGCTGACAATAGCGGCATTCCGAACGGCGGCGCTGCCGCTCCGGCACCGGCTGCCCCTGCAGCTTCGGCACCAGCAACCCCGGCTCCGGCTCCGGCTGCGAGCGCCCCTGCGGCGACTGCTCCGACGACGACGGCTCCGGCTCAGCCTGAGGCACCGGCCGCGACTGCGCCGGCACAGCCTTCCGGCGTCCCCACGGGACAATAAGCCGGTTCAGAAAATAAACCGCCGGCAGGCCTTCGGGTCTGCCGGTTTTCTTTTGTTCAGATTCCTGCGCCACGCACCAAAAGTTCCGGAAAAGAATTTTTGGGCTGGTGGAATCGTTTTTGAAAAGGTATCCGGTGACTCCCATGGCGCGATACGTATTCATCACTGGCGGCGTGGTTTCTTCCCTCGGAAAAGGAATTGCGGCCGCGGCTCTCGGAGCGTTGTTGCAGGCCCGTGGTTATCGGGTCCGGCTTCGCAAACTTGACCCCTATCTGAACGTGGATCCGGGCACTATGAGCCCGACCCAGCACGGCGAAGTCTTCGTCACTGACGACGGCGCGGAAACCGACCTCGATCTCGGCCACTACGAGCGCTTTACAGGGCGCTCGGCGACCAAGACCGACAACATCACCACCGGCCGCATCTACAAGAACATCATCGACAAGGAACGCCGCGGCGACTATCTCGGCGCGACCGTTCAGGTCATTCCGCACGTCACCAACGAGATCAAGGATTTCGTCACCGAAGGCAATGACGACTACGACTTCGTCATCTGCGAGATCGGCGGCACGGTCGGCGACATCGAGGCGATGCCCTTCATGGAAGCGATCCGTCAGCTCGGCAACGACCTGCCGCGTGGCACGGCTGTTTACGTCCACCTGACGCTGATGCCGTATATTCCGGCAGCCGGCGAGTTGAAGACCAAGCCGACGCAGCATTCCGTCAAGGAACTGCAGGCGCTCGGTATTCATCCCGACATCCTGCTGGTACGCGCCGACCGGGAAATCCCGGAAGCTGAACGCCGCAAGCTGTCGCTGTTCTGCAACGTGCGTCCCTCCGCCGTCATCCAGGCGCTCGACGTCGCCAATATTTACGACGTGCCGATGGCCTATCACAAGGAAGGCCTGGACGACGAAGTGCTCGCGGCCTTCGGCATCGAGCCGGCTCCGAAGCCGCGCCTCGACCAGTGGGAAGAGGTCTGCAACCGCATCCGCACGCCGGAAGGCGAAGTAACGATCGCAATCGTCGGCAAGTATACCGGCCTCAAGGATGCTTATAAGTCGCTGATCGAAGCGCTGCATCACGGCGGCATCGCCAATCGCGTCAAGGTGAAGCTCGAATGGATCGAGTCGGAAGTCTTCGAAAAGGAAGATCCGGCGCCCTACCTCGAAAAGGTCCATGGCATCCTGGTGCCCGGCGGCTTCGGCGAGCGCGGTTCGGAAGGCAAGATCCATGCGGCGCGTTTTGCCCGCGAGCGCAAGGTGCCGTATTTCGGCATCTGCTTCGGCATGCAGATGGCCGTCATTGAGGCTGCCCGCAATCTGGCTGATGTTCCGAATGCCTCCTCGACCGAATTCGGCCCGACGCCGGAGCCGGTCGTCGGCCTGATGACAGAGTGGGTGAAGGGCAATGCGCTGGAGAAGCGCGCCGCTTCCGGCGATCTCGGCGGCACGATGCGTCTCGGCGCCTACAAGGCGGCGCTGAAGAAGGGCACCAAGATTTCGGATATCTACGGCTCGACCGATATTTCCGAGCGTCACCGCCACCGCTATGAAGTCAATATCGACTACAAGGACCGGCTGGAAAATTGCGGCCTGGTCTTCTCCGGCATGTCGCCTGACGGCGTGTTGCCGGAGACGGTCGAATATCCTGACCATCCCTGGTTCATCGGCGTTCAGTACCATCCGGAACTGAAGTCCCGCCCGCTCGACCCGCATCCGCTCTTTGCAAGCTTCATCGAAGCTGCGACGGAACAGAGCCGGTTGGTTTAAAATTCGGCCGCTCCCTCAACAACGAGGGAGCGGCCTTTTTCTTCACATCACGCCGCTTCCGGCAACGGCCCGACATAGACCGAGCGCGGGCGGATGAGGCGACCTTCCAGTGCCTGTTCGCGGGCATGGGCAATCCAGCCGACGGTGCGGCCGATGGCGAATACGCCAGTGAAGGCGTCGCGGGGGAAGCCGAGGCTTTCCAAGAGCAGCGCGGTATAGAACTCCACATTCACGTCCAGCGGCCGGTCGGGCTTGCGTTCCCTGAGGATTGCGAGCGCTGCCTGCTCCACGGCTTCGGCAAGTGCGATTCTGATGGCATTGACCTGGCCTGCGGCAACGAGCGGCTTCAGCGCATTTTTCAGGGCGTCCGCACGTGGGTCGCGCACGCGATAGACGCGGTGGCCGAAGCCCATCAGCCGCTCACCGCGATCGAGCGCGGAACGCAGCCAGGGGCCGGCATTGGCCTCGCTTCCGATCCCATCGAGCATATCGAGCACCGGTCCCGGCGCGCCGCCATGCAGCGGTCCCTTCAGCGCGCTGATCGCCGCCAGCACCGAGGAGGTGAGGCCGGCGCGGGTGGAGGCGATGACACGCGATGCGAAGGTCGAGGCGTTCAGGCCGTGATCCGAGATCGTCACGAGATAGGTGTCGAGGGCTGCGGTCTGCTCGGCGCTCGGCACCGCGCCTGAGAGCATGCGCAGGATGTCCGTCGACTGTGAGAGGCCCGCATTGGGCTTTAGCGGCTTTTCGCCTCGCTGCAGGCGCAGAACCGCCGGCAGGAAGACGGCGGGTGCGGCAAGCAGACGGAGCACGGTATCTATATCCTCGCCGTCAGGTAGGCGGGCAACAAGAGCACGCATAGCATCGACCGGCGGCAGCTTCAGCAGGCGAGTATCGGCAGTCTTGACTTCGGCGAAAACCTCCATGCGCGCCTGGCCGAGCCGGCGGCGCAATTCGCTTGCGTCGAGATGCGGCTCGATCAGGCCGTCCAGCAGCAGGGCGGCGACATCCTCATAGGTGCTGCTTCCTGCCAGATGATCCAGCGATACGCCGCGGATGATCAGCCGGCCGGCTTCGCCGTCGACATCCGAGAGCTGGGTTTCAGCGGCGATGACATCTTCCAAACCATTTTTCATAGGTCTTTCTCCTTTACCGGATGAAAGATCGGCTCTAGTTTAGTTGACGTCAATCTTGACGTAATTGATCAATGTGAGGCTGACATGAGCTGGCTGACAGCGGAGGAAGCGTTGGCCGAACTCGGCACCAAGCCGCAGACACTTTATGCCAATGTCAGCCGCGGGCGGATCCGCGCCAAGGCCGACCCTGCCGATCCACGCCGCAGCCTCTATCAGGAAAGCGATGTCACGCGGCTTGCCGAGCGGCATGCCGGCCGGCGCAAGAGCGAGACGGTCGCCGCCGAAGCGATCAGCTGGGGCGATCCGGTACTGACATCGTCAATCTCGACCATCGCCGCAGGACGATTGCTCTATCGGGGGCAGGATGCGGCAGAGCTTTCAGCTCATGCGACGCTGGAAGAGACGGCGCTGATACTGTGGAATGCAGAGAGTTTTGCCTGCGTACCGGCCTCTGCCCTGGAGCCGGCGGCGCCTTCCATTCAAGCCGTGCTGCTGGCGCTGGCGGGACGGGTGAGCGCCGATCTGCCGTCTCTCGGACGTGCGCGCGCTGCCTTGCAGATGGAAGCATGCAGCGTGCTTTCAACCGTCGCCGATGCGCTGGCGCCGGGATCGACGGATCATCCGCTGCATCACCGTCTTGCTGCATGCTGGGGCAGGCCGGAGGCTGCCGATTGCCTCAGGCGGGCGCTTGTCATGCTCGCCGATCATGAGCTCAATGCCTCTACTTTCGCCGTCCGCGTCACGGTTTCGACGGGGCCAGCACTTTCTGCCGCCGTGCTCTCGGGTCTCGCAACACTGACCGGACCATTGCATGGTTCGGCATGGCGAAGCGTCGATGCCCTTGCCAAGGCAGCATCCGGCGCTGGGGCGGAGCATGCGATCCGCCACCTGCTGCTGCGGGGAGGTAAGCCTGTCGCCTTCGGGCATCCGCTTTATCCCGATGGTGATGTGCGGGCGAGCGTGTTGCTCTCCTCTTTCGACGTGCCGCCTGTCTTTCGCGATGTGCAGGTGGCCGGCGAAGAAATGGTGGGCGAGAAGGTCAATGTCGATTTCGCGCTTACCGCCATGACCGCAGCCTTCGACCTGCCTGAGGAGGCACCGATCATCATCTTTGCGCTGGCGCGCACGGCCGGCTGGTTGGCACATGCGATGGAGCAGATCGAAAGCGGCCATCTGATCCGCCCGCGTGCCCGCTATGTCGGGCCTTCGCCAGCCGACGCATGAGTTGAGCGACGCGCGCCCTGAATGACTTGCGCAATTTCACGTTTTTGCATAGGGAAACCGGCGAATTCAGCTAGTATGGGCCGGCCGGCGCATTTGCGAATGTGCCGGCGAGTCACGAGGGGCGGATCATGAAAGCCATGTCAGCAATCTCCCGCAGCCTGTTTTCCGCTGTGCTGATCACCAGCCTGCTGCCTGATGGCGCAGCTTATGCCCAGTCTGCCGGCTGCGCGATTTCGCGTGCGGCAAACGGCAACCAGATTTTCCGTTGCCCTGGTGGCGTCAACATCACGGCTGAGCGTGGCGCGTCCTTCAAACTCACCGACCGCAATCGCGACGGCAGTCCGGATTCGCTTGCATTGCGCAGCAAGGCTGCGCTCGTCGACGTCGACAGCAGCCAGCACCGCGGCGGCTTCCAGGTGGTGACACCGCAGGCGATCGCAGCCGTCCGCGGTACGCAATGGGCCGTCGATGTCAAAGGCGGCACGACTTCCGTACTGGTCACACGCGGGCGCGTTGGCGTACGGCGTCCGGCAGGTGCAGCCGTCGTGCTTGGACCGGGCGAGGGTGTGGACGTAACGCGCGGAACCGCTGCGCTCACCGTTCGCACGTGGCCGGCGCCCCGCGTCGCGGCGCTTCTTTCACGCCTCGGTCAATAAGTCGTCTCATGAACCGTCGGCTTCAGACTGTGATCGCGCTGCTGCTCGCCGGTCTGTGGGGAGCGGTGCTCGGCTATTTCCATCTGCAGTCGGACTCCGGCCTCATGGAGCGCATGGAGGCCACGCTAGCCGATCTGCGCAGCACGATCGTCGGCGTCCGCGCGCCGCCCGATATCGTTTCCATTATCGCGATCGATGACCGTACCGCCGCAGCACATGGCTACCCGCTCAAGCGGGAGAGGCTTGCGGAGCTCGTCACGTCCATCGGCGCGTTGAAACCAAAGGCCTTGGCTCTCGATATATTGCTTGTCGATTCCGACACGGAGGAGGGGGATGCGGCGCTTGCAACAGCCATTGGGGCGACGCCCAGCATCATCGCCGGTGCTGCGACCTTTCCGCAGAGTCTCCAGTCGGTGACAGCGAATGCGGAGGATCCGCTTGCCGCGATCCCCGAAGCGCAGCAGCTTCTGCTGCCGCAGCCTCGCTTCGCAGAGGCTGCGGCGCTCGGCATCGTCAATGTGGCGACGGACCAGAGCGGCGTACCGCGATTCATTCCGCTGTTTTCTCGCGCCGCCGACCGGCTGGATGCAGCCTTTCCGTTGCGCGTCGCCTCGGTTGCGCTCGGCGCCGAACCATTGATCGAAAAGGATGGCATCCGGCTTGGCGCCCGCCGCATTCCAACGGACACGGGCCAGCGCCTGCCGCTGACCTTCTATGGTCCTGCAGGCAGCATCCGCACCTTCAGCGCTGTCGACGCGCTCGATGGCAAGCTGCCGGCGGATGCCATTACCGGCAAGGTGGTGGTGATCGGTGCGACCGTGACCGGCGGCGGCGATGTCTTTCCGACGCCGTTCGATCCCATCCTGCCGGGCGTCGAAGTGATGTCGACGGCGATCACGCATCTGATAGCAGGCGACGGCATGGTGCGTGACAGCAGGACACGGCAGGTGGATGCCGGCATTGCGACGGCCTTGCCCATTCTTCTGGTCGCACTGATCGCATGGCGCCGCAGCGCCCTCGGCTTCGTTATCATCGGCCTGACGGTCATTGTCTGGGCGATGCTCAACCTTGCTGCCTTCGCGAACGGTTACTGGCTGAGTGCTGCATTGCCGATTGCCGCCGCCCTTCCACCCGCAGTTATTTTCGGGGCCGCAGAACTCTGGCGCGACCGCAGCCGTGCGCGGCACTTCGCCGACCAGTCCGAGCGGCTGCAGCGCATCGAAGCGCCGGGCCTCGGGGAATGGCTCGCGCGCGACCCGGCCTTTTTGGCCGAGCCGGTGCGCCAGAATGCATCCGTCGTCTTCATCGATCTTTCGGGCTTCACCGGCCTCAGCGAGGCGGTCGGACCGGCCGCGGTACGGGAGATCCTCAGCAGCTTCTTCGAACTGATCGACGAGGAAGTAAGGTTGCTTGGCGGGGCGATCACCAGCTTCATGGGCGATGGAGCCATGATCCTCTTCGGGCTGCCGGAACCAACAGCGGACGATGCAGCCCGGGCAGCAGCCTGCGCCGTGCGGCTTGCCGACCGTACACGCAGCTTCCTTGCAGGCCATCCAGAGCTTCGCCGCAGGAAGATAGGCTTCAAGCTCGGCGCCCATTGCGGCCCGATCGTCGCCTCACGGCTCGGTAGCGGCGACCGGCAGCAGATCACCGCGACGGGTGATACCGTCAATGTCGCACAGCGGCTCATGGAGGTGGCGGCAAGCCGCGGCGCAGAGCTTGCACTCAGCGCCAACCTGCTCAATGCTGCGGGTCCGGGGGCTGTTCCATCGCAGGCAGGCCAGTTGACCGGACCGTTCGAAACAAGGATTCGCGGACGCTCCGGCGGCATCGCCATCTACACATGGCGTGGCGAGACACTTTGACATTCGCAGCCGGAGCGAGTAGGAACGGCCCAACTCTTCGGCCGGACGATTCCGGCTACGACGCGTTATGCGTCTGACAGCTCCGAAAGATCGAACACATGACTGACTATAACGGCGTCTCTCCGGCGATCGCCAAGGCGTTGCAGAAGCGCGGCTATACCGAGCTCACACCTGTCCAGAAGGCGATGCTCGATCCGGCGCTCGCAGCATCGGATGCACTCGTCTCCGCACAAACCGGCTCGGGCAAGACCGTTGCATTCGGGCTAGCACTCTCACCAACGCTTCTGGGAAGCGCGGAGCGGTTTGGCCCCGCCGCCGCTCCCGTTGCCGTTGTGATCGCGCCGACGCGCGAACTGGCGCTGCAGGTGAAGCGCGAGCTGGAATGGCTTTATGAAATGACCGGCGCCGTGATTGTCAGTTGCGTCGGCGGCATGGATATCCGCAGCGAGCGCCGCGCGCTGGAGCGTGGCGCCCATATCGTCGTCGGCACACCGGGACGCCTCTGCGACCACATCCGCCGCAATGCGCTGGATATGAGCGAACTGAAGGCCGCAGTGCTGGACGAAGCGGACGAGATGCTCGATCTCGGCTTCCGCGAAGATCTGGAATTCATCCTTGACGCGGCACCCGACGAGCGGCGTACGCTGATGTTTTCCGCCACCGTTCCCGCAGCCATCGCCAAGCTGGCGAAGAGCTATCAGCGTGATGCCGTGCGCATCAGCACGCAGGCGGAAGAAAAGCAGCATATCGATATCGAGTATCGCGCGCTTGCCGTCTCGCCGAGTGACCGCGAAAACGCGATCATCAACGTGCTGCGCTACTACGAAGCGCGCAATGCGATCGTTTTCTGTTCGACGCGTGCTGCCGTCAATCATCTCACGGCACGGTTCCACAACCGCAATTTCCACGTTGTGGCGCTGTCGGGCGAACTGACGCAGAACGAACGCAGCCACGCGCTGCAGGCAATGCGTGATGGACGGGCTCGCGTCTGCATCGCAACCGACGTTGCTGCACGCGGCATCGACCTGCCGGGCCTCGACCTCGTTGTGCATGCCGATCTGCCGACCAATCCGGAAACGCTGCTTCACCGCAGCGGCCGTACGGGCCGTGCGGGTCGCAAAGGTGTCAGCGCTCTGATCGTGCCGCTCAATGTTCGCCGCAAGGCAGAGCGGCTGCTCGACAATGCCGGCATCGCCGCCACCTGGGCGCGGCCGCCTTCCGTGGAAGAAGTGACGGAGCGTGATGACGAGCGGCTGCTGGCGGACCCGATCTTCGCCGACAAGCCGCAGGAGGAAGAGCAGGGGCTGGTGCAGAAGCTGATCGCCAGCCATGGCGCCGAGACGCTTGCCGCCGCTTTCGTGCGTCTTTACCGCGCCAACCAGTCGGCGCCGGAAGACCTGATCGAAGTTACGGTGCAGGACGATCGCGCCCGCAAGCGCCGCGACAATGGCGAGGCACGCGAATTCGCGCCGGCGCAGAAAGGGCCCCGCGATGATTTCGGCCCCAGCGTCTGGTTCTCAGTCTCCGTCGGCCGCAAGCAGAATGCCGAGCCGCGCTGGCTGATCCCGATGCTCTGCCGCGCCGGCAACGTGACCAAGCGGGAGATCGGCGCGATCAAGATGCAGCCGGATGAGACCTTCGTGGAAATCGCCGCTGACAGCGCTGAGAGCTTTCTCGGCGCCCTCGGCCCGAACAAGACAATGGAGCGCGGCATCCGGGTGGTGAAGCTGAACGGTACGCCCGATTTCAGCAAGCAGGCCAAGCCCGCCTACGCCAAGAAGCCGTTCGAAGACCGCGGCGAAGACCGTTTCCGCAGCGACAAGCCGAAGGGCAAGTTCGGGACGGACAGGCCCGTCGGCGCCGGGCGTCAGGACGACAAGCCCTGGACGAAGAAAGGCCCGAAGCCGAAATTCGAAGGCGCCAAATTCGAGGGCGGCAAGAACAGGTCCGAAGGTGCAAAATTCGACGGTCCCAAGTTCGATGGCCCCAAGTTCGATGGTGGCAAGGGCAAATTCACCAAGAAGAAAGACCGCTGAGGCGGGTCGCCGGCCGCACCAATAAGGTGATGCGGCCGGCAGGCCGCAGCGGTCTCAGATCTTGTCGCTTTGACCCGCTGCTGCGAGGATGAGATTGGCGACGGCGAGCGGCTGTGAAATCAGCGAAACGTGGCTGGCGTCGAGTTCGATCGTCGTTGCGTTCATACGCTTTGCCATGAAGCGTTCGAGATCCGGATTGATGGTGCGGTCGTTTTTCGAGACCGCGTACCAGGATGGCTTCGAGCGCCAGGCAGCGACGGTCGTCTTGGCGTTGAACAGCGTGTCGGAAATGCGGCCCTGCACGGCATAAAGCGCTTTGGCGCGGGCAACCGGCAGATCGCCGGCGAAATCCCTGACGAAAGCTTCTTCACTCAACTGGGCATAACCGCCGTTGTGAACGAGGCCTGCACTTGCAGGCGGCGTCGGATACTGCTTGGCGAGCGCGGTATAATCCTCGCCGGCGTCAGGGGCGCGGGCAGCGATATAGACGAGCGCAGTTACTTTGGGATCAACGCCAGCCTCGGTGACGAGCATGCCGGAATAGGAATGGCCGACGAGTACGGTCGGGCCGTCCATCAGCGCCAGGATGCGCTTGGTCGCCTCGACGTCATCGGCAAATGAGGTGAGGGGGTTCTGCACGGCCATCACATTCAGGCCGGCAGCCTGGAGATGAGGGATGACGTCCAGCCAGCAGGATGCATCGGCATAGGCGCCGTGGACGAGAACGACATTCTTCGCCTTGACGATATCGGCGGCCCGGCCGGCGGCCGGAAACATGCTGAGTGCGGCCCCTGCAACGAGCGCGGCCGAAAATGAGCGTCTGGTGATCGGTTGCATAACGTGTCCTCCGGCTTGTAGGAAATCTGGGGCGATGCCCTTCGGGATCGCTGAAAAAAAGTTAGCCCGAGACGTGGGCTTCCATAACTATACAAAGGTCCAGCGAGGTATTATGCCATCCAACGGGGCCTGATAGCCTGTCGCAGCGAGGGCAATCGACCAGATGAGACCGGCTTCAGCAGATGATCGTCTCGACCTGACGGCCTTCATCGAAGCGAACCTGCCGCTTGCGAGTGTTCCTTCCATCCCTAACGTAAGATTGCATATGGCGACTCCGAGGAGCGGCCTCTATCGCCTTGCAATGGCTGACGATTCCGATCTGATGCCGCCTTACTGGGCCTATCCCTGGGCGGGCGGCGCCGTGCTTGCGCGCTATCTTTTCGACCATTCCGAAGAGGTGGCCGGCAAACGTGTCGTCGACCTCGGCACCGGCTCCGGCCTTGTCGCCATCGCAGCGATGAAATGCGGTGCAGCCCATGTGCTCGCCATCGATATCGATGCGAAGGCGATTGCTGCGGCGCAGCTGAATGCCAATGCCAATGATGTCGTGATCGAGACGCGACTCGGCGACATCATCGAGGATGCCCCGCCTGTCGCCGACATAATCCTGGCCGGCGATATCTTTTATGACGAGGCCTTGGTGGAACGTGTTCTGCCTTTCCTTGAACGTTGCCGCACGGCCGGTCTCGATGTGCTCATCGGCGATCCGGGCAGGGCGTCTCTTCCTATGAGCTCCCTGCTGCAGATTGCGGACTATGCCGTGCCGGATTTTGGCGGAGCCAAGGGCAACTCGACCGCCAGTAGCGCGGTTTTCCGATTGAGGTGAAACGAGGCGAATGCCTCTCATCAAGCTACGTGGCGACACTTTGGCCTTGCACCAAAATAGATGACATGTCATCTATTGCTATCTCATCGATATTCCTATGACCGACGACAAGATCACAACCTCATTCGGGAGCCTCGTCTCCCAGACCGCGCGCTACTGGCGCCGGGTCGCGAACCTGCGCCTGCAGCCCTTCGGACTGACCGAAGCGACATGGCTGCCGCTGCTGCGCATCGCCCGTTCACCGACAGCAATGCACCAGAAAGAACTGGCCGCCTCGCTCTCGCTCGACAATTCATCTGTCGTGCGCCTGATCGACAATCTGGAGAAAGCCGGACTCGTCGAGCGGCGGGAAGGCGGGGACAGGCGGGCCAAGGAGATTCTGCTGACGGAGGAGGGCAGGAAGACCGTGGAGGAGGTAGAGCGCGTGGCACAAGGTATCCGCGAGGAGGCGCTTACTCTTCTCCCGCGCGAGGACATCGAAACCACATGGCGCGTGCTCGATCACATCAGCGACGTGCTTGCCCGGCAGCTTGAGGAGCCTGAACAGTGAACTCGCATCCCGGCCCGATAACCGAAGCCCGACCGCTTGGCGCAAAGCTTCACATACCGATCTGGCTGCTCGGGTTGATCACCTTCAGCGGCACGCTTGCCATGCATATTTTCGTGCCCGCTTTGCCGGCAGCGGCAACTGATCTCGGTGCATCGATCGGCGAAATGCAACTGACCGTCAGCCTCTACATCTTCGGTCTTGCCGTCGGCCAGCTTATCTACGGGCCGCTTTCGGACCGTTACGGGCGGCGGCCGGTACTGATGAGCGGGCTTGTGCTCTATACAATTGCCGGCGTTGCGGCGCTGGTTTCACCCGGCGTGCATGCGCTGATCGCAGCAAGGCTCTTTCAGGCCTTCGGCGGCTGCGCCGGTCTCGTGATTGCACGCGCCATCGTGCGCGACATGTCCAGTCCCGATGAAACGGCGAAGCGGCTTGCGATCATGAACCTGATGGTCACGGTCGGGCCGGGGCTTGCACCGATCGTCGGCGGCGCTCTTGCCGCCACGCTTGGCTGGCGCTCGATCTTCGTGGCGCTCTGCGTTCTCGGCATCGTTAACCTCCTGCTGACGTGGCGCAAGGTACCGGAAACCGGCACGCGCAATGTCGAGACCTCGGTGAAATCGCTGAGCCGCGATTATCTCGGCCTGCTCGCGTCGCGCTCCTTCGTCGGCTACGCCATCGGCGGCGGCTGCGCGACGACCTCCATGTATGCTTTCACGGCGTCTGCGCCCTTCATCGTCATCAACGAGCTCGGCCGTCCGGCAACCGAAGTCGGCATTTGTCTTGCGCTGCTGATCTTCGGCTACTGGATCGGCAGCATGATCGCCACACGGCTGATCGGCCGGTTTGCGATGAAGCGGCTGATGGTGATGTCCAACCTCGTCAGCATCGCGGCCGCGCTCGTCTTCTTCGGCTTTGCCGCTACCCACCATCTGACGCTGCTGCCGATGATGGCCTCGATCATGGTCTATACGGTCGGGGCGGGTGTAGCTTCGCCCAACGCGCTGACGCTCGCCGTCAGCGTCAATCCAAAGGTCACCGGTTCGGCTTCCGGCCTTTATGGCTTCACGCAGATGGCTATTGGAGCCGTCTGCAGCGCACTTTCCGGCATCGGCAGCGATCCCGGTCTTGCGGCTGCTACCGTCATTCTAGGCGCAAGCGTACTGGCTCAGATCTGCTTCTGGATCGCGGTGACTTCAGGAAATATCAGGCGAAGAGATCTGGCCGCAGAAGCATGACCGGGCAGATGGTTCCTGCCGGCAATTCCGGTGCATGCGGCGGGCGGATGATCAGGCAGTCCGAATGGGCGAAAGCCTTCATCATCGACGAATCCTGCTTGTCGAAGGGTTCGACCAACCATCCGCCGGCGGCCGATTTCGAAAGCTTCGCGCGCACGTAATCCTGGCGGTGATCATTGGCGCGCAGCGTCGCGGCGGCTTCCACCGTTATCTCCCGTTGGACAGCTGGCAGCGAGGCGAGCTTGCGGATCAGCGGCTCAAGGAAAAGCAGCGAGCAAACGAGGCTCGAGACCGGATTGCCGGGCAAGCCGAGCACCTGCGTCTTGCCGAAGCTGCCGACCATCAGCGGCTTGCCGGGGCGCATGGCGATGCGCCAGAAATCGAGCTCCATACCGGCTTCGATCAACGTGGCCTGCACCAGATCGTGGTCGCCTACGGAAGCCCCGCCGAGTGTCACGATCACGTCGACCTTGGCGTTACGCGCCTTGTCGATCGCCGTAGTGATCTGAGCCTTGTCGTCAGGCACTATGCCGAGATCGAGCACGTCGGCGCCGGCCCTGCGGGCAAGAGCTGTGATGCCAAGGGTATTGGATGCGATGATCTGCGACGGGCCCGGCGTGCTTCCGGGCGGCAGCAGTTCGTCGCCGGTCGCGAGGATCGCCATCAGCGGGCGACGCAACACCTCGACATCAGGCCGGTTCATGCCGGCGGCTACCGTCAGCCGCGAGAAATCGAGCACCGTACCGGCGGAGAGCACGGCCTCACCCTCGACGAAATCCTGGCCGCGGGGGCGAACATTCTGGTTCTGCCGTACGGGAAAATTCGTTCTGATCCCGCCTTCGATCTTTTCCGCATCCTCCTGCAGCAGGACACTATCGGCACCCGAAGGAACAGGCGCGCCGGTGAAGATGCGAACGGCCTCCCCCTGACCGACACTTCCCTCGAAGCCATGTCCGGCAGACGATGTACCGATGACCTTCAGCACCGCGCCGGGCTCTGGCGCGTCCTCGCGGCGCAGCGCATAGCCATCCATGGCGGAGGAATTGAAGGGCGGTTGCGTCAGGCCAGCCGTCAGATCAACGGCGAGAACACGGCCTTCGGCCTCGGCAAGGGGCAGCGTTTCGGATGCCTTGACGGGATTTGCGCTGGAGAGCAGGCGGCTCAGCGCCTCGGCGACCGGCAGAAGGTTCATCTTGCCTCCGGATGGCGGAAATCGCCGGATTTGCCGCCGGATTTTTCCAGCAGCCTGATGCCACCGATTTCCATTGCCTTGTCTGCGGCCTTGGCCATGTCGTAGATGGTAAGACACGCGACCGAGACGGCGGTCAGCGCCTCCATCTCCACACCGGTCTTGCCAGTGAGTTTTGCGGTTGCGGTAACGCGCAGGCCGGGCAGGGCCGCGTCTTGCTCGATCTCGACCGTGACCTTTGTCAGCATCAGCGGATGGCAGAGCGGTATGAGGTCGGCGGTACGCTTGGCGGCCATGATGCCGGCAAGGCGAGCAGTGCCGATCACATCGCCCTTTTTCGCATTACCTTCACGGATCAGCGCCAATGTTTCCGCCGCCATCTTCACATGCCCCTCGGCGGTGGCGATGCGCACCGTTTCGGCCTTGTCCGAGACATCGACCATATGCGCCTCGCCGGACGCGCCGATATGGGTGAGGCCGGGTTTTGCGCCGCTCATATCATTCGGCCGCGATGGCGGCTTCACCAAACAGCAGCGAGCGGGTGGCAGCCGTCACGTCGTCCTTGCGCATCAGGCTTTCGCCGACGAGGAACGTATTGATGTCGACGGCTTGCAGGCGCTTGCAATCCTCATGGGTGAAGATGCCGCTCTCGCCGACCAGAAGCCGGTCATCCGGGACCATGGCAGCCAACGTTTCGCTCACCGTAAGACTGACTTCGAAGGTGCGCAGGTTGCGGTTGTTGATGCCGACGAGCGGCGAAGACAGCTTCAGGGCACGTTCCATTTCCGGCGCATCATGAACCTCGACCAGCACGTCCATGCCGAGCGAGAAGGCCTCGTCCTGCAGGCGCTGCGCGTCGTCATCCGTCAGCGAGGCCATGATGAGCAGGATGCAATCAGCACCCCAAGCGCGGGCTTCGTGGACCTGGTAGGTCTCGAACATGAAATCCTTGCGGAGCGCGGGCAGGGCACAGGCAGCACGCGCAGCCGTCAGAAATTCCGGCGCGCCCTGGAAGCTCGGCGTATCGGTGAGAACCGAAAGGCAGGCGGCCCCACCGGCTTCGTACGCCTTGGCAAGTGCCGGCGGATCGAAATCCGGACGGATCAGGCCCTTGGACGGGCTTGCCTTCTTGATTTCGGCGATCAGACCGAACTGGCCGGCATCGCGCTTTGCGACGAGCGCCTTGTGGAAACCGCGCGGCGCGGACTGGCCGGCCTGCATGGCCCTCAGATCCGCAAGCGAGGTCTTCGCCTTCGCGGTGGCGATTTCCTCACGCTTATAGGCTTCGATCTTCTTCAGGATATCGGTCATGAGGCAATCCTAGTCGATATCGTTGGATACGGCGATCAGTTTGTCGAGCGCTGCGGCCGTGGCGCCGCTATCCAGCGATTCCGTTGCGAGCTTCATGCCGTCACGGATCGTCCCGGCCTTGCCTGCAATGACGAGGGAGGCGGCGGCATTAGCGAGCGCTATATCGCGATAGGCATTCTTTGCGCCACCGAGCACATTTCGAAGCGCGGCGGCATTGACCGTGCCGTCGCCACCCCTGATATCGGCGAGCACGCAGGGCGTTACGCCGAAATCGGCCGGCGACAGCTCAAAGGTGCGGATCTGGCCGTTCTCGAGTGCAGCAACGCTGGTCTTACCGGTCGTGGTGATTTCATCGAGGCCATCGCCGTGGACAACCCAGACACTTTCGGAGCCGAGATCGCGCATGACTTCGGCAAGCGGCACGACCCATTGCGGCGAGAAGACGCCGAGAAGCTGGCGCTTGACGCCGGCCGGATTGGAGAGAGGGCCAAGCAGATTGAAGATGGTACGCGTGCCGAGCTCGACGCGCGTCGGGCCGACATGGCGCATGGCCGAATGATGCTGCTGCGCGAACATGAAGCCGACGCCGGCCTCGGCGATGCAGCGCGAGATCATTTCGGGGGTGACCTCGAGATTGACGCCGAGGGCGGCAAGACTGTCTGCCGCGCCGGATTTCGAACTCAGCGCGCGGTTGCCGTGCTTGGCAACCGGAACACCCGCGCCGGCGACGATCAGCGCCGCCAGCGTCGAGATGTTATAGGTGCCGCTGGCGTCACCACCCGTTCCGACGATATCGATCGCGTCGGCGGGCGCTTCCACCCGCAGCATCTTGGAGCGCATCGTGGTGACAGCGCCGACGATCTCGTCAACCGTCTCGCCGCGGACGCGCAGCGCCATCAGGAAGCCGCCGATCTGCGAAGGCGTTGCCTGGCCGGACATCAGGATATCGAAGGCCTGGCGGGCCTCGTCACGGGTCAGTGGCTCGCGGCTTGCTGCCTTGGCCAGAAGCGGCTTCAGATCGGTCATGCGTCGCTTCTCCCTAGCGGACGGTCGCCTGTTCGGCGAGGGTCCGGTTGACCTCTGCACCATACTGGCTCTGCAACAGGTTGACCATCTGATCGAGAATGTCGTCACCGGCCTGATTTGCGATGGTGGCGATCTGCTGGTCGCGGTTGTTCAAGGCATCGGTCGTCGGCTCTTCGTTGACGTCGGTCACCTTCAGCAGAATCTGCGTGCTCGGATCGGCGCCGATGGCCGTTGCGACGGTATCTACAGGACCAGAGAATGCGGCGTTGACGCCGGCGCGGCCGAGAACGGGATCGTCGGTCGAGCGGGTAACGCCGCTCTTGCTTTCGACGGCGATGCCGAGCGGGGTGGCGATATCGGCAAGCGAGGTACCCTTCTGCGCCTGGGCCTTCAGCTCGTCGGCCTTCTTGGCGAGCTCGGCCTTCTGCTGCTCGGCTGTCCAGTCCTGAACGGCCTTGTCACGCACTTCGGCGAGCGGACGATCGCGATCCGGCATGACGTCGCGCACGTCGAACCAGACATAGCCGTCATTGCCGAGGGAAATTGCGACCGCATCAGCGCCGACATCGGTCTTGAAAGCTTCCGGCAGAAGCTGCTGCTGTGCCGGGATATCCTTGACCGGATTGCCGTCCTTGTCCGCACCCGTCATGTCGACGGCGTCGATGACGACGGCCTTCAGCTTGAGTTGGTTGGCGATTTCTTCAAGAGAGGTGCCGCCGGCGCGCATATCCTCGATACGGTCGTGAACGTTGATGACTTCCTGCGAAGCATTGGCAACCGAAAGCTGCTTGCGAAGCTCTTCCTTCACCTCGTCGAAGCTCTTGGTGGTCTCCGGCTTGATATTGGTCACGCGCAGGATCACAGGACCGAAGGTACCGTCGACGACAGCCGTGGTACCGCCATCCGCCTTCACCGCAAAGGCAGCCTCGGCAACGGCCTGATCCGGAACCTTGTCCTTGGCGAATTCACCAAGCAGCACGTCACTTGCGGTCTTGCCCTGATCGGTGACGAGCTGGTCGAAGCTCGTGCCGCTCTTCAGCGCGGTTTCGGCTGCATTGGCGAGATCCTTGCTGGCGAAGGTCAGCTGTTCCAGGGTGCGGCTTTCCGGCGTCGTGTAAGCCGCCTTGGCCTTGTCGAAAGCTTCCTTGATCTGGTCGTCGGTAACGGTCGTGGGATCAGCGATATCATCAGGCTGAAGCTTCAGATAGGCGATCTTGCGGTATTCCGGCGCGCGGTAGCGCTGTTTGGCGTCTTCGAACCACTTGGAGAGCACATCGTCGGCCGGCGCCTTGATCGGCTCGATATTGGCGTTGGTGAGCAGCAGGTAATCGACGCTGCGGCTCTCATTGCCATAGAGTTTCAGCGCGTTGACGAGCGTTGCAGGCGCCTGGAAGCCGTTGGCTACGGCTTCGATGATCTGGCTGCGGACAGCCTGCTTGCTGCGATCCTTGATATAGTCGTCTTCCCGGATGCCGGCATTGCGCAGACGAGAGGTGAAGAGCGAGCGGTCGAACTGGCCGTTGACTGCCTTGAAAGCCGGATCGTCGCCGATCAGCTGGGCAAGGCGGTCCTCGGAAAGGCCGAGACCCATATCATCGGCAAGCTGGTCCAGCGAGGCACCGGCCAGAAGCTGGGCAAGCACCTGCTGTTCAACGCCGAAAGCGCGGGCCTGCTCGGGCGTCAGGCGCACGCCATATTGCTGGCCGAGTTGGGCGACCTGGCGCTGATAGGCAAGGCGGAATTCATTGACGTCCACATGCTGGTCGCCGACGGTGACCACCGTCGTGCTATTGCCGCCGCTTATCAGCTCTCGCGATACGCCCCAGATGCCGAAGGAGCCGACGAGCAGGAGCAGGAGCAGCTTGGCAACCCAGGTCTGAGCAGCTCTTCTCAGAAGATGGAACATGGAAACGCAAACCTCGCATTATCATTGGCCCAGAAGGGCAGACATTCGTCGTTCCATAAAACAAAGCTGCGAGGAAATGAAGGCTTCTCGCATGAAAAGCTTGCGGGATTTGCACACGCTCTCGCCAACCCGCCGCAAGCGACAAAAGATGCTTGGTTGCGGAACCTTTACAGTCTTCATTTCGTTGAAGCGGCATTCGATCAAACAGGAGCAGACCATGGCCGAATTGAAAACCGCTTCCGCCGAATCCACCGCTGCGCGCGTCAAGGCCGAAGTAGCCGCCGAAGATCTGTCCGCGCAGGTTGCTGCGTTGCGCGATGATCTGGCCCGCCTTTCGGAGAGCGTGATTGCGCTGGGGCAGGGCGCAAAGACCGCAGTGACCGACGAAGCCTCCATCATGACCGAGCGTGTCCGCGACAAGGTGCGTGAAGAGCCGCTGACCGCAATCGCCATTACGGCAGGCGTCGCCTATCTCTTTGGTCTCCTCAGCCGTCGATAGACGAAAAAAGCCGGACGCAGGACGTCCGGCCTTTAATCTTTTTTGGCAATCTTTTCCGTGTCAGGTCAGCGGCGGATGAGGCGTCCGATCGCAATTAGGATGCATGCGCCAACAAAGCCCGTGATCAGGTATCCGAGCCAGCCGCTGAGTGGCTGGATGTGAAGGATACCGAGAATCCAGTTGGCGACGATCGCGCCTATGATGCCAAGCAATATGTTCATGAACACGCCCATATTGCTGTGCATGACCTTCTCCGCCAGCCATCCGGCGAAACCGCCGATAATGATGGCTGCAATCCAACCTACACCTGCGTTTTCCATGATAATCTCCCTCCTGGTTAAAACGTGGGATAGAACGCGCGCAATCGAAAAAAGTTCCGGTATGGCAGCGGCTTAGCGCTGTCAGGGATGAAGTAATGTAACCGGCGCGGAAAACGCATGAGCCGCGATCTGAAACATCAGTCCTGAAAAGGCCAGTGCGGCAAAACCGGCCGGCATCAGCAAACTCTTCGTGAACATCAAATCCTCCCGTTGTTGGGAGCAAGCATAATTCATCGCCTTAACTGCGCAAGCTGCTTATTAATAAGTAGTTAAGCATGAAGTTTAAGTAAAATTTTCACGACGCAACATGCATTACACCTAATATTAAATCATCCGGAACCGGAGCTTTCTCAATTTGCGCTAGCAAAGGAGAGGCTTTGGTCGATACCACCTCCACGGCCCTCGCCTCATGGCGAACTCGGCCGAAAGAAGCGAGCAGCGTATTGAAGCGAAGCGTCAGCTCGCCGTAACGCCGGCAGACGACAAAAGGCTATCTATTCGGTAAGTCGCGCCACCCTCTGCCCGATGGCGAGCGAAGCGGTCAGGCCGGGGCTCTCGATTCCGTAAAGCGCCACATAGGCGGGGTGACCGGTTTGCTCCGGCCCTTGAATCACGAAGTCACCACCACCGCCCGCAGCCGGGCCGGCGATCTTCGGACGGACGCCCGAGTAGGCGGGCTGTAGCGCGCCATCCACCAGATTGGGCCAATAGCGGCGGATTGCGGAATAGAACTTATCCGCACGGCTTGGATCGACGTCGTAGTTAATCGTCTCGATCCACTCGACATCAGGACCGAAACGCGCCTGGCCAGCAAGGTCGAGTGTCAGATGCACTCCGAGACCGCCGGGTTCAGGGACGGGGTAGATCAGCTGCGTTGCAGGTGCGCGGCCGGTCAGGGCAAAATAACATCCCTTGGCATAGTGACGCGGCGGGATGGTGCTGGCGTCCAGGCCGGACAGGCTTTCTGATAAGGCCCAGGCGTTGAGGCCAGCGGCATTGACCACAAGGCATGTCTCGATCTCTACCGGATCGCGGCCGCCGACTGCGAGGCGAACCTTGTCCGCGGTGAATTCACCTTTGATTACGGGAGAATTGCAGATAACGGCTCCGCCATTGGCCTCGATATCCACAGTGTATGCCTGCATAAGGCCGTGACTGTCGATGATGCCGGTCGAGGGAGAAACAAGCGCCGCAAAGCCTCTGATCTGTGGTTGCCTGCCGGCGAGTTCCGCAGCATCGATCAGATAGCAATCCTCCACGCCATTGGCGGCGGCCTGCCTGGATAGCTTTTCAAGATATCCGACTTCCTCCTCACTCGCAGCGACGACGAGTTTGCCACAGGCTCTATGGGGGATATTTCGCTCCCGGCAATAGTCGTAAAGCCTGTGTTTTCCGGAAACGCAGAGTTCAGCCTTCAAGCTGCCGGTGGCATAGTAGAGCCCGGCATGGATGACTTCACTGTTGCGGGCCGATGTGATGCTGCCGGTTATCGGCTCCGCCTCGAGAAGAACCACGTCGCGGCCGGACATTGCAAGTTCGCGCGCTATTGCAAGCCCCACGACCCCTCCGCCCACGACGACGCAGTCGAGGTCCAGCACCTCCGCCATGCAATTCCCCTCTCATCCTCCAACTGCGCCATTGAACTCGCCGTTTTGGAGAGCTCAGACAACGCAATCCAGCTTTTAGGTATCGTTCGGGCGAACCTATCCCAAATCAAGAGGATGATGAAATACGATTCGAAGCATTTAGCCTGGATCATCTTCGTCGGCGCGAGCGACGCGGAAATTCGGCTTCAGAAGGATAAATAATTGATAATTTCAACGATTTATGGCGGAAGAGGTGGGATTCGAACCCACGGTACGGTTTCCCGCACGCCGGTTTTCAAGACCGGTTCCTTAAACCACTCGGACACTCTTCCATCCAGTTGATCTGGTTCGTCTTTGTTGTCAGGCCTTCGTTTTTGACGAAGCCTCCTTCCAACGACGGCCAAATCGTGGTTTGGCAGGCTTTATAGCGGTTCGGATTTCAGCGTCAACGTGCTCTGACATATCGGGCGGCAATTGAGCAGATAAACTGCTTCAATGTGTTCTGACGCGGGGCAGGGCGGTCATGTCCGCTGAAAGTTGCTGTCACGATCCGAAACGGTCCAATATGCGGAAATACATTCGCGATTTCATTCCCGCACAGATTAAAATCAACCAAATATTAACCATAATCATTAGAATTCTCGCTATCGCCCCGAAATTGTTCGCAAATTAGCCACGATATCCACAAGATTAAAGTCTCGTTAGGCAGGCAGGGAATAAGGCAACTCCAACTCATTCACGAGTGAGTTCCTTAACCATAAAACGGTCTTGAGTGGCGTGGGGCATATGAAACTGAATTACGGGGCGGCGTCTTTCGCAACGACGGCACGGTGGCTGGCATTGTCGGCCATGTGCGCAACAGTGGCGGCCTGCGGCACGACGCAGGCGGTTCCCAAGAAGAAATCCCACGGCAAGGAATATTTCTCCGAAAGCGAATATGGCGTCAAAGCCAGCCCGCGCGTTGCCAACGGCAACAATATTCCCAAGGGCGGCGGCCGCTACATCGTGGGCGATCCCTATGTGGTGAAGGGCAAGATGTATTACCCCAGGGAGGATTACTCCTATAACAAAGTGGGCATCGCTTCCTGGTACGGCTCTGCCTTCCACGGCCGCCTGACGGCGAATGGCGAAGTCTACGACCAGATGCATCTTTCCGCCGCGCATCCGACCTTCCCGCTGCCGAGCTATGCGCGTGTGACGAACGTTGAAACCGGTTCGTCCGTGATCGTCCGCGTCAACGACCGTGGGCCCTATCACGAAGGTCGCATCATCGACCTTTCGAACAAGACCGCCTCCATGCTCGACCTGCAGCACAGCGGCACGGGCAATGTTCGCGTGCAATATGTCGGAAAGGCGCCCCTCGACGGTCATGACATGCCCTATCTGATGGCCTCCTATATTCCGAAGGGTAGCCGCATCCCGGGCATCAATCCGGGCGGGGGCCAGATCGCCTCCGGCGTCATGGTCGCCTCCAACAACAAGAAAATCACCGGCGACCAACTCCAGAGCCTCGGCGATTATTCCAGTCCTTCGCCGGCCAACGTGCCGGTACCATTCCGCTCGACTGCCTATGCGGGCTCCACGCCGAGCGCCAAGTATAATGCGGCTCCAGTTCCTGCGCCGATGCAGGCGCCGGCAGGCGGCCATTTCCTGACGCCGCCGCCGGCCTTCACCAATGGCGCTCAGACGATGGAACAGATGGTGGTTCTGCCGGAAATCGGACCCATTCCCTTTGAGCGTCCGAATGGCTGGTCGAAGGGCACATCGCTTGCCATGGGCTATCAGGAGGAGGCGAGGACAGTCAACGTTCCGCTCGCTTTCGACGCCGTGATGGTACGCAATGATGGCCTGACGCAGGAGTCTATCCTCGCCTCCTTCAAGCGTCAGAATGGCGGCAGCGCAAAGGTGCGATAAAAGCCTACAACAAAGTGTAATTGCATCGGCTTCCGGCTCGCTTTACCCTCCTGAATCAACCCGCACGATCAATGGGATTAGCGATGTTGAAGCCGCTGCTTCGCCTCCTTGCATGCCTGCTTTTGCCTGCTTCTGCAGCCTTTGCCGCAGAAGGCACCGAGGCCGGTTTCGTCACCAAGGCCGCGCAGGCCTATATGATCGAGGCCTCGACCGGGACTGTGCTTCTCGCCAAGAACGAGAACCAGGTCTTTGCGCCTGCCTCGCTTGCCAAGCTGATGACGATGGATCTCGTTTTCAGTGCCGTCAGCAAGGGACAGATTTCGCTCGATACCGAATATCCCGTCTCCGAATATGCCTGGCGTACCGGCGGCGCGCCTTCGCGTGCGGCCACGATGTTTGCAGCGCTGAAATCGAAGGTTCGCGTCGAGGATCTGATCAAGGGCGTTGCGATCCAGGGCGCCAATGACGGCTGCATCATCCTTGCCGAGGGCATGGCCGGCAGCGAGGACCAGTTTGCGGCATCGATGACCCGGCGCGCTCGCGAGCTTGGCATGGAAAAGGCTATCTTCGGCAATTCAACCGGGATTCCCGACGGCAAGAGCAAGGTGACGGCTAGGGAGTTGGTGACGCTCGCCGTCGATCTGCAGGCTTCCTATCCCGATCTCTATCCCTATTTTGCCCAAGCGGATTTCGAATGGAACAAGATCTTCCAGCGCAACCGCAATCCGCTGCTCGGCATGGATCTCGGCGCTGACGGGCTGGCGACGGGCTTTACGGAAGGCGAGGGCTATTCGATCGTCGCCTCGGTGCAGCGCAACGGACGGCGGCTCTTCGTGGCGCTTGCCGGCATCGCCTCCGACAAGGAGCGCACGGAAGAAGCCAAGCGCGTGCTGGAATGGGGGCTGACGGCTTTCGAAAGCCATCAGGTCTTTGCAGACAAGGAAGTCATCGGTGCGGCGAGCGTCTATGGCGGCACGGCGCGCACCGTCGATCTCGTCGCCAAGGCGCCGGTCAGCGTCTATGTTCCGATCAACAATCCAGACCGGCTCGCAGCCCGCATCGTCTACCACTGGCCGCTGATGGCGCCGGTGAAGGCCGACACGGAAGTCGGCACGCTGCGCATCGTTTCCGGCAACAGGATGTTGCGCGAAGTGCCACTCTATACAGTGCAATCGGTGGAGGTTGGATCGCTCACCAGCCGGGCGGTCGACGCGCTGCTGGAGCTTGGCGAATCGCTGTTCTTCTCATGGCTCTGGGACAAGTCCGAGCAGAGCTGAGATCCTTTTTGCCCGCGGATTTTGCCGCAATTTGCCGGGGAAGGTGAATATGTCGCCGCGGCAAAAGGTTTCGTTCCGCACTATCTTCGGATAGATAGAGGCAGAGCGTGGCGCTCAGAATGCGGGAAAGTATCATTGTCGTCCGGTACAGGATTGTTCGTTACGTTTGAAGGCGGAGAGGGGGCTGGGAAGTCCACGCAGATCCGCCGTCTTGCCGAGGCCCTTAAAGCCGAAGGCCATGACGTGCTGTTGACCCGGGAGCCTGGGGGCTCGCCGGGCGCCGAAGCGGTGCGCCATGTGCTGCTTTCGGGCGCTGCGGAAGCCTTTGGCACCCGCATGGAAGCGATCCTCTTTGCCGCCGCCCGCAACGATCACGTGGAAGAAGTCATCCGGCCGGCGCTTTACAAGGGCAAGATCGTGCTCTGCGACCGCTTCATGGATTCCTCGCGCGTCTATCAGGGCGTTACCGGCAACCTGGAGCCTGAATTCATCGAGACGCTGCAGCGCATCGCCATCAACGGCGTGATGCCTGATTGTACGCTGATCCTCGATATTCCGGCCAAGCTGGGGCTGGAGCGTGTTATCAAGCGAAACGCCGACGGCCCTGATCGTTTCGAGAAGGAAACGCTCGAAACGCACGAGAAGCGCCGCGAAGCCTATCTCGATATCGCCGCGCGCGAGCCGGAACGCTGCCATGTCGTCAACGCCACGCAGCCGGAAGAGGCGATTGCCGCGGAGATCCTCACCATAGTCAGGCAGTTGCTGAAACCATCAGCCGAAGCGCGGATGCCGGAAGCGGCGCATCATGAGTGAGGACAGGCCCGGACTGCTCGACGGCGCCATCTGGCCGGCCGAGAACACGAAGCTCTTCGGCCATGAAGATGCTGAGGATTTCCTGGCGCAGTTCTACCGCTCCGGCAAGGGGCATCATGCAATCCTGATCGAAGGGCCTGAGGGGATTGGCAAGGCGACATTGGCCTTCCGTTTCGCCAATCACGTTCTGTCGCATCCCGATACCGCAAGCGCGCCGGAGCGGATCGCCGATCCAGATCCAGACTCTGCTGTCAGCCGGCAGATCGCCTCAGGCGCGTCGCACAATCTCCTGCATCTTGCCAGACCCGTGGATGAGAAGACCGGGAAGGTGAAATCGGCAATTACCGTCGATGAGGTACGCCGGGCCGGCAAGTTCTTCTCGCAGACCTCGGGCACCGGCAACTGGCGCATTGTCATCATCGACCCTGCCGACGACATGAACCGGAATGCGGCAAATGCCATCCTGAAGATCCTCGAGGAGCCGCCGAAGCGGGCGATGTTCCTCGTTCTGTCGCATGCGCCGGGAAAGCTACTGCCGACGATCCGGTCACGCTGCCTGCCGCTGAAGCTTGCACCCCTTGACGATGGTGCGCTGGTTTCAGCACTTGCCCATCTCGGGATCCAGAGTGAGGGGCAGGCCTTGCTTTCTGCCGCAAAGGGCAGCGTCGGTGAGGCGCTGAAACTGCTGAATTACGGCGGCGGCGAGATCATTCAGGCCTATAACGAGGTTCTGTCCTCCGAAGGGCCGGCAGCACGCAAGGCCATGCATCGGCTTGCGGATGCGCTTTCGGGCAAGGAAGCCGATACGATCTTCGATTTCTTCGTCAGCCATGTAGGCGATGACGTCATGAACCGCGCGCGCCTTGCTGCGGGCGAGGGGCAGATTGCGGCCGCCGAACGTCTGGCGCGGCTCTATTCCGAAATCACCGAGAAGCTGACCGTCTCCGACGCTTACAATCTCGACCGCAAGCAGACGATCATGGAAGTGCTTTCCGAGATCAAGCAGCCGCGCGCCTGATCAGCCGGCCAGCAGTTTCCAGGCAACCACGGCGAGCGTGACGGCCAGTACGATGCGGATGGTGCGCTCCTGCAGTTTCGGCGCAAGCAGGCTGCCGACAATGATGCCGGGAATGGAGCCGACCAGCAGGGCAAGCAGCATTGCCCAGTCGATCTCGCCGATGAACCAGTATCCCATGCCGCCGATCAGGGTGAGCGGCACCGCATGGACGATATCCGAGCCGACGATCTCGCGCACGTCGAGGCGGGGGTAGAGGATGAGCAGGATCGTCACGCCCAAGGCGCCGGCGCCCACCGACGTCAAGGTGACGAGCACGCCGAGCACAAAGCCCAGACCGACGGTGAAGACTGCGATGGTCGCCGGTTTCGGCGGCATGCGCTCGCCGATGGCACGGCGGGCAAATTCAAGGATCTGGCCGCGGAAAACCAGCATGATCGCGGTCATGACCAGAAGCCAGCCGAGCGCGGTGGTGATGGTATTCGTGACGCCAATACTTTTTCGGTCGACGCCGGCCATCAGCCAGAGCATTGAAAGCGCGGCAGGGACGCTGCCGGCCGCAAGACTGCCGACGATCTTCCAGTTGACGCGGCCATGCATGCCGTGAACAGCCGTGCCGGCCGTTTTGGTGATTGCTGCGTAGAGAAGATCAGTTCCGACGGCCGTCGCCGGATGGACGCCGAAAAAGAGCACGAGCAGGGGCGTCATCAGCGAACCGCCACCGACGCCGGTGATGCCGACAAGCGCTCCCACCATGAGACCGGAAAGGGAATAAAGAGGCTCGAACGTCAAATACGCGCCTCCGAGGACGCGCGGCCATGACTATTCCGATCGATGAAAAATGGCACTTTGCTTCCGTCCCGCCCTCTTGCGACAGAAGGGGTAGATTGCGCCAGAACACGAGTCAAGGTCACCAATACGTGGCCCGGAAATCGTCGGTGGCTGCCAAACTTGATGTTTCGCTTGTGCGAGACATGCGCTAATAGCGGCTGACGATTTTTATAGAGTAAGCCGGAATTGGCCGCCATGACAGACAAGACCCCCT
This sequence comes from Rhizobium sp. 768_B6_N1_8, assembly GCF_051811225.1. NCBI lineage: Bacteria > Pseudomonadati > Pseudomonadota > Alphaproteobacteria > Hyphomicrobiales > Rhizobiaceae > Rhizobium > Rhizobium sp. 768_B6_N1_8. Next base: position 1,639,059 of record NZ_JBPWPV010000001.1, on the reverse strand, counting down.
TCTACATCACGACAGCGATCTCCTACCCCAACGGCAAGCCACATATCGGCCATGCCTATGAGCTGATCGCGACCGACGCCATGGCACGCTACCAGCGCCTCGACGGCAAGGATGTCTTCTTCCTGACGGGGACTGACGAGCACGGCCAGAAGATGCAGCAGACGGCGCGTGCCGAAGGCATCACGCCACAGGCGCTTGCCGACCGCAATTCCGGCGAATTCCAGGCGATGGCGAAGCTGCTCAATGCTTCGAACGACGACTTCATCCGCACCACGCAGGAACGTCACCACGAGACTTCGCGGAACATCTGGAACCTGATGGCCGCAAATGGCGACATCTACAAGGATTCCTATGCCGGCTGGTACTCGGTGCGTGACGAAGCCTATTACCAGGAAAACGAAACCGAGCTGCGCGCCGATGGCGTGCGCTATGGGCCCCAGGGCACGCCGGTCGAATGGGTGGAAGAGGCAAGCTACTTCTTCCAGCTCTCCGAATACCAGGACCGGCTGCTGAAGCATTACGAGGAAAACCCCGATTTCATCGGCCCGGCCGAGCGCCGCAACGAGGTGATCTCCTTCGTCAAGTCCGGTCTCAAGGATCTGTCCGTCTCGCGCACGACCTTCGACTGGGGTATCAAGGTCCCGAATGACCCTGATCATGTCATGTACGTGTGGGTCGATGCGCTGACGAACTATATTACCGCAACCGGCTATATCGAAGACCGCAGCGGGCCGCGGGCGAAATACTGGCCTGCCGATGTGCATATCATCGGCAAGGACATCATCCGCTTTCACGCCGTCTACTGGCCGGCCTTCCTGATGTCGGCAAAGCTGCCGCTGCCGAAGCGCGTCTTTGCTCACGGCTTCCTGCTTAACAAGGGCGAGAAGATGTCGAAGTCGCTCGGCAACGTCGTCGATCCGGTCAATCTGGTGAACCATTTCGGCCTCGACCAGGTGCGTTACTTCTTCCTGCGCGAAGTCTCCTTCGGCCAGGACGGCAGCTACAGCGAAGAGGCGATCGGCACGCGCATCAATTCCGACCTCGCCAACGGCATTGGAAACCTCGCCAGCCGCTCGCTGTCGATGATCGTCAAGAATTGCGATGGCCAGATTCCGGAATGCGGACCGCTGACCGATGAGGACAGGGCGATGCTGGCACAGGCCGATGCATTGCACGCTTCCACGCGCGACGACATGGGCAAGCAGCTCATCCACCGCGCGCTGGCCTCGATCATCGCCGTGGTCTCCGAGACCGACCGCTATTTCGCCGGCCAGGAGCCTTGGGCGCTGAAGAAGACCGATCCGGCGCGCATGGGCACGGTGCTCTATGTCACTGCCGAAGTGGTACGCCAGATCGCCATCCTGCTGCAGCCCTTCATGCCGGAATCGTCCGGCAAGCTGCTCGACCTGGTGGCTGCGCCGGCCGACAAGCGCGACTTCGCAGCGCTTGGCGAAGCCGGCCGTCTGGTGCCGGGAACGCCGCTCGAAGCGCCGAAGCCGGTCTTCCCGCGCTACGTGGCTCCGGAGGCTTAAGGCCGTGCTGATCGATACGCATTGCCATCTAGACTTTGCCGATTTCGAGGCGGAACGCGACGAAGTAGTGGCGCGCGCCCATGCGTCGGGCGTGGCGCAGATGGTGACGATCTGCACCCGCGTGCGCAAGCTCGACGGGCTGCTCGCCATCACTGAAAAATATCCCTCCGTTTTCTGCTCGGTCGGCACGCATCCCAACAATGCGGGTGACGAACTGGATATCCAGACGGAAGATTTGGTACGGCTCGCGAATGCCCATCAGAAGGTCGTCGCGATCGGCGAGGCCGGTCTCGATTATTTCTACGATACGCAGAAGCCCGAAGACCAGCAGACGGGCTTTCGCCGTCATATCGCCGCGGCGCGTGAGACGCAGCTTCCGCTCGTCATCCATAGCCGCAGCGCCGACGCCGACATGGCGGCGATCCTGACCGAGGAAACAGGGAAGGGGGCCTTCCCTTTCATCCTGCATTGCTTCTCGGCCGGCCCGGAGCTGGCGAAGACTGGCGTCGAGCTCGGCGGCTATATCTCCTTTTCGGGTATTCTCACTTTCCCGAAGTCGGAAGAGCTGCGCGACATCGCCAAGACCATTCCGCACGACCGGTTGCTCGTCGAAACGGATGCGCCGTATCTGGCGCCGAAGCGCTGGCGCGGCAAGCGCAACGAGCCATCTTACGTGGTGAATACGGCCGAGGTGCTAGCCGATACGATCGGCCTCCCTTACGAGGAGGTCGCGCGGATCACCACCGACAATGCTTTCCGGCTTTTTTCGAAGATGCCGAGGATCTAGCAGCGTGGCACGGCGGCAGCGGTTCACCATTCTCGGCTGTTCGTCGTCACCCGGCGTGCCACGCATCACCGGTGACTGGGGCGCCTGCAATCCGGACAATCCAAAGAACAGAAGAACACGCGCCGCCTTTATGGTGCAGCAGTTTTCTGATGATGGCGCTACAACGACCGTCGTCATCGATACGGGCCCGGATTTTCGCGAGCAGATGATCAGGGCAGGGGTCGACCATGTCGACGCGGTCCTCTACACCCATCCGCACGCGGACCATATCCACGGCATCGACGATCTGCGTGGTTATTTTCACAATACCCGCCGGCGCGTGCCGATCTTCGCCGATCAGTTCACCATGAGCCGGCTGCGCGATGCCTTCGGCTACTGCCTGGAGACGCCGCCGGGCAGCAATTATCCGCCAATCGTGCTGCCGATCGTGATCGAGGATCTGGAAAAGCCCATTGAAATCCACGGGCCAGGCGGAACGATCGCCTTCATGCCGCATCTGCAGCAGCATGGTGACATCCATTCGCTCGGTTTCCGCATCGGCGATGTGGCCTATTGCAGCGATATCAGCGACTTCCCACCGCAGACGGTGGAAAGGCTGCAGAACCTCGACATGCTGATCATCGACGCCCTGCAATATGCCTATCATCCCAGCCATCTCTCGCTGGAACAGTCACTGGACTGGATCGAGCGGCTAAGACCGAAGCGGGCGATCCTGACGCATATGCACACGCCGCTCGACTATGATGTAGTCATGGCGCAAACGCCGGATCATGTGGTGCCGGCGTTCGACCAGATGAGCTTCGAAGTCGAGGTTTAGCTGCCGATAAATGGAGCAACCTCGAGGTATCCGCGATGGATCATGTCGAGCGCGACATAGAGAATGATCAACAGGCCGACATAGGCGATCCAGCGATGTTTGTTGAGCAGGCGGGCGATAAAGTTCGCGGCGATGCCCATCAGCGCAATGGAAAGACCGAGGCCTAGCACCAGCACGCTCGGATGTTCGCGAGCGGCACCGGCAACGGCAAGAACATTGTCCAGCGACATAGAAACGTCGGCGATGACGATCTGCGTTGCAGCCTGAAAGAAGGTCTTCCTCGGCGCAGCTGCGCCAGCCTCGGCCGCATGTTCTTCGCCATGGCCGGCACGCAGCTCGCGCCACATCTTCCAGCAGACCCAGAGCAGCAGCAAGCCGCCGGCCAGCAGAAGGCCGACAATCGCCAGAAGATAGACTGCGACAGAGGCGAACAGGATGCGGAGCACCGTTGCCGCCAGAATGCCGACAATGATTGCCTTGCGGCGCTGCGTGGCTTCCAGGCCGGCAGCAGCAAGGCCGATGACGACGGCGTTGTCGCCGGCGAGAACAAGGTCGATAGCAATGACCTGCAGCAGGGCCGTCACACCGGCCGCTGTGAAAATATCCATATTGAACTACCCCCGGATATGCTTCGAGCGTGCTAGCGTCTTGAGGGTTTTCCGTCAACCGGTGAAGGGATGCGTTGACGACTGCGTCCACGGTCATGCCGTGTAATCCGGGCGGATGTGATCGATGCGGTGTCCCGCATGGATGGATCGATGTAGATTATGGAACGATTCTTTTCTTCGATCCGCAGGCCCATGGAAACGTCGCTTTATCTGCCCGTCAAAGGCTTTCTCGAAAAGGCAGGTTACGTCGTCAAGGGCGAAGTCGGCGGCTGCGATCTGGTTGGCCTGAGCGACGACGATCCGCCAGTGGTGGTGGTCTGCGAGCTGAAGCTCAGCTTCAATCTCGAACTCATCCTACAAGCAGTCGATCGCGCGGCTGTCTCTGACGAGGTCTGGATCGCGGCCCGGGTTTCCGCCAAGGGTAAAGGCCGGGAAGCCGACAAACGCTACCGCGATCTCTGCCGCAGGCTCGGCATCGGCATGCTCGGCATTTCGGATAGCGGCGACGTCAGCGTGATCGTCGGCTCCGTATCGCCGATGCCACGGACCAATCCGAAGCGCCGGTCGCGGCTGATGCGCGAGCACCAGAAACGCCGCGGCGACCCGGCGCTCGGCGGCAGCACGCGCACGCCGCTCATGACGGCATATCGCCAGCAGGCGCTTGGCTGCGCTGCGGCGCTGGCATCAGGACCGCTGCGCGTGCGCGATATCAGGTCTTGGGTACCGGAGGCCGGCAAGATACTGCTGTCCAATGTCTATGGCTGGTTCGAAAGACTAGACAGAGGCGTCTACGGCTTGACGGATGCCGGACGGGAAGCGCTGCAGCGATGGCCACAGCAGGAGATGCAGGCGGCGCAGTAGTGGGTATGGTTTTTAGTTCCATAACCTATCTTATGCGATCTTTGTGTGTAGCCGCAAAGTTAGAATGTCCTGTTTCTGCAAAGTTGGAATGTCACTCTCCCCGGGTCCAAGCGACGTCTGGGAGATTGCGAATGGGATTGATTGCGATGAGCGAGCGCGATCTGCAGCGGATCGAGATTTTATCGAAAGTGATCGCCGGCCGGATGACCACGGTGTCTGCGGCACATATTCTTGACCTGAGCGAGCGCCAGGTGCGTCGGCTGCTGCAGCGGATACGAACCGGCGGCGCGGCTTCGATCCGGCACAAGGCGATCGGCCGGCCGTCGAACAACCGGATCAGCGATGGTGTTCGCGATTACGCAGTGACGCTGGTTCGTGAACGCTACGCGGACTTCGGTCCGACGCTGGCGGCCGAGAAGCTGACCGAGCGTGATGGTCTGCGGGTGTCGCGCGAGACATTGCGTGGCTGGATGTCGGAGGCCGGGCTTTGGCTGTCGCGCAAACAGCGTCGAACGTTTCATCAGCCGCGGCTGCGACGCGAGGCCTATGGCGAGCTGGTGCAGATCGATGGGTCCGAGCATCGCTGGTTCGAGGATCGCGGTGACCCGTGCTCGCTGCTGGTCTTTGTCGATGATGCGACTGGTCGATTGATGCAGTTGCGCTTTGTGCGATCGGAAAGCGCCTTCACTTACTTCGAGGCATTGGAGCTCTATCTCGAGCGTCATGGCGCACCGGTTGCCTTCTATTCGGACAAGCATTCGGTGTTCCGGGTGGCGAAGAAGGATGCCAAGGGTGGCCAGGGCATGACCCAGTTCGGGCGTGCGCTTTGCGAGCTAAGCATCGAGATTCTTTGCGCAAATTCCAGTCAGGCCAAGGGCCGTGTCGAGCGGATGAACCGGACGCTGCAAGATCGGCTGGTCAAGGAGTTGCGGCTGGCCGGGATCTGCAACATGAAGCCAGGCAATGCGTTGTTGCCTGGCTTCATGGAAGACTACAACGCACGCTTTGCGATTGCCCCTGCCCGGCCCGACGATCTGCATCGTCCAATGAATCTTGCGCCGGATCGGTTGAAGGAGATCCTGTGCAAACGAGAGCAGCGCTATGTCGGATCGCAGTTGACGTTTTCGTTCGAGCGCAAGCGGATCATGCTGGAGGAGACCGAGGTGACGCGTGGTCTGGTCGGACGCTATGTCGAGACCTATGCCTATGCTGACGGACGCCTGGATGTGCGCTGGAAGGGGTATTGCCTGCCCTACACGGTGTTCGACAAGGATCAGCGAGTGACACATGCGGCGATTACCGAGAACAAGCGGCTTGGCGATGTGCTGGCCTATATCAAGGAACGCCAGGATCAGCCGCAGCCGAAGGTGAAGACCAACAGCGCCAAGAATGGCTATACGCCGCGTGGCCGCAAGCCTGGGCCAAAGACGGATTTCATGAACGATCCGGCGGTGATTCTGCGGCGCGCGAAGGCGTTATCGCGACCTGCTGCGGAGTGAATGGTCGATCGGATAGTCTCAAAGCTAAAGCCGAAGCGGTGTGCCTCACCCGCCCCGATCTGATCTTGCAAGCGGGATCAGCCGCTCAGATCGGAGCTGATCGCCGTGCCGTGCCGAAGCGCAAAGTGACATTTTAACTTTGCGCACAAACGGACATTCCAACTTCCCCGCCACATTGTGTGTAGGGGCTATTTAGTAATGCGACAGTTGGGCCTGTTAGAGATGCGACAGTCTCGCCTGTCGACGTTCTGGTCAATGTCAACGTTGGGAGCAAGGATGACGATCTTCAGCCTGGTCGAGACCAGGAGCGGTCGGAGTCGTCATGTCCTTTACGATCACCATGTCGCAGAAAGAATTGCATCGCCTCGAAGTCATCCAGAAGATCCGTGACCGGCGTCTGAGCGTCGTCCAGGCCGCCGAGTTGCTCAGGCTTAGCCGAAGTCAGGTGCACAGGCTGCTGCAGGCCTATGTTCAGTATGGTCCGGCCGGTCTGGTTTCGAAGAAGCGATCGCGGCCAAGCAACCGGCGCCACAGCGAGGAGTTTCGCAATGCGGCGCTGGACCTGATCCGCGAACGCTATCTGGATTTCGGTCCGACGCTGGCACGCGAGAAGCTGATCGAGCTGCACCGGATCTCGGTGGGCAAGGAAACGCTGCGGCAATGGATGACCGAGGCCGGCATCTGGATCTCGCGCCGCGAGCGCAAGAAGCGGGTTTTCCAGCCACGCGGCCGGCGCGACTGCTTTGGCGAACTGGTGCAGATCGATGGTTCGCATCACTGGTGGTTCGAGAACCGCGGCCCCAAATGCGCCCTGCTCGTCTATATCGATGACGCCACCGGCAAACTGCTGCATCTGCGGTTTGCCGGATCGGAGAACACATTCGACTATCTGCACGCGGCGAAGGCCTATCTGCAGCAATGGGGCAAGCCGCTGGCGTTCTACAGCGACAAACATGGCGTTTTCCGCAGTACGCATGCGTCTGAGAAAGACCGGACGAGCGGCCTGACACAGTTCGGCCGGGCGCTTTATGAGCTGAACATCGACATTATCTGCGCCAACACTCCGCAGGCCAAAGGTCGCGTGGAACGCGCCAACCAGACGCTGCAGGACCGGCTGGTGAAGGAGATGCGGCTTCGCGGCATCGACACGATCGAGGCTGCCAATGCCTATGCGTCAGAATTCATTGCGGATTTCAATATCCGTCTCGGTAAGCCGCCGCGCAATCCGAAGGACATGCATCGTCCGCTGGCCGACCATGAGAATCTCGATGGCGCCATGTGTCGGAAAGAAGTCCGCACTCTGTCGCAGTCCCTGACGCTGCGTTACGACAAGGTGTTGTTCATTCTTGATCCGACAGAGCAGGCAAAGGCGCTGGCAGGAAAGAAGGTCATCGTTTGCGACTATCCGGACGGCCGCCTCGAGATCATGCACGAGAGCTTTGCCCTGCCCTACAGAACCTTTGACACCTTGCGATCGGTGCACCGACCCGAAGTGGTCGAGAACAAGCGGCTGGACGACATGCTGTCGATCATGGCCGAGATGCAGGCCGGGCGGGAACAGCGGCGCAGCAAGAGCGGGCCTCGGCGCACCGGCCAGACGGATCATATGTTCGGCATTCGCGATGGCAGCCAGAGCAACGGTTATCAAAAACGCGGCCACAAGCCCGGTCGGAGGACCGATTTCGTGAATGATCCGGAGGTCATTGCGAAACGGCAAAAGGCGCTGGCGAGGATGGAGGCTGCGGAATGAAGGGTGCGGACAGAGTCTCAAAGCTAAAGCCGAAGGGGTGCATCCCACCCGCCCCCGCTCCGCCCTTTCCACCCGGCCCAGCCGGTCGGATCGGGGGCTGACCGACGGCGCCAGTGTCGCATCTCTAACTGGCTGACCACGTCGCAGCCCTATTCAGCTTTGACATTATGTGTAGCCGGGTACATTCTATTTTCAAGCGCGACATGCCAATGATTTCAATGGCTTCCTGTCGAATGTTTTGGCGTGTCTCTATGCTATCAGCCATTGTCCCTCGCCGACGACGCGCATGGCGATGATTGTAGCGACGCATCCATCCCGTAAATAGACGTTGATGTGAGATGCAACCTGTCTGATAGTTCGCGCAACGTCACATACTCTCTTCATGCTCACCATCAGAACAGAATGCGCATTAAACATATGAGATTCCCTATTTTTCTTCGTTTCCTGGCAGCGTTCACGCTTGCTGCAGCCTGCACGCCAGAGTCGCCGGCCCACGCGGAAAGCCCGGCCGCACCATGGCCACAGACACTCAGCGATCTGCCGGCGGAACCTGGCATCCGCTTCGGCACGCTCGAAAACGGTATGCGGTTTGCGATCATGCGCAACGCCACACCGCCGGGACAGGCCGCGATCCGCTTCCGTATCGGCGCCGGCTCGCTTGATGAGAACGACAATCAGCAAGGGCTCGCGCATTTCCTCGAACATATGGCCTTCAAGGGCTCGACGCATGTTGCCGGTGACGAGATGATTCGCATCCTGCAGCGCAAGGGCCTGGCCTTTGGGCCGGACACCAACGCCAATACCTCCTATGATGAGACCGTCTATGCGCTCGATCTTCCCGAGGTCGATGCGGACACGCTTTCGACCGGCCTGATGCTGATGCGCGAAACGGCGAGCGAGCTGACGCTGGATGCTGGCGCCTTCGACCGCGAGCGCGGCGTCATCCTGTCGGAAGAGCGGCTGCGCGACACGCCGCAATATCGCGCCGCAATCGGCGTCACGAACTCCCTACTCGCTGGCCAGCGCGTGACGAGGCGCTCACCGATCGGCAAGATCGACATCATCAGCCATGCGCCTGTCGATCTGCTGCGTGATTTTTACCGCACCAACTACCGGCCTGATCGAGCCACACTGATCGTAGTGGGCGATGTCGACCCTGCTGCCATGGAAATCGAAATCAGGCAGCGCTTCAGCGACTGGAAGGCGGCCGCCCCGGCCCCGCAAAAACCCGATCTCGGGCCGTTGAAGCCGAAAAGCGAAAGCGCCGAGGTCATCACGGTCCCCGGCGGCACAACGAATGTTCAGATCGCCTGGACGCGTCCCTATGACACTTCCCCTGACACGTTCGCCAAACGCCGGGCAGAACTGATGGAGGACCTCGGACTTCTGGTGCTGAAGCGCCGTCTGGGTGCTATCGCCAGCAAAGGCAACGCGCCCTTCATCAGCGCCGCCGTCGGCTCCCAGGATCTTTTCGACTCCGCCCGTCTCGTTGTCGTCATGGCGAATTGCGAGCCCGATAAATGGCAGGCGGCGGTCACGGCCCTCGACCAGGAACAGCGCCGCTTCCAACAATTCGGGGCCGACCAGGCAGAGGTCGATCGCGAGATCCTCGAATATCGCTCGCTCCTGCAGGCCACTGCGGCAGGCGCCTCGACCCGCACGAGCACCGACGTCGCTTCGATGCTGGCCTCCAGCGTCGATGACAATCAGGTCTTCACCTCGCCAGCGGAAGATCTGTCGATGTTCGAGACCATGACAAAGGGTGTTACGGCTGCCGAGGTCAATCAAGTCCTGCAGCATGTCTTCTCCGGTAACGGCCCGCAACTCGTGCTGCAGACTGCGCAATCACCGCAGGGTGGTGCCGACGATGTCAGACAAGTCTATGACGCGTCTCGGGCGGTATCGGTCACGGCTCCATCGAGTACAGCAGCCGTCGTCTGGCCCTATACCCATTTCGGTGCGCCTGGCGCCATCGTCGAACGCCGCACGGTCGAGGATCTCGGCCTGACAATGGTGCGCTTTGCCAACGGAGTGCGGCTCACCGTCAAGCCAACCAAGCTGCGAGCCAACGAGGTGCTGGTGCGCGAGGATATCGGTCGAGGCCGCCTGGACCTGCCGGATGACCGCCCCTTGGCGATCTGGACATCGCCGGCCGTGGTATTATCAGGCACGAAAGCCATGGATTACCAGGACATGCAGAAAGCGCTGGCGGCCAATATCGCCAGCATCGATTTCTCCGTGGACGACAGCTCCTTCCAGTTCGACGGGCGTACGCGGACGGAGGATCTTGCGACGCAGCTGCAGATGATGACGGCTTACACCTCAGATCCCGCTTATCGGCCCGAAGCCTTCAAGCGCGTCCAGCAAGCCTATTTGAACAACCTCGATCAGTATGAGGCGACGCCGGGTGCCATTATCAACCGCGATTTCGCCGGCCTCGTTCATTCCGGCGACCCGCGCTGGACCTTCCCCGATCGCGCCCAATTGTCAGCCGCGAAGCCGGAAGATTTCGAGGCGCTGTTCGGGGGCCATATTTCCACGGGGCCGATCGATATCACCATCGTCGGCGATATAACGGCGGACGATGCCATCCGCCTGACGGGCGAAACCTTTGGTGCTCTGCCGGCCCGCCCGGACAAGACGTCGAGCGACGACGCAAAGAACGTGCATTTCCCGATGCCCACCGCAACACCCGTCACGCAGACCCACAGCGGCAGGGCCGACAACGCCGCGGCGATTGTCGCCGCCCCTATCGGCGACATGCTCTCGGATATGCAGCGGGGCTTTACCGCAAACGTCGCCGGCCAGATCTTCGAAAACAGGCTGATCGACCAGTTCCGCATTGCCGAAGGCGCGACTTACAGTCCGCAAGGCGATATGGACCTCTCCTGGGAGATTCCCGGTTACGGTTACGCCTATCTCTATGTCGAAACGACGCCGGCCAAGATCAACGATTTCTATGCGCTTGTGGACAGGATCGCCACCGATCTCAGGTCAAACGACGTCTCGCCGGACGAACTGGTTCGCGCTCGTGAACCCATTATCGAGACATTGAAGCACCGGCAGCAGAGCAACGAATATTGGATTCAATATCTGCACCGCGCTCAAACGGACCCTCGCCGTCTGGAACGGATACGCGACAATCTCAGCGGCTACGGCAAAGTCACCGCCGAGGATATCCGTCAATTTGCCACGACCTATTTCCGTCCGGATAAATTCTGGAAATTCGAAGTGCTGCCGGCAGCGGTACGATAGGCACAGAGTACCTCAAAAGCCGGATCCCGACGGTGGCCGCGTGCTTCGGGATCCGCTTCCGATTTTGTTTCATCCACACCGCTTAATGCCTGACAATGCCGAGCGGGATTGTCTCCGTAAAAACGTCGAGATCGTTTTGATGGCGAAGCTGCACTCAGCTGGCTAGATGCCCAAACGAATTCACCGGTCTTCGCATGGCATCCGATCATTCTCATCCCATTCAGGAATATGCGCGTATTGTGCGCGAGAAGAACCTTTTGAAGCTTCGTCTTCTTTCTGTTGACCGGCAGCTTGCCACGGCCAGCGGCGCCTGGAAATCCTATCTGGAGGAGACGCGCCTCTCGGTCATCGAAGCGATGCTTGCGCTTGAGGAAGAGGGCGAAGGCTATCTCTTGCTGATGCGCAAGGACTGCCCGACGTAAGTTCCCTTCAGGCCGAGGCGAAGGGATGCGAGCGCCCTCTCCGCCTCCTCGATCTCCTTGAGCACCAGGCGTTGCTTGCGATGATCCATTCCGCCTCCGGCAAGTGCGGCATCCACCAGTTCGAGCACGTCCGTCGCCTCGACGACCACTCGCGTCGCACCTCTCTGCAGCGACGCGACAGGCTCTGCCTGTTCCACACCGGACGAGCGCTCCGCTGCAACAAAGATACTTCCCTCGAGGAGATAGGATGCGAGGCGCGGATCGGGCACGACTTCCAGCAGATTCTGGATTTCGTCAGCGGAAAAACAGGTTCTGCTGATCAGGCGCGAGTGGAAGGCCGCGTAATTCATCCCTAGAGCAGTGGCGACGACATCCACCGGATAGGCTTTCTCTACAATGAGGATAGTGTAGACGATGTCTGCGAAAGCACGGCCGCGTTGCGTCATGATCGCCCCCAGGCTCTGTTTCTGCAACTATAGCGGAAGTCGCGTCAAAAGGGAGCGGCTGTTTTGATATCGCATCGGTCAGGGCGATGCTAACGCGGCGCCTCGGTAGGAGACACCCCACCTGCCGGGGGAAGGCCACCTGCCTTCGAGTCCATCAAGGCGGGTGGCCGGACCGCACCTATAGCAGCGACGCTTTGGTCCCGTTTGCTGGTTTCCGCCCGCAAGGCGTCGCTTTCGGAACGGCGCTGGGATCTTTCTGGTCTACTCTGTAACAGGCAACCGCTGCGGGAGGAGCTGCTGGCGCGTTGCCTTGATTCAACGGAGGAGACGGAAATGAGCAAGAACCGTGGCGTCGTCTATTTGCGGCCCGGAAAAGTGGAAGTCCGCGACATCGACGATCCGAAACTCGAGGCGCCGGATGGCCGCCGTATCGAACATGGCGTCATCCTGAAAGTCATCTCCACCAATATCTGCGGTTCGGACCAGCATATGGTCCGCGGTCGCACCACAGCGATGCCGGGCCTCGTGCTCGGACATGAGATCACTGGCGAGATCATCGAAAAAGGCATCGATGTGGAAATGCTCGAGGTCGGGGACATCGTCTCCGTACCTTTCAACGTGGCCTGCGGGCGCTGCCGCTGCTGCAAATCACAGGATACCGGCGTTTGCCTGACGGTTAATCCGTCGCGGGCGGGCGGCGCCTATGGCTATGTCGACATGGGCGGCTGGATCGGCGGCCAGGCTCGCTATGTCACGATCCCTTATGCCGATTTCAACCTCTTGAAATTCCCCGACCGTGACAAGGCGATGGCCAAGATCCGCGATCTCACCATGCTCTCCGATATCCTGCCTACCGGGTTTCATGGCGCGGTCAGAGCGGGCGTCGGCGTCGGTTCGACCGTCTATGTCGCAGGTGCCGGCCCTGTCGGCCTTGCAGCGGCGGCATCCGCCCGTATCCTCGGTGCGGCCGTCGTCATGATCGGCGACTTCAACAAGGACCGCCTCGCCCATGCCAGCCGCGTCGGCTTCGAGGCGATCGATCTCTCGAAGAGCGACCGGCTGGGAGACATGATTGCCCAGGTGGTCGGCACCAATGAAGTGGACAGCGCCATTGATGCAGTCGGCTTCGAAGCGCGTGGACATTCCGGCGGCGAACAGCCGGCGATCGTGCTGAACCAGATGATGGAGATCACCCGCGCCGCCGGCTCCATCGGCATTCCCGGCCTCTATGTCACGGAAGATCCGGGCGCCGTGGACAATGCGGCCAAGCAGGGAAGCCTCTCTCTGCGCTTCGGTCTCGGCTGGGCGAAGGCGCAGTCGTTCCATACCGGCCAGACGCCGGTACTCAAATATAACCGCCAGCTGATGCAGGCGATCCTGCATGACCGCCTGCCGATTGCCGACATCGTCAATGCGAAGGTGATTTCACTTGAAGACGCCGCCCAAGGCTACGAAAGCTTTGACCAGGGTGCAGCGACAAAGTTCGTTCTCGATCCGCATGGTGCAATTGCCAAGGCGGCGTGATCGATCGTTACGACGTGCCGGGGCTGAATTGTCCCGGCACTCCTTTATGGAAACGCGATCGGCCGCCCCCTGCGCTTTCGCCAGCCGATTACCGCTTGCGCAACGTTTGGCTGATCTGATCCACAGCGACTCCGTCATGTAGAAGATGGCGGAGTGATCCGCGACCTTTGAAGACCTCCGCCGGCATGCCAGGATAAAGTGCGATCGGTGAGCTTTTCCAAGCTTGCTGGTTCCGGCCTGACGCGCACGGGATATTAATCAACGCCGCTACACTGTTCGGTCACCTCATCGGGCGACATCGATACGACACCGCCCTTCCTTTCCGGCGTCGATCTCTGATCGAAGGCGCAGAAACGGATATCGACTTTCTGGCCAAGCGTTAGCCGGTCGATATCGCGCGCGTGGCGATCGTCGTCTCGGCGACGACGCCCTCTCGCTTCGGCAGCGAGATCCTCTCCTGACACGCTGAATAGCAAGATGCCCAGGTCCGCATAATATCGGACCCCCGCAAAGCATCAGTTCGCAATCATATTGCGAGCAATACAATATAGTTAACGCGATCATAACTTTGGCGGATTCTACTGTGAATCAGGCCCTACTTTTGAGCGAATCACCATGAAATAGAAGTAATGTTTTACTACTTCCAGGCGAGGAGGATGAAATGGCCCAAGCTACTAGAATTACAGATGTTATCGATTCATTCGGAATTGATACACATATCGACTATACCGATGGGAAATATTCCAACATCGCGGAAGTTGTTAAAGCCCTGGGCTATCTTGGCCTCGACACAGTTCGCGATCACGCGCCCACCCCTGCCTCCGACCCTTACGGTCAGGGCCACCTTGGGGACGCGGCAGATGCCGGTGTCAAATTCGTTTTCGTCTCCGGGCGGGATGATACCCCCGCTACTGTGGTCCAGCGACTGCATGCCTTCGTGGAAGCGCATCCCGGTTCGATCGTCGGTATCGAAGGCCCGAACGAGGTCAACAACTGGCCGGTCGCCTATAAGGGGCTGTCGGGAGAGGCGGCTGCGCTTGCCTACCAAAAGGATCTGTTCAACGCGGTGAATGCCGATCCACTGTTGAAGGACATTCCGGTTCTCGGCTTTACCGGTTACACGGTTGCCTCTTCCAACGATTACACGACGATCCACACCTATGCGAAAGAGGGCGACCAGCCCTTCTCCTGGCTCTCGCGCGAATCCGGCGACCAGATGCAGGCCGATCCCGGCAAGCCGCTCACCATCACCGAGATCGGCTATCACACGTCGCTGACTGCCGATACCAACGGCGGATGGGAAGGCGTCGACGAGACGACGCAGGCAAAACTGCTTCTCAACACGCTGATGGACGGCGCCTTTCTCGGATCGGAGGGGACCTTCATCTACCAGCTTCTCGATGCCTATTCCGATCCGGGAGGCGCCGATCAGGAAAAGCATTTCGGGCTCTTTCGCCTGGATTATACTCCCAAGCCGGCAGCAATGGCGATCCATAACCTGACGGAAATTCTCGAGGATGACGGCGCGGCGCAGGCGACTTTCAATCCGGGAGCGCTCAATTACACCATCAACGGGCTCCCCTCCACCGCGCGCAGCTATCTGACGGAGAAATCCGACGGAAGCTACCAGATCATCATCTGGAATGAGCCTGATATCTGGAACCAGACGACCGACAAGGCAATCCAGGCAGCGGCGACCAGCGTCACCGTCAATCTGGGCGGAGCTTTCGGGACGGTGCAGGTCTACGATCCGCTGACAGGCGATACACCGGTCAAGAGCTTCAGCGACATATCCTCCCTCAATGTGGATGTCGTCGACCATCCCATCATTATCAACATAGCAGCAAGTGCCGGCGCAGCGCCGGCGCCTGGCCATATCTATGGCGGCACCGGAGACGACACCTTTACGGTCACCTCCCCGACCGACATCGTCGATGAAAGCCGCGGCGGTGGAACCGATACCGTCCTATCGTCGATCAGCTTCAGCCTGGCGGATACCGCCCATGCGATCGGCGCCATCGAGAACCTGACACTGACCGGCAACGCCAACATCAACGCGACTGGCAATGAACTCGCCAACGTTCTCGTGGGCAATTACGGAGCCAACGTGCTGGATGGCGGTGCGGGTGCAGACAGCATGAAGGGCGGAGGTGGCGACGACACTTATATCGTCG
Source organism: Rhizobium sp. 768_B6_N1_8 (assembly GCF_051811225.1). Classification (NCBI taxonomy): domain Bacteria; kingdom Pseudomonadati; phylum Pseudomonadota; class Alphaproteobacteria; order Hyphomicrobiales; family Rhizobiaceae; genus Rhizobium; species Rhizobium sp. 768_B6_N1_8. Next base: position 1,623,384 of record NZ_JBPWPV010000001.1, on the reverse strand, counting down.
ATAACACCAATGATGTCGTGATCGAAGCTGGCGGCTCCGGCAGGGATACCGTCAAGTCCTATGTCTCGCTCAGTCTGATGGACAAGGACCATGTGACGGGAACTGTCGAGAACCTGACCCTGTTGGGTGCCGGTAACATCAATGCGACCGGCAACGTCATGAACAACGTTCTCACGGGCAATTCCGGCAACAACAACTTCGATGGCGGCAGAGGCGAAGACCGAATGATAGGCGGCCTCGGCAACGACACGTACAAAGTGGATTCGGCAGGCGACATCGTCGACGAAACAGGCGGCGGTGGCAACGACACCGTCAATGCGTCCATATCCTTCTCTCTGGAGAATGTTCTCGGAACAGTCGAGAATCTGACGCTTACAGGCTCGTCAGCGATCAACGCCACGGGTAACGGCGAAAACAACGTGCTGACCGGAAACAGCGCAGGCAACATGCTGTCGGGCGGCGCAGGAAACGACCAGCTCATCGGCGGCAACGGCAACGATATCCTGAACGGCGGAGCTGGAGCCGACCATTTCATCTTCGACTTCAAACCCAGCGCTTACAACAACATCGACAGGATCGAGGACTTTTCGGAAGGTGCCGGTGACAAGATCGTGCTCGACCACGAGGTTTTCACAGCCATCGATCCAGCGAATTTTTCCGCCGCAAATTTCGTGCTGGGCACAAAGGCTTTGGATTCGAACGACCGCCTGATCTACGACCAGACGACCGGAAAGCTTTTCTACGATGCGGACGGTAGCGGGCGCGGTGCGGCCGTGCAGATCGCGACGCTTTCCAATCTGGCGACGCTTCATCACGACGATTTCCTGTTCCTCTGAGATCGGAACCTCGTGTCTTCATGCGGCGGTCCCATGGGGGGCTCCTTTCCGGAGCCCCTTTTTCTTGTCCTTTGCCGGCCCTGCACAACATTGTCCGCAGAGCCATCAGCCGAGCGGAGAGACCATTGCCCTGGACCGCCTATATCATTCACTTTATCGCCGCTGCATTCCTGACCAATGGCGTGCCTCATTTCGTCAATGACGCCAGCGGCCGGCCTTTCCGCACACCTTTCGTCCGCCTGCAAGGGGCGAAGCTCAGCTCGCCAGTCACCAATGTCATCTGGGGCTGGTTCAATTTTCTCGTCGCCCTCCTGCTCTTTGCCAATATCGGGCCGCTTTATATCGGCACGCGGGCGATACGACTTTTGTCGCAGCGGGCGTTCTTGTAACCGGCATTTTTCTGGCGCGGATCTTCGGGCGAGACAACGCCTGACAAGTTACTTGCGCATCGCAAGTCGCTTGCATCATGCAAGTGACTTCTATAGTGACTTGCATCATGCAACGAACAAGCTTCGCCAATTTCAAATGCCCGGCCGCCCGCGCGCTCGACAGCGTCGGTGACTGGTGGAGCATGATGATCCTTCGCGACGCCTTTCACGGGCTGACGCGGTTCGACGAATTTCAAAAGAGCCTCGGCGTCGCGCCGAACATCCTGACGCGGCGACTCGCGCATCTGATCGATGAAGGACTGTTCGAGAAGCGCCTCTACAATGAGCGCCCTGCCCGCTACGAATATGTGCTGACCGCCAAGGGACGTGATTTCTTCCCCGTTCTGATGGCCCTGTTTTCCTGGGGACGACGGCACGCTCCGCAAGAAGATCTTGCCTTCCTGCTGGGTAATGCCGCTTCCGGCGAGGAGCGCCGGCCTGTGCTGGTGGACGCAGCCAATGGTGAAGAACTGAAACCCGAAAACACCTGCCTGCTGCCGGGACCGGCCGCTGATGAAGGCGACCGCGAACGGATCGCCCGCATGCGCGCTTATTACCTCGGCATCGACGCCTAGAGCATTTCCATTTTCTGCGAGGCACGGGAATGCTCTATCTCTTTGTTTTTACGCAATTCCGAACGCAAAACCGCCGCGCACTTTTGCCGGAATTGCTTTAGAAAGGACAAATCCATGGAACGCATTGTTGTCACCGGCATGGGACTTACTTCGCCACTTGGTGTCGGCGTCGAGACGGCATGGAATCGGCTCGTTGCGGGCAGTTCCGGCCTGCGCGTGCTGCCAGAGAATGTGGTCGGCGATCTCGCCGCCAAGGTCGGCGGGGTCGTTCCCTCCATCGAGGAGGACGCCGAAGCGGGTTTCGATCCCGATCGCGCCGTTCCGCCCAAGGACCAGAAGAAGATGGACCGCTTCATCCAGTTCGCGATGGCGGCAACAGACGAAGCTGTGCGCCAGGCCGGCTGGATGCCCGAGGGCGTCGATGCGCGCGAGCGAACGGCGACGATCATCGCCTCCGGCGTCGGCGGCTTTCCGGCGATTGCCGATGCGGTACGCACGGCTGAGACGCGTGGTGTGCGGCGGCTCTCGCCCTTCACCGTGCCTTCCTTCCTCGTCAATCTGGCGGCCGGTCAGGTCAGCATCCGCTACGGCTTCAAGGGGCCGCTCGGGGCACCGGTGACGGCTTGCGCAGCAAGCGTTCAGGCAATCGGCGATGCGGCGCGGCTGATCCGGTCCGGCGAAGCGGATGTCGCTATTTGCGGCGGCTCGGAAGCCTGCATCGACAAGGTGAGCCTTGGCGGCTTTGCCGCAGCCCGTGCGCTCTCGAGCGGTTTCAACGACAGGCCCGAACTTGCCTCGCGTCCTTTCGATACGGCCCGCGACGGCTTCGTGATGGGCGAAGGGGCCGGCATTCTCGTCATAGAAACGCTTGAGCATGCGCTGGCGCGCGGCGCGACGCCGCTTGCCGAACTCGTCGGCTACGGCACGGCCGCTGACGCCTATCACATGACGGCAGGGCCGGAAGATGGCGACGGCGCCCGCCGGGCGATGGAGGCAGCCTTACGACAGGCCAGGATCCCGGCTTCCGAGGTCAAGCATCTCAACGCCCATGCGACCTCGACACCGGTCGGTGACAAGGGCGAGATCGCTGCAATCGGTACGGTTTTCGGCCGCAACGGCGGCATTGCCGTCAGCGCCACCAAATCGGCGACAGGTCATCTTCTGGGTGCAGCCGGCGGGCTTGAAGCCATCTTCACGATCCTTGCGCTGCGCGATCAGATCGCCCCGCCGACGCGCAATCTGGAAAAGGCCGATCCGGCAGCCGAAGGCATCGATCTCGTAAGCAAGGTGGCGCGCAAGGTGGCGATGGAATATGCGATCACCAACGGCTTCGGCTTCGGCGGCGTCAACGCCAGCGCCCTCTTCCGCCGCTGGTCCTGACCGGCTCTTTCCTTACGCGCAAAATAGCCTACACTTCCGCTGACCTAGCCGGAGATGATCCCATGCGCGCTTTCTTCGCAGTGCTGGTTCTGTGTGCCGTATCCGTAATGTCAGGCACGGCCCGCGCCGAAGATCCCGTGCAGACAACACAGACAATGATCGAGGAGCAGATCAGGGCATTCCTCAAGGATGATGCGGATACCGCCTATTCCTTCGCCGCGCCCGGCATCAAGGCCATGTATCCCGACAAGAATGTCTTCTTCGCCATGGTGAAGAAGAGCTACGAGCCGGTCTATCATCCCGGCAACTATGCCTTCGGGCGCAGCAGATCGATCGACGACGGCGCAATGATCTATCAGGAAGTGCTGATTTCCGGCCGGGACGGCAAGGATTGGACGGCGATCTATCAGGTCGCTCGTCAGCCTGACGGTAGCTTCAAGATCAACGGCGTGCAGATCGTGCCGAATGCCGACAGCAAGGGCATTTAGTGGATTAAGCATCCCTGCATATTAAAGTTGTGTGAGGTTTCCCCGAAGAGTAGAGAGCCTATATCATTCTGTCTGGGGATTGAAACTTAATGCCTACTTCTTTCAAGTATTTGGTCGCTGTCGCGGCGATCGGTTTCGCAGCCATGCCGGGCATTGCTCAGGCGGAATCCTTTTCCAAGCTGACACAGCAAAATTATGCCATCGGCAAACTCACCAAGGGGAAGGCCGGTGGTTATGGCTGGGTCGTCTCGAACGGCAATGCACGTTTCTTCTGCCGACTGAATGCCAGCCTGGCGTATGTCAACCAGAAAGAGATGATGAGCATCCTTTCAAGCGGAAGGACCATCAAGCTGGACCGCGCCACGTTTGAGGCATCGATCGGTGGTCCTGATCCGTCTATACCGCAATGGAGCGATCTCCAGGCCGGCCGTGTCAAGCCAGCTGAGGTCGGGAGCTGTACACCTGTTCGCTGATTGATAAGAGCACAGGCGCGTCGTCTCGTTACCAGACGAGAGCCGCAGCAAGGCGGCCCTCGCCGGGATATATCAAACGGGCTCGAGATCGCCCCTCGCCCATTCCTCGATCGTTTCCGCCATGAAATCGGCGAAACGGCCTTCGGCAATCGCCTTGCGTATGCCCTGCATCAGTTCCTGATAGTAGTTCAGATTGTGCCAGGAAAGCAGCATGCCGCCGAGCGCCTCGTTGGCGCGCACGAGATGGTGGAGATAGGCGCGCGAATAATCCCGTGTGGCCGGGCAGCTCGACTGTTCGTCGAGCGGGCGCATGTCTTCCGCGTGTCGGGCGTTGCGAATATTGACCTTGCCGCGGCGGGTAAAGGCCAAACCGTGACGGCCCGAGCGGGTCGGCATCACGCAGTCGAACATGTCGATACCGCGGGCAACGGATTTCAGGATGTCATCAGGCGTGCCGACGCCCATCAGATAGCGCGGCTTTTCGCCTGGCAGGACCGGAAGCGTCTCCTCGAGCATCTTCAGCATCACGTCCTGCGGCTCGCCGACCGCAAGACCGCCGACGGCGTAGCCCTTGAGGTCGAGTTTGGCGAGTTCCTCGGCTGAGCGGACACGCAGGGCCGGCACGTCGCCACCCTGGACGATACCGAACATGGCCTTGCCCGGCTGGTTGCCGAAGGCAACCTTGCAGCGCTCGGCCCAGCGCAGCGACAGCTCCATGGCACGCTCGATTTCCTTGGGCTCGGCCGGCAGCGCCACGCATTCATCGAGCTGCATCTGGATATCGGAGCCGAGCAGCCCCTGGATTTCGATGGAGCGCTCCGGCGACATATGATGCAGGCTGCCGTCGACATGTGACTTGAAGGTGACGCCTTGCTCATCGAGCTTGCGCAGGCCGGAAAGCGACATGACCTGGAAGCCGCCGGAATCCGTCAGGATCGGGTGCTCCCAGCGGATGAGCTTGTGCAGACCGCCGAGGCGGGCGACGCGTTCGGCCGTCGGGCGCAGCATCAGGTGATAGGTATTGCCGAGGATGATATCGGCACCCGTCTCGCGCACCTGGTCGAGATACATGGCCTTGACCGTGCCGACCGTGCCGACCGGCATGAAGGCCGGCGTGCGGATGACGCCGCGCGGCATGGAAACTTCACCGAGGCGCGCGCCGCCATCGGTCTTCTTGAGGGTGAACTGGAAGTTCTCAGTCGTCATCGGTCTTTCCGGAAAAGAAGGCTCGCGTCGCCGTAAGAATAGAAGCGATAGCCTGTCGAAATGGCATGTCTATAGGCCGCTTGCATGGTCTCGAAACCGGCAAAGGCCGAGACCAGCATGAAGAGCGTCGAGCGCGGCAGGTGGAAGTTCGTCATCAGGATATCGACCGCCTTGAAGCGGTAGCCAGGCGTAATGAAGATGCCTGTCGCACCGGCCCAGGGCTTGATCTCACCGCTCTCGGCTGCAGCGCTCTCGATCAGCCGCAACGAGGTCGTGCCGACGCAGATGATGCGCCCGCCCCTTTGCCGCACGGCATTCAGCCTCGCAGCGATCTCAGCGCTGACATAGCCGCTTTCGAGATGCATCTTGTGATCGTCGGTGTCGTCGGCCTTGACCGGCAGGAAGGTACCGGCACCAACGTGAAGCGTTACAAAATGCCGTTCGATGCCGGCTTTGTCGAGCGCCTCGAACAGATCAGGTGTGAAATGCAGGCCGGCGGTCGGGGCGGCGACGGCGCCCTCCTCCCGCGCATAGATGGTCTGGTAATCGGCGCGGTCACGTTCGTCTTCCGGACGCTTGGCGGCGATATAGGGCGGCAGCGGAATATGGCCGACGCTGGCAATCGCTTCGTCCAGTGCAGGGCCGGAGAGATCGAATGCGAGTGTCACCTCACCCGCTTCGCCCTTTTCCTCGACCGTCGCATCGAGCGAGCCGATCATGCAGCTTTCGCCGCCATGGCCGAAGGCGATACGGTCACCTTCCTTGATACGTTTGCCGGGCTTGGCGAAGGCTTTCCACTTGTTGGCGCCGATGCGCATGTGGAGCGTCGCCGACACCTGCTGGCCGCCAGCGCCCTCGCGATAGCGGATGCCTTCGAGCTGGGCCGGAATGACCTTTGTATCGTTAAAGACCAGCGCGTCGCCTGCCCGCAGGAAGGACGGCAAATCTGAGACGTGGTGATCGGAAAGAACCGTCTGCGCATTCGGATCGACGACAAGCAGCCGCGCGCTATCGCGCGGCTCGGCGGGCCGCAGCGCTATGCGTTCATCCGGCAGGTCGAAATCGAAGAGGTCTACGCGCATCAAGGTACTTCCAGGCAAAGCGAAACCCGCCCCGCGCTCTCGCGCAAGGGCGGGTTCCTGCAGAAATCACAATCAGACGTCGGCGGCAACCCGCACGGAGACGATCGAATCCGGATCGGAGACGGGCTCGCCCTTCTTGATCTTGTCGATATTGTCCATGCCTTCGATGACCTGACCCCAGACGGAATACTGCTTGTTCAGCCACGGAGCATCGGTGAAGCAGATGAAGAACTGAGAGTTGGCCGAGTTCGGGCTCTGCGAACGAGCCATCGAGCAGGTGCCGCGAACATGCGGCGTTGCAGAGAATTCAGCCTTGAGATCGTCCTTCGAGGAACCGCCCATGCCGGCGCGACCCGGGTTGAAGTTCTCTCCGCCCTTCTTGCCGAATTGCACGTCACCGGTCTGCGCCATGAAATCGGCGATGACGCGGTGGAAAACGACACCGTCATAGGCCTTCTCGCGGGCGAGTTCCTTGATGCGCTTTACATGCTCGGGCGCGACCTGCGGCAGAAGCTGGATGACAACCTTGCCCTTGGTGGTTTCCAGAATGATAGTGTTTTCCGGATCCTTGATCTCGGCCATTGTCGTTCTCCTTCTTGTCTTGAACTTACTTCTTGCCCAGCGTGACCTTGATCATGCGGTCGGGATTGCTGACTTCGCCGTTCTGGCCTTCGCCCTTCTTGATCTTGTCGACGTTTTCCATGCCCGAGACAACCTTGCCGACGACCGTGTACTGGCCGTTCAAGAAGGAGCCGTCCGCGAACATGATGAAGAACTGCGAGTTGGCGGAATTCGGATCCTGGGCGCGCGCCATGCCGACCGTGCCACGGACAAAGGGCGTCTTGGAGAATTCAGCCGGAAGGTCAGGCAGGTCGGAGCCGCCGGTGCCGGCCTGGCTCGCATCGAAGTTCTTTTCCATGTTGCCATACTTCACGTCGCCGGTCTGGGCCATGAAGCCCGGGATGACGCGGTGGAAGGCGACATTGTCATATTCGCCCTTCTTCACCAGCGCCTCGATCTGCGCCACATGCTTCGGCGCGACGTCAGGCAGAAGCTGGATCACGACCGGGCCGCTCTTCAACTGAATGGTGACATAGTGATCGGCAGCCTGCGCAAAAGCGTCGCCCGCGAAGGAAGCGAGATAGAGCACGCCGGCAAATGCAAGATAAAAGAGTTTCATGTTGGCTCCATTGAGGCGGTATCCGCCTAGGCTTTGCGCTTGGATTTCAGGGCTTGCAAGACGGCCGCCGGCACGAAGGCGCTGACATCGCCGCCCATGGCCGCGATCTGGCGCACCAATGTGGCGGTAATGGGCCGCGAGGCCGTGCCTGCCGGCAGAAAGATGGTCTGGATATCGGGCGCCATCTGCCGGTTCATGCCGGCCATCTGCATTTCATAGTCGAGATCGGTACCGTCGCGCAGGCCGCGGATCAGCAGGCTCGTACCGTGCACCCGTGCGGCGTCAACAACGAGATTGTCGAAGGAGACGACGTCGATATGCGCGCTCTTTTCCGGCAGGACCTCAGCGAGCGACGCGCGGATCAGCGCTGCCTTTTCCTCGAAGGAGAAGAGTGGCGCCTTACCAGGATGAATACCGATCGCGACGATCACTTTCTCGGCGACGTTCAGCGCCTGCACCAGCACGTCAACGTGTCCATTGGTGATCGGGTCGAAGGACCCCGGATAGAAAGCTGTGGTCATATCGTCCGGCCGTTTGTTTTCACGCCTTTTGTCATGGAAGGCGGTTTCCCGCAAGTTATTTAGCCGTTCCGCCCGACGCGTCTGAACGATGAATGAACGGGGCGTTCAAGGCCCGCTCAGATGCGATCTGCTTTACTCGGATCATCAACACAGAAACTGCCGGTCCCGGCAGCGTCACTCCCCGGAAAGACCCGATCATGCTGATCATCCTCATTGCCATAGCCGTTATTTTTTCGATGTTTGCGGAGCTTTTCTACGGCTACTTCGCAGATCGGCATCAGCTTGGCTGGGTACGGCCGGAGGTCAATGAACATACGGCTATCATGCGGCAGCTTGGCCGGATGCGTTCTAATCGATTTGAATTCTGAACGGCAGATGAACACGACATTCAAGGTCGCTTCAGATCACGGTTGGTAAATCCCCCGTCAACATCCGGCGGGAACCTTTTAAAGACGGATGCGTTCAAATGATCGACACATACGAGATGCGGAAGCGCGGCAGGAAGGGAATTAAGATGCCTGGCAAGATCACCATGATTAACATGCTCTGGATGGTAATGATTACGGGCATGCTGACTGCCACAATCGCTCTCTATGACAATCAGAAGATCGATGCCTCCAAGGTCTATGGCCCGTTCGCTTCGGCTCGCTCCGTAAGCGTGCTCGGCCAGTACTGAGGGGCGTGAACGCAACTCCCTACAGAAAGGAACGCCACCATGTTCACGATCCTGACAGTTTTTACAGCACTCATCAGCATCATGTTCATAGTGTCCGTTACTTCAACGATTTCAGCGTTGCGCCGAGAAAGCGAGGAAGTGAAATCGATAAACAAGAAGCATGGCGCTTTCTAAAGCCGCTCCCGCTGCGTAGTATGTATGCAAGCCGGATGTTCTGCATCCGGCTTTTCTCATGTCGAGGATGCAGGCCGCAGCGCCAGACAGCCGCTCTTTCGCAGCGGCAGAACAAGAAGAGCCCCCTTGCCATAGAGCGCACGCACATAGTCGCTGCGTTCGCTTGTGACGACGGCAAAGCCCCTGCCCCATCGCAGGATGGAGACACCCTCGGGCAATGCGCCGGGTTCGATGCTGCCGGCGGGAAAGACTATAGCAGCCGGCGCCTCACCCGTTGCCGCGAAGACCACAGCAAACAGCGCGAAGACTGCGGCAACGACCGCAATCGCAGTGCCTGTCCTGCGTGCCAAGCGCCTGATCAAAGAGCCACCCGTCCGATGTTTCAGAAATCGAATATATGTTCGAGGCCCGGATCGGCAATTGGCCGGTCTTTGAGCAGAGGCGCGAGATCAGCCATCTCGACCGACAGCAGCAGGCGGTCGCTGTCAAAACCGGTGCGAGGCAGGCGCGCGATCACCTCACCGGGCAGATTGCCCTGCTCCATCCCTGAAGGCATGGTCAGCGACACCATGATCTCGTCATTGCCGGCAATCTCGCGGATTGTACCGCCTGCCTTAGCGACCTCCGCGAGGATATGGGTGAAGCGGTCGTAGCGCGGCGTTTCGATCAGCACACCATTGGCACTTTCCGAAATGACCGATACATCGGGAATTGCCGAAAGCGTGGTAGCCGGCAGGCCTGATACGACCGATCGGATCGTCAGCTTCGCCTCACCGGTTGCGGCAACAGCGCTGGCGATCATGCCGGCATAGGCGATCTTTGCACGCCACTCGCCGCCGAGCGCCAGACGACGCTCCCAGCCACGCAGCGGCTCTTCCACCGGTGCGGCCCAAAGCCTGTCGATCCAGAGCTGGAACGGATATTTGTACCATGGGGTCTGGCGCAGAAAGCCGGCATAATCGATCGCCATATCGCGGGCGACGATATCCTGCGGCGTCTTTTCGCTGCCGCGCCAGAGCGCAAAGACCCGGCCGATCGCTTCCTCATAGGCCGCCTTGAGACCCATTTCGAGCGTGAAGCTGACACCGATGGTCGCGATCATCATTCGCGTCTCGCTGTCGGCGCCGCCGTGGCGATCGGCAATACGGGTCAGCGCGCAGTCTGCGACCCAGAAATCCTTCACGCTGGAGAAATAATCGAAGCCATATTCGTCGCCCGTCTTCAGGGTTTCGGCGAGGCCGTCATAGGCATAGACGATATGCCACTCCGGATAGGTGAGATAGGTATTGGCCTCCTGCCGGCGGAATTCGGGATCCGATATCAGCGGCTTGTAGCTGTCGGGTTCGGAATCGGCATGGCAGAAGGTCTCGACGTAAGCAGCCGGGCTGAGCACCAGCAGGACGGCGACCACGAGAACCGCCAGGAGCCAGCCGATGATTTTCAGAAGGCGCCGCATCACGGGGCCTCGCGGCGGAAGATATAGCTGGATGCGATTCCCACACCGCCAAGAAAGAGATGCGGCAGGTTGGCGAGTATCTTGAATGTAAAGGGGAGATCCTGAATGCCGTAGTTGACGATGCCGAGATCAAGGTAACCCGACCCAGTGATAAGTCCAAGCAGACCATCGCTGAAATAGAGCAGACCGAAATAGAAAAGAAAGTTTCGGGATGCGCGGGCCGACAGGAAGGCTGCGATGCCGGCCAAGGCAGCCGAGGCCAGGTGCAGGCTGTCGTCATAGATATCGAGCGCAAAGATGCCGAATGCGCGCCCCTCCGCATCCGTCAGTCCCGGAATGTAATTCAATGTGGCTGCAAAGAGCAGAGCCACTGTATAAAGCGCAGCAATCAGCCGAAGCCTGGACATCATGCTCTCCCTAGAGGCTTCCGAGATAGCGATCCCAGAAATGATTGCGGAAGGTAAGGCCGGGATCCAGCTGACGCTTGGCCGCTGCATATTCCCCAGCGCGGGGATAGGCGCGGGTAAACTGATCCAATCGAGCATGCGGCCGATACGGCAGATAATAGTTGCCGCCGATTGCGAGCACGCGCTCGATAAGCGCTTCCGTCATGCGCTGCATGTCGGCCTCGCCCCTGACCGTCTTTTCCTGCGAGAAGAGCATGACCGCGGCAATGCGGGGTTCCGCGGCGTAAGCCAACACACTGTCACGATCAGTATCGACATAGCGCAGCGTGATGTTGAAGAGCTGTTGATAGGAAGCCGGAATGACATCCTGGCAGGCTGCAACGAAATCAGCGAAGCGGGACGGTGAGACGAAATATTCATGCAGGATATCCGTGCGGGACGGATCCCGGTCATCGAGCGTGACGACGGGTTCGTTCATCAGGCTGTTGCGCGTCGCCTGCGCCGCAAGCGATGGATTGATGACAGCCTCGGTCCACCAGCGAAGATGTTTGGCCGTATCCGAACCGAGCTGCGCCCGGAAGATTTCACGAGACACGTGGCTGATGAAACCGGAACCGGAGGCCGGAGGTATTTTCGTCTGGTCCGGAGCGGCGCGATAGGTGATCAGCAGCGCCTCTTCAAAGAAACGATCAAGCGAAACATCCATTCGGCCATAGGCCATGTTGATCGCGCTATCGCTCGCCAGAACTTCGGCAAAGCGCCGTCCGAGATCCTCGCCCGCCAGATGCTCGAAGGTCGGCTCAAGGAGCACATTCGGCACCATGTCGAGCTCAAGCTCGGTGATGACACCGAAAAGGCCGTATCCGCCCATGGCATGGTTGAAGAGCTCCGCATTCTCCGTGCGTGAGCAGGTCAGCAGATTGCCGTCCACCGTCATCAACCTGATGGAACGGACGGTGCTGCCGCAAGCACTGAATGGAACGGGCCAGCCATGGGCATTGACCGAAAAGGTGCTGGCAACGCCGAAGTCGTTGTTGGACTGCATGACGGCGGGCGAAAAGCCGATGCTATCGAGCTTGGAAATGATCGCCGACCAACGTGCGCCGGCAGCGACACGGTAGGTCTTGGCGGCTGTATCTGCCTCCAGCCAATCCTGATCGAGCGTCAGTGCCGTACCATTCTCGACAAGGCTCTGGCCGCCCATCGAATGGCGCGCGGCGCTGGCGATGAAGGGCCTGTTTGCCTTGACGGCTTCAGCGAGCGCCGCGCGCAACCGGCCGATCATGGCCTCCTGCGGCGGCTCCTTGACGGTCAGATGTGCCGCAACCCGGGTCGGTGTCAGTTCTCCGGCATCATTGAGAATGGTCGCGCCATCTTCAATGCGAAGTTCCGCTGGAAAGGCTGGTCCGGGATCGCTTTGCGGCTGAAGCAAAAAACGCCCCGCCGCCACACCGGCTGCGGCCGAAATGCCGGCCAGCACCCCTCGCCTTGTCCACCTGCCCACAACATTCCCCCTCCGGATGAATCGGCAAGCTCTTCATAGCGCAATAAAAAACCGGGCGGCAGGGGCCGCCCGGTCCGCAATGAGAAAGTGGTGAATTATTCAGCCGATGGGGTTTCGTCGGCTTCGCCCGCTGCAGGAGCTTCGCCTTCGGAAACCACGGCTTCGTCACCGTTTTCCGTCGTCTCTTCTTCTTCCGGCTCGCTGATGCGCTCGACCGAGACGACCTTCTCATCCTTGGCAGTGGAGAAGATTGTCACGCCCTTCGTCGCGCGGCTGGCGATACGGATGCCGCCGACCGGAACGCGGATCAGCTGACCGCCATCCGAGACGAGCATGATCTGATCGCCATCGTCGATCGGGAAGGCGGCGACCAGTTCGCCGATTTCGCCGGTTTTCGACGTATCGGTGGCGCGGATACCCTTGCCGCCCCGGCCAGAGATGCGGAAATCGTAGGAGGACGAGCGCTTGCCGAAGCCCTTTTCCGAAACCGTCAACACGAACTGTTCGCGTGCCTTCAGCTCTTCGTAGCGCTCGTCAGAGAGCTGTCCCTCTTCGGTGACTTCTTCGCCGACCAGAGCGATATCCTCTTCATCCACGCCCGTCGCACGCCGTTCGGCGGCGGAACGCTTGAGGTAAGCTGCGCGTTCCCACGGCTCGGCATCGACATGGCCGACGATCGTCATCGAGATGATGCTGTCGCCACTGCCGAGATTGATGCCGCGCACACCGATCGAGTTGCGGCCGGCAAAGACGCGGACGTCATCGACCGGGAAGCGGATGCACTGGCCGAGCGCTGTCGTCAGCAGAACGTCGTCCTGATCCGTGCAGGTCTCAACAGAGAGGATTTCATCGCCCTCCTCGTCAAGCTTCATGGCAATCTTGCCGTTGCGGTTCACCTGGACGAAGTCCGACAGCTTGTTGCGACGGACCGTGCCCCGTGTCGTCGAGAACATGACGTCGAGATTATCCCAGCTATCCTCGTCCTCGGGCAGCGGCAGGATGGTGGTGATGCGTTCGCCTGACGCCAGCGGCAGCATGTTGATCAGCGCCTTGCCACGCGAGGTCGGGGTGCCGATCGGCAGGCGCCAGACCTTTTCCTTGTAGACGATACCACGCGACGAGAAGAACAGAACCGGCGTATGGGTATTGACCACAAATAGCCGGCTAACAAAATCCTCGTCACGGGTTGTCATTCCCGAACGGCCCTTGCCGCCGCGGCGCTGCGCACGGTAGGTCGCCAGCGGCACGCGCTTGATATAGCCGAGGTGTGAGACTGTCACGACCATGTCTTCGCGGGCGATGAGATCCTCATCGTCCATCTCAAGGCCGCCATCGATGATCTCGGTGCGGCGTGGAGTGCCGAACTCGTCACGGACAGAGGTCAGCTCGTCCTTGACGATCGTCTGGATGCGCACGCGCGACGACAGGATATCGAGGTAGTCCTTGATTTCCTCGCCTATCTTATTGAGTTCGTCGCCGATTTCGTCGCGGCCAAGAGCCGTCAGGCGGGCCAGACGGAGTTCGAGGATCGCGCGAGCCTGCTCTTCCGAGAGATTGTAGGTCAGATCCTCGTTGATGCGATGACGCGGATCGTCGATGAGACGGATCAGGCTTTCGACGTCCTCCGCCGGCCAGCGCCGGGTCATCAGTTCTTCGCGGGCGGACTGCGGGTCCGGAGCCTGACGGATAACGCGGATGACTTCGTCGATATTGGCGACGGCGATTGCGAGACCCACCAAGACGTGGGCGCGCTCACGCGCCTTGCGAAGCAGGAACTTCGTTCTCCGGCTAACGACCTCCTCACGGAAGGAGACGAAAGCGCGGAGCATGTCGAGCAGCGTCAGCTGTTCCGGCTTGCCGCCGTTCAGCGCCACCATGTTGCAGCCGAAGGAGGTCTGCAGCGGCGTGTAGCGGTAGAGTTGGTTCAAGATCACGTCGGCATTGGCGTCGCGCTTCAACTCGACGACGACGCGGTAGCCCTGACGGTCGGATTCGTCGCGCAGATCGGAGATGCCTTCGATGCGCTTCTCGCGCACCAGTTCGGCCATCTTCTCGATCATCGTCGCCTTGTTCACCTGATAGGGAATTTCGGTGATGATGATCTGTTCTCGATCGCCGCGCATCGGCTCGATGGTTGCAACACCGCGCATGATGACCGAACCACGGCCGGTTTCATAGGCCGAGCGAATGCCGGCGCGGCCGAGGATCTTGGCGCCGGTCGGGAAATCCGGACCGGGAATGATCTGCATCAGCTCCGGCAGTTCGATTGCCGGATCATTGATCAGCGCGATGCAAGCGTCGATGACTTCAGACAGGTTATGCGGCGGGATATTGGTCGCCATGCCGACGGCGATGCCGCCTGCGCCGTTGACCAGCAGGTTCGGGAACTTGGCAGGCACTACGACCGGCTCTGACAGAGTGCCGTCATAGTTGTCGCGGAAGTCGACCGTTTCCTTGTCGAGGTCGTCGAGCAGCGAATGGGCGGCCTTCTGCAGGCGGCATTCGGTGTAACGTTCGGCCGCCGGCGGGTCACCGTCGACCGAGCCGAAATTGCCCTGGCCGTCGATCAGCGGCAGCCTCAACGACCAATGCTGCGCCATGCGGGCGAGTGCGTCATAAATCGCGGCATTGCCGTGCGGATGGTATTTACCCATCACGTCCCCGGTAACGCGGGCGCATTTGACGTATTTCTTGTTCCAGTCGATGCCGAGCTCGGACATGCCGTAAAGGATGCGCCGATGCACGGGCTTCAGGCCATCGCGCACGTCGGGCAGCGCACGTGACACGATCACGCTCATGGCGTAATCGAGATACGACCGCTGCATTTCCTCCATAATGGAGATGGGCTCGATGCCTGGCGGGAGCTTCCCGCCGCCGGGGGGTGTTTGCTCAGTCAAAACGGTTCACGTTCTCTTCTAGAATCACTCGAAGATTTATAGCGGAAAGCCTGTTCCCACGCCAATTTGGCCAGGGGTTTTGAACAGGCTTTTGCGTTCGAAAGAGGGCAAATCATGGTATTTGCCCATGGCAGGGAGACAATCAGCGATCATGCATTTGCCAAATCGGAATCGGCACAGCACAATCATGAAAAACAAGCATCTATATGGGGTTTTGGAGAAGCGATGGCAAGCGCCGACCAACTGATCAACGCGTTCACGACGCTTCTCGTCACCATCGATCCGCCGGGACTTGCCCCGCTCTTTCTCGGCCTCACCGTCGGCATGAGCCGCCCGGAGCGAAAGCAGGTGGCGCTGCGCGGTGTAACGATCGCTTTCATCATCCTTGCCGTTTTCGCCCTGTTCGGCTCCAGCGTGCTCGGCGTGCTCGGCATTTCCATCGGCGCTTTCCGCCTGGCGGGCGGATTGCTGCTCTTCTGGATTGCCTTCGAAATGGTTTTCGAGAAGCGCCAGGACCGCAAGGAAAAGACCACGGAAGTGGCGATCACCAAGGATCATATCGAGAATATTGCCGTCTTCCCGCTGGCACTGCCGCTGATTGCCGGGCCGGGCGCCATTTCGGCGACGATCCTGCTCGGAGGGACTCTGCCCTCCACCGTCGAGCGGGCGCAGCTGATCGGCGTCATTGCCGCCTGCCTGCTGATCACGCTGGTGGTGCTTTTCCTGGCTGACCGGCTCGACCGCTTCCTCGGCGTCACCGGCCGGGCGATCCTGACCCGTCTTCTCGGCGTGATCCTGGCCGCACTCGCCGCGCAGTTCGTTGTCGACGGTGCGAAATCTGCTCTCAACCTGATCAGCGCCACGCCGACATGAAAACGGCGCCCGAGGGCGCCGTTTACTACTGAATAAGACCGATCAAAACGGAATGTCGTCGTCGAGATCCCGCGAGAAGTTGCCGCCGCCAACGCTACCGCTGCCGCTGCTTCCGCCGCTACGACCACCACCGCTGCGACCACCACCGGACGCTGGAGCGGGTGCGCCGTAATCGTCGCCATAACCACCGCCACCGAAATCGTCGCCGCCACGGCCGCCGCCGAAGCCGGAGCCAGCACCGCCGCCCTCACCACCGCGCCCGTCGAGCATCGTCAGCGTCGAATTGAAACCCTGCAGCACGATTTCCGTCGAGTAGCGGTCGTTGCCGGTCTGGTCCTGCCACTTGCGTGTCTGCAGAGCGCCTTCGATATAGAGCTTGGCGCCCTTCTTCACATATTGCTCGACCACCTTGCAGAGGCCTTCGTTGAAGACCACCACCGTGTGCCATTCGGTTTTTTCGCGGCGCTCGCCAGAATTGCGGTCGCGCCAGGTTTCCGAGGTCGCGATGCGAAGATTGGCGATCGGCCGGCCATCCTGCGTGCGCCGGATTTCGGGGTCGGCGCCCACGTTTCCGATAAGAATTACCTTGTTCACACTGCCAGCCATATCATTCACCTTACTGCCGCCCTGACCGGCGGCGTTCAAAAATCATCGGCGCACCTTAAACCATAGAGGACAAGCGATGCGCATCCAGCCCCTCTTAATCCACAAGGAATTTTGTTCTTTATTTGTTCTAATTATTCGCTATGATCCTGTCAACAGAATCGAAAACCTTTGTTGTTCCGGACTTTCAGCCTCGACTCGCCCGCTGGCATCACTAAATAAGGGCTGTTATCCCCAAACCATCTGAAGCAGAGACGATGAGCGAACTGAAGACGATCTCCATCCGTGGCGCGCGCGAGCATAATCTGAAGGGCATAGACCTCGATCTGCCGCGGAACAAGCTGATCGTCATGACCGGCCTTTCCGGCTCCGGCAAATCCTCGCTCGCCTTCGATACGATCTATGCCGAGGGCCAGCGCCGCTATGTCGAAAGCCTTTCGGCCTATGCGCGCCAGTTCCTGGAAATGATGCAGAAACCCGATGTCGACCAGATCGACGGGTTGTCGCCGGCAATCTCGATCGAGCAGAAGACGACCTCGCGCAACCCGCGCTCGACGGTCGGTACGGTTACCGAAATCTACGACTATATGCGCCTGCTGTTTGCGCGCGTCGGGGTTCCCTATTCTCCTGCCACCGGCCTGCCGATCGAAAGCCAGACGGTTAGCCAGATGGTCGACCGTGTGCTGGCCTTCGAGGAAGGCACGCGTCTTTACATCCTGGCGCCGATGATCCGCGGGCGTAAGGGCGAGTACAAGAAGGAACTGGCGGAGCTCATGAAAAAGGGCTTCCAGCGCGTCAAGGTGGACGGCCAGTTCTACGAGATCGCCGATGCACCTGTTCTCGACAAGAAATACAAGCACGATATCGACGTGGTCATCGACCGTATCGTCGTGCGGCCTGACATGGCCTCGCGCCTGGCCGACAGTTTCGAAACGGCGCTGAAGCTCGCTGACGGCCTCGCCGTTGCCGAATTCGCCGACAAGCCGTTGCCGCCTGAGGAAACCTCGGCTGGCGGCTCGGCCAACAAATCGCTCAACGAGACACACGAGCGCGTGCTGTTTTCGGAAAAATTCGCCTGCCCGGTCTCCGGTTTCACCATTCCGGAAATCGAACCACGGCTCTTCTCGTTCAACAATCCCTTCGGCGCATGCCCGACCTGCGACGGTCTCGGTTCGCAGCAGAAGATCGACCCTGACCTGATCGTGCCCGAGCCGGAGCGTACGCTGCGCGACGGCGCTATCGCGCCCTGGGCCAAGTCCACTTCGCCCTATTACAACCAGACGCTGGAAGCGCTCGGCAAGCATTTCGGCTTCAAGCTCGGCAGCCGCTGGAACGACCTTCCCGAAAAAGCCAAGGATGTCATCCTGAACGGCACCGAGGAGAGGATTGAATTCCACTATGCCGATGGCGCGCGCTCCTACACGACCTCGAAGAATTTCGAAGGCATCGTGCCCAATCTCGAGCGGCGCTGGAAGGAAACGGATTCGGCCTGGGCGCGCGAGGATATCGAGCGCTTCATGTCGGCGGCCCCCTGCCCGGCCTGCAACGGTTTTCGCCTGAAGCCGGAAGCGCTGGCGGTCAAGATCAACAAGCTGCATATCGGCGAAGTCACGCAGATGTCGATCCGGATCGCACGCGACTGGTTCGAGACGCTGCCGGCGGCATTCAACGCCAAGCAGAACGAGATTGCCGTGCGCATCCTCAAGGAAATCCGCGACCGCCTGCGGTTCCTCAACGATGTGGGTCTCGAATATCTGAGCCTGTCTCGTAATTCCGGCACGCTTTCCGGCGGCGAGAGCCAGCGTATCCGTCTTGCCTCGCAGATTGGATCAGGCCTGACCGGCGTTCTCTACGTTCTCGACGAGCCGTCGATCGGCCTGCATCAGCGCGACAATGCCCGTCTTCTCGATACGCTGAAGCACCTTCGCGACATCGGCAATACGGTCATCGTGGTCGAACATGACGAAGATGCGATCCTGACGGCTGACGATGTGGTCGATATCGGCCCCGCCGCCGGTGTGCATGGCGGCCAGGTAGTGGCGCATGGCACACCGCAGGAAATCATGGCCAATCCAAAGTCGCTCACCGGCAAATATCTGTCGGGCGAGCTTGGTGTGACCCTGCCCGATGAGCGGCGCAAGCCTAAGAAGGGCAAGGAGATCAAGGTCGTCGGCGCACGCGGTAACAATCTGAAGAACGTCACGGCGGCCATTCCGCTTGGCGTCTTTACGGCTGTGACGGGTGTCTCGGGTGGCGGCAAGTCCACCTTCCTGATCGAGACTCTCTACAAGTCGGCGGCACGGCGTGTCATGGGCGCTCGTGAAATCCCTGCCGATCACGACCGCATCGATGGTTTCGAGCATATCGACAAGGTGATCGACATCGACCAATCGCCGATCGGCCGCACGCCGCGTTCGAACCCTGCGACCTATACCGGCGCCTTCACACCGATCCGCGACTGGTTTGCCGGCCTGCCGGAGGCGAAGGCGCGCGGTTATCAGCCAGGTCGTTTCTCCTTCAACGTCAAGGGCGGCCGCTGCGAGGCCTGCCAGGGCGATGGCGTCATCAAGATCGAGATGCACTTCCTGCCTGATGTCTACGTCACCTGCGACGTCTGCCACGGCAAGCGTTACAACCGCGAAACGCTCGATGTCACCTTCAAGGGCAAGTCGATTTCCGACGTGCTCGATATGACGGTGGAGGAAGGTGTCGAGTTCTTCACGGCAGTCCCGGCCGTGCGCGACAAGCTGCAGTCGCTCTTCGATGTCGGCCTCGGGTACATCAAGGTCGGTCAGCAAGCCAATACGCTCTCGGGCGGCGAAGCGCAGCGCGTCAAGCTCGCCAAGGAATTGTCGAAACGCTCGACCGGGCGCACCCTCTATATTCTCGACGAGCCGACGACCGGCCTGCATTTCCATGATGTCGCCAAGCTTCTGGAAATGCTGCACGAACTGGTCAATCAGGGCAATTCGGTCGTTGTCATCGAGCACAATCTCGAAGTCATCAAAACCGCCGACTGGATCCTCGATTTCGGCCCCGAAGGTGGTGACGGCGGCGGCGAGATTGTGGCTTTCGGCACGCCAGAGACGATCGTCAAGGAGAAGCGTTCCTATACCGGCCAGTTCCTCAAGGAGCTGCTGGAGCGGCGACCGGTCAAGAAGGCGGTCGCAGCGGCGGAATGACCATGCGGCTCGCCACGATTGCGGACCTGCCCGCCGTCGTCGCGCTGACGACGGCCGCCTACCAGCCCTATACCGATCTGTTCGGCTGTCCGCCGATTCCAGTGACGGAAGATTACAAGCCGCGGATTGAGCACGGCGAAGTCTGGCTGCGGGAGGCTGACGGTGCTGTAGCGGGGCTCTCGGTCGTCGAGCGCCATGTCGACCACGTGATGCTTTTCAGTATCGCGGTATCGCCGGACTTCCAGGGAGCGGGACATGGTGTGGCCATGTTGCGCTGGCTGGAGGACAAGGCGCTGGAGTGGGAAACGCCCGAGATTCGGCTCTACACCAATGCACGGATGGAGCGGAACATCGCGCTTTATTCCGCCTTCGGTTTTCAGGAAACGGGTCGCCGGCCCAATCCCTATCGGCCAGGATGGACCATCGTCGATATGACGAAAAAGGTTGGTGCGATCTGAGAGATCGCAAGCGAGGAGGAACAGATGAGCAAATCGGGCACGATCCGCGTAGGCATCGGCGGCTGGACGTTCGAGCCGTGGCGCGGCCATTTCTTTCCCACCGATCTCAAGCAGAAGGACGAGCTGAACTATGCCAGCCGCCAGCTAAAGGTCATCGAGGTCAATGGCACCTATTACAGCACGCAGAAGCCGGCGGTTTTCGCCAAATGGGCTGCCGACGTGCCTGACGGCTTCATCTTTTCGCTGAAGGCGACGCGTTACACCACGAACCGCCGTGTGCTAGCCGAGGCCTCGGAATCGATGGAGAAGTTCCTCTCGTCCGGCATCAGCGAACTCGGCGATCATCTCGGCCCGCTGCTCTGGCAGTTTGCGCCAACGAAGAGGTTCGAACCAGATGATTTCGAGGCGTTCCTGAAGCTGCTGCCGGAAAAGCAGGACGGGCTGAAGCTGCGCCATGTCGTGGAAGTCAGGCACGATTCCTTCAAGGTGCCGGAATTCATTACACTCCTCGAAAAATATGGCGTGGCACCCGTCTGCGCCGAGCATTTCGACTATCCGATGATTGCCGATGTGACAGCGGATTTCGTCTATACGCGGCTGCAGAAAGGGTCCGACGATATCCCGACCTGCTATCCGGAACCGGAGTTGAAGGACTGGACCAAGCGGCTGCAGATCTGGGCCGAGGGCAAAGTGCCTGACGACTTGCCGCTGATCGACAAGGACAGGAAGGTCAAGGTCGAGCCGCGCGACGTCTTTGCCTTCATGATCCACGAGGGCAAGGTCAATGCGCCGCACGGGGCGATCGCCCTGCAGAAGCGGGTCGATAAGTAATTATTCAGTAGGGCAAGACGTGCGCGGCGAGGTCTTCGGCTGTCAGGCCCTTGCCGGCGCGATGGCCTGCCTCTCCATGCAGCCAGACAGCAGCGGCCGCGGCCTCGAAGGCCGGCAGGCCCTGGGCGAGCAGACCGCCGATAATGCCTGCCAGCACATCGCCGGAGCCGGCGGTAGCAAGCCAGACCGGTGCGTTGGTGTTGATCAGCGCCCGGCCGTCTGGCGAGGCGATAACGGTATCCGCCCCCTTATAGATGATAGCAGCATTGGCGCGGCTGGCAGCGGCGAGCGCCTTGTCGACCTTGCCCGCCTTCTCGTCGGCGGCAATATCGGGAAAGAGGCGGGCAAACTCGCCGTCGTGCGGCGTGAGAACGAGGCGCGGCACTCCCTTGAACAGCTCGAAAAGCGCCTGCGGATCGTCCTTGAAGGAGCTGATGCCATCGGCGTCGAGAACGAGATGACGGTCGCGCAGTAGGGATACGAATTTGCGGGCCTTCTTTCCGATGCCGAAACCGGGGCCGAGAACGAAGGTTTGAAGGCGTGTGTCCTTCAGCCATCCTGCCAATGCTGCTGCATCATCAATGGCGTGCAGCATGACGGCTGTCAGGTGCGCGCTATTGGCGGAAAGTGCTTCGGTCGGCGCGGCGATGGTAACGAGCCCTGCCCCGGCCTTCAACCCCGCCATGGCCGACATGCGGGCGGCGCCCGTCTTGCTCGCCTCACCCGAAAATACGACAAGGTGACCACGCTTATATTTGTGGGTCTCCAGCTGCCCGGTCGGAATGACAGCGCGCCATGCGGCAGGTGTATTCTCGTCCACACGGCCATCCGTCTGCGCCCTGATGATGCGTCCGGGGATGCCGATGTCGAAGACCTCGAGCGTGCCGCAAAGCTCCCTGCCAGGCATCAGCAGATGGCCGGGCTTGCGGGTCATGAAGGTCACCGTATGCGCCGCTCGGAAGGCGCCGCCGAGCACGGCGCCGGTGCGCCCGTCCAGGCCAGATGGCAGATCGATGGCGATGACGGGAGTTCCTGCCTTGCCGACCTTGTGGATCAGATCGGCGACCTCGGATGGCACATCGCGTGCGAGGCCGGCTCCGAAGAGGCCGTCGATGATGACATCACCTATCTGCTGGTCATAGCACGCGATATCCTGCCCCTTCAGCGCACAGGCTGCCCTAGCGCTGCCCGCATCGCCCGTCAGCTTTTCCGGGTCGCCAAGATGGAAGATCTCCACCCGTCCACCACTCTCCTGCAGAAGCCGGGCGACGACATAACCGTCACCGCCATTGTTGCCGGGGCCACAGAACACCGCGAAACGTTGTGCGCCGGGATAAAGACGCAATGCTGCAGCGGCGACCGCGGCACCTGCCTTTTCCATCAGGCCATAGGAATCGATTCCGGATTCGGCTGCAGCCTCATCGGCCGCAGCCATTTCGACAGGTGTCAGGAGAAGATCGGCGAGGCGTTTGCTCATGCCCCTATTCAATTCAAAAAGCGCCTAAAAAACAACCGCATGATTATCACAACGAAAGAGCAAATATTGTGCATTTGCCTATTTTTCGACCCGTCCGCCGCGAGCCATAAGAATTTATGAGTCGAGGGATTTTTTCAATTTTCGCGTCATTTTTGATCGAAACGCACTATTGTTCACCTCGTTTTTCATCAAAACGACACGGAAACGCAGGCAAACAAGGTCGCACGCACAAAATTCCGCGATTTTTTGCGTCAGACGGATTTCAAACTGGCACGATATCTGCATCATATCCCGCGAGCGGGAAGGTTCCTGCTGTAACGGGAGA
Organism: Rhizobium sp. 768_B6_N1_8; assembly: GCF_051811225.1. Lineage (NCBI taxonomy): Bacteria > Pseudomonadati > Pseudomonadota > Alphaproteobacteria > Hyphomicrobiales > Rhizobiaceae > Rhizobium > Rhizobium sp. 768_B6_N1_8. Next base: position 1,600,352 of record NZ_JBPWPV010000001.1, on the reverse strand, counting down.
AGCGGAGAGACATTTTCTCATGAAAAAGATCGAAGCGATCATTAAGCCTTTCAAGCTGGACGAGGTGAAGGAAGCCCTTCAGGAAGTCGGTCTGCAGGGTATCACTGTCACGGAAGCGAAGGGCTTCGGTCGCCAGAAGGGCCATACCGAACTCTACCGCGGCGCAGAATATGTCGTCGATTTCCTGCCGAAGGTGAAGGTTGAGGTCGTGCTCGCAGATGAAAACGCGGAGGCCGTCATCGACGCGATCCGCAAGGCCGCGCAGACGGGGCGCATCGGCGACGGAAAGATTTTCGTTTCCAACGTCGAAGAGGTCATTCGCATCCGAACCGGTGAAACCGGTATCGATGCCATCTGACCGGCTTTGCCTTCGGCGAAGCTTGACCATCCTCATCGCACATAACGTAACATCATCACAAAACAGAGGAAGCATCTTATGGCGAGTGCAAGCGAAATCCTGAAGCAGATCAAGGACAACGATGTAAAGTTCGTCGACCTGCGCTTCACCGACCCCAAGGGCAAGCTGCAGCACGTTACGATGGACATAGCCTGCGTCGATGAAGACATGTTCGCTGACGGCGTCATGTTCGACGGTTCCTCGATCGGCGGCTGGAAGGCCATCAACGAGTCCGACATGGTGCTGATGCCCGACACGGACACGGTGCATATGGACCCGTTCTTCGCCCAATCGACCATGGTCATTGTCTGCGACATCCTCGACCCGGTTTCCGGCGAAGCCTATAACCGCGATCCGCGCGGCACCGCCAAGAAGGCCGAAGCCTATCTGAAAGCATCCGGCATCGGTGACACGATCTTCGTCGGCCCGGAAGCCGAATTCTTCGTCTTCGACGACGTGAAGTACAAGGCTGATCCGTATAATACCGGCTTCAAGCTCGACTCCACCGAACTGCCGTCGAACGACGACACCGACTATGAGACCGGCAACCTCGGCCACCGCCCACGCGTCAAGGGCGGCTACTTCCCGGTTCCGCCCGTCGACAGCGCCCAGGACATGCGTTCGGAAATGCTGACGGTTCTCTCCGAAATGGGCGTCGTCGTCGAAAAGCACCACCACGAAGTGGCTGCCGCCCAGCACGAGCTCGGCATTAAGTTCGACACGCTCGTTCGCAACGCCGACAAGATGCAGATCTACAAGTACGTCGTTCATCAGGTCGCCAATGCCTATGGCAAGACGGCAACCTTCATGCCGAAGCCGATCTTCGGCGATAACGGCTCTGGTATGCACGTGCACCAGTCGATCTGGAAGGGTGGCAAGCCGACCTTTGCCGGCGACGAATATGCAGGCCTTTCCGAAACCTGCCTCTACTATATCGGCGGCATCATCAAGCATGCCAAGGCGATCAACGCCTTCACCAACCCGTCGACGAACTCCTACAAGCGTCTCGTCCCGGGTTATGAAGCTCCGGTACTGCTCGCCTATTCCGCCCGCAACCGCTCGGCCTCCTGCCGCATTCCGTTCGGCTCCAACCCGAAGGCAAAGCGCGTCGAAGTCCGCTTCCCGGATCCGACTGCCAACCCCTACCTCGCCTTCGCTGCCATGCTGATGGCAGGCCTCGACGGCATCAAGAACAAGATCCATCCCGGCAAAGCCATGGACAAGGATCTTTACGACCTGCCGCCGAAGGAACTGAAGAAGATCCCGACCGTCTGCGGCTCTCTGCGCGAAGCGCTCGAAAGCCTCGACAAGGACCGCAAGTTCCTGACGGCCGGCGGCGTCTTTGATGACGACCAGATCGACGCGTTCATCGAACTGAAGATGGCCGAAGTGATGCGCTTCGAAATGACGCCGCATCCGGTCGAATACGACATGTACTACTCGGCATAAGACAAGACAGGAAGCCCCGGTTCGCCGGGGCTTTTTTCGACCCCGAGGTCATGAAAGCCGATGGGCAGACATGACGATCATGTGACGAAATCCCGTAAAAATCTTGATTTGCGGGGGACCGATCACCAAATCAGGTGAGAAAGGAAGTCGTACCATGAAAGAAAGAGTTGCAAAGTTCAGTATAGGCGAAGTGGTCCGGCACAAGGTTTTTCCGTTTCGCGGCGTCATCTTCGACGTTGATCCGGAGTTCGCGAATACGGAAGAGTGGTGGAATTCCATTCCCGCGGAAGTCCGCCCCAGCAAGGACCAGCCGTTCTACCATCTGCTCGCCGAAAACGACGACAGCGAATATGTCGCCTACGTCTCCGAGCAGAACCTGGTGAGCGACGAGAGCGACACACCGCTTCGCAATCCGCAGGTCGAACAGATCTTCGACCGCGGCCCGACAGGCCAGTTCAAACCCAAGATGAGCTTCGCCCATTAAAGTCGGATCACATAACCTCCATGACAAGGCCCCGCATGTCGGGGCCTTTCTTTTGGCAACAAAAAACCCGGCCTGAAGCCGGGCTTTTCGTCAATTCGTTAAAGTCCCGATTACTGGGCCTTTGCTGCCTTCTGGGCGTCTTCCAGCTTCTTGCGGGCTTCTTCAGCCTTCTTCTGCATGCTGTCCTGCAGGCTGCGCTGGCTTTCGGCGAGCTTCGATTCGGAAACCGGTTCACCGTCATAGGCGCCGGTGAAGCCTTCGAGCGAAACCTTGATCGGGTTCGCAGCACGGCGGAAGTTGATCGAGGTGAAGACCACGTCGCTGCCCTTCTTGAGGCTTGCGATCATGGCGTCCGTCAGCGGAATTTCAGCGGTGCACTTGTCCGGCAGGCAGACGGCGTAATCGAGCTTCTGGCCCTTGCCACCATCGATCTGCATGCTGATGCCCGGAGGGATCAGGCGTGCGGCCGGAACCGAAACCTGAAGGATCTTGCGGTTGATCTTGCCTGAAACCGAGATCAGGCCGACAGCCGTCACCAGCTGGCCGCCGTTGGCGAGAACCAGATTCTGAACAACGCAGATGTCGTTGTCTTCCTGCTTGCTGCAGGTCTTGTACCAGCCGAGGCGCGGTGCGCCGACGGCCTGTGCGGGAGCGTCAGCCGACGCTGCCGGAGCCTGGGCGGCTGCGTCCTGTGCGAAGGACGAGACCGGAGCCGAAGCACCGAAGATCACTGCCATAACGGACAGTGCTGCCCGCATTTTCTTTTCAGACTTGAACATCATAACGAATTCCGTCTCCTGATATCCGTTTCGGGGCTACGTTCGGCCGCCCCAACCACCGGGTCGTTCGGCACTCCACCTCTTAAAAAAATAAGGCAAATGCATGACCCCAAAACTTCGGGTCACGTGTTACATCGCAGCGTTGAAGATATCCAGCATTTCTTTGGCAATTTCGCGGGCATTTTGGCACATAGGTAAAGAAAGCGGCGGCTCCGGTTGGAATTGAGCGCTCCCATGCTACCCTTCCGGCGAATCGTGCCCGTCGCCACGCATCAAGGAATTTCAGAATGCTTCGGATCGTCCTCCTCGCCGCTTTCATGCTTACCTGCGGTGCCGCCACCGCGGAACCCGTGCATGGTATCGCCATGCATGGTTCGGCAGCGCTGCCTGCCGATTATAAGCACTTCCCTTACGTCAATCCCGACGTGAAGAAGGGCGGGAAGATCACCTACGGCGTGGTCGGCACTTTCGATAGTTTAAACCCCTTTATCCTGAAAAGCATGCGCACGACGGCGCGCGGCATGTGGGATCCGCAATTCGGCAACCTCATCTACGAATCCATGCTGCAGCGTTCGAGCGACGAGCCCTTCACGCTCTACGGCCTGCTGGCGGAAACGGTGGAATGGGATGAAGACCGCACCTTCATCCAGTTCAACCTCAATCCGAAAGCCAGGTGGTCGGACGGGCAGCCGGTCACGCCCGAAGACGTGATCTTTTCCTTCGAGCTCCTGCGCGACAAAGGGCGCGTGCCCTTCTCCAGCCGCCTCAATCTCGTTTCAAAAATGGAGAAGATTGGCGACCACAGCGTACGCTTCACCTTCAATGAGAAGGCAGACCGCGAGACGCCGATGATCTTCGGCCTGTTTCCCATCCTGCCAAAACACGCGATCGACCCCGATAGCTTCGACCGCAGCTCGCTCACGCCACCTGTTGGATCCGGTCCCTACAAGATCAAGAGCCTGAAGCCGGGCGAAAGCATCACCTATGAGCGCGACCCGAATTACTGGGGCAAGGACATTCCGGCCAAGGTCGGAATGGACAATTACGACCAGCTCACCGTGCAGTATTTCTTGCAGGATACGACGCTTTTCGAGGCCTTCAAGAAAGGCGACGTCGATATCTATCTGGAAGGCAATCCGGGGCATTGGGCCAATGCCTATGATTTCCCGGCCGCAACGTCGGGCGCGGTCGTGAAGGATGTGTTCAAGCCGAAACTGCCGAGCGGTATGCTCGGCTTCGTCTTCAATACGCGGCGGCCGGTCTTTAGCGATATCAAAGTGCGCGAGGGCCTGTCGCTGGTCTTCGATTTCGAATGGGCCAACAAGAATCTCTATTCCGGCGCTTACAAGCGCACGCAAAGCTTCTGGCAGAATTCCGATCTCTCGAGTTTCGGGGTACCGGCGGATGCACGTGAGCTGGCGCTGCTCGGACCGATCAAGGACCAGATCGACGCCGCCATTCTTGACGGCAGCTATAAGCTGCCGGTGACCGATGGCTCGGGACGCGACCGCAACGTGCTGAAGCAGGCCGTCGACCTCCTGAAACAGGGAGGCTACACGATCCAGGGCGGCAAGATGGCCGATCAGAGCGGCAAGCAGCTCGCCTTCGAGATCATGACCCAGAATGCTGACCAGGAGAAGCTCGCCGTCGCCTACCAGCGATCGCTGCAGACGATCGGTGTCGCCGCGTCGATCCGCACCGTCGACGATTCGCAGTATCAGAGCCGCACGAACAGCTTCGACTATGACATGATCATGAAGGCCTACACTTCATCGCTCTCACCCGGCAACGAGCAGCTCGGCCGCTGGTCGTCCGCTGCACGCACGCGTGAAGGGACGGACAGTTTCGCCGGGGCCGACGATCCCAATCTCGATACGCTGATCGATCATCTGCTGCGCTCGCGCTCGACAGAGGATTTTACGGCGTCCGTCCGCTCCTATGACCGGCTGCTGCTCTCCAACCACTATGTGCTACCCCTCTACCACATCGATCAGCAGTGGGTTGCGCGCAACAAGCGCATCGGTCACCCGGATGTGGTGCCGCTCTATGGCTATCAGTTGCAGACATGGTGGGATACGAGCGCGCAATAATCACATCATCAGGCGCGTCGTTCTATTTCCTTTCTCTTGCCTCGACCTTCCTCTAAAGATCGTCGAAAACATCTTCTATGCGATTGAGCCAACCGTCATTGAGGGATGGCAGAATAAGGAATCACAATGGAACGCATCACCATCGACGTTGTCTCTGATGTCGTCTGCCCCTGGTGCTATCTCGGCAAGGCGCGGCTGGAGTTGGCGATCGCCGAGGTGCAGGATGAAATCGGCGTCGATATCAACTGGCGCCCCTACCGCCTCAACCCGGACTATCCGCCCGAAGGTGTCGACCAGAAAAAGATGCTGGAGCAGAAACTCGGTGGCGCCGAACGCGTGGCTGAGGCGCACAGGATGCTGACCGGCTATGGCCGCGAAGTCGGCATCAAATTCAATTTCGAGGCCATCAAGATCGGGCCGAATACGCTCGATGCGCACCGCCTGATCCACTGGGCTGGTGTCGAGGACCGGCAGAAGCAGGAGGCAGTCGTCTCGGCGCTGTTCAAGGCCAATTTCGAGGAGGGCCGCAATGTCGGCGATCATGAGGTGCTGCTCGATATTGCCGAGAAGTCAGGTCTGCAGCGCTCGGTCATTGCCGCCCTGCTCGCTTCGGACGCCGATAGCAGCGTCATTCTCTCGGAAATCGACGCAGCGCAGCGCATGGGTGTCAACGGGGTGCCGTTCTTCATCTTCGACCAGCAATATGCCGTCAGCGGCGCACAGACACCTGATGTGCTGGCGGGCGCTCTCAGGGAAATTGCCGCAGCTAAGGCCGAAGCACGTGCCGGGATGAACTGACGCGCGTCAGGATCGACAAACTGAAAACGCAGTTGGAGGGCAGTCCGGTTTTCGTCGGGCTGCCCTTAGCTTTTCGCGAGTTCCGCAAGCTGCGTCATGATAACGGCTGCACCTTGCAGACGCTTTTCCGGAGTCGGCAGGTCGCGGGTCAGGAAGAGGCTGTGGTCAGGGCGGATCTTCGCCATCGCGCCCTGCTTGCCAATATAACCGACGAGATTGGCGGGGTTGGGGAATTCCTTGTTGCGGAACTGCACGACGACGCCCTTGGGGCCGGCATCGAGTTTCTCGACATTGGCCGAGCGGCAGAGCGACTTGATGTAGACGATCTTCAGCAGGTGCTGGACCTCCACCGGCATCGGGCCGAAGCGATCGATCATCTCGGCACCGAAGCCATCGATCTCCTTGAGATCGGTAAGTTCGCCGAGGCGGCGGTAGAGCGCCATCCGCAGGTGCAGGTCGGGTACGTAGCCTTCCGGGATCATCACGGTCGTGCCGACGGATATCTGCGGCGACCAGCCGGTATCCTGGATCTCGTCGACGCCCTTCACCTCGGCGACTGCCTCTTCCAGCATCTGCTGATACAGCTCGAAGCCGACTTCCTTGATGTGGCCGGACTGTTCCTCGCCGAGCAGGTTGCCCGCACCGCGTATATCGAGGTCGTGGCTTGCGAGCTGGAAGCCGGCGCCGAGTGTGTCCAGCGACTGCAGCACCTTGAGGCGGCGCTCGGCAGTTGCCGTCAGCACCTTGTTGACCGGCAGCGTGAAGAGCGCGAAGGCGCGCACCTTCGAACGGCCGACACGGCCGCGCAGCTGGTAGAGCTGCGCGAGGCCGAACATATCGGCGCGATGGACGATCAGCGTGTTCGCCGTCGGCACATCGAGGCCGGATTCGACGATGGTGGTCGAGAGCAGCACATCGTAACGGCCTTCATAGAAGGCATTCATGATGTCCTCCAGTTCGCCGGCCGGCATCTGGCCATGGGCGACAGCAACCTTCAGCTCCGGCACGTCGGACTGCAGGAAGGCGTGGACGTCTTCCAGATCGGCTAAGCGCGGGCAGACATAGAAGCTCTGACCGCCGCGATAGTGCTCGCGCATCAGCGTCTCGCGGATGACGAGGCTGTCGAAGGGCGAAATGAAGGTGCGCACCGCCATGCGGTCGACCGGCGGCGTGGTGATCAGCGAGAGTTCGCGCACCCCGGTCATGGCAAGCTGCAGCGTGCGCGGGATCGGCGTTGCCGAGAGCGTCAGCACATGCACGTCGCTCTTCAACTCCTTCAGGCGTTCCTTGTGCTTGACGCCGAAATGCTGCTCTTCGTCGATGATCAACAGGCCGAGATTGGCAAAGTTGATGCCGGCGCCGAGCAGCGCGTGGGTGCCGACGACGATGTCAGTCTTGCCGTCGGCGACTTCCTTCTTGGTGAGCGCCAGCTCCTTGGAGCCGACGAGGCGCGAGGCCTGCTGGATGCGGATCGGCAGACCACGGAAGCGCTCGGAGAAAGTCTTGAAATGCTGGCGGGAGAGCAGCGTCGTCGGCACGACGACGGCGACCTGCACGCCGTTCATGGCAGCGACGAAGGCGGCGCGCAGTGCGACCTCGGTCTTGCCGAAGCCGACGTCGCCGCAGACCAAGCGATCCATCGGGCGGCCGGCGCCGAGATCTCCGCGCACGGCTTCGATGGCGTTGTCCTGATCTTCCGTTTCGTCATAGGGGAAACGGGCGGCGAATTCGTCGTAGAGCCCTTCCGGCGTCGTCAGCACGGGCGCGTGGCGCGTCAGGCGCTCGGCGGCGATGCGGATCAGCGCATCGGCCATATCCAGCAGCCGCTTTTTCAGCTTGGCCTTGCGCATCTGCCATGCGCCACCGCCGAGCTTGTCGAGCTGTACTTCCGTGCCCTCACCGCCAAAGCGCGATAGAAGATCGATATTTTCGACCGGCAGGAAAAGCTTGGCATCATCTGCATATTGCAGCTCGAGGCAGGCATGCGGCGCACCGGCCGCCTCGATGGTGCGAAGGCCGACGAAACGGCCGATGCCGTGTTCGGCGTGGACGACGATCGATCCTTCATCAAGGCCGGCGACTTCGGAGATGAAGTCTGCCGCACGCTTCCTGCGGCGGGAGCGGCGCACCATACGGTCGCCGAGAATATCCTGCTCGCCGATGACGATGAGATCGCCGGTTTCGAAACCGGATTCGAGGCTGAATACAGCCGCTGCCGCCTCACCCTTTGCCAAGCCGCCGAGATCCTTCAGCGCGGTGATCGGCTTGACCCGCTCAAGGCCGTGTTCGTTCAGCACTTGCAGCAGACGCTCGAGCGACCCCTCGGTCCAGGCGGTGATGACGACCTTCGCGCCGCTGGCGCGCTTGTCGGCAATATGTTTGACAACGACGTCGAAGACGTTGACGCGCTCGGCATCGCCGCCGCCTTCGGCATTGGAGCGCGCCCATCGCGGCCCCTGGCGTGCATCGAGATTGACGACGCGGCGTGCTTCGCCCTCGTGTTCGTTGAAAGGCGACACTCTGATAGCGTTGATCGCATCGAGCGTGCGCGCGAAGGTCTTGCTGTCGAGATAGAGCTGACCGGGCGAGACCGGCTTATAGGGCGTGCCCTGCGCCATCTGGCCCTTGCCCGGCTGGCCGGAATTCAGGCGCGCATCGTAATAGTCGTAGACGAGCTTGGAACGCTCTTCGGCCGCCTCGCGAACCGTATGATCGGTGACGATGCGGAAGCCGGAGAGGTAATCGAACACCGTCTCCAGCTTCTCGTAGAACAGCGGAAGCCAGTGCTCCATGCCGGGATAGCGGCGACCTTCGGAGACGGCGAGGTAGAGCGCATCGTCGCGCGTAGCGGCACCGAAGGTGGAAAGGTAGTTCTTGCGGAAACGGCTGATCGTATCCGGCGTCAGCGTCACCTCGCTCATCGGGTTGAGATCGAGGGAGCGGACCTGCCCGATCGTGCGCTGGCTTGCCGGATCGAAGCTGCGGATCGATTCCAGCGTGTCGCCGAAGAAATCGAGGCGGACGGGCTCTTCCGACCCGGGCACGAAGACATCGAGGATGCCGCCGCGCACGGCATATTCGCCGACCTCGCGCACGGTCGCCACGCGCTCGAAGCCGTTGCGCTCCAGCCGGCCGGCAATATCCTCCATGCGCACCTGATTGCCTGGGCGCGCCGAGAAGGTCAGGCTTTCGATGATATCCTGCGGCGCCACCTTCTGCAGCATGGCATTGGCCGTCACCAGCACGATTGCCGCATGCGGCTTCTTGCGGTGGGCGATCAAGCCCGAGAGCGCGGCCAGACGGCGTGCCGAGGTATCGGCGCTTGGCGACACACGGTCATAGGGAAGACAGTCCCAGGCGGGCAGTGTCAGGACCGGAATATCGGGCGCGACGAAGCCCAGCATCTGCTCCAGATCAGTCATACGATGACCGTCCGACAGAACATAGGCAACGGGTTCGCCGTTGCGGGCGAGCTCGGCAAGCAGCAGCGGTTCCATGCCGGCAGGCACGTTGCCGATCGTCAGCGGCTCGGCGGCGGCTGCAAGCTTCTTGGCGTCAAAACCAGGGATCATTCAGGCATCCGGGGCGTGTCAAAATCGGGCTTATAGGCAGCGATGCGGGCAAACATGGGTGTCTTTAAATGCTCGGGCGTCGGCCAGGTTCCCATGATCCAGCGCACGAGGTCATTGTCCTCCTCGGCCATGATCGTCTCGAACTCGTCAAGCTCGGCTTCGCTCATGGTGGGGAGTTCGTTTTCAGCGAACTGGCCGAAGACAAGATCCATCTCTCTGATACCGCGGTGCCAGCAACGGAAAAGAATCCGGCGGCGGCGCGGGTCAAGACCGGCGCTCGTGAGCGTTACACCTGTCATGGCATTCACCTTCTTTGTTGATGCGCCTCTATAGACCCTCGAAAGCGGCTTGTCAGCCTTGCCAAGGCCCTATTGTTCATCGCATTTTGGCGCCCATGCGCCCCGCCATTCTCGATCCGCTGTTTTCTCCCGTTTCGGGCCTTCCTGGCGTCGGCCCGAAGATCTCGGAGCTCTTCGTCAAGCTGCTCGGACGAGAGACGCCTGACGATTGCCGGGTCATCGACCTCCTGTTCCATGCGCCCTATTCACTGATCGACCGACGCAACCAGCCGGGGATAGCCCGTGCGCCGCAGGGCGCTATCGTGACGATCACCGCCCGTGTGGACCGACATCAGGCGCCGCCACGCGGCAAGAGCAATATTCCCTACCGCGTCTTCCTGCACGATGAGACTGGCGAGCTTTCGCTCGTTTTCTTCCGCGGACAGGCGGCGTGGCTGGAAAAACAGCTGCCGATAGACGAGGAGGTAACCGTCAGTGGCAAGGTCGATTGGTTCAACGGCCGCGCCTCCATGGTCCACCCCGACTATATCGTCAAGGCGAGCGATGCCGAGAACCTGCCGCTGGTCGAGCCGATCTATCCGCTGACGGCGGGGCTTTCGCCGAAGACGCTACGCAAGATCATCGACGCGGCCCTACCCCGCATGCCGGAACTGCCGGAATGGATCGATCTTTCGCTGGCGCAGAAGCAAGGTCTGCCATCGATCCGCGACAGCTTTCATATGCTCCACGAGCCGCGGGATCCATCCGACATCGATCCGCAAGCCCCTGCCCGCCGGAGGCTTGCCTATGACGAGTTCCTGGCCGGTCAGCTGTCGCTGACGCTGGTGCGCCAGAGGCTGCGCAAAGTGGCCGGGCAACCCGTATATTCCACTGGAGAAATCAGCGATAAAATATTGCAAAACCTTCCCTTTTCGCCAACGCGCAGCCAGACAGAAGCAGTTGCCGACGTCCTGAAGGATATGGCCGGCACGGAGCGCATGCTGCGGCTGCTGCAAGGCGATGTCGGCTCCGGCAAGACGCTGGTCGCGTTGTTGTCGATGGCTGCCGTCATCGAGAGTGGCGGACAAGCCGTGCTGATGGCGCCGACGGAAATTCTCGCCCGCCAGCATCATGCGACGATCTCGAAATTTGCGGGTGCCGCCGGTCTTGGCGTCGAAGTGCTGACGGGCCGTACCAAGGGTCGCGAGCGCGAAGATATTCTCGAGCGTATTGCATCGGGCGAAGCGCAGATCGTCATCGGCACGCACGCTCTCTTCCAGGACAGCGTCAATTACAAGAACCTGATGCTGGCCGTCGTCGACGAGCAGCATCGTTTCGGCGTGCACCAGCGCCTGCGGCTAACGGCAAAGGGCATCTCGCCGCATATGTTGGTCATGACGGCAACGCCGATCCCACGCACGCTGGTGCTGGCAGCCTTCGGCGACATGGACGTCTCGAAGCTGACGGAGAAGCCGGCTGGCCGCAAGCCGATCCAGACGATCACCGTTCCGACCGAGCGGACCGGCGAGATCGTTGGCCGCCTGAAGAGCGCGCTGATGGAAGGCAAGAAGGCCTACTGGATCTGCCCGTTGGTCGAGGAATCCGAAGAGCTGGATCTGATGTCGGCGGAGGAGCGGCACGCGACGCTGGTCTCTGCGCTCGGTCCAGGCATTGGCCTCATTCACGGGCGCATGAGCGGACCAGAGAAGGATGCCGTGATGCTCGCCTTCAAGAGCGGCGAATTGCGGCTGCTGGTGGCGACCACCGTCGTCGAAGTCGGGGTCGACGTGCCGGATGCGACGATCATGGTGATCGAACATGCCGAGCGCTTCGGGCTGGCACAGCTCCACCAGCTTCGCGGGCGTGTCGGACGAGGCGACGAGGCCTCGACCTGCATCCTGCTCTATAAGGGGCCTCTCGGTGAAACGGGCCATGCGCGGCTCTCCATCATGCGCGAAACGGAAGACGGCTTCCGGATTGCGGAAGAGGATCTGAAGCTGCGCGGCGAAGGCGAAGTTCTCGGGACACGTCAGTCAGGTACGCCGGGCTTTCGTATCGCCAGTCTCGAGGCGCATGCCGACCTCCTGGAGATCGCCCGCAAGGACGCGGCCTATCTGATCGAGCGCGATCCGGAATTGACGAGCGAACGCGGCGAGGCAGTGCGCACCCTGCTCTATCTCTTCCGTCGAGACGAAGCGATCCGGTTTCTCAGAGCCGGTTAGTCGACCTTGGATATCGCTTTCGGCTTGGGACGGACGACCGGCAAATGTTCCGGGGCGACGAGGCCGCCTGAAATCAGGAATTTGGCGGCATCCTCCGGGTTCATGTCGAGCATAACGATCTTCTCGCGCGGCACGAAGACGAGGAAGCCCGCCGTCGGCACCGGTGTCGGCGGCAGGAAGACCGCGACCATATCCTCACCCATCGCATTGAACTTCGAGCCAATCTCGCCCTTGGCATCGGTGGCGATGAAAACGAGCGCCCAAAGGCCTGGGCCAGGATATTCGATCAGGCCGACCTTCTTGAAGGAATTCGACTGTTCCTTCAGCACCGTTTCGAAGATCTGCTTCACGCTTCTGTAGATAGTGCGCACCAGCGGCATGCGTTGAACGATAGATTCGCCGAAGCGGACGATGCTCTGACCGATGAGGTTCTTGCCGAGGAAGCCAACGATCGTGATGATAATCACCGCGGTCAACAGACCGAAGCCGGGAATGGCGAAATTTATGTAGCTTTCCGGATTCCAGCGCGCCGGGATATAGGGCCGCACCCAGCTGTCAGACCAGTGGATGAAGGTCCAGGTCAGCCAGATGGTGATCGCGATCGGTGCACAGATGATAAGGCCGGCGAGAAAATTATTCCTCAGCCGCATTGCGACCGGCACTCGGGGAGCCTTCTCGGTCATCTTTTCTGATGAACTCCGTTTCAGTCTTTAGACAGTCCGGTTCACCCGGCCTTCCCCCTGTGTCCGCAGGCACAAAACTGCCAGAATTCGGCTTATCATACAATATATTTCGGCCTGTTAGGACTTACTCCACAGTCACCGATTTTGCGAGGTTGCGCGGCTGGTCGACGTCCGTGCCCATGAAGACCGCCGTGTGGTAGGCGAGCAGCTGGATCGGCAGCGAGAAGATCATAGGCGAGATGATTTCATCGACATTCGGAAGCGTGATCGTCGCCATCGTCGGCAGTTTCGAAGCAGCCGCACCGTTCTCGTCGGTGATGAAGATGATTCGGCCGCCGCGGGCTGCGACTTCCTGCATGTTGGAGACCGTCTTCTCGAAGAAACGGTCATAGGGTGCGATGACGATGACGGGCATGTTTTCGTCGATCAGCGCGATCGGTCCATGCTTCAACTCGCCGGCGGCATAACCTTCGGCGTGGATATAGGAGATTTCCTTGAGCTTCAGCGCGCCTTCCATGGCGAGCGGGAAGCTGGTGCCGCGGCCGAGATAGAGCACGTCCTTGCACTTTGACAGTTCGCGGGACAGGCCTTCCATCTGCGGCTGGATGAGATTGAGGACGCGGCTCATGATGCGCGGCATTTCCGCAAGATGGCGTACCATCGCCTTCTCGTCGTCGGCGCTGATCGTGCCGCGCGCACGGCCGGCACCGATTGCCAGCGAAGCAAGCACGGCAAGCTGGCAGGTGAAGGCCTTCGTGGAAGCGACGCCGATTTCCGGCCCGGCCATGATCGGAAAGACGGCGTCGGATTCGCGGGCGATGGTCGATTCCCGCACGTTGACGACGGCGCCGATCTTCAAACCGTTGTCCTTGCAGTAGCGGAGTGATGCCAGCGTATCGGCGGTCTCACCCGACTGCGAGATGAAGAGGGCTGCCTGCGAGGGCTGCAGCGGCATTTCGCGGTAACGGAATTCCGAGGCGACGTCGATTTCGACCGGCAGGCGCGCATAACGCTCGAACCAGTATTTGCCGATCAGGCCGGCGAGATAGGCCGTGCCGCAGGCCGAGATTGCAAGACCGGTCGCGGCCTTGAAATCGATGGCGGATGCATTCGGGCTGATCGTGTTGGCGGCGAAATCCACATAGTGGCTGAGCGCATGGGAGATGACCTCGGGCTGCTCGTAGATTTCCTTTTCCATGAAGTGGCGGTGATTGCCCTTGTCGACCACATAAGCGGTCGCCTGGGAGATCTGCCGCGGACGCTTGACCACCTTGCCGGAGAAATCGAGTACGGTCGCGCCCTCGCGGTTGATGATCGCCCAGTCGCCATCGACGAGATAGGTGATCTCGTTGGTGAATGGCGATAGCGCAATGGCATCCGAGCCCAGGAACATTTCACCCTTGCCGTAACCGATGGCCAGCGGCGGGCCGGAGCGGGCCGCCATGATCGTGCCTGGGTCATTCTTCAGCATGACCGCCAGCGCATAGGCGCCGGTGACGCGGTTCAGCATCTTCAGCACGGCTTCGCGCGGGGAAAGACCCTCGCGCAGATATTTCGCCATCAAGTGGGCGACTACTTCCGTATCGGTCTGGCTTTGAAAGGCAGCGCCCTCGTGGCTCAGCTCGTCACGCAGCTCGGAGAAGTTCTCGATGATGCCATTGTGGACGACGGCGACGCCTTCGACGAAATGCGGATGGGCGTTGGTCTCGTTCGGCACACCATGGGTTGCCCACCGCGTATGGGCGATGCCGGTCGTTCCCGGCAGCGGCTCGCTGTCGAGACGCTTTTCGAGATTGAAGAGCTTGCCCTCGGCGCGGCGGCGATCCATCACACCTTCATGGATGGTGGCGACGCCGGCGGAATCGTAGCCGCGATATTCCAGCCGCTTCAGCGCATCGACGAGACGGCCCGCAACCGGCGCATTTCCGACGATCCCCACAATTCCACACATGCAAACATCCCCTCAGACCTGTCCAGTGAGGCCACTCCTAGCGATTCTCGCTTATTTCTCAATTGGTACGGCGGTCACTTTCGGTTTCCGCCCGTTACGCAAAAAGGCTCAACCCTTGGCCTTTTTCGCCGCCTTAATGGCAAGCGCCCGCTCGCGTAGCAGCTTGGCCCGCTCGGGCTTGATTTCCTGCCGCGCACGGCCGAAAGCCAGCGCATTATCAGGCACATCTGCCGTGATGACGCTACCCGAAGCGATATAGGCGCTGTCCCCTATCGTGACGGGGGCAACCAGCGACGAGTTCGAGCCGATGAAGGCATCCTTGCCGATGACAGTCTCGAACTTGTTCACGCCGTCATAATTGCAGGTGATCGTGCCGGCACCGATATTGGTGCCGGAGCCGATGACGGCATCACCGATATAGGTCAGGTGATTGACCTTGGCGCCCTCGCCGATCTTGCCGTTCTTGACCTCGCAGAAATTGCCGACCTTGGAGCCAACAGAGAGATCGGCACCCGGCCGCAGACGCGCAAACGGACCGACCGTTGCGCCTTCGCTGACATGGGCGCCCTCGATATGCGAGAAGGCATGAATGACCGCGCCGCTATCGATGACGGCGCCGGGACCGAAGACGACGTTCGGCTCGATCAGCGCATCCTGGCCAATCACGGTGTCATAGGAGAGGAAGACCGTTTCCGGAGCGATCATCGTAACACCCGAGAGCATCAGTTCATGACGGCGGCGCTCCTGCCAGAAACGTTCGATCGCAGCGAGTTCAGCACGGTTGTTGCAGCCGGTCATCTCGACTTCAGGCGCATCGACGGCAGTGACGCGGCCACCGAGCGAGCGGGCGATCTCGACAAGATCCGTCAGATAATACTCGCCCTTGGCATTGCTGTTGCCGATGCGTGACAGAAGGTCGAGAGCCTTGCGGCCGTTGATCGCCATCAGGCCGCTATTGCACCACTTGACGGTGCGCTCGGCATCGGTCGCGTCCTTTTCCTCGCGAATGGCAATCAGTTCGCCGTCCTTGACGAGCAGACGTCCGTAGCCGGTCGGACGATCCGTGTGAAAACCAATCACGACGATGTCACTGCCTTCGGCAATCGCCTTGCGCGCCTCGAGCAGCGGAGCCGCCGTCTGGAGCGGCACATCACCGTAGGTCACAAGGATATCGTCATAGCCTTCGGCAATCGCCTCGCGGGCGGCGAGAACAGCGTGGCCAGTACCGAGACGTTGTTCCTGAATGTAGGATTTGATCGTCACGCCGCCGATATCGGCGGCCCTCGCCACTTTCTCAGCATCGCGGCCGACGACGAGGGCCACGGATGAAACGCCTGTCGCGGCCACGGCATCGACGACATGGGCGATCATCGGCCGGCCGGCGACCTCATGAAGCACCTTCGACTTTGCGGATTTCATTCGCGTGCTGTCGCCGGCGGCGAGAATGACGGCAAGGCAGGTGCGTTCCATGGGCAGACTCCGAGAATCCATTGCTAGTCGGCTGTTCTGCCGCTCATAGCAGCAAGGCGAGGCTTCAAAAAGACGAAATCGGCAGGGAAACGATGGGCTCGGAGAGCGCGGAGAAGGCCTCGTGGACGTGATCCCTGCCCTCGACGATGACATCTTCCATCGCCTTGCGTGCCGCTGCGGCATTGCCTGCGGCGATGGCATCGACGATGCGCATGTGGGTTTCGGCGATGTTGGCGAAACCGTTCTGCGAGGGCGGCGTGCTCATGCGGAACATGCCGACAAGTGCCGCCTCGATGAGCCCACCGAGCGTGCGCATGAAGGGATTGTGGGATACCTCGGAAACGGCGAGATGGAAGCGCAAGTCGGCAAGTGCCAGGCTGTCGGACGTGTGGCCGCTTGCGGCCATGTCGAGCGCCAGACCGCGCAGCAATTCGATATCGGCCGCGTTTGCACGCTCGGCCACGAGACCGGCAGCAAATGGTTCGAAAGCCAGGCGGATATCGTAGAGTTGCAGGAGGAATTCTTCGCTCACACCGTTGGCGAAATGCCAGGAGATGATTTCGGTGTCGAACATGTTCCAGAAGTTCTTTTGCGTCACACGCGTGCCGACACGCGCCTTTGCAACGACCATGCCCTTGGCGGCAAGCGTTTTCATCGTTTCACGCAGCACCGTGCGTGAGACCTTGAAGCGCTGCGCCAGCTCTCCATCTCCAGGCAAGATCGTGCCGACGGGATAGATGCCGGCAACGATTGAACGGCCGAGTTCGTCGACGACATGCGCGTGGCTTGTTCGGGTTCTTCGCCCTGCCTTACGGGTTTCAAGCTGTCTGTTGCGCAATCCGATACTCCTCCTAGCCATATCTCCTGTTCAGACTGGAAAGGAAAAGGATGGCCTTCTGCATTACCATGAATGCAAAAAGCAGCAGGCCAATCAGGATTTTCGTCCACCAGCTCGACAGCGTACCGTCGAAGGTGATGTAAGTCTGAATGAGCCCCTGGATCAGCAGACCGATGAAGGTCCCTGCCACGAATCCCGCTCCTCCTGTCAGCAGCGTCCCTCCGATGACGACTGCCGCGATGGCATCCAGTTCGACGCCCACCGCCGCAAGAGAATATCCGGCAGAGGTGTATAGGGAAAAAACGATTCCGGATAGGCCCGCCAGGAAACCCGACAATGCGTAGATCTGGATCGTCGTGCGCGCCACCGGAACGCCCATCAATTGCGCCGTCTGCACGCCGCCGCCCAGCGCATAGACGTTGGTCCCGAAACGGGTGCGGTGGGCGATGAAGATGCCGGTTGCGAAGACGACCAGCATGATGCCGCCGATCAGCGTCAGGCGTCCACCGCCCGGCAGACGGTAGTAGAGGCTGGTCAGCGTCGAATAATATTCGTGATCGATCGGAATGCTGTCGATCGACAGGACATAGGCCATGCCGCGAGCAAGGAACATCCCGGCAAGGGTCACGATGAAGGGTGGCATCTGCAGGAAGTGGATGATCATGCCCATGACCGCACCGAAGGCCGTGGTAATGATGAGAACGATTGCGAAGGCCGCCAGCGGATGAATGCTGGTGTTCTGCAGGACCACGGCCAGAAAGACGCCAGTGAAGGCGATAACGGACCCGATCGACAGATCGATACCACCGGAGATGATGACGAAGGTCATTCCGACGGCGGCAATGCCGAGAAATGCGTTATCCGTCAGCAGGTTGCCGATGACGCGTGTCGACAGCATGTTCGGATATTGCAGCGTGCAGACCGCATAGGCGAGCACGAAGATGACGATCGTTGCAAGGAGCGGCAAATATTTGGAATTCATTTGTGCCCTCCTGCGTCCGTTCGGCGAGTGAAGAAGCTGGCGAGCGATTGCATGGCCGGCGACTGGATGACCAGGATGACAATGATGATGACCGCCTTGATGATGAGGTTGAACTCCGGCGGAAAGCCGGAAAGCAGGATACCGGTGTTGACCGCCTGGATGATCATCGCGCCGATCAGCGAGCCGATGATGCTGAAGCGGCCACCGAGCAGCGAATTGCCGCCGACGACCACGGCAAGGATGGCATCGAGCTCCAGCCAGAGGCCGGCATTGTTGGCGTCCGCCCCCTTGATGTCGGCGGCGACGATGATGCCGGCGATGGACGCGCAGAGGCCGCTCAGCATATAGACCGCCATCAGCAGCACCGGCGTCTGTACGCCTGAAAGCGTGCTCGCGCGCCTGTTGATGCCGACTGCCTCGATCAGCATGCCGAGCGCCGTGCGGCGAACCAGCAGGATGACCAGCAGGGCGGCGATCAGCCAGATGACGACGGGCATGGGCAGGAAGGCGAAGGAGCCGCTGCCGAGAAAGATCAGCCCGTCATCGTTGAAGGTCATGATGACACCTTCGGTGATGAGCTGGGCTATCCCGCGGCCGGCGACCATCAAAACAAGGGTCGCAATGATCGGCTGGATGTTGAGGACGGCAACGAGAAAGCCGTTCCAGAAGCCGCAGAGCAGACCGATGATAACGGTAAGGGCCAGCGTATAGGCAAGCGAATTACCTTCGACGATCGACGAAGCCGCGACGGCGCCGCAGATCGCAATCACGGCGCCGACCGAAAGGTCGATGCCCTTGGTGGCGATGACGAGGGTCATGCCAATCGCCAGCAGCGCCACGGGCGCGCCGCGATTGAGCACATCGATGATGCTTCCATAAAGCCGGCCGTTTTGAATAATCACATCAAGAAACTGCGGGAAGAAGCTGAAATTCAAGAGAAGAACAACTAAAAGCGCAATCAATTGCGGCGCAAGACGAGAGCCCAGCACCTTCAGCGAGGCAGTCATGCATCCTCCGTTCGTTTGTCGGCGGCAGCAATGGCGTCGACGATGCCGGCGGCGGTAATGCGCTCACCGGTCAATTCAGCGATATGTTCGCGATCGCGCAGCACGATGACGCGCGAACTGTAGGCGACCAGTTCTTCCAGTTCCGAGGAAATGACGATCAGCGACATGCCCTTGGCGCACAATTGCTCGATCAGCTTGATGATCTCGGCATGGGCGCCGACATCGATGCCACGGGTCGGTTCGTCCAGGATCAGGAAATCCGGATTTGTGGCGAGCCAGCGGGCAAGGATCGCCTTCTGCTGATTGCCGCCCGACAGCAGCCGGATGGGTTTTTCGCGATCGGTCGTGCGGATATCGAGCGCCTTGATGTATTCGTCGGCAATCGCATTCTGTTCTGCGCGCGAAAGCGGCCGTGCCCAGCCTCGGCGGGCCTGCAGGGCAAGGACGATGTTCTCGCGGATGGACAGGTCGCCGATGATGCCATCGGTCTTGCGGTCCTCCGGGCAAAAGCCGAAACCCTTGCCGATCGCAGCACGCGGGCTTGACAGCGTCACCGGCGACCCATCGATCCTGGCGACGCCGCTGTCGGCGCTTTCGATACCGAACATGAGTTCGGCGGTCTCTGTGCGCCCGGAGCCCAGAAGTCCGGCAATACCGACGACTTCGCCGACACGGACCTCGAGATCGAAGGGCTTCACCTTGCCGCGTTTCCCAAAGCCCTCGAAAGTATATTTGACCTCGCCGGCGGCAATGGTGCGTTCTTTGGCGGCATGTTCCGTCTGGGCGAGTTCGCGCCCGAGCATCATGGCGATCAGGTTCTGCCGTGGCAGTTCGGCCGCCTCGTGCGTACCGACGAGCCTGCCATTTCGCAGCACGGTGATGCGGTCGCCGATTGCATAAACCTGTTCAAGAAAATGTGTAATAAATACAATACCTAATCCGCGCTTCTTCAAGTCATTTATGACGCCAAAAAGCATTTCGACTTCATGCGTATCGAGACTTGCCGTTGGCTCATCCAGAATGAGCACCTTGCCGGAGAGATCGACAGCCCGGGCGATCGCCACGATCTGCTGGACGGCGACCGAGAATCGGTCGAGCTGCGCGGTTACATCGATATCGAGGCCATAGCCTGCTAGAAGTTCGCGGGCATTCCGATTCATGGTGCGGGCATCGATCATGCCGAAGCGCTTCGGCTGGCGGCCGAGGAAAAGGTTTTCCGCAACGCTGAGATTCGAAAGGAGGTTGACCTCCTGGTAGACGGTGCCGATGCCGAGCTTCTGGGCGGCCAGCGTATCGGCCGGATCGATCTCGTGACCTTCCAGCGTCAGGCTTCCGCCGTCGCGGCGATAGGCCCCTGTAATGCACTTGATGAGCGTCGATTTGCCGGCGCCATTTTCGCCGAGAAGCGCATGTACCTCGCCCCGGCGTAACGTGAAATCCACCTTGTCCAGGGCAACGGCGCCGGGGAAGAATTTCGATATGCCTGAAGCTGCGAGAATATTCTCGAAATTGTGAACCATGAGGGTTGCTGTTTCCTGATATTGCGCCTTACGCCTGTACCAAAAACGGGCATGACGCCCTACTGGTACCGGCAGTTCCGCACCGGTCCATGATGGACCGGTGCGGTTCCAGCTGCAATCAGTAACCCTGACCCTTCTTCTCTTCGTAGACCTTCATCGGGTCGTCGGCAGGCGTGTAGAGCTTGGACTCGGTCTGGATCCACTTCGGCGGAGCCTTCTTGTCCTTCAGATAGGCATCAAGCGCATCGAAGGCCGGACCTGCCATGTTCGGCGTCAGCTCAACCGTGGCATTGGACTCACCCTCGGACATGGCCTTGAAGATATCCGGCACGGCGTCGATGGAGACGACGAGGATATCCTTGCCGGGCTTCAGGCCAGCTTCTTTGATCGCCTGGATGGCGCCGACGGCCATATCGTCGTTATGGGCGTAGAGAGCGCAGATATCCTTGCCGCCATTTTCCGCCTTGAGGAAGCTTTCCATGACTTCCTTGCCCTTGGTGCGGGTGAAGTCACCGGTCTGGCTGCGAACGATCTTCAGGTTGTCGTGACCGGCAAGGGCCTCTTCGAAGCCCTTCTTGCGAGCGATGGCCGGCGACGAACCGGTCGTGCCCTGCAGCTCGACGACATTGCACTTCTTGTCGCCGACGGTCTTGACCAGGAAGTCGCCTGCAACCTTGCCTTCATGGACCAGGTCGGAAGTAACAGCTGTCAGATAGAGATCGTCGGGAGCCTTGATGGTACGGTCGAGAAGGATAACCGGAATCTTGGCTTCCTTGGCTTCCTTCAGAACGTCGTCCCAGCCGGTTTCAACGACAGGAGCAACGAGAATGGCATCGACGCCCTGTGCAATGAAGGAACGAAGAGCCTTGATCTGATTTTCCTGTTTCTGCTGTGCATCGGCAAACTTGAGATCGATGCCGCGCTTTTTTGCCTGTTCCTTCGTCACGGTCGTTTCAGCCGCGCGCCAGCCCGATTCCGAGCCGATCTGCGAGAAGCCGACGGTCAAGCCGGCAGCCGAAGCCGAACCGAACATGCAGGCAGCCAAAATCGTGGCACTCAAAAGTGCAGTCTTCAATTTCATGATGTCCTCCCAATGCCGCGTCTCGCGGCGCAGGATCAAAAAATCATATAGTAATACTTTTGTAAATGAGCATTTTAGTATGCACCGCAGCAAAAAAGGCGCCCTTTTCAGGGCGCCTTTTCGCAACTGCGAGTTACAAACTCTGCTTATTGCGCCGGCAGCTTGTCGTCCACGCCTTCGATGTAGAAGTTCATGCCGAGCAGCGTGCCGTCATCGGCCTTCTCGCCGGCCTTCAGCCAGGGCGTGCCGTCCTGCTTGTTGATCGGACCGGTGAAGGGATGCAGTTCGCCGGACTTGATCTTGGCCTCGGTTTCCTCAGCCATCTTCTTTACGTCGTCAGGCATATTCGTGTAGGGCGCCATCTTGAGGATACCGTCCTTCAGGCCGTCCCAGCTCTGCTCGGACTTCCAGGTGCCATCCAGAAGCGCGTGAACACGCTTGGAGTAGTAGTTGCCCCAGGTATCGACGATTGCCGTCAGCTGCGCTTTCGGGCCAGCTGCGATCATGTCCGATGCCTGACCGAAAGCGTGGATGCCACGTTCTTCGGCAACCTGCATCGGTGCGGTCGTGTCGGTATGCTGCGTCAGCACGTCGACACCCTGGTCGATCATGGCCTTGGCGGCGTCGGCTTCCTTGCCTGGGTCGAACCAGGTGTTGACCCAGATGACCTTCAGCTTGAAGCTCGGGTCGATCGACCTGGCGCCCTGCTCGAAGGAGTTGATGCCCATTACGACTTCCGGGATCGGGAAGGAGGCGATGTAGGCAGCGCCGTGGTTCTTCGAGGTTTTGGCAGCGATCTGGCCGAGGATGTAGCGACCTTCATAGAAACGCGAGTTGTAGGTCGCGAGATTCGGGCCGGACTTGTAACCGGTGCCGTGCTCGAACTTGACCTTCGGGAACTTGGCAGCGACCTTCACCGTCGCGTCCATGAAGCCGAAAGACGTGGTGAAAATCAGCTGGCAGCCAGAGCGGGCAAGGCGCTCGATGGCGCGCTCGGCATCCGGGCCTTCCGGAACGTTTTCGAGATAAGGCGTCTCGATCTTGTCGCCGAATTCGGCCTGGACCTGCTGGCGGCCGACATCGTGCGCCTGCGAATAACCGCCGTCATTGTGTGCCCCTACATAGACGAAGCAGACCTTCGTCTTATCCGCTGCCGCGGCAGCAGAGGAAATGCCAATCACGGCTGCTGCCGATGCGGCAAGTGTGAGTGCGAACTTCTTCATGATGACCCCTGTTGGTTTGAAGTTATTCCGGAAACCCGTCCGTGTTCTTGTTTTATCGCTCCGGTACGAAGGCTTTTCCAAGCGACGCGGGCGTGTTGATCAACGTCGTGCGTCGATTATGAGAAATGATGATGAGAACTACAATAGTCGCGGCGTAGGGCAGCATCGAGAGGAACTGCGCGGGAATGCCGAGGCCAAAGGCCTGCGCATGAAGCTGCAGGATCGTGACCGCGCCGAACAGATAGCCACCGGCAAAAACCCTCCACGGACGCCAGGAGGCAAAGACGACAAGCGCCAGCGTGATCCAGCCGCGGCCGGCCGACATGTTCTCCACCCATTGCGGCGTATAGACGAGCGAAAGCTGCGCACCGGCGAGACCCGCGCAGGCACCGCCGAACATGACGGCCAGATAGCGCGTGCGGATGACGTGAATGCCAAGCGCATGGGCCGAGCCGTGACTGTCACCTATTGCCCGGACCTTCAGGCCGGTCCGGCTCTTGAACAAGAACCAGCTGACGCCGAGGAGCAATGCGATTGACAGATAGAAGATCAGGTCCTGCTTGAAGAGCACCGGGCCGATAACCGGAATACCGGACAGGAGCGGAATGTCGATCTCCTCCAGCCGGATACCCGGTACGCTGACATAGGGCTCGCCGAGCTGGCCGGAGACGCCAAGGCCGAGAAGGGTCAGCGCCAGGCCGGTTGCCACCTGGTTTGCCACCAATGTCAGCGTCAGGAAGGCAAAGAGCAACGAAAACAGCCCGCCCGCGACGATGCCGCAGATGATGCCGACATAGGGAGAGCCCGAGATCTGCGCACCGGCGAAGGCGGCGACAGCGCCCATAATCATCATGCCCTCGACACCGAGATTGAGGACACCGGAGCGCTCCGTCACGAGTTCGCCGAGTGCGGCGATGACGAGCGGCGTGGAGGCGGTAATGACCGTCAGAAGAATGGCTTCGAAGATGCTCATGCCACGCCACCCCTGACCCGCGACCAGACGATGCGGATTTTGTAATAGATCAGCGTGTCACAGGAGAGCACGAAGAAGAGGATCAGCCCCTGAAAGACACGCGTGACCTTGTCCGAAACACCGATCGAAAGCTGCGCCGCCTCACCACCCAGATAGGTCAATGCCAGCACCAGACCCGAAGCGATGATGCCGAGCGGATTGAGGCGGCCGAGGAAAGCGACGATGATGGCGGTGAAGCCATAGCCCGGCGAAATCGCCGGCTGCAGGTGGCCGATGGAACCCGAAACCTCGCAGATGCCGGCAAGGCCTGCCAGCGCGCCGGAAAAGAGGAAGCTGAACCAGATCATCTTCTTCGAAGAGAAGCCTGCAAAGCGCCCTGCCCGTTCCGACTGGCCGAGCACGACGATCTCGAAGCCCTTCAGCGTGAAGCGCATCATGAACCAGACGAGCACCGCCGCAATAATGGCGAAGATGAAGGCCCAATGGGCGCGTCCCGATTCCTCCCAGATCGTCGGCACAATCGCCTCCGGCGCGAAATCGCGCGAGACCGGGAAATTAAAGCCTTTGGGATCACGCCATGCGCCCCGGATCAGCCAGTCGAGAAACAGCTGGGCGATATAGACCAGCATCAGCGAGGTCAGGATCTCGTTGGTATTGAAATGCGCCTTCAGGAGTGCCGGAATGGCAGCAAACAGCGCGCCGCCGAGCGCGCCCAGGATCAGCATCAGCGGCAGGACGAGCGGCGAATGCCAGTCGTAGAAGACGATCGGAATATATGAGCCGGTGATCGCGCCGATGGTGAACTGGCCTTCGGCGCCGATGTTCCAGTTGTTGGAGCGATAACAGACCGCGAGACCGACGGCGATCAGGATCAGCGGTGCGGCCTTGACTGCCAATTCATGCAGCGACCACACTTCCAGAAGCGGCTCGAGGAAGAAGGCGTCGAGCGCTTCGACCGGATCCTTGCCGAGCATGGCGAACATGATAGCGCCGAATATCAGCGTCAGGACGAGAGCGAGAAGCGGTGAAACGAAGGCATAGAGTTTCGAGACCTGCGGGCGCTTTTCAAGCTCAATGCGCATGAGCAGCCTCCGCAACATGCTTGCTTTCATGCAGCCCGCCCATCAGCAGGCCGATCTTCTCGCGCGTGAGTTCACCTGCCGCATAAGGTTTCGAAAGACGTCCCTCGGAAATGACAGCGATATCAGTCGCGACTTCGAAGATCTCGTCGATATCCTGGCTAATGACGACGACGGCCGAACCCGCCTTTGCCAGGTCCACCAATGCCTGACGGATGCGGCTTGCGGCACCAGCGTCCACGCCCCAGGTCGGCTGATTGACGACCAGAACGGAGGGCTGACGATCAAGCTCGCGGCCGACAATGAATTTCTGCAGGTTGCCGCCGGAGAGCGAGCCTGCGGCTGGGTCATCTCCGCTCTTGCGCACGTCCATGGCTTCCGAAATGCGACGTGCGGCAGATTTTACTGCGCCGTAGCGGATGATGCCGAGGATGCCGAGGAAGGCTTTGCGGTCGGACTGGCTGCGGGCCAGCACCAGATTATCGGAGAGTTTCATGGTGGAAACGGCCGCATGGCCATGCCGCTCTTCCGGCACGAAGCCGGCACCGAGCAGGCGGCGCGCGGTAATGCCCTGCGCTCCGACCGGCTTCTTGCGGATCACGATCGCTTCGGCCGAGGTGACAGGATATTCGCCTGACAGCGCATCGAAGAGTTCGCTCTGTCCATTGCCCGCAACGCCGGCGATCGCGAGGATCTCGCCCGACCGTACCGTCATGGAGACACCGCGCAGCGGCATGGCAAAGGGCGTGCGTGCAGCGACGGAAAGGTTCGAGACCGCAAGCTGCACATCACCCTTGTCACTGCGCTCGGGATGCGTGACGGAAGCTACCTCGCTGCCGACCATCATGCGGGCGAGAGAGGCTGGCGTCTCCTGCTTCGGATCGCAGGCGCCGGTTACGCGGCCATGACGCAGCACGGTGGCGCGATCACAGATGCGCTGCACTTCTTCCAGTCGGTGGCTGATATAGAGAACGGAGCGACCCTCGGCGCGCAGCTTGAAGAGGGTTTCGAAGAGCTTGTCGGCCTCCTGCGGCGTCAGCACCGATGTCGGCTCGTCGAGAATAATAAGCTTCGGGTTCTGCAATAGAGCGCGAACGATCTCGATCCGCTGGCGCTCACCGACCGAGAGATCGGCGACATGGGCGTGCGGATCGAGCGGCAGGCCATAGGCCTGCGACAGCGCCCTCGCCTCTTCGGCGATCCTGCCGATCGGAATGCTGTCATCAAGCGAAAGCGCGATGTTTTCCGCAACGGTCAGCGCCTCAAACAGCGAGAAATGCTGGAAGACCATGCCAATGCCGAGCTTCCGGGCCTCGCCCGGCGAGGTGATCGTGACCGACCTGCCCTCCCAGAGGATATGCCCGTCCGTCGGCTCCAGAACGCCGAACAGCATCTTGACCAATGTCGATTTGCCTGCGCCATTTTCGCCGAGGAGCGCATGAATTTCGCCCGGCGCTATATCGAGATCGATTTCATTGCAGGCGGCAAAGCTACCGAAGAATTTCGTCAGCTTCTGGACCGATAATAACGTACCGGAAGCCGGCACATTCAATGGCGACACGTTCCCCTCATTTCTTCTGCCGACCGGTCCGTTCGGATCTCATGGAATCAGCAGCGTCGTTCCGGTTGTTCTTCTTGTTTCCAGATCTGCGTGGGCCCGCCCAACCTCACGCAGCGGATAGGTTTGGTTGATATTGATACGCACTTTGTTGCTGCGCACAACATCAAATAGATGGTTTGCACAATCGGTTAGCTCCTGACGTGAGGCGATATAGGTGAAGAGCGTCGGCCGCGTGGCATAGAGCGAGCCCCTCTGGGCGAGATGCGCCATGGTAAAATTCTCGATCGCGCCCGAGGATTGGCCAAACGACGCGAAGAGCCCGCGCGGCTTCAGGCAATCAAGTGATTGCGGGAAAGTATCGCGGCCGATCGAGTCATAGACCACGTCCACACCCTTGCCACCGGTGATCTCCCGCACGCGCTCTGCGAAGTTCTCGGTCTTGTAGTTGATGACATGATCATAGCCATGTTCGAGCGCCAACTGGACCTTGTCGGCGGAACCTGCCGTGCCGATGACGGTTGCACCGAGCGCCTTCGCCCACTGGCCGGCGATGAGGCCGACGCCGCCGGCTGCGGCATGAAACAGCAGCACGGTCTCGGGGCCGACCTTGAAGGTTCGGTTCAACAGATATTCCGCCGTCATGCCCTTCAGCATCATGGCAGCGGCCGTTTCCAGGCTGATGCCGTCAGGCACCTTTACCAGATGTTTCGTCTCGATATTGCGTTCCGCGCTATAGGCGCCATCGGCACTGGCATAAGCGACGCGGTCGCCCACGGCGAAATCGGCTGCGCCGGGGCCGACGGATGTGACGACGCCGGCGCCTTCCTTGCCGGTCACGAAGGGCAGATGCGGCGCCTTGTAGGTGCCGTCGCGGAAATAGACGTCGATGAAATTCAGTCCGACCGCTTGCTGGCGGATCTGCACCTGCCCCTCAGAAGGCGGCGGCAGATCGATATCGACATATTCGAAAACCTCGGGACCACCGTTTCTGGAGAAAGAAACCGCTTTCGTCTTTGTCATCTCAGTCTACCTCATTTACGTCCAAGCGCCGGGAAGAATTGGAGCACGGCACCGATAACGTAAAGATAGATCCCGCTCACGATGAAGAGAACGACCGCCCATTGCGGCATGTCGAAATACTTCAGCAGCGAATAGGCACCGAGTGCCGACCACAGCAGAAAGACGCCGAGGTTCAAAGGGCGCAGACGCTGGACCCGTACGGGGTGCAGGAAGTTGATCGGCAGGAAAGTCAGGATCACGGAGACAGTGACGACGATAAAGGCGGTCATTTCGCTCGCATGCATGACGAAGAGCGTGAAGACCACCATATTCCAGACGACGGGGAAGCCGGAAAAGAAATACTCCTCCGTCTTCATGCCCATATCGGCATAATAGATGGCACTGGAAACGACGATCATGCCGGCGGCCGCAAAGGACCAGGGCTCGCCGATCATGCCGCTCTGATAGAGCGCAAAAGCCGGCAGCAGCACATAGGTCACGTAATCGATGATATTGTCGAGCGTATCGCCGGACCAGTTGGGCAGGACTTCCTTGACGCGCACCTTGCGGGCGATCGGCCCGTCGATGCCATCCACCAGGAGTGCCAGGCCCAGCCACCAGAACATATCGACGAAACGATGCTCGGCGGCGGCCACCACACCGAGAAAGGCGAGGAAGGAACCGGACGCCGTCAGTATATGGACGGAAAATGCGCGCATTTCCGCGTAAGGAACGCGCTTGTAATTGAAGATTTTCATGTTCCCCCGTGACCACCTGTCGCGCCCCGCGCCGCGGCGGGCGTCATTTTTCGCCTAATATGCATCCTTTGAATAGCTTAGCCAGCGCAAAAGCGACAGTTCATCACAGGCCAAGAATCCTGACCGTGACATGCATATTTCGCTCCCCAGCCGTGCGATGGAATGGATTGCCTTTAATTCAGCGAGGTTTTGTAATATCTGCCTCGCATGCCGATGATCATCCTGCGAACGACGAGCCCGATATCGAAATGAACGCTCCTGCAAAGACCGAAGAATTCGCCTCCGCCATTCCCGCCGGCGTTTACGCCGAGACGGTGCTGAGCGTGACGCATTACACTGACCGGCTCTTCCGTTTCACGATGACCCGGCCGGATGGCTTCCGTTTCCGTTCGGGCGAATTCGCGATGATCGGCCTGATGGTCGAAGGCAAGCCGGTCTTCCGCGCCTATTCGATCGCAAGCCCGGCCTGGGCCGAGGAGCTGGAATTCTTCTCCATCAAGGTGCCGGATGGCCCACTGACCTCGCATCTGCAGCTCATCAAGCCGGGCGACCAGGTGCTGATGCGCAAGAAGCCGACGGGCACGCTGGTTCTCGACGCGCTCACCCCGGGCAAACGCCTCTACATGTTCTCGACCGGCACCGGCGTCGCGCCGTTCGCGAGCCTCATCCGCGATCCGGAAACCTACGAGAAGTTTGACGAGGTCATCCTCACGCATACGACACGCGAGATTTCCGAGCTGAAATATGGCTTCGATCTCGTCCACGAGATCCAGAACGACGAGCTCCTCAAGGAAGTCGTCGGCGACAAGCTGCGCCACTATGCGACCGTCACCCGCGAAGATTTCGAATATCGCGGCCGCATCACTGATCTTATTTCCTCCGGCAAGCTCTTCACCGATCTCGGCGTTCCGCCGATCGATCCGGCGATCGACCGCGGCATGATCTGCGGTTCCTCCGCCATGCTGAAGGACACAAAGGAGCTTCTGGAAAAGGCCGGTCTCGAAGAAGGCGCCAACAGCAAGCCCGCCGAATTCGTGATCGAACGCGCCTTCGTCGGCTGAAGCCAGAAAATAGATTTCCAGGTAACGGCTCCGGAAACGGGGCCGTTTCTATTTCTGGCTCAGATAATCGATCAGATCGGCCATGGCCTCGCGCGCCTGCTCGACCTCACCCTGCTGAATAGCCGTTATGACTACGACGTGGAGAGAGATGGAGCGATCCATCCGTTCCGGATTGGCGGTCGAATACCACAGGCGGCGGGAATGGGTCTGGACCGGCCCCAATGCTGCGGTCATGAAGCTGTTCGGGCAGGCATCCTCGAGGATCTCGTCAAAGGCCTTGTCGGCTGCGAAAAAGCCCGCCACATCGCCGCTGACAGCACATTCTTCCATCGCGCGGGCGCAGGCAACGAGCCGGGCCCTCTGCTCCTCATTCGCAGCATCGGCGACGAGAGCTGCCGCAACCGGCTCCAGCTTGCGGCGCACCTGCATGACATTGGCATGATCTTCAGCATGGATTTCGGCGATCTGCAGGCCGACGCGCGGCTTCACTACGATCAGCCCCTGCCAGGCAAGCTTCTGGATCGCTTCACGCACCGGTGTGCGGCCATGGCCCGCAAGATCGATGAGCTGTTTTTCCGTTACCAACGCACCCGGCGCCAAAGCCAGCGTCACGATAGCGTGCTCCAGCGCCAGGTAGGCGAGATGGCTTAGCGATTCCTGCATGCGGGCGAATCCCAGACTGATATATCAATACTGGCACGGTTAAATGCCAAAGACAAGTTATCCTGATATATCAAGGTCATGCAGTACGCGAAAGCACTCCCTTATTCGTGACGCAGCGCCTCGATGGGATTGAGCTGTGCTGCACGTCTGGCCGGAAAGAAGCCGAAGATCATGCCGATCGCCGCCGAGAAGACGAAGGCAATGAAGATGATGAGCGGGCTGACCACGAAGGGCACATTGAGGAAGCTGACCGTACCGTATGCAAGTGTCAGACCCAGCATGATGCCGGCTATGCCGCCGAAGAGCGACAGGGCGACGGCCTCGACGAGGAATTGCGTCAGCACCTGATTTTCAAGTGCGCCGATCGCAAGACGGATACCGATCTCGCGCGTGCGCTCTGTCACCGATACCAGCATGATATTCATGATGCCGATACCGCCGACGAGCAGGCTGACGGCGGCGACCGCGCCGAGCAGGCCGGTCAGCAACGTCGTCGTACCGGTCATGGCCTCGGCGATCTGCGTCATGTCGTTGACGTTGAAATCATCCTGACGGCCGGGGATGATCTTGCGGCGTTCGCGCAGCAGGTTCTCGACATCGGCTTGCACCTTTGATGTCGAGACGCCGTCACGCGCGGAGATGAGGATCGTCGGCACATTGGAGCTGCCGCTGATGCGTCGCTGGAACACCTTGACGGGCATGATGACGGCATCGTCCTGGTCGTTGCCCATGCCGGACTGGCCGCGCTTTGCCAGGACGCCGATGACCGGGCAGGAAACCTTGCCGACACGGATCAGCTGGCCGGTCGGATCGGCGGCGCCGAAAAGCTGCTCGCGCACAGTCTCGCCGATGATGCAGCGCGACTGGCCGCGCTCTTCTGCCGGCGTGAAATTGCGGCCAAGCGCCAGATCCCAGTCCTGTGCGATGAAATAGTCGTTGGTCGTGCCATAGACCGTGGTGGAATGGTTCTGCCCACCGAAGATGACCGTCGCCGTCGACTGATTGGATGGCGCCACTGCCCGCAGGCCGGAGACCTGATCGCGGATCGCCTCGACATCCTTCAGCGTGAAGCGCCGCGCCTCGGAACTGGCGCGGCCGGGACCGAACTGGCCGGGGCGCACAAAGAGCATGTTGGTGCCAAGGCGCGAAAGCTCGGTCGAAACCTGCGCCGTCGTGCCATTGCCGATGGTGACAAGCGCGATGACGGCGGCAACGCCGATGACGACGCCGAGCACGGTCAGGAAGGAACGCAGAAGATTGCGGCTGATGGCGCGCAGCGCCAGCTTCAGCGTCTCAAAGAACATGTTCTGCCCTCCGCTGATGCTCGACCTCTGTTTCCAGCTTGCCGTCGACGAAGCGCAGCAGGCGCCCTGCATAGGCGGCAATATCGGGCTCGTGGGTGACCATGACGATGGTGATGCCCTGCTCGCGGTTCAGCCGCGTCATCAGATCCATGATCTCCATGCTGGTCTTGGTATCGAGGTTGCCGGTCGGCTCATCGGCAAGCAGCAGAGCGGGTTCGGTGACGATGGCGCGGGCGATCGCCACGCGCTGCTGCTGACCGCCGGAAAGTTCCTGGGTCTTGTGGTTTTCCCTGCCCGACAGGCCGACAAGGCCGAGCGCTTCCCTCGCCCGCCTGCGCCGCTCGCCGACCGCCATACCGCGATAGATCAACGGCAGTTCGACATTCTCGACTGCAGATGTGCGCGACAACAGGTTGAAGCCCTGAAAGACGAAACCCAGCATATGGCGGCGCAAAAGTGTCAGCTGGCTGC
Organism: Rhizobium sp. 768_B6_N1_8; assembly: GCF_051811225.1. Taxonomy (NCBI): domain Bacteria; kingdom Pseudomonadati; phylum Pseudomonadota; class Alphaproteobacteria; order Hyphomicrobiales; family Rhizobiaceae; genus Rhizobium; species Rhizobium sp. 768_B6_N1_8. The sequence goes on along the minus strand of NZ_JBPWPV010000001.1, from coordinate 1,568,659 downwards.
GATCGAAGCCACCTGTCGAAATACCCTGGAAGACATAGTCGCCCGAGGTCGGTACATCGAGGCAACCGAGAATATTCATCCCCGTCGACTTGCCGGAACCGGACGGTCCCATGATCGCGACGAATTCATGCTCGCGGATCGAAAGGTCTACGCGGTCGAGCGCGCGGATGGCCGCAGCGCCCTCACCGTAGATTTTCGAGACCTGCCTGAACTCAAGAAGTGGCGGGCGTTCCATCATCGGCTCCCGTCAGTTCGTCCGTGCCGCGGCATCGGTGATGATTGCATCCTTTTCGGTGAGTTCGCCCGATGTGACCTGGGTGAATTGACCATCGGAGGAGCCGACCTGGATCACGACGGGCGCGGGGTGGCCGTCGCGCAGCACCCAGACGCGGCGCTGCGTGCCGGTGAGCTTGGAATCACCACCGCCGCCACTGCGGGGCAGACGCGGCGGACGGAACAGGCTGAAGATGCCGCGACCACCGCGCCCTTCCACTTGCGGCGGCGCATAACGGAGGGCCGCATTCGGCACCATCAGGGTATCCTTGACGGCCTCGACGGTGATATCCGATGTCGCCGTCATGCCGGGGCGCAGCAGCAAGTCGGCATTGTCGACCGAGAGGACCGCCTTGTAGGTGACGACATTGTTGACCACTTCGGAAGCAAAGCGGATCTGCTCGATCACGGCCGGGAAGGTGCGGTCGGGATAGGCATCGACAGTGAAAGTCGCCTTCTGGCCGACGGCGATCTGGCCGACATCAGCCTCATCGACATCCACTTGCAGCTCCATCTTCTTGAGATCGCCGGCAATTGTGAAAAGCACGGGCGCCGAAAGCGAGGCAGCAACGGTCGCACCCGGATCGACGGAGCGGGTGAGGATCACGCCATCGATCGGCGAGACGATCTTCGCCTTGCCGAGATTGACCTCGGCAAGCTGCAGGTCCGCCTCTGAGGCCAGGACCTCGGCCTCATTGATATCCTTGGCGGCGACTGCCGAGTCATATTTGTAGGTCGCATCGTCGAGGCTCTGCTGGGTGGAGACGTTACTTTTCACGAGGCTCTTCAGGCGGTCGAGCGAGGTCGCAGCCGATTCCAGATCTGCATTCGCCTTGACCACGTTGGCCTTTGCCGAGTTGAGCTTGGCACGCGAACTCTTCACATCGGCTTCCAGCTTGTTGGTATCGAGGACGGCCAGAACATCGCCTGCCTCGACGGTGCTGTTATAGTCGACATTGACGTCACGCATGGTACCCGACAATTCGCTCGATATATCAACCTGCTGGGTCGGCTGGACGGAACCGGTGGCGGTGACGAGCACTGTGAGGTCGCCGTGCTTGATCGGCTGGGTCGTGTAGGTGATTTCGGCACGGCCTCGGCCCGCATAGAAATAGGCGGCAGCGGCGGCAGCCAGGATCACGAGCACCAGAACGATCAGGCGTCCACGCCAGCGACGGCCCTTGCTCTGCCGGCCAGCAACCAGCACGGCAGCCAGATCGGCATTTGCGCCTGTTACAGAACCGGTCTCTTTACCAGCCTCCAAATTGTCCATCTAATCCTCGATGTATGCTTCGCCGTATCAGCCCTGCTTCACGCCGAGATAATCATGCCGAAGATGAACCCAACATTACCGATGCCCTGACGATGGCACGGAAATGCGGCTGAAAAACATGAAATATTCGTAAGGAAACAGCTGGATGGCGCAGTCAGCGAAAGCTGTTCGGCAACAAGCCCGCGGGCTCGACGCGAATAATTCGGTCGACCTAGAGCGATCCACGGCTCTGGAAAGGCCGCGGCATCGTCCAAGCCCTAACGTGCAGGCAGAATTGCGGCGCCGCCTGCCGCCTGAACCGCGAGGCTGCCCATGGCAATGCCTTCGCGCAGGCAGATATCGGCGCTCGCGCCGCCAAGCCAGGCATGGATGAGCCCGGCATTGAAGGCGTCCCCCGCACCGGTCGTATCCACGACGTTGACGGTGGGGGCATTCTGATGGAGGCGCAGATCTCCGGCCGCGAAATAAGCTCCGCCGGCGCCAGCCTTCAACGCCACCGCCGGGAAGCGCTCGGCGAGCCTATCCAGCGCTACGTCCGGATCGGAGTATCCGGTGATGGCGACGGCTTCCTCGACATTCGGAAGGAAGAGATCGACGCCCTCGCAGCGATCGAGGAAATCGTGCTGGTAGATCAGCGTCTCGTCCCAGCTCGGATCGAGAGATACGGTGAGACCGTTCTCCCTCGCCTTTGCGATCAGACCGGGGATTTCCGCCAAGGTGGCAAATTCGGCGATGTGCAGATGACGCGCCTCGTTCCACGCAAGCGCCTCACCGAGCGTAGCCGGCTCCGCGCCGCCGGCACGACGGGACAGAAAGGCCCGCTCCTCGCCATTGTTGATCGCGACCGTGACCTGTGGACCGGCATCAGCCGCCCGGTCGAGAAAACGAAGGTCGACGGCGCTCGCTTTCAGTTCCGCGATCAGGCCATTCGAAAGCCCATCAGTGCCGAGACGGGAGAGCAGAGCCGTCTTGCGGCCGATATGGGCCGAATAAGCGGCCATGATGAAAGCGCCACCGCCTGCTGCAATACGCAAGTCATCGGCAAAGAGCTCACGCCCGAGCACAGGCATGGTCTCCAGTCCTGTGAAAATCAGGTCGCAATAGATCCGGCCGATGCTGAGCACCGCGGATCGCATGTCATTATCAGATGTCATTGGCGCCCGAGGGCCTTTTCCGTTTTTGCATCGAAAACATAGAGAGCACCGGAGGCTGCATGGGCATTCACGGTGCTGCCGACGGCCGGTATCACCTTACCGGGGGCGGTTGCAATCACGGACGTGCCCGTCACATCGAAATGCACCAGCGTTTCGGCGCCGAGCGGCTCGACGGCCGTCACCGTACCTGAGAGCGAAAGGACGCCCGTGCCTTCGCCGATAACCAGATCATGCGGACGCACGCCGATCAGATGCGGACCGCCCTGCCCGATGCGCAAACCATCGGCAGCAGCCGTGCCCGGCAGAAGGTTCATCGACGGGCTGCCGATGAAGCGCGCGGTGAAGACGTCGGCGGGGTTCTCATAGATATCCATCGGCGTTCCCGCCTGCAGGATGTGACCATCCTTCATGACGACGATACGGTCGGCCATGGTCATGGCCTCGACCTGATCATGGGTGACGTAAACGATCGTCGTGCCCAAGCGCTGGTGCAGGCGTTTGATCTCGATGCGCATCTGGGTGCGCAGCTGGGCGTCGAGGTTTGACAACGGTTCGTCGAAGAGGAAGGCAGAGGGATTGCGCACCATAGCGCGGCCGATCGCAACACGCTGACGCTGGCCGCCGGAGAGCGCGGCCGGACGACGGGCAAGATAATCCGTCAACCCGAGGATCTGCGCCGTCTCATCGATGCGCTTGTCCTTGTCCGCCTGCGAGAGCTTGGAGGTGTAGAGACCGAAGCCGATATTCTGGCGCACGCTCATATGCGGATAGATGGCGTAGTTCTGGAACACCATGGCGATGTTTCGCTGTTTCGGCTCGCGCTCGTTGACCACCTCGCCGCCGATCCTCAGCGTGCCGCCGGAAATGTCTTCAAGGCCGGCGATCATGCGCAGCGTCGTCGACTTGCCGCAGCCGGACGGGCCAACGAAGACAACGAATTCACCATCGGCGATCGCGAGATCAATGCCGTGGACGACATCCAGCTTGCCGTAGCGTTTGACGAGCCCCTGCAGTTCAATATTTGCCATCAGGCCGTCCCCATCAATGCCGTGAATCTGGTTTGAAGTTCCTGAGCAGCGGCGGCTTCGCGCGCTGCATTTTCCTGCGCTTGTCTGGCGAATGCGGCAGCCTTTTCCTGGTAGGCTGCAAGCGCATCCGCCATCGGTGCCGGCGCGGGGCCGCCGAAGCGGGCGCGGACGGCAACGAAATGTTCCGGCGAGACGATCTCGGCAAATTGCGCCTTGTCGATACCGGGTTTGCGGCCGGCCAGTTCCTCGAAAGCTGCGAGGAAAGGCTCGTAACCGTCATCCGAAAGACCACCGCCCTTGGCGACCACCGCGCGGGCCACCGTTGCGGCAATTTCATGCGCCTGACGGAAGGAGAGCCCTTCCAGACGCACCAGCGAATCCGCCAGTTCCGTGATCGTGATGCAGGAGCGGCGGATATTGTCCGCTACGCGCTCGGGATCGATGCTGATCTGGGAAATGAAGGCGGCCAGCAGGTCAAGTACGCGGGCGGCCGAGTGGAAGGCCTCGTAGCCCATGCCCTGCGTTTCGCCTTCGCTGTCGTTCATATCGGTGAAGGGCGTATTGTGCATGACGTCGAGCACAGTGCGGGCGCGGCCGAAGGTCTGGCTCGCGAGATGGCGCATATGCTCGATCGGCACCGGATTTCGCTTCTGCGGCATGATCGAGGAAATCTGCACCAGCGCGTTCGGCACATAGATCTGGCCGACCTCGAAGCTCGTCCAGAACTGGAAATCCTGGATCAGGCGGCCGAGATGCAGGAACATCAGCTCGATCGCGCTATAGGTCGAGGTCGTATAGTCCACAGCGGCGATGCAGCTGTAGGAATTGCGCAGCGGCGCGGCAAAACCCAGCAGTTCGGCAACGCGGGCGCGGTCGATCGGGAAGCCCGACGTTGTGATCGCCGCAGCGCCCATGGGGCTGAGATTGACGATCTCGCGAGCTTCGGCAAAGCGCTCGATATCGCGGATCAGGACTTCAATCGCTGCCGAGAGATAATGACCGAAGGTGGTCGGCTGGGCCGGCTGGCCGTGGGTATAGGCGACGATCAGCGTCTGCTTCTCCCAGTCGGCCGTGGCGATCATCGCATCGAGCAGCTTGCGCGCCTTGACCATGAGCGCATCGATGCGTTCCTTCAGGCCAAGCTTGAACAGCGTATGGTCGATATCGTTGCGTGAGCGCGCCGTATGCAGGCGGCCGGCGATATCGACGCCAATGCGAGCCTTCAGCTCCTTCTCGATGAGGAAGAAAAAGTCTTCGACCTCGCCGGTATAGACGAGCTTTTCGGGATTGATGTCATGGTCGATCGCCTCGAGCGCGCCGGCGATCTTGCCGGCCTGCTCACGGTCGAGAATGCCGGTTTCGACCAGCATGACGAGATGAGCGCGGTCGATGCGGCGGAAGCCATCAACATGATGGGTCTTGGCGCCATCGAAGAGCGGCTTCAACACCGTTTCCTTATAGACAGGATCAGGAAAGACGCTCTTGTCGGAAAGACGGGGGTTGGTTTCGGTCATGTTTTATCCCTTCAGACCGGCCAGCATGACGCCGCGCACGATGTAGCGCTGCAGCACCAGGAAGACGAGCAGCGTCGGCAATGTCGCAAGTGCTGCACCGGTCATGATCATTTCCCATTGGATGGATTGCTCGACGGCAAAGCTCGAGAGGCCCACCGGCAGCGTGTAGAGTTCGCGGCTGGTGGTGACGATCAGCGGCCAGAAGAAGGCCGTCCAGTTGCCGAGGAAGGTGAAGATCGCCAGCGCCGAGAGGGCCGGCGTCACCAGCGGCATCGCCACCTTCCACCAGATCTGGAATTCGTTCAGGCCATCGATGCGGGCAGCTTCGAGGAAATCGTTCGGCACGGTTTCAAAGAACTGCTTCATCAGGAAGGTGCCGAAGGCCGTCATCATGCCCGGGAACATGATGCCCCAATAGCTGTCCAGCCAGCCGAGTTGCGCCGACATCAGATACCAGGGAATGACGAGCATTTCCGTCGGGATCATCAGGGTCGAGAGGATCGCCAGGAAGATCAGGTAGCGACCACGGAATTCGAACTTGGCGAGCGTATAGCCGACAAGGCTGTCGAAGAAGACGTTCGAGAGCGTCACCGTGCAGGCAACGATCGTCGAGTTCAGGAACCAGCGCATGAAGCGGCCGTCCGAGAGAACGGTGATGTAGTTCTGCAGCGTCGGTTCGGCCGGGATGAGGCGCAGGTCGTAGACCTGGCCTGCTGTCTTCAGCGATGTCGAGAACATGAAGAGCAGCGGCGAGACCATGATCAGGCCACCGATGAAAAGCAGCGTCCAGATGAGGATGGCGCCGGGGCGGATATTGGCTTTCGGCAGCGGTGCCGTGGTGTTCGTGGTCACGGCACTCATTTGCGCTCCCTCAGGATCCAGAGCTGCAACAGGGATACACAGAGCAGGATGGCGAAAAGCACCACGGTTTGAGCTGCCGCATAACCCATGTTGTAGGATGAAAAGGCCGTCTGATAGATCATGAGAACCAGAGGCTTGGTCGATCCGAGCGGGCCGCCGGGATCGTTGGTTGTCATGTTGTAGACCTGGTCGAAGATGCGTAGGAAGCCGATCGAGGAGAAGACGACGAGGAAGACGGTCGTCGGCTTCAGGAGCGGCAGAGTGATCTTCCAGAGGATCGGCCATTCGCCGAGACCATCGATCTTCGCAGCCTCGTAGAAGGTGCTCGGGATGGCGCGAAGGCCAGCCATGAAGATGATGATCTGGAAGCCGAGGCCAGCCCAGATGGACGTGACCATGATCGACGGCAGCGCCTGATCGACGGAGCGGATGAACTGCTGCTGCGGCAGGCCGATCATGCCGAGCACATCGTTGATGACGCCGATCGGAGCCGGCTGATAGAACCAGCGCCAGACCCAGGCCATGGCGGCAGCCGTCGTCAGGAACGGCAAGAAATAGAGCGCGCGGATCAACCCGTGCAGGAAGCGCACGCGATCCAGGAAGAAGGCCACGACGAACGAGATGATGAGGCTCAGCGGCGTGCCGATGACGAGATAGGTGAAGGTGTTGCGGAAAACCTTCCAGAACTGCGGGTCGTTATAGAGCTTCACATAATTGGCGACGCCGATGAATTTCGGCGGCTTCATCAGGTTCCAATTGGTGAAGGACAGGTAGAAGGCCTGCAGCGTCGGATAAAAACGGATCACGCAGTAAAACAGGATCGGCAGGGCAAGGAATGTCCAGACCCAGACGAGGCGCTTCTGGCGCATCGTCAGCCGATCCCAGAACGATCCGGCGGGACGGCTCAAGGCCGCCCCCTCCGTATTCGCGGGTGCGGAGCTCATGGCCGTCCCTTATTTGCTCTTGGCATTGTCGATGATTTCCTGCTCGGCCGTTGCGGCCTGGGCAATGGAATCCTCGGGTGATTGTCCCTCGAGCAGAACGCGGTTGACCATGTCGATGGCGTTCTGGCGCTGGCCGGCTTCATCCACGAAGAGCGAGGTGTGGGAGTATGCGAGCGCCTTCAGGAAAGGCGCGTAGATCGGATTCTTGAGGTTCTCGTCGGTCAGCGCTGCTTCGCGGCGGGCCGGCAGTTCGCCGACGGTGCCGAGCCAGATCTTCATGGCTTCCGGCGAGGTCACGTAAGCGAGGAACTTCTTGGAGGCCTCAAGCTTTTCGCCCGATACCTTGGCGCCGATGCCGTTGGCGAAGTAGCTTGCATAGTTCGAGCGCAGGCCATCGGCATTGGCCGGCAGCTCGGTCACACCCCATTCGAAATCCTTGATGCTGCCGAAGGAGCCGAGACGGAAAGTGCCGTCGATGGTCATCGCCGCCTTGCCGCCGCGGAAGGCTGCCTGGCCCTCATCCATGAAACCGGTCTGACCGACCTTCTTTTCAGTCTGCAGGCTGGTGTAGAATTTCAGCGCCTTGATGCCGGCATCGCTATTGTAGGTCACCTTGGAATAGTCGGCAGTATAGGGCTCGCCGCCAAACTGGCGGATCAGCACTTCACGCCACCACTGGTGATCCTGGCCGCCCATGTCGAGCGTCGTGCCTTCGACGGCAATGTTGCCGGCGGCATCGCGCTTGACTGTCTTTTCGGCGGCAGCGACGAATTCATCGACGGTCTGCGGCGGCTTGTTCGGGTCGAGACCAGCTTCCTGGAAGAGCTTCTTGTTGTAGAAGAGCGCCAGCGAACGGACGGCGGTCGGCAGGCCGTAATAGTCGTCACCGCGCTTCATGGCTGATACGATCGGGAAGAAGTCCTTCTCGATCTGGTCATGCGGGAAAGCGTCTGTTGGCAGCGGCTGCAGCAGTCCACCAGCGATGAACTGGTCGAGCCAGCCATAGAAGAGCTGCATCACATCAGGACCATTGCCGGCGAGATTGGCGGCAACGACGCGCGTCTGGTAGTCAGCATAGGGGAAGGTCGTCTGCTTGACGGTAATGTCGGGATTGGCCTTTTCGAAATTGGCGATCAGTTGGTCCATCGCCTTGACACGCGTATCGTAGACATACTGCCAATATTCGATTTCGACGGCCTGGGCGCTGTTGACCGCAACCATGCTGATGCCGGCAAAAAGCCCGGCCAATAAGATTCCGCGACGCATATTATCCCTCCATTGCCGAGCCGGCCTTCGAACCGCTCGCGCTCATCTGGTTCCCCAGGGCATCCCGCATATCGGCAGCGCCCCGATTTGATTGGCTCGGGAAGATGGAACTGAGGCTCCTCTTCCTCGGCATCGCACTGCGACCCTTTCAGGCTGGTTCGGGCGAAAGGTTTTGTCAATAAGATAATTTAGTTTAATTATTCTATTGCTCCTTTCATGATATCGGCGCTATCCATATCGGCAGAGACGAGGGCGGCGAGATGACACGGCAATCCGGCAAGCAGCAGATCGCGATGGGCAAGAACCCCGAGCGCAGCCGTGACCACAATCGTCGTGTCGTGCTCGATGTCGTGCGCATGCATGGTTCGCTCGGCCGCATGCATATCGCCAAGCTGACGCACCTGACTGCGCAGGCGGTGGCCAATATCGTCGACGAGCTCGTCAGCGAAGAGCTGCTGATGGAGATCGGCCGCTTGCGTTCCGGCCGCGGCCAGCCGCCGATCCAGTTTGCCGTCAACCCTGATGGAGCCGTCACGATCGGCGTCGAAATCGCTGCCGACCATATGGTTACGACGGTACTCGACCTTTCCGGCAAGGTGCGTTCCGAGACCATCATGCCGGTGGAGAATACGAGCCCGGAACATATCGTTCCGCTCTTTACCGGCGAGGTGAAGAAGGTCCGCAAGCACTTCCCGTCCAAGCTTCTCGGCATCGGTGTGGTCATGCCTGGCCCCTTCGAGATCGAAGGCATGAGCTCGGTCGGCCCGACCACCCTGCCCGGCTGGAGCAGCATCAATCCGGCTGCATTGCTCAGCGAAGCGAGCGGCGAGACCGTTATCGTCGAAAACGATGCGAATGCTGCCGCCGTCGGCGAGCGGCTGTTCGGTGCGGGCCGCGCCATTTCCAATTTCTGCATGATCTATTTCGGCGTCGGCGTGGGCCTCGGGCTGATCCATGACGGCGCACCTTTCCGTGGCGCCTTCGGCAATGCCGGCGAAATCGGCCATGTGGTCGTTGCCCCGCGCGGAAAACCTTGCCCGTGCGGCCAGCGCGGCTGCCTGGAACGTTATGCATCCCTGCATGCGCTGAAGGAGAAGCTCACCGAGGCGGGCTATGAGAATGCTGATTTTGCGGCGATCGAAGTGCTGCACCGGGACGGCAATCCCGTCGTGAAGGAGTGGATCGCGGAGACCGCTGACTATCTCTCGCCGATGGTGGCAATGCTGGAAAACGTTCTCGATCCGGAGACCGTCATCCTCGGCGGTGCGCTCCCCGATGCCGTCATCGATGAGATCGTCGCGGCCATGCAGACCCTTCCCGTTTCTGTTGCCAGTCGGCGCACGCGCGCCTTGCCGCGCGTCATTCGCGGCCAGACGGGCCAGTTGACGGCCGCACTTGGCGCAGCGGCGCTGCCGCTCTTCGAAGCCGTCACCCCCAAACTCGACATTTCACCGACCGCCGTCGCCGATAACGCAGCTTAAGATGCGCGCCACCGGTCTGCCCCAATGGAGGAACCATGCTGACCGATCGAGATCGTATTGAGAAACAGAAGCGGAGCCTTTCGCTCACGCGGCTGCACCGGGCCCTGTCCCGCCTGACCTCGACCGTCACCATGATGAATACCGGCGCGCATCCCGATGACGAGCATAACGGCCTGCTCGCCTATCTGCGCCTCGGCCTCGGCATGCGCGTCATCGTCGCCTGCTCGACGCGCGGCGAAGGCGGGCAGAATGCGCTCGGACCGGAACGGCTCGGCGCGCTCGGCATCATGCGAAGCCGCGAGATGGAAGAGGCTGCCTACGAACTCGACGCCGATGTCTACTGGCTCGGCCACGGCCCTGATGATCCGATCCATGATTTCGGCTTCTCCAAGAATGGCGACCGGACATTCGACCGATGGGGCGAAAAGCGCATCGTCGAGCGGCTAGTGCGGGCCTATCGCACGGAGCGTCCCGATATCGTGCTGCCGACCTTTCTCGACGTACCGGGTCAGCATGGGCACCACCGCGCGATGACGCGGGCGGCGGAAGCCGCTGTCGGACTTGCCGCCGATCCCTCGGCTTTTCCCGAACATTTCGACGAGGGTCTGTCGCCATGGCAGGTCGCGAAATTCTATCTGCCGGCATGGTCAGGCGGCGGGGATACCTACGATGACGAAGTGCCGCCGCCGGTTATGACATTGCCGCTCGAAGCCACTGATCTCGAACCTGTCAGCGGCGTCACCTACGACCATATCGGCGAATGGTCGCGGTATTACCATGCCTCTCAGGGCATGGGCCGCTGGTACGATATCGGCGATACCGAATGGCCACTGCATCTGAAGCTCAGCGCGCAGGGTTCCGTCGCGGAGGCGTCCATCCTCGATTCGCTTCCCTCGACGCTCGCCGATCTCGCCCGCGAAACGGAGCTGCCGCAAAGTGTCGTCGATGCGCTGATGCGCGCGGATGGCGCAATCGGCAAGGCGATCGAGCGCTTTCCGGAACGATCCGCCATCGTCGATGCGCTGCTACAGGCGGCACATCAAGTTGAAAAGGCGCTTGAGGAAGCGCCTGACGCCTTCCTCGAAACGCACGGGCATCGTCTGCAGCGCAAGCTCGTGGAAATCGATGCCGCACTTTGCGAAGCCGAACAGGTCTTCGTCCGGGCGGTTGCCGAACCCGCCGCGCTTTCGCCTGGAGCAACCGGCACGCTGATCCTTCATCTCAGCGGCAATGCCGGAACCGCTGTTGTCGACGCCAGCATCAGATTGCCGGCAGGCATTTCGGCGAGCGTCAAGGAAACCTCGCCGAAGCAGATTGTGTATGCGCTGACAGCAACCGCAGATGCGCCGCTCACGCGGCAATATCAGCCAGGATGGTCGAGCCTCGGCGGCAACGGCAATGCCTTCGTCGAGGTAACGGCACAGGTCGGAAGCCGTTCAGTCACGGTGACCGTCGATCTTGAGGAGCCGCTTACAGTCGCGTCGCAACACTCGCTGAACCTTCAGCCCAATGCTTTCATCATTCCCGTAGATGGCGAGAGGCCGGAGCTGGAGATCAAGGCTGCGTCTGCAGGACCTGTCAGCTTTTCCGCGCCGGCCGGCTGGGCGATCAAGGAGGCTGATGGCGCGCTTACGCTTTCCCCTCCTACCTCGATAAGGCCTGGCCTCTTCGCCATCACGCCGCTCGTGGACGGGCAGCCGGCGATGCGCATCTCGCCGATCGCCTATCCGCATATCGGCCGCACCAGCTTTCGCGAACCGGAACTGCTGCGCGTTTTGGCGCTCGACCTCAAACTGCCTGATGGCGCCAAGATCGGCTATGTCGGCGGCGGTGCCGATCGCGTCGGGCTCTGGCTTGGCCGCATGGGGCTCGATGTCACCGAACTCGATGCGCGGGCCCTGTCCGGCGATCTCTCGCGCTTTACGACCATCGTCGTCGGCATCTTCGCCTTCGGCAGCCGCAAGGATCTGGCAGCTGCAACCGCCCGCCTGCATCGCTTCGTGGAAGATGGCGGCCACCTGCTGACGCTCTATCATCGCCCGAGCGATGGCTGGCAACCGGATGCCACGCCGCCGAAGCGCATCGATATCGGCTCGCCCTCCGTCCGTTGGCGCGTGACCGATCCGGCAGCAGAGGTGACTGTGCTGGAGCCCGAGCATCCACTGCTTAAGGGGCCGAACAGGATCACATCCGTGGACTGGGATGGCTGGGACAAGGAGCGCGGCCTCTATTTCGCCGCCCGCTGGGACGAGGCCTATGTACCGCTGCTTGCCATGCATGACCCCGAGGAACAACCACTCAAGGGCGCATTGATTTCGGCTGAAATCGGCAAGGGGCGGCATACACATACGAGCCTCGTACTGCATCACCAGCTCGACAAGCTGACATCAGGTGCCTTCCGGCTGATCGCCAATCTCGTCCAGCCCGCCTGAGGCAACAGGAATGGATGCATCCACTGCAGCCAGGGACAGCCGTTTCGGCATTGTCTGGCTGCTTTCCGATACGACGCTGGTGACCGGCATGACGGTGCTGGTGAAGATGCAGGGTGCGTCCTATCCGGCGATCCAACTCGTCTTTATCCGCGCGCTGATCGGGCTCGTGCTTATCTTGCCATTAATTTGGCGACACCGCCGGCAGCTTGCCGGTTCCAGGGATCCCCTGCGCAACATCATGCGCATCAGCTGCAATGCCGTCGCGCTGACCAGCAATTTCGTGGCGCTGACCATGCTGCCGCTGGTGCTCGTCAATGCACTTGGCTTCACGCGGCCGCTGGTTTCGATGCTGATGGCCGTCGCCATGCTCGGCGAGAGGGTCAGCCGGTGGCGGTGGATCGGCGCGGTATTTGCCTTCGTCGGCGTGCTGATCATGTTGGCGCCGGATACATTCGCCTGGAATCTCGGGCTGTTGGCAGTGCTCCTCTCGATCATCTTCGGGGCGCTGGCGACGATCCAGACTCGGATGCTGCATTACGAAAACACGACTGTGATGATGGTCTTCTATACGGCCGGCCTGACCGTCATCACCTTCATTCCGGCGCTTTTCGTATGGCAACCGGTACGCAGCGAGGATTGGCCCGCCCTGCTCGGAATCGGACTGCTGGCGCAGATCGGGCAATTCTGCTTCCTGCGCGCCTATCAGATCGCCAGCGCCAGTCTGCTTGCGCCGTTCGGTTATCTGTCAATCGTCTTTGCAACGGCGAGCGGCTATGTCTTCTTTAGTGAGGTGCCGGACTTGCGCACGCTCATCGGCATAATCGTCATCATCGCAACGCTGCAGGCAGTCGCCTTCCTGGAACGACGCAAACGCTAGCGTAGCGTCGGGTCCAGCCAGTCGCGGAGCCAGTCACCCACAACGGAGACGGACAGAGTAGTGATGACGATCACCGCGGCCGGCATGAGCATGATCCAGGGTGCGGACTGGATATAGTCGCGACCGTAACCCACCATATTGCCGAGGCTCGTCTGTGGCGGCTGCAGACCGATGCCGAGGAAGGAGAGGCTCGATTCCAGCAGGATCACAGCGGGGATGTTGAGCGTCATGGCGATGACGATCATGGCGGAGATATTCGGCAGGATGTGGCGCAGATAGATACGCCAGGGCGAAGCGCCGATGTCGCGTGCCGCCGCCGCATAGCCCTGCGCATTGGCCGAGATCGCAAGCCCCCGGGCGATGCGGGTCACCTGCTCCCAGCCGTACAGGCCGAGCAGCATGATGAAGATCGGAAGCGAATTGCCGAGGAAGGCGAGCACGGCGATTGAGATGATCATGAAAGGCATGGCAAGCTGCGCATCGACGAAGGTCAGAATGACCTGATCGACCCAGCTGCGGAAATAGGCGGCGATAAAGCCGAGCGTCACGCCGACCACGGTCGAGAGCATCGTGGCGCATATGGCGATGGTCAGCGAGATGCGGATCGAGATCAGCGCACGCGAAAACACGTCGCGGCCGAGCTGGTCCGTTCCGAGGATATGAGCGAAATCGCCGCCGAAGAAGACAGGTGGTTTCAGGCGTGCGCGTACATCGACCGCCATGAAATCATAGGGGACGATCAGCGGCGCGATCACGGCGACCAGGATCACCAGAGCAAGCCAAAAAATCGCGATCAGAACCGCCGGCGGCCAGGCCTCCAGAAAAGCGGTGATCTTCTTCTTTTCCTCGATGACGCTGCCGCTGGCGGCAATCTGCTGGTCGATAGCCATTTCGTTCTCCCTCAAGCTGTGACGCCGCGACCGCGGCTGCGCATCCGCGGATCGATGAGCCCGTAGAGCAGATCGACCACGAGGTTGGAAATCACCATCATCAGACCGATCAGGAGCACGATGACCTGCACCACGGCGAGATCGCGCGCCTGGACCGAGGAGACGAGCAGCCGGCCGATACCCGGCCAGGAGAAGACGCTTTCGACGATGACCGCGCCACCGACGAGATTGCCCATCATGAAGCCGAAGATCGTGACGATCGGCACGGCGGCATTCGGCAACACATGGCGGGTGACGACCTCCGAGGACCGCACGCCCTTGGCGGCTGCGGTGCGCACGAAGGGGCGGCCAATCACCTCGATCATGGCCGAGCGCGTGTAGCGGGCAATGATGGCGGCACCTGCAATGCTCAACGTCGCGATCGGCAGGATCATGTGGGCGTAGGTCGAATAACCGCCTGACGGCAGCCAACGCAATTGCACGGCAAAGATCAGCGCCAGCACTAGGCCGAGCACGAAGGTCGGCACCGTGAAGCCGAGGACTGAGAGTGACATGATGAAGCGGTCGAAGAAGGAATTACGATACAGCGCCGCAGTGACGCCGGCCGTGATGCCGAGCGCGGTCTTGATGAACAGCGTCGGCACCATGATCTGAAGCGTCGCGGGCAACCTCGCCAGCACGGACTCAATCGCCGATCGGTTCTCGCGCATCGAATTTCCGAGATCGCCGTGGATGATGGCGATCAGGTACTTATAGAACTGCACCCAGAGCGGCTGATCGAGGCCCCACTGACGACGGAAGGCGGCAATCACCTCAGGCTGGGTTTGCGCCGGATCGAAGAAGCGCGTCGCGGGATCCCCGGCAACACGCAGAATGATGAAGGTAAAGGTGACGATGATGAAGAGCGTCACCAGCGCCCGCAGCAGGCGGATCAGAATGAATTGCAGCATGTCAGGCCGCCTCCCCGCCTGTTAGCGACGGATTGTTGACGAGATGGCAGGCGACGGAGCGGCCGCCTTCGGCGATGAGTTCGGGTTTGAGCGAACGGCAGACCGGGCGCGCCTCCGGACAGCGTGTGTGGAAGGGACAGCCGGAGGGTACGTTGACGGGATTGGGCGGATCGCCGGTCAGGATGATGCGGCTGCGCGCCGGTCTTCCCGGTTGCGGCACGGCCGAAACCAGGGCCTTCGTATATGGGTGGGCCGGAGACTGCAGGATATCTTCCGGTATGCCCATCTCGACGATGCCACCGAGATACATGACGGCCACGCGGTCCGAGACCTGGCGCACGACCTTCAGATCGTGGCTGATGAAGACGCCGGTAAAGCCGGTGCGGGCGCGGATATCCTCGAAGACATTCAACACCTGTGCCTGCACCGAAACATCGAGGGCCGAGACCGGCTCGTCACAGACCAGCAGCTCCGGCTCCATCGAGAGGGCGCGGGCGATGATGACGCGCTGGCGCTGGCCGCCTGAGAGTTCATGCGGATAGCGGCTGCCGTGATGGGCGATCAGGCCGACGGCGGCCATCACTTCGGCGACGCGGCGCTTGCGGTCGGCCGGCGTCATTTCGGGATTATGGATGATCAGAGGCTCTTCGATCTGGCCGGCAACGGCGATGCGCGGATCGAGCGCGCCGAGCGGATCCTGATAGATCATCTGCATGCGTTTGCGCATGGCACGCCAATGGGCGTTCGGCACCGCACCGACTGGCTCGCCGCCGAACCAGACATCTCCTGATGTCGGCGGGACATGGCCGAGCAGCAGCCGCGCGGTCGTCGACTTGCCGCTGCCGCTTTCGCCAACGATGCCGAACATTTCGCCCGGCGCCACGGTGAAAGTCAGGCCATCGACTGCCTTGAGGGTCTTTGCCGACGAGAACAGGCCGCTGCGCTGGCGGAGCGTATAGTGGCGCTTCAGCGCGCGAACGGAGAGAGCGCCCTTCACTACGCCACTCCCGCAGCATTTGCCTGAACGACAGCTGATGTCTTCGGCACAAAGGAGGATCCCGCGCCGAGATGGACGCAGGCAGCCAGGTGCCTGTCATCCACGCCCGCCGAACGCATGGGCGGCACGCAGTGCAGGCAGTCCTCATCGGCCAGCATGCAGCGCGGCGAGAAGGTACAGCCCGGCGGCAGCGCGCTCGGCGGCGGTACCGTGCCGGGAATGGCCATCAGACGCTGACGCGGGCCGTCGATGCGCGGCAGCGCGGCGATCAGGCCGCGCGTATAGGGATGGGCCGGATTGGCGAACAGATCCGATGTCGGGCTATCCTCGACGATGCGGCCGCAATACATGACCGCGACACGTTCGGTCATTTCTGCCACCATGCCGAGATCGTGCGAGATCAGCACCAGCGCCATGCCGCGCTCGCGCCTGATGTCGTCGAGCAGGTCAAGAATCTGTGCCTGGATGGTCGCGTCGAGCGCGGTCGTCGGCTCATCGGCAACGAGAAGATCAGGATTGCCGGCAAGCGCCATGGCGATCATGACACGCTGGTTCATGCCGCCGGAAAATTCATGCGGATATTCGCCGAGCCGCTGGCGGGCATTGGCGATGCCGACGCGGTCGATCAACCTTTCGGCCTCCTTGCGGGCCGCCTCCCCCCGCATGCCCTGATGCAGTCGCAGCGCCTCCGTCAACTGCCAGCCGATCTTGTGCAGCGGATTGAGCGAGCTCGACGGGTCCTGGAAGATCATGGCGATCCGCCCGCCGCGCACGCGGCTGAGCGTTGCGTCGTCGGCACCCAGTATCTCCTGGCCGTCTGATGTCACAGAGCCGCTGACACGAGCGTTGCGGCCGAGAAGGCCGAGCGCCGCCATCCAGGTGATCGACTTGCCGCAGCCGGATTCGCCGACGATGCCGAGCACCTCGCCGCGGGAGAGTGTCAGATCGATGCCGTGCAGCGCACGGGTGAAATGGCGGTTGCTCTCGAAATCGACCGAGAGATTGCGGATTTCAACAAGGCTCGACGGCGTGCTCATGCTCGTCCTTCCGTTACTGACTCTCTTGCTGGGTGATATTGCCGACCTGCAGGACGTAACGTTCCCGGCCTTCCAGGATCACGCAGCTCAAGATCTGCTGCACATAGGCGCCGGTATCGACGTTGATGCGGTTCGGAAAGCTTTCGACTGCATCGCGGTGGCTGTGTCCGTGGACGACGACCTTGCCGAAATTCTTGCGCGAGAGCAGAAACTTGTCGCGTATCCATGTCAGATCCTCACGCCGCTGATCGGCGAGCGGGCGATCCGGATCGACCCCGGCATGGGCGAAGAAATAATCGCCATCGCTGTGCGAGAATGGCAGCGAGAGCATGAAATCCTTATGACGTTTCGGAAGCGCGGACAGAAATTGCTGCCGCAGCGCCTCGGCAAGATCCGGATCGGCTACTGCTGCGAGCACATCATCTTTCGAGAGCCCGTAGGAGGTGAGCGTCTCAAGTCCACCCTTCAAAGCCCAGGGCGAAACGACACCGGCATCGTCGACAAAGGCGATCAGCCAATCGTCATGATTGCCTCTGAGGCACATAACCTGCGCATTGGCCGGCGGGTTTGCCCTGTGGTCGATGATCATGTCGATGACATCAAGAGAATTCGGACCGCGGTCGATGAGATCGCCCAGATAGATGATCAGCGCCTGCTCTGCCGGGTGCTGCTCCATATCGGCAGCAATCGCCTGCTGCATGGCTTCGAGAAGATTGCCATAGCCGTGGATATCGCCGATCGCATAGATCCGGCGCGCGCCTGTAACGGCAGGGCTTGCAGTGTCGAATTCAGGCCAGTCACCATCCGTCCTGTCGACGGGCAGCACGCGGCGCATCGGGGCAATCATCAATACTATCCTCGGGAGAATGGAGGGCGGGTTGGCCAGCACCCCGCCCCGCCTGCATTACTTCTTGATGGAGAAAGCGCCCGGACGGAAATCCATGACGAACATGGCCGACGGCTTCCACTGGATGTCGGCGCGCTTGCCGTAGAGGATGGCGTTCTGGTGCAGGACGATCAGAGCCGGATCCTCGACTTCGATGATTTCAAGCGCGCGAGCGAAGGCTTTCTTGACTTCGGCCCTGTCTGTCGAGGTGTTCAGGACGTTGCAGAGCTTGTCGAACTCCTCGTTCTTCCACATGCCGGTCTTCGGGTTCGTACCGCTGTGGTAGGTGCCGTTCGGGCAATTGTTGGCGAGCAGCGCGACCGGATAGGCGAAATATGCCGTATTCGAGAGATCCTGCATCATACGATCAGGAGCGGGGTCGTTCGGGTTGTCGACAACCGAGAAGTCGATGTTGAAGCCGATATTGCGCAGATTATCGAGATCGAACTGGGCGACCGTCAGCTCGTTCGGATAATAGTCGTTGTGCACGCGATAGGTGATCGGTTCGCCCTTGTAACCGGCCTCGGCCAACAGCTTCTTGGCGAACTCCGGATCGTAGGCCGGCGACTTGAAATCGTCCACGAAGAGATCGCCGAACAGCTTATGCTGGAAGCCCTGCGGAACGGCGGTAAGGCCACCCCAGAGCGAGTCGACGATCGTCTGGCGGTCGATCGAGTGCGAGAGAGCCTGGCGGATCAGCTTGTTCTTCAGCGGGCCGTTGTTGGTGTCGAGCGCGATGAAGCGGATATTGGCAACCGGACCGCCGGCGACTTCGAAATCGGAATTGCCCTTGATCATCGGAACCTGGTCCGGACCGACGTCGCTAACGATGTCGTATTCGCCGGATAGCAGGCCGTTGATGCGGCTTGCGGCTTCTGGAACGATGTTGAAGTTCAGCTTGGCGATCGGTGGCTTGCCGCCCCAGTAATCGTCATGGGCAACGAGATGGATGGCTGAATCCTGATCGACGCTGTCGACCTTGTAAGGGCCGGTTGCGACTGGATGCAGGGCGAAATCCTTCCAGGACTTAGCGTTCTGGAAGGCGCGCTTGGAGATGATGGCGGCATAGTTGACGCGGGCGAGACGCGCTTCGGTGTCAAGCGTCGACTTCTGCATGACAAAGCGGACGGTGTAGTCATCGACCTTCTCGACCGACTTCAAGAGCGGCCATTCAGACTTGCGGCCTGCGGCGGTAACGGCCGGAGGAACGATGCCGGTCGTGCCGTCGGCGCGGGCGAAGGTGGGCTGGTTGGCGTCACGGGCCTTTGCCTGTTCCGGCAGCAGGCCATAGCGTTCGTCGGAGAAGGAGAAGACCACGTCATCGGCCTTCATCTCATCACCGTTGTGGAACTTGACGCCCTGGCGCAGCTTCACTTCCAGGATCTCAGGCGAAACCCACTTCCATTCGGTGGCGAGGCCCGGTTTGGCGCCGAGGTTCGGATCGGACAGATCGAGCGCGATCAGCTGCTCGTAGATGTCGTTCTGATATTTGCGGGCTGCCGTACCCGTATTGTCGGTCGTGTCGAGCGTCCCGGCGCTGCCCATGCTCTGCAGCGCGACATTGATGGTCGGACGGTCTTCGGCACGCGCGATCTGGTTGAAGCCGAGGACTGTAGTGGCAAGAAGGGCTGATGTCAGTGACAATGTTCTGAAATTCATGTTCATGGCTATGTCTCCGTTCGGAAAAATGGCGCCGGCTTCGGAAAGCCGGCATGGCTTCGCCGTTCGCCTGCCACTCCTCAGTCGGCCTGCGTCCGGGATCTGAATGAAGCGCCCCGGCTAATCGGGGCGCTGTTTGGTGAAAATGCTTAAAGCGTGCCGCGATCTTTCAGATGCGTCTGCCACGCTTTAGTTTTTTGTTTTGCGTATGCCGTTATCGCAAAACCGCTGCGCGTTTTTGCGCGTCATGCTTATGCGGTCTGCAATTCGACCTTCAGTTCCTCGCGCCGCATCGGCTCGGCGGCCGGCCTGCCTTCGAGGACGAGATCGGCTTCGTCGATATAGTGATGGGTCCCGACGCGGGCGATCGCGATGCGGGAGACCTTGTCGCCGGCAGATGCGGTAAAGTGGGTGACGACAGGTGCCGAAACTGGCTGGCCGCCTTCCAGCAATTCGTGCATGACGCGGCCAGTCATCGTGGCGGCCGGCTCGACACCGAGAAGATGCAGCACGGTCGGGGCAATGTCGTAGATACCGGTGCGCGAGGCGATCACCTCGCCGCCGCTGCGGATGCCGGCGCCGCCACCGACGAGCACGGCAGCAAGCTCGGTCGCATGCAGGCCGCCATGCGTGCCGCCCCCAACCGGAATGTTGTAGTTTGCAGCATCGCAGTAAGAGGTGCCGGGAATGCCATGGGCGTTGCTGTCGTTATCGCCCTTCAGGTTGATATAGAGATCCGGCGCACGGCGATGTGCCGCGCCCGACAACCCTAGCGCCAGCGTGCCGGCGATGATGCCCTCACTTGCGCCCGGTGCGATCGCCCGCGTGAAGGTCGCGCCGTACCATTCCTGTGCGGCCAGCACATCGAAGGCTGCCTGCAGCAGACCGCGGTCGAACTTGCGCAGCCAGAGACCAGGGGCGCGGCCGCCGCGGTAAAGGATGTCGGCGTCATTATCGAAGTGGTGGTCCGCCGAAATGCCCGCGTCTCTCAACGCTTCGCCGACGGAAATGAATTTCGCCGAGGTGGAATGGCCGTGATCCGAGGTCACGAATATCGCAATTGCATGCCGCTCCGGCTGGCGTTCGCGCCACTCCATGAGGTCACCGATCGCCGCATCGCAATCGCGCATCGAGGCGAGCATGCCTTCGGCGCCGAGGCCGTGGACATGCGAGGCGCTGTCGACCTCGGTCAGCCAGATGATCGCCGCCGACGGTTTCCTGGCAGGCCAGACGCTATCGGTGAAGACAGAGACCGCGCGCCGCTCGGCGCCGCGGTTGAAGCCGGTCGGCGGAACGGAATGCCGTTCGGCAATCTCGACGGCAAGCTCCGGCGGGAAGGCGATTGCCGGATGGCGAACATTAAAACCCGCCTGCCCCCAGTCGGCGCCCTTCCAGTTCAGCGCGGTGAAGGAGCCCTGCCCGCTCGACGTGACGGTCGCGAAGGAGAGCCCATGCTTGGCAAGCGTTTCCGACAGATTGGTCGCGGTCGCCATGCCGCCGACGAGGCGCCGGTCGCCGGCCCGCCAGTCGTGGATCGTGTCGGTGCCGGTCAGCCGGCCGGAGCCATCGCGCGAGTAGAACTCGTTGCCGAGAACGCCCGTCGTTTCGGGGCGTGCACCGCTTGCAAGCGCCGTCAGCGCGCCGCGCGTCTCGCTCGGGAAAACCGTGCGGTGATCGCGGCTCGTAACACCGGACGTCTTCAGCGCCGCGAGATTGGGCATGGTCGTCGCGTCGATCATATCCGGCCGCAGGCCGTCGACACCGAGCACGATGACATGGCGGACATCAGTCATCTTCATTCACCTTCTCTTCTATTGTCGTGCCGGTCGGACCGGCATTGTCATTGACGCTTTGGGGATAGAGGACACTGGCGCCGGCCTCCGTCAGCAGGCGCACGAATGGCTCCTCCAGCGGCTGGTCGGTCACGAAGGTCTCGATTTCGGAGAATGGAATACTGCGGTAGCGGCCGACGGCGCCAATCTTGGTGTGGTCGGCCACATAGACATTGGAACGGCTCTGTGCGGCGAGCCGTGTCTTGAGCTGCATGTAGTGCTTGGTGCGCTCGACCAGCCCGTATTCGGCATCGAGGCCGTAGACGCCGATGATCGACAGGTCGAAGCTGCAGTCGCGGATCGCGTCGAATACTTCGTCGCCCAGCAGCGTCTTGCCGTTATAATCATATTCGCCGCCGGTCAGGATCACCTTGTGACGCAGGCCCGCCTGCAGCGCCTCGCCGATAGCTGGCATGTTGGTCATGACCGTTACCGGCGGGCCATTGCGCATCGCCTGGGCGACAGCAAGCACCGAGCTTCCGCCCGTCATGAATATCCATTGATCGGGCTGGATCATCGCGGCGACGAGATTGCCGATCGCCTGCTTTTCAGCCCGCTCCATGTTGACGCGCTCGTCGAGCGCCGCCTCGCGGCCTGATGGAATCGCGCCGCCGTAAACACGCTGCAGCGAGCCGCCCCGCTCCAGCGTCACGAGATCGCGCCGGATGGTTTCTGTCGAAACACCGAAGGTCTCGGCAATCGCGCTAATCGACATGCCGCTGCCGCCATTGATGAGACGGATGATGGTCTGGTGACGGCTGGCTGCGGGAAGCTTGGACATGAAACAACTGCTCGCCTTGATGACGTGGCATTTCTAGGCCGGTCATGTTTCAATGCCGTGACAGTTTTTTGATGTTTTTGTTTATTCCCTCAAAGTCGCACAAAGCTCCACATTTTCGCGCTATGCGCCTTTGTCGCTCGCTGTGACGAGATCAAATGATCGGTGGGTGGGCAGTTTCCGAAAAATGGCACGTCCGCAAGAAATGCGCCAAACGCGTAAATAGGAGGATTTTTTCAGTTGACCGCGATAGGTCACCTGCATATGTTCCGCGCACTTCCGGCCGGGGTGCTTCGCACCGCGGAGAGTGAGAGCGTAGCTCAGCCGGTAGAGCAACTGACTTTTAATCAGTAGGTCTCGGGTTCGAACCCCGACGCTCTCACCATAATTTCCTAATGAAATCAAATCCGTAGAGATAACAACCGGCGCAGATTGTTGACGCCTATTGCCCAGCCTTTACGGCACATGGCGAGCATTTGCGGAACACGACTGGCGCAAGCCACATCGGGAATTTGCCGAGTTAGCAAAGCGATGGGCCGGCCGCCTTCCAGTCGAATCGCGAGGAATCTGCGACACTGCCGCCTTCTGTGTCATGTTCACGCCTTGGCCATCGGCCGCTAACTCCTGTGATTTCTCTGAAAGTTTGGTCATGTCCTTCTCTCTGGCAACGCGGCACAGGCACGCCCAGTTGATGAACGACTCGCTCTTCTCTGAGGCTGGGGGGTCGCTCAGGTTTTCTTGACGTTCGCATACAAGGCGGGCATTCGCTGGCCAATCAAGCGGCGTCGGTGTAAAGCACGTGCCATGGCCCTAGATCCTCAGAAGGCATTTACAGATTACAGTGCGGCGGACTGCAGCGTGCAGTTCTGGACCGCCAACGCACCGGCCGTGCAATTCACCTCTCTGGAAGCCGCTGTCAGGTTCGCAAAAGACCATGGCGGCAGATGGGAGGAGATTGAGATAACGGTCCATCTGCCGCGCGAAGACATCGTCTTCGCCACCGGAAAGGTGCATCAGCTAATTGATGCTTTGCCAGGTGACGCCCGGGAAAAGCGGTAGCCAGGTCGATCAGTTGCAAATCGGAACCGTACTGCGCATATACCGGCCGGGTTGTAAGGGCTGCCAGGGGCACAAGCCCAATGATCCCATCTCCTCACTGCGAGGCGTTTTCATTGATTAATTTCGCTCACAATGATAATAAATCCCATCGACAGAGCGTATCGGGCGATATTTTCATAATGAGCGATTTTGATCATTTAACCGGCCGACAGTTGGCGGCCGCCCGCGTTTTACTGGGGATTGGTCAGGTTGAGCTGGCCAGCAGGTCAAATGTATCAGCACCGACCCTGCGACGCATGGAAGCCAGCGAGGGCGCTGTCGAGGGCATGCGCAATAACGTCGCTTCAGTCATTGCGGTATTGCAAGCCGCCGGCGTCACCTTTCTTGATGGGAACTATTCCGGTTCAGGCGGCCCAGGTGTACGCCTGACGCAGCCTTCCGGCGCGTCGATCGACGTCAAAGAGCGCGAGACCATTCAGTATCGCGAGTTTTATGAGAATGATGCACCTCCTGGTGCTGGAGGTTAAAATGGCGAAAACACCCAAAGAACCAAAGCTCGAGCATTCCGATTTCTCCGGCGAGTTCGAAGACGACGGCGTAACCGTGCTCGTCGATATACATCGGCCGGCGGGCACCAATGGCGATTGGACTCTCGAGGTCATTTCGCAAACCGAGGTCGTGACGACCTGGGAAGATGCATTCGCCACGGATCTGGAAGCTTGGGAAGAGTTCCTGGCCACCGCAGAACGAGATGGCGTGCGAAGCTTTCTCGATGAGGATGAGCCGCTGGTGCATTGATGGGATCGACCCGTTCCCTGGCCTCTCCTCGCGGCCTACCAATCCGTGCACTGCCACATTGAGGAGACCTTTAAGCTTCCGGCACTGGTGCCGGAAGCGAGTTTCTCAACGCGAATTCGCGATGCTCACCGTCAGTAGCTGCAGGAGCGACCATCCCTGGGCCTGAAGCCATCTGCACAGGCGCGATTCATCGAATCTCCCGGCACGTAGCCCGAAGCGGAGCCGTATGAATTCGGGGGAGTTGCGCACGCGGTGAGCAGCGAGATGCCGATCAGCGCTCCGGCTGCTACCAATGCCCGAAATCTGCTCATCAATGTTTCTCCTCGGTGGATGTTCCAGCGTCAATCTCTGACGCTAGAGCGCCCTGCGTTCATTCGGATGCACAAAGGACGCTCTAACTCTTTGAATCTACGCATCGGCTTTCCGAAAATCGATTCCGATTTTCGGGCCGATGCTGTAGCGCATACCAGCACCAAACAGTCATCGCAACTAAACGACATCACAAGCTTGCTCTTGGCCGCCGTAGCCAACAGGCCGGATAGAGTAGCGAGAGATCCGGCGTCGGCCTCGTATGTCCGCCGGCCGGACCTCCCGGCATTCGCAGTGGGGTGCCTGCAAATGCCGGGCAATACCACCGGTCATGCCCGAGTCGATCCATTCACAGAGCCAAAGATGGTTTGCGCGCGGTTAATATCCACATGCCCTGTCCCGTGTTGGGATGGACAGAGCTGCCTCAAGGCCTGCGGCAATTTGGAGATCCGCCCGGCTGCGCTCAGCGCAAAAAGGTGATTGGCAATCACCCCTTTGCGGCGCTAGGAACATCGCTCAGACTGCTGCCGGAGAGAATGCGTGTCGATTGCCGATATTTCCCTTTGGAGCGCGCTGCTTGCCGGAGCGCTTTCCTTCCTGTCGCCTTGCGTGCTTCCACTCGTTCCGCCTTATCTCTGCTATATGGCGGGCATTTCGGTCGAGCAGTTCCGCGGCGGCGGCACGGTTGCTGCGGCACCGGATGTGCGGCGCGGCGTGCTCTTTTCGGCGCTTTTCTTCACGCTCGGCTTTGCGACCGTCTTCGTGGCGCTCGGCGCCGGCGCCTCGACCATCGGCATGGTGCTGCGCCAGCACCTCGATCTGCTTTCCAAGATCGGCGGCCTGATCATCATCGTCATGGGGCTGAATTTTCTCGGGCTTTTCCGAATCGGCCTCTTGGCGCGGGAAGCCCGTTTCCAGGGCAATGGCAAGCCGGCGACGCTGACAGGCGCCTATATCATGGGACTTGCCTTCGCGTTCGGCTGGACGCCCTGCATCGGGCCCGTGCTCGGGGCAATCCTCGGCGTTGCCGCATCGCGTGAAACGGTCGGCTCAGGTGCGGGTTTGCTTGCCGTCTATTCGCTCGGCCTTGCCGTGCCCTTCTGGATCGCTGCCGGCTTTTCCGGGGCCTTCATGCGCTTCCTGTCGCGCTTCCGCCGGCATCTCGGCACGGTGGAGAAGATCATGGGCGTCTTCCTTGTGCTGACGGGGCTTGCCTTCCTGCTTGGCTGGGTCAGCAATGTCGCGATCTGGTTCCAGCAGACCTTTCCGATCCTTATGCAAATCGGCTGAGCGAAAGGCTCAGCCGGTATATTGCGACAAATCAGGCTTTCTTCCGGCTCAGCCGTTCCTTGATCGCATCCGGAATATCGCGGAGGCCGCGCCCCGGTTCGATGCCTTCGCGCATGACGATATTGCGCAGCGGCGGAATGGCTGAGAGGACATGCAGGCCTGCGGCGCGCAGAACCTGTACCGGCAAGAAATCGGAGAGCAGCGAACGATTCAGAAGATCGACGCTTGCGGTGCGCGTCATGATATCGGCACGGCGTTTACGGTCGAAGCTTGTGCCGGCATCGGCGGCGACAGGCAATTCCGCGCGCGCGCAGAGAAGATCGGTCAGCGCCATGATATCGCGAAGGCTGAGATTCAGGCCCTGGGCGCCGATCGGCGGGAAGACGTGTGCGGCCTCGCCGATCAGTGCGATCCGGCCTTTGCCAAAGCGATGCGCCATCATGCCCGACAGCGGCCAGATCTGCACGCCCTCCTCGACAGTGACTTTGCCCAGCAGGGATTGCATGCGCTCTTCCACGACATTGCCGAGTTCGGCGAGCGACAGCTCGACGCGGGCGGCGGCATCCGAGGGATTCTGTACCCAGACGAGGCTGGAGCGGTTGCCCGGCAGCGGTACCTGGGTGAAGGGGCCGTGCTCCGTGTGGAACTCTGTGGAGATGTTCTGGTGCGGCAGCGTGTGGGCAAAATTCAGCACCATGGCCGATTGTGGGTAAGACCAAGTGCGCACATCGATGCCGGCCGTCTCCCGCAGCTTCGATTTGCGGCCATCAGCACCGATAGCAAAATCGGCACTGATCTCTTCTCCGCCTGCGAGCGTGATCGTTACGGATTCCGGAGCGATCCCGATCGTCTCGGCCATGTCGCTGAAACGGCTGATATTGCCCTCAGCGGCCACCGCAGCTTCGAGCACATCCATCAATGCCTTGTTCGGGAAATTATAGCCGAAGGCATCCAGCCCGACTTCGGCGGAGCGGAAGGTCGTCGTCGGCGCACGCAGCAGACGGTTGGTGCCGTCGATGATGCGCATGCTGGTGAGTGGTGCGGCTGCCGGGCGAAGCTTTTCCCAGAGTGTCAGGCGATCCAGAAAGCGAATCGACTGGTCCATCAACGCCGTGGTGCGGCGATCTTCCTTGGGGGATGGAGGGGCGACCAGCGCCACGTTGCGACCGCCGCGCGCCAGGGCGACTGCGGCGATCATGCCGGCGAGACCGCCGCCGATCACCGCCACTTCGAATTTGCTCATGCTATCGTTCCGTCATCAAAAAGACGGCAGAACCGGCAGCCTCAGGCGGCCGGCTTTGCCTGACGGCGCCAACTATAGCCCTTGCCGGCTTCGGCGTCACGCACCGCCGGCTGATAATGATGCGGAATGGACGGCAGGCGCTTTTCCGACAGGCGGCGGATCGCCGTCTCATTGGTAACGGCGAAACTATCGATGCCGACGCGCAGCATCAGCGGCACCTGGTCGATCAACACGTCGCCAACGGCGCGCAGCTCGTTGGTGTAGCCGAGGCGCTGGCGCAGCAGCGAAGCATGGCTAAAAGCACGGCCATCGTTGAAGGCCGGGAATGCGACAGCCACGATCTCCAGACGATAAAGATAGGGCTCGAGCTTCGACACATCATCCGCCGGCCTGATGACCACGCCCAAGCCGACATCATTGCTCTCGTCAGCCTTGGCGACCAGCTCGTCGAGCGTCAGCAGCGGCTTCTGATCGCCCGTCGCCTTCACCTCGTCGGTCTCGATCACCCAGGGATCGTTCTCGATAAAACCGGTTTCTCTCCAGATCTTCGTCATCATCCCCTCCTTATGCCGCTTCCGCTGCCGAGCCGTAGAGCGCTTCCTTGAAAGGCTGCGGGCCGACGCGGCGGTAGGCGGCGAGGAAGATTTCCGAGGGATCGAGACGCAGGCGGAGATAGGTATCGACGATCGTTTCGATCGCATCCGTCACCTTGTCCGGCTCGAAGCCGCGGCCGATGATTTCGCCGATCGAGGTGTGCTCGTCGCCGGAACCGCCCAGCGTGATCTGGTAGAGTTCGGCACCCTTCTTTTCCACGCCCAGAAGGCCGATATGGCCGACATGGTGGTGGCCGCAGGCATTGATGCAGCCGGAGATCTTGATCTTCAGCTCGCCGATCTCGGCCTGACGGGCCGCATCGCCGAAGCGGCGGGAGATTTCCTGGGCGAGCGGAATGGAGCGCGCATTGGCGAGCGCGCAATAGTCGAGCCCCGGACAGGCGATGATATCGGTGATCAGGCCGGCATTGGCTTCAGCCAGATTGATCGCGACGAGGCCGCGATAGACGGCTTCGAGATCGGCGAGAGCGACATGCGGGAGGATGAGGTTCTGCTCGTGGCTGACGCGGATCTCGTCGAAGGCATATTCCTCTGCGATATCGGCGATGGCATCCATCTGTGAGTCCGACGCATCACCCGGAATGCCGCCGATCGGCTTCAGCGAGATCGTCACCATGCCGTAATCGGGGTTCTTGTGCGGCTGGACATTCTGCTGAACCCAGCGGGCGAAAGCCGGATCGGCCTTCTTCCAGCGGGCGAGGTTTTCCCAACCCTCGGCACGTTGCGGCAAAGCCGGCGGCGCGAAATAAGCGGTGATGGCCTGCACGTCCTGTTCCGGCAGCTTCAGCTCGGAATCCTTCAGCTGTGCGAATTCGACTTCGACCTGACGGGCAAGCTCTTCAGCGCCGGTCTCGTGAACGAGGATCTTGATGCGGGCCTTGTACTTGTTGTCGCGGCGGCCATGCAGGTTATAAACGCGCATGACTGCGGTCGTGTAGGACAAGAGATCCTCTTCCGGCAGGAAGTCGCGGATCAGCTTGGCAACCATCGGCGTGCGGCCCTGACCGCCACCGACATAGACGGCAAAGCCGATTTCGCCCTTGTCGTTCTTCTTCAGATGCAGACCGATGTCGTGGACCTGGATGGCAGCGCGGTCGCGCTCTGCACCGGTGACGGCGATCTTGAACTTGCGCGGCAGGAAGGAGAATTCCGGATGAACGGAAGACCACTGGCGCAGGATTTCGGCATAGGGACGCGGATCGGCGACTTCATCGGCGGCGGCACCGGCAAAATGGTCGGCCGTCACGTTGCGGATGCAGTTGCCCGAGGTCTGCATGGCGTGCATTTCGACCGTCGCGAGCTCGGCCAGCACATCAGGCATATCCGACAGCTTCGGCCAGTTGAACTGCAAGTTCTGGCGCGTGGTGAAGTGGCCATAACCGCGGTCATAGGTGCGCGCGATATGGGCGAGCATACGCAGCTGGCGCGAGCTCAGCGTGCCATAGGGAATGGCGATGCGAAGCATATAGGCATGAAGCTGCAGATAAACACCATTCATCAGGCGCAGCGGCTTGAATGCGTCCTCGGCCAGTTCGCCGGAAAGGCGGCGCTGAACCTGATCGCGAAACTGCTCGACGCGCTCGGCGACAAAGGCGTGGTCAAATTCGTCGTAACGGTACATCGTCTTCCTCAGACTGCAATGAATTCTGGATCGGCCGGCTTGTAGCCAGGCGCATATTCCATGGTCGGGCCTTGGGCGCGGATACGCTCGCGCAGACGTAGCGGCCAGAGCTGGCCGTTGGTTTCCTGAACTTCGACGACAGCAACGTCAACGACCTTGTTGTCGGCATAAGATTTCTTGCCGATCTCCTCAAGGGCAGCGACGGCTTCGGCATGGCGGGCGACGAGCGCCTCCTGCAACGAGGTCACCCATTCGCCATTGGCGTTCAGCCAGACGGCAACGCCGTCCGTCAGGCGGTTGGCGGTCAGAACCTTGTCTACCATGTCAGCTCCTTGCAAGTTCATCGAACCGGATGCGTTCACGCACCAGCGGTTCGGACAGTTCGAAATTGGCGCCTGCGACCGCATCGCCGATAATGACCATGACCGGTCCCGTCAACTCGTCACGGTGCTGCAGGTCGGGAAGATCGCGCAGGATTCCGTGCAACAGGCGGCGATCCGGACGGCTGGCATTTTCGATGACAGCGACTGTGGTTTCCGAGGGAATGCCGGCCTGCATAAGACGTTCGGCAACAGAGGCCGCGACGGTGCGGCCCATATAGACAGCGATCGTGGCGCCCGACACGGCAAGGCTCGCCCAATCCGGCAAAACGTCGCCGGTCAGATCATGTCCGGTCGTAAAGACCAGCGAAGAGGCAACGCCGCGCAGTGTCAGCGGCAGCTCGAAATCGGCGGCAGCGGCAAAGGCGGAGGTGATGCCGGGCACGATCTCATAGGAGATGCCGGCCGCGCGTAGCGCTGCCATCTCTTCCCCTGCCCGGCCATAGACGAGTGGATCGCCGCTCTTCAGGCGCACAACGCGTTTTCCCTGGCGACCGAGATCGACCAAGAGATCGTTGATCTCCTCCTGAGACTTCGAATGGCAGCCCTTGCGCTTGCCGACCGAAAGACGCTCGGCATCGCGGCGGCCCATATCGACGATCGCCTGCGGCACGAGCGCGTCATAGACGATGACATCGGCCTCCATCATCACGCGCTGGGCGCGCAAGGTCAGGAGATCTTCGGCACCGGGACCGGCGCCGACCAGCCAAACATGGCCTTCAACGCGATCCAGCGAGCGCAACAGACCATTGGCGGCGCGGCGGGCCTGCGGCAGGTTGCCGTTAGCGACAGCATCGGCGACCGGGCCTGCAAAGAAACGACGCCAGAAGATGCGGCGGGAAACGCCACGGGGAACGAGGTGTTCGACGGCCTTGCGATAGCTGGTCGCAAGAGCGGCGAGACGGCCGAGCGAGGGCGATAGGAGCTGATCGATCTGGGCTCGGATCATCTGCGCCAGCACCGGCCCTGCCCCTTCGGTACCGATCGCAACGGCAACAGGCGCACGATTGACGAGAGCGGGCGTGTAGAAATCGCAATAATCGGGCTGGTCGACGGCATTGGCCGGTATCTTCGCGGCGCGTGCGGCATCGACGATACGGCGATCCTGATCCGCGTCACCGGTTGCCGCAAACACCAATACGGCACCCTCGACCTGTTCGGGCGCAAAAGCTTCGCGGACAGTCTCGATGCGGTTGGCAATCAGAAAAGCGTGGTAGTCGGCTTCAGGGCGATCCGCATGCGCGACAATGCGCGCCTGCGTGTTCAAGAGCAGGCGGACCTTGGCGAAAGCTTCGTCGCCATTGCCGAAAACGGCCGCAGTCCGACCTTCCACGCGAAGGAAGGCGGGAAATACCGAAAGCTGTTCAGTTCTGGGAGGCATTCTCAATCCACTTCGAAGTTCTCCGAATATGCATTCTCCGGACAGGCGAATGAAGAAACAGAATTCCAAAGGCCGGCCAGTCGCGTATTCTTTTACCCGCTTGATCAATGATTTGAGAAAACTGACCCGTGCGGCGCAAAAACCACATATCTTGAGCGGTTCGCGCAGCTTTTCGCCCAAAGGATGAAGCGATAAAGCCTGTGGCAAAGTCCCCGGCGCTGGACTTATGCATTCCGCTTCATTCCGCGGGGCGATAGGATGAGCCAAACAGGAGATTTTCATGCCGGAAAAGACAATCGCCTCCCGCCTTCTGCAGGTCATGGAGGATAACATCCTGCCGATGACGGAACTTGGGGTCGCTTCCGGCAACAAGGTGTTCGGGGCAGCGATCCTGCGCAAATCCGATCTTGCGCTCGTCGTCACTGAGACCAATAACGAGCTCGAAAATCCGCTCTGGCACGGCGAAGTGCATACGCTAAAGCGCTTTTACGAGCTCAACGACAAGCCGGCGACGAAAGACCTGATCTTTCTCTCCACGCACGAACCCTGCACCATGTGCATGTCGGCGATCACCTGGGCCGGCTTCGATAATTTCTATTATTTCTTCAGCCACGAGGATTCGCGCGACAGCTTTGCCATCCCGCACGATCTCAAGATCCTGAAGGAAGTCTTCGGGCTCGAGCCGGGCGGCTACAGGCGGCAAAACGCTTTTTGGAAGAGCTTTGCGATCGCCGATCTCGTCGAGACCGAGGATGCTGCGCTGAAGGCCGAACTCAAGGCGCAGACAGAGCGGATCAAATCGCGCTACGCCGCGCTCTCCGACACCTATCAGGCCACCAAGAGCGCCAACGACATTCCGCTGAGCTGAGAGACCATGGAACCTTCGAAAGACATTTCGCGCCTGATCGAGATCATGGCCGCGCTTCGCGATCCCGAGACCGGCTGCCCGTGGGACATTGTGCAGAATTTCGAGACCATTAAGCCCTATACGATCGAGGAAGCCTACGAGGTTGCCGACGCGATCGAGCGCAAGGATATGGACGATCTCTGCGACGAACTCGGCGACCTGCTGCTGCAGGTGGTCTTTCATGCGCGCATGGCCGAAGAAGCCGGCGAGTTTTCCTTCGGCGATGTGGTGGAAGCCATTACCCGCAAGATGATCCGTCGCCACCCACATGTTTTTGCCCGTTCGGATGCGGATACGCCCGACGCCGTGAAGAAGCAGTGGGACGAGATCAAGCAGGCAGAGAAGCGCGAGCGCACGGAGCGCCGAGCGCTACGTGGCATCACGGAAGATTTCAAGACGGGCTTCCTCGGCTCGGTGCAACGCAGCTTTCCGGCGCTGACGGAAGCGTTGAAGCTTCAGGAACGTGCCGCCAAGGTTGGTTTCGACTGGTCGGCACCTGAGCCCATCCTCGACAAGATCGAGGAGGAGGTCGATGAGCTGCGCGTTGCGCTGCGTGAGGGCGATAAGTCAAAGGTCAGCGACGAACTCGGCGACCTCATCTTCGCCGTCGTCAATATCGGCAGGCATGTAAAGGCCGATCCGGAACAGGCGCTTCGTGGTACAAATACGAAATTCCGGCGCCGATTCAATCACATCGAGACGGTTCTTGATGCAGAAGGTGAGAGCCTGGAGGCGGCTAGTCTGGAACGGATGGAAGAGATCTGGCAGGCGGCCAAGGCGATCGAGCGGGCTGTCGTAGCCGGGGCGGAGTGAAACTCCGCTCGAACGGGATTACCGCTCCCAGTCTTCCTTTGCAGGCTTCGGACCATTGCCGATCCGGCGCTCGAGCTCGGTAGCCTCCGTCTCAGATAGACGCAGGTCCAATGTCACGGAGCCATCCTCATTGTCCTCGCGGCTATCGACGATAGCGTGGTCGTAAAGCCAGGGCAGCAGCGCGAGCTTGTCGACCGGCAACGTGACAGTCGTTTCCGTCATGACACCGGACAAACGACGGCTGATTTCATCCATCAGCCTGTCCACGCCCTCACCGCTGATAGCGGAAACGGCAATGACATTCTTCATGCCGGAGGACTTCTGCACCATGGCGTCATGGGCTTCGGGTTCCAGCCGGTCGATCTTATTCCAGACTTCGAGAATGCGGCGCTCGCCTTCGGCCTCGTCGATGCCGAGGTCATTCAGGATGCGCAGAACATCAGCGCTCTGGGCCTGATTGTCCACATCAGACATGTCGCGGACATGCAGGACAAGATCGGCTTCCAGCACCTCTTCCAAGGTCGCGCGGAAAGCGGCGACCAGATGGGTCGGCAGGTCGGAGATGAAACCGACGGTATCGGACAGGATGACGGTGCGGCCATGCGGCAGCTTCATACGGCGCAATGTCGGATCGAGGGTGGCGAAGAGCATGTCTTCGGCGAGAACCCCTGCCCCGGTAATGCGATTGAACAGCGTCGATTTGCCGGCGTTGGTATAGCCGACGAGCGCCACGATCGGATGCGGCACCTTCCTGCGCTTGGCGCGGTGCAGCTGGCGTGTGCGCACCACCTGCTCAAGCTCGCGTTCGAGCTTGATGATGCGGTCCTGCAGCAGGCGTCGGTCGGCTTCGATCTGGGTTTCACCCGGACCGCCCATGAAGCCGCCACCGCCGCGCTGGCGTTCAAGGTGGGTCCAGCTTCGGACCAGCCGGCCCTTCTGATAGTTCAGATGCGCAAGATCGACCTGCAGCGTGCCTTCCTTGGTGGAAGCGCGGCGGCCGAAGATTTCGAGGATCAGGCCCGTCCGGTCGATGACCTTGGCGTTCCATTCCTTTTCCAGATTGCGCTGCTGTACCGGCGTCAGCGGATGGTCGACGATGACGAGGCCGGAATCACGCTCATCGAGCTGGTTCTTGATCTCTTCGATCTTGCCGGTGCCGAGCAAGGTTGCCGGGCGCGGATCGTTGACCGACACGATGGAAGCGTTGACGACGTCGAGGTCGATCGCCTGAGCCAGGCCCGTCGCTTCGTCGAGACGGCTTTCGGGAGTGCGGGTCGATGCCGATTCGGTCTGCCCACCGCGC
Organism: Rhizobium sp. 768_B6_N1_8; assembly: GCF_051811225.1. Taxonomy (NCBI): domain Bacteria; kingdom Pseudomonadati; phylum Pseudomonadota; class Alphaproteobacteria; order Hyphomicrobiales; family Rhizobiaceae; genus Rhizobium; species Rhizobium sp. 768_B6_N1_8. Next base: position 1,534,809 of record NZ_JBPWPV010000001.1, on the reverse strand, counting down.
GAGCGCGACTTCAGCACGGGGACGACGACGGTCGCGCGCATATCATCCCTGTGCTTGGCTGCCTCAGGGATGATGGAATCGTTCTTTGTATCGCGTGTCGAAATGACGGCTGGCCTTGGTTAGGAAGCTGCTTCTTCGCTCTCGAACATCTGCATTGGCTGACCAGGCATGATAGTCGAGATCGCGTGCTTATACACGAGCTGCGAATGGCCGTCACGGCGAAGCAGAACACAGAAATTGTCAAAAGAAGTGACAACGCCCGTGAGTTTCACGCCGTTAATGAGAAAGATTGTCAGGGAAATCTTTTGCTTGCGTACAGTATTGAGAAATAAGTCCTGCAGATTCTGAGAACGTTCCGCCATCGCGCCGCTTCTTTCTTTATTGCCGACCTGATCAAGCCGGTAGAATATCAATCAACCTCACCAGCAAGGCAGGTGGCACCCTCATTCCACCTGTCCAGCAAATCTTGGTATCAAATCGTAATCTTTTCCGCAACGTCGAAAAAGGCTTCCCGAATATTCTGCGAGAGGCTTCCGGGATGACCATTCGCAATCGCCTGTCCATCAATGGAAACCACTGGAAAACAAATGCTTGTGGCTGCGGTAATGAAGACCTCGCGAGCGGCCATCATCTCCGAAACGGAGAACTTTCGCTCGACGATTTTAACCCCCAATTTGGCCGCGACATCGATCAGAGTCGTGCGGGTGATGCCGCGCAGGATGCCATGTTCGGCGGGCCGCGTTACCAGTGTACCGTCGGCATCGACGATCCAGACATTGGTCGCAGCCCCTTCCTTCACCATGCCATCGGCATCGACGTAAATCGCTTCCTGGGCACCGGCTTCCTTCGCCTGCTGGCGCGCAAGCGCATTCGACAGCAGCCCGACCGACTTGATGTCGACGCGATCCCAGCGATTGTCGGGAACGGTGATCGCCTTGATGCCAGCGGCATTCTTCTTGGTAATGACAGATGGATCCGTGCTTTTGGCAGTGACGACGATCGCTGGCGGCGTGCCTTCGGCGGGGAATACATGATCTCGGCGGGCAACGCCGCGCGTCACCTGCAGGTAGAAAAGGCCGTTGCGGACGTGGTTGCGGCGCAGCGTCTCGCGAATCACCTGCGTCAGCGCCGCACGGCTCATCGGCCAGGCGATGCGCAGCTCAGTGAGCGAACGGTCGAGACGGTTCAGATGCCGGGTCAGGTCAACGATCAGGCCGTGACGGACCTCACAAACCTCATAGACGCCATCCGCGAACTGATAGCCACGATCCTCTATATGCACCATGGCGTTGGAATGCGGCACGTAGCGTCCATTCACATAGGCAATTCTTGGCATTGAAAACCTGTTTGGGGCAAAAGAAGGGAGCCGGCGCGACTTGAGCCCGCGCCGGAGAAAATCAGACGCCGAGCGACTTCAACTTGCGATGCAACGCCGAGCGCTCCATGCCGACGAATTCGGCCGTGCGTGAAATATTGCCGCCGAAGCGGTTGATCTGGGCGATCAGGTAGTCCTTCTCGAACATCTCGCGGGCTTCGCGCAGCGGCAGTGTCATGATGTGGTAGTCGTTCTTGGCTGAGACCTTGGGCAGCATGTCCCCGAGATCCGTCGGCAGCATGTCTGCGGTGATCGGCGCATCCGGACCGTCTGTGCGGGCAAGGATCATCAGCCGCTCGATATTGTTGCGGAGTTGGCGGATATTGCCGGGCCAGTCATGGGCCTGCAGCACAGCCATGGCGTCATCGCCGATGCGGCGCGGCCGGATACCCGCCTGTTCGGAAATCTGGCGCATGAGCTGGTCGACGAGGAATGGAATGTCCTCACGGCGCTCGGCAAGCTGCGGCACGCGCACCGGCACCACGGCCAGGCGATGATAGAGATCCTCGCGGAACCAGCCCTCGGCGATGCGGCTTTCCAGATTGTAGGCGGTCGAGGAAATGATGCGGACATCGACCTTCACCCGCTTGGATCCGCCGACACGCTCGAACTGCTGATCGACCAGCACGCGCAGGATCTTGTTCTGAGTTTCACGCGGCATTTCGCCGACTTCATCGAGATAGAGGATGCCGCGATGGGCCTCTTCTAGCGCGCCGATCTTGCGCGCCTGCCCCGGCGCCCCCTCGGTGCCGAACAGCGCCACTTCCATGCGGTCGGGGGTGATGTTGGCGGCATTGAGCGCCACAAAGGGGCCGTTGGCGCGCGTCGATTTCTTGTGGATCATGCGCGCCACCAGTTCCTTGCCGGAGCCGGATGCGCCGAAGATCATGATGCGGCTATTGGTTGGCGCGACCTTTTCGATCGTCTGGCGCAATTGCGAAACAGCGACCGAAGTGCCGATCAGCTCCAGCGCATCGCCGGCGCGGCGCTTCAATTCGACGTTTTCGCGCTTCAGCTTGGAATTTTCCAGAGCGCGCTCGGCGATCAGGATCAGGCGGTCGGCCTTGAAAGGCTTTTCGATGAAGTCGAAGGCGCCGCGCTTGATGGCGGAAACAGCCGTCTCGATATTGCCGTGGCCGGAAATCATCACCACGGGAAGCTCGGGATGGCGCGTCCTGATCTCGTCGAGAAGCGAAAGACCGTCGAGCTTGCTGCCCTGCATCCAGATATCGAGGAAGACAAGACGCGGCACGCGATCGGAAATTGCCGCCAGCGCGCTGTCGCTGTCATGCGCCATCCGGGTTTCGTGGCCTTCATCCGACAGGATACCGGCAACGATCTCGCGAATGTCATGCTCATCGTCGACGACGAGAATATCAGAGGCCATAAACGCTTTCCTTGTCACTGGCTGACGGGGTAGCGGCCACATCCCGGCGTGGCAGATGCACGCGGATCATGGCCCCTCTTCCCTGGTCAAAATCTGCGGGTGCATCGTGCAGTTCGAGCTGCCCGCCATGTTCTTCGATGATCTTCTTGACAATGGCGAGGCCGAGGCCGGTGCCCTTCTCGCGCATCGTCATATAGGGTTCCAGAATGCTGTGGCGGTTCTCGACAGGCAGGCCGCGGCCATTGTCGACGATATCGACGGTAAAGCGGTCGCGCGCCTCATCCAGAGAGGCGCGGACGAGGATCTTGCGCGCTTCGCGTTCCTCGCTCGGCACGGCCTCGATTGCTTCCACAGCGTTCTTGATGAGATTACCGAAGGCCTGCCCCAGCATGCGACTGTCGAACATGCCTTCCAGCCGCTCCTCGCCGAGTTCCTGCTGGAAGGCGATATGGTTGTTGCCCATCTCGCGCAGGAAGATTGCGTCGTGAAGGATAGCGCGCAGATCGCTCGGTTCCTTCGTCGGCTTCGGCATGCGGGCAAAGGCGGAGAATTCATCGACCATGCGACCGATATCGCCGACCTGGCGGATGATCGTGTCCGTGCACTGGTCGAAAACGGCGCGATCGTTCTCGTCGATCTGCTTGCCGTAGCGACGTTGGATACGCTCGGCCGACAGCTGAATCGGCGTCAGCGGATTTTTGATTTCGTGAGCGATGCGGCGGGCGACATCGCCCCAGGCGGTGGAGCGTTGCGCAATGACGAGATCGGTGATGTCATCGAGCGTGATGACGTAGGATTCACTCAGATCGCGCACTTCCTCGCGCGTCACCTGGACGCTCAGTGTGCGCACCGTGCCACCACGCACCAGCGCGATCTGCTTGCGGAAATCGCCGCGGTAGCGAGAGGCGGCTTCCGTCAGTACCTGTTCCACTTCGGGGGTGATTTCCGACAGCTGCTTTCCGAGCATTTCGTCGGCATGCAGCGCCATCAGCGCCTCGGCTGAACTGTTGACGATGGTGATGCGCCGGTCCTGCTCAACGCCGATGACGGCGGCGGTGACACCCGAGAGCACGGCTTCGATGAAGCGGCGGCGATCGTCCACCTCGTCCTTCGCCTCGAGGATCTCGTCGCGCTGCGTGCGGATTTCCGAGATCATCTTGTTGAAGGTGCGCGACAGGCTGGCAACGTCGCCATCGACAGCGTGAACGGGCACAACGATATCCATGTTGCCGGATGCGACGCTATCGGCAGCAGTAATCAGCAGGCGGATCGGCCGCACGATACGGTCGGCCACCGCAATCGCGGTCCAGATCGCCGCGAGCAGCACGATCAGAGCAAAGCCGATGTAGAGCACTGCAAAGGCGATCTGCAGCGAGACGCGACCGGCTTCCATCGAACGGTATTCGGTGGCGTTCTCCTCCATCATGCGCATGGCATTCATGACCTTGGGGTCGACTGCGCGCACCGTGTAGAGGAAGGTTCCGGGGATCGACTCGAGCCGGATGATGGCGCCGACAAGGTTGGTCACACCGGGCGGGATCAGCGTCGGCTGGCCGGCCGCCGCCTTTTCCAGCGCATCCTGCGGGATGGCGGGCAGCGGTTTTTCCGTGGCGATGTCTGCCTGGACGATGACCGAGCCATCGCGCTCGACAAGGAAGGCGCCAAGCAGGCCGCGGCCCCTTGCCTGACGGGTCATCAGCTCACCGAAGCCGGTCTTGTCAAGGCTGTAGAGCGCGCGGTTACGCTCGAGATCGTTTGCCATCGAAACCGTCTGGCCCTGCAGATAGCTGGCGTTTTCCAGCATGTAGGCCTGGCCGATATTGCGGGACGAACTGACGATCGCCTGGGTTCGGAGAGCAAACCAGCGGTCGAGGCCGGCGTTCAGCGTGATACTGGCAAAGATCGCAACAAGGATCGCCGGCGTGATCGCGACGATCGAGAAGAGCACGACGATCCGGATGTGCAGGCGTGCAGCGGCGCGGCCGCGCGTGCGGGCCTTGAAAAGCCGCGCAACTTCGCGACCGATCAGCGCGATCAGGCCGAGGACGAAAAAGGAATTGATGACGACGGAGCCGATGACGACGTGAGAGGTCGGGGCAATCGGCGTCACGCCGAGCAGCACGAAGAGCGTGACGGTTGCGCAGACCAACGCGCCGCCGGCAAGCACAAGACCGGGTACGGCAAACAGGGCACGACGATCGGTCACCGTTGTCACCGCCTCGTTCGCCGTTTCCGGCGATACCCCTTCTTCGTCCATTCAGCCTCTCTTCGAACGGCAGTGCCGTCGCGCCCAACGAGAAGCCCAACCAACGCCGGTTTACGAAAAACCGGCGTTCCAACGACTCGATCGTGGGCGAATGTCCAAACCCTATGCGTGACCTTTAAGCAACGCATTGTGGCGAAAATGCAACGCACATTGCCACAATGTCAAGGTCGAAGGTCAGGCTGTACGCGAGCTTCTGTAGACGGAAACGCCGAGTTCGCGGATCTTTTTGCGCAGCGTATTGCGGTTCAGACCCAGCAAATCGGCAGCCTTGATCTGGTTGCCACGGGTAGCCGTCAATGCCGCAAGTATTAACGGATATTCCATTTCCGTCAGCACGCGGTCGTACAGGCCGGGCGGTGGCAAGTTTTCGCCGAAACTGGCGAAATAACTACGCATATTCTCTTCGACCGCCTGGGCAATCGTCATCGAACCGCTGCGGATCGGACCCTTGTCGATCGGGCTATCGGGAACATCGGAGCGAAGCTCGGCGTCGATGATTTCGCGGGTGATGACATCCTGTGGATAAAGCGCCATCAGGCGGCGGATGAGGTTTTCCAGCTCGCGCACGTTGCCCGGCCAGGCATAGGCCTTCATCAGTTCCAGCGCTTCCTGATCGAAACGCTTGGAGCCGAGGCCTTCCTTTTCGGCCTGCTGGACGAAATGGCGGACGAGATCGGGAATATCCTCCGCACGGTCGCGCAGCGGCGGCAGGCGCAGCGGCACGACATTGAGGCGATAGTAGAGGTCTTCACGGAAGAGGCCCTGATTGATCGCCTGCTTCAGATCCTTGTTGGTCGCGGCAACGATTCGCACATCGGTGCGGATCGGCGTGCGGCCACCGACGGTCGTATATTCACCCTGCTGCAGAACGCGCAGAAGACGCGTCTGGGCATCCATCGGCATGTCGCCGATTTCATCGAGGAAAAGCGTACCGCCTTCGGCCTGTTCGAAACGGCCCGTAGAGCGGGTCTGTGCGCCGGTAAAGGCGCCCTTCTCGTGGCCGAAGAGCTCGGACTCGATAAGGTCACGCGGGATGGCCGCCATGTTGATGGCGACGAAGGGGCCGTTGCGGCGCTTGCCGTAATCATGCAGCGCGCGGGCGACGAGCTCCTTGCCGGTGCCGGATTCGCCGGTGATCATCAGCGTCAGGTCCGTCAGCATGAGACGAGCGAGAACGCGGTAGATTTCCTGCATCGCCGCCGAGCGGCCGACGAGCGGCATGCCGTCCTGTGTGTCGTCGTCGAGCTTTGCCGGCTTTCTCTTCGGTTCGGCGAGCGCCCGGCTGATGATACCGATCAGCTCCGTCAGGTCGAAGGGCTTCGGCAGGTAGTCATAGGCGCCCTTTTCCGACGCCTTGATCGCCGTCATGAAGGTGTTCTGCGCGCTCATGACGAGAACGGGCAGGTCCGGCCGCGCCTTCTTGATGCGCGGCAGAAGGTCGAAGGCATTCTCATCCGGCATGACGACGTCGGTCACAACGAGATCGCCCTCGCCGGCCGAAACCCAACGCCACAGCGTCGCGGCATTGGAAGTAATGCGCACATCATAACCGGCGCGGCTCAAGGCCTGATTGAGCACCGTGCGGATGGCCGCATCATCATCGGCAACGAGGATCGTGGCTGTCATCGATTGGGTCCTGTCGAGCTTGCAATAGCGGCGTCATCAAGCGAGGCATCCTTTGAGGCCGGCATGAGGACGCGGAAAATCGTGCGGTTGTTCTGGGTGTCGCATTCGATGATGCCGCCATGATCGCCGATGATCTTGGCAACCAGGGCGAGGCCGAGACCGCTGCCATTCGGCTTGGTGGTGATGAAGGGATCGAAGAGATGCGGCAAGAGGTCCGTCGGCACGCCGGGACCATTGTCGATGACACAGAATTCCAGCGGCAGCGAGATTTTCTCGCGCGTGCCGGCGACCGAAAGACGGATGCCCGGACGATAGGCCGTCGTCAGGATGATCTCGCCATCCGGCCGGTCACCGACGGCTTCGGCAGCGTTCTTCACCAGATTGAGGAAAACCTGCACGAGCTGGTCGCGATTGGCGTAGACGGCCGGCAGCGACGGGTCGTAATTCTCGGTCACGCGGATATTGCGGGCGAAACCCGCCTTGGCAACGGCCTTCACATGATCGAGCACGGAATGGATATTGACCGGCACGCGGTCAACAGGGCGCTCGTCGGAAAAGACTTCCATGCGATCGACCAGCGAGACGATGCGATCCGTCTCGTCGCAGATCAGGCGCGTCAAGGCGCGGTCGTCATCGATTACGGACTGTTCGAGAAGCTGGGCAGCGCCGCGGATACCGGAGAGCGGATTCTTGATCTCATGTGCGAGCATGGAGGCAAGACCCGTGACCGAGCGGGCAGCCGCGCGATGTGTCAGCTGCCGGTCGATCTTGTCTGCCATCGACCGTTCCTGGAAGACGACAACGACCGAGCCCGGCTCCGCAATGACCGGCGCAACATAGAGATCGACGAGCTTGTCCTGGCCGAGGCGCGGCGAGCTCAAATCAACGCGGTATTCGTTGACCGGCGCCTTGCGTTCGCGCACCTGATCGATCAGCGCCAGAAGCGGGCTGCCGAAGGGAATAAAGGTCGAGATGCGGTAGCGGGAGAGATGCGCAGCGCTGGCGCCAAAGAAGGCCTCGGCTTCCCAGTTCGCAAAAACGATGAAACCGCCCTCATCCACCATGACGACGGGGTTTTGGATGGCGTTCAGCACCGCCATTGCCATAGCGTTGACTGGATTCTCGGAAGAAGCTGTGCCGTCCGTGCTCATGCCGCCTCCCGCCGCTCTACTGCACCTGCCGCTATCGCATCGCCGAAGCGGGCAATCACATTATCAGGATCGCGCGATGTCATGATCGCAGCCTTTTGCTCGCCCGGAAGATCCGGCGCGAAGCGCTCCAGATACCATCCGAGATGTTTGCGGGCGTGCCTGACGGCAACGGTCTCGCCATAAAATTCCAGCATCATGCGATAGTGCTCGACGGCAATGGCCGCGATCTCTTCGCGCGCTGGTTCACGGGCACCTGCCAAAACACCGGCATGCCACGGCCTGCCCTGGCTGCCGCGGCCGATCATGACAGCATCGGCGCCCGAGCGGCGCAGGATCTCCTGCGCATCCTCAGCCGTTTCAACATCGCCATTGGCGATCAGCGGCACGGAAATGACATCGCGCACGGGACGGATGGCATCCCAGTCCGCCCTGCCCTCATAAAACTGCATGCGGGTGCGGCCGTGGATGGTGATGAGCTGGACGCCAGTCTCTTCGGCGCGCTTGGCAATATGTGGTGCGTTGATGGAATTCTCGTCCCAGCCGAGGCGCATCTTCAGCGTGACGGGGATATCGACTGCCTTGACGGTCGCCTCGATCAGCTCCAGCGCATGATCCGGATCGCGCATCAGCGCCGAACCGGAATAACCACCGATGACCTTCTTGGCCGGGCAGCCCATGTTGATGTCGATGATATCGGCGCCATGATCGGCCGCGATCTTGGCGGCTTCGGCCATCCAGCGCGCTTCACGGCCGGCGAGCTGCACCATATGCGGACGGAAACCGGCAGCCCGCAGGCGCACCCAGGATTCGGCGGTATCATTCACCAGTTCCCGGCTTGCTACCATTTCGGTGACAACGAGGCCCGCGCCATGGCGCCAGGCAAGTTCGCGGAACGGCATATCCGTGACACCCGACATCGGCGCAAGCACAACGCGGTTCCGCACGGACACTGGTCCGATTCGGAAAGGCGCTGCGAGGTCCTTGGAAATCAAATGATTATCTTTCAGGCACACCATGTAACTGCATTATTTTTAGCCATAGTTCTGCGGCTTGCCAAGAGGGTCGAGACCGAATTGATATTTTTTGGGCAAATGCTGGAAAAGGTCCGAGCAAGACGATAGAGCAACTGACATCCATTCCGCATATTCAGGGATTTATGCTGCAAATGCATACTAAGCAACCGATATCGGCTGGAATTGTCGTCGTTGCGGCGGGCCGCGGTGAACGCGCCGGATCACACGAGGAAGGCCCCAAGCAGTATCGGATGGTCGGCGGCAAGCCGGTTATCGTTCACACGCTTGAAAATTTCATGACATGGGAAGCGGCAACGCACATCGTCGTTGTCATCCACCCCGATGACGAAGCGCTTTTTGCCAGGGCATCCCGACACGTCATCTCCGCAACGCCGATCGAGACGGTTCATGGCGGCGCGACCCGACAGCAGTCGGTGCTGGCCGGCCTGCGACACCTTAGGGATAAGGGCATCAGCCACGTGCTGATCCACGACGCGGTGCGCCCCTTCGTCGATCACCAGCTTCTCGACCGGATCGCCGATACGCTTTCGGCCGGCGCGCCCGCGGTTCTTCCGGCAACGCCGGTCGCTGATACGCTGAAGCAGGCCGGCAGCGACGGGATCGTAGTTAAGACCATTCCGCGCGACCAGCTCTATGCGGCCCAGACGCCGCAATCCTTCGATTTCGCCACCATTCTCGAGGCGCATGAGAAGGCAGCCGCCAGCGGCAGGACGGATTTCACCGACGATGCATCAATCGCCGAGTGGCTCGGTATTCCTGTAACCATCGTCGAAGGCGCACCGACCAACGTCAAGCTGACAGTCAGAAGCGATATAGCCATGGCCGACGATAAGCTCTCAAACGCCCGTATCCCGGATGTGCGCACCGGCAACGGTTATGACGTGCATCAGCTCGAGCCCGGCGACGGTGTTACACTCTGCGGCGTCTTCATTCCGCATGATCAGAAGCTCAAGGGCCATTCGGATGCCGATGTGGCGTTGCATGCCTTGACGGATGCGCTGCTTGCCACCTGCGGCGCCGGAGATATCGGCGATCATTTCCCGCCATCCGACCAGCAATGGAAGGGTGCCCCTTCCCGCATCTTCATCGAACATGCAGCAAAGATCGTGCGCGATCATGGCGGCACCATCACCAATGCGGACGTCTCGCTGATTGCAGAGGCGCCGAAGGTCGGGCCGCATCGCGAAGCCATGCGCGCCAATCTTTCGGAATTCCTCGGCATCGACATCGAGCGCTGCTCGGTGAAAGCCACCACCAACGAGACGATCGGTTTCGTCGGCCGCCGCGAGGGGATCGCCGCGATTGCAACGGCAACCGTCGTCTATGGAGGCAGGAAGCGATGAGCCTGTTTCCCGCAGATATCACTTCGATGGCGGAAAACATCATCCGCAATTTCACGGCTGCGGGTCTGATGGTATCGACGGCAGAGTCCTGCACCGGCGGACTGATTGCCGGCGCGCTCACGGAGATCTCGGGATCGTCCGCTGTCGTTGACCGTGGCTTCGTGACCTATACGAACTTGGCCAAGATGCAGATGCTCGGCGTGCTGGAAGAGACGCTCATCCGTTTCGGCGCGGTTTCAGAGGAGACGGCCCGGCAGATGGTGCATGGTGCCCTCTTCCGCTCGCGCGCCGACCTTGCGGTCGCTGTGACGGGCATCGCCGGGCCTGGCGGCGGATCACCGGAAAAGCCAGTCGGGCTGGTGCATCTTGCGGCGAAATCACGTTCGGGTAAGCTTGTCCATCGTAAGATGCTTTACGGCGACATTGGCCGCACGGAAATCCGCCTGGCAACAATCCGGACGGCACTTCAAATGGTTATTGAAATTGCGTGATATTGAGTGAAGGAACAAAACGCAGGAATTTCAGTTTTTGCCGCGTGTAGGCAAGAACTAGTTTTGAAGGAACGGTCAAATGAGATACTTGGCATGCATCGGTGTCGTCTTGAGCCTCGCCTGCGTTTCGGCGGCTGAAGCACCATCCAACTATCAGGTTAATGGTGGCGTGCGGGTGGATTCGGACCCCGTTCTTCTGCGCAAATACGACCATGCGCTCCGCCGCTGCCAACCGGAAGCGCTGGGCTATCGCGGATCGCCTGATACCACCAGCCTGCTCTACAACGCAGCACTCAGAGGCTGCCTCTATCGCTACAGCTTCATCGACCGTGGCTCCTACGCTTATCCCGCGACGCAGATCTTCGACCATTTCTTCGATCGCTGACTGTCAGCCGTAGATCGTTGCCGCCCGTTTTTCGAAGGCGTCCGTGAACATGCGGAAAGCCCTGTCGAACATTGACCCCATGAGCGCGCCGAGAATGCGGCTCTTGAACTCATAGTCGATGAAAAAATCGACCGTACAGCCGCCGCCTTCCGCCTCGACGAACCGCCAGCGATTGTCGAGGTAGCGGAACGGGCCGTCGATATATTTGACGTCGATGACGCGCTCGGCCCTGTTGAGCAGGACCTGGGTCGTGAAGGTTTCGCGGATCGCTTTGTAGCCGACCGTCATGTCGGCGATCAGCAGTTCCTTGCCGTCACGCTCCTTGCGGTTCTTCACCGACAGAGCTTCGCAGAGCGGCAGAAATTCCGGATAACGTTCGACATCAGACACCAGGTTGAACATCTGGTCGGGCGTGTGCGGGACAGGGCGATGCGTTTCGAATTGCGGCATGAAGCGCAGTTAAGCCGGGACATCGAGAAGATCAAGAAGCGCTCGCATCTGGCGGCGGGATTTCACCTGCAAAACGGGCACATGCGGTCCGTGCGCAGCAATGGCTGATGTCACGCGCGGCGAGAATTTCTTCTCGAAGGTCCAGATGAATTCCAGAAACTGCCAATCGACCTTCTCGATGCAGCCGGGTGCCATTTCCGGGCGTGTGCGGCCAATGTGCTTCAGCCAGCGGGTCACAACTCCCCAGACGCAAAGCAGGCGCGGCATCCGCACCCAGATGACGATATCGGTGCGCGGCAGGCGGATATCGAAAGTGGACGGATTGGTGCCATCCATGATCCAGCGCTCGCCGGCAATCCTTTCGACGATCCGCTGGCGCTGTTCCTGCCTGCTGCGTTCCACCCAGCCCGGCAGCCAGAGGATATCGCGGTCGATCGAGAGATAGGTCAGGTCGAAATGGTTCGCCAGTTTCTGAGCAAGCGTCGACTTGCCGCCGCCCGAGCAGCCGATGACCAAGATGCGTCTCGCGTCGCGAATCTGCCCGGCGGCAAAGGCGTCGTCGACATAGTTGATTGCCTCGTCCGATTGCCGTTCCATTGCGAGTTCCTTCTTACTCGTTCACAGCCGGCAGTCTGGAGAGCAATTCGTCGCTCTCTTGGAAGGACTTGAGCGTCAGAACCGGGATGTCGCGGCCATGGCTTGCCAGCATCGCCGCGAATTTCGGCGCTTCCCGCTTTTCGAACGTCCAGATGTATTTCAGGAATTGCAAGTCGATCCGCTCAGGGCATCCCGGTGCCATGTCCGGCCGGGTCCGACCGCGATATTTCCACCAACGCCCGAGCACGCTGCGCACGGAAACGCTGCGCGCCGGGCGGCGCCAGAGCACCATATCGGCGCGCGCCAGACGGATCCGGCAATGTGCTTGGGTTGTTGCCGTCCATGATCCAGCGTTCGCCCGCAACGGCATCGCGGATGCGCTGAACGGATTCCTCCCGCGGACGCAGCTTCCAGCCGGGCAGCCAGAAGATGTCGCGGTCCATAGAGACGTAAGTCAGTCCGAATCGCCGTGCGAGCGCCTGGGCAAGCGTCGACTTGCCGGTGCCGGAGCAGCCGAAGACCAGGATGCGCTCGGCACGGGGAATAATGGTGGCAGCTTCGGCAATGGAGACTGCACGCACGGATTCAGGCGACGTCGTCACTTGATGCATGGCAAACTCGCTTTCGACAGGATCGCCTTCGCGGACCGATCTGTTGCGAAGAGCGGCGTGCTGGCTAGCTGCTTCGCGTGACCTGATGATGACAATGAAGCGAACAAAGAAAAACCGCGGCGAAAATCACCGCGGTCCTATTAAACACATGTGGCAAGCTCTTACTCGGCAGCCATCAGCAGCTTCTTCTCACGCGCAGCCTTCAGGCGGGCGAAGTCGTCGCCAGCGTGATGCGAGGAGCGCGTCAGCGGGCTGGAAGCGACCATCAGGAAGCCCTTAGTGTAAGCGACCGTCTCGTAGGACTTGAACTCTTCCGGAGTGACGAAGCTCTCGACCTTGTGGTGCTTGCGGGTCGGCTGCAGGTACTGGCCGATCGTCAGGAAGTCGACATCGGCGGTGCGCAGATCGTCCATGAGCTGGAGAACCTCGTTCCGCTCCTCACCGAGGCCGACCATGATACCGGATTTGGTGAACATGGTGGGATCGAGCTCCTTCACGCGCTGCAGCAGGCGGATGGAATGGAAGTAGCGGGCGCCCGGGCGAACCGTCAGATAGTTGCCGGCAACCGTTTCCATATTGTGGTTGAAGACGTCGGGCTTGGCAGCGACGACGCGTTCCAGCGCGCCAGGCTTCTTCAGGAAGTCGGGCGTCAGGATTTCGATCGTCGTCATCGGCGAAGCGGCGCGGATTGCCCAGATGACCTTTTCGAAATGCTCGGCGCCGCCATCTTCCAGATCGTCGCGGTCGACGGAGGTGATGACAACGTGGCTCAGGCCCATCTGCTTGACGGCCTTGGCGACGTTTTCCGGCTCGGCCATGTCGAGCGCATTCGGCTTGCCGGTCGCGACGTTGCAGAAGGCGCATGCGCGCGTACAGATCTCGCCCATGATCATGAAGGTGGCGTGCTTCTTGTCCCAGCACTCGCCGATATTCGGGCAGCCCGCCTCTTCGCAGACGGTGACGAGCTTGTGCTCCTTCACGATCGAGCGGGTTTCGGCGTAGCCTTTCGAGGTCGGCGCCTTCACACGAATCCAGTCCGGCTTGCGCAGGACTTCCGTATCCGGGCGATGCGCCTTTTCCGGATGCCGCACACGCTTTGCGTCTGGATTGATCGTGTCGAGAATGGTGACCATGTCAGTTCAACTTTCCGCCGCCCCATGCGGCCCGGATTGTCATATTGCGCATCGTTCGTTTATTCAAATCTTTCGATCTGAAGGGATGCGCCCTGTCTTCGCACTTTATCTTCGAACCAGCCGCGCGAAGAATATCAGCAGGCAGGCGCCAATGAAGCCCGTCACGAAGTAGCCGAACCTTCCGCCGGCAACCTCGATATGGAACTGTGCCAGGATGGCGGTGGCGACGACCGAGCCGACAATGCCGAGCACGATGTTCAGCAATATGCCGTAACGCGCTTCCATCAGCTTGCCCGCGAGCCAGCCCGCAAGTCCACCGATAATGATTGCCGAAATCCAGCCGACGCCTTCCATCCCGTGTTTCTGCCCTACGCTATCGCCCTTGCGATCAGCACCACGACAATGGCGCCGACAGTGGCGTGGATGATCTGAACCACCAGTGCATTTTCAATGCCCAGAGAAATCCCCAATGCATTAAACAAAAACCCGCCCACGAACGCGCCGATGATGCCGCTGAGCAGGCACCGTATCAACCCACCACCACCGACGACCAGGCTCGCGAGGAAGCCCGCGACCAGACCGATCAGCAGAAAGACGAGAAGCGACTGCGTGCTCATAGACATGATGATTTCCTTTCGTTTTTTCCACCCCGGGGAGCGAATGGATTTTCCATCCCGGGCAATGGCGTTCCGCCACGGGATAGAGGGCGCACAAGAAAATTATCAAGCGTTCAGAACGCGGCCGTAAGCATCGAGCACGCTTTCCTTCATCGTCTCCGAAATGGTCGGATGCGGGAAGATCGTGTGTATCAGTTCTTCTTCCGTCGTCTCCAGGTTCATGGCGACCACGAAGCCCTGGATGAGCTCGGTGACTTCGGCGCCGACCATGTGGGCGCCGAGCAGTTCGCCGGTCTTCTTGTCGAAGATCGTCTTGACCAGACCCTGGTCTTCGCCGAGCGCGACAGCCTTGCCGTTGGCGCTGAAAGGGAAGCGGCCAACGCGGATATCGCGGCCCAACTCCTTGGCCTTAGCCTCGGTCAGGCCGACAGATGCGACCTGCGGGTTGCAGTAGGTGCAGCCCGGGATCTTGAGCTTGTCCATCGGATGAACGTTCGGCAGGCCGGCAATCTTCTCGACACAGACGACGCCTTCATGCTCGGCCTTGTGGGCCAGCAGCGGCGGGCCGGCAACGTCGCCGATCGCGTAGATGCCAGGCACATTGGTCCTGCCATAGCCGTCGATGACGATGAAGCCACGATCGGTCTTCACGCCGACAGCCTCAAGGCCGATGCCTTCGACATTGGCCTGCACGCCGACGGCTGAAATCATGCGGTCTGCAGTGATCGTTTCCGTCGTTCCGTCTTTCTTCTGGATGGTGGCAGTGATCGAATTTGCGCCCTTCTCCACCTTGGCGACCTTGGCCTCCAGATGGATCTTCATGCCCTGACGCTCGAACTGCTTCTTGGCGAGAGCGGAGATTTCCACATCCTCGACCGGCATGACCTGGCTCATGATCTCGACGACGGTGACGTCGACGCCCATCGTGCGGTAGAAGCTTGCGAATTCGATACCGATCGCGCCCGATCCCATGACAAGCAGGGACTTCGGCAGTTCGTCCGCCTTCATTGCTTCAAAATAGGTCCAGATCAGCTTACCATCCGGCTCGATGCCCGGCAGTGCGCGCGGACGCGCGCCGGTCGCAACGATGATGTGCTTGGCCGTATAGGTGCCTTCGCCGAGCGCGTTCTTCGGCACCGGACCCATCGGCTCCATCGGCTTCTTCGTCGTCTTGGAAACGACAATCTCGCCGGGCTTGGTGATCTTTGCCTCACCCCAGATGACATCGACCTTGTTCTTCTTGAACAGGAAGCCGACGCCGTTATTCATGCGATGCGCAATACCGCGCGAACGGGTGACGATCGCCTTGATATCGGGCTTGATCGTGCCTTCCAGCACCAGGCCGTAATCCTTGCCGTGCTGGGCGGTATGCAGGACGTCAGCCGAGCGCAGCAGCGCCTTGGTCGGAATGCAGCCCCAGTTGGAGCAAATGCCGGCGAGATGTTCGCGCTCGACGCAGGCGACCTTGAGGCCGAGCTGCGCGGCGCGGATGGCGGCGATATAGCCGCCGGGACCGGAACCGATGACGATGACGTCGTAGGATTGAGCCATTGCTTTCCTGCCTTTGTTACGCTCGCGCGCGGGTCATGAGAACCCATGCGTGCTTTTTGCTGTTATCGAAGAGCGGCACGGCATTCATGCGCGCCGCTTCCGAAAATCCGTTTCTTCCGTAAAGCGACAGAGCCGCTTCGTTACTATCCGACGTGATCAGGCTGACCGGCAGCACGTCTGCCCTTGCGAGCTGATCTTCCAGCAGCCTCTTGCCGATGCCGATACCGCGCATATGGCGATAGACCGCGAGACTGCCAATGAACCAGTGTCCGATCACCGATCTCTGCATCGCCAGCATCGGCTCTATGGCCGGATGCCGCGCTTCGAGATCACGTATGCCTTCATCCACTTCGTAACCGATCGCCATTCCGGCGATCTCATCATAGGCCTCGCCGATGACGGCGTTCTTCCAGCCGCCGAGCGCCTCGTCGCTCATCTTCAGCCGGCCCCGCTCCAGCGGTGTATCGCTCGTGCCGCTTGCGACATCGGCAAACCAGAGCCATGAGGCAAAGCCGTGAGAAGCAATATCCGCCAGTATCGCCAGTTCCGAAGCATCCCGGCGGGAGGCCTGTCGGAGAGCGAGAAAGGCAGTCATCGTCAGAGGCCCAGCATCATCCGCACGATGGGCTCAAGGCCGCGACCGAGCGCACGCGTATTCTCCGCATCGAGGTGAATACCGTCGATCGGCGTCGTCTTGGCGACGGAATTGCCGTCGAAGAAGCCGCAGCCGAGTTCATCAGCGAGATCACGGTAAAGCGTCGGAAGCTTTGCCGATTCCTCGATGCCACCGGGGAAGGATGCCGCGAAGGGCACATTGCCCGTCGCGCAGATTGCCGGCGACGCCACGATCAGGATCTCCGGCCCATCGAATTCGAAGGGCCAGGCATGATTGCGGATCAGCCGCACCAGACGGCCGATGCCCTGGCACGCGGCAAAGGCCGAGCCGGCAACGACCGGCTTCATGTCGTTGGTGCCGAGCAGCAGGATAACGAGATCGAGCGGCGCATGCGTCTGCAGAACAGTCGGCAGAATGCGTGCGCCATTGCGATCGCAATCGGCAAGATGGTCGTCAAAGGCGGTGGTGCGGCCGTTCAGGCCTTCCGCGATGACGCGAACTCCGCTTCCGAGCGTTGCCTGAAGCACGCTCGGCCAGCGGTTTTCGTAGGCATGACGGCCGATCGTGACGGCGTCATAGCCCCAAGTCAGCGAGTCACCATAGCAAAGAACAGTCTTCGTCATGTCCGCCCTCCCGCGTCCTGCTTAGACCAGCATGCCCATCGGATTTTCGATGTAGCCCTTGAAGGCCTGCAGCAACTCAGCACCGAGAGCACCGTCAACGCAACGATGGTCAGTCGAGAGCGTCACGGTCATGACCGTAGCAATCGCCATTTCGCCGTTCTTGACGATGACGCGCTGCTCCCCCGCGCCGACTGCGAGGATGGTCGCATGCGGCGGGTTTATGACGGCTGCGAAGTTCTTCACGCCCATCATTCCCATGTTGGAGACCGAGGTCGTGCCGCCCTGATATTCCTCAGGCTTCAGCTTGCGATCTTTCGCGCGCTTGCCGAGATCGCGCATCTCGTTGGAGATGGTCGATAGCGTCTTCTCCTCAGCCTTGCGGACGATCGGGGTGATCAGGCCGCCAGGGATCGAGACAGCCACGCCGACATCGGCATGCTTGTGCTTGACCATGGCATTTTCGGTCCAGGAGACGTTGGCATCCGGAATGTCGCGCAGTGCCAAAGCCATGGCCTTGATGACCATGTCGTTGACCGAAAGCTTGTAGGCCGGAGCACCGTCCTTGCGGGGAGCGGCGTCGTTCAGCTGCGCACGCAGCGCCATTAGCGCGTCGAGTTCGCAATCGACCGAAACGTAGAAGTGCGGAACGGTCTGCTTGGATTCGACGAGGCGACGGGCAATCGTCTTGCGCATGCCGTCATGCGGCACGAGCTCGTAGGAGCCCGGCTCGAAGAGCTTGAGCACGGCTTCATCCGAAGCGCCCTTCGGAGCGGCAGCGGCCGGAGCCGGTGCAGCAGCCTGCGGGGCAGCAACAGCAGCCGGAGCGGCCTTGGCGCCACCACCGGCAGCAGCAGCTTCGACATCACTCTTGACGACACGGCCATGCGGACCGGTGCCGGCAACGGCAGAGATATCGATACCGGCTTCCTTGGCGAGACGGCGAGCAAGCGGCGAAGAGAAGGTGCGAGCGCCAGCCGAGGAGGCGGCAGCCGGGGCGGGGGCCGGAGCTGCCGGTGCCGGAGCGGGTGCTGTCTCAGCCTTCGGTGCTTCGGCTGGTGCCGGAGCAACCGCAGCCTTCGGCGCCGGAGCGGCGGAGCCGGCACCGCTTGCGGCGGCGGCGACATCTTCGCCATCGGCGGCGAGAACGGCGATCAGGGCGTTGACCTTCACGCCTTCGCTGCCAGCCGGAACGACGAGCTTGGCAACGGTGCCTTCGTCGATGGCTTCGACTTCCATCGTCGCCTTGTCGGTCTCGATCTCAGCGATCACATCGCCGGACTTGACCTTATCGCCTTCCTTGACCAGCCACTTGGCCAGATTGCCTTCTTCCATGGTCGGAGAGAGGGCGGGCATCGTGATATTGATCGGCATCGAAAGGCCCTCCCCTTATTTGTAGCAAACGGCTTTCACCGCATCGACCACTTCGCCGACATTCGGAAGCGCGAGCTTCTCGAGATTGGCGGCGTAAGGCATCGGAACGTCCTTGCCGGCGATCGTCAGGATCGGCGCATCGAGGTAATCGAAGGCCTGCTGCATGACGCGGGTGGCGATTTCGGTGCCAACGGAGTTCTGCGGATAACCTTCTTCGACGGTGACCAGACGGCCTGTCTTCTTGACCGATTCGATCACGGTCGGAAGATCCATCGGGCGAAGCGTGCGCAGATCGATCAGTTCGACATCGATGCCGAGCTTTTCGAGTTCAGCAACCGCCTTCGTCGCATAGGTCATGCCGATGCCGAAGGAGACGACGGTGACATCCTTGCCCGGGCGGTGGATGCGGGCCTTGCCGATCGGCAGAACGAAATTATCGAGCTTCGGTACATCGAAATGCTGACCGTAGAGAATTTCGTTTTCGAGGAAGACGACCGGATTCGGGTCACGGATCGCGGCCTTGAGCAGACCCTTGGCGTCGGATGCCGTGTAGGGCATGACAACCTTCAGGCCGGGGATCGCGCTATACCAGGCCGCGTAATCCTGGCTGTGCTGGGCGCCGACGCGGGCAGCAGCACCGTTCGGGCCGCGGAAAACGATCGGGGCACCCATCTGGCCGCCCGACATATAGAGCGTCTTGGCAGCCGAGTTGATGATCTGGTCGATCGCCTGCATGGCGAAGTTGAAGGTCATGAACTCGACGATCGGCTTCAGGCCGGCCATGGCAGCACCGACGCCGACGCCGGCGAAGCCGTGTTCGGTGATCGGCGTATCGATAACGCGGCGAGCGCCGAATTCCTGCAGAAGACCCTGGGTGACCTTGTAGGCGCCCTGGTATTCGGCAACTTCCTCGCCCATGACGAAGACGTTGTCATCGGCGCGCATTTCTTCGGCCATGGCGTCACGAAGGGCTTCGCGCACCGTCATCGACACCATCTCGGTACCGGCAGGAATTTCCGGGTCGTTCGGCACGAAAGCCTTGGGCTCGGCCGGAACCGGAGCAGCAGCTGCAGCCGGCTTTTCTTCCTGGGCAGCAGGCGCCGCGGCGGCCGGAGCCGGCTGAGTGGCAGCCGGAGCGGCGGAAATCGCGTCGGCGGATTCGCCATCCTGCAGCAGGATGGCGATCTTGGCATTCACCTTGACGTTTTCGGTGCCTGCCGGAACCAGCAGCTTGCCGATGACGCCTTCATCGACGGCTTCGACTTCCATCGTCGCCTTGTCGGTTTCGATTTCGGCAATCACGTCACCGGACGTGACCTTGTCGCCTTCATTCTTGAGCCACTTGGACAGCGTGCCTTCTTCCATCGTCGGAGAGAGGGCGGGCATGAGGATATCGATAGGCATGGGTTCCCTCCCCGATTAGAGCAGAATGTCGGTGTAGAGTTCGGATGCATCCGGCTCCGGATCGGCCTGGGCGAAATCGGCACTGTCGGCGACGATGTCGCGGACTTCCTTGTCGATCGCCTTCAGATCGTCTTCGGTCGCCCAACCCTTTTCCATCACGCGCAGGCGAACCTGCTCGATCGGGTCCTGCTCGGAGCGCATCTTCTGCACTTCTTCCTTGGTGCGATACTTCGCCGGGTCCGACATGGAGTGGCCGCGGTAGCGATAGGTCAGCATTTCAAGGATGATCGGGCCCTTGCCCGAGCGGCAGTGCTCGAGCGCCTCATCGGCAGCAGCTTTGACGGCGCGAACGTCCATGCCGTCAACCTGGACGCCCGGGATACCGAAGCCGGAACCGCGAAGCGAATAGTTCGACTGAGCCGTCGCGCGAGCCGTCGACGTGCCCATGGCATAACGGTTGTTTTCGACGATGTAGATGATCGGTAGCTTCCAGAGAGCAGCCATGTTGAAGCTCTCGTAGACCTGACCCTGGTTGGCAGCACCGTCGCCGAAATAGGCAATCGAGACAGAGTTGTTGCCGCGGTACCGGTTGGCGAAGGCGAGACCGGTGCCGAGCGACACCTGCGCGCCGACGATGCCGTGACCGCCGTAGAAATGCTTCTCCTTGGAGAACATGTGCATCGAACCGCCCTTCCCGTGGGAATAGCCGTTGCGACGCCCCGTCAGCTCAGCCATGACGCCGCGTGCTTCCATGCCGGTAGCCAGCATATGACCGTGGTCGCGATAGGCGGTGATGACCTGATCGCCTTCCTTCTGCGCCATCTGCATGCCGACGACGACAGCCTCCTGGCCGATGTAAAGGTGACAGAAACCACCGATGAAGCCCATGCCGTAAAGCTGGCCCGCCTTTTCCTCGAAACGGCGGATGAGCAGCATCTCGCGATAGGCCTTCAGCTCCTCGTCGCGATCGAAATCGGCGATAGGACCACCGTTCGATGCCTTGGCTGCGGATTTCGCACTGTTTTTGCGGCTGGAAACGGTCGCGGTTTTGCGCAACGCCATTCAACCCTCCCTATGGGTTTATCGGTTCTCAGGTGGCGCGTACCATAGGGAAGAAAAATGACCACAGCAATGCCATAATTGCATGGCTCATATTCGCAGGTAAATTATTGATAAATAACAGGAATTTTTGATTAACCCAAATTCGGTTAATTGCGGTAGTGATTGTAAATGACAATCTCATCCGCGCGCGACATGTTGAGCTGATATCGCGCCTTTTCGTCGAGCATATCCTTGTCCAGCGAGCCGTCACTCAGGAGCGCTACCTGCGCCTCCAGATGCTCACGCTTAACCTTCAGCACAGCCAATTCCTTCTCACGCGCGACACGCTGGCGCTCGAACGCCTCCGTCGCACGCAGACCATAGTCACCGTGAATGCAATGATAACCGAAATAGGAAAGGAAGGCGACCGTCATGGCCGGAATGACGAAGCGGCCAGTCTTTCTCTTCTTATGATGCTTTGTCCACATACACGCATGCTCTAACGCATTACCAATCGTTTCAATTTACCGCGCAGAGATTAACCGTTCGTTGACTCAAAGCCCACCACGGGCAGACTCAACAAAAAACCCGCGCCGGAGCGCGGGTTCCAAATGACTGATTTATCAGTTCGTATTAGCCGCGGATGATGGAGCGGCCGGCATACTGAGCCTGCGGGCCGAGACCTTCTTCGATGCGGATCAGCTGGTTGTATTTGGCAAGGCGATCCGAGCGCGACAGCGAGCCGGTCTTGATCTGGCCGCAGTTGGTGGCAACTGCGAGATCGGCGATCGTGGAATCTTCCGTTTCGCCCGAGCGGTGCGACATCACGGCAGTGTAGGCCGCCTTGTGCGCGGTGTTGACGGCATCGAGCGTTTCCGTCAGCGAGCCGATCTGGTTGACCTTGACGAGGATCGAGTTGGCGACGCCCATGCGGATACCGTCACGCAGGCGAGCCGAGTTGGTGACGAACAAGTCATCGCCGACGAGCTGGCACTTTTTGCCGACGAGATCGGTCAGTGTCTTCCAGCCTTCCCAATCGTCTTCTGCCATGCCGTCTTCGACGGAAATGATCGGGTACTTGCCGACGAGTTCGGCGAGGTATTCGGCCATTGCGCCCGGTTCGAGCGTGCGGCCTTCGCCTTCCATCACATACTTGCCGTCCTTGAAGAATTCCGTCGAGGCGCAATCGAGGCCGAGATAGATGTCCTCGCCCGGCTTGTAGCCGGCTTTCTCAACCGACTTCATGATGAAGTCGAGGGCTTCCGGAGCGCTCTTCAGGCCCGGGGCAAAACCGCCTTCGTCGCCGACATTGGTGTTGTGGCCCTGGGCGGCGAGTTCCTTGCGCAGCGTATGGAAGACTTCCGAGCCCATGCGGACAGCTTCACGGATAGAGTCTGCGCCAACCGGCAGGATCATGAATTCCTGGAAATCGATCGGGTTGTCGGCATGTGCGCCACCGTTGATGATGTTCATCATAGGAACCGGTAGCAGGCTGGCCGAAGCGCCACCAACATAACGGTAGAGCGGCAGGCCGGAAGCCTCCGCGGCGGCCTTGGCAACAGCGAGCGAAACGCCGAGGATGGCGTTGGCCCCAAGGCGCGACTTGTTCGGCGTACCGTCGAGCTCGATCATGATCTTGTCGATCTGGATCTGGTTTTCAGCGTCGATGCCGCCGATGGCGTCGAAGATCTCGGTGTTGGCGGCTTCGACGGCCTTTTCGACACCCTTGCCCAGGTAGCGCTTGCCGCCGTCACGTAGTTCGACGGCTTCATGCGCGCCGGTCGAGGCACCCGAGGGAACAGCCGCACGGCCCATGCTGCCGTCTTCGAGATAGACATCGACTTCGACGGTGGGGTTACCACGGCTATCAAGAATCTCGCGGGCGATGATATCGGTAATTGCAGTCATGGTTTTTTCCTGCTCGGTGGGTGGATAAATCGTTTGAAACCGTCTTAATCGAAGGTGCGCAAATTACAATGCCGCAATTTTGCACGTTCGGGCAGCGCATCAGACGTGGCCTATAGCACAATCATGTCAGGGTTTTGAAGGGAACGGCAGTCGCCGGCCAGCATATCCCATCCATCGAAAGACGATAAACTGTTTATCCGGGCGGAATGTTGGCAAGCCACCATCGTTGGCAGCAACCCACGGCTGAAAATTCCTGCAACAGCCCCAATTTTGGACGGCTTCTCGCCCTTTGATTTCAGCCTTCGGTAACCATCCCGGTTTAATTTTGAAAGCTTGGGAGAGGCCCTCAAAAGTCGGTCGTTTCGGCCACTCAGGCAAATACGGAACGGCTGGAATGAACAGCTGCGGCCCCCTCCAAAAACAACCAGTACGGGATTTTATCGACTCTCTTGGCGGCATTTCATATGAGGCACAGATGAAACTCAATATTGCACGCAGCCTTGCCATTTTCGGTGCCGTTGTCATCCTCGGACTGGTGACCTCCATCGGCTTGCAGAATTACGCGTTCAACATGCTTCGCGTGAACGGACTGATGTATAAGCAGATCATCTATGGCAAGGATCTCGTCGCCGATATTCTCCCGCCGCCGCTCTATGTCATCGAACCCTACATGCTCGCGCTCGAAGCCGTCGAGCAGCCGGCCTCGGCAACGGCCAATATCGAACGCATCCGAACGGTTCTGAAGCCGGCTTATGAAGACCGCCGCAAATATTGGTCAGAAACGCCGCTCAGCGCCGATCTCAAGCGCAAGCTTCTCGATGACGTTCTCGTCAGGGGCGACGCCTTCTGGCAAGTCATGGATGAGGAGGCGGTGCCTGCAATACTCAAGGGCGACAAGGCCGCCGTCGAACCGGCGCTCCTCAAGCTTGCGACGAATTTTCATGTTCACGAAAAGGCCGTGAACGAACTCGTGGCGATGGCGAACGCCTTCCAGGCGGATGCCGAAAAGCAGGCTGCCGAACAGACGGAACTGCTCTCCGCCGTTACGCTGTCCGCCGCCGCGCTTTCCTTCGTGCTCATCGTTGCCGGGCTCTACATGTTCCGCAGGCGCGCGATCGTGCCGCTATCGGCGATGCGCGACTACATGGCGGTCCTCGCGAGCGGCGACTATTCCCGCGAAGTTCCCTATGTCAGACGATCCGACGAAATCGGAGAAATGGCGCGCGCAGTCACGGTCTTTCGCGAATCGGCGGAAGAACGGAACGCCATCCGCGCGCACCAGGACGAGGAACGGCAGGCACAGATGCGCCGCGATGCAGAACTCGACGCATCGAAGAGCGTGGAGAATGCCACGCGCCAGCGCGTCATCGAAAGCCTGAGCGCCGGCCTGGAGCGTCTTTCACGCGGCGACCTGACCGTGCGTCTCGACGAGCAGTTCGCCAACACTTATGAGAAGCTTCGCGAGACCTTCAATACCAGCATCATCATTCTTTCCGATGCCATGAAGGACATCTATGCCGCCACGAATACGGTCGGCGACAGTTCGCGCGAAATCGCACTCAGCACCACTGATCTGGCACAGCGTACCGAGAGTCAGGCTGCCTCACTCGAACAGGCGGCTTCGGCGCTGGATCAGATCACGGTTACGGTGAAAAACTCCTCGGAGCGGGCCCAGGAAGCCAATGCGATGATGTTGGCCACGAAGGAGAGTGCCGCGCATTCCGCCGAGATCGTTCGCGAAGCGGTTACCGCCATGGAGAAGATCGAGGAATCAGCGGTCAGGATCGGCGATATTATCAACGCCATCGATGAGATCGCCTTTCAGACCAATCTTTTGGCGCTCAACGCGGGCGTCGAGGCAGCACGCGCCGGAGACGCAGGGAAAGGCTTTGCCGTCGTAGCTCAGGAAGTCCGCGAGCTTGCCGGCCGCTCCGCCAATCTCGCCAAGGAGATCAAGCTTCTCGTCGAGACGTCGTCGCGGCAGGTCTCCGCGGGCGTGGCACTTGTCAACCGCACCGGCGAGGCACTCGGCGATATCGACCGCCAGGTGCTGCAGGTGACGGCGCTGACCGAAGCGATCGTGCGCTCGTCTTCAGAACAGTCGGTCGCGCTCGTCGAGGTCAACGCTGCCGTCAACCGTATGGATCAGGTGACACAGCAGAATGCGGCGATGGCCGAGGAGACAAACGCCGCCTGCCAGGAGCTCGGCAACGAGGCGTCCCATCTCGGGCGCATGCTCTCCCGCTTCGCACTGGAGGAAAGGCGCCCGTCCCGCGCGGCAGCCTGATGCTGCCTGCCGTTCAGGCGGCCTTGGCGATCGCGTCGAAGGCGAGAAGCTTCTCGAGAAGCCGCGGCATGTCCTTGAGATAGACCATGTTCGGCCCGTCGCAGGGCGCGTTATCCGGATCCTGATGGGTTTCGATAAAGATGCCGGCAACGCCGACGGCAACGGCTGCACGCGCCAGCGTTTCCACGAACTGCCGCTCTCCGCCGGAGGTTTCCCCCTGCCCGCCAGGCTGCTGGACTGAATGCGTGGCGTCGAAAATAACGGGGGCGCCGGTTGCTGCCATGATCGGCAGGGAACGCATGTCGGAGACCAGCGTATTGTAACCAAAGGAAGCGCCGCGCTCGCACAGCAAGATGTTCGGATTGCCGCTCTGGTTCAGCTTGCCGAGCACGTTCTTCATATCCCAAGGCGCCAGGAACTGGCCCTTCTTGACGTTGATAACGCGGCCGGTCTTTGCCGCAGCCACCAGGAGATCCGTCTGACGAGACAGGAAGGCCGGTATCTGCAGGATGTCGACGACCTTGCCCACTTCGGCGCATTGTTCTTCAGTGTGGATGTCGGTCAGAACCGGAATGCCGAGTTCCTTCTTGAGATCGGCAAAAACCTCCAGGCCCTTTTCAAGGCCGACGCCGCGTTTGCTCGACAAGGAAGAGCGGTTCGCCTTGTCGAAAGACGTCTTATAGACGAGCCCGATACCGAGCTTGGCGCACAGTTCCTTCAACGTGCCGGCAACCATGAACGCATGGTCGCGGCTTTCCATTTCGCAAGCGCCGGCAATCAGCGACAGGCGCCCGGCATTGGAGAAAGTGACCTTGCCGGCGCCTTCGCCGACCGTCACCACGGAGTTGGTAGTAGAGCTCATGATGTTTCCTCGAAAGCGAAGAGCACGCCCTGGCCGGGCGCGGGCTTCACCAGAATACGGTTGCCCTTGCGTGTGTAGGTCACCCCGTTAGCAGCCAAATGCGCTTCTGTCACGGCCAGATCGCCAACCGCAAAGAGGATTGCCCGGCCGCCCAGGCCGCGATCGATATCCGGCGTCGCCAGATCGAAATAGGCCTCCAGCCCCTGCGGGGTCATCAGGCTGATCTTTGCGTTTCCGGTAAGCACCTCCAGCCCGAAACTCGTATCGCCAGCAGAAGCGGCTTTTGCCGCCGAGCGAACGAAGTCGCCGAAGGCTGTCGGCTCGGGGGCTGCGAGAGCGATCTCGGCAATGCCTGTCACGCCATTGGCGTGGGTCTCCAGCACGTTGCGGTCGGCAGGAAGCGGGTTGATGCGCTCGACAGCGAAGAGAAAGAAATCCGGTGCCCGGAGGTCGGCAGCGAAGGCGAGCCGGAAGCCGGCAATGCTCTCAGTGCCATCCGGCATTTTCACAGGGCGTTCGAACTGCAGCACAGAACCGGCACTGATGCTGCCCTCCACGAATCGAGCATGTTCGTGCTTTGCATCCGCGGTGGCGAAGGCGATGGCGGACAGTCCCTCGCTGCCGCAGCGGAAGCGGAAAGCCTGATCGCGAGCCGTGAAGACATTGCCCTCACGTGCCGTCACCTCGCTCTCCTCGACGCTCGCGACACCGAGCGGCTCGATATAGGTTTTGTCGGCAAAGAAAACACAGGCATTCTCCGTGCCGAAGGGATGGCGGGCATCGGGCGCGACGGTAAAGCCCAGCTTGCCCAGCCTTTCGCGGGCAAGGTCGATATCGGTAACCGGCAAAACGAGATGATCGATCGGAAGCGTGTCTTGGCTCATCGGTTCTTCTCCCAGCAGTGACAAGGAGATGTGCTTCAGCAGGTCTCGTGAAACAAGGCCAGACAGGCCTAAGGGCGATAAAAATCAAATTCTCGACAGATTGAACAGAAGTTTTACGAAAATTTAGCTACTTGCGGAACACATATGGAACATATAGTGTCCGTTCTGGATTTGTTTCAAGACTGGGGAGACGCCATGCTCACGCGCAAACAACAGGAACTCCTTCTTTTCATTCATGAAAGGATGAAGGAGTCAGGCGTTCCACCGTCTTTCGACGAGATGAAGGACGCACTGGATCTGGCCTCGAAATCCGGTATTCACCGGCTGATCACGGCGCTCGAAGAACGCGGCTTCATTCGCCGGCTTCCGAACCGGGCGCGCGCGCTCGAAGTCATCAAACTGCCGGAAGCCTACAGCCCGAGCCTGCAGCCTCGGCGCGGCTTTTCACCGAGCGTCATCGAGGGCAGCCTCGGCAAGCCCCAGCCCGTGGCGCCTCCTGCCTCGGCGAAGCCAGCACCCGCTGCCGATAACGGCAATGCGGTCTCCGTTCCCGTCATGGGCCGCATCGCCGCCGGTGTTCCGATCTCGGCAATCCAGAACAATACGCATGACATCACCGTTCCCGCCGATATGCTTGGCTCCGGTGAACATTATGCGCTGGAAGTTCGCGGCGACTCGATGATCGAAGCCGGCATCTTCGATGGCGACACGGTCATCATCCGCAATGGCAGCACAGCCAATCCGGGTGATATCGTCGTCGCGCTCGTCGATGACGAGGAAGCAACGCTCAAGCGTTTCCGCCGCAAGGGCGCATCGATTGCGCTCGAGGCAGCAAACCCTGCTTACGAGACCCGCATCTTTCCGCCGGATCGCGTCAAGGTCCAGGGCAAGCTCGTCGGCCTCATTCGCCGCTATCACTGACCGGTGACAGATTGGCGTCTGCGAATGTGTTACTGCGCCAATCATAGGCGCGGTGGCGCATCCAGGGTCGCCCCAATGTGTCGAATGCGGTTGCGACCTCAATTCCCTTATCGGTGAATCGAAGTTCGACAGAACCTGTCTTGCGCAGCGTCTCGCCGGTAAAGAGCAGCGCGCCGGAACGACAGCGGTCGAAGCGCAATCGGACAGGGGTCACCACAATATCAGCCGTATCGCAGGCTGGTCCGAGATAGGCAGCATTGTCGATGACGGTCAGTTTCTTTCCATTGACGAGCAAAGTGGTGCACCAGGCGCCCTTCAGGCAGGAGAAGCGTGACGGCGGGCTAATGGCGACTGCCTGTCTCATTGCCTCTCTGGCTTCATTCTGTTGGTCGGGTGACAGTTGCAGTCTTTGACCATCAGGCGCAGTGGGCGCCTTGGCAGCTTGAAGCATAACTGGCTTCTGATGCTCTTCGACGGCAAGGGCCCTCTGCCATTGTTCGAAGATGAAGGCGGGCGGCTTTTCACGGTTCGAAGCCATCGCCTCTCCATCGACTATAGCGACCAGGCTGCCATCTTCGGAGATAGCGATATCGGGCATCGCCTCCGATGGAAGAAGGACAACAGCGAGCGTCGAGACCGCGACAATTGCCGTTCCCATGTGCCGCAGCCGGGTTCTGAGCAGGGTCAGCAGCAGAAATCCGAAAACGGCGGTCGGGAAATACCAGCCGGGCAAGCGGCCTACATCTATGTTGCCGCCCCACCCCGCTACTGCCTTTGCGATGGTGATCACCAGATCAAGCCCGAAGCCTGCCACCGGCCATAGCCAGCCGTCCAGACCAAACGGCATCAGCAGCATTGCCAGCATCCCGGCCGGCATGACGATGAAGGTGATGACCGGCATGGCCGCGAGATTTGCCGGCAGGCCATAGGCAGTCAGCCGGTGGAAATGCTCGATCGAAAACAGCGCCGTCGAGAAACCACCGATCAGCGACGTCAGGAAAACGCCACCGAAGAAGCCACCAACCATGAAGAAGGGCTTCATGATCGGCAGCTTGGCAAAGGCATTCTCCCGCATCGGCCGCCCCTTCCAGAGGTCGTAGCCGGCGACCAGTGCAAGCGTTGCGGCAAAGGACATCTGGAAACTCGGCCCTAGCCCCTCCGATGGCGAGACCGCGAGGATCACGAGAGCGGATAGCGCCACGTTTCTGAGACTGATCGACGGCCGGTCGAAGAAGACCGCAACCAGCATAATCGCCATCATGATGAAGGCGCGTTCGGCGGAGACGGCAAAACCCGAGATCAGATAGTAGGCCGTCACCGCAGCAAGCGCACCGGCCGCCGCGATCTTCTTGGTTGGCCACGCCTGGGCAATGCCGGGAAAAAGACTGAGAATGACGCGCAGCCCGACAAAGAAGATGCCAGCGGAAAGCGCCATGTTGAGGCCGGAGATCGCGATGATATGCGCAAGGCCGGACTGCCGCAGCGCCTCCGTCGTTTCATCCGAGATCGCCCGTCTCTCGTCCGTGACGAGGGAGGCGGCAAAAGCCCCGGTGTCGCCGGGTAGTGTGGAGCGAATCCGATCGCCGATGCCGCTTCTCAGGCGGTAGAGCGACTCCAGAATTGCCTCACCGACCGAGTTCGATCGCTCCGGCTGTTCCGCAACCCTCTTGGGTACTCCATAGAAGAAGCCGTTGGCACCGATGCCGTCAAAATAGGCGCTGAAGGCAAAATCATTGAGGTGGGAGAGCGCCGGCCCCGCCGGAGGCGTGAGACGTGCCCTGCCCTCGATGACGTCGCCGAGTTCGAACGGCTGGGCGGCTCCGCGGACCAGCACGGAGATGCGTTCGGGCGGACGCTTGATCTCAGGAGCATCCGTACCGGTGACGTCAAGAATATAACGCCAGCGCCCTTGGCCATCGCCTTCTCGGCGTTCGATCCGGCCGGTCACCGTTGTCGTTACGGCTGAATCGAGGATCAGGGTCTTTGCCCGCCATGTTTCGATCTGCGCGGAGAGCATTCCACCGGCAAAAAGAAGTAGAGCAAGCAGCGTCGCCTGCAGTTTCGTCCGGGCATAACCGCAGAGCGCAACGGCAATAAGGAGAACAAGCAGGCAGAGACCGAGCGACACGGCCGGAAAGTCCGAGGCCGCCAGAAACCAGGTCGCGGCACCTGCACCAAGGAAGACCGGAGAGAAGAGGATGAGGCGACCGTGGCCTGCCTCTTCGGTGGCCATACGCATCGACGACCCGACGTATCGTTTCGCAACAGTCACCAATCGCCATCGAAATGGGATCGCAACCTGGGTCCGAGCCGATTGCGTCACAATGGCGCGCGGGGCAATGCCAGCAAAATCCATCTTTTCATCAATGGATTGCTCTTGTCGTTCTCTTGTCTCTATCCCCGCCATGATCGCCTGGACCCGCCCCCGGATACCGGCAGAATGCAACCTGAAATCAAAACGAGCAAACAATAATCGATTGAAATAAGAGGAAAATTCGCGGGAGCAAAAAATCCAGTCAAATCATGGTGTTCTGATATGCATTTAGCTCATCGCTGCACTGCCTAAAAGATGATGCCGCGATGCACAAAATGGCATCACGGTAACTTGGCATTAGCTTCGCGATCATATAGCTATCGCTTAGGACGCTTAACCCTTATGGCGCTTTTGCGGCGCCACCGCCACCCCGGAGGATCAGCATGACGGATCAAAGCGCTACAATCAAAATCGGTGACAAATCAGTCGATCTCGCCGTGCGAAAAGGCACGGTTGGACCCGACGTCATCGACATCGGTGCCCTCTACAAGAACACGGCTTCCTTCACCTACGATCCCGGGTTTACGTCGACTGCATCCTGTGAATCGAAGATCACCTATATCGACGGCGACGAAGGCGTTCTGCTGCATCGCGGCTACCCGATCGAGCAGCTTGCCGAGCATGGCGACTTCCTGGAAGCCTGCTACCTGCTGCTCTACGGCGAATTGCCGACCGCCGCCCAGAAGAAGGACTTCGACTATCGCGTCACGCACCACACCATGGTGCATGAACAGATGAGCCGCTTCTTCACCGGCTTCCGTCGCGACGCCCATCCGATGGCCGTCATGTGCGGCTGCGTCGGCGCGCTTTCGGCCTTCTATCACGACTCCACCGATATCACCGATCCGCACCAGCGCATGGTCGCCAGCCTGCGCATGATCGCCAAGATGCCGACGCTCGCAGCGATGGCCTATAAGTACCATATCGGCCAGCCCTTCGTTTACCCGAAGAATGATCTGGATTACGCGTCCAACTTCCTGCGCATGTGCTTTGCCGTTCCCTGCGAGGAATATGTCGTCAATCCGGTGCTCGCACGCGCCATGGACCGTATCTTCATCCTCCATGCCGATCACGAGCAGAATGCCTCGACCTCGACGGTCCGTCTCGCAGGCTCCTCGGGTGCGAACCCGTTCGCCTGCATCGCCGCCGGCATCGCCTGCCTCTGGGGGCCCGCTCACGGCGGCGCCAACGAAGCAGCCCTCAACATGCTGACGGAAATCGGCACTGTCGATCGCATTCCGGAATATATCGCCCGCGCCAAAGACAAGAACGATCCGTTCCGCCTGATGGGCTTTGGTCACCGCGTCTACAAGAACTACGATCCGCGCGCCAAGATCATGCAGAAGACCACGCATGAAGTTCTCGGCGAACTCGGCATCAAGGACGATCCGCTTCTCGAAGTCGCGATGGAGCTGGAGCGCATCGCTCTGACCGACTCATACTTCATAGAGAAGAAGCTCTACCCGAACATCGACTTCTACTCCGGCATCACGCTGAAGGCCCTGGGCTTCCCCACGACCATGTTCACCGTGCTCTTCGCTCTGGCTCGTACCGTCGGCTGGATCGCACAGTGGAACGAAATGATCGAGGATCCGGAACAGCGCATCGGCCGTCCGCGCCAGCTCTATATCGGCGAACCTAAGCGCGACTACGTACCGGTTTCCAAGCGCTGAGCGCTGACTTCGAAGCAAAAAGAAAACCCGGTCAGGAATGGCCGGGTTTTTTGTTGGTTAGAACATCGAGCAATATCTGTGCTGCATGCTCTCCAGGCGGCTTTTCTGTCTGCATGCGCTGCCAGATGAGCTCGTAGCCTTCCTTCATCGCCTTGAGCTGGTAGGTGTCGGCTGACAGCCTCTCCATCCAGCGCGCGAGGCTTGCGCCGCGAACGATATCGTTCAGATATTCCGGCACGACCGCGTAGTCGGCGATCAGATTGGGCAGTGCGCCGCTCCAGGTCTTGATGTCTGACGTCAGCATGCGCATGATCCAGTCGACCTTGTAAGCGGAAACGACGGGTACATCAGCCAGCGCCAGTTCCAGGATCACCGTGCCGGACGCTGCCATGGCCGCATCGGCTTCGGCGAAGGCCTTCCATTTCGCTTTGGCACCCACAACGATTTCCGGCTTTATCTTCCATCCCGCCGTCATTTCGCGCACAAACGCTTCCTTGTGCGGCACAGTCGGCAGCATGAAGCGTATCGGTCCATTGCGGGCGACGAACTCATTGGCGGCGGCTTCGAAATAAGGCAGAAGCTTCTTGATCTCGGAGGAGCGCGAGCCGGGAAGAAGCAGGATCGCACCGTTGCCGGGCTGCCGGCCAGCGCGCAGGCGCCGGGTCTCCAGGAGCGCTGCGTCCGCAACCAGACGGTGACCCACATAGGTTGTCGCCGGCCCGTTGAGACGCTGCATCACCGCCGGCTCGAAAGGAAGTACGGCCAGCACATGGTCAACATAGGCGAGCATGCGCTGGGCGCGATATTCCTTCCAGGCCCAGACACTGGGACAGACATAGTTGACGACTGGGAGGTCCGGCAGCGCCTTGCGCACGCGCTTGGCGACGCGATGGGTGAAGTCCGGGCTGTCGATGATGAGCAGGATATCGGGTTTCGCCGCGATGATCGCCGCTACCGTCTGCCGGATGAGAGACCAGAGCTTCGGCAGCTTCGCCAGCACCTGGGTGATGCCCATGATGGAAAGCTCGGAGAAATCGAAGAGCGATTTCAATCCCTGGCTCTGCAACCCCTCACCGCCGACGCCGACGAGTTCGATCGGCCCGGAATGGATCCTCTTTAGCGCGGCAATGAGATCGGCACCTAAGAGATCGCCAGAGACTTCGCCGGCTATGACGGCAATCTTCAGCGGTCTGTCGCTCATTGAAGCCCCCATCCCGGCAAGCCCTTGTCGATACCGCAGACAAAAAGACCGTTTTCGTCTGCCACTTTAATGAGTGCGTCGCGATCAAGCACCAGCGCCCGGCCGGCTTCGATGGCCACTCCTGCAAGCCCGGCGGCTTTGGCGTTGAGCACGGTGGACACACCAATCGCCGGCAGGTCGGCGCGAATATCCTGCTGCGGCTTACTGAGCTTGACCAGCACACCGCGCCGGCGCGGCGATATGCGGCCTGCTGCTCTGAGGTTCGCCACGCGGTCAAGCATGCCGTCCGTGCCCTCAACGCCCTCAACAGCGACGACGCGTCCGCCGATCGATACAGCGCCCTGCCCGATATCCAGACTGCCAAGCACATCCGCCGCCTTGCCTGCGCGCTCTATGTCACGACGATCCTCTTCATTGGGCGAAACAGCGCCCAGCGGACCTGCGGTTGCCAGCAGATCCGGTGCAATCTCATGGGCGCCGACAACACGCAGACCTCGCCCTTCTATCAGCTTGATGACCATCTTCAGAACGGTGTCGTCGCCCCCGGAAAGCAGCGTACGGATGGCGGCGGGTACCTTGGTCAGAATACGCAGCGTCGGCCGCACCTCGCGCCATTCCGGTCGCCGACGGACGCTGCCCGACATGACGACACGGCTCACTCCATACCGCTTGAAAAGCCGATCGAGCGAAGCGAAATCACCGATACCGATCGTGGCGTGGTCGAAACCGTCCCAACGACGGTCGCCCTCATCCTTCAGTATAACGATAACTGGATTTTCGCCGGCCGAACGTGCAGCTTCGGCGACATAGGACGGCAGAAGGCCGCCACCAGCAATGATCGCCAGCCGGCCTTCAGCGGTGTCGCCGTCGGAAGCCACAGATCAGCCCTTCTGTCCCCGGCTCGGCGAAGACAGCGCGCGATCGCTTTCGGCCGCGATGAAATCGAGGATCTCGATCACCTGCTCGCAATCGGCATATTCGTCGCGAATTTGGGCGGCATTCTCGCGGATCGAACCGGCACCCTCGAAGATCGACTTGTAGGCACGTCGAACGGTGTGAATGACAGCACGATCAACGCCGGCGCGCGTCATGCCGACGACGTTGAGACCGCTCAGAATGCCGGGATTGCCGTTCAGCATACCATAGGGAATCACATCGTAGCTGACGGCCGAGAGGCCGCCGACAAAGGCATATTTGCCGACCCGGGTGAACTGGTGCACTGCGGCGCCGCCGCTGATGATCGCGTGATCGCCAACGAAAACATGGCCAGCCAGCATGACATTGTTCGACATGATGACATGGTTGCCGACCCGGCAATCATGGGCGACATGCGAGTAGGCCAGGAAAAGGCTGTTGTCGCCAATCACCGTCGAACCGCCATGTTCGACGGTGCCGGTGTTCATCGTAACGCCCTCGCGAATCGTGCAGTTGCGGCCGATGATCAGCGACGTATCGACGGCGCTGTGACGGGCGCTTTGAGAGTCGCCACCGATGACTGCCGAAGGAAATATACGCGTACCGGCGCCGACGGTCGTCATGCCGAGAACAACCACATGGCTGATCAGTTCGACATTATCGTGAAGCGTGACCTTGGGGCCAACATGGCAAAATGGGCCGACCACCACGCCTTCGCCGATCGTGGCGCCATCCTCGACCACGGCCATCGGATGGATTCTGGCGCTTTCGGCGATCATACTCATGCGTTGTCCTTACGTACGATCATCGCGCCGATATCGGCCTCGGCGACGAGTGCACCGTCGACCTTTGCGTCGCAATGGAATTTCCAGATATTGCCGCGCTGCTTGATTTTCTGCACGTGATATTCAACGCGGTCGCCCGGCACGACCGGCTTGCGGAAGCGGGCATTGTCGATCGTCATGAAGTAGACGAGGTTGCCGGTCTGGCCTTCCTTCTTGGCGCAGATCGCGCCTGCCGTCTGTGCCATGCCTTCGACGAGCAATACACCCGGCATGATCGGTGCTTCCGGGAAGTGGCCGGTAAAATGCGGCTCGTTGACCGTTACATTCTTGATGCCCACGGCGGCATTGTCGCCATCGATATTGACGATCTTGTCGACCATCAAGAACGGATAGCGGTGCGGCAGCAGCTTCATGATTTCCATGATGTCTGCCGAAGAAAGCGTGGCGGCTGTTGCTTCAGTCATTCTTGCCTCCCTTTTTTCCGCGAGCCCCTGATTTTGTCATGAGCTGTGCAACATATTTCAGATAGTCATTTAGAGGACGTGCAGGTATTCCGCCATAGCGGCCGCCCGCGGCAAGATCGGTCATGACACCACTTTTTGCAGCGATCTGCGCGCCATCGCCAATGGTGATATGTCCCTTGAGGCCAACCTGCCCACCGATCTGCACGCCATCGCCGATGATGGTGCTGCCGGCCATGCCGACCTGCGAAACGACGGCGCAATGGCGACCGATACGGACGTTGTGGCCGATCTGCACCTGATTGTCGATCTTGGTTCCCTCGCCGATGACAGTGTCGTCCATGGCACCGCGATCGATCGTGGTGTTGGCGCCGATCTCCACGTTGTCCTGAATGATCACCCGGCCGATCTGCACGATCTTGATCATCCCGCGCGGACCGGGCGCGTAACCGAAGCCATCCTGACCGATACGAGCGCCGTTATGAATGATGACGCCATTGCCGAGGAGTGCACACAGAATGCTCACACCAGTTGCGATGGAGCAATTGCGGCCGATTTTGACATTGGGACCGATGATCGTCTGAGCGCCGATGCGCGTGCCTTCGCCGATCTCCGCGCCAGGGCCGATAATCGCCATCGGCTCGACAATCACGCCCTTCTCAAGCCGGGCGGTCGGATCAATGATAGCGCTCGGCGCGATCTCCGTCTCACCGGATGAAAACGTCACCGGCTTGAGCGCTGCGGGATAGAGAAATCCACCGGCCATCGCGAAGGCAGCATGCGGATTGGAGGAAATCACCACAGGAATATGCGGCGGCACCAGCTGAGCCAGTGCCTTGTCGCAAATCACGGCTGAAGCCTCGCAGGTCAGGAACTCGTCACGGTTACGGCGGGAGAGGATATAACAGATATCTCCCGCCTGCGCCCTGGCTATAGGAGAGACAGAGCGGATAATGACATCGCCATGATCGGAATTGCCAAGCTCTGCCCCAAGAAATTGCGCTAACTCAGCAAGTCTCACGCCTTCATGGGGCAGAAAAAAAGTATTTTGCTCCATCGGCAAAACTCCAGAACGGAATTGAAATTTACAGTTCCGGACTGCCGATATCAGAATTGGTTGTTAATGCCAAACTTGAAGCGCTGAGTCTTGTCGAAGTCTTCCTTCACGACCGGGATCGCGTAGTCGACGCGGAGCGCACCGAAGGGCGACTGCCAGATCAGACCGACACCCACCGAAGCACGCAGCGAGGAACCGTCACCTTCTGCAGTATCCGAACCGAGAAGCTCGACATCGTTGCCGAACAGCGTGCCGGCATCTGCGAAGACCGCGCCGCGCAGGTTGAAGTCACGCGGGAAGCCCGGCATCGGGAATGTCGCTTCGGCAGAAGCGGTAAAGTAAGTCGTACCACCGAGCGGATCGTCCGGGTTGGTGATGCGCGGGCCGATACCCTTGTTCTCGAAGCCGCGAATATCGGAATTGGTCAGCGTGAACTGGTCGAAGACGTTCAGGTGATCACCGAAGCCGACAACATAACCAGCTGAAGCCGAGAGCGAACCGATGATATCGGCATCGTCAGCGAGCAGATGGTAGTAACGGGCCTTACCGTAGATCTTGTAATACTGGGAGTCGCCGCCGAGGCCGGCGATTTCCTGCGTCGCAGTAGCGTAGATACCTTCACGCGGCAAGACGGTATCGTCGAGCGTATTGTAGGTCAGCGTCTGCGATATGGAGGACCGCGTCCACGGGCTCTCGTTGACCAGGTTTTGATAGGTAGCAGACAAATCGGCCAGACTGCTTCCGCTGGAATCGTACTTCATCTGTTTGTAATTATAGCGGAACGTCGTTGCCAGATCTTCAGTGATCGGCGCCGTTACGCGCAGAACACCGCTGGTTTCCTCGTAATCGTAGTTGTCGTTGCTCGACGTCTCGCTGTGATTGACGTCAAAACCGGCGGCAAGGCGATAGCCGAGGAAGTAGGGCTCGGTGAAGTTAAGACCGTAAGCGCGCGAGCCTTCCTGACCACCACCAGCCGAAATGCGGATATACTGGCCGCGGCCGAGGAAGTTCTTTTCTTCGATCGAAGCTTCGAGCAACAGGCCGTCACCGCCGGCCGCATAACCGGCACCGATACCGAACGAACCGGTCGACTGATCCTGCACATCGACAACGATGACGACGCGATCAGGCGAACTGCCCGGCTGGGTCGAAATGTTGACTGAGGAGAAGTAGCCGAGCGCCTCAAGACGGCGCTTCGCGCGGGTGATCATCTGTTGATTGAAGGCGTCGCCTTCGCTGAGATCGAACTCGCGGCGAATAACGTAATCGCGCGTGCGGCTGTTGCCGCGGATTTCGATACGCTCGACATAGGCGCGCTCGCCCTGGTCGACGAGGTATTCGACGCCGATCGTATTGTTGTTCAGGTCGCGGTTGCCGCGCGGCGTGACGCGCGCGAAGGGATAACCGGCCGAAGCAACCTGATCCGAAATCGCCTCGATGGACTTCTGGACTTCCTTGGCGTTGTAGACCTGGCCTTCGCGGGTCCTGACCAGCCCCTGTAGCTGCTGGGCATCAACACCTTCAACGGTCGACTGAACGCTGACCGCGCCGAAATCATAACGCGGGCCTTCTTCGATGTTGAAGGTCAGCGTGTACTTGTTCGTCGCTTCGTCGAAAGCGGCATCGGAAGAAACGATGCGCATGTCGGCATAACCGCGATTGTAATAGAACTGGCGCAGCGCGTCTTCATCAGCGTGCAGCTTGTCTTCGTTGTAGACGTCCTTGCGGGTCAGGAACGAGAGAAAGTTCGAACGCTTGGTCTGGATGACTGCGGCGAGACGTCCGGCACTGTAGGCCTGGTTGCCAACGAAATTGATGGCGTCGATCTTGGTGCGGTCGCCTTCATTGATGACGAAAGCGAGGTTGACACGGCCTTCGCCGAGCGGAACAACCTGCGTGGTCACTTCGACTTCGCTGCGGCCGGTAGCGGCATAGGCTTCCTTGATCGCCGCGATATCGGACTGGATCTGCGCATCGCTATAAGGACCAGCGGCATGCGTCTTGACGACAGCTGCCAGCTTGTCGTCCTTGACCTTGCGGTTGCCGTTGAAGACGACCTGGTTGACGAGCTGCGCTTCCTGAACATTGACGACGAGGGTGCTGCCGGAAACCGAAATCTTGACGTCGGAGAAGTAACCGGTGCCGTAAAGCTGCTTTACGGAGTCGTCGATATCGGTGTTGGAGAAGCTCTTGCCGGGAGTAATGGTGATGTTCGACCGGACGGCCTCAGCACCGACGCGGCTTGCACCGTGTACATCGATCCGCTGAATGACGGCAGCTTCCGCAGCCGTAGCCGAAACGAAAGTCAAAGCACCTGCGCCAGAAGCAACAACACTAGCAGACAGCGCAATCGCCGATACTGCGTTCAAAAACCTTGAACCAGCCTTCATTTCACCCATTACCTTTTTTCCCTCGTCTCCGGCCCCAGGGGACCCCCCGATTCCGGCCACGTGTGTCGTTTTACCCGCTTTTGACATACAAGCAAGGGAGCTCGTTAATTTCTGTTTACTTCATTTCGAAGCGTGACCCATTCGCCACTACAGCTTTGAAACATCGTAAATAAACAGTAATTTTCCCTATCTTTTTACGCGCTAGCCGATGAGCGCGCTAATGTCATTCCAGGTGGCAAAAACCATT
This sequence comes from Rhizobium sp. 768_B6_N1_8, assembly GCF_051811225.1. Classification (NCBI taxonomy): domain Bacteria; kingdom Pseudomonadati; phylum Pseudomonadota; class Alphaproteobacteria; order Hyphomicrobiales; family Rhizobiaceae; genus Rhizobium; species Rhizobium sp. 768_B6_N1_8. Next base: position 1,495,832 of record NZ_JBPWPV010000001.1, on the reverse strand, counting down.
AATGTAAGCACCATGGCCAAGCCAATGCGAAACGCAATTTCCTGAGCCGAAGAACCCAGCGGCCTTCCCCTAACCGCTTCCACCGCATAGAACATCAGGTGGCCGCCATCAAGTACCGGAACCGGCATCAAATTCAGCAATCCAATCGAAACTGACAAAACCGCAGCAAGCTGCAGCAACGCGCCTATTCCAAGCGTAGCCATCTGGCCCGAAGCTTGCGCCACGCGGATCGGCCCACCCAATTGGTCGGCTTTCATCGATCCATTGAGCAAATTGCCGATATATTTGAAGGTGCCGGTCACGATGTGCCACGTCTGCGTCACACCTTCATTCAGCGCCTGAAGCGGCGTATAGGTCTGCAGACGGAAGTGGCCAACCTCTTCGTTCGTGACGATCCCGATCAGGCCAACCTCGATCTTGTTGCCGAACTGGTCGGTGATATCGGTGCGCTGCGGCACCATCGGCAGGTCCATCTTCTCGCCGTTGCGCTCGATGGTCACGACGATGTTCTGGTTCGGACGGATGCTGACATAACGCCGCACGTCGTCGAAGGTCTGAACCTTGGTGCCATCGATTGAGACGAGCAGGTCGCCCGGCAGGACGCCGGCTGCCGCAGCAGCGCTATCCGCCTTCACTTCGGCGACGACGGGATCGGACACTGTACGGCCGTAGACCGCGAAAAGGACCGTGAAGATGGCAATAGCAAGGATGAAATTGGCGATCGGGCCGGCTGCAACGGTTGCGGCGCGCTTCCAAAGCTTTGCACCGGCGAAGGAACGTTCGCGCTCCTCATCCGTCATCGCGGCGAGCCTGTCCGTATCCGGCTTGCTGGACGCATCCTCATCGCCGAAGAAGCGAACATAGCCGCCGAGCGGGATCGCCGATATCTTCCAGCGCGTTCCGTGGCGATCGGTGAAACCGACAATCTCCGGGCCAAAGCCGACGGAGAAGGCGAGGATACGGATGCCGCTCCAGCGCCCGACGAGATAGTGGCCCATCTCATGCACGAAGACGAGCAGCGACAGGACGATGACGAAGGGGACGATATAGCCCGTCAAAAAACCGAATATGCCGGTCACCGCTTCCATGACTTCCTTCTTCTATCTGGCCGTAATGATCAAAGGCCGAACAATGCCGCACCGAGCGACGGCGTTCCGCCGCCCTTTATCAGCGAAAAAAGGCCAGCAAGCAAGAACGCTGAAAAACAGGCAAAAATCAGTCCATCGACACGATCCATGACGCCGCCATGCCCCGGAATGAGACGGCTGGAGTCCTTCACGCCGAATTTTCGCTTGATGAAGCTTTCGAAAAGATCGCCTGACTGGCTGAAGACGGACAGGACGAGCGCGATCACCGCGGCACGATCCAGGGCTTCCGGAATCAAAAAATGGACAATGACGGCTCCGGCGATGACGGCTGAAATGGCGCCACCGACTGCGCCCGACCAGGTCTTGCCGGGCGATATGCGCGGAGCAAGCTTTGGACCGCCAAGCGCGCGCCCAACGAAATAGGCGAGAATATCGGTCGCCCAGACCACGGCGAAGATGAAGAGCATCGCGTAGAGGCCAAGCGTTTCATCGCCGCGGATCGCCGCAAGCGCCAATCCGGTGCCGCCGGCATATAAAAGCCCCGGAGCGAACCAGCGGCTGGCACGATGCAGGAAGATCATGGCAATGCCGACCGCAGTCAGGGCAATCAGCATTCCGAACGCATATTCGAACGCACCCGCCAGAACGAGCAGGGCAACCAGCACCTCGCCCACCCAGCCGAGCACGTTGGTCACCGGGTCGCGCACGATCCCTGTGATCGTCGACCATTCGTAATAGATCAGAAGCGCGATCGCCGCCGCCACGGCGCGGAAGATAAAGCCGCCATACCACGTGGCGGCAAGAACGATGATTGCGAGAATCAGGCCTGAAACAATGCGGAGCTTCAGTTCCTGCTTCATCAGGTGTTCACTGCAGCAGCCTGCGCGGAAAGACCGCCGAAGCGGCGATCGCGCGAGGCAAACTTCTCGAGTGCCGACAGGAAAAGCTCGCGGCTGAAATCCGGCCAGTATTCCGGCAGGAAGACAAATTCCGAATAGGCGGCCTGCCACAACAGGAAATTGGACAGCCGCTCTTCACCGCTGGTGCGGATGATGAGATCAGGGTCGGGGATGCCGGCTGTATCGAGCCGGGCGTCGATCAGCGCAGGGGTGATATCCTGCGATCTGAGGCGCCCCTCCTCCACATCCTTGGCGAGGCTCATCATGGCGCGGGCGATCTCATCGCGAGAACCATAGTTGAAGGCGATGACGAGTGTCAGCGCCGTATTGGCCTTGGTCGTCTCCTCGGCTTCCAGCAGAAGCTTGAGGATATCGCTGCGCAAGTTGACGCGGTCGCCGATCACCCTGATGCGCACATTCTGCCGATGAAGCTCGGCCAGGTCACTGCGGATGAAGGCCTTCAGCAGGCCGAGAAGGTCAGTGACCTCAGCCTCCGGGCGACGCCAGTTCTCCGAGGAGAAGGCAAAGAGCGTCAGGTATTTGATGCCAAGATCGCCGGCAGTGCGCACGGTCTGGCGAACGGTCTCGACCGCCCTGCGGTGTCCCATCGTCCGCGGCAGGCCGCGCTGCTTTGCCCAACGACCGTTGCCATCCATGATGATGGCAACATGTTCTGGCGCAGTCAAAAATGAGGTTTCCGACATTTTCCGTCCGGTCTTTCTTGGCAAGGACGCAAGTATACTAGACCTGCATGATTTCCTTTTCTTTCTCGCCAAGCAAGCGGTCGATTTCCAAAATCGTCTCGTCCGTCATTTTCTGAACGCGTTCCGACTGTGCCCGACTTTCGTCCTGGCCGATTACGCCATCCTTTTCGGCTTTCTTAAGGCCGTCCATGCCGTCTCGGCGAACATGGCGAATCGCAACCTTGCTCTTTTCGGCATAGTCATGAGCGACCTTGACGAGAGACTTGCGGCGCTCTTCGTTGAGTTCCGGCAGCGGAATGCGAAGGTTCTGGCCGTCGACGATCGGGTTCAGGCCGAGATTCGATTCGCGAATCGAACGATCCACGGCGCCGACCATGCTCTTGTCCCAGACGGATACCGTCAACATGCGCGGCTCCGGAACAGTGATGTTGGCGACCTGGTTCAGCGGCATGCGCGAACCATAGGCTTCAACCGTCACCGGGTCGAGAATGTTGGCCGAAGCGCGGCCCGTACGCAGCGATGCAATGTCGCTCTTGAACGCGGAAATGGCACCATCCATGCGGCGCTTCAGTTCCTTGATATCGATACCTTCACTCATGTCTATGCTCCCGTATCAGAAGATTTGCGCCGGCAACCGCGCAGCTCCCTATCAGTTGTCGGATACGATGGTCTTGAGACCACCACCCGTCAAGATTTCAGCGAAACGTCCCTTCTCGTGGATCGAGAAAACAACGATCGGAATGGAATTCTCGCGTGCGAGCGCAACAGCGGCGACGTCCATAACGGCGAGGCCCCGGTCGAGAACCTCCTTGTGGGTCAGATGGTCGAAACGCGTCGCCTCCGGATCTTTCTTCGGATCGGCGGTATAGATGCCGTCTACCTGTGTACCCTTGAAGATCGCCTGGGCACCCATTTCGGCAGCGCGCAGCGCTGCAGCAGAATCGGTGGTGAAGAAGGGATTGCCGGTTCCGCCGGCAAAGATCACCACCCTGCCGAGCGACAGGTGATACAGCGTGGCGCGCTGAGAGAAACTTTCGCAGATTTCCGGCATGGAAATGGCCGACAGAACCACCGTGTCAATGTTGAGCTTGCGCAGCGAGGTCGCGAGTGCGAGCGCATTGATGACGGTGCCGAGCATACCCATGTGGTCGCCGGTGACGCGGTCGCCGCCCTTGGACGCAACCGCCACGCCGCGGAAAATGTTACCGCCGCCAATGACGACGCCGACCTCGACGCCCATCTGCCGTGCATCGGCAATGTCGGACGCGATGCGGTCCGCCACCGCAACGTCGATCCCGAAGCCTTGGCTTCCCATCATGGCTTCCCCGGAAGCCTTGAGTAGAACACGTTTATAGATTGGTTCCGACGTCATGTTGGCTCCTCGTATATTGCCGCAATTGCCCGATACACGAAGGGCACCGCGTTGTCACGCGATGCCCTTCGGTTTTCCCAAATACGGCAGCAAGATCAGCCCTTGGCGACAGCGGCGACTTCGGCTGCAAAGTCAGTTTCTTCCTTCTCGACACCTTCGCCGAGGAGCAGACGAGCCATACCGACGACTTCGATCGGGGCGCCGGCTTCCTTTTCGGCTGCTTTGATCGCAGCGCCGACCGTCAGGTCCGGGTTGATAACGAAAGACTGCGAGAGAAGAGCCACTTCCTCGAAGAACTTGCGCATGCGGCCTTCGACCATCTTCTCGATGATGGCTTCCGGCTTGCCGGATTCGCGGGACTGCTCGATGAAGACGTTGCGTTCGCGCTCGGCGACTGCGGCATCGACTTCTTCGGCGCGGATCGCCAGCGGGTTGGTAGCAGCAATATGCATGGCAACCTGGCGGCCGATCGACGTCAGAACGGCCTTGTCGCCGACCGACTTCAGAGCAACGAGAACGCCGAGCTTGCCGATGCCGTCGCCGGCAGCGTTGTGGATGTAGGTCGCGACAACGCCGTGCTCGACTTCCAGCTTGGCCGCACGACGAAGCGTCATGTTCTCGCCGATGGTCGCGATTGCTTCCTTGACGGTGTCGGCGACCGGCTTGCCGGATGCCGGATAGGTCGCAGCCGAAATGGCTTCAACCGTACCGTCCGTGGACAGCGCAACTTCGGCGATGCCGCGTGCGAGATCCTGGAAGGCATCGTTACGGGCAACGAAGTCGGTTTCGGAATTGAGTTCGATGACAACGGCCTTGTGACCGGCGCCGGCGATGGCGACCAGACCTTCAGCAGCGGCGCGGCCCGACTTCTTGTCGGCCTTGGAGATGCCCTTGGCGCGCAGCCAGTCGATCGCGGCTTCGATGTCGCCGTTGGTCTCGGTCAGCGCCTTCTTGCAGTCCATCATGCCTGCGCCGGACTTTTCGCGCAGTTCCTTCACCAGTGCAGCCGTAATCTCGGTCATAAGTTTCCTCTTGTCGGTTCAAGCGGTGCCCGCAGTTTGCGGCGCGGCACCGGATTGAGGCACGAAATGTACCTGTATGTATGACAGCGTTATGAAGACGCGTCACAACAGAATTCATTGAGGCAAAAGCAGTCACAGCTTCCGCCTGAAAAGGGCAAGGCCGCCGAACTTCAAAGAGTCGCGAGCGGCCTTTCCCAATCTTTGCAAGCTTTGACGGAGCTTTGCTCCGCCTGCTTTTATCAGGCTTCGGTCGCCTCATCGAGCGCCGGCTCGAACGGAGCTTCCGCAGAAGCGCCGAGGTCGCGGCCCGATCCGCTCTGCTGACGGGCAATACCGTCGATGGCAGCGCGGGCGATCAGGTCGCAGTAGAGAGCGATGGCGCGCGAAGCGTCGTCGTTGCCCGGGATCGGATAGTCGATCAGGTCCGGATCGCAGTTCGAGTCGATGATGGCGACGACCGGGATGCCGAGGCGCTTGGCTTCGTCGATCGCGATCTTTTCCTTGTTGGTGTCGATGATGAACATCAGGTCCGGCGTGCCGCCCATGTCCTTGATACCGCCAAGGGCCTTATCGAGCTTTTCGCGCTCGCGCTCGAGGGTCAGGCGCTCCTTCTTGGAGTAGCCAGACTGCTCGGACGACAGGATTTCGTCGAGCTTGCGCAGGCGCTGGATCGAGTTGGAGATCGTCTTCCAGTTCGTCATCATGCCGCCGAGCCAACGCGAGTTGACGTAGTACTGGGCAGAACGCTTGGCCGAGTCAGCGATCAGCTCGGAAGCCTGACGCTTGGTGCCGACGAAGAGAACGCGGCCGCCACGAGCAACGGTGTCGGACACGACCTGCAGGGCGCGCGACAGCAGCGGAACGGTCTGGGCCAGGTCGATGATGTGGATGTTGTTGCGATCGCCGAAAATGTACGGCTTCATCTTCGGGTTCCAGCGGTGAGTCTGGTGACCGAAGTGGACGCCGGCTTCCAGAAGCTGGCGCATAGAAAAATCAGGCAATGCCATGCCTTGTTACTCCTTTTCCGGTTGAACCTCCGCAAGGCGAACAGCATCCTCTTCGAAGATGCCACCGGGCGGAAAAGCCGGATTTCTCCCGGACGATCCCATGCCTTACGTGTGGAATGCGCGTGGCCTTACATTCGATTTCCTGCAAAAGCAAGGCTTGCGCCAAAAAATCTGACGAGAACGGACGAATGAGCCGCGCCTGCAATATATACGCGTTGCCGGCTCAGCTTGCCAGCATGTTCAGCAGCGACAGCATCACGCCGGCGTCCGGGATCGGCAGCACGGCATCGATCTCGGCCGGCAACTGGCCGGCAATCGGCCCTTTGGTATCACCGGTCGCCATGCCGAGCGGCCCGCGAAAGCCGTGTTTGGTCCAGGCGAGCTCCTGCAGGCGGGCGCTCGTCAGCGCCTCGATCAGGCGTTCGGCCGTTTCGTCGACGACGATCAGCGGATGGGCCGAATAGACCGTCGGGCGCGGATAGAGGACGACGGGCTTGGCGCCCGGCCCCGACTGGATGCGGCTCCATCGGTCGGCATCGGCGAGCGCCCATTCGACGAGTTGATTCTCATAACCGACAATCATCGGTTCGCCACCGAGGCCGCCTGCCAGATACTGGTCAAACAGCTTGCCTGACGATGGCGACTTGAAACCCATATTGCGGAAGATCGACTGCACCTTGCCGCCGTATTGGGCGAGATCGTCTGATGTCGCGACATTGCCGCTGAAGAGGCTGAGCGCGAGGCCCGAGAACATGAAGCCCGAATTCGACCGGTTCGGATCGGTGGAGACGATGCGCGCCCGGCCGTAGAGTGCATTGACGCCAAGTTTCGACCAATCCGTCCCGGCAAGGATGGCATCAAGCAGCGCCTTCAGGTCGAGCTGGTGATGGCCGTTGATTACCGTCACGAGGCCCGATTTGATCAGCCCGTCCACGACCGGCTGCCACGTGTAGACGACGACAGGCGTGTTCAGCATGACCCTGTCATCGCGGATCTTCACGCCGCTCTGACGGGCGATATCCACCATGATGGAGGAGGACGGCCAAAGAAATTGCGGGTTCTGCGAAAGCAAGGCCCGCTCGCGCACCATTTCGACCGAGCCGGCGACGCGACTGTCGATCGAAAGGCCGTAGCCCTTGATAGCGTCAACGACATCGGGATCGGCAAGGAAAGCCTCCTTTTCGCCGCCGATGAAGCCGAACAGCTTTGTGCGCGTACCCAGCAGGCCCTGCAGTTCCGGCCTGTCGCGGACGGCGAAATAGCCGCCCGTGCCGGCAATACCGGTGGCGAGCAGTCCAACTCCAAAGGCGCGGCGGGAAAGGGCCATCAGCGTCCGAGATCCTCTTTGAGCGATGCCTGGATGAGGCGCAGGTCGGTATCGAGCGTGCCAAGCTCAGCATCGACAAGGCTGTCGGCATAATGAACGAAGGCATCCTCGAGCTTCACCAGCACGGCGCGGACATCCTCCAACTGCTTGACGTCAGGCGCGCGTTTCGCCTCGATTGCCGCAAAGCCCTCGGCAACTTCGGCCGCACGCGGCAGATAGTAGCTGAGGAAACGGCGTACGGAATTGGCACTTTCCGGCCTCGCCTCCACCTCGCGGAAGACATCGGCGGCGATTTCCGCCAGGTGGCGTACGCGCGCCGCCGTCTGCTTGTCGGTAATATCGTCCGCGGCCGTCTCCAGCCTTTGTGCGGCGGGCACAGCCCCTTCCAGCAATTCTCTCGCGAAGGCAACGCGACCGCGGCCGATCACCTTGATATCGAGACCTTCGAAAAGCCTGCGTGGCGCCAGCAGGAAAACGAGGCCGGCAAAAACTAGGAGGCCGATGACAGCGGCAATCCAGAACGGCATGCCGGCAGCAAAAGTCAGAATGGGGACGAGAATGGCCGTCACCACTCCCGCCACGATCCAGTTGCCATCATTGCCGAGCCAGTTACCCATGCCGGTCCTAGTTATAACCGCGTGCGGTGCGGAACGCTGCCGCAAGGTCCGAGCGTCCGTCGAAGACGCGTGCCGCCGTCGCTGTCGCCAGACTGTCCAGCTGGGTCTTGTCCGCATCGCCGAAAGTAATGCCGAAGATCGGCACGCGTGGTTCCATCGCGTTCCAATCGCTCATGAAGGCCGCACTCTGGTCATCGGATCTGCCGTCGGTCATGATGATGATCGCCGGCAGATAACTGGACAGGTCCGCGGTTTTCGCCATCTGCTGGAGCGCCCTGTCGGCGCAGGCATACATATTGGTGCCGCCGCCGGCATGCTGACCAGAAACTGCGTTGAGAAGCCCCTGCTGCTCCATCGTGTCACCCGAAGCCGAGAAGATATCGCGGACATTGGCATCGAAAGGAATGACGAAGATACGGTCGGCCGGCGACCACTGCACCAGCACCTTGCTGGCCTCCTCGGGCGTGAACAGGAAACGCATCGCCTGCTGCAGACTGTTCTCGCCGTCCCCCTGCATCGAGCCGGAGAAATCGAGGCAGAGCGCCGTCAGTGACGGTTTGCGCAGTGCCGCCTGATAGAGCGTAAGCGCCTGGCGGATCACTGTCGGTTCCGGCATACGGATCGCGGTCACCAGTTTGGCCGGATCGAAATTCCAGCTCGGCTGCGGCTCAGCGGCGACGCTGCCGAGCGGCAGGCGGCGACCGGTTTCGGCGATCTTCTTCTGAACATCGGGCGAGCGCAGATAGGCGAGCAGGTCCTTGAAGAAGGTCTGAACCTGGGGACCGCGGCCATGATCGACGAAACCGAGCGGCGAATCCGCCATCGCTACGCCATCGGCAGGATAGATGGCGTAAAGCGGCTCCTTGCCCATACCCGTGAGCTTGTCGTTGGTTTCCTTGATGACCGCCTCATAATTCCACATGGCATCGTAGATCGTGCCCTTGCTGGCGGAATCCGTATAGAGGTCGGCGAGCCAGCCCGAAGAGCCGGAGGAGCGCGCAACACCGGCAAGCAGGCTTCGAACGGTGTCCTGAACCGTCTTGTCGTCGAGATCGCCGGGCTCGATCACTGGCTTGTTGCCGAGCGCACTGGAGAGCATGGCGAGATAGGCGCTGGCACCGGAATTCGATTGGGTAGCCGATGTCATCAGGAACTTCAGTGAGCCGCTGTTCACCGCTGCCAGGATATCCTTCATGAAGACATCCTTGCCGACCCAGCCGAGCTGCTCGGCCTTCGACTTGCGCACGCCGAGGATGACGGGCGTCTGCGCCACCGACGTCAGGTCCTTGACCCTGCGTTTGGTATCGAACATGTCGACCCAGACGCTGGAGGCCGGCCAGACGGCATCCTGCTCGACACCCTGATCGCTTTGCAGCGCAAGGCCGATATCGAGCGTGCCTTCATATTTGAAGGAGCAGGTCGCGTGCTTCTCCTTGCAGAACTCCTCGACGATCGGCTGCAGGACGGTGTTTTCCGAGCCGGAAACGATCGAGAAATTTGGCCCGCTGCTGAAAGCATCGCAGCCTGCCAACGCCGCGAGACCAGATAGCGCCAGTGCGCAGAGGAATGAGCGGATCATGGTTTTGCCGGTCACGCCTGGGTCATCGCCTTCTTGAGATCGATCGTCAGCTGTTCCATCTGCTGCTCGGCCTGGGCCCGCTTCTTGCGGCCCTCTTCCTGCACGCGCAGCACGCCGGTGACGGTGTCGATCAGATCCTGATTGGCCTTGGCAAGCGTCTCCATATCGACGATGCCGCGCTGCGACTGCTGCTCGATGGCGATCGCCTGATCCTTCATCATTTCCGAGGCCTGGCGGATCATGTCATTGGTGGCGTCGGTCACCGACTTCTGCAGGTCGAGGGCCGATTTCTGCTGCGTGAGCCCGAGGAGGATGACCATCTTCTGCTTCCAGGCAGGCACAGTCAGCGCCGAGGTTGCCTGCAGATTCTCGATCAGTGTTTCATCGCCGGCCTGGACGATGCGGATCTGCGGAAGCTGCTGGATGCCGAGCTGGCGGGCCTGCTGCAGATAGAAGATGCGCTTTTCCAGCCGGTCGAGCGCCTGGAGGCTGTCCTGATAGGTCTGCGCTTCCAGCATGCCGCCACCGGGGCCGGAGACTGCAGCGTCGGCTGCGCTCTTCAATTTCGGCAGCTCGACCGAGCGGAAATGCTCGGCGAAGTTCTTGCCTGCTTGCACATAGGCATCGAGCTTTACGATCGACTGTTTCGTCTCTTCATGCAGATCGTCGAGCAGGGCGATGTCGCGACGCAGCGTATCCTTGTGGCGGTCGAGCTCCAGGCCGATGCGGTCGATCTGGCCTGCAACATCCTCGAACTCCTCCTTGAAGCGCTCGAGGCGCGCCTTGGCGGAGAGGAACATACGGCTCAGGAAACCCTTGTCCTTGAGGGACGCGGGATCGAGGCTCTTGGATTTCAGAATGATATCGGTCAAAAGCTTGCCGACATCGTCGAGATCCTTGTTGCGCACCTCGCGCAGGATCCTGTCGGCATAGTCACTGACGGCCTGCTGGGCGCGATCGCCGTAAACGGAAATTCCGGCGCGGTCTGTAATACTGATGGTGTCTGTAATGCGGGCGACTTCCGCAGGATCGGCGGCAATGGCCGGCAGGGAAGCAGTCTGAACAGTTGCGAGATCGGTATCGGCCATTCGGGTCGTCTTTCTCGGCTTGCGGCGCAATTGGTCTTACGAATTGTAAACCCATTATCTGAGCAACTGGGCCATCCACTATGTAGGGTCGGAAAAGGCAGACTTCCACAAAGACCGGCCCGCGATGACTCATCTGCGGGACGACAGTTTAGCTGTACTAGAAATAATATTTTATGACAGATGCTTAAGCTTGTCGCAGACGCGGCCTCACTGGCAGACCGGCGCGGCCTTCTTGTCGAGAAGCTCGAGCTTGGCAAGCTTGCCGGTCAGGACGAAATCGCCGTAATCCATCGTCAGATCCCGCGTAATGCCGTTCTCATAGAGCTTGAACGACATGCGGTAGACCGGCAGGGTGTCGGATTTGGCATTCTCGTTGAAATAGGAGATCGTCACGGGCCAGAAGGCGGCCTTGGCGAACTCGCCGGCATTGCCTGCATCAGCCTCATTCGTGACCGGAGTCTCCTGCTTACCCACGATCGTCGTTGTCACCAGGGATTTGTCGCCATCGTCGGAGCCGTCGAAGACGCGAGCCTCGAAGAAGCGCTTGCCATCCTTGGCGTTCTGAATGACGTCGAGCATGTGCTCGGTCGGAAAGCGGCTTTCCTCGAGTTGCAGCTCACGGCTTGCCGGCTGCGTGAGGTCGACCTTCACGCCTTCCGGCTTATCCTGAGCCGCGCCGTTGACTTCCTTGTCGAGCTGATCGTCGGTGAAAGACTTGGTATCGAAGGTGAACTTGCCATCCTTCAGGCTCTCGAAGGTCTTGGTCTGCTGGTCGCTGACACGCACGTTGTCGCCGGTGTCGATCTGGGTGACGAAGCGGAAATTCGTGGTGAAGCCTTCGCAGTAATTGCCGTCGAACTCATAGACCATGCGGCCATACATGGAGGAGATGCCGGAGCGTTCCGAAGCGTCCTTCAGTTCCAGGTCGTAGATGGCGCGGTGAGCGACGAGCCCGGTTGCGATCGCAGCGCTCGTCGCCGGCGCGGCCGCCCAGGCATTGGCGGAAACGCTTGCGAGAAGAAGAGCGGCAAGTGACGATCGGAACATTCATTAACTCCTGTTGGACTCGTCCGCGATGTTATAAGAACGCTTTCGGCCAAATCGAGGCTCGAAACTGTCACATTAAAGATTCTAGTCTTGATGCATTCTTTTTGAAGAATTGACAACAAAAGCGGAGACGAAAATGTCCGATGTAATCGCAACGCGCCTGTCGGAAATGGGGATAACCCTGCCCGAGGCAGCAGCACCCGCCGCCAATTATGTCCCCTATGTCATCAGCGGCAACCTTCTCTATATTTCTGGCCAGCTGCCGCTCGAAGGCGGTAAGGTTGCCGTCTCCGGCCACCTCGGCAAGACTGTCGATGTTGCCACTGGCCAGCGTGCCGCAGAGCTTTGCGCCATCAACATTCTTGCTCAGGCAAAGGCAGCGCTCGGCGGCAATCTCGGCCGCATCCGCCGCGTCATCAAGCTCAACGGCTTCGTCGCGTCGGCGCCTGATTTTGTCGAGCAGCACCTCGTTATCAACGGCGCCTCGAACCTGATCGCCGGCGTGCTCGGCGAAGCCGGCAAACATGCCCGCGCTGCCGTCGGCATGGCAGCCTTGCCGCTCAGTGCAGCAGTCGAAATAGATGCTATCATGGAAATCGCATAATGACGAATGCCGCCTGGATCAAAGAGCTGCCGGTTGCGCACCGCGGCTACCACGACCTCAACAATGTCGTCTGGGAAAACACGCTCTCGGCTTTTTCACGGGCCGTCGAAGCGGGCTTCGCCATCGAATGCGACCTGCATTACGCCTCGGATGCCGTGCCGGTCATCTTCCATGATGAAGATCTGGAACGCCTCTGCAACCTCAAGGGCGATGTGCGGGAACGGACCTCCCAGGAACTCGGGCTGATCGCCGTCGGCGGCACGAAGGACAAGGTGCCGACGCTGAAGCAGCTTCTCGCGCTCGTGCAGGGCAAGGTGCCGCTTGTGCTGGAACTCAAGGGCCGCGAAGCCGACGACGAGGGCTTTGCCGAATCCGTTCTCGACGTACTCGAGGGCTATGAGGGCAAGGTTGCGCTGATGAGCTTCGACCATTGGCTGCTGAAGGATCTCAAGGAGCTCAACGCGCCCTACCCGATCGGGCTGACGGCCAACGGCAATACGCCGGAGGAATATGCAGGGCATGAGAAGGCGATGGAGATCGGCCTCGATTTCATTTCCTACTATTATGCCGACCTGCCGAACCCGTTCATCACCGACCAGCGCGACAAGGGCGTTCCGGTCATCACCTGGACGGTGCGTGATGAACAGGCTCGCAAGCAGACTTTCGAGAATGCCGATCAAATGACTTTCGAAGGCTTCGATCCGCGCGCGGCAGTTTGACGCTCGCTTTTTCGACAAGATCGTGCGCAGACTGGGAGGGAGCCAACTCCCTCCCCCAACGGCTTCGCATTTGCTTCATGACAGACGAATCGTCAGACGAACTTTCCATCCGCATCGAGCGATCATTCACCGCAATTTCCCCCGACCGCTGGTCCAGGCTTTCGGGAGCATCGAAGACGTGCGACAGCGTCGCCTATAATCCCTTCGTCTCGCATGCCTTTCTCTCGTCGCTGGAAGAATCCGGCTCTGCCACTGCGCAGACCGGCTGGCTTGGCCATCACATGCTTCTGGAGACGGACAAGGGTGAACTGGTCGGCGCCTTGCCCGGCTATCTCAAGAACCACAGTCAGGGCGAATATGTCTTCGATCATGGCTGGGCCGACGCTTTTGAACGGGCCGGCGGCAGCTATTATCCGAAGCTGCAGTGCTCGATCCCCTTCACGCCCGCCACCGGCCCGCGCCTGCTTGTGACCGAAGGCCTTGCCCGCCTGCCAATTCAGAATGCCATGGCGGAAAGCCTCAAGGAGGTCGTCCGACGCCTCGATATTTCCTCGGCCCATATCACTTTTGTGCCCGAGGACGAGATGCCTGTCTTCGAGACCGACGGCTATTTGCATCGCACGGACAAACAGTTCCACTTCATCAATGAAGGCTATGCCAATCACGACGCGTTCCTGGAAACGCTTGCCTCCCGCAAGCGCAAGGCACTGCGCAAGGAGCGTCGAACGGCGGTTGAGAACGGCATCACCATCGACTGGCTGACCGGCAAGGACCTGACCGAAAAAATCTGGGACCAGTTCTTCGCCTTCTACATGGATACCGGCGGCCGCAAATGGGGCCGGCCTTATTTGACGCGCAAATTCTATTCGCTGATCGGCGAGCGCATGGCCGACGACATCCTGCTCGTCATGGCCAAACGCGACGGCCGCTATGTGGCAGGCGCCATCAATTTCATCGGCGGTGATACGCTCTACGGGCGGCACTGGGGTTGCATCGAAGAACACCCCTTCCTGCATTTCGAGGTCTGCTACCATCAGGCCATCGATTTTGCGCTGGAAAAGGGCCTCAAGAAGGTGGAGGCCGGTGCCCAGGGCGAACATAAACTTGCCCGCGGCTACCTGCCGGTGACAACGCATTCCGCCCACTATATCGCCCATGCGGGATTGCGGCGCGCCGTTGCCGACTATCTCGAGCGCGAGCGGGAGGATGTCGAATATATGAATGAGATGCTTGCCGAACACACTCCCTTCCGCAAAGGCGAAAGGCTGCAGGAGGATTGACGCGCTTGGTTCCGCCGCGCTACGCGATCAAGGCAAACACGAGGAGATTTCGCCATGACCAGCGCTGCCTATGACGACAACAACATCTTCGCCAAGATCCTGCGCGGCGAGATCCCGTCGCATCGCGTCTACGAGGACGACAAGACCGTTGTCTTCATGGATGTGATGCCGCAAGCGCCGGGCCATGTTCTGGTCCTGCCGAAGGCACCTTCCCGCAATATCTTCGATGCTGATCCGGCTTCCCTTTCCCATACGATCACCGTCGTCCAGAAAGTCGCGAATGCCGTCAAGGAAGCCTTCGACGCAGATGGTGTGTTCATCGCCCAGTTCAACGAGCCGGCAGCAGGTCAGACCGTTTTCCACCTGCATTTCCATGTCATCCCGCGGCATGAGGGCGTGGCACTCAAGCCGCATTCCGGCAAGATGGAGGACGGCGCGGTGCTCGCCGCAAACGCGGAGAAAATCAAGTCGGAACTCGCGTAACGGAAGCGCCGCCTTATTTTTCGGAATACTAAATTGCTTCATCGATTTAGGAGGAAATCATGATCCGCCACACCGTTGCATTCCGCCTGAAGCAGGCTGCAGGCTCTGCCGAAGAAAAGGCTTTTCTCGATGAGGCGCTGACGCTCAAGCAGATCCCGAGCGTCAGAAATTTCGAGCAACTTCGCCAGACGAGCCCAAAGAACGATTTCACCTTCGGCTTCTCGATGGAGTTCGACGACCAGGCCGGTTACGACGCCTATAATGTCCACCCGCTGCATGTCGCCTTCGTGCGCGACCGTTGGATACCCGAGGTCGCAGACTTCCTCGAGATCGACTACGCGAAGCTCTGACATCCTGAAGCGTGTCGCTGCCACGCTTTAGGTCTTTTCTTGCCCATATCGTTATCGCAAACCACTACACGCTTTCGCGCGACATGCTTTGGAGCAAACAAAAAGGCCGCTTCGCAGCCGCCTTTTTTCATTGTCTGTTGCAAAACTTACTTCTTGCGCGGAACCTTCGGAACCGTCGAGCCCTTCTTGGGAGCATCGCGGACTTCCGGTTCAGGCTGCGGCACGGTCTTGGCCTTCGTCTTCTTGACCGGCTTGGTCTTTAGCTCGCCATCATCCTCATTGACCGCTCCCGGATGAACCAGTTCGGCTTCCGGCTTCGGCTTGATAGGTGCTGTTTCCGGAATGGCTTCCAGAATGAGGCCCGGCTTGCCATCTTCCTTCGGGCCGACGGTGACGTTGACGACGCCGCCCTTCTTCAGCTTGCCGAAGAGGATTTCGTTCGCCAGCGGCTTCTTGATGTTTTCCTGGATCACGCGGGACAGCGGGCGGGCACCCATCTTCTCGTCGTAACCCTTTTCTGACAGCCAGGCGATCGCATCCTCGTGCAGGTCGAAGGTGACGTTGCGTTCGGAGAGCTGAGCTTCCAGCTGCATAATGAACTTCTGCACGACCTTGTGGATAACGGCCGTCGGCAGCGCCGCGAACGGGATGATCGCGTCGAGACGGTTGCGGAACTCCGGCGTGAACAGGCGGGTCAGAGCCTCTTCGTCTTCGCCGGTGCGCTTGGACGAACCGAAGCCGATGGCGGCCTTGGCCATTTCCGAAGCGCCCGCATTGGTCGTCATGATCAAGATGACGTTGCGGAAGTCGATCTTCTTGCCGTTATGGTCAGTCAGCGTACCGTGGTCCATGACCTGCAGCAGGATATTGTAGATATCCGGATGCGCCTTTTCGATTTCGTCGAGCAGGACCACGCAATGCGGATGCTGGTCGACGCCATCGGTCAAGAGGCCGCCCTGGTCGAAGCCGACATAGCCGGGAGGTGCACCGAGCAGACGGGAAACCGTATGCCGCTCCATGTATTCCGACATATCGAAGCGCAGAATCTCGACGCCCAGCGAGGCGGCAAGCTGCTTGGCGACTTCCGTCTTGCCGACGCCGGTGGGACCGGAGAAGACATAGGCACCGATCGGCTTGTTCGGCTCGCGGAGGCCCGCGCGTGCCAGTTTGATCGCGGTGGACAGGGCTTCGATTGCCACATCCTGACCATAGACGACCGAGCGCAGTTCCTGCTCAAGATTGGCAAGAACGGCTTCGTCGTCCTTCGAGACGGTTTTTGCCGGGATGCGGGCCATCGTCGCAATCGTCGCTTCGATCTCCTTTTCGGTGATCAGCTTGCGGCGCTTGGACGGCGGCAAGAGCATCTGGGCGGCACCGGTCTCGTCGATGACGTCGATCGCCTTATCGGGCAGCTTGCGGTCCGAAATGTAACGGGCCGACAGCTCGACGGCCTGCTTGATCGCCTCGTTCGAGTAGCGCAGATGGTGGTACTCTTCGAAATAGGGCTTCAGACCCTTCATGATCTCGATCGCATCATCGATCGACGGCTCATTGACGTCGATCTTCTGGAAGCGGCGGACCAGAGCTCGGTCCTTCTCGAAGAACTGGCGGTATTCCTTGTAGGTGGTCGAACCGATGCAGCGGATCGCGCCCGAAGACAGAGCCGGCTTCAGGAGGTTCGATGCATCCATGGCTCCGCCCGACGTTGCACCAGCACCGATGACGGTGTGGATTTCGTCGATGAAGAGCACGGCGCCCGGATATTCTTCCAGTTCCTTGACGACCTGCTTCAGGCGCTCTTCGAAGTCACCGCGATAGCGGGTGCCGGCAAGCAGCGTGCCCATATCGAGCGAGAAGATCGTGGCATCGGCCAGAGCTTCCGGAACCTTGCCTTCGACGATGCGCTTGGCAAGGCCTTCAGCGATAGCGGTCTTGCCGACGCCGGGATCACCGACGTAGAGCGGGTTGTTCTTGGAGCGGCGGCACAGGATCTGGATGGTCCGGTTCACCTCGGCGTGACGGCCGATCAGCGGGTCGATCTTGCCGCCCTTGGCCTTCTCGTTGAGGTTTACGCAGTAGGCCTTCAGCGCATCCTGCTGCTTCTTCGGCCCGCTTTCTTCCTCGTTGCCGCCGCGTGCGGTCGGCTTGGATTCGGACTCGTCCTCAGCGCCGCGCGGCGGCCGGCTTTCGGAAACGCCGGGGCGCTTGCCGATGCCGTGGGAGATATAGTTGACGGCGTCGTAGCGGGTCATTTCCTGTTCCTGCAGGAAATAGGCAGCATGGCTTTCGCGCTCGGCGAAGATCGCAACGAGCACGTTGGCGCCGGTCACTTCCTCGCGGCCGGAAGACTGGACATGGATCACCGCGCGCTGGATGACGCGCTGGAAACCTGACGTCGGCTTGGAGTCTTCGTCATAACCGGTGACCAGGTTGGAGAGTTCGTTATCGACATATTCCAGGAGCGTTTTACGAAGCGCGTCGAGGTCGACATTGCAGGCACCCATGACCGCGGCCGCATCGGCATCGTCGATCAGGGCGAGCAGCAGATGCTCGAGCGTCGCATATTCATGGTGCCGCTCGTTGGCAAAGGTCAGTGCCTGATGGAGCGCCTTCTCAAGACTAGGCGAAAATGTTGGCACGTTCAGTTCCTCACTTCTTTTCCATGACGCATTGCAGCGGATGCTGGTGCTGCCGGGCAAAGTCCATCACCTGGCTCACCTTGGTTTCCGCTACCTCGTATGTGAATATTCCGCATTCGCCGACGCCGTGGTTATGGACATGCAGCATGATGCGGGTGGCACTTTCCCGATCCTTCTGAAAAAAACGCTCCAGGATATGGATGACGAATTCCATTGGGGTGTAGTCGTCATTCAAAAGCAGTACGCGATAGAGATTAGGCTTCTTGGTCTTCGGCTTGGTGCGCGTGATGACCGAGGTTCGATTTCCGTTATCCCCGTTCCTTTCGCTGTCGTTTTGCATCCGGATCGGTCTGGCGATCATTGTCATTCATTCCTCAATCAATCCGGCAGGCAGCATGGGAGGGGTGCTTTCCCGACGAATATCTGAAACCCTAAGGTAGTTCATAATAGAGCGATTTTAAGCCCCTTGTTTCCGACTGCAATCACAATTCCGCAGGACTTGACGCAAAGGCCAAAAAAGTCTGCGTAAAAACCAGGGCGCGCTTCGGGAAACAAAAAAGACCGGCCGCAAATGCGGTGCCGGTCTTTGATTTTCAATAGGCGGCGCGCAACGCGCCACAAGATTTATGCGGCGGCGGGGGCTACCGGAGTGGCTTTCGAGACCTTGGCGGCAGCGGCGGCCATCGGTGCTTCGTAGGGCTTGTAAGCATTTTTGGCGAGGTCGGCATACATTTCGCCGAGCTTGGTCGCTTCGGAAACAAAAGCCTCATAGGAAGACTTCGCATAATTGGTCTGCAATTCGAAGGCCGCCTCGAAGCTCTTTAGGCCTGACAGCGTCTCGAAATGGGTGACGGCATCCTGGAAGGACTTCTTTGAATATTCGGCCGCCTCGGAGGCAATCGCCTGGAAACCCTTGGCAGTATCGGAATAGCTCTTGAGCATCGAATCTACGGCTTCCTTGCTCTTCCGGTTTGTATCGTCGAAATTGAACATGACCATCCTCCAATTGGCAGTTGCAAGCAGAGGGTAGCTGCAACGCACAAAGAGTCAAGTAGTCTTGTGCATCGCAAAACACCCAATGGTTGCACCCGCTGTCAGCGCTAAAGACCGGATTTTTGGGCACGTTCGTCTTTTATTGATTTTGCTAAAATATATCAGGCGACTGCAACCACAGGGTTAGCAGAAATTTTAGTGAACCAGCGTATTTGGCGATCGGCGCAAACAAAAAAGCCGTGTATCGCCTGGCGATCCACGGCTTTTGATCGATGTGACGGCGATCAGAGATCGACGTCGAGAATTGCCATCGAGAAATTGTAGGAACGGTCGCCGTCCTCGTCATCGATGTAGATGACACCCAGAAATTCTTCGCCAATGTAGACTTCCGCGGAGTCGTTCTTGCGCGGACGCGCCTTCACCACGATCTGCGGGTTCAGCGTGCGTTTGAAATAGGCGTCGAGCTTCTTGATTTCTTCAGGCTTCACTCTTTTGATCTCCGTAAGCGATCTCGGTTGGCCGCTTCTTGCACAGGTAAAGCTGCGCTGTAAAGGTCGCGAGCTCGTGTTAGCAGTGACTGTCTCCACCGGGATCTAGGCGCTTTTACGCATTTTTCCAATGAAGGCTCAGATATCGGCGCCGATAACCTGATCCATCACCCGGGCAGGCTCGGAACAGCCCGCTTCACCGACGACCTTGGCGGGCACGCCTGCCACCGTGGTCTTTGGCGGCACCGCCTTCAGGACGACGGAGCCGGCAGCGACGCGCGAACAGAAGCCGATCTCGATATTGCCGAGGATCTTTGCGCCTGCGCCGATCATGACGCCCGTGCCGATCTTCGGGTGACGATCGGCCCCCTCCTTGCCGGTGCCGCCGAGCGTCACACCATGCAGGATGGAGACGTTATCGCCGATAACAGCCGTTTCGCCGACGACGAGGCCGGTCGCGTGGTCGAGGAAGATACCCTTACCGATGCGAGCGGCCGGATTGATGTCCGTCTGGAAGACGCTGGAGGAGCGGCTCTGCAAGTAAAGCGCGAAGTCGCGCCGGCCGCGGTTCAGCAGCCAATGCGCCAGCCGGTGCGTCTGCAGCGCGTGGAAGCCCTTGAAGTACAGAACGGCTTCCATGAAGCGCAGGCAAGCGGGGTCACGATCATAGACTGCCTGGATATCCACGCGCAGGATCGAGCTCCATTCCGGCCAGTCCTCGAGCATTTCCTCAAAGGTCTGGCGCAGCAGGTTTGCCTGCATGTCGGGATGGTCGAGGCGCTCGCAGATGCGGTGAATGACGCATTCTTCGAGCGAGCGATGGTTGATGACCGTCGAATAAAGGAAGGCCGCCAGCACCGGATCGCTTTCCGCAGCGAGGCGCGCTTCTTCTCGCAGGCTGTCCCAGATAGGGTCCATCACCTTCAGCGGATGGGCTCCCTCCAGCGTGCGGATATCCGTCTTAGCGACCATTTCCGGCCTCCTCATTTCCCGTTGGAATGCGATTATATAGAGGAAAACGCCGATAACATAAATGGGTGCCCGCGGCACACCGGTTCAGCATGTTTTTCTTTGAAATCACGTTTATGTCACCTGCCGGGGACGTCAGCCGGCAGCGACCTTTGCGTAGAATTCCAGGACGGCCTTCTTGAACACCCGATCACCCACGGCGAGCATGTGGTCGCGGCCGGGAATATCGAGTGCTTCGGCGTGAGGCATCAGCGCTGCAAGCTCCTGGGGAGAACCGGCAATATCGTCCTTCGTCCCAACTCCGATCAGGGTGGGCGCATCGATCTTGCCCATGTCAGCGCGGGCAACCAGATCGCGCGAACCCTTGATACAGGCGGCAAGGGCTTCGCGGTCACTCTTCGTCTGCTCGGCAAAGGCGCGGAACATCTGGCCGCGCTGATGGATGACGTCGGCAAGCGACGGTGCAAGCAGCGCATCGGCGATCGGGTCCCAATCGCCCACCCCATCCGTCATCCCGATACCGAGGCCGCCGAGCACCAGCGAGCGGACGCGGTGTGGATGGGCAAGCGCCGCAAAGACGGAGATGCGGGCGCCCATGGAGTAGCCCATCAGATTGGCCTCGGAAATACCGAGATGATCAAGCAGCGCGATCGCGTCACCAGCCATGAACCATGGCCTGTAAGCTTCGGCATCGCGCGGCTTGTCGCTGGCGCCATGCCCTCTGTTGTCGATGGCAATGACACGGTAACCGGCATCCCCTAGGGTCTTCAGCCAGCCCGGATGAACCCAGTTGACGCTCGCCGACGAAGCAAAGCCATGGATCAGCAGCACCGGCGGGCCGGAGGGTTCACCCTCATCGAAGAAAGCGAGTTTCAGTCCATCATGGGTGAAGCTTGAAAATGCAGGCGTATTCAGGTTCATCGGGCCGTCCTTATTTGGCGAGACCATAGTCGAGCGGCCTTTCAGCGTGAAGCCAAAAACTCGCAATGGAGCCATGCTTTGGCACTACACTTTTGCTTCGAAGGCCTATAAAGTCCGCGCAGAATTTCAAAGCATTCGGAGACAGACATGGCCGGCCACAGCATTCCCCACTTCCAGAACGACGGCGGTCACCGCGTTATCGAAGTCGGCGTCAAGGAATTCATGTGCACCGGCGCATCCGCTCCCTTCGATCATCCGCATATCTTCATCGATATGGGCGAAGACAATGAGAAGGTCTGCTCCTACTGCTCGACCCTCTACCGCTACAATGCTTCGCTGAAGTCCAACCAGACAAACCCGCCCGGCTGCGTCTTCCTCGTCAAGGCGGCGTAATTTCCCCCCTCTTTAGATCGGATATCCCATGCCGGTCGAACATGCCGCCATTATCGGTGCCGGAATTGCCGGACTGACGGCTGCTCTGGCACTCTCAAGACGTGGCATCAGTTCGGATATTTTCGAACAGGCGCCCGAGCTTGCCGAGGTGGGTGCCGGCCTGCAGATCTCTCCCAATGCATCGCGCGTGCTTGCCGAACTCGGTGTGCTCGATCGGCTGACCAGCCTCTGGCTCGAGCCGCAATCCATCCGGCTGATCTCGGGCAGTTCGCTGCGCGAACTTGCAGCTGTCCCGGCCGGAAGTTTTGCCAGGAACCGCTGGGGAGCGCCCTACGGCGTCCTGCATCGCAAGACGCTTCAGAAGGCCCTGCTGGATGCCGTCAGCGCCAATCCGCTCTGCGCGCTCCATCTCGGAACACGTTTCGAATCAGACTTGCCACAGGGCCGGCGCCCGGCCGATGTCATCATCGGCGCCGATGGCGTCTGGTCCAGGCTGAGGCAGACAATACCGGGCGCCCCTGCCCCACAATTCTCCGGAAACGTCGCCTTCCGTTTTACCATCGCAGAAGCAGAGGCGCCGGGCTTTCTGGACCGCACCAGCGTCTCGGCCCTGCTCGGCTCCTCGGCGCATATGGTCTGCTATCCGCTGAAGGAAACCGGCGGCTTCAACATGGTGGCGATTACCGCCGGCAATATCGCGCCGCAGGCCTGGCAAGGCGAGCCGACACAGGCTCAGCAGGAGCTTCTGCAGTCACGCTTCCGTCGCTGGCATCCTGTTATTGCCGGTTTGCTCGGGCGGCGCAGCGACATCACCTTCTGGCCGCTTTTCGAGGCAACGCCGGGCAAATGGCAGGACGGTGACAAGATCGTGCTGATCGGC
The DNA here is from genome assembly GCF_051811225.1 of Rhizobium sp. 768_B6_N1_8. Classification (NCBI taxonomy): domain Bacteria; kingdom Pseudomonadati; phylum Pseudomonadota; class Alphaproteobacteria; order Hyphomicrobiales; family Rhizobiaceae; genus Rhizobium; species Rhizobium sp. 768_B6_N1_8. The sequence continues at coordinate 1,473,363 of NZ_JBPWPV010000001.1, read as the reverse complement.
GATGCGGCACATGCCATGATGCCCTTTGCGGCACAGGGGGCCGCGATGGCGATCGAGGATGCATTCGAGCTTGCAGCCTTCCTCGCCACCCGCCCGGTTTCCGAAGCCATCTCGCTCTTTGAACGGCATCGCATGCCGCGCATCGCCAAGCTCCGCCAGCGCGGCGCTTTTAACCGTTTTGCCTATCATGCGAGCGGACCGATCCGTCTCGGCCGGGATATCGTGCTGTCGCTGAAACCGCCGCAAAGCCTCGCCGCGGATCTCGACTGGATTTACGGCTATCGCCCAGTCGGCTGATCAAATGGTGGCTGATCAGACGGCGTTTGCTGCAGCAAAGCCGCGCTCGATATCAGCCTTGAGATCAACGACATCTTCCAGACCGATCTGCAGGCGAATGACCGGACCTTCGGCCGGGGCCCTGGCGATCTCTCGGTCCGAAAGATTGACCAGTATGGCAAGGCTTTCGTAGCCGCCCCAGGAATAGCCCAGTCCGAAATAAGAGAGCGCATCGAGGAAGGCATGTGCCTTCGGCTTGACCTTTTGCGGATCGTCAACCTTCAGCACGAAGGAGAAGATGCCGCTGGCACCCTTGAAGTCGCGCTTCCATATATGGTGCGACGGGAAGCTCGGCAGGGCCGGATGCAGGACGCGGGCAACCTCTTCGCGGTTTTCGAGCCACGTGGCGATTGCCAGCGCGCTTTCGTAGTGGCGCTCCAGCCGGATCCCCATGGTGCGCAGGCCACGCAGGATCTGGTAGGAATCATCAGGCGCGCCACAAAGGCCGAGTGTGCCATGCGTTTCGATCAGCCGCGGCCAGTGCTCGGCATTGGCGGAAATGGTTCCCATCAGAATGTCGGAATGGCCCGATGGATATTTGGTCGAGGCATGGATGGACACGTCGACGCCAAAGTCCAGCGGCCGGAAATAGAGAGGTGTGGCCCAGGTGTTGTCCATCAGCACGACGGCGCCGTGTTTGTGCGCCACAGCCGCGATGGCCGGGATATCCTGCATCTCGAAAGTATTGGAGCCTGGGGCTTCGGTCAGCACGACCGTGGTGTTCGGCTTGAAGAGCGTCTCGATGGCCGCGTCGATCGCCGGATCGAAATAGTCGACCTCGACACCCATGCGCTTCAGGACCGTGTCACAGAAATGGCGCGTTGGACCGTAGACGGAATCGACGACCAGCACGTGATCGCCTGCCGCAACATAGGCCAGGATGGCGACCGTGACGGCAGCGAGGCCGGAGGGCACCAGCACAGTGCCGGCCGAGCCTTCGAGCGCATTGATCGCCTCGGCAAGGGCGTCGGTCGTCGGCGTGCCGCGGGTGCCGTATGTGTATTTCTTGTTGCGCGTCTCCATGGACTTGGCGTCGGGAAAGAGCACCGTGGACGCGCGCACCACCGGCGGATTGACGAAACCGTGATAATCCGCGGGGTCATAGCCGATATGGGAAAGACGGGTATTTATGCCGGCGCCCGGCAGGAGACTGTCTAGATCTTTCATGTTGGAAATGGCCTTCTGGCGAGGGTATGCAAAGGCCGAACTCTTGAACCCCGTCGCCATCAGGGTCAACCCCTACAACTTGACGTGATAGCCTCGCCCGCGAAGCCGCCGGCCTTTACTTCGCGATTTCAGCGCTATTTTTTTCCTCAAGCTAGAGCCCAATTTCTAGCCAAGTGCCTAGAGACGCAGCGCAATCCACCAAAATGCTGAATTTTGCCGCAATTATTGGCCGCGACACTTGACCATAGTGACATTTGCGACTGTGATAGACCCACTCGCGCCGGGAGGGTTGCGGGAAATGGGGAGGTACATGGGCTAGTTCAATCCGGCCACTCCCCGAAAAGATAAAGATAAGACAACGGAAAAAGGTTGGGAAAAATGAAGTACAAGCTCCTGTCCGCAGCAGCCGGCGCAGCAGTTTTCGCTCTTGGCGCTTCGGCCGCTTCGGCCACTACTCTCGGAGACGTAAAGGCAAAAGGTTTTGTCCAGTGCGGCGTCAACACCGGTCTTGCCGGCTTTGCTGCACCTGATGCGTCCGGCAACTGGTCGGGCTTCGACGTCGACTTCTGCCGCGCGGTTTCCGCTGCGGTCTTCGGCGATCCGACCAAAGTGAAGTTCACGCCGCTTAGCGCCGCGAACCGCTTCCCGGCCCTGCAGTCCGGCGAAGTCGACGTTCTGGCCCGCAACACGACCTGGACGATCAACCGTGATACGGCTCTCGGCCTGAACTTCCGCTTCGTCAACTACTATGACGGCCAGGGCTTCATGGTTCGCAAGAGCCTGAACGTGAAGTCGGCTCTGGAACTCTCCGGCGCATCCGTCTGCGTGCAGTCCGGCACCACCACCGAGCTCAATCTCGCCGACTACTTCAAGGCCAACAACCTCCAGTACAATCCGGTCGTCTTCGAGAAACTGGATGAGGTCAACGCCGCTTATGACTCCGGCCGTTGCGACGTCTACACGACTGACCAATCGGGCCTCTACTCGCTGCGTCTGACGCTGAAGAACCCGGACGAGCACATGATCCTGCCGGAAATCATTTCCAAGGAGCCTCTCGCCCCGGCCGTTCGCCAGGGTGACGACCAGTGGTTCGATGTCGTCAGCTGGGTCGGCTACGCGATGATCAACGCCGAAGAATTCGGTATCACGCAGGCCAATGTCGACGACATGAAGAATTCGCCGAACCCGGATATCAAGCGCTTCCTCGGCGTTGAAGCCGACACGAAGATCGGTACCGATCTCGGCCTGACCAATGACTGGGCCTACAACATCATCAAGACCGTCGGCAATTATGGCGAAGTCTTCGAAAAGAACATCGGCCAGGGGAGCCCGCTGAAGATCTCGCGCGGCCTCAACGCTCTCTGGAACAAGGGCGGCATTCAGTACGCTCCGCCGGTTCGTTAATCGGCACTACGCATGAAAAGCCGGAAAGGCGGATAACCGCCTTTCCCTCCTCCTATAAAAAAGCTCCGAAAAGGAGCGCATAACGTGGGGAATTGGCCAGGCATGACGCATCAGGTTGCGGATTCAACATCTTTGCCCAGGAGCGGCTGGAGCTTCCAGTCTGCCCTCTATGACCCGACAGTTCGGGGCATCTTCTTCCAAGTCCTTACCATTGTCTTGCTGGTCGCGCTGATCTGGTCGATTGCTCACAATACGGCAGTCAATTTGGCGCGCGCCAACATTGCATCGGGTTTCGGCTTTCTGAACGGACGCGCCGGCTTCGAAGTCGGCCAGTCGCTGATCCCGTATTCGAGTGATTCGACCTATGGCCGTGCGCTGCTCGTCGGCCTTCTGAATACTATCCTGATCGCCGTTACCGGCATCATCACTGCAACGATTATCGGCTTCGTTGTCGGTATCGGCCGTCTGTCGCGGAACTGGCTGATTGCCAAGCTCTGCACGGTCTATGTGGAAGTCTTCCGCAACATCCCGCCGCTGCTGGTGATCTTCTTCTGGTATTCGGGTGTTCTGGCGATTCTGCCCAATGCCCGTGACTCGCTGCATCTGCCTCTCGGATCATATCTGAACAATCGCGGCCTCGCCTTCCCCAAGCCGATCTTCGGCGACGGTTTCTGGCTGGTCGGCGTTGCCTTCGCTGTCGCGATCATCGCCACTATTATCACCGCACGGTGGGCGCATCGTCGGCAGGCCGCGACAGGTCAGCCGTTCCACACGATCTGGGTTTCGATCGGCCTCATCGTCGGCCTGCCGCTCATTGCATTCCTGCTCGCAGGCGCACCCCTGTCTTTTGATTTCCCGGTCGCCGGCAAGTTCAATCTGACCGGCGGTTCCGTGGTCGGCCCGGAATTCATGTCGCTTTTCCTGGCGCTTTCCTTCTACACGGCGGCCTTCATCGCCGAGATCGTGCGCTCAGGTATCCGCGGCGTGCCCAAGGGACAGACGGAGGCGGCAGCGGCACTCGGCCTGCATCCTTCGGCAATCACCCGGCTGGTCGTCATTCCGCAGGCTTTCCGCATCATCATCCCGCCGCTGAGCAGCCAGTATCTGAACCTCACCAAGAACTCGTCGCTGGCGATCGCGATCGGCTTTGCCGATCTCGTTGCTGTCGGCAGCACGACGCTGAACCAGACGGGCCAGTCCGTCGAGGTGATCCTGATCTGGGCGGTCATCTACCTCAGCCTCAGCATCGTGACCTCTCTGCTCATGAACTGGTTCAATGCCAAGATGGCGCTGGTGGAGAGATAAGATGAGCGACAGTTTCGTCAGAACCACCATACTCGCACCGGAGCCGCCTCCGGCTGGAGAAAAGGGTGCGGCAGCCTGGATACGCCGCAACCTGCTTGCGACACCCAAGGATATCATCCTCACTCTTCTGGCAGCGACCTTCCTCGCCTGGGCTCTACCGCATGCCGTTAACTGGCTGTTCGTGCAGGCGGTCTGGACAGGTCCGGACCGCACCTTCTGCGCCACGACAGTCCAGGGCGGCATTCAGCCGGATGGCTGGAGTGGTGCCTGCTGGGCCTTCGTCAATGCCAAGTTCGACCAATTCATCTACGGACGCTATCCACTCGACGAGCGCTGGCGGCCGACACTGGTCGGCATTCTCTTCGTACTCCTGCTCGTGCCGATGCTCATCCCATCTGTGCCGCGCAAGGGGCTGAATGCGATCCTGCTCTTCGTCGTGCTGCCGATCGTCTCTTTCGTCCTGCTTTATGGTGGCTTCGGCCTCGAAATCGTCGACACGCCGCTCTGGGGCGGGCTGATGGTGACGCTGGTGCTCTCTTTCGTCGGCATCGTCGTCTCCTTCCCGGTCGGTATTCTTCTAGCGCTCGGCAGACGCTCGCATATGCCTGTCATCCGCATGGTGAGCATCATTTTCATCGAGGTCGTGCGTGGCGTGCCGCTGATCACGGTTCTCTTCATGGCAAGCGTAGTGCTGCCGCTTTTCCTGCCGGCCGGCTGGACGGTGGACAAACTGCTGCGAGCGATCGTGGGTGTATCGATCTTTGCCTCCGCCTATATGGCTGAGGTCATTCGCGGCGGCCTGCAGGCCATTCCAAAGGGCCAGTTCGAGGGTGCGGATTCGCTTGGCCTCGGCTACTGGCAGAAGATGCGGCTGATCATCATGCCGCAAGCGATCAAGCTCGTGATCCCCGGCATCGTCAACACCTTCATCGGGATGTTCAAGGACACGTCACTGGTATCGATCATCAGCATGTTCGACCTGCTTGGTATCGTTCGCCTCAACTTCACCGATGCCAATTGGGCAACGGCTGTGACGCCGCTGTCCGGGCTGATTTTCGCCGGCTTCACCTTCTGGCTTTTCTGCTTCGGCATGTCGCGCTATTCAGCATTCATGGAACGCCATCTCGACACCGGCCACAAACGATAAGAATAGGAACCCGCAATGGCAGAGCCTCTCACCAAGAAATTGACCGTGTCGGCGACCGATGTGGCCGTCGAGATCATCAACATGAACAAGTGGTACGGCGACTTCCACGTTCTTCGCGACATCAACCTCAAGGTCATGCGCGGCGAGCGCATCGTCATCGCCGGCCCTTCGGGTTCAGGCAAGTCGACGATGATCCGCTGCATCAACCGTCTGGAAGAGCACCAGAAGGGCCGGATCGTGGTTGACGGCACGGAACTGACCAACGACCTGAAGAAGATCGACGAAGTGCGCCGCGAAGTCGGCATGGTGTTCCAGCATTTCAACCTTTTCCCGCATCTGACGATTCTGGAGAACTGCACGCTGGCGCCGATCTGGGTGCGCAAAATGCCGAAAAAGCAGGCCGAAGAAGTGGCCATGCATTTCTTGAAGCGCGTCAAGATCCCCGAACAGGCCAACAAATATCCAGGCCAGTTGTCGGGCGGCCAGCAGCAGCGTGTGGCGATTGCCCGTTCGCTCTGCATGAACCCGAAGATCATGCTGTTCGACGAGCCGACCTCGGCGCTCGATCCGGAAATGATCAAGGAAGTGCTGGATACGATGGTGGGCCTTGCCGAAGAAGGCATGACCATGCTCTGCGTCACCCACGAAATGGGCTTTGCCCGCCAGGTCGCGAACCGCGTGATCTTCATGGACCAGGGCCAGATCGTCGAGCAGAATTCGCCGGCCGAATTCTTCGATAATCCGCAGCATGAGCGCACCAAGCTGTTCCTCAGCCAGATCCTGCACTGATCAGGCAGATATAACATTCAAAACCCGCCGGCTGATTACCGGCGGGTTTTTCATGCGTTCTAACGGGAAGCCGTAGAGCGCAGCAGACCGAACAGCCCTGCGAGGCCAGAATCATACCCGCTGGAAACGGATATATCCCGACAGCGAACAAGCATCTTCTTCTGGTCATTGACAGACATTTCCCGGAAGCGCTGGAGCACCACTGTCGGCGTGAGGCTGCCGGACCCTACCCCGGTACCGTCGCCGGAACTCGCGCCTCCACCTGTGCTAGCGGCTCCGAGACCAAGGCCGAGATTCAAGCCATTCGGCCCGAAAAGCGCAGGGCCTGTTCCATCACCACCGCCGATGCTGGCATTGACGTTTATGCCGCTGCCCGAATTGCCAAGGGCGACGCTCATTGGATTAGCCCGTGCGAATTAAACGCGGTCAGGTTCCAAATGTTTCAGGGAAGCTGCCGAGAGAAAATCATGGTTAAAATACCCTAAAATTTACTAGATTCGTGCGTTTCAACTTGGGACAAATACCACCTTTGGATGAGGCGACTGACCTCTCGGGCCAGTCGCAAATGCCCGTTGCAATCGTCCTCACGTCAGTTGCGGCCGTCGTTCGGCCGTGACTTTCGTGCCTCGGAACTGCTGGAAGAGGCCGTCTTGCCATCGGGCTGCTGGCCGAAATAAGTCCCGCCAAGATGTCCTCCGGCACTGGTGTTCTCTACCTGCCGCTCTGTTTTCTTGCGGATTTCGTCTGCATTGGTCTTGCTCATTCTGATCTCCATTGTTTGAAAAATGGATATCTGGACAACCGATGCAGGCCGATAGAGTTCCATAAAAGATGGGTGCGGCAGCTTGGCACAGATGACTGTCGGAACCAAAATGACCGCAAAGACTTTCCTGCCTTGGTTATGACAAAGCCGACGTTATATCCTTCCTGCGATATCCAAAGGAGACGAAAATGAAAAAGATACTCGCGACCACAATCGCCGCAGCCTCGTTGCTCCAGGCTTTTGCCATGAGCGCCAGTGCGGCGGACCTGGTACGGACGGAGCCGCCGGTGGCTCCCGATGTAAGCGGGGGCGTGAAGATCGGCTATCTCGATTGCGATATCGGCGGTGGTGTCGGCTATGTGCTTGGTTCTTCCAAGCAGATCGATTGTGTCTTCCAGCCGACGAGCCGTGGCGAATCGCCTGAACATTACAGCGGTGCTTTGCGCAAGTTCGGCGTGGATCTCGGCTTCACCACGCGTGGTCGTCTGCTTTGGGCCGTCTTCGCGCCGACAGCCGGCTATCACCGCGGCTCGCTGGCCGGCCTCTACCAGGGTGCGACCGCTGAAGCCACGCTTGTCGGCGGCCTCGGCACCAACGTCCTCTTTGGCGGCACTTCCGGTTCGATCCATCTTCAGACGATCAGCGTCACGGGCCAGCTTGGCCTCAATGTTGCCGCGACAGGCACGTCCATGACGCTGTCGCCCGAGGGTTAAGGCAGCAAGAGCCAATAAAACAAAGGCCGGCGGCGCGTCGTCATATCCGATGCGCCGCCGGCTTGTTGTTGTTACCGATTCTAATGCTGCCCTTGGCCACGAACAGAGTTCATAGTCATGTCGCGATATCTAGAAAATTCTGAAAAAGTGGCGACCCCTGCAGGACTCGAACCTGCGACCTGCTGCTTAGAAGGCAGCTGCTCTATCCAGTTGAGCTAAGGGGCCGTCTCGCATGTCGCGATCCCGCGACATGCGGCATATTTGTCTTGAACCGCGTACGGATCAATGCGTCCAGGGCTGGGTGCGGGTATAGCGGAAATTATCCGGATAAGCGACGACCTGACGGATGGGATCCTTCGGAGCAATCACGCGGTATTCGATGCCGCTGCGCTTGGCATAGGCTTCTGCGAGTTCCTGCGTTTCGAAGGTCAGCTTGACCTGCTGGCGCATGTCGCCTGACGAGGTGTAGCCCATGATCGGATCGATCTTGCGCGGCTGCTCCTGATCGAATTCCAGCACCCAGAGATGGGTCTTTGCCTTACCGGACTGCATTGCGGTCTTGGCCGGACGATAGATCTTAGCAGACATGCTGCAGTGCCTCCGATATGCGGGCGGCGCCCGCCTTTCATAAATCAACCCTGATCAGGCTCGCTTGCATATCCCAGTATGGCAGCAAGAAGTGAATTTTGATTATCCGCGAATCCTCGTCTTTTCAAGGGAAAAGCGCCGTTATCACAGCATGGACAGGTGAGCGAAACCGATTGCCGCTCCGTGCGTTTCTAATACGGAGCGCCCAAGGCGCAGCCCTCTTTGCAGCCGGGTGTGGATAAGCGGGCAATCCTGTTACACAATCCGAAATGTTTCGGATTGTTGCATGTTTTGATCGCTTTCTAATTGTTATGGCCGGCATAGGCGACTAGGGTGCCTACCAACCGTTGTGACACGGGTGAGAACTATGAGAACCTCTGCAGAATTCCACGCCATCATGATTGGAGCCAGCATCACTGCGTTTTTTTACGCGGCGATCAGTTATGCCCAATATGTCGGCCTGCTTGCTCAGGGCTGAATCACGGCACGCATAGACAGGCGTGCTTTAGCGACGTGAATGATATTGTCGCATGTTCCCGATGCCAAAATCCGCCTTGTGACGGCAACGCAACAAATTGTGGCGCCAATCTCAAATCACTAGGGATATAGGGAAAAACATGGTCGGAGTGGAGAGATTCGAACTCCCGACCCTCTGGTCCCAAACCAGATGCGCTACCAGACTGCGCTACACTCCGAGCCGTTGTTGGCAGCGGGAATACACGCTTCCCCCTGTCCTAGCAACCCCATAAATCCACCTAGGCCGGCAGATTTCACAGGCTTACTTCGCCTTTTTCGTTGTCGTGGCGCTGACGATACGATCGCCGGGGCGGATATTGAGCTTGCGGGCGATGCCGGCGTTTATCTCGACCACATATCGGACCTCACCCATCGAATCGATGATGTCGCGGGAATAGGGCGTGGCGTCTTCCTTGATATGGGTGATCACGCCCCTGTCGTCCGCAAAGAGCATGTCGAGCGGCAGGACGGTATTTTCCATCCACATGGTGACACGCCGCGATACGCCGAAATCAAAGATCATGCCGACGTTCTCGGCCATCGTCTTGCGGAACATCAGGCCGTAGGCGCGTTGGTCGCCGGTGGCAGCGATCTCTACGGTGAAGTGCAGCATTTTGCCCGCAGCCGTCTGGATGATCAGCGGTTCTCTATCGAAGTGCATGTCCTGCTGTGCAAATGCCGGCAGGGCGACCATGAAAAAAAGCGCCATGGAGGCGCTTCTCATCATCTCAACGGAGAAAAGGCTGCGCATCAGTGAGACCGGCCAACCGGGCTCGGAACGTCAGGATGGATCTCGGCAGCCATCAGGCCCTTCTCGCCGTCGCCGAAGCGCACCAGCACCACCTGGCCGGGGCGCAGTTCGGTGAGGCCGAAGCGGCGGAGCGTTTCCATGTGAACGAATATGTCTTCCGTGCCCTCACCGCGCGTCAGGAAGCCGAAACCCTTGGTGCGGTTGAACCACTTGACCAGGGCGCGCTCGAGGCCACTGGTTGCCGTGACCTGCACATGGGTGCGAACCGGAGGCATCTGCGAGGGATGGATCGCAGTCGATTGATCCATGGAGAGGATCTTGAAGGCCTGGAAGCCACGCTCGCGACGCTGGATAAGCGCGACGATTCGGGTGCCCTCAAGAATGGTCTGGTAGCCGTCGCGTCGGAGGCAGGTTACGTGCAGCAGCACATCCTGCATGCCATTGTCGGGAACGATGAAGCCAAAGCCCTTGGCCACGTCGAACCATTTCACCACGCCGGTGATTTCAACGAGGTCAACCGGTTCCCCCGACAACTCCTCAAGGTCGGTAAAGCCATTCGATGAAATCCTGTCAGCCATGTCGCCAGCCCCTCAATACGCGTCACACTGTTACGGTTAACTGATTCTTGAAATCAAGATTAACATCTTGGTAACGGATAAGCGCAAGTCCTAGTTTTCGGTTATTCCCAACTGTACATTTTATAGCGATGACTTGCCCGAAACTGGCGTCTGTTACTCCAGATGGGCTAGCCTAAATAGAGAGAGGAAACACAATGCGTTATCTCCACACCATGGTTCGCGTCAAAGACCTCGACGCTTCCCTCCATTTTTACACCACACTCTTCGGACTCGAGGAAATCCGCCGCCATGAGAACGAGAAGGGCCGCTTCACGCTCGTTTTCCTGGCCGCTCGCGATGATCTCGACCGTGCCCGCAGCGAAAAAGCTCCCTGCCTGGAGCTCACTTATAACTGGGACACGGAAGATTATACCGGAGGACGCAATTTCGGTCACCTCGCCTATGAGGTGGATGACATCTACGCGATCTGCCAGAAATTGATGGACAATGGTATTACGATTAACCGCCCCCCGCGTGATGGTAACATGGCCTTCGTACGCTCGCCCGACGGCATCTCGATAGAGATCCTGCAGAAGGGCGAAAAACTGGCCCCGGCCGAACCCTGGCTGTCCATGGGCAATACCGGCGCCTGGTAAGCCAAGCTGCAGGCAAGCTTCACGAGGCATTCTCCGGTTCTATCGTAACGGAAGCGCGCTTTCGGGCGCCTTCCGCATTCACCGGAGATTTCTCGGTTGCCCAGAAACAACAAGCGGATTGCCCCTCCGAGCCGGCAGGCTGTCGGTGCTTTGCTGATCGCCAGCTCTATCCTGGCGCTTTCCGGCTGCGTCTCCGACAAGAAGGCGCTTGATTCGGCCGCCGTCGCCACACCGGCTGTGGGGGGACAGCCGGCGCCGAGGCTTGCAGCAGCAATGCCCGCCGCATCGTCCCCCGCGTCGAAACAGCTCTATCGCGATCCGATGCTGACCAATGTCTCCGGTGTCAATCCGCAGGCAGCAGTGCAAGATCCGAATGCGGCAACGGCCGCGCCGCCCGTCGATCCGTCTATGCAACAGCAGCAGCCGGCCAATATCGGCGGTCTCGTCATGCAGTCGACGCGAATCAATGCGCAGGCGATGAGCATCTTTTCCGATCATCAGCCGCTGCCGCAGAACAATTCGACCTCGACGGTCATCCAGCGGCAGGGCGTGAACGCCTACGCACCTGAGAACGCTGGCCCAAGATCGAGCGTGTTCAGCGCGCCGCCCGAGCCACAGCAAGGCGAGATGCTGCCGCAGCAGTCGTCACAGAATACCAGCACGAAGCTTGCGCCTGATCAGACGGCTTCGCTTGCCGGCGGAAGCATTCCGGGATCGACGATGAATGCGCTCTACAGCGCGCCGAAGCAGAACCTGCTCAGCAGCCTTTCCGGGCTGCTGCAGAAGGCATCGCTGCCCGGCATGACGCGTGTGGCGCCGAACGGCCTGCATGTGCAGAACGACAGCGTCCAGGTCGGCTGCTTCAAGCCCGATCTCATGCGGGTCATCAAGACGGTCGAGACTCATTTCGGCAAGCCCGTCGTTATTACATCGGGCTATCGCGATCCGCAGCACAATCGTGAAGTCGGCGGCGCCGAGGAGTCGATGCACAAGAGCTGCGAGGCCGCCGATATCCAGATCGACGGCATCAGCAAATGGGATATCGCCCAATATATCCGCTCGCTCCCGAACCGCGGCGGTGTCGGCACCTATTGCCACACGGATTCGGTCCATCTGGACACCGGCAATGCCCGAGACTGGAACTGGGGCTGCGGCCGCAAGAGCGCGCCGATCGCTTCGGCAAGGGCGATCTGACCTTCCCCCTCTGAAAGAGTGACGTAGGGAAAGCGGCCGGACCCCGATTTCCAGCCGCCACTGCAGCTCTTTGATTCAGCTGCAATAATCTTCATTTTCCACAAGCGGAAACGGCTTGTCATTTTTTTGAAAAATTTCGAATTTGCCGCTTGCGGGATCGGAAGTGCCTGACTATAAGGGCGCCACCACAGCACGCGCCCTTCGTCTATCGGTTAGGACGACAGATTTTCATTCTGTAAAGAGGGGTTCGACTCCCCTAGGGCGTGCCACTTCTTCTTCCAATTCGACATTATACTTACCGCTTGCGGAACGCATTGCGCTTTCCTATTTGAGCTGAAAGCCTGCGCCCTTCGTCTATCGGTTAGGACGACAGATTCTCATTCTGTAAAGAGGGGTTCGACTCCCCTAGGGCGTACCAAAAGCCACCGACCGAAATTTCACGAAGAACTAAATTTGTCCTGTCATATGGTGACCCACCGCTGCAGGCCAACAATTCACGCAGCGACAAGGTCTGGCGAAGACAATCATTCCCGTCCGCTTTCCACTTTTCCACAAGCCCAGAAAAAATCTGCATAATCCGGCGAAAAATTCTCATTTTGCCGCTTGCGGCGCAGAAAGGTGCTGACTATAAGGGCGCCACCACAGAGCACGCGCCCTTCGTCTATCGGTTAGGACGACAGATTTTCATTCTGTAAAGAGGGGTTCGACTCCCCTAGGGCGTGCCACTCTCCTTCATCATTTCCCTGTCTTTTCATAGAGTTCCGTTCGCGGATCCAACTGTGCTTGTCGCGCGAGTTGATGGGGCAAATGCAATGACATCACGCATCATACGCTGCCGTCTGCAGAACGAAGCTCGGCTCGTGAACTCGCTCCGCAATCTTCGGAAAACTCATTCTTTTCAACGATATGATCAGCCCAAAAATGGTTTTCGGTATTTACCGGGGATTAGCGGGCGGCGTCTAAGATCATCAAGGCATTTCTGCTGACACGGCACTCCAACATACTCCTGAGCGACAAGGGATTTTCGGATATGAGCCATACGGAAACGACCTATACCTCGTGGTTTGAGCGCATCAAAAGCGCGCTGATCGGCGCATTGGTCGGCCTTGTTCTGCTTATCGGATGTATCTGGCTGCTGATATGGAACGAAGGACGTGCGATCCAGACCTATCGCGCTCTGTCCGAAGGCGCGTCACAGGTGATTTCGGTCGATGGTGCGGCTATCGATTCGGCCAATGAAGGCAAGTTGGTCCATATCAGTGGCGCGGTGAAATCCGATCAGATCCCGCAGGATAGCCAATTCGGCGTCATCGCCGATCGGGCCGTCGGCCTTTCCCGTAGCGTCGCGATGTATCAGTGGGTGGAAAAGAGCGAGAGCCAGACCAAAAAGACATTGGGTGGCGGCGAAGAAACGACGACGACCTATTCCTACACCAAGGAATGGCGCTCGGACATCGTCGATTCGAGCCGCTTCAAGCAATCTGATGATCATCAAAATCCAACCAGCATGCCTGACGGCGCCACCTTCACGGCAAAAACGGCGCATGTCGGCGCCTTCTCGGTACCAGGCAAGGATGTGGCGGGGATCGGCGACTATTCGCGACTCGCGCTCACCGACAGCGACGTGCAGCGCATAGCGGTGCAGGTTGGCGCCAGCCGGCCGGCAAAGCGCAATTCCGAGGGTGCCTATATCGGTCTGAACGAAAACCTGCCCGACGTCGGCGATCTCAGGATCACCTACCAGAGAATCGACGTGGAAACGGCAAGCATCGTCGGCAAGCAGAGTCACAGCGCGCTCGTTCCCTACGAGACGACCAACCACCGCGATATTTTCCTTACCGCTGATGGCCATGTGGATGCCGGCCAGATGTTCAAAACGGCAGAGAGCGAAAACAGCATTATCACCTGGCTTGTGCGCGCCTGCGGCCTCATCGGCTTGTTCGTCAGTTTCAAGCTGATGTTTGCGCTCCTGCCCATCCTCGCCGACCTGATTCCGTTTCTCGGCTCGGTCATCGGCTTCGGCACGAGCATCGTGGCCTGCGTGTTGACACTGCTCGTCGGCCCTGTTGTCATCGCCATAGGCTGGTTCGCCTACAGGCCGCTGTTGTCCGTCGGAATCATTGCGGGCGGCATATTGCTTGCCGTGATCGTCACTCGCCTTCGCAGAAAAGCACCGCTTTCTCAGCCGCAGCCGGCCTGATCTCTTTCCAAGCCTAGCCCTTCAGCCAGTCACTTGGCCGGTGCGCCGTCGCTGATACGCAGCTGGATTCTGCGCGAGCCCTGATAGTGTTCGGCACCGAGCGAGCCTGCGACATGCAGGTTGGCGCCGCGAGAGTTGAGAAGCAGGTTGCCGAGCGGGGTCTCGGCAGCCCTGAAGGCTATGCCGTCGAGGCGCGCACCGTCCATGGCTTCCAGCGTCACCTTCACATGCCGCTCGCCGACCAGGCGGGAATCACGCACACGATGCGCCGGTATGGCAAAGACTGGCTGGGAATGTCCCGAGCCATAAGGCCCCGCCGTTTCCAGACGGTCGATAAGCTCGATCGTTGCGCCGCTTGCAGCGATAGCACCATCGATCTTCAGCGTTTCATTGGCAACAAGAGCCGATACCGTCTTCTGTGCTTTCTCGATGAAGAAGGCTCTCAGCAGGCCAAGCTTGCCGCGCTCGACGGTCAAGCCGGCAGCCATGGCGTGACCACCGCCTTTCACAAGCAGTCCCTCGTCGACCGCTGCACGCACCATCCTGCCCATGTCGAAGCCGTTGATCGAACGCCCCGAACCGGTGCCCCTGCCTGAGGGATCGAAGGCGATGGCGAAGGCGGGTCGCTTGAACCTCTCCTTCAGGCGCGCGGCAATGAGGCCGACAATACCGGGGTGCCATTTCTCATGCGCGGTGACGATAACGGAAGCCCCCTCGCCGTCTCCATACTCGGCCAGCGCTTCGGCCTCGGCCTCCTGCAGCATGATCGCTTCCATGGCTTGCCGCTCGCGGTTGAGCTCGTCCAGCCGCTGAGCGATGGCTTCGGCTTCTACGGCATCGTCCAGCGTCAGCAGGCGGCTTCCCAGCGCAGCATCACCGATTCGCCCGCCGGCATTGATGCGCGGGCCGATCAGGAAGCCGAAATGATAGGGCGTAACAGGACCTGCCAGGCCCGCCTTGCGGAATAGTGCCGCAAGACCGGCATTGCTCTGGTGGCGCGCCGCGACCAACCCCTTGACCACATAGGCGCGGTTGAGGCCCTTGAGGGGCACGACATCGCAGACGGTCGCGAGCGCCACTATATCCAGCCACTGCAGGAGATCGATCGCGAGAATGCGCTTGTCTCCAGCCTCGCGCAGCAGGCGCAGCGTTGCAACCAGCACCATGAAGACGACACCGGCCGCACAAAGATGCCCTAGCCCGGAAAGATCGTCTTCGCGGTTTGGGTTGACGAGGGAGTGGCAAGGCGGCAGCTCGTGTGTCACCTGGTGGTGATCGATGACGACGACATCGATGTTGCGGTCCGCGGCAGCCGCCAGCGCCTCATGACTGGTGGAGCCGCAATCGACCGTGACGATGAGGCTAGCGCCGTTGTCGATCAACTGATTGATGGCCGTCGGGTTAGGCCCGTAACCTTCGAAGATGCGATCGGGAATATAGATATGCGCCTTGACGCCGAAATGGGTCAGGAAGCGATACATGAGCGCGGAGGAGGCTGCACCATCGACATCGTAGTCACCGAAGATCGCGACGGGCTCGCCGTCACGGATCGCAGCGGCAAGGCGCTTGGCGGCCTTCTCGCAGTCCGTCAGCTTGTAGGGGTCTGGCATGAGGCTGCGGATGGTGGGATCGAGGAATTCGACTGCCTCATCCACCGTCACGCCGCGGCCGGCAAGCACACGTGCGATCAGATCCGGCAGGCCGTGCATCTGCGACATGGCGAGCGCGCGGTTCTGCCCCGCCTGATCGAGGCGTGAAACCCAGCGATTGTCGAGAACCGATTTTTCGACGCCCAGGAAGGCACGCGGTACCGGATCGACCTGATCTGCCATGCCAAACTCCGCTTTCATCATCTGCCCTTTTTACAGATGCAGGGCAGATAGCAAAGCGGTGATTTCAAGCCTGTGGATTACCAGAAAATTGCCCAGATAACCAAGCCGATAACAAGCAGCTGGACGAAGAGGATCGAAAGCAGGATCAGGAGCGTGGCCCAATTCCGCCCTCGCGGCGCCTCGCGCTCGAAGGCAGCTCCAGGCGCCGTAGGGTCAGATTTCTGCAAGCCCGCCTGAGGGTTTTCGATCTCCGTCCGAACATGATCATGCGTATGCTCGATATTCCTCAACCCGCGACTCCAACGGCTCCCAGGTTGATTATATCTATATCTACATATCTGTTAATATAAATTCGGCGAAATGCTTTGATTAATAACAGAAAACCCGTCCGAGCGACCTCGGACGGGTTGAACCGTTCCAAATTGGAACAAAGCGTCAGGATTCTTCCTTGGGACGCTCGATGCGGATGACCTGTGGTTCTCCGACGAGGTAGCCTTCTTCCTTGATTGCAGCGACCGCCTTGCGCACCGAATCCTCCATGGTCGCATGGGTGACGAGGATGATCGTCTGGTGGTGCGAGGGCGCCAGATGCTGCTTGGAACGCTGGACGATCGATTCCAGCGAAATTTGGTTTTCCGCCATGCGCGTGGCGACGCTGGCAAAAACGCCGGTGCGGTCGAGAACGGTCAGGCGGATGAAATAGCCGCCCTCATGGCTCTGGATCTGCGCCTTGCGGTAAGTCTCAAGCGACTTGGCAGGATGGCCGAGAACGGGAACGCGCTGGGCGCCCGGCTGGCTCTTGGCGATGTCGGCGATATCGCCGAGCACCGAAGAGGCCGTGGCGTTGCCGCCGGCGCCGGGGCCGACCATCAGCAATTCGCCGAGGATATCGGATTCGATTGCGACCGCATTGGTAACGCCATCGACCTGGGCGATGACGGAATCGACCGGCACCATGGTCGGATGCACGCGCTGTTCGATGCCGGTATCCGTGCGTTGGGCGACGCCGAGCAGCTTGATGCGGTAGCCAAGGTCGGCGGCGGCGTGGATATCGTCGATCGAGATATTGGTGATGCCTTCGAGATAGATATCGTCGGCGGCGATCCTGTTGCCAAAGGCAAGCGTCGTCAGGATCGAAAGCTTGTGGGCGGTGTCATTGCCTTCGATGTCGAAAGCCGGATCGGCTTCGGCATAACCGAGGCGCTGAGCTTCCTTCAGGCAATCGGCAAAGGACAGGCCTTCCTTCTCCATCTTGGTGAGGATGTAGTTGCAGGTGCCGTTCATGATGCCGTAGACGCGCGAGATCGTGTTGCCCGTCAGCGATTCACGCAGCGCCTTGATAACAGGGATGCCGCCGGCAACGGCCGCTTCGAAGTTCAGGAGCGAGCCCTTTTCTTCGGCGATCGTCGCAAGCTCGACGCCGTGATAGGCAAGCAGCGCCTTGTTGGCGGTCACCACATGGAGACCGCGGGAAAGAGCGGCGCGAACAGCTACGTTTGCAGCCCCTTCAGCGCCGCCGATCAGCTCGACGAACACGTCGATATCGGCCTTTTCGGCCAGTTCTTCCGGACGCTCGTACCAGGTGATGCCAGTCAGATCGATGCCACGGTCCTTCGAACGATCACGCGCCGAAACTGCCGTAATCGTAATCGGGCGTCCGCAGGTGACTGCAAGTTCATTGCTTTTCTGCCTGATGATGCGAACAAGCGAGGCGCCAACGGTGCCCAAGCCCGCAATGCCGATTTTGAGGGCATCTGCCATGGATCGATCCTGAAATGTCTAGTGAGAGACAGCCGCAAATCTGCGGCTGTCTTCGAGGTTGGAATTAACGGTGGGCGTTGAGCGAGATAACGTTGTGCATCGTCTCGTCCGCCGTCGACATGAACTTCTTGATGTTGCGCGCAGCCTGGCGGATGCGGTGTTCGTTCTCGACAAGCGCCAGACGAACGTAATCGTCACCCTGTTCGCCGAAACCGATACCCGGGGCAACGGCGACGTCGGCCTTCTCGACCAGAAGCTTCGAGAATTCCAGCGAGCCGAGATGACGGAACTTTTCCGGGATCTTCGCCCAGGCGAACATGGTGGCAGCGGGCGGCGGCACTTCGAAGCCGGCCTTGCCGAAGCTCTCGACCATGACATCGCGGCGGCGCTTGTAGACGTTGCGGACTTCCGCAATGTCGGAACCGTCGCCATTCAGGGCATGGGTTGCGGCAACCTGGATCGGCGTGAAGGCACCGTAATCGAGGTAGGACTTCACACGCGTCAGTGCTGCGATCAGCCGCTCGTTGCCGACCGCAAAGCCCATGCGCCAGCCGGGCATGGAAAAGGTCTTGGACATGGAGGTGAATTCAACCGTCACATCCATTGCGCCCGGCACCTGCAGAACCGACGGTGGCGGCTCGCCATCGAAATAGATTTCCGAATAGGCAAGGTCCGACAGCACGATGATGTCATGCTTCTTGGCGAAGGCGATGACGTCCTTGTAGAAGTCGAGGGTCGCCACGAAGGCCGTCGGGTTCGACGGGTAATTCAGGATCAGCGCCAGCGGCTTCGGGATCGAGTGGCGAACGGCGCGTTCCAGCGGCGGGAAGAAGCTCTCGTCCGGCTCGACCGACATGGAGCGGATCACACCGCCAGCCATCAGGAAGCCGAAGGCATGGATCGGATAGGTCGGGTTCGGGCAGAGGATGACGTCGCCCGGTGCGGTGATGGCCTGCGCCATGTTGGCGAAGCCTTCCTTGGAGCCAAGGGTAGCGACCACCTGCGTATCCGGATTGAGCTTCACGCCGAATCGGCGCGCATAATAGGCAGCCTGCGCGCGCCGCAGACCGGGAATGCCCTTGGAGGACGAATAACGATGGGTGCGCGGGTCCTGAACGACCTCGCAGAGCTTGTCGACGATCGCCTGAGGGGTCGGAAGATCAGGGTTTCCCATGCCGAGATCGATGATATCGGCCCCGCCCGCTCGCGCGCTCGCTTTCAAACGGTTGACCTGTTCGAAAACGTAAGGCGGCAAACGCCGGACTTTGTGAAACTCTTCCATCTCTTTCCCCATGGAAATGCGGCCAACCTGACCGCTGTCGAAGCTCGTTCCGTCTCCCGGCATCTGCGATACGAGCTTCAGACTCGCAGCGCCGTATTCCTCTTCAACTTAACTGCGCGGCAAATCTTTGACGGAGAAGCCGCGCACGAAGCGCATTATCGGGAAAATTGCGTCTTCCGATCCATCCGGAAGGCTTTGCGTCCAAATCGCCTTAAAGGCAAGGCTTATTTGGTGATTTCGGAGAGCGTCGCGGCCCCGTGGTCGGCGGCAAGCGCGCGCATCTCGGCGACGCGACGCTGGTACTCCGCTTCCGAGATTGCGCCCGACTGCCGCTTGGCGGTCAGGGCCGTCAGCTGGTGCTGAAGCTCGGCCGCCTGTTCGTCGCTCATCTGCACATTGGCGGCCGTCAGCGGCGCACCGAACGACGGGTAGCCGTCCGGGCTTTTGGTAAGGCCGCCTTCAACGGGTTCGCCCTTGGAGGCCGGCATCACGACTGCCGTCGGCGCTGCCATGCGCTGGGCAAAAGCCTTCTTCTCCTCAGCGGTCTTGTTGCATCCGGCAAGCGCAATGGCCATGGCCGCGGCCGCCGCGCAGATTGCTGCGGTGCGGGTGAAGGTCGCGATATGCCCAATGCCTGTCGTCGTCATGCCTGATGATCCAATCCTGCCTGCTTCGACTGTTAAATTCGTCGCAGCGACAAAGCAATAGCATGAGAGCGGGCGCGCGGAACTTGTTTTCTTCATCGCCGCAGATGTACAACGAATGAACAGTGGATGCTGCCGCCGGAGGAAGTGCGTGACCGACAGCAAGCGGGAGAATGGTGCAAAGGTGGATTTCGACGCCAAGGATCTCGATCCCTATCTCCTGAAGGATCCCGAGGCCATGGCGATGAACTTCGCCCGTGCGCTCGAAAACCTCGGCAGGGCAGCTTCGGCGTGGCTCGGCCCGCGTGAGCGCGGCGAAATCTCCGACACGGTCGTCGAACCCGTCACCGATATGGTGAAGACGCTCTCCAAGGTGACGGACTACTGGATTTCCGATCCGCGCCGAACCTTCGAGGCGCAGACGCAGCTGATGAGCTCGTTCTTCGGCATATGGATGAACTCCGTGCAGAGGATGCAGGGCAGCCCGCTGGGAGCGGAACCGATCGCACGGGTGGATAAGCGTTTCGCCGACGAAGACTGGCAGAAGAATCCCTTCTTCGAATTTTTAAAGCAGGTCTATTTCGTGACCGCCGACTGGGCCGAAAAGCTGGTTGCCGAGACCGAAGGGCTGGACGAGCACACCAAGCACAAGGCCGGCTTCTATGTGAAGCAGATTACGGCAGCGCTCTCGCCCACCAATTTTGTGGTCACCAATCCGCAGGTCTACCGTGAGACGATCGCAACGAGCGGCGAAAACCTCGTGCGCGGCATGAGGATGCTGACCGAGGATATCATTGCCGGTCGCGGCGAACTCCGCATGCGCCAGACCGACATGACCAAATTCGCCGTCGGCCGCGACATGGCGCTGACACCGGGCAAGGTGATCGCGCAGAACGAAATCTGCCAAATCATCCAATACGAGCCATCGACGGAAACCGTGCTCAAGCGGCCACTGCTGATTTGCCCGCCGTGGATCAACAAATTCTACATCCTCGATCTCAACCCGCAGAAATCCTTCATCAAGTGGTGCGTGGACCAGGGACATACGGTCTTCGTCATCTCCTGGGTCAACCCGGATAGCCGCCATGCGCTGAAGGACTGGACGGCTTACGCAAGGGAAGGCGTCGATTTCGCACTGGAAACGGTCGAGAAGGCAACCGGTGAGAAGGAAGTCAACGCCATCGGCTATTGCGTCGGCGGCACGCTGCTTGCCGCAACCCTTGCCCTGCACGCCAAGGAAAAGAACAAGCGCATCAAGAGTGCAACGCTCTTCACCACCCAGGTCGATTTTACCCATGCCGGCGACCTGAAGGTCTTTGTCGACGAGGAGCAGCTTCAGGCGCTGGAAGCGCATATGCAGGCGCTCGGCTATCTCGACGGCTCGCGCATGTCGACAGCCTTCAACATGCTCAGGGCGAGCGAGCTCATCTGGCCCTATTTCGTCAACAACTACCTGAAGGGCCAGGAGCCCCTGCCCTTCGACCTGCTGTTCTGGAATGCCGATTCGACCCGCATGGCTGCGGCCAATCATGCCTTCTACCTGCGCAACTGCTATCTCAGGAATGCGCTGACCAAGGATGAGATGGTCCTCGACGGCAAGACCTTGTCGCTGAAGGACATCAAGATACCCATCTACAATCTCGCGACCCGCGAGGATCACATCGCGCCGGCAAATTCCGTCTTCGTCGGCAGCCAGTTCTTTGGCGGCAAGGTGCAGTTCGTTGTTGCAGGCTCCGGTCATATTGCCGGCGTCGTCAATCCGCCGGACAAGCATAAGTATCAGTTCTGGACCGGCGGCCCGGCCAAGGGCGACTATGATGCATGGCTTGCCAAGGCAAAGGAGACGAGGGGTTCCTGGTGGCCGCACTGGCACGCGTGGATCGAATCGCAAACCGGCGAGCGCGTGGCTGCCCGCAAGGTGGGTGGAGCAGCACTCAATGCGATCGAGGAAGCTCCGGGCAGCTATGTGATGGCGCGCAGCTGAAAGCACAAAAATTTCCCGCCGCCTGGTCGCCCTCACCGAGCAGTGACATACCGATCGCGGCAAACCTTTGAAAAATAGCTTTTTCTAAGATATTACGTCTCTTTTCGCGACAATCGAAACGGAACCCTGCACCTGTAAACTAATTGGAAACCATAGTTCGTCATCCTTAAGAAACGGTCGCTTGTCGCGAATGGGCCAAAATTCGGCCTTTTTGGGCAGTTAGCGGCTCCGGCAAAGATCCGTAAGTCAGTGCTGCCGGCCTGCGTAGCGCGTTTTGGAAGACGAGTAGAGTATGGCGTTTGCGGTAGGGACGTTCAATAACGTCGCCCCTTTTGGCGGATCCGCTGTTCATTCAGGCAGATCTCGCGGTTTACTCACCGGCATCGCAATAGCCGGACTTTTGACCTCCACGTGGCTTATCGGCACGATTGCCACAATGCAATCCGTATCGATGCCCTTCTCCTCACCGAAGGAGATCGCTCCGGTCACAGCAGCACCAAGGCCAACGCCTGTTGCCGTCACGCATGAGCGGCTTATCCATGTCAATAAGGCTTCGCGGCTTGCAGCATTCAATGCCAAGCCGGTCATGCCGTTAACGGCTCAGATTATCCAGTCTCACGCCGAGAAGACCTCGGCGGCATCGAGCGCAAAGCTCGCGCTCGCCAAGACCAATCGCCTCCCCGTTGCCGTCGCGGAACTTCAGCCGGTGGCCGTCTCCGACAATCCGCGCTTCAACAAGGAAGACACTGTCAAGGCGGTGGCAGCCGTCGTCCAAACCGCTGCCGCCACTCCTGCCGAGGATGGCGCCGACCGGATCATCATCCCGTCGAAGGATGCAGTCGCTGCGGCCGAAATGCCGGCTATGCTCGCTCTAGCCGACGCCGGCCCACGCGTCATGCCCGCTCCCGTCGAACTGCTGCCGGCGATCCCCGCTGCTCTCGCCGCCAACAAGCCGGCCGAGATGGAGGTTGCCGAGGCAGACGATGGTGCGCGGCCTTTCGATCTGGTTCTCACCCCCGATGAGGATTCCGTACCGCTCCCGATGGCGCGGCCCGATGGCCTCGTCGGCAAGCCGGCGCCTGTCTCCAAGGGTTCGCAGCGGACTGCCGAGCCTGTGCTTGCCTATGCCAAGCCGAACTCGCCGATCGAAGATGACGAAGACGATGCGGTGCCGCGCTATGACAAGCCGGTCTTTACGCCGCGCTTGCGCGCTGGTGTGGCGATCTACGACATTGAAAACGCTACCGTCTACCTGCCGAACGGCGAGCGGCTGGAGGCCCATTCCGGTCTCGGCAAGATGCGCGACAACCCGCGTTATATTGATCAGAAAATGCGCGGACCGACGCCGCCGCACACCTATAACCTAACGATGCGCGAAGCCCTGTTCCATGGCGTGGCGGCCATTCGCCTGACGCCGGTGCAGGGTTCGGACGCGATCTTCAACCGTGTCGGTCTGCTGGCACACACCTATATGCTCGGCAGGAACGGCGACTCCAACGGCTGCGTTTCCTTTAGGGATTACAAGCGCTTCCTGGCTGCCTACAAGCGTGGAGACATCCGGCAGCTCGTCGTGGTGCCGCGGATGAACAACAAGCCGGCTTCGACACTCGCCTCGCTCTTCTCCTCACGCACCTAGAGCCTTTCCTGGTCAGATTGCAGCATTCTGTTGGCTCAAACGGAGTCGGATGGTCGACCGGCCGGCGCGCGTCGTAGCCCAGATCTACGGCCAAGCCGGCCGATCGATCAGGCGACCCGTTTCAGCCAACCCCGGTGGTTTGCTTGCAAACCAGCTAGGGCCGGGCATCTTTCCGCCAGGATCAAAGGCGATCGGCTCGGACGTACCTAGGGGTATGCCCTTCGCCCATCGCCTTTGCCCTGACGAAAACCTGCTCCGGCAGAATGCTGCGATCTGACCGAGAAAGGCTCTAAAGATTGGCCGCGAGGAAATCGGCGAGCGACCGGCTCTCCGCCGTGAGGCGCATCTTTCCCCTGACGAGTGCGAGTTCGGATGCCGGCTGCGGATCGAACCCGTCTGCTGCTCCAAGCCGGCGATGTTCAGGCAGGACGGCATCCGACGGCAGCAGGCTGATGCCGAGGCCTGAGGCGACCGCCGCCTGAACGCCCATCAAACCCTGGCTCGTATAGGCGATGCGCCAGCGCCATCCGCTGCGCTCGATGAAGCAGATCGCCCGTTCACGGTAGATGCAGCCGACAGGAAAAACAGCAAGCGGGACCGGCTCATTCCTCACCGACCGGCGCGTGCTCTCGACCCAGATCAGTTCCTCCTTCCAACTCGCCAGACAGGCACCATCACCGGGTTCCCGCTTGATCAGTGCCAGATCGATTTCACCCGTATCGAGAAGGCGGCGAAGCTCGACGCTCCAGCCGCTGACGGTGTCGAGCCTAATATGCGGTGAGGCAGCGGAAAAACCGGAGAGAAGATCGATGAGCCTGCGACCGGCAAAATCCTCGGGAACGCCGAGCCTGACGGTCTTGGGCGCAGCGGGCTTGCGCATGACGTCCATTGCCTCTTCTGCCGTCGCCAACAGACGTCGGGCATAACTCAAGAGAATTTCGCCCTCCTCCGTCGTCTGGATACCACCCGTCGATTTGTCGCGCAGAAGCAGGGTGTGGCCGATATTGGCCTCGAGCTTCTTGATCTGCTGGCTGACGGTGGACTGGGTCAGGTGAACACGCTCAGCCGCCCGCGTGAAGCCGCCGGCATCAACGACCGCTGCGAAGGTCCGGAGAAGATCGAGGTCAAAGGCGAAGCTCATTCGGTTTTCCACTGTCCGTAATTATCACATTTAATTTCTCAATGACGCTGTTCTTTGTCAACATGAAGCAAATCATGGAGATGAGAGATGACCCTTCCCGGAAACCGACCAACCTGGCTGACCTTCGATTGCTACGGCACGCTGATTCAATGGGATGAAGGCCTGCTTGCTGCCATGGGCGCGATCCTGTCAGCCAAAGGCCGCGATATCGACCAGGCCGCCTTCATTGCCGTCTATGACCGCTACGAGCATGAACTGGAACAGCAAAAGCCGCACCGATCCTTCAGCCAAGTCACGGCTCTCGCATTGGAACTTGCCATGAAGGAGTTCGGCCTGCCATTCCACACCGCTGATGCCCATCTGCTGACATCCTCTATCGGCCGGATGCCGCCGTTCCCGGAAGTGGTAGAAACGCTCGGCAGGCTGAAAGCTGCCGGTTTCCGGCTTGCCATTATTTCCAATACGGACGACGCGATCATTGCCGGCAATGTCGCGCAGCTCGGCGGTTTCGTCGACCGGGTGATCACCGCGGAGCAGGCGGAAGCCTATAAGCCCTCGCCGCAAATCTTCCGGCACGCCTGGAAAACGCTCGGCATCGGCATGGATGATCTCGTACATATCTGCGCCAGCCCGCATCTTGACCTTGCCGCCGCGCGAGAACTCGGTTTTCGTGCGATCTGGGTTGATCGTGGCACGGGACGGAAACCGCTCAGCGACTACCGCCCCAACGAGATCGTGCCCACGCTCGACAAGGTACCCGGTCTTTTTGCCGCACACGGCTGGATGTAATTGACGCGATAGGAGACAAGACATGGCCCATGAACTGAACCTGGCGAAGGGACAGCCGGCGATATTGCGCAATCTGCCGCTCGATACCGACGAGATCTGGCAGGCGCGTGTCGATCTCGCAGCGTGCCTTCGAATGGCGGCGCGGCTCGGGCTTGAGGAAGGCATCTGCAACCATTTCTCGGCAGTCGTGCCCGGCCATCCCGATCTCTTTCTCGTCAACAGGCTCGGCTGGGCCTTTCAGGAGGCAACGGCTTCATCGCTGCTGATCTGCGATTTTGAAGGCAACGTCATTGCCGGCGACGGCGTGCCAGAGGCAACAGCCTTCTTCATCCATGCCCGCCTGCACAAGATGTCGCCGCGCGTCGGTGCGGCCTTCCACACGCATATGCCGAATGCGACAGCGCTCAGCATGGTCGAGGGCGATCCCTTCATCTGGGCTGGACAGACGTCACTGAAGTTCTATGGCCGCGTCGCCGTCGACGAGAACTATAGTGGACTGGCGCTCGATGAACGTGAGGGCGACAGGATCGCAGCCGTGCTCGGCGACAAGGACATCCTGTTCATGAAGAACCATGGCGTCATGGTCTGCGCGCCAAACATCGCCGAAGCCTGGGACGATCTCTATTATCTGGAGCGCGCCGCAGAGGTTCAACTCAAGGCGATGAGCACCGGACGCCGGCTGGTGCCGGTATCAGAAGAGATTGCTGAACAGGCGGCAAAGCAGATGCGTGAAGGCGATCCGGAAAGTGCCCGCCTGCATCTCGAAAGCGTCAGGCGCGTTCTCGACCGGCAGGCGCCCGAATATCGGACCTAGGCCTCGCCTATTTCAGCCATACGCCGATGCGCTCTACCGCTTCGGCGATCTCGGCTTCTGAACCGGCATAGGACATGCGGAGCGTACGCGGTCCTTCCACCGGATCGAAATCGAGGCCGGGCGTGGCGGCGACGTTGATTTCCGCCAACATGCGGCGCGCGAAATCCATGCTGTCATTGGTGAAGCGCGATACGTCGACATAGGCGTAGAAGGCGCCATCCATGGGCGACGCCGGTGCAAGGCCGATCTTCGGCAGCCGGTCGAGCAGCAGTTCGCGATTGGCGGCATAACTTGCCTTGACGCGATCCAGTTCCTCGCTGGCGCCGAGCGCTGCTGTGGCTGCGATCTGCGAAAGCTCCGGCGGCGAAATATAGAGGCTCTGGGCGACGCGCTCGATCGGGCGCACCAGCCGCTCAGGCAGCACCATCCAACCGATGCGCCAGCCGGTCATGCAATAGTATTTAGAGAAGGAGTTGATGACGATCGCCTCGTCCGTCAGCTCCAGCGCGCTCGTCTCTTCGCCTGCGAAGGTGAGGCCGTGATAAATCTCGTCGGAGATGAAGGCGATGTCATTGGCATCGCAATAGGCGGCAAGCGCCTTCAGGCCTTCGCGGCCGGTCACCGTGCCGGTCGGATTTGCAGGGCTTGCAAGCAGCACGCCCTTCAGCTTCACGCCCTTTTCCTTCTGGATCGCTTCGAGGCTTTCGGGCGTCAGCGTGAAATGCGTTTCTGATGTGACGGGCACTTCGACCACATTGAGGCCGAGGGCACCGAGGATGTTGCGATAGGCAGGATAGCCCGGCCGGGCAATGGCAACCGCATCGCCGGCATCAAAAAGCGACAGGAAGGCGAGATTGAAGGCCGCCGACGAGCCGGTTGTGATGGCAATGCGGACGGGATCGATCTCAAGGCCGTGGCGATCGCGATAGTGCCAGGCGAGCGCATGTTTCAGCAGCGCTGTGCCGAGCGCATCCGTATAGCCGATCCGCCCCTCGGCAAGCGCTGTGCGGGCGGCCTCAAGGGCTGCCTGGGGAGCTGGATGCGAGGGCTGGCCGACAGCCATGGAAATGACGGGGTGACCGCCTGCCCGTCTCTTCGTCGCTTCGGCCAGAACATCCATGGCGTGGAATGGTTCGACTTCGCTGCGTTTCGATATGGAAAACACGATCACTTCCTGCCTGGCTTCAGATAAAGGCCAGACAATTGCCGCAATAATCGGCTCATCACAATCCCGCGAGGGCTTGGATCGGAGGAAAATTCCTGTTTGATGGCGGCCCGACGCGCCGTAATTTGATGCGGACGCATCCAAGCCCATTAACCCGGCGATGGTATTTTTCGTTCGAAAACCCATCAGTCGACGACGAGGATACCATGGCCTTCTTCTCCAAAACGCTCACCGCGCTGGTGCTTGCAGCCTCCATCGCCCTTCCGGCTCAGGCATTTGCATTCGACGACCAGCAGAAGAAGGAACTGGGTGAATTCATCAAGCAGTATCTGATCGAAAATCCGGAGATCATGCTCGAGGTGCAGGATGCGCTGCAGAAAAAGCAGCAGATGGCCCAGCAGGTGAAGGCGACCATGGCCATCGAGAACAATACCGACGGCATCTTCGATTCCAAGAATGACGTGACACTCGGCAACCCGAAGGGCGATGTCACCGTCGTCGAGTTCTTCGACTATAACTGCACCTATTGCCGTCACGCCCTGCCCGACATGCAGGCGCTCCTGAAGAAGGACAAGAATGTCCGCTTCGTGCTGAAGGAGTTCCCGATTCTCGGACCGGATTCGGTCGCGGCACATCGCGTGGCAGATGCCTTCCGCCGGCTTGCGCCTGAAAAGTACAGCGATTTCCACGTCGCGCTACTCGGCAGCGACGGCCGCGCCTCCGAGGATACCGCAATCCAGGTCGCCTCCTCTCTCGGCGTCAGCGAAGACAAGATTCGCGCGGAGATGAAAAAGAGCCCGAACGATGACATCGTGCAGGCGACCTATCAGCTCGCCGCCAATCTCGGCATCAGCGGTACACCGTCCTATGTGATCGGCAACGAAATGGTGCCCGGCGCCGTCGGCATCGACGATCTTGAAGCCAAGGTGAAGAACATGCGGGCCTGCGGCAAGACGAGCTGCTGAACCCGCGCTCATCAAATCGCCTAAATCGAAGCGTTTCAGCCATGTGGACAAACATGGCGCGACGTCCCTTGCCGATTCTGTAAGGGCTTTCAATAAGCCCGCGTGGAGTCTATAGGTGGCGCTCGCGCATTCCCGTGCCTTTGCTGCCGATAGGCTGGCACAGGACGCGATGAATACAGTGAACCGCGTAGCGGTCGCTTGATCCCGAGAGGATCAAGAGCCGGTGCGCCAAACGGAACATTCGATGACGCAAACGATTTTTGTCCTGAACGGGCCCAACCTGAATATGCTGGGCAAGCGAGAACCTGGCATCTATGGCGGCAAGACGCTCAAGGACATAGAGGCGGACTGCAAGGCTGCGGGCCGCGAACTCGGCTTCGACATCGATTTCCGCCAAAGCAATCACGAAGGCACGCTGGTGGACTGGTTCCACGAAGCGGATGAAAAGGCCATCGGCGTTGCCATCAATGCAGGCGCCTATACGCATACGTCGGTCGCGCTGCATGATGCGATCCGTGCCATTTCCATTCCCGTCATCGAGCTCCACATATCCAACGTGCACGCGCGGGAAGAATTCCGCCACAAGTCGATGATCGCACCCGCATGCAAGGGCGTGATCTGCGGCTTCGGGCCTCATAGCTACATCCTGGCGCTGCACGCGCTGAAGAACATCACGGCATAAGAAGAAGACAGGGCAACACTCATGGCTGAAAAGAAATCCGGTATCGATCAGGCACTGATCCGCGATCTCGCCAACATCCTCAAGGACACGGATCTGACCGAGATCGAAGTCGAACAGGAAGATCTGCGTATCCGCGTTTCGCGCGCAGGCACGCCCCAGTACATCCAGGCACCGATCGCAGGCCCTGCTTATGCGGCGCCTGCAGCGATCGCAGCAGTCCCGGCCGCCGCCGCTCCGGTAGCAGCCGGCCGTAACCCGGCCAATACGGTGAACGCACCAATGGTCGGCACGGTCTATATGGCTCCGGCACCGGGCGCGCGCGCGTTCATCGAAGTTGGCGCCACCGTCAAGGAAGGCCAGACGCTCCTCATCATCGAAGCGATGAAGACGATGAACCAGATCCCCTCACCGAAATCCGGCAAGGTCACGGAAATCCTTGTCGAAGACGGTTCGCCCGTCGAATACGGCCAGCTGCTCGTCGTCGTCGAATAAGGCTTTGCCAATGATTTCGAAGATCCTCATAGCCAATCGTGGCGAGATCGCCCTTCGCGTGCTGCGCGCCTGCAAGGAGCTCGGCATTGCAAGTGTTGCCGTGCATTCGACGGCCGATGCCGACGCCATGCATGTGCGCCTTGCCGATGAGAGTGTGTGCATCGGCCCGCCGCCGTCGCGCGAAAGCTATCTCAATATTCATCAGATCGTCGCAGCCTGCGAAATCACCGGCGCTGACGCCGTGCATCCGGGTTATGGCTTCCTGTCGGAAAATGCCAAGTTCGCCGATATTCTCGAAGCGCACGGCATTACCTTTATCGGCCCGACGGCGGAACATATCCGCATCATGGGCGACAAGATCACCGCCAAGACCACGGCCCAGGAACTCGGCATCCCGGTCGTTCCCGGCTCCGATGGCGAAGTGAAGACCGAAGAGGATGCACTGAAGACGGCAGCCGAAATCGGCTATCCGGTACTGATCAAGGCAACGGCCGGCGGCGGCGGACGCGGCATGAAGGTTGCCAAGACCGAGGCCGACCTGATCGAGGCATGGTCGACGGCCCGCACCGAAGCGGCCGCTGCCTTCGGCAATGACGCCGTCTACATGGAAAAGTATCTCGAAAAGCCGCGCCACATCGAAATCCAGGTGTTCGGCGACGGCGAAGGCAATGCGGTCCATCTCGGCGAACGCGACTGCTCGCTGCAGCGCCGTCACCAGAAGGTCTGGGAAGAAGCCAACTCGCCTGCCCTCAATGTCGAGCAGCGCATGAAGATTGGCCAGATCTGCGCAGACGCCATGATGAAGCTGAAATATCGCGGCGCCGGCACGATCGAATTCCTCTACGAAAACGGCGAGTTCTATTTCATCGAAATGAACACCCGTCTGCAGGTGGAACATCCGGTCACCGAGGCCATCACCGGCATCGACCTCGTGCATGAACAGATCCGCGTTGCCTCCGGCGGCGGGCTCTCGGTCACGCAGGATGAAGTACACTTCCACGGCCACGCCATCGAATGCCGCATCAATGCCGAGGACGCACGCACCTTCGTGCCCTCGCCCGGCACGATTACGCATTTCCATGCACCGGGTGGACTTGGTGTGCGCATCGATTCCGGCGCCTATCAGGGCTACAAGATCCCGCCCTATTACGACAGCCTCATCGGCAAGCTGATCGTGCATGGCCGGACACGCGTCGAATGCATGATGCGCCTGCGCCGTGCGCTCGATGAATTTGTCGTTGACGGAATCAAGACGACGCTGCCACTGTTCCAGGATCTCGTTTCTAACCAGGATATCGCCAATGGCGATTATGATATCCATTGGCTGGAAAAGTATCTCGCCAACAGCAAGCCGGCAGCGTAGGACAGGAATGGCAGGAGCGCGCAGGAAGTCACCAGGTATTACCCCGGAAATCCTCCTGCGCGCCTATTCGATCGGCCTCTTTCCCATGGCCGAATCCGCCGACGACCCGGAAATTTTCTGGGTCGAACCCGATGTCCGCGGTGTCCTTCCGCTGGGCGATCGTTTTCACGTTTCCAAAAGCCTTCGAAAGACGATCAAGCAGAGGCCCTTCGACATCCGCTTCAACAGCGATTTCGATGCCGTGATCACCGCTTGCGCGCAGGAAACATCCGACCGCCCAAGTACCTGGATCAACGAGACCATCAGGACACTCTATTCCGCCCTGCACCGCATGGGCCACGCCCATTCCGTCGAAGCCTGGGATGGTGATGAATTGGTCGGCGGGCTCTACGGCGTGTCGCTTGGCTCCGCCTTCTTCGGGGAAAGCATGTTCTCGCGGCGCACCGATGCTTCGAAAATCTGTCTCGTGCATCTAGTCGAGCATTTGCGCCAGAAACATTTCACCCTGCTCGACACGCAATTCACGACTGAGCATCTGAAGACATTCGGTGCCATTGACGTGCCTAAGGCGGACTATGCGCTACTGCTCGCCGCCGCAATGGAATCGCCGCATCTCGCGTTCTAGGGAACGATTATTCCGTCAGAAAAAGCTTATTTCGCGCCGGCGCTGTCCGGAGGCGGGACGTCGGAGTTCTGCTTGCAGTCTTTTAACCAGACGTCATAGATCGGATGCTCGACGGCGTTGAGGCCGGGGCTGTCGGCAAACATCCAGCCGGTGAAGATGCGGCGGATCTTGCGGTCGAGCGTGATCTCGTCGACTTCGACGAAACCATCGATCTTCTGGGCTTCCGACTGATCGCGCGAATAACAGGCCTTCGGCGTCACCTGCAGGGCGCCGAACTGGACCGTTTCGTTGACATAGACGTCGAAAGTGGTGATACGGCCGGTGATCTTGTCGAGGCCGGAGAAGACGGCGACCGGATTGTCGATGCGGGCAGCCTGTGCCTGATTGGAAAGAAGCCCGGCGGAAAGCGCCAATAGCGATACAGCTCCCGCAGCCGGCAGGACCGTGTTTCGCAGGGAAAGCTTCATATCTACCCGTCTCCAGCACATATCAGGTTCATGGCCGCAGCGATTGCGGCCAACCTGCGGGTAAAGGTCAATTGTGGCCAAAGCGCGGGGCAGAACCCGCCATCAGATGCTTGACGCTCAGTTGCCCGGCGTCCAGGCGTCGTAGTCACCGGTCACGCGCGGACGTTCGCCGGCAACCGAGAGCGAGCCCGGCGGACGGTAAGCCTGCGGCGAACCGGTCGGGTTGGCGCGGTGCGGCTTCTGCCATTCCTTAGCGACGTAGGTTTCCTTGGACGGAGGAACATCGGTGCGGTGATGCATCCAGCCGTGCCAGCCCGGAGGAATGGCGGAAGCTTCGGCGTAACCCTTGTAAATCACCCAGCGCTTCGGCAGGCCGTAGGAGGAAAGACCGCCTTCGTAATAGACATTGCCCAACTCGTCTTCACCAACGCGCTTGAAGCCGCGAAGGGCGAAGAGCGTGCCGAAAGTGTAATTGTTCCACCAGGTGAAGGTGTGCAACAGGAACTTGATCATGTCTTTTCCTCGTGGCCGCAGGACGCGGACGAAAGCAGATAGGCTTTTTCGCTTATGCCGCCGCCAAGCCGAATTGTCCAGTGATTCCCGCCGAAACTACGGTCATTTCAGAGCCATCTTGAAACCGAGATGCGATGGCTTGAAGCCCAGTCTTTCGTAGAAACGATGGGCATCCTTGCGTACCGCATTCGATGTCAGTTGGACGAGCCGTACGCCGCGACCTTTCGCCTCGGCAATGGCAAATTCGATCATCCGCGCACCGATGCCCTGCCCGCGCATATCGGAGCGCGTCTGCACCGCCTCAATGATCATGGCGGATGAGCCGCGTGCATTGAGCGAGGTGGTGATCATCGTCTGAAAGGTGCCGACGACGTCAGCGTCCCGTTCGGCAACATACAGCGTCTGGTTGGGAGACGCAGCGATCCCCGCAAAGGCGCGGGCGTACTCCGGATAGGCCTCCGGATCACTCGTATCCCCATGGCCGCCGAGCTGATCGGCAGCAAACATGGCAATCAACGCCGGCAGATCGGCTTCACGTGCTTCGCGGATGATAATGTCGCCGGATGCCATATCAGTGGAGCTCGAGCGCTTTCTCGAAAACCAGCGTCGGAACGCCGGACTGGCCGGGGCCACTGTTCTCATTGCGTCCGGCTTCGACGAAACCGAGCCGGGTGTAGAAATAGATGGCTTCGTGGTTCTGAACCTCGACTTCCAGCCGCATGATTTCCGCATCCGGAAAACAGGTCTCAAGCTCCGCGAAGATATCGCGGCCGATGCCCTGGCGCTGCAGATCCGGCTTTACATAGAGGAGATGCAGCATGACAGTCTTCGTCATCTCGGATGACATGGCCGCATAGCCCATGCCGCCAATATTCCGACCGTCATCGGCAACGAGGAATTCGGCATTCTTCTTCGTCAGCCGCGCCTTCAGCGCAGCCGGCGAAAAGAGATGAGCGATCAGTTCTTTGACCTTCGCAACGCCATGGCTTGCATCATAGGCCGCATGGAAACTCTCGACCAGCAGGGCGCGGACATTCTCCAGATCGCGCTCGCCAGCCGTTCGGACGAAATAAACCAAGACCTTCTCCTCACGGTATCGGTCTTCCGAACACCGCTCCACGCTGTTTGGCCGAGGCCGTTGGCTTATTCTTCCTCGATGCTGAGCTTGGCCTTGACGAGGGCCTGAACAGCCTGCGGATTGGCTTTGCCGCCGGTCGCCTTCATGACCTGACCGACAAACCAGCCGGCAAGCGTCGGCTTTGCCTTGACCTTGGCGACCTGGTCCGGATTGGCGGCGATGATCTCATCGACAGCCTTCTCGATCGCGCCGGTATCCGTCACCTGCTTCAGGCCGCGGCTTTCGACGATCTCGGCGGGATCGCCGCCTTCGTTGAGGATGATCTCGAAAACATCCTTGGCGATCTTGCCGGAGATGGTCTCGGCCTTGATGAGGTCGATGATGGCGCCGAGCTGAGCCGGGGAAACCGGCGTTTCCTCGATATCCTTGCCGGTGCGGTTGAGCGCGCCGAGCAGATCGTTGATGACCCAATTGGCGGCGGCCTTGCCGTCACGACCTTCGGCAACGGCTTCGAAATAATCGGCGATCGCCTTTTCCGAGACGAGCACGGAGGCATCGTAGATAGAGAGACCGAGCTCGCGGACGAAACGCTCTTTCTTGTCGTCGGGCAGTTCCGGCAGATACCGAGCAAGATCACGGACAAAGGCGTCGTCGAATTCGAGCGGCAGCAGATCCGGATCGGGGAAATAGCGATAGTCATGCGCATCTTCCTTGGTGCGCATGGACCGCGTCTCGCCCTTGTTCGGGTCGAAGAGACGGGTTTCCTGATCGATGGTGCCGCCATCCTCCAGGATACCGATCTGGCGGCGGGCTTCGTATTCGATCGCCTGGCCGATGAAGCGGATGGAGTTGACGTTCTTGATTTCGCAACGCGTGCCGAAGGGCTCGCCCGGTCGGCGCACGGAGACGTTGACGTCGGCGCGCATGGAGCCTTCGTCCATGTTGCCGTCGCAGGTGCCGAGGTAGCGCACGATGGAGCGCAGCTTCGTCATATAGGCCTTGGCCTCGTCAGAGGTGCGCATATCCGGCTTGGAGACGATTTCCATCAGCGCAACGCCGGAACGGTTCAGGTCCACATAGGACATGGTCGGATGCTGGTCGTGCATCGACTTGCCGGCGTCCTGTTCCAGGTGCAGGCGTTCGATGCCGATCTCGATGTCCTCAAACTGGCCCTGGCGATCCGGGCCGAGCGAGATGACGATCTTGCCTTCGCCGACGATCGGGTCCTTGTACTGCGAGATCTGATAGCCCTGCGGCAGGTCCGGATAGAAATAGTTCTTGCGGTCGAAGACCGAACGCTTGTTGATCTCGGCCTTCAGGCCGAGACCAGTGCGCACCGCCTGCTTGACGCATTCCTCGTTGATGACGGGCAGCATGCCGGGCATGGCCGCATCGACGAGCGAGACGTTCGAATTCTGCGGCTTGCCGAACTCCGTCGAAGCGCCGGAGAAAAGCTTGGAATTGGAAAGCACCTGGGCATGGACTTCCAAGCCGATGATGACTTCCCAATCGCCGGTGGCGCCGGGGATATAACGTTTCGGATCAGGCGTGCGAACGTCGACAATGGTCATGAGATGCTCTTCGAAGGCTGTTCTTTTCAACAGGTGAGGTAAAGGAAATGGCCTGCCGGTGCAAGGCTTTCGGCAGCCTAGAAACCCGGGCCGTAGCCTTCCGGCTCCTGCGGGCCGAGATGCTTGCTGAGACCGACTGATGGCACGTCGCGGTCGAGCTTCGGATTATAAGCGACCGAAAGCCAGTGGATCGTGTAGCCGTGCTTCTGGAAGAAGGAGATCGCCTCCGTATTTCCAGAATGGGTCTGCATCGCCGCCTCCTCGAAGCCCTGCTCGAAAATATCAGACTCGATATGCTCCAGAAGCGCGGTGCCGAGGCCCTGACGATTGAAGCTCGGATCGATCCAGAAGTCAGAGATGGTCTCGTCCAGTCCTTCGCGCGCGGCCCAGCCGGCAACCTGCCCGTTCTGTTCGACGACAGTGATGGTGAGCCAGTTATTATCCACGAACGTTCGGAAGGCGGTGCGGGCTCCATCCGTCATGGCGTCCGATTCGCCGATCAATGCCATCGCTCTTTGCCAGGCTCGCAAGCCGATTTCGCTCAAGAGCGCCGTGTCGCCTTCGCGGGCATTGCGAATGTGGATCAATGGCACCTCCGCGTTACTACAGAGTAGTAGACCATTGAGTCGGGCAATTTTCCAGTCCCTGCAATGAGATGAAGAAGCGAAAGCAATATTATCGGCGGCTTTTTTGTTCCGCTGCGGCTGATTGACCGGATTGTGGTTGCTGATAAAAAGCCCGTCAGAGGTGTTTTATGTCTAACCTGCCTGAGACCCGGTAAAGGCCCTGCCCGCAAGCACAGCCTCGCGCGCATGGGCCCTAAAAACGAAGCCGCGGCGTATCGGCTAAACCCGAACGCCAGATCGTTTTCGTGCGCCTTCCTGAAGGCGCGTTTCCGGATCAACAGCAATGGACATCTCGCGCGCAGAACAGCGCATCCTGCACCTTATGGCCCAGGGCGGCCGTATCGAAATCACCCGAGACGACAATAAAAAGATCGAAACGGTAAGTTGCTTCACCCGCGACGGCTGGGTCTATCCCGGCTTCGGCATGGAGCTTTTCCGCAAGCTGAAACGGCTGAAGGCAATCAAATCTTCCGCCGGCCAGCCCTATCGGATCACCGAAAGAGGACTGAAGCTCGTCAGATCGCAGCTCGATAACAGATAGGTCTGACAAAGCCTGGCCGCGCGGCGCCGTCGTCGTGCGGCCAGGAACGTTTCAGAGCTTTTCAGAAAGCTCCGGGCGCATCGCCGCCCATTCTTCGGCAATCGTGCCTGCTCCAATCGTCTTGCCGGCGCGGCGATACCAATAACCGGCGTTCCAATCGTCGCCTTCGACGCGGTGGCAAAGGGCATGGCCCCAGTCGAAAACCTGTTCACCCTCGTGGTTCTGGCAGATTTCGTGAACCGCCTCCCACTCTGCGCCCAATTTAAAGCCACTGGCGGCGAGGCGATCAAAGGCCCCGATCAACCGCGCAAGATCCTGTTTCGGCATGAGGCCCTCCTCGCAAAGACCTCCCTCTATAACAGGCGCCGCCTCGAAATCCGAGACGGCGCCTGCCTTTCTTCAATCACGGAGATTGATGATGTCGTTCATCAATCCGCCCGTGCCGTTGTGGATGGTCAGGTGACCAACCTTGCCGGCAATGGTTTCAAGAGCCTCAAGCTCCTTCAGGCGCAGCATGACCGGGTTTTCGGCCATGACCTTCGCCGTGTTGAGGAGCGAACGCGTGGCGTTCGTTTCCTCACGGCGGCGAATGACGTTCGCTTCGGCCTGCTTCTCAGCAGCAACGACCTGGTTGAGGATCTCGCGCATCTCGCCCGGCAGGATCACATCCTTGAGTTCGATGCCGGAGACCTCGATCCCAATCGTCGCCATGTCCTCGCGGACCTTCTCGGCGGCCTCCGCATTGATCGTCACCTTACGCTCGAGAATCTGATCCAGTGTCAGGCTGCCAAGCGTGCGGCGGAAGACGAACTGAAGCGCGCGGTAGAGCGCATCCGAAAAGTCCTTCACCACAGTCACCGCCTTGACCGGGTCTACGACACGGTATTCGGCAGAGATGTTAATACGGATCGTCACGCGGTCACGGGTCAGGAGTTCCTGGCCAGCAACATCGAGCGTCTGCCACTTCAGATCGATCACCTTCACCTGGAAAGCCTTGCCGACATTCCAGAAAGCGTGAACGCCTGCGGAAAGCATTCCGGACTGCACACCGTCGACGAAAAGCAGGCCGACCTGCCCTTCATTGACCAGATGCACGCTCACTGCCTCAACCTTTCGGGCCTGCAGAATGCGGCGCCTGAGCTCTGGATCGACCGTCAGATTTTCAGAAACACCGATCCTCTTTTCTGTCCAGGGTCCAGCGTCCTTCCAGACTGCCAGCTTCTGGTTCGGCAGCATCACTGCGAAGATCGCGCCATCCCGTTCGATTACCGCCACCTCGAAGGCAGCGGTACGGAAAACGGTCAGATTCTGCTTGGCGACATCGGGGAGCTTGTCGAACAGAGCCTTCTCATAGGCCGAAACGAATACCGGGTTGTTCAGGTCGTGACGGACAATCTCCAGACTATTGCGTGTGTTCGGCAGCCAATGCAGACCCGATCCGAATACACCGATAATCTGGCCCTTGTTCAGGGCGATCACACGTTCGTTTTCCTTCACAAGGACGCGCCTGCGTCCCAAAATCATCGAGAGAAGTTCTATCATGTTCGTTACTCCTTCGGTTCGCTAAGTCATCGACCGAATTTTCCTTGTGTTTGTGTTTCAATCATTCAGTTCAGGCATTCACACCCGGTATTGATCCGGGAACCGGTGACAGGCTGCGTTTGCGGAAGAACAGGAGAGGATGTCGCGGCAAACAGACGGGCCTTGGAACGCGCTCCTCGGCAGACCGGCTTGCGGCTTGATCGTCACTGTCACTCTGGCTTGCGCCCCTGGTTCTGGAATGGGCCGAGACCTTTCGGCCTCTTTCCGCTCCTCGACATTCCGGTCCCCGAACCGTCAATTTCAGCTTCTCTGGTGCCGCGAACCAGCGCTTGGAGAAGGATTCGAACCTTCGACATTCAGGTTACAAGCCTGACGCTCTACCTACTGAGCCATCCAATGGTGCGGAATGGGACTCGAACCCGCGACCTCCGGATGATAATCCGGCGCTCTTCCTCTGAGCTATATCCGCTTCCGACCTCCGATGCGGCATCCG
Source organism: Rhizobium sp. 768_B6_N1_8 (assembly GCF_051811225.1). NCBI lineage: Bacteria > Pseudomonadati > Pseudomonadota > Alphaproteobacteria > Hyphomicrobiales > Rhizobiaceae > Rhizobium > Rhizobium sp. 768_B6_N1_8. Next base: position 1,435,271 of record NZ_JBPWPV010000001.1, on the reverse strand, counting down.
TATACAGCGCGGCAAAGCCGACTGCACGGGAGGAGGTTTTGAACTCCATCCGTTGACGTCCACACCGGCTGACGACCGGGAGGCGGTGTTTAGGGTATTTCGTGGTGTTATGGCAATGGGAAAAATGAAACGCTAAGTTGCGATCGACTGTGCGTTGCGCAAATGCAACAGGCTCTCGGGGCTAATCTTGAGCCAGCTGCTTCTGCAAATGCACCTTTTCGAGCGGAACACCCATGCTCTTGGAAAACTCGATCCCGTGCCAGATGATGGCGAAGCCGCAGCGTTTGTAAAGCCGGATCGCGCCGTTGTTTTTGGCGTGTGTATCGAGCCGCGCCGTGTCCAAACCTTCGCTTTTCATCAATTCGCAGAGGTGGAGCAGAAGAGCCTTACCGATGCCTTTGCCCTGATGAGCGGGATGCACCCACAGATCGGAAATATAGTTCGGGGCATTTTCGCGTGCGCCCCAGCCGACGATTTCGCCATTCAACTCGGCAACAACGATTTCGGCTGCCGTCGTATTGGCGAAGGTCGCGAATTCCTGCCGCACGCGCTCGATAATGTCCGAATCGCGGTAACTGTCTTCGTAGGGATCGCTTGCTGCCCATGCGGCAAAACCGACAACGCCGACCGTTTGAAGGTCGGCGTCTTTGATTTTTCGGATCGTGAGGTCCGTTACCACCACTTGGCTGGCGTGAACTTGCCGGCGGCCTGCTCGATGACATGGGCGGTTTTGAAGAGGGTTTCCTCGTCGAAGGCCTTGCCGATGAGCTGCAGGCCGAGCGGCAGGCCTTTGTGGTCGAGGCCGGCGGGAACGGCGATGCCCGGCAAGCCGGCCATGTTGACCGTCACCGTGAAGATGTCGTTCAGGTACATCTTGACCGGATCGGCGGCGAGGTTCTCGTCTGCAACGCCGAAGGCGGACGACGGGGTGGCCGGCGTCAGGATGGCGTCGACGCCGGCATCGAAGGCCAGTTCGAAGTCGCGCTTGATGAGCGTGCGGACCTTCTGAGCTCGCAGGTAGTAGGCATCGTAGTAGCCGGCCGACAGCACATAGGTGCCGATCATGATGCGGCGCTTGACCTCCTGGCCGAAGCCGGCAGCGCGCGTCTTTTCGTACATATCGACGATATCCTTGCCGTCGACGCGCAGGCCGTAGCGTACGCCATCATAACGGGCGAGGTTCGAAGAGGCTTCAGCGGGTGCCACGATGTAATAGGCCGGCAGGGCGTATTTGGTATGGGGCAGCGAGATGTTGACGATCTGCGCACCTGCATCCTTCAGCCAGGCGATGCCCTGCTGCCAGATGGCTTCGATCTCGTCGGGCATGCCATCGACGCGATATTCGTTCGGAATGCCGATCTTCATGCCCTTCAGCGACTGGCCGATGGCGGCTTCGTAGTCCGGCACCGGCAGGTCGACGGAAGTGGTGTCCTTGGCATCGACGCTTGCCATCGACTTCAGCAGGATCGCAGCATCGCGGACGTCGCGGGCGATCGGGCCGGCCTGATCGAGCGAAGAGGCAAAGGCAACCGTGCCCCAACGCGAGCAGCGACCGTAGGTCGGCTTGATGCCAACCGTGCCGGTGAAGGCTGCAGGCTGGCGGATCGAGCCGCCGGTGTCGGTTGCGGTAGCACCAGCGCAGAGATGCGCGGCAACGGCTGAAGCCGAACCGCCAGACGAGCCGCCCGGAACGAGTTGCTGGTTGGAGCCTGCGGCGCGCCAGGGATTGATGACTGCGCCATAATGCGAAGTCTCATTGGAAGAGCCCATCGCGAATTCGTCCATATTGAGCTTGCCCAGCATGACGGCGCCGTCATCCCAGAGGTTCTGGGTTACGGTCGATTCATAACGCGGCTCGAAACCATCGAGAATATGGCTGCAGGCCTGCGTGTGCACGCCGACGGTAGCGAAGAGGTCCTTGATGCCTAGCGGAATGCCTTCGAGATCGCCGGCCTTGCCGGAGGCGATGCGCTCGTCGGAATTCTTCGCCATAACACGGGCGAGATCCGGCGTGACCTTGATATAGGCATTGAGCTGGCCATTGGCCGCATCGATCGCCGAGATATAGGCCTCGGTCAGTTCGGTCGCGGTGATTTCCTTGGCGCGCAGCTTCTGGCGGGCTTCGGCAATGGTCAGGCTGGTGAGTTCGCTCATCGTGTTTTCGCTTCAGATCTGGAAATGGCAACAGGGTCGGAAAGAGGCGGCCAAGGCCTTATTCGACGACTTTCGGCACCAGGAAGAAATTGTGGTCGGTGATCGGCGCATTGGCAACGATATCGGCGGCCTTATTGCCGTCATTGACGACATCGGTGCGCTTCTTCATGTCCATCGGCGTCACCGAGGTCATGGCCTCGACGCCCTCGACATTCACTTCGGAAAGCTGCTCGACGAAGCCGAGGATACCATTCAATTCGCCGACCATGCGATTTGCCTCTTCTTCCGAGACGGCAATACGGGCAAGGCGCGCAACGCGCTTAACGGTGGCGAGATCGACGGACATGGCATTCTCCGGATAGGAATTTTCCTATCGCTATAAAGACCATGTCCGTCCTGTGCAACGGGTTTGCCTTTTCGGCAATGCAGAATTCCTGGCCCCAAACCCACCAGGATTTGGGGGCTTGTGCATCAGAGCGACAGGCTTTCGCCAGGCTTCGGCGCCTTCACTTGCGTCTTCGACGCTTCCATACCAGCAATGAATTTTTCCGGCGTCTGGTCGATGATCGGGAAGGTGCCGTAGTGGCAGGGAATGGCTGTCTTGAAATTGAAGTAGCGCTGGCAGGCGAGAGCCGCCACCGCACCACCCATGGTGAAACGGTCGCCGATCGGCACGATGCCGATATCCGGCTGATGCAGCTCGTTGATCAGCGCCATGTCGGAGAAGATATCCGTGTCGCCCATGTGGAAGAGGCTTGGCTCGTCGTCGAAATGCAGCATGAGGCCGTTCGCGCTACCGAGCGAATGGGAAACGCCGTCTTCAGTGGTCTGTGCGGAAGAATGCAGCGCATTGGTGAAGGTAGCGGTGAAGCTGCCGAGCGGGACGGTGCCGCCGGTATTGCCCATTTCGAGTTTATCGACCCCCTTGGTTCCGAGCCAGGAGGCAAGATCGGCATTGGCGAGAACGACGGCGCCGGTTTCCTTGGCGATCTCCACGGTATCGCCGACATGGTCGCCATGGCCGTGGGTCAGCAGGATATGGGTGGTGCCGCTGGTCACTTCCTTGATATCCTGGCCGACGAAGGACGAATTATAGGTCAGGAAGGGATCGATCAGGATTTTGGCGGCTTTCGTCTCTATCCGGAAAGCAGAATGGCCGAGCCAGGTGATCTTCATGAAAAGTCTCCTTTATTACATGATGCAAAAGCGATTTCCGGGCCAGAACGGTCTAAAGCAATTCCGGTCGGAAAACCGTTTCGCACTTTTTCTGGAATTGCTCTAAGGACATAGCCGATATGGCCGCAAAGAAAAGCGGTGGGAACTTCAATTTCTTTTGAGAGGATGACACGGCAATGACGGTGCTTACGATCGAGGAACTGGCCGGAACGCTCGGTCCTGGACAGGCAATCGCCGGCCTCGATCTCGGCACCAAGACGATCGGTCTTGCCATGTCCGATCTCGGACGCCGCTTTGCGACGCCGCGCCCGGTCCTCAAGCGTGAGAAATTTACCAACGACGCCGAGACGCTGCTGAGCTTCGCAGCAAAGGAGAAGGTCGCGGCCTTCGTCATCGGCCTGCCGATGAATATGGATGGATCCGCAGGACCGCGCGTGCAGGCGACGCGGGCTTTCGTGCGCAACATGGAGCAAAAGACCGCCATTCCCTTCATTTATTGGGATGAGCGGCTATCGACGGTGGCTGCCGAACGTGCCCTGCTGGAAATGGATGTTTCGCGGGCAAAACGCGCCGAACGGATCGATTCGGCTGCGGCAAGCTTCATCCTTCAGGGAGCGCTCGACAGGCTTTCCTTGCTGGCGAGATCTGCCGACGGCACGGAAGCGTGACGCGCCTTCCACCAGGTGGCGATCTGGCGGCGCTTGCGGAAGCCCATGATGGCGAAGACGACGAGGCTGTCGACGGCAATCGCGCGGGCGACGAGCGGCGGGATTTCCTGCGGCGGCAGGCCGAGCGCCTTGCCGTAAATCTGGAAGGTCAGGTCATGGACCTGCCGCGTCAGCATGAAGATGCCGAAGTTCAGATCGTAATAAGAAAGCCAGTACCATCCCGCCAGGAAGACGATCGGACCGGCCCAGAAGATCAGAAACCACTTCATGCGGCCTCTCCTTCGTGCTTGTGTAGGACCGGCATATCAAGGGAAACGAGCCAGACCGACGATGCCATGATGCAGAGTACGAGCGTGGGCACGGCGATATCCAGCGCCAGCACGGCGAAAAACATCATCGCCGCGACAAGCAACGCGGTTCTGGCTGCTCTGGTTCCCATCACTGAACTCGGGTCCACAATTGTTACATTTCTAATGTGGGCCACACTGGCGAGTTAACCAGCGTCACGCAACGTAAACCAATTGTTAAGGTTAATGGCCGGGCGGAGGCTGTGGATTGTTCAGCCGTAGACGCCGCGCACCAGCCGTTTCAACGCGGTGGCCGCCTTCTCCCAGTCCTTGCCGTTCTTCAAAACCAGACCCGCGCACTGACCGCCGGCGGCCGCCGACAGCACAAGATGCTGGATCGAGGCAAAGATCAGCGCATTGACGGCTGCCGGATCGATGCCCTTCGGCGGCGTCAGCGAGCCGCGCATGCGATCCAGCCACAGTCCGAGCGCTTTTGAGCGCGCCTCGGAGAGACGCCTCACTTGCTCGGTATTTTCCGAGATCTCCCAGGCGACGATGCGGCGCATTAGGGGATCGTCGCGCAGCGCTTCCAGGAAAAGCAGCGACAGCCGCTCCATGAGATCGCCATAGGTCAAGAGGAACATGCCGCCGGTATCTTCGGGGATGCGGTCCTTGACCCAGTTGCCGAGATCGGCGCCGATCGCCTCGACGAGGCCGTCGAGACCACCGTAATAGCGGTAGATGAGCTGCTTATCGCAGCCGGCGCGGCGGGCGACGGCATTGATGCCGAAATTCTGGAAACCCTCTTCCGCCAGCAGGTTCTTGGCGGCTTTCAGGATAGCGCGTTCCGTAGCGCTTCTGTCGCGGATACGCTTTTCAGGCTCATTGGCACCCGTCTGTTCGAGCGCGGCCATGGCAGTTTCATTCAGCATTCGGTCAACCCCGGTCTGTCACCAATCGGTGAGTAACAGTGGAATTTTCCGTTCACAATCCTATCTTATTGAGAAGACTGTGGATATTGATGGTCCGCAGCTCTGCTGACGCTGGTGGGCGGCCCGGCGGCATTTTTTCACCCGGTACAACGCGCCCGAGAAATCTTGCCCATGCGGTTGATCGCGATGGACGAACCCGGCATAGCTGCATTATGAAAAGAGACGACAATTTCTGCTAAGGCCTTGCAATGGTGAATTATATCGAAGCCTCCTCCGCGCCGCCGAAGAATACCGGCGCCATCAGGCTTTATGGCCCTGAAGCATTCGAGGGAATGCGCAATGCGTGCCAGATGACCGCGCGCTGCCTCGATGCGCTTGCCGATATCGTCAAGCCGGGTCTCGCAACCAATGAAATCGACCGCTTCGTTTTCGAATTCGGCATGGATAACGGCGCCTATCCGGCGACCCTGAACTATCGCGGCTATACCAAGTCCACCTGCACTTCGATCAATCATGTGGTCTGCCACGGCATTCCCGATGACAAGCCGCTGCGCGAGGGCGATATCGTCAATATCGACGTGACCTTCGTCGTCGACGGTTGGCATGGGGATTCGAGCCGCATGTATCCGGTCGGCCAGGTCAAGCGCGCAGCCGAACGTCTGCTGGAAGTGACCTATGAGTCGCTGATGCGCGGCATTGCCGCCGTTCATCCCGGCGCGCGCACCGGCGCGATCGGCGAAGCGATCCAGACCTATGCCGAAGCGGAGCGCTGCTCCGTCGTGCGCGATTTCTGCGGCCATGGTGTCGGCCGTCTCTTCCACGATTCGCCGAACATCCTGCATTACGGCCGCGCCAATGAAGGGCCGGAACTGCGTGAGGGCATGATCTTCACCATCGAGCCGATGATCAATCTCGGACGCCCGCATGTGAAGGTGCTGGCGGACGGCTGGACCGCCGTGACGCGCGACCGGTCGCTATCAGCGCAGTACGAACATACGGTCGGCGTGACCGCCAATGGCTGCGAGATCTTCACGCTGTCGCCCGCCGGTCTCGACCGGCCAGGCCTGCCGCCGCTCAACGGGTAACACTCGCCATGGCGAAAGGTCCCGTTCCGCAGGTTGGCAACGACGAACTGCCTTTCGACATGGACGAGGATATCGCTATGGACGAACGGGCGTTTTTCGGACAGCCGTCAAAGGCGGCAGCTTCCGCCAAAAAAGCCGCCCTGCCCGCCAAGGAAGAGCATTATCACGGCCATCGCGAGAGGCTGCGCAATCGCTTCCGCGACCATGGCGATACGGTGCTTGCCGATTATGAAATCCTCGAACTTCTGCTTTTCCGGCTGATCCCGCGCCGCGACACCAAGCCGATTGCCAAGGCACTGATCGATCGCTTCGGGTCGCTTGCCGGCGTCTTCGGCGCACCGGCAGCGCTGCTGCAGGAGGTCAAGGGCGTCGGAGAGGCGGTGGCGCTCGATCTGAAGCTGATATCCACCATTAGCCATCGCACGTTGAAGAGCGAGCTCAAGGGCAAGCAGGTGCTTTCCTCGTGGTCGTCGGTCATCCAGTATTGTCATGCGGCCATGGCGCATGAGACGCGCGAGCAGTTCCGCATTCTTTTCCTCGACAAACGCAACGCGCTGATCGCCGACGAGGTGCAGGGGCGCGGAACCGTGGACCACACACCCGTGTATCCGCGCGAGGTGGTCAGGCGGGCGCTCGAGCTTTCGGCAACGGCGCTTATTCTCGTCCACAACCATCCCTCGGGCGACCCTACACCATCGCGCGCCGATATCGACATGACGAAGATGATCATCGATGCTGCAAAGCCGCTCGGTATTGCCATCCACGATCACATCATCATCGGCAAAGACGGACAAGCAAGCCTCAAGGGCCTGCGCTTGATATAAGACTGCGGCTAAGGCATGAAAAAGCCATCTTGGCGTTCTCCAAGCTGAATGACTGACAACAGGATGGGAATTATGGGCATTTCTCCTGGTCGCTTGTACGCGCCGCCGAGCCTTCGATCGCTGATACGACTGACACTTCTGCTGCTCGTCGTAACCGGTCTCTATCTCGGATACCTGCAGGTTTCGACCAATGTTCATGCGGTGGTCGATGGCCAGGTCTACCGCTCCGCCCAGCCTTCGCCCGCGAAGCTTGGCGAACTCGTCAAGGAGTACGGCATCAAATCCGTACTGAATCTCCGCGGCGATAGCAGCGGCGAGGCCTGGTACGACAACGAGGTCGCCGCAGCAAAGGGCCTCAATGTCCAGCATATCGATTTCCGTATGTCGGCGACGAAAGAACTCTCCATCGAGGAAGGGCGCCAGCTGATGGCGATCATGGCCGCCGCGCCCAAGCCGCTGCTCATCCACTGCAAGGCCGGCGCCGACCGTACGGGACTGGCTTCAGCCATCTACGTCGCCGGCGTTGCCAAGGAAGGAGAGATCGCGGCGGAGTCGCAGATCTCGCTGACATACGGCCATCTATCGCTTTTCTTTATCGGCGCCTACGCGATGGACCGCACATTCGAGCGGCTTGAGCCAATGTTCGGCTTTTTGAACTCCTAAACTGCGCCGGAATACAAACTGTAACATTGACCGGCTACCGATGAACGCGCGACATTTCGCGTCGCAATATGATTCCAATTCCAGTTCGGGGCTAAAGATGTTCCAGTACGATCTCGTGGTAGTCGGCAGCGGTCCGGCAGGGCGCCGCGGCGCAATCCAGGCTGCAAAACTCGGCAAGAAAGTGCTGGTCATCGAGCAGGGAAAACGTGTCGGCGGTGTGTCCGTCCATACCGGCACGATCCCTTCCAAGACGTTGCGCGAAACCGCACTCAATCTTTCCGGCTGGCGCGAGCGCGGTTTTTACGGCCGCAGCTACCGCGTCAAGCAGGAGATCAGCGCTGAAGACCTGCGCCGTCGCCTGCTGATCACGCTGGATCATGAAGTGGAAGTGCTCGAACATCAGTTCGCCCGCAACCGCGTCCAGCATATCCGCGGCAAGGCAAGCTTCGTCGATACCAATACCCTGCAGATCATCAAGGACGACGGCGACACAATGACGGTGACTGGCGCCAGCATCCTGCTCGCCGTCGGCACCAAGCCGTTTCGGCCTGACTACATGCCCTTCGACAACAAGACCGTGCTCGATAGCGACGAACTGCTCGATATCGAGGAGCTGCCACGCAGCATGGTCGTCATCGGCGCCGGCGTCATCGGCATCGAATATGCAACGATCTTTTCGGCGCTGGATACGGTCGTGACCGTCATCGATCCAAAGTCGACCATGCTCGACTTCATCGACAAGGAAATCATCGAGGATTTCACCTATCAGCTGCGCGACCGCAATATGAAGCTGCTGCTCGGCACGAAGGCCGAGAAGGTCGAGCGACTTGAGACAGGCAAGGTGCAGCTGACACTCGACAGCGGCCGGCATCTCGTGACCGACATGGTGCTTTTCGCCGCCGGGCGCATGGGCGCCACCGATACGCTCAACCTGGATGCCATCGGTCTTGAGGCGGACAGCCGCGGACGCCTGAAGGTCAATCCCGAGACGTTCCAGACGTCCGTGCCTAATATCTACGCCGCCGGCGACGTTGTCGGCTTCCCGAGCCTTGCCTCGACCTCAATGGAACAGGGCCGCATTGCTGCGCGCGTCGCAATCGGCGCCGTTGCGAAGGAACCGCAGAAATATTTCCCCTATGGCATCTATGCCGTGCCTGAAATCTCCACCTGCGGCCTGACCGAAGAGGAAATGAAGGAGCGTGGCATTCCCTATGAGTGCGGTATTGCCCGTTTCCGGGAGACATCGCGCGGCCACATCATGGGCCTCGATACAGGGCTTCTGAAGCTCATCTTCTCGTTAAAGACGCGCCGCCTGCTGGGCGTACACATCGTCGGCGAAGGTGCTACCGAGCTCGTGCATATCGGCCAGGCTGTGCTCAACCTGAAGGGTACTGTTGAATATTTCGTCGAAAATACCTTCAACTACCCGACGCTTGCAGAAGCCTATAAAATCGCCGGCCTCGATGCGTGGAACCGCATGGGCGACATAAAATCTGAACTTTGAAGAAGCGAGGGAACGCCCTCGCCTTTCCAGGCTAGAGCACGTAAGCCACTGATCCTCAATTCTTATTTTACTACTGCGCGCCTCATTGCACGCTGTTGGTGGCTGCCTGTGGTCTGCGGCAACTGCCTATATCCTATGTCAAAAGATATTGGTAAGGTCAGGTGTTCGTGCCTTGCATTGTTCTATTGCGTTTTGCCTATCGCCTTCCCAAGTATGGGGCGCGCCTTTCGACAGCCTGAAATCCGTGTCTTAGACCGGCCTGCAGTACCACCAAGTCCAGCTATGCAGACCACAACGAAAGATAGTTATTTTGCCCGATATTTCAGAGGCTGCTCGCAGACGGTTTCAGCTCGTCCTGATAAAGCCGTCGCATTATGACGACGACGGCTACGTGATCCGATGGTGGCGGGCAATGATCCCCTCCAACTCGCTGGCGGCGATCTTTGGGATTGCCGCCGAGTGTGCGGAGCGGCAGGTGCTTGGGGCCGACACCGCCATCGACATCACCGTCATCGATGAGACCAATACGCGGATCGATTTTGCGGCGCTGATCTCCCAGTTCAAACGCAATGACAACTTCGGGATGATTGCGCTTATCGGCGTCCAGTCCAACCAGTATCCTCGTGCGCTCGATATCGCCCGCCCCTTCCGCGAAGCCGGACTGCCGGTTTCGATGGGTGGTTTCCATATCTCGGGATGCCTGTCGATGCTGAGTGGCGATGCCATCGGGCTCGACGAATGCCGCAAGATGGGTGTTTCGATGTTTGCGGGCGAGGCTGAAGGACGGCTGGAGATGGTGCTGCGCGATGCAGCCGCCGGCGAGCTGAAGCCACTTTACAATTTCATGAACGACCTTCCCGGCATCGGCGGCACGCCGGTACCTTTCCTGCCGAAGGATAATATCCAGCGCACGCTTGGCCTCAGCACCAGTTTCGATGCGGGCCGCGGCTGCCCCTACCAATGCTCCTTCTGCACGATCATCAACGTGCAGGGCCGCAAATCCCGCTTCCGCTCGGCTGACGATGTCGAGAAGCTGGTGCGCATGAACTGGGCGCAGGGCATCCATAAATTCTTCATCACCGACGACAATTTCGCCCGCAACAAGGACTGGGAAGCGATCTTCGACCGGCTGATCGAGCTCAGGGAAAAAGACGGCATTCCGCTCGGCCTGATGATCCAGGTGGACACGCTCTGCCACAAGATCCCAAACTTCATCGAAAAATCGAAGCGCGCCGGCGTCACCCGCGTCTTCATTGGCCTCGAGAACGTCAATCCTGACAATCTGACCGCCGCCAAGAAGAACCAGAACAAGATCACCGAATATCGAAAGATGCTGCTGGCCTGGAAGGCACAGGGCATCATGACGCTGGCCGGTTATATCTTGGGCTTCCCGGCCGACACGCCGGAATCGATCCGTCGCGATATCAAGATCATTCAGGAAGAACTGCCGCTCGACGTCATCGAATTCTTCATTCTGACGCCCCTGCCCGGCTCCGAGGACCATCAGGTCCTCTGGAAGAAGGGCATCGAGATGGATCCTGATCTCAATATCTACGATGTCGAGCATGTCTGCACAGCGCATCCGAAGATGAGCAAGAAAGAGTGGGAAGATATCTATCAGGAGGCCTGGTCGCTCTATTACTCGCCTGAGCATATGAAGACCCTGCTGCGCCGCGGAGCGGCAACCGGCATCAAGCTCTCCAGCCTCGTCAAGGTACTGGTGTCGTTTGCGACCACCGTGCCTCTTGAAAACGTTCATCCACTGCAGAGCGGTCTGGTTCGCCTGAAGCATCCTTCGGAGCGCCGCCCCGGCCTGAAACGCGAGCATCCGCTGCTCTTCTGGCCGCGCTTTGCCTTCGATACGATCCGCAAGCACGTATCGCTCGCCGGCACGATCATCAATCTCAGTGTTTCGGCCTTCCTGATTGCCCGCGATGCCGGCGCCAAAAGCTACATGGACAAGGCTTTGACACCGGTCGCCGAGGACGACGAAGATGTTCTCGACCTCTTCACCAAGACCGCCGGGGGCACCGCTGCCGTCAGCCACATCAAGAAGGTTGCCGAACTGACCCATGCCCGCAAAGCCGTGTAGAACGCCCTGCGTCCATCTGGACGCATCAAGGACGCTCTAACTCTTTGAATCACTCTATCCGACATCCGAAAATCGATTCCGATTTTCGGATGGTGCTGCAGGCGTATTTGTTGAGGGACCAAGAGAGAACGGCCACGTGATCTCGTGGCAGCGACGTGACGTCAATCTGCCGCCCGACCCCATTCTTAAGTTAATGGCGGTCGCGTCCTGTCACAGCCTCTATATCATCCAGTTGTCAAAGCAAAGCAGGGGCCGATCAATCGTCCCGTCTCTCGTCGCTCCAGCCAACAGCATGAACCGCTCTGGAGCGTGTACGCTTGATCGAACCCGGCCTAGTGCCGGTTCTCGATCCTGTGTCGTGGCACCGCTTTGGCTTGGCTTCGCGTCTTGGCCGTGGGGCACGCCGATCTGAGCACGATCAGTCTGATTTCAGCGCGTCAACAAAAAAGCCCTGCCGCGAGCGGCAGGGCTTTTTGAATTTCAGCTTGAAAAACCGATTACTCGGCGCTGTCCTCGGAAGCCTTCTTCTTCGGAGCAGCCTTCTTCTTCGGAGCGGCTTCTTCGCCTCCGGCAGCTTCTTCAGAAGCTTCGGCCTTGGCAGCAGCCTTCTTCTTCGGAGCAGCCTTCTTGGTGTCGGCCTTTTCAGTGCCTTCGCCTTCTTCGTCGGCGAGCAGCTCTTCCTTGGTCACCTTCTTGTCGGTGACGGCGATTTCGGTCAGCAGGTGGTCGATGACCTTTTCTTCGAAGATCGGAGCGCGGATCGAAGCGGCTGCACCCGGCTGGCTGCGGAAGAACTCGAGGATCTGCTTTTCCTGGCCCGGATACTGGCGCAGCTGTTCGTAGATCGCGCGCTGCATTTCGTCTTCGCTGACTTCGACGCCGGCCTTTTCGCCGATTTCGGAGAGAACGAGACCGAGGCGGACGCGACGCTCGGCGAGCTTCTGGTACTCTTCGCGCGCCTGTTCTTCGGTGGTGTCCTCATCCTCGAAGGTCTTGCCGGACTGAGCGAGGTCGTTGCTGACCTGGCTCCAGATGCCGTTATATTCGGCTTCGACAAGCTTGGACGGGGTTTCGAACTTGTAGAGCTCGTCGAGCTGGTCGAGAATCTGCCGCTTCAGCTTCTGGCGCGTCAGCGAGCCGTACTGGGATTCGATCTGGCCGCGGACGATTTCCTTGAGGCGGTCGGCAGATTCGAGGCCGAGCTTCTTGGCGAGTTCGTCGTTGATTTCGACATCAGCCGGAGCAGCAACTTCCTTGACGGTGACGTCGAAGGTGGCTTCCTGGCCAGCGAGGTTCTTGGCCGGATAGTCGGCCGGGAAGGTCACAGTGATGGTCTTCTCATCGCCAGCCTTGAGACCGACGAGTTGCTCTTCGAAGCCTGGGATGAAACGGCCGGAGCCGAGAACCAGTTCAGCGTCCTGATCGGTGCCGCCGTCAAAGGCAACGCCGTCGACCTTGCCGAGATAGTCCATCTTGACGCGGTCGCCGTTGGCAGCCTTGCCCTTCTTTTCGGCGTAGTCACGGGCGCTTTCAGCGACCTTGAGAACCTGCTCGTTGACTTCGTCGTCGGAGATGTCGACGACTTCGCGCGTGACCTTGATGCCCGCGTTGGACTTCAGCTCGATCGGCGGGAGAACTTCATAAGAGAGGGTGAATTCGAAATCCTGCTCGGCGGCGAGGATCTTGTCTGCCTCGTCCTTGTCTTCCGTCATGTTGATTTCCGGCTGGGTAGCCGACTTTTCTCCACGGCTGGACAGGATCTGGGTCGGCTGGTCGCGCACGATCTCGTTGACGAGATCGGCCATGATGGACTTGCCGTAAACCTTCTTGAGGTGGGCGGGCGGAACCTTGCCCGGACGGAAGCCGTTGATGCGAACCTTGTCCTTTACGTCGGCAAGGCGCTCGTTCAGCTTGTTTTCCATGTCCTTGGCCGGGATAACGACCTTGATTTCGCGCTTCAGCCCTTCAGCGAGCGTTTCGATAACCTGCATGTCTTCCTACCTTCATTTCAGTGGCGGCCGTGCCCAGACGCCGTTCGTTTCGGTGAGCACGACGCCGGCCAACTGCCGCACGTGGCTTTTTCTCAATTCCTGTTCGTTCCGTTCTAAGCGGAACAGCACTCGCTTTCCGGGTATCCGGGACAACTAAGTTCCAGTCCTCCCGCCCTGCAAGGCAGCTTGGTGCGGGTAGAGAGACTTGAACTCCCACGCCTTGCGGCACCAGAACCTAAATCTGGCGTGTCTACCAATTTCACCATACCCGCGTTCGCAAAACCGCATGCATATGCCTGCGCATGAGGCCTTCCGGAGCGCGGCGTCTCTATATCATCCGATTCAGAACAGGCAAAGGAAAAATGAACGGCAAATGACAGGGATTTGCGGGCAAAAGCGCACCGTTCCCGTCAGCCACCCCGGCTCTCAATAGAGAGGCTCCTCGTAGGCCGGCTTGCCGTCCACAACGAGGCTGCGGATCTGCGCGGCACCAGAGGAGGAAACGCTGGCAGCGATCGAAACGACGCCCTCGTTCCGGGCCTCCTCCAGCGGCCTGCCTTCGCCCTCCGGCACGTAATACCGCTCTATCCCGTATTCGACGCGGATCGTTTCGCCGTTATTGGGACCATAGCTATAGAAAGGCAGGCTGCGCAGTACGACCGTATCTGCTGCTGTCGGCAATTCCTTGAATGACGATTCGGCAATGCCCCAGAAGCCATCCTGCTGGCGCTTGAGGCGCACCCACAGGGTCTGCTCGCCGGCTTCCGCCGGAATGCCGCCGGTGACTGTCGAGATCGGGACCGACGATATATCGTAATTCAGAACCACGTAGTCGCCACGCAGAAAATCGCGCGGATCAACCGGGGCCGTCTTCAGCAATACTTCGGCGCCGCTTGCCAGGATAGAAGCACGGCTCTGGATGATGTAACCGAGGATCAGCGTCTGCAAGCCAGCGACGAGGATCGCGGCAACAATATAAGAGCGGCCAGCCTGTGGTTTTGCGAAGGCAAAGCTCATGCGCGTTCCTCCCCTGCCTCAACTGTTGCTGGTCCGGCCGCGAAGCGTCTTTCGAGGCGGATGACAACCCAGGCGACGGCTGCGACCACCAGGCCCGAGAACAGGAAGAGGCTCGACGTGCCCAAGATCGTGCCGACCGTCACCGAGGCCAGATAGAGCATCTCGGCGGCGAAGGCGCCATAGGCCAGATAGCGTACGGCGCCATTGTCCCGGCCATGCAGCACGATGCCCACAACGGCGGCGGCAAGCGTTAGCAGGCCGATCACGACCATACGCCCGCCTTCGTCCATCTCGGTATGAAGCAGGAACAACCCCATGATGGCGACGAGGAAACTATAGAATGCCGGGGCGGCACCTGCGGTCCTGACGAGCGTAGAGATCGGGCGGATGGGCAAAGCTGTCAGCAGGAAAGCCACCATGCCAAGGACGGCGAAAGCGATCGCCACGGAGATCTCTTCCGTCAGCACATAAAGCCAAGCGAGCCAGCCGACCACCAGCAGATAGGCGAGATGGCGCGCCCGATCGGCACCGGTAAAGCGCACGAGCCCGATAACAACAGCCGCCATGACAAGCGGCGCATAGGGACCAGAGCCGACCCAGCGCGTATCGAAATTCTCAAGATAGACTGCAAAGGAGGCCCAGGAGAGGAAGCCAGCGACAACGGTCACCGCAGCCGAGCGGAATAGGATTGCTGAAACGGTCGCCACGGCAAACCACAGATACATGACCGTCTGCTCGTCGCCTGAGAGATGATACATCTGGCCGATGAGCGAGATGGCGCCGCCAAAGCTCAGCGTACCGACGATGAGCAGACCGCCGGCGGTAGCGAGCGCGCCGCGCATAAGAAGAAGTGCAGCGCCGATGTGAACCGCCCAGATGAGCGCCAGCATCAGGCCCACGCGGACAAGGCGCGGGATATACTCCCAGTTCGAAGCGACGAGAAGCAGCAGGGCGGCCCCGAGCAATACGGCCGCCAATCCCATCAGCACGCGGCCGAGGCTGAAACTTGCCGGGCGCGTATCGTATTCGGCCAGCAGCGTCTTCGCCGTCTCTTCCTCAAGGAGCCCCTTCTCCACCCAGAGCGAGAGATCCCGCCCCAACCTGCCGCGATACATGCCCTACCCCGCATTGATCCGCCATCTTCGGCTTCTGCATTTATAGCGCAGGATCGGCGCTCGGAAACGCCGGTATTTGAAATATGCAAATTCCTCACTGGTCTTAATTGGGTCAGCCATTAACGAAACACTAACCGCATCATTGCTAATATATAAACGCCACACAGGAGGCATGCATGAACCGCATAGCCCTCATGAATATATTGCACTGCAAAACAATCAAAAGTCATACTATTTAACTCATATCGAAGCACGGGGATGGCGCCCCGGCCCGGTTTTCCGGAAGCCTGCGGATGATATGTCCGTGACGAGATTCGCAGACGCGCACTCCTCCTCCCAGCGCCCTGCGATAGACTGGCAACACTCCTCCTCCCAGTTGCCAGTCACCATCATGACGCCCACCGGATCCTCCCCCGGTGGGCGTTTTGCTTAACAGGTGGTTAAACGATTAGCATGCCAGCTTTTCGGGCCTTCGCGCGAATCAAGGTAAAGCAAGCGTTAAGCCGCCTGGGGCAGTCGGTAGAGCGCTTCAGAGCCCGAAGCCTGTTGTTGTTCGCCGAGCCGCATCGAGAAAATGCGCCTATAGGAAAGACCATTCGCGGACGGCCCGGCAGGCCAAATATCCATCTGCGAAAACGGCAGCCTGAGAAAAAATCATTCTGCCTATTCGTTGACCAGAAAATGGCCAAAGCGTGTAAATAACGGCCCGAGCTTTGCGAATCATGCATAGGTGGCTTGAAATCTTGGCTCTGTTAGTTCTTCGCGGCGCAACATATATTCCGGTCATCAAATAGAGGTCAGCGCCGAAGACAGGCTGCTGGCAGGATCAAGCCCTAGGAAAGGGGATTAACATGAACTTCTCTCGCTCTTTCAATAACTGGCGCAAGTATCGTCAGACGGTTACTGAACTCGGTCGCATGACCAACCGCGAATTGCATGACCTCGGCATCGACCGTTCGGACATCCATCGCGTTGCTCGCGAAGCTTCCGCCCGCTAAGTACAGGTAATCGCTGCTCCTCCGAAGCAGATTGCCTTCCCAAAACGCCTGCTGCCTCCGCAGCGGGCGTTTTCTTTTTGCCTATCGGGCCAGACTGCCGCAAAAGTTGCGGAAGTGTTAATTCCTGGCCTGCTCAAAAATCGTGCTCTGCGTAATTAGCGGGCATCAGATTGCACAATTGCATAGCAGACGCCTTTTATTTGCACTGCACAATATCAGGGATCTCCACTATATAGATGTCAACCGCAGACACGGCGATCCCGCCGGTCGCGCAAGACATCCGAGGAAAAGATCATGAACCCGATCCGCATTGCAAAGAGCTGGATTAGCTACCGCCGCACGCTCAACGAACTGGGCAACCTGTCCAACCAGACCCTGTCCGATATCGGCGTCAGCCGTTACGACATCCGCAGCATCGCATCCCGCTCGTTCCGCTAATATAGCGAGCACCATTCCCCAAGACGGCGCCATCAGGCGCCGTTTCGTTTTTGGCTTTGCCTCGCCTTATCGGAACCCTGGGGCTTTCCGGCAGTTCTCCTTGACGAAAGGAGACCATCCCATGGCAAACCAACTCAATGCAGGCTTCACCGGGCGACCCGCCAACAAGCCCGAGGGCATCCGCAAGGCTGCTTCGGATACCGCCTCCGCAGTCAGGCGTGAGGTGCAGGCCGTTGCGACAGGCGCTGCCGATCACCCTCACATGGCAAGCTCTGTCGTCGTCGGTATCGGCGTCCTCGCCTTCAGCATCGGCTATCTGCTTGGGCGCCAATCCGCCGCGCCGGACCGCTTCTGGAGGTGAGATGATGACCAGGACCCTCCCCGAAAAACCAGATAAGAGCACCCGGTCGCCAAAGGGCGGAATCGATACGCTCAACGAACATGCGCCGGAAACAACTCCGGACGACGTTCCTAACCTTGCTGCGCAACGGGAAGCGGCAAGGGAACATAGTGACGCCTATATCGTCGACACCGATCTGGAGGATGCCGACCAGCGCGAGGCATCGCCCGGAACACGAGAGCAGAGCTAGTTACCTTGCGGCGCCGGAAGGCGCCGTTTCGATTCTGCTGTTGGATCGCGTTCCCCGCCGTGATATCAGCCGCCAATGACCAAGAACTCCTCATACTCCCCTATCCATGTCATCGGCGGCGGACTGGCCGGCTCTGAAGCTGCGTGGCAGATCGCCAATGCTGGCGTTCCTGTGATCCTGCATGAAATGCGCGGCGTGCGCGGCACGGATGCGCACAAGACCGATGGACTTGCCGAGCTTGTCTGCTCCAACTCCTTCCGCTCGGACGATGCCACCAGCAATGCCGTTGGCGTCATCCATGCGGAAATGCGCATGGCCGGTTCACTGATCATGGCATCGGCCGACAAACATCAGGTGCCGGCAGGTGGCGCGCTGGCAGTCGACCGCGATGGCTTCTCTGATGCCGTAACCAAGGCAATCCACGAGCATCCGCTGATCACGGTCGTGCGCGAGGAAATCTCCGGCCTGCCGCCGAAGGAATGGGATTTGGCTGTTATCGCCACCGGTCCGCTGACGGCCCCGTCGCTTGCGAGTGCCATCCAGGCGGAAACGGGTGAGGATTCTCTTGCCTTCTTCGATGCCATCGCGCCGATCGTCTATCGCGACAGCATCGACATGGATATCTGCTGGTATCAGTCGCGTTATGACAAGGTCGGTCCCGGCGGCACCGGCAAGGACTATATCAACTGCCCGATGACCGAAGAGCAGTACAATGCCTTCGTCGATGCCCTTATTGCCGGCGACACTGTTGGATTCAAGGAGTGGGAGGGCACGCCCTATTTTGACGGCTGCCTGCCGATCGAGGTCATGGCCGAGCGCGGGCGCGAGACGCTGCGCCATGGGCCTATGAAGCCGATGGGCCTCACCAATGCGCATAACCCGACCGTGAAAGCCTATGCCGTCGTGCAGCTTCGCCAGGACAATGCGCTCGGCACGCTCTACAACATGGTCGGCTTCCAGACGAAGTTGAAATATGGCGCGCAGGCCGATATCTTCCGTATGATCCCAGGGCTTGAGAGTGCCGAATTCGCCCGGCTCGGCGGCCTGCACCGCAACACCTACATCAACTCGCCCACCCTGCTCGATCCGTCGCTGACTCTGAAGTCGCGGCCGGGCCTGCGTTTTGCCGGCCAGATCACCGGTTGCGAAGGTTATGTGGAAAGCGCAAGCGTGGGTCTGCTGGCCGGCCGCTTTGCCGCCGCGGAACGCAAGGGAGAGCCAGTTTCGCCTCCTCCTGCAACAACGGCGCTCGGCTCGCTGCTCGGCCACATCACCGGCGGCCATATCGTCACCGATGAGGAGCCCGGCAAACGCTCATTCCAGCCGATGAACATCAATTTCGGTCTGTTTCCGGAGCTTCAGCCCGGCTCTATCGTCAAGCCTGAAGGGGTCAAGCGCTTCCGTGGCAAGGACAAGACGGTCATGAAGCGGCAATTGATTGCCAAACGGGCGCTTGCAGATTGCGCCGCGTGGCTGGGTCAGGACCTCAAGCTCGCCGAAAGCGCCTGAGATCGGGCATTTCCGTTTTTCTTCGGTTTACGGGAATGCCCTATGTTTTGTTTTGACTAATGGCCGTTTGCGGCGGACGAATTCGGCGCAGGCAATTCCTTATCCGGCTCGGCGATATAGTTGCCGAGCAGCCAGAGCGACACTTCCGACGCCTCCTTGGCCGAAGCAAACTCGTAAGTGCCGTTGTGATGGGGCGCATTGATAAATTCGATGCTCAGCCCCCTGCCGGTTTCAGAAGCCAAAACCCGCACAGTACCGGGCTCGATCAGATGGCAGGCGAAGTGGCGCGACATGTTGCGCATGAAGCCGGCCTTGTTGTCATGCAGACGCACGAAGACGGCCTGACCGTCAACGGTCGCCTGAAGCTGGCGGATCGCTTCATTGGGGAATGCGCGCCCAAACTCGATGATGGCAAGGCCCGTGTCATGCAGGCCATCTTCCTTGTTCTGAGCAGCCATGCGCGTAGCCACGAAGGCGAAGAAGATGACGATGGCGAAAAGAACGCACCAGACGATAATGCCCACGCGGATTCTCCGTTTAGAATGGGGTTATGCCTGACATAACGCGCGAGACTTGCGCGAGTTTGACCGTTGTCAGATTTTCTTGCGCATGCCGGCAAATGCCATGCGCATCTGACGGCGCCATTGCGGCTCTTGCAGCGAGGTTTCCAGAACAGCCGCACCGCGCTTCTGTGCCTTCACCAGCACCGGTTCCGCAAGCGCAACCGGCAGGAAGGCGGGCAGCACAGATGGCGGCAGGGCAGACGCCCTCGCCTTGGCAAGGTGATCGCGGCCGAGCCCGGCAAACGCTTCGATGGCTGCAGAGATGCGCGGCTTGTCCGCACCAGCCAGGAAGGTCTCCCGGTCGAGGCCCGTCGCCGAGAGAATTTCGAGCGGGATATAGACCTGGCCACGGCGTTGATGGAGCGGCATCAGCAACAGCATGCCGGAAATGGCCTGCGCCACGCCGGCATGACCGGCCGCATCTGCAGATTTCATCGCCTCTTCCGGGGAAAGGATGAGGCCTGCAAGCTGGATAAGTGCTGAGGCTGTTTCGCCTGCATAGCCTTCCAGCACGGTTCGACTTTCCATCGGGTCGTCGTAGAGATCGAATATTCGCGCCTCTATCATATTGACGAGCGTCTGGCGTGGAAGCCGGTGCGTCTCGACGGCCGAAAGAAGGGCTGCCGCGAGCGGATTGGCCTCGGTCGAACCATGTGCATTGCCTTCCAGAAGGTCGCGCCAATATTGCATGCGGATCTCGCCGGGCAGCGGCTCGTGCACGAGGTCGCGGATACGCGCGAGTTCGGCGTTGAAGGCATAGAGGGCGGCGAGCGCACCGCGCTTGTCATCAGGCGACAGCAGGCAGGCGAGGTAGCGATCGCGATCGATGTCGCGCAGCATCGCCAGGCTGATCTCCTGGTTCGTCTTCGGATCGGCCATGTTCAAACCGCAATCAGGGCGGCGGCGACGGCGCGCTGTTCGGAGAGCATGATGTTGAAGGTGCGCACGGCAGCACCCGTGCTCATTGGATCGGAAGAGATACCCCGTGCCTTGAGAGCAGCACGCAACTCCTGGGGCAGGCGGCGAAGCTCCGTGCCCGTGCCGACGAGCAGCACTTCGATATCGGCGGCTTCATCAAGCACACGGCGGAAATTTTCCACCGACAGCGGCTTCGTCATGTCCATATCCCAGCCGTGGATGCCCGATGGCAGGCAGAGGATGGAGCCGCGATGCGACATATCCGCAAAGCGGAAGCCGCCATTGCCATAGGTGTCGATGGGAGCGCGGCCCGGGAAATGGGCGTCGCGGATTTCAATGCCTTTTGCCATGTATCTATACCGCCGGCTTGCCGGATTTCATGCTGATATCGCCCTCGTCCTCGCCACCGCTCTCCCGGCGCAGCCGGAAGATGATGAGAACGGGCGCGGCTATATAGATGGAGGAGAATGTTCCGAGCGCAACGCCGAAGAGCATGGTGAAAGTGAAGGAGCGGATGACGGCGCCGCCGAAAATATAGAGTGCAAAGAGCGCAAGCAGTGTCGTGGCCGCCGTCAGAATGGTGCGCGAGAGTGTCTGGTTGATTGCCGCATCGATTAGGATCGGCAGTGGCATCTTCCTGTAGCGCTTGAGGTTTTCGCGCATGCGGTCATAAACGACGACGGTATCATTCAGCGAATAGCCGACGACGGTCAGGAGTGCTGCGACGCTCGTCAGATTGAATTCCATACCGGTCAGCACGAAGAGGCCGAGCATGATGATGACGTCGTGCAGCGTCGCAACAATTGCGCCGACCGCAAACTGCCACTCGAAGCGGATCCAGATATAGACGAGGATGGCGAATAGCGAAGCAAGGATGCCAATCGTCGCCAGCATCGTCAGTTCGCCGGAGACAGCCGGGCCGACAACCTCGACACGGCGGAAATCGTAGTCCTCGGCCAGTTCGCCGCGAATGAATGTTGCGACCGACTGCTCGGCATTTTCGCCGCCATCCTGCGAGCCAACACGGATCAGGGCGTTGGTGGCATCGCCGATGCGCTCAACGCGCACCGGTCCGAGGTTCAGTTCGTTGAGACGGGCGCTGAGATCGGCAATATCGGCATTGCCCTGCTTCGCCTTGACCTCGACCAATGAACCGCCGGTAAAGTCGATGCCGAGCTGCAGGCCTACCGTTGCGAAGGCGAGCATGGCGGCGATGCAAAGTGCTGCCGATGCCGTAAAGACATAGCGGCGAATACCCATGAAGCGGATATTGGCATGCTCGAAGAGGCCGGTCAGCGCGCTCTTCGGCAGATGGCGAGGATGGCGTCTTGCAAGCCAGGCAACCACGAAGCCGCGCGTCAGCGTGAAGGCCGTCAGGATGGTCGTGAGGATGCCGACGGCCAGCGTCACGGCAAAGCCGCGAATGGATTCGCTGCCGACAAAGAAGAGAATGACAGCGGCGATGAAGATCGTGACGTTGGCATCGACGATGGTAGCGAAAGCCCGCGAGAAGCCACGCTCGACCGCCTGGGCGAAGGTGGTATGCGGCACTCTCTCCTCTTCGCGGATGCGCTCATAGATCAGCACATTGGAATCAACGGCCATGCCGACGATCAGCACGAGGCCTGCAATGCCTGGAAGCGTCAATATCGCACCCGCAAGGCTCAACACTGCGACGATCAGCACCAGATTGAAGGCCAGCGACACGACGGCGATGATGCCGAGCATCCGGTAGAGCGCGATCATCAGCGTTGCGACGAGCACGACAGCGACAATGCCGGCGACAAGACCGGAGAAAACGGATTCCGAGCCGAAGACCGGGCTGACGGTGCGCTCTTCCACTGATGTCAGCGTCGCAGGCAGTGCGCCGGCCCGCAACATGACGGCCAGATCCTGAACGCCCTCTTCGGAGAAATTGGCTGATATCTCGCCGCTACCATCTGTGATCGGCGCTTCGATGACCGGGTTCGCCATGACTTGATCATCAAAGACGATGGCAAGATGTTTTCCCACATTGGCGGTCGTTGCCTGCGCCAGACGCTTTGCCGTCTCGGCATTCAGCCGGTAGACAATGGCGCTGTCCTGCGTTTGCGGATCGGTCTTCGTATCGACTTCGGCAAAATCAGCGCCTGTCGCTATCGCCGTGCGATCGACGAGATAGGGAACCGGCGGATCATCCAGCGAATAAAGCACCTGCGATGTCGCGGGCCAGCGGCCGGCAAGCGCCTGCTGGCCGGTCATGCTCTCATCAATGAGGTGGAAGGAGAGCGCGGCGGGTTCGTTCAGCAGGTTCTTCAGCCGTTCGGCATCGACGGAGCCTAGAACCTGTACCGCGATACGATCGTCCCCGTCAGGACGAACAGTGAAATTCTCTTTGCCGAAACCGGCGATGCGGCGGGCGACAATATCGAGCGAGCGGGTCTGCGCAGCAACCGTATCGGCATCGATCGCCTTGTCGGAGATCTGCAGCGTCAACTGGCCGTCATTGCTCTGCTGCAGCGAGACATTAGCTGAGGTCAGTGATTTCAGGAGATCGGCTGCGGCCTGAAGCTGCGCCGTATCGGTAACCTTGACCGTCACCGTCTGTGCAGTTCCGGTAAGCCCCGTATAGCGGATGCCGGCTCTACGAAGCGCATCACGAACGCTGGCAACCGTTGCCTCGAGCCGGCCACGGATAATGTCGGAGCGTTCGAGGCGGAGTACGATATGAGAGCCGCCCTGCAGATCGAGACCGAGGGTGACGCGATCCTGCCGAATCCAGCTTGGCAAGGAAGAGAGCTGCGCCTGGCTCAGGAGATTGGGCGCAGCGACGATAACTGCGACAATCGCGACCAACCAGATCAGAAGTGTCTTTAAGCGGGAAAAATGGTGCATTCTCTCGACTATCTTCCGATCCGGCGGGTGTTGCTATCGCATGTTATGCAGCGTCGGCCTTGACCGGCTCGCCCTTTACGCGGACTTCGGAAATGCCGGTGCGGACGATGCGGACGCGCACGCCTTCGGCGATTTCGACTTCGACTTCCTTCTCGTCGACAACCTTCGTGACCTTGCCAACGAGGCCGCCGCCGGTAACGATCTGGTCGCCGCGACGGATCGCCTTCAAGGTCTCTTCACGCTTCTTGGCCTGCGCGCGTTGCGGGCGGATGAGCAGGAAATACCAGACCACCATCAGCGGCACGAACAGGATGATCATTTCGAGGCCTGAGCCGCCGAAAGCACTCGTGGCGTCAGTTGCGCTCTGGGCAAATGCCGGGGTGAAAAACATGCTAAGCTCCTCAGGCTATGGGCGGCGGAACCCCGCCTCTCTTTTCAAGTCGCCGGACTATAGTTGCAGCCTTTATGAATGCAACAAAAACAGCCGGAAAGCGTACCGATTCCGCTGCCTCATAACCTTTCCGCTGTGGAAAGGCCATGCTACCCGGCATCAAAAAAGCGAAAGCGGATTATCGCTGCAATCTATCAAGGAGGCACCCGATGGCCGAAGAAATCAATAGTGTTCTGCTTCAGGAGCTGAAGAGGCTTGCGGATGCGGTCGAACGGTTGGCGGGACCGGCGCCCGCTGCCAATGACTGGAACGCCGCTGACTGTTTCGTCTGGTCCCCTGCGCGCCATTATCTGCAGCCCGTCAGGCGTCCCAATCGCGTGGCGCTAAAGCTTATCCGTGGCGTCGATCACGTGCGCGACATCCTGCACGAAAACACCGTGCGTTTTGCCGAGGGCTATGCAGCCAACAACGTGCTGCTCTGGGGCGCGCGTGGCATGGGCAAGTCCTCGCTGGTCAAGGCCGTGCATGAAGATGTGCGCCGCGAGAGCAGCGTATCGTTGAAACTCGTCGAAGTGCATCGCGAAGATATTGCCAGCCTGCCGACGCTCCTCGACCTCCTCAAGGATACGCCGCATCGCGTTATCGTCTTCTGCGACGACCTCTCCTTCGACCACGACGATACCGCCTATAAGTCGCTCAAGGCGGCGCTCGATGGGGGCGTGGAAGGGCGGCCGGACAATGTGCTGTTCTATGCCACGTCCAACCGGCGCCACCTGCTGCCGCGCCACATGATGGAAAACGAGCAGTCGACGGCAATCAATCCGTCCGAAGCTGTCGAGGAGAAGGTGTCACTCTCGGACCGCTTCGGCCTGTGGCTCGGCTTCCACAAATGCAGCCAGGAAGATTATCTGACGATGATCGATGGCTACGCCGAACACTTCAAGCTCGGCCTTGAGCGCGAGAGGATGCATGCCGAGGCGCTGGAATGGGCAACGACCCGCGGCGCCCGCTCCGGTCGCGTTGCCTGGCAATATATCCAGGATCTGGCCGGCCGCATGCGCGTCCATCTCGACCGCGCTTGAGCATTTCCTCACGCGTGTCGTTCTAGCAAAATCACTGCGGACTTTGGGCGACACGCCTAAAACGACAAAAGCCCGGCTGCTGGCCGGGCTTTTGCACTTTCCTGAGACGCTCTACCTGCTCAGAAATCTCACCTATTCAAGAAATGTCATGGGGTTGACCGGGGACGCATCCTTGCGAACCTCAAAGTGAACCTGCGGCTGCTTGACGTTGCCGCTCATGCCCGACATGGCGACCGTCTGGCCACGCTGGATCTTCTGGCCGCGGGTAACGCTCAGCGTATCGGCATTGCCGTAGACGGTGACGGTGCCGTCGTCGTGACGGACGAGAACCGTGTTGCCGAGTTCCTTCAGGCCGTTACCGGCATAGATGACAACGCCGTTTTCGGCAGCCTTGATCGCAGTCCCCTGCGGAACCGAGATATCGATGCCATCATTGCGGCTGCCGTTGACGTTGGCGCCATAGGCAGCGATCACCTGGCCGCGAACCGGCCAGCGATATTTGCCGATGCCGGTGGCTTCAGGAGCAGCAGCGCTGACATCGGACTTCTTCTCGACGTCATCGACTGTCTGCGTGGCGGCAGGGGCCTTGTAGGGCGCCGGCTGCGCGGAGGCCGTCTGGACCGGGGCGCTCGCCGGCTGGGCAGGCTTGACCTGCTCGACCTTCTGCGCCGGGATGGAGGCCGTCTTGATCGTGTCGGCAGAAGCTCCGCCGTTCGGGATCTTCAACTCCTGGCCGATGCGGATCGAGCTCGCCGACAGATTGTTGGCTGCCTTGATATCGTCGATGTTGGCGCCCGTCGCCTTGGCGATCTTGGCTAGCGAGTCACCCTGCTTGACTGTGTAGGTTCCCGCGGCACCATTCGGATTCTTGCCGCCTGCCGGAGGAGCTTTGCCCGTTGGATCTGCACTCGCGACAGTCTTGTCGCGAGCCGAATTGGCACCCGGAACGACAGCAACCTTCTGCTCCTGGCCCTTCGTCGGCTGCGGCAGGTCGCCAGGCTTGGAAAGGTCGGCGGACTGAGCTGCAGCCTTGGCAGCATTGTTGCCGCCGTTGAAGGTCGGGATGAGGATCGCCTGGCCGGGCTGCGCAGCTGAAGCCGTCTTCAGATTGTTGACACGCAGGATTTCCTTTTCCGGAACGCCGTAGCGGCGGGAAAGGACAGCGATGTTTTCACCCGGACGCAGCGTGACCGACGGAGCATTGGTCCCCGACCAGCCCGAAACCTTCGGCGTCGTGCCCGTCGTCAGCGTATCGGGAGTAACTCTCGGCGCATTCATGCCCGCCGGAGCGATGCGATCGGGCTTCGGAGCGGCTGGAAACGGCTGGGCAAGCGCAACGTCTCTTTCCCGCTGACGGGGAGAAACGGACCCTGCGCTCGGCGGCGCGAGTTCGGTGCGCTGAACGGAAACCGGTGCGGATGCCATCCGTGCGGCGGAGCCGGATGTGGCAACCGGATCATAGCTCGGGCGGCCCGGATAGGGCTGGCTCATCGTATTATTCTGAGCGTAAGACGGCTGCATGGCCGAACCACCAAGATCGGCGCGCGGCACCGGGTCGCCCTGCGGCCCGTTGAAACCCCTGCGCGGGATCGAATTCGTCGTCATCTGATCCTGCCCGGAGGAAGAAAACAGATTGCCGAAACGTGTTACATCGGAGCTGCAGCCTGTTGCTGCACTCGCCAGCAAGGCGACGACCAGAAAATTGCCGGCCGATTTCCCGAACTTCGGCGAAAGACTGAAACGCATGACTCGACCCACTTAGAACGCAACCATTTGTGAATCTATTAAAGCGCGTTAGTGTTACCATGCGGTTAAGGCGCTGGAATCAGTGCTATATTTTTGAGAACTTGATAACCATAAGTTTGCGGGCGAAAAATCATAGCCCGTCGGGCCTTGCGGGCTGCCGGTCTAGAGCTGCGAAGCAAGCCTTGGAACAATCGGCAGATAGGGAGCGTCGAAGAGCTCTTCCCGCTCGAAGCGGCTGCCGGTCTTTGTCAGCCGCACCATGCGGCATTCATTCTCGGAGATCATCAGCGGCGCAATCATGGAACCGCCGGACACCAGCTGATCGGCATAGAAGCGCGGCATGGAATTGAAAGCGGCCGTAACGAGGATGCGGTCAAAAGTGCCCTCGCCCTGCATGCCGCCGCTGCCATCGGCCTGGCGGATGATGACGCTGCGCAGGCTGAGCTTTTCCATGCGGCGCTGGGCCGAAAACGTCAGCGTCTTGTAGCGATCGACCGTCAGCACGCGTTCTGCAATGCGACCGATAACCGCCGCGGTAAAGCCGCTGCCCGTGCCGATCTCGAGTACGCGCTGACCGGGGCGGACCTTCAGGTGATGCAAAAGACGGACGGCGAAATCGACGCCCTCCAGAAATGAGCCGCACTCGATCGGGATCGTGCGGCTGGAATAGGCGTTCTCGGTAAATTGCGGCGGGACGAAAAGCGAGCGCGGCGTCTGCTCGACAGCCGTCAGCAAATCGATGTCGGAAATGCCTTCCGCGCGCAATCTCAAGACCAGCGCTGCGAAGCCTTCCTTCTCGGCCAGTTTTGCCGTCAACCCTTTACTCCGCGTCCGAGGGCCCGCGCCACGCGGTCCGTCACGGAATAATCGGTCAGATCAAGTTTCAAAGGTGTTACCGAAATCTTATTATGCTTGAGGGCGTGAATATCGCTGCCCTCGGTAAAGGCGCCGGCGCGTTCGCCGAATTTCAGCCAGTAATAGGGGAAGCCACGACCATCCGTGCGCGCATCGACCTGCAGGTTGAAGGCAAGCTTGCCTTGCGCGGTCACTTCAACGCCCTCGACTTCATCGGGACGACAGTTCGGGAAGTTGAGGTTCAGGAAGGTGCCTTCAGGAAGATCGACCGTCATCAGCTTTTCGAGCAGCGCCGGAGCGTGAGCCTCGCACACCTCCCAGGGCAGGATGCGGGCACCGTCATCATAGATATAGGCCTGACTGAGGGCGAAGGAGCGCACGCCCTGCATCGTGCCTTCGATGGCGCCGGCGATGGTGCCGGAATAGGTCACGTCGTCGGCGACGTTGGAGCCGGAGTTAACGCCGGACAAGACGAGGTCCGGCTTGATATCCAGCACCTGCTTGATGCCCATGATGACGCAATCGGTCGGCGTGCCGCGGAGCGCATAGTGTTTGTCGGAAATCTTCCGGAGCCGCAACGGCTCCGAAAGGCTGAGCGAATGCGCAAGGCCGCTCTGGTCGGTTTCGGGGGCGACAATCCAGACATCGTCAGAAAGCGCCCTTGCGATCCGTTCCAGCGCACCCAAGCCTTCGGCATGGATACCGTCGTCATTCGTCAGCAGGATGCGCATGGTCTCAAGCCGCCCGTTCGATCTTCGTCAGGCCGCCCATATAGGGCTGCAAAACGTCCGGAATCGTGACCGAACCATCCTCGTTCAGATAATTTTCCAAGACCGCGATCAGGCAGCGGCCGACAGCCGTACCGGAGCCGTTCAGCGTATGAACGAACTTCGTTGCCCTGTCGTCCTTGCCGCGATAGCGCGCGTTCATGCGCCGCGCCTGGAAGTCGCCGCAGACGGAGCAGGACGAAATCTCGCGGAACGTATTCTGGCCCGGCAGCCAGACTTCGAGGTCGTAGGTCTTGCGCGAGCCGAAGCCCATATCGCCCGTGCAGAGCGTCATCGTGCGGAAATGCAGACCGAGGCGCTTCAACACTTCTTCGGCACAGGCCGTCATGCGCTCATGTTCGGCGAGCGAGCTCTCGGCGTCGGTGATCGAGACCAGCTCGCACTTCCAGAACTGGTGCTGGCGCAGCATGCCACGGGTATCGCGGCCGGCAGATCCCGCCTCCGAACGGAAGGATGGCGTAAGAGCAGTGAAGCGCAGCGGCAGCTTTTCCTGATCGAGGATTTCTTCACGAACCAGGTTGGTCAGCGTCACTTCCGCGGTCGGGATGAGGTAACGACCATCCGTCGTCTTGAAGAGATCTTCCTCGAACTTCGGCAGGTTGCCGGTGCCGAACAGTGCCTCGCCCCGCACCATCAACGGCGAAGACACTTCGGTATAGCCGTGTTCGGTTGTGTGGAGGTCGATCATGAACTGGCCGAGCGCGCGTTCCAGCTTGGCGAGCGGCCCGGTCAGCACCGTGAAGCGCGAACCGGAGAGCTTGGTGGCACGTTCGAAATCCATATAGCCGAGGGCTTCGCCTATTTCGAAATGCTCCTTCGGCGCGTGGTTCCAGCGCGGCCTTTCGCCGACGATACGCGTTACGACATTGTCGTGCTCGTCCTTGCCGACAGGCACCTCATCGAGCGGCACGTTCGGGATGCGCGAAAGCTGGTCGTTGAGCTCGGCGGAAAGTGCACGCTCTTCCTCTTCGGCAGCCGGCAGAGTTTCCTTGATCTCGGCGACCTCGCCCTTCAGCTTGTCGGCAAGCTCGGCGTTCTTCTGCGCCATGGCCGCACCGATCTCCTTGGAGGCGGTGTTGCGGCGGGACAGCAGATCCTGCGCCTTCTGCACGGCGGAGCGGCGCTTCTCGTCAAGGGCGATGAGAGATTGCGACTGAGGCTCCGCTCCGCGCTTTGCAAGGGCGGCATCGAGGGCCTCGGGATTCTCACGGATCCATTTGATATCGAGCATCGTCGTTCCAGATCGTTTCAACAGGAATGAACCGGTCGGAGAAAACCCCGACCGGATGGGAAACGGCAGAACTCAGTGAAATGTCCTGATGCGCTCAGACGCTGTCCGTCTTGGCGACGTCAGAGGATTCGCTGGCCTCTTCAAGCGCCTGTTTGGAACGCTGACGCTCCACGAGTCGTGCCGCGTAGATGGAAATCTCGTAGAGAAGGATCGTCGGCAGCGCAAGGCCGATCTGGGACATGGGATCGGGCGGCGTCAGCACCGCGGCTACGACGAAGGCAAGCACGATCGCAAACTTGCGCTTTTCAGCCAGCCATTGCGACGTGAGAAGACCGACGCGGGCCAGAAGCGTGGTGATGACCGGGAGCTGGAAGACGAGGCCGAAGGAAAAGACCAGCGTCATGATGAGGCTCAGATATTCCGAAACCTTCGGCAAAAGCGAGATTGCCACTTCGTCATGGCCCGGTGCCTGCTGCATCGACAGGAAGAACCACATGACCATCGGCGTGAAGAAGAAATAGACCAGCGCGCCGCCCATGAGGAACAGGATCGGCGATGCGATCAGGAACGGCAAAAAGGCCTGGCGTTCGTTCTTGTAGAGGCCGGGAGCAACGAACTTGTAGATCTGTGCTGCGATGATCGGGAAAGCAATCACAAGACCGCCGAACATGGCGACCTTGACTTGCGTGAAGAAGAATTCCTGCGGCGCGGTGTAGATGAGCTGGGCTTTCTCGACATCGAGATGAGCCCAGCCGACAGCGAGCTTATAGGGATAGACCAGATAGTTGAAGATGTGCTTGGCGAAGATGAAGCACGCGATGAAGGCAATGAAGAAGGCTGCGATCGACCAGATCAGCCGCGTGCGCAGCTCCATCAGGTGCTCGATCAATGGCTGCGGCTTGTCTTGTGTGTCACCGCTCATGCCTCATCCTTCTTCTTTTTGGCGGCCGGCTTTGCGACAGCGGCCGGCTTCTTTGTCGCGGCAGCGCGCTTCGGCTTCTCGACCGGTGCCGCGACTAATGCAACGGCATCAGCCTTGTCTGCAGCCTTCACGCGCGGCTTGCGCACGGCCTTCGGCTTTTCGGCCACGGCGACCGGAACAACGGTGGCGGCAGCGACCGGCTGCGGCGCAGGAACGACCGGCGGTGTTTCCGGCAGGCTCATGGACGGCGCCGGCACGGAAACTTCCGCAGGCGGCACTTCCGTCGCAGTCTCGGCGCCCTGCTCTAGCGGGCGCTGTTCTGCCGGCTTCTCGACCTTCGTCGAATTCTGCAGGTCGGCTTTGATCTCGTTGCCCATCTGGCGCAGCGGGTTCATCGCCTCGCGCAGGCTGTTGACCGGGTTGAGTTTCTGGGCGTCGCTGATCGTGCTACGCACGTCGTCAAGCTCGGCTTCGCGAAGCGCTTCGTCGAACTGGGCACGAAACTCGCCCGCGACCTTGCGGGCACGTGCCGTCATCTTGCCGAAAGCGCGCAGCATCGGTGGCAGATCCTTGGGACCGACAACCACGATCAGAACGACCGCGATAACCAAAAGTTCGGTCCAGCCAATATCGAACATGCAAGGCTCCTGAACGGGCGGCGCGGGGGCAGCGCCCTTTCCCGTACGTGATTACTTCGTTTCGTCGGCCTTGTGATCGACGGTCTTTGCTGCTTCCGGCGCGTCTTCGTCCGTCATGCCCTTCTTGAAGCTCTTGATGCCCTTGGCAACGTCGCCCATCAGTTCCGGGATCTTGCCGCGACCGAACAACAAAAGCACGATGGCCAGAACGATCAGCCAGTGCCACATGCTAAAAGAACCCATTACCCATACTCCCTGTTGCGATGTTCCCTCGATGTAAGAATTTCCAATACGGTTTCCAACATCAATCCTTCTGGATTGAGCTTAATGTCACGGTATCGGCCTTTGTGACAAGTCATTCATCCATCGAAAAGTCGTGATTGACATTGTTTTGCGCGGGCGTGGCAAAAGCAAGACCAAGCTTCGTTATTCCTCGGACGCGCCGCCGGGGGCCAGCAGTCCGAGTTCCTCGAGATCCATCTGGGTGATCGGATCCTCATCCTCGGTCAGTTCGTCGTTCATGAGGGGCGAAGGAATATTGAAATTGGCGGGGATGCGGCCGGACAGGAGGCCGGCACCCTTCAGCTCTTCGAGGCCCGGCAGGTCGCGCAATTCCTCAAGGCCGAAATGGTCGAGAAAATCTCGCGTCGTGCCGAGCGTAACAGGCCGGCCCGGCGTGCGGCGACGGCCACGGAAACGCACCCAGCCCGCCTCCATGAGAACGTCGAGAGTGCCGCGGGAGGTCTGGACACCTCTGATGTCTTCGATCTCGGCGCGCGTCACCGGCTGGTGATAGGCAATGATCGCAAGCACTTCGAGTGCTGCACGAGAGAGTTTCTTGACCTCGTTCTCGTCGCGGCGGATGACGAAGGAAAGATCTGCCGCCGTGCGGAAGGCCCAGGCGCTGTCGACCTGCACAAGATTGACGCCGCGCGGCGCGTACTGCTCCTTCAGGCGCAGCATGATCTCATGCGCGTTAAATCCCTTTGGCAGACGTTCGGTGATGAAGCCTTCGGATACCGGCTGGGCGGAGGCGAAAACCAACGCTTCAGCTATGCGCTCAGCCTCTATTTCAGCCTGCAGATCGCGGACAATGCCCTCGCCTTCCCCGTCTTCGCCTTCAAAGTCATCGTCTTGCGCGTCGATCAATCCGACTGCTCCTGTTCGACCACTTGCAAGGTGGCATGTTTCGGGCCGCGGCGCATATAGATCGGCTGGAAGGCGCCGTCCTGGCGTATTTCGAGCTTCCCTTCGCGCACTAGCTCCAGCGAGGCGGCAAATGCGCTGGCTACGGCAGTGACGCGCTCGGCGGGACTGGCGAGATAACGCAGCAGATATTGTTCGAGCACTGTCCAGTCGACGATGTCGCCGATCAACTGGGTCAGCAGTTCACGGGCATCGGTAAGCGACCAGACAT
Organism: Rhizobium sp. 768_B6_N1_8; assembly: GCF_051811225.1. Taxonomy (NCBI): domain Bacteria; kingdom Pseudomonadati; phylum Pseudomonadota; class Alphaproteobacteria; order Hyphomicrobiales; family Rhizobiaceae; genus Rhizobium; species Rhizobium sp. 768_B6_N1_8. Next base: position 1,402,803 of record NZ_JBPWPV010000001.1, on the reverse strand, counting down.
TGCGGCGCTCGATCGTCACCTGGGTGATCGCGTGGCGCTGGCGCAACGCCGCATAGGCGCTCAGGAGGTCGTAGAGGTTGGCAACATAATCGGACTGCTGGCGATCCGGGATATGCTCCGGCGCGCCGCGGACAAAAATATCCCGGCCGAGCCGGTTGCGGTTGACAAGACCGTCGGCCACCTGGCGCATCGCTTCCAACCGCTTCAGGCGAAAGGCGAGCGTTGCAGCCATCTCCTCACCTGAAGGGCCGTCGTCCTTCACCTGCTGGGGGATCAGCAGTCGCGATTTCAGGTAAGCGAGCCAAGCCGCCATGACCAGATAATCGGCGGCGAGCTCGATGCGGATACGCCGCGCGCTTTCGACGAACTGCAGATACTGCTCTGCAAGGGCCAGGACGGAAATGCGCGACAGATCGACCTTCTGGTTGCGAGCCAGATAAAGCAGGAGATCGAGCGGGCCTTCGAAGCCAGCGACGTCGATGACGAGTGCCGGCTCATGAGTAGCGCGCTCGGCGCCATTCTCCTGCCACAGCTTGTCCATCGGCGTTGCCGCCGCCTGAGACCGCTCCGTGCCCTTGATCGTGTTCACCCTACCCTACCTTTCAGGCCCCTGCTCACGCTGTCGCAAACATCGCGTCGAATTCTGCTCTTATCGCTGCCTCGTCCGTAGCATCGGCCGTCGGGAAACCTTCCTCGACCAGTCGTGCCCGCTCGCGCGCAAGACCTGTCAGCGGCGGAACATTTGCCACGACCTCACGCATCTCGTCCATATAGCCGTTGCAGTGCAGCACGATATCACAGCCGCCTGCAATGATATTCGCCGCTCGTTCGCCGATTGTGCCGGCAAGCGCGTTCATCGAGGTATCGTCCGACAACAGCAGTCCCTTGAAGCCGATCTCGGTGCGGATCACCTCATCGATCACCTTGCGGGAGGTGGTGGCCGGATTATCCGGGTCGATGGCCGTGAAGACGACATGGCAGGTCATCGCCATCAATTCGTCCTTCATGGCAACGAAGGGCGGGAAGTCGTGGGCTTCCAGCTCCTCGCGCGACACCGTTACGACGGGCAGCTCCAGATGCGAATCCGCAAAACCGCGCCCATGCCCCGGCATGTGCTTCATGACCGGCAGCAGGCCGCCGGCTTTCAGCCCCGCGGCTGCGGCCCGCCCCATTTCCGTGACGGTGACGGGATCGCCGCCATAAGCCCTGTTGCCGATAACGTTGCTGCTGCCTTCGACCGGTACGTCCAATACCGGCAGGCAATCGACATTGACGCCAAACCTCTGGAGATCGAAGGCATGCAGGCGCGACATCAGCCAGGCGGCGCGCAGCCCAAGCGCCCGGTCGCGGCGATAGAGATCGCCAAGCGCCTGTCCCGGCGGATAATGCTGCAGGATCGGCGGGCGGATGCGCTGGACGCGGCCGCCTTCCTGATCGATCAGCACGGGCGCGTGCCAACCGACGCATTGGCGCAGCTCGGCAACGAGATCGCTGATCTGCTGGGCTTCGGAAATATTTCGTCCGAAAAGGATGAAGCCCCAAGGGCGTTCAGCCTTGTAGAAGGCCTTCTCTTCATCGGTCAGCTTAAGGCCGCTGCAGCCGAGGATCATTGCTTTTGATTCGGTCATACTCGAATCATAAGGGCCACCCCGCGAATTGCGAGCAAGCTCAAGCGCGATCCCACAAAAAAGAACGGCGGGACAAGCCCGCCGCTCCGATAAGACTAGCCAGAAAGCTCAGCGCGAGATGAGGCAGCTTCCACCGGCAGAGCGATACTGCTCGCAAAGGGCGGCAGCTTCATCCTTCGAGCCGGCCGGGATGCGGACGCGGTAGAAAGTGCCCTTACCGGCAATATCGGCCTTACGGATTTCGTAAGCACGGCCACCGAGCACGCCAGCGAACTTCTTCGACAGGCTGGCGTAGGACTTCTTTGCTTCATCCTCTGACGGCAGCGATGCGATCTGGATGCCGTAGCCACCGCTTGCGGCGGTCGGAGCCTGCTGTGACGGCGGGGCAGCGGCTGCTGCCGGCGCGGAAGCGACCTGTGTCGGTTTCTGCTGAGCCGTCGGGCGGACATTGCCGTTTTCGGTTACCGTGCCGACGACATTGACCGGCTGTTCGGCCGGGCGAGCCGTTGGGACGGGCGCTGTATCGGTCGGCGCAGCCGACGCTGTATCGGTGATCGGTGTCGTCTTGACTGCGCGAACCGGCGGATCAACCTGATTTGCGTTGGCAGCGTTCACCTCAGCCACCTTAGCCGTCTGAGCCGGCTGGGCTGCAGGCGTCGTTCCGACAGGCGGAAGAGCGGTGGACGCGACCTGATTGCCGTTGCTTGCCGGGAAGCTTGCAGCAGACGGCGTCGCTGCCGGCTGGGCTGCGGGCGTTGCCGATGCCACCTCATTGGCCGGTGCGGATTGCTCGACAGGTGCCGGCTCCTCGCGGGCAACGAGCGTGCCGTCCGGCTTGACGATCATCGTGCGGACCTTGCGCGGCGAGACGGACGGTGTCGCATCGTCATCGGCAGCGGACGCGTCCGCGGTCGCGTTGTGGTCGGGCAGCAAGCGCGGATCCTGCGTCTCGCCGACGGCAGTCGGCAGCACGGAATCGCCATTGCCTTCATCGTCATCAGGCGAGACTTCAGGCGTCAGCGTGCGTTGAACGACATCGACCGGCTGTTCGTCGGAGGAGACCAGAGCCTTCTGCTTCGGCTCTTCGGCGGCACCTGCGACACGATCATAGACGGCCTTGTCCTGGTTCGGCACGGTCTTGCCGCCCGGATTTTCGGGAGCGACCTTCACCGGATCCTTGTCGGCAGTAATGACGCGCGGCTCGCCGGAGCCGGCGATGCTGAGGCCGGCACCGTTGGACACCCAGCTGTAGACGCCGTAAGCGCCACCGGCAAAAACGACCAGCATGGCGGCTGCAGCCAGCAGGCGGCGCATGGAGCGAGCGCGGTTGAAATCGGCAGTCTGGCTTGCGGATTCGATATGGACTTCGGAAACGTTCTCGCGGCGCTCGACCGGCTCGCGCACACTGCGGCGGAAGTCCTCTTCCAGCGCGCGTTCGAAATCATCAAGACCGTCGGCGAAGGCGGTGCTTGCCGGTTTGACCGCAGCGGCAGCCGATGCAGCAGCGGCCGGAGGCGCCCAGGCAGGGGCGACCGGCGCTTTTTCCTGCCGCTTGGCAGGCTCGAAGAAGCTTGCGATCTCGGCATCGAGATCGAAATCGAAATCCGCGGTCTTTGTGACCGGCTCCGTATGCTCGACAGGCGGCAGGGTCGGAACATGCATATCCTCGACCGTCTCGGGACGTTCTTCCGGATCGGAGATCATCGAGGGATCGAAGGGCAGATCATCGGTGGATTCGTTTGCCGGCGCCGGCTTGGCGTAGCTCACCGGAGCAGGCTGCGGCTCCGGCACGAAAACCGGTGCGGATTGCGGCTGCGGACGCGGCGCAGGCTGCGCTGCGACCAAGGGTGCTGCACGCACGGGCTCGGGCTTCGGCTGCGGAGCCGGCTGCTCAGAGAAATCGAGATCGGCGAGCTCCAGCTCGATGCCGGCGAGATCCAGTTCGAAATCGTGGCCGGCGAAGGGATCTTCGGCCTCCAGTTCCGGCTGACGCGCGACGACCGGCGCTGGCGCGATAGGCTGCGACACCGGCTCTATCGGCTCCCGAACGACCGCTTCGGGTTGACGAAGAACGGGCGTCGCACGGCTCATCGGCACAGGCGCAATCACCGTCGGCTGAGCCGGTGCACGAGCAACGGGCGCTTCGAAGACAGGCGCTTCGAAGATAGGGGCCTCAAAGACGGGCGCATCAAAGACGGGGGCCCGGAAAACAGGCGCGGCAGGAGCCGAGACCGGCTGCGGCACCGGTGGCGTGGCAACAGTCTCAGGCGTCGCGGCAACAGGTTCGGACACGACGGAGGCACCAGCACGCTGCGGCACGGGATAACGGGAAACATCCGCCAGAAGATCGTCGAGATCAAAGGCATCCGTATCAAAGGCTGACTCCGGCGGCGCCTCCGTCAAGGCTGCATCGGCATGGACGTCACCTTCGGCGGTCGCAGCAATCAGATCGAAACCGGCATTGTCGGGCTCGGTCGGCTCTTCGAAGGCAGCAACATCTTCGAACGTCGCGACAGGCTCTTCAGGGAGGGCGACTTCTTCGTGGCGATCAATCTCGGCCGGAAAACCGAAGGAGGCCGCAACCGGCTCGAAATCTGCCGCTTCAACCGCGGCGACCGCCAGAGGCTCTTCAATTACCTCAGGCGCAACCACTTCGGGTTCGACCGTCAATTCCGGTTCGGCAACAAACTCGGGCTCGTCGACCAAGGCTTCAACCGGAGCCTGAGCCGGCTCAATAACAGTTGTATCGACAACTGGTGTCTCGACGACCGGCTCTTCACGACGCGGCGCGTGAAAATTGGCGAGTGGCAGACGAATGCTGGCAGCCGACCACTGCGGCGCCTTCGCCGGCGACTGAACGGCCGGAGCGACAGGAAGAGCGCCGCCGATCGAAAGCTCAAGCTCTTCGATCAGATCGCGGGCGCCACCATAGGCCGTCAAGGTAACCGGAGGTTCTGCGGAAACAGCGACAGGCTTTGACGGAGCGGGAGCCCAGTCGGTGGCGACAGGCGCTTCCCATTCGGCTGCGACCGGCTCAGGCGCGGCTACTTCGGGAGCTATGGCAGTTTCCGTAGAAAATTCGGGCTTGACGACAGGCGTCTCGAAATCGGACATAACCGACGGCGCGAGCTCCTCGCCTATGGAGGGCACGTCCTCGTGGACTGGCTCGGCATAGTCGTAGGTTTCGACTTCCTGAGCGATTGGCTCGGCCGGATGATCGAGATCAGCCAGGGGACGCGGCGCATCGTAACGCTCGAACTCACGGAGAAGCTCGTCCTCGAGATTGAGGACCGGCTCCTGCCGCTGAGGCTCATCTACAGTATTGGCCGCAATTCGAGGTTCAAAGCCGACGATACGAGCAAGTTCAGCCAACGGATCATCGTCGGCAAACATATCGTCTTTACCGCGCGTGTCATACGCAAGTCGTTTATCAGCCATGCCCATCCCACTCAAAAAACGCAAACACTTCAATGCCAGCGCATTGTGGGGAAATGGTGACGTTATCGCATTTCGTCCGGTGCGGCAGTACCTGTAATGGCAAGTCCCGACTTCAAAACCGACGCGACAGCGTACACCAGCCCAAGTCTGGCAATACTTGATTCTCGGTTCTTATCGTTAACAAATCGTAATTCAGTCTGATCTTTACCTTTGTTCCAGTGGGCATGGAAGGCGCTGGCAAGATCATAAAGGTAAAATGCGATGCGATGCGGCTCCTGAGATTGGGCTGCACTTTCGACGATACGCGGGAATTCTGCAGCCTTGGCAATCAGCTGCAATTCGGCAGAATCCGTAATGCTTGCAACGGATTGCGCCAAAAGCTCCGGTGTCGGGGCGAGATCCGGGAAGGCTTCCTTCGCCTGCCGGAAGACGGACATGCAGCGGGCATGCGCATACTGCACGTAGAAGACCGGATTATCTTTGGATTGTTCCGTTACTTTGGCGAAATCGAAGTCCAACGGCTCCGAGTTCTTGCGGTAAAGCATCATGAAACGGACCGAATCACGCCCGACTTCTTCGACGACATCGCGCAATGTGACAAAATCGCCCGAGCGCTTCGACATCTTCACCGGCTCACCGTCACGGTAGAGCTTGACGAGCTGGCAGAGCAGCACCGTCAGCTTCGCCTTACCGTCGGAAACGCCGCGCGCAACCGCCTCGAGACGCTTGACGTAGCCACCATGGTCGGCGCCGAGCACATAGATCATCTCGTCGAAGCCGCGGTCAAACTTGTTCTTGAAGTAGGCAAGGTCGGCAGCGAAATAGGTATAGGAACCGTCCGACTTGATCAGCGCACGGTCGATATCGTCACCGACTTCAGTCGAGCGGAAGAGCGTTTGTTCGCGGTCTTCCCAATCCTCAGGAAGCTGGCCCTTCGGTGGCGGCAGCGTGCCCTTGTAGACATAGCCCTTGAAGGTCAGGTCGTTGATCGCCGTGCGAATGGCAGCCGCGCCGTTGGCATGCAGCGTGCGCTCGGAGAAGAAGATATCGTGGTGGACGTTGAGAGCGGCCAGATCCTCGCGGATCATCACCATCATCATCTCGATGGCGCGATTCTTGACGATCGGCATCCACTGCTCTTCCGGCATGTTGTGCAGGCGCACGCCATATTCGGCAGCGAGCGATTCTCCGACCGGGACCAGATAGTCGCCGGGATAGAAACCTGACGGAATCTCGCCGATCTTCTCGCCGAGCGCCTCGCGGTAACGCAGGAAGACGGAACGAGCGAGCACATCGATCTGCGAGCCGGCATCGTTGATGTAATATTCCTTGACGACATCGTAGCCGGCAAAGGCAAGCAGGTTTGCCAGCGCGTCACCGACGACGGCGCCGCGGCAATGACCGACATGCATGGGGCCCGTCGGGTTGGCCGAGACATATTCGACGTTGACCTTCTTGCCCTGCCCCAGGCCCGAGCGGCCGTAGCCGGTGCCTGACTGGATCATCGAGGCAAGCAGGCGCTGCCAGTAGCCGACGGAGAGCCTGATATTGATGAAGCCCGGGCCGGCAACCGAAACCTCGGCGACGTCGGTGTCTTCCTGCAGCTTGGCAATGATGATTTCGGCAAGCGCGCGCGGATTGGTGCCAAGCGGCTTGGCAAGCACCATGGCGGCGTTGGTCGCCACATCGCCGTGGCTCGCATCACGCGGCGGCTCGACTGCAATGCGACCGAAATCGAGCTCGGATCGCTTTTCCTTGACCAGATCGAGCTGTTCAAGGGCGTTTTTAATCCTGGCTTCAAAATCGGTAAAAAGGTTCATCGCATTCTTCCATGCACAGGCCGTGCCAACGGGTTTGCCGGCGGCTGCCGGGCGCCCGCTGCCTATCGCAAATCCGGAGTGTGGTCAAACAATCGCCTGTGGGCACTGATGGCATAAGTATCCGTCATGCCGGCCAGATAATCGCCGACATGCCGCGCTTTCGGCGCATCGGAAAGGCCGGCGATATGGTCGACCCAATAATGGCTTTGCATCTCCTTGGGATTGGCCATGTAGGCGCCGAAGAGATCCTTGACGATCTGGGCGGCACCAGCGCGGATGCGCATAATATCTGCATTCCGGTAGATGCGCTTGAAGAGCATCGCCTTGATCTGCCTGTCGGTCTCGGCCATCTCATCCGAAAAGGTCGCAATCACATGATCCGCCTTACGGATATCATCGGCACTCTGCGGTTTCAGCTCTGCCAGGCGCTTCTGCGCCACACCGATGACATCCTCAACCATGCGCGTGATCTGGCGGCGCATGATTTCATGCGTGAAGCGGCTCGGCTCCAGATGCGGGTAGCGCTCCCTTACCTCGGCCATTAGCCCGGCAAGGAACGGAATTTCCTCCAGCATCTCGAAATTCAGGTAGCCCGAGCGCAGACCGTCATCGATGTCGTGGGTATTGTAGGCGATATCATCAGCAATCGCTGCTGCCTGGGCTTCCAGGCTCGCATAGCTCGCAAGTTCCAGATCGTGCAGCTCGCAATAATCAAGAATCGGCTGCGGCACCGGTCCACGCGTGCCGACGCCATCGGCCGTCAGCAGCGGACCATTGTGCTTGACGAGGCCTTCGAGGCTTTCCCAGGTCAGATTGATGCCGTCGAATTCGGCATAACGCCGCTCGAGTTTGGTGACGATGCGCAAGGATTGGGCATTGTGATCGAATCCGCCATAGGGCAGCAGTTCTTCATGCAGCGCATCCTCGCCGGTATGGCCGAAGGGCGTATGGCCGAAATCGTGGACGAGCGCCACGCCCTCGGCCAAGTCCTCGTCAGCCTTCAGGGCGCGGGCAAGCGCGCGGGCAATCTGTGCTACCTCTATCGTGTGTGTCAGGCGCGTGCGGTAATGGTCGCCGTCCTGGGCGATGAAAACCTGCGTCTTATGCTTCAGCCGGCGAAAGGCGGTCGTATGGATGATGCGATCGCGGTCTCGCTGGAAATCGGAACGCGTCGGGCTGCCGCTCTCGTGATAGAGACGCCCGCGCGAGTTCCATGGATCTGCCGCATAAGCCGCCCGTTCGCCATAACCGAAACCCAATGCATGCCTGTCGAAGCTCATTCTTCACCGTCACTAACGCGTTGTAGCCTTGCCCATTGACGCGGCTATCCGCTCTTCATACCTATAGCTTACAGAAACGGCAAAGAGGCGCTTCATTGTCCGCTTCGCCAGATCCTGTCCTTTACCGAAGGAACATGATAAGTTTCTTTGATATCATGCGTTTGAATATCAAACGCCGAAAAAGAATTCTCTCCGGATCTTGACCCCGGCAGGAGGAAGAATGACTGAAGTGAATGTAACCCTTTCCGATGCCGCGGCAAAGCGTATTGCCGCTATCGTCGGCAGCGATCCCGGCAAGAGCGCGCTGCGCGTCTCCGTCGAAGGTGGTGGCTGTTCCGGCTTTTCCTACAAGTTCGATCTTGTGGATGGCGCAGCTGACGACGATATCGTCGTCGAGAAGAATGATGCCAAGGTGCTGATCGACAGTCTCTCGCTAGTCTACATGGCAGGCTCCGAGATTGATTTCGTCGACAACCTGCTCGGCCAGTCCTTCCAGATCAAGAATCCGAATGCGGTGGCAAGCTGCGGCTGCGGCACCAGCTTCGCGATCTGATCCAAGAACGACTTTGAACGACTTTCCATTGATAACCGGCCGAAGATTTTCTTCCGGCCGGTTTCTTGTCTTGTCCTCTGACGCGGGAGCGAGATAAAAGAGCGTTCAGCACAGAGAGCAGGATGAAGCCATGAAGATCGCGACTTGGAACATCAATGGCGTCAAGGCGCGTATCGACAACCTCACGCAATGGCTGAAGGATTCCAGTCCTGATATCGTCTGCCTGCAGGAAATCAAGACGGTCGACGAAGGCTTCCCGCGGCTGGAAATCGAGGCGCTCGGTTACCATGTCGAAACGCATGGACAGAAGGGCTTCAACGGCGTTGCCATTCTTTCCAAGAGCTCACCATCCGAAGTCAATCGCGGCCTGCCGGGCGATCCGCTCGATGAGCAGGCGCGTTTTCTCGAAGCCGTCTTCTCCTTGCCCGGCAACAAGGTGGCGCGCGTCTGCTGCCTCTACCTGCCGAACGGCAACCCGCCGGAAACGGAAAAATACCCCTACAAGCTCGCCTGGATGGAACGGCTGCGCAAGTTCGCGGCCGAGCGCCTTGAATACGAGGAAATTTTCATTCTGGCCGGCGACTACAATGTCATTCCCGAGCCGCATGACTGCTTCGACCCGAAGGTCTGGGAAAGCGATGCACTCTTCCTGCCGCAGACGCGCCAAGCCTTCCGCCGGCTGGAAAATCTCGGTCTCGCCGATGCGGTGCGTTCGGCAACCGATGCGACGGCGCTCTATTCCTTCTGGGATTATCAGGCCGGCGCCTGGCCGAAGAACAACGGCATCCGCATCGACCATTTGATGCTGTCGCCGGAAGCCGCCGACCGCATGACGTCAGCGGCCATCGAAAAGCATGTGCGTGCCTGGGAAAAGCCGTCGGACCACGTGCCCGTCGTCGCTTACTTCGATTTCGCTGCCTGAGATTTAAAGCACTTCCGTTTTACGCAATTCCGGACGCAAAACCGCTAAGCACTTTTGCTGTAATTGCTCGAAAACTCAATCGTCCGAGCCGCTCGCAATCGTGTGCGACAGGGATACGGCCGTGCGCCGATCCGCTTCGCTGGCGATCGAGAAGGCATCTTCCTGAAGCGATTGCATCCAGCTGCAATCCTTCGGCTTACAGCGATCGAGAGCCGCCGTCATCAGCGCGAGACCGCGAGCAGACTGGCCTTCATCGAAGAGGATGTTGCCGAAGACCGCCATGGCGCCGGGATGGCCGCTCTTGCGGGCCTGATTGAGCCATTTCTTGGCCTGATTGACATTGGCGCTACCGCCCTCGCCAGCCAGCATCATCTGCGCTAGCTGGAACTGCGCCTCGGGAACGCCGAAGGTGGAGGCAACCTGGAAATAGAGCTGGCGGGCCTGATTGAGATCGATCTTCACCGGGCTGCCGGAAATGCCGTGCTTGTAGTAGTTGGCAAGCGACAGCAGCGCGTTGATGAAGAAGCCGGTATCCTCCGAGCCAGGCTCCACGCCCTGCTGTGCAATCTCGCTGTAGATCTTGAAGGCCTCGAAATCGTCCTGCGCGACACCGTCGCCGTCAGCATACATATTGGCGAGCGCCCAGCGCGAACCGGTGTGGCCCTTTTCGGCGGCGTATTTATAGGCCTCGACCGCCTCTTCCTTCTGACCGTTCTTGTAAGCTTTGAAACCGAATTTGAAGAGATCGAAGGGCCCCGATTCCTTCGTCACGCCCGTCTTGATGTCGAATGCCAGGACCGGACAGGCCAGGGCCAGCGAAACGGCCATCGACATGCTGAGCAGCATGAATTTGAACAATCTGAACTCGGACGTTACCATCTTTACCGGTTTCTTTCGTTCATCACAGACGCCTGGCGGCGGCTTTTTTTCGCCGTTCTGCCCGCGTGGATGCATTCCTTCCAGGCGAGCGATCCCGCGGCGGGCTCCAAGGCCCCTTTACCCGCGTCGCTTCCAGCCCCATACCCCTCTTTCAAAACCAGCACATCCTTGTGAACCATCCGGCTTCCGGCACGGCCCGCATGTGATGCCTGCGGTACTCCTTTCGCGACCCAGGTCCCCACCCGTCCGCCTTTATCGTCTTCGTAAACAGCAAATGTGACCAAACCGGTATCGCACTCTTCCGTGGGGAACGAAGCTTCATGCCGGGAGACTGAAAATGATTGAAACGAGTAAATCTGCAACACTACCGAAGGGGCGGATTTCCGGCCGGAAATGCCTTTGGCGAAAAGCAAAACGGCTGCTGCCGCTGGCTTCTCGCCCGCGCCATCGCGATACCTGGCGTTACCGGAAAAAACTCGACCCATGCTACTGCTTACGCACACCCTACGCTTGTCATCTCCTCGCCCGCTAATAGCGCTGCGCCCTCTTTGTGGCGGGAAATGGACAAATTCGCCCCGCCGACACCATACGCGAACCGTCGTAAAAAAGTGTTGCTGAATCGTCACAAAACGAGGCGAGAAGATGGAATGATTAAGAGCGGCAAACAAAGAAGAGCCCGGCACTGCCGGGCTCCTCAATTCTTCAAATCAGGGAATTAAAACTTGACCTTTAGGCTGGTCGATAGCGCAGCAACCAGATCGTTGCCAAAGGAATAGGAGACATCATCTCCAAACGTGACGCCATTCTGTGTCACGACGCCAGACGAACCACTCGTCAGCACGCCGACGGCACCGGCGACGCGCCATTCGATGTGCTCGGTCGGCGTGAAGGCTGCACCGACACCGAGTGTCCAGCTATCGGTCTGAGCGCCATAGCCCTGGCTGGTGCCACGATCCCAGGTCAGGCTGACGGCGCCTGCCCATTGGTCATTGAACTTGTGGCCGACGCCACCGGTGATGGTCCAGCCGTCGCGATAGAGAAGGTCGAGCGAAGTCAGTTCTGTCTTACCGCCAGATGTGCAGGCGATCACGCCCTTTGTCGATGTCGGGCAGAAGGGCACGGACTGAAGGACACTCCAGTTCGTCCATTTGACCGAACCGAAAGCGAGCCAATCCGGAGCGATACCGCTCTGCAGCTTCAATTCCAACGAATCCGGCGCTTCGGCGGAACCGAAAACGGGCGTGACGCGTCCGTAAGGCGCAGCATTCAGCGGCGCAAAAGGTGCGGTAACCTGGGTCAGATCTACCGTGCCCGTCAGGTTGTCGTACTTGACGCGGCTGTTATAGACGAGGCTCGCGCGCATCGCATATTCCGGGATCTCGTATGCGAGACCGGCGCGCCAGCCCCAGCCATTGTCTTCGAGATCGAGGCGACCGATGCCATTACCCGTACCGACCAGAAGCGGAACCGTCGAAACCAGACGCTCCTTGAAGCCCTCGACTTCCTGATAGAAGGCGCCGCCGATGAAGCGAAGCTGTCCCGGACCGACATCGAAGCGATAGGAGCAGGTGCCGCCATAATTACGGGTTTTGATCTCCGTCTCGATATTGTTGTTGGCGCCAGCCCAGTTCAAGCCGGGATCGGTGTGCCCGCCGAAGGGCTCGGAATAGTCGACAAGGCAGTCGATCGCATCGCCGAAACCGGCCTTGAAGCCAATATAGGGAACGGCGTAATTCGCGGTATCGTCGGCGGTGCTCGAACGGCTGTTCAGATTGCCCCCCCCTGGAGATACAGAGGTATCCGTGTCGCGAGCATTCTTCAGCTTGCGCTGGGGCGTGACATAAATAACGCCCGATTGAAACGAGAAGGGCGAGGTATCGAACAACTGATCGATATTATAGCCGCCGCGCTCCAGACCACCCGCAAAGGACGGTGAAGCGAGCGCCGAAAGGATAACGAGCGATGTTACGCCCCTGAAAAACATACGCGCTGCCATTGTGTCTCCCCCACTCAAGCAATTGATGTAATCACACTGTGCTAGTGAACTTAACAAATCGCAACGAGGCGCCCCGCTGCGACGCGAAGTTGCGTTATGACTAATTTACGTAACTAATTGACGGGCACGTCAAAAAATCGGATGGATAAAATTCTATTCTTCCATCTCTGGATTTTTAAGGGCCTGTTAGATTCTTTTTCCATCAAGAGTGGAAGCTGTATCAAACTGACAACAGTGTTAGTTTTCGCGCACAGCATGCCCAAAATGGGTGATATCCACAGTGGTTGCGGCCCTAACGGGCCAAATTTAAGAGAATCATCATACTTTTGAACGCAAAAGGCGCGCTCCAAGGGAACGCGCCTTCAGGAATAATATACTCGTTCCCCGCGATTATCCTGCTTCGCTAACTCGCGCTAGAGCAGTCCTCAGGCTTTCGATCTGGCTCGTCAGTTCGGCGTGACGCTCGCGTTCCGCCTCCACCACTTCCGGGTTGGCATTGGCGACAAACTTCTCATTCGAGAGCTTGCCATCGATGCGGGCGATCTCGCCCTCGGCCTTTGCAATCGCCTTTTCGAGACGGTTCTTTTCCGCCGCGAGATCGATCAGATTGCCAAGCGGCAAGCAGGCGGTCGCTTCTGCGACGATGATCTGAGCAGCACCCTTCGGTGCGGATTCCGCCAGTGAGATACCCTCGACACGCGCCAGGCGCTTGATGGCCGCGTCGTGACGGAACAGCCGTTCACGCGTCAGGCTGTTGGCGCCAACGACGACGAGCGGCGCGGTGGCCGACGGCGGCACGTTCATTTCCGAGCGGACCGAGCGGATGCCGGAAACGAGGTCGATCAGCCAGTTGATCTCATCGGCCGCAGCATTGTCGGCATAAGACGGCGACGGCCATTCGGCGTGGCAGAGCAAGCCGTCACGTTCCTGGCCCTCACCCGCCGTGTGCGCCCACAGCTCTTCGGTCATGAAGGGCATGAAGGGGTGCAGCAGCTTGTAGATCTCTTCCAGAACATAAGCGCTGCACGCTTGAGCTTCGGCCTTCGCACCCTCGTCTTCACCTCCGAAGACCGGCTTCAGAAGTTCGAGATACCAATCGCAGAACTGGTTCCAGACGAAACGATAGAGCGCACCGGCGGCATCGTTGAAGCGGTAGGCTTCAAGCGCTTCCGTAACGTCACGTTCCGTGCGGGCAAGCTCCGTCAGGATCCAGCGGTTGATGGTGAGCTCGGCTGCTTCCGGCACAAAATGCGGATCGCTCTTGACGCCGTTCATTTCGGCAAAGCGCGTGGCGTTCCAGAGCTTGGTGCCGAAATTGCGGTAGCCGGCGATGCGAGCCGGGTCGAGCTTCACGTCGCGGCCTTGGGCTGCCATGATCGCCAGGGTAAAGCGCAGGGCATCGGCACCATATTCGTCGATCAGTTCGAGCGGGTCGATGACGTTGCCCTTGGACTTCGACATCTTTTGCCCGTTCTTGTCGCGCACCAGAGCGTGAATATAGACGGTATGGAACGGCTCGACCGGGTTATCGTCCTCGTCCTTCATGAAATGCAGGCCCATCTGCATCATGCGAACAACCCAGAACGGGATGATATCGAAACCGGTGACAAGAACGCTGGTCGGGTAATATCGCTCCAGTTCGGGCGTCTTGTCCGGCCAGCCAAGTGTCGAGAACGGCCAGAGGGCCGAAGAGAACCAGGTGTCGAGCACGTCTTCGTCACGTACCAGAATCTCGCCCGGCTTGAAGTTCTCAAGCAGGTCCTCGACATAGGCCTTCATCGGTCCTTCATGCGACAGGTAGTGCTGGATGGCGGCCTGCAGCGCCTCCTCTTCGGTCTTCTCGACGAAAACCTGACCATCCGGGCCATACCAGGCCGGAATCTGGTGCCCCCACCAGAGCTGACGTGAGATGCACCATGGCTGGATATTGTCCATCCATTGGAAATAAGTATTTTCCCAGTTCTTCGGGACGAACTTTGTCCGGCCCTCGCGAACAGAGGCAATGGCAGGCTTGGCAAGGGTCTTGTTGTCAACCCACCATTGCTCGGTCAGACGCGGCTCGATCGGCACGCCACCACGATCGCCATGCGGAACCATATGCTTATGCGGCTCGATCTTGTCGAGCAGGCCGGCTTCCTCGAAAATCTCGACAATGATCTTTCGTGCAGCGAAACGATCCTGGCCTTCCAGCCGGTCCCAGGCGCCATGCAAGGCGGCCGGATGATCGAGACCTTCCAGGAAATCCTCATTGTCCTTGATGGTAATCGTGGCGTCGACATTCATGATGTTGATGACACGCAGCCCGGTGCGCCTGCCGACGTCGAAGTCGTTGAAGTCATGCGCCGGCGTAACCTTGACCGCGCCGCTGCCGGCGGTTGGATCGGCGTAGCTGTCAGCAACGATCGGAATGCGTCGGCCAACGATCGGCAGGATGACATGCTTGCCGACGATCGACTTGTAGCGCTCGTCCTTGGGATTAACTGCAACGCCGGTATCGCCAAGCATCGTCTCCGGCCGCGTGGTCGCAACCACGAGGTAGTCGCGCGTTTCGAATTCGGTGGGCTTGCCCTCCTCATCAAAAGCGATTGGATACTGGTAGGTGACGCCGTCTTCCAGGGGATAGCGCAGATGCCAGAGATTGCCTTTGAGCTCGATCTGCTCGACTTCCATGTCGGAAATCGCTGTCAGCAACTTCGGATCCCAGTTGACGAGGCGCTTATCCTTGTAAATCAGCCCTTCCTTGTAGAGCGTGACGAAGACTTCGAGAACTGCCTGCGACAGGCCCTCGTCCATGGTGAAGCGCTCACGCGACCAGTCACAGGAAGCGCCGAGACGCTTCAGCTGGTTGAAGATCAGGCCGCCCGATTCACCCTTCCACTCCCAAACCTTTTCGATGAAGGCATCGCGGCCCATCTCGCGGCGGCCGGGAAGCTGTTGTTCCATCAGCTTGCGCTCGACAACCATCTGCGTGGCGATGCCGGCATGGTCCATGCCCGGCTGCCAGAGCACATCCTTGCCGCGCATGCGCTCGAACCGCACCATGACGTCCTGCAGCGTGTTGTTCAGCGCATGACCCATGTGCAGCGAACCGGTCACGTTCGGCGGCGGGATGACGATGGTGAAGCTGTCGGCGCCCGGCTTGGCATTGGCGCCGGCGCGGAAGGCATCGGCCTCATCCCATTTCGCAGCGATTTTCGGTTCGACGGCGGCGGAATCGTAGGTCTTTTCGAGCATTTTCTGACCAATTCGAGGTTCGAGGATGGGCGTTTTGTAAATAGGATGGTTACGGCCAAGTCAATAAAAAAGCCGCCCCGGAGACCGGAGCGGCTCTTGTCTGGAAAAAGCGTTTCCGATCAGCGGCGCGGGCCGTGCGCCACACGTTCGATCTCTTCGCGCACGAGGCGTTCGACGAGCGTCGGCAGATTGTCGTCTAGCCATTCGCGCAGCATCGGCCGCAGCATGTCTTCGGCAATCTCATCCAGCGAGCGGCGCTCGGCTGCGCCATCGATGGCAGCGGCGAGCTCTTCGAAGGAACGGGCAACCTGCAGGCCAGTGTTCTGGGACAGAAGTGACGGCTGAACGTCTTCCGCTACACGCAAAGGTGTAACTTCGGCAGGCTGGAAGGCCACCGGCTCGACGCGCTGTTCGACGACGGGAAGCATGGGTGCCTCCTCGACGAGCGCGGGCTGCGGAACCTCGGGCAGGCGCTGCTCGGCAAAGACCGGCGCAGGCTCGGGCGCATAATGGGGGACGGGGGCAACGCGGGGAGCCGGAGCCGGCTCGACCGGGCGGGGGGTGGGCGCTGCGTGCGGCGCGTCATAAGCTGACTGCGGCTCGAATTGCGGCTGCGGTTCGCGGAACACCTGGGGCATATCACGCGGCATGTCACGGAGAGCCTGGCCGGCCTGAACGGCGTTACGCTCTGAAGCAGCACGGACGCGGGCTGCGACGTCGGCAAGTGACATGGCGCGGGCCGGCATTTCCGGCTCAGGCGCAATACCGGCAGAATTTGCAGCGACGAAACGCGGATCGGGACGCAGCGCAGACGGCTCCGGGAACTCGACGCCGGCATAGGTATCGTCAACCGTCAGATGGATTTCGGAGTCGTTGTCCTCTTCCGCACCGTAAACGGGAGGAAGCGAGGCGGAAATCGCCTTTCCGGCGCCTGGCTCATTGCTTTCGATGATCTGGCGAATGGAGGCCAGGATCTCTTCCATGGACGGTTCACGCACTACACCTGGCTGAGCCATATCTATCCCCGTTATCCCTTAACAACGACCGGATGGCGTGGAGCATGCACCCGAATCACCATGACCTTAGAATACCCCAAAGGGGAAAAAAATCAGCGCGAATCAAACAAATGCAGCCATGCACAGTTTTGTTACCCAAGTGTAAGCGAAGTCTGTGAAGGCTTTTAAGACAGCCGAAACGAAAACGGGCGCCCATGGCGCCCGCTCAAAAAAATCGGCGGTAGAAACGCCTTAGAATACGAATTCACGAGCCTTGGCGAAACCGGGCAGCGGCTTGACCGAAGCATTGAAGAAGACGTTTTCGGAAACAGCCCCGCGCTCGCTGACGAAGACTTTCGCGCGGGCAGCATTGCCATAACCCTGCACGACAACGAGACGGCCGCCATCCTGCAGCTGGCCGAGAAGTGCCGCGGGAACCTCTTCAACCGAACCGTTGATGAAGATCAGATCATAGGGAGCGCCGGCGGCATTACCCTTCTCAAGCGGGCCAGTCGCCACCTGCACATTTGCATAGCCGGCGAGATTTGCCTTGGCTTCAGCCGCAAGGGTCTCGTCCGATTCGAGCGCCACGACGGAGCCCGCGATCAGCGACAGCAGCGCGGAGGCGTACCCCGTGCCAGCGCCGACTTCGAGAACGGCATCATCCTTGGTGACGGCGGCGAGCTGCAGCAGCTTGGCGAGCGGCGACGCCTCCATGATGAAACGGCCCGGATTGCCGGCGGTTGCCGGAGCAATCTCGATATCATTGTCGATATAAGCCAGCACCTTCGCCTTCTCCGGCACGAATGCTTCGCGCGGGACGGTGAGGAAGGCCGTCAGCACCGAATGCGAGGTAACGTCCGTGGTGCGGACCTGGTTGTCGACCATCTTTACGCGTGCTGCTTCGAAATCCATCATATCCTCTCGCCGATGAAAGCGGTTCTGTCTTCCGTCTCTTAATCTCCGGCACGAATGCTTTCAAGGCTTGCCGGAGACCCGTTTGAAGAATCCCGGAAACCCCTTCCCACATGCAACAGCTGAAAAACGATAGCTGCAACTTCTGCGTGGAGTAAATTGCGATTTCATGATACTGTTCTAACCGGAGGAAATGAGGAGGAGCAGGCCATGTCTGCCATTCTGGAATATTTTACGCTGTTCGACTTTTTCATCGGCGCAGCACTCGTCGGCATATTCTGCTGCGGGCTCCTGGACCGCGAGATGAACTGAACAGATTGCACTCTCTCAGTAAAAGTTTCCTGGCCGCCTGCTCGGCGCGCCGGAAAAATGGATTTCGGCGTCCAGTCGGATCAAGCCGGCACAGTCGATCGCGCCATTAACTCTATATCAACCATATTGTTGCGCCAATCGCGGCTTTCGCTAGTTTGGCCGCATGCAAACATTCGCCATTCAATCGCCAGATATCGAAGCGCTTCACTACAATCCGGAAGCGCGGCTGCTGCTTGTGAAGTTCAAAAGCGGCGCCATCTGCAATTTCACACGTATCTCAGCGCAGGCGCTGCAGCGACTGCTCGGCCCCGATGTGCAGATAGAGAACCCAACGGCAGAGGACGATGCCAGCTATCTGGCGGGCCTGCGTAGCGGCGGATTGCGGGCGCTTTATTCACTCACCGGCATCAAACCAGCCCAATTCGATTTCGCCCAAGTTCCCGGCATCTGGTGATGCGAGACTGCCGAATCGATGCCGCGCCTCATTTCTGAAGCGGATCGGATTTCTATGTCGGTGGAATTTTTTGGAGGCCTCGCCCGGAATTGAACCGGGGTACAAGGATTTGCAGTCCTCTGCGTCACCACTCCGCCACGAGGCCTCACAGGCTGTCATGTTAGCCGTGGCGAGCGTTTAGAATGATCGTAAGGAAATCGCAAGAGGGCTTTCCAAAAACATTTCCTGCAATTTCAAACTCCGGCCACATCCAGCGCATATAGAACAAGGGCCGATCCAGTCTCGAAGGGCGCCGCGACAGCCGCACGCATAGCTGATGATAAAAGACCCATTCTGCTGGAAATTCGCGCTCGGTTGAACAACAATTAGGCTAACAGCTGCTCAGACAGGCCTCCAGGCTATCCGAATTGCACAATAGGCATATCTCAATGAGTTTAGCCTATCACTTATATTCATCCAGGAGGTGCGATCTGCGATCGCAACAACGCCCTCACTTCCATTATATTAGATAAATCGAAATATCACCTCAAACATTAGTAACGAATTCTTAACTTGACTTTCAGAATCGTCATTCCATGCTGCCTGTGGGAGAGACAGGAGCAGAGATGAATTGGGTGCCGTTGAATTCCAAACAGATCCGCGCCGTATCCTACGATCCAGAAACCCAGGTTCTTCATGCCAAATTCGCCGGCCGCCGCCCAGTCCGGCATGTCGGAGTGCCGTCGCATATCTATGACAATCTCGTCGAAACCAGCGATCCGGAATTTTACTATAAATATTACCTCGAGCCTTCGCGTATTCAGACCGGCTGGTGGCGGAAAGCCAACCTCAGCCCCAATGCGGTGAAGCTGCTGATCATTCTCGTCGGCACACTCGTGATTACGGCGACGGCGCTTGAGGAAAATGGCGAACTGCCAATCCACCTGTCGGAGATCACAGAGTCGGGCACGACCTCTCCCGCCTCTGGCGAAAGGCCCGCCGTCTTTCCGCAGTGATGGTGCCCACCACCGCGCAACCGCAGTGCGCCGATCTACCGGCAGGCAGTTCAATCAGCGCCCGTCGTCGGCATGGTCGGTTATGGCTTCCTTGGCGACTTCACGCAGGGCGCTTTCGGCGATGCCACCAGACCGCGACGCGTCGCCGCCATCTGCGTGCTATCGGCAGGTCGTGGGATAAGACGAGGAAGCCCAGCGGCAGCATCCAGAACCCGAGGACAGGCAAAAAGCCCAGAATGCCGCCGAAAATGAGCAGCGCTCCGGTCGTCATGCGTGCGATGCGCGAGCGCGGCATCGGCACCCGCAGCGAGCCGAGAACCAGCTTGCCATCCTTGTGATCGATCCCGAAACGTTTTTCTCCGGCCTTTTTCGGCCCATTTTTCCTGCTAGTCATCCACAAAAGATGGGCTCAAGCGCCGCGAATACAAGCTGATTTCATTTTTTTGAAAAAACTGCTTGGCAAATCGGGAAAGCATTTGTATTACCCCGCTCACGCCGCGGCCAAGCGGTGATCCCTGGTAGCTCAGCGGTAGAGCATTCGACTGTTAATCGACAGGTCGCCGGTTCGAATCCGGCCCGGGGAGCCAGTTTTAGAGATAAGCGCCTGTTTTCGTCGAATATTCCGAAGCAGGCGCTTTCTCGATACATTCCCCGTAGTTTTCGCCGACAAGCCAACGAGATCGTGACGTTCTACGGCCAAGATGCTGATACCAGCAGTTCGGGCTATGACACTTGCACTCGCCTGAATTTTCGTCAAAATCCTGATCGCAATGCGCGGGCTCGTGATATCAGCGTGGCCCGTGTCCGGAAGTTTCATTCATAAATCAAAATAGAATTGCAGACGGCAGCGTGGCGGCAGCAATCGGCTCGTCGATGCTGAATGGTTCAAATTTCCAGACCTGCCTTCAAGACGAGGATGCGACATGGATTTCGACGCGTCGCAAGGGGACAGAAAATATCCGACCAGCAAGCAGGTGGGCGGGCTTATCGAATGTTCCGGGCTGCAGGTCGAGCTCCGGCATTTCGATCCGGGCTGGCAGGTCGATCTCACCCTCGAATGCACGGAAATAGCAGTCCTGCTGTCTGGTCAGTCGAAGATCAGGTGGACCGGCGACGGTCACCGGCGGGAGGCTATCGCCCGCCCCGGCGTCGCATGGGTATGTCCCGCCGGGGTCAATGAGAGCGCCGTAGAGATCGTCGGCACCATGCCCGAGTCCCTTCACATCTTCCTGCCGCCATCGCTTGTCGGTGAGAGCGCGCTTTCGAACTTCGACATCGACCCGGCCAAGGTGCAGCTCGCCTATGCGGGCGGTGTCCCCGATCCGGTGGTCTTGCAGATCGGTGAGCTCTTTCGTGGCGTGCTGAATCGAAAACTGGAGGCGACAGACCGTCTGTTTCTCGACGGGATTCAGCTCGCTCTGGCGGCGCATTTGCTCGGCACCTATTCGTCCGCCCACTGGCGTCCGCCGACTCGGACACCGACCATCGATCCGAAACGGCTGCGGCGCGTCCTCGATTTCATCGAGGCTCGCATCGCGGCGGAGATCTCGCTGGAAGACCTTGCTGCAGAGGCTTGCCTCAGTCCCTTTCACTTTTCCCGCACGTTTCGTGCGGCCACCGGTTTCGCCCCGCATCGCTACGTCACCCAGCGACGGATCGAGGCGGCCAAGGAGAAGCTGCGACTCGCGCAGTCCTCGCTGGTGGAGATCGCTATCGACGCCGGCTTCGGCTCGCAGGCCAATTTCACCCGCGTCTTCCGCAAGATGACCGGCTTGACGCCTGGCCAGTACCGCACGCTCTTCACCTCCTAGCAATATCCGCCGTCTTGACGCGTTCGCCGGCCCCTTCGTGCGCAGTCCGAGCGCAAGATCTGCAAATACTGCAGCAAGAGATGGAAATACCGCAAAGCGCCTTCCGGCCTACACCTGTCTCATCGAACGGGAAGCATTAATCCCCGAACGAAAAGGGAGACAGGGAGATGATTACCACTGACGAAGCCCGCAGGGTCATCGCCGCCGGCGAGGCGCGGGCAAGAGAAATCGGCGTCCCGGCCAATATCGCTGTCCTCGACGCAGGCGCCCACATGAAGGCGTTTGTCCGCATGGACGAAGCCCTGCTGGGCTCCATCGACATCGCCGTTAACAAGGCCCGGACAGCGGCACTGTTTTCCATGCGCACCGAAGCAATCGGCGAATTCTGCAAACCCGGTGGCACCTCGTTCGGTCTGGAGCAGACCAATGGCGGCCTCGTCGTCTTCGCCGGCGGCATTCCCCTCACCGATGGACGCAATATCGTGATCGGCGCGGTCGGCGTGTCCGGAGGGGCCGTCGCCCAGGACCTCGAAATTGCCCAGGCTGCAGCGGCCGCCCTCACCGCCTGAAATGCTTTCCAACCCCAAGCACATCGAAAGGACGTTATTATGACCAAGACCATTCTCATCACTGGCGCCGGGTCCGGTTTCGGCAAAGCCGCAGGCATCGGCATGGCCAAGAACGGCCATAACATCATCGCCACCACGCAGGTTTCGTCGCAGGTCACGCCGCTGCGTGAAGAAGCGGCCGCTCTCGGCCTGAAGAACTTCCGCGTCGAGCGCCTCGATCTCACCGACCCCTATGACATCAAACAGGCGCAGGGTTGGGATTTCGACGTGCTCTGGAACAATGCAGGCATGGGCGAGGCCGGCCCGGTCTGGGAAATTCCGGTCGAGCTCGTCCGCAAGAACTATGAAGTCAATGTCTTCCTGCCGCTGGTACTGACCCAAGGTGTCGTTCAGAAATGGGTGCGCGAAGGCAAGAAGGGCAAAGTGGTTTTCACCTCCTCGATGGGCGGCCTGTTCACTCCGGCCAACTGGGGTACCTACGTCTCCACCAAGCACGCCCTGGAATCGATCGCCGAAGCGCTGCAGCAGGAGCTTGGTTCTTACGGCATCAAGATCCAGACGATCAACCCGGGCGCCTACTACACCGGCTATAACGAGACGATGGCCGATAATCCGTTCCGCTGGCTCGATGACAGCAAGAACTTCACCAAGCGGGCAGACCTGCGCAACGGCTTCAACGACTTCTTCGCCACCCCTGAAGGCAAGATGGACCCGCAGGAAATGATCGACCGGATGATCGAGGTCGTCCCCGCCGACACAGGCAAGTTTCGCAACGTGGTTCCAAAGGTCATCGAAGACATGCTGAAGGAGCATCAGCTCAAGGCCTGGGAAAACCAGATCTGATCGGCGCAGAGCCTCGCACGCGACACCCGCTCAGCGGGTGTCGCACCACCAATCAATCTCTGGAGGAAGCCATGTCCATCACCGCAAGTGCCATCGTCCACAGCCCGCGATCCCTCGCCCGCGGCATCTTCAACGCTGCGCTCGGCATCGCCGCCACCATCCTGGCCCTTTGCGGGCTCGAAGCCCGGGCGGCCTCGCAGACGCTGACCGAAACCGAACGCCGTAACAAGACGGCCGTCGAGGCTGGGTTTGAGAAGTGGGCGTCTGGCACAGGTAGTCCTTATGACCTGCTCGCCGACGACGCCCGCTGGACCATCGAGGGCTATTCGCTGGCGTCGAAGACCTATCCTAGCCGCGAGGCGTTCCTGCGCGAGGTGATCCGCCCGTTCAATGCCCGCATGAAGGCGCCGCTGAAGCCCGTGATCCGCAACGTCTATGCCGACGGCGACACCGTGATCGTCTTTTTCGATGCCCGCGGCATCGCCCGCGACGGAAAACCTTACGTCAACACCTATGCCTGGTTTCTCGACATGCGCGACGACCGTATCGTCCGAGCTTCGGCCTTCTTCGATTCGGTCGCGTTCGACGACTTCTGGACCCGTGTGACGCCATCCGAATAGGCCAGGACCGACCTGCGTTCCAAAGCGGCGCTGCAGCGAGCAATACTACCTCTACGTCCGCGGCAACCATTCTCGTTCGCGGGAAAGCGAGAATGCGTCTCTGATAGAGGCCTGCGCCAGCCGACCTAAAAATAAAGACGCCCCGGAAGCCGGGACGTCTTTTGATCCAATCACAGTATCAGCGCAGTGGCTAACTCACGCAGACGGCTGCTTGGTCTTTCTAAGATACGGCAGAACCGTATCGAAGGAGCCGAAGCGGGCGATGGCGTCTTCATTGGAGACGGCAGCCGTGATGATGACATCGTCGCCCTGGTTCCAGTTGGCCGGTGTAGCAACCTGGTGCTTGGCGGTCAGCTGGATGGAATCGATGGCGCGCAGGATCTCGTTGAAATTGCGGCCGGTCGTCATCGGGTAGGTAAGGATCAGCTTGATCTTCTTGTCCGGGCCGATGACGAAGACCGAGCGCACGGTGGCGTTATCGGCGGGCGTGCGGCCTTCGGAGCTTTCGCCGGCACCAGCCGGCAGCATGTCATAGAGCTTGGCGACCTTCAGGTCCTTGTCGCCGATCAGCGGATATTCGACATCGAAGCCAGTTGCCGTCTTGATGTCGTTCTTCCACTTGCCGTGGCTTTCGACCGGATCGACGGAAATGCCGATGATCTTGACGCCGCGCTTCTTAAACTCGCCTTCAAGGCCGGCCATGGTGCCGAGCTCAGTCGTGCAGACCGGCGTGAAGTTCTTCGGATGCGAGAAGAGAACGGCCCAGCCATTGCCGATCCAGTCATGGAACTGAACAGGGCCCTGGGTGGTATCGGCGGTGAAATCGGGAGCAATATCGTTGATACGTAGGCTCATGGTCGGCCCTCCAATTGCGGATCATTAAATCTGAACACTCGCAGGCAGTTCTGCGTGCCAATGACTATCTACAGACCTGCGCCAAGCGCGGTCAAACCAAAGCCTTCCCCGAAAGGGGCAACGGCGGAATATTTATTTCCAGCGTGCAAAGATCGCCTGACATCGGACTAACGACATTATGCGCGCAAAAAGGCAGCGGCGCGCGCGCAAATCGATGCTTTTCGCATGTCGCGTTATTCCCTACTCACTATCGAATAATGACAAAGAGGGAAGCGGCGATGGGGACACCATTCTACTGGAATGAACTGAACACTTATGATTTTGCCGCGCTTTCCGCCGACACGACCATCGCTATCCTGCCAATCGCTTCGACTGAGCAACACGGTCCGCATCTGCCCATCGCAACCGATGTGGCGATCGCCAACGGCATGTTGGCGGAATTGCGCCGGCAACGGCCCGAGGACCTCGATATCCTTGTCCTGCCAACCCAGGAAATCGGCAAGGCCAACGAGCATGTCTATGGTCCAGGTACGCTTTCCCTCGGTGCCGAGCTGCTGATCCCCGTCTGGACGGCGATCGGCGCGAAGGTGGCGGAGGCGGGTGTGCGCAAGCTCGTTATCGTCAACTCGCATGGGGGCAATGTCGATATCATGAGCATCGTCGCCCGCGAGCTGCGCGTGCGCTACCAGATGGCTGTGGTTTCTACCCAATGGGGCCGGTTCGGCAATCCTGACGGCATGATCAGCGAGCACGAGACACGTTACGGCATCCATGGCGGCGAAGTCGAGACATCGCTGATGCTGCATTTCCGACCGGAGCTGGTACGGATGGAGAAGGCTGAGAATTTCGTGTCGAAGGCCGAATGGATGCGCGAGCAATCACAGTATATCCAGCCGCTGCCGCCACATTCGCTCGCCTGGATCGCGCATGATCTCAATCCGAACGGCGTCGTCGGCGATGCTTCGAAGGGCACGGCCGAAAAGGGCGAAGCAATCTGCCGCCATCAGGTGAAGGGCTTTATCGAGCTGCTCTATGATCTGAAGCGCTATCCGCTCTCCAACCTTTATTCGCACTAATCACGCAACGACAGGCCGCTCCAGCGGGATGTGCCCCTTGGCCTGCAGTTCCTGAACGAGACCCGCAAGCTCGGCCAGGAGATACTCTACGAAAAGGCTGGTGGCGGAATCGAGCGGCGCGCGGGCGCGGGCAAAGAGCTTCATCGGCTGATGGCGGCTATGCGGCTCGGCAATCGGGCGGAACACTAGTTCGCCCTGGCGGCACTCGGTGATGACATCGAGCGGGTTCAGCATGGAGAGCCCTGCTCCGCATTTGACCAGTTTCTTCAGCATTTCCGAGGCATTGGTTTCCAAAACAGGCTCGACAGGGATATCGAGCCTGGACATTGCGAGGTTGATGACCTCACGCAGGCTGGTACCCTGCTGCGCAAGCACCAGCCGCTCCTGCACGACATCGCCGAGATTGATCGGCCCCGGTCCGATCAGGGGGTGGCCGGGCGGCAGGATGACGCCAATCGGGATATCGAAATTGCCGAGCGTGCGGATACCGGGTGTCGCCGGAATATTGAAGCCGAGGCCGATATCCACCTCACCCGACAGCACCGGGTTGACTGTCATCGTCCCGGCATCGTTGCGCAGCTGGATGAAGACACGCGGATGCTCCGACTGGAAGCGGGCGATGATTTCCGGCAGCGGGCCTGCGGCAAGACCGACCGTCGTCACCAGCCGTACCTTGCCGGCCTGCTGCATCTTCAGGCTTTTGATGCGCCCTTCCAGCCGCTCGTAGTTCTTCAGAACCTCGCGAATATGCTCGATGCAGAGTTCGCCGGCGGCCGTCAGGCGCAAGCCACGCGGCAGGCGCTCGAAGAGCGGAGCGCCCATCTCCTCCTCCAGCGCCAGAATCTGTCGGTTGATCGCTGAAGAGGCGACATTGAGGCGCGCTGCGGCCTTCCTGATCGAGCCCGTTTTTGCGATCTCGTTGATGTAGAGAAGCTTTCTGGAGTGCAGCATCGCGACCTCGTTGCATCGTTTTTAAGCACAGCGCCCAATTTAGGCACAGACATCAGGTGAGATGCCAAAAAGGCATCGTTGCGCACGAATTTTGATGCTTTTCAAAGAGCGAAGCAATCGCTCAAATGCGGAAAATCGGAGGCCGAAAACGAGCTTCCATGGCACCAGAAGGGGAACGCCGCCATGTCCAACAGATTGAAAACATCAGTATTTTCTGCAGTTCTTGGGCTTGGCGGGATGCTTGCCGCCAGTGTTCCCGGTTATGCGCTCGACAAGGTCAGCTATGGTACCAACTGGCTGGCGCAGGCCGAACATGGCGGCTTCTACCAGGCGGTGGCCGACGGAACCTATGCCAAATACGGCCTTGACGTTTCCATCGTGCAGGGCGGACCGAATGCCGCCAACAACGCATTGCTGATCTCAGGCAAGATCGACTTCTATATGGGCGGGCCACAGGGCGAAATCTCCGCCGTCGAGCAGGGTATTCCGCTCGTCGATGTCGCTGCGATCTTTCAGAAAGACCCGCAGATCCTGATCGCCCATCCTGACGTCGGCGTCGACAAGTTCGCAGATCTTGCGAAGCTGAAGACCTTGTTCCTCAGCAAGGATGGCTACCTCACCTATTTCGAATGGATGAAGGCAAACTTTCAGGGCTTCAAGGATGAGCAATACAAGCCCTACAATTTCAATCCCGGCCCCTTCCTTGCCGACAAGCAATCCGCCCAGCAGGGTTACCTGACCTCGGAACCCTACGAAATCCAGAAGCAGACCGGCTGGGAGCCGAAAGTCTTTCTTCTCGCCGATAACGGCTATTCACCCTATTCGACGATGATCACCACGACCCAGCAGATGGTCGATACCAAGCCTGACGTCGTGCAGCGCTTCGTCGATGCCTCGATAAAGGGCTGGTACAACTATCTCTACGGCGACAACAGCAAGGGCAATGAGCTGATCAAAAAGGACAATCCGGAAATGACGGATGGCCAGATCGCTTATTCGATCACCAAGATGAAGGAATACGGCATCATCGAATCCGGTGAGGGCCTGGAAAAGGGCATCGGCTGCATCACCGACGCTCACTACAAGAAGTTCTTCGATGAAATGGTGGCGATCAAGGTCTTCAAGCCTGAGACCGACTACACCAAGGCCTTTACGACGAAGTTCGTGTGCAAGAGCGTTGGCGTATCGCTGAAGAAATAAGCCTCCCAAGGCAGGGTCCGTCGCTCTCAGGCGGCGGGCCGCATCCCCTTCGATAAAAGAGCGAAAGAATGTCCCTAGCCGAAACCAAGGCGGCGCCTTCGAAGGAAATACGCAGGCGGCCGCTGGTCGTCATGCAATCGGTCTCGAAGGTCTTTTCCAGCGGCACGATTGCGCTTTCGGGCATGTCGCTGACGGTCGAAAGCGGCGAGTTCATCAGCCTTCTCGGTCCGTCCGGCTGCGGCAAATCCACGGCCTTGCGCATCATCGCCGGTCTTGGCGACGTCACGTCGGGCAAGATCGACTGGCCAAGTTCGCGCATCAATTCGAAGGGCCTGCCGGAGGGCGATATCGGCTTCGTCTTCCAGGAGCCGACGCTGATGCCCTGGAAGACGGTTTTCGGCAATGTCTACCTGCCGCTGAAACTGCGCGGTGTTTCCAAGTCGGAGGCGAGCGACCGGATCATGCAAGTGCTCGCGACTGTCGGCCTGCAGGATTTCGCCGATGCCTATCCGCGGGAACTCTCCGGCGGCATGAAGATGCGTGTGTCGATCGCCCGCGCCTTGGTGACCAAACCGAAACTGCTGCTGATGGACGAGCCTTTCGCAGCGCTCGACGAGATCACCCGGCAGAAGCTCAATGACGACGTTTTGCGGTTGTGGAAGGCGACCGGCATCACGGTGATTTTCGTCACGCATTCCGTCTTTGAGTCCGCCTACCTTTCCAACCGGATCGTGGTGATGAAGGCGCGGCCCGGCCGCGTTCATGCCGATATTCCGCTTACGACGAGCCTCGATCGTGACGCGCACTACCGGACTTCCGAGGAATACCGGCAGGCCTGCGAGACCGTTTCCTATTCGCTGATTGGCGCGATCAACGCGGCAAAGGAAGACTGATGAGCATCGAGACAGTCGAAAATTCCGTACCGGCAATGCCCAATCCACTCAATGCGAAGCGCCGGGATCTATTGCTCCGCATTACCGTGCCTTTTGTCGCCATCATCGTGCTGATTGCGATCTGGGCGACCTATGTCAAGGTTTCGGGTGTGCCGCCCTATATACTTCCGAGCCCATTTGCGGTTGCCGGAGCGCTCGTTAGTGATTGGGGCACGCTTTCGCCGGCGCTCTGGGTTACGACCAAGATCACCTTCATGTCGCTGGCGCTCGCCCTGATCGGCGGCGTCGGTTTTGCGATCTTCCTGGTGCAGTCGCGCTGGATCGAGATCGCCTTCTATCCGCTCGCCGTCATCCTGCAGGTCACGCCGATCGTGGCGATCTCGCCGCTGATCCTGATCTATGCGCCGTCGACGCAGGTGGCGTTACTGATCTGCGCTTTTCTCGTCGCCTTCTTTCCGATCCTGTCGAACATGGTGCAGGGATTGAAGAGCGTCGATCACAACCTCATCAATCTCTTCGAGCTCTACGGCGCCTCGCGCTGGCAGACGCTACTTTATCTGAAGTTGCCCGCGGCCCAGCCCTATTTCATGACCGGGCTTCGCATCGGCGGCGGTCTGGCGCTGATTGCGGCGGTTGTGGCCGAGTTTGCGGCCGGTTCGGCGGGTGCGGGCTCCGGCCTTGCCTTCCGACTCCTCGAAGCGCAATACCGCATGAATATCCCCCGCCTCTTCGCTGCGCTCTTCATGCTGTCGATGCTCGGTGTCGCGATCTTTGCCATCACCTCCTTCATTTCATGGCTCAGCCTGCATCGCTGGCACGAGAGCAGCCTGAAGCGGGAAAATTGATGACCTATTCCTTCATGTCTCCCCCGAATGCGGGCCGCTTCGTGCTGGCCAATGCGACGCTCCCGACCGTTGCCGTCAGCGACTTCGCTGCTGCCTCCAATGAGGGCCTCGTCAAGGCCGACATCGTGATTGCCGACGGTCTCATCTCGGCAATCCTGCCCTCCGGAACAGCACCGGCGGAATTCGCCAAGTCCGATATGAAAGAGGGCATGGTCTGGCCGTGCTTTGCCGATATCCATACGCATCTGGACAAGGGCCATATCTGGCCGCGCAAGCCCAATCCGGACGGCACCTTCATGGGTGCACTGGAGGCCGTCGGCAGGGACCGCGAGGCGAACTGGTCGGCGGCGGATGTGCGCAAGCGCATGGAATTTTCGCTACGCTCGGCCTATGTGCACGGCACCGGCCTAATCCGCACGCATCTGGATTCACTTGCTCCCCAGCACCGTATTTCTTTCGAGGTCTTTGCCGAGGTGCGCGACGAGTGGAGAGACAAGATTGCCCTGCAGGCAGTCGCTCTCTTCCCGCTCGACAATATGGTCGATGAAGCCTTTTTCGCCGATCTCGTTGCTGTCGTGAAGGACAAGGGCGGCCTGCTTGGCGGTGTCACCAGGATGGGACCGACACTCGACTGGCAGCTCGATACGCTTTTGCGCGCGGCGACGGAGAATGACCTCGATGTCGATCTGCATGTCGATGAGACGGATGATCCGGGCGCGGAGACACTGAAGGCGATCGCCGAAGCGGTTCTACGCAACCGGTTCGAAGGCAAGGTGACAGCGGGCCATTGCTGCTCTCTGGCGCGGCAGGATGACGATGCGGCCAAGTGGACCGTGGATCTCGTTCACAAGGCAGGGGTTTCGGTCATCTCGCTGCCGATGTGCAACATGTACCTGCAGGATCGCTATCCCGGCCGCACGCCGCGCTGGCGTGGCGTCACTCTGTTCAAGGAACTGGCGGCTGCCGGCGTCGAGACGGCTGTCTCCTCCGACAATACGCGCGACCCCTTCTATGCCTATGGCGATCTCGATCCGGTGGAAGTATTTCGCGAGGCGGTTCGCATCCTGCATCTCGACCATCCGCTCGATACTGCGGCGCGTGTCGTCACGGCGTCACCGGCCAAGATTGCCGGCAGGCCGCAGATGGGCCGCATTGCCGTCGGCAACCCCGCCGATCTCGTGCTCTTCAACGCAAGGCGCTGGAGCGAATTCCTTTCCCGTCCGCAGTCTGACCGCGTCGTGCTTCGCCGCGGCAAGGTGATCGACCGCAGCCTGCCGGATTATCGTGAACTCGATAGCGTCGTTGGAGGCTGAGATGGCCGATTATCAGAAGATCAGACAAGAACTCGAAGGTATCGCGGTCGAAGACAATCCGGCGCTCGTTCGCCAGAAGAGCCGGGATTTCTATTGGTATTCGCCGATCCTGAAGGCGCAGCTCGACAATGTGACGGCCGATATCGTCGTCACGCCGAAGAACGAGGCCGAAGTCATCCAGACGCTGAAGGTTGCCTTCGCCCATGGTGTTCCTGTCACCCCGCGTGGCGCCGGTACGGGCAATTACGGTCAGGCCATGCCACTGTCAGGCGGTATCGTGCTCAACCTTGCCGCCATGGACAAGATCAAGGAAATTCATCCCGGCCGCGTCATCTGCGAACCCGGCATCGTGATCGCCCAGCTCGATAAGCAGACCAAGGCACATTCCGGGCAGGAGTTGCGCTTTCACCCTTCGACGGCGCAGACGGCGACGGTCGGCGGTTTCATTGCCGGCGGCTCTGGCGGCGTCGGCTCGATTACATGGGGCGGGTTGCGCGATCTCGGCAATATCCTGCGCTTGCGTGTCGTGACCATGGAGGCGGAGCCGCGGGTGCTCGATCTCACCGGCTGGGACCTGCAGAAGGTCAGCCATGCCTATGGCACCAACGGCATCATCACCGAAATCGAAATGCCGCTGGCACCTGCCTATGACTGGGTGGACGTTCTCGTCGGCTATGACGACTTCATGGATGCAGTGCGCTTCTCCGATGCGCTGGCGAAGTGCAACGGCATTCTCGTCAAGGAAATAGCGCCGATCGCAGCACCCATCCCGCATGAATATTTCACCCGCCACAAGCCCTATATCCGTCAGGGCCAGTCGATCGTCGTGCTGATGATCGCACCGCATTCCATGGATGCCTTCCTGGCCTTTACGGCAGCGCAGAAGGGTGAAATCATGTTCCGTTCCGACAAGGTCGAGAGCATGCGCGGCATCCCGCATGCCTATGAACTTGCCTGGAACCACACGACGCTGCGTGCCCTCAAGGTCGATCCGTCCTTCACCTATCTGCAGGTGCAGTATCCGGGGCCGGATCATGTCGCCAAGGTGAGGAAGATGGTGGAGATTTTCGGCGATGAGGTGCCGGGTCATCTCGAATTCATCAAATTCGATGGACAGATCCAGTGCTCTGGCCTGCCGCTGGTACGCTACACGACCGAGGAACGGCTGGAAGAAATCATCAAGATCCATCAGGACCACGGCTGCCCAATCTTCAACCCGCACCGCTATACGCTGGAAGAAGGCGGCATGAAACGCACAGACAAGGTGCAGCTCGCCTTCAAGCATGAGACCGATCCAAAGGGGCTGCTCAATCCCGGCAAGATGATCGCCTGGGAAAATCCCAATTTCGATTTCAATGCCGGCAAGAACTATCTCTTCCCGGGTCTTGCCGCCGTTATGGAGGCTTCATGAGGGTTCTCGTCCTCCACTCGCACCCGGTCGAGGAAAGCTACGGCAAAGCGCTCTTCAGACAGACCCTGGAGAGCCTCGCCAAGGCCGGGCACGAGGTGGATGCGTGCGATCTCTATGCGGAAAATTTCGACCCCGTCCTGTCGAAACATGACCGGCTCGTCTATCACGACTATCCCGGCAATACCTCGCTGGTGAAACCCTATGTCGAGAGGCTGAAGCAGGCCGAGGCGCTGGTCATTTGCACACCGGTGTGGAACTTCGGTTTTCCGGCCATCCTCAAGGGCTACTTCGACCGGGTCTGGCTCCCCGGTGTTTCCTTCGAACTTGTCGACGGCAAGGTTCAATCCCGACTGCGGCATATCAAGAAGCTCGGTGCAGTGCTGACCTATGGCGCGACACCTTTTCGCGCCTTCGTTGCCGGCAATCCGCCCAAGAAGATCGTGAAGCGTGTTTTGCGGGCGCAGATCAACCCACTCAAGCCGGTCACCTTTCTCGCCCATTACGACATGAACAATTGCACCCCGGAGACGCGAGCAGCGTTTCTCGCCAAGGTGAAGAGCGCGATGGAGCGCTTCTAAAGTCGCGCAAAAATGTGGTGCGGTTTGCGACAACCACATGCGAAAACAAGTGCCTGAGCGCGGCCAGCAAATCAGAAGGATTGCGATACGCTTTAGGAAGCGGCTTGCATGCGTGCTGCCACGCCGTTGAACTGCGCGGTCGTGATCGCCACGGAGCCTGCGGTCAAACCTTAGAAGACCTTGGCGGCCGTTACTTCCACCTCGACCAAAAATTCGGGCCGGGTAAAGCCGCTGACGATGATGAGCGTCGAAACAGGTTTCGGGTCGAGCGTGAAGCGGTCGCGCACCGCCATATAGGCCGGGAAATCCTCCCGCTTCGTTACGAAGCCGGAAACGCGGATGACATCGGCAAAGCTCATCTCGGCCTCGGCGAGGATCGCCTTGATCGCCTCGAAGCAGAACTCGGCCTGCGCCGTCACATCCTCGGGGACCTTTTCATCGAGACCGATTCCAAGTTGACCTGACGTGACCAGCAAGGACGCGCCCGGCGGCACGAGAAGGCCGTGATTGTAATTTCCGAAGGGGCGGCGGACAGACGGCGGGTTGAAAATCTTCTTCATGAAAAACCTCGCTATAGACAGGGTTTTATAGCGAGGATTTTCAGCATATTCCAAGCACTTGCTTGCGGCTTCGTCCTCAAAAATCGAGAGACTGCTGGGCGGGCGGCGGCGGGCCGACATGCACGCCCTCGAGTTCCAGCATATGCAGCTTGGCATTCGAACCACCGGGCGCCGAAAAGCCGCCGATCTTGCCGCCTGCGGCCAGCACGCGATGACAGGGAATGATAAGCGCGACGGGGTTTTTCGCCATGGCCTGGCCGACGTCGCGTGCGGCTTCCGGCCCTGCTCCAAGCTCCTTGGCCAGCGTGCCGTAGGTGGTCGTGCGACCCCAACTGACGCGGCGCGCGGCGGCATAGATATCGCGGAAGAATGCGTCCTGGCCGTCAAGGTCAACGGCGACAGTGGAGAAGTCGACTTCCTCACCTTCGAAGTAGCAGTTTACCGCAGCAACGGCGTCCAGAATCTGCGGCGTCGGCCTGCCCGGTTCGGCAGCCGGCAAACGGCGCAGCAACAAGCGTTCTGTCGACTCGGCGCTCTTCGTCGGCAGCTGGAATCGCGTCACGCCGGCATCGCTCCAGGCAATGCCGCAAAAACCGCCGGCGGTTTCGAAGATCAGATATTGATGCACTTTCTGAGCCATGGTGAAGCCCTCACATTCCGTCGGGCATCAGAATCGTACTGCAAAGGCGTAAGTTCAACCCGTTTCTTGCGCATGTCCCGATAAAATATCAGGCCGATGCGGCGGTCGCGGCAAGCGTGGATATCTGCGGTCTCTTCGCCTTCGCCTTGCCTTTTACTGCATCGAACAGGGCGTAGCCGCCGGTCCAGCGACCGAAACCGCTGGCAATGTTGATATGGCCTGCGAGACCTATGTTGCGGACCTCGGTTTTCCAGAGGCGAGTGTAGAAGCTCAAACGGTCGAGCGACATATATTTGTCGTCGAGGCTGCCGACGGTGAGGCTCGGAAAGGGAAGCGGGTTTGTCGGCATGGGGCCGAAGGCGAGCGAGCCGGGATGCAGCCTTTCCGTGGCCGGCAAATCGCACGGGGCGACCAGAAGCGCTCCCTTTACCCGGCGGGCCAGTGGCCGGTCGGCGAGCCTCGCCGTCAGGATGCAGCCGAGGCTATGGGCAACGATATAGGCTTCCCCCGCCTCCAGCAGTGCCTGTTCCAGCCGCTCCATCCAGTGGTCCAGACGAGAGTGGTTCCAGTCGTCCTGCTCGACCATTCGGCTCTGCGGTACATCATCAAGCCAATAGTGCTGCCAATGCCCCTCGTCGGAACCGAACAGACCCGGCACGATCAGGATTTTTGTCATTGCTATCTCCTGGCGCATGCGCAGCAAACTGCCGCGACGCATCTCAGCCAGAATTATCCATAAATTTTATGGACTAAAGAAATGAAGCTCCAAAACCCGCAAGAAAGCTGGAAAATCCATCGCGGGATCAGAAGCTGTCGCTCACAGCAAAGGTCAACAAGTCGCAGGATATTCTGAGGCCGATCGTGTTGTGGCAAGGCATCCCCTCGCCTGCAGTCATATCGCGCCCGTCGGAAACGAGAATGCGCTCGGCATTCCCGACGCGGACGGGGCCAGCAGACCAGAGCGAAGGACGGTCGACGTCGATGACCGAAACCCGTTGCTCCGTTGCTTTCACAACGGTCGACGCCAGCGCCATGCCGCTCACCGTCAAAGTGAGTGCAAGCATCATCTGAAGGCAGAGATCTCCGGCTTCGCGCGGTGAAATGAACATGAAGGCCTCATGCCGTAACAAGGGTTTCACTGCGCAGGTAAGGCAAAGGAGAGCTCAGGCAAAGCGGCTTTCGCGGTTAAGGTTTATGCGTAACCATGCGCAATTGTCTCAACCGCCCCGTTTAAATTTTGTAACCCTAATTTTGGAACCAGGAGTTTTCTCACGGGTTAGGAAAGGGTCGCCAAAGACGAAAATCTAAGGAGGACAGCTCCCATGCATAAATCTCTTATCGCCGCCTCGCTGCTTGCCATCGGCATGGCTTCATCGGCATTGGCTCAGTCTAATCCCGACACCATCGGCCCGACCAATGGCGGTTCGACGGACCCGAGTTCGGGCAATTATTCGTCCGACTACACCAATGACAGCAATGGCATTCATCCGATGCCCGGGGCCACGGTAGACCCGACCACGACGCAGAGCATCGGTGGTCAGGCCATCGATTGCCCGGGCATGCCGCAGCAGAATACCGGCGTCGATACGCGCGGTGGCGAGAGCGGCGCTTCGGTCAGCGATGCCTGCCGCGAATACGACAACTGATCGGGCAAAGACCCGTTCATTGAGAGAGGCCGGCTCCCACCGGCCTTTTTCATGCGCGCCTGATGAAACTGTTGATCCGATTGCCTCGTACTTCCGTAACAGACAGAGAGGCAAGGCAGGGAGCAGCCATTGGCACGGGAGACTGTTGCAAGACCGGTAATCGTCTGGTTCCGCAAGGACTTGCGTCTTGACGACAACAGGGCTCTGCATGCGGCATGCGCATCGGGGCGGCCGGTCATTCCGCTTTATATCCGCGAACCCCAGGAAGACGGCACGGGGCCTCTTGGCGCTGCCCAGGCGTGGTGGTTGCATCATTCACTGCATGCGCTTGACGCAGCCCTCAAAAGACATGGCGGCAAGCTCATTCTAGCAAGCGGTCATGCCCGCAATGTGCTTGCCGACATCATCAAGCGGAGCGGTGCGGAAGCCGTGTTCTGGAACCGCCGTTATGATCCGCCGGGCATCGCGATCGACACCCGCCTGAAGCATGAATTCGAAAAACAGGCGATCGAGGCACGCAGCTTCGGCGGACAGCTTCTGCATGAGCCGACCAAGCTCAAAACGGCAAGCGGCACGTCATACCGCGTCTATACGCCATTCTGGCGGGCGCTCGAAGAAGGCGGCGAGCCGGAGGCGCCGGTCGATGCGCCTGAGCGCTTCCGCTTCCCAAAACAGTTTCCGGCTTCCGAAGTGCTGACCTCCTGGGAGCTCCTGCCGCTTAAGCCGAACTGGGCAAAGTCCTTCCCCGACATGTGGACGCCGGGTGAAGCGGCAGCCCAGGAAACGCTCAGCGGTTTCGTCGAGGAGGGACTTCCAGGCTATTCGGTCGATCGGGATTTTCCCGGAAAGAGCGCAACCTCCCTTCTCTCTCCGCACCTGGCACTCGGCGAAATCTCGCCCGCCCGCATCTGGGACGCCACGAAGGGACTTTCGCGGCGCATTCCATCCGACGATATCGTACGCTTCCGCAAGGAACTGGCATGGCGAGAATTCTCCTACCATCTGCTCTTCCATTTTCCGATGCTTGCCAGGGATAACTGGAACGACAATTTCGACGGCTTCGGTTGGCGCGAAGATGAAGACGGATTCCATGCCTGGTGCAATGGCCAGACCGGCTATCCCATCGTCGACGCCGGCATGCGTCAACTCTGGCGCCATGGCTGGATGCATAACCGCGTGCGGATGATCGTCGCCTCGTTTCTCATCAAGCACCTGCTGGTCGACTGGCGCCGCGGCGAAGCCTGGTTCCGCGACACGCTTGTCGACGCAGACCCCGCCAATAACGCGGCCAGCTGGCAGTGGGTGGCAGGTTCAGGCGCCGATGCCTCCCCCTTCTTCCGCATCTTCAATCCGATGCTCCAGGGCGAAAAATTCGATGCCGACGGCAGCTACATCAGGCAGTTCGTGCCGGAGCTCGGAAAGCTCGAGGACAAACATATCCACCGGCCGTTCGAGGCACCAGCGAGCGTGCTCGAAAACGCCGGCGTCACGCTTGGGAAAACCTACCCCAGACCCATTGTCGATCACGCCACGGCGCGCAGACGAGCGCTGAAGGTCTATAGCGCCATAAAGGATGCAGCATGAACGTGCATGTTCCTTCGCTGCCACGCCGCCTCAAGGTCGCCATCGTAGGGTCGGGCATATCGGGTGCTTCGGCCGCCTGGGCGCTCAATCCTGTCCATGACGTGACACTCTACGAGAAAGATGCCCGGCCGGGCGGCCATACGGCAACGGTCGATGTCGGCTATGACGGGCTGAGCATTCCGGTCGATACCGGCTTCATCGTCTACAACGAGCACAATTATCCCAATCTGACCGCGCTCTTTGCAGAGCTCGGCGTTGCCACGCATGCCAGCGACATGAGCTTTTCACTGTCGCTGGATCATGGCAGGCTGGAGTGGAGCGGCGGCGGGCTGTCGTCTATATTCGCGCAGAAGCGCAATCTGCTGAGCCCCTCCTTTCTCTGGATGATCCGCGAGATCCTGCGCTTCAACCGGACCTGCCTGGAAGACCGGGCGGCCGGGCACCTGGCCTCACGTTCGATCGGCGATTATCTCGACTGGCGTGGCTTCTCGCCGGGTTTCACCAACAACTATCTGGTGCCGATGGCGGCGGCGATCTGGTCGACGCCATCAGCGCGGATGCTGCAATTTCCCGCCGAACATTTCGTCAATTTCTTCGACAATCACCGACTTATCTATCGCCGTCAGCATCAGTGGCGCACCGTCACCGGCGGCAGCCGCAACTACCTGAAAAGGCTTCTGTCACCGCTCGGCGACAAATTGAAGCGCGGCTGCGGCGTGCGTGGCGTGATCCGCAGCGACAAGGGCGTCACCCTGATCGACGAGACCGGCGGCGAGGCCTTCTTCGACAAGGTGATCTTCGCCTGCCACAGTAATCAGACGGCGCGGCTGCTGATCGATGCGACGGATCAGGAAAAGCGCTTGCTCGCTGCTGTCCCCTATCAGCCCAACCGCGTTATCCTGCACCGTGACACCTGCCTGATGCCGACGCGGCGCAAGGTATGGGCCTCCTGGAACTATCTGCGTTCGAGCCATGCCGACGGCAGGGCGGCCGGTGTGGCCGTGACCTACTGGATGAACAGGCTGCAGGGCATAGACCCGAATTTTCCGCTGTTCGTCACGCTCAACCCGGACCGCGAACCGGAGAGCCGCAAGGTCTTTGCCGAATTCACCTATGAGCATCCGCAGTTTTCCGCGGAAGGGATGGCCGCGCAACGGGCGATTGCCGCCATCCAGGGAAGAAACAATTGCTATTTCGCGGGCGCCTGGACCGGATACGGATTCCACGAGGATGGACTAGTTTCCGGTCTTGCGGCGGCAGAGGCACTGGGCGGGATCACACCCTGGCGGACCGCCCGGCCCTCCTCTGGAACCACACTGGAAGCGGTAGCATGATGGCATCCCGCAAAAGCCCCCGCGCATCGAGGTATGGCGTCAGCGTGACGCGAAACGGTCCTCCGCCGGACGCAGCGGCGGTACTTTATGTGGGCGATGTCATGCATCAGCGCATTAAACCGTTCGGCCATCGCTTCCAATATCGGGTCTTTTCGCTCTCCATCGATCTCGACCGGTTGGAGGAAGCCGAAAGCCAGTCGGCGCTGTTTTCGGTCAACCGAAGCAATCTCGTCTCGTTCCATGAAGAGGACCATGCAGCAAATGGAAAGCTGCGCTCCCATGCCGACCGCCTGCTTGCGGATGCGTGTGTCGAACGACCGGCCAAGATCCTGCTCGTCTGTTATCCGCGGATCCTCGGCTACGTCTTCAATCCCCTTTCGGTCTATTATGCTTATGACGACAGGGATGCCTTGATTGCGCTGATCTACGAAGTGCGCAACACATTCGGCGAGCGGCATAGTTATGTCTGCCCCGTCGAGGATAATGAAATTTTCGAAAGCGGTCTTCGCCAGACCTGCGACAAGCTCTTCTATGTCTCTCCCTTCATTGGCATCGGCATGCGCTATCATTTCCGCATGCTGCCACCCGGCCAGGAAATCCGCTGGCGCATCCTGGAAACCGATGCGGAAGGGCCGCTTCTTGCCGCAACCTTCGCCGGCCGGAAAAAGCCGCTGACTGGCCGGACGCTCGGTTATCTTCTCACAACTATTCCCTTCCTGACCATCAAGATCATGACCGGAATTCACTGGGAGGCTCTGAAACTCTGGCTCAAAGGCGCCATCTACGTTCGCCGGCCACCACCTCCGCCGCCTGTCAGCGTGAAGCCGGCAAGCCGGCTTGCAGAAGCTGCGGAATGAATCTAGCGTTTGCGGCAATCGCCGGAGGAGAGGCGCAAGCATTGTCCTGACCGGCCTAAAAATACGGGAGGATGGACGGTGAGCAATTTACAGGATTTGAATCAATCTGCCCGGGACGCGGTGACGCTGACGGCAGAAAATATTTCACGCATCGTCAAAGGCCTGCCCTTCAAAGCGAAGCTTGCACTGCGCGGCCTGATGCGCATGCAGCACGGCTCCCTTGCGGTCACGCTGCCCGACGGGCGCAAGGTGTTTATCAAGGGCAAGGCTGCCGGACCTGACGCCGCGTTGACGCTTCGAAACTGGAACCTTGCCGATCGCGCGCTGACCAGCGGCACGATCGGTGTCGCCGAGACCTATAT
Organism: Rhizobium sp. 768_B6_N1_8; assembly: GCF_051811225.1. Taxonomy (NCBI): domain Bacteria; kingdom Pseudomonadati; phylum Pseudomonadota; class Alphaproteobacteria; order Hyphomicrobiales; family Rhizobiaceae; genus Rhizobium; species Rhizobium sp. 768_B6_N1_8. Next base: position 1,363,434 of record NZ_JBPWPV010000001.1, on the reverse strand, counting down.
GGACGGCGATTGGGACAGCCCCGACATCACTGCCTTCCTCGAGCTTTTTCTCGTCAATGGCGAAGCGGCGCACAGCTACGCGCATGGCAAGCGCGGCGTCGGCCGCTTCGTCGAGCGAATCCGCCACTGGATGAACGCCAACACTAAGACGGGCTCCAAGCGCAATATCTCGGCCCATTACGACCTCGGCAACGACTTCTACAAGCAATGGCTCGACCCGAGCATGACCTATTCCTCGGCGCTCTATTCGACCGGCGCCAACGACCTGCAATCGGCACAGAACGCCAAATATCGGGCGCTGGCGGAGGCGACCGGCATCAAGTCCGGCGAACATGTGCTGGAAATCGGCTGCGGCTGGGGTGGCTTTGCCGAATTTGCGGCAGGCGAGTTGAATTGCCGGGTGACGGGGCTGACCATCAGCCGCGAGCAGCTTGCCTTCGCGCAAGCGCGCATCAGCAACGCGGGACTTAGCGACAGGGTCGATTTTCGCTTCCAGGACTATCGAGACGAGACCGGCGTCTACGACCGCATCGTCTCGATCGAGATGTTCGAGGCTGTCGGCGAGAAATACTGGCCGGCCTATTTCTCCAAGTTGAAACAGTGCCTGAAGCCGGGCGGTAAGGCGGGCCTGCAGATCATCACCATTCGTCCTGAATCTTTCGAGCAATATCGCAGCAATCCGGATTTCATCCAGAAATATGTCTTCCCCGGCGGCATGCTGCCGACGCGCCACCACCTTGCCGAACTCGGCAGGAAGATGGACTTGTCACTGGTCAGAGACTTCGGTTTCGGCCTTGACTACGCCCGTACGCTGGCGGAATGGCGCGAGCGTTTCTGGTCCGTCTGGCATAAGCTCAGGCCGATGGGTTTCGACGACCGGTTCAAGCGGCTCTGGGAATTCTACCTCTTCTACTGCGAGGCAGGCTTTCGCGCCCGCAACATCGATGTGCGGCAGGTGGTCTTTTCGCGGTCTTGATCACTCAGCCGGATGCGGCGTCACCGGCCGGTGACTGGAGTTGGCGGGCCGCTCGCCCCAACCGGTGAAGCGGTTCACCAGTGCGAAATAGAGACCGTAAGGCAAGATCCGCAGGACCTTCAGCACATAGGTGAAGCGCTTCGGGAAGGTGATCTCGAAAGCCTGCGATTTGAGGCCTGCCGCAATGCGCTCTGCCGCTGTCTCGGGCGAAACCAGTGCCGGCATGGGAAAGGCATTCTTACGCGTTGCCGGCGTATCGACGAAGCCCGGATTGATGAGCTGGATGCGGATGCCGATCTTGTCGAGATCGAATTTCAGGCTTTCGGCCATGTTGATCAGGGCAGCCTTGGTCGCGCCGTAGGCGGCGCTGGTCGGCAATCCCGTGTAGCCCGTCACTGAGGAAACGATGGCGATCTGGCCCTGCCCTTTCGCCTTCATGTGGCGGATCGCCGGCAGCAGACAATTGACGACGCCTGACAGGTTGACGGCAAAAGTCTTCTCGAAATCGGCTCGGTTCAGATCCTCGCCGTGGACGGGCTGATAGACGCCGGCACACAGGATCGCCATGGAGAGCGCTCCGTGCTCATATTCGATCGAGGCCATGACATGTTCCATGTCTTCGGCATCGGTCACATCGCCATCGAGCACGATGATTCTGCCGGACAGTCCGGCTGCCTCGAGCTGCAATTCCACCAGTTTTTCGTGACTGCGGGCGGTGACGGCGACCCCGTATCCCTCGCCTGCGAGCTTCAGCGCCAGCGCTCGGCCTATTCCGGAACTCGCACCGGAAATCCAGACGATACCATGTTCTGGACGGGCGATGAAATTACGCATGACACTTCCTCCGGTCTGCCGATTTGAACACGAACACAGGCCCGGAAGCTCCTCAACTCTCCCGGGACCATGGCTCTATCACAGCATTGTGGCTGCTTTCAGCCGATGAGGTCGCCGATGATCTGCCGGAAGGAGCCAGTGAGCTTGATCGGGCCGTCCGAAACGGCAAAAGCGATGCAGGGCCGGTCTTTCTCGGCGACGGGGCGATGGTCGACGGTGGCATCCGCAACCGAGATATCCCCCGGCCCGAAACGGCCGCGCTCGTCGCGGAAAGCGCCGTCGAGGATGAGGATCAGTTCCATGCCCGCATGCGTGTGGGCAGGCAGTGCGCGACCCGGCCGTATCCACATCAGGCTGACCTCGCAGCCGTCAATATCGGTCGCATATTCCTTGAAGCCCGGAAGGCGCTTGCGCCACGGCACATCATCGGCTTCGAAACCGATGAGATTGCGCAAGGCGCGCGGGAAAAGAGCACCCTGCCGACGTGACGGGAGCTTCGGCGGGGACGCAGGAGCCTTCGAGCCGAAGATTGCTGCAAGCTTCGCATCGCGGTCGCTGATCGGGCTTGATGGCGTGCTCTCCAGAGCTTCTCCAGCCAGCCGTTCGAGGTCAACCACCAGGCCGCGATTGTCCGGCTTCATTTCAAGATGAGATTCCACGAGTGCGCGGGCCGGCTCCGGAAGGGAGCCAGCAACATAATGCGCCATCAATGCATCGATCGTGTCGATATGCTCGTGAACCATGTCAGATTCGGTCACGCCTTGTTCCTGCGCCCGTGCTTGCTTTGTCGTCATCCATACGCCGAAAGTCAATCTTCGGATCACTGCTTGCCCGGGCTGAGCGAAAGGCTGGAAATAGAAGACTAATTTTATCGCGGGCTTGGAAGGCATGGAATAGGATTTCTTGCCAATGCCGCCTTGTGAAGGGAAAAGACCGTTCCTAAACTATGCGTAAACGAGGCAGATTCCATGACCTTCCACCCATCCGTAATCGAGGCTATCGGCAATACGCCCCTCATCAAGCTCAAGGGTGTTTCCGAGGCGACCGGCTGCACCATTCTCGGAAAGGCCGAATTTCTCAATCCCGGCCAGTCGGTGAAGGACCGAGCGGCGCTTTACATCATCCGTGACGCCGAGAGAAAGGGCCTGCTCAAGCCCGGCGGCGTCATCGTCGAAGGTACGGCGGGCAATACCGGGATCGGCCTGACGGTCGTCGCCAAGGCGCTCGGCTATCGCACCGTGATCGTCATTCCGGAAACCCAGAGCCAGGAAAAGAAGGATGCACTGCGCCTGCTCGGCGCCGAGCTCGTCGAAGTTCCGGCCGTTCCCTACAAGAACCCCAACAACTACGTGAAGGTTTCGGGCCGCCTTGCCGAACAGCTTGCCAAGAGCGAGCCGAACGGCGCTATCTGGGCGAACCAGTTCGACAACGTCGCCAACCGTCAGGCGCATATCGAAACGACGGCACCGGAGATCTGGAAGGACACGGACGGCAAGGTCGACGGCTTCATCTGCTCGGTCGGTTCGGGCGGCACGCTTGCCGGCGTGGCGGCAGGCCTCAAGACCTTCAACAAGGATATCAAGATCGGCATTGCCGATCCCGAGGGTGCGGCGCTCTACGAATTCTACGCGAACGGCACGTTGAAGTCCGAGGGCTCGTCGATCACGGAAGGTATCGGCCAGGGGCGCATCACCGCCAACCTCGAAGGCTTCACGCCTGATTTCTCCTATCATGTCACCGATGCGGAATCGCTTCCCTTTCTCTTCGACCTGGTCGAGCATGAGGGGCTTTGCCTTGGCGGCTCGACGGCGATCAACATTGCCGGCGCAGTGCGACTCGCCAGGGATCTCGGCCCCGGCCACACGGTCGTGACAATCCTCTGCGACTATGGCAATCGCTATCAGTCCAAGCTCTTCAATCCGGATTTCCTTTCGTCCAAGGGCCTTCCCATTCCTCAATGGATGGTCGGCTCGACGGATATCAAAATACCCTACGAACCCGCAGCGTGAGCCTCCATGCCAGTCAATGCCCTCTACCGTGACGACTTCTATCTTTCCACATGCGAAGCGGTCGTCACGGCCGTTCACGAGGACGGGGGCATCGAGCTGGACCAGACCTGCTTTTACGCGACATCGGGCGGGCAGCCGGGCGACACCGGCTTCTTCGAACGGGTCGATGGTTCCAAGATAGAGCTTGGCCAGGCAAAGCACGGCGCGAGCAAGGACATCGTCATCCATGTGCCGCTGGAAGGCCAGCCGCGCCCTGAGAACGGCGAGAAGCTGGTGCTACATATCGACTGGCCGCGCCGCTACAAGCTGATGCGCATGCACACCGCCTGCCATCTTCTGTCCGTCGTCTGTTCCTACCCGATCACGGGGGCTGCCGTCGGCGAGGACGAAAGCCGCGTCGACTTCGACATGACCGATACGATCGACAAGGACGAAGTGACGGCCAAGCTGCTGGACCTCGTCAACCAGAACCATCCGGTCTATCTTCAGTGGATCACGGATGAGGAGCTTGCCGCCAATCCGGGCATCGTCAAATCGAAGAATGTGCGCCCGCCGATCGGCCTCGGCCGCGTCAGCCTCGTCTGCATCGGTGAGAATTCGGCGATCGACAGCCAGCCCTGCGGCGGCACACATGTTTCGGAAACACAGGAAGTCGGTCAGATTCATATTGCCAAAATCGAGAAGAAGGGCAAAGAGAACCGGCGCTTCCGCATTCGCTTCGGCTCGCCCGGCGACGAAGCCTGATAGACGATGCCTGCTATTTGGGCCTGATATTTGGGGAGATCATCATGAGCGACACCAAGAGCCGTTTCGTCGTCTCGGCCGACTGGCTGCAAGCTGAGCTCGGTAAGCCCGACCTGCGCGTGCTCGACGCATCCTTCTATCTTCCGGCGCAGAAGCGCGATGCGAATGCGGAATATGCCGCCGGGCATATTCCCGGCGCCATCCGTTTCGATCAGGACAAGATCGCCGACCATTCGACGAACCTGCCGCATACGATCCCCTCGCCCGATTATTTCGCCGAGGAGGCCGGCAAGCTCGGTATCAGTGAGAACGACCGCATCGTCGTCTATGACGGCATCGGCATGTTCGCCTCGCCGCGCGTCTGGTGGCTGTTCCGGGTGATGGGCGCAAAGAATGTCTTCGTGCTCGATGGTGGACTGGATGGCTGGAAGGCCGAGGGCCGGCCGCTCGAAACCGAAGTGCCGAACTACGCCTCGGCAAGTTTCAAGACGAATTACGACGCAGGCCGCGTCGTCCATCTCGACCAGATGCGCGATATTGTTGCGAGCGCTGCCCTGCAGATCGCCGATGCCCGCAGCGCCGGCCGCTTCGCCGCCGTCGAGCCGGAACCGCGCGCAGGCATGCGTTCCGGCCATATGCCCGGCGCGCGCAGCCTGCCCTCCGGCGTCTTTGCCAATCAAGGCCGCTTCAAATCGCTGCCAGAACTGAAGCAGACGATCGAGGATGCCGGCATCGACCTTTCCAAGCCGGTGGTCACCTCCTGCGGATCAGGCATTACCGCCGCGATCATCACACTGGCGCTGGAATCGCTCGGCCATACCGATAACAAGCTCTATGACGGCTCCTGGAGCGAATGGGGCAGCCGCGAGGACACGCCCGTCGTCACCGGCCCGCCTGAACCGGTCAAAGCCTGACCGCCATGGGGAAGACGCCCGCCTCGCTCAAGGCCCATATTACGCGGCTTGAAATGGTCGCGCCGCCGAAGGCAAGCCTGCCTGTGCCCGTCAACATACAGACGGCAATCATGCGCGCCCCAGGTATTCCCTTGGCCTTCTATCGCTACCTCTACCGGCAGGTTGGCGCGCGCTGGCAGTGGGTCGACCGATTGAGGATGAGTGACGAGGAGCTTACGGCAGCGCTGCATGACAAGCGCAACAATATCAGCGTACTCTACGTCAACGGTGCGCCGGCTGGCTTCTTTGAATATCTCTGCGAGGACGAGGATACGATCGAGCTCTCCCATTTCGGGCTCTTCGAACATGCGCTCGGCCTCGGCATCGGCAAATGGTTCCTGCTTCAGGCGCTCTACGCGATCTGGACACTGAACCCGACAAAGGTCACGACGACCACCAACAATCTCGACCATCCACGGGCATTACAGCTCTATCAGATGTTCGGTTTCTCTCCCGTCTCCACCGGCACCGGGATCGTCAGGCCGTTGAGCGACAAGGAACTGCTGGAAATCGCCAGGAAAAGCTGATCGCGTTTGCACGCCACGTGCTGTTCGAAGCAAGAATCGGGTGGCTTGGTTGATCGTCAGCGCGGAAACTATGGCAAAGCTCACAAGGAGATTTGCCATGACCAGCATCCAGTTTTCCGCCATGCCGACAACAGATGCAGAAGCGCTCTGGAGCGGCGGCCGCGACGCCTATGATCAATTGCCTGAGACGATGATATCCGATGGCGACGGTTACCCCTGCCGGCATTGCCTGGGGAATATCGGCGCCGGCGAAGAACTCTTCGTCTTTGCCTATCGGCCCTTTCCGGAACTGCAGCCCTATGCCGAGACCGGCCCGGTCTTCCTGCACAAGCAGGCCTGCAAGCGCTATTCCGCCGAAGAGGCTCTGCCTCCTGTCCTGACGACAAGCCCTGACTTCATCGTCCGCGGCTATGGCGAGAATGACAGGATCGTCTATGGCACCGGTGCGGTCACGCCGATCGAGAAGATCCCTGCTTATGCGACCGAACTGCTTGCGCGACCCGGTATCGCTTATGTGCATGTGCGCTCCGCGCGCAACAACTGCTATCAGTGCCGGATCGACAAAGTAAAAGCGCCGGCCCTTGCGGAAACCGGCGCCTTCCTCTGACCTAGGGTCAGCTGGTTTACGCTACGTTCAGCGCGCTTTCCGGCGCGACAGCTTCATAACCAAGCGCGTCAGCGACCGGCTTGTTGGTGATGCGGCCCCTATGGACGTTCAAGCCGTTGCGCAGATGCTTGTCCTCGGCGATGGCGCGCAGGCCGCGATCGGCGAGTGCGAGGCCGTGGACGAGTGTCGCATTGTTCAGCGCGTGGGCAGACGTGACGGGAACGGCGCCTGGCATGTTGGCGACGCAATAATGCACGACGCCGTCGACGACATAGGTCGGCTCGGAATGGGTCGTTGCATGCGAGGTTTCGAAGCAGCCGCCCTGGTCGATCGCGACGTCGACGATGACTGAGCCCTTCCTCATGCCTGTCAGCATTTCGCGGGTCACGAGCTTCGGCGCGGCAGCGCCAGGGATCAGCACGGCACCGATGACGAGATCAGCGGAGAAAACTTCTTCTTCCAGGGCCTGAATGCTGGAATAGCGTGTATGGATACGGCCATTGAAGATATCGTCGAGTTGGCGCAAGCGCGGCAGCGACTTGTCGAGAATGCTGACATCAGCGCCGAGGCCGGCTGCCATCTTGGCTGCATGCAGGCCGACGACGCCGCCGCCGATGATGGCAACCTTGGCCGGGAGAACGCCGGGCACGCCACCGAGCAGGATGCCGAGGCCGCCATTGGCCTTCTGCAGCGCGGTGGCACCGGCCTGGATCGAAAGACGACCGGCGACTTCGGACATCGGCGCCAGGAGCGGCAGGCCACCGCGATCGTCCGTCACGGTCTCATAGGCGATTGCCGTAACGCCGGAGGCGAGCAGACCCTTGGTCTGTTCCGGATCGGGCGCAAGATGCAGATAGGTGTAAAGGAGCTGACCATCGCGGAGTTGCGCCCATTCCGACGGCTGGGGCTCCTTGACCTTGACGATCATATCGCACTTTTCGAAGATGTCTTTGGCGGAGGCGGCGATCTTCGCGCCAGCAGCCATATAGGCGGCATCATCGGCACCAATGCCGGCACCCGCCTTCGTCTCCACCCAGACCTCATGGCCGTGGGCGACATATTCTCTTACCGAAGCCGGCGTCAGGCCGACGCGATATTCATGGTTCTTGATTTCCTTCGGGCAGCCGACACGCATTCGCGTTCCTCTCATTTTATGTCCGCGTTCCGCGGAGCGTTTTCTTGCTCCTAAATCCAACCACCACGGCCACGAAATGTCCTTGCAAAGAGGATTTGTTTTCAGCAAAGTTTCGAAGATTATTGCGCTAACCGTCCATTTTTCGAAGGTTCTTCGAATGTCTGACCTCGATAGTATCGATCTTGCGATTCTAAGGGCGCTGCAGATCAATGCCCGTATCACCAATGCGGAGCTCGCCGACAAGGTGGGACTATCGCCTTCCGCCTGTTCGCGCCGGCTCGATATTCTCGAAAAGAGCGGTGTCATCGGCGGCTATCATGCGCGGCTTTCGCATAGGGCGCTCGATTACAAGATGATCGCCATCGTACACATCTCGCTGTCCGGCCAGTTCGCCAAGACGCTGTCAGAATTCGAGGCGGCAGTGAAACGCTGTCCGAACGTGCTCGTCTGCTACCTGATGTCCGGCGAATACGACTATATCCTTCGCGTCGCCGCCCGTGATCTGGAAGACTATGAGCGCATCCACCGAGACTGGCTTTCGGCGCTGCCGCATGTGGTGAAGATCAATTCGAGCTTTGCGCTGCGCGAAATCATCGACAGGCCGAATGTCGGCCTTTGAGCCCTTGCAAAGCCCTCGAAATCCTGCCCTAGCTTGATGTTGCGGGCGTCTCCGCTTTGACGGCAAGACATGAAATCCAAGACTCACGGCTATATCTTCCTGCTCCTTGCACTGACGATCTTTTCAGCGCAGGACGCGATCTCGAAGCATCTTGGTTCAGCCTATTCGCCTATCTTCGTGACGATGGTGCGCTATTGGGCCTTCGGCCTGTTCACCGTGGTTCTGGCCGCGAAAATGCGCGGTGGCATCGCCGCCACCGCCCGCACGAAACATCCCTTTCTGCAGGTTTCACGCGGTATTCTGCTTGCTGCGCAGGTGGTGCTGGCAATCACCTGTTTTGCGCTGATCGGGCTGGCGCATTCGCAGGCGATCTTTGCCGCCACCCCCATCATCGTCGCACTGCTTGCCATTCCACTGCTTGGCGAAAGGGTTGGCTGGCGCCGATGGACGGCGATCGGTGTCGGGCTTTGTGGCGTGTTGCTCATCATCAAGCCGGAGGGCGGGTTCTTCGACGTGAACCTGCTTCTTGCCGTCGTCTCCTGCGTCAACTTCGCGCTTTACGTGATCGCCACGCGTTACGTCAGCCGGCGGGATTCGGCGATGACGAGCTTCTTCTATACGGGTGTCGTCGGGGCTCTCGTCATGACGCTTGCAGGCCCTTTTTACTGGACGCCGATTCAGGGCTGGGACTGGATGTGGATGCTGGCCGTCTGCCTGACCGGAACATCGAGCCACTATTTCCTGATCCGCGCCTATGACAGTCTCGATGCGGCGGCCGTCCAGCCGGTTACCTATATCCAGCTTGTCTATGCTTCTATCCTTGGCGTGCTCATCTACGGGGAGGAGCTGACGCTGAACATGATCGTCGGTTCGATCATCGTGGTCGCGGCCGGCATCTTCACGGTGTGGCGCGAACATGTCGTGGCGCGGCGAGCGGTCGTGCCGAATTGAGACTTTCGCAGCAATTTTAAATAAGCGCCTAAAGGCATTTCAATCTTCGCTGCCTATGCTCCTCCCGAATTCGTCACGGGGATAAGCATGATACGCAATCTCAAGATCACGGCCCGCAAGGCCGACCGCAGGAGCTGCCGCGTTTTTGGCAAGATCCGTTATCTGAACAACCAGGTAGATGCCCGCATCCTGGATATTTCTGCTACGGGTGCAGCACTCGAAGTCAAAGCGCCGCTTCATGCGGCCTCGGGCAGTAAGGTCCGCATCGAAGCCGAAAATCTCGGCCTGCTCGAAGGCGTCATCCGCTGGACACATAATGGTCGTGTCGGCATCCAGTTCGACGTGAATTCCAATGCCCGCGCGCTCATTGCCTCCTATTTCCGCTTCTTCCATCGCGAAGTGCCACGCGTTCGGTAAAGCTTTCCAGAGCGGTGCCGCTTTGGCGGCATCGTTTTTGCCATTCTGTCATTTTCGCGATGTACTCCTTTGCCAATCATCCTAAGTTCATCGAACCGGGTGATGCATGATGTCAAAAGGAGTGTTTCCATGCCTTCCATTCTCGATGTGCCTGCAATGAGCCGTCGTTCCCTGCTTGGCGGTCTTGCCGCCACTTCCGCTCTGGTGCTGCTGCACCCGTTCAGCGCCCGCGCTGCCGCAAACCAGGCGCATCTGCGGCTCATGGAAACGACCGACATCCACGTCAACGTCCTCCCCTATGACTATTATGCCGACAAGCCGAATGACACGATGGGCCTGTCGCGCACGGCAACGATCATCGACACGATTCGCGCGGAAGCCGTCAACTCGCTGCTGATCGACAATGGCGACGTGCTGCAGGGCAATCCGATGGGCGATTACATGGCCTATCAGCACGGCATGAAGGATGGCGACGTGCATCCGGTCGTCAAGGCGATGAACACGCTCGGCTATACGGTCGGCACGCTCGGGAACCACGAATTCAACTATGGCCTGGACTTCATGTTCAAGGTGCTGAACGGTGCGAACTTCCCGTTCGTCTGCGCCAACCTGACCAAGGGCCAGCTCGCCTCCGATCCGAAGCAGGACGATCTGTTCTTCAAGCCCTACATCATCGTCGAAAAGCAGATCAAGGACGGCGCCGGCAATGAAAGCCCGGTCAAGATCGGCTTCATCGGCTTCGTACCGCCGCAGATCATGCTGTGGGACATCAAGAATCTCGAAGGCAAGGCGCAGACGCGCGATATCGTTCAGGCCGCCAAAGCCTGGGTGCCCGCCATGAAGGAAGCCGGCGCCGATATCATCATCGCCCTGTCCCATTCCGGCATCGATGGCTCAGGCCCATCCGAGAAGATGGAAAACGCCTCGCTGCATCTTGCTGCCGTCGAGGGTATCGACGCGATCTTCACCGGCCACCAGCATCTGGTCTTCCCCGGCCCGAAAACCTGGGATGGCATAACCGATGCCGATCCGGTCAAGGGTACGCTACATGGCAAGCCCGCCGTCATGGCCGGCTTTTGGGGTTCGCATCTCGGCCTGATCGACCTGCTGTTGGAGAAGGATGGCAACAGCTGGAAAATCGTCGCCTTCACCTCCGAAGCACGGCCCATCTACCATCGCGACGACAAGAAGAAAGTCGTTGCCGACGTCACCGATAAGAAAGAAGTGGTCGAGGCCGCCAAGGCAGAGCACGAGGCAACGCTTGCCTATGTCCGCACGCCTGTCGGCAAGACCTCCGCGCCGCTCTATTCCTACTTTGCGCTCGTTGCCGACGATCCCTCCGTGCAGATCGTTTCGCAGGCTCAGACCTGGTACATCAAGCAGATGCTGGCCGATACGCAATTCAAGGATTTGCCGGTTCTTTCCGCCGCAGCCCCTTTCAAGGCCGGCGGCCGTGGCGGCGCGGACTACTATACGGATGTTCCGGCCGGCGATATCGCCATCAAGAATGTCGCCGACCTCTACCTCTATCCGAACACGGTTCAAGCGGTCGCCATCACCGGTGCGCAGGTGAAGAACTGGCTGGAAATGTCCGCCGGCATGTTCAACCACATCGAGCCCGGCGCGAAGGATGCGGCTCTCCTCAACAACGACTTCCCATCCTACAATTTCGACGTGATCGATGGCGTGACCTATCAGATCGATCTGTCGCAACCGCCGAAATATGATTCGTCGGGCAAGGCCGTCAATCCGGACTCCAACCGAATCCAGAACCTTGCCTTTAAGGGCAAGCCGATCGATCCGGCCCAGAAGTTCGTCGTCGTTTCCAACAATTATCGTGCCGGTGGCGGCGGCAGCTTCCCGGAAATCGCCTCCGACAAGGTGATCTTCCAAGCGCCGGACACCAATCGCGACGTCATCGTCCGCTATGTCCATGATCAGGGCACGATCAACCCGTCCGCCGACGGCAACTGGACCTTCAAGCCCCTGCCCGGCACGACCGTCGTGTTCGAAAGCGGCCCGAAAGCCAAACAGTATCTCGCCGACGTCAAGAGCGTGAAGATCGAGGATGCCGGCGAAGGCACCGAGGGCTTCGCGAAGTTCAGGCTGGTTCTCTAAAGCCGCAGGGGCGCGGTTTCTTCAACCGCGCCCCTTTTGCTCAAGCAGTTTCGGCCTCAGCTTCGATGCGACGAAGAAGCAAGCCGAGTTCGGCCGGCGGCTTCTTTTCGATCCGGCGATATTGCCTGCCATCGCGGGTGCGGTGGACAAGCCCGGAATCGAAAAGCTCGCGGCGCAGCAGTGCCGCATCGCCGAAGAGATGCAGGCGGCTCAGCAAGTCGCTGATTTCGCGCTCCGTCAGTTCCGTATTCGCCGGTATTTTCGACCACAGGAACCATAAGCAAAGCTCCTGCAGCCCCCTCTTGCCCGGCCAGCGGATCAGTCGACCATTGCCATCGAAATGGCGCGATGCCCTCAGCACTCGGTCTTCGTCCGGCAAAGGCTGGGGATCCAGCTTCAGGCTCCAGTCCTTCAGCACTTCGGCGGAGTGCGCCACACTGCGGAAATGCTGGTAGTTGCGATAACCCGCCGCGCGAGTCAGCAGATTGAGCATCTCGACATGGCTCGGCCTGTCAGCGAGCACTTCGATCTGCTTGCGGAGAGATTTGGCAAAAGCCGAAAGATCGGCGATTTCCATTGGAAAGATAGATCTGGTCACGTCTTATCCTCAACGCGCCGTTCCCTGAAAAAGGTGTCGGTGGTCGCCGGCTTTCGACTTCGGCACAGGACAAGTGCTGATGATCTTTCTAAAGCAGGTTTAGCTTCCCTTGCGGGACGGCGACGCCTCGGTGAACTGCAGACCGTGACGCCGTTATAGCAAAGGCCGGAAACCCGTCAACTGTGCGGCTATTCCGCAGCCTCGCGAATGGCGTGCAGTCCGTCGATGCCCAGCATGTTGATGAGTTCGCCATGGCTCGGGCACATGGAGAGTCGCCGGCGGAAGGCTTCGATCAGCCACTGGCCGGCAGGACCCGGCGGGTTGGCGGCCTTGCGCATGGCGTAGATCGGGTATTCGCCCTGTTCGTAGGCCTCCAGTTTGATGGCGACCAGATTGCCCTTCATGATATCGTCACCGACGAGAGACACCGGCAAGCCACCCCAGCCAAGACCACCCTTGATGAGCTGATGCTTGGTCGCAATGTCGCTGACGCGCCATGTCCTGTAAGACAGAACATTGAAATCCCGCCCTTTGGTAAGCCCGGAGGCGTCGGAGACCACGAGCTGGATCTCTTCACGTACATCGGCCAGCGTCAGGGGCCGCTCGATACGCGCCAGCGGATGATCGGGCGCGACGACAGGAACCATGAAGGAATAGCCGATCTTTTCAGCTATCAGCGAATCTTCCTGCCTCACGAGCGCGCCGCCAATGCCGATGTCGGCCTTGTCGCTCAATACCATGTCCATGACCATGCCGAGCTCGCCGACATTGAGGTTGAGCGCAACGCTGGGGAATTTCTCGCGGAATTCGCGCAGCTCCATCATGACGGCATTGGCTGGCACCATCACGCTGATCGCCAGAGAAAGCTCAGCTTCCAGCCCCTGCTTCATGCTTTTCACGCGGGCGCGCATGACTTCGAGGTCAGCCATCAGGCGGCGGGCGTCTTCAAGCATCGCCTTGCCGGCATCCGTCAGCTTCGGCTGGCGGGCGCCGGAGCGCTCGAAGAGCGGCACTTCAAGCTGGGCTTCCAGATTGGCGATCGTATAGCTGATGACCGATTGTGCGCGGTTCAGCACACGCGAAGCGGCCGAAAAGCTGCCGGTTTCGGCAACCGTCAGGAAAACCTGCAATTGATCCAGTGTCGGGTTGGGAAGCATCTTCCATCCAATCCATCGATAATTTTGATCGACATTATCCCAGTTTTTTCGATACTTGGCCAGCCTTATTTCTTGTCTCGAACACAGCGGCCCACGCTCCCAACCGGCTGCTGAACCGCAATTCGAGAGGAAATTCAACCATGTCTTCCATTCTTCTTCTGACGTCCAGCCCGCGTTCAGAGTCCCTTTCCACGTCGATCGCCGTTGAACTCGCCGATAAGCTCAAGGCTCAGAACCCCGGTAGCGTCGTCGTTCGCCGCGACCTCGCCGCCAACCCGCTGCCGCACATTGACGATCTCTTCACCGCCGCCATCCGCAAGCCGCCGGAAGCCCGCACCGCCCAGGAAGCTGCTGCCGTCAAGACTTCCGACGAACTCGTCAACGAGCTGCTCGCAGCCGACAGCATCGTCATCGGCACGGGCCTCATCAACTTCAACATCTATTCTTCGCTGAAGACCTGGATCGATAATGTGGCCCGCGCTGGCCTCACCTTCAAGTACACCGAAAGCGGCCCGGTCGGCCTCGCCACCGGCAAGAAGGTCTATGTCGTCCTCGCTTCCGGCGGCGTATATTCCCAGGGTCCGGCTGCCGGTATGAACCATGCCGTCCCTTACCTGAAGTCGGTTCTTGGCTTCCTCGGCATTACCGACATTGAAACCATCTATGTCGAAGGCCTCGCTTTCGGCCCGGAAGCTGCGGAAAAGGCCATCGGCGCCGCCAAGTCGCGCGTCGAGGAACTCGCTCTCGCTGCCTAACCTGCAAATTCAAAAGTTCCACTCGAGGGGGCCGGCGCAAGCCGGCCCTTTCATTTTGCCGAGAAACCATCGACGAAGGACCGGACCGTTTCCAGGATTTCTTCAGAGAGTTTTTCGTCGTCGGCAATGCGTGCAAGGCCGACCGCACCCGTCATCAGGCACGAAACGATGATTGCTTTGCGGCGTGCGTCAGCCTCGTCGACCGCGTTCATGCGGCCTGTCATGTTTCCAAGATTCGTCTTCAGCTGGTCGGTCGCAAGCGAGCGGCATTTCTCGCCGCTGCGGGCAAGGTCGGCGGTCAACGCGGCAAAGGGGCAGCCACCGCTTACGTCATCGCGATGGACCTCGCTGAGGTAATTGGCGGAATATTCCGCCATCGGAATATCTGCCGGCGCCCTGCCCTGCGAACGCACTTTCGCTTCCCAGGACCCGAAAGCCAGCTTCATGGCTTCGGCCACCATGTCATCGCGTGATGCAAAATGCTTATAGAAGCCACCGACCGTCAGCCCGGCCTCCTTCATCAGATCGGCGACGCCGATACCCTCGAGCCCCCTCTCCCGCAGGCGCCTGGAAGCAATCTCGACGATCCTGTCGTGCGTCTTCTGCTTTTCGAGTTGCGAGTGGCCCATTGAAAATCTCCCGACATACGGACTTGACTCAAGTGGATTGCAATCATAATCCTTGTAGATATCGATCATAATCCAGATCGAGGTATTTTCCAATAGGAGCCATTCCCATGCGTCTCAAGAACAAGGTCGCGCTGATTACCGGCGGCAACAGCGGTATCGGGCTTGCCACCGCCAAGGTCTTCGTCGCCGAAGGCGCGAAGGTCATCATCACCGGCCGCAACCCGGAAACGCTCGCAGCGGCCAAGAAGGCGCTCGGCGGCGATGTGCTGGCGCTGAAGATCGATCTCACGGACGTCGCGGCAGCGGAAAAGATCTTCGCCGAGGCTGCTTCTGATGTCGGCAAGTTCGATATCGTCTTTGCCAATGCCGGCATCGGCGGCGCAACACCGCTCGGCCAGACCTCGTTGGAACAGTTCGAAAAGATCATCAGCACCAACCTGACCTCGGTCTTCTTCACGGTTCAGTCCGCACTGCCGCATCTGAACGATGGCGCTTCGGTCATTCTCAACGGCTCCGTCCACGCCGTTCTCGGTGCGCCGGGCTGGTCGGCCTACGCCGCCACGAAGGGCGCCGTGCGCTCCATGACCCGCAATCTGGCCTCCGAGCTCGCGCCGCGCGGCATCCGCGTCAATCAGGTAACGCCGGGCGGCACGCGCACGCCGATCTGGTCGCCCTACGCACAGACGGAAGATGCGATGACGGCACTGGAGGAAAAGCTCGGGAATATGAGCGCGCTTGGCCGCATGAGCGAAGCAGACGAGATCGCAAAGGCTGCGCTTTATCTCGCCTCTGATGATTCCAGCAATGTCACGGGGATCGAGATTACCGTCGATGGCGGCATGACGAGCGCTCCCTCCGGCGCCAAGATCTTCCGCACTGCCTGAGCGGGCTTGGTCTAGCTGACTTTTACGACGCCGGAGCGGCCGACGACACAGTTGCGGCCGCTCTTTTTTGCCTCGTAGAGGCGGCTGTCCGCCGCCGAAAGCACAGTCGTGAAGCTGTCCCCATCTTCGTCGGCGGTTGCGACACCTATGCTCACAGATACGGAAGTGTCATCAGGCGTCTTCACGCTGGTCACAATCGTCCAACGCAGGCGCTCGGCGAGCAGCAATGCCTCCTCATGGCCAGTACCGGGGCAAACGGCAACAAACTCTTCGCCGCCGAAGCGGAAGATACGGTCGCTGGAGCGGAGTGTCGTTCCGAGCCTCGAGGCAATGGCCTTCAGAACCTCGTCGCCCTGCAGATGGCCGAACCCGTCGTTGACGTCCTTGAAATGGTCAGCATCGATGATGAGAACGGTCGCATACTGGCCCTGCCGCAGCGCCTCGCGCACCATCAGCGGTGCCTCCAGCTCCATGCGACTGCGGTCATAGACGCCGGTCAGCATGTCGCGGCCGGTGCGTTCCAGCAGATCGTTGTAGCGCTCACGGAATGTCAGATCGCCGAAGAGGTCGCTGATCGAGCGGGCCGAGGCGGCAACGCCGGCCCGGCGGATACGGTATTCGTAGATGGCAAACATCAGGGAATAGAGGCAGACGGCCAGCATCTTGGCTTTCCATCCGGCCCAGAAGGCCGCCATCGGAACGCCCATGAAATAGTGCAGGCCGCTGAAGAAACAGATCTGGTCAAAGGTCAGAACCACGAGGCCCGAGATCATGAAGCGCAGCACCACGCGCCTGCGCATGAAATCGCCAAGCTTTTCGTAGAGCAGGATGATGCCAAGCGAGTCGAGGTAGAGAACTGCCGTTCCCCACACCATCAGCCAGCCCATTTCCTTCAGGAAATCGACGTCTGCCGGATGACCGGGCGACAGCTCCAGCGGCTGGTGAAGCTGCAGTACCCAGGCAATGGCGACAGTCAGGAGATTACCGAGAAACAGACCATAGATCGGCTGGCGGACGGTCGCCGCATCCTCCTGCAGGTAGAGCATGAGGATCATCATCAGCTTGCCGGAAAAGAAGATCGAAGAACCCGGCGAGACGCTCCCGAACGGCAGGGAAACATAGAAGACCGCAGCGAGATAGGTCTCCATGAAATGCATGACGCCAAGCGCCGTCAGGAAGACGCCCAATCCGAGGCGCTGGCGAAAATGCAGGAGACTGACCATCAGCACGAAATAGCCGACGGCTTCGAAGATGAAGAGCGCGGAGTTCAAGAGCTCCATCACGGTCCTCCGCCTACAACAGGACCGCGCGAGAGAGCCACAGCCGCCGCAGCGGATCTTCTGGTCAGTCGTCCGGAAAGCTCAAACACATGCGGCGCCCTGCAAAACCTGCAGGCGCCACCTTCGCCATAATCCTTTAAGATTAGGTGAGCAAAGCAGCAATTTCCATCACGGAAATGCTGTCATAGTTTTGAAAAACAACGGGAAATGTCGGATCGAACAAATCCTGTCCGGCTAATGAGCGCTCAGACCTGCCGAAGCTTCTCGCCATCGCCGAAGAGGGAGGGGCCATGCTGATCGATGATCTGTTGCGCCTTGCGCACCGTGCATTCGATCGCATCATCGGACGAGGAAAAGAGATCGGCGCGAATGAACTTGCGCACGAGAACGTCCTCGCCAACCTTCTTTTCGATGCGGCCCGCTAGACGATACTGGCCGCCTTCCTTCTGCGGCTCCGCATAGATGGTGCAATCGCCATAGAGCTGCGGTTCACCGGAAGGACCCGCAGCTGCCTCGGTGGAGGATTTGCCGCCGCCGGAGAATACCGAAAGAATGTTTGAAAGGAACGAAGCCATAATCCGCCTTTAGCACGCAGTGCAGTGGACGCAAAGTCAAATGATCAGGTTTGCGAGGATCTCGTTTTCGGTAATGTCCTCGAAGCCCATGCCGGCTCGTTCGAAATTGGCGACCAGCGTCGCGAAGTTTTCCGGGTCCGTCGTTTCGATGCCGATGAGGATCGAACCGAAATTGCGCGCCGATTTCTTGAGATATTCGAAGCGGGCGATATCGTCATGCGGTCCGAGAAGATTGAGGAAATCGCGCAGCGCGCCGGGGCGCTGGGCAAGACGCAGGATGAAGTATTTCTTCAGACCGGCGTAGCGCATGGCCCTTTCCTTGACATCGGGCAGCCGCTCGAAATCGAAATTGCCGCCCGAGACGAAGGCAACGATCGTCTTGCCCTTGATGGCTTCCCGGTCCATGGCGGCGATCGCCGTCAGCGACAGGGCGCCGGCCGGCTCCAGCACCACGCCTTCGACATTCAGCATCTCCTGGATGGTGACGCAGATGGCGTTTTCCGACATCAGCATGACCTGTTCGGCCGAGAAGTCTTTGAGGGCTGCGAAATTCAGGTCACCGATGCGGGCGACGGCCGCGCCATCGACGAAATTGTCGACCTTGGGAAGGGTCACCACCTGCCCGGCCTCGAGGCTGCGGCGCAGGCTCGGCGCGCCGGCAGGTTCGGAAAAGACGAAATCGGATTTCGCGACGATGCCGTCGAGATAGCCGGTGATGCCGGCGGCAAGGCCGCCGCCGCCGACCGGCAGGACGACCATGTCAGGCACCGTGCCTTCGGGAAGCTGCTGCATGATTTCTGCGGCAACGGTCGCCTGTCCCTCGATGATATCGACGTGGTCGAAGGGAGGCACCATGACGCCGCCGATCGCTTCCACATGATCGCGGGCGGCCTTGTAGCACTGGTCGAAGAAATCGCCGATGAGCTCGATGGCGATGAAACCGGCGCCGAACATGCGTGTCTTGTCGATCTTCTGCTGCGGCGTGGTGACCGGCATGAAGACGACACCCGGGACGCCGAAATGGCGGCAGACGAAGGCAAAGCCCTGCGCGTGATTGCCGGCCGACGCGCAGACGAAAGTCTTGCCGCCCGCACCTTCGGCAATCGCCTTGCGGAAGAAATTGAACGCGCCGCGGATCTTGTAGGATCGCACCGGCGAAAGATCCTCGCGCTTCAGCCAGATATCGGCACCGTAGCGGGCGGAAAGGTGATCATTGAGCTGCAGCGGCGTAGCGGGGAAAAGGCTGCGCATTGCCTCTTCTGCGCCTTCGACATCGTGTCTTGTCACGGGCGTTCGTCCATTCTTCAAAAATCCAGACGTCGCTATGACACAGGCCGCTTGTGGAAAGAAGCCCGTTTGCGCCATTTGTGGTTCGCCCGATGAAAGGCTTCCTTAAGCGCGTCTTCAGATTGGGCCCAAGATCCAGGTTACGTGGACGGCTTTTAACTTGATGGCGTACAGCAATTGCTAATATGACGACACGATGACATCCAAGATCACAAAGCTTCTAGCGTGGCTTCTTCTCGCCTTCATCCTGTTCGTCACAGTTTCGCCGATCGAATTGCGACCCCACACGATCGAAACACCTGACATCGACCGTGCCACGGCTTACCTGTTGGCAGGGCTGGCTTTTGCCCTTGCTTATCCGAAACAATGGAAAACGGTTGCTGTGCTGCTGATCTTCGGTGCGGTCGGGATCGAATATCTGCAGTACCTGTCGCCGACGCGGCATGCGCGCCTTCATGATGCAGGCGTCAAGGCAGCGGGCGCAGCACTCGGCCTGGCCGCCGGCTGGGCTTTCAACAAGTGGCGTGAAGCGAAAACCGGGGCGAATGCCGCCGCGTAATTTGCCAGACGCTGACAACGGGCGGGGACGTTAGAACCCACATAGCTGCAAGACCCGGAAGAAAAGCGGCACTGCTGCCACCGCCGTTCCCGGTGAAGCCGTTGCACAATAGCTCGAGTTGGCACCTCAGCATTGGCGTCGTCCGTATGCTTTTAATTTCGAGGCAAGAACCGGAGTTCCACAGGGCCGATACGCACCTATTCCCAAGCTCAGGTCATCGAGCGGTTTCGATGATCCTCCCGAAACAGATCAGAGGATCCATTTCAATGAGCAAGGAAGAAGACAACAAGGCCGTCGTCGTGCGCTGGTTCACCGAATTCTGGGGCAAGGACGTCAATCTTGCCGTCGTCGACGAGATTGCGGCACCCGACATGCTACTCAAATACTCGCTGCACGAACCCCGCCGCGGCCATGACGACATCAAGGCATTCATGACCGATTTCCGCGCCGCATTTCCCGATCTCAACTTCTGGGACACGGCCGATCTCATTGCCGAGGGCGACTATGTCGTCGGCCAGTGGGAGGGCGGCGGCACCCATACCGGTCCAGCCTTCAACGACTTCCTGATCGGCGGTCTCCCGGCCGCAACCGGCCGCAAGATGCACTTCACCGGCACTACGGTGCTGAAGCTGATCGACGGCAGGATCGTCGAGGAGATCGGTCTCGATGACGGTGTAACCGCCCTCGCCCAGCTCGGGCTGATGAAGGCTGCCTGATCGAAGCATTCTACGTGCCGCCCCATAGCACGTGGCCATTCACTTTCGGTCGTCGGATGAGGTTCGCGCTTCCAGCGCGGGCCTCTTTTTCGTTTGAACAGCATCACTCCGATGCTCTTGACCAACCAGGGCATCAACGCCGGTCGGCAACTGCACTCCTCTCGGATGAAATCGGGTGGCTGCTATTTGGATTTGAAGGCAAGAATAGGAGTGTGTCCGACCGGATTTTGCAGGACGATCACTTCAATCATATGAGGCGATAAAACCATGACCACGGCCCACAAAGCTGCCATCCTGTCAGTCGCCGACGATCCTCGCTGGGCGCGTATCGTCGAGCGCGACAAGACTGCCGACGGACATCTCTGGTATTCAGTTTCGACGACAGGCGTCTACTGCCGGCCCTCGTGTCCCTCCAGGATTGCCAATCCCAGGAATGTCCAGTTCCATGACAGCATCGAAAGCGCCAGGGCGACCGGATTCCGGCCTTGCCAGCGCTGCAATCCGGAAAGACCGTCGCTCGAATACGAGAACGCGACCCTTGTCGCGAAGGCGTGCCGCATCATTGAGGAGAGCGAGGAAGAGCCTTCGCTTGAAGAACTGGCTGACAGGGTCGGCCGCAGCCCGAGTTACTTCCACCGCGTATTCAAGGCAGTGACCGGGCTGACACCGAAGAATTATGCCTCGGCACATCGCGCTGAGAAGGTCCGTGAGGGCCTTGCCTCCGGCAATACCGTCACGGAGGCGATGTATGATGCAGGCTTCAACTCCAGCGGACGCTTCTATGAGAAGTCGACCGGCATGCTCGGCATGACGCCATCGCAGTATCGCGCCGGTGGTGTCAACGAAGAGATCAAGTTCGCGGTAGGGCAGACTTCGCTGGGGGCCATCCTCGTCGCCTCGAGCAAGAAGGGTGTTGTATCCATCCTCTTGGGTGACGATCCGGACAAGCTCGTCCACGATCTTCAGGACCGTTTTCCGAAGGCTCGTCTGGTCGGCGCCAACAGGGACTACGAGGCCCTGGTCGCGCGCGTCGTCGGTTTCGTCGAGAAGCCGGGCGTCGGCCTCGATCTCCCCCTTGATGTCCGCGGCACCGCTTTCCAGCAACGTGTCTGGCAGGCGCTCCGGGAAATTCCCGTTGGCGAGACGATATCCTATGCCGAAATCGCTCAACGGATCGGTTCGCCGCAGGCGGTACGTGCGGTTGCCGGAGCATGCGCGGCGAACAAGCTTGCCGTCGCTATTCCCTGCCATCGTGTCATTCGCAATGACGGCGCTCTCTCGGGCTACGCCTGGGGCGTCGAGCGCAAGCGCGCCCTGATCGACCGGGAAGCGTCCGGTCCGGAGTCATCCGATCATGTGTGATCTGTTTGAAGGCATTGTCCCGCCGGACCCGCCACGGAGTGGCGAAATAAAGGAAGGGCATCATGAGACCGTCAGATGCATGCGCATCAACCTGACTTTCCGCGGTGCGCTCTAGTGGTTCGGCGCCGGAGCAAGGACGTTTCATATGGTCTCGCACGATGGATTCGACGCCAAGAACAAAAGACGACAGCTTTCAGGTACCGACACCACTTCCGATGCGTTTGACGAACTCTTCCATGCCGATCCCGCCAGATCGCTCGTGATGGCGTATTTCAATCAGCTGGTCACCGATGGCCTTGCTGAATGGGATATGCTCGCCAATGGAGACATCCGGCTCTGTTTCCCGACAGGAGAGACGTTCCTGCTGGCAAAGACGGTGATCATCCGCCTTGCATGAGGACCAACGGTCGCTGGACCGATGCCGGGTGTAACGGCACTCGGCTTTTTTTCCAATGCTGAAAAAGAAGAACTCCGATTTGAAAGCAAGGACCGGAGTTCGGGCGGGCCGGCGCGCGGATAGTTTCGATCATAAGGACAAACGAAGGAGTTAGTTCAATGAACCTCATGATTTCCACCACCAGCTCGCGGCCTGCACCCGCTGCAAAGAATGCAAATCCCGGCATCGACATTCTCTACTACGCGATCGGCGAATGCGCCCTGGGCCGGGTGCTGGTTGCTCGCAGCGACAGAGGCGTCTGCGCCATTCTGATCGGCGATATGGACGAAGATCTCACGGATGATCTTGCGAACCGGTTTCCCGAAGCCGAGCTTATCGCAAACGAGATCGCCGTCCACGATGATCTCGCGAAGGTAATCCTCTTCGTGAAGAAGCCCCCTGACGGACTTCATCTCACGCTCGACATGCGCGGAACGCCATTCCAGCGCCGTGTTTGGGAGGAGCTTTGTGCTATCCCTGCAGGCAAGACGACAACCTATATGGAATTGGCCCGTCATGTTGGCGCACAGACCTCGCCGCGCGCGGTCGGCGCGGTCTGCGCCGCCAATCCCATTGCCTTGGCGATCCCCTGTCACCGCGTCGTGCGCAGCGACGGCGATCTCGCGGGCTATCGTTGGGGTATCGAACGCAAGCGTGAGCTGCTCCGGAAGGAGGCGATAGCATGAGCCTCCCGTCCCCGGCTATCTCCCCGACCGCTGCAGACATGTCCGCGGAGGCACGCGTAGCCAGCTACGACTGGCGGTCGCTCGCAGGCGATCTCGACAATTATGGTTGCGCCGTCCTGCCAAACCTCCTCTCGCCGGATGAGTGCCGCGGCATCGCGATGCTCTATCCGGACGAAAGCCACTTCCGCAGTCACATCCACATGGCTCGGCATGGTTTCGGCAAGGGTGAATACCGTTATTTCAAGTATCCGCTGCCGGGCCTGCTCGGCGGCTTACGGACGGTGCTCTATCCGCATCTCGCTGGCGTCGCCAACGAGTGGAACGCTCGCATGGGGATCGACGAACGCTATCCCGATGCACATCCGTCTTTTCTCGAACAGTGCCACGAAGCCGGCCAGATGCGTCCCACACCGCTTCTGCTGCAGTATGTTCCAGGCGACTTCAATTGCCTTCACCAGGATCTCTACGGCGATCTCGCGTTCCCGATCCAGGTTGCGATCCTCCTGTCTGAGCCCGGCCAGGATTTCACCGGCGGCGAATTCGTGCTGACCGAACAGCGGCCGCGCATGCAAAGCCGCGTCGAGGTGGTCCCTCTTCGCCGCGGCGATGCCGTTGCGTTCGCCGTTCATAACCGGCCGGTACAGGGTTCGAAGGGGAATTACCGCGTGAACCTGCGCCATGGCGTAAGCCGCATCCGCACCGGCATGCGCCACACCGTCGGGATCATTTTCCACGATGCGCGGTAAGGATACGGCGGATGCCTCCGGAGCCATCAGGCGGCATCGTGCCTTTTCCGATTTGAAAGCAAGATCCGGATCGGCTGCACCACAGCAAACTTCTATTCTTCAAATACAAACAGTTCCACAGGAGGCAAAAATGCCCGAAGTGATCCGCTTTGCATGGGGGATCAGCTCCCTCGGCGACTTCATGGTTGCCATGTCCGACAAGGGGATCATCGCCTTGGAGTTCAGTTCGCAGCGCTCCGCAATGGAGGACACCTTGCGCTTACGCTTCCCGGAAGACGAGGTCATTGACGGCCAGACGGATCTCGGCGACGTCCTTGTGAAGGTGGAGCAGGCAATCGAGGACCCTGGCTTTGATCCTAATATTCCGCTCGATCTGCGCGGAACTCCGTACCAGACGAAGGTCTGGTCGATGCTGGGTGCCATACCCATGGGTGAAACGACGAATTATGGCGCGCTGGCGGCCAATTTGGGCACGCGCGATGCCCGAGACGTGACCGAAGCAATCGCTTCAAATCCCATAGCCGTCCTCGTTCCGTGCCACCGCGTCATCAAGAAGGACGGCTCGATCTCCGGCTACCGCTGGGGCTTTAAGCGGAAGCGCGACCTGCTTGCACGTGAGCACCGGCTCGGGACCCTCAAAGCTGTCTAGAGTCCGCGCAACTGCAAAGCCCAGAAGAATAGCGGCACTGCTGCCACCGCCGTTCCCAATAGTAGAAAGGCACTCATCTTGAAGAGCCTGACGCGCCGCGTTTTTGCTCCATCCCAGTCGTAAACCATCGTCTTACTCCCACTAAGACAACACTTACTCAACCGCACAGTGCCTATATTTTTTGCAGCACTGACGCCATAGACAAGCGCTGCCTATGGTTTATCCACACTATACAAGCACATTCGAACACGTTTATGAAGATGGTGCGAGCGACGGGGATCGAACCCGTATAGCCTAAGGCCGAGAGATTTTAAGTCTCTTGCGTCTACCAGTTTCGCCACGCTCGCGCGCCGTCCAGATCAACGACTTAGGCGGATTCGTCAAGAAAATGTTTGCGCGGCTCTGTGGGTGGCGGAAAAACCTGTCTGGTAAACACTGTCCCAAAATAAAACGGCGGCCCAAAAGGACCGCCGTCTTGTAGAAAGTTCTAGATTGAACTCAGGCGAGCTTTGCAGCGATCTTGGCGACGTGCGCGCCCTGATACTTGGCAGCTTCGAGTTCGATTGCCGAAGGCTGGCGGGAGCCGTCGCCGTTGGTGATGGTGGATGCGCCGTAGGGCGAGCCGCCCTTGACTTCTTCCGTGCCCATCTGACCCTGGAAGGCATAGGGAAGGCCGACATAGGCCATGCCGTGATGCAGGAAGGTCGGGACGAAGCCGAGGATCGTCGATTCCTGGCCGCCGTGCTGCGTGGCGGACGAGGTGAACATTGAGCCGAGCTTGCCGACGAGCTTGCCGGTGAACCACAAGCTACCGGTCTGGTCCCAGAAATTGCGCATCTGCGAAGTGACCGTGCCGAAACGCGTGCCGGAGCCGACGATGATCGCGTCGTAGTCAGCCAGTTCATCGACGGTGGCGATCGGCGCTGCCTGATCGAGCTTGTAGTAGGAAGCCTTGGCGACTTCTTCGGAAACCAGTTCCGGAACGCGCTTGACGACGACATCAGCGCCGGCGGACTTCGCACCTTCCGCCACGGCATAAGCCATGGTTTCGATGTGGCCATAAGCCGAGTAGTAGAGGACGAGAATCTTCGCCATTGTTATCTCCATCAAGGATTGATTGAAATTCGTAACCGCGACCGTTCTACCAGCGCATCCGGTTCAATATAGCCCTGCGCGCAAGAACTCACTGTTCACCGCCTGTAGACGAAATTTCACTTGAGGTTTCGGTTTCGACCCTTGAGCTGCTTCGCTTTGCCGTTTGCAAACTGGCCAAACGGCGCTACCTATTTTCAAGCTTCACACCACGGAAATATCCCCATGAGCAATGAGACTGTCGTTACCGCCGCCATGCTAGCCATCGGCGACGAGCTTCTTTCCGGCCGCACCAAGGACAAGAATATCGGCCATCTCGCCGATATGCTGACTATTTCGGGCATCGACCTGAAGGAGGTGCGCATCGTCGCCGACGAGGAGGATGCAATCGTCGAGGCGCTGAACGCACTTCGCGGCAAATACGACTATGTCTTCACGTCGGGCGGCATCGGGCCGACGCATGACGATATCACCGCAGATGCCGTCTCCAAGGCCTTTGGCGTTCCCTGCGAGCATGATGCGGCGGCGATGGTGCTGCTTGCCGAAATGTACAAGCGCCGGGAGATGGAATTCACCGAGGCCCGCCAGCGAATGGCCCGCATGCCGCGTGGTGCTGCCCATATCGCCAATCCGGTATCGACCGCGCCCGGCTTCATCATCGGCAATGTCTATGTCATGGCGGGTGTCCCACAGGTCTTCCAGGCCATGGTCGACAATGTGCTGCCGACGCTGAAGACGGGCACGCCTGTCCTCTCCCTCGCTATCGCCTGCCCCTATGGCGAAGGCGAGATCGGCACACCGCTGGCGGCGATCCAGAAAGCGCATCCGGAAACCAGCATCGGCTCCTATCCGCGTTACGTGGGGCAGAAATTTTCAACGGAGATCGTGGTGCGCGGCCGCTCGCAGGATGTGATCGAGGCTGCAGGTGCGGACGTGCGGGCCATGATCGAGGATATCAGACGCAGGAAGGACATTGCCGAAAACCATTCGGCGGACGCGTGAGGACTGTGTGCGGTCTTGATCATGGTCAAGGAACCGCAGCGCATTCCGGCGCATTCCCTTCCTCGCGGACCATCATTTCAGCCGCAAAGGAGAATTGATATGTCTTATAAAACCATTCTTGCCATTCTGGATACAGCAGACAATAGCGGCGCCGTCGCCGATTTCGCCTTTGCCATTGCCGCTGAAAGCGGCGCCCATGTGATCGGCCTGCATGCCGAAACGATTGCCGCCGTGCCGCTGGTCGCGCCGATGGAAATTCCCGATCCCGTCGCCGTGCAGGCGCTTCAGGACATGGCCCATTCAGAGACTATCGCGGTCGAGCGGATATTCCGCGCCCGTGCGGAGGCTACCGGTGTTTCCTTCGAATGGCGCGCCTTTGCGACGTCGACGGGATATGGCTCGGGATCGCTGATCGAAAGCGCGCGCAGTGCCGACCTGCTGATCGCCTCGCAGGCCGATCCCGCAAGACCCTCCGACAGCCACGTGAATGTCGACGAATTCCTGTTCGAAAGCGGACGCCCGGTACTGATGATCCCTTACATCATCCGCCAGCCGAAGCCGATCAAGCGCGTGCTGATTGCCTGGAATGGCTCGAAGGAAGCGACGCGCGCCACCTTCGATGCCCTGCCGATCCTGAAGGCTGCCGAAGCCGTGGAAATCTTCTCCGTCGATCCGGCCGAGACAGCGACACAATCGGCGACGATGGCCGGCGCCGAGATCGCCGCAACGCTTGCCCGCCACGGCGTGAATGTGACGCTTGCCACCGCCGCAAGCGGCGACAAGAACACCTCACATGTCATCGAGAACCGGCTTTCGGACGACAGCATCGACCTCCTGGTCATGGGCGCCTACACGCATTCCTGGCTCTGGCAGGCGATCTTCGGCGGTACGACAAGGACGCTTTTGCATTCCATGACGGCGCTGACATTGCTCTCGCGTTAAGGCCGCTCTTGCCTTTTGCCTCCAAATCCCGCTAATTGCGGCGACCGATGATATCAGGCTTCGGCATCCATCGCGCAGTTCCGGCTGCGCGATTTGCGTTTTGCCAGCCGATATTCACTCGGTCGCCGGCAAACGGCGTGTCGTTTCTTCATGCCGCGGAGCAGCCCGATGTCCCTTCCCGATAAAGCCTTTCCCGTTTCCTGGGATCAGTTCCACCGCGATGCGCGTGCGCTTGCCTGGCGGCTCGCCGGCCTCGGCCAGGAGTTCAAGGCGATCGTCTGTATCACCCGTGGCGGCCTCGTTCCGGCGGCGATCATTTCGCGCGAGCTGAACATCCGCCTCATCGAGACGGTTTGCGTCGCGTCCTATCATGACTACGTCAACCAGGGCGACATGGTGCTGCTCAAGGGCATCGCGCCTGAACTGATGGAAAACGGCGGTGAAGACGTACTCGTCGTCGATGACCTTACCGATACCGGCAAGACAGCCGCCCAAGTGCGCGGCATGCTGCCGAATGCGCATTTTGCCTGCGTCTACGCCAAACCCAAGGGCGTGCCGACGGTCGACACCTTTATCACCGAAGTCAGCCAGGACACCTGGATCTACTTCCCCTGGGATATGGGCTTCACCTACCAGGAGCCGATCGCCAAGGGTGCTCGCGGCTAACAGCTGCCGACGCGAGCAACCTCCGGTTTTACGACCGAAAATTGTCCCAATATTTGTCTCCCCGATAGCGGATTCCAGCCCCTGCTCGGTAACGTCCATTTTATTTTATTAGCATAACGTCAGGCAACTACCGGTCGTAAAGACCGGATGTAAAGTGGGGCTGAATGCGGTTGGGGAAGCGCAATGGCATGCTGGGGCAAGATTCGAACGGCAGCGGCCCTCGGGCTGATCGGCTGCCTGTTTCCTTATACGCCTGCCGGGGCCGAGCCGGCCTATATCAGCGTCGTGCGTGAATATGTCGAAACGCTCGTCCGGCCGATCGTCGAGGCGCCGGTCGTCGTGAAGGCAATCGAGGAGCAGAACGCCAAATTCGGCGATGTCAGCGAGATGGACATGCGAGTGCTGGACGAAACCTACCAAGCGGAGGTCGCCCAGGGCGATTTCCAGATGGTCAAGGCGCTGATGGAGAAATCCGTCTCGCATTATCTCAAATCAAAACAGGATGATTCGCAGGGAACGATCCTCGAATTCTTCGTCACCGACTGTCACGGGCTGAATGTCGGCCAGAGCACCATCACGACGGATTACTGGCAGGGCGATGAGGACAAGTTTCTCCAAACCTTCGCCCGCGGTTCGCAGGAGATCTATATCAGCCGGGCCGAGCGCGACGAGTCGACCCAGCTTCTGGAGACTCAGGCAAGCTTCGTGATCACCGACGAGATGGGCAAGCCGATCGGCACGGCGACCGTCACGATTGCCATCGACGCCCTCTAGAAAGTGCTGATTTCCTTCAACGAATCGCCATGCGCATTTGCGTCGCAAAAGCCATCCTAACTTTTGCCGCAGCCGATTTTTTTAACATTCCGGCCTTTCCCTTGCCCGAGCAGCGGCGCAAGCCCTTGTATTTTCAGGCTTCCCCAGACTTTCCCCAGTCTTCACAAGGCCATCCACAAGATGTTGTGGTTAGCAATCGGTTACGTTCCACCCCTTGACGGAATCAGCGGTTTCAAACTTAATGTTTCAGATGTTGCGGCGGCGACTGAACCGGAGGTAACGAGACCGGTTCTTCCAAGGAAAATTGAACGCAGAATCAGGGTGTTGGACCGCCAAGAGCGGTGACATCCGAAGGCATTTCTGCGCCTTATTCCCGGCCTCAAAAAGCGACATCGGGGACTGGTAAAAATAAGCTGTTAACACTATATTTAGCGTTTGCAGCCAGCCTCACCACAAGATACAGGAAAATCATCTCCGGATGACAATCCTGTCACAAGACGGAACGAGCACTGGCCGCGCGAAGGGACAACGCGTAGCCGGACGGGAATTTTGCGCCCTTTCGGGTGCCAACAAGAGGTTAAGAACATGCGCATCGAACGTCGGTTTACGAAGGCTGGTCAGGGCGCCTATGCGGATATCGAATTCCGCAAAGCGACGAGCGAGATCAAGAACCCGGACGGCTCGATCGTCTTCCGCCTCGAAAACATTGAAGTTCCCGCGCAGTTTTCCCAGGTCGCCACCGACGTTCTGGCACAGAAATATTTCCGCAAGGCCGGTGTCCCTGCCCGCCTGAAGAAGGTCGAGGAGAACAGTGTCCCCTCCTTCCTGTGGCGCTCCGTTGCCGACGACGCTGCGCTGAAGGACCTGCCGAAGGACGAACAGACCGGCTCGGAAATCGATGCGCGTCAGGTCTTCGATCGCCTCGCCGGCACCTGGACCTATTGGGGCTGGAAGGGTGGCTATTTCTCTTCCGAGGAAGATGCAGCAGCGTTCAAGGATGAGCTTGCCTATATGCTCGCCACGCAGCGCGTTGCCCCGAACTCCCCGCAGTGGTTCAACACCGGCCTGCACTGGGCCTACGGCATCGATGGTCCCGGACAGGGCCACTTCTACGTCGATCCCTTCACCGGCAAGATCACCAAGTCCAAGTCTGCCTACGAGCATCCGCAGCCGCATGCCTGCTTCATCCAGTCCGTTGAAGACGACCTCGTCAACGAAGGCGGCATCATGGACCTCTGGGTGCGTGAAGCGCGCCTGTTCAAGTACGGTTCCGGCACCGGCTCCAACT
This sequence comes from Rhizobium sp. 768_B6_N1_8, assembly GCF_051811225.1. Classification (NCBI taxonomy): domain Bacteria; kingdom Pseudomonadati; phylum Pseudomonadota; class Alphaproteobacteria; order Hyphomicrobiales; family Rhizobiaceae; genus Rhizobium; species Rhizobium sp. 768_B6_N1_8. The sequence continues at coordinate 1,333,461 of NZ_JBPWPV010000001.1, read as the reverse complement.
TCTCCATGCTGCGCGGCGAAGGCGAAAAGCTTTCCGGCGGCGGCCGCTCTTCCGGCCTGATGAGCTTCCTGAAAATCGGCGACCGCGCTGCTGGCGCCATCAAGTCTGGTGGTACCACGCGCCGCGCGGCCAAGATGGTTGTCGTCGACATCGACCATCCCGATATCGAGGAATATATCAACTGGAAGGTCAAGGAAGAGCAGAAGGTTGCTGCCCTCGTGACCGGCTCCAAGGTTGTCGCCCAGCATCTGAAGGCGATCATGAAGGCCTGCGTCAATTGCGAAGGCGACAACGGTGACTGCTTCGACCCGACCAGGAACCCTGCCCTGAAGCGCGAAATCCGCGCTGCCAAGAAGGACCAGGTTCCGGAAAACTACGTCCAGCGCGTCATCCAGTTTGCCCGCCAGGGCTACAAGGACATGGAGTTCAAGACCTACGACACGGACTGGGATTCGGAAGCTTATCTCACCGTCTCCGGCCAGAATTCCAACAACTCCGTCTCGATCAAGGACAACTTCCTGCGCGCTGTCGAAGAAGATGGCGATTGGAACCTGACCGCCCGCAAGGACGGCCGGGTGATGAAGACGCTGAAGGCCCGCGATCTCTGGGAAACGATTTCCTATGCCGCCTGGGCATCGGCCGATCCGGGCATCCACTTCAACACGACGATGAACGACTGGCACACCTCGCCGGCCGGCGGCCCGATCCGCGGCTCGAACCCGTGCTCGGAATACATGTTCCTCGACGACACAGCCTGCAACCTCGCCTCGCTGAACCTGCTGCAGTTCAAGGACAAGGCAACCAAGCGCATCAATATCGGCGACTACGAACATGCCGTTCGTCTGTGGACCGTCGTGCTCGAAGTCTCGGTCATGATGGCGCAGTTCCCGTCGAAGCGCATCGCTGAGCTTTCCTACGAATACCGCACGCTCGGCCTCGGCTACGCCAATATCGGCGGCCTGCTGATGTCGACTGGCATCCCCTATGACAGCGCCGAGGGCCGCGCCATTGCCGGCTCACTGACGGCGATCATGACCGGCGTCTGCTATGCGACATCTGCCGAGATGGCTGCCGAACTCGGGCCATTCCCGAATTTCGCACCGAACCGCGAGCACATGCTGCGCGTCATCCGCAATCACCGCCGCGCCGCCCATGGCGAAAACACCGGCTATGAGGCCCTCTCGGTCAACCCGGTCGCGCTGATCCATTCGGAAAACCCGGACCAGGATCTCGTCGCCCATGCGAAGGCTGCCTGGGACAAGGCGCTCGAACTCGGCGAAAAGCACGGCTACCGCAACGCGCAGGTCTCGGTTATCGCACCGACCGGCACGATCGGCCTCGTCATGGATTGCGACACGACCGGCATCGAGCCTGACTTCGCTCTGGTAAAGTTCAAGAAGCTGGCCGGCGGCGGCTACTTCAAGATCATCAACCGCGCCGTTCCGGATGCGCTGCGCACGCTCGGCTATTCCGAAAGCCAGATCGCCGAGATCGAAGCCTATGCAGTCGGCCACGGCAACCTGAACCAGGCGCCGGCCATCAACCCCTCGACACTGAAGGCCAAGGGCTTCACTGACGAGAAGGTGGAAGCTGTCAACGCTGCTCTCAAGAGCGCCTTCGACATCAAGTTCGTCTTCAACCAGTGGACGCTCGGCGCCGACTTCCTGAAGACGACCCTGAAAGTCTCCGACGAGCAGCTCAGCGACATGAGCTTCAGCCTGCTCGACCATATCGGCTTCTCGAAGAAGGACATCGAGGCTGCCAACATCCACGTCTGCGGTGCAATGACGCTGGAAGGTGCACCCTTCCTCAAGAACGAGCACCTGCCGGTTTTCGATTGCGCCAATCCTTGCGGCAAGATCGGCAAACGTTACCTCTCGGTTGAGAGCCACATCCGCATGATGGCGGCTGCCCAGCCTTTCATCTCCGGCGCGATCTCCAAGACGATCAACATGCCGAACGAGGCAACGGTCGAGGACTGCAAGAACGCCTACATGCTTTCCTGGAAGCTTGGCCTGAAGGCAAACGCCCTCTACCGTGACGGCTCCAAGCTGTCGCAGCCGCTCAACGCCTCGCTGATCGAGGACGATAACGATGAGGATGCGCTTGAGGATCTGATCCAGCAGCCGGCAGCGGCCCAGGCCGTGACGGTCACCGAGAAGATCATCGAGCGCGTGATCGAGCGTGTTTCCCGCGAGCGCGAGAAGCTGCCGAACCGCCGTCAGGGCTACACCCAGAAGGCTGCCGTCGGCGGTCACAAGGTCTACCTGCGCACCGGCGAATTCGGTGACGGCCGTATCGGCGAGATCTTCATCGACATGCACAAGGAAGGCGCCGCCTTCCGTGCGATGATGAACAACTTCGCCATCGCCATCTCGCTTGGCCTGCAATATGGCGTGCCGCTGGAAGAATATGTGGAGGCCTTCACCTTCACCAAGTTCGAGCCTGCCGGCATCGTCATCGGCAACGACGCGATCAAGAACGCCACGTCGATCCTCGACTACGTGTTCCGCGAACTCGCCGTTTCCTATCTCGGCCGTCACGATCTTGCCCATGTCGATACGTCTGATTTCTCCAACACCGCGCTCGGCAAGGGCATCCAGGAAGGCAAGACGAACCTGCTCTCCACCGGCTGGACCCGCGGCTACAAGCCGACGCTCGTTCCCGGCACCGGCGGCGAACGCCAGGCCGGCGAGCCCAAGGGCGCGGCAACGGCAGCCCCTGCCCGCGCCTCCTCGATCGGCTCGGTAACCTCCTTTGCGGGGGCAGCAGCCCGCAAGCTGGAGCCGACAGTGGCCATCTCCACCTCCGAAATCGTCGCCTTCAAGCGCGACTATGAGGAGCGTGCCAAGGAACTGACCGAGGAGATCGCCGAAGAGGTGATCGAGGAAACCGGCACCGAGGCAACCGCCCTCTTCTCCGACAAGGCCGCAGCCGACGCTGCCTCGGCCAAGACGGAAGCCAAGAAGATGGAAGCCGAACGCCGCGCCCGCTCGATCATGCAGGGCTACACGGGCAACATGTGCTCCGAGTGCCAGAACTTCACGATGGTGCGCAACGGGACTTGTGAGAAGTGCGACACTTGCGGAGCTACAAGTGGGTGCTCTTGAGTACTCATTGTACTCATGTGCCTGACTGCTAGCTCCTAGACCTCAAGAGCAAGCTGGGCGAAAAATCGTATAGATGAAAAAGCTTCTCCGTCGGCACGGCCGGCGGAGAAGGCTTAGGAAACCAGCCTACACATCTCGACGTGTGCGAATGGCGCGACGATCGCGTAAGTGTCCATTCCTGAGCGCGAGGATTTCAGAAATTTTGTTGTTAATCCGCGCGGGATGCTACGGTCTCGGGGGCATTTTACCGCTCTGACGACGATTGGCGCGTCGCCTACCCGTCTCCGGCCATGGTTGCAGAGGGAAGGTCAAAGGCCGGGGGTGGCTGTCGTTGAACGACTGCCTCGATCCAGGGCACGGCTATCGATCCAACGTGAAAGCTGATGATGATTGGAAACGGCTTCGATCTCGATTGCACGGTTCCCTCTACGTTGAAGCAGAACTGCCGTAGGATGGGTTGAGCGTTATCGTCGAGAAACGCGCGTCTTTCGAGCGGCTTAGCTGGCGATTGAAAACAGGCTCACTTATCAATCAACTTCTTCACCGACATTTTCTCGCGGAGGTCTAGGTTCTCTTGCCCGACCTTCTCCAGCTGCGCGCGTAGGGTCCTGATGTCGGCGTTGGCTTGAACTAGGTCCAACTCAGCTTCGTGCCATCCTTCTTTTAATTCGCGCACCAATCTCCCCTCTGGAACATTATTTTTATCCGGAACTAGCAGCAAAATTTTTTGTGGGCTCCCCAGCCTCTTATTAATCGCGGTCTTTAGTTTCGCATTCCGCAAATCGCGCTCGCTAGAAACTACATTGCGTTTTTCAAGAAACGACCTCGGCAAACCGGCTCGAACCAGGACATTTGAAAGCGTAGGCTTACGATTGAGTGCGGGATAAATTCCGCCATTTTTCTCGCTTTCTTCCATGATGGTATCAAGCGCCCACTGAATCCTGTCGTAGCTGCTCCTCATATCGGCCGGAGGGCCGCTAACGGCAACGATGCGAACTTTGTGGCGACCTTTAATCGATTTATTAGCGACCTTATCATTCACTTGCTTCATCCCAAAGTTCGACCGCTAGGGGATGTAAAGCGAACATTCGATCGCGGACATCGCTCCAACGTTCCATTTCGTAGATAAACTGGCCTTTCAAATGCTCGACCACCATTGAATGTCCTGTGGCGATGGCATTTCTGATCAATTCGAGTATAGCCTCGATTTGCCGCTCGCACTGCTTCTTCTCAGCGGCCATTTCAAGACGGTGCATGCAGGTCGATCGACAAGAGCCCTTGTCCGCGCGGCCTATCGATTTAGTGCACGGTCCAAATTCTCCCGGCTGCTTTGTGCAGATTACTCCGCGACGCACCACTTGAAACGCGGTCCCTGACGCCGTCAGAACTTTTACCGCTTCCGCTGTTTCGTCCGTGCCAAGCCGACGAATCCCTCGTCGCATCTTCAGATCAACGATCCCCGCCTTTATCAAGCCTGCAGCCGGGCCGCCCGCTATCCCTTCGTTGACATCGTCGATCGCCTGTTCAGCAAGCGCGTAGGTATATTCCTCGGCTACTCGAAGAGCCTCTTTGGCTAAATCGGGGTCCGAAAGAAGATAGATCAAAACCCCTTCCAGGTTGTTCCCCAACAAGTCCATAAGGACCTCAGGCGCGTTTTCGACCGCCAATCCGACCATACGAGCGGTGGTGTGACGCCATCGATGTAGATGGGCGCTTCCCTCCGCCAAGTCCACAAGGTCCAGATGTCTCACCACTTCCTTCGACGCATTCGTGGGATCAGCCAATGGACTGCCCACTGGGTCGTCGTACTTCTGTAGAGTGACCCAGAGGTGTGTTTTGCCGGCGGGACGCACCAGCTTTGCCAACTCCTCTTGCAGAGCTATGGCCTTTTCCGCGCGTTGGTGCACAGGCCAATCTCGCTTTCGTCCGCCCGCGCGGCCGGTGTTCTTATAGGTTTGGCCTTCGACGACGGTGTCTCCTTCGTCGTGCACAATAGCTTGATGGACCATGCCCTGCAGTTCATGTCTTCGCGCCGCCGTGCAGAAAGCGACCGTGCAGAGATTCAATACCTGAATGACTCTTATAACCATGCGCAGCGTTGAGTGGTGCTCTGGAGGCCATCGCACAGAATATTCGTATTTAAACTGGTCCTTCCTTTGCCAGATTGGAAACGGAAGTTCGGTGATCGGGTCCCCGTTAGCGTCCCGCCAATCGATGCCGTCCATCACCTGACGCCTGATCGGCTTAGATTGGTCGGAAGTCAAAGCGCCATCCGCTCCAAATGCGTTGAGCACGCCGAAATATTCAATCACGCGCGGAGCAAGGTTGTCCTGTATCCAAAATGCGCGCGACAGGAATTCGGTCACAAACTTGTCTGAGAAAGGCTTCTTTTTTGCGCCGATCCTTGGAGGTGGAGGTTTCCTTGTGATCCGCTCGTGGTCATAACCTTCCTCGACTTCTGGGATCGGAAGTGAAGCCAACGAAAAAGCTGGCGGAGGAAGAACGCCGGACAACGCGGCCTCGATTAAAAGGTTTACCGAGAAGTCCATATCGTACGACATTCGTTGGGAGCTTGTGATTGCAACGAAGTTATCGGCTTGGTGCGCCAAGACATATGGCCAAAAATCTCCCTCGTCCGGTCCCATCGCGGGCACGGAAGCTTTAAGTATAGACAAGAGAAAGTTGCACCGTTTTCGAAACGAGAATGCCTGAAGTCCATTTCCGCGCTTACTGCCTGTCGGCAGCCAAAACGACAATATCGATCGTCCAAGCCACTCGCGGCGATGCTCGGCGGCAAGGTCGCTAGCTCCTTTTGAAAGCCCACCGTTCATCGTGCCATCTATCGTCCGCTGGCTTAGCTTTCGACCGCCAGGAGGAAGAAGTTCTTCCGGAATGACAAAGTATAACTTGTTTAGCGGTTGGCCCGGTAAAATTTCGATGCGACCCAACGCTTCCCATTTGCTTGTGCGGAGCGAACGGATACCCCCCACTGCTTCGATCTTCGCGTCTCGAAAGTGCGACAGCCCGTCCTTAGAATAATGGATATCCATCAAGCACCTCCGCCTGCCCGCTTTTCAGTTCCTCTCGCCGCTTGACGTAATGTGGTCGGACATCGGCCGGGTTAAATTGGTTTAGCGTGAGACGAAGAGATTTTTGCTCAAGCTCGAAAGACGACCCGCTCCAGCTTCGTATGGGGGTCTGTCTCTCTAAAAAATCCAAATCCGCGAGAGCTACGGCGAGGGGCTGGACACTTTCGAAAAAAACCACCCCGTGTATGCAACCGGTACACCGCTGAATCCGGCAGAGATGGCCGGACTTATGATCGGGTGAGATTTTCTTAGGTGGATTTTTGGGATCGAGACATCCCATACCTAAACGTGTTCGCTGTTTAATATCTCGCAGGCGTGCAGCTTGCTCCTCAGTTATTTCGCCCCGCGCCAGGAGAATCTTCAATCTTGCATAGTCTATCGGCCGCTTATTCTCGATATCGTCGACCACTACATCAAGGACGGTTTTGATGACTTTGAAGCTTCTTCTCTTCCTGCGGCGCTTAGAAAGATAGAAGCGAAGCGATCGCAAGTCCGGATGCTGTGCCGCGATGGAAGCCATGAAGCTTCCGCTGGTCTCGTTCGTGTACTCAATCAGAGATTTGCGCGGCTGCTTGGTCGTCACTTTCTTTAGGTAGGGGTGGTCTTTCACCAGACCGTGCTCTTCGGCAACCGTTCGCACAAATGTATTCATCCAAGCCGTAGCACGGCCAGTGAAACAGTGTACGGCCCCTGCGTCACCAAGGGATATGTAGAGCCAAGGTGATTTGATCATAGACCTAAGACGTGCCAGCTCCGCCACATTTTCGTGCTCAAAGTTGGCCGCATGCATATCCTCCAACGCCGCTAACTGATTTTCGAGAGTGCGCCGCAACGGCTGAGTTACCGAAATCATGAACTTGATGATCTGGTATGCGTGGAATTCGGGTTTCATATCGGAATGCGCGAACACCTCAAGGTTTGCCCTACCTTTATATGCTACGACTTGCCCTCGTTCGCTCCCACCGAGCAGGGATGGAATCCACCAACTGCTCTCATCCGAAATGTCGATTTCCAGCGCGGACGCATAGTTGAACCCCGTCAAGATCATCACTAGCCACAGGAAAACGGCAGTGTCGCACTTAGATGGATAAAACCATCGCATTTTGCCCACATAGCCTGATCGCGCGTTTTCGCCGTGAAGTGGAAGCGTATTAGGCGGGCCGTAGACGTTGTGTCCTGTCACGCCGGAGCGGAACATGAGCGCGTAGCCGCCTGATTTCATCACTTCGTCTTTCGACGGAATAGAAACGCTGGTTAGTAACTGGACCAAAAACGCGTGATTTTCACGTCGGCCCCACTGGTCATATTTGCTTCCGGAACGTGGAGGAGATCGCGGGTCTTCGCCTATCGAAACCAGCTCCTTCCCTTCCCGAAAATTAGCTTTGACGTCGCGGGCCAATGCTCGAAGGGCAAGATTAAGTGATTGCAAACCGCGTAGATCAAACTCCTCGACATCGGGCTCATCGGAGGGTTCACGCGAGGGCCAGAGTGAGTTTGTCCCATGGACTGCCATAAAGTGGGCGTCCACAATACCTTTCACTCGTTTGTAAACGTCCTGTCCCAAATTGTTGGCAGCGAGCCACCCCTGAAAGCGCTTGGCATACACGTCATCCAGATTACTTATCGATTCTGGCGTCGGCAAATCGGGGCTGTCCGCCAAGAAACGAAACATATTCCTCCAGGCGGACGAGTAGCTGTTGTACGCCTCCCTGTCGAAACGCTTTAGCAAGTTGGTCGAGCGGAAGTCTTCTGCAAGGCCGCGATTGCCAGGAAAATCGCCGGCCCAGAGCCGCGCCGACCGCCCATCCATGTCAACTTGTTTCCTCCCATGGTAGAATTCTGAGAAGTTTATCAAGTGTGGAGGTTTGCCGTTCGCTGGATAAATCCAGTTTTCGAAAATCGTCATATTTAGCGAGCCGGCGTCGTTCATGCTCCAGCCTCGTCATCGAATTCGGCTGCCCAACTCTCAGACGCATCGTAACCCTGATGTATCGTAACGATCCATCTGGTATAGATTTTTGTGGTCGCCGGATCAGAGTGGCCTAACAGCTCGGATGCGGTATCCCAATGGCTCGCTACCTGGCTATGCACCCAGTCAGCGGGCATCTCCGAAATCGTTTTACCGTGCAGGGATGCGGAGCTCTCAACCCGCTTCAAAAGATACACACAGGTGAAAAAGTGACGTCCCTTGTGAGGATACCATCTCCCAGTATACCCCGGCACCGCCAACCGAAAGCACTCGTAAAGGCGGCTCTTCGAAATCGGTGTCCCTTCGTAACCCAGTGCATCCGAGAGAAACAGAGCCTCGGGGGCGGATCGCTTTGTCCTGCGAACGTAGATATCCACCAGTTTTGGACGCTCGACGTCGATCCATTTCCGAACGATTTCGGCGAAATCAAGATCAATTAAGACCGAGCGAGGGTTGTTGCCTTTGGTGTAGTCCAGGACCATATCAACTTGGCGCTCGCCATATTGCTTAGCTTCTTCGATGTTTTCCATCGAAGGCCAGTAGTCGACAGAAGCCCCGCACACTTCGGCGATCCGCGGCCCCATATCGACGATGACGCGGCAGGCCAACATCTTCGCCTTTCCTCGCCTGCGCTCGACTTGAGCGAGCCAGTCGTCTACCCAGATTTCACGCGGCAGCCCTACGCGCTCGCGCTGCGAACGCTTGGGCTTCTTCAACCCTGTCCTAACCGTCTTTTTGCAAGTGTTTCCGTTGCGGGTTTTGACGGTGGTGGCAGTCAACTTCGGAACGAACGCTGTGCGCGCAGCGATATGGCTCATCCACATAAGGTACGAGCACCCAGCCGACCCCCGAGCGTTTATTGTACGAGCGTTTAGCGGCAAGCCTGCTTTTGCCCATTGACCGCTCTGCATATCGTCCTGATAAATAAGAATGTCTTCATAGACAGCATCTGAGAGTGCGATTTCATGAACAGCCGCCCAGCTGAGAAAATTGACTAGCGAGTCGCCCATGCCAATGATCGATGCCACTGCGAGCGGTCGTCCCCTCGAGGAGCGCTCGAAGGACATTTCCCACCTCCCTTGAAATGTCTCCCTAAGGAAACGCGAAGGAAGGCGCTCGTAGCCGTTGGGTCCGAAAATCGAAGGACAATCTCGGATCGTGGGTGTCTTAGAGTGTAACGCATCCCTCCCCGCCGGAACGTGTAACGCGAACCTGCTCTGGAATCCCCTCGGAATCCATCCTAGCCGCTCGAAGCCCTCCTCGGGCCGGATAGCTGGATGGACTGCCTGGTCGCTGCCAATTTCCATGTCGGTATCCCTCACTTCGGGACCAACGGTAAAACTGCTCGGCCTTCAGATGAACCCCAAGGCGAGAGATTTTTGGGACCTTGAGATAGCAAAATTTATATTTATATTCAATTACTTAGCCGCGCAATTAAAGACGTCACATCACGTCAATCGTCAACTAATAGAAGACCTAAAACTGTGGATAACTTGTTTGGGCCACCGCTTGGCGGCTCTCGTCTTCCGATTACGCACGCACCGCCACCGTACGAACGCGGTTACGATACGAGCCATCGCTGGCTCACCAGCATTGCTGCTGCTTCATTCGCCTTCCGGACTTCTACCCTCACTGTGGCGATCTGCGCGGCGAGCACTCTTATGAACTCACTATCTGCACAATGCATGCGAACCGGTTTAACGATATGCCGGGAACCGTGCCTTCGCGACCCTTCTGCGTGAAAAACGCTACGCATTCAAATCCGAAAATTCTCCTGCATTGGCGCATTTGGCGCGAAACATTATTCTAGCCGAGTCCATATTCCCACTTTACGGGAAGACACCTCCATTGTAGCACGACGGCGTGCCGTAACCGAGGTTGTCCGCAAGCATAAACAGAATGTTGGGCTTGCCCTGTCCTCTCCGTGAAACGGATGATTGGGCCCGAGCCTGGCCACCTGCGCTGAATGCGAGCGTGGCTGCAAACGCGCTGCCGCCGAGCAAGACGCTTCGGCGGTCGACGGTGACGGCTCGGTGATGATCGGCATTGCTAAGTGGTTCGTCGGCCATGGTGACATATTCCTCTTATCGGAGCCCACGTGTGCACAGCATGTGCGATGCTCTCACAAGAAATCACATTTCGAGGGAATAAGAGGAGGTACGTTCAATTAAACTGCGCCCTGAGGCACTGCCTCCGTGAAGTCCCCTGAAGGGCGATGATGGAATTCTACTGCAACGACTGGGCACTGGCCTCGGCAGGCGCTCAACATGAGAGCGCAGCGCAATCTTTCGCAGATGTCAGAACGGATCATCAAGAGTTCGATCAGCGTTTTCGAGGCTATGAACGAAATCCGCAACAACAAGTCGCTAGCACACGACAATCCTGACCTGATCGATCCCGACGAAGCGAGGTTCATCTTTGACAGTGTGACTGCTATTCTTCGCTACAACAAAGCAGCCGATGGCCGGCAGTTCAAGGATTAGCCGTGACGACGCCATTCTTGCATTTCAGATACCCTTGTCAAACCCCTTCAGGCTAGCATAATTCATGACCAGAAGCTTCGACCTGCCTCCCGTGGAGCCTGACGCCCGCTCGGATATTGATCCGCCGAAGGGCGGCATCGGCTTAGGGAACACACTTCCTGAGCCTGAATGCTCGCAACGTGGAGGAATGCCGTCGTGCTGGTGCAGTTCGCAATGATCCGAAGGAGTGACCTCATCCTCTTCGCTCCGCTTTAGAATGGGTTGATGTAGTTGGTGATGGCGACCTGGCGCAGCAGCACTTTGCGGATCACATGGGCTGCCTTGACATGGTCCGTGAAGATTGCCGCCGTGCCTGTGCTTCCCGCAGGGAGCCTTGTGGCGAAATCGGCGTCGTCGAGCTTGATCCGCACGACCACGGGGGCGCTCTGGATCGCTTCTGGCGCGACGGCGTTTCCGGAAACCCTTGTCTGTCCGCTCGCCATCGCTTGCAAAACGCTTTCGACCCTGCCTTCACCTCGGGTCTCCTTGCCAGCAGCGCCAGGGCTTAGAGTCGGGGCCTTATTACCTAGTCACGAAGAACCCTTTGGACCTCAATGTCACCGGCCTCCTGGCCCGACCCTTCTAGCCCGGGAAGAATCCTTCTTCCGTGTCGCGTCGGTTGTCGGGGTATTGCGCGTGCCAAAGATTTTTCCGAAGCGCGATGGCAACCATGCGCCAGATGCGTATGAAATATGTGAAACGGCACCCGGCATGCGAGAACCCAGCTATTTCTTTTTTCCGAATGGTAGCTTGGTCCCCGGTCTTCTATCCCGTGATATTTGATCGCTATCGCGAGATGAAATCGGCAGGGACCAGCATCGAAATAACCATATTGATCGGCCGACGACGCTGCCGATGACGAAAGCAAATAGAATGGGCGGCAAGACGTAACTCACAGCAATAAGCATGCCGTATACCATCATCACGCCCAAAGCGCCGACTATCGCGGCGAACTCGATCCACCCATTGTGCACCGAGGAGACGTCGACTTGCGGCCAAACCGCCGCGATAGAGCACCTATTTGCCCAGAAGCAGTTGAGAAGCAGTCTCACTCCAAAAAAAGCAACCGCCAATATACCTGGAACAATCACCAGCTCATTCCCACGGTTTCCCCGCGACCTATCTCGATATGCGATAAAAACCGAAATACAAAATGCGGCGAACGAGAGAGCCAACAGAGGCGTTACGAGAAATGGCGGCATCGAAAAATCAGAATACACTGGCTCGCTAGGTCCCCATCTTTTATCCTACTCTCGCTCCCACAGCTTAACGCAACGTCAAAGTAGCTTGAACATCCGCCCTTCGCGAATAAGGCGGGTGTGCCGTGTGCTCTGGCAGCCTGCGCTCATGCCAAGAAATTGGTCGCCGCGAAATTTTTGGCGACTCTAGATTTGCGTTAGTGGCTGGCACTCATTGGCGATCTTCTCTGGCGAGGAGCAGACGGTCGGCAAACAGGGTGACGGCTGCACGATCCGACAGCACCCACTTCGCGCCCGGAAAAGCCGAATACAACTTCGCATGCGCCTCGAATGAGTTCCAGTTGTTGGTCCGTGTCCGGTATTCCGCCACCCATTTGAGAAGGCCGATAAACTGCGTCTGGGTCTCGCCGCCCTGGATGCCTCTTTCCGTGACATTGGCGATGCAAGCTTCTTCGGGCAAATCAATCCAGATCAACGCGGTCGCGCGCCTGAGGACCATGTTCACCAACTGGCCGTACACCCCTTCCATGATCCAACGATCCTCGGCAGCTGCTGCCGTGACCATCTCGTCTCTCAGCGTCCTGTCGCGAGCAATCCCGTACCGACCCGGCTCCCAATGGATATCGTCGAGGTGGATGATAGGATGGTGAAGCCGTTCGCCGATCCGGCGGGCGAGCCATGTTTTGCCGGAGCCGCCGTTTCCCATGATGAGCACCCGCTCGAAGGCGGTTGATGCGTTGGTAGAATCCATTGCGCCTCCCGAACATTCGCGGTGATATCGATTTCGATAATTTTAACGGGAATTTATCTGTCGGTGCAAATCCAAATTGACGAAATCGCCTGCTTCGCACGGACATATGTGCTCGACCAGACGTTTCCGGTAGCCGTTACTGGCCCGTACCGCTATTGGCGTCCGATGGGCCGAATGCATTTAGAGGTTCCTGATGGTCCATTGGAGGCAATCGTCCGCCCAGCGTTCCATAGCCGCATCACCAACGCGTCGCCCTTGAGCAATGAGAATCCGTTGGCGAAGCAAGATAAAATCGACAACACGCGGCAAATCCACACTTTCATCATAGGCCCCGCAGAACATGGTCAACCGGCGTCGTTGCAGATCAGGCTCGATATCGTCATCACCGAGATCGAGCCACATCCATGCCGCGTAGCCCAGATCGTGCAGGCGAGGTCCAGGTGCTGCGCTGTCGAAGTCAATGATTGCCAGCGGCTGTCCCGAACCAAACACGAAATTGCAGGGGGACAAGTCGTTATGGCAAACCACTTCAAGTCCAACCGCACGCGCAGGGAGCGATGCAACAAGGCCCTCCGTCGCATCGTGATATCGGCGTATCAACCGCGCGGCTCCGATCAGGACATCGTCACCGTGCCAGGACAGGTCCCTTGGCACGTCACCGTCGATGTACGTGAAAATGTCGCGCCCGAATTCGTCACAACCGCTTGAGCGCGGAGCAGCATCAAAACCCGAAGCCGCAAGGTGCTCCAGAAGTTTGTGGACGAATGGCGAGTTGAACGTCGGCGGACGTCGAACAGTATCGCCGACACGCACGACATCTTTGGTCACACGGCCACCGTTCAAGGGAATTTCGCTTTCCATCAGCCCGACTCGACCTCCACATTGTCGCCCCGTCGTGGAGCGAGCACGTCAACGTTGACAGCTTGGCATATTTCCACCAAAGGGAGATACTTTGGTTTCCCGACAGGTGTCCCTATGTTGCGGCATTATGGAGCAAGTGCCACAAAGCTCGACATCTGCCAAAACCCAGGATCAAAGAGCCACTAAAAGCCATGGCCATCTAGTCTTGTAGTCCTGACATTTCCTTAGAAATAGGTCCGGTTGAGGGTTGTTCGGATTGATGCGCAGAATGCCATTCCGCATATCGTCGAACCCATCCGGGGCATAGACCTCGCCACTTTTGATGTCGATCCCGAATTGCGTACAGGCGATCAGATAGCGGTCAATCCCGTCTTCAACTCGCGTCAGCGGCGGACAAGGGGAACCGAATTTCTGTTGATACCATAGGTGAACACGGGCCTGGTTCCTGATTTCAATTTTGTCCGCGAGATCGCCGAGCATATCTCTGGCTTTTTGAATTACAGCGTCTTCCGCTTCCCACGACAGGTCGTTGGCATCGAAGTAGAAAACGTCATAGTCTTTGATGGCCCAATCTGGCTCGTTCCCACTTCTGAGATTCCATACGGTTTGAAATAAACAGCCTGCGGTCAGATTACCCTGAGGCAGTCCCAGATCGGGAAGAACTTCCAGAAGCCAACGGTTTGTCTCGTTTCTCTTTATCTGTTCGACAAACTGTTGTTCAGAAATTGACATGATTCCATCGCCCCTATGTTCGCCCAATGTTCTGATCGATTTGATGGTGTGTCAACTTGGTCGGCGCACTGACTGGACTCCCAATGGTATAGCTCTTGCCGAAGGGCGCGTGCCGGCGCTTGACACGCCGATCGTCGCGCAGTTTCCCGAATATGCTGATCTTGGCCGTGATCCTGAACGCGAGCGCATCACCATTCGCCATGCACTGACCATGACGCTGGCCATGGAATGGAACGAAAACGCCCCCTATACCGATCCTGCCAATAGCGAGATCGCCATGGAGCAAGCGCCCGACCGCTATCGCTTCATCTTGGATCGCCCGATCCTTGCCAAACCGGGAAGGGGCTGGATTTACAGTGGCGGGGCGGTTGCGCTGGTTGGCAAGATCATTGAGCGCGAGGGACCAGCCGGAGTTTGCCGGACTTCGCGAAAGAGGTGCTGTTTGATCCCCTCGGCATTGACGCCATGGAATGGATTCGGGGCCAAGACGGCGAGCCGTCGGCTGCATCGGGGCTACGGCTGTCGCCTCGCTCACTGGCCCGCATCGGGCAGGTGATCTTGCAGGGCGGCGAATGGCAAGGCCGCAGTGTCATTCCAAAATCGTGGCTCGATGAAAGTTTCCAACCTGCCGCCATCGTTGATATCGGTTGGCCGGGAATGCATTACGGTTATCTCTGGTATCTCGGCGAGGAAGCTGTACCAGACAAGACAGGAACCTATGGCGAGCGTTTCATCGCTGCCCTCGGCAATGGTGGGCAGCGGCTGTTCATCTTCCCAGGCTTTGACTTTGTCCTCGCCATCACCGCCGGCAATTACAATTCCCCAGATCAGTGGAGGGCACCCGCCGCGCTGTTGTACAATGTATTCCTGCCCAGTCTGACAGACACCTGAAAATCACCGTCTCTGTACTCGCTCTGATAACTGAAATGTTGTTGACTGCTACCTAATAAGGGGATGACGCTGCATAACAAGCCATCGTCGCGCTGGCTAGGCCAACAAACACCGACATGCCGATCAGTCCTACCAGCCGCGACATTCGTCTCCCCTTCACACCATCCCTGCAACATTGCCCCGACCAATGACAAAGGTCTCGACGAAACAGCGACGACCGGATTGCACTAACTTTGGTTGTAAGATAGCCTCCGCACCATGAAGACTATCATCCTCAACATCGCCACGGCCTTCTTCGACGCCTAACGGCACTTACCCTTGCTGAAGGGGCTCGAAGCAGGTGCATCGCACCTGGGTACGTTTAGCCAGCCCGCCTTGCGGATGCTTTTTGCTGGCTGCGATTGAGGAAATAATCATGCCACTCGTAATTCTGACCGGCGCATCAGGAGCCGGGAAAACAACCATTGCCGAAGCGATTGAACGCCTGCATGGCCACGAGATCGACGTCTTTTACAAGGACCGCATCGGCGTACCGCCTGTACAAGACATGATTGATAAATTCGGCTCCGTCGAAGGATGGCAGAGAGCTGCCACTTTCGAATGGATGGCTCGGCTATCGCCACTAGTCGAACAGGGCCGCAGCGTTCTATTTGCCTTTCTGGTGGAAGCGGCCGAACGCGCGGGAATCATCCCCTACGCCTGCATTCTCATTGATTGCGACGACGAGACTAGAACCAGACGGCTTTCGATTGATCGAGGCCAACCTGAGTTGGCAAACCCAGATATGATGAACTGGGCGGCTTTCCTACGGAATGAAGCGTCGGCATATGGATGCAAAATTCTCGACACATCAAATCTGACGCTGGAACAGGGAGTTGAACTTGTCCTTCGCGAATTGCGGCGGGGGCATGTTTAGTTCCGAAAACATGCACCGAAATGCAACGTCCATCCTGATCGGTGGGTCGACGACGAGATAACGCCGGCGGCGTCGAAGCCGCGACGAGAACCGCTTTCTCACTGGCTTCAAAACCGTTCTGGTGGGCAGTGAGCAATGATGACCGCGCTGCACCGCCAGCATTCCTGTGACGCAGTTCACCTTACCAAAACCGGTCATTCTCGCACCAAACACCCTCATGATTTTTGCGGGTTTACTTTCGTAGTGTCCTGTGTCCAGATGACCGTATGAGCACGTTGTCGAAGAACACGATCAATAATAACGGCCCCTTCGGGGTCGTGGACATTGTGTGCGCCTTTTAGCGTAGCTCATTGATCACCACAGCCCTGCCGGTTTCGGAAGGGCTTGTGGTTTGGCTGGCTTCTCTGATCCGGTTTCCGTTTCAGGAGAAAGTCATGCTTGAAAAATCACCCTTAAAACGATCTGTAATTGCTCAGCTGCCTATGCTCGTAGGCCAACGCGTCAGGCTCTGCGGCTTTGCAGAGGCCATCCGCGATCAAAAGCGAATGCGCTTCATCGTCCTCCGGGATCACACAGGAAAAGTTCAGCTTACCCACAGCAAAGACAGTCTTCCGCTCACCGCTATTCTCGATGCTCTCACTCCGGAAAGCGCGGTTGCCATCACTGGTCTGGTAACCTCGGCTCCCGGCGTGAAACTTGGTGGCCTGGAAGTTAGCCTTGAAACCGCCGACATCTGCGGGCTCGCTGACGCTCGCTCGCCAATTGACGAAGAGTCGAGTCTCGACAAGTTGATTGACCATCGGCAGGTCAGTCTGAGATATCCAAGACAGCAACTCGTTTTCTCTGTCCAGACGACCCTTGAAGAAGCGATGCGTTCGTTCTGGAGCGAGAACGGTTTCCGAGAGCTTCATTCACCGAAGCTCATGGGGACGTTCAGTGAATCCGGATCGGAGGTTTTCGCCGTAAAGTATTTCGGCACCACAGCTTTTCTCGCCCAATCACCTCAATTCTACAAGCAGATGGCGATTGCCGGAGGCATGGAACGGGTATTCGAGATTGGGCCCGCATTCCGTGCGGAACCGTCCTTCACCTCCCGTCATGAAACCGAATTCACCTCAATCGACATGGAGGTTGCGTGGATCGATGACCACTACGACTTAATGGACTTGGAGGAGCGGTGGCTAGCGCATTCCGTGAGTGCTGTAGCCAAGGCTCACGGCACGGCCATCAAGGAGCTGTTCGACGTCGAAATATCACCGCCGAAACTTCCCTTCCCGAAAATCACCTTCGAACAGGCGCGTGAGACCCTCGGCACATTGGGCCATGACCTACAAAAATCCCACGACCTCGACGCTGAGGGAGAACGCCTACTCTCAGAATGGATGGCGGCAAAAACGGGCCACGAGTTTCTTTTTATCACCGACTATCCTGCCAAAGGGCGTGCTTTTTATCATATGCGTCGAGACGACGAGCCTCATCTCACGAAAGGTTTCGATTTATTATGGCGAGGAATGGAGATCACAACAGGTGCTCAACGAGAACATCGGTACGACCGCCTCGTAGCTCAAGCATCTGAGCGCGGCTACAACCTTGATGCACTCTCGGACTACCTGGAATTCTTTCGTTATGGATGCCCGCCACATGGCGGAATGGGTGTCGGGCTGGCCCGCGTACTGATGCGACTATTAAAGACCGATAGCATCAGAGAAGTAACTCTGCTCAGCCGTACCCCAAAACGGCTACGCCCCTGACTTTGATAACGGGGCATTCATAAGCGTGAAATATCTGCTTATCGCCTCTCGTATCTGCATTGCCCGCGCTTGGAGCAAATATTCCCGTCGAGCATGTACTCGGCGGGAACGCGCCAATACGCGATGACCGATTTGGGCAAAAGGCAGTCATGGGTCCGCGTCCACTCGCACTGAGAGCGATCATTGAACCGGCCGCCACAACGATGCATTCTGCAAAACGTCCAAGATATCGAGAGATCGTTGCATGGTCCGAAAAGCGATCCTGACTGACGTCCCGGCGCTGAAAGCTGTCCGTTCGTCTGTCGTCGAAAACATCTTGAGCGACCCCACAAAGATCACCGATGATGATTACGATTGGTATATAGCCAATCCGGGAGTCGCCGTTTGGGAAGAGGACGGCGAGATAGTTGGCTTTTCCGCAGCTGCCCCACGCGACGGAAACATTTGGGCGCTTTTTGTGGTTCCCGATTTTGAAGGGAATGGGATCGGCTCAACTTTGCTCGCCGAGGCCTGCGCCTGCCTCCTGAAGCATTTGTTTCCCATTTCGCGTCGAATTTGCACCCATTGCAATTCGTCCTTTCGTGATCAGCGCGACGTCCGCCAGCGGGATAGAAGGGTGCGAAGTCCGTCGACAATGACTTCGTGCTGAGGGATGGCATCCTTATCGAAGATCAGCCGCGCGTACATTCGCAAATCCTTCAAGTCGACATTCCCCTCACATCTCTGGAATGGGGCATAACATTCGATCACAACATCCTCCCCAGGACCGAATTTATACCAATAGGTCATCTGCAAGCTGCCTTTGGGAACCAGGGTATGCCAAAGCCCGTGCTCCTCGATACTCCCTGGGGCACGACCATCGAGCTGTCTTGCCTCCTTTAGCCATTCAATCGTTCTTCGCCCGTGCGAACGATCATCGTCGTACCCAACGATCCATAAAGCGTGCACAACCGACTCGTCAGGTCTCGGGTTAGGCCTGGCACGTTCCTTTGGTCTGTTTGTAGTTCCGCTAAAGCTGATCTCTCCCTCGGGCATGTCGAGGCTGGGTATCCAATATTGGAGGTTTGCTTGTTTTTGTGGCGGGCAGTTGAAGCTCGTCGGATTTGGTCTACTAGCGAAGTAGCCCCAAGGAATATCATAAGGTTGCGACGCCAGGACCACCCGAATTGGATGGCTCATCTCAACGAGAGAACGTCGCCGCGATATCAACTCGCGTTCAGCATGCGATCCGCCGGAAAGTCCCTTGCTGCATGCCAGGTTGTAGATTTGCTCTCTCGTCTCGTTGGTCGGCAGCACTAGGGTCGGAGGAGCCTTGCCCGCCATCAGTAACATTGGCACGAGGACGATGGCCGCAAATATAAGGAGGATCGCCCAGAAAACGAAGCTTAAGACGAAGCGGATCAACGTGCGGACAAGCGTTAACAAGCCATTTGCGTTGCGAGAAGGTCCGTTCATTGCGTCATCCCGTGCACCATGGCCGGGGCGTCGGCGGGCAACTCGTTCTGCCGCAGACGAATGGCACAGCAAGGCCTTCACTGATGAGAATGCTGCCGACGTCCTTCCCGTCGACGGTTAGCGTGCCGCAATAGCGCCCGTGGTTGCATTTCGCCCTCCCCTGCGTGCCTGGCGCACATGCGCAGGCGACCTTTGTCAGCTGGACGCTGCCATGGGCGACCAGTTCCCGAAGCCGTGCCGAGGCCCGCTCGCCTTGCTGGCGTTCGTACTCGCATTCGGGCGAAAACTTCTCCGGTGTATTAAAGCCAACCAACCGGGTACCTGCCGCCTCGCCAACAACGTGAACAGTGTCTCCATCGGTCACCGTAAATTCCTGTGTCTGCGACGCAAGCGTCGTCGCCGGAGCTGACTGAAATTGTCCTGATCCGAATTCGAATATCTGCTGGGCGATGGCCACAGCTGCGACGATCAGAAGTCCCAGGACCAGGCGTTCGAGACGCCACTTCAACCGTCTGCCGGTGCGGCCCAAAGGGAGCCTGAATGATTTCCTTGCCCGATGGCGAGTTGAATAGCCGCTGATAATAGTCGGCGGCTGCGTAATCACGCTGTTCTGTCGCCCGAGAATTTCGAAAATCTTCCGCCACTGTTTATCGGAAAGGCTAGCCCGTCCACCGGATCGTTCGAGACGAGCGTGGATGTCGGTCAGAAAGGTTCGCTGCCAAGCCGTTAGGTTCTGGCGAAGTAGTGCTGTTTCGATATCGTTTCGGAGGTTGCCAGCCGGGTCCATTGGAGCGAGCTTTCAAGGTTTTAGGGAATTGAAGATCGCTCGGGCATTGGCTGCGACGGTCGCTGACTGCGTTATGAAAAGCTCCGCAGTGCTTCTGAAGTTGTACGATATGGCGAGCTTATCTGTTAGCTCCTCTGTTGCCGTGCAGCGGAGCCAAGGTTGGCTTTTGGAACGATAGTCCCGGCATTGGGCGAAATATCCGTCCGGCCGCTGCAGATACAGGTCATTTTGTGAGCGATAGGTTCTAAGGCCGTCGGAAGCCAGGGTGGGCTGGTTCTTCAACATAGCCTTCCGTTCGCGGACCGAGGGATCAAAGCCCGGGGCCTTGACGGAAACTGTCATTTCGACGGGCTTGTCGGGAATAAGTTCCGTGGAAATTAGGTGACAGGCCATCTGCGCCCAGGGATATTCAGGGCGCGGGCGCGAACAGAACGGTCGTTTGGTTTCCATCTCTCTCCGCGCCGGAATGCCATCCAGGATGAAGACTACCGACTTCAACGTCGCGTTGCCTCCATCTGCCTCGCCACAGAAGGCGCGTGCATCTGGATTGCTCCAAAGAAGGTAATGGTCGCTGTTCATTCCCTCGCCGTAGAGAAAGATACCAGGCGCGACTGGAATCGCGATGTCGACATCGGCGATCCGAGCTGGATGCAGGTTGTCGAGGCATGCGGCAGCGGGCGGCCTATAGCGAGCCTCCCTGGTTTTCTGCTGGGTCCAGGTGACGACGAAATAACTTCCGAAGCCTAAGATGAAAACGACAGGAAGCACGAATACGGCCCGCAGCGCCTGCAATTGAGCCGTGCGGCCGATGAGCACAATTCCGCTTGCAGCGAAACCGCTGGCAGCACCAATCATCACGAAGACGACGAGGATGATCCCAAATGCTGCGCCTGCCCCGTCCGAGGCGTTGACACTCGCAAATTCGATTTTGGCCAGAACAGCCGCCAGGAGCCCGGCGGGCACAAGCAACCACCAACGCCACCAGAAACACAGTGCCAGGAAGCCGACGGCGTAGGCCGGGCCTACGAGACTAAGAAGTTGGTACTGCATGAAGTCGTCGTATCCGCGCTGAAAGATGCTTCTATCGCATCAACCTGAGGATGAATTGTGAAATACTTCGGTTAAATTGCACGCAAATATCGAGTTGAAAGACGTGACAATCGAAGATCATGGCGGCATTCAGCCCAAAGCAGACTTCCAGCCTATAGTGGCAGGCGTAGATCGCCCGCAGTGATGCGACGGATAACGTCGATGAAGAGGCCGCATTCGGCTTTCATCACCCGTCGTTCCAGCGAGACCACATCGTCCGATGGATCGATCCGAACAGCTTCAGTGGCAATGGTTCGACCATGGTCGTATTCTCCATCGACGAGATGGATGGTAGCTCCCGTTTCGGTCTCTCCGTTGTCGAGCACAGCTTGATGTACCCTTCGCCCGTACATCCCAAGCCGCCATATTTCGGTAGAAGCCCCGGGTGGACATTCAGAATCCGTCGATCAAAAGCTTCCAGCGTGAGGGGTCCGAGTTTCCTGAGATAGCCAGACAAAATAACGAGTTCAGCCCCGTACTTGATGAGTGTTCCCTAAGCCGCTGATCTGCCCATGTCTCCATGCCCTTTGTCGGGATGTGGAATGAGGGGATACCGTTGGCCTCGGAATAACCAAGCGCTGAGGATGAAGCTTTATTGCTGAACGGCTTATCCCGTTAGTTCCGGAGCCACTAGATATTGATGATCCATAAAATTCATCTAAACTTCAATTAATCAAGGGCTTATGCGATTCCCTCCACGCCGCAAAGCCCAATGAAGATTGACTTTCGCCATGAGTGGGTTACAGTGTATTTCGTCGAAATACGGAGCCATCGACCATGCTGCATACCGAAAAAGCTCAAGTATCCCTGAGGCTGCCGGCACCTTTGGTTGCGGAATTTGACCGGATCGCCGCGATTCTGGACCGAGATCGTACTTGGGTGATGCAGAAGGCGCTCAGTCAATACCTGGCAGGTGAAGGGGCTGAAATTCTCCGAGATGCTCAAGGCATCGATGAACTGGATCGCGGGGAAAGCGTCGATCTTGAGGACGTGCTTGAGAAGGCCCGGACAATCGTCGATGCCGCCGAATATCGACGCGGTAAGCTGGTCGGTTGATGCCTCCTGTTCGTTTATCCAAAAGCGCGGAGCGCTGGTTCCTGAGCAAGGTTGCCGAACTTGCGGGGGTGAACCCTGCCGCCGCCAGAAAGCTCATTGAACGTCTGGAGAGGCAGAAAGGCCTCCTTTCATCATTTCCGCAGATGACTGAAAAAGGAATTCTGGAAGGGACGCGAAAGGTGAGCATGCCTCCTTTGGTACTCACCATTCGCGAACGCAACGGCATGGTCGAGATTGCGGCGATCAGGGACGCACGGCAGAAGGAGGCATACGCGCCAGCCGAGCTGAGCGTTGCAGACGACAATGATGATGAAGACGACAAAAAAGAGACGTATACCGGCGGCGCGAAGCCAGGGTTCTGACTTACAGGCCTAGTGGATATGGAGCGAACACGAATGCCGACCGTGATCTGGCCAAGACAGGGCGCGGCGGAACGTTGCGCCGATAGATACGAGGTTCCGGCGCGACATACTCGGAATCGAGCAGTCGCCGCGCGTACACTTTGGGAACGCCCTTGGCGAGGGCCTCCAGGTAAGCCTGTCGGCGATCCACATCCGTCCCGTCCCGCACCTGTTCCATGAGGGTCTTGAGGACCGGAGGCCTACCGACGATGTCGCGGAGACTGGCGTGACCGACCTCATTGCCGATGGCGACGAGACTGTCGAACGCCGCGCGATATTGCCGCCGCCGGTTCCATCGGAAGACGAACTCCTGGAGGTAGATGTCGCGGTGACGGCGGCGGACGCGTGGTAGACGCCCATCATCCACCGCTTCAACAGCGAGAAGACACGGTGTATGCGCTTGAACCAGAGGTGAGCGGGAAGCTTGCCCACGACCTTGGAGGCGTGCTTGCGGTCCGGGATTCCCTGGTAGGCTTGGTTGCCGTCGGTGAAGATCGTCGTGTGGGGAGCGGTGTTGCGCAGGACGAAAGGATGCAGGGATTCCTTGCCGTTGCTGCGGATCGGCTCAAGCCGAATGCGGCCCGACCTTCCCTCGTCGCGCCATTCCACCGCACCGATCACGTTGAGCTTGCCGATGGGGCTGCGGCCTTGTCCGCCACCGACAGGCTCGTCCTTTGTCCGGAATGGAATGCTTGTCTCGTCGATCTCCACGACCTCGTCGTAGCCGCCCAGCTTCTCTCGGTCGGGATTGACCATAGCACGGCGCAGCTTGTGGAGGAGGAGCCACGCCGTCTTGTAAGAGCCGATGCCCAGCTTGGCCTGGAGCTGAAGGGCCGAAATGCCGTTCGAGTGCGTCGTCACCAGGTGCGCGGCCAGGAACCACTGCCGCAGCGGCAGGTGTGTCTTGTGCATGATGGTGCCAGCGATGACCGAGGTCTGTTTGCGGCACGGGATCAGCTCGCCATGTTCGTCGGCCTTGTCGCCACCGCATTCCCAGACCCACGGCTTCGACCGCAGCTTCCAGCCCGTTCGCGATCCGCAGTGCGGGCAGACGAACCCGTCGGGCCAGCGCTTCTTCGCCAGGTACGCCGCGCAGGAGTGGTCGTCCGGAAATTGCAGTTGGAACCGCTCCAGCGAAAGGGGGCGGTCGTATCGCCATCTGAAGACAGACTGGTGGGCCATGCGCCTCAACTAAACCAGGGCGTGCGCCTTGGCGAGCGTCAGCCGCCAGAACCTCAAGATATGGTTAAACCGGAGCTAGAGGGATAAGCCGTATTGCTGATCAACACGACTGCAGCCGCGTCGATGCGATGTTCTCGAATGGCCTCGTTGATGGCGCGAAAGGAAGTGCCGTTGTTCGACGCCAAAAATGCGATGCCAAGCCGCTTTCCGGCGATGGTGCTCGATCGCCTGAACTGCTGCTTGCGCGTTCTCCCGGCCTCGGTCTTCAGCCAGCCAGAGAGTTTGTCGGCGAACGGATTCGATGGACATAACGACGCGATCATATCCATGGTCGACTATAGCGCCACTGGTCGATATTTCTGGTTCATTCGGAGAATGGTCATCTTGATCGTGAGCGGTGTTTTCCTCACACATTGACGAGGTGCGGACATCGCCTTTCATAGAAATAATTCCGTTGTCAAATCCTCCTATTCATATTCCCAACGATCATGGGGGCATGATGACCGACATTCAGTTCTTCGATGGCCACAACGATGCGGTTCAGTTCTTGGCGGAATACCGGTCTCCCGGTCGAGACTTCCTTGTAAGGTCTGACACTGGACATCTCGATCTGCCTCGCGCCATTGAGGGTGGGATGATCGGCGGACTGTTCGCGCTTATGGCGAAGCCTGAACATGCACCCGAGGGCAGTGTTATTAAGACCGACGATGGGTATGAAGTGATCTATCCAGAGAGCTTCCCGCTGTCGGCTGCCAGACCTCAGATTGGTAGGCAGCTTTCGGCATTGAGGGCCGTAGTCGAGCGATCCACCGCGAAAATGCGCTTCGCAACGACTGTTGACGAAATTATAACTGCCAGGTCTCAAGGACAGTTCTCTGTAGTCCTGCACATGGAAGGAGCGGAAGCGGTCGACGCGGAATTCGAATACCTGCACACGTTGTATCAGGCCGGCCTGCGATCCTTAGGACCTGTATGGAGCCGTCCGAATATTTTCGGCCATGGCGTCCAATTCGCATTTCCGCGATCACCGAATATAGGCCCTGGACTGACGCCTCTTGGGAAAGAACTCGTCAAGGTTTGCAATAACCTTGGCATCATGGTCGATCTAGCCCATATGAACGAGGAAGGCTTTTGGGATGTTGCATCATTGAGTAACGCCCCGCTCGTTGCAACACACGCCTGTGCCCACGCTATCAGCCAATCCACAAGAAACCTGACCGACCGACAACTTGATGCCATACGGGATACGGACGGCGTCATAGGTTTCAACCTCGCGGTCTATGACATCCGGGCGGACGCGCATCTCGATGCAAACACTTCTCTCGATACCGTCGTTCGCCACATCGAGTATCTCATCAACCGCGTTGGTGAGGACCGGGTAGCGCTTGGATCAGATTTTGACGGCACCACGGTGCCGAGCCAGATTAAGGATGTCAGTGGAGTGCCGCACCTGTTCAAGGCTATGGGTAGAGCCGGATTTGGTCGGCAAACGATATCGAAATTCGCCTGTGAGAACTGGCTTAGGGTGTTTAGCCTCACTTGGAAGTGATGCTCCGTGCTTCGTTAGCGCTGAGGAACGCACCCCCAGATATTTTCGGTGACGGTAGCTCTGTCGCCCGAAGATTTCGGAGAGCTTCTTCCACTGCTTGTCCGACAGGCGCGCCTGCCCTTGCGACCGCTCAAGCCGCGAATGGATGTCCGTCGGGAAGCCGCGCTGCCAGGTCGTCAACCTCTGGCATTGCAAGGCTTGCTGAATGTCACTTCGGAGATTTCCGGCCGGGTCCATGGCGCTCACTGCCATATCTAAAGACGGCGACCTAAGCCGGAGATAGCAAAAATCGTAAATGCGGCCGGAGGCGGACCTATAGGAGAGTAGGAGTTTCCGACACGGCTTGCTTCTTGGCTACCCAGAGATCGTTCGTCCTCTCCATGAGGATCGACTCAGCCGGATATTTGCGCTGCTGCAACGCGACGAGATCGCCGAGACTCCCATGCATCCACAGGTCATATTCGTCAGGATGTAGGAGCACGGGCATGCGGTTATGGACGGGTGCGACCGCCTCGTTGGCATCAGTCATAGCGCCGGAATAAACCGGCCCCCACTCGTCACTAATTCGCCACAAGCCACCCCATGCAAAAATTGGTTCGTCTTTCATGCTGAACCAGGTTCTGGTCATGCGTCCTTTCACACCCTCCGCTTCCGCGAAGCCAGTCAACGGGATCAGGCATCGCCATTGTGGCTTGCTGGCCAGCCCAACCCACATATACTTCTTCAAATCAGCGATGTTGTTGACTGGCTTCGGCTTTGCGTCGGGTTTCATATCCTTCAGGCGTAGCGGAAAGCCCCACGTCATCGAGCGCATCTCTCGCACGCCGCCATTCTCGATGATCACCGTGCCCGGCGTTCCCGGATAAACCTCTGGCCCAGCGTTCGACTGTATCGGGTTCGGCACTCGAAAATACTCGGCCACCTCGGCGGCGGTTTTGCGGACTGTGTAGAGGTTGCACATTCGACAGACCTTTCGGCAGATGACGCGCGTTGGGGCTAGATAAGCATATTGCTTCGAGTTGCCCAAGCCTTCGAGGGCGGGATGCCGCTTCGCCAGCGGTCGCGGGTATGCAGGATTTCGAAATGGTCCGATGGAGGCGGTTCCCGGAACTGAAACTCGATGACATCCTGGATAGTGCCGTGCAGCCATCGTTCATATTCTTCCGGCTTCAGGAGAGCTGGCATGCGATCGTTGTATGGCCGCACCTTCTCGTTGGCGGTCATCGTCATCCCTGCGAAGACCGGGCCGAATTCGGGAGTGTTTCGGCAAAAACCCGCCCAGGCCATCAAAGGCTGCCTGCTCATCGAAAACCACGCGCGTGTCTTCTCGCCCTTCGGGCCATCCGGGTTAGCGAAGTGCGTCAGCGGGATCAGACAGCGATAACGGGGGTCGACCACAGTCTTATTCCAGAGTGGATTGGTCAGGTCGGCAACTAGGCCGATACGGCCGGGCGGCTCACCGTTGTGGCGCATTTCCGAGGTCTGGCGGGGAAAACCCCAAGTGAGTGATTTCAGCAATCGAAGGCCGTCCTTTTCGATTACGACGATGCCTGTCGCAGCCTCAACCGTTTCGGACGGGACCTCGAAGGAGGGCGGCACATCGATGTGGAAGTGCGCAACGATCTCTTCCATGGATTGTCCGATTACAAACAGGCGCGACATCGCTGATCTCGCTTACTCCGAAACCATGCCCCTAATATCATAAGAACAAATATAGAACAAGAATCGCTGCACTAGCGACAGAAACAACCCCTTGGTCACCTGTTTGATATTACGCCGCCGCGTGAACCTGCGTACCGATCCAGGAGGCACGCTCAATACAACGAGACGCACGCGCGGCGGTGGACGAGGAGCTGGACCCTCAAATCTTAGGGGTACCATCAGCCGAAGGAAAGAGTTCAATAGTCTCGTCCCATTCGTCTTCATCAGTTTCATGGCCGGCCCGCAATATGGATTTGGCCGGGGGTAGGACTGGGCGTGTTTGACCACCAGCCGCTTGGATCACGTCGAAAACTTCTTGAGGCGTGTTGATTACCGGAATTTTCTTTTTGCCGATCAAGAATGCTGAATTGTAGCCGCTGATGTTGACTTCATTTTCTGTAACCTGAAGCGGTCCGGTTGCTCGTTCGCCATCAAAATAGATCGGCCAGTGGTTTTTCGATGACAGCAGGCTCAGAGCCTTATTGGCAGGCCTTTCGACATCTGCAAGAGCCTTTACCTCGACTGGTGTTTGCAATGAAAATGTCTTATCGGCCAGCGTGAGGATCATTGCGTTTGCCGGAGAACTGTTCTCAACTTCAATTGGCTTGAGAACGTTCCGGACGTATAGGACTTCGCTAGCGTTTAACGTCTTGTCGCTCAACGGTGGGGGGCACTGCACTTCCATCGGATTCCCCTTTAGGTTTTCGTAAGCTGGAGACTGCAACCTCACACTTCCACAAGCCGGCTTCCCGGTAAACTAGTCTCTTCGGATTATGGGTAGTTGTCGTTACCGCTGTCGCAGCATTGCCAGGTTCTTCAAAACTGACGCCTGACCACCGTGTTATCCGATCCCGAGTAGCCGGATAGGCGACCCGCTTCTGGCGCGAAAGGGCCGGTTTGGGTTCGGCCCGAAGCCGACATCTTCGGCGGCGACTACGCCTGAAATTCTCTGGAGAGTATGCCCATCATTAGATCGTCATGATTTCGCTTGATCGAACCGTCGGGGCTCCCCCCTGTCTTCGCAGATATCATGCTTGGCAAGCGACTGCCTATTCCGACATCGTCTTCAAGGATCGAAATGTCTCTGGCCGTGGCCGCGTGGCTTTTCGAACTCCACCCGTAGAATTTCGAGGATTTCCTCCCTGGAGTGGCCCTGGGAGCGCAAGTCTACGATCCGCGCGACGAAGCCTCGATGATCTGGAGAAATCTTCAGCTCATTGCATGCATCGGTGACTACGGCCTGGAGGAAATCGAGGTCGTCAATTTCGATTGCGAGATCAGAAAGCAAGCCCAATTCCCACCCCGCAGACAGAGGCAGAGAGTGTCAATATCTCCCAGTTGGCCCCAAAGAGACCAACCGACCCATGATAGCGCGAATGCGTTCGCAATCCAGCGGAATGCAATCTCGAACGATATGATCGTAGCGATCTGCGTATCCGATGTGTCGCTCACACCTTGTCAGCTATCTTTCGTGCCTGAGATATCCGCTCGAATACACGCGATAGCTCCGTGGACTTAGTTAGGCGTTGGTTGGAGCTCAAACGCCAGCTCCTTAGTGTATATCGCACCATAGAGCCCCATCGACGTATCAAATGTGACCTCAATATCACCTTTGACAGGTGCGGCACAGGTCTCCCAATTTGAAGGTGCCTTGTCGGCGGGAAGCCGACGGATTTTAAGATCATAGATGATTGAAACGGCACTACCGTGCAGCCTAATGCCGGACACTCCGCTCATCCTTAGCGTAACAATGGCATGGCGGTCGCAAATGAAGCGGCGTTGCAGATCGAGTTCGTCGGTCATCCGGAATGCGCGGATCGCCAAGAGGACATTACCATTTACAATTTCCAGTCGCTCCAGAGATGCATCATGGAATCTCGGACAGAAGCCGAACCAGTCTATAACGGCTTGTCCGCCAGTGAGAGAGGCAAATAGAGTTTGGTCGTTGTCCCAGTCAGAGGATGACATGTTGCCGTACTCCTAAGGCAGTTGGCTGCTGCAGGTGACAGTGTTTCCTCTGCATATCGATCTCACGCCCAGGTGGTGAGTGGACCGCAAACCTGGGTATTAGGCAATGGAGTTGTGTTTATTTGCCCAAGGCAACAGATCGTCAATCCGGGGTTGCTTGTGGCCATTGGCGATAGCTGTGAGTGTGGCTGTCAGATATGCCAACGGATCGACAGCCTTGAGCATGTTTATGCCGACGTCCTCACAAGGATCATCAACAATCATCCAAATAGCCAAATCGACGACCTGCTGCCTTGGGCCTATGCCGCAAAGCAGGAACTCAAGGCCGTGGCCTGAGATAATGATATATTGCTAAGCAAAATACACTGGGGATCGAAGCATGCTGACGCTCTTTCTAGCTCCTGGATCAAGCTCCATGGCTGCTCACATCGCGCTGCACGAAGTCGGAGCGGAATTCGAAATTCGACCTTTGTCGTTCGCACGACGAGAACATCGTGAGCCTGCATACTTGGCAATCAACCCTGAGGGCAAAGTGCCAGTCCTACTTGTCGATGGAAGGCCCCTCACGGAAGTGGCGGGGATTCTCTTTTATCTAGCCCGTCGCTTTCCCCATGCCGGATTGCTGCCCACAGACGATCCAGAAGCAGAGGCGCGCGTCGTGTCATGGATGTCGTTCCTGGCCTCAACGGTGCATCCAGCACGTCGAAAAGGATTGGAATACGCGATGGATATTTATAGGATCGTTGAAAAGCGCCTTGGCAATCAAGAATTTGTCGTCGGCTCCCGAATGTCTATAGCTGACATCCACTTGTTCCGATTATTCTGGAGGTTCCACAGTTCAGCAAATATCGCGCCTGGTGAACTGCCCGTCTTGCAAGCGCTTTTTGACCGCATCAAGGAGCGGCCCGCTGTTAAAAAAACGTGCGAGATCGAAGAACAGATAGGTTACGAATTGCCTGTCTAGTATCGCAAACCTATCGATCAATAGACCAACAAACGCCGCCTATCGAACTCAAGTCGTGGCCTGCAAACACCGCTTACGATACACCGTGGCAGCGATACGTAATATCTGATCTGCCAATGAGAGCCAGTCGACGATCACAGCCGCTTTACTATCCAAGCTGGCCCTCGTCATCGTAGTCCGGACGAGATGCCTATCAACTAGGGGTCGGAAATAAGCCTTGCGTTACGGAGAGTTTGCAGCGTTAGGCATTAGGTGCATCCTAATGGCACGCTCGCCTTCGTCGTCGTATTGGCGAACAGGAAATTCAATCTTCCAAACAAAAGACCATAAGCGGGCGGCTGAAACGTCAAGATAGCCCAATTGCACGAGTCGAACAGCCAACTGAACATGATCAACTCCAACGATCATGCGGGCGGCGTCATCCACTTGGCGCAAAACATGGAGCATCGCAGCGTGCGTTTTGAAGCCAAACGACGCGGCTAAAGCTTCATCCGCATGCGACGAGCCAATATCGGGATATTCGTTACGGAGTGCCTTCTTTAACGCTGCGACGTTCGCAGCCGAAAATATGAAAGTGGGAGACGGGCGCATAAGACGATCCGCTGTGTAGTGTCGAAGTCCGCCGATTACACATCGACCTTGTTGAACACGGCCGTCTTTAAAATTGCGACATTCACCCTTCAACCCGGCAGCAGGTTCGGCAAGGCACCCAATGCCAAAACATAGCTGCGGGTCAATTGGTTTTCAAGATAATTGACGGGCTGCGGTACAGGGCTTGTGAATAGAACTATTAAAGCCGAATAGGCAACGATTTCGATTTCCGCGACGGTAAGATGCCAGCCTGCTGCCTAAGCATAGGCTAGGCACCAGCCGGGACCGCGAACCCAACATTGCTCGGTCGGCAGCTCATCACTACGGTACAGCCGCGTCACCCTCTTGTGCTCCCCACTCTCGAATGCCGCCGCGAGCGCTATTTCAGATTCCTCATCGCGCATTCCTTCACAGGGGAAAATGGCCAACGGCGAAATCCATTGCGCGTGTAATTCCTCACCCCTACGCGTCACGAGAAACACCGCCCCGCGAAGGTGCATGTTGCTCCAGTTGCTGCTGGTAAATCCAAGATCGGTCGTCAGCGGCAGGACCAGCCTTCCGCCATCATTGAGCCGGTCCAGCCAGATAGCCGCTGGTCGGGTTGCGCCGGCGTTCACATAGATCACATCGGCTGAATCAAAAGCTACGGAGCTGCCATCTCCCTGAACCGCGGAAACGTTCCGATAGGGAGCGAGATTTGCTTTCGCGCGTGCAGCAAGCTCGGGGTCGAACTCGATCGCCGTCACCTTGCCGGATGCGGTAACGAGGTTCGCCATGATCGCAGAATAGTAGCCAGCACCAGCACCAACATGCACGATATGCTCGCCTGCTCGCAGGGCGGCCTGCGAAAGCAAAAAGGCATGAAGTGAAGGTTGTCCATTGTTGATGTGGCGCTCGGGGACGATACCGACAATGTCATCGGTATAAAGGTAGACCGGATCGGCGGTCGGGGTCGGAACATAGTCCCTCCGCATCCGGAAGATCGGCCACGGACCAGGACCAAGGAAATCCTCTCGCGGCACCGCGGCGAAAGCGGTCTCGACGCGCTCATCGACGACCCTGACAGCCGCCGTGATCTGCTGTGCATACGCTTGACGCACGATCTGTAATTCGTCCGGTGTCATAGGCAGAACCACCCGAAATATAGCCCCTGCAAATTTGGGGGCTTGTTTTATCTATTGCTGCGACGAGAGAATAGGTGGTTCCGCGGCAGCCGCAACGTCTCCAAGTTGCGCAAGGCAAGGCCGATGCTGCCGGAGCCTTCCACGTTGATCGCCGTCATTTCAAGCAGTCTGCAGCCCGTTCGTCCTTTTTCGAGACCAATAGGTGCAAACCCCGACTACCGTTGATAAGCAGCGCCCTGTTTTCAACAGGGAGGCGGAAGGCATCGGGGGCTGTTCTCGTCGGCATCTCGCCGCTCCGGTCTACAAAATCCCAATTGTCCTCGGCGTTCAGTGTGTAGATACCGTCGTCGGCGGGCTTCACCAGTATATCTCCAACAGGGAATTCGATTGGTCGCGGAAACTCGTCGTGCGAAGGAAACATGATCGAGACCTTACGGCCGTGTATCGCGTCGATTTCTCCGACATAGACCTCAATGCCATCGAAGCTTTCGTATGTGTGGGTTGCTTGATGGGCTGGAAGTTTTGCGGGGTCGCGTGGAGGCCATGGCACCGTGTAGTTGTCGTTGACGGTCGGCTGAATAAAGATTTGCTTGTCTGCCGTTACACGCGCCGCTCGAATGCCGTTGAAGCTATCGTCGAAGACGATGATTTTCCCGGCATCATCGCGCAGGTAAGCGTGGCCGTAGGCGGTAAACAACAGAAGGTTCAATTCGGGAAGGTCAAAAACTCGGCCAGGTCCACCGGGTGCCACGCTCGCATCCCAGAACATGGATTCGACGGTGCCTGACGATTTCAGGAGATACAGTCCCGAATTATCTGAGATCACCGTCCCGCCGAACCTGGCAACGTAAACAGCCGAAAAAGGGCGCACAAATGGCTTTCCATCGGCGGCAAACAGACGTTGGAAGTGCTTCTCGCCTCTTTTCAGCCGGAAAACGCCGAGCTTCGAGCTCACCCCGACAACATCGCCGTTTGAGGTGTCCGACGCGTATTCGTCACCGTAGTGATTGGGGAATGCGCCGCCAAATGGCACGAAGGTACCTGATTCGTCGATGGTCCACACACCCCCGCGGTTCGAGGGAAATATGATCGCCCGATCCAGCCCGGGGACTGCCACAACTTTCGATGTCATGCGGAAAGATTGGAACATCTCCTTCTCTATCGGAAGGCCGTTGTGGACTGGAACCAGGCAGAGTGGTGAGGAGATGCCGGAGATGCCGCCCCCCGCCGGGATTGCGGGGGAGCTACCGGACCTCATCGGTAAAGAGTCGGCTGCCAATGTTATGGGATGCGTCTGAACGTCGGCCTTCTTGCCAGCAAGACGCTCGGGAGGGCGGGCTCGAAGAGAAGGCTTGGGCGCATCGTCGGCTGACCGAGATGTGAACCACAGGTGGCCGACGTTCCTTAACGCAACTCCCGGCCAGAGGGGAGCGCCAATCAAAGTGAACGCAAGCCCAAACCCAGCAAACGTCAACCAGCGTTTCATGACAAATCCTTGGCCCGAAAATCGTGTGTAATGAATAAGCTACTGAGGGTTCTCGTGTGGAGACCAATCTTCTCGCTCACGCATGCCATCGCCGAGGTGATTCAGGCCATACGTACTGAAGCGCTTGATATCGGAGGGAAATGGGCAGCCCTGAGAATGGCAAGCGAACAAGTCCACTTCTGGCGCGAACCGGTCATGCCTACGGCCACAACCGCCGCCGCATCCCGCCATTTCAATCAACGACCACTGCGGCCCTTAGCGCACCTTAATTGTAATCGGGGAAGACTACCCTCTCGTCATCAGGCGCATCTGCCCACGCACGATAGGCCTCGTATTTCACAGCACCGGACGCAATTCCCTTGACCATGCGACGGCACACCTCGGCAGCCGCCTTCTCTGAAGGGATTCCGCTATCCCGTTCGACCTCTGTCCTTGCTCGATCGGTCATCGCTGCCAACCCATTCTCAGTACATGCTTGGATAATTCGTGAATGGGTCGCCGGCTGTTTACGAATGATAGAAGCGTAGTATTCGAAGGTTTCTCTGTTCCATGCACCGCCATCAGCCCGGGCCAAAGACGGTATCGCGATCGCTGTGATGAGTGCAGCAAAAAATTGAATTCTGTTCTGCAAATAATCCCCCAGGGTTGCGCCGCCAAGAAGAGCAGTTTTTGGATGTGGGCGCAACTGTTCACGCGGGCCGCATGATCGCTGTTGGCGCAAAGCCATCACATCCCAGCCGTGCCTACATCTGCCTACGCAACTTCGTCCTCGCTAGTCTCAAGTGAGCGAGATCGTATTCGAGATTTTGAAGGGCGGCGGACAGCCGATTCCAGCCAACCCGAGCGCGAAGCTTATAAATATCTCACTGGTCGGTCGTCATGGCAGCGCTCTGCATAAAATCGAGGTTATTGACAACAACCAGAAGGCAATCAGAGATAAACTATCTACGCTCCCCAAAAAGATCATTTCACGAGGCGTTCATGAAAGGTTCGACTAAGCCCAAAAGATTGCGGGTCCCAGTGTTCTTCGCGATTTTTGTTTGCTCCTGGTTATTGCTGGGCCTTGTTTCGTCGGCTGTGGTGGTCGGTTCCAATTTCATTCCGTCTGCCGAGTGGTTGGAATGGACAAATCCTCTGCGTGTCATTGTGGGCTCCCTATCCGCCGCGCTTTTTGTCTGGATTGGTTGGAAAGGCGCTGGAATGAGCAAACTGAAACGCGTCCTCGGTGTCATAGTCGGCCCGTTTGTGGGTTATTTTATGGGAAGCAGTATCCTGTTCATTTGGCCGTTGCTACTCCCACTGATCGCAGGCGATGAAGTTGCGCTTCCGTTCAAGGTACTTCGACTAGCCGATCGCTTGGGAAAGAACTGCCACTCTGCAGTGATGTTGGAGGACACGCCTTTTCTTATAGGCCGAGTGTGCAACGTCCCTGATGACATTAGGTTACGCCTGTCACCGGGGATCGGCGTCTTCGTACGCGGCTGGGGAACGCGTCTCGGCGTGTACGCGCATGCCTTGAGCCTGACCTCAACTGACCTCGCTTCACGAAGTTGGCCGCAGAGCCTGACGCACGGCATACCCATGCGCGAAACCCCGCATGGAATTCTTATGAACACCGGTGTTTCCAGTATTTGTCGTTGCTGATGACCGCAATTGACGCTTTCCAGCCTAGTGAAAGTTCCTCGACTTCACCTTGAGCGTATCGATGTGCAGGTCTGGAACTTATCCCGAGCCGGATACTATGCCGAGCCCGTTCCCTAAAGCCCGAGATTTCCGGCAAACCAAGCTCAATGGCTCGGCACAATGTCATTTGTCCGAACAGCCGGTTCGATGCTCTTCAAGAGCAGCACGCCGTCGTCTGAGCCGGAGCGCAGCAGGTTGAAGCTTTGCGCGTTGCCTCCGCAGGCAATCGGTCCCGAGGCTTGCGGCTCGCCGCACGGGGACTCAACTCGACGTCGATTGCCCTTCTCCGACGACGAGGGTCGGGTGGCTGCACCGTCGGCATCAAGGGGAGATGGCTACGGTCATACGAGAAGGACACAAGGATCAATTCGGGGCGTCATCACGGTTACGCGTCGTTTCCCGCGGGTGACGCTCACCCTCAGGTTCTGTCGAACCTGATCATCCACCTCGTCCTTCGAATTGAAACGGACGATCCGGTCGCCGTTGTAGATGATCTTTCCCTTTTGCTTAATCGGCCAACCCTCGAACACGATCACTTCATCGAATTGTTTTCCCTTGGCCTTGTGCATATTCATCACGACTACGCCTCGCTCCGGTTTCCCGCCGATGGAGAAGTGTTCCCGAACGAACGCCTGGCGAGTTATATTGAGGCTATTGCGGTAAGAACCGTTCTGCCTCCAGTCTTCCGACAGGGCGTGGCGAAGTTCCGTGCCGCGTTCAAGGATACGTATGTTGCGGACCTCCGTAGCGATTTCGTTCAGTCTGCTACAAGCACAACCGGCCAGCGCGCTTCTCACGAGCTGCCAATCTGTATCTGGGTTGCCCGTGAATACCAATCCGCGCGCACTCTCGTACGCGGCAAGGGTGGCGTTGATAATACTGCTCTTCCTAAGCGGCTTTTGCGCGCGCAGGCTATCCTTTAGCTCCTGGTGCGCCTTATGCAGTCTGGCTGCCATCTCAAGCGCGCTTTTTGTGGGTTCGTTGCCGCCTTTGCCCTGGTAGTAGTTGCACACGAGTTCGACGAAGTCTTCGAACTGGTGGAAACCCGGGCGCTGCATCAAAAAGGCAACTACTTCCGAGCCAAGGATAGCAGCTTCCATGTCGATGACGGGCGTGTGCCGGATGGCCGCCATGCCTCCCGGCGGTTCGCGCAGGATGTCAGAGACCAACCGGGTCATCTTTTTCGTCGGCACCAGGATCGCCAGTGACCAGTCCTTCACGCCAGCATGTATAAGTCTCTGGCGCGCGCCATATATGGTCGTTACCAGCTTCGACATCGCCAAATTCGAGAACGCTTCGAAGACTTCGAATTCAACTCCTGCATAGGTTTGTTGGAAGACGCCCTTCAGGACGTCGTTGCCGAACTTAGCGATTTCCGTGCCCGAACTTCGATGGTTGTCGGTGCTGAGATCGACTTCCGTAGGCGAAAATTCGCCACGGAAATCATCAAGCCGCTTAGGATCGGCTCCGATGAAATCAAAAATGCGCTGCTCTGGATCGGCCAGCGCGATCAGGCGGCATTCACGTCCAAGGGCTTGCACGACTCTCCATTGCCCGGCGTTTGTGTCCTGAAATTCGTCGAGGATGACGCAAGGGTACATCGTAGACACCAGTTGCCGCACGCGGCTGCTCTGATGAAGTAGGTCTCCAACGAGATCAGCATAGAAGTCAAAGCAAACGCGACCTTCCACTTTTGCCAACCGCCACCGTTCCTTCTCCTCGGCTACCTCACGCGCCGCCTTTCCGCCGTCGGAGGAACCCGGATGGCTATGCCTGACTTCCGAGAGGGCGATCGCCTCGGCAGGAGGGGTTAGGATGGTGAGCCGCCGAGGCAAACCGAGCAGATATCCGTGCGCTTTTAATATCCGCCAGAAAAACGAATGGTATGTCTCGACATCGATACGCCGCTTGATCTCCGGGGCGACATCCTTCTCTGCATCGATGGCTTCCATTACCCGTGATACTGTCGCCCGGGCGAAACTCAGAAAAAGCACCTTGTGGCCCGATGGCAGCGCGTCGATGATCTGACCGGCCTTCAATATCGATATCGTGGTTTTCCCGGAGCCAGGCCCCCCGGTTACGAGGAGGTGGCCTTTCGAGGCCATGATATCCAACTGCCCTTTACTCAACTGCATCTTCAGGCACCTCGGGGAGTGGCTGTCCCCAAATTAAGTCGAAGATATCGGGGACCGTGCAGAAGTCTTTGAGCTTAGAGCAGGCGGTCTTCAGCCATTCGGGCATTTCGGCTTCAGAGCACTGAGCCACGAAGTCCGCGATGCTCCCGTTGCCTTTTCCCCAGATGAAGTAATCTTCCAGGGCGGCCTTGGCATCGTCCTCGGGCTTGCTGTATTTCTGCTTTAGATGTTGCGGCCAGTCTAATGACACCGCGAAGCGCTTCATGGCCGCGTTGTTCGCTCCGTTCAGGACCATTGCCTCGAAACCCTTTTCATCATGCATCAGGAGGAGTTGCACGTCTTTGACGATGAGCGAAAGGTTCGTATCATTCTGCTTGTCACAGATCGCATATGTCGCCTTGCCCAGACCGCGGTAAAGCTGCGCCATTCCTGGAATCGCAGTTTCCCCTCCGGCATCGACGACACAGATGCCAAGCGCTTCCACGGACGAATATCGTTTCGGGTTTAACTCCGACAGCCGACGGCATGCCGCCGGAAACGCGGTCGTCTCCGTCGCGCCTTCGGCGATGAGTATCCGACGGGCGAGCAGGCCCTCGCAAAACCGCGTCCTGAACTCCTGCCTGTAGCGCTTCAGCTTGACGTTGTCGGGTAGGGCGACGGTGTTCCTGATCAGTTCCCCCGTCTTCGATCGACTGAGTACGATTGTGTCCTCGAGTGGAAACTCCTCGAGGACGTAGGGCGAATGCGAGGTGAAAAGCGCCTGCGACGCCAGCGTTCGGACCTCATGCACGATCCTCTTCTGCGCATAGGGTGGGATAGCCGTCTCCGGCTCCTCCATCGCAAAAATGACGTTCTGCTTCCCTTCGGCAATCTGCGACAGCATCGCGAGGACGAGCATATTTATCGTCCCGGTTCCCTGCCGATAGAACGGGGCGGCATGGCTTCCGTCGCCCGTGGCTATGAAGGCGGTTATGACCTTTCTGAGGTGCTCGCGTGTCAGTGTCGAAACCTTCAGGTGAGGCTCGACGCCCCACTCTTTGGGAACGTATTTCTTCAGGGCATTATTGATGCTCTCCAGGACCGGCGAGATGCCCAATGCCGGATCGCTCGCGACGGGCAGGTCGGCGAGGGTTGAAAGGGTGTCTTCCCACATCCGGGGACGCACCTCTTTCAGCCGTAGGATGATGTCGAGCAGGCTACCTCGCTCCAGGCTGAGTGCCCTTGCGCCCGTGCGGAGGGTCCTCAGATATAGAAAGCCACAGAGCTGCTTGTCTTTCTTTGAGAACGGGACGCCTCGATCGGACTCTGCAAGGCTCCGCGAAAAGAAGGTCTTGCCCTCGAAGTCGTCTTCTTCCGGATCATAGTATCCAAGGAACGTCACGCGGATCGCCTCAATGATCGACGAGGTGTCGACCCCTTGGGGATTGGGGACGTCGTAGAAGGTGTTGCTGGCGTTATCCCAGAATTCGACGTAGTCGCCGAAACGGGCCTTCTGCTCGGGGGAAAGGTCGGCGACCGAGACTTCGATCTCGATACGCGGAGGAGTTTCCTCGGGATCGCTAGGCGTATCGGACCCAGGTGTCGCCTGTGGAGCAAGATAGATTCCTCGATAGAAATCGTGTTCGTCGATCGGCGGCTGTCTGTTGAGCCGGTCCGGCCCCAGTACGAGGTCCAGCGCCTCCAATATGGTGGTCTTTCCGGTGTTGTTGTCGCCAATGAAAACACCGTGGCGGGGCAGGAGCAGCATTGCTTCTCGGACCCCGCGAAAGTTGCGAATAGATAGACGAGTGACCCGCATGCTGAACCTCTTCGATACATCCGCTTATCACGCACCGGTTGAGTCTCCGAGCCCCAATGCAGCTTTCGAAGAGAAGAGTTGAGGATTAGCAAGCGATATCGACATCGATGTTTGCTGGATGGTCGACCTTGCAATTGAACTCGTGGTTCATGTCGGCGACCTTTGCGGACCAACGATCGGCGGGGCTTTCGGAGGCTGGCTTAGCGACCGGTACGGTCGTCTGTTCGCGTACCAATTCAATCTACGCTCCTCGGCATGATGGCAATCCTATCCGCTTTCGCGCCGTCAATGGCCTGGCTCATTCCGATGCGTTCCGTCATGGTCCTCGGAATGATGCCGAGTATGTCATGGGCTACGGGCTTATCACCGAGTTCGTGCCCCAGCGGACCGCGGTCGGTAGGTCGGCCTGATCGCCCTGATCGGTGGAGCGCGTCTTCGCGACTTTCCTCGCCTCCATGGCCATCATTCCGTTTCGGCTGGCGGGCGATGTTCATCGTCGGGGGCTGGGAACGATCTGGGCCTGGTATCTTCGGCGTCATCTTCCCGGAACGCCGCGATGTCTTGAACGGGTAGGAAAGACCGAGGAGGCGGAAGAAGTGCTGTTCCGTATCGAGGCGGAGGCTGGCGTTTCTCCTGTCCCGACGGCTCGGGCCGAAAGCCGGACAGGCTCGCCTAACCGGCTTTGGGGCATATGAAACTATGCCGAGCCATTGCGCTTGGTTTATAGGAAATCTCGGGCTTTAGGGAACGGGCTCGGCATAGTATCCGGCTCGGGATAAGTTCCATTATGCCGAGTTCGGCATAAAGGAATGTAGATGTCCCTGGTCTGCACCGCAGGCTTAGGATTGTCCCGTGAGTCCGGCCCGCCACCATGCTTGACCTGGTCGCCCCGTCCGTGGGGCAACGGGAATTCTCCATCTCTCGCCCCGATATTCGCAAGGTCCGATGACAGATCGAACAGCCTCTGGGCGACAAGGTGAACGACCTCCCCTTCCCGTTGGATTTTGCCGTTAATGGCCATCATGCTTGCGCCCATCAGTATCCGCCGCTGACGCTCGAACAACGACGGCCACACGACGGCGTTGACGATCCCGGTCTCGTCTTCGAGTGTCAGGAACATGACGCCCTTTGCTGATCCCGGCCGCTGTCTGACGAGAACAAGCCCGGCCGTCATCAACCATCGGCCATCCCGTTGGCTCATGGCCTCGGAACAGGTGACGATGCTCTTCTTCGTAAGTTCACGGCGCAGGAAGCTGACGGGGTGCCGCCTCAGCGTCAGCCCCGTATGGGAATAGTCCTCTACGACCTCCCTGCCCTGCGTCATGGATTTCAATGCTACCTCGGGCTCTTGCATCTCCGGAAACGTCTTGGCTTCGCGTTCGGCCGCGGCGGCCCAGAGTTCGAGGGGTTCATCGCGCAAGGCCTTGATGTCCCATTGCGCCTGCCGGCGCTCAAGCTTCAGCGACGGCAGGAAAGCATCGGCTTCGGCCAACTTCTCTAGCGCTGCTACAGGAACGCGGGACCTTCGCCACATATCGTCGACGGACCCGAATGGTTGGTCGGCGCGGGCGATGACGATTTTGGCAGCATCGTTCAGCGCGAGGCCTTTCACCATGCGCATTCCCAACCGGACGGCAAAGCGGTCAGTCCCCTCGATCGGCTCCATTGTGCAGTCCCAACGGGATCGGTTGACGCAGACAGGTCGGATTTCGACGCCGTGTTTTTGGGCATCCTGAACGATCTGGGCGGGAGCGTAGAATCCCATCGGCTGGCTGTTGAGCAGCGCCGTGCAGAAGGCATCCGGATGATGGCATTTTACCCAGCATGAGGCATAGGCGATGAGCGCGAAGCTGGCTGCATGGCTTTCCGGGAAGCCGTAAGAACCGAAGCCCTCCAGCTGCCCGAACGTCTGCTCTGCGAATTCCGCGCTGTAGCCGTTGTTGATCATCCCGGTGATCAGCTTGTCTTTGAACTTCGAGACACCGCCGGTGAATTTGAATGTCGCCATGGATTTGCGCAGTTGGTCGGCCTCACCCGCGGTGAAGCCCGCGCAGACCATGGCGACCTTCATCGCGCTTTCCTGAAAAAGAG
Source organism: Rhizobium sp. 768_B6_N1_8 (assembly GCF_051811225.1). Taxonomy (NCBI): domain Bacteria; kingdom Pseudomonadati; phylum Pseudomonadota; class Alphaproteobacteria; order Hyphomicrobiales; family Rhizobiaceae; genus Rhizobium; species Rhizobium sp. 768_B6_N1_8. Next base: position 1,292,610 of record NZ_JBPWPV010000001.1, on the reverse strand, counting down.
GAACGCCGAGGGTCTTCTTCAGCACCGCCTCGAGTTCGGGCGTGGGGTAGACCACCTCTTCCTTGCCCTCGCGTCGGCGAAGATACGGGTGAACCATATCGCCCTGGATCGGGCCGGGGCGCACGATCGCCACCTGGATCACCAGATCGTAGAAGGTCCTCGGTTTCAGGCGGGGAAGCATTGCCATCTGCGCACGGGATTCCACCTGGAATGTCCCGAGGGTGTCAGCCTTCCGTATCATCGCGTATGTCCGAGCCTCTTCCTGTGGGACGTCGGCAAGCCCCATCGGTAGGGCCTTGTGTTCGGCAAGCAGCTCGAACGCCTTGGACATGCAGCTCAGCATTCCCAGCCCGAGAACATCCATCTTCATAAATTTCAGGGCCTCGAGATCGTCCTTGTCCCATTCGACGACCTGGCGGTCTTCCATCGAAGCTGGCTCGATCGGCACCAGGTCGTCCAAACGATCCTGCGTCAGCACGAAGCCGCCAGGGTGCTGTCCAAGGTGGCGCGGAGCGCCCATCAACTGTGAAGACAGCTCGAGCGCGAGACGCAAGCGGTAGTCAGCCGTATTGAGATTGTTCTCCTTGAGCTGTTGCGCTCCGACACCCTCAGACCAGCCCCAGACCCCTGAGGACAGCTGTTCGATCAGGTCTGTGGGCAAGCCTAGCGCCTTGCCCACATCCTTCAGCGCCCCTTTGGTGCGATAGCGGGTGACCGTGCACACCAGCGCCGCGCGCGATCGCCCATAGGTCTCGTAAATCCACTGGATCACTTCCTCACGACGATTGTGCTCGAAGTCGACGTCAATGTCGGGCGGCTCGTCGCGTTCGCGCGATACGAAACGTTCGAACAACAGGTCGGAAGTCTCGGGATTGATCGATGTGATGCCAAGGCAATAGCAGACCGCCGAATTCGCGGCCGATCCTCGTCCCTGGCAGAGAATGCTCAGGGAACGGGCATATCTGACGATGTTGAATACCGTTAGAAAATACGGCGCGTACTTCATCTCGCGGATCAGTTCCAGTTCGTGAAGGATCGCCTTCCTGACCTTTTCCGGAATGCCTTCCGGATAGCGCTCGGCCGCCCCTTCCCACGCAAGTTTCACCAGCGACTGTTGCGCATCGAGGCCCGGGACAATGGCCTCCTCGGGATACTGGTACTGCAACTGGCCCAGGTCGAAACGACAGCGGTCGACGATCTCGCGCGTCCGAGCCAGCGCCTCGGGATAGTCGGTGAACAGCCGATACATTTCCTCTGGCGGCTTCAGGAACCTGTCGGCATGCCGCTCGCGGTCGAACCCGACGTCGTCGATGGTCGTGCCGTTTCGAATGCAGGTGACGATATCCTGTAGCTGCCGCCGCCCCGGCTCGTGGAAAAGAACGTCATTGGTCACGACGGTCTTCACCCTGTGTCGGGCCGCCATGTTCGACAGGTTGTGAAGCCTGAGGCGATCATTCGGCCGACGCCGGAGGCAAAGCGAGACGTAGGCACGATCGCCGAAGATCGCCGCAACCTTCCTGAGCTGGCCTGCGTAGATGTCGTCCGCCTCATCCGGCACGAGGATCGCCAGCAGTCCCTCGCTATAAGCTTCGACGTCGGTGATATCGAGGATGCACTTGCCCTTGCCGCCACGGCTTTTGCCGAGCGATAGCAATCGGGTCAGCCTGGAATAGGCGGGGCGGTCCGTGGGGTAGACCAGCAGAGACATGCCGTCCGTCAGGTCAAGACGGCACCCGACGACGAGGCGAACCCCCATCGTTTTTGACGCTTCCCACGCTCGGACAATGCCGGCAAGACTGTTGCGATCGACGATGCCCAACGCATCGATGCCATACATAGCGGCTGTCGCGAACAGCTCCTCGGCTGAACTCGCCCCCCTGAGGAAGCTGAAATGCGACGTCACCTGGAGTTCGGCGTATCTCATCATCCGAACACTCCGTGGAGAAACCACTTGTGAGAGCCCGTGGCCACATCGACCCCGTCACCGGCACGGAAGACCCAGTACCGCTCGCCGATCTCGTCTTCGACGACAAAATAATCGCGGACTGCCTGCCGTTCCCGGGGTGTCAGCCACCACTCGCCGAATATGCGCTCGGGTCCGTCGGCTCGCTTCACCCTTCGGCGTTTTCCGCGCCACGTGAAGACCGCAGGTGGCTGGTCAGGTAGGACGGCGATCACCTCGATCTCTTCCGGGCGTGCAAACAAGCGCAAGGGCCTCCCCCACTTCGCTGCCCAGTCGGCCCCGGTTTCCTCGGCTGTCGCGGCAATGCGGGCGACGGATCGTTCCGGGACATCCGAGGCGACGGGGGTCACGCGATAGAGACGCTGACCCCGGTTCTGAAGGATGTCCACGATAGGCGTGTAATCGACGGCCGCCTCTTCGATCAGCGACGAAGCGACCTGTTTCTCCTCCAGCGGCTCGGCCATGATTGCGACAAGAACCATCTTTTCGATACCGTAGCCGGGGTCGATTTTTTCGATGCGGTCGCAGAGCAGCTTTGACAGTCGTGTCGGGTCTCGCACTGGCTTCGCAAGCCCGGCCCGCAGCGACTGGGTCGTATTGTCCACGCGGTGGATGACGAGATCGGAGCGGCGCACACCGAGGCCCCGCTTTTCGAGCTTTGCTGCCAGTTGCCCCACGAGACGACGCACGTATTTCTCGATTGTCTCCGGCGCGCCGATCGGTTCATGGAAATTGCGCGAAACCTCGACCAGCTCTGGCGTGCGCAGCGGCTCGATCGGCTCGGCGACACGGCCAAACAGCTGATCCAGCCGCCTGCCGGGTTCGGGACCGAACCTCAGCGCCAGGGGCGCACGCGGCATGGCCGCAAGCTCGCCCACAGTGTCGACGCCCATAGCCCTCAAATCGTGGACTGTATCTGGCGCGAGACGCAGACAATGGATGGGCAGCCCCATAACGGCTTGCGTTATACCTCCAATCGGAACGACGGTTGTCGTCTCGGTCGTCAGACGGGCAATGGCATGCGCAGCGCCCCAAGTGTCGGCAACAGCCGCCTTCGCGGTAAGACCTTTTGCGTGAAGCATGTTGACGAGGCCTGAGATCAGAAGCTCCTCGCCACCCTGGAGATGATCGGCCCCTTCGGTGTCGATGACAATCCCGTCGGTTCCGTCTACGGCGACGACCGGGCTGTATTGACGTAGCGCCCACAATGCCAGCCGCTTGAGCGCAACGGCGTCTTCAGCTGGACTGGCATCGACCATTACGAGGTTGGCGACCATCGCCTGAGCCCTGCTCGCGGGCATGCCGATCCGCAGTCCGAGTTTGAGGGCATTGGCATCGCTTGCGGAAATCCAGCGTCTCGAGCCGCTTTTCGAGATCACCACGAGTGGCTGGTCAGCCGGCACCTCGTGTCCGCCATGCCGCCTGATCCGATCCGTCGGCAGATAGGGGAAGTAAACAGATACGACCCTTGGCATCACAGGCTCCTATTTCGAACTCAGCACACTCGCCTGCCTTCACCCGCATTAATTCGGCCAGCCATCGCGCCCTTCCCACACCTGCCACGGGCAGTGGCTCGGACGGCAACACGCTGATGCGCCACCGCGAAGTCGATGCCGTTGGCTGGCCATAGTCGGAAGCTTCCGCCTGCCGACGCCATCGTCTCACGGCCAGAGCCATCGTCCCGGTCTTCTCGGCCGCCAGATGGAGGCGGCGCGACGCTGTCATCGGCAGCCGGACCAGTTCTCCGACCACGGCTCCGAAGCCGCCGAACGACAGGCCCTCTTCCATCGATGCGAGGACATCCTCCTCCTTGTCGCCCTCACAAAAGATGACCCTGTCCGGATGCAGTCCGGCCTGGGAGATCGCCGGAAAAAACAGATCGGGTCTGGTCAGGCACCAGAGAATCTTGCCCGTCGTTCGCGCGGCGATCCCCGCGACCATCAGGGCGGCCGCCGCGCCGTTGACCGTATCCGTGCCGCCGCCCGCGAACTCGTGCAGTGCACCAAAAGTCAGGCCCCCACCGGGCAGCACGCAGTCGATTTCCGGGACACCGAATGGCAAGACGATCGCCTTACGCGCAATGCCGCCCTCAAGATTCGCGATGCGCTCCCTCAGCTCGGAAATGATGTTGGCGCTCATCTGAGCCATGTCCGGTCTTCATCGTTTTATCGCCAAAAACGGGCTTGTTCTTTATTTGTTCCCAATTAGCATGTGAGTCAACGCGAATGTTCAGGTGTATTTTCCTAATCCACACGCAGTCCACAGGAGGACTTGTGCTAATAAGCAAATATTTTCAATGGCCTGAAAACAAGATACGCACAGCCTCATAGAAAGTAATAGATGGGAACAAATACCTACTGCCCGCTGCTGACGCTGCGGGAGTTTCGCAAACCGACGATAAAGGTGGAATGTCGCGCCTGCGCCCGTAGCGGCGAACTCGACCGACAAGCACTCGTCAAACAATACGGAGCGAGCTTGAGCTTCCAGCAGCTCCGGAGGCGTGTGTCGATGGGATGTCCGAGGATGGTTTCCGCGGACGGCATTGACCGTTGCGAGACTCGGTTTCCGGATTTGATCGAGGCTGGACCATCTTTGGCAAGGGACGATACCGCCTGAATCGCCACGGTAGAATTGGCTCGTTTGCTCGGCCAAGGCGTCCGGATTCAAAATCTCAACATCAGGTCGTAAGCCATTGAAAAATGATTCGTTTCGAGTCGGAACGAATCACCTGCTCCGGACTTGAGTCGCGAATCATTGATTCGGAGTATCGCGTCATGGCGTCAGGGCACCGTGCCCAGTGGAAGGGCTTTCTGAAAGTTGGAGAAGTCAGCTGCGGCGTGGCTCTCTACACGGCTGCCTCTACCTCTGAACGCATCACCTTTAATACCGTCAACAAAGCGACGGGCAACCGGGTGAATCGTATTTTCGTCGACAGCGAGACCGATGACCCGGTTCCGAAAGAGGAACAGACCAAAGGTTTCGAGGTCGATGACGGTCGGTACATCATGATCGATCCGGAAGAGATCGCCGCTGCGATTCCCCAAAGCAACAAGACGCTCGAGATCGAGGCGTTCATCCCCTGCTCCGAGATAGATGACGTCTATTTCGACAAGCCTTACTACCTGACACCGAGCGACCGCGCGGGATCGGACGCGTTCACGCTTCTCCGGGACGGAATGAAGAAAGCGAAGGTCGCGGCCATTGCGAAGACAGTTCTGTTCCGGCGGATGCGTACGGTGCTCATTCGCCCGCACGGCAACGGGATGATCGCCACGACCCTGCAATACGATTACGAGGTGCGATCTTCGAAGGCCGCATTCGAGGAGATACCGAAGCTGAAGATCGAAGGCGAGATGCTCGATCTCGCCAAGCATATCATCTCGACGAAGATCGGGGAGTTCGATCCGGCCACCTTCGACGATCGTTACGAACAGGCGGTCGCAGAGCTTGTGAAGGCGAAGATCGAGGGCAAGTCTCTGCCGAAGCCGAAGAAGGTGCAGGTCTCGACGCCCAATGATCTGCTGGCAGCCCTTCGCGAAAGCGCCGGCGTCGCAGGCAAATCCACCGGACAACCGAAACGCACGGCCGCGAATGCCAACCAAGGCACCCAACGGCAGCGTGCGCCGCGCGGGGCGGCCAAGTCCGCCGCACCAGCCGCCCCGCAGCGTAAAGCCGGATAGGACAGCGAACGATGGCACCCCGTCCCTATTGGAAAGGTTACCTCAAACTATCCCTCGTCACCTGCCCGGTGGCGATGTCACCGGCGACGTCGGAATCCGAGAAAGTTCGCTTCCATACCCTAAATCGCGCGACTGGCAACCGCGTCGTCTCCCAATACGTGGACTCCGTCACGGGAAAACCAGTCAAGGACGAAAACGAGGCCAAGGGCTATGCGCGCGGTGAGAATGACTACGTCATCCTGACGGAAGACGACCTGGACTCTGTAGCGCTCGACACCGTTCGCACGATCGACATCGAAAAGTTCGTGCCGGCCGAATCCATCGGCTGGACCTATCTAGAGAAAGCCCACTACCTCACGCCTGACGACCCGGTCGGCCATGAGGCCTTTTCCGTCATTCGCGATGCGATGAAGGCGTCGAAGGTTGTTGGCGTGTCGAAGCTTGTCATCGGACGAAGGGAACGGGCGGTCATCCTCGAGCCCCGCGACGAAGGCATCGTGCTTTGGACCCTTCGCTTCGGCGACGAGGTGCGTCCGGAGGAATCCTACTTCGAAGGAATCGACAGCGACTCCGAGAAGGATGCACTGCCCTTAGTGGAGAAGCTGATCAAACAACGGACGAAACATTGGTCCCCGACCATGGTCTCGGACCCTATCCAGGAAGCGTTGCTGGCCCTCATCGAGGAGAAGAAGAAAGCACTGAAACCGAGGAAGACCACGAAAGGCAAGAAACCTGAAACCGCTCCGGCCTCCAATGTCGTCAACATTATGGATGCCCTTCGCAAGTCGGTCGAGCAGGACCTGAAATCGCGAAAAGCCGGATGAGGAGGACTCTCATGCAAGACACAACGTATGCATCGATCGGAGAAGTCGCAGTCGCGCTACCGGAAAGAGATCACTTTGCTGTCGCCACCACGGTCTCAGATATGATGGGCATCCTGATGTCCGCCGGGTGGCCGAAACACCCAAATGACACCGCTTGGCAGCACGCTTTCGCTACATGCACCAGATGCCTGCAGCTGGAGACGGATACGACGAAAGCCCGAAATGCTTTCGTTGCGGCCGCCAGGGATGCCGGATTAAAGGTTCTTCCGGACGACGCGCGGACGCCACGTCTGCGGGCGAAATTTTCCGCACGCCCGCCCGTGCAGTGGCGACAGCCACACGCGAACCCCGCGGGGCGCGGCACTTAAGGCGACAGCTCTACCGTCGGCGCGGCCAGAGCGCGTCCTCAAGACTACTTAAATGTAGTCTGCTTCTCTTTGACTAAACCTGAAATGCCTTTAGCATCGCGTCGTAGGTGACGTAACTGTAACCCGACAACGCGCCCTCGGTTATCTTGTAGCCGCCGCCGGACTTCAGAAATTTGGATACGCCAAAATGACTGGTGATTGTGCCTGACGTTTTGTTGTCGTCAGTCTCAACCTTGAATGACGCATTCCTGCCGCGAATTTGTTGAATTCAGAGGGGCTAACCGTATCAGCGGCAGCGACCGTGCCCGATGCCGATTTGGCGAAGTGGAAGGTGTTAGTTGAAGTTGATCCTGCGATCGCCACGCAACAGATCAAATTAACTACACCCGCCCGCGCACTTGCACTATGCGCCAAAATCGGCGAACTTCCTGTTGCAACTTCTGGTGTCCGATTATTTGAGCGGGATAGCACATGGAAGAGTTTATTCGCGCCATTCCGGCGGCAGCCGCCAGCCCCTACGCTTTGGCTGCTTACGCCATTGCCGCTATCATATTTCTGTTCGCCGGCGCTCGACTCAGACTTGCGAAGACCCTGCTCGCAAAGATCGACACCATCCCACCTGACGAGCGCCGAAGAACAGTTGAAATTGCCACAGGTACTGTATTACCAACGAACATTTCGCCCGAGCAATGGATTCGCAACAACCGCCTCCGGTGGACGTTCCTGCTGGCCGCCTCGATCCTAATTGTCATTCTTGTAATCGCTATCATAGCTTTAGTGAACCCCAGCGCTAGAGAGATCGAGAAGCTTGGGCAGAGCATCGAGGAGGGCAACCAGCAAGTTAAGATTGACTTGTGGCGGAATCGATATGGAATGGGAGAGATATCCGGGTCTGCTTGGATCGCTATCGACCTCACGGGCACGCAATCAACATCAGGAATAAACACTTGGTTAGACCGCGTTGAGAAGCAATATAAAATAATGAAGAATTCTAATATCGCATTTCCTACGGCCTTTCGTGGCAGCGACCAGAAAGGAGGTGAGTATTTAGAGATAAATACCCTTGCATCTCAAAATTTAAATCTGCTTCCCAACAACACTGAAGATGAAAAATTTGTCGATGAGTTACTCTTCAACTCTCATTATATCCTTCTTGCGACGGGTGGAATGAAGCGTGGCTTGCTTTTGTCTCCATTAAGTTTCTACGCAAAAGCCACTTCAGTTAAGACCTATTTCGACCCTGCGAGTAACAAGCCAAGCAAAATCGAAGGCTTTGCCTCGGGCGCTGGTACGTTCCTTCCTGTTCCGGGCCAATTTACAAACTGGCTTGATTTCTATGGCTCTACGTTGATTGCGAGACAGGTATTCTCCATCAATCCAATACCAGCCTCGTTCGATTCGGTCGAATACGAAAGCATCGCATTTGAAGCAAAAGATGATCATTGGGTAAAATCCGCCACGTTCGCCATGTATACTGGCCAGGAGCTGTTTACTGATAGCAAGCGATCTTTGATCGTCAAAAATGCCGATTGGAAAACGCTCGGCCAGGTCCCAAAAGACTATCCGGGAAAACGTCTTATACTCTATGGTCCCGAGCCTGAAGCTTGGTAAGAATGTCGCCAACAAAGGTTGTGTCGGATGCTCTCACTATCTCATAATAGTCAATTTCCGGGGGCAAATACTTCTTCGTTGGAGCGGACCTTCATGGGCAAGGCTCTTGCGGCCGTACAGTTTTAATAGCCTACACTTCGAGATATTGGGTCCGCTCGACACCCAGCTTGAGCCAGCCGCACTGATGGTTGAAAAATGTGCAACCGCAAAAGCTTGGCGGCTCCACATTGTGCCTTCGCGGCTGATGCTTCAGCGCGCTTTACCGTTTTTTCGAACCATTGCGATCAGCCTGCTGTGATCTCCGCCTGAAGCTCGATGGAACATAGTCGTGCATCAAGATCGTAGACGTCGGTCGCGACCATCAATTCATCAGCTCCCGTCCCATCGACAAACCCCTTGATGTAATCCCGGACCGTGTCCCGGGACGCCACAGCTGACCGAGCCAGCATACGTGTTACCGGGGCCCGTTCATGCGGCTTCCAGTACTTTTCAATATCGTCGATTGGCGGCTTGAAGTGGACACGGCGGGTTCGGAGCATGTCAGTGAAAGCCATCTGCTGCGACGTGGCGATGGCGAACACGAGACGCTGAGTGCGATGGCGGTCTATCGATTCACATTTCGCCCGCCTACTGCAAGCGAGTGGTCGAAGGTTCTCCACGGGGACGTCTCAGCGCTCGATGTTGCGGTTACCGAGCGACGCCTTGTAGGATTGGGGCGGAATAGATTGCTTGGCATCTTCATGCCTAACCTTCAGGTAATTCGGGACAGATGCATCCGTTCTCGATCACCAGAGTCAACGAGATATCTTCTCGACTACTGCCTTCCGGATTAGGCTACCGAGCAAGATTTCGATCTCCTCGCCTTCTTCCGTGTCTATCACGCCCTTCGCCAACGGCGCTGACTGGTTCACGATCCCACGCTCCGGTTGGCTCGGCTCCTTTACGATCTTGAATTGGTAGGTTTCCTGGTTTCTGTCGAGGTAGCGCAGACGAACGGTGTCCCCTAGCCTTGCGGTAATTGTCTTTGGAGCCGCCGGTCGTGCGATGGGCGCGGGTTTGGGATCGGGTAGGGTCAGCTTTGCCTGCCTGTCATCCTCATGTGGATGTGGTTGGGCTGGCGAAGCCGTCGATTGGGTGTTCGCAATCACGATAGGATGCTGGGACAGCGGGCGGGTCGCGCGCGCCTTGAGCTCCGTCAAGCGGGCGGCGATCGCCGTGCGAAGGCGTTCGGTTTCCCTACGGGGATTGTCGAACCAGTCCGTGCTCCAAACCCGGTGAATTTTCCAGCCGAGGTTTTCGAGGACTTCCTGGCGATGACGGTCGCGATCGCGAGCCGATTTGGACGAATGATATGTTGCCCCGTCGCATTCGACTCCCATGATGAAGCCATTGGGCCATTCCGGGTGTCTGAGACCGAGATCGATCGAGTAGCCAACGACGCCGACCTGCGGGACGGCGGTGCATCCCATGGCTTCTATCTGCTGGGCTATGTACTGCTCAAGCGGTGAATCAAATGCACCGTGTGTTCCTGTGGAAGATTCAAGGAGCCCGCCGGCGCTGTATTCGAGCCAACGCTTGAGCATCAGCGCGCCTTCGTTGCCGCCTTCTTCCGCGAGAATATCGCCGCTTGTCATGGACGTGAACGTTCGGACCTGTTCCTTGGCGCGGCTGAAGAGAACGTTGAGACGACGCTTACCGGTCGCCCCGTTCAGCGGACCGAAAGCCTGGCGGATTCGTTCACCGGGTGCCGGTGGACCATAAACCGTCGATATGAAAATCACGTCGCGTTCGTCGCCCTGCACGTTTTCGAGGTTCTTGACGAAGAACTCCTCGAGACCACCCCTCTCTGCGTTCCAGCGCTCGACGTACTCGGTCGCCTTCTTATCTCTTGCGATAGCGTATTGAAGGCGCTCGTTTATAAAATCCGATTGCGACTTGTTCATCGCAACTATCCCGAGCGACCGATTGGGATCGGTTCTCATGAAATTCAGAGCGGCCTCGACAACTGCCTCGCCTTCGATAGGATTCAGGCCAGCTTTGTAGATGCCCGACGTGAACGTAGAGAAGACGCCCATGGACGGATCGTCTTCGTTCGATGATGGGAAAACGACCAGATCGTCGTCGTACATCATCCTATTGGAGAATCTGATCAACGCAGAATGACGCGAGCGGTAATGCCAACGGAGCATCCTACGCGGCCGGAAAGCACTATTTGCCATTTCCAGAACCGATTCCTGCGTGACCGCGTCGGGGTTCTCGTCATCTTCGTCGTCGCCCGCGTAAATCTTATGAAAGAAGTTCGTTGGCGGTAACTGTTTCGTGTCACCGACGATCATTGCCTGATGCGCCCTATACAACGCGCCGACGGCATCCTCGGGAGGCATCTGGGATGCTTCGTCGATCACACAGATGTCAAAGTGGATCGACCCCTTCGGAATGAACTGGGCGACGGCAAGTGGTGACATGATCCAGCAGGGCTTGAGTTCAAGCAGCGCGCGGCCCGCGCGACGGGTGATATCTCGCAGTGGAACGCGAATACGCCGCTGGCCTGCCAGGTGCTCAAGCAGCCCCATTTCAGCATAATCGGCAACACGGCCGCGCGAGTTTCCCGTCGCGGGTCTGGCTTTGGCGATGAGCTCCGACCTGAGCGCCTTGCGGGAGAGCTTCCTGACGTTGTCGTCGGCATGCTTGAATTCGGCCCGCATGTCTTCGATCTGCTTGCCGGAGTAACCAGACAATTCTGAGCCGTATTTCTCGTAGACGCGCTCCGCCGCGGCCCGACGCACGAGACCCTCGACTATTTCAGGGAGGTTATCAAATGTCGCGACCTGCGTTTGCAGCAGATTGACGGTTTCCTGCATTCCAAAGCGGGCGATATCTGTTCTGGTCTTTGCGATCAGGATGGCGGCTTCCAGACCCTCTTGGTCCTCGGCTGCTTCCGAAAGGAAATCAGCAACCGCGAATTCGTCGCGGTCGGCGGCGTTGGCGCGCAAATCGCACGCTGCCTCTCTCGACGCCTCGGCCAATGCCGTGCCAGCGATCTCCGCAGCCATCACGACAGCATTCGCTTCTTCGAGCAGGCGTGGGAACACTTTATCCTGCAGGGCTTTCCGAATGATAGCGCCGGATTCACCAGCCTCTGCAAGGAGAGTTGCGACAGCAACAAGCGGCTTCGTTGCGGGAACATCCGTCTTCCAGCCGGCAAAGCGTTGCCCAAGTCTGGCAGCCTGGGCGAAGCTATCCAGTTGGACTAGCGATGCCTGCCAACGCTCCACGTCGGTAGCAAGCGTTCGCATGGCGGATGGAGCGAGCGCCCGCCCGCCCAGCCGCAGATTTCCTTCTAAACGTGAAAGCTCCTCGTGCACACTTCGCAGTGTCGCCAAGGTCGCAGAGGAGCTCCTGCTCAAGTCTTCGACCGCTCCCAGTTTCGTCTCTGAAAGCAAGTCGCCGACGGCGGGCATGCTGTCGACGAGATCGGCATCAGCCGTCTTCAGGAAGGACCTGATCTCGCGATGCTCGAATCCGGGCAGCGCGCTATCTATTACCTCATAGAAATGGATCAGTTCGTTAAAGGTCTGAAAATCAGTGTCACGCCCCTCGAAGCTGGGGCCAAACACGCCGGTTCGGATGGCCCGTTCATTGAACGCTTCTTCTTCCTCAAGGAATGTTTGTAGTCGCTGGAGATCATCGATGGCCTTGCTCTTTTCAAAGGTGCCACGCTTTGAAATCGACAGGTAAAACGCCTTCGCCTGCTTGAAAGCCCCGGAGAGGAAGCTTAGCGCTCCGGCCTGTCGAATCGTGGCGAGGGGGCCTTCGATCTCGGATGCCTTCAGGCGGGGCTTGATGGTGATCGCAGCACTCAAATCCGTATGCTGTTGACGGAGGACGCGAGCCCGCTCCAACAGGCCTTTGAGCGCTTCCACCGAAGCGGCATCGATGAGGTTTGCACGACGCTGCGCGATTACACGTTTACTTGTCGCGGACCAAATCTCGACAGCCTTCCGCACATTCCCGACGGTCCATCCAGCCGCTCCCGAAATCCGGCTTACGAAAACCGAAACGTCGGCAACAAGCCGCTCTGCCGCTGACGCCGCGCTTAGATGGAACTCGATTTGCAGCAGCCGATCGGAAGCCTCCAGTTTATCCATCCCGTTTTCGCTGCAGATATTTGCAATGCGGGCTAGAGCCGCCGGAAGAGCCGGCTCGTGAGGGACGTTGACCAAATCAGCTAGCTTTGCTGCCTTATCCTGGGCGATCGAACACTGATCGAGGAACTCCGAGATCGATGACGGGAAGTCCGTAGTTGCAATCGACATGTCGTCGTCCGAAAGACCTCGCGGGTCACGTTCAGCTAAACGATTTGCCCATTGCGCGAGTTCGGCGATATCCCTGAGCGCGAGTGCCCGAACACCAACTCGTTCCCGCAGCACGGTGCATGTTTCACCGAGCTTCCTATAGGACGCCGCCGCCTTGTCAGTTCGAGCGATGACGGCGTTCATTTTGAACGGACTCGTGTCGAGACACGTGGTGCCGCGCCAGTATGAGCGCTTGGCGGCATCCGTGGACGATATCTCTGCAAGCCTCCGGATCGCCTCAATCAGGCTATTGATTTCATGCTCCTTGAGGTCCGCCTTTGGTAGCCGATGCTCTGAGACTGCTGTCGGTGGGAGGCTCGTCAGAGCGTCCTGTGTCGCGATCGCCGCGCCTAAAACGGCGTGAACCGTTTTTCCGCTGTCGTTCCACTCTTCTGAAAGGATGGCGACGTAACGTCCCAGTCGATCACGAGCCGCGATGAACCTTTCCCGCTCTTGCTGTAGGTGCCGGGGCGACGGCTCTATGGCGTCAAGGCGTGACCGGAGAGAGTCCATAAATTCTTCGCGGCTTCCCTTCCCCGCGAGAAGTGGCAGCACGAACTCGCCCAGGCCCACTTCTTCAAGGCGTGAATGCACGACCTTGAGCGCGGCGGACTTTTCGGCAACGAAGAGCACCTTCTTGCCTTTTGCCAACGCCGCGGCGATCGAGTTTACGATAGTGTCAGATTTTCCAGTTCCGGGCGGACCCTCGACAGCGATGTTGCTTCCCTTCACGAGATCGACCAACACGCTATACTGAGAAACGTCAGCCTTCTTGACCAAATAGGGAACGTGGACTTCGACGTCTGGATCGTCGACCTCGTACTCGTTCGCGATCGCACCGGTCTTACCGACCTCGGAGCCAACGAGCAGATTTTCGATCACGCCGTTTGCAGAGAAATCGGATATCGCTGTATTAAGGTCTTCGTACATCGCCATGCGCGCCGCCGGAAACACGCCGAACACGATCCAGCGGCGAACCCGCCAAGAGACTTTTGTCTGCTCGACAGCCGATACCTCTTCAAAATAGGCTTCGAGAGAGCCTCCCGCAAAAACCGGCAGTTCAATATCGAACTCGCGACGGAGCTTTTCACGCAAAACGAGATTTGTCTCCGCCTCTTCCCCTGCCCCCTCAACAGTGAATACGGGGCCTGCGGAGGTCTTCTGGCGAGACATCGAGGTCGGCAACAAAACCAGCGGCGAATAGTAGACTCTGTTATCCCCGCGCTTTGGGTCTTTCCATTCCAGAAAGCCAAACGCGCCTCGAAGTAGGTTCAGCCCGGTCTCTTGTTGCCACGTTTTGCCCTTGGCCATCAGTCCATTGAGTTTGCGCTCTAGGTCTGGTCCGAGATGAAGGGTTTGGATGTAACCGTCGTCATGTTTGGAATCGATGTCGTCACTGGGTTCGGGCAGATCGAAACCGGGATTGATTCCGTGATTTCGGGCATGTTGTGTGAGGGACTCGTCCTTCCGGGTAATGCGCTTAGGCATACCCAGATTTTCTCGGATGCGGTCTTTGAGGTCGCGTTCTAATTGACGGGCGAGGTCCGGATAGTCGATTGCGTCAGCATCTAGTTTCGAGTGCTGTTCGAGGTAGAAGGAGTCAGTGACCAGCCCTATCGCAAATGCTTCGAGGAACGATGCGCTTTGTTCGTCCGGCGGGCCGTCCTCCAGCGGTGGCAGAGCACGGAAATCAAGTGAGTCATCGGTAGATAGCGAAAAGAATAACTTGTCTGGAAGTTCGTCGATAACGCGGACGTACCCAGCAGAGCGCGAGCCGAAACTTAGGGATACCAACGGGTTCTTCGCGGAAAGATCGAGCAGCCTCGGTCTGATCTCGTCGATCTTCGACCTCACCAACTGACTGAAATCCTGCGTTCTTGATGAGATCGCACCGGACATGGGGGACTCGCATTACATTACCGTTCCGTGAAGATGTCTCATGTTACACGCCTGCAAATCAAGCGTGAATCGCGCTATGTCCACTGCCGCTCTATGATTGCGCAAAAGACGGTGTGCGTCGTATGTCGACACTATGAACCGTTAAGAGGACTGAGTGGCTAGCCGCACCACGGCCGTGGTATCGCAGGACACCTGGTCCCGGCGCAACCGAACGGGACGGCTAGCCCTTCCCTGATCAGAATGTCCCCGACGTCCTTTCCATCCACCAGAAGCGTCCCGCATGAACGGCCGTGATTGCATCGGTCGGTTCCTTCGGTCCCCGGCGGACAGGCACATGCAATCTTGGTCAATCTTGTTGCTCCACCTGTGACCAACTCTTTCAGCCGCGCCGACGCTCGCTCGCCGAGTTGTCGTTCGCTCTCGCATTGGGGGGCGAACTTTTCGGGCGTATTGTAACCGACGAGCCTTGTCCCCTTGGCTTCACCAACGACGTGGACGGTATCACCGTCAGTTATTGTAAACTGTTGTGCGACCGTGGGGGCTATCGTCTCGGAAACTGCCTCCTGCCATGGGCCGGCTCCCACTAAGAGTTGGACGACGGCGACGATAGCAACGAGCGCAAATCCAAACGCAAGACGTTGCAGACGCCAAAAGAACCGTCTGCGACTACGGAGAAACCGTGGTGAAGGAATCCGCATTTGGGGCTGCATTGATCGCGCGGAACTTTTCGAGGCGGGGAAGTCGACCGGGGTGTCTTGTCGACCGATAATTTCGAAGACCTTCGCCCACTGCTTTTCCGATAAACGCACCTTCCCCTTAGAGCGCTCGAGACGCGAATGAATGTCTGCCAGGAAATTGCGTTGCCACGTCGTGAGCTCCTGGCGCTCCAACGCCTGCTTTATGTCGCTGCGGAGATTTCCGGCCGGGTCCATGGCGCTCAATGCCGTGACTAAACGACGGCAGCCTAAGCCGGAGGTAGCAAAAATTCGTAAATGCAGCCGACGAGCGGCTATCTTCTACCCATGTCAGTTGGTCAATCCCATCCGGGCTGTCCCAACGAAGCGATTGCTTTATCCAATCCGTAGGGCAAAAACATCAACGCGAATTTGAGAAATCGAGCAGTTAACACTATATATAGCGTTTGCAGCCAGCCTCACCACAAATTATCAGACTCGATGTTAGCTCGTTGAGGTGCACGCGTGGAATTCGACTTCTCTGCAAAAGTGATCCGGCTTTCGGTCCGCCTAAAATTGCGGTTGCTCTTAGGACTGATCAGCTTCCCGGCTGCAATCCAAGGCCCTGAGTACATGACTGCGATGGCTGACATCCTGCGATCTCTTCATTGAACCTCCTAAACGCCAAGGAGCGAGAGCGCCTGCGGGTTGGCCAATCAGATTCTGGGCTTTAGTCTCATCTTCGGCACGCCGATTCTCGGTCGGCTAATCGATGTCCTAGTCGCAGAGGCTTTCAATGGCATTTGTTGATGACGATCGTGACGAAGACCACCTATTCAACAACCTCAATCCCGACCAGAAGCTCGACCTGGCTCAGCGATACGTTGATGAACTTCGGACACACTCCAGATCGATGGCTGCAGCAGGTCGACTTGATATGATCGGAATGCTTGACGAGGTCGCAAACGACCTTGAAGCCAATGCGAGCCAACTGTCCGCCGCCATGATTGGCATGGAGGTGCTTGCCCGCGCAGCAAGCCTTCTGGAAAGCATCGATGCGATGGAGATCGACGAAGACGAGCTAGGTTCAACGCTGCAATAGTGGTGGGGCTCAGGTCGTTGGTTGTCAGCTATTCTCACATTGGTCGGGTGCAGTCATGTTTGGCCGCTTCCTTGGGAAGATTTTAGATGGCAGTTTCTGCCGAAAACAACGGGCCCTGATCGTTGCAGATGAGAAAACTTTGTCGCTGAAGGCACAGATGAGCCGAGGATTCCTGCCATGACCTCCGACCTTATCCAGGAAGACAAGCAGACACTTCCCGATCCCAATTTATGGGCTTGGGACGATCGACTTCCATTGGAAGAGAAAGAAATGATTGACGAGGCGAACGATGTGTTGCTCCGTCTCTCGGACACGAGAGCAATCGAAATCAATGCCACTGGGCTATTCCTTCGATCCAAACTAGCGTGGAAGATCGCTGTTTATGCGCATGGTTTGCAGCATCGGATCGTGAGCCTGAGCGACGCAGTCGCCCTCTGCTGGAATAATCGAAACACGCTTGGCGCGATGTTAAGTGCACGTGCTTTGCTCGAAACTGTTGCGGTCGTTGTTCATCTCGAACGCGTCGTTCACCGTCTATTACCGACCCAGGATATCGGTGCGCTGAACGACTTTGTCGATAACGGCACGTTCGCGACCAAGGATCGAGAACTCCTCTCGAAGCATCCTGATGTTGAAGCGCGCAATATCCTAACGTCAATCGCAGTGCTCGAAAAAATGTTACCCGGCATCCGTGCCCACTACGACCGGCTTTCCGAGCGCTGCCACCCCAATTACGCGGGCCATGTGGCCCTGTTCTCAAAATTGAACCGAGAGGACGCTTCGGTGAGTTTCAGGAACGAGCGCCATCTCGAGGCCAATGCACATTCAGTGCTTGGAGCATATCTCTTGTTGCCGTTGGCGGAGGACAAACTGATCTCCGTCGCCAATCTCAACAACGACGTTTCCGAACTGCAACACCGACTGTTCCCAGTCGTTGACGGCAACTAAGGAAATTGCTGCTGGCTTGGATGTCGTCGGTCGCTGCTGGTGAAATTTCAGTTCGCCTTAGTTTAACACAGCAACTTACCGCCCTTCAGTCGCCGCCTCAGTGGCATCAGTCGGGGGCGCAAGATAGATGCGGTAAGTTGCTTCCGCCATATCAGACGCGCTGGATGCATAAATGTTTTCGACGTCTTTGTGCCGCTCATAGAGGTGGTATGGCTCGAGTTCTGTGTGCGCGAGAAGGATCACGCGGCGAGAAAACCCCGTGTTGAGTGACTTGGCCAGCTCGATTTCTGTCGCAGTAAACGCTGATAACTTGGCAAGCATGATATATGCCGCAAAGCGATCTTTCGGAAAAGCATCGGCAACTGCCCGCAAATGGTCAACGTCGTTGGCGTCGATTATGCCGCCCGCATCTTTGCATTCACCGACTATGACGGCGGGCTTCAGCAAGCGTGGCTCGTGTGTCAAAATCACGAAATCCGTCTCGCATGCGGGGAGACCACTGGCAGGATCGACGGGCTTCAGGTCGTACGACGTTCCATAGACATCAGCGCTAAATGTGCTGTTTAGGTTCACAGAGAGCTGTTGCAAAACTAAGGCTACGGGGACGGAACCTGCGGCGTTCTTTTCGACACCTAGTACGCCTGTTCGCCTATAGGCAAATTGCTCGTCAACCAGTTGTCGAGTCGCGTCAAAGCTTGCTCCACACAGCGAACACGAGGCCTTTTGCTTCAAACTATCGAGCGGAGTCCAGCTTGACAGGTGACATGTCGGGCATCGCAAGTCCGCACCAATCCGGAACAAACCTTTTTCGACTAGATGCGTGAATACCATTGGTGGCGTTAGATCGCCCTTTTCCCGCGGTTCAATATAAAGCCGCCGATGCTCTGAAAAAGCAGAACCAGTCGCGGAGTCCTTTGAGCCAATCTTGTTGATGGCGTCCTTTTTTGAAAACGAATGCGTAGGACCGAAAGATTTGATCAGCTTACGCACACCTGGAATCTTGAAGGCTCGGACACCATTGACACCGCCCATACTTGTTACAAGCTGACGAGCGATCAACCCGCTGCCACTCAGCTTTGCCTCAAATCCAGCCAACGCAAACGTGCGCTCGATTAGAGCCGGAACTGCCATGGCAGTTAGCTGGAGATCGACCTCCGTCGCGTCGATAATGACCCCGATGTGTCCGGGCTCCAGTCGCAAGTGATCATATCTCCAAATCATGGCGCGGCCGGTGAATTCGTTCAGCTCCGGGACGTAGGGTGGAACGAACGTATAGTTGGTGCCGTCGCCACGCGTGCCCATTACGGAAATAGAAGCCACGAGTTGTTGCTGATGGAACCAAGAGTCCGAAGAAAACGGCTTGTCCTTCAACGCGAAGCTTAGCCGCGGCAACTGATCCGGACCGCCAATCACCGCAAGCGCTGACTCCGTACCGAAATGCATCTTTGCCGGAGTAACGTTAAGTCCGTTCCACGACGTTTCGCTCACCCCGCAGAACGAAAACTGTCCATCACCAAATAACGCCGCTGCTGCCTCGCTATTTGCATCTCGAAACCAAATAGCGGGATTGTTGAGATGGTGAACCTTTCCAGCAAGGTTAGTGCGCAGATTTGCCTCGTGCTCTGCTTTGACCAGATCAAACCGACCATGGTGATCAAGATCGTGCCAAGTCATGTGGATACCGCACGCTCGAAGATTCCAGAACGTGACAAGGTCATCGACGTTGGCGGCATTGCCCACGTAGAAACCGGGGTAGTCCCATCCTATACGCCCTGAATAGTGGGGGGTTAGATCATATCGGCTAAGATGGGAAATGCCTGGGTGCCGCAATAGCTCTACAGGTAGGAGGCCGCCGTTTGGAATAGGAAGATCAATAGCCCGGGTCGCCTGATCAAGGCTGCCCCTGTAGTCGATCCCGACCACCTCTTGTTCAGGATATTGACCGAACTGCACAAGAAAAGCATCCGCCAGCGGATCGACGCTCTCCCATGTGGCAACTTGAACCCCATGCTCGACCATTGCCTTCCAATCGGGGTCATCCCTTCGATCAACCATAAGGTTTCGGACATCGAGCACGGTAGCAGTGCCTTCATGATCTCCGTGGGGCGGATGAAATAGCTTCGAAGGAAATCCGCTGTTTCGAAGAAAGGCATACCTCTCTTCGAATTGGGCAAGGCCCTCGTGAGTCCCTACCGAGGTCACGATATCAGGCCGGAACAACTCCATCAGCCGATGCGCTTCTGGTCTATCGATTAAGATGATGGGATTGTATCGACCGCCCCATAGGCAGTGACTGCATCTAACCGCGGCGCGGACGCCATCGAGATCATTGGAATGCACGGCGAAAGCTATTCGCAGCGGGCGGTATATTATGTCGACTCGGGCCGTTTCCATATTCCACTTGTGTCACTGGAGTCGCATCTTGCCAACGGACGAGCTCGACGTAAGCGAAGTCTTAAAATTTTTTTCGCTAGTTGCCAAAAACAAGGCTCCTGAAGGGTAATCGCAATCAGTGATAATTCCAGCTCCGTACGTTCAATGTGTCGATATGCAGGTCCGGAATTTATCCCGGGGCTTCACCGGATCGTGTGTGTCCGCTCTTCCCGGAGTGCCGTGAGCAAACTCGTCACCTCTTCCTGTCGGCAGTCGGAAGTCCAGATTGCGATCCGCTAGACCCGTTAGACTTGCCGATAGATCAAACAGCTGTTGACCAACCAGATGGACGACATCTCCCTCGCGCTGAATACGCCCGTTGATCGCCATCATCGATGCGCCAAGCGCAATCCGCCGCGATCGCTCGAATAGTTTCGGCCAGATGACGACGTTGGCAAC
This sequence comes from Rhizobium sp. 768_B6_N1_8, assembly GCF_051811225.1. NCBI lineage: Bacteria > Pseudomonadati > Pseudomonadota > Alphaproteobacteria > Hyphomicrobiales > Rhizobiaceae > Rhizobium > Rhizobium sp. 768_B6_N1_8. The sequence continues at coordinate 1,272,354 of NZ_JBPWPV010000001.1, read as the reverse complement.
GCCCGTTTCATCTTCGATCGTCATGAAGATAACGCCTTTTGCCGAACCCGGCCTCTGGCGCACGAGAACCAGTCCAGCGGCCATCAGCCATCTACCGTCTCGGGCGTTCATCCCTTCAGAACAGGTGACGATCCGCCGCCCGGTGAGGTCCCTGCGAAGAAACGCAATTGGATGTTCGCGAAGGGTCAAGCCAAGTGGCTGTAGTCAGCGACGACGTTGTGACCCTCGGTCATCTGCCGCAATTCCACCTCCGGCTCTCGCTGTTCGGCAATCGCACGTTCCTCTCGTGCGGCTGCAGCCGCGAATAGCCTCAGCAGCGCGATCAAGTGATGAAACATCGGAAGGATCAACTCCGCTAAACGTCCACCGCAAAAGCGGGATCGAACCCCGTCGCTTCGCCTGGGTACCCCCGCGGGTTTGACACTACCCTTGTTGAGCAAACCTCGTAGTCGTTTCGACGATGAACATGGCCGTGCACCCACAGCGTCGGTCTCGTCTCGCAAATCAAGTCTTCTAAATCCGAGGCGTAGCAAGCCGAGAGCGGATCATGACGAAACTCGCCGCCGACGGACCGTGGCGACGGGGCATGATGCGTCACGACAACGGTTTTTTGACCCACTCGTTTAAGAAGTTCGCCCGCGATGAAGTCCCGCGTTTCGACGTGCTTGCGATAGGCGTCTATCGGCTTGAACTTCGAATAGGGCATCTTCGAGAGCTTGATCTTCTTGTAGTCGTTCATTCCGCTTCGTGCATAGGACATCGCGACTTGCGGATCGCGTCCGAAGAGCCGGAAATCGGACCACAACGTTCCGCCGACGAAGGCGACGCCGTCGATTTCAACTACATCGTTCTCAAGGAAATGAAGGTTTGGATGGCTGCTGGCCTCCCTCACCTGGCGCATGCTTTGATCGATGGACGAATTGTAGAACTCGTGGTTGCCCGCCACGAACACGACCGGAACTCTGCAGGCAACGTTTTCGGTGAGCCACTTTAAGCTGGGAGTGACACCTCGGGTTAAGACATCGCCCGCGCACACCACCACGTCGACGTCCTTCAGCGGATCGCGATCAAACGGAACACCGAATTCGAGATGCAGGTCAGAGAACGTCCAAATATTCATTCTAGCACCATGGAACGACGCGTATGTAGCTTAGCGATTGCGCACAAGGCAGCTGGGTCGCGTTCCAACCACCACCGCAATAAACTGGCTTCCTTCAATCCATGGCTTCGCATCCGGACTTCGGAGGAACGAAAAGCCTGCCAAATTCCATGCTCATCTTAATTGAGAGAGGGTCCAACTCGAGAAACAAGGAGCGCTTGCATTCCTCCGCGGAGAGCCATCCGTCGTCCAGCCGCCATCGTTTTGCGAACAAGTGAGACAACAAGCGCCGGCTTCCGTCTTGCAAAAACACGAGCGCCTCATCCTTCGTCACATCGAGGTGTGCATATCGCCTTGCGAAATCCACCAGCTGCGCGGCTTCACTGGCCGGCATCGCCGCGATGTCGTTGATTTTCGCGACGATTTCCTCGGGAACGCTCTTGAGCGCAAATTCGAGCGCCTCGATGAAACGTTTGTCCTTCCAGAAATTCATTCCGGCCTCGTACGGATCATCGCGCCACAGGATCGTTTCAGCAGCGGCTGTCCAGCTGCGTTCCGAAATCAGTCCGAGACTCTCGAGGGCAGGAAACGCCTCCGCCCCCAGATAGGCAGGAGGACATCCATATCCAGCCGGTATGTTCGCTCTCGGAAACCTTGACGATCTTTTTCCGAAACCCGTTCTCCCTCGTCGCCGATATCTCAGCAGTCCCGAGTGGCTCGCCGCCCAGATGACGGCTGTGGCTATATCGTCCCATCGTGGAAGCGTCGCTGGCAATCCGGGATCGGTGACTGATATTGCACCGCCGTCGATAACGGTGGCGTGACCCAGCATCATCAAGGCTTGGCAAGCTACCTCGTGAGCCGCAATATTGAGATGTTCCCAGTTGCCATTCGGAGCGCGCGGGAGCGTAAACCGGAAGAACTCGATTGCGGGAACCGCCCAGTCAGTCGAAGTCCGAGGATGCCTTGCGGTTTGCTTTCCAATCATAATCCGGCGGCCCAGCGGCTGAAACCCGATCTCGTCGAGCGCCTCCCCCAGCGACCCCGGCAAGCCAGTCTTTACTTTCTCGCCTTCCGATGACGACCGCGAGCGTTTTGCCATGATATCCGCCCTTTCCTAAAACGATGCGGTAGAGTCAGTTTTCCAAGGGTCAGACTTCAATGACAAAGCCTCGGTCGAACTGCCGATAGCACTCCTCCCGGGGATACCCCCTCGGGTTGGCGATCACTCGCGTGTCGTTGACGGTGTAATCGACGAAATGATGGACGTGCCCATGTATCCAGAGAGCCGGGCCGCCCGGTGCCATCAAGTCATCGAGGTTCGACGCGAACGCCGTAGTCAGCAGATCGGTCCGATATTTTTCCTCGACCGACAGCATGCTCGGGGCATGATGTGTCACGAAGACAACTTTCCGGTCTCGATGTTTCGCAAGGACACCCTCCAGAAAACGGCGGCTTTCCTGGTGGATTTTCAACGAATGTATCGGCTTGAAGCGCTGCGAAGGTTCATCACCGAAGGCGATCAGCCGGAAATCGTTCATTGCGTCGGCGGCGTTCTGCATTCCCTTCTGCGACCACTCCGGTCCGAACAGGTCGAAATCCGTCCAGAGCGTTGCGCCGGCGAAAACAAACCCGCCAATCTCTACGCAACCGTTCTCGAGATAGTAGAGGTCTCCCCTTGCATCGTAGCGGGTCGCAGCGATGTGACCCTGCACGATCCCGCTGTGATAGAACTCGTGGTTGCCCGCGACGAAAACGACCGGCATCTGGGTGGCGATGCGGTCATCGAGCCAACGAAGGCTCGGAACGACGCCCCGGGTAAAGATATCGCCAGCGACGACGCAGACATCGGCCTCTGGAATATCGAGTTTGGCAAGCTCGCTCATGTCCAGGTGGAGATCGGACAGAATCCATAGCTTCATCAGTTTACCCTTTCCAGTCGTGGTCGCCGCAAACTTGTATCGTCGTGGTCCTCTTCCGTGAATTCCGTCGCTAGGGCGACCACGTAGGTTGCCGACTTCAAGAATTCCGAGACGTCCTTCCCGGTCATCGTTTTTCGAACCGTGAGCTCGGCCGCGAGCGCCTCGATCGCCGACCGATTTTCAGCGACGATCCTTCGCGTTTCGCGCATCCGGGATGCCAGCAATCGGTCCACGCGCGCCCACAAGTGCGGGCTTCTCAGCCGTAACCTCGAAAGCTCGTTGTAATCGTAGGGAGTGTGCTCGACGACCAGTGTCTCACCGAAACCGAGGACGCCCTCGACAAGGGTGGCCAGATACGTCGCCTTGTTGATATCCGCATCCGGATGGCCGGACGCGCCATCGCCATGCTCGCCCACGAGCTCAATCTCTGCGGCCACTCCCGCCAAAGCGACGCATATGTCTCCGTGACAGGTTCGAGCAGTGCGGCGGACGCCCGCGTTTTCAAGGCGGACGGTTCCCAAGTCAAAGCCTTGACCTGAGCCCGATCGATAGCGGTCCGCGATCCTGATGGTTTCGATAGTCCGACCGAAAGCAAGGGCAACAATTGCATGCCCGACCTCGTGAATCGAAAGGATTGCCAGTCGGTCCGGAGGGACGACCTGCGTCTCCGGCAGGCATGCCAGGACATCGTCGGCAACGACTGCCCGGTTCAGGCCTCTTGCTCGACGCCTGCTTTCTCTTGCCAGCTGCTCGAGCTCCGCGCCGGACATCCCTTCCGTCTCGTCTGTCAATCGCGTCTCTTGTGAACTCGGGATGACCGCCGGGATGTAATGCCGCAAGATGGCAACCCGCGCCGTTGCGTCCGGAAGCGTAATCGCAATGTGCCGATCAAACCTCCCTGGTCGAAGGACCGCCGGGTCTATCATTTCGGGATGGTTCGTGGTGCCGATGACGATAACGCCTGATCTCTGGGCCGCTCCGTCCAGGCACTCGAGAAAGCCGTTTACGACCTGGCGGGTATAGGTCCGCGAGTGGCTATCCTCGATCGCTCGCGACTCGAAGCTGTCGAGCTCATCGATGAGCAATATGGCCGGTGCCGCGGCTTTCGCCATTTCAAAGGCTTCGCGCATAGCGGCGAGCATTTCCCCTTGATGCCCTGCGCTTTGCCATCGCGCGTAGGAGCCGTGGATCAGGGGCACTCCACAAGTGGTCGCGAGAGCCTCGGCGAACCTGGTCTTCCCGACACCGGATGGACCGGACAGCAGCAGTCCTGGCTCGACGTCCGTCCACGCGATCTCGCCACGTCGATAGCGAGCAAGGTCGCGGGCTAATTCAAGACCCCAATGCTTGGCCTGCCCGTAACCGTGGAGTTCCTCCAGACGGATCGCCTTCGTTCTCCTTGCCTCGGCTTGTCGCTTCTCATCCATTGTCCTCAACAGTCGGAGCGACCGCTCGACCGGCCGCCCGCTCCGAAACGCCACCAACCAGTCGTCAAGCGGTTGCTTGGCGATGAATTGCGCGTCTCTGAACGAGACCTTGGTCGCAGACGCCTGGTAAATCGCAGCCTTCACCATGCGTGGGTCAATCTCATCGATAACGTGGTATGCGTCGGCGAATTCCCGAATTTGATACGGGACCTGCTTCTCGTCCCTGAATATCAATACGAGCGCTTTGGGCTCCTGAGCCCGGGCCAGCAGGGCTCGTTGCTTTTTCGGTTCAGTGATCTGCTCGACGACCGCATTGCGTCCGCCAGGGAAATTCCCGGTTTTCGCTTTACCGTGCAGGAAGGCTTCGCAAGCTGCCTCGATAGCGTCCGCCAATCCTTCGATTGCGACAACGATGGTCGCCAGGAACTTGGCATCCGGCTGATCCCTCCACGGCCTGAGAAGTCGATTGACGATGCAGAGCGCCAAGGCGTGCTTTAATGTCGGCAAGCGTTCAACTCCTTTGACGCACGGCAATGCGTTCCGAGACGCATCGGTTGCTGAGAGGTAATCAGCGATCGAAATTAAGGACCCCGCACCGAAAGGCGGCCGGGCAACCGATCGCTATATCTGCGGATTGCCGAGGCGATACCATCGCGACATTGTTCGAGAAAAGACACGGCACCTCTCGCCTGCTGACTTTCCATTTGTCGATCATCACTGGAATGCTTGAGGGATGCGGAAAGTCCGGTGCCGCCAAATCCGTTACCACAGACTGCAGCTTCGCGAGCAATGCCTGGCGATCGTCGCCGAGAAAGATACCGCTCCGGGTCGCCTTCATGTGTGTCTCCGTAATCCAGAATGTGAACCAATCGAGAATCGGGAGTCGATCCCGCTCTGTTGGCGTCTTTGATTACATCTTTATTAACGTATTTCAAGTCATTTAATACGTATTTTACGTCTTTTTTGACTTACTTCGCGCCAACCTGTTTCTGCAGGTAATGACGACTTTGTTGACAGGCGATCTAATAAGAGCCGCGCGAGCGCTCATTGGGATGAGTCAGGTTGATCTCGCTAAGAAGGCGGGCATCACCCAGAAGGCGTTGGGGGAATTCGAATTGGGGAAACGACAGATTACGGCAAGAGCTAACGATAAGCTCCGCCGATTCTTCGATGAAAAGGAAATCCAGTTTATTGCGGCGAATGTTGAATCCAGTCAACTGGAGGGAACGGGCGTGCGTTGGAAGCCGTCGCAGCCGAACTCTGGGATAAAGACTATATAGCCAGCGGGTGCGCAGGGGGTCTGGAATGCCTGTGCCATCCATAAAGCCTAGCAGACGAGTCCAAGCTGTCCGTAGCGATCGTCAAGGCTCTGGAAAACGGTGAGCAGTGGCAGGGTTCCTCTAAGAGCCTGCAAGCATACCAAGAGCGGAATGACGTCGAGTTCCTTGGCTGGAGCCATGCGTCGTCCAAGCTGTTTTATGGGGTCGCTGTACTTGGGAAGCAGGCAAATGACCTCAATTCGTGACCACGATCAATGGAATAACGATTGTTCGGAAATGCCACCTCATAGCCAACGCGTGCCGCTAGAACCAACTATCAAGTGCCTAAATTCGTTTTCTAATCCGCCACGAGTAACATCCCTGCTTCCCCGCGCTAAGAACATAGCGAGAATAGGCACAGATGACAAGAGAATTTTTCTCTAAGCGCCTGTTTCAGAAGGTTTTTTCGGATTTTTTTGGCCGCGGCTGCGCCGATTGAGCGCGTTGCGCACTTTTTTCAAGACCGGGGCTGCCTGCCCCTCACCCCCGAGGATATTGGGCAGCTTAGATGGCTGTATCAGATTTCGATCCACAAGAATGACTAATAGAATACCAACTGTACTCCTCGCCAGTTGGCAGATCATTCAGAGCAGCACGCGCGCTTCTGGGACAAGAGCAGGCTAGCGTCGCTTCTGAAGCGAACCTGACCATAGCTTTCAAACAGTTCGAAGCGATGTCGGTCGCCGGCAGGTCCGGACCAGATGGTTCTCAGCTTCGGTCAGGTTGCGCGTGTAGAACGCCTGATCGCATGACTTTCGCTCCCTCTTCCTAATCCCGACAACCTGGTTCGATTCAGGGCGAAAATTGGGTTTTGCCCTTTTATCCGATCGTTCGAGCTTCGCGGATGAGTACACCCTTGAGTACAATTTCATTAACGCATTGTTTTAGTTTCTCTTTTTATCAACCGCACAACATAATTACGGTGCGACCAGCGGCTGCAGCTGATTTCTTCGGGAAAATTCAGGTTTCCGCGCAGCTAAATCCGGTCGGCATTTGAAGAAAAGGGTGAATTTACATCTTTCGATTGAGCAATAAGAAGAGAACAGCCTTCATTGCAGCCAATCGAAAACTGATCCGCTCGGACAGAGGTCCGATTTCCTTCAGAACAGACCAATCAGAAATCAACTCCAGGTGCGCAGGCGCCTGGAGTTTTTTGTTCAGAGGCGATTGGCAATCTCATGGGATTTGCCAGGCTCAGATCATCGCGGGAACGAGTAACGGCCAATGCTCTTGTGGCGAAAGGCGGACGATCGTGCGATCTCGTTTATCCAATTCGTCGCGACCCATGACTTCCCTCGTTCGAAACGCTCACGCCGTAATCCTGTCGCAATGGTCGTCGTGAAGATAGGATCGCAAAGGTGGACGAGACATGAAGATCCTGTTGGTCGAAGACGAGACAAGGCTGGCGGAAGCGATTGCGGCCTCGCTCACTAAGAAGGGCATAGCGGTGGATCACACCGCTCTTCTTGGGGATGCAATCGAACTGGCTCGACAACAGACCTACGATGCGATCGTGCTCGACAGACGTCTGCCGGACGGCGACGGCATCACATTCATTCCCTGGCTACGAAGCTCCAGCGTCGTAACGCCGGTCATCGTCCTGACTGCCAGAAACGAACCGAAGGAAAGAGTAGCGGGCCTCGATCTCGGCGCCGACGACTATCTGGGCAAGCCGTTTTTGATGGAGGAGCTTTTCGCTCGACTGCGCGCTGTCATGCGACGCCCGTCGGCCTTGGCGGAGCCGTCCATAGTCCTGGGGCGGATGACCGTGGATCCGATCCGGATGGACGTCATGGTCGGCGAACTGCAGCTCGACCTGCCTCGTCGAGAGCTGATGGTGCTCGTTACCCTTGCAAAGCGAAAAGGCAAGACCGTCCTCAGATCGGTGCTGGAAACCGAAATCTACAATTACGAGGAGACGATCCAATCCAACGCGCTGGATGCCCATGTATCGCGACTGAGAAAACGCTTAACTGACGCGGACGCCGGCGTGTCCATCCACAACATCCGCGGGGTCGGATACCTGCTGAAGGAACATTGATGCGATTTCCGAATACGTCGTCGCTGTGGTGGAGACTGAGCTGGCAGCTCAGCGTGCCATTCGTCGTCATCACGGCATCGGAGATCGTCGGTCTATGCATCTATGGGGCGATGATCCATTCTCCGAACGTCGGTATGCAGCGCCGGCTTCTGAATGCCCTGGAAGGGTCCTTGAACTACGAACCTGGACAAGGACTTCGCATCAAGGACAGCGAAGAGCTCGCAGCGTTGAAGAATGATACCCCCAATCTCTTTTTCTACGCTGCGGCCCCAGACGGAACGGCTGTGGCATATGGGAATATTCCGCCTGCGTACACACAGCTCACCAAGTTCGTGCCGCTTATCAAGGACGCCGACATTCGCGGCACGTCGGCAAGTGGCCCGGTGCCGGCTTCAGTCGACGACTTTGAGATCAATAAGACCGAGATCCGGGTGCTTTATGGCGGTCGCAACGGAAGCGAGTCGACATTCCTTGCGATACTCGGCAGCGCATATCCGATCTACGTGCCTCTGCTCGCGGTTACGCTGCCCGCCCTCTTCTTCGCCGTGCCGCGACTGGTCAGGCGTTCGCTCTTAGGGCTGAGCCACGTCGTACAGAAAGCTCCGGAGATCGACCCTCGCCAGCCAGGATCCCGGCTGCCGGTGGATCGGGTTCCGAGCGAGGTCGTTCCGCTTATCCATGCGTTCAATTCCGTCCTAGAGCGCCTCGAGCAGCAGTTCGCAGCCAGAGAACGTTTTCTCATCGACGCCGCACACGAGCTCCGCACGCCGATTGCCGTCATGCAGACGCGTATCGATACGACCCTGGAAGGAAGCACGCGTGACACCATGATGGATGACATCGGGCGCCTGCGGGAGACGGCGGAGCAATTGCTCGACTTCGAGCGAAGCGAGCAGTCCCCGGAGCCGTTTGAACAAGCCGACCTAGTGGAAGTCGCCAGGAACGTCGTCGCCGACCAAGCCCCGCTTGCCCTCAGAAGCGGATATGAGATCTCGTTCGACACTGAAGTGGACGAGCTTTATCGCGTGGTAAGTCCGTCGGCCATGTCACGCGCGATAGGCAACCTTGTGCGCAATGCGATCGACCATGGCGGAAATGCCGGCACGATATCGGTGCGCGTGTCCGAACGTGGAGGCATCTCGGTTTCGGACGAGGGCCCCGGCATTCCAGCACCGCATCGAGACCTCGTGTTCGAACCATTCTACAGGGTCACACCGCGGAGCACGGGTGCCGGCCTCGGGTTGAGCATCGTGAAGCAGATCGTGACCCGTCACCGAGGGAGCGTAGCTCTCGACGGCAATCCGACAGGAACAACCGTAACCATCAGCCTGTGACAGATATATTTTCCGTCCGAATCTGCCCTTTATTGTAATAGCGTCGCAAGGCAGGACCGCAGTGTCCGGTCAACGAGTTCAAAACAGGTTCTTGGCCACAATGAAATCATCAACCCATTCCACGGCGCATGCATGAGAGACCGGTTGGCGCGATAAACCGGGCCGCCACTCGTCCTGACGCGCGGTCAACGAAGCGCAGTAAAAATGAAATGGCCGAACCAACGGGTCCGGCCATTTTCCTATTGGAACAACGATAAGAGCCAGATGCTTGATCTGGATAGCCTAGCCTTGCCTAGAAGCGGCGCGGTGCTTCCGGCTTGTTTCCGACGATGCTGTCGATCCGCTCCAGCACATCTGATGTCACCTTATCCTTGTGCGAGAGGGCCGCGAGATTGTCCTGCAGCTGGCTTGAGCGCGATGCGCCGAGGATGACGGTCGAGACGTGCTTGTTGGCAAGGCACCAGAGGAGGGCAAGATGGGTGATCGACAGGCCGATCTCGTTCGAGAGCTTGGCAAGCTGGCGAACCTGGTCCAGTTGGGCGCGGCCGGCGTCGGTGGACCATTTTTCCTTCAGCCATTCGTAGCCGGGCAGGTTCATGCGGCTGTCGGCCGGCACGCCGTCATTGTATTTGCCGGTCAGGACGCCCGAGGCGAGCGGTGACCAGATCGTGGTGCCGAGGCCGATCAGGTCGTAGAGCGGGAGGTAGTCAGCTTCGACTTTCTGACGTTCGAAGATGTTGTACTGCGGCTGCTCCATGGTTGGCGGCGTGATACGCAGGTCGCGTGCGACGGCGTAGGCTTCCGTCAATTGCTGTGCGGACCATTCCGACGTGCCCCAGTAGAGCACCTTGCCCTGGGCGACGAGATCATGCATCGCGCGGACCGTCTCCTCAATCGGCGTATCAATATCCGGGCGGTGGCAGAAGTAGAGGTCGAGATAGTCGACCTGAAGCCGCTTGAGAGCTGCGTGGCAGGCGTCCGTCACATGCTTGCGCGACAGGCCGCGTTGCGTCGGCTTCTGACCACCCCAAAAAACCTTGCTCGAGACGACGTAGCTGTCGCGGCTCCAGGCGAGCGACTTCAGCGCCTCGCCCATGACGATTTCGGACTTGCCGCTTTCATATCCTTCGGCATTGTCGAAGAAATTGATCCCGCTGTCGTAGGCGAGCTTCATGAGATCGACAGCGTCGCCGCCATTGACCTGCTTACCGAAAGTGACCCACGATCCGAAAGAGAACTCACTCACCTTCAGACCCGATTTTCCCAAACGACGATATTCCATCACATATCTCCCAAAACTCATAAAATCTGCCGCCCCAAAATTGAGGTCGGCTTCGTACAATCAGGCAATGACTGATTTCGCGTAACCTATCTTATTGTCAATAATATGCGAGGCCCCGCAGTCATAAAGTCCTGCGTCCTATTGCATCACTTTTTCCGTGAGCCTATTCGGGGCCCGCGGGGCAGAACCGCGCCTCTCGCTAGTAGCTGCAAGGGCGATCGTTGCCAAATCCGCCGAGGCACGCCGGTCGGAGCCCAAAGTCGGTGCTTTGGGGCCCATACCCGATCGAACCGGTTTGTATCGAACTATCCGAGCTGGTCGTGCAGGACGAAGCGATGATTGCCACGATGACAGCTGATCCAATGACCAGCAGTTTTCGAAATTGAGACATTTGATCTACCCCCATACCGATAATCGGCGACACCGGAATGCAGCGCATATCAGTGTCGGCTAAAGAAATAGGCCGGGCCGGAGTTCCGAGAACAGCGCTGTCGATCAAGATTTCGTCATTTGCGCAGTCTGCTGAGATCGACCGTCCAGCCTTGAGCTTCTGGCGACTGCCGGGAGGCGGCTGGTGTTTTTTGCAGCATCCAATACAACTTACGAAAAGTCAGCCTCTGAAACTCAATTGCGAACCATCGCTTTTTCGCCGGGACTTTCATGCAAATTTTCAAAGCATTGCGTAGCCGCCGTCCGGACTGCGCTGCAGTTATCGGCTTGATATTCGGCCCTGACGTCGTGATGGCCTATCTTGGCCGCGGTTTGATGGCAATCGCCTATTTCGTCGGTGGCGTCTCGGTGTCCGCAGCGCTGATCTGGCTCTTTATCAGGCTTTCAATTCCAGGCGCCTACGGGACGCTTGTGGTTCTTGCCTGGCATTCGTTCGGCGCCGTTCTCGGCTATCGTGTCGCGAAATCGCTTCCAAGCGGCGGCACCTTTCCGTGGTACTCGCGGTGGTACAATATCATCCTGCTGTTTTCGGCTGCTATCTTTCCCCTGGCTATGCTTGCCAGAGGTTTCGCCTTCTAGGCGCTCAATCAATCCGCCTCAATCGCCTTGAGCCAAACCGTAACCGCTACAGCTCCGCCATCCGGATGACCGAGGGCGCGGTCGCCGAGGTAACTTGCGCGGCCCAATTTCGGCCGCATCGCCTTCGTGGCTTCCGCTCCGGCAATGCCGGCGGCAACGGCCCCCTGCCATGCGTCACGGGTCGGCTGGCCCTTTGTCAGGCTTGCGATGAAGGTATCTGCGGCGGGGCGCAAGGCATCGATCATCGTCCGGTCACCGGGCTTTGCGCCGCCGAGATCGGAGACGGCCTGGACGGTGGCGGAGAAGGCCTCGGCCATCTCGACTGATGTCGGGGTCTCAATGCCTGCGAGCTGGCGTGATGCGCGCATCAGGGCGGTGGCATAGAACGGTCCGGAGCTGCCGGCGATTGCGCGTCTGAGAGCATCGCCCATCGCCATCAATCCGCTTCCGACATCCGCGAAGGCGGCATCGGGAAGTGCGAGAACGGCTTCGGCACCGCGTTTCATGCTGGCGCCAAGATCGCCATCGCCGGTGATGCTGTCGAGTTCGGTCAGATGCGCTTCTGCGGCGATCAACGCGTTTGCCACAGCCTGCGCTGTCTTCTGAAGTTGCTTGCCGGCGGCGGTAATCGTGCGGGATTCGGGTGGGCTTTCAGCTGATCTCAACGAGGGAAGTACTCGGATGCGATTGACCGCCCCGCTTCGGGGCCATGCACTTGCAGACGTCGGTGCATCGATCAGTTCAAGCGACCTGATATCGACATGCAGGATGGAGAGCGAGAAACCCGGCATGTCCAGGGCGGACAGGAGCGTGCCGGCCCAAGCCCTTTCGACCGTGACGCCTTTGCCTTCAAGTAAAGCGAGTGTGGAACGCGCGACTATTGACAATTCCATCGGCGGGGTTGCGCCAAGACCATTGACCAGCAGGACGACACGGTCGCCCTTCTTGAGCTTGCCATCGGCTTCGATCGTTTCCAGGACGAGCGAGACGAGCTGGTCGACCGGTGCGATCGGCATGCGGCGAACACCCTGTTCGCCATGGATGCCGAGACCGACTTCGATCTCCTGTTCGCCGAGAGAGAAGCCGGGTTTCCCGACTGCCGGCAGGGTGCAAGACCCAAGTGAAATGCCCATGGATGAGAGCTGTTCGGATGCTGACCGGGCGATGCGGGCCACTTCCTCCAGTGGCAGGCCTTGCTCGGCGGCAGCACCGGCAAGCTTGTGCACCAGAACCGTGCCGGCGATGCCGCGGCGGCGGTCGGCGGGAACGGTTTCCCGGAGCGCTACGTCATCGGCAACAACGACGATCTCGACGGGAATTCCTTCCGCGCGCGCCAGTTCCGCCGCAAGGCCGAAATTCAGACGGTCGCCCGTATAGTTCTTGACGATGAGCAGCGCACCGGCCGGGCCGCTTGCGGCCATGATGCCGGCCAGAACGGCATCGGTGCTCGGCGAGGTGAAGACATTGCCAGCAACCGCCGCCGTCAGCATGCCGCTGCCGACATAGCCGGCATGCGCAGGCTCGTGGCCGCTGCCGCCGCCCGAGAGAACGGCGACTTTACGCTTGGCAGGTTCAGGAAGATCGGACCGGATTACGACATTTTCGTCGGCCAGCAATATGGTTGCCGGGCTGAGCGCCACGACCCCTTCCAACATTTCCCTTACGACGGTGGAAGGATCGTTGATCAGCTTCTTCATGGTTCTCTCCAACAACCAGCGCACCTGAACGCAATCGTCGTTCGATCAGTGACCTAGCACGATTTCCCCGAAGGTGAATACACGATCAAATCCGACGGAAACGCAGCGACGGATCGTCGCCACACCAGTCCGCTCAGAAGCGGGTTGCCGCAGCAAAGATTTCCGCCAGGCGCTCGATGCCAGCCTGGTCTTCGGCATCGAAACGGGCGGGTATCGGGCTGTCGAGATCGATGACGCCGACAATCTCATCGCCGTTCCTGATGGGAACGACGAGCTCGGAGCGGGATGCGGCATCGCAGGCGATATGGCCGGGAAACGCATGGACATCTTCCACCAGAATGGAGGCGCGCTCCTTGACTGCCGTCCCGCAAACGCCGCGGCCGATGGGGATGCGCACACAGGCAGGCTTGCCCTGGAACGGTCCGAGCACGAGTTCCTCACCCTTCAGCAGGTAGAAGCCTGCCCAGTTGAGATCGGGCATCATCTGGTACATCAGGGCCGAAGTGTTGGCGGCGTTGGCGATCATATCCGGCTCGCCTTCGAGCAGACCCTGCAGCTGCTGGGCAAGCTCTCGATAGAACTCGGCCTTGTTGTCCACTTCGATCGACGCCGCCTGGAACATTGTCACATCCACTTCCTGTTACTGAGCCGCTGATATAGGCGGTCAGGCGGGTTTTGACAAACGGCCGATCCGACTACGGCAGTTGAATTGCGGCAGCGAATCCGGTCAGATTTGCGCATGATGGAGACGATCAGAATATCGGCCGCCCTCCTGTTGCGGGGCGACGGTCACACACTTCTGGTGCGCAAGCACGGCACTACGGCCTTCATGCAGCCGGGTGGCAAGATCGAGCCGGGAGAGACGCCCGAGCAAGCCCTGACACGAGAGCTCTCGGAGGAAATCGGCGTCACCGCGAGGGCTGCCGAACTCGAATTCCTGGGGCAATTCCAGGCGCTAGCCGCCAACGAGCCGGATCATCTCGTTGTTGCCGAGGTCTTCCTGCTGCAAGTGAAGGACAACGATATCAAAGCAACGGCGGAGATCGAGGAGGTCCGCTGGATATCGCCGTCTGAACCGGGCGAGATCATCATGGCGCGGCTGACGGAACACCATATCCTGCCATTCTACCGCCAGCGGCAGAGCCAAACGGCCGGCTGAGGCACCAGGCATCCATTTTGCGGAAAGCGATGGGTGGGCAGATTGATGTCGCCGGATGCCGCTCTATTCTCCCAGTGGATCAAGGGAGGATCGTACCATGGCCTTCATTCGTACCCCAGATGCTTCCGCCAGCGAGAAGACGGCCTCGATGTACGCTTCGGCCGAAGCGAGCTACGGCTATCTGCCGAATATGTACCGCGCCTTCGGCCACCGGCCCGAGGTGATGGAGCACTGGGGAACGCTGCTTGCCAGCATTCGCGGCCATATGAGCCAGCGGCGTTATGAACTGGTGACGCTGGCGGCGGCCAGGGAGCTCAAGTCGTCCTATTGTATGCTGGCGCATGGCTCCGCGCTGCTGCGCGACGGCTTTACCAACGACAGTCTTTCGGCAGTCGCCGGTGGCAGCGAAAAAGCGCCCATCGATGCCGTCGAGCGGGCAATTATGGACTTTGCCGCCAAGGTGGCGCGCGATGCCACCTCGGTGACTCAGCAGGACATCGATGGCTTGAAGCGCCTCCAACTGAGCGACGCGGAGATCTTCGACGTGACCGCGGCAGCGGCAGCACGCTGTTTCTTCTCCAAGATGCTGGATGCGCTGGGTGCTGCACCCGATCATGCCTATGCCGAACGGCTCGATCCCAAACTTCGTCAGAATCTCGCCATCGGCCGGCCGATCGAAGGGCTGAATTCGAACCATTCGTAAGAGCGGGGTCGCGCGGTGTTGGAATGGTCCTTACTGTGCTGGCGGGTCTGCAAAATGCGTGATCGCGAACTCGGCGATCTTCTGGCCGGCCTTGTCGGCGTCATCAAGCACTGATGGGAAAAGCTGCCACTGATGCGGCATTCCCGGCCAGACCTCAGCCGTCACATCGACGCCGTCCTTGCGCGCCTTGTCGGCAAGTCGCAGCGTATCGTCGAGCAGCAGCTCGCCGGAACCGACTTGCAGCAGTAATGGCGGAAAACCCGAGAAATCGGCATATAGCGGGGAAATGTCGGGATCCGTCGCGGAATTGTTGCCGAGGTAGGCTTTACGCAGCGCCTCCAGCACATTCTTGTCCAGGACCTGATCGTTGGCGGCATTCGACGTGACCGATGCGCCTGATGCCGCCAGATCAGTGATCGGGCTGAGCGCCACGACGGCGGCCGGCAACGGCTGTCTGGAGCGCATCTGCCGCAGCACGGTTTCGATTGCGAGATTGCCGCCTGCGCCATCGCCCATAACAATGATATTTCCGTTGCTGTAGCCGCTATCAAGCAAATAGCGGTAGGCGCTCAAGGCGTCGTTGACCTGCGCTGGATAGCCATATTCCGGCGCCCGCCGGTAATCGATGAGCAATACGTCGCTGGAAGCGGCCTTGGCAAGCGAGCCGGCAAGCAGGCTGTGGCTGCGAATGGAGCCGCTGTAGAAGCCGCCGCCGTGAATGAACAGGATCACACGCCGTCCGATCGGATGATGAAGGCGCGCCGGCCAGAGAAGTTCAGCCTCAACCCCGCCAGCATCGACATGCCGGATCTGGATGCGTGTCGGTTCCGGCAGCGTTTCCATGAAGTCACGGAACGCGGTGCGCCGGTCCCTGAGGGTCTCAGCGCCCTTGAAATGTTCTTTCCAGCGGGAAACTAGCTTTTCGACCTGCTCCCGGGAGGCGGGTGTCTGTGCCGACATTTCCTGCGCCGATATTTCCAGCGGAAAGGCAGACAGCACCACGGCTGCAAGCGCTGACAGCAGCGCTGCGCGACATCCCACTTTCCACCGACTGACAGCAGAAAAAAACGGTTTTCTCATTCGCCCCTCCGGCGCTGTTCTTCCTTCGTGCGGCGCATCTTCACCACTTCACCACCGAGAGTCAAAAGGGAGTTTTGACTGATCGCATAAGTTCGTAGCCCGTATTTCTCGTTGTGCTAAACTACTTTAAGGAGGGGAAGATCATGGACAGAGCCGCCCTGCTCGGGACGTGGCGCATGATCTCGTGGACGCGAACCGTCGTTGCGACGGGAGAAGTCAGCGACGCCATGGGTGCCGATCCCATTGGATACATCGCCTATCACGCCGACGGCCGGATGATGGCCTTCGTCACCAACCGACGCCGGCCTAAACCCAACGGCAAAGCCCCCAACGACAATGAAAAGGCCGCACTTTTCGATACGATGCTGGCTTACACCGCCGCCTATACTCTGGAAGGCGACAAAGTGATCCATCATGTCGAGGCCGCCTGGAACCCGACATGGGAGCGGCCCCTTATACGCCCTGTGCATATCGAGGGCGACATGCTCGTCATCAGCGATGCACCCGGCATCGATCCTGTCACGGGAGAGGATGTCGTCTACCGGCTGGAATTCCGCAAACTCTGATACTCACTCGCCGCGGATCGCATCGATCACTGTCCGGAAGCCCGCCGAAATATGCCGCCGACTGGGATAGTAGAGGTAGAGCGGCTCCTCCGGCTGGCACCATTCGTCCAGCACCTGGATAAGCTGGCCGCTCGCAATCAGCGGCACCACCCTGCCCTCCCAGACATAGGCGAGCGCCACGCCGCTCAAGGCCGCTGCCGTCATCAATTCGTGGTCGTCGAGAGAGAGCGGGCCGGTCGGGTGGAAGGTGATGGCCTGGCCGTCCCGCTCAAAATCCCAGGGGTAACGCGCACCCGAGGGGAACATGTTCTGAATGCAGATATGGCGCTTCAGATCATGCGGCGTCTCAGGCTTTGGCCGGGTTTCGAAATAGGCGGGAGAGCCGACGACGACGAGGCGCATGCGCGGCTTGATACGCACGGCGATCATACCCTCGGTGACACGTTCGCCGAAGCGGATTCCGGCATCAAAACCTTCCTCGACGATGTCCACCAGCCGGTCCGTTGCCGCGATTTCGAGCTGCAGGTTGGGGTTCTTCATCAAGAGCGGACCGATGATCTGGCCGACGACGAAAGGCGCAATGGAATTGCCGACATTGATGCGCACACGGCCGAAGGGGGTATCGCGGAAACGGTTCAGCGCATCGAGTGCAGAACTGATCTCGCCGAAGGCCGGATCGAGATGAGAGCGAAGCAATTCGCCGGCCTCCGTCAGCGAGACGCTGCGGGTCGTGCGGTTCAGCAAGCGGATGCCGATGCGGTCCTCCAGATTGAGGACGGCGTGGCTGACCGCGGAGGCGGTAACACCCCTCTCCTCTCCTGCCTTGCGGAAGCTCTTGTGCCTGGCGACAGCGGCGAAGGCTGCCATTTCGGAAAGTTCGGTCGCTCTCATTACTGAATTTCACTCATCATAGTCTCTCAAATAACAAATCTTATACATGAGCGCGATTTGCGTCAAATTCCTCTCCGTCAGCAACGAACTGCTGAAACAAACACTCTCAAGGAAAGGGAATTGCCATGAAAGTCTGGTTTATCACGGGTGCATCGCGTGGTTTCGGCGCGCTGATGACCAAGGATGCTCTTGCCAGCGGTGACGCTGTCGTTGCCACCGCCCGCAACCCCAAGACCATCACCGAACAGTTCGGCGATCATCCGAACCTGCTTGCCGTCGCCCTCGACGTCACCAATGAAGAACAGGCCAGGCAAGCTGCCGCTGCCGCCGTTGCCCGCTTCGGCCGCATCGATATCCTCGCCAACAATGCCGGTTACGGCTTGCTCGGCGCGGTCGAGGAAGCAACGGCCGAAGAGATCGAAAAGATCTACGCCACCAACGTCTTCGGCCTGCTGAAGGTCACCCGCGCCGTGCTGCCCTATATGCGCCGCCAGCGCTCCGGCCATATCCTGAACTTCTCCTCGATCGGCGGCTACTACGGCTTCCCCGGCTGGGGCGTCTATGGCTCCACGAAGTTTGCTGTCGAAGGCCTGTCGGAATCGTTGGCAACCGAAGTCGAACCCTTCGGCATCAAGGTCACGATCATCGAGCCCGGCTTCTTCCGCACGGACTTCCTGCATGACAACTCGCTGGCAATCAGCCCAGCCTCCATTCCTGATTATGTCGGCACGCCGGCCGGCAACATGCACGACTTCGCAGCCGGCGCCAACCATTCGCAGCCGGGCAACCCAGCCAAGCTGACCGCCGGCATCATCGAAATGGTGAGCTCGGCCAACCCGCCGCTGCGCATGCCTTTCGGCAGCGATACGGTTGCCAAGATCGAGGAAGAGCATGCCAGCGTGGAAAAGGAACTGGCCCAGTGGCGCAAACTCGCCGTCTCCACGGACTTCGGACAGACCGGCTGAGAAGGCCTGACTTTCCCCCAGCAACAAGCGCGCCCTCCGGCGCGCTTCGTTCATTTCGGCGTGAAGATCGTCGCATCGGCAAGATTTTCACTCGCGCTGGCGCTGCGATGACCTAAATCTACGGGCGTCATCACGAATGCGGAAAGGCAAGGTATGACTATCAAATCCATTTGCATCTACGGAGCTGGCGCACTCGGAGGCGCGATTGCCGTCAAGCTGGCAAGCCGGCTCGGCGATGACGTGACCGTCTCGGTCGTCGCGCGAGGTGCGCATCTCAAGGCTATCCGTGAAGGCGGCCTTTCACTTCATGAGGCCGATGCCGACAGGCCGATCAATGTGCGGATCACCGCAACGGACAATCCGACGACACTGCCGCCGCAAGACCTCATCATCACCGGCCTCAAGGGACATCAGCTCGGCCCGGCAGCCGAGGGCATGGCAGCGCTGCTGAAGGACGGCACACGCGTGGTCATGGTGCTCAACGGTATTCCCTGGTGGTATTTCCATCGCGACACGCAAAGCGGCCATGCCGAGCTGCAGCTCGGTGAACTCGATCCCGGCGGCAAGCTGTGGAGCCTGATCGGTCCGGAACGGGTGATCGGCTGCGTGGCGCTGCAGGGAGCGGAAGTCGTCAATCCCGGTGAGATCCGCCTTTCCAATGTTGGTCGTTTCGTGCTTGGCGAACCGTCGGGCGAGATGTCGACCGATCTCGAAACCGTTGCCGGCCTCTTTGCCAAGGCAGGCCTCAATGTCTCGACCACGCCGCGCATTCGCGACGAGATCTGGAGCAAGCTGACGGGCAACGCGGCTTTCAATCCTCTCAGTGCTCTGACGCGCGCCTTGATGACCGACATTATGGCCAACCCCGCGCTCTTCGACACGGTTGGCAAGATCATGAAGGAAGTACGCGCCGTCGGCAGTGCATTGGGTGCGCAGTTCAGCATCACCATCGAGGAGCGGCTGGAGCAGTCGCGCCATATCGGGGCGGTACGCACGTCAATGTTGCAGGATCTGCTGGCCGGCAAGGCGTTGGAAATCGTGCCGCTCGTCGGCATGGTCGTCGCGCTTGGGCGCACTGCCAAGGTGCCGACGCCCGTATCGGAAGTCGTGCTGGCGCTGGTGACGCAGCTCGACAGGGAAAACCAGCGCGGCGGGTGACGGCCGCCTCTTTATGCGATTCCTATATCTTCGATCTCCACTCCGAATGGATTTCCTATCGGAGGCGGCAGTAGCCTTTGCCACAACAGCAAAGGTTACCGCCATGCGTGATGTCATGTCCCCCCGATACTTGCCGCTTCGCCCCTACCGCATCACGCGCGGCAAACGGCAGATGCGTGAGAAGCGCACGGCCCAGGCGCTGATGATCTTCGGCATCGTGCTCGCCTGCGTCGAATTCTATGTGATCCTCGGCTCGCTCTGAGGCCCCATCATGAACAGCATGGGAAGACTGCGCCCGGGTGGCGCGATCACTGCGCTCGTCACGCCGTTCCGCAACGGCGAAGTCGATGGCGCAGCATTGGAAGCCCTTGTTGAATGGCAGGTGCTGAGCGGCGTCGATGGACTCGCTCTCTGCACGGCGGCGGGTGAAGGGCTGAGCCTCTCACCACAGGAACGCCGCATGGTGCTCGACATCTGCATCCGGGCCGCGGCGGACCGTATTCCGGTGATCGCCGCGGCCGGAACCAATTGCACCGAGAGTACGATCGCGTTTATCCGGGATGCGGAAGAACGCGGTGCCCGCGCTGTGCTTATCACCGTACCCTATTATTCCAAGCCAGGGCAGAAGGGCTTTCTGCATCATTTCCAGCAAATCGCTGCGGCAAGCAATCTGCCTGTTCTGATCGAGAATGCGCCCGCACGCACGGCGAGTGACCTGACGGTGGAAACGCTGGAGCGACTTGCCGAACTCGAAGCGATTGTCGCCATCATCGATGCTACCGGGGATATCGCCCGCTTCGCCAACGTGCCGGCGGCGCTGCGGCACCGCTTCCGTTTCCTGTCCGGCCATGACGGAGCGGCGCTTTCTTTTCATCTGGCGGGTGGCGACGGCATCGTGTCGGCGGCTGCCAATATCCTCCCGCGTCTCGTCACATCGCTGCAGCAGGCGGCCCATGGGAGCTATATTTCCGCAGCGCTGGCGCTCAGCGACAGGCTGAATCCGCTCGTGACTGCACTGGGTTCGGAGAGTGATCCAGCCCGGCTGAAATATGCGCTGCAGGTTCTGCGCGGCACGGAGCCCGATCTTCGCTTGCCACTCGTACCGGCAGAGGCCGAAAGCCGCTTCGCGATCGTAGCTGCGCTTTCTCCTTTTGTCGGCGGCAGCGCTCAGCGCATGGCGCTATCCCTATGAGATTTTAATATTTTCGCTTCCGGCGCCAAATGGAAACCCTATCCGCCAGCATCTATCTTGATGAGCGTGACACCGCCGCGACACTCAAACGGCGGTTGAGTTAGACTTCGAAAGGACAAACGATGTCACGCCTGACTGATATCAATGCCAAGACCGACCCGCTGCAACGTGGCGTAAGCGCCCATGCGGCCGATCCCTCCCATCCGCTGTTTGCCGGCCTGGTTGCCGTCGCACCGCGGCTCGGCGCCGTTATGGCTTTCGCCGGGCTCGTGCAGATGAGCTTCCATCTTATTTCCCAGTAAGCGCGGATCGAGGATCACGACAATGGCAAATGCACAGCAACGCCGGCAGATTTCGGCTCCTCTCACTCCTCGTCCGGCTCGCTTCACCGTCGGTCGCGACAAGGGCGGCCGCTGGATCGTCCAGGATCGGGAGGGGCTCGTCGGCGGTCTCTTCATCAATGAAGCCGCGGCCCTTCATTTCGCCGCGGAAGAGTGCAACCACAATCCCGATGAGATCTGCCGCGCCGCAACGGGCATAGTGCTCGATTTTGCACCTCTTGCGCGTAACACCGGCAATATCCACTAAATACTGTGCCGTTCCTGCCATTTTGAAACAGCAGGAGCGGCACCAGGCCCAGGATTTCCAACTTTTCCTTAACTGCCATCCTGATAGAGTCCCGCTTGCAGAGACTATATGTGCCGCGAGACCAATGCCGAAACCGAACTTCCGCTTCACCCATTACGATATCAAGGAACAGCGCGCCGGAACGATCGTCGAGGTGTCTCTGAGCGCCGTGAACAATGTGCGGCTGATGACGGCTCCGAACTTCCAGCGGTTCACCGAAGTGCTCGATTTCAAATATATCGGCGGTATCGCGCGCAAGTCGCCGGTCAGGCTCGCCATCCCCGAGAGCGGCCACTGGCATATCGTCGTCGATATGGAAGGCCATCACGGGCTGGCGGATTCTTCCGTCAAGCTGATCACCGCTCCGGCCGCACAGAAGCGCGCCTGACATTAGCGCTGCCTGATCTCAGCGCGGATTGCGCTCCTTGCGAAGTTTTGCCCACCAGTCCAGCCGTTTGCGGATCTCGCGTTCGAAACCGCGTTCCGGCGGATCGTAAAAAGTCTGGCGGCCCATCTTTTCGGGAAAATAATCCTGGCCTGAGAATGCATCCGGCTCATCGTGGTCGTAGCGGTAACCATCGCCATATCCCTCGCCCTTCATCAGCTTCGTCGGCGCGTTGAGGATATGCTTCGGCGGCAGGAGCGAGCCATTCTGCTTGGCGGCCATCGTCGCCGCCTTGAAGGCGGTATAGACGGCATTGGATTTCGGGGCGGTCGCGAGATAGACGCAAGCTTGCGCGAACGCCAGCTCGCCTTCCGGCGAACCGAGATAGTCATAGGCATCTTTGGCAGCGTTGCAGATTACCAGCGCCTGCGGATCGGCAAGGCCGATATCTTCCACCGCCATGCGCACCAGCCGCCGGCCGAGATAGAGCGGATCCTCGCCGGCATCGAACATACGTGCAAGGTAGTAGAGGGCGGCATCGGGATCGGAGCCGCGGACCGACTTGTGAAGCGCCGAGATCAGATTGTAATGGCCGTCCTGCGCCTTGTCGTAGACAGGCGCCCGGCGTTGGACGATGCGCGTCAGGCCTTCGGTATCGAAGGTCTCGCCCTCGCGAGCGGCGCGCCAGACTTCTTCAGCCAGCGTCAGCACCGCGCGGCCATCGCCATCAGCCATGCGGATCAGGCTGGCGCGTGCGTCCTCGGTCAACGGCAGTAGCCTGCCCTCGACCGTCTCGGCACGTTTCAGCAATTCCTCGAGGCTCTCTTCGTCATGCGACTTGAAGGTCAGCACCCGGGCGCGCGACAGAAGAGCGGCGTTGAGCTCGAAGGACGGGTTTTCCGTCGTCGCGCCGACGAGGATGACTGTGCCATCCTCCATGACCGGCAGGAAACTGTCCTGCTGGGCGCGGTTGAAGCGATGGATCTCGTCGACGAAGAGCAGCGTCTGGCGGCCATCCATGCGGCGCATGCGGGCGGCCTCGAACACCTTCTTGAGATCGGCAACGCCGGAGAAGATCGCCGAGATCTGTTCGAACGCCAGACCCGCCTCGCCCGACAGCAGCCGCGCGACCGTCGTCTTACCGGTTCCTGGCGGCCCCCAGAAGATCATGGAGCCAAGAGAGCCGCTCTCGATCATCCGGCGCAGAACGCCATCCTCACCGGTCAGATGTTCCTGACCGGTGACGTCGCCAAGTGTCTTCGGCCGCAGGCGATCGGCAAGCGGCCGCCGGCTGGCGACCTCTTCCGGAACACGCGGCGCGAAGAGATCGTCACTCATCGGAAGAACTGCCTGATGCGCTGACCATCGCGTTCGATCTCGACCCGCCAGAGGCTGGGATCGGAATCGGCGATCTCCTGCAGGTCGCGGCTGGTTTTCACTTCGGCCCCATTGATGGAAACGATGATATCCTTCGGCTCGAAGCCGAGTCGGGAAGCAGGAGACCCGCCCTCGACATCGGAGATAACCACACCCGCCGAATCGAGCGGCATCCTCAGTTCATCGGCCACACGCGGCGAAAGGTTTTCCACGACCGCACCGGTAAAGGGCGTGCGTCCGCCGATCGTGCGCTGATCGCGAGGCTGGGTTTCCGGCGCGCGGGCAAGGGCAAGCGTTATCTGCTGCTCGCGCCCGTTCTCCATGACCGTCAGGTTGACCGACCTGCCGAGGCCGGCCGTCGTCAATCGATAGAGAAGCGCATCCGGATGTTCGACAGAGACGCCATCGACGGCGGTGATGACCTCGCCCGCCTTGAGGCCGGCCTTGGCTGCCGGGCTATCCGCCGTGACCTTGGCGATCAGTGCACCGCGCGCCTTGTCGAGGCCGAGCGCATCGGCGACCTCAGAGGTCACCGGATCGAAGCTCGCACCGATATAGGGCCGCTCGAAGGATTTGACGCCGGAATCGGCCGAGGTCAGGAAGACCTTGACGAGATTGGCTGGAATGGCAAAGCCGATACCGTTCGAGCCGCCGCCGCGCGAGAAGATCGCCGTGTTGATGCCAATCAACTCACCCTTCATGTTCATCAGCGCGCCGCCGGAATTGCCGGGATTGATCGAGGCATCCGTCTGGATGAAAAAGCCGAACTCGTTCTTGACCACCTGATTGCGGGCAAGCGCCGAAACGATGCCGCTGGTGACGGTCTGGCCGACGCCGAAGGGATTGCCAATCGCCAGCACGAGATCGCCTACTTCCACCGCATCGGAATTGCCGATCGGCAGTGTCGGGAAATCCGCCTTGCTGTCGATCTTCAACACCGCGAGATCGACGCGGTCGTCACGCAGAACCACCTTGCAAGGGAATTCGCGGCCGTCGGACAGCGCCACCTTGATATCATCGGCGCCCTCGACGACGTGATTGTTGGTCACCACGGTGCCGTTCGCTTCGACGATGACGCCGGAGCCAAGCGAAGACTGCTTCTCGGAACGGTTCGGCATCTGTTGGCCGAAGAACTGTTCGAAGAAGGGGTCGCCGGCAAAGGGCGACTGACGCTGGACGGTCTTTTCGGCATAGACATTCACCACGGCACCCGAGGTCTGTTTGACCAGCGGCGCGAAGGAAAGCTGCATCTGCATCTGGCTTTCCGGCACGGTCTTGGTCTGCGCTTCGGCGACCGCCGGCAGCAGGAGCGTGAATGCCAGAAGAGAAACGGAGGCGTGTTTAAACAGGCCTTGCATGGGAATCCTTTTGAAATGCTCTCAAGAAAAATGTTGTAGCGCCCGACGCTAGAAAGGAAAGAGGGCGGAAGCATGGAAGATCGAGGCATCGCGGATTTGGGAATTTGAATCAGGAAAATCAAGCAGGTTACTGATATCTAAGCTCAAAAGCAGGACATAGTCACCGCGCAGGGACAACGTCCTCAAAGCCGGCGGACGGGTTTGATCCTTGCCATAAAACGGACCTGTATCATCTTTGCCGTGAGACCGAAACAGAGTGTCCTTGCAGCAGGAGAGACCATGAAGACCACCATCCTATTAGCAGCAGCCTGCGCCACGCTTCTCACGTTTGCACCACAAGGCGCGCAGGCAGCGAGCTTCAACTGCGATGCAAAGGAGCTGCAGCCAGATGAGAAGGTGATCTGTGAGAACCGGTCTCTCAACGACGCTGATGTGAAGATGGTGACGACCTTCGAGCTGCTGTCGGGACTGCTGGCCATGGGCGCGCGCGGTACGCTGCAGGACGAGCAGACCGCGTGGCTGAAGAAGCGGCAGGCCTGTGGCGCGGATGCTGCCTGCATTGGTGCTGCCTATCAGGAACGGTTGAAGCAGCTCGGC
The DNA here is from genome assembly GCF_051811225.1 of Rhizobium sp. 768_B6_N1_8. Taxonomy (NCBI): domain Bacteria; kingdom Pseudomonadati; phylum Pseudomonadota; class Alphaproteobacteria; order Hyphomicrobiales; family Rhizobiaceae; genus Rhizobium; species Rhizobium sp. 768_B6_N1_8. The sequence goes on along the minus strand of NZ_JBPWPV010000001.1, from coordinate 1,247,146 downwards.
GAGACCTACAAGAACATCAATCGGCCCCTCTAAGGGTTCAGTCTTGATCTCCCCGGCCGCCCTGGAAATCGGCAATCATCTCGTTGATGAGGCTTGCGGCCTGGCGCAGACGTTCCTCGCCATAGGTAGCGCCATGTTCGTCTGCCCAGACAGCCTGGCGGCCGGAGATGTCGGCAAGCGCCCTCCTCCCCGCCTCGGTCAGTTCCATCAGCTTGGCACGCTGGTGGATCGGGTTGGCCCGGTAGGTAATCAGCCCCTCTCCTTCAAGAAGATCGGCGATCCGCTGCACGCCCTGGCGGGCAAGACCGAGCGCACGCGCCGTATCGGCAACCGACATCGGCGCGTGGTCGGCAGCAGCAAGCACCTGCCAGCGCGCGCTGGTCTGGCCGGCAGGTTTGGCAAGCGCGTCGCCTTCAGCCTGCAAGTGGGCGGAAAGGCGGATCACGGCGATGGAGAGGGCGGCAAAGGCATCGCCATCAGGCGTACGTTTTCTCGTCATCTTGACAACATATTGTCATGTGTTAATAATGACAATATGTTGTCATATGATGCAGCAACTCGCAAGGAGGAGCATATGAAGAAGACCTATCACGGAAGCTGCCATTGCGGCCGGATCCGCTACGAGGCCGATATCGACATTCAGGCCGGGACGGGAAAGTGCAATTGCTCGATCTGCTGGAAGCTCCGCTACTGGGGCACGAACATCAAGCCAGAGGATTTCCGCCTGTTGTGCGAGGAAACAGGCATCAGCGATTATCAGTTCGGAACCTTTTCGGGCCATCATCGCTTCTGCGCCAATTGTGGGGTACCTGCATATGGCGACGGTTACATCGAGGCAATGGGCGGCGCTTATGTCTCGATCAATCTCGCCTGCCTTGACGATCTCGATCCCGCCGAGCTTGCCGAGGCGCCGGTGCAGTATTTCGATGGCAGGAATAACAGCTGGTGGACCGTACCGGCAGAGACACGACATCTGTGAAAAAGAAAAAGCCCCTGATTTGCAATCAGGGGCTCTACCTAATCCACAATAAATCGGCTTATCGCGCGTTCAGATCACGTACAGCGCCGCGATCAGCGCTGGTTGCGAAGGCCGCATAGGCCTTGAGCGCGGTCGAGACGTTGCGCTTGCGCGGCTCGGACGGATGCCAGCCCTTCTGATCCTGCTCGGCGCGGCGGGTGGCAAGTTCCGCATCGCTGACACGCAGGCTGATCGTCCGGTTCGGGATATCGATGTCGATCATGTCGCCCTGGCGCACGAGACCGATGACGCCACCGTTAGCAGCTTCCGGTGAAGCGTGGCCGATAGAGAGACCGGAGGTGCCGCCGGAGAAGCGGCCGTCGGTGATCAGCGCGCAGGCCTTGCCGAGACCCTTCGACTTCAGGTAGCTCGTCGGATAGAGCATTTCCTGCATGCCGGGGCCGCCCTTCGGACCTTCGTAGCGGATGACGACGACATCACCGGCAACGACCTCGTTGCCCAGAATGCCCTTGACGGCGGCATCCTGGCTTTCGAAGACCTTGGCCGGGCCGGAGAACTTCAGGATCGATTCATCGACGCCGGCCGTCTTCACGATGCAGCCGTCGACCGCCAGATTGCCCTTGAGAACTGCGAGGCCACCATCCTTGGAGAACGGATGCTCGACCGAGCGGATGACGCCGCCGACGCGGTCGGTATCGAGATCGTCCCAACGGGCCTCCTGGCTGAAGGCGACCTGTGTCGGGATGCCGCCGGGAGCCGCGCGATAGAATTTGCGGACGGTCTCGCTGTTGGTGCGGGTAATGTCCCAGCGATCGATCGCATCGCCCAGCGTCTCGGCATGAACCGTAGGGCAGTCGCGATTGAGGAGGCCACCCTTATCGAGCTCGCCCAGGATCGACATGATGCCGCCGGCGCGGTGAACGTCTTCCATGTGAACGTCGGACTTGGCCGGCGCAACCTTGGAAAGGCAGGGAACGCGGCGCGACAGCGCGTCGATGTCGGCCATGGTGAAGTCCACCTCGCCTTCATGCGCAGCCGCCAGAATGTGCAGAACGGTGTTGGTAGAGCCGCCCATGGCGATATCAAGCGCCATGGCATTCTCGAAAGCCTGCTTCGAGGCAATCACGCGCGGCAGGGTCTTCTCATCCTCCTGCTCGTAATAACGGCGAGCGAGATCGACGATCAGGTGGCCGGCCTCAACGAAGAGCCGCTTGCGGTCGGCGTGCGTTGCAAGCGTCGAGCCGTTGCCGGGCAGCGACAGGCCCAGTGCTTCCGTCAGGCAGTTCATGGAGTTTGCGGTAAACATACCGGAGCATGAACCGCAGGTCGGACAGGCCGAACGCTCGATGATCTTGACGTCTTCATCGGAGATCTTGTCGTCGGCAGCAGCGACCATGGCATCGACGAGGTCGAGCGCATGGGTCTTGCCATGCAGGACGACCTTGCCAGCCTCCATCGGGCCGCCGGATACGAAGACTGTGGGTATGTTGAGGCGCAGCGAGGCCATCAGCATGCCGGGGGTGATCTTGTCGCAATTGGAAATGCAGACCATGGCGTCGGCGCAGTGGGCATTGACCATGTATTCGACGCTATCGGCGATCAGCTCGCGCGAGGGCAGCGAATAGAGCATGCCGTCATGACCCATGGCGATACCATCATCAACGGCGATCGTGTTGAATTCCTTGGCAACGCCGCCCGCCGCTTCGATTTCGCGGGCGACAAGCTGGCCGAGATCCTTGAGGTGAACGTGGCCGGGGACGAATTGCGTGAAGGAGTTCACTACAGCGATGATCGGCTTGCCGAAATCCGAATCCTTCATGCCCGTGGCGCGCCAAAGGCCGCGCGCGCCCGCCATGTTGCGGCCGTGGGTCGTGGTTCTGGAACGATAAGCTGGCATCGGTGTCTTCCTCAATATCCAGGAATTGTCTGGCGATGCGGGGCGGCAAAGGATTTGCGAAGGCCGGGCAGTCGCTGCTCTTTGGAATTGTCCTAATCCAATCGGCCCAAGCTGTCACTACCGGGAATGCCCAAAGCGGTACGGGCGGCACCATCAGGCATATACGGATACTAGGGCACATTTGTTACGGTCTATTCCATCACGGGCGAACACAAAAAATTGGCTTTTCGTCTCTAAGATTCAAGGCATACACACTGACCCAAAGCGCGCTATCTGCGTCTAAAGATTCACACGGGCCGCCCCGCCCAGGAGGAATTCGATATGCCAGCCTATCGTCCGCCCAAAATCCGCTCCTCGGAAATCACGCCGCGCGAGATTTACCTGAAGCGCCGGGAATTTCTCGGCGCTGCGACGTTTGGCGCGATCGCGCTCTACGGCGCTGGCAAGGCGAGTGCGGCAGCACTGACGACCGTCAAGAGCAAGTACACGGTCGATGAGAAGCTGACGCCGATCAAGGACGTGACCACCTACAATAACTTCTACGAATTCGGCCTCGACAAGGGTGATCCCGCAGCACTTTCCGGCAAGTTCAAGCCGCTGCCCTGGACGATCAAGGTCGACGGCATGGTCAACAAGCCCGGCACCTTCGATATCGAGGCGCTGATGAAGGAGTTCCCGATCGAGGAGCGCGTCTATCGCATGCGCTGCGTGGAAGCCTGGTCGATGGTCATTCCGTGGAACGGCTTTCCGCTTGCTTCACTTCTCGACAAGGTGGAGCCGCAGGGCAGCGCCAAATATGTCGCCTTCGAGACCGTTGTGCGCCCCGAAGAGATGCCCGGCCAGGCCGGCCTCTTCCAGTCGCTGAACTGGCCCTATGTCGAGGGCCTGCGCATGGACGAGGCACGCCATCCGCTGACGCTGCTCGCCGTCGGGCTCTATGGCGAAACGCTGCCGAACCAGAATGGCGCGCCGGTGCGCCTCGTCGTGCCATGGAAGTATGGTTTCAAGGGCATCAAGTCGATCGTACGCATAACGCTCACCGATCAGCAGCCGAAGAATACCTGGCAGGTGACAAACCCGCAGGAATACGGCTTTTATGCCAACGTCAATCCTGCAGTCGACCATCCGCGCTGGAGCCAGGCGACCGAGCGGCGCATCGGCGAAAGCGGTTTCTTCGGCGCCAACCGCCACCCCACCCTGCCCTTCAACGGCTATGCCGACCAAGTTGCCAGCCTTTATGACGGCATGGATCTGAGGGTCAATTTCTGATGACGGCGTTTTCGCTCGCCATTCCGAAGCGCTGGCAGCCGGCGTCCGTCTGGCTGCTCTATGTCGTCGGGCTCGTGCCCGCCGCCTGGTATTTCTATCTCGGCGCGACAGATCAACTCGGTGCCGATCCGGTGAAGACATTCGAGCTCTTTCTCGGCATCTGGACGATCCGTTTCCTGATCCTGACGCTTGCCGTCACCCCTGCCCGCGATCTCCTTGGCTGGAACTATCTGCGTTATCGCCGCGCGCTCGGCCTTCTGACCTTCTACTACGCGCTGATGCATTTCACCGTCTACATGGTGCTCGATCAGGCGCTGGATATCGCGGCCGTCATCAACGATGTGGTGAAGCGCCCCTTCATCATGTTCGGCATGGGCGCACTGGCGATGCTGGTGCCGCTCGCCGTCACATCCAATAATTTCTCGATCCGCCGCCTCGGCAAGAACTGGATCTGGTTGCATCGCCTCATCTACATCATCGGTGCCTGTGCCGCGCTGCACTTTGCACTGTCCACGAAGATCCTCGACCTCGAACAGTATATTTATGTCGGCTTGATCATCGCGCTGATCCTCTATCGCTCCTACAAGCCGATCGGGCGGAGCCGGAAGAAGGGGCAAGGGCAAGGACGAGCACGTGGCGGCCGCGCCGTGGTTTCATCGGCTTCGTAACGCCGCGTTAGGGCCTCGAAGGCGATGATTGCCTACGCGCCGGATCAAGCGCATAAGCGGCCGCTATTCCGAAAGCGTATGCGACAATATTCCAGAGCGAGAATACCCGCCCTAGCAGCAAGGCGCCTGCGGTCGTCAATCTGAAGGCATCGAGCCAGGGGGTGTGGTAGAGCCGGAAGAGCTCGACGCATATGGCGACAGCGAGTGCGATGGTGGCAATTCCTGCAGGCCGAATTCTTGTACTAAGGCCTCCAACAGCAAATGCCAGCAGGAAATACACCATCGATCCCCAAAGCAGCGAACCACCATATTTGACGACGACGAAGGGCAGATCGACGGAGTAGCCGAAGCGCCTGAGCAGCAGGCCCGAAATGATGATCAGGAATAGGGCTGCGAGGCGCTGCAACTGCCTGCCTTGAATCGCTCCGCTCAATTGCAATCGACCACCATGATCTCAACTGATTTGAACGCCTAATTGCGATGCAGCAAATTATCAAGCTGGTGCTGTCCTGGCCTAGCCGAGCCTGATAGCTTCCTACTGCTTCGAAACGAGTCTCGGGATCACTCGCAAGAACATGCCGAAAGTTGCCGCACTTCAAGGATTGCTCCCTCTACTGGACAGGCATCTGATCGACCGACCGGCCGATCTTCCGCGCAATGGCATCGAACGCTTCGTCGTCGAATTCTTCTATTTCGGAGTCAAGGAAGCGCGGGCATGCCTCTTCGCGGGTCTGTTTTTTCTATCGGTTTTTCTGGTGCCGCGTGCAGGCCTTATCGGTATCCCGCGCTACGATCTGCTGCTGATTATCGCTCTTGCGATCCAGGCCTGGATGGTCTGGGCAAAACTCGAGACCATCGATGAGTTGAAGGCGATTTCCGTCTTCCATGTGGTCGGTTTTGCATTGGAGGTCTTCAAGACGTCCGGCAGTATCCAATCCTGGAGCTATCCGGATTTCGCCTATACGAAGCTCTTCGGCGTCCCGCTGTTTTCCGGCTTCATGTACGCGGCCGTCGGCAGCTATGTCATCCAGGCCTGGCGCCTGTTTGATCTGCGTGTAAGACACCATCCATCCTACTGGATGGCCGGGCTCACGGCATTGGCGATCTACGCCAACTTCTTCACCCACCACTATATCGGCGATTATCGCTGGTATATCGCCGCCTGCACGCTCGGTCTTTATGCGCGCACCACAGTCATCTTCAGGCCCTATGATCAAGACCGCAAGATGCCCCTGCTTCTCGCCTTCGTCCTGATCGGCTTCTTCATCTGGCTTGCGGAGAATATCAGCACCTTCTTCGGCGTTTGGCGCTATCCAAACCAGATCGGCGCGTGGTCGACCGTGCATATCGGCAAGTGGAGTTCGTGGTGCCTGCTGGTGATCATGACCTTTACGATCGTTGCAAACCTCAAGCATATCAAACACAAGATCCACGTGCCTGAATGAATTTCCGAAACGGGCAGAGAACCAGGACATGTGTGGAGCGAACGCCGGGCCGGCTTTTATTTCGCCATCCCTATGTGCTCATAAGGAGCGCCAAGCTTGATTGACCATATCACCGTCGCTGTAAGCGATCTCACAAAGAGCAGGCTCTTTTACGAGAGAGCCTTCGCACCCTTGGGATACACATTGTCCTTCGGGAAGGAGAACGTGTTCTGGGCCTTCGATATCGGCAATGGTTGCCTGTTCGAAATCCAGCAGGCCGATAGCGCTCCGCCTCTGACACGCATCCACGTCGCTTTTCGAGCCAAGAACAGGGCTGACGTCGATGCGTTCTATCAAAGCGCTCTAGCAGCCGGCGCGCGGGACAATGGCGCACCTGGCCCGCGCCCGGATTACGCGCCCGATTACTCTGCCTGCTTTATTCTCGATCCCGATGGCTACAATATCGAAGCCATGATCAATCAGCCGCTCAACAAAGCTTGAACAGAAGCGAGCTCAAACGCCCAAACGAAAAAAGCCGGGCAAAGCCCGGCTTTCCTGTTTCCGTAACCGGAAAATCTTAGGCAGCGACAGACTGCTCTTCAGCAGCGACGCGAGCCTTGTCGGCTGCGCCCTTTGCATAGGTGTCGCGGTCAACGAATTCGATGACAGCAAGAGCAGCGTTGTCGCCCTGGCGGAAGCCAGCCTTCATGATACGCAGGTAGCCGCCGTTGCGGGTTGCGTAACGCGAGGCGATCGTGTCGAACAGCTTGTTGACGACGACAGCATCCTTGATCTGCGAAATCGCCTGACGACGAGCGTGCAGGTCGCCGCGCTTGCCGAGGGTGACGAGCTTCTCGACGATCGGACGGATTTCCTTGGCCTTCGGCAGGGTCGTGACGATCTGCTCGTGGGTGATGAGCGAAGCCGCCATGTTGGCGAACATCGCCTTGCGGTGGCTTGCAGTTCTATTCAGCTTGCGGCCGGCTTTACCATGGCGCATTGCTATTCTCCTTTAATGCAGGTGCCCTTACGCTAACCGGGCCTGCCGTTTCCTGGCACATGCAGGCGATAGGCCTGCTGTTTGACGGGGAAAGGCAGCCGTAAAAAGCCTGCCTTTTTGTTTCTTAATACTGGTCTTCGTAACGCTTGGCGAGATCTTCGATGTTCTCGGGCGGCCATGCAGGCACTTCCATGCCGAGGTGCAGGCCCATGGAAGCGAGAACTTCCTTGATTTCGTTGAGCGACTTGCGACCAAAGTTCGGGGTGCGGAGCATTTCTGCTTCGGTCTTCTGAATGAGGTCGCCGATGTAGACGATATTGTCGTTCTTCAGGCAGTTTGCCGAACGAACGGACAGTTCGAGCTCGTCCACCTTCTTGAGGAGCGCCGGGTTGAAGGCCAGTTCGGTGACTGCCTCTTCTTCGGTTTCCTTCTGCGGTTCGTCGAAGTTGACGAAGACGCCAAGCTGGTCCTGCAGGATGCGAGCCGCGAAAGCGACGGCATCTTCGCCGGAAATAGAGCCATCGGTTTCGATGGACATGGTCAGCTTGTCGTAGTCGAGAACCTGTCCTTCGCGGGTGTTTTCAACCTTGTAGGACACTTTCTTGACCGGCGAATAGAGGCTGTCCACCGGGATGAGGCCGATCGGAGCATCTTCCGCACGATTGCGCTCAGCCGGAACGTAGCCCTTGCCGTTGTTGACGGTGAACTCCATGCGGATCTCGGCACCCTCGTCGAGCGTGCAGATGACATGCTCGGGGTTGAGGATTTCGATATCGCCGACCGTCTGGATGTCGCCAGCCGTTACAACACCCGGACCCTGCTTGCGCACGACCATGCGTTTGGCATCGTCGCCATCCATCTTGATGGCGATTTCCTTGATGTTGAGCACGATGTCCGTAACGTCCTCGCGAACGCCCGGGATCGAGGAGAATTCATGCAGCACGCCGTCGATCTGCACGGCCGTAACAGCGGCACCGCGCAGAGAGGAGAGCAGAACGCGGCGCAGCGCGTTGCCGAGGGTGAGGCCGAAACCGCGCTCAAGCGGCTCTGCAACGAGAGTCGCCTTGGTGCGCGAGCTCGAAGAGAACTCCACCTTGTTCGGCTTGATCAATTCCTGCCAGTTCTTCTGAATCATAATTTTGCCTTCCGTTCGTTGCCACTATCCAATCGTGGCAACCGAGCTTGAAAACCACCGGGAGCGCCGAGGCGCTCACCAGTGACGATAGCGATGATCAGACGCGGCGCTTCTTGCGCGGACGGCAGCCATTGTGCGGGATCGGGGTCACGTCGCGGATGGACGTGATCATGAAACCGGCAGCCTGGAGCGCGCGCAGAGCCGATTCACGGCCGGAACCCGGGCCGCAGACTTCGACTTCCAGCGACTTCATGCCATGTTCCTGAGCCTTCTTGGCGCAGTCTTCGGCAGCGATCTGGGCAGCGAACGGGGTCGACTTGCGTGAGCCCTTGAAGCCCTTAGCGCCAGCAGACGACCAAGCAATCGCATTGCCCTGCGCGTCGGTGATGGTGATCATCGTGTTGTTGAAGGTCGAGTTGACGTGAGCGACACCCGACGAGATGTTCTTGCGCTCGCGACGGCGAACGCGGACGGCTTCCTTAGCCATGGTATTCCTTTCGTTGATCTCTTCACCGCCGTAATCCCAGCGGCTACACCGGAACGGCGCCTATATGACCCCGCTCCAAACTCAAAAGAGGCCGGCGCAGACCGCCAGCCTCCCCACTCCGGTTTCCCGGAAATTACTTCTTCTTACCAGCGATCGCCTTTGCCGGACCCTTGCGGGTGCGGGCATTGGTGTGCGTGCGCTGACCGCGGACTGGAAGGCCACGACGGTGACGCAGGCCGCGGTAGCAGCCGAGGTCCATCAGACGCTTGATGTTCATCGAGGTTTCGCGACGAAGATCACCTTCGACGTGATAGTCACGGTCAATGGTTTCGCGGATCTGAAGGACTTCAGCGTCCGTGAGCTGATGAACGCGGCGATCAGCCGGAATACCGACCTTCTCGACGATTTCCTGCGCGAATTTCGATCCAATCCCGTGAATGTAGGTCAGCGCGATGACGACGCGCTTTGCAGTCGGGATGTTGACGCCAGCGATACGTGCCACGCCTGTTCTCCTTGCATTCCAGTTGCCATCCGGCAATAGGGCTTCGTTATGCAGCCAAAGGCCGCTCGATTAAATTCGGGTTCGTAACATCACAAAACGATCGAACCCGGATTTCCTTCGGGAAATCCGCGCCGATCGCAGGGAATGTCGCGAGTTGGCGCGGTTTAGCGGAATCAGTGCAAAAAAGCAACCGCTCCCGCGAAGTTTATTTTCAAAGCTTTAAAGCTTGGAAAGAATGCGTTCGATCTCGGTGGTAACCTGATCGATTTCGGCCATGCCATCCACGGACTTCAGTTTGCCTTTGGCATAATAGTAGCCGATCAGCGGCGAGGTTTCCTTGTAATAGACCTCGAGACGCTTGGTCATGGTCTCGGCATTGTCGTCGGGACGACGCTTGAAGTGGGTCGAACCGCACTTGTCGCAGACGCCTTCCTTAACCGGGACCTTGTCCGAGTCGTGATAGACGGTGCCGCACTCGGCGCAGGAGTAACGGCCTGCCACGCGGCGGACCAGTTCCTTGTCGTCGACACGGAATTCGATGACGACCGAGAGATCGAGACCCTTGGCCTTCAGCATTGCCTCTGTGGCATCTGCCTGCACGAGCGTGCGCGGGAAGCCGTCGAGGATGAAACCGTTGGCGCAATCGGGCTGATCGATTCGTTCGGAGACGATGGCATTGACAATCTCGTCCGAGACCAGGTTTCCGGCGTCCATGACAGCCTTGGCACGCTTGCCGACTTCAGTACCAGCCTGAACGGCGGCGCGCAGCATGTCACCCGTGGAAAGCTGCGGAATGCCATGCTTTTCCACGATCCGCTGGGCCTGGGTCCCCTTACCCGCGCCCGGCGGCCCCAAAAGTATAAGTCTCATCGCCCCCTCTTTCCTCCACGCAGCTTCGATTTCTTGATCAGGCCTTCGTACTGCTGTGCGATCAGATGGCCCTGGATCTGTGCCACCGTATCAAGAGTTACGCTAACCACGATCAAAAGCGAAGTCCCACCAAGGGATAATGGGATGCCGGTTTGCGACACCAGAATCTCAGGCAGGATGCAGACGAAGACGAGATAGATAGCGCCGATCACCGTGATACGGGTCAGCACGTAGTCGATATATTCGGCAGTGCGATCACCCGGGCGGATGCCCGGGACAAAGCCGCCATGCTTCTTCAGGTTATCGGCCGTGTCCTTCGGATTGAAGACGATGGCCGTGTAGAAAAAGGCAAAGAAGGCGATGAGGGCAGCATAGAGCACCATGTAAAGCGGCTGGCCGTGGCCAAGCGCTGCAACGATGGAGGTCGCCCAGGCGGGCATCGCCGTCGTGCTGGCAAAGCCCGCGAGCGTCGCCGGCAGAAGCAGCAGCGAAGATGCAAAGATAGCCGGGATGACGCCCGAAGTGTTCAACTTCAGCGGCAGGTGCGAGGTATCACCCTGGAACATGCGGTTGCCGACCTGGCGCTTCGGATACTGGATCAGCAGACGGCGCTGCGCACGCTCGACGAAGACGATCACGGCGATGACCGCGATCGCGACGACGATGACGAGCAGAATGAGGCTCGTCGACAGCGCGCCAGTACGGCCGAGCTCCAACGTGCCGGCAAGAGCGGTCGGAAGACCAGCGGCAATGCCTGCGAAGATGATCAGCGAAATGCCGTTGCCGATGCCGCGCGAGGTGATCTGCTCACCGAGCCACATCAGGAACATGGTACCGCCGAGCAGCGTCAGAACGGTGGAAATCTTGAAGAACCAGCCCGGATCGACGACGAGGCCGTTGCCGCTCTCGAGACCAACGGCAATACCGTAGGCCTGAAGCGCGCCGAGGATGACAGTGCCGTAGCGGGTGTACTGGTTGATGATCTTGCGGCCCTGCTCACCTTCCTTCTTCAGGTTTTCGAGCGCCGGCACAACCGAGGTCATGAGCTGCACGATGATCGAAGCGGAGATGTAGGGCATGATGCCGAGCGCGAAGATCGCCATGCGCTGTACGGCGCCGCCCGAGAACATGTTGAAGAGGCCGAGAATGCCGCCAGCCTGGCCCTGGAAGGCCTGGGCGTATGCCTGTGGATTGAGGCCCGGAAGCGGAATATGCGTACCCAACCGGTAGACGAGGAGAGCTGCCAGTGTGAACCACAGGCGCTTCTTAAGATCCTCGGCTTTGGCGAAGGTCGAAAAATTGAGGTTTGAAGCCAGTTGTTCCGCTGCAGAAGCCATGCGTTTCTCCGCGCTACCAATTCCGGGCGCTCTCGAGTCGGCCGGCACCGGAATCAGTATGAATTTCTTTTAAAAACCGGGCTTCGGACGGATCGCTGGCGCAACCCTATGCCTCACCCTCGTTTTCAGTCTTACCGTCTCGACGCGGATGCGTCCAAGTAGGTTTTTGTGAGGCTCACATATGGGAGCAAAATCGCCCGGTGTGAAGCACCCCGGGCGATATATCATCAGTTTATTATTCTGCCGCTGCGGCAGAAAGAAGCGTTGCCGTGCCGCCAGCCTTTTCGATCTTCTCGACGGCAGGCTTGGAAGCGCCTGCAACTTCGAGGGTGATCTTGGCCTTGAGCTCGCCATCGGCAAGAACGCGAACGCCGTCCTTGGCGCGACGGATGACGCCGGCAGCCTTCAGAGCAGCCGCATCAATGGTCGCCTTCGCGTCGAGCTTGCCGGCGTCGATGGCAGCCTGGATGCGTGCCAGCGATACGACGACATAGTCGGCTGCGAAGATGTTGTTGAAGCCGCGCTTCGGCAGGCGACGGTAGATGGGCATCTGACCGCCTTCGAAGCCGTTGATGGCAACGCCCGAACGGGACTTCTGACCCTTTACACCACGACCACCGGTCTTGCCGGAGCCCGAGCCGATACCACGGCCAAGACGCTTGCGGCTATGGGTAGAGCCTTCGTTATCTTTAATTTCATTGAGTTTCATGAGCGTTACTCCGGACTCACTTCTCGTCGACGACGCGAACGAGATGCTGGACTGCACGGATCATGCCACGAACGGCCGGAGTGTCCTCCAGAGTGCGGCGACGGTGCATCTTGTTCAGTCCGAGACCGATCAGCGTGCGCTGCTGGACGTCCGGACGGCGAATCGGGCTGCCGATCTGTTCGATCGTAACAGTCTTCGCTTCAGCCTTCTTGGTAGCCTTGGCCATTGGTCAGCTCCTCTTATTCTTCAGAGGCGTTGCCAGAAGCGGCACGGCGAGCCTGGAGCGTAGCATACTTGATGCCGCGCTGAGCTGCGATGTCCTTCGGGTGAACCTGGTGCTTCAGAGCGTCGAAGGTAGCGCGAACCATGTTGTAGGGGTTCGACGAACCGGTCGACTTGGCGACGACGTCGTGAACGCCGAGCGTTTCGAAAACGGCGCGCATCGGACCGCCGGCGATGATACCGGTACCGACCTTGGCCGAGCGCAGCAGAACCTTGCCGGCGCCATGACGGCCATGAACGTCGTGATGCAGCGTACGGCCGTCACGCAGCGGTACGAAGATCAGTTCGCGCTTGGCTGCTTCGGTTGCCTTGCGGATGGCTTCCGGCACTTCGCGTGCCTTGCCATGGCCGAAGCCTACGCGGCCCTTCTGGTCGCCGACGACGACGAGTGCTGCGAAACCAAAACGACGGCCGCCCTTGACGACCTTGGCGACGCGGTTGATCGCGACAAGCTTGTCGACGAATTCGCTATCGCGCTCTTCGCGGCTCTGGCGGTCTTCCCGCTGCGGCCTTCTTTCCTGTGCCATTGTCCTCTTCCTTTTTCTTTTCCGGGTGCAATCGGCAAACAAAATGAGGACCGCATCGTCTTCCCCAAGGGAACGGTTTGCGGCCCGGTGAAATCCGGCCGAGGCTCGAGAGCCTTCGGCCGGAAACTGATTAGAAGGTCAGACCGCTTTCGCGGGCTGCATCTGCCAGGGCCTTGATGCGGCCGTGATAGATGAAGGCGCCACGATCGAATACGACCTCAGTGACACCTGCCTTGGAGGCGCGCTCAGCGACGAGCTTGCCAACGAGGGCAGCTGCTGCTGTGTCAGCACCGGTCTTCAGAGAACCGCGCAGATCCTTGTCGAGGGTCGATGCAGCGGCGAGGGTCTTGCCGGCAACATCGTCGATAACCTGAGCGTAAATGTTCTTCGACGAGCGATGAACCGACAGGCGCGGACGGCCATTGGCCACCGACTTGAGATGACGGCGCACGCGGTTGGCACGACGTGCAAGTGCTTCTTTCCTGCTAGCCATTTCGCGTGATCCTTACTTCTTCTTGCCTTCTTTGCGGACAATCCGCTCGTCGGCATACTTGACGCCCTTGCCCTTGTAGGGCTCCGGACCGCGGTATTCGCGGATCTCGGCGGCGACCTGGCCGACCTGCTGCTTGTTGATGCCGGTAACGACGATTTCCGTCGGCTTCGGCACAGCGATCGTGATGCCCTGCGGCGGTTCATAGACCACGTCGTGGCTGAAACCGAGCGCCAGCTGCAGGTTCTTGCCCTGCAGGGAGGCACGGTAACCAACGCCGTTGATTTCGAGCTTGCGCTCGAAGCCGTCCTTAACGCCCTTGAAGATGTTTTCGATCATCGTGCGGGACATGCCCCACTTCGAACGAGCTTCCTTCGTCTGGGACAGCGGCGTTACGACGACCGCATTGTTTTCGAGCTTGAGGCTGATTTCGTCGTTTGCGACGAAAAACAGCTCGCCCTTCGGGCCCTTAGCAGTAACCTTCTGGCCATCGACCGTAGCCGTGATCCCAGCAGGTACCTGAACGGGCTTCTTACCGATACGAGACATGTTTCAATCCTGTCTGTTCGCTATGGAGACCCTGCGCTGTCTTAGAAGACAGAGCAGAGAACCTCGCCACCAACGTTCTGTTCGCGAGCCTGGTGATCGGCCATCACGCCCTTCGGGGTCGAAAGGATGGTGATGCCGAGGCCGTTCGCGACCTGCGGAATGGACTTGACCGAGACATAAACCCGGCGGCCCGGCTTGGACACACGGCCGATCTCACGGATCACCGATGCGCCTTCATAGTACTTCAGTTCGATGTTCAGTTCGGACTTGCCGTTGCCGAAATCGACGACGGAGTAGCCACGGATGTAGCCTTCGGACTGGAGGACATCGAGAACACGTGCACGGAGCTTGGAAGCAGGCGTCGAAACCGACGACTTGCGACGCGAAGCGCCGTTGCGGATACGGGTGAGCATATCGCCCAACGGATCAGTCATTGTCATCTAACCTGCTCCTTACCAGCTCGACTTGACGATGCCCGGCACCTTGCCGAGATTGCCCAGTTCGCGCAGCGCGATACGCGACATACGCAGTTTACGGTAATAAGCGCGCGGACGACCGGACACTTCGCAACGGTTGCGAATGCGGGTCTTCGATCCGTCACGCGGCAGGGATGCCAGCTTGATCGAGGCCTTGAACCGCTCTTCGATCGGAAGAGCCTGGTTCATGATGATCGCCTTCAGGGCAGCACGCTTGCCGGCCTGGTTTGCGACCGTATTACGGCGGCGCTTGTTCTTTTCAACTGCGCTTGTCTTCGCCATGTCAGGTTCCTTTTCTACGCTCGTCGTTACGGTTACTGACGGAACGGGAAGCTGAACTCCGTGAGGAGCGCCCGAGCTTCGTCGTCGGTCGTTGCCGTCGTGCAAACGATGATGTCCATGCCCCACATCTGATCAACCTTGTCGTAGTTGATTTCTGGGAACACAATGTGCTCCTTGATGCCCATGGCGAAGTTGCCACGGCCGTCAAAGCTCTTCGGGTTCAGGCCGCGGAAGTCGCGAACGCGCGGAAGCGCGATGTTGACCAGGCGATCCAGGAACTCGTACATGCGGGCGCCGCGCAGGGTGACCTTCGCGCCGATCGGCATGTTTTCGCGGACCTTGAAGCCAGCGATAGAGTTACGTGCGCGGGTGATGACCGGCTTCTGGCCAGCGATGGCAGCCAGGTCGGCAGCAGCAACGGTCGGCTTCTTAGAGTCAGCCGTGGCTTCGCCCACACCCATGTTGATAACGATCTTGTCGAGCTTCGGGATCATCATCTCGTTGGCGTAGGAGAACTTCTCCTGCATCGCCTTACGGATCCGCTCGACATATTCCTTCTTGAGCCGCGGCTCGTACTTTGCCTCAGCCATCGATCACTTCTCCCGAACGCTTAGCCACGCGGACCTTCTTGCCGTCAACAACCTTGAAGCCGACGCGGGTCGGCTTGCCGTCCTTGTCGACGATGGCGACGTTGGACAGGTGGACCGAAGCTTCCTTGGAAATGATCCCGGCTTCCTGGGTCTGCGTCTGACGCTGGTGGCGCTTTACGACGTTAACGCCGCGAACCACGGCGCGATCTTCCTTCGGCAGGACCTGGATGACTTCGCCAGTGCGGCCCTTGTCCTTGCCTGCGAGCATGACGACCTTGTCGCCCTTACGAATCTTCTGCATCGTTCCCGCTCCTTACAGTACTTCGGGAGCCAGCGAGATGATCTTCATGTGGTTCTTCGCACGCAATTCGCGCGGAACCGGTCCGAAGATACGGGTGCCGATCGGCTCTTTTTTGTTGTCGATGAGGACTGCTGCGTTGGTGTCGAAGCGGATGACAGAGCCATCCGGACGACGGATGTCCTTGGCGGTGCGAACGACAACCGCCTTCATCACGTCACCCTTCTTCACACGGCCGCGCGGAATAGCTTCCTTGATCGAAACGACGATGACGTCGCCGATCGAGGCATACTTGCGCTTCGAGCCGCCCAGCACCTTGATGCACATGACACGACGTGCGCCGGAATTATCCGCGACGTCGAGGTTTGTTTGCATCTGAATCATATCAGGTCGCCTTCTTGTTCCTACCGGAATGGTTGGGCAAAGCCCCCCTCTTCCGGCTTATGAAAAATGTCTGCCGGCCGCTCGTCACAAGGACAGCGAAAACACGGCAATAGCTTGAATAGCGCGGGATAGATCGTTGCCAGGGTGGTTTCCCAGATGGGACCTTCCGTGCGCTTAAAGCAAAAGAACGCCCGGCATTCGAGCGTTCCGACGCTGCTTCATATAGAAATTTCCGCGAGACGCAAGGCCTCGCGCAAAATTCTTACTTGGCCTGGGCGGCAATAACCGTCCAGCGCTTGTCCTTGGAGATCGGCGCGCACTCCTCGATGGAGACGATATCGCCGATCTTGTACTGGTTGTTTTCGTCGTGGGCCTTGTACTTCTTGGAACGACGAACGGTCTTCTGGAGCAGCGGGTGAGCGAAACGGCGCTCAACGCGAACTACGACAGTCTTCTCGTTCTTGTCGCCAACGACGACGCCCTGCAGAATGCGCTTCGGCATGTTTTTCTTCCTTTACGCCTTTGCTTCCGCCGCCTTCTGGCGAGCAATGGTTTTCACGCGGGCGATGTCCTTGCGAACTTCATCGATGCGCGAGGACTTTTCGAGCTGACCGGTCGCCTTCTGGAAGCGCAGGTTGAACTGCTCCTTCTTCAGGTCGGCAAGCTTGTCCTTGAGCTGGTCGGCCGTGAGGCCGCGTACTTCTTCGGCTTTCATCGTGCCTTCTCCTTACTCTGCGATGCGCTGTACAAAGCGCGTCTTGACCGAGAGCTTGGCCGAGCCGAGGCGAAGCGCTTCACGCGCGATTTCCTCGGAGACACCGTCGATCTCGAACATCATACGACCAGGCTTGACCTTGCATGCCCAGTATTCCACGGAACCCTTACCCTTACCCATACGGACTTCGGTAGGCTTTGCGGTTACCGGAACGTCCGGGAACACGCGGATCCAAACACGGCCGGCGCGCTTCATGTAACGCGTGATCGCGCGGCGAGCCGCCTCGATCTCACGAGCGTTAACGCGGTTCGGCTCCTGAGCCTTCAGGCCGAATTCGCCGAAGGCAAGGTCGGAACCGCCCTTGGCAACGCCCTTGATGCGGCCCTTGAACTGCTTGCGGTACTTAGTACGCTTTGGCTGCAACATTTTCTTACTTCTCCGAGCTTATCTTTCGCCAGCGCTAATTACGCGTTGTCGCGTTCGCGGCGACGATCGCCACGGTCGCGTTCGCGGCTTGCCGGGCCCTGTGCGTCGCCTTCCAGCGCGCGGCGTTCGGAAGCCATCGGATCGTGCTCAAGGATTTCGCCCTTGAAGATCCAGACCTTGATGCCGCAGATACCGAATGCGGTTTCGGCTTCAGCCGTACCGTAGTCGATGTCAGCGCGCAGGGTGTGCAGCGGAACGCGGCCTTCGCGGTACCATTCCGTACGAGCGATTTCTGCACCGCCGAGACGGCCTGCGCAGGTGATCTTGATGCCTTCGGCGCCAAGACGCATCGCGGACTGAACGGCGCGCTTCATGGCGCGGCGGAAAGCCACGCGGCGCTCGAGCTGCTGGGCGATCGACTGAGCAACGAGCGTTGCGTCGATTTCCGGCTTGCGCACTTCAACGATGTTGAGGTGCGTTTCGGAGTTCGTCATTTCCGACAGCTTCTTGCGGAGCTTGTCGATGTCGGCGCCCTTGCGGCCGATGATCAGACCCGGACGGGCCGAGTGGATCGTGACGCGGCACTTCTTGTGCGGACGCTCGATGACCACCTTGGAGATACCGGCCTGTTTCAGTTCGCTCATGACGAACTTACGCATCTTCAGGTCTTCGTGCAGGAGCTGACCGTATTCGGCATTGTCCGCAAACCAGCGGCTATCCCAAGTACGGTTGATGCCAAGACGGAAACCAATCGGATTGATTTTCTGACCCATTATGCGGCCTCCTCTTGTGCCTGCACTTCACGAACGACGATCGTCAGGTGAGCGAACGGACGTTCGATGCGCGATGCGCGGCCGCGGCCACGAGCGTGGAAGCGCTTCATGACAATCGACTTGCCGACATAGGCCTCGGCGACGACGAGAGCGTCGACGTCGAGGTCATGGTTGTTCTCGGCGTTGGCGATCGCAGATTCGAGCGTCTTCTTGACGGCGCCTGCGATGCGCTTGCGGGAGAATTCCAGCTCAGCGAGTGCACGCTCGACCTTCTTGCCGCGGATGGCCGCAGCAACCAGGTTGAGCTTCTGTGGGCTGACGCGGAGCGTACGGGCGACTGCTTGCGCCTCGTTGTCCTTCAGCCGGCGTTCGGCTTTAGCCTTACCCATCGTTACTTCCTCTTTGCCTTCTTGTCCGCGCCGTGACCGTAATAGGTACGGGTCGGAGAGAATTCACCGAATTTGTGACCGACCATGTCTTCATTGACACTGACCGGAACATGCTTGCTGCCGTTGTAGACGCCGAAGGTGAGACCAACGAACTGCGGCAGGATCGTGGAGCGACGGCTCCAGATCTTGATTACTTCTGCACGTCCGCCTTCACGAACCTTCTCAGCCTTCTTGAGAAGATAGCCGTCAACAAACGGACCTTTCCATACTGAACGAGCCATTGAGGACTTCCTCTCTTACTTCTTACGCTGATGACGCGAGCGCATGATCATCTTGTCGGTCGACTTGTTCGACCGGGTGCGCTTGCCCTTGGTCGGCTTGCCCCACGGAGAAACCGGGTGACGACCACCAGAGGTGCGGCCTTCACCACCGCCGTGCGGATGGTCGACCGGGTTCATGACGACGCCGCGGTTATGCGGACGCTTGCCGCGCCAAACAGTACGACCGGCCTTGCCGTCGTTGATGTTGGCATGGTCAGGGTTGGACACCGCACCGATCGAAGCAAGGCAGGTGCCGTGCACGAGGCGCTGTTCGCCCGAGTTCAGGCGAAGGATCGCCATTCCCTGGTCACGGCCGACGAGCTGCGCGTAGGAACCGGCAGAGCGGGCAATCTGACCGCCCTTGCCCGGCTTCATTTCCACGTTGTGGATGATGGAGCCGACCGGGATGTACTGCAGCGGCATCGTGTTGCCGGGCTTGACGTCGACAGCCTTGTCGGAAGCGATGACCTTGTCGCCGGCAGCAAGACGCTGCGGAGCGAGGATGTAGGCCTGTTCGCCGTCGGAGTAGCGGACGAGCGCGATGTAAGCCGTGCGGTTCGGGTCGTATTCGATACGCTCAACGGTGCCTTCGACGTCGAACTTGCGACGCTTGAAGTCGATGATGCGATAGGTACGCTTGTGACCGCCGCCGATGAAGCGGGCCGTGATGCGGCCGAGGTTGTTACGACCGCCGCTCTTGGTCAGACCTTCCGTCAGCGACTTGACCGGCTTGCCCTTGTAGAGGCCCGAACGGTCGACGATGACCAGCTGGCGCTGGCTCGGGGTCGTCGGATTGAATGTTTTCAATGCCATTTTTCTATCCTCAGAGACCGGTGGAGACGTCGATCGTCTGGCCTTCGGCCAACGTCACGACAGCCTTCTTCACGTCCTGCTGCTTGCCGACAAAACCGCGGAAACGCCGGGTCTTGCCCTTGCGCAGCAGAGTGTTGACGGCGGTTACCTTGACGCCGAAGAGCGCCTCGACTGCAGCCTTGATTTCCGGCTTCGTCGCCTTCTTGGCGACATTGAAAACAACCTGGTTGTTTTCCGATACCAGCGTGGACTTTTCGGTGATCGCAGGAGAAACGATCACATCGTAGTGGCGGAGATCGGTCACTTGAATCGCTCCTCTAGCGCTTCAACGGCAGCCTTGGAAAGCACGAGCTTGCCGCGGCGGACGATGTCGTAAACGTTGATGCCCTGGATCGGCAGAACATCGATGTTCGGGATGTTCTGTGCAGCGAGCTTGAAGTTACCGTCGAGCTCGGCGCCGCCGATGAAGAGGGCGTTGGTGAGGCCCAGCGTTGCGAATACGCCGGCCAGAGCCTTCGTCTTTGCTTCGTTGGCGACCAGATCATCGATGATGATCAGCTCGTCTGCCTTGATCTTGGCAGACAGCGCATGACGCAGGCCAAGTGCACGAACCTTCTTGGGAAGGTCGTGTTCGTGGCTGCGAGCAACCGGGCCGTGAGCCTTACCACCGCCGCGGAACTGCGGAGCACGAGCCGAATGGTGACGAGCGCGGCCCGTACCCTTCTGCTTGTACATCTTGGCGCCGGTGCGCCAGACGTCTGCGCGGCCCTTTGCCTGGTGCGTGCCCTGCTGCTTCTTGGCAAGCTGCCAGCGGATAACGCGGGCGAGAATATCTTCGCGGGGCTCAAGGCCGAAAATCGCTTCCGAAAGGGAAACCTTCCCAGCGTCTTTTCCCTCGAGGGTCTTGACGTTCAATTCCATTGGTCTGGCTCCCTTACTTCGCTGCCGACTTGACGGCGTCGCGCACGATGATCCAGGCACCCTTGGAACCGGGTACTGCACCCTTAATCAGGATCAGACCGCGATCTTCATCGGTCGAAACCACTTCAAGGTTCTGCGTCGTCACGCGCGTCTGGCCCATGTGACCAGCCATCTTCTTGTTCTTGAAAACCTTGCCCGGATCCTGGCGCGAACCCGTCGAACCATGCGAGCGGTGCGAAACGGACACACCGTGCGTGGCGCGGAGACCGCCGAAACCGTGGCGCTTCATAGCGCCGGCAAAGCCCTTACCAATCGTCGTGCCGGTGACATCGACGAGCTGACCAGCGGCAAAGTGACCAGCCTTGAGCTCGGTACCAACATCAAGCAGATGGTCTTCCGAAACGCGGAATTCCTGAAGCTTGGCCTTGGGCTCAACGTTAGCGACGGCAAAGTTGCCGCGCATGGCCTTGGACGTGTTCTTGACCTTGGCCTGGCCAGCACCGAGCTGAAGCGCGGTATAGCCATTCTTTTCTACGGTGCGCTGGGCCACAACCTGGCAGCCTTCCAAACGCAGTACCGTTACCGGGACATGCTCGCCGGCGTCGTTGTAGACGCGGGTCATTCCCACCTTCTGTGCAATTACACCTGAACGCATCGGTTCAATCCTTCCAACTCAGCTCGAGCAAGCTCAGAGCTTGATCTCAACATCGACACCTGCGGCGAGATCGAGCTTCATCAGCGCGTCTACCGTCTGCGGGGTCGGATCTACGATGTCGAGCAGGCGCTTATGCGTGCGCATCTCGAACTGTTCGCGACTCTTCTTGTCGATGTGCGGGGACCGGTTGACCGTAAACTTCTCGATGCGGGTCGGAAGCGGAACGGGGCCCCGGACGCTAGCACCGGTGCGCTTCGCCGTCGACACGATCTCGCGCGTGGAAGCATCGAGAATCCGGTGATCGAACGCCTTCAGGCGAATGCGGATATTTTGGCCGTTCATTCGACGTTATCCTTGTGTTTGTTTTTCCACATGTCTTTAGGCAAGACACGGGTTGTTCTTTCTTCCTAAGGCGGACCACCGGTTTCAAAGATCGAGAGAGACGCCTGTTACGGCACCCCTATCCACTCTTCAGGGCCTTTTGACCCACCTTATTGTTTGTTTAGTCGCCGCTTCGTCATCCAAAGCGTTACGCAAATCGCGCTCGCGCGCCATTTGCAACATTTCTGTGTAATAAGCAAGCGGCTTGCGCCGCCTGCATCATAATAATGTCATCGAATCGGCTGCCCCACCGGAGCAGCCGAATGAATTACTCGATGATCGAAGCAACGATGCCTGCACCGACGGTGCGGCCGCCTTCGCGGATAGCGAAGCGAAGCTTTTCTTCCATCGCGATCGGAACGATCAGCTCGACGTCAACGGTCACGTTGTCGCCAGGCATAACCATTTCCGTGCCTTCCGGAAGCGTCACGATGCCGGTCACGTCCGTCGTGCGGAAGTAGAACTGCGGACGGTAGTTCGTGAAGAACGGCGTATGACGGCCGCCTTCTTCCTTCGTCAGGATGTAGGCTTCTGCCTTGAACTTCTTGTGCGGCTTGACAGAGCCCGGCTTGCACAGGATCTGGCCACGCTCGACGCCGTCACGGTTCACACCGCGAACCAGAGCGCCGATGTTGTCGCCAGCCTGGCCCTGATCGAGCAGCTTGCGGAACATTTCAACGCCGGTCACCGTCGTCTTCGAGGTCGGACGAATGCCGACGATTTCGACTTCTTCGCCAACCTTGACGATACCACGCTCGACGCGGCCGGTCACAACCGTACCACGGCCGGAGATCGAGAACACGTCTTCGATCGGCATCAGGAACGGCTGGTCGATCGGACGCTCAGGCGTCGGGATGTAGGCGTCAACTGCAGCCATCAGCTCGCGGATCGCGTCTTCACCGATCTTCTTGTCAGAATCTTCAAGAGCAGCAAGCGCCGAACCCTTGACGACCGGAATGTCGTCGCCCGGGAAGTCGTAGGACGACAGAAGTTCGCGCACTTCCAGTTCGACGAGCTCGAGAAGCTCGGCGTCGTCAACCTGGTCGACCTTGTTGAGGAACACGACGATTGCCGGAACGCCAACCTGGCGGGCGAGCAGGATGTGCTCGCGCGTCTGCGGCATCGGGCCGTCAGCGGCAGAGCAGACCAGGATCGCGCCGTCCATCTGCGCGGCACCCGTGATCATGTTCTTGACATAGTCAGCGTGGCCGGGGCAGTCGACGTGCGCGTAGTGGCGGGCCGGCGTTTCATACTCGACGTGAGCCGTCGAAATGGTGATGCCGCGTGCCTTTTCTTCCGGAGCAGCGTCGATCTGGTCATACGCCTTGAACTCACCGAAATACTTCGTGATCGCTGCCGTCAGAGACGTCTTGCCGTGGTCAACGTGGCCGATCGTGCCAATGTTGACGTGCGGCTTGTTGCGCTCAAACTTACTCTTTGCCATTTTCGGCTCTCCATTCTTTGGCCCCGAGGGGCGCTAATTCTTGTTATCGGTCAATTGGTATTCCGGTCACTTCTGACCGGAATACTTTGCCTGGATTTCGGTTGCGACGTTCGACGGGACCGGCGAGTAATGATCGAAGGTCATCGTGTACTGAGCACGACCCTGCGACATGGAGCGCAGGTTATCGACGTACTTGAACATGTTGGCCAGCGGGACGTTGGCGTTGATGACAACGGCTACACCGCGGCTTTCCTGACCCTGGATCTGACCACGGCGGGAGTTGAGGTCGCCGATAACGTCGCCGACGTAATCTTCCGGGGTAACGACCTCGACCTTCATCATCGGCTCGAGGAGCTGAGCGCCGGCCTTCTTTGCCGCTTCACGGAAGCAAGCGCGGGAAGCGATTTCGAACGCCAGGACAGAGGAGTCGACGTCATGGAAGGCGCCGTCGATGAGCGTCGCCTTGACGCCCAGCATCGGGAAGCCTGCCAGCGGGCCAGAAGACAGAACGCTTTCGATACCCTTCTGAACGCCCGGGATGTATTCCTTCGGAACAGCACCGCCGACGATCTTGGATTCGAACTTGAAGTCTTCACCATCCGGGTTCGGTTCGAAGACGATCTTGACGCGCGCGAACTGGCCGGTACCACCGGACTGCTTCTTGTGCGTGTAGTCTTCTTCGTGCTGGCGCGTGATGGTTTCGCGGTAAGCAACCTGCGGCGCGCCGACGTTTGCTTCAACCTTGAACTCACGACGCATGCGGTCGACGATGATGTCGAGATGCAGTTCGCCCATGCCGGCAATGATCGTCTGACCGGATTCCTGATCCGTCTTCACGCGGAAGGACGGATCTTCTGCTGCCAGGCGGTTGAGCGCGAGGCCCATCTTTTCCTGGTCGCCCTTGGACTTCGGCTCGATAGCGATCTGGATGACCGGCTCCGGGAACTCCATGCGCTCAAGGATAACCGGCTTCAACGGGTCGCAGAGCGTGTCACCCGTGGTGGTTTCCTTGAGACCTGCGAGAGCAACGATGTCGCCTGCAAAGGCTTCTTCGATGTCTTCACGCGAGTTGGAGTGCATCTGCAACATGCGGCCGACGCGCTCGCGCTTGTCCTTGACCGTGTTCATGACCGACGAGCCCTTTTCCAGCTTGCCGGAGTAGATGCGTGCGAAGGTGAGCGAACCGACGAAGGGGTCGTTCATGATCTTGAATGCGAGCATGGACAGCGGCTCGGCATCATCTGCATGACGCTCGATTTCGGCTTCGGTCTTGAAGTCGATGCCCTTGATCGCCGGAATATCAAGCGGCGACGGCAGGTAATCGACAACGGCGTCGAGCAGCGGCTGGACGCCCTTGTTCTTGAAGGCGGTGCCGCAGAACATCGGGTGGAACTTGACGTCGATCGTGCCGCGACGAACGAGTTCGCGGATCTTGTCGTTGTCGGGCATGTTGCCTTCGAGGTAGGCTTCCATCGCGGCTTCGTCGATCTCGACAACGGTCTCGATCAGCTTTTCGCGATATTCTTCAGCCTTGGCCTTCATGTCGTTCGGAATTTCAACGACATCCCACTGAGCGCCGAGGGATTCGTCGCGCCAGATGAGAGCGTTCATCTCGACGAGGTCGATTACGCCCTTGAAGTCGCTTTCAGCGCCGATCGGCAGCTGCATGACGACAGCGATCGCACCCAGACGGGTCTTGATCATCTCGACCGAGCGGTAGAAGTCCGCGCCGGTCTTGTCCATCTTGTTGCAGAAGATCATGCGCGGAACGTTGTACTTCTCAGCCTGACGCCAGACGGTTTCCGTCTGCGGCTCGACACCGGCGTTGGCATCGAGCAGCGCGATGGCGCCGTCGAGAACGCGAAGCGAACGCTCGACTTCAATGGTGAAGTCGACGTGGCCGGGGGTGTCGATGATGTTGAAACGGCGCATTTTGCCGTCACGGCCCTTCCAGTAGGTCGTGGTGGCAGCGGAGGTGATCGTGATGCCACGCTCCTGCTCCTGCTCCATCCAGTCCATCGTGGCTGCGCCATCGTGGACTTCGCCGATCTTGTGCGACTTGCCGGTGTAATAAAGGATACGCTCGGTGGTCGTGGTCTTGCCGGCGTCGATATGCGCCATGATACCGAAATTGCGGTAGTCTTCGATCTTATATTCGCGAGCCATAATGGACTGCCTTTCGATATCGTTCGGGATTACCAGCGATAATGCGAGAACGCGCGGTTGGCATCAGCCATCTTGTGCGTGTCTTCGCGCTTCTTGACTGCAGAACCGCGGTTGTTGGATGCGTCGAGAAGTTCGCCCGAAAGACGATCGATCATGGTGGTTTCGTTGCGCTTGCGAGCGGCAGCGATCAGCCAGCGAATGGCAAGAGCCTGACGGCGCTCCGGACGAACATCGACCGGAACCTGATAGGTCGCACCACCGACGCGGCGCGAACGGACTTCAACGTGCGGAGCGATATTGTCGAGCGCGGAATGGAAAACCGTGAGCGGCTCCTGCTTCGACTTGCCCTGCACGGAGTCAAACGCGCCGTATACGATGCTTTCAGCGACGGACTTCTTGCCGTCGAGCATGATGGCGTTCATGAACTTCGTGACAACGAGGTCACCGAACTTCGGGTCCGGATTGATCTCGCGCTTTTCTGCTTTGTGGCGTCTGGACATACTTCTCGTCTCTTTAACTGTTAAGGCGCTCTACCACGCGGAGGACTTCGCGCAGCGCCGGGATTTCACTTCAAGCCTTTCCGGACGGTATCGCCCGGGGCGAAATTACTTCGGACGCTTCGCACCGTACTTGGAACGGCGCTGCTTGCGGTTCTTGACACCCTGGGTATCGAGAACGCCGCGGATGATGTGGTAACGGACACCCGGAAGGTCCTTTACGCGGCCGCCACGGATCATGACGACAGAGTGTTCCTGAAGGTTGTGGCCTTCACCGGGGATGTAACCAATGACTTCGAAGCCGTTGGTGAGGCGGATCTTTGCGACCTTACGCAGAGCCGAGTTCGGCTTCTTCGGCGTCGTAGTGTAGACGCGGGTGCAAACGCCGCGCTTCTGCGGGTTCTCCTGGAGAGCGGGAACCTTATTACGCTTTACGTTCGCCTGGCGAGGCTTGCGGATCAGCTGGTTTACGGTAGGCATTCAACCATCCCTTACGTTTGTCTCAGTACCCTTGCGGGCTCGAACTTCGCCGTTTCCGGCATTGCCACACATATTTCCCTCAATGCGCAAAATATGGCCCGATCCGCTTCCGCAGATGGACCACATAGAGCAGAGGACGCAAAAAAGATGCGTCATGCGTGCAGCATCATGACTTCAACGTGCGTATAGAACCTTGTTTGAGGCGATCTTCAGGACGCGTCGTCCCAAACAGCCAAACCTCACATTGGATCTGATGGCGGGCGTACTACTGGTTTCCACCCTGTTCGTCAAGGCCGGTTAAGAAATAATCTCCGCGCCGACGGCATGAAAACCCCTGTGAACAGGCTGTTTACAGGCTCTTTAAGCCGGTTAAAGATACCCGGCAAGATAAACTTGGGCATTGCAGCAAAAACAGATAGGAATCGGTATTTGCAGACATGAAGCCCTTATATGGGATCTGCATATTGCGATTCTCAGAGAGCCGAAGGACAAGAAGATGATCGGGACACCGGACAACGACAACAATTTCGACGGACCGATGATCTTCATCATCATCGGCAAGGGCTATGAATCCGACACGAGCGAGGGCGTTGACCTGCACGTCATGCTGAAGGCCGCCGATGACGATAGCGCCGTGCGCGAAGCATTAAACGCCCTTGCCGAGGAAGGCTTCATCGAAGCCGATCTCGACCAGATCGGCATGTTGACCGAAGTACCCTCCGATGAGCCGCATGCCTCTGCCTATCAGGGTGCCCTGGACGGCGAAGTCTCGATCATCCGCTTTAGCTAAGCCTATATATAAAGAATAGCGCCTGCGCGCCGGTGCAGGCTGCGTCCTCCTCCCCTCACCTTTTTCATTTTGCCGATATCACGAGGGCAGCGAGCCTGGGTTCACGCGATAGCGTCGCCAGTGGCCTCAGCGAGTTCCACATCCACCTTTTGCGCAGATCAAACTGCACACCGCAGTGGCAGCTCGTCTGCGTTCGCGTAACGTCCGCCGACCCTTCGATACCGGTCTCCGTTCGAGGCGGCCGGCGGCTTCGTTTACCGGCGCAACCGGTTGAGCAACGCAGGATGAATGCAGGCATCGCCGTTTGCTTTGGGCCTTGCGGTCTGCCGCCATCGGAACAACAGCGCGACAACGATCTCCCAGCCACCTTCCAGACAAAGAAAAACCGCCCGGATTTCTCCGGGCGGTTTTGGATTCTGGATGTCTCGAACTGGCGATTACTCGGCAGCAGGAGCGCTTTCGTTCGCCAGGTCCTGCAGCATCGGCGTTGCGGCCCCTGCCCCGGAGCCCTTGCGGCGCTCTTCCAGGATCAGGTCGTCGCGAGCCGTCGCAATGCGGCGGATCTGGGTCATGGTGCCACCGGTACCCGCCGGGATCAGGCGGCCGACGATGACATTTTCCTTCAGACCCTGCAGGCCGTCGGTCTTGCCGGCGATCGCAGCTTCCGTCAGCACCTTGGTCGTTTCCTGGAAGGAAGCGGCCGAGATGAAGGACGGCGTCTGCAGCGATGCCTTGGTGATGCCGAGCAGAACCGGATCACCGCTGGCAGGCCTCTTGCCTTCCTCGATGAGGTGGTCGTTGACGTCTTCCAGCTCGATACGGTCGACATTGTCGCCGACGATATAGGTCGAGTCGCCTGCATCGGTGATTTCCACCTTCTGCAGCATCTGACGGACAATCACTTCGATGTGCTTGTCGTTGATGACAACGCCCTGCAGACGATAGACTTCCTGGATTTCGTTGACGAGGTAGGAAGCCAGAGCCTCCACGCCCTTGATCGCCAGGATGTCGTGCGGAGCCGGGTTACCGTCGAGGATGTAGTCACCCTTTTCGATATAGTCGCCTTCCTGAAGGTGGAAGGGCTTGCCCTTCGGGATCAGGTATTCGACCGGCTCGACACCGTCTTCCGCCGGCTCGATGATGACGCGGCGCTTGTTCTTGTAATCGCGGCCGAGGCGGATCGTACCATCGATCTCTGCGATGATGGCGTGGTCCTTCGGACGACGGGCTTCGAACAATTCTGCGACGCGCGGCAGACCACCGGTGATGTCCTTGGTCTTGGCGCTTTCCAGCGGCGAACGGGCAAGAACGTCACCCTGGGAGACCTTCGTGCCCGGCTCGACCGACAGGATCGCGTCGACCGAAAGCAGGAAGCGGGCTTCGCCGCCACGGGAGAGCTTCGCGACATTGCCGCTTGCGTCCTTGATGACGATGGCAGGCTTCAGGTCCGAACCGCGCGGGGTCGAACGCCAGTCGATAACCTGACGCTTGGTGATGCCCGTGGATTCGTCGGTCGCTTCGAGAACGGAGAGGCCGTCGACGACATCTTCGAACTGAACCGTACCGGCTACTTCCGTCATCATCGGACGGGTGTAGGGATCCCACTCCGCCAGACGCTGACCGCGCTTGACCTTGTCGCCTTCATCGACATGCAGCTTCGAACCGTAGGCAACACGCTGCGAGGAACGCTCCACGCCACGCTCGTCCAGGATCTGGACGGTCATGTTACGGCCCATGGCAACGAGGTTGCCATCGGAGTTGCGCAGGATGTTGCGGTTCTTGATCTGCACCGTACCTTCATACGAGGCTTCCAGGAACGACTGGTCGACCACGGTTGCCGTGCCACCAAGGTGGAACGTACGCATGGTAAGCTGCGTGCCCGGCTCGCCGATCGACTGGGCGGCGATGACGCCGACGGCTTCGCCCATGTTAACAGGCGTACCGCGAGCAAGGTCTCGGCCGTAGCAGACCGAGCAGACGCCCGTCTGGATTTCGCAGGTCAGCGCCGAACGAATACGGATCGACTGGATACCGGCCTTCTCGATCTCGACGACGTCGGGCTCAAGGATCATCTTGCCAGCATCGACGATACGCTCGCCGGTCACCGGATGGTCGATGTTGTCGAGGGCCGTACGGCCGAGGATACGGACACCGATCGAGGCAACGACCTGACCGGCATCGACGATGGCGGTCATGGTGAGGCCGGTTTCGGTACCGCAATCGACGTGAGTGACGATGCAATCCTGCGCGACGTCGACGAGACGGCGGGTCAGGTAACCGGAGTTTGCGGTCTTCAAGGCGGTGTCTGCCAGACCCTTACGGGCACCGTGCGTCGAGTTGAAGTACTCGTTGACGGTCAGGCCTTCCTTGAAGTTCGAGATGATCGGCGTCTCGATGATTTCACCCGACGGCTTGGCCATGAGGCCGCGCATGCCGCCCAGCTGACGCATCTGGTTCGGAGAACCACGAGCGCCCGAGTGGGACATCATGTAGATCGAGTTCATCGGCTTCTGACGACCAGTCGCCGGATCGAACTCGACAGCCTTAATGCGGGCCATCATCTCTTCGGCGACCTTTTCGGTAGCCTTACCCCAGGCGTCGACAACCTTGTTGTACTTTTCGCCCTGGGTGATGAGACCGTCGTTGTATTGCTGTTCGTATTCCTTCACCAGGTTTTCGGTGTCGTTGACGATCTTGGCCTTGGTGTCCGGGATGACCATGTCGTCCTTGCCGAACGAAATGCCGGCGCGGCAGGCATGGCTGAAGCCGAGCTGCATGATGCGGTCACAGAAGATGACCGTGTCCTTCTGGCCGCAATGACGGTAGACCGCGTCGATCATCCTGGAGATGTTCTTCTTGGTCATTTCCTGGTTGCAGATATCGAAGGTCACCTTGCCGTTCTTCGGCAGGAGTTCACCGATGAGCAGGCGGCCCGGCGTCGTTTCATAGATCTTCGAGTAGGGCTTGCCGTCCTCGCCGATCGACTTGAAGCGGCCGCGGATCTTGGTGTGCAGCGTCACGACCTTGGTTTCGAGGGCGTGGTGCAGCTCGCCGAGATCGGAGAAGGCCATGCCTTCGCCCGGCTCGTTCTGGTTCATGATCGACAGGTAGTACAGGCCGAGAACCATGTCCTGCGACGGAACGATGATCGGTGCACCGTTTGCCGGGTGCAGGATGTTGTTCGTCGACATCATCAGAACGCGAGCTTCGAGCTGGGCTTCGAGCGACAGCGGCACGTGAACAGCCATCTGGTCACCATCGAAGTCGGCGTTGAAGGCCGTGCAGACGAGCGGGTGCAGCTGGATGGCCTTGCCTTCGACCAGGGTGGGTTCGAAGGCCTGGATGCCCAGGCGGTGCAGCGTCGGTGCGCGGTTCAGCAGAACCGGATGCTCGCGGATGACCTCGTCGAGGATATCCCAGACTTCCGGCTTTTCCTTTTCGACGAGCTTCTTGGCCTGCTTGACGGTCGAAGAATAACCTTTCGCGTCGAGGCGGGCGTAGATGAACGGCTTGAAGAGCTCGAGCGCCATCTTCTTCGGAAGACCGCACTGATGCAGCTTCAGTTCCGGACCGGTCACGATGACCGAACGGCCGGAATAGTCGACGCGCTTGCCAAGCAGGTTCTGACGGAAGCGGCCCTGCTTGCCCTTGAGCATGTCGGACAGCGACTTCAGCGGACGCTTGTTGGCGCCGGTGATGACGCGGCCGCGACGGCCGTTATCGAAGAGCGCATCGACAGATTCCTGCAGCATGCGCTTTTCGTTACGGATGATGATGCCCGGAGCGCGCAGTTCGATCAGGCGCTTCAGACGGTTGTTACGGTTGATGACGCGACGATACAGATCGTTGAGGTCAGACGTCGCGAAACGACCACCGTCCAGAGGAACCAGCGGGCGCAGGTCCGGCGGGATGACCGGAACGACCTTCATGATCATCCATTCCGGACGGTTGCCGGATTCCATGAAGTTCTCGACGATCTTCAGGCGCTTCATCAGCTTCTTCTGCTTGAGATCCGACGTGGTGTCGGCAAGCTCGGAGCGCAGGTCGCCAGCGATCTTCTCAAGGTTCATCGATGCCAGCATCTCATAGATGGCTTCGGCACCGATCATGGCCGTGAACTGGTCTTCACCGTATTCGTCGACGGCAAGCATGTACTCTTCTTCGGACAGGAGCTGGTGCTCCTTGAGTGCGGTCAGACCCGGCTCGGTCACGATGTAGTTTTCGAAGTAGAGGACGCGCTCAACATCCTTCAGCGTCATGTCGAGCAGCGTGGAGATGCGGCTCGGCAGCGACTTCAGGAACCAGATGTGGGCAACGGGAGCGGCGAGCTCGATATGGCCCATGCGCTCACGGCGAACGCGCGACAGCGTGACTTCGACGCCGCACTTTTCGCAGATGATGCCCTTGTACTTCATGCGCTTGTACTTGCCGCACAGGCACTCGTAGTCCTTGATCGGTCCGAAGATGCGCGCGCAGAAGAGACCGTCGCGTTCCGGCTTGAACGTACGGTAGTTGATGGTTTCCGGCTTCTTGATCTCGCCGTAGGACCAGGAAAGAATCTTCTCCGGAGAGGCGATCGAAATCCGGATGGAATCGAAGTTCTGTGCAGGCACCTGCGGATTGAAAAGATTCATGACCTCTTGGTTCATGCCTGTCTCCTTCATGGGCGAAAGCGCCCTTAGCTTGCGAGGTTGGCGGCAAATTCCCGGGAGCCGCGCCAGCGCTTAAACGACAATAACCGCAGAATGCGGCGAAAGCGTCCCTGCCCGGCCAACACGTTAAGGGGCCTCGGCGGGAACTGTGTGCGCTCTTTTGAAGAGCGCACACCCTATCAAGTGGTTACTCGGCTGCGTCCGGCAGCTGGCCTGCAGCCTGCAGGTCCTCGACCTTGGAATTTTCGAGCTCGACCGAGAGACCCAGCGAGCGCATTTCCTTGACGAGAACGTTGAAGCTTTCCGGAATGCCGGCCTCGAATGTGTCGTCGCCACGGACGATCGCTTCGTAGACCTTGGTGCGGCCGGCAACGTCGTCCGACTTCACCGTCAGCATTTCCTGCAGCGTGTAGGCTGCGCCGTAAGCTTCGAGCGCCCAGACTTCCATTTCGCCGAAGCGCTGACCGCCGAACTGCGCCTTGCCGCCCAGCGGCTGCTGGGTAACGAGCGAGTACGGGCCGATCGAACGAGCGTGGATCTTGTCGTCGACCAGGTGGTTGAGCTTCAGCATGTAGATGTAGCCAACCGTGACCTGGCGGTCGAACTGCTCGCCGGTACGACCGTCGTACAGCGTCGACTGACCTGTGTCCTTGAGACCTGCAAGGCGCAGCATCTCATTGACGTTCTCTTCGTTCGCACCGTCGAAGACCGGGGTCGCGATGGAGACGCCACGCTTCCACTGATCGGCCAGACGCAGGACCGAGTCATCGTCGAAATCCTTGACCTGTTCGGCCTTCGGACCGTCACCGACAACGTCGCCGATCGTCTTGCGCAGCGGTTCGATGTTGCCGTTGGCCTTGTAGGCCTCCAGCATATCGCCGATCTGACGACCCATGCCGGCGCAAGCCCAGCCAAGGTGCGTCTCAAGGATCTGGCCGACGTTCATGCGCGAGGGCACGCCGAGCGGGTTCAGAACGACGTCCACATGCGTACCGTCTTCCAGGAACGGCATGTCTTCGACCGGCACGATGCGCGACACGACACCCTTGTTGCCGTGACGGCCGGCCATCTTGTCGCCCGGCTGGATCTTGCGCTTAACAGCGACGAAGACCTTGACCATCTTCATGACGCCCGGAGGCATTTCGTCGCCGCGCTGGACCTTTTCGACCTTGTCCATGAAGCGCTGTTCAAGGCGCGACTTGGATTCGTCGTACTGGCCGCGGAGTGCTTCGAGCTCGCTCTGGACCTTTTCGTCTTCGACGGCGAACATCCACCACTGCGAGCGGGGATATTCGGAAACGACGGCATTCGACAGCTCGGTGCCCTTCTTGAAGCCCTTCGGGCCTGCAATGGAGGACTGGCCGCGCAGCATGTCGATCAGACGGCCGTAGACGTTACGGTCGAGGATCGCCTGCTCGTCGTCGCGGTCCTTTGCCAGACGCTCGATCTCTTCGCGCTCGATAGCCATCGCGCGCTCGTCCTTTTCAACGCCGTGGCGGTTGAAGACGCGCACTTCGACGATCGTGCCGTAGGTGCCGGGCGGCATGCGCATGGACGTATCGCGGACGTCGGATGCCTTTTCACCGAAGATGGCGCGCAGGAGCTTTTCTTCCGGCGTCATCGGGCTTTCGCCCTTCGGCGTGATCTTGCCGACCAGGATATCGCCTGGCTGAACTTCGGCGCCGATATAGACGATGCCGGCTTCGTCGAGGTTCTTCAGCGCTTCTTCCGAAACGTTCGGAATGTCGCGGGTGATTTCCTCAGGACCAAGCTTGGTGTCGCGCGCCATCACTTCGAATTCTTCGATGTGGATGGAGGTGAACACGTCGTCGGCAACGATGCGCTCGGAGAGCAGGATCGAGTCTTCGTAGTTGTAGCCGTTCCAGGGCATGAACGCGACGAGCGCGTTGCGGCCGAGAGCCAGGTCGCCGAGATCGGTCGACGGGCCGTCGGCGAGGATGTCGCCGCGGTTGACCTCGTCACCGACGGTGACCAGCGGACGCTGGTTGACGCAGGTGTTCTGGTTCGAACGCTGGAACTTCTGCAGGCGGTAGATATCGACGCCGGACTTGCCGGCTTCGAGGTCTTCCGTGGCGCGGATAACGATACGCGTCGCATCGACCTGGTCGACCACACCGCCGCGGCGCGCGCCGATGGCGGCGCCGGAGTCGCGGGCGACGACCGGCTCCATGCCGGTACCGACGAACGGCGCTTCAGCGCGCAGAAGCGGAACGGCCTGACGCTGCATGTTCGAGCCCATGAGAGCGCGGTTGGCGTCGTCGTTTTCCAGGAACGGGATGAGAGCGGCTGCGACCGAAACGACCTGCTTCGGCGAAACGTCCATCAGGTTCATGCTGTCGCGCGGGGCGAGCATAACTTCGCCGGCGTGACGGCAGACGACGAATTCATCGACGAAGGAACCGTCCGACGTCAGTTCGGCGTTGGCCTGGGCAACATAGTACTTCGCCTCTTCCATGGCGGAAAGGTATAGTACGTCAGTCGTGACCTTGCCATCGACGATACGACGGTACGGGCTTTCGATGAAACCGTACTTGTTGACGCGCGCAAAGGTCGCCAGCGAGTTGATCAGACCGATGTTCGGGCCTTCCGGCGTTTCGATCGGGCAAATACGGCCGTAGTGCGTCGGATGAACGTCGCGGACTTCGAAGCCGGCGCGCTCGCGGGTCAGACCACCCGGGCCAAGAGCCGAGAGACGGCGCTTGTGGGTGATTTCCGAGAGCGGGTTCACCTGGTCCATGAACTGCGAGAGCTGCGAGGAACCGAAGAATTCGCGGACGGCTGCAGCAGCCGGCTTGGCGTTGATCAGGTCCTGCGGCATGACCGTGTCGATTTCGATCGAGGACATGCGTTCCTTGATCGCGCGCTCCATGCGAAGCAGGCCGAGACGGTACTGGTTCTCCATCAGCTCGCCAACCGAGCGGACGCGGCGGTTGCCAAGGTTGTCGATGTCGTCGATCTCGCCCTTGCCGTCGCGCAGTTCGACAAGCATCTTGACCACGGCCAGGATGTCGTCCTTGCGCAGGATGCGGACGGTGTCTTCGACGCTGAGGTCAAGACGCATGTTCATCTTCACGCGGCCGACGGCGGAGAGGTCGTAACGCTCCGCATCGAAGAACAGCGAGTTGAACATGGCTTCGGCCGAATCCATCGTCGGCGGTTCACCCGGACGCATGACGCGGTAAATGTCAAACAGAGCGTCCTGACGGTTCTCGTTCTTGTCTGCGGTCAGCGTGTTGCGGATGTAGGCGCCGACATTGATGTGATCGATGCCGAGAACCGGGATCTCGTCGAAATGGTTGGCGAGGATGACGCCGAGCGTCTTCTCGTCGATTTCGTCGCCGGCTTCGAGATAGATCTCACCCGTCGAGTAGTTGACGATGTCTTCGGCGAGGTAGTTGCCGTACAGATCGTCGTCCGTCGCCTTGAGTGCCTTCAGGCCCTTGTCGGAGAGCGTGCGAAGCAGGCGTGGCGTGAGCTTCTTGCCAGCTTCGACAACGACTTCGCCGGTATCGGCGTCGACCATCTCGGTGATCGCCTTTGCACCCTTCAGCGTTTCCGGCTTGAAGGGAATGCGCCAGCCTTCGCCGTCGCGCTTGTAGAGCGACTTCGTGTAGAAGGTGTCAAGGATTTCCTCGCCGTCCATGCCGAGGGCCATCAGCAGCGACGTCACCGGAATCTTGCGGCGGCGGTCGATACGGGCATAGACGATGTCCTTGGCGTCGAATTCGATATCGAGCCAGGAGCCGCGATACGGGATCACGCGCGCAGCAAAGAGCAGCTTGCCGGAAGAATGGCTCTTGCCCTTGTCGTGGTCGAAGAAGACGCCCGGCGAACGGTGCATCTGGGACACGATCACGCGCTCGGTGCCGTTGACGATGAACGTACCGTTATTCGTCATGAGCGGCATGTCGCCCATGTAGACGGACTGTTCCTTGATGTCCTTGATCGACTTCGCGCCGGTATCCTCGTCGATATCGAACACGATGAGACGGAGAGTAACCTTCAGCGGCGCGGCGTAGGTCAGGTCGCGCTGGCGGCATTCGTCGACGTCGAACTTCGGCGGTTCGAATTCATAGGACACGAACTCCAGCATGGAGGCGCCGGAGAAGTCGGTGATCGGGAAAACGGACTTGAAGACGGCCTGAAGGCCTTCGTCGGGACGACCGCCCTTGGGCTCTTCAACCATCAGAAACTGGTCGTAGGAAGCCTTCTGAACCTCGATGAGGTTCGGCATTTCTGCGACTTCGGGGATTTTACCAAAAAACTTGCGTACGCGCCTGCGACCATTGAACGTAAGGGTCTGAGCCATCGTCGCTCCTTCAAAAATTGCATCCGGGCCTGCAACGGACGGGAACCGATGGCCAGTCGATCCCGTCAACCAATGGATAGTTCAACCTCGTCCCACCTCCCGAAACAGCCAGGCCGGATTGCCTTGGCGCCTCGGTTCGAGACCATGCTCTTGAAGAACCCATTACCCAAAAGCCGTTTTCACGCGGCTTTTGGGTAATTCGTTCAAAAAAACGGCAAATGGGAGACGGTAAATACCGTCTCCCAAAAGACGTTCAAGATTACTTGACGTCGGCCTTTGCGCCAGCGTCTTCAAGCTTCTTCTTGATGTCAGCGGCTTCAGCCTTGTTAACGCCTTCCTTGACAGCCTTCGGAGCGGCTTCGACAAGGTCCTTGGCTTCCTTGAGGCCCAGGCCGGTGATGGCGCGGACTTCCTTGATGACGTTGATCTTGTTGGCGCCGGCATCCGTGAGGATGACGTCGAACTCGGTCTTTTCTTCTTCAACGACAGCAGCAGCACCTGCACCGCCAGCAGCGGCAGCAACAGCTACCGGAGCAGCAGCGGAAACGCCCCACTTTTCTTCGAGAAGCTTCGACAGCTCAGCGGCTTCCAGGACGGTCAGCGAGGAGAGGTCGTCAACGATCTTTGCGAGATCAGCCATTTTACTAGTTCCTTTTGTTCGGTTCGAACCGGTTGATTATAAACAGCGAAAAACCGCCTTAAGCGGCTTCGTCCTTCTTGGCGTAGGCCGCAAACACGCGGGCAAGCTGGCTTGCCGGTGCTGCAACAACCCCAGCGATGCGGGTAGCCGGCGTCTGGATCATGCCCAGCAGCTTCGCACGCAGCTCATCGAGCGAAGGCAGGGTCGCAAGCGACTTGACAGCTTCAGCATTGAGCGTGGTTGTTCCCATGGCGCCGCCGAGGACAACGATCTTGTCGTTGGTCTTGGCGAAATCCATGACGACCTTCGGAGCGGTGATCGGATCATTGCTGTAAGCAATGAGGGTCTGACCTTTGAAGAGATCGGCGATCCCTTCCGCTTCCGTACCCTGAAGGGCAATTTTGGCCAGGCGGTTCTTCGCGACTTTGATGGTGCCGCCAGCAGCGCGCATCTTCGAACGAAAATCGTTCATCTGTGCGACTGTAGCACCAGCATAGTGGGCCACGACAACCGAGCCGGATGCCTTGAAGACATCGTTCAGTTCCGTGACGAATTCGCGTTTTTCCGCTCTTTCCACTGCCTATCTCCAGTTGATGGGACCGCTTGAACGGACCCACCGGGTTGCCTTTGCCTCCTGGGATCAGAAGCGATCCCAAGCGACGCTTGAGGATCCTGTCCCCTCGCGCTCCGCGCCAATTAAGGCAAAGGAGGCACAAGGCATCCAAGGCTCGAACCGATTTCCTAGAAGCAGAACTTCATGCAATTCGGGTCTTACCCGTCTCATGCAGGCAACAGTGATTAAGGGAAAACCACCTGCAATCTCGGACAGGATTCCGGATTTCTCCGGAATATTCCGGCCTCTTGCGAGGCCGGAATTCTTTACAATCGGGCCGAAGCCCGATGAAACTTAAGCAGCAGTAACCGCTGCGGTGACCGAGCCGACTTCGATCTTGACGCCCGGACCCATGGTCGAGGAGAGGGCTACGCGCTTGACGTAGTTGCCCTTGGCGCCAGCCGGCTTTGCCTTGATGACGGCGTCAGCGAAGGCACGGATGTTTTCTTCCAGAGCCTTGGCATCGAAGGATGCCTTGCCGATGCCGGCGTGAACGATACCAGCCTTCTCGACGCGGAACTCGACAGCGCCGCCCTTGGAAGCCTTGACGGCACCAGCGACATCCATCGTAACCGTGCCGACCTTCGGGTTCGGCATCATGCCACGCGGGCCGAGAACCTTACCGAGGCGGCCGACGAGCGGCATCATATCCGGGGTGGCGATGCAGCGATCGAAGTCGATCTTGCCGCCCTGAACGATTTCAACGAGCTCTTCCGCGCCAACGATATCTGCGCCGGCAGCCTTGGCTTCATCAGCCTTGACGCCACGAGCGAAAACAGCAACGCGAACCGTACGGCCGGTGCCGTTCGGCAGGTTGACAACGCCGCGGACCATCTGGTCTGCGTGACGCGGGTCGACGCCGAGGTTCATCGAAACTTCGATGGTTTCATCGAACTTTGCGACAGCACGTTCCTTGACCATGCCGATGGCGGTCGTCAGAGCGTAGAGCTTGGTCGGATCAACACCTTCGTTGATCTTCTGAGTGCGCTTGCCTGCCATGGTCTTAACCCACCACTTCCAGGCCCATGGCGCGGGCAGAGCCCTCGATCATCGCCATTGCACCTTCGATATCCGCTGCGTTCAGATCCTTCATCTTGGCTTCGGCGATCGTCTTGATCTGAGCCTTGGTGAGGGTACCGGCCTTTGCGCCCTTGCCCGGGGTCTTGGAACCGGACTGGATCTTCGCTTCCTTCTTCAGCCAGTAGCTGACCGGAGGCTGCTTCATGGCGAAGGTGAAGGACTTGTCCTGGTAATAGGTGATGACGACCGGGATCGGCATACCCTTTTCCATTTCCTGCGTAGCCGCGTTGAACGACTTGCAGAATTCCATGATGTTAATGCCACGCTGACCAAGCGCCGGGCCGATCGGCGGGGACGGGTTTGCCGATCCTGCCTTGACCTGCAGCTTGAGCTGGCCTGCAACTTTCTTAGCCATATATCTCTCTGCCTTTCACTGATGACCGGTTTCCCGGCCCTTGATGCCGGATCACTCCGGCGGCTGCGGTTGCGTGGTGCGGATCGTTAGGACCTGGCTTAAGACCCCTCACCTTCCACGCGATGCGGCTTTCGCCGCCCGAAGAACGGTCACAAGTGACCGAGCCTCGATCTCGAAAATCAGACCTTCTCGACCTGAGCGTATTCCAGCTCGACCGGCGTAGCGCGACCAAAGATCGACACTTCCACTTTCAGGCGCGAACGCTCTTCGTCCACATCCTGAACCGTGCCGTTAAACGAAGCGAACGGACCATCGGAAACGCGAACCTGCTCGCCGATTTCAAAGGTAACGGAAGCCTTCGGCCGCTCGACACCTTCCTGAACCTGACCGAGAATGCGCTCAGCCTCAGAATCCGGAATCGGAACGGGCTTATTGTCCGAGCCAAGGAAGCCCGTGACCTTCGGCGTATTCTTGATCAGGTGATAGGCCTCATCCGTCAGGTTCGCACGAACCATGACATAGCCCGGGAAGAACTTGCGCTCGGAATCGACCTTGCGGCCGCGGCGCACTTCCACCACCTTTTCGGTCGGCACGAGGATCTTCTCGAACAGGTGCTCAAGCCCCTTCTGGCGAGCCTTGTTCTCGATGTCCTCAGCCACCTTCTTTTCAAAATTAGAATATGCGTGGACGATGTACCAACGTGCCGCCATTTTCATCTCCACTCGTATCAGTTGCCGGTATTGAGCACAAAGCTCAGGGCCCAGCCAATGAGCTGGTCGGCGGCAAAGAAAAACAGCGCAGCAAAAACAACCATAAACAGCACCATGACCGTCGAGATCATTGTCTCGCGGCGCGACGGCCAAGTAACTTTAGACGTCTCCGTGCGGACCTGCTGCAGAAACGCGAATGGATTGGATTTGGATGCCATCGACTGCCCACGCAATTACGGCGCGTAAAGCTGAAACTATCAGCCCCACGCACCGCGTGTCTGTTGAACCCTAAATAAACATCGATTTCCGAATACACAAGAGGGAAACCGATGTTTAACGAAATTTGTCGCCATATGCCCAATCCTCGCCGGAACGCTGCGTTCACGTCCGCGCTGTCCGTTCAAGGAAAAATGGCAGGGGCAGTAAGGCTCGAACTTACGACCTGCGGTTTTGGAGACCGCCGCTCTACCAACTGAGCTATACCCCTTTACGCTTTGCATTCAGCCTGTTGACCTTGAGATCATCAGCCGGTGAAAGCATGGCGCTCCCTTTAAAACGGCGGCTCGGGATATGCAAGAGCGATTTTTGATTTTCAGAACCATTCTCCGCAGGCGACCGGAAGAAGTGGCCGACAGCAACGTATCTGGCGGCCGGACGCGAAATTGAATGCGCCCGACCCCGCAAGAGTTTTCTGACCGGAATCTCAGACTTTTACATATTTGCGCCAGTCGTGCTCTTCCTTAAAGCCGAGCACCTCGCGAATCTTCCGGTTGGAAAGCAGGCCCTCATATTCGCCGATCTCACGGGTGAAGGGCACATTCGGGAAGAATCGTTTGGCGAGCTCTCTCGACGGGGTATTGGCCGAAACCGTGTCGTTGGCGGCATTAAAGACCTGGAAGCCCAATCCGTCCTTCTCAATGCAGCGATGGACGATTTGGCCGAGGTCGCGCGCGTCAATATAACTCCAGGCGATGCGCTTGCGCATTTCCGGATTGGCGAAATAGGTCGGAAATTTCTCGTATTCATGCGGCTCGATGACGTTGCCGATGCGCAGCGCGTAAATATCGAAGCCTGAGCGCTCGGCAAAAGCGCGCGCCGTCTTCTCGTTCAGGACCTTCGAGAGGCCGTAGGAATCCATCGGATTGACATCATAGTCCTCATCCAGCGGGAACTGGTGGAAGTCGCGATGGCCTTCGGCGAAACAGACGCCATAGGTCGTCTCGCTCGACGCGACGATGACCTTCCGGATACCGAGCTTCACTGCAGCCTCGATGACATTATAGGTGCCCATCGTGTTGATGCGGAAGGTCTCGTTGTCCGGCTTGATCAGGATACGCGGCACCGCCGCAAAATGCACAACGGCGTCGAAAGGCTGTACGCCCTTGCCCGCTTCCAGATCCGGAAAGTCCCGGTGCATGGAAAGCACGTTGAACATCTGGCCGCTGTCGGTGATGTCGGCGATGAGATTGGTGACTTTAGGGCTTTCGAGTGGCACGAGATCGACATTGTGCACATCATAGCCAGCATTGATGAGCCACGGCACGGCATGGCGTCCCGCCTTGCCCGAACCGCCAGTGAAGAGAATGCGCTTTTTCATGGAAAATCCTCCGCGTCATGAAATCGGAGGCATAGATAAACTCTTCCGCGCGAAGAGCAAGCGAGCGTCTCACGGGCAGGTTCAAACCCACCTCGGCCAGGAGCTTCCTCCCGGAAGCACCTGCGCTGTTACTTTTACGGCCCGCCGGAATATCCGGCGATCCAGTCATGCTATCATTTAACGACGCTTACTTCGTCTATCTGCACGCCAGCTGCCTGAACAACTTCCTGCGGAATTGCAGCGATGAAAAACATCGTGAAAACATACATCGCGAAAATCGTCGCAACGAATGTAGCTTTGTGAATCATCCTACTCTCCTCTCTATAATGAGGAGTCTGGACTAAAAATGCCGGAACGCAAAACGCTTTCTGAACGCTAGATGAACAAAATACTGTTATGGGGCATCTTAACGATATTTTTACAACATCTCAGGAACGCCTGAGGATGCTGGAAAACGAAAAAACCCCGCAGTCTCCAGCGGGGTTTTTCCTAAAATCGGGGATAATTCCGATTATTCGATGATCGAAGCAACGATGCCTGCACCGACGGTGCGGCCGCCTTCGCGGATAGCGAAGCGAAGCTTTTCTTCCATCGCGATCGGAACGATCAGCTCGACGTCAACGGTCACGTTGTCGCCAGGCATAACCATTTCCGTGCCTTCCGGAAGCGTCACGATGCCGGTCACGTCCGTCGTGCGGAAGTAGAACTGCGGACGGTAGTTCGTGAAGAACGGCGTATGACGGCCGCCTTCTTCCTTCGTCAGGATGTAGGCTTCTGCCTTGAACTTCTTGTGCGGCTTGACAGAGCCCGGCTTGCACAGGATCTGGCCACGCTCGACGCCGTCACGGTTCACACCGCGAACCAGAGCGCCGATGTTGTCGCCAGCCTGGCCCTGATCGAGCAGCTTGCGGAACATTTCAACGCCGGTCACCGTCGTCTTCGAGGTCGGACGAATGCCGACGATTTCGACTTCTTCGCCAACCTTGACGATACCACGCTCGACGCGGCCGGTCACAACCGTACCACGGCCGGAGATCGAGAACACGTCTTCGATCGGCATCAGGAACGGCTGGTCGATCGGACGCTCAGGCGTCGGGATGTAGGCGTCAACTGCAGCCATCAGCTCGCGGATCGCGTCTTCACCGATCTTCTTGTCAGAATCTTCAAGAGCAGCAAGCGCCGAACCCTTGACGACCGGAATGTCGTCGCCCGGGAAGTCGTAGGACGACAGAAGTTCGCGCACTTCCAGTTCGACGAGCTCGAGAAGCTCGGCGTCGTCAACCTGGTCGACCTTGTTGAGGAACACGACGATTGCCGGAACGCCAACCTGGCGGGCGAGCAGGATGTGCTCGCGCGTCTGCGGCATCGGGCCGTCAGCGGCAGAGCAGACCAGGATCGCGCCGTCCATCTGCGCGGCACCCGTGATCATGTTCTTGACATAGTCAGCGTGGCCGGGGCAGTCGACGTGCGCGTAGTGGCGGGCCGGCGTTTCATACTCGACGTGAGCCGTCGAAATGGTGATGCCGCGTGCCTTTTCTTCCGGAGCAGCGTCGATCTGGTCATACGCCTTGAACTCACCGAAATACTTCGTGATCGCTGCCGTCAGAGACGTCTTGCCGTGGTCAACGTGGCCGATCGTGCCAATGTTGACGTGCGGCTTGTTGCGCTCAAACTTACTCTTTGCCATTTGAATGCTTCCTGTGGACGTAAATGGGTGACCCCGGCGAACCGGTTTAGTGCCGCCGTTTAAGGCTTTCGGCGAAATTGCGCAAGACTTAATTGCAGACGCCATTCTTGGCGTGTCAGCGCATATGGGAGATAATTCGCAACCCGCAAGACGATTCGTCGGCACCTGCCCCAAAACACCTGAAATCTAAGGTAAAATCGAGAGAAAGCCCGCTTCTGGCCTTGTTGATGCCAGCAGCGACTGCAATTTCTGCAGTCGTGACCCGGGTGCCGCGCGATCTCATCGGCGCGACGCCTGCCGACAAGATTATATTACATTTTACTAATTGATTTCACCGAACGGGAAAACTTGCATGATATCCCTCTAATATTCGGAGGGACACCCAATGCAATCGGAGAGCTATACCAACCACTATTCGGCATTCATGGAAGACCATCGTGAATTCGGCTATCCGCGCGAAGACGATGCAGGCACGGGCGTCAAAAAGAACACGGGCCAGTCTTCGGTCTTCATCGCCGGCATCGCCATAGGGGTGCTCGGCTACTGGATCATTGGCAATTTCATGAATCTCGTATTCGAGTTCTGAAAGCGGGCGTGATTCGTCGAGAACGGCAAGGAAGATGGAGCGGGTAGCGGGAATCGAACCCGCGTATTCAGCTTGGAAGGCTGCTGCTCTACCATTGAGCTATACCCGCGGGGTTGGTCCGATCCAATGACGAATGGTGGAGAGAGTTGGATTTGAACCAACGTAGGCTGAGCCAACGGATTTACAGTCCGTCCCCTTTAACCACTCGGGCATCTCTCCAGTTTTTCGTCCGGATCTTGAAGACCAAGTTCGTCAGACTTTGAAGCGTTGCCGCCCCGTCGTCTGCGCCGCGTATATGACCGGACGATTTCAGTCTGTCAACACGATGACAATGGAAAAGACAGGAAAAATTTCATCGCCTGTTGAAAGCCGGCGTATGAAAGAAGGCCTATGCGGCAACAGGCGCCATCGTTATAAAGCCGCATGAGCAAAGATAAGAAATCCGGCGACAAGCCCGCTATCGACAAGTCCGCAAAGGACACGCATTACGCAACCTTGCGACGCGCGCATCGCGACGGCAAGCGCGAACGCGGTGAGATTCCAACACCGGCACCACAGAAGCGCAAGCGTGGCGGAGACGACTGGAAACCGCCGGCGCTCGCCCCCGATCAGGTCTTCCTCTACGGTCTTCATACCGTTCGTGCCGCGCTTGAAAATCCTGAGCGCAAAAACATCAAGCTATCGGTGACACAGAACGCGCTTGCTCGATTGGAGATCGATCCTGATACGATCGGCATTCCCGTCGACATGGTCTCGCCGCAGGATATCGACAAGGTGCTCGGCCCCGAAGCGATCCATCAGGGCGTGATGCTGGAAACACGCCCCCTGCCCGTCCGGCGCCTGGAAGCACTGAAGGACAGCCCATTGCTTCTCCTGCTCGACCAGGTAACCGATCCGCACAATGTCGGCGCCATCATGCGATCGGCCGTCGCCTTCAATGCAGGCGCCGTTATCACCACCCAGAGACATAGCCCGACTGAATCGGGCGTGCTTGCCAAATCGGCTTCCGGCGCGCTGGAACTGATACCTTATATACAGATCACCAATCTCTCGGATGCGCTCGGCGAATTGCACAAGCTCGGCTTCTTCACGATCGGGCTTGATTCGGAAGGACCGGCGCCGCTGGAAGGCACGTTCTCAGGTGGTCGAATCGCGCTGGTGCTCGGCTCCGAAGGCAAGGGCCTGCGGCAGAAGACCCGCGAAACCGTCAGCGCGCTCGCCCGGCTCGATATGCCCGGCGCCATCAAATCGCTGAACGTATCGAATGCCGCGGCGATTGCCCTTTATGCAGCGGGACTGCACCTGAAGGCATAGGCCACAGTCGGCAGATCACTGTTGATATGTCGCAGAGAGAGGGAATGATGGTCGCCATTGCGGTTGAACACCCTCTTCCCTGGTCCATATTCCGCCTTGGAAAGAGCTTGCCGGTCACTATCATCGGCAGTGCATTCATCTTTGGGGCGCCGGCAAAAGGGAATCCGCACTATGGCAATTCGACCGCTGATCTTCGGCGTTCTTTTCATTGCGGTCCTCGTCATGGTCATTTTGAGCATCACGTGGGTGGACAGGTCTCACCCGATCCGCCAGCCGGATCCCCTGGCACCGTCGACGACGCCATCAAATCCACCTCCATCTGTGCAATAACCGATCCGGAACCCGCAACGTCGCCGGGCGTTTAATCCCACCAGACAAATAGGGATCTAGATGTTCATGCGCCTGATGATTGCCGTCGTTGCCGTTATGATTGCTTCGGTCCTCAGCATCGCGATGATGTCTCCGTCCGGTGCCGGACAGACCGGCAGCGGTACGAAGATCGCA
Organism: Rhizobium sp. 768_B6_N1_8; assembly: GCF_051811225.1. Taxonomy (NCBI): domain Bacteria; kingdom Pseudomonadati; phylum Pseudomonadota; class Alphaproteobacteria; order Hyphomicrobiales; family Rhizobiaceae; genus Rhizobium; species Rhizobium sp. 768_B6_N1_8. The sequence continues at coordinate 1,202,153 of NZ_JBPWPV010000001.1, read as the reverse complement.
TCGAGCATGAACGAGCCGGCACGGAAGTGACTGCAAATCGCCTCATCGGATGAGGCGCAGAACACCATTCTCGATATTGCTAAGCAGTTTTGATTGCCCGGCATCATCGTCGCCGATGCCGCTCTGATTTACGACGCCGTGCAATGCGTTAAACAGGAATATGGCGGTGAATGCCGGCTCCTTCAGTGACCAAGCTCCCTCACGGCTTCCTGCTGCAAGCAATTGCTGGAGACTATAGATCAGGATGTTGCTCGTCAGGCCCTCGCGGCTTGGAGGCGGAGAAGCAGCAAAAACGAGATTGTGCAGGCGCGCGGCTTTTAGATATCCCATGGCGCAGGCTTTTGCCCAGGCCGTCAACTTGCCGTCCCAGTCGCCAGTCTCCTGCTTACCCACTTCTTCCACGATGCCGTTCAGAAGCTTCTGAACGAAGCGGGTCCGCAATGCTTCGATAACATCCGCCTTCGAAGAGAAATGAAGGTAAAAGGCACCCTTCGAGACGGCGGCACCTCGGGTGATCTCCTCGATCGTCGTATGCTCCACCCCCTTGTCGAGAAAGAGGCGTTCGGCCGCGACCATGAGGTCGTCCCGCCTTTCCTCGGCTGGTTTGGTTCTTGGCCTGCCGGCCATGCGTGATGTCATCGGAAAGTCCGTCAATGCCCGCGACGCTGAGGCTCCGCCCGGTGCAGGTAGCCCGCGAATACGTCGCGCATAGCAGTGTTTTCAATGTCGGGCAAAAGACGACCGACCTCCCCGCGGTGATAACCGCTGTGGGTGATGACATGGGCCAGCATCTCCTCCCGCGACATGCGGCCCTGCCCACCATCGGTGAAAGTGAAGTCAATCGTCTCTTCGAGCTCCTCGGGCGCCACCTGCACCATATAATCCAGATACCACCTGTCGGTTTTCCTAATCGCGGAAGCAAGATCTCCAAAAGCTGGCGGCTCGCTGGTCCAACTCGCCGTATAACCATGCGGCTCCTTCCGCAGGTTGGCAGCGAAAATCCGATCGACGATTTGAGCGTGATTGAGAACACGAAAAGCGGACTGGAGGTTTTCCGATAGCCCGCTTTCGGGAAAAGCAGCAAGCGCGGTCAGAAGTTCCTCATCAGCGCTGGCCTTATATCGAAAGAGAGAGGTCAGGAGTGTTTTTGCGGACATGGCGAACTCCATCGCGGCGATTGATGAACTGATCTTTAAATTATTGACTGGTGGTCAGTCAATAAAATTGTCAAATGCGCCGAATAACGATCAAGCAAAAATCCCGTCGCAAGTTCGAAAACTTGCAACGGGATTTTGCTAAAGCATGCCGCGTAAAACTGTGCAGCGGTTTTGCGATAACGACCTGCGTGAAGACAAAGACCTAAAGTGTGGAAAGCGAATCTGAAAGATCGCGGCATGCTTCAGGATCGGAAAATGCGTGGCTCGGTCAGCTATCAGCTCCGGTAGAGCCAATAGGGTCCATCGTGGTGGCGACGCCAATAATGACGCTCGCGCCAACGCTCTTCCCGCCACGGGCTCCAGCGGCGTTCATAGCCCCAGGCCGGACGCCAGTAGCGACGTTCACGCCACTCGCGACGCTCGCGCCAGTCACGGCGATCACCCCAATCGCGGTCGCCCCGGTCACGGTCGCCCCAATCTCGATCACCCCAATCCCGATCAGCGCCGCGGACCTGGATCACATCGCTCTGTTGCGAGGCTGCCGGACGGTCGAGAGGGATGGCCGCAGCCGGAGCTACGGCGGAAAACAAAGTACCGGCCGAAAGGGCGGCTGCTAGGAGAAAACTGGAGATCCTCATGGCTCACTTCCTCGTTTCTGATGAAGCGAGAATGACCTGATGCTCCTGAATTGCCGCTGAATCGACCCTTCAGTCTCTGTTCATGTAATGCAATGGCTTGGGAAAACTGGTGCCCCCGGCAGGGTTCGAACCCGCGACCCCCTGATTACAAATCAGGTGCTCTACCAACTGAGCTACAAGGGCAATGGCTGCGAAGTAGCAGATTCTGATCTTTTGTAAAGAAAATTTGCCCATTCCGGCAGCTCGGTAAAGCTATCCACAGCCGGTTGTCGATCAACGCTATGGTTGGGAAAGCCCGCTGGGGGCCATGTGGACATGTTCATCACCGGAATCACCGGCCGATCTATCAGGGCGATAAGATCATCCGAACTTCGCCCGCAACGCAAAACGTCTTGTCGTATAGGCCCTTTATCCTTTAGCTAGAGCAGCATAACAAAGGGCATTGCATGGGCCGGTCATTTCAGACGCTTTCTTTTATCGCCTCGCCGACCACGGAAGCACTCGCCGCGCGAGATGAACTGATTCGCCTTTACGGCGATGTGCCCGCAAACGAGGCCGATGTCATCGTCGCGCTCGGCGGCGACGGCTTCATGCTTCAGACACTGCACAGTACCATGAACAGCGGCAAGCTTGTCTACGGCATGAATTGCGGCTCGGTCGGCTTTCTGATGAACGATTACAAGACTACCGACCTGCATGACCGTATCTGTACCGCCGTTGAGAATGCCTTTCATCCGCTGAAGATGACGACATCCAATGCCGACGGCAGCAGTTCCTCGGCGCTTGCGATCAACGAGGTCTATCTTTTCCGGCAATCCTATCAGGCAGCGAAGCTCAGGGTGGAAATCGACGGACATGTGCGGCTGGAGGAATTGATCTGCGATGGCTTGATGGTGGCAACGCCTGCAGGCTCGACCGCCTACAATCTTTCGGCCCACGGCCCGATCCTTCCGCTTGACGCGCCCCTCCTCGCCATGACGCCGGTCAGCGCCTTCCGGCCTCGGCGCTGGCGCGGAGCGCTGCTTCCCAACCGGGTGACGGTGGACATCCATATATTGGAAGCCGAGAAGCGGCCCGTGAATGCGGTCGCCGACAATACGGAGATCAAATCCATACTGCATGTGCGCATCGCCCAGTCCGAGGACATGACCGCACGCATCCTTTCCGATCCCGACCGCTCTTGGTCGGACCGGATTCTGGCAGAACAATTCGAGGATTGAAATGATGGCGATGCGGCAAGCATTTATGACGGCGCTCCTCGTTTCCGGCTGGGCGATCGCCGCAGAGGCGCAGACCGTTCATGACGATATCCTGCCGGCCTCGATCATCTTCGCGACCAGCACCGGCTATTGGGAAGATGACGGTAATTCGTTGCCGGTCGAGCGTGCCCCGACAACCACGCAAAGCGTCAGCGCCCAAAATGTGAGCGAGGGGGATGCCAAGCAAGAGCAGCGGCATGGCTATTACAAGCTTTTCGCTGTGCGCCAGCCGGACAAGACCTCCAAAGTCTTTCTGCAGCAGATCGCGCAGAGAGACGCTGGCCCCACCATCATCTCGACGGTCGAACTGCAGGAAATCAGCGATCTCAAGCCCTATGTCACCGACATCCGGCCCGAAAATTCGAGCGGCCTCATCAAGGAACCGGGCCTTTTCGCCACGGTCTATCTGAAGACCGATCCAGCCGCCGAATCCGATGGCTGGACGGTGCTGATTGACGAGTTTGGGGACATTACTGTGGAGAAAGCGACCAACTGAGCGCCGCAGGCTATTCATCGGGACTAAGCATGAAACTCGGCTTTCGCGAAGGCGTCCTCCACGACGAGACGCGGCCGGACTGGGATGAGACCGGGCCAAGACCTGTCCGCTGGTCGCTCTGGTATCCGGCAACCGAGGGATCGATCGAAACCGAAATCCCGGGACGAAGCTGGTTCCGAAGGGCCGCGGTCGCCCGTGATGCGCCCGTTCAGCCGGCGACGAAGCCCTACCCGCTGGTCCTGCTGTCGCATGGTACCGGTGGCTCGGCTGCAGGGCTGGAATGGCTCGCCCGCCGCCTGGTCAATCGTGGATTTATCGCGCTCGGCGTCGACCACCACGGCAATACCGGCGGCGAAGCCTATCGCGCCGAGGGCTTTGCCTGCCTTTGGGAGCGTGCGCCCGATCTGAGCCTCGTGCTCGATCGCCGAAAAGACTGGCAGGGTGATCTTGCCGGGCATGTCGATACAAGGAGCGCGTTCGCCGCCGGCTTTTCAGCAGGAGCCCATACGGTGATGCTGCTTCTCGGCGCGGTCGCGCAATTCTCGCAGTTCGAACAATCCAGATTGAAGCCGGGGGGCCTGCGCGGCCCGAGGGAGTTTCCTGACCTCGCCGATCATATTCCGTCGCTGCTTCGCACGAGCACGGCATTTCGCGATTCATGGTCGCGGATGTCGCAATCCTATCGCGACGACAGGATCAAGGCCGCGCTGGTCTGCGCGCCGGGTCGATCTATCCGCGGCTTCAGCGAAGAGAGCCTGAGAGCCATCAATAAGCCTGCCCTCATTCTGGTCGGTGATGCCGACAACACGGCCCCGGTCGAAGAATGTTCGTCATGGCTGCATGCGCGGCTTGATCGAAGCACCTTCAAGATACTCCAGGGCGGCCTTGGGCATTATGTCTTCCTGCCCGAGGGCACGGCATTGGGGTTTTCCTTTGCAGAGCAACTCTTCACCGATCCGGCTGGCGTGGAACGTGCTGATGTCCACGAGGAGATCGCCGAACTATCGGGTTTGTTCTTTCGCGGAACAGGCATTCCAGTGGACATCTGAAAAAGAAAGAGCCCCGTTTCCGGGGCTTTCTATCTCAGGTCCGTCTTCGCCCACTCAGTCGACGTCGTCAACAACAGCATCGGCTGCGCCGCTGATGCGGTGAGCAAGTGCTGCTTCCATGAACTCGTTCAGGTCGCCGTCGAGCACGTCATCCGGAGCCGTGCTCGCAACGCCGGTGCGCAGGTCCTTGACGAGCTGGTAGGGCTGCAGAACGTAGGAGCGGATCTGGTGGCCCCAGCCGATATCCGTCTTGGAAGCGGCTTCGGCGTTGGCGGCGTCCTCGCGTTTCTTCAGCTCCGCTTCGTACATGCGGGCGCGCAGCATGTCCCAGGCCTTGGCGCGATTCTTGTGCTGCGAACGCTCCTGCTGGCACTGCACGACGATGCCTGTCGGGATATGCGTGATGCGCACGGCCGAGTCTGTCGTGTTGACGTGCTGGCCGCCGGCGCCCGACGAACGGTAGGTGTCGATACGGCAATCGCTTTCGTTGATCTCGATCTGTATCGAGTCATCAACGACGGGATAGACCCAAATCGACGAGAAGGACGTGTGGCGGCGCGCATTGCTGTCGTAGGGCGAGATACGCACCAGGCGGTGCACGCCCGATTCGGTCTTCAGCCAGCCATAGGCGTTGTGGCCCTTGACGAGAAGCGTTGCGGACTTGATGCCGGCTTCTTCACCGTCATGCACTTCCAAAAGCTCGACCTTGAAGCGCTGACGCTCGGCCCAGCGAGTGTACATGCGCAGAAGCATGTTCGCCCAGTCCTGGCTTTCCGTGCCGCCGGCGCCGGAATGGACTTCCAGATAGGTGTCGTTGCCATCGGCCTCGCCTGACAGCATAGCTTCGACCTGTCGGCGGGCTGCCTCGGCCTGCAGGCTTTTCAGCGCGGCCTCAGCTTCCTTGACGATGCTTTCGTCGCCTTCTTCTTCCCCGAGATCGATGAGCTCGACATTGTCAGACAGCTGCTGTTCCAGCGCCTTGACGCCATTGATGCCGTCATCGAGCTGCTGGCGCTCGCGCATCAGCTTCTGGGCTTCCTGCGCATCGTTCCAGAGGTTGGGGTCCTCTGCCTTGTTATTCAACCAGTCCAGTCGTCTTACCGCCTGGTCCCAGTCAAAGATGCCTCCTCAGCAGGGTGATAGCCTGCTTGGTTTCATCGACTATGTTCTGGATTTCCGCTCGCATTTTCCTGCTTCTTTGCTTCGGTATTCTGTGAGTGCTGGTGACATAGAGACGCCCGCCGCGGATGTAAAGAGCCGTGGCGGGCGCAAAGGAAATCGGTCTCGATCAGAACAGGCCGGGCGTGTTGGTCTGGACCGCCTGGTTTGCCTGCGGCGACGTGCGCAGGATTTCTTCCGGCGCCATCGTGCCGTCCATGCCGATGACAGAGAAGCTGTCAGCCGGGCCGGTGCCCGGCTTGAAGGCTTCGATGATGGTGCCCGGCTCGCCGTCGACAGCAGCCATGCCGGTCTTGCGGTTGATCGCGATCATGTTCATGCCGGCCGGGACCACGAACTTGGATTCCGGCATGTCCTTGACGGCCGCCTGCATGAATTCATTGAAGATCGGCGCCGAAAGAACGCCACCCGTGCCGCCGCGGCCAAGCGGAGCCGGCGTATCGAAGCCCAGGTAAAGGCCTGCAACCAGATCCGGCGTGAAGCCGACGAACCAGGCGTCCTTTTCATCGTTGGTCGTACCGGTCTTGCCTGCAACGTCACGGCCGGAGAGATCGACCTTGCCAGCGGCGGTACCGCGCTGGATGACGCCCTGCATCATCGAGGTGATCTGGTAGGAGGTCATCGGATCGAGAACCTGCTCGCGGTTGTCGACGATATTGGGTTCTTCCTGGTTCTGCCAGTCGCCGGCATTGCAGCCTTCGCAGAGACGCTCTTCATGCTTGAAGATCGTCTTGCCGTAACGATCCTGGATGCGGTCGACCAGCGTCGGCTTGATCTGCTTGCCGCCATTGGCGATGACCGAGTAAGCCGAAACCATACGCAGCACCGTCGTTTCGCCCGAGCCGAGCGACATGGCGAGCAGCGGCGGCATCTTGTCGTAGATGCCGAAGCGTTCGGCATATTCGGCAACGATATTCATGCCGAGGTCATTGGCGAGGCGCACCGTCATCAGGTTGCGCGAATTCTCGATGCCGGAGCGCAGCGTCGAGGGGCCACTGACTTCGCCGCCGTAGTTTTCCGGCTTCCAGACCTGACCACCCGAAACGATCTCGATCGGCGCGTCCATGATGACCGAGGCCGGCGTATAGCCGTTGTCCATGGCGGCGGCGTAAACGAAAGGCTTGAAGGAGGAACCTGGCTGGCGCATCGCCTGCGTGGCGCGGTTGAATTCCGACTGGGCATAGGAGAAGCCGCCGACCATGGCGAGAACGCGACCGGTCTTCGGGTCCATGGCAACGAGACCACCCTGTACCTTCGGCGGCTGGCGCAGGCGATAGGAGGTCGAATTGTCGCCGCCGAGGCGCTCAACGTAAACGACATCTCCTGCCGAGACGGCGCCGACCGGCGACTTCGTCGTCTTGCGGTCGCCGGCGGCGGAGCGGAATGCCCACTGCATATCCTTGGCTGCAATCGAACCACGTTCGCGTTCGCCTGCGACTTTGCCGCCTCCATCCTTGGGCGGCTGGAGGCCGATATCGACGGCCTCATTGGACACGGCAAGGACGACCGCAAGGCGCCATTCCGGCACGTCGGAGAGAGCGGGAACTTCGGCGAGCGCCGGTCCCCAGTCGCCAGACGTGCTGATCTGCTTGACCGGTCCGTGGAAACCACGACGCTCGTCGTAATTGGTCAGGCCATCCTGCAGCGCCTTACGCGCAAAGAGCTGCATCTGCGGATCGAGCGAGGTGCGCACCGAAAGGCCGCCTTCATAAAGCGCCTTCTCGCCATACTGATCGATGAGCTGGCGTCGGACAGCCTCGGCGAAATAATCGGAAGCAAAAAGGGACGGTCCGCTGGTGCGGGCGGTGACGCCGAGTGGTTGCTTTTTGGCATCCTCGCCGTCGCTCTGGCTCACATAACCGTTCTCGACCATGCGGTCGATGACCCAGTTGCGGCGTTCAAGCGCGGCATCCGGATGGCGGAAGGGATGGTAGTTGGCCGGCCCCTTCGGCAATGAAGCGAGATAGGCAGATTCGGCGATCGTCAGCTCGGTGACCGACTTGTTGAAATACGTGAGCGAGGCACTGCCAATACCGTAAGAGTTCAGGCCGAAAAAGATCTCGTTGAGATAAAGCTCGAGGATCTTGTCCTTGCTGTAGGCCTGCTCGATGCGGAAGGACAGGATCGCTTCCTTGATCTTGCGGTCAATCGTCTGGTCGGAGGTCAGAAGAAAATTCTTCGCCACCTGCTGGGTGATCGTCGATGCACCGACCGGGCGGCGGCCGGAGCCGAAATTCTGAAGGTTGACGAGGATGGCGCGGCCAAGGCCGGTCAGATCGACGCCGGGATGGTTGTAGAAGTTCTTGTCTTCGGCCGAAAGGAAAGCAGCCTTCACGCGGTCCGGGATAGCCTGGATCGGCAGGAAGAGGCGCTTTTCCTTGGCGTATTCGGCCATGAGCGCACCGTTACCGGCGTGAACGCGGGTGGTAACCGGCGGCGCATAGCTGTTCAGCACCGCATAGTCAGGAAGATCCTTCGCGACATTAGCAAGATAGACGGCAATAACAGCCGCAGCGCCCAGGAACAGGACGCATGCTATCCCGAAGAAATATCCAAGAAGTCTAACCATATTTTCAGCTACCGGTATTTCTAATCATTAGATCGGCGCAGCCGCCACAATCGCACAGATCATGTCTCTTTGCACGTTGCGCGGCTTACTCCATGCGCGTTGGCGCCACAAGCCGATTTCCGTCTTACATGTTCGAAACATATAGACCGGAGTAACGGCGCGAATGTGAGCAAAATAGGGCCCGTCCCGCCACTTTCGCCTTCCCGGTCGGCAAGAGGTCCCGGTTTAGGCGCGAGTGTCACTTCCGGGCAACGCCCAGACTAGCCACCGTTTGCCATCAGGCTCGTGCGGTAACGTTTCACCGCATCGGTCAGGAGATCGGCCATCTTCAACCGCCAGGCATCGTCAAGCAGACGCTTTTCGTCCTCGACATTGGAGAGGAAGCCGAGCTCGAGCAGGATAGACGGGACGTCCGGCGCCTGCAGCACACGGAAGCCCGCGTGACGGTGCGGATTGTTGATCGTGCCGACCTGGTCCTTGAACGAGGCAAGTACGCTTTCGGCGAGCGAGATCGAGAAGGCCTGCGTTTCGCGCCGCGTCAGGTCGAGAAGGATATCGGCGACCTCAGGCGGCTCGGCGACCGTTTCCTTGCCGGCGATCTGGTCCGACAGGTTTTCGCGTTCGGCGAGATCGGCGGCGAGCTTGTCCGAGGCCTTGTCGGAAATCGTGTAGACCGTCGCGCCGCGAATATCTTTCTGCTTCAGCGTATCGGCATGCAGGGAAATGAAGAGGCCCGCATGGTTCTGCCGGGCGATCAGCACACGCTGCGAGAGTGACAGGAATTCGTCATCGTCGCGCGTCAGGAAGGCCTTGATGCCCGGCTCCTTGTTCAGGCGATCGGCCAGCGCCTTGGCGAAGGCGAGCGTCACCAGCTTTTCCTCGGTCTTCGTATCGACGCCGATGGCGCCCGTGTCGATACCGCCGTGGCCGGCATCGACAGCAATGACGAAATCGCCAGGTGCGGTCTTTTCCGGCTGGGGAATGGCACTCGTGGTCTCAGCCGCATCGGCTTGGTCGTTCCAGGACTGGGTCTTCACCAGTTCGGCGAATTTCTGCTTGTCGATCATCTCGGCATCGAGCACCAGCCGGTGGCCATTACCGCTCTCATCCGTCTGCACCTTGGCAAGGGCGAGCTGGACCGGGCGCGCCGCCGTCAACACGATGCGGGCGCTTCCTTCGTCCATGGCGCCATAACGGATGTCCTTGAAGAGGCCCCGCGCCTCAAGATCTTTGGCCGGAAAGCCGAAAGCGGTTGCCGGCAGGTCGACGACGATGCGCTCGGGATTGGCGATGTAATGGACGGAAAAACGAGGCTCACGGTCGAAATCGATGACGATACGGGTTCTGGCGTCGTCGCCGACGATACGCGCTCCGTAAGCCAGCAAGGGATTCTTTGCACCGGCTGCGCTGCCCGGAACCGCGCAAAGCGCTGCGAAGGCGAAAAGCCACGCCGCAAAACCCAGTTTTCGCCCTGCGGACAACTCCACCGCGATCCGAAACCTCTTAAACAATAGCCCGCCACACCCTATTTATTTCTGCGATGGACCCTACATGGCCTCCGCGGTCGCCCGCTAGAGGCGAGCGCACACGCACTGACCCTCGAATCGAGATCGCTCATCCCCGAGAAGTTTATGCGATACGAAATCCATCAATATTATGGCACATTTGGCTTTTCCCTTGCTATTGTGACAGAGAAAACATACAACGAATTTTAGGGTAGAAGTGTTGACGGGATAGAGTCGCCGCGAGGCAGCCAGCCGACCCCCGGATCTGGCGCTACAACCGGTAATCGTCCGCCGTCTAGTGCATTTCCACCCGAGAACTGGATCCTGATTTTCCGGCTTCATGCTGGGATTTCATTGGTGGATCAGCCACCACGCTCTCAGGGAGCAAACTCATCGGACCCGAAACGGGTCTTCGTCATTGTCGATCACGCTTGGTTGTTGATGGTTTCGCAGCAGGTTTTATCTGAAGTGTACAGGCCCCGGAACGAAATGGTTCCGGCTGCGGTCTGGCTGCTGCATTCTCCTTCGCACCAATCGCGACTTTCATTATCCGGCGCGGCCACGGCGGACCGCATTCTTTCTGTGTCAACAGCAGTCGGGAATGCGCTCTCGCGGCCTCGCCGAGGAGCTCAGCTTACATGGCAGACAAAATGCTTATCGATGCGTCTCACGAGGAAGAGACGCGCGTCGTTGTCGTTCGCGGGAACCGCATAGAAGAATTTGACTTCGAGTCGCAGCACAAGAAGCAGATCCGCGGCAACATCTATCTTGCAAAAGTAACGAGGGTCGAGCCCTCGCTGCAGGCCGCTTTCGTCGATTACGGCGGCAACAGGCACGGCTTCCTGGCCTTTGCCGAAATCCATCCCGACTATTACCAGATCCCGCTTGCCGACCGTCAGGCCCTGCTTCGCGCCGAAGCCGAGGAGCATCGCCGCGACGAGGATGTCGAGCATGTCGAGACGGCGCCTCTCGTCGATCTTTCGACACAGGACCAGCCGGATATCGGCATCGTTCCGGTCGAGACTGATGTCGCCCCCGCTGTAGAAGCGGCACCGGCGGAAGAGGTAGTCATCGCTGCAGAGGCTGCCCCAGTTGCCGAGGAAACGCCGGCAAAGAAGCCGCGCGCACGCCGTAGCCGCAAGAAGGTAGTCGAGCCTGTCGCGGAAGAGACCGAAGCATCCGTCGCGGACAACGACGATGAAGGCTCGACCGGCGGCGAAATGGCCGCGATGGTCGAAACCGACTCCATTTCCGAGGACGTTTCCAAGCGCCGTCAGGATGATGACGACGATGACGACGACCACGGCGAAGAGGAAATCATCGAATCCGTTGGCGCCGAAGACGCGATGGAAGAGGTTCCGGACCGCGTGCAGCGCAAGCCGCGCAAGCAGTACCGCATCCAGGAAGTCATCAAGCGCCGCCAGATCCTGCTGGTGCAGGTCGCCAAGGAAGAGCGTGGCAACAAGGGTGCTGCTCTCACCACCTATCTTTCGCTCGCAGGTCGCTACTCGGTTCTGATGCCGAACACGGCGCGCGGTGGCGGTATTTCCCGCAAGATCACCAACCCCCAGGACCGCAAGCGGCTGAAGGAAATCGCCCGCATGCTCGAAGTGCCGCAGGGTATGGGCGTGATCCTGCGTACGGCCGGTGCGAACCGCACCAAGGTCGAGGTCAAGCGCGACTTTGAATATCTGATGCGCCTGTGGGAGAACGTCCGCACGCTGACGCTCGCTTCTACCGCTCCGTGCCTCGTCTACGAGGAAGGCTCGCTCATCAAGCGCTCTATCCGAGATCTCTACAACAAGGATATCAGCGAGATCATCGTTGCCGGCGAAGAAGGCTATCGTGAAGCAAAAGACTTCATGAAGATGCTGATGCCGAGCCACGCCAAGGTGGTTCAGCCCTACCGCGATATCCACCCGATCTTCTCGCGCTCCGGCATCGAAGCGCAGCTCGATCGCATGCTGCAGCCGCAGGTAACGCTGAAGTCCGGCGGCTATCTGATCATGAACCAGACGGAAGCGCTGGTTTCGATCGACGTCAACTCCGGCCGTTCGACCCGCGAACACTCGATCGAGGACACGGCCCTTCAGACGAACCTCGAAGCGGCGGAAGAAATCGCCCGTCAGCTTCGCCTGCGCGACCTTGCCGGCCTGATCGTCATCGACTTCATCGACATGGAAGAAAAGCGCAACAACCGCGCTGTCGAGAAGAAGCTGAAGGAATGCCTGAAGAACGACCGCGCCCGCATCCAGGTCGGCCGCATCTCGCATTTCGGCCTTCTGGAAATGTCGCGCCAGCGCATCCGCGCTTCCGTTCTCGAATCGACGACGCAGGTCTGCTCGCATTGCGGCGGCACCGGCCATGTCCGTTCACAGTCCTCCGTCGCCCTGCATGTGCTGCGCGGCGTCGAGGAATATCTGCTCAAGAACACCACGCACAACATCACCGTGCGCACGACGCCAGATATCGCGCTCTACCTGCTCAACCATAAGCGTCAGACGATCGTCGATTATGAAAGCCGCTTCGGTGTGGCGATCATCATCGATGCGGATGGCTCGGTTGGTGCGCAGCACTTCGCGATCGATCGTGGCGAGCCGGTTGAAAACCCGGTCAAGATCGAAAGTCTCTTCAATTTCGCAGCCATCCCCGATGACGATGACGACGATATCGTCATCGAGCATGACGAGGAGGAAGACGAAGAACTGGAAGAAAAGCCTGTTGCTGCCGAACGCCCGGCTGCTCGCGCAGAGGCTGAAGGCGAAGGTGGACGCAAGCGCAAGCGCCGTCGCCGCCGTCGCGGCCGCAATGGCAATGCCGAGCAGCAGGTTGGTGCCGATACTGTCTCTGACGTGGCTGACGATAGTGATGAGGGCGAGGACGACGGCAGCGAGGGCGATAGTGACGCCAGCGAAGCTCCAGCCGAAACCCACGCCGACGGCGAGGATTCGCAGCGCCGCAAGCGCCGCCGTCGCGGCAAGCGCGGTGGCCGCCGCAACCGCGGTGAAGAAGGTGCTGAAGTCAACGCCGCTTCCGAAGGTGACGAGGGCGACGATAGTGGAGCCGACGAGACGTCCGAGACCGCAGCGGAAGTGATCGAAGTCGTCGCAGCCGAAACGGTTGAAGCTCAGCCGGCAATGGCTGCTGTCGAAGCTGGCGAAAGTGTTGCCGAAGAGGTCAAGCCGGCACGCGGCCGTGGCCGCCGCAAGGCAGCTGCCGCACCCTCGCCGATCGAGGAGCCCGTAATCGAAGCGCCTATCGCTGAGACCGCGGCCCAGGCCGACTCGGAAGTGATGGAAGCGTCTGCGGATCTCGCAACACCGGCGCAGGAAGAGGCAAAGCCGGTTCGCGCCAACCGCGGATCGAACATCTCGTCTTCTGAGCCGACCGTCACCTCGACCCGCACCGAAAGCGCGGAAGCTGAGGGCGAAGGCAAGCCGAAGAAGGCTGGCTGGTGGCAGCGCCGCGGCTTCTTCTGAAAGCTGATTTTCGGCGATAAGTGATATGATCCGGCTGCGGCGACGCGGCCGGATTTTTTTGTGCCGTAGAGTGGCAGAGCCCAGTATCAGCCGGCCAGAAAAAAGTTCAGGATTAGAGTGTTCAGCGAACCAGATGGTGGTTTCCGAAGACGAAACAAGCTGCGGCACAAGACGCGTAGAGCCGCGCGAGGATCAAAAGCGCAGCCCGCCCTGATTTGCCCGCATTGACGCCGAGATGAATGTCGCTGATGGCCGCCTTGCGAGCCTGCGACACCCGCTCATCCGAAAGCGCAATGCAGTCGCCCTGCCCCTGAAGGCGTGGCAGGCGGTTCATGCCATGCTTGTCCGACACGAGAACGGTCTTCTTCGGGACTCAGCACCAGATAGAGGTGGAATAAATGTGACCGATCAGCCTGATATCGCGGTACAGATGGCTCGCATCCTGCCCACTGTCACCAGTCGCAAGCGAGATGGCGTAGACCTCACCGAGATCGTCTTGCCGCGCGTTGCGAAATGGCAGCATTTACGCTGCCGGCGGATAGAGCAGATCGACGATGTAGCTCGCATCGAAGCGGGAATCGAGCATGCCGTAGGTCGAGCGCCAGCCGCCTGCAAGACGGGTCTCGATGAAGGCATCGGCAATGCGCCCTGCCCCGAGCCGGTAAAGCTCGGCGGCGCCGGCAACGAGCGCCAGCTGCTCGACGAGCAAGCGGGCAGCGCCCTCGTCTTGTTCGCAGAGCGCGATCGCGGCGCGCAGCACGTCGATCGTCTTCTTGCCGGCCGGCCCAAGATCGCGCGCAAAGCCTGCAAATACCGTCTCGAACAGATCCTTGCCGCGGTTCAGCACACGCAGCACATCGAGCGCCATGACGTTGCCCGAACCTTCCCAGATCGCATTGACCGGCGCCTCGCGATAGTGGCGGGCGATCGGGCGTTCTTCGATGTAGCCGCTGCCGCCGATGCATTCCATCGCCTCATAGATCAGCGACGGGGCGATCTTGCAGCACCAGTATTTGGCGACCGGCGTCATGACGCGGGCATAGGCGGCATCTTCCGCATTGCCGCGCGCCTTGTCGAAGGCATCGGCCAGGCGGAAGGAAAGAGCCGTGGCGGCTGCCACATCGAGCGCCATGTCGGCGAGCACGCGCGTCATGATCGGCTGGTTGACCAGCATCTTGCCGAAAACGCTGCGGCCGCGGGTGTGGTGCACGGCCTCGGCGAGCGATGCGCGCATGATGCCCGAAGAGGCAAGCGCGCAATCGAGCCGCGTCAGCGTCACCATATCGAGGATGGTGCGGATGCCGGCATCGGGACCGCCGAGCAGGAAACCGAACGTATCGGTGAACTCCACTTCGGAAGAAGCATTGGAGCGGTTGCCGATCTTATCCTTCAAGCGCTGGAACTGCAGGCCATTGGCAGAACCATCCTCGAGCAGACGCGGCACCAGGAAGCAGCCCATGCCGTCCTTGGTCTGTGCCAGCATGATGAAGGCGTCGCTCATCGGCGCGGACATGAACCACTTGTGGCCGGACAGCCGGTAAATGCCTTCGCTGACCTTTTCGGCAGTGGTCTTGTTGGCGCGGACGTCGGTGCCGCCCTGTTTTTCCGTCATGCCCATGCCGATCGTCACGGCCGATTTCTGCATGGCCGGACGATTGGACGAGTCATATTTGCGCGACAGGATCTTCGGCGCCCAGTCCTTCTGCACGGCCGGTGAGGCCGAGAGAGCGGCAACGGACGCGCTTGTCATCGTCAACGGGCAAAGATGGCCGGATTCCAGCTGCGCCGTCAGATAGAAGCGGGCTGCGCGAATATGGTGGGCCTGATCCTTGGCCTCCGTATCGGCCTGCGGATCCCAGACGGAGGAATGCAGGCCGGACGCCATCGAACGGCGCATCAGCGCATGCCAGGCGGGGTGGAATTCGACGATATCAAGACGTTCGCCGCGCGGGCCATGGGTGCGCAGCTGCGGCGTGCCCTGGTTTGCCATGCGCGCCAGTTCCTGCGCTTCCGGCGAGGTGACGAAGCGGCCCATGTTTTCAAGGTCTTCACGGATGGTGCGTGGCAGTGTGGCAGTCAGATCGACGATCAGCGGATCGGATCGGTAGGCGTTGATTCCCGACCAGAGGCTCGGCTGGTTGAGTTCGGCGAGTTTGTCTTCAGTCCGGTTTGCGGAGGTCATAGTTCGCTTCTATTTCATGAGCCCGGCAAAAGGAAACCGGAAGTTCGTGATTCGCAGATTTCTGCTCTAGCGGGATTCGATGGAAAATGCATGGGGAACATGGGATTTGCGTACAGCACAAGCTTGCCCCTTCCCCCCGCACTCTTTATAGACCCCGCGAAGACAATAAGAGGCAGGGTCATGGTCTTTTTCCCCCACCGCCACCTCATTGGCATCAAGGGCCTCACCGAGCAGGATATTACCTATCTTCTCGACAAGGCTGACGAAGCCGTCAAGATCAGCCGACAGAGAGAAAAGAAGACGTCGACCCTTCGGGGCCTGACGCAGATCAACCTCTTCTTCGAGGCATCGACACGGACGCAAGCCTCCTTCGAACTTGCCGGCAAGCGCCTCGGCGCCGACGTGATGAACATGTCGGTCGGCAATTCCTCGGTGAAGAAGGGCGAAACGCTGATCGACACGGCTATGACGCTGAACGCGATGCGGCCGGACGTCCTGATCATCCGCCACTCCAGCGCCGGTGCCGCGGCACTTCTCGCCCAGAAGGTCTCCTGCTCCGTCGTCAATGCAGGCGACGGCCAGCATGAGCACCCGACGCAGGCGCTGCTCGACGCGCTGACGATCCGTCGCGCCAAGGGCCGGCTGTCCCGCATCATCGTCGCAATCTGCGGCGACGTCTTACATTCGCGGGTGGCGCGCTCCAACATTCTTCTTCTGAACGCCATGGGCGCGCGGGTGCGGGTCGTCGCTCCCGCTACGCTGCTGCCGGCCGGCATTGCCGAGATGGGCGTCGAGGTCTTCCATTCGATGAAGGAAGGGCTGAAGGACGCAGATGTGGTGATGATGCTGCGGCTGCAGCGCGAGCGCATGTCCGGCGCCTTCGTGCCGTCGGTGCGCGAATATTACCATTTCTACGGCCTCGACGCGGAAACACTGAAGGCAGCGAAGGAGGATGCTCTCGTCATGCATCCGGGACCGATGAACCGCGGCGTGGAGATTGCCTCCGAGGTCGCCGATGGCCCGCAGAGCGTGATCGCCGAACAGGTGGAAATGGGGGTCGCCGTGCGCATGGCCGTCATGGAGACGCTGCTCGTTTCCCAGAACCAGGGTCCCCGCACTGATGGAGTGGGCGCATGAGCAATCTCGTCCTCAAGAACGTCCGCATCATCGACCCTTCCCGCAATCTCGATGAGATCGGCACGATCGTCGTCAAGGATGGTCTCATCGTCGCGGCCGGCAAGGATGCACAGAGCCAGGGAACGCCTGAGGGTGCCACCGTGCGCGACTGCACCGGCCTCGTCGCGGCGCCGGGCCTCGTGGATGCGCGCGTCCATATCGGCGAACCGGGCGGCGAGCACCGCGAGACAATCGCTTCGGCAAGCCGGGCTGCGGCAGCGGGCGGTGTGACCTCCATCATCATGATGCCGGATACGCATCCCGTCATCGACGACATCGCGCTCGTCGAGTTCGTCAAGAAGACGGCACGGGACACGGCCGTCATCAACGTCTACCCGGCAGCAGCCATTACCAAGGGGCTCGCTGGTGAGGAGATGACTGAAATCGGCCTCCTGATGCAGGCAGGCGCCGTCGCCTTTACCGACGCACATTCCAGCATCTCCGATACACAGGTGCTGCGCCGGGTGATGACCTATGCACGCGAATTCGGCGCCGTCCTTTCCTGCGCCACGCGCGACAAATATCTTGGCGCCAATGGCGTCATGCATGAAGGCCTGCTTGCAAGCTGGCTCGGCCTCTCCGGCATTCCGAAGGAAGCGGAACTGATCCCGCTCGAGCGTGACCTGCGCATCGCGCAGCTGACGCGCGGCAACTACCATGCGGCGATGATCTCCGTGCCTGAGTCGGTCGAGGCGATCGAGCTTGCCCGCGCGCGTGGCGTGAAGGTCACCTGCGGTGTCTCGATCAACAATCTGGCGCTGAACGAGAATGACATCGGCGAATATCGCACCTTCTTCAAACTCTATCCACCGCTGCGCTCCGAAGACGACCGGGTTGCAATGGTGGATGCGCTGGCAAAAGGCGCGATCGATATCATCGTCTCCTCGCATGACCCGCAGGATGTCGATACCAAGCGCCTGCCCTTCGGCGAGGCCGAAGATGGCGCGGTCGGACTGGAGACGATGCTCGCGGCAGCGCTACGGCTTTATCACAGCGAGCAGGTCAGCCTGTTGCGGCTGATCGATGCGATGTCGACGCGGCCGGCGCAGATCTTTGGCCTCGATGCCGGCACGCTGAAGCCCGGCGCCAAGGCCGATATCGCGCTGATCGATCTCGAAGAACCTTGGCTTGTCTCCAAGGACATGCTTCTCTCCCGCTCGAAGAACACACCGTTCGAGGATGCGCGCTTCAGCGGGCGAGCCGTTGCGACCTATGTCGAGGGCACGCTGGTTCACGCATTGCAGGACTGAGGGCTGCCCTGCCCTTCCGGGCATCCTCTCGGCAAAAGACTTGGGGAACAAAAATGATATCTGATCTTGTCACCTGGCAGATTACCCTGCCTCTGGCGCTTGCCGCCGTCGTCGTTGGCTACCTGCTCGGCTCCATCCCGTTCGGTCTCATCCTCACGCGCGCCGCCGGCCTTGGTGATGTGCGCAGCATCGGCTCCGGCAATATCGGCGCGACCAACGTTCTACGTACCGGCAACAAGAAGCTCGCGGCCGCTACGCTTCTGCTCGATGCGCTGAAAGCCGCCGCGGCCGCCTGGATCATGGCTTATTTCGCAGGTGAGGAAGCGGGCATCATCGCCGGTTTCTTTGCCTTCATTGGCCACCTGTTCCCCGTCTGGATCGGTTTCAAGGGCGGCAAGGGTGTTGCCACCTATATCGGCACGCTGCTCGGCGTTGCGCCATCAATGGTTCTGCTCTTTGCAGCCGTCTGGCTTGGGGTTGCCTTCGTCAGCCGCTATTCCTCGCTTTCAGCGCTTGTTGCGATGCTTGTCATTCCGGTTGCATTGTGGATATTGGGCGACGAAAAGGTTGCGGCAATCATGGCGATCATGAGCGTCATCTCCTACTGGAAACACAAGGCCAATATCTCCCGCCTGATCAGCGGGACGGAAAGC
This sequence comes from Rhizobium sp. 768_B6_N1_8, assembly GCF_051811225.1. NCBI lineage: Bacteria > Pseudomonadati > Pseudomonadota > Alphaproteobacteria > Hyphomicrobiales > Rhizobiaceae > Rhizobium > Rhizobium sp. 768_B6_N1_8. The sequence continues at coordinate 1,183,561 of NZ_JBPWPV010000001.1, read as the reverse complement.
AAGATCGGGGCTAAGGGGTAATGGACGCGCTCAGCGCAAAGCCAAAAGGAATTGCGCTGACGGAGAGACAGAGGATCGCCTGGCTGAGGCTGATCCGCTCCGACAATGTCGGCCCTGCGACCTTTCGCGATCTCATCAATCATTTCGGTTCGGCGGAAGCCGCTCTTTCCATGCTGCCGGAACTATCGGCGCGTGGCGGCGCGACGCGTTCGATCCGCATCGCCACCGAAGCCGAAGCATACCGCGAACTCGAAGCGGCGCAGCGCTTCGGCGCCCGCTTCATCGGCATCGGCGAGCCTGATTATCCGCAGGCGGTCCGCCAGATCGACGGTGCGCCGCCACTGCTCGCGGTCAAGGGCGATCTTTCCGTGCTGGACAGGCCGGCGGTCGGCATCGTCGGTTCGCGCAATGCTTCCGTCAGCGGCGCGAAGTTCGCGGCGATGATCGCCCGAGACTGTGGCCGGGCCGGCTATGCGGTCGTCTCCGGCCTCGCCCGCGGTATCGACACGGCCGCCCATCGGGCGAGCCTCGTTACCGGCACCATTGCCGCAATGGCCGGAGGGCTGGACCAGCCCTACCCGCCTGAGAATGTCGGATTGCTGGAGGAGATATGGAATGGCAACGGGCTTGCCGTCAGCGAGATGCCTTTCGGCTGGGAGCCGCGTGCGCGTGATTTCCCCCGCCGTAATCGGCTGATTGCCGGCATCTCGCTCGGCGTTGCGGTCGTGGAGGCAGCAGTTCGCTCCGGTTCGCTGATCACGGCGCGGATGGCGGGCGAATTCGGGCGGCTGGTCTTTGCCGTGCCGGGTTCGCCGCTCGATCCGCGCTGCCACGGCACGAACGGCCTTCTGAAGGACGGGGCGATGATCGTCACTTCGCCCGAGGATGTCGTGGAAGCGCTGGCGCCGCTCTCTCAACCCGATCTCTTCTCGCTGCCGTCAGCCGAAGAACCGAAGCGCGAAGGCAGCAGGATGTCGCTTCCGCCCGACGAAACGGATCGCACGCTCGTCATCGATGCGCTCGGTCCGACGCCGACGGAGGTCGACGACATCATCCGTCATACCGGTCTTTCGGCTTCCGCCGTCTATCTCGTTCTTCTGGAACTGGATATGGCCGGGCGGCTCCATCGCCATGTCGGCGGGCTGGTTTCAATTTCCATGGCCGACTGAGCCGCTATCGATGCGTGACTGCAGGTCTCCGGCTTCGACACAGGCCATTTCGATGAGATAACAGAGCATCTCCGCATTTTCGCGTTCTGCCACCTGGCGCAACTCTGCGAGCATCTGCCGGATGAAAGCAATGTTTTCAAGCGATGCCGAGCGATCGGCGTCTTTTTCTGCAGCCTTGGGCGCCATAATTGTCTTTATGAAATCGGAGAGCGCTGCTTTACCAGGAGCCCGAACCACACTTCAAAAACGATAGCGCAATCATCCTGAATTGCAATAGGTTCAGAATCTCGTAATGGTTGCGATACGCGGCAAAGAGGTAAAATTGAAGCAAACCTCTTGACCAGAGCGAATTCCCTGTCCATGTCGGGGGGCCGGTATTCATGTTGCAGTGCATGTTACGCCTGCCTCTCCGCCGGATCGGCATCTTTTTTAGAGAATCATCATGAATGTTGTAGTGGTGGAATCGCCTGCCAAGGCCAAGACGATCAATAAGTATCTGGGTCCAGGATACAAGGTGCTCGCCTCTTTCGGCCATGTGCGCGATCTGCCTGCCAAGGATGGATCAGTTCTTCCGGATCAGGATTTCGAGATGCTTTGGGAGGTGGACAGCGCGTCCGCCAAGCGCATGAAGGATATTGCCGACGCGGTGAAATCCTCCGATGCCCTGTTCCTGGCGACCGACCCGGATCGCGAAGGCGAAGCAATCTCCTGGCATGTTCTCGACCTTCTGAACAAGAAGCGTGTCATCAACGGCAAGCCGGTCAAGCGTGTGGTCTTCAACGCCATCACCAAGAAGGCCGTGCTCGATGCGATGGCCGATCCGCGCGACATCGACGTCCCGCTGGTCGATGCCTATCTGGCACGCCGCGCACTCGATTACCTCGTGGGCTTCAACCTCTCGCCGGTTCTCTGGCGCAAGCTGCCCGGTGCGCGTTCCGCCGGCCGCGTGCAGTCGGTTGCGCTGCGCCTCGTATGCGATCGAGAATCCGAGATTGAGCGCTTCATTTCCGAGGAATACTGGAACCTTTCGGCGCTCTTGAAGACGCCGCGCGGCGACGAGTTCGAGGCAAGACTGGTTGCCGCCAATGGCAAGCGGCTGCAGCCGCGCTCGATCGGAAATGGCGAAGAAGCCGGCAAGCTGAAGGCGCTGCTGGAAGGCGCCAGCTATGTCGTCGAAAGCGTCGAGGCAAAGCCGGTCAAGCGCAACCCGGCACCGCCCTTTACCACTTCCACGCTGCAGCAGGCGGCCTCCTCCAAGCTCGGCTTCTCGGCCTCGCGCACCATGCAGATCGCGCAGAAGCTTTACGAGGGCGTCGACATTGGCGGCGAGACCGTCGGTCTGATCACCTATATGCGTACGGACGGCGTGCAGATGGCGCCGGAAGCGATCGATGCGGCGCGAGGCGCCATCGGGGAACAATTCGGCGAGCGTTACCTGCCGGAAAAGGCACGTTTCTACTCGACCAAGGCGAAGAACGCCCAGGAAGCACACGAAGCGATCCGCCCGACCGACTTCAACCGCTCACCGGATCGCGTCCGCAAGTTCCTGGATGCCGACCAGATCCGTCTCTACGATCTGGTCTGGAAGCGCGGTATCGCCAGCCAGATGGCATCGGCCGAAATCGAGCGTACGACGGCTGAAATCATTGCCGACAACAACGGCCAGAAGGCTGGCCTGCGCGCCGTCGGTTCCGTCATCCGCTTCGACGGCTTCATCGCCGCCTATACCGACCAGAAGGAGGATGGCGAGCAGAGCGACGACGCAGATGACGAAGACGGCCGCCTGCCGGAGATCAATGCGCGCGAGAACCTCGCCAAGCAGAAGATCAACTCGACGCAGCACTTTACCGAGCCGCCACCGCGTTATTCCGAAGCCTCGCTCATCAAGAAAATGGAAGAGCTCGGCATCGGCCGTCCGTCGACCTATGCCGCGACGCTCGCTACCTTGCGCGATCGTGACTATGTGACGATCGACAAGCGCAAGCTGATCCCGCAGGCGAAGGGGCGTCTCGTTACCGCCTTCCTCGAAAGCTTCTTCACCAAGTATGTCGAATATGATTTCACGGCCGATCTCGAAGAGAAGCTCGACCGGATCTCCGCCGGCGAACTGAACTGGAAGCAGGTTCTTCGTGACTTCTGGAAGGATTTCTTCTCGCAGATCGAAGACACCAAGGAACTGCGCGTCACCAATGTCCTGGATTCGCTCAACGAAGCACTGGCGCCGCTGGTCTTCCCGAAGCGCGAAGACGGCAGCGATCCGCGCATCTGCCAGGTTTGCGGCACCGGCAACCTGTCGCTAAAGCTCGGCAAGTACGGCGCCTTCGTCGGCTGCTCCAATTATCCGGAGTGCAACTATACCCGCCAACTCTCCTCCGAAAACGGCGGCGAGGCCGAAGGCGCTGCTGTGAACGAGCCGAAGAACCTCGGCACCGACCCGACAACCGGCGAGGAACTGACGCTGCGTTCGGGCCGTTTCGGACCCTATATCCAGCGCGGCGACGGCAAGGATGCCAAGCGCTCCTCACTGCCGAAGGGCTGGAAGCCCGAGGATATCGACTACGAGAAGGCGATGGCGCTGATTTCGCTGCCGCGCGATATCGGCAAACATCCGGAATCCGGCAAGATGATCTCGTCCGGGCTCGGTCGCTACGGGCCGTTCCTGCTTCATGACGGCACCTATGCCAATCTGGAAAGCATCGAGGACGTCTTCTCGGTCGGTCTCAACCGCGCCGTGACGCTGATTGCCGAAAAGCAGGCCAAGGCGCCAGGCGGCAACCGCGGAACGCCGGCAGCCCTGAAGGAACTCGGCGCTCATCCTGACGGTGGCGCGATCACCGTTCGCGACGGCCGCTACGGCCCCTATGTCAACTGGGGCAAGGTCAACGCGACGCTGCCGAAGGGCAAGGATCCGCAGGCCATCACCGTCGAAGAGGCGCTGGCGCTGATTGCGGAAAAGGCAGGCAAGGCTCCCGCCGCCAAGACAAAGGCCAAGTCAGCAGCGAAGCCGAAGGCTGCGGCCGCTGAAGCCAAGACGACGAAGACCGCCGCAAAGCCGAAGGCAACCAAGGCAAAAGCGCCGGCGAAACCGAAGAAGAGCTGAGAGTGGCGAGAGAACCGCGCGAGACTACGAGAGCCATGGGCAAGCGCCCGGGAAAATTCGGACGCGCGAGCAGGGAACCTGCGCCTGAGCCGCTAAACATCGTGCACGGCATCTTGCCGCCGCGCGAAGTCATCTTGCGCTTCATCGCCGAACATCCGCAGAAAGCCTCCAAACGCGAGCTCGCTAAGGCCTTCGGGCTGAAGGGCGAAAGCCGCGTCGAGCTCAAGCACCTGCTGCAGGAGCTGGAGCAGGAAGGCATGCTGCAGAAGACCCGCAAGTCGCTGATCCGGCCCGGTGCGCTGCCGCCCGTCACCGTGCTCGACATTACCACGCGCGACAAGGATGGCGAGTTGATCGGCCGCCCGGCCGAGTGGCCCGAGGATCAGGGCGTAGCACCCGCTGTCGCCATCCGCCAGCAATCGCCGGCTGGCCGCCAGGGCAAGGGCAAGTCGCCCGTTGCCGGTCTCGGCGACCGCATCCTCGCCAAGATCTTCCCGGCCGTCGATCGAGGTGGCCCCGCCTATACGGCCCGCATCATCAAGGTGATCGACAAGCGGCGCGGCGCCAGCATGGGCGTCTTCAAGGATGCCCCCGGGGGGGCCGGACGCCTGCTGCCGATCGAGCGGCGCGGCGAGGAAATGGTGATCGACCCTGAATACAAGGGCGACGCCAAGGACGGCGATCTCGTCGAAGTGGAAATTGCCCGCCTCGGCCGGTTCGGCCTGCCGCGTGCCAAGGTTCTCTCGGTCGTCGGCTCGGTCGCTTCGGAAAAGGCGATCTCGATGATCGCCATCCATGCGCACGGTATTCCGCACGTCTTCCCGCCAGCCGCAGTCGCAGAGGCGGATGACGCCAAGCCTGCCACCATGTCGCATCGGGAGGACTGGCGCGACCTGCCACTGATCACCATCGACCCTGCCGATGCCAAGGACCATGACGACGCGGTCTATGCCGAGGATGATCCATCGGAAGACAATGCCGGCGGCGTTATCGTCACCGTCGCCATTGCCGATGTCTCCTGGTATGTGCGGCCGAATTCGCCGCTCGACCGTGAAGCGCTGAAGCGCGGCAACTCGGTCTACTTTCCTGATCGTGTCGTGCCGATGCTGCCGGAGCGGATCTCCAACGATCTCTGCTCGCTGAAAGAAGGGGTCGACCGCCCTGCCCTTGCGGTTCGCATGGTCTTCTCGAAGGACGGCCGCAAGATCGGCCATACCTTCCATCGCATCATGATGAAGAGTGCTGCCAAGCTGTCCTATCAGCAGGCGCAGGCGGCGATCGACGGCAAGCCTGACGACAAGACCGGGCCGATGCTGGAGCCAATCTTGAAGCCGCTGTGGCACGCTTACGAGACGATGAAGCGCGGCCGCGACCGGCGCCAGCCGCTCGAGCTCGACATGCCCGAGCGCAAGATCCTGCTGAAGCCTGACGGCACCGTCGACAGGGTCTTCGTGCCGCCCCGCCTCGATGCCCACAAGCTGATCGAAGAAATGATGATCCAGGCGAACGTTTGCGCTGCCGAGACATTGGAAAAAAAGCGCCAGCCGCTGATTTACCGTATCCACGATACGCCAACGCTTGCCAAGCAGGAGGTGCTGCGCGAGTTCCTCGCTACCCTCGGCATCTCGCTTGCCAAAGGCGGCAATATGCGCGCCAACAGCTTCAACGGCATCCTCGCCAAGGCTGACAACACGCCGCACCAGACGATGGTCAACGAGATGGTACTGCGCTCGCAGAGCCAGGCGATCTACAGTCCCGAAAATATCGGCCATTTCGGCCTGAACCTGATGAAGTATGCGCACTTCACCTCGCCGATCCGCCGTTATGCCGACCTGATCGTGCATCGTGCGCTAGTCGGCTCGCTCGGCTTCGGCGAGGGCGGCATCACACCGGACGAGGAAGCGACGCTCGACGACATCTCCGCCGAAATCTCCACCTTCGAACGTCGCGCCATGGCCGCCGAGCGCGAGACGGTCGATCGGCTCATCGCCCATCATCTTGCCGGCCGCATAGGCCAGGAATTCGAAGGGCGCGTTTCGGGCGTCACCAAATCCGGTCTGTTTATCATGCTGCCGGACTATGGCGCTGATGGTTTCATCCCTATATCTACGCTCGGCACCGACTACTTCATCTATGACGAGGCGCATCAGGCGCTATCGGGTGAAAAGACAGGTCTTGGCTATCGTCTCGGCGACGATGTGACTGTGCGGTTGGCAGAGGCGATCCCGCTTGCGGGCGCCCTGCGCTTCGAGATGCTGAGCGAGGGACGCAAGATGCCGACGGCTGTGCGCTCCTTCCACAAGGCGGGGCGACGCGACGCAAGCCGCGCTCGCAAGAAGATCGGAACGAGGCCACCGAGCGGGCGGCGCTGAAGCAACTCCAGCAAAAGTGCGCAGCGGTTTTGCGTCCGGAATTGCGTGAAGAGAAAGAGACGGAGCCTTTCCATATTTCGAAGAAAAATGGAAAGGCTCTGGTTCCGGGAAGGGAAAGATCGATGAGCACACCGACAGACGAGGTCGTACGCTACGGGGATACGCCCGATGCCGAGCGCCCGCTCGGACGCTCCATCATGCGCGGCATGCTGAACCGCTGCCCGGCCTGCGGCAGCGGCAAGCTGTTTCGCGCCTTTCTGAAGCCGGTCGATCATTGCGCCGCCTGTGGCGAGGCGATGTACCACCAGCGCGCCGACGACCTGCCGCCCTATATCGTCATCCTCGTGCTCGGCCATGTCGTCGTCGGTGGGTTCATGCTGACGGACATGGCCTTTGTCCTGCCGGTCTGGGTGCATCTCGCCATCTGGACACCGATCACCATCATCACGGCGCTCGTCTCGATCCAGCCGATCAAGGGCGGCGTCGTAGGCCTGCAATGGGCGCTGAAGATGCACGGTTTCGGCGGCCATGATGACGAACCAGAAGATTACGACGTACCCGGCCGGCAAGCTTGAACACCTTCACCTTCCAGACATATTTCGCGTGTAGTGGCAGCGACCAGAGCGCCACGGCCCATAGCCGACTATCTGCAGAGGATCGACACGGTCATCATCTTTTGTACGGGGAAAGCTTACACTCAAGAAATCGTCGGCGGATGCCAGAAATATTGTGAAACCCTGCCCGTCACTTGGATTTGGCATGCCTATGTCTTTCTATGTGGCTCCAGACGGACGATTCGTCCGCATACCTCTCTAAGGATGGATAAATGTCTCAGCCGAGGAACGGCACACCGGGCGATGTTGAGGAAATCCATTGGCCTTCTCTGGTGGCAGCCGTCTCGTCCATCTCCGCCGTCGGCATAGCGATCGGCCTGGGACTTCCTCTCCTCAGCATAATTCTCGAAAAGCGTGGCATTTCTTCCACCCTCATCGGCCTCAATACCGCTATGGCCGGTATTGCGGCGATGGCGGCGGCACCGATCACCACCAAGCTCGCGCATAAATACGGTGTCGCGCCCACCATGATGTGGGCGGTGCTGATCTCGGCGCTCAGCGCGCTCGGCTTCTACTATGCGCAGGACTTCTGGATGTGGTTTCCGCTGCGTTTCGCCTTCCACGGCGCAACGACCACACTCTTCATCCTCTCTGAATTCTGGATCAATGCGGCCTCGCCGCCTTCCAAACGCGGCTTCGTGCTCGGCATCTACGCGACCGTCCTTTCACTCGGCTTTGCTGCTGGGCCGCTGATCTTCTCGCTGCTAGGCAGCGACGGCATCCTGCCCTTCCTGGTCGGTGCCTTCGCGATCCTGCTGGCTGCGATCCCGATCTTCATCGCCCGGCACGAAAGCCCTGTCCTGGACGAGAAGCCAGAACTGCATTTCATGCGCTATGTCTTCCTGGTGCCGACCGCAACCGCGGCCGTCTTCATCTTCGGTGCAGTCGAAGCCGGCGGCCTGTCGCTCTTTCCGATCTTTGCGGTGCGCGCGCATTTCACCGAAACGCAGGCGGCCCTGCTGCTCACCATGATGGGTGTCGGCAACGTCATCTTCCAGATCCCGCTCGGGTTGCTTTCGGACCGTATCAAGGACAAGCGTCCCCTGCTGGCGCTGATGGCGCTGACCGGTTTCGTCGGAACAATGATGCTCCCGGTCCTCGTCAATAACTGGATTCTCATGGCCGGACTTCTGCTTTTCTGGGGCGGCTGCGTCTCCGGCCTCTACACGGTCGGTCTCAGCCATCTCGGCTCGCGGCTGACAGGTTCGGACCTTGCGGCGGCCAATGCGGCCTTCGTTTTCTGTTATGCCGTCGGCACCGTTGCAGGCCCCCAGGTAATCGGCGCTGCCATCGATGTTGCCGGAAACAACGGTTTTGCCTATGCAATTGCCGGTTTCTTCGGGCTTTATGCCTTGCTTGCCGGCATAAGACTGCTTTTCCTCGGAAAGCGGGCTTGACTTTTCGGGCTAGATTCGTAGTTTCGCGCCAGAATTTGCCGTGGAGCCTATCCGGTTTTCCACGGCTTTCATTTTCTTAAAGGCAGGACGACCATGGCCAAGGCTACCACTATCAAGATCAAGCTTCTGTCGACGGCCGACACCGGTTTCTTCTACGTCACGACGAAGAACAGCCGTACGATGACGGACAAGATGACGAAGACCAAGTACGACCCGATTGCCAAAAAGCACGTCGAGTTCAAGGAAACCAAGATCAAGTAATTACCTGATCTCACGGCTCTTTCAAAAAGCGCGCGCCTCCGGGTAGCGCGCTTTTTGTTTGCACTGGACTTCCTGACGGCAATGTTAGCGCAAACAAAGAAAAACGCCGCCCTTCCATCTTCGGGAAGTGACGGCGTTTTTACGAAAAGGGGGTCGGCCAGCATGCAAAACGGCACGAGGAACCGTTTGAGATTGCGTACCAGCCGACCGACCCCACGACCCAGGAGATGCGGCGGACCTGAGCATCATGGGGTATCGACAGCTCCTCCATGGGAGCGTTTTCTGTTCTGAGCCGATAATTTGCGCAAAAATGAAAGAAAATCAACAAATTCTTAATGGTAAAATTTCCGAGTATGATTCTATGGTTAAAAGTCCAGTTTTGGCACGTGTAAAGACGCAACCAAATCTCTTTTACCAAAAGGACAATATTTGATATCAGCAAGAATTTCAGAAATATATTACAACAACACCTCAGCCCCTCCCCTAACGTAAGGCGCCGGCGTTACGTTTTGTGAAATACGATTTACAGAGGCCAGACAATCAGGATGCAACTATAGTCCGCTCTTCTTTTCGCGTTCGACGCCTCTAGCTTTCGGAAGCAGGCGATACGTGTTATCGGAAGAAACACGCTTTAAAGTCCATTTTCTGGCTATCGGGTTGAAAAACCGGCGCCTTCGTTTCAGCCAACAAAATTAAATATTCGTAAGGTTCAGCTACTCCCAGTGGATAACCGAAAGCGACGCATTACGGAACGTTATGTCGTCAGGCGGCGGAGGCTACGACGCGGTTGCGCCCGGTATTCTTCGCCTCATAGAGCGCAAGGTCTGCCTGCTTCATGAGCTGGTCGGGCGTTATGACCGAGGCGATGCGCGAGGATATGCCGAAGGAGGCCGTAATATTCAGCGTTTCGCCCGACGACTTCAGCAGGAACGGCGTGCTTTCGATGGCCGCGCGCAAGCGCTCGGCAACGGCCGCGGCAATTTCCGGCGAGGTGTCCGGCATGACGACGACGAACTCTTCCCCGCCGTAACGGCAGGCAAGATCAGCGCCGCGGACGGTCGAGCGCACGCGGTTTGCGAATTCCTTCAGCACCTGGTCGCCGCCGTCATGGCCATAGGTGTCGTTGACCTGCTTGAAGCGGTCGATATCGGTAATCAGCACCGAGAGCGGCCGGCCACGGGCCATCGAGCGGTTGAAGAGCACATTGAGATGGTTGTCGAGATAACGGCGGTTATTGAGACCGGTCAACGGATCGGTGACAGCGAGTTCGATCGTCTGCTTGACACTGGCGCGCAGGCGGTCGTTGTAGCGCTTGCGGCGGATCTGCGTCAGGCTGCGGGCGACCAGCTCGTTCGGATCGACAGGGCGCACGATGTAGTCATTGACCCCGAGATCGAGCGCGCGGACAACCATCTCGTCGGCCCCCTGCTCCGTGATGATCAGGATCGGCAGGAAACGGGTCCGCTCCAGCGAGCGGAACTGCGAGCAAAGCCTGAGCGGATCGTATTCATCGAAATTGGCGTTGACGATGACGAGTTCGAAGGCGCTCTCGGCGGCTTCGAAAAGAGCCGCCTGCGGATCGGAGATGGCGACCACGTCTGCGACGGGCTTCAGCGTCTTGATGATGCGTTCCTGCGAGTTGGCACGGCTGTCGACCAGCAACACCTGTCCCGCCTCGTCGGAGCGTCCGTCGCCGGTGCGCATCAACTCGTCCATCCCCATCGTATGGGCGGTCTCGGCGCGCACGCGCAACTCGTCGCTCAGCGTCTTCAGGCGCAGCAGACTTTTTACGCGGGAAATGAGCTGCAGGTCGTTGACGGGCTTTGTCAGGAAGTCGTCGGCACCGGCCTTCAGGCCGCGCACGCGGTCGGCCGACTGGTCGAGCGCGGTGACCATGACGACGGGGATATGGGCGGTCTTCGGATTGGCCTTCAGCCGCTCGCAGACTTCGAAACCGTCAATGCCGGGCATCATGATGTCGAGCAGGATGAGATCCACCTGGTTGCGGTCGCAGATCGCCAGCGCCTCGTAGCCGTCGGCCGCGGTCAGCACGTCGAAATATTCTGCCAGCAGCCGCGCTTCGAGCAGCTTCACATTTGCCGGAATATCATCAACAACCAGTATTCGCGCAGTCATGAATCTTTTTTCCGATGCCTCAGGCGTCGCCCAAATAAGTCTTAATCGTCTCAATGAATTTCGGAACGGAGATCGGTTTCGAGACATAAGCCTCGCAGCCGCCCTGCCTGATCCGCTCCTCGTCGCCCTTCATGGCAAAGGCCGTAACGGCAATGACCGGGATCACATGCAGTTCGTCGTCTTCCTTCAGCCACTTGGTGACTTCGAGGCCGGAAACTTCCGGAAGCTGAATATCCATAAGTATAAGATCGGGGCGATGTTTGCGCGCAAGATCAAGCGCTTCCATGCCGTTGCGGGTCTGGATCGTGGTATAGCCCGAGGCCTCGATGAGGTCGCGAAAGAGCTTCATGTTGAGCTCGTTATCTTCTACAATCATCACCTGTTTGGGCATGATCAGCTGTCCCTACGTCCGCTCTTGAAGCCAAATGTCCATGATAAGACATTAGCTGACAAATGGCTCCATGAAACCGATAGTGCAAGCTACCGGTATTTGGTTGAAGAAAAGGTAACTCGACCACCGCAATGCAAAGCAATTTCAAGACTTCGAAACAACTTGCGGCGGCAGCCGATCCGCAAGAAACGGCCATCGCCGTCCTTGGCTGGCTTGCGAACGACCCGGATCTCTTCGGTCGCTTCCTGGCATTGACAGGCGTAGAACCCCAGCAAGTGCGTAATGCCATCAACGATCCTGGCTTTCTCGCCGGCATGCTGGATTTCCTCATGAACCATGAGCCGACGGCGATCGCCTTCTGTGAGGCGACGAACACGACGCCGGAAGCGCTGACTGGGGCATGGCGCCACTTCTCGCCGCCCGGCCTCGACTCTGGGGAATACTGATCGTGAGCAACAGCGCCGAATTCGACATCTCGCATATCCGCCTTGGCGACAGGCCGCTCATCGTCTGCGATGTCGATGATGTGGTGCTGCAATTCATCGGTCCTTTCCAACTGTACCTCAAAAGTCTCGGCCATGAATTTCTGCCGCGCTCCTTCCGTCTTCATGGCAACATCGTCTCGCTGGCCGACGGGGTTGCGCTTGAGGATCAGCATGTCAGCCGGCTGATCCTGGAATTCTTCGAAGCCCAGGAAAGCTGGCAGACGCCTATGGATCCCGTCGTTTCGACGCTCGAACGCTTGTCTGATGATGCCGACGTCCTGTTCCTCACCGCGATGCCACCGCAGTTTTCCGCCCACCGTCGTCGCCTTCTCGACAGCGCGGGCCTTACCTTCCCGTTGCTTGCCAGCGAACAGCCGAAGGGACCGATCGTGCAGGCGCTGCATGGCGGTCGCGATCTTCCTGTCGTCTTTATCGATGATATGGCGCGCAACCTGCATTCCGTGAAGGAGCATGTGGCAGATTGCCTGCTCATCCATCTCATGCCGGATTCGCCCGTTCACCGCTTCGCGCCGGCCGCCGCCGAGAATATCGCGCGGGCGAGAGACTGGGCTCATGCCGCCGAACTCATCGACCAACACCTTGCGGCACACACGATCAGCCGTGCAAATCCAGCCGCATGAGCGGCCGGCCGTCCTTGCGCCGCGCGATCGTTTCGAAACCTGCCGTGTCGAAAATCGCCGTGGAGCCGATGCAAAGCGTGACGGATTTCGACTGCTTCACATGGTCGATCGGACAGGCTTCCAGCAACCGTGCGCCCTGACCGCGGGCATAATCGACGGCACCAGCAAGCAATCTGTGGCTCAAGCCTTTTCCGCGCAGCTTCGGCAACAGGAAGAAGCAACTGACTGCCCAGATAGAGGGATCATGAGCGTCACCCTCCTCGAGTGGCCGCGAAACCGTTCGCGGCGAATTGAACTGCGGCACGTCGTGGCGCGGCCCCACCTGAACCCAGGCCACAGGCTCGCCCTCGATATAACAGAGAATGCCCGGCGGCGGTCCCACCTCAATGCGGCCCTGCATATGGGCCTTGCGCTCCGAAGGCTCCATCGTCGTGCGGACGGCATGCGGAAGGCGCAGTGCCACGCACCAACAATTATAGAAGGCACCCTGCGGGCCGAACAGCTTTTCGAAATCGCCCCAGCGCTCGGCCGTGACAGGTTCGAAACGAAGATCGATATCCACGGCCAAGCTGTCCTCCCTCTCTTGAGACTCAAAAGCTTAGGGCGTAATGTTGCAATGTTCAACCTTTGTTCTCACCATGGCGCCTGCATCTGACAAGACACCCGGCTTCTGTCGCGACTGCCTTGCCGAGCAGAAGGGAGACGTGCGTCGCTGCCATGTTTGCGGCAGCCCGCGTCTGGTGCGTCACAAAGAGCTCTATGATCTGACGCTCGCGCATATTGACTGCGACGCTTTTTACGCCGCCGTGGAGAAACGCGACAATCCGGAGCTCGCCGATAAACCCGTGATCATCGGCGGCGGCAAGCGCGGCGTTGTCTCCACCGCCTGCTACATCGCCCGCATCCACGGCGTACGCTCGGCTATGCCGATGTTCAAGGCGCTGGAGGCTTGCCCGCAGGCGGTCGTTATCCGCCCGGACATGGAGAAATATGTCAAGGTCGGGCGGGAGGTTCGCGCACTGATGCAGGAACTGACACCGCTTGTGCAGCCGCTCTCCATCGACGAGGCCTTCCTGGAACTCGGCGGCACGGAACGGCTGCATCACGATCCGCCGGCCCGCACGCTGGCGAAGTTTGCCCGCCGCGTCGAAAAGGAGATCGGCATTACCGTCTCGGTCGGTCTTTCCTATTGCAAATTCCTCGCCAAGGTCGCCTCCGATCTGCAGAAACCGCGTGGTTTTTCCATCATCGGACGCGAGGAAGCCGTGGAGTTTCTGGCGCCCCGTCCCGTGACGACCATCTGGGGCGTCGGCAAGGCATTTGCCGCGACGCTCGAAGCAGACGGCATCCGCACGATCGGCCAGTTGCAGCAAATGGAAGAGAACGACCTGATGCGTCGTTACGGCAGCATCGGCCAGCGGCTTTCCCGCTTGTCGCGCGGCATCGACGACCGCGAGGTGCATATCAACGATGCCGCCAAGAGCGTCTCAGCCGAAACCACCTTCTTCGATGACATCTCTCGTTATGACGATCTGGTGCCGATCCTGCGCAACCTCTCGGAAAAGGTCTCCTGGCGGCTGAAGAAGAACGGCATTGCCGGCCAGACGGTGGTGCTGAAGATGAAGACGGCCGATTTCAAATCGCGCACCCGCAACCGGCGCCTTGAAGACCCGACACAGCTTGCCGACAAGATCTTCCGCACGGGGCTCGACCTTCTGGAGAAGGAAACCGACGGCACGAAATTCCGCCTGATCGGCATTGGCGTCACCGATCTCGGCGATGCCGGCCGCGCCGACCCGCCCGATCTCATCGACCAGCAATCCGGCCGCCGCGCGGCGGCGGAAGCCGCCATGGACAAGTTGCGCGACAAGTTCGGCAAGGGCACGGTCGAAACCGGCTATACTTTTGGCGGCAAGGGGAACCGCTAGCCTACAGCATCAGGCTTTCCGAAAATCGGAATCGATTTTCGGAAAGCCTGATGCGTAGATTCCAAGAGTTAGAGCGTCTTTGTGCGTCCGAATGGACGCACGGCGCTCTAGGCCGGCACCGCGGCCAGTTCCTGTAGTGCCGCCGCCCTGTTCTTCGCAGCCTGTGCATAACCGGGTTCGATCGCGATGGCACGATCATAGCTTTCCAGCGCCTCATCGTGGCGCCCCAGTCGCCGTAAAACATTGCCGCGATTGTTGAGAGCGATGGCGTGACCCGCATCGAGAGCGATTGCCCGATCGTAACTTGCAAGCGCGCCATCGAAATTCGAAAGCCGCGCCTGGATATTGCCGCGATTGCAATAGGCTGAGGCGGATGTCGGTTTCGCCTCGATCGCATTGTCGACGCAGACTGCTGCGCCACGCAGATCGCCCTTCTGCAACAGAAGCAATGCCAGATGCTGCAGAGCATCGAAATGATCTGGCATGACTAAGATCACGTCGCGATAGCCAGCTTCCGCAGCAGTAAGATCGCCGGCCCGATGACGTTCGGCGGCAGCACTGAAATGGGTTTCGGGGTCACCGGTCAACCTTGGCCGCCGCGCCGCCTCGATTTTCGCCAGCAATGAGCTGGCTTGCGCATGTTTCTCGTCGACGGCCAGGATCTGCCGGCAGCAGAGTTCGGCGGCGGTCGGGTTTCCATTCCTGAAGAAATGCACCGCCTGATGCATGGCGATGCCAAGCGAGTGCGGATCGAGACGGTCGCCGATATTACGGCCGGTGAGCGTCGAGATCTGTAGCTTCTCGACGATATGATGCTCCGATCCGAGTAAATCCTTATAACTGTAATTGCCGGTGCCCATGTCGTAGATGCGGTAGCCATTTTCGATCGCCCAGCGCAGATTGTAGCAATGGAGCATGAAGCCGGGGCTGATCGAGTGGCGGAAGGTCAGGTCGCGGCTTCCGAGAAAGCACATCATCGACTTGCGGTAGGGATCGAGGAAGATGATGAAGGTGCCGACCGGCTTGTCCTGATGCCAGAGGATCGGCATGAAGACCGTGCCATGCTCGATGCAGGCCGGCAGCATATGACGGCTGTTGTCGAGAATGAACTTTCCGTAGCGCGGCTGGCGCTCGCCCCATTGCAGGTTCCACATCTCGTAAAAGAGCGCCAGGTCGCGCTCCATCGTCTCGGGCGTGACGTGCGTGATGCGCAGCTTGTTCTGCGGCGCGACCAGATCGCGCAGCGCTTTTCGCGCATTGCGCCGGGTCTTCGAGCCGAAACGCTCATCGACGAAGGTTTCGAAATCATCGCCGAGCGGCACATAGACATAGACGTCGTGGTCGATGTTTTCACCAACCGAGGTGATGTGCGGCCTGCGAGCGACCTTTCTCTTTGAAAATTCGGAAGCCGGAAAGGCCTCGAGGAGCGCCTTCAGTCTCTCCTCGGATATATAGACATCGTCGAGATCGAGATGTTTCCAATTGAAGGTCTGGAGGCAACCGGCAAAGGCGCTGAGCGCCGCTTCGACATCCTCGGGACGCGTCAGGAGGCCGTTATAGCCGGCATAGGGTGTGCCGCCGAGCCGCAGGATATTGACGAGGCCCTGCCCTTCCTCGAATTCGACATGCAGCTGGATGGGCAGGAAAGCCACGTATCGTTCATCCCCCTCCTGCCGCCTGGCGGCGAGAACGAACCACGACGCGCGCCGCTCCAGCCATTTGACGATCCAGTGCCAGGAGAGGAAGTAGTTCCCCTCCGGATCGGCAGCATAGACCTCGTTCCAGTTGTCTTTCAGGGCATGCAGATCATCGAACGCGGAAACAATATCGACATGCATTTCCAAGTCTCCCCCAAGACTTCTCCTTTTTTAGATTTGCATAAAATTGAATATCCCACAATCTCGTGATCAAAGCGGCGCCGCGTATTCAAGCCTTCGTTAAACTTCGCGTGCTTAACTCGCGTCGTTTTTGTGCATGTGGTGTATTGCGTCATGTCTGTGCGTGTAAGCGTTCTTATCGGGTTGCTGTCGGCAACCGCTCTTGTCCATCCGGCTTTTGCAGCAGACGCGCGCACGCTGCAGATTTTCGTGTCCAAGGATAAGCAGTCGCTGGCCGTCTATGACGGTGCGGAGGTCGTGGCGACCTCCAAGATCTCGAGCGGCAAGGACGGGCACACGACGCCGAGCGGTATCTTCTCCGTCATCGAGAAGCAGAAGTACCACGAATCCAACATCTATTCGAACGCGCCGATGCCCTTCATGCAGCGGCTGACATGGTCCGGCATCGCGCTGCACGAGTCTAGTTCCGTGCCGCGCTATCCGGCCTCGCATGGCTGCGTGCGCATGCCCGGCGCCTTTGCGAAATCGCTCTACAAGATGACCGAGATGGGCGTGCCTGTCATCATTACCGACAGTGAGCTGATACCAGAGCCGATTGACCATCCGACCCTGTTCCGCCCCGACCGGCCCGAACCGGCACCACTGCTGTCGGACGTGGAGCTGCGGCCGTCCATAGGTGACGCGAAGAAGCAGGTGCAGGTCGCCATGAACGAGACGACGGCTGCCCTGCCGATGCCGCAGTTCCAGCTGCAGGCGCCTGCTGCGGATAGCGCGCCGATCAGCATGCTGATTACGCGTCGGACGCTGCGTGAAAACGTCATCGATATCCAGACCCTGCTGAACCAGCTCGGCTTTGCTGCCGGCGAGCCTGATGGGCTGGCCGGTCCTGCGACCGTTCAGGCCATCAATGCCTTCAAGGCGCTGCGGCCAACGGAATTTGTCCGTGACAAGGGCCTGGTCACTGATACTCTCCTTAAGGAAGTTTACGCCGCGGCAGGCAAAGGCGAGCCTCCGAATGGCGTCATCATGGTACGCCAGGATTTCAAGCCGCTCTTCGAGGCGCCCATTACCATCGCCGATCCGGGTCTTGCTCTCGGCACGCACTTCTTCTCGCTGCATTCAGTCAATGAGGCCGCCGGCACGGCGGACTGGCTGGGCGTAACGCTGGAGAACAATCTCTCCCGCGAAACGGTGAAGCGGCTCGGCATCGCCAATCAGGAAAGCTCCATCATCAGCGGCCGTTCAATCGCCAGAGCGCTCAGCCGCATCTCGATGTCAGAAGAAACCCGTCACCGGATCGATGCACTGATCTCGCCCGGCTCAACGCTGACGATATCAGATACCGGCCTCGGATCCGAAACCGGCGAAGGCACGGGATTCATCACCATCACCCGCGAGAGCTGAGGCCTACCAAAGCTTCTCGCTGGCGCGTTCATCGTAGCTTCGGCGGGCGGAGATGATCTTTGCCTGGTTCGTTTCCGTCCAGACCACGAGCGCCTTGATTGTGTCGTGCAGCGTGCAGCCGAGCTCCGTCAGAGCATAGTCAACCCTTGGCGGAACGACGGGATAGACTGTCCGCTCGATCAGCCCGTCACGCTCGAGCTGACGCAATGTCGTCGTCAGCATGCGCTGGCTGATGCCATCGATGCTCTTGCGCAATTCGGTAAAGCGCAAGGTGCGTTTTTCGAGCAGGGCAATGACCAACAGCGACCATTTGTCGGCGATGCGATCGAGGATCTGGCGCACCTCACATTCCTCCCGCGAATCCCACTGGTGGACGTCGTAATCGCGGTCGGTGCTGCAGCAGTCACTCGGTGAGTTTGAAGTGCCTTCTTCCATGGCTGCAAACCATGCCTTATGTCAGCCTTGGTTACAATAGGGAACCGAGGATCAATATGTAACCATTCTCGCTCTTCCCTGCTTCACCGACAAGGAAATCAGAATGTCTACAAGTCCTCCACTGGCAGTGGATAGCGGAAGAATGAGCCGCAGCGCCGCCGGAATGCTCGCCGTTCTGTGCGGCGCGATCTTTCTCGAAGGCGTCGATGCGGCCATGCTCAATATCGCGCTTCCATCGATCCGGGCCGAGCTTGGTCTTTCGACCACCACGCTGAGCGCCGTGGTTTCGGCCTATGTGCTTGCCTATGCCGGGATGATGCTGCTTGGCGGGCGCGTCGCCGACATGTACGGCAAGCGCAAGGTCTTCCTGACGGCACTGACCGTCTTCCTGCTGTTCTCCGGCCTCGGCGGCTTTGCGACCGAGGGCTGGATGCTGCTGACGGCCCGCTTCGTGACGGGTGCAGCGGCCGCCTTCATGACGCCCGCCGGGCTTGCGCTCATCAATGGCAGCTTTCGCGAGGGATCGCAGCGTAACAGGGCCGTGCTGATCTATGCCGGCACGGCATCAGCCGGCTTCTCCCTCGGCCTTGTCATCGGCGGGCTTCTGTCCGCTGTCGGCTGGCGATGGGTGTTCTTCGCACCTGTTATCTTCTCCGCCATCCTGCTCGTTGCCGGCATGAAGCTGATCGTGGAGAACAAGGAGGACACAACCCCACGCCAGAGGTTCGACATTGCCGGTGCGGTGACCCTGACTGGCGCCATGCTGCTTGCCGCCTATGCGCTGACCCGGCTGGAACATGCCACCAGTGAGCTAACCTTGACGATCGCAGCAGCAGGCGCGAGCGCTGTGCTCTGGCTCGCCTTCATCCTGATCGAACGCAATTCGCGGGCGCCGCTGGTACGGTTCGGGATCTTCCGGTCTGCCGCCTTGGTACAATCCAACCTCGGAGCGATGCTCTTCACCGGCGCCTTCTTCGGCTTCCAGTTCATCGTCTCGCTCTACCTGCAGGAACTGCTCGGCTGGTCCTCTTTCGAAACCAGCCTCGCCCTCATCGTCATCGGCATGGACGCCATTCTGGCGCCGCTGCTGACGCCCCTGCTCGTCGAGCGCTTCGGTAATGGACGCGTGGTGCTTGGCGGCTTTGCTTTTGCCATCGCGGGCTACGCGCTCTTCCTTGGTATGGGGCTCGACTGGACTTATGCGGCGATGCTGCCGTCGACGATCCTGCTCGGCCTGGCCTTCTCGCTTGGCTACGGCCCGCTGACGATCATTGCGACTGA
Source organism: Rhizobium sp. 768_B6_N1_8 (assembly GCF_051811225.1). Classification (NCBI taxonomy): domain Bacteria; kingdom Pseudomonadati; phylum Pseudomonadota; class Alphaproteobacteria; order Hyphomicrobiales; family Rhizobiaceae; genus Rhizobium; species Rhizobium sp. 768_B6_N1_8. The sequence goes on along the minus strand of NZ_JBPWPV010000001.1, from coordinate 1,164,109 downwards.
GGGTATTGCCGAAAACGAACAGGGACTGGCAAGCGGGCTGGTGAATACGTCGTTCCAGTTCGGCGCGGCACTCGGCCTCTCTGCCGTCAGCGCCGTCGGCACACTTGCTCTCGGCGATGGAGACAGCCCATCCGAACGCCTGGAAGCGCTGCGCACCGCCTTGCTGGTGCCGGTAGCGGCGACGTTGATCGGCATGGTCATCATGGGCTTCGGCAGAGGCCGCTGCGCGGATGCATCCTGCCGTCTGCAGGCCGGCTGAAAAATAATGGCGACCGGTGCACTGCCGGTCGCACTTTTCGTTCAGACGAGTTCGACGTCGACGACGCCAGGAGCAGCCCGCAACGCAGCTGCGATCTCGGGCGTGATGCGATATTTCTCTTGCAGCACCACTTCGACCTCGCGCTTGCCCTCCTCCTTGATGACGATGAAGGAGACGAGGCCGTCGCCCTTGGCGTTCAGATGTGCGGCGACGGCGCGTAGCGGGCCGGAGTCGCGGACATAGACGCGTAGCGCCTTCTGCATCTGCAGCGACTTTTCCTCCAGCGACTGGATGGTCTGCAGACGCAGGCTGACACCTTCCGGCCGCTCTTCGCCGATCGCGGTGATGACGAAGGATTTCCCGGGCTCGAGTATGTCACGATACTGGTTCAGCATTTCGGAGAAGAGCACGGCTTCATACTGGCCGGAGGAATCCGAGAAGACGATGATGCCCATCTTGTTGCCGGTGCGCGTCTTGCGCTCTTGCTTGGAAATGACGGTGCCCGCCAGTCGCCCGTTCGCAGCACCTTGCTTCACCGCCGTCGAGAAATCCGCGAAGGTCTGTACGCGCATCTTCTGAAGGATGTTGTTGTAGCTGTCGAGCGGATGGGCGGTCAGGTAGAAGCCCAGCACCTGGAACTCCTTGAGTAGCCGCTCGGAGGCAAGCCAGGGCGAGAATGGCGGCAGGGCGATCTTTTCCGGGCCCGAGGATAGGGCACCGCCGAAAATATCCGACTGGCCGCTCAGTTTGTTTTCCTGGGCGCGCTGCGCATAGCCGAGCACGCGGTCGAGACCGGCCGAAAGCTGGGCGCGATCCAGGTTGAAGCAATCAAAGGCTCCGGCGTAGATCAGGCTTTCCAGCACGCGGCGGTTCACCTGGCGCGGATCGATCCGCAGGCAGAAATCCTCGATGCTGGCAAAGGGCTTATCGCCGCGCATTTCGACGATGTGATCGACAGCGGATTCGCCGACACCCTTGAGAGCCGCAAGCGCGTAATAGATACGGTTATCGCCGGTCTCGAACTGGCGGAAGGAGGTCTGGACGGAGGGCGCGATGACCTCGATGCCCAGGCGCTTGGCATCCTGGCGGAAGTCGTTGACCTTTTCGGTGTTCGACATATCGAGCGTCATCGACGCGGCCAGGAATTCGACCGGATAATGCGCCTTCATATAGGCCGTCTGATAGGAGACGATGGCGTAGGCGGCAGCGTGCGACTTGTTGAAGCCGTAGTTTGCGAACTTTGCGAGCAGTTCGAAGATGTTGTCGGCCTGCGGCTTCGACACGCCGTTCTGGACCGCGCCAACGACGAAGCGCTCGCGCTGCTGGTCCATTTCTGCCTTGATCTTCTTACCCATGGCGCGGCGCAGAAGATCGGCTTCGCCAAGCGAATAGCCCGACAGGACCTGGGCGATCTGCATCACCTGCTCCTGGTAGACGATAACGCCCTGCGTTTCCTTGAGCAGATGATCGATCATCGGATGGATCGATTCCAGCTCTTCATCGCCATGCTTGCGGGCATTGTAGGTCGGAATGTTTTCCATCGGACCCGGGCGATAGAGCGCGACCAGCGCGATGATGTCCTCAATGCAGTCTGGCTTCATGCCGATCAGTGCCTTGCGCATGCCGGCACTTTCAACCTGGAACACGCCGACCGTCTCGCCGCGCGAAAGCATCTCGTATGTTTTCTTGTCGTCGAGCGGGATCTTGGGAAGATCGACCTCAATGCCGCGCTTCCTGCAGAAGTCGACAGCGACCTTGAGCACGGTCAGCGTCTTCAGGCCGAGGAAGTCGAACTTGACTAGACCGGCCTGTTCCACCCACTTCATGTTGAACTGGGTGACCGGCATGTCGGAACGCGGATCGCGGTACATCGGCACGAGCTTCGACAGCGGGCGGTCGCCGATCACGATGCCGGCGGCATGGGTCGAGGCGTGGCGGTAGAGGCCTTCGATCTTCTGGGCGATATCCAGGAGGCGGGCAACCACCGGTTCCTTGGCTGCCTCTTCCTGCAGCTTCGGCTCTTCCTCGATCGCCTTGGAAAGCGGCGTCGGGTTTGCCGGGTTGTTCGGCACCAGCTTGCAGATCTTGTCGACCTGACCGTAGGGCATTTCCAGCACGCGGCCGACGTCGCGCAGCGCGGCGCGCGCCTGCAACGAACCGAAGGTGATGATCTGCGCCACCTGCTCGCGACCATATTTCTGCTGCACGTAGCGGATCACCTCTTCGCGGCGGTCCTGGCAGAAGTCGATATCGAAGTCGGGCATCGAGACGCGTTCCGGATTGAGGAAGCGTTCGAAGAGCAGCGAGAAACGCAGCGGATCGACGTCGGTGATCGTCAGTGCATAGGCGACGAGCGAACCCGCACCTGAACCGCGGCCGGGACCGACCGGAATATCATGCTGCTTGGCCCATTTGATGAAATCCGCAACGATCAGGAAGTAGCCGGGAAACTTCATGCGCTCGATGACGCTGAGCTCGAATTCCAGCCGTTCACGATAATCCTTCTCCTCGTAGCCGGCCGACATTCCAAGCTCGGCAAGGCGCATGTCCAGCCCCTCCTCCGCCTGGCGGCGAAGTTCGAGCGATTCTGCGCGCTCGGCCTCCTCGGGATCATCGGTCGCGCCGGTGAAGCGCGGCAGGATCGGCTTGCGGGTCTTCAGAATGAAGGAACAGCGCCTTGCGATCTCGACGGTATTATCCAGTGCCTCAGGCAGATCCGCGAAAAGCTTTTCCATCTCAGCACGGCTCTTCAGATAATGGTCCGGCGAGAGGCGGAAGCGGCTGTCGTCGGAAACGATCGCGTTGTGCGCCACCGCCATCAGCGCGTCATGCGCGTCGTAATCGTCTCGTGTTGGGAAGAAGGCCTCGTTGGTCGCCACCAGCGGCAGATCATGCTTGTAAGCAAGGCCGATGATCTTCTGTTCGTGCCGCTTGTCGTAGGTTCCGTGCCGCTGCAGCTCGACATAGAGCCGGTCACCGAAGAGGCGCTTCAGCGCCAGCAGCCGCGTCTCTGCCGCAGCAGCATGGCCGTCCTTAAGCGGCATGTCGACAGGGCCGGTCGAGGCACCGGTCAAAGCGATCAGCCCCTCGGTACCGATTTCCTCCAGCCAGGAGGAACGGATATGGACAGCCTGATTGCTCTCGCCGCCGAGATAAGCGCGGCTGACGAGATCGACCAGCCGCTCATAACCTGCGTCCGTAGCGGACAGAAGCACGATCGAAGGCAATTTGACCAGCGCCTGCTGACCGCCCCGCTTCTCGGTGTCGAGGCCATCTTCCATGTCGATCGACACCTGGCAGCCGATGATCGGCTGCAGACCGTCGTCCAGCGCCTTCTGGGAAAATTCCAGGGCGACGAAAAGATTGTTGGTATCGGTGATGGCGATTGCCGGCTGGCTGTCGCCCGATGCCTTGTAGAGGATCTTTTTGAGGGGCAGCGCGCCCTCGAGCAGCGAATAGGCGGAGTGGACCCTCAGATGGACGAAGCCCGGTTTCCCGCCGACGACTGCGCCAGCAGCACCTTTTTCCGCATCCGCCATGATCTGCCTTTCGAACCGCCTCACTGAAGAGTGCGCATTGTCGGCATTGTCGGCGATTCTGTCCAGAAAAAGTCCTGCTTCGGGACCGCATGGCTGCCATGCGATCCCCTGAATTCTTACATTGCCATGACGATCAGCGAGAAGCTGGTAATGAACATTGCGATGGAGGTGAATGCTGCGATATCACGGATCATGTCAGTCATTTGGCTCTCCTTTTGCTCTTATGTTTTTAATTTGTTCCATGTATGTTCTGTTGTCAACAGGTTTACCCCCCGCTTCTGCGGGACATGGTTAACATCGGAGCAGTGGGACGATGGACACGCAGGAACTCAACGGCTTCATTGTCGAAGCCAAATCGCAGACTTATGTTGCCGGCGCCAAGGCACAGCCTTCCTATCGGATCGGCGCCCATGACCTCGGCTACAAGCGCGGCATCTGGCGCTATCTCGACAGCTATTTCGGCGGCACGGATTTTGCCGGTCAGGAAGTGGTGTGGCTGGAGGAAAAGCCGGTGTGGGCGATGAACTATTTCGGGCGGATCATCGAGCCCGGGATCATCGACGGAACTGTCGCCGGCACGATCATTAGCGCCGCGCTGTCACAGCTCTACAAACAAGGCCGCTTCCTCGGCGGCATGGTCTTCGATCATTCGCTGGGGCGCTATGTCGATACGAGCGAAGGCGACTGCACGCATTTCCGTGGCCATGAATTCATCCTTGTCGATGGTCACAAGGCCTATGAGCTCGATTATCGCGGCGGGCTGATTATCCCCTGATAATCAGAAATCCACGACCTTGCCGTCGGAGATCGTCACGCGCCGGTCCATGCGCCGGGCGAGCTCGTGGTTGTGTGTGGCGATCAGCGCGGCAAGGCCGGACTGACGCACCAGAGCCTCGAGAGCGTCGAAGACATAGCTGGCGGTTTCCGGGTCGAGATTGCCGGTCGGCTCGTCGGCCAGAAGCAGGCTCGGTGCATTGGCAACGGCGCGAGCGATTGCCACGCGCTGCTGCTCGCCGCCGGAAAGCTCGCCCGGGCGATGCGTACCGCGGTGGCCGATGCGCATGTAATCCAGAAGCATCTTTGCCCGCTCGCTCGCTTCCTTCCATGAGAGACCGGCGATGAGCTGCGGCATCATGATGTTCTCCTGCGCCGAGAATTCCGGCAGCAGGTGATGGAACTGATAAACAAAGCCGATCTCACCGCGGCGGATGGCCGTGCGCTTGTCATCGGAAAGGCCATCACAGGGGCGACCGTTGACCATTACCTCGCCGCCGTCAGGATGCTCCAGCAGCCCTGCGACATGCAGCAGCGTCGACTTGCCGGTGCCTGACGGCGCCACCAGCGCCACCATCTCACCGCTCGACAGGGTGAAATCCGCACCCTTGAGGATGGTCAGCAGCGTTTCGCCCTGCCCGTAATGGCGCTCGACGCCCGAAAGCTTGAGAACGACGTTGCGTTTCATGAATGCGGCATTCCTTGGATTGGGCCGGGGATTTGACCTTGGATCACGGCCCTATTCGTAACGAAGGGCCTGGACGGGGTCGAGGCGGGAGGCGCGCCAGGCGGGGAAGATCGTCGCGATGAAGGAGAGCGTCAGCGCCATGATGACGACGGACACCGTTTCGCTCACATCCATTTCCGCCGGAAGCTGGCTCAGGAAGTAGAGCTGCGGATCGAAAAGCACCGTGCCAGAGACCCATGAGAAGAACTGGCGGATGGACTCGATGTTGATGCAGACGAGCACGCCGAGCAGCACGCCAGCGATCGTGCCGACAATGCCGATTGCAGCTCCCGTCATGAAGAAGATACGCATTATTGCGCCGGCGCTCGCGCCCATGGTGCGCAGGATCGCGATATCGCTGCCCTTGTCCTTCACCAGCATGATGAGGCCGGAGATGATGTTGAGCGCTGCGACGAGCACGATCAGCGTCAGGATCATGAACATGACGTTGCGCTCGACCTGCAGGGCGGAAAAGAAGGTCTGGTTGCGCTGACGCCAGTCGGTGATGGCTATCTGCCGACCGGCCGCCTCCTCCACCTTGGGCCTCAGATTGTCGATATCGTCGGGGTTATTGACGAAGAGTTCGATCGACTGCACCAGCCCGTCGGCATTGAAATAAAGCTGCGATTCCTCGAGCGGCATATAGATGATCGAGGAATCGTATTCCGACATGCCGATCTCGAAGAGACCGGAGATCTTGTAGGATTTGATGCGCGGATTGACGCCCATCGGCGTCACATCACCTTCCGGTGACGTCAACGTAATCAGGTCACCGACCCGCAGGCCGAGCTGGTCGGCCATGCGCGTGCCCATCAAAACGCTGTCGCCTGCAGCAAAGCCTACCATGTCGCCGGACTTGATATTGTCGGATACTGCCTTGAGCTTGGTCAGGTCTTCGGCGCGCGTGCCGCGCACCAGCGCACCGGTGCTGCCGCCCGTCCGCGAGGAAGCCAGCACCTGGCCCTCGACCAGCGGCAGCGCCATCTTGATACCGGGCACCGCCTCGAATTTCTTCACGAGGTCGGCATAGTCGGTGAAGGGACCATCGACCGGCTGGATGATCATGTGGCCGTTGATACCGAGGATGCGGGAGACGAGTTCCGTGCGGAACCCGTTCATAACAGCCATGACGATGATCAGCGTCGCAACGCCCAGCATGATGCCGACAAAGGAGAAGCCGGCAATCACCGAAATGAACGCTTCCTTGCGGCGGGCGCGCAGATAACGCCACGCCACCAGGCGTTCGAAGGTGGAAAATGGCTTGCCAGCCGGACCCAAGCCGGATTTGGAACTCCGGTCCAATGCTGCCTCTGCCATTTCGCCTCCGTCTTTCTTAAGCCACGAACCTGTTAATCGCCGCCTCGATGGTCATCGTCTCGCGGGCGCCAGTCTTGCGGTCCTTCACTTCCACTTCGCCATTCGCGACCGCGCGCGGACCGGCAATGATCTGGTACGGCACGCCGATCAGGTCGGCGGTCGCAAACTTGGTGCCGGCACGGTCGTCCGTGTCGTCATAGAGCACATCCTTGCCGGCCTTGGTCAGCGCCGCGTAGATCAGCTCGCAGGTGCCGTCGCAGGCTTCGTCGCCGGCCTTCATGTTGATGACCACGACATCGAAGGGCGCGACCGACTCCGGCCAGATGATTCCGTTCTCATCATGCGATGCTTCGATGATGGCGGGAACAAGGCGTGTCGGGCCGATACCGTAGGAACCCATGTGAACGGTATGTTCCTTGCCGTCGGGACCCTGGACCTTCGCACCCATCGGCTCGGAATACCTGGTACCGAAGTAGAAAATATGACCGACTTCGATGCCGCGCGCAGAAAGACGCTCGCCTTCCGGAATGGCGTTGAAGGCGGCCTCGTCATGCATCTCGGAGGTCGCGGCATAAAGCGACGTCCACCTGTCGAAGATCGACTTCAGGCCGTCAACGCTATCGAAATCCGTATTTTCCACGGGAATGTCAAAATTGACGAAATCCTTGTGGCAGAAGACTTCAGACTCACCGGTATCGGCAAGAATGATGAACTCGTGGCTGAGATCGCCGCCGATCGGGCCGGTGTCCGCGCGCATCGGAATGGCGCGCAGGCCGAGACGATCGAAGGTGCGCAGATAGGCGGTGAACATCTTGTTGTAGGAATGTTCCGCACCTTCGCGCGTCAAGTCGAAGGAGTAAGCGTCCTTCATCATGAATTCGCGCGAGCGCATGGTGCCGAAGCGCGGACGGATCTCGTCACGGAATTTCAGCTGGATATGATAGAGATTGAGCGGCAGGTCCTTGTAGGACTTCACGGAGGAACGGAAGATATCCGTGATCACTTCTTCGTTGGTCGGGCCGTAGAGCATCGGACGGTCCTGACGGTCCTTGATGCGCAGCATCTCCTTGCCATAGGCGTCGTAACGGCCACTCTCCTGCCAGAGCTCGGCCGACTGCAGCGTCGGCATCAGAAGCTCGATGGCGCCGGCGCGGTTCTGCTCCTCGCGGATGATGTTGTTGACCTTGTCCAGCACCTTCTTGCCGAGCGGCAGCCAGGAATAGATGCCCTGGGACTGCTGGCGCACCATGCCGGAGCGCAGCATCAGCCGGTGAGAGACGATTTCCGCCTCCTTGGGGTTTTCCTTCAGGATGGGTATGAAAAAGCGGGACAGACGCATGGCGGATTCCGGTACAGTTGAGACGCCGCTTACCCAAGCGGAATCGACGGCATTTGTTAAAGATGGGAGCGTTCATAGCCGCTTCGCGGCAGGAAGGAAACCCGCGACCGGTGCCAGCTGCCTCCCGCAGACGCATGTTAGCGCCCACAAATTGAGCAGGCGCGAAAAAGCGCGTATTTATAAGGGCTTGAAGGCAAATCTTGTCAACAGAAAAATTTTGCGTGAGTGTAGCAAAAATGCAAAAAAAGCTAATGACAAAGCACAATCTTTGAGCTAGCTTTAGCTCACAAAACAGGCAGGAAGGTTAAATTCTTGCCGAACTCGCGGTCAAGTCTTGGGAGGATCAGATCTTAGGCGCGCTCGTCGCTGCCCCGGTAACGGTTAAGGATCACGCGATAATTAAAACAAGGCTTTTAGCCTTGTTTTTTTTTGCTTTTTCGGCTTCCACCATTCCTGAAAAATCAAGCTCGCCTTTCGTTAAGTAAGCTCGCCTTCCGTTACGCAAGCTCTTTGCCTCACTTGCGTGACGTACGTATGACAGATTTTTCGCGGTTGCATTTACATCTGCTCAAAGATTGAGCAAAAGCCATCCCTAATAGAAGCTAGGCCCTATTTGTGGAAGTGCATCGAAGCCGAGACCGAAATAGGTCGAGCAGATATACCAGAAGCCATAAATTGCACCTGAAACGAGCGTCGTCAGCGAAAAAACAAAAACCGGACGAAAACGGGTCGGGGCGCTCGGCACGGTGCCCAGCACAACATCATTATCGTCCGCCTGGGTGCGCAGGCCGATCGGCAGTACGGCAAAAAGCGTGATCCACCAGATGATGAAATAGACTGCGAATCCCTGGAGGAAGGCCTGAAACATCTTGGTTCCCGTCGATATGGTGCCTTGGCGGCAGGTTTTGGCTGCTTATAAGGCGGAATGGCCGCGAGTTCAAAGGCGGTGAACAGTTTAGGTCACTCTGACGCAGAGCTTCAGACCTGTTCCAGCTCGATCAATGTACCGAAGAAGTCCTTCGGGTGGAGGAAAAGCACCGGGTTGCCATGCGCGCCAATCTTCGGCTCGCCATTGCCAAGCACCCTCGCCCCCGATGCCGTTAACCGATCGCGGGCGGCGAGGATATCGGCGACCTCGTAGCAGATGTGGTGCATTCCGCCCGACGGGTTCTTCTCGAGGAAGGCCGCAATGGGTGAGGCTTCACCGAGCGGCTCCAGCAGTTCCACCTTGGTATTCGGCAGTTCCACGAAAACGACCGTCACGCCATGCGCCGGTAGTGCTTGCGGCTGCGAGACCGCTGCCCCCAGAGTGTCGCGATAGCTCGCGACTGCGGCGGCCAGATCAGGCACGGCGATGGCGATATGGTTCACCCGGCCAAGCATCATCAGACCCTGGTGATGAAGACCGTGACGAGAGGCTTCTTGCCCCAGGTATGATTGGCGGCAGCGCGCACGGCGCGGCGCAGAGCCTCCTGTACCATGTCGATATCCTTCCGGCGGGCGCGTGGAATGCTCTCGAACGCCCCGATCGCGGCGTCGAACAACCCATCTTCCATATCCTCGCCCTCGTCGTCATAGACCGGCAGGCCGATCGCCACGAGATCGGGCTCGCCGATGATGTCGTAGCGGCTGTCGAGCACGATGCTCAGGGCGACATGGCCGACATAGGAAAGCTTCTTGCGCTCGCCGATGCCCATCTCATCGAAGTCACCGATCAGTGACCCATCCTTGTAGATGCGGCCATGCGGCGCCTCGTCGATCACCTCGACCGGTCCCGGTGCAAGCCGCAACACATCACCGTTTCGCACGCGCGGCACCGTCGGAATGCCCGACTGTTCGGCAAGCTCCTTATGCGCCGTCAGATGCGTTGCCTCGCCATGCACGGGCACAACGACTTTCGGCCGTGTCCACTCGTACATCTTCTGCAACTCGTTGCGGCGCGGATGGCCGGAGACATGCACCAGCGCCTCTGTGTCGGTAATGATGTGAACGCCCTGCTCCACCAGACCGTTCTTGATGTCCTGGATCGCCTTCTCGTTACCGGGGATGGCACGCGAGGAGAAGACAACGATATCGCCGGCGGTGAACGCCACATTGCGCATCTCGTCACGGGAGAGCTTGGCAAGGGCAGCGCGCGGCTCGCCCTGACTGCCGGTGAGGATCACCACGACCTTGTCACGCGGGATGAAGCCGTAATCTTCCTCGGAAATGAAGGGCTTTACGCCTTCCAGCAGGCCGATGTCCTGAGCAACGTCGCACACACGCTTCAGCGAGCTTCCGAGCAGCAGCACTTCGCGACCGGCGGCTTCGGCGGCTTCGGCGACAGTGCGGATACGGCCGACATTCGAGGAGAAGGTGGTAATTGCCACACGTCCTTCGGCATTCTCGATGATCTTGCGCAAGCTCTCCGAGACATCCTTCTCGGAGGGCGAAACGCCGTCACGCAGCGCATTGGTGGAGTCGCAGAGCAACGCCAGCACGCCCTCATCGCCAATCTGACGGAAGCGCGCCTCGTCGGTCAGCGGTCCGAGCGACGGCTCATGGTCGATCTTCCAGTCGCCGGTGTGGATGACATTGCCGAGCGGCGTGCGGATCACCAACGACATGGGCTCGGGGATCGAGTGATTGACGGCGACACCCTCGATGCTGAAGGGGCCGACATTGATCGTATCGCCGGCCTTGAAGATCGTCACCGGTACTTCGCCGATCGCATCCTTCTCGAAATTGCGCTTGGCTTCCAGCAAGCCGGCCGTGAAGGGCGAGGCATAGACCGGCACGTTGAGGCCCGGCCAGAGATCGGCGAGCGCGCCATAGTGATCCTCATGGGCGTGGGTGATGATGATCGCCTTGAGGTTCTTGCGCTCATTGGCAAGGAAGCGGATATCCGGCAGGACGAGATCGACACCCGGCAGATCCGGCCCCGGAAAGGTTACGCCGCAATCCACCATGATCCACTGGCGATGATCCGCCGGGCCGTAGCCGTACAGCGCGAGATTCATGCCGATCTCGCCGACGCCGCCCAGGGGCAGAAATACCAGTTCGTCCTGTTTCGCCATAATGTTTGTTTTTTCCACTATCCAAAGAATACATCGCCGGCCGCAATCGGCATTATCCTGCCTGCGCCGGTATCGAGCATCAACAGGCCATTATCATCTATTCCGGCGAAATATCCTGAAATCGACCTGTCGGGCAGATTCACGGTTATCTTTTCGCCAATGCCGCATGCAACCGCACGCCATAGCGCCGTGACCTCGCTTATACCCTGCCCCTCGTCCCAGATATCCAGCACTTCGGTCATCGACGCAAAGAGGTGGGCGAAGAGTTCTTCGGGCGAAGCCGCACTTCCCTGATCACGCAGGCAGGTCACCGGATAGATTGGGTTGTCCGGCATGACGGATACATTGATGCCGATACCGATCACCACGGCATGGCGACCATCCGCCAGCCGTTCGCCTTCCACGAGGATGCCGCAGGTCTTCTTGCGGCCGATCAGGATATCGTTCGGCCATTTCACTTCCAGCGGCTCGGCGCCCGGCGGCAACACGCTTCGGATCGCCTGATGCACGGCGACCGCGATTGCCAGCGGCAGGGAGGCAAGGCGCTCCATAGGCGCCGGATCGATCAGAAGAAGGGAGGCGTAGAGATTGCCGCGCTCGGAAACCCAGGGACGGCCCCGACGGCCGCGGCCGCCGGTCTGTCTTTCGGCGGTCACCCAGAGCAGACCGCCATCCCCTGCCCGAGCCCGGGCAAGGCATTCCGTGTTGGTCGACGACGTATCCGACAAGGCCTCGTGCCTGATATCGCCGAGCGATATCCGGCGCCGCTTGTCGGAAGCCATCAGAACAGCGTTGCCGCAGCGAGCTCTGCCGCACCACCGATCGGACCGCCGATGAGAACATAGGCAGCGACGAAGAGGCCGGAGAGACCGAAGACGAGGCGCAGCGAACCGGAAACGCGGGCGAACTCGCCGGTCGCCTCATCGAACCACATCAGCTTGATGACGCGCAGGTAGTAGTAAGCGCCGACGACCGAAGCCAGGACACCGATGACGGCAAGCGCATAGAGCTTGGCTTCGATGGCGGCGACGAAGACGAAGTACTTCGCAAAGAAGCCAGCGAGCGGCGGGATACCGGCAAGCGAGAACATCAGTGCGGTCAGCACGACAGCCATGAAGGGGTTCGTCGTCGACAGGCCGGCGAGATCGCTGACATTCTCGACAACCGTACCGTCCTTGCGGCGCATCGACATGATGATGGCGAAGGAGCCGAGGGTCATGACCATGTAGATCGCCATGTAGAGTATGACGCCTGTGACACCCGTCTGGTTGCCGGCTGCGAGGCCGACCAGTGCATAACCCATGTGACCAATCGAGGAATAGGCCATCAGTCGCTTGATGTTCTTCTGGCCGATGGCGGCAAACGAACCGAGCAGCATGGAAGCGATCGAAATGAAGACGATGACCTGCTGCCAGTCGGTCAGCACCGGCTCGAAGGCGGTGATGACGATACGGGTCATCATCGCCATGGCGGCAACCTTCGGTGCGCTCGCCAGGAAGGCAGTGACCGGGGTCGGCGCGCCTTCATAAACGTCCGGCGTCCACATGTGGAACGGAACGGCCGAGATCTTGAAGGCGATGCCGGCGAGGATGAAGACGAGGCCGAAGATCAGGCCGAGCGAGCGTGCTCCTTCGACCGTGAGCGCCTGGGCAACCTCGGCGAAATGCGTGTGACCGGTGAAGCCGTAGACCAGCGACATGCCGTAGAGCAGCATGCCCGAGGAAAGCGCGCCAAGGACGAAATACTTCAGGCCGGCTTCGGTCGACTTCAGGCTGTCGCGGTTGATCGCAGCGATGACGTAGATCGCCAGAGACTGCAGTTCGAGGCCGAGGTAGAGCGCAATCAGATCATTTGCCGAGATCATCAGCATGATGCCGAGCGTGCAGAGCACCAGGAGAACCGGGAACTCGAACTTGTCGAGCTGGTTTTCCCGCGCATGACCCATCGACATGAACAGCGCGACCAGAGAACCGATCAGGGCCAGCACCTTCATGAAGCGTGCAAAGCCGTCGGCGAGATAGACGCCGCCATAGGCAAGGCCGTCGCCGGGAACGAAGATCAGCCACAGGCCCGAGATGGCAATCACGATCATCGCCAGCGCGCTGACGAGCGGACCGGACCGCTCGCCCGAGAAAACGCCGATCATGAGCAGCAGAAGGGCACCGATCGCGAGGATGATTTCCGGCGCGGACAGGTACAGGCTCAGGGAGATTGTTTCAGCAGTCATGTCCTAAAGTCCCGTCATTTCATCGACAGCGCAACATTCTGCGCTGCCTGCACTGCGGCCGAATAGCTGTTGATCAGATGGTCTACCGAAGCTGCGGTCGCATCGAAGACCGGAGCCGGATAGACGCCGAAGAAAATAGTGAGCGCGACCAGCGGATAAAGGATGACCTTTTCACGCGGCGAAAGGTCGAGCAGAGCCTTCAGCTTTTCCTTCTCCAGCGCACCGAAGATCACCCGGCGATAAAGCCAGAGCGCATAGGCAGCCGAGAGGATGACACCGGTGGCGGCAAAGAGCGCAACCCAGGTGTTGGCGCGGAAGACACCGATCAGCGTCAGGAATTCGCCGATGAAGCCCGAAGTGCCCGGCAGGCCGACATTGGCCATAGTGAAGACCATGAAGGCCACGGCATATTTCGGCATGTTGTTGACCAGACCGCCGTAAGCCGCGATCTCGCGGGTGTGGGTACGGTCATAGACGACACCGACGCAGAGGAAGAGCGCGCCCGAGACGATGCCGTGCGACAGCATCTGAAAGATCGAACCCTGCAGGCCCTGAGCGTTCGCCGCGAAAATGCCCATGGTCACGTAGCCCATGTGAGCGACCGAGGAATAGGCGATCAGCTTCTTGATGTCGTCCTGCATCATCGCGACCAGCGAGGTGTAGATGATAGCGATAACGGACAGCGCGAACACGAGCGGCGCGAAATGATCCGAAGCGACCGGGAACATGCCGATCGAGAAGCGGATCAGGCCGTAGCCGCCGAGCTTCAGAAGCACGCCTGCCAGGATGACGGAACCGGCCGTCGGCGCCTGGACGTGTGCGTCGGGGAGCCAGGTATGGACCGGCCACATCGGCATTTTCACCGCGAAGGACGCGAAGAAGGCAAGCCACAGCCAGGTCTGCATTGCCGGCGGGAACTTGTAGGCCAGCAGCGCGGTGATGTCAGTCGTGCCGGCCTGCCAGTACATGGCCATGATGGCGAGCAGCATCAGCACCGAGCCGAGCAGCGTGTAGAGGAAGAACTTGTAGCTCGCATAGACGCGGTTCGCACCGCCCCAGACGCCGATAATCAGGAACATCGGAATGAGGCCGCCTTCGAAGAAGACGTAGAAGAGAACGATATCGAGCGAGACGAAGACACCGACCATCATCACTTCAAGGATGAGGAAGGCGATCATGTATTCCTTCAGGCGCTTCTCGATCGAGAGCCAGCTTGCGAGCACGCAGAAGGGCATCAAGAAGGTCGAGAGGATGATGAACAGCATGGAGATGCCGTCGACACCGACATGGTAGCCGATACCGGTGCCGAGCCAGCTATGCTGCTCGATCATCTGGAAGCCCGGATTGGCGTTGTCGAAACCGATCCAGATGAAGAGCGAGAGGATGAAGGTGAAGACCGTGGTGATCAGCGAAATCCACAGCACGTTCTTGCGGCCGTTCTCGGTTTCGCCGTTCATCAGCAACAAGAGCACCACGCCGACGAGCGGCAGGAAGGTGACCGTTGAAAGAATAGGCCAATCGGTCATCAGAAGGAACTCCCGAGCATCATCCAGGTAACGAGCGCTGCAACGCCGATCAGCATCGCGAAGGCATAGTGATAGAGGTAGCCGGTTTGCAGGCGCACGACGCGGTCGGTAACGTTGACGACGCGGGCGGCAATGCCGTTCGGACCGTAGGTATCGATGACGCCGACATCACCCTTCTTCCAGAGGAAGTTGCCAAGCGCCTTGGCGCTGCGCACGAAGAGGAAGTCGTAGAGCTCGTCGAAGTACCACTTGTTGAGCAGGAACTGGTAGAGCACACGGTGCTGCTCGGCGAGCTTGCGCGGCGTCGACGGCGACCTGATGTACATGTACCAGGCGGTAACGAAACCGAGCAGCATGGCGATGAAGGGACTGAGGCCGACCCAGGCCGGGACGTGATGGAATTCTTCCACCAGTTCGTTCTCGGCACCAGTGAAGAGTGCGCCCTTCCAGAACTCGGCATATTCCTCGCCGTAGAAACGGCCTTCGAAGAGCACGCCCGCGACGACCGCGCCGATCGCCAGGATGTAGAGCGGCACCAGCATGACCTGCGGCGATTCATGGACGTGATGCATGACTTCATGCGAAGCGCGCGGCCTGCCGAAGAAGGTCATGAAGATCAGGCGCCAGGAATAGAAGCTCGTGAAAAGTGCCGCAATAACGAGCAGCGTGAAGGCGAAGCCCGCAGCCGGCGAATGCGACGCATAGGTAGCCTCGATGATGACATCCTTGGAGAAGAAGCCTGCAAAACCGATCGGGGTGAAGGGGATGCCGACACCGGTGATCGCGAGCGTACCGATGATCATGAGGCCGCCGGTAACTTTGATATGCGGGTACAGACCACCCATATGACGCATGTCCTGCTCGCCATCGACGGCGTGGATGACCGAGCCGGCGCAAAGGAAGAGCAGAGCCTTGAAGAAGGCGTGCGTGAAGAGGTGGAAGATCGCCGCGCCATAGGCGCCGACGCCGAGGGCGACGAACATGTAGCCGAGCTGCGAGCAGGTCGAGTAGGCGATGACGCGCTTGATGTCGTTCTGCACAAGGCCGACGGTCGCCGCGAAGAAGGCAGTGATCGCGCCGATGATCGTCACGACGACGAGTGCGTCCGGCGACAGTTCGAAAAGCGGCGACATGCGGGCGACTAGGAAGACGCCGGCGGTCACCATTGTTGCGGCATGGATGAGTGCGGATACCGGGGTTGGGCCTTCCATGGCATCCGGCAGCCAGGTGTGCAGCAGGAACTGCGCCGACTTACCCATTGCGCCCATGAAGAGCAGCAGGCAGGCGCCGGTCAGCGCATGCGCCTTGTCGAGATGCATGCCGAAGAGGTTCAGGATCACTTCACCGGCTTCACCGCCGCCTTCCGCCGGAGCGAAGGTCGAAGCATTGGCGAAGATCGTGTCGAAGTTGATCGAGCCGAACAGCACGAAGACGGTGGCAATACCGAGCACGAAGCCGAAGTCGCCGACGCGGTTGACGATGAAGGCCTTTATTGCAGCCGCCGATGCCGAGGGCTTCTTGTACCAGAAGCCGATCAGCAGATATGAGGCGAGACCCACGCCTTCCCAGCCGAAGAACATCTGGGCGAGGTTGTCGGCGGTCACCAGCATGAGCATGGCGAAGGTAAAGAGCGACAGATAGGCGAAGAAGCGCGGGCGATGCGGATCGGTGTGCATGTACCCGATCGAGTAGACGTGCACCAGGGTCGAGACCGTATTGACGACGATCAGCATGACCGAGGTCAGCGTATCGACACGCAGAGACCAGGAGACGTCGATGCCGCCGGACTGGATCCAGCGCAGAACCTCGACCTTGATCACGCCTTCCGGATGGCCGAGCGCAACCGTGAAGAAGACGACCCAGGACAGGATGGCGGCGATGATCATCAGGCCGCTGGTGACATATTCCGACGCCTTGGCGCCGATCGCACGGCCAAAGAAGCCGGCAATGATCGCACCGATCAAGGGAAGGAAGACGATAGCCTTATAGAGGAACATGAGCCGCTCAGCCCTTCATCATATTGACGTCTTCGACCGCGATCGAACCGCGGTTGCGGTAGAAGACAACGAGAATTGCGAGACCGATCGCCGCTTCAGCAGCAGCAACAGTCAGAATGAACAGTGCGAACACCTGGCCGACGATGTCGTTGAGGAACGACGAGAAGGCGACCATGTTGATGTTGACCGACAACAGGATCAATTCGACCGACATCAGGATGACGATGATGTTCTTCCGGTTCAGGAAGATGCCGAAGATGCCGATCGTGAAGAGGATGGCGCTGACCGTGAGATAGTGGGAAAGTCCGATGACCATGTTCTTTGCTCCTTGACCTCTCGGCTCAGCTCACGCCTTGGCCCGGCTTGACCTTGATCACCTCGACGGCGGTCGCAGGCGTGCGGGCAACCTGGCGGGAAATATTCTGCCGCTTGATATTGGTGCGATGCTTCAGCGTCAGCACGATCGCGCCGATCATGGCGACCAGCAGGATCAGACCGGCGATCTGGAAGAAGTAGACGTAGTTCGTATAGAGCACATCGCCGAGAGCCGCCGTATTGGTGCGTTCGGTCAGTGCCGGGATCGGCATGGCGACCGTCTTGGCAATCTCGGGCGAGATCGAGCTGCCGCCGATGACGACGATGAGTTCGGCTGCGAGGATGAGACCGATCAGCGCGCCGATCGGCGCATATTCGAGAACACCGGCGCGAAGCTCGGTGAAGTCGATGTCGAGCATCATCACAACGAAGAGGAAGAGAACAGCGACCGCGCCCACATAGACGACGAGCAGGATCATCGCCAGGAATTCGGCACCCAGCAACAGGAAGAGACCCGCTGCATTGAAGAACACCAGGATCAAGAACAGAACCGAGTGAACCGGGTTCTTCGCCCAGATGACCATGAACGCCGACGCTATCGCGACAAAGGCGAAAAGATAGAAAAATAGAGCCTGCAGACCCATGTTGGTGCCTTTTTCATCTTCCCCCGGGCAGCCGGGAGTTTCCCTGCCCGATAGGACTTCGCACAGCTTTCGCCGGCAAAGCCCCGGTGCATGTTGACCGCGGTGAGCAAGAGTGCTCTTCCCGCGGCATTTCAAATTTCAATCAACGATACGGCGCATCGATCGCCATGTTGCGGGCGATTTCACGCTCCCACCGGTCGCCGTTTTCGAGGAGCCTCTGCTTGTCGAAGTAGAGTTCTTCACGGGTTTCGGTGGCGAATTCGAAATTCGGGCCTTCGACGATCGCATCAACAGGGCAAGCTTCCTGGCAGAAGCCGCAGTAGATGCACTTCACCATGTCGATGTCGTAACGCACTGTGCGGCGCGTGCCGTCATTGCGGCGCGGGCCGGCTTCGATGGTGATCGCCTGAGCGGGACAGATCGCTTCGCACAGCTTGCAGGCGATGCAGCGCTCTTCACCGTTGGGATAACGGCGCAGTGCATGCTCGCCGCGGAAGCGCGGGCTGACCGGACCCTTTTCGAAGGGGTAATTGATCGTCGCCTTCTGCTTGAAGAAATAGCGCATCGACAGGAAGAAGGCGCCGACGAATTCCTTAAGAAAAAGCGAGTTGATGGAGGCGGACAGGCTTCCCATCTTCAATCTCCAATTTTGCCGGAAACGAGGTTGGACATCAGCCTGCCCATCCCGTCAGTTTCAGCACGAATGCAACGATGACGACCATGGCGAGCGACAGCGGAAGGAAAACCTTCCAGCCGAGACGCATGAGCTGGTCGTAGCGGTAACGCGGCACGAAAGCCTTGACCATGGCGAACATGAAGAACACCAGGCACGACTTCAGCATGAACCAGATGATACCGGGCACCCAGTTGATGAGCCAGAAATCAACCGGCGGCAGCCAGCCACCCAGGAAGAGGATCGTCGTCAGCGAGCACATCAGCACGACGGCCGCATATTCGCCGAGCATGAACATCATGTACGGAGCCGAGCCGTATTCGACCATGAAGCCGGCGACGAGTTCGGATTCTGCTTCCGGAAGGTCGAAAGGCGGGCGGTTCGTCTCGGCGAGCGCAGAGATGAAGAAGACGATGAACATAGGGAACAGCGCCAGCCAGTGCCAGTCGAGGAACGAGTTCGGCAGGCCGAGCATCGTACCGAGGCCGGTGCGCTGGGCATTGACGATGTCAGTCAGGTTCAGCGAACCGACGCAGAGAAGAACGGTAACGATGACGAAGCCGATCGAGACTTCGTAAGACACCATCTGTGCGGCGGAGCGCAGCGCGCCGAGGAACGGATACTTCGAGTTCGAAGCCCAGCCACCCATGATGATGCCGTAAACTTCGAGCGAGGAGATCGCCAGGATGTACAGGATGCCGACATTGATGTTGGCAACCACCCAGCCGTCAGCAAGCGGCACGACCGCCCAGGTCGACAGCGCCAGAAGCACGGTCACGAGCGGGGCGAGCAGGAAGACCGCCTTGTTGGCGCCGGCCGGAATGACCGGCTCCTTGAAGACGAACTTCAGAAGGTCGGCGAAGGACTGGAACAGGCCGAAGGGGCCGACGACGTTCGGACCGCGGCGCAGCTGGACGGCAGCCCAGATCTTGCGGTCGGCAAGAAGGACGTAAGCAATGAAGACCAGCAGGCAGACGAGCAGCAGCAGTGACTGACCGATCATGATGATCGCCGGCCAGACATAGGTCGAGAAGAAAGAATCCATGAGTTCCTGCCCTTACTCTGCCGCGACTTTGAAATTGTTGCGGGCCAATGCCGAGCACTCGGCCATGACAGCCGAGGCGCGCGCTATCGGGTTCGTCAAATAGAAGTCTTTGACCGACGACGCAAACCCGGATTTGTTCATCTTACCGGCTTTTTTCGCCAGTGCGGCAATTTGGGCGCTATCACCTTCGGTGATCTCATCGATGGCCGCAAAATGCGGGAATGCCGCATAGAGTTTGCTGCGCAATTCGCCGAGAGAATCAAAGGGAAGCTTCTTGCCGAGCACGTCGGAAAGGGCGCGGATGATCGCCCAGTCTTCGCGGGCGTCGCCCGGTGCGAAACCGGCGCGATTGCCCATCTGGACACGGCCTTCGGTGTTGACCCAGGTGCCGGACTTTTCGGTGTAGGCAGCAGCCGGCAGGATGACATCGGCGCCATGTGCGCCGTTATCGCCATGCGAGCCGATATAAACGGTGAACTTCGCAGCCTTGGTCGAGAAGTCGAGTTCGTCGGCGCCGAGCAGGAAGAGCACGTCCATGGCCTTCAGCATCTCGGCGGCATTGGCGCCCTTGGCGCCCGGCACGAAGCCGAGGTCGAGGCCGCCGACGCGCGACGCCGCGGTGTGCAGCACCGCAAAACCGTTCCAGCCTTCAGCGATCGCGCCGACATTGACGGCGAGCTTGGCGGCGGTTGCGAGAACGCCTGCGCCATCCGTGCGGGTCAGAGCGCCCTGACCGATGATGATCATCGGCTTGGAAGCCTTGGAGAGGACTTCGGCGAAGGCGTGGCCGCCGTCGAGAATGTCCTTCAGCGTATCGGGGCCTGCGCCGAGGTAATCATACTTATAGCGCATCTCGCCGCCCTCACCGATCACACCGATCGGGAAGCCGCCGCGACGGAAACGCTTGCGGATGCGGGCATTGAGGATGGCGGCTTCAAAGCGCGGATTCGCACCGACGATAAGCAGCGCGTCGGCCTGTTCGATGCCTGATATAGTCGGATTGAAGAGGTAGCTTGCACGGCCGAGCGACGGATCAAGTGCCGCCCCATCCTGGCGACAGTCGAGGTTCCCGGAACCCAGCGACTTTACCAGTTCGGACAGGGCATACATTTCTTCAACCGAAGCGAGGTCGCCGGCAATCGCGCCTATCTTTTCGCCCGACGTTGCCGATACGGCAGCCTTGATGGCGCCGAAGGCTTCGCCCCAGCTCGCCGGCTGCAGGCGGCCGTCCTTGCGGACGTAAGGGCGGTCGAGGCGCTGCGTCTTCAGGCCGTCCCAGACGTGACGGGTCTTGTCGGAGATCCACTCTTCGTTCACCGCCTCGTTGACGCGCGGCAGGATGCGCATGACTTCGCGGCCGCGGGTATCCACGCGGATTGCCGAACCGACAGCGTCCATGACGTCGATCGATTCGGTCTTGTTCAGCTCCCACGGACGGGCCGTGAAGGCGAAGGGCTTGGAGGTGAGCGCGCCGACCGGGCAGAGGTCAACAACGTTGCCCTGCAGCTCGGAGGTCATGGCCTGCTCGAGATAGGTGGTGATTTCAGCGTCTTCGCCGCGGCCGATCAGGCCGAGTTCGGAAATGCCGGCCACTTCCGTCGTGAAGCGGACGCAACGCGTGCAGTGAATGCAGCGGTTCATGACGGTCTTGACGAGCGGGCCGATATACTTGTCTTCGACGGCGCGCTTGTCTTCCTGATAGCGCGACGTGTCGATCCCGAAGGCCATGGCCTGGTCCTGCAGATCGCATTCGCCGCCCTGGTCGCAGATCGGGCAATCCAGCGGATGGTTGATCAGCAGGAATTCCATCACGCCTTCGCGGGCCTTCTTGACCATCGGCGTGTTGGTGAAGACTTCAGGCAGTTCGCCGTTCGGGCCGCCGCGGATATCGCGCACGCCCATGGCGCAGGAAGCCTGCGGCTTCGGCGGACCGCCCTTGACCTCGACGAGGCACATGCGGCAATTGCCGGCAACCGACAGACGCTCATGGAAGCAGAAGCGCGGAACTTCAGCACCGGCCTCTTCGCACGCCTGAATCAGCGTGTAATGATCCGGAACTTCGATCTCGTTACCGTCAATCTTCAGTTTTGCCATCGTCACTCAGTCCTGTTTCCCATTCGCCGGGCACCGGCAAACAAACCTATTTTTGCAACATCCATATTGCCAAGACAGACATTTCGTCCGTCCTGGCGCCGGAATTGCCCAAATTCTCTTTCGCTGGTTCCGAGACCCGAAACCCGCCATCGGCACCACGACCCGGAGCCCCTGCCCCGTCGATCAATATGCCATTCTTCCGGCCATCGCCTGCGGCCGGAAACCTATTTCTTCCTGCGACCCCGTGTCGCCAGGACCTTGGCCTGGCCAACCCAGTCGTCACGCAGGATGCGGCCATCGAAGCCGAGTTCGGCGTCCAGGCTCGCAACGTCGGCATCGCTCCATGCCGCGATATCAGCAAAGGTGCGGATGCCTCTTTTGTTCAGCACCTGCTCCAGCTTCGGACCGATGCCGGCGATCAGCTTCAGGTCGTCAACCTTCCTGGACCTTGCGGCCGGCTTCGCCTTGGCAACCGTCGGCTTTACAGTTTCTACCGTCGGGGCCCTGGTGGAAACCACCGTCAGCTTCGGCTTTACAGCCTTGCGAACCGGCATAGCCGTTTCAGCCGGGCGGCGAATATTCTCCGGACGGATGGCCATCTCAGGCGTTTCTTCATCCGGCGGCGTTTCGTCGAGCGCTGCGGCTGCCATGTTCGCCGTCTCGAATGCTCCCTGCAGCGCGCCGAAGAAGACGCCGGCCATCTGCGTGGAAATGCCGAAACCGATCGCCGTGGCTGCGGCAAATGCCGCAGCTTGATGCGCCATCAGCGGATGAACGGGCATCGCACGCGCATTTTCCAGCATGCCGGCAGCAAGACGGCCGAAGTCAGCCGCGAAATCGGCTGCCCCTTCTCCCACCTTGCTATCGGATGCCTTGGTCGTCATGCGCTTACTCTGCCGCCTCCAGAACCGCACCGTGATCGAGCGCACTGGCCGTATACTGGTCGATGCGGGCTTCGATTTCCGGACGGAAGTTACGGATCAGACCCTGCACCGGCCATGCGGCGGCATCGCCGAGCGCGCAGATGGTGTGGCCTTCGATCTGCTTGGTGACCTGGAACAGCATGTCGATTTCGCGCTTCTGGGCGTTGCCGCGTGCCATACGCTCCATCACGCGCCACATCCAGCCGGTGCCTTCGCGGCACGGCGTGCACTGGCCGCAGCTCTCATGCTTGAAGAAGGCCGAGATACGGGCGATCGCCTTGATGACGTCGGTGGACTTGTCCATGACGATCGAGGCGGCCGTGCCGAAGGAGGAGCCGACGGCGCGCAGACCGTCGAAGTCCATCGGGCAGTCGATGATGTCCTTGGCCGGAACGATCGGGCACGATGCGCCACCCGGAATGACGGCCAGCAGGTTGTCCCAACCGCCGCGGATGCCGCCGGCGTGCTTGTCCACCAGTTCGCGGAAGGTGATGCCCATGCTCTCTTCTACGGTGCACGGCTTGTTGACGTGACCGGAGAGCATGAAGAGCTTGGTGCCGACGTTGTTCGGACGGCCGATGGACGAGAACCAGCCGGCACCACGGCGCAGGATGGTCGGGGCAACGGCGATCGATTCGACATTGTTGACCGTCGTCGGGCAGCCATAGAGACCCATATTGGCCGGGAATGGCGGCTTCAGGCGCGGCTGGCCCTTCTTGCCTTCAAGGCTTTCGAGCAGCGCGGTTTCTTCGCCGCAGATATAAGCGCCGGCGCCGTGATGGACGAAGATGTCCATGTCCCAGCCGAGCTTGTTGTTCTTGCCGAGAAGGCCGGCATCATAGCATTCATCGATTGCGGCCTGCAGCGCTTCGCGCTCGCGGATATATTCACCGCGCACATAGATATAGGCAGCGTTGGCGCCCATGGCGAAGCTTGCGACCACGCAGCCTTCGATCAGCGTATGCGGATCGTTGCGCATGATGTCGCGGTCCTTGCAGGTGCCGGGCTCCGATTCGTCGGCATTCACGACGAGGTAATGCGGACGGCCGTCGCTCTGCTTGGGCATGAACGACCACTTGAGACCCGTCGGGAAGCCTGCGCCGCCACGTCCGCGAAGGCCGGAAGCCTTCATCTCGTCGATGATCCAGTCACGGCCCTTTTCGAGGATCTGCTTGGTGCCATCCCAGTGGCCGCGGCTCATCGCGCCCTTCAGGGATTTGTCCTTAAGGCCGTAGATGTTGGTAAAGATGCGGTCTTTATCTTCTAACATATCTCACACCTCTTACCGCGGCTTCTTGCCGAAGACCTTGATATATTCCGCTTCGCCGCCCTTGGCGAGCGCCTTGGCCTGCTTGACCCAGTCATCGCGCTCGATGCGGCCGCGGAAATTCAGGAAACCATCGACCCATTCGCGTTCGGCCTTCTTCCAACCCGCGATCTGCGAGAAGGTGAAAATGCCGATTTCGTTCAACGTTGCTTCGATCTTCGGACCAACGCCGGAAATCATCTTGAGATCATCGGGAGCGGCGGGCTTTTCGATGCCGGCCGGGCGATTCTTGTCGGTCAGCGACGGCTTTACAACGGCTTCAGCAACAGGTTTCGGCGCGGGTTCGGAAGCAGCCGTACCGGACAGCGGCTGAACTTCGGCAGCCTTCGCGTTCTTGGCCGATGCCTTGGGAGACGTTGCCGGCGTCTTCAGCGACGCGTTGGTCTCTGCATCGGTGCTCTTCGGGCGAGCGGCCTCGGAGGGCGGAACCGGCGCGCCGTCGACAGGCGCGGCAGCCGGGGCCTTCTTAACCCCAGTGCGGCTGACAGCAACATCGTCCAGCAGGGTCGTCGGGCCACCTTCGGGTGAGGACAGGTGACGGTCGATCTGCGGGCCGACCTTGACGCTCGCCCCATTTCCTGCCGCGAACGTATCGATGATTTCTTCCAGGCGCTCCGGCGTCAGATCCTCGTAGGTATCCTTGCCGATCATCACCATCGGAGCGTTGACGCAGGCCCCGAGACATTCGACCTCTTCCCAGGAGAGCGTGCCCTCGGCGTTGCGCTCGAACGGATGCTGGTGGATCTTGCTGCGGCAGACCCCCATCAGCTTTTCCGAACCGCGCAGCATGCAGGGCGTCGTGCCGCAGACCTGCACGTGAGCGCGGGTGCCGACGGGATGAAGCTGGAATTGGGTATAGAAGGTCGCGACTTCGAGGACACGGATATAGGCCATGTCCAGCATGTCGGCGATCTTTTCGATCGCCGGACGGGTGACCCAACCATCCTGCTCCTGCGCACGCATCAACAGCGGAATAACCGCGGACTGCTGACGGCCTGCGGGATATTTCTGAATCGTCTTTTCCGCCCAGACCGCATTTTCATCGCTGAAAGCGAATGCGGCCGGCTGGAATTGATCTTCGGCTAATCGACGAACGGACATTCTTCCTCACGCCTTGTCAGTTTAGCGTTCCACACCGCGAAGCAGTCAAAGACTGCATTTCACAGGCATAGGCCGACTGGTCTTTTTGCATAAACACCACGAACTTGCCGCCATTCGGCACGGCGGCCTTGATTTGATAGCCCTTGGACAAAAGATCGCCCATGGACGATTGCTCTGCCGGCGGCTGCGCTTCCTCATGGCCCAGCGGCGTGCCGAGCTTTCCGGCATCCTGCGCAAAGGCGGAGGAAGCCGAAAGAAGAAGTGCGGCTGCGAGCGGCAGAGCCTGCATCAGCGGTCCACCTCGCCGAACACGATGTCGAGCGAGCCGAGAACGGCCGCGACGTCGGCAAGCTGGTGGCCACGGCACATGAAGTCCATCGCCTGCAGGTGTGCATAACCCGGAGCGCGGATCTTGCAGCGGTAAGGCTTGTTGGTGCCGTCGGAGACGAGGTAGACGCCGAACTCACCCTTTGGCGCTTCGACGGCAGCATAAACTTCGCCGGCCGGAACGTGATAGCCTTCGGTATAAAGCTTGAAGTGGTGGATCAGCGCTTCCATCGACCGCTTCATCTCGCCGCGCTTCGGCGGAACGACCTTGCCGTCGATCGAGGAGAACGGTCCCGCCTTGGCATCACCGAGCAGGCGGTTCACGCACTGCTTCATGATCTTCACCGATTCGCGCATCTCGATCATGCGGATCAGGTAACGATCGTAGTTGTCGCCGTTCTTGCCGATCGGAATGTCGAACTCGAGATCCGAGTAGCATTCATAGGGCTGCGCGCGGCGCAGGTCCCAGGCAGCGCCCGAACCGCGCACCATGACGCCCGAGAAGCCCCAGGCCCAGCAATCTTCCAGCGAGACGACACCGATATCGACGTTACGCTGCTTGAAGATGCGGTTGCCGGTCAGAAGGTCGTCGATATCGTCGAGCTTGCCCGGGAATTGGTCGCACCACTTGCCGATATCCTGCACGAGCTCTTCCGGCAGGTCCTGATGGACACCGCCCGGACGGAAGTAAGCGGCGTGCATGCGTGAGCCGCTAGCACGCTCATAGAACACCATCAGCTTTTCGCGCTCTTCGAAGCCCCAAAGCGGCGGCGTCAGCGCACCGACGTCCATGGCCTGCGTCGTGACGTTCAGCAGGTGCGACAGAATACGACCGATTTCCGAGTAGAGCACGCGGATGAGCTGGCCGCGAATCGGGATCTCGATGCCGAGCAGCTTTTCGACCGCCATCGCATAGGCATGTTCCTGGTTCATCGGCGCCACGTAGTCGAGGCGGTCGAAGTAGGGAACGGCCTGCAGATAGGTCTTGGTCTCGATCAGCTTTTCGGTACCGCGGTGCAGCAGGCCGATATGCGGATCGACGCGCTCCACGATTTCGCCGTCAAGCTCCAGCACAAGACGCAGAACGCCGTGCGCTGCCGGATGCTGCGGCCCGAAATTGATGTTGAAGTTACGGACGTTATGTTCGGTCATGGCGATGGGCTCGCTTTTTCAGGTAGTCAGTGAACAGCAGGCTTTCGGCCCGCCACACGCCTCAAACTTACTGCTTCGCCTTTTCGTCGCCCGGCAGCACATATTCCGTGCCTTCCCAAGGGGACAAGAAATCGAAATTGCGGAATTCCTGCTTCAGTTCGACAGGTTCGTAAACGACGCGCTTTGCCGCATCGTCGTAGCGAACTTCAACGAAACCGGTCGTCGGGAAGTCCTTGCGCAGCGGATGGCCTTCGAAACCGTAGTCGGTCAGGATCCGGCGCAGGTCCGGGTGGCCGGTGAAGAGCACCCCGTACATGTCCCAGGTCTCGCGCTCGAACCAGTCGGCGCCCGGATAAACGGCGCAGGCGGACGGAACCGGCGTATCCTCGTCGGTCGCCACCTTCACGCGGATGCGCAGGTTCTGCTTCGGAGACAGAATATGATAGACGACATCGAAGCGCAGTTCGCGCTGCGGCCAGTCGACGCCGCAAATATCCGTCAGGTTGACGAAGCCGCATTTGGCGTCATCGCGCAGGAAGGTCAGCAGCGGAATAAGGTTATCGCCAGTCGTCGTCAGCGTCAGCTCGCCATATTTGAGCTGTGAGGCGGCAATCAGGTTGCCACGCGCTTCCGAAAGGTACGACGAAAGCTCAGTAAGGGCTTCGCTCATAATTCTCTGTCCTTACCCTTAGCGTTCGATCGTGCCGGTGCGGCGGATCTTCTTCTGCAGCAGAAGCACGCCGTAAAGCAGCGCCTCCGCCGTGGGGGGACAGCCCGGCACGTAGATATCGATCGGCACGACGCGGTCGCAACCGCGCACGACCGAATAGGAATAGTGGTAGTAGCCGCCGCCATTGGCGCAGGAGCCCATGGAGATGACGTAACGCGGCTCGGGCATCTGGTCGTAGACCTTGCGGAGCGCAGGCGCCATCTTGTTGGTCAGCGTGCCGGCGACGATCATGACGTCGGACTGGCGCGGCGAGGCACGCGGGGCGAAGCCGAAACGCTCGACGTCGTAACGCGGCATGGAGAGCTGCATCATTTCGACGGCGCAGCAGGCAAGACCGAAGGTCATCCACATCAGCGAGCCGGTACGGGCCCAGTTGATCAGCTCATCGGTCGAGGTGACGAGAAAACCCTTGTCGGCGAGCTCGTTGTTGATCTCGCCGAAGAACGCGTCGTTGCTGCCGATCGGCTTGCCGGTGGAGGGATCGATAATCCCCTTCGGCTGCTGCGCTACGAGCGTCTGATTGCTAGCGGGGGCTACTCCCATTCCAGGGCTCCCTTCTTCCATTCATAGATAAAGCCGATGGTCAGCACGAAAAGGAAGACCATCATGGACCAGAAGCCGAACCAGCCGATGGCGCCGAAGGAAATGGCCCACGGGAAGAGGAAAGCGACTTCAAGGTCGAAGATGATGAAGAGAATCGACACGAGATAGAAGCGGATGTCGAACTTCATGCGAGCGTCGTCGAATGCGTTGAAGCCGCATTCATAAGCCGAAAGCTTTTCCGAATCGGGCGCCTTGAAGGCAACGGCAAACGGCGCAATGAGAAGCGCCAGGCCGATAACGAGCGCGATGCCGATGAAGATAGCGATCGGAATATAGGAACTGAGCAGTTCAGTCATCATGTTCATCCCTGCTTGCGGGCGGCGCCTGGCGGCGCAACTGGGCAAATGCCCGGCAAGCGAACGTGCGTTGCAACAAGCCGTGGTTAGCGCAGCCGGAGCCCCGGCGCAAGACTTTTACAGAAGCTATTCGAACAGCGTGAGACGGACATTATCAAGCAGATGCAACGATGTCGCGACAAATCCGCAAATGTCGTGGAAGGCCGCATGGCTGACCCTCGGAAACTGCATGGCTTTTCGGAGATAAATGGCGCGAGTGACGGGGCTCGAACCCGCGACCTCCGGCGTGACAGGCCGGCACTCTAACCGACTGAGCTACACCCGCGCATTGGACCTTTCGGACCGTGAGGATACCACGCAACCGGACAGACGGCGTCAAATTGACGCCTGCTTTGAAATGGCGCGAGTGACGGGGCTCGAACCCGCGACCTCCGGCGTGACAGGCCGGCACTCTAACCGACTGAGCTACACCCGCATTCTTTCAAGCAATCCGGTGCCTGAGCACCTTCTCCAAACGGGCTGGCCGTTGGGATGAGCGGCTAACTAAGGGGTTCGCCTTTTAGTGTCAAGCAGGTTTGGAGACAAAACCATGACAGTCCTGAAATTGTTTCGGAAAGCCTTCTCGATCCTCCCGGCAAATCGGCGATTCTGCTTTGCCTGCGGACCTCATATCCGTTGCGTCAGGTTTTCCACAAGCAGCCCGCACGGATGCGGTGGGGATGCCTGAAACGCCTCGGCCCGCGACAGAGCTTCGCAACGGAAGCTCGAATCGCATGCGCTCTCTCAGAGCCTGAAGTCGGGCAGCCGCCTCAGGCCTTGCCAGCATATTGCTCGTCGCTGACCTGCTCCAGCCAGTCGGCGACGCTGCCGTTCAATGCTTCCTGGATGGCGATATGGCTCATGGCGGTCTCGGGGCTTGCGCCATGCCAGTGCTTCTCGCCCGGCGGGAACCACACAACATCACCCGGGCGGATTTCCCTGATTTCCCCGCCCCATGTCTGAGCGAGGCCTCTGCCTGACGTAACGATCAGCGTCTGCCCCAGGGGGTGCGTATGCCAGGCAGTGCGCGCGCCCGGCTCGAAGGTCACGTGAGTGCCCCGCACGCGCGCCGGCTCCGGCGCCTCGACGAGCGGATCGAGACGAACTGAGCCGGTGAAATAATCGGCCTGGCCCTTCGTGGAAGGGCGCGAGCCTGTAGCCTTGATATCCATGATCTTTCCTGTTCTTCCGTCGTCTGCGGTTGAAGCCGTCGTGGACAAGGATATTTGATCGCAGCAGGCGATCCAAGCGCCATCGGCAATTGCCGCCCTACCCGGCGCCTGCTACTGCGAGGGCCTTTCATCACGAACGGAGGATTTCCATGAAACATCATGCTTTTGGCCGCCTGCCCTTTACCGTCACCGATGTGGGCTTCGGCGCCTGGCAGATCGGCGGCTCCTGGGGCGATGTCAGCGAAGCGGACGGCCGCGCTGCCTTGAATGCCGCGCTCGACGCCGGCATGACCTTCATCGATACCGCCGACGTCTATGGCGACGGCCGTTCCGAAAAGATCATTGCCGAAGTGCTGAAGGCGCGCGGCGGTGAACGCCCGATGGTCGCGACCAAGGCCGGCCGCCGTCTGAACCCGCATGTCGCTGATGGCTACACCAAGGCCAATCTGGAAGGCTTCATCGACCGCAGCCTGAAAAACCTGCAGGTCGACAGCCTCGATCTCGTGCAGCTCCACTGCCCGCCGACGGAAGTGCTCTATCGCCCGGAAGTCTTCGCAGGTCTGGACGAGCTGCAGAAGGCCGGCAAGATCAAGGGCTACGGCGTCAGCGTCGAGAAGGTCGAGGAAGCACTGAAAGCGATCGAATATCCCGGCGTCGTCAGCATCCAGATCATCTACAACATCTTCCGCCAGCGTCCCGATCATCTGTTCTTCAGCGAAGCCCGCCGCAAGAACGTGGCGATCATCGCCCGCGTGCCGCTCGCCAGCGGCCTGCTCTCCGGCAAGATCACCCGCGACACGAAGTTCGCAAGCGACGACCACCGCAACTTCAACCGAAATGGCGAAGCCTTCGATGTCGGCGAGACCTTCTCGGGCGTGCCCTTCGAGGTCGGCCTGCAGGCCGTCGAGGAAGTACGCAAACTGGTGCCGGCGGGTGCGAGCATGGCCGCCTTTGCGCTGCGCTGGATCCTGATGGCAGAGGCCGTCACGGTCGTCATCCCCGGCGCACGCAATGCCGAGCAGGCCAAGGCCAATGCGGCCGCCGCCGATCTTGCGCCGCTCTCGGCTGACGTCATGGCGGCGACACGCGAGATTTACAAGCGACTGATCGCACCGCATGTCCATCAGCGCTGGTAGGCCCTGACTGATTGCTCAGGCCCGGCCGGCCAAGACGGCCGGGCCTGATCTATCCATCCGGCCCGTGCTGGATCACACCGTTACGACAATCTTGCCGAACTGCTCGTTCGATTCCAGGAAGCGGTGCGCCTCGACGATCTGCTCGAAGGGGAATGTCCTTGATATGACGGGTTTGAGAGCACCGGATGCGAACCCTTCCAGAATAAACCGCTTTGCCGCGTCCAGCCGGGCCGGATCGCGGGTGATTTCGTGAACGAGATAGCCGCGCAGCGTCAGACATTTTCCGAGCACGGCAGGCAGAGGAAAGGGCGTCGGCGCCGAGCTCAGTCCGCCATATTCGATGAGAATGCCGCCCGATGACATTGCTGCCGTCAGCGGTCCGAAGATCGGGCCTGCCACGGCGTCGAAGACGACCCGCACACCGTCCGCCCCGGCGATTTCCCTCAGCCGCATTTCAAGGTCCTCCTCCTGCGATGCAATGACATGCGCGGCACCGACATCCTGCAATGACTGACGTTTCGCCGCGGTCCTCGTGATCGCGATCGGCGTGGCACCCACCATGTTGACGATCTGGATCGCAGCAAGCCCCACGCTGCTCGATGCCGCGGTAACGGCAATGAAATCACCCTTCTGCAGCCGAGCAATATCGATAAGAGCGCCATAGGCCGTGAGATATTGCATCCAAATCGCGGCTGCCGCCACCCAGGAGAGCGACGGCGGGTGCCTGACTACGTATTCAGCGGGAAATGCGACCAGTTCGCCATAAGCCGGTGTGCGCACCATGGAGATCGGCGGAATGATGCTGACGCCGTCACCCGGCGCAAAGCCATCCACGCCCTCGCCTACCGCCTCGACGATGCCGGCCGCTTCGAGGCCCAGCCCAGATGGCAAAGGCGCAGTCTCGATGTAGTTGCCGGACCGGAGCAGCGCCTCGGCTCTGTTGATGCCCAGCGCCTTGACGCGGATTTGAACCTGCCCCGGCCCGGGTGCCGGTACATTTACATCCTCGATGCGAAGAACCTCGGGACCACCCAGCTCGTGAAAGCGGATTATGCGTGCCATTTCCATCGACTCCAAAACAATTGAACCGAATGAGCTATGACAAGCGGACGACAGAAGATAAATTCGCCAGAAAGCAAGACAGAAGAAACTATGGGTTTGCAATATGGATCGTCTCACCAGCATGACCGTCTTCGTGAAGGCCGTGGATCTGGGCTCATTTGCGGCAGCGGCAGCAGCACTCGGCCTATCTGGCCCCATGGTCGGCAAGCACATCCGCTTTCTGGAAGAGCGATTGGGGGTCAGCCTTATCAGCCGGACGACACGCCGCCAGAGCCTGACGGATTTTGGGCGCGCCTATTATGAGCGCTGTCGGATGATCCTTGCCGAGACGGAGGCGGCGGATGCGCTCGCGATCGATCATCTTTCCGAACCATGCGGCAAGCTGCGTGTCACCATGCCCGTGCATTTTGGGCGTCATTGCGTGCTTCCGGTTCTGATCGAGCTTGCAAAGCGATATCCGAACCTCGAACTCGATCTGTCGCTCAGCGATCCCATTACCGATCTCGCCGATGACGGTTACGATCTCGCGATCCGGACCGGCGAACTGGCAGACAGGTCAGGCATTATCGCGCGCCGCGTCGCGCGCCAGCGCATGGTGGTCTGCGCCTCAGCGAGCTATCTCGATGCGCATGGTAGACCTGAGCAGATCGAAGATATCGGCAGGCACAATGCGATCATCTACGCACGCTCTGCCCGCTTCAGCCCATGGCTCTTCCCGCATGGCGACCAGCCTCCGGTGGAAGTTCGGCCGAACAGCCGATTGCGGCTCGATGATCTCGATGCAATTGCAGATGCGGCAACGGCCGGCATGGGGCTTGCCTGGCTGCCTTACTGGCTCATCCGCGACCGCGTGCAGGCTGGAGCGCTGGAAGTGCTGCTGCCGGGTCAGCCGGAGTTTCTCTATGACTGCCATGCGCTTTGGCTGCAGACACCGCACCTGCCGCTCAGGATCCGTCTTGCCGTCGACGCATTGGCGGCCGCACTGCCCAAATTCATGGTCTAGGTCCGTCGGGTCGTCAGTGTGATTGAGCCAAAGAAAAGGCCGGGCAAAACCCGGCCTTTCCATTTCGCGGGAATGCGAACTCAGTTCGTAGCGGTCAGGTTGACCGGGAAGAACAGGGTTTCGCCCGAGGAGTCGCTCACACCGTCATTGTCGGTCACAGCATAGGCCTTGCCTGATGCGTCGAAGGCGAAACCTTCCAGCTTGTCGAGAACATAGCCATTGGTGGCCGACTTCAGGTCGCCGATGAAATCATGGGCTTCCGTCTTCTTGACGACCGGCAGTTCGGCCCCGAGCTTGCCGGGCTTCAGGTCGGAGATTGCGACCTTATAGAGCTTCTTCAGCTTGGCCGCATCGCCGACGAGGTTGTCGCGCTCGATGATGTAGACGCTGTCGCCCTGAGCGGTGATTTCGGAGAGGCCGACCCAGCCGCTCTCGGTCTTATCAAGCGGATAGCGGACGCCGCCCCATTCCTTCTTCTTGGGGTTATAGGAGAGGAGCTTCACAAAGCCCTTCTCGTCGTCGTTCCACTCGCGCTGAACGGCCATCCACAGCGTTGTATCGTCGCCGGTACCGATGATCGTGACACCTTCGAAGCCGTAGCGGATTTCGTTGGCGAGCAACTCCTTCGGCAGGGCGATCTCGGTCTTGATGTCGCCCTTGGCGGTAACATTGTAGAGCGCATGCGGAACCAGGCGCTCGGTATAGCCTTCCGAAGCCAGCCAGAAGGAGCCGTCGGCGGCAACAGCGATGCCTTCGATATCGAGCTTCTGAGCCGGAGCGCCGTCACGCTTGACGACCAGCGCATCGGTGATGACGGCCGGCTTCTTGGTGGCGTCGATCGTGTAGATCGTCGGCTGCGAACCGAGGACGCTGTCGCTGACGGCGTAGAGCATGCCCGGCTTGCCCGGAACGGCGGCGAGGCCCGAAAGGGCTGCAAAGCCGATCGGATTGCCGTCCTTCTCGGCGGAGACAATGTGCGGATAGGCCTTCTCGCCTTCGCGGCGCTCGTAGATCATCACGTGCGAACGCGCACCGCCGTCTTTGCCGAGGTCGAGTTCATTGGCGGTCGCAAGCAGGTTACGCTGCGGAATGGCGATCGCGCCTTCCGGAGAAATACCCGACGGCAGGATCTGCAGCAGTTCCGGATCGGCGCCCGTGTCCTTGTAGACGCCGACGACGGAAGCGCGCTCGGCGAGCAGGAAGAACAGGTTGTCAGTGCCGAACTTGGCCGCTTCGAGACCTTCCGGCTCGACGCCCTTCGACGAGGAGCGGCTTTCCGGATAGTGGCCGAGCGCGGCGACGGCACGCTCGAAGGAGCTGCCGGATTCGAAGAGGACCTTGCCGGTCTTGTCGAAGATGGTGAAGCCGCGCGAACCGCCTTCATAATCGCCTTCGTTGGCGACGACGAGACGGTTGTCGTCCAGCCACTTCACAGCGTCGGGCTCGCGATGGACGCCCTTCTTCTCGCCGGTAAATTTCAGGGCGCCGTCACGCTTGGTGTCGATGCCGGTGAGATCAACGGTGCCGGCGGTGAAATGCGTCTTCACCGTGCCGGTCGCGCCGTCGAGGATGATGATCTCGTTATTTTCCTGCAGGGTCAGGGCGATTTCGTTCTGGCTGTTGAAGGCAACGAATTCCGGCTCCGGATCCTCGGGTGCAACGCCGGCGAGACCGGCCAGGGCAACGTGCTTGATTGTGCCACAATCGACGGTACCGTCGGTCTTGACCTGGAAGACGACGAGGTCGCCTGCCGGCATCTGCGGGATCTTGCCGTCGTTGACATCTTCGTCGCGCTCGTTTTCGATCGCGATAGTGCCGAGCGTCCTATCCTTGTTGAGGGCGATCGAATCAGGCTGGCCGCCGAGATCGCAGGTGGCATCGATCTTCTTACCGGCGATATCGACGATCGCCAGACGGCCTGACGGCTTCTGCTTGCTTTCGCCGGTGTTGACGGCGACGAGCGCCTTGCCGGCTGCAGTCGTGACCGAGGTCGGTTCACCGTCCATCATCAGCGCGCCGCCGGCCTTGGGCGCTTTGGCATCGGTGATGTCGATGAAGCCAATCGCGCCGAGCGGACTGTCGCTGTAGATCAGCGTGTTACCATCCTGCGAAGCGGTAATGATTTCGGCCGAGGTGGCCGAAAGCTTGTCCTTGTCAGCCGGCAGGTTGGTCGCGACCGGGAAAGAGGCGATGCGGTTGAAAACCGGCTCGGCCGCTGCCGGGAAGGCAACGGATGCAAAAAGCATGGCAGCGAGCGCTGCCTTGCGCGAAGACAATGTCATTGAAAATCCCCCAATGTCGAAAAAATCGAACAGAGGTTTTTTGCGGGACTGCCATGACAGACACATGACAGCCTGCGACATTTTGTACGGTTTGCGTCAGGCCGCCTGCCGTTCGCGACGCATCTCGCTGCGCATGATGAAGAGCGACGCGGCGAGGATAAGCGCAGCGCCGAGCCACAGATAACCAGCCGGCGCATAGCCGAAGAAAAGCCAGCCGGCGAGCACGTTCAGCGGCAGCTTCAGGTCGTCGAAAGGCTGCACATAGGCAGCGTCGGCACTGGCATAGGCGAGCGTCAGCAGATATTGCGCCACGACCGTCAGGAGGCCTGCCAGAAGGAAGAGAGCAAGTGCGGCGCCCGTCGGCACCACAAAGCCCGCCGCGAGCGCCAGGCCGCCATTGATCGGCGTCAGCAGCACCAGCAGCCACACGGTGATCGTCTCCGGCTTCTCAATGCCGGTCAGGCTCTTGGTGATGAGCGAAGAGGCGCCCCAAAGCAGGGCCGAGATAACAGGCAGAAGTGCTGCCCAGGTGAAGCTGTCCGACCATGGCTGGAGGATGATCATGGCGCCGATAAAGCCGACACCTGTCGCCATCCAGCGAGTGGGGCCAACACGCTCGCCGAGGAAAAGGCGTGCGCCGAGAATGATGAAGAAGGGCGAGGTCATGACGAGTGCGATCGCCTGCCAGATCGGCACGGAGGCGAGGCCGGAGACCCAAGCCTCGACGCCGAGCGCGGCAAGGACGACACGCACGATATGCCGCCAGGGATAATCCGTGCGCATGGCAGAAAGGCCAACCTTGCGCAGGAAGGGCAAGGAGAAAAGGAAGGCGAAGCCATATTGCCAGAAGGCTGCGGAGGCCGCCGGGAAGGCAAGCTTCATCGTGAGCCATTGGGTGACGACATTGAGGAGCGAGAAGACGACGCCTCCAAGCACCATGAAGGCTGCACCGGCGAAGGCGCGGGAGTGCGAAACTGCAAGGGAATTCTGATTCATGTCTTCCATCCGGAATAGGGACCAAACATAAATCAGGACGCATGAGGCTACAGAACGCAGACGCCGACAGATCCCTGCCCGCGCGCGGCCATGCTCATTCTCTTTCATCCGGACTCTAACCGTCGGCTCCGGAATCACACCGGATCTGCTGACCCTTCCCAAACCAAGGCTTGAGAAGGCGCTCGCGGGCTCAGGCCGTAGCCCTTACCGCCGGTGGGGACTTTCACCCCGCCCTGAGAACATCACCGTCGTAAGACAAAGCGCTGCATGCCGCAAGCGGCGAAAACAAAAAGGGGTCCGGCGATGCCGAACCCCCCTCGAAATCCTGCGCGACCGTTCTCGTTTACGGCCGGCGGACAATCTCGTATCAGCCGTTGACGGCGTCCTTCAGGCCCTTGCCGGGCGTGAACTTCGGCACGTTGCGTGCCGGAATGTCAACTTCGGCGCCGGTCGACGGGTTGCGACCCTTCGTGGCAGCGCGATGAGAAACCGTGAAGCTGCCGAAGCCAGCGAGACGGATGTCGCCCTTGTTCTTCAGCTCGGCCTGCACAACATCAAAAACTGCGTCTACGGCAGATGCTGCGTCAGACTTCGTCAGTCCAGCCTTTTCGGCTACTGCGGACACGAGTTCATTCTTGTTCATGTTTCCACCCCTTTCTAAATGGTTTGAAACAACTCAATCTGTAAGCTAGGCGCAGAAATCGCTTTCATCAGGCCCGCCGAGAACCCAAAAACCCTGCAAATCAAGGAAAAGCAAGCGTCTACATGACGTTTTCACAAAAAAGGCCGGCGTTTCCGCCGGCCTTTTTCAGGATTTGCAACAATTGGGCATAAATGTGGCCGCCAAAGCTCAATGAGCGATGGCTGCACCTGCATCATCGAGCCCTTCGACAGTCGCGATGACGGGCGTTTCCACCGTGCCATCCCACTCGATCGGCTCGGGACGACGGACCAGCGCATGCTTGATCACTTCGCCCATGCGGGAGACCGGAATGATCTCCATGTTGTTCTTCACGTTGTCCGGAATCTCTGCCAGATCCTTGGCATTCTCTTCCGGAATCAGCACCTTCTTGATGCCGCCGCGCAATGCGGCCAGCAGCTTTTCCTTCAGGCCGCCGATCGGCAGGACACGGCCGCGCAGGGTGATTTCACCCGTCATTGCCACATCCTTGTTGACCGGAATGCCAGTCATGATCGAGACGATCGCGGTTGCCATCGCGACACCTGCAGACGGACCATCCTTCGGCGTTGCGCCTTCCGGCACGTGCACATGGATGTCGCTCTTGTCGAAGAGCGGCGGCTGGATGCCGAAATCGACGGCGCGCGAGCGGACGTAAGACGCCGCTGCCGAGATCGATTCCTTCATCACTTCCTTCAGGTTGCCGGTGACGGTCATGCGGCCCTTGCCGGGCATCATGACGCCTTCGATCGTCAGCAACTCGCCGCCAACTTCCGTCCAGGCAAGACCCGTGACCACGCCGACCTGATCCTCACGCTCGGCTTCGCCGTGGCGGAAGCGCGGAACGCCAAGATAATCGTCGATATTCGCTGCCGTGACGTGAACCGACTTCGTCTTGCCCTTGATGATCTCTGTGACCGCCTTGCGGGCGAGCTTCATCAATTCGCGTTCGAAGTTACGGACACCGGCTTCGCGGGTATAATGCTGGCTGATCGCCATCAGGGCATCGTCGCTGACCGAGAATTCGCTCGGCTGCAGCGCATGTTCCTTGATGGCCTTCGGCAGCAGGTGCCGCTTGGCGATCTCGCGCTTTTCGTCTTCGGTGTAGCCGGCGATACGGATGATTTCCATGCGGTCCATCAGCGGAGCCGGGATGTTCAGCGTATTCGCCGTCGTGATAAACATCACGTCCGACAGGTCGTATTCGACTTCCAGGTAGTGGTCCATGAAGGTCGAGTTCTGAGCCGGATCGAGTACCTCGAGCAAAGCCGAAGACGGATCGCCGCGATAATCCTGGCCGAGCTTGTCGATCTCATCGAGCAAGAAGAGCGGGTTGGACTTCTTCGCCTTCTTCATCGACTGGATGACCTTGCCGGGCATCGAACCGATATAGGTGCGGCGGTGGCCGCGGATTTCGGCTTCGTCACGGACGCCACCGAGAGCCATGCGGACATATTCACGGCCGGTTGCCTTGGCAATCGACTGGGCGAGCGAGGTCTTACCGACGCCCGGAGGGCCGACCAAGCACAGGATGGGACCCTTGATCTTGGTGGCACGAGCCTGGACCGCCAGATACTCGACGATGCGCTCCTTGACCTTTTCGAGACCGAAGTGATCGGCTTCGAGGATCTTCTCGGCATTGTTGAGATCGGCCTTGATCTTCGACTTCTTGCCCCAGGGAATACCGAGCAGCCAGTCCAGATAGTTGCGCACGACGGTGGCTTCCGCCGACATCGGGCTCATCTGGCGCAGCTTCTTCAGCTCCGCATCGGCCTTTTCACGGGCTTCCTTGGACAGTTTGGTCTTGGCGATGCGCTCTTCCAGTTCGCTCATCTCGTCGCGGCCTTCCTCGCCGTCGCCGAGTTCCTTCTGGATCGCCTTCATCTGCTCATTCAGGTAGTATTCGCGCTGGGTCTTCTCCATCTGGCGCTTGACGCGCGAGCGGATGCGCTTTTCGACCTGCAGGACCGAGATTTCGCCTTCCATGAAGCCAAGCGCCTTTTCGAGGCGAGCCTTGACGCTGGTGGTTTCCAGCATCTCCTGCTTCTCGGTGATCTTGATCGACAGGTGCGAAGCAACCGTATCGGCGAGCTTCGAATAGTCGTCGATCTGGCTGGCCGCACCGACAACCTCGGGCGAAATCTTCTTGTTGAGCTTCACGTAGCTCTCGAATTCCGACACGACGGAACGCGACAAGGCTTCCAGTTCGACCGGATCGTCATGCGGCTCTTCGAGCACATGGCCGAGGGCTTCGTAGAAATCCTCGCGGCTCGTATAGGTATCGATCTCGGCGCGGGCACGGCCTTCGACCAGAACCTTTACGGTGCCGTCAGGCAGCTTCAGGAGCTGCAGCACGTTCGCAACCGTACCGACGCGATGGATCGCTGACGGGTCCGGATCATCATCGCTGGCGTTGATCTGGGTGACCAGCATGATCTGCTTGTCGGAACCCATGACCTCTTCGAGCGCGCGGATCGACTTTTCCCGTCCGACGAACAGCGGGACGATCATATGGGGGAATACCACGATGTCGCGCAGGGGGAGAACAGGATAGGCGGTGCTGGTGCTCGCTACAGACGTTTTCTTCGTCATTTTTATTCCTTTCCATCGTCCCGTTACCGGGCTCTTTGGCGCGGCCGCTTGGGACCGGCCGGCACTCTCACTTGTTGTTACAAGTGGAGGTTCTGACTACGCTTTTCAAGCCACGTTAACGCCCGCGTTCCACGGTTGTGACAGCTTTATTACATGGAACGCCAACACAATGAAGCGCCTATCTGGAGCGACGCTTACCATTTCCGAACCGCCTAAAATAACAACGCCAGCAACACGCTACGGAATCACAGCATCATTGCCAAGGGTCATCCTTTGCGCAATATCGGCGAAGGCTGTTTTCAACCTTGCCCGCAACTATTATCAGCGCCCGGCACCTGTTTTCAAATAGAAAGGGGCCTGCACAAGGCAAGCCCCTTAAAATAACGGTTCTCAGCTCAAGCTTCAGGCCGAAACGTTTGCCTTCTCGTCCTGGCGGTCGGCGTAGATATACAGCGGACGGGCCGAGCCGCGTGCGACCTCTTCGGAGATGACGACTTCACGAACGCCTTCCAGCGCCGGCAGTTCGAACATCGTGTCGAGCAGGATCTTTTCCATGATCGAACGCAGGCCACGAGCACCGGTCTTGCGGATGATCGCCTTGCGGGCGATTTCGCGCAGCGCGTCCTCGTGGAAGGACAGTTCCACGTCTTCCATCTCGAACAGGCGCTGATACTGCTTGATCAGGGCGTTCTTCGGCTCGGACAGGATCTGGATCAGTGCATCCTCATCGAGGTCTTCCAGCGTCGCCAGAACCGGCAGACGACCGATGAATTCCGGGATGAGGCCGAACTTGACCAGGTCTTCCGGCTCTAGTTCGCGCAGCACTTCGCCGACGCGGCGGTCGTCCTGTGCCTTAACGGTCGCGCCGAAGCCGATCGAGGTCTTCTCGCCGCGAGCCGAAATGATCTTGTCGAGGCCAGCAAAGGCGCCGCCGCAGATGAACAGGATGTTCGTCGTGTCGACCTGCAGGAATTCCTGCTGCGGATGCTTGCGGCCGCCCTGCGGCGGTACGGAAGCAACCGTGCCTTCCATGATCTTCAGAAGCGCCTGCTGCACGCCCTCGCCCGATACGTCACGGGTGATGGACGGGTTGTCGGACTTGCGGGAGATCTTGTCGACTTCGTCGATGTAGACAATGCCGCGCTGGGCGCGCTCGACATTGTAATCCGCAGCCTGCAGAAGCTTCAAAATGATGTTTTCGACATCTTCACCGACATAGCCGGCTTCCGTCAGCGTCGTCGCATCGGCCATCGTGAAGGGAACGTCGATGATGCGGGCGAGCGTCTGGGCAAGATAGGTCTTGCCGCAGCCGGTCGGGCCAACCAGCATGATGTTCGACTTCGCCAATTCGACGTCGCCGTTCTTGGAGGCGTGCGCGAGACGCTTGTAGTGGTTGTGAACGGCGACCGACAGGATCTTCTTCGCCTGACGCTGGCCGATGACATATTCGTCGAGGACCTTGATGATGTCCTGGGGCGTCGGGACGCCGTCACGGGACTTGACCATCGAGGACTTGTTCTCCTCGCGGATGATGTCCATGCACAACTCGACGCATTCATCGCAGATGAACACGGTCGGTCCGGCAATAAGCTTCCGGACTTCATGCTGGCTCTTTCCGCAGAAAGAACAATAGAGGGTGTTCTTACTGTCGCCGCCGTTGCTGCCGCTGACCTTGCTCATATCACTTTCCTTCCAGCACGCCGCATTTCGAACGCGAAATCACGGTCCACTCAATCAGCTCCCTGGCAGCACTCCCTACCCGGAGTTCCTGCCGACAAGGGCTTCAGGGGGTACGAACCGGGCCCAATCAATCATGTCCGGGTACCGGCGGCAACGAATTCCCCTTCGAATGCCGAATGCTATGTCACAAAAATTCAACATAGCATTAATAGTTACTATTAGCGTCTCCGCCGCCAGATGAAACCCCTTGTTCAATCACAAATGGGATAGAACTGTGGCGGCGAAAACACCATCCCTATTAATTACTAGGCCTGATCGCCTTCCATTTCGATGCGCGAGGTCAGAACCTTGTCGATGACGCCCCAGGT
Source organism: Rhizobium sp. 768_B6_N1_8 (assembly GCF_051811225.1). Taxonomy (NCBI): domain Bacteria; kingdom Pseudomonadati; phylum Pseudomonadota; class Alphaproteobacteria; order Hyphomicrobiales; family Rhizobiaceae; genus Rhizobium; species Rhizobium sp. 768_B6_N1_8. Next base: position 1,123,109 of record NZ_JBPWPV010000001.1, on the reverse strand, counting down.
CTGGGCCTCGTCCGCATCCATGAAATGGTCGCGGTCAAGGGTCTTTTCGACTTCCTCATAGGTACGGCCCGTGTGCTTCACATACACCTCGTTGAGGCGGCGCTTCATCTTCAGGATGTCGCGGGCGTGGCGCTCGATGTCCGATGCCTGACCCTGGAAACCGCCCGAAGGCTGATGGACCATGATGCGTGAATTCGGCGTGGCGAAGCGCATGTCCTTGTGACCGGCGGCCAGAAGCAGCGAGCCCATGGAAGCGGCCTGACCGATGCAAAGCGTCGAAACGGCCGGCTTGATGAACTGCATCGTGTCGTAGATCGCCATGCCGGCAGTGACGACACCACCCGGCGAATTGATGTAGAGCGCGATTTCCTTCTTCGGGTTTTCGGCCTCGAGGAAGAGAAGCTGGGCGCAGACGAGTGTCGCCATATGGTCCTCGACAGGGCCCGTCAGGAAGATGATGCGTTCCTTGAGCAGGCGGGAATAGATGTCGTAGGAGCGTTCACCGCGATTGGTCTGTTCCACAACCATCGGCACGAGTGCCATAGCGGTATCGACTGGGTTTCTCATGTGCGTCCTTTTAACGTCTTTCCGGCGAAAGCCGGGAATCAAAGAAAAATGCCTTGTCCCTACATAGAGTGTCCCAGCCCCCCTCTTCAAGACACGCATAAGGATAACGTTAAGAAGCAGGCGCGACATATGGCTTTGACATTTCCCTATCCCGTTTCTCCCAAACGCTTGTTAACGGCGAGGCCAGACCTTTGGCTCTCACAGTTATTCTCTGCGACAGGATGAAGGAAGGCTTACCGCGCCCGATGGATCTCACGGGTATTTACCGGGCGGAAAGCTTACCGGCAGATATCGACGAAATTGCCGAGCGCAGATCTGTGCCATTAATCAAACAGCGAGCTTCTTCGGCAAGGATGCGGCCAATTCTCAAGGGGTTGCTGCCGTGTTCAATGTCACTACAGGTCTGTCCATCTGGTGTTCCGAAGCCCTTACGCTGGCTCTGGTTCTGTTCGTGGCCTGGCGCCACGACCGGAAAAGCGGCGCCTACCTTTATTGGGGGCTCGGCTTCCTGTTCAGCGGCATCGGCTTTGCGCTGGTTGCGGTCCGCGGCGAAATCCCCGACCTGCTTTCCATCGAGATCGGCAATGCCATCGCCCTGCTCGGACAAAGTGCCTGGGTCGCCGGCTTCCTGGCGCTCGACCGCAAGAAGATGGAATGGTGGGCGCTTCTGCCGCCAGTAATCTGGCTTGCAGGCGTCTTCCTGCCGTGGATCAACGAGGATTATTCCAACCGCGTCATTCTCTACAATCTCGCCTCGGCGACCGGCGCCACTGCGCTTGCCATGGCGATAGCCGCCGGCGATATCCATCGCGAACGCACGCGCATCATGCTGATGGCCGTCTTTGTGCTGCAGGCCTTCCTCTGCTTCGGCGTGGCGCTGGCAATGGCGCTTATCCTGCCCTCGGATAAGCAGGCGACGAATTTCAGCGGCGGGGCCGCCATGGCCAGCGCCTTCCTGCTCACCATCGCCTTCGCGCTCACCTGCCGCCTCATCATGGAACGGTCGGAACGTCACCTGCGCTTCCTGACGCTGACGGATTCGCTGACGGGCGTGCTGAACCGCCGCGGCCTGCTCGGCTATTTCGACAAGATCCAGGAAAAGGCACATGACGAGCAGCACCAGGTCGGTGTCATCCTCTTTGACCTCGACCATTTCAAGCGCGTCAACGACCGTTTCGGCCATCAGTCGGGCGATGCCGTCCTCACCGCCTTCGCCCGCCTTGCCCGTCAGTATATCCCGAACAATATCTTCGGCCGCATGGGCGGCGAAGAATTCGCGGCCTTCGTGACCGTCCGCGACCAGACGGAAGCCGAAGCGTTGGCGGAATCGATCCGCGCCGAATTCTGCCGCCTGCCGGTCAGCACGGGCGAGGCACTGATCCCCGCCACCGTCAGCGTCGGCATCGCGCTTTCCTCGGCGATCGAAGCCAATATCGACCGGCTGGTGTCGGCCGCCGACCGTGCGCTCTATTCGGCAAAAGCTGCCGGCCGTAACTGCACGGTCGTCTTCGGCGAGGAAGAAGCGGCGGCACCCGCGCCTGGCGAGCCGAACTCCCATGCCGGCGAACTCGTGCCGACGGTCGACGATCAGGTGGAAGCACTACGCCGCATGGGTGTACTTTCCCGCGCAGGCTGAGTGGCCATCTTTTCGAGGCAAGGCAAATCCGCTAAGCCTCTGCCCATGATGATACCGCCCTTCCTCAAGATCGATCCAGCCACCCGCCATGTGTCGCTCGACGGCAGCGACCCGGCCTTCTACGGCAACCCGAACGCGGTCTATGCCGCGCTCCATGCCCATTGTCCCACCTTCTACTGGGAACAGCAGAAGCAGTGGTTCGTCACCGGCTACGATCATGTGAACGGGCTGCTGCGCGACCGCCGGTTCGGCCGGCAGATCCTGCATATTGCCAGCCGCGAGGAGCTCGGCCTGCCCGAACCTGAACCGCACCTCGCCGCCTTCGATCTCGCCGAGCGCTATTCGCTGCTGGAGCTGGAGCCGCCGGAACACACGCGGCTGCGCACCCTCGTCAACCGCGCCTTCGTCTCGCGCCATGTCGAGAAGATGAAGCCGGAAATCGAAGAACTTACCAACAGGCTGATCGACGCCTTTGCCGACAAGGGCGAAGTCGAGCTGCTTTCGGCCTTTGCCGATATCATCCCGGTGACGATGATCGCCCGCATGATCGGCATTCCCGAGGAAATGGGGCCGCAGCTCCTCAAGTGGTCACATGCCTATGTGCGCATGTATATGTTCGGGCGCACCCGTGCAGACGAAGATGCTGCGGAGCAGGCGGCACGGGAATTTTCCGATTATGTGAAGACGGTCATTGCCGTGCGCCGGTCCGAACCGCGTGACGACCTGCTGACACATATGATCCATACCGAGCACAAGGGCCAGTACCTGACGGAAGACGAGCTCATCTCGACGACCATCGTGCTGCTCAATGCCGGCCATGAAGCGACGGTCCACCAGATCGGCAATTCGGTGCGCATCATTCTGGATAGCGGCTACAACCCGGCTGAGCTTTTCCGCGACGAAACCGCCACCGAGCGCACCGTCGAGGAGTCACTGCGCATCTGCGCGCCCGTCCACATCTTCCAGCGCTGGGCGCTCGAGCCCGCCGAGATCGACGGCATCGCGTTCAAGCGCGGCGACAAGGTGAGCATGATCCTGGCCGCCGCCAATCACGATCCAGCGAAATTCAGCGATCCCCTCACCTTCAAGCCCGACCGCAACGAGGCACCCAATCTCTCATTCGGCGCCGGCATCCATTTCTGCATCGGCGCGCCGCTGGCGCGGCTGGAGCTCAACGTCGTGCTGCCGATACTGTTCAAGCGCCTGCCGGGGCTCAAACTTGCCAAGACGCCCGTCGTCAAGGACGTCTACCACTTCCACGGGCTCGATCGCCTGGATCTCGTCTGGTAAGCCTTCATATCCGACACTCGGAAACGAAAACGGCCGGCAAGCTCATCGCGTGCCGGCCGTTTCTGTTCCGCGAGGAAATATCGCATCAGCCGTAACGGCCGGTGATGTAGTCTTCCGTACGCTTGACCTTCGGAGACTGGAAGATCTGCGCGGTCGGGCCGTATTCGATCAATTCGCCCAGATACATGAAGGCTGTGTTGTCAGAGATGCGGCTTGCCTGCTGCATGTTGTGAGTGACGATGACGATCGTGAACTCGCCCTTCAACTGCGCGACCAGCTCTTCGACCTTGGCAGTCGAGATCGGGTCGAGGGCCGAGGTCGGCTCGTCGAGAAGCAGCACCTCCGGACGCAGCGCCACGCCGCGGGCGATGCAAAGACGCTGCTGCTGGCCGCCCGAAAGGCCGAGGCCGCTGCCCTTCAGCTTGTCCTTCACCTCATCCCAGAGAGCGGCCTGACGCAGCGCCTGCTCGACGCGCACGTCCATATCGGCCTTGTTGAGGCGCTCGTGGTGGCGAATGCCATAGGCGATGTTGTCATAGATCGACATCGGGAACGGCACCGGCTTCTGGAACACCATGCCGACGCGGGCGCGCAGTTCATTCATCGAGAAGCTCGGGTCGAGGATGTTCTTGCCGTCGAGCTTGATCGAGCCGGTGGCGCGCATCTTCGGATACAGCATGTAGATGCGGTTCAGGATGCGCAGCAGGGTGGACTTGCCGCAGCCGGACGGACCGATCAGGGCCGAGACCTGGCGCTCCGGGAAGCTCAGGCTCACATCCTTGATCGCGTGGGCGTCGCCGTAATAGAAATTGACTTTCTCGAGGGAGATCTTATCTCTCGCCATCGGCTTTTCCAGCTTGCTGGCAGTATCGATAGTGTCTGCAGACTGAAGCATCATTTCCCACCTTTTCGGTTCAGGACGGAGCGCGATACGACGCTCAGGATTAGAACGACGGCCGTCATCACGAAGGCACCGGCCCATGCAAGATTCTGCCATTGCTCATAGGGGCTCATGGCAAACTGGAAGATGACGACGGGAATGTTCGCCATCGGCTGCGACATATCCAGGCTCCAATACTGATTGTTCAGAGCCGTGAAGAGGAGCGGCGCGGTTTCGCCCGAAATGCGGGCGATCGCAAGCAGGATACCGGTGAGGATACCCGTGGAGGCGGCACGATAGAGGACGTTGAGAGTGACCTTCCAGCGCGGAATGCCGAGCGAAAGGGCTGCCTCACGCATGACATCGGGAACCAGCCTCAGCATCTCGTCGGTCGTGCGCACCACGACCGGCAGGAAGATGAAGGCGAGCGCGATGCCGCCGGCAAAGCCGGAGAAGCGTGAGGTCGGACGGACGACCACTTCATAGACGAACAAGCCGATGATGATCGACGGCGCAGAGAGCAGGATATCGTTGACGAAGCGGATGGCCTCGCCGAGCTTCTTGCCGCGGGCGAATTCCGACAGGTAGGTGCCGGCGAGCACGCCGATCGGTGTACCGATCACAACGGCGAGAACGACCATCAGCAGGCTGCCCATGAACGCGTTGGCGAGACCGCCGCCGTCTTCGCCGGGCGGCGGTGTCATTTCCGTGAGAAGGCTGGGGCTCAGCGCAGACAGACCGTGGACCAGCGTCGTCCAGAGTATCCACACCAGAAAGACCAGGCCGAGTACGGTGGCGATGCCGCAGAGCGTCAGCGCGATTGCGCTGCCGATCTGGCGGCGGCGGTAGAGGGAGCCCGAATAGGTAGCCATGATTATTCCCCCCTCTGCTTTGCCATACGCACCAGCATGAGTTTGGCGGCCGCCAGAACGATGAAGGTGACAACGAAGAGGATGAGGCCAAGTGCTGCCAGCGACGACCGGTAGAGGTCGTCCGAAGCCTCGGCAAACTCATTGGCGAGCGTCGCGGCAATCGAGGTGCCGGGCTCCATCAGCGACACGGCAATGTTATGGGTGTTGCCGAGGACGAAGGTGACCGCCATGGTCTCGCCGAGCGCGCGGCCGAGACCAAGGAAGATGCCACCGACAACGGCAGTGCGGGTGTGCGGAATGACGATGTCGCGCACCACTTCCCACTTTGTCGAACCAAGCGCATAGGCCGATTCCTTCAGCTGCGCGGGGACGACTAGGAAGACGTCACGCATGACCGACGAGATGAAGGGGATGATCATGATCGCCAGCACGATGCCTGAGGTCAGCATGCCGATGCCGAGCGGGGCACCCGAAAACAGCGCACCGATCAGCGGGATCGGACCCAGCCAGTCGATGAGCACCGGCTGGATGTAATCCGACATGAACGGAGCAAAGGTGAAAAGACCCCACATGCCGTAAATGATCGAGGGGATGCCGGCGAGAAGCTCGATGGCACCGCCGATCGGTCCGCGGATGGAGCGCGGCGCAACTTCGGTAATGAAAACCGCGATGCCGAGGCTAACGGGAACGCCGATGATCATGGCGAGTGCCGAGGTGACCAGCGTGCCGTAGATCGGCACGAGACCTGCGAATTGCTGAGCAACCGGATCCCATTCGGTGCCGGTCAGGAAGCCGAAGCCGAAGGTGCGGAAGGCAAGAAGCCCGCCCATGGCCATGGAGATCGCCGCTGCCAGCAGAGCGGCGAGAACAAACAGGCCGCAGCCCAAAACTATCCAATAAAAAATCCGATCGCCTGCGGCGCCGTCGCGGCGCTTCACGCCCGCGGTGTCGGCGGGCAGCGATGCCAATGCTTCGCTCATATCCGTACGCTCTGCTGCTTTGAGGGGGTGTCAAAGGCATTCGGGGCAGAAAGCTTGGCTTTCCGCCCCGACCGCAGTTTCGTCAGGATCAGCTCTTGAAAGAGGCCGTCCAGTAATCTTCGATCTGCTTCACGAGCGTGTCCGGAAGCGGAACGTAATCGAGCGAGGAAGCTTCCTTCTGGCCCTTTTCGAGAGCCCACTTGAAGAAGGAGAAAGCAGCCTTGGAGCGTTCAGCGTCCTTCGGCTCCTTGTACATGATGGCCCAGGTGGTTGCCGTGATCGGCCAGGCCTTTTCGCCCGGAGCGTTGGTCATGATCAGGTAGAAGTCCTGAGCCTTGCCCCATTCTGCGCTTGCAGCGGCAGCCGAGAAGCTTTCAGCGTTCGGCTTCGGATACTGGCCGGCAGCGTTCTGGATGAGAACGTAGGGCAGCTTGTTCTGCAGGGCGTAGGCGTATTCGACGTAACCGATCGAGTCCTTGACGCGGGTAACGTAAGCAGCAACGCCTTCGTTGCCCTTGCCGCCGATGCCGACCGGCCAGTTAACGGCAGTGCCTTCACCAACCTTCGACTTCCAGTCCGGGTTTACCTTGGAGAAGAAGTTGGTCCAGTTGAAGGAGGTGCCCGAGCCGTCCGAACGGTGAACAACTGCGATCTGGCTGTCGGGCAGCTTCAGGCCCGGGTTCAGATCGGCGATGGCCTTGTCGTTCCACTTGGTGACGTTGCCGAGGTAAATGTCAGCGAGGACCTTGCCGGAGAGCTTCAGTTCGCCTGATTTGATGCCCTTGACGTTGATGACGGGAACGATGCCGCCGACAACGAGCGGGAACTGGCCAAAGCCGCCAGCCGTCAGATCTTCCGGCTTGAGCGGGGCGTCGGAAGCGCCGAAGTCAACCGTTGCAGCCTTGATCTGGGCGATACCGCCGCCCGAACCGATCGACTGGTAGTTCAGCTTGTCGCCGGTTTCCTTGTTGTAGTCTGCCGACCACTTCGAAAGAACCGGATAGACGAAGGTCGAACCAGCGCCGGTAATATCGGCAGCGGAGGCCGAGACTGCCAGAGCGGCAACCAGGCCGGCGCCGAGGCAGGCCGAAAGAAGTTTCTTGGTGAGCATTTGCGACTCTTCCCTGATGGAACGAAAGGACGACGAGGCTCGGCGCCATGGAGGGGGTGTCCACTGTCAGGGGCGCTGAATTTCCTCGTCACGGGAAGGCGGCTAGGCGTCTATTATTACAGTTTGATGACAGTTTGTGACGGGTGACATGAAATGCAACGCTGTGCATAAGTCGCTGAAGTCACTGACTTTCCTAGTGAATCGCGCGCTGACAAAGCCTTCGTAAATGAGGTGCGGCCCTATTGCCGCAGGGCTGCGGTCGATTGCCGCAGCAATGCGTGAAAATGTCGTTTTCAGACGCCAAAATGCTCCGAGGACCGGACGACCACCCGAGTGTGCTGCCGCAATCTATGCGGCAAGCTCTTGAAGCTTGCTGGATATCTCGAGTGCCGACATAGGTTTTCCGATCAGATAGCCCTGCAGCTGGTCGCAGCCGGCCTCACGCAGGATCGCCGCCTGGCGCGTATTCTCGATACCTTCAGCTGTCACGGGAATCTGCAGAGCGGTCGCCAGGGAGATGGTGGCTCTCAGAACATCGGCGCCATTCGAGGCTTGGTCGAGAGCGGATACGAGCGAACGGTCGATCTTCATGCGATCAAACCCGAACTGCCGCAATGCGCCGATGCTTGCATAGCCGCAGCCAAAGTCATCAAGCGCGAATTTTATACCGACCTGTTTGAGGTGATCTATCGACCTGCGGGCCTGTTCCGGATTTGTCATCAGGACGCCTTCCGTGATCTCCAATGTCAAACGCTTCGGATCGAAATCGAGCTCCTGCAGAAGCGAGATCACTTCGGCGGCGAATTCCGGATTGCAGAGTTGGACCGGCGAAACGTTCACCGACAATGACAGGCCAGGCCAGTTCTTGGCATGCCCGATCGATGTTTTCAGCATATGAGCGCCGAGCGCATCGATGAGGCCGCACCTTTCGGCGAGCGGGATGAAAATCTCAGGGCTTATGTTCCCTGTTGGAACTCGCCAACGCGCTAGCGCTTCAAGACCAGTAACAGCACCTGTCGCAGCAGAGACGAGAGGCTGGAAAAAGGCTTCGATCGCACCATTGCTAATGGCGCTCTTCAACAAAGCTTCCATTTCGGCGACCCTCTGGCGTTCCAGATCCAGCTCCGGGTCGTATTCGATCGCCCGGCCTCTGCCGTTTGCCTTGGCACGATAGAGCGCCATATCCGCCCTGCGGAGAAGCTCCAAAGGCGGTACGTCTCCGTCACGTGCGGCAGCTCCGATGCTTGCGCCAACTTCGATCGTTCGCCCTTCGATTTTGAAGGGCTCGGTGAACAGCGCCAGAATAGTCTCTTCTATCTCCCCACGCGCGGCGGTTCCAATCTGCACCAGCGCAAACTCGTCGCCTCCCAGCCGGGCGGCCGCAACGACTTCAGGGTGACAGGCGATCAGGGCGTTCGAGACGATCCGGATCAGGTCATCCCCTACCGCATGCCCCCAGGCGTCGTTGACAGCCTTGAATCCATCGAGATCGACCAGATAGAGCCGGGGTGGCGCAACATCGGTATCTTCCAGCTCTTCCAGCAGTGCGAGAAGCCCGTGCCTGTTCAACAGGCCGCTCAGGCTATCGTGGTTCGCTTCGAAAATCGCCGCTTGCGCCAATTGGCGCAGGCGGCGCGCCTCTGCTGCACCCACCAGCAGAACACCACCCAGAAACATCGCAAGGATGATGACAGCAGCCGCGACGTAAGGATAGACTTCGTGAAACACGGCGGTTCCGGGCGCTTTGCTGGGCCAGACAAGATGGCCTATGACGCCACCTCCTATGTCCGTGATCGGTGTGTTCAGCAGGCCCGACTCGGGCGCGGCGGCGAGGCGCAGCCCTTCGAGTTCATGCTCGTCCGAAAAAGTGTCGAGAACCTCCGACGTGAGATCCTTGTAGAGGCTCAGCACACTCAGCTTCGGAAGCTCGCCTTCTGCGGTGAAAGGCTGGATTGCCTGTGACACGATCAGCGCGATGCCCGTTTCGGTTCGGATGAAATTGACCACCGGCGCCTGTCCGGATTCAGCAGCTTTGTCGATCTGCTGGTAAAAAGCTTCGCCGAAAGAAGCACTAGGCTGGAAGGGCTTGCCTTTGGCATATGCGGAGATGACCGAAGAGCGGTCGGGGCCGATCACGACCGCGCCGTCATAGAGCGGATAATCCGCTGTGGTCTTGCCCCAGTTCTCATAGGCCCAATCCGTGGCGTCAGGAGATGAGATCGCTTTATAGGCATCATCCCATACGGCGTTGTCCGTGGTTGTCGCGCTCAAACGATTGGCAAAGGCCGAGATCGCTGCACGGGCAGCGCGCGTGGCCCTGGCATCATCGATCTTGTTTGCAGACCGGTTCATCGTGGCGACGACATGGGCCATGAGGCCCGTCAGCACGAGAGCGACGACGAGGAAGAAGATGGTTGTCGCAATGATGGAAGACGTTTGGGTTCGAACGTGCCTACCTGCAAGATTCGACGACATGCCAATCCCGAAAAGATGAATTGCAAGGCCATGTCTATGGTGACGGCAGGAGACATCATGTCCGCAATGCGCTGCAGATAAGATCTATCATTTGATGATGTAGACACTATTAACGAGAATGATCAAAAGCCATCCATCCGGGCAGCTTTTTAGACCTTGATCACATAATCCTTGCGAGTCGTTTCAACGACTTCCCAGGTTCCTTTAAAGCCTGGCCTGAGGATTATCCGGTCGCCCGCCTTCAGATGAACCGGCTCACCGCCATCCTCGGTCACGATCGAATGGCCGGAGAGCAGGCTGAAATATTCCCACTCCTCATAGACGATCCGCCACTTGCCAGGCGTTGCCTCCCAGATGCCGGAATATAGGCCGCCCTCGGCCTCCTCCAGGTTCCAGGTGCGGAATTGCGGATTGCCGGAAATGATGCGCTCGGCGGCGGGAGCGCCGACTTCCGGTTCGACGCTGTCGATATCGAAGGAGATCATGTTTGCCATGGTTATCGCGCTGAGGTCAGAAGTTTCAGGCCGAAGCCCATGAAGATGACGCCGGCCGCGGCGTCAAGTGTTCTACGGCCGCGCGCATAGACGCCTGCAACGGCAGGGTTGCGCAATACTGTCAGCACGAACGAGTACCAGAGCGAGGAGACCAGAACCATCGTGGCGACGGCAGCAGCACCCTGCATCCAGCTATGCTCGGCCGGCAGCGTCGCCGCAAAGAGCGAGGCGACGAAGAAGGCCGATTTCGGATTGGCGAGGTTGGTTGCGAGCCCCGAATAGAAAGCCTGCTTCGGGCCGATCCCTGCCCGCACGGCTTGCGGCTCTCCACTGCCCGCCTTGCGCCAGGTGCTCCAGACGAGCTTTGCACCGAGGAAGCAGAGATAGAGCCCGCCGGCGACCTTCAGGAACAGATAGGCGAAAGGTGCGGCCGCAAAGAGTGCGCTGATGCCGAGCCAGCCGGCGAGCCCCCAGCAGAAGGTGCCTAGGATGACGCCAGCGATGACGGCCACTGCCGCGCTTCGCGAACCCTCCAGCGCCGTCCGGACGACGATGAGGAAGTTCGGACCTGGCGTGATGGCGGCCACCGCCCAGATGGCGGCGACGGAAAGCAAAAACATGAAGGCTTTTCCTCAGGTGTAGTCCGTCACATAGCTTTGACAGACTTCTCATTGAAATCAAACGATTTTAGGGATGATAGCAGCCACCATGTCCGGCAATTTCCGCGAATGATCGGCTTGGCCGCCTTCACGCCAAATCCGTCACCACCAATAAAAGATCGCTGCAATTACAGCGCGCTCCGTGCCTCTCAGCCGGCTTGCGCGAGCGCGTGCGCGGCCGCACGAAGAGCGGGCGTGTCCCTCCCCTCCGTCAGCCGCTCATAAACGGGTCGAAGCAGCCCATCGGCTTCCTCGGTCCGCCCATGCTCCGTCCAGAGCCTCGCCAGATCAGTTGCCGCCCGGATTTCCCAGGCGCCAGCGCCTTGCCTGCGGCTCACGTCCAATGACAACGTAAAACAGGTCTCTGCATCCATGTGGCTCAGTCCTGGTGCAGCCAAAAGAATGCAGCCCCTCAGCCGCAGAAGCTCCGGAAGGTAGGAATAGTAGCCCTTTTCCTCGATCAGCTGCTCGGTTTCCTCTGCGAGTTCCCATGCTTCGGCAGATCGCCCGCCGGCCAGAAGGCCCATGATGAGAACGAAGTGGAACCGCACTGTGAAGAGTTCGAAGCGTGTGGCGTGAAGATCCTCCAGCTGTTTACGCAGCGCCGTAACGCCGGCTTCGAAGTCACCCCGCCGTATCGCGATCTCGGCCTTGTAAGCATGCCCCATGGAGAGATATGGGCCGAAAGCCTGGGTCTCCGCGCGGGCGATGAAGGAAACCAAGTGTTCCTCCGCCACGTCGAAATCGCCGATCCACAGAAGCGTCGCGATCGAACTCAGCGAGATCGCGAAGGATACGGGATGGCGCATCGTCTCCGCATCCTTGAAGCATTGGCGGATCACCGCGCGAGCCCGGTCGGTATGGCCTTCCAGCCAGAGATTTGTCGACCAGCCTATCCTGGCCCAGGTGTAGTGATCGAAGCCGTAATGCATCTGCTTGCTGGCTGGCGAAAGAGCGGGCTCGACAACGGGTTTCAGCGTCGCATGTGCTTCAGCGAGGCGCCCGACCAGACAGTAAGAGAGGCCGAGAAGAGCCCTGGATAGCGTGGTCGCCGCAGGATCGCCTATTCGATCGGCGATCTCGGTGCAGCGCTCGGCGTATTCCACGCATAGCCTGAACTCGCCGCTGCGCAGATGGAAGAAGTGGATCGGTCCCAGCAGTCTTGCGGCATTGAGGTCGTCGCCGCGCGCTTCGGCTATCTCCAGACTCCTGTTCAGCGCGGCAGCCGACATCTCGTTGTGGCCTCGCATGAACATCATCGATACTCCGAATGCCGCCTGGAGCTGCATCTCCTCGCTCGTGCCACGGGTGGCATCGTCCAGCGACTGGAGTGCGCGCTCCGTCCATCGTTGGCACTCCGGCAGCAAGCCCATCGCACGGAAGACAGGAGCAACGGAGGCGACAAGGCCGACCCCGAGCGATGTGTCGCCGTTCTCTCCAAAACACCATTCAAGTGCGCTGCGAACGTTATCGACTGCATTGAAGTGCGGCGCTCGCTCCAAGGGGGTCGAGAGCGACGTCCACTCGCTGCCGTTCTGTTCGAACCAAAGGCGGCAATAGGCTGCGTGCCGCCTCGCCAGTTCCTGCCACTCGTCGTCCCTGCCGAGTTCGATCACGTAGGCGCGCGTGGTGTCGAGAAGCCGGTAACGCATCATGGCACCGATCGGGCGGGCGGCCACCATCGACTTTTCCACTAGATTGTCGATAGCCGCAAAAACCGAAGCACGATCGAGCGTGTCGTTCGTCACCACCTCCAAAGCAGCATCGAGTGGAAAATTTCCCACGAACACCGCGAGCCTGCGCAGCACCGCACGTTCGGTTTCGGACAGAAGCCCATAGCTCCAGTCGAGGGTGGCCTGCAGCGTTTGCTGGCGCGGCGGGGCTGTCCGCAAACCCTGCCACAGGTGTGTCAGCCTTTGATCGAGCAATGCTGCGGTCTGCTCCAAACCATAGGCCTCGACGCGTCTGGCGGCGAGTTCGATGGCCAGGGCGACCCCGTCGAGCTTTCGGCATATGTCGCAGACAATTGCAGCTTCGGCCTCGTTTCCGTCGAGTTGGGCACCGCTGGCTATCGCACGTTCGACGAAAAGCTGCGCTGCCGGATATTGCTGAACGGCTGCGGACGGCGCTTCATTGACTTCCGGTGGATATCCCAAAGCATCCAACCTGTAGATGCGCTCGCTGTCGATGCGCAGCGCCTCACGGCTCGTCGCAATGATATGCACCTGTGGTGCGGCGTCCAGAATGGACGAAGCAATGGTGGCGACCGTTTCCACCAGGTGCTCACAGGTATCGAGGATCAGGAGAAGGCGTTTGTCCCTGAGAAACCGCATCACATCGGGTGTCGCGTCTTCGGCCTGGACCGGAAGTCCGAGCAGGGCAGCGATCGTCGTCGCAGCAAGTTTCGGATCGGCGACCACGCCGAGATCAACGAACAGCACGTGTCCGGCAAAAACCTCGGCGGCCTGATGGGCTGCAGCAATCGCGACGGTCGTCTTTCCCACTCCGCCCGGGCCGACGATCGTGACGAGCCGGGAATCCGTCAGTTGTGCGCCCAGCTTCATGACATCGACGTCACGGCCGACCATTCGGGCGAGCCGTGGAGGAAGGTTCGCATGCGGAAACACGTCCTCGACGAGCGGGCTATCGCGATGATCGGGCAACACGGCGACAGTGGGTGCGACGAAGCAGTAGCCCCTCCCCGCAATCGTGGTGATGTAGCGCGCGCCGTCCTGGCCATCGCCGAGGGCCTTGCGTAGCCCGGCCATATGGAAGCGAAGGCTGCCTTCCTCGACGAGGGCGTCGGGCCAGACCCTGTCCATCAGCTCCTTCTTGCTGACGATTTCATTTGGGGATGTCACGAGCGCTACAAGAATGTCGAGGGCACGTCCGCCCAGTTCCACAGGGACACCCTCCCTGCTCAGAAGCCTTTCGCCTACCGCCAGCTTGAACGGTCCGAAGCGAATTCCCTTGATATCCCCGACTGCTACGATCGCCATGGCTCATCCCTCTGGCCGACGTCTGTGCGCTGGCGGACATTAGTCCAGCAGTTCGATCCGTGCCACTACCCGAAGGTATTGAAACGGGAGAAAAACAGTCGATGCGCGAATATCGGCTGTTGTTAACATGCTCCGCTTTCGTCTCCTGACAACAGCTAACAACGCATAACGGGCGCTTCTCGGCATACGGCAGTAGGTTTCGGTCAGCACAAACGTGCAACTGCAACATCCTGATCCCCGAGGAGAAAGCCATGATCAAGACCGAAGTCGCTGATGCAATCGACCAGGACCGCCGCCGTTTTCTCGCCGCCGCCTCCCTGGGCGTGGCGGTTGCAAGTTCAGGCGCGCTTCTGCCTTCCCATCTGCTTGCTGCCACAGCCGATGAGGCGATCAAGCCGTTCCACGTTCATTTTCCGAACGAAACCCTCAAAGACCTCCATCGCCGCGTCGCCGCCACACGCTGGCCGGATCGCGAGACGGTGAGCGACCACTCGCAGGGCGTTCAGCTCTCCACCATCAAGAAGCTCGCCGACCACTGGGCCAAGAACTACGATTGGCGCAAGGTCGAAGCGAAGCTCAACTCCTACCCGCAGTTCATCACGAAGATCGATGGGCTGGACATCCACTTCATCCATGTGAAGTCCAAGCACGAGAATGCGCTGCCGATCATCATCACCCATGGCTGGCCGGGATCGATCATCGAGCAATTGAAGATCATCGGGCCACTGACCGATCCGACAGCGCATGGCGGCAGCGCCGAAGACGCCTTCCATGTCGTCATTCCCTCGCTTCCCGGCTATGGTTTCTCCGGCAAGCCGACTGAGCCGGGCTGGAATCCGCCGCGCATCGCCAAGGCCTGGGCCGCGCTCATGCAGCGTCTCGGTTACACGAAGTATGTCGCCCAAGGCGGTGACTGGGGCAATGCCGTCACCGAACTGATGGCGGTGCAGGAACCGGCCGGCCTTCTCGGCATCCACACCAACATGGCGGCCACCGTACCTGCCGATATTGCCAAGCTGCTGTCGTCAGGCGCCCCCGCACCCGACAGCCTCTCGGCCGATGAAAAGCGCGCCTATGAGCAGCTCGACGATTTTTACAAGAACGGCCTCGGTTATGCGATCGAGATGAACAACCGGCCGCAGACGCTCTATGGCATCGTCGACTCCCCGATCGGCCTTGCCGCCTGGATGCTCGATCATGACATCCGCAGCTATGACATGATCGCCCGCGTCTTCGACGGAAAACAGGAAGGGCTTTCGAAGGACGATATCCTCGACAACGTCACGCTCTACTGGCTGACGAACACCGCAATCTCTTCCGGCCGGCTTTATTGGGACAACGCCCACTTCCCCTCCGGCGGTTTCTTCGATCCGCGCGGCATCAAGATACCGGTCGCGGTCAGCGCCTTCCCCGACGAGATTTACCAGGCTCCGAAGAGCTGGGCCGAGAAGGCCTATCCGCAGCTCATCTTCTACAACCTCCCATCCAAGGGTGGCCACTTCGCAGCCTGGGAGCAACCCATGTTCCTGACCGAAGATCTGCGCGCCGCGTTCAAGCCGCTTCGCAAATCGATCTGACAACAGGGCGGCGCGGTGCGCGCCGCCCGACACAGCGATCTCAACCCCTTATCGAAGAAGGAGACAGACAATGCGCGACAATCAGATCGTCGACTCCAGCTTCACCGCCATCATCAATGCGCCGATCGAGAAGATCGACATTCCCAACTGGTGCTTCACACTGCCGGAGAAGGAATATCAGTCCTGCTCGCCAGCCCATATCGCCGCCGGCTTTACGACCGCGCCTGACGGCACGCGCATGTCGATCAACGTCGAGACGATCGGCGGCAGCCTGATGGTCCAGCACTATGTCGAGACGCTCGGAGAGAAGGATCATCTGATCCTCGATTCAGACTCCGACGTCTTCACGCCGACCGGCCGCGTGACCATCCATGTGACCTGGGAATTGAGCGTCAAGGCAATCGACAAGGACCGCTGCGAGTTCACCAACCGCGTCCAGTCCTTCGCCACCGACGAAATGTTGGCGAACCTGGATCGGCAGGGCATCCCCTTCGAGGTGTTCCGCACGCAGCGCCAGCCGATGTCGATCGCCCATAACAAGGGTGAGACGCCGCTCTTTGCAGCGAGCATCGAGCGCTTTGCGCTTCGTAACCAGTCATCGTCGAGAGCCGCCTAAGCGCCAAAGGAGGATGCGATGACCGAACTGTCCTACGAACACGGCATTACCGGGCTTCTGGTGGTCGACCCGTATAACGACTTCATTTCCGAAGGAGGCAAGATCTGGCCGCGCATACAGGCGGTCGCCGAGGCCAACAATTGCGTCCCGCACATGGAGCAGATTCTCAAGGCGGCACGGCAGGTCAAACTCCCCGTCTTCTTCGCGATGCACCACCGCTTTCGCGAAGGCGACTATGAGAACTGGAAGTATATCGCCCCTATTCAGAAGCTGGCCTGGAAGCGCAAGACCTTCGAGTTCGGCACCTGGGGCGGAGAATTCAAGGCGGAGTTCGTTCCTGCTGCGGGCGAGGTCGTGGCATCGGAGCATTGGTGCTCCAGCGGCTTTGCCAACACCGACCTCGACAACCAGCTCAAAAGGCGGGGCATCCACAGACTGATCGTCATCGGCCTGATCGCGCATACCTGCATCGAGGCAACGGTCCGCTTCGCAGCCGAGCTTGGATACGACGTGACGGTCGTGAAGGACGCGGTCGCCGACTATTCCGACGAGATGATGCATGCGGCGCTGGAAATCAACATGCCGAACTACGCCAGCGCCATCGTGACGACCGAGCAAATCCTCGGAGCATTGGCGGCCATGCAGAACATGGCACCGGCGGCGTAACCGGCCGTATCGAGAGCTGAAGGAGGTCGGCCGAATGGCCGTCCTTGGCGCCCACGGCATTCGCCAGCGGTCATAGACGTCGCCGACGCCTGACCGAAGAAGTAAACACCCGCCCAACAGGGGCATCCGCAACGAAAGCAAAAAGGAGTGCGTCATGGACCAGAAAATGAACCCCAAAGTCCTCTACACCGCAAAGACACACGTCACCGGCGGTCGCGAACACGGTGTCGCCCGCAGTTCCGACGGGCGTCTCGATGTAAGGCTCGGCGTACCGGGCACGGCGCGCATCGGCACCAATCCCGAGCAGCTCTTCGCAGCAGGCTGGTCGGCTTGCTTCGAGAGTGCCATCGGGCTCATCGTGAAGAAGAAGCACATCACGCTCGGCGGTGACGTCACGATCGATGCCGAAGTCGATCTCAACCTGTCCGACACTGACGGCTACTCGCTGACCGCTCGCCTTAACGTCGGCATTCCAGGCGTAGAGCGCGACGTCGCCCAATCGCTGATCGACGAGGCGCATCAGATTTGCCCGTACTCGAAGGCAACGCGCGGAAATATCGACGTCACGATCAAGCTGGTCTGACGAGGCCGACTGGCCGCGACCGGTGCCAAGAAGGAGCGCCTGCAGTAACGTCAGGCCTTCGTGATCGCGTTAACGCAGTCGCTCAACAAGGACAGTCTGGAAGCGGTCCACGCTTCCAGACTGTCCTCCGAACAACTCGATTGCCCGCCTGCCACAACGGATCGACGTACTGGCGCCGTCTACTTCATCGGCTTACGCCAGCTTTTTCAAGGCGGCGACCGGTTCCTTTGCCAGCGGTCTCGCCGAGGCAGGGTTCTGGCCGGTGATGAGGCGGCCATCAACGACGACATGGGGCTCCCAGTTGGCCACGGACGAGTACTGGGCACCCTCCGCCGTTAAGGCGTCCTTGGCCCAGCCGGCAGATCAAAAGCCGATCAGAATCTTTCCGACAATCTTGCCGCTTTCCTGCAGTTCATGCGCCTCGGCGATCTGATCCAGCACGAGCGTCACCGCGATCTTCGGAACGTAGGCTCCCGAAGCCGCGCAGGCAGAGACTTCCTCGGCCGCTTCCCGCATCGCTGGTTCCGGCATGGTGTAGACGTAGACGAAACGGAAAGCGAAGCCACCGAGCAGCGCGGGGAAGAAGGGGATCGAGAGCGTGGCTTGCGGCGACTCCGTGGAATAGGCCGAGACAACGCCGTCACGCGCGAGACAAGCGACTGCGGTGTCAATATTGGCGGTGATGTCCACGTCGACAATACGGTTGACGCCCCGGCCGTCGGTTGCCGATCTCACCGCCTGCGCGACATCCTCCCTATACCTGTTGATGACGAGATCGGCCCCTGCCGCACGCGCGACGTCCGCCTGTTCGTCTCGACTGACAGTCGCCGCCACCCATGCCCCGGCCCACTTGGCGAGAAGAATGGCGGCGTTGCCAACCGAACCCGCGCCTCCCTGGACGAGAACCCGCTTGCCGCGCAGGTCCCCATCGGCGAACAGGCATCGATGCGCAGTCATCGCAGGGACTCCGAGCGATGCTCCGGTCTCGAACGACACGTTGGCAGCAAGTCCGACAGCCTGCCCGGACGGTACCAAAACGAACTCCGCCGCGGTACCAAACGCCCTGCCCGTCTGCGCCATATAGACCCACACCCGCTCGCCGATACGGGCGTCGGGCACGCCGGGACCGACGCGGTCGATGATGCCCGCTCCATCCTGGTGCGGGACGATCCTCCGGAACGGCATCGCCTTTCCGCCAAATCCGGTTCTCGTCTTGATGTCGGAAGGATTGATGCCCGACGCGAGAACCCTGACCCGGACTTCCCCGGCCCCGGGTTGCGGATCGGGAAGTTCGCCGATGGTCAGCACTTCTCTCGCAGTCCCTTGTCTTTCGTAGAACGCAGCTCGCATAACGCACCTCTCACAAAAAGCTCGCTTCCAGCTAGGTGCGACACACGCGAACTTGCAAGTAGGCAATAGTTTTGCTTATAGGGATACAAAGTACACTATTGGAGCGCAGGATGGACGTCGATTATAAATGTCCGGTCGAGATCACCGTGGATGTCACAGGCGGCAAGTGGAAGCCGATGATCATCTACCGTCTCCTCGACGGCCCGCGTCGGTTCGGCGAGCTACGCCGCCTGGTGGGAGACCCGAGCCAGCGTTCGCTCACGATGCAGCTGCGCGAACTCGAGGCCGACGGGATCGTCACCCGCAAGGTCTTCGCGGAGGTCCCTCCCCGTGTGGAATATTCCTTGACCGAGTTCGGGCAGACCCTCGCGCCCGTGCTGATGGCGATGCGGGATTGGGGCATGTCTTTCCGGGACCAGCGCCGTTCGACATCAAGGTGACCTACCCCGTCCGCGACTACAGCTGTGGCCTGCAATGATCTGTTTCGCCCGTCCTGTCTTCTTTCCATGTTGAAGTCTCTCATCTCTACGATACGCAAACCAATAGAGGCGATGTCGATGATGTTCGATGGAAGTCAGGCAATTGACTGGATGATGAGCGAATATGAAGCGATCCGCAGTCAGATCTTCGACAGCGACTGTTCGAGATCGGCGATGATATCCTTAACGTCTTCGATGCCGACGGAGAGGCGCACGACATCAGGCCCAGCGCCGGCCGCAATCCTCTGCTCATCCGTCAACTGCCGGTGCGTAGTGGACGCCGGGTGGATCACCAGGGAGCGCGTGTCGCCGATATTGGCAAGATGCGAGAAAAGCTCCAGCCCTTCGACCAGCGCCTTGCCGGCCTCGTAGCCGCCCCTGACGCCGAAGGTGAAGACCGAGCCTGCTCCCTTGGGCGAGTAGCGCTGCTGCAGGGCGTGGTTCGGGTCATCCTCCAAGCCGGCATAATTCACCCAGGCGATCTTGGAATGGGCCTTCAGCCATTTGGCCACATCAATCGCATTGTCGCTATGGCGCTGCATGCGCAGCGGCAGCGTCTCGATGCCGGTCAGGATCAGGAAGGCGTTGAAGGGCGAGAGGGCCGGGCCGAGGTCGCGCAGGCCGAGCACGCGGCAGGCGATCGCGAAAGCAAAATTGCCGAAGGTCTGGTGCAGGACAACGCCATTATATTCCGGCCGCGGGCTGGAGAGCATCGGATAGTTGCCGGTCTTCGACCAGTCGAAGGTGCCGCCATCGATGATGATGCCGCCCATGGAATTGCCATGACCGCCGAGGAACTTGGTCAGCGAATGCACGACGATATCGGCGCCATGTTCGATCGGCCGGATGAGATAGGGTGTCGCCATGGTGTTGTCGACGATCAGCGGCAGATCGTGGCGATGGGCGATTTCGGCGATCGCGGCGATATCGACGAAGGTGCCGCCGGGATTGGCAAGGCTCTCGATGAAGATCGCCCGCGTCTTGTCATCGATCTTGCTCTGGAAATCATCAGGGTCGTCGGAATCGGCCCAGCGCACCTGCCAGCCGAAATTCTCGAAGGCATGGCCGAACTGGTTGATCGAGCCGCCATAGAGGCGGCGGGCGGCGACAAAATTCTCGCCGGGACGCATCAGCGTGTGGAAGACGATCATCTGCGCGGCATGGCCTGAGGCGACGGCGAGCGCTGCCGTGCCGCCTTCAAGGGCCGCGACGCGTTCCTCCAGAACCGCCTGGGTGGGGTTCATGATGCGGCTATAGATATTGCCGAACTGCTGCAGGCCGAAAAGGGCTGCGGCATGGTCGGAATCGTTGAAGACGAAGGCCGTCGTCTGGTAGATCGGTGTAATCCGCGCGCCGGTCGCCGGATCGGGCTGCGCGCCCGCATGGATTGCCAGCGTGTTGAATCCCGGATCGTTTTTGGCCATGTCGTCCTCCCGTACAATTGTTGACGGGCGCGATCATAGCCGCTCGAATGTGAAAGTTAACCGCGATCTTTTTCAACCGCGGCGCGTTCCGAGGAAAATCCGTTCTGCCCGACCGCGTCAACCAAAAAGACGCGGATACTCGATCGCCGGGCAACGGTTCATGACGACCTTGATGCCGCCGGCTTCGGCCTTGGCGGCGGCCGCGTCGTCGCTTACGCCGAGCTGCGCCCACACAACCTGCGGGCGGGGCTCGAGTGCCAGCGCTTCGTCCACCACCCCATCAAGATATTCGGATGCGCGGAAGACATCGACCATGTCGACCGGTTCGGGAATGTCGGCGAGACGTGCGTAAACGGTCTGGCCCTGGATCTGCTTGCCCGCCTGCCCCGGATTGACGGGAATGACCTTGTATCCGCGCGACAGGAGATAGCCCATGACACCATTGCTCGGCCGGGCCGGATTGGGCGAAGCCCCCGTCAGCGCGATGGTTTTGACGGATTTCAGAATGCCGGAAAGATAGTCGTCGGCGTAGGCATCATGATCCATATCTGGTGTCTCCGGTCTGGTGCCGCAGGAGGCGGATTTGACAGTCGCGATTCATTGAAACCGGGCGGCTCGTTTCGACGTATATATAGGTGCCGGAAATATCAGGGAGAAATTATGCCATGAAAAAAATAATCCTTGCGCTCGCGCTCGTGCTAGCTGCCTCGCCGACGCTTGCGATCTCACGCTACAATCCGCTTGCCATGAGCTGCCAGAGCGTGCGGGCGGCGATCCACAACGAAGGCGCCGTCATCTTTCGCTATACCTCGCCGCGCGGCCTTCCTCTCTACGACCGCTATGTCCGCAACAGCTACTATTGCGACGCGACCGATTATGCGGAATGGACGAGCATTCCTTCCAAGGACAACCCCAAGTGCCGGGTGCTGAACTGCCAGAATATCGACAACCTGGACGGGATGCTGTTCATTCCACACTATAGTCTCTAACTCTGCATTTATTCGGAATTGTGAATATTATCGATCCTTTCGCACCTGCGAAAGGATCGGACGATCAATCTAGGGATACAAAATATCGGCGACACCTCTCCCGGTTGTTAATTTATAATCATTTCAAAGTTATAGAATAATGTCTATATTTCAGCATCATAGGATTGTCGACACTCTCTTTCTACAGATGAATTTCACCTTTCATACATAATTTGATCACGATATGTTCATGCGTCCATTAGCGACATCTCATAGTTGTGTGAGCTGAGCGTAATTGAACGTATTTCGAGCGCACGCAGAAATTGCTACAACGATGGGCAATTGTTCACCTGATCAATCCATGCTATTGAAAATTCGACCGTGCGGAGTACACCTTCCGGGGCAAATCACGCAAACCCAGGTTGTTATTTCAAGGCAGGTTCAAACGGGAAAGCTGTGATGTTTTCCCCAATTTTGTTGCACTGCTCCTGGACCATCCACCTTGCCCCTCGATGTTCTTCTTCTCGTCCTTTTCGGTGCTCTTCTGCATGCGACATGGAATGCCATCATCAAAGCCGGCAAGGACAAATCGCTTGATGCGGCGCTGATCTCTGCAGGCGGCGCGGTCGCCTCGCTACCTTTCCTACCGTTGCTCCCCCTGCCGCAGCCACAGGCCTGGCCCTTCATCGGCGCTTCCGCCATCCTGCAATTTGCCTATTTCCAGCTGGTCGCCGCCGCCTACAGGGCCGGCGATATCGGCCTGGTCTATCCGCTGATGCGTGGCGGCGCGCCCCTGCTCATCGTCGCCACCAGCGGCTTCATCCTGGGAGAGCATCTGACGGGTGGAGCGCTTGTCGGAACCATGACGATCTGCGTTGGCATCCTGACGCTCGCCTTCGAAGCCCGCCACGGCAGCCGTCACGCGATCATGCTGGCGCTCATCAACGCCTGCGTCATCGCCACCTATACCTATGTGGACGGCATCGGCGCACGGCTTTCGGGCAATGCGATTTCCTACACGCTGTGGATGTCGCTTCTGCCGCCGGTTCTGCTCTTTGCCTGGGCGCTTTCACAGCGCGGTCTGTTGACTGTCGCCACTCACGTCAGGCGCAACTGGTGGCGCGGGCTGATCGGCGGGGCGGGCTCGATTGCCTCCTACGGGTTGGCGCTCTGGGCGATGACGAAGGCTCCGGTTGCGACGGTGGCGGCGCTGCGGGAAACCGCCATCCTGTTTGCGCTTGTCATCTCGGTTCTGGTGCTGAAGGAAAAAGCCAGCATCTGGCGTTACCTCGCCGGCATCATCATCGCGCTCGGCGGGCTGATCCTGAAACTTGCCTGATCACTCGCCCTTCCATTCGGGCGTGCGCTTGCCAAGGAAGGCGCCGATGCCCTCTTGCGCATCATCGGTCAGCATGCTGTCGACCATCACGCTTGCGGCATAATCATAGGCTTCCGCGACGGGCATTTCGAGCTGCTTGTAAAAGGTTTCCTTGCCGATCCTCAGCGCCTGCGGCGACTTCGAGGCGATGACGGAAGCGTATTTGTTGACCACCTGCGTGAGGTACTGCTTCGGCACGATACGGTTGACCAGACCGAAATCCTTTGCAGTTGAGGCGTCGATCGTCTCGCCCGTCAGCAACATCTCCATCGCCTGCTTGCGGTGGGCGGCGCGCGAAACGGCGACAGCCGGCGTCGAGCAGAAAAGCCCGATATTAACGCCTGGCGTGCAGAAGGTGGACGTATCCGTGCAGATCGCGAGATCGCAGCTCGCGACGAGTTGGCAGCCCGCTGCGGTCGCGAGTCCGTCGATCTCGGCGATGACCGGCTTTGGCAAGCGATTGATCTCCAGCATCAGATCGGCGGCCAGCGCAAAGGCCTCTTCGAAGAAGGCGACACCTTCGTCCTCGTCGGCGCGATGAGCGGTCAGCTCCTTGAGGTCATGACCGGCGGAAAAGACATTGCCGGTCGAAGCGATGACGACGATGCGGACGTCCTCGTCCTCGGCTGCACCCTGCAGCTCGCCCATCAGCGTTTCCATTGTCGATATCGACAGAACATTGGCCGGCGGATTGTTGAGCGTCAGGCGCAATATGCCGCCGGAAAGCTGACGGAGCACGAGGGCGCCCTCGCCTGAATTGTTGTTGTCCTTGCGGAAGGATACGATCTCGGCCATTGCATGTTCCTGTGTGCTGTCTAAATCCCGCTTTTGTGCCACAAGGGTGGGGCGATTTCGAGCCGAATACCGCAATGCGACGGCCTTGAAGGGCGAAACTTCCTGTTTTCAGGCACCCTAAGATGGGGTATTCACATACCGCACTGTTAAGATATTGTTTTTATTTACTTATTTTTCCGATCGTCAAAATGGCTTGTATTGACCGGCTAATCGATTGTCGCTATAAGCCGCGCCGGAAATGCAGCCTTTGCGGGCTGCTTTCTTTTTGGTCTGTCTTACGGCCGACCAACCAAGCAACAAGAAACGCCCCTCGCCTTCGGGCATGGGGATCCAAGAGAGAGTAACAATTATGGCAACCTTCTCCCAGAAGCCTGCAGAGGTGGAGAAGAAGTGGGTCGTCATCGACGCCGAAGGGCTCGTCGTTGGCCGTCTCGCTTCCGTTATCGCTATGCGTCTGCGCGGCAAGCACAAGGCAACTTTCACGCCTCACGTTGACGACGGCGACAACGTTATCGTCATCAACGCCGACAAGGTCGTTTTCACCGGCAAGAAGTATTCCGACAAGGTTTACTACTGGCACACCGGTTATGCCGGCGGTATCAAGGAGCGTACGGCTCGCCAGATCATCGAAGGCCGCTTCCCGGAGCGTGTCCTCGAGAAGGCTGTTGAGCGCATGGTTCCCCGCGGCCCGCTCGGCCGTCGCCAGATGAAGAACCTGCGCGTCTACTCCGGCCCGAACCATCCCCACGAAGCCCAGCAGCCGTCCGTCCTCGACGTCGCCTCGCTGAACAAGAAGAACGTAAGGAGCGCCTGATAGTGGCTGACCTCTCTTCCCTGAAGGATCTCGGCACGTCGTCTGAAGTAGCTGCTGCTGCTCCGGCTCACGTCCGCAAGGTCGACTCGCTTGGCCGCTCCTACGCGACCGGTAAGCGCAAGAATGCTGTTGCCCGCGTCTGGGTCAAGCCGGGCTCCGGCAAGATCATCGTCAACGGCAAGGAATTTGCGGAATACTTCGCTCGTCCGGTTCTGCAGATGATCCTGCGCCAGCCGATCGTTGCTGCTGCCCGCGACGGCCAGTTCGACATCGTAGCAACCGTTGCCGGCGGCGGTCTTTCCGGCCAGGCCGGTGCCGTTCGCCACGGTCTTTCGAAGGCCCTCACCTACTTCGAACCGGGCCTGCGCTCGGTGCTGAAGAAGGGTGGCTTCCTGACCCGCGACAGCCGCGTCGTCGAACGTAAGAAGTACGGTAAGGCCAAGGCCCGCCGTTCGTTCCAGTTCTCGAAGCGCTAATCGCTTTCGGACATGCTTTCATGGAAAGGCCGGGTTTTCGCCCGGCCTTTTCGTTTATTCGGGCTTGTTGAAGAAAGCCTCAAGCCGATATCCATCAGGATCGATGATAAAGGCGGCATAATAGAACTGGCTGTAGTCGGGACGGATGCCCGGCGCACCATTGTCCTCTCCGCCATTGGCAAGTGCTGCGGCATAAAAGGCATTGACGGCCTCCTCACTCGTGGCGACGAAGCAGAAATGCAGTCCAGAGCCGCGATCGGCCGGCACCGGGCGCTCTACTTCACTCACCCAGAAGGCAGGCCTCTCGGCGCCGTATCCCATCGTTCCGTCGAAATTCGACAGACGCTCATAGCCGAGCGGCGCAAGTACCGCATCGTAAAACTGGCGCGATCTATCGAGGCTTTTTACCCCGATTGAAATGTGGTCGAACATTGCCCGTGGCTCCTTCCTGGTTCCGTCGGCGCAGCTTCTTGGAAGCGGTTTGCGAAGTCAACGCGCCACACTCACCTATTGTCGCCGGTACTGCCGGCTGCTAAAGCCGCATCAGGTTTCAAATCGGACAAGACAGGACCTCACATGGGAGCCACCCCGTCCGCAGACAGATAGGCCGCAGCAACCTTTTGAAGTTGTTGCGGCATCTGTCCGATCAATCCAGACTGCGATGAGAAGGCAGATCGCCGACGGATGAACTCATTCGAGCGGATGAATACCTATGCCTTCCCAAAACAGGAACTGGACTTGCTCCCTGCCGGCAGCGCTGCTGCTTCTGGCGCCCTTCGATATCCTGGCCTCGCTTGCCATGGATATCTATCTCCCCGTCGTCCCGACGATGCCTGAAGCACTCGGCACATCGGCGACAGTCGTTCAACTGACGCTCAGCCTCTACATGCTGATCCTCGGCGCCGGACAGATGCTCTTCGGCCCTCTGTCTGACCGGATCGGCCGCCGCCCGGTGCTGCTTGGCGGCGCGCTGCTGTTTGCGGCCTCTTCGCTGCTGCTCGCAGCCACGTCGTCGGCCGCACTGTTCGTCGTGCTGCGTCTGCTGCAGGCGGCCGGCGCGTCGGCAGCACTTGTGGCGACCTTTGCAACGGTTCGCGATGTCTATGCCGTAAGGCCGGAAGGCGCCGTCATCTACAGCCTGCTTGGCGCGATCCTCTCCTTCGTGCCGGCGCTCGGACCGATCGCCGGTGCATTGATTGCCGATCATGCCGGGTGGCGTGCCATCTTCCTGCTGCTCGGCGGACTGATGCTTGCGGCAACCCTCAATGCATTTAGAGGCTGGCACGAAACGAGACCTGCGGCGGCGGCCAATGTCACGATCAGCATGCGCGCGATCCTGACGAATGCGCATTTCTGGACCTACACGATTGGCTTCAGCGCGGCGATGGGAGCCTTCTTCGTGTTCTTTTCCACTGCACCTCGTGTGCTGATCGATCATGCCGGCTTTTCCGGTCTCGCCTTCAGCCTTTCCTTCGCAACGGCCGCAGCGGTGATGATCATGTCCGCACGCTTCGCCGGCCGCTTCGTCGCGCGATGGGGAATGGCCGGCAGCCTTGCCCGCGGCATGGGCCTGCTTCTTGTGGGCGCATTGCTCCTCGGTCTCGGTGACGTGTTGCTTGCTCCCTCATTCGCCAGCTTCGTCCTGCCGATGTGGGTGATTGCCGTCGGCATCGTGCTGACGACCGCAGTCACAGCGAACGGTGCGCTGGCGGCCTTTGGCCAAACAGCCGGAACGGCGGTTGCGCTCTATTTCTGCATCGAAAGCCTGATCGTCGGCTGCGTCGGTACGCTCTTCGTGCTGCTATTGGATGGCAATACGGCATGGCCGCTCGCCGGCTATTGCGCGTTGATGGGTATCGTCACTCTACTTGCGTTGCGCCATATCCGCGCTCACTGCTGAGATCAAAGGGCGGCGGAGAAGATCCGCCGCCTTAGCTTGAAATCTGTCGGAAGCTCGCCTACCCCTTCCTATAGAGACAAGGAATCCGAGCATGTCCTCCACCCAGCCCTCGCCCTTCGCCACCACGCCCGAACCGCCCTATTACGTCGTGACCTTCTCCTCTGTTCGTACCGAGGGCGACAATGGTTACGGCGCGATGGCCGACCGGATGGCGGAACTGGCGCTGCAGCAGCCGGGCTGTCTCGGGGCCGAAAGCGCGCGGGATGCCGATGGCTTCGGCATCACCAATTCCTACTGGGCCGACGAGGAAAGCCTGAAGGCGTGGAAACAGGTGGCAAACCATCTTGCCGCCCAGCAGCTCGGCCGCAAGCGCTGGTACAAGCAATATAAGGTTCGCATTGCGCGGGTAGAACGCGCTTACGAATTTACCGCAGAGGAAGGAGCCTCCCATGGCGAATAAGACCATCGACCATGCCTTCACGGCACAGAGCCTGACATCGGCTGCCTCCGACCCGACCTTTGCCGGCGCGCTTTCCTTCATGCGCCGCCGCTTCACCAAGGATCTGACAGGAGCCGATGCCGTCGTATGGGGCATTCCTTTCGATGCCGCGACCTCCAACCGGCCGGGCACGCGTTTCGGGCCGCAGGCGATCCGCCGGGCTTCCGCAATCTTCGACAATGATCCGCAATATCCGTTCCAGCGCGATCTCTTCGCCGAGATGGCCGTCATCGACTACGGCGACTGCCTGCTCGACTACGGCAACCATCAGGACACGCCCGCAGCCATCGAGCGGCAGGCGAGCGCCATTCTCGACAGCGGCGCCTTCCTGCTGACCCTCGGCGGCGACCACTATGTCACCTGGCCGCTCTTGAAGGCGCATGTCGATCGCCACGGCCCGCTGGCGCTCGTGCAGTTCGACGCGCATCAGGACACCTGGCTGGACGACGAGCGCCGCATCGACCACGGCTCCTTCGTGGCCCGTGCGGTCCGCGCCGGTCTCATCGATCCTGACCGCTCGATCCAGATCGGCATCCGCACTCATGCGCCAGAGGATTTCGGTATCCATCTTCTCTACGGCCATCAGGTCGAGGAAATGAGTGCGACGGACATCGCATCGATGATCATCGCGCATACGAAGGGTTCGCCTGCCTACCTGACCTTCGATATCGACTGCCTGGACCCGGCCTTTGCGCCCGGCACCGGCACCCCGGTCGCCGGCGGTCCTTCCAGTGCGAAGATCCTCTCCGTGCTGCAGCGACTGAAGCAACTCGACATCCGCGGCGCCGACGTCGTCGAAGTCTCTCCGCCCTATGACCATGCCGACATCACCGCCATTGCGGGGGCGACGGTCGCAATGTATATGCTGGGCCTCCACGCCGAACGGCGCGCGACGGCAGGATGACTGCTGTTATCAAATTGATTCAACTTCATGGCAAACTGATTCCGGAAACAACCAGAACTCACTGAAAGTGCAGGATAATCATGGCAGCAAAGATCTTCATCGATGGCGAGGCTGGAACGACGGGTCTGCAGATCCGCGAGCGTCTGGCGGAGCGCCGCGATCTTGAGCTGCTGTCTATCCCGACCGAAAGCCGGAAGGACAAGGCGGTGCGTGCTGCACTGCTCAACGAGGCCGATATTGCCATACTCTGCCTGCCTGACGATGCGGCCAAGGAAAGCGTCAGCCTGATCGAGAACGACGGTACGAAGGTTATCGACGCTTCTACGGCGCATCGCGTCGCCGAAGGCTGGGCCTATGGCTTTCCGGAAATGAGCAAGGAGCAGGCCGGCGCCATCGCCTCGGCCAAGCGCGTCGCCAATCCCGGCTGCTGGCCGCAAGGCCCGATCGCCACGCTGCGCCCGCTGATCGAAGCCGGCCTCGTACCGGCCGATTTCCCGGTCACGGTCAACGGCATTTCCGGTTACACCGGCGGCGGCCGCACGATGATCGAGGATTATGTCGCCAAGGGCGAGGATGCGCCTGAATACATGCCCTATGGGCTGAGTTTCAAGCACAAGCACCTGCCAGAGCTGCAGCGCTACGCCAAGCTTGGACGCGTGCCCTTCTTCCAACCAGTCGTCGGCAATTTCGCGCAGGGCATGGTCGTGACCGTGCCGCTGCAGCTCTCGCATCTGCCCAAGGTGCCGAAGGGTGCTGACCTGCATGCCGCGATCGCCGACTATTATGCCGGCATCAAGGGTTTCGTCGAGGTCGCTCCCTTAGAGGTATCGGAGCGCACGCCGGAACTCAACCCGGAAATCTACAACAACACCAACCGCATGCGCCTGCACGTCTTTGCCAATGACGATATCGCGCAGGCGCTGCTCGTCGCCGTCTATGACAATCTCGGCAAGGGCGCTTCGGGCGCCGCCGTGCAGAACATGGACCTGATGCTTGGCGTATAACGCCCAGCAATTGCCTGTTATCAGGCGCCTGCGTTAAGACAGGGCCTTCCGCCCTGTCTCTTCCCGAGATACGGAGCCCCGATCGATGACGCTGTAAGCGCTGATGGCCGGCCTGCGCGCCTGGTTTGATGCCGCTCTCCCCGATCACGGCATCTCCTCGCTGATCATATTTGCTTTCGTCGCCGGGCTCGCTCGCGGCTTCTCCGGTTTCGGCGCAGCACTCATCTTCATTCCGCTTGCCGGCGCCGTCATCGGGCCGAAGCTCACCTCCCCTGTGCTGCTCGTCATCGACGGGCTTGCGACGCTCGGCATGATCCCCGCCGCATGGCGCGGGGCGGACAGGCGCGAGGTCTTCACGATGGCAGCAGGTGCCGCCCTCGGTGTTCCGGCCGGAACGGCGGTTTTGGCGCTTATGGACCCGCTTTTGTTGCGCTGGATCATCTCGGCGATCGCCATCTGCCTATTGGTGCTGCTTGTCTCCGGCTGGCGCTATCATGGCAAGCCGGTCGCTCCGCTCAGCGCGGCGATCGGCCTCATTGCCGGTCTCTTCAGCGGCGCGGCACAGCTCGGCGGGCCGCCTGTCGTCGCCTACTGGCTCGGTGGCAAGAGCAATTTCACGCGCGTGCGCTCGAACGTCATCCTCTACTTCTCGATCTCCACCGTCTTCAGCTTCGTGGGCTATTATTTCGGCGGGCTGTTCGTCTCCACGGTCTTCGCGCTCACCATCGTCACGCTGCCCGCCTATGCCGTCGGCCTCTGGGGCGGCTCAAAGCTCTTCGGCCTCGCCAAGGAGAGCACCTTCCGCATGACCTGCTACATCCTGATCGCGGCCTCGGCGATCGGTGGCATGCCTGTCTTCGACAGTCTGCTTCGTTAGTCCCCGACACGATTGCCCGCCTGCTATGAAAGCCTTACACTCCCCCATGTGAGGGGAGCTAAATGGCGTCGGTTCTGATCGGCATTGCCATCATTGGAGGCACGACCGCAACGGTGCTTGCGGCCTATTATTTCATGCATCTGCTCATGGGCGGTGACCCGGGCGGGCGCGACAGGGAGCTGGCAAGTTCAGTCATCACCCGCATCGCCAGCCTGCATGCCCTCATCCTCGCTCTCGTTTTTGCGCAGGAAATGATCGAATACCAGGCGCTGCGAACGGAAAGCGCGGTGGAAAGCAATGCGGTCGGCGATGTCTTCTATGATGCCGAGCGCTATGGCCCGGAGGCGCAGGCGCCAATCCAGAAAGCCCTGAAAGATTATGTGCGCATCGTCATCGAGCAGGAATGGAACGAACTCGGGCGAACCGGCGAACTCTCTTCGGCGGCCTGGGATCAATGGAACAACGCCTATCTGAAAATTCTCGAACTGGCTCCCGTCAGTGCCAAACAGCAGAGCCTGCGCGGCCACATGCTCGATGAAATCCATACGATCTCGGAATCCCGAGACCGGCGGGAAAACAGCGGTACCGATTCCATCAGCCTGATCTTCTGGTTTGCGGCGGTTTCGGGGGTGATCTTTACCGCCATCGGTTACTACCCTTATCCGCCTGATGGCCGCAACCTGCTGCTATTATCGATCTTCGGTGTTTTTACCGGCATCATCCTCTTCTTCATCTACGCCTTCTCCAATCCCTACAGTCCGCCCGCCACGCTATTTCCAACAGCTTTCGAGCGCTTGCAGGAGGAAATCAGCGGGCCGGATCCGTAAGTGGAAATGGCCCGAAGACCTCGCCCAAGCCTATTGCCGTCATGCGCCAAAGCAAAAGACTGTCGCTTTTCGCTGCGTTTTGCGGTAAAAGCGGCACGCTGTCAGCAAGGCCGTGCTGCTTGAACGGCGCGCAGCCCCTGTTTCACGCCGATGGGAGGCACTCATGAAAACGATCCTGAGCAACCAGAAGAACAAGATCAACACTCAGGATATCCGTCTTCATGTCCAGTTTGCTTTCACGCGCGAGGAAAAACCCGCCGCGTCTTAACCGCAGCTTCTCAACAGCATCGCAATCCCACGACAGGCGCCGGCTGCGCCTGCGCAAGTTCCTGTCCTACTTCCGGCCGCATCTTCCGCTGCTCATGGCCGATACTGCCTGTGCCGTCGTCGTTGCTGCTGCCGCAGTAGCGTTGCCGCTCTGCGCCAACATCGTCATGAGCCATCTCATCGGGCTCGCCGATTCGGCTTCGGCCTATTGGC
Organism: Rhizobium sp. 768_B6_N1_8; assembly: GCF_051811225.1. NCBI lineage: Bacteria > Pseudomonadati > Pseudomonadota > Alphaproteobacteria > Hyphomicrobiales > Rhizobiaceae > Rhizobium > Rhizobium sp. 768_B6_N1_8. Next base: position 1,091,529 of record NZ_JBPWPV010000001.1, on the reverse strand, counting down.
AGATCCTCGGCATGGGCGGCGTCATGCTGGCCATCGTGGCAGCCGAGACAGGTGCGATCTTCTTCGTCGATTATCGCGGCCATATGATGGGTGCGCATATCGAGGCGCATATCCGGCAGGAACTGTTCGACCACTGCCAGAAACTCTCCTTCGGCTTCTACGACCGGCACCGCACCGGCCAATTGATGAGCCGCATCGTTGGCGATTCGTTCTGGCTGGGAGAACTTTTCCATCACGGGCCGGAAGACCTTCTGATCGCTATTCTCAAATATAGCGGGGCGATGGCAGTCCTGTTCTTCATCGACCCGCAACTGGCATTTCTGATCCTCCTGCTGACGCCTTTTGCCGTGGCTTATGCGCTGCACTTCAACAGGCGCATGAACCGTGCCCTCGAGGCGAGCAAGCAGGAAATCGCCGCCGTCAACGAAAGGGTCGAGGATGCGCTGGCCGGCATCCGCGTCGTCCAGTCCTTCGCCAACGAGGATCTGGAGCGGAAACGCTTTGCCGCCCTGAACAGGCGCTTCCTCGAAAGTCGCGCCGATGGCTACCGCAGCGAAGCCTGGTTTTCCGCTGGTGCCGAGACCTTCGCCCAGATCATTACGCTTCTGGTCGTCATCCTCGGCGGATTGCGCATCCTTGCGGCGGAACTCACCATTGCCGATCTCCTGACCTTCCTGCTCTGCGTCGGCGTCCTCGTCGATCCGGTCAAGCGGATGGCCAACCTCGCCCGGCTCTGGCAGGAGGGCTATACGGGCTTCGTGCGGGCCATGGAGATACTGGAGATCGACCCAGACGTCGTGGATCGACCTTCGGCTCATGCGTTGCATACCCCGAAGGGAGAGATCCGGCTCTCGAATGTCGATTTCAGCTATGAGGACGGAGCGGACGTGCTCAGCAACCTGTCGCTGACCATCCGCCCCGGCGAATTCGTGGCACTCGTCGGCCCCTCCGGCGTGGGGAAAAGCACGCTCTGCGCGCTGCTGCCCCGCTTCTATGATGTCACCGGCGGCTCGATCGAAGTCGATGGCACCGATATCCGTGATGTGACGCTCGCCTCGCTGCGCCGGCACCTCGGCGTGGTGCAGCAGGATGTCTATCTCTTCGCCGGAACTGTGGCGGAAAACCTGCGTTACGGCCGACCGGATGCGACAGACGAAGAGGTGGAGGCCGCAGCCCGTGCTGCCCATGCGCATGAGTTCATCATGGCGTTGCCGCAGGGCTATCAGACCGATATCGGCCAGCGCGGCGTGAAGCTGTCTGGCGGGCAGCGCCAGCGGCTGACAATCGCTCGCGCCTTCCTCAAGAACCCTGCCATCCTCATTTTCGATGAGGCGACGAGCGCGCTCGACAATGAAAGCGAGCGGGCCGTGCAGAAGGCCTTCCTGACGCTCGCCAAGGGACGCACGACGTTGGTGATCGCCCATCGCCTTTCGACGATCCGCCACGCCGACCGCATTCTGGTGCTCACCGGCGACGGTATCGTCGAAGAAGGCAATCATGACAGGCTGATGGAGAGCGGCGGCATTTATGCCAATCTCTATGGGCTGCAGGCGAGCATCTGAGGTCCTGGGATTATGAGATGCGGAACAGTTCGGCAGACAGGGCCTGAACTGTTCCGCAGATCGACCAAGTGCTATTTCTCTTCACGCCTACAGCATCGGCCCGAAAATCGGAACGATTTTCGGAAAGCCTGATGCGTAGATTCCAAGAGTTAGAGCGTCCTTAGTGCGTCCGAATGGACGCACGGCGCTCTAGGGAGGAACACCATGACAGTGCTGCGCATCGTTCCGAATATCGCCGCCGCTTCCATCGAAGACGTGCGCAATTTCTATTCCGGGCTGTTCGATCTCGACATCGTCATGGATCATGGCTGGATCGTCACCCTTGCATCCGACAGGCGCGCAATCACCCAGATCGGTATTGCAACGGAGGGTGGATCGGGAACCGCAGTGCCCGACATTTCGATCGAGGTCGATGATGTGGACGAGGTCCATCAGCGCGCTGTGACGGGTGGGCATCGGATCGTCTACGGGCCAGCCGACGAGCCCTGGGGCGTACGGCGTTTCTATATTCGCGACCCCACCGGCAAGCTGCTGAATATCCTCTCTCACGCAGGCTAAATGGGTTTGCCTGAGACGGGACGATCATTGCAATGCCACCGAAAGCCTCTATTCTGCGACAGCCAATCCAAGGCACGAAATAACTGCTTTCATTGAGAATTTTCGAAAATATCCGGATCACGCCATGAACACATTAAACCGCCCGGACTTGAGCGATATTCATCAGGGTGACTGGGTGGACCGGCTGTTGCCGGGCGCATGGCGACCTTACACAAGGCTCGCGCGGCTCGATCGTCCAGTCGGAATATGGCTGACGCTGTTTCCATGCTGGGCGGCGCTGTTTCAGGCCGCCCATGGCCTGCCCGATATCCGGCAGCTAGCCGTCTTCACGCTTGGCGCCCTGCTGATGCGAAGCGCCGGCTCCACGATCAACGATATCGCGGACCGGAAATTTGACGGCCATGTCGAGCGAACCCGTTTTCGGCCTCTGGCGAGCGGGCAGATCGGCGTCAGTCAGGCGTTGACCTTTCTGGCCGTCGAGCTCGCCTTGGCGGCGTCTCTCCTGTTGTTTCTGACACCCTATACGCGGCTGGTCGCCCTCTGCGTTCTGCCGCTTGTGTTCGTCTATCCGCTCTGCAAACGCTTCACCCATTGGCCGCAGGCAGTGCTGGGCGCAGCGTTCAACTGGGGCATGCTCATGGCCTGGGCCGAAATTGCCGGCCATATTCCGGCCGGAGCCGTGCTTATGTGGGCTGGAGCCATCGCGTGGCAGATTGGCTACGATACCGTCTATGCCTATGTCGACGTGAAGGACGACAGAAGCCTCGGCCTGAAATCTACTGCGATCCTGTTCGGTCGGCATGGCAAGCTCATGATTGACCTGTTCTACGCTTTGACGATCGCCGCATGGTCGCTCGGCGGCTGGCTGTCGGGCATGTCCTTGCCTTATGCGTTCGGAATGCTCGTGATTGCCGCACACCTTGCCTCGCAGACCTGGCGCATCGATCTCGCCCGTCCTGAGGTGAACTACCGCCTGTTCCTGGCAAACATTCTGACCGGGCTATTACTGGCGGCCTCTGCGCTCACCGGAACTTGGTGAGCCCTATTGGCTCAATAAGAGCAGGGCCGATTATCGCTGGGACGGAAACCGCCGGCGCAGGCCGGATTCAGGGACGTATCCTCGCCATAATCATATCTCCCCGTCGATGTACAGCCCGAGGCGATTGCGGAAAGCGTGATCAGAGCGCCGGCCATTACGAATGTACGAAATCTGTTCATGTGAACATCCCCCTTCATAGGATCGCCCATGCGCCAAGCCGACAATCTAGCATGTCACGGCAAATCCATGCGAGGAGCATCGCATTGATCCCATTCACTCTTCCGCGAGCCAGGGGATAAGGACGTCTCTATTCCTGCTCAGTCGCGCTCGGCGATAACAGTTGCGCGGGGATATTCGCCGTAATAGCCGCGCCAGTTGGCGACCGCAAAACCGAATACCACCAACGCACCTGCCTGATGCAACAGGGCCCAATGCAACGGCACCTCGAGCAGCAGCGTGGTGATGCCGATTGCCGCCTGGATCGTGACGAGCACGAAGAGCACCACGGCGCGGCGTGCATGGGTGGTCGAGGCAGCCGCGCGCAGCGTGATCACCATGTTGATGAGGGCCAGGGCGAACAGCGTGTAGGCGCCGAAGCGGTGGATGAACTGCACCGTCTTCGGGTTCTCGAAGAGGTTGATCCAGAAGGGCTGCTGGATGAAGAGATCGCCGGGCACGACGGCGCCGTCCATCAGCGGCCAGGTATTGTAGGCAAAGCCGGCATCGAGGCCGGCGACCAGTGCGCCGAGATAGATCTGGAAGAGGGAGAAGATGGCGATCGCTGCCGCCCAGCGGTGGGAATTCTTCGTCGGGGCAGCATCATCGGAATGCGGCGAAAGCCCGCGCATGATCCACATGCAGGAGGCAAATATCAGGCAGGCCATGACGAGATGGGTGGCAAGCCGGTACTGGCTGACATCCGTGCGCACAGACAGGCCGGAGGAGACCATCCACCAGCCGATGAAGCCCTGCAGGGCCCCCAGAGCCAGGATGCCGGCAAGCGGCCAGCGCAGGCGCTTCTCGATCCTGCCCGTCACCCAGAAAAAGACCAGCGGCAGCGCGAAGATCACGCCGATGCCGCGCGCAATCAGCCGGTGCGCCCATTCCCACCAGAAGATGCTCTTGAACTGATCGACCGTCATGTCGCTGTTCAGCTGCTGGAACTCGGGAATGCGCTGGTAGAGCTTGAATTCCTCTTCCCATTCGGCGGCATTCAGCGGCGGGATGACGCCGTGGATCGGCTTCCATTCGGTGATGGAAAGGCCGGAATTGGTGAGCCGCGTGGCACCCCCCACAAGCACGAGACAGAAGAGCGCCAAAAGCACGAAACCCAGCCAGATGCGCACGGCGCGGCGATTGTTATCCTGCCTGCGCACTTCAGTGCGGATCGCCTGCTCCGGGCTCAAGTTCGCGACGGCCATGATGTCTCCTTTTATCCGGCAGTTGATTTGCCCCAGCGGCTGATGCAAAACAAGCCCCGAACCTTTGCGGCATGCCGTCGCGCCGGCTCAGTCCCATCCGTTCGAAAGTTATACGATGCCCGTCCGCCTTCGCAAATTCATCGGCACGATCCTGATCATCATCCTCGTGCTTTTCTATGCGATCGTGGCGAATACGATCGCGGTCGCGACGCTCGGCAATGCGCCCTGGTGGGGGCATCTCCTTTACTTCGCGCTCACCGGCCTGCTCTGGGTGCTGCCGGCGATGGTCATCATCAAGTGGATGGCCGGTCCGAGACAGCGGTAGGGGCCGATTAACGACGGAATAACCCTGATTTGTGGAAATCCTCACTGAGGGGCGGCGGTTAAACCAAATATACGTCTGGCCGCCTTACCTTCCTCTGCAGCAATCTCTCGATCGGAGAAAGATACGTGCAGACGCAGAGGCTCGATGCTCCTGAACAAAAGTTCGACGCTGTGGCGCAAGCTGAAGCCGGCATTTCCCGGCTGCGGCAACTCAGCGTGAAACTTGCCATGGCCGAACTCGATATCCAGCTTTTCGACAGGATGGAGCCCCTGGAAGAGGAATGGCGCGCGCTGGAGCGTGACAACCTTTCCTCGCTGCACCAGAGCTATGATTGGTGTGCCGCCTGGGTGGCGGCTTTCCGCCGTCCGCTCGCCATCCTGCGTGGCAGCAGCGGCAACCGCACCGCCTTCATCCTGCCGGTGGAAATTGTCGCTTCACGCGGCATGCGGATCGCCAAATTCATCGGCGCCGACCACAGCAACATCAATACCGGCCTGTTCTCACAGGACTTTGCCGCAGACAGCGATACGGTAGACAGCCATCATCTTGCTGCCCGCCTTCGTGCAGCACTCGCCGGCAAGGCCGATCTGCTTCTTCTGCAAAATATTCCACTGGAATGGCGCAGCCGTCGCAACATGCTCTCGGGCCTGCCCATGGTGCAGAACCAGAACCACGCCTATCAGCTTCCGCTCTTCGATACGTTCGAGAAGACGCTGCAGCAGTTGAACGCCAAGAGCAGGCGCAAGAAATTCCGCGCGCAGAGCCGGCGGCTGGAGGCGGTTGGCGGCTTCGACTATATCGCGCCTGAAGCATCCTCGGAGCAACACGAACTGCTCGACATGTTCTTCCGTCTGAAAAGCGCCCGCTTCGCCTCGCTCGGCCTGCCCGATGTCTTTGCGGATGCGGAAACCAAGGCCTTCCTGCACGGCCTGATCGACAAGCGGAATGGCGACAATTTCGGCCTGCAGATGCGCGTCCTGCGCCTGAAGGGCGACTATGAGGGACGCATCGCCGCGCTGTCGGGGATTTCCCGCAAGGGCGACCACGTCATCTGCCAGTTCGGCGCGATCGACGAGGATCTGGTTGCGGATGCAAGCCCCGGCGAATTCCTCTTCTGGCAGATGATATCAGGTCTGCACGGCCAGGGAGTTGCGCTCTTCGATTTCGGTCTCGGCGACCAGACCTACAAGCGCTCCTGGGCGCCAGTCGAAACTGACCATTACGATGTGGTCCTGCCAATCTCCGGCATCGGCATCGCAGCCGGCACGGCGCACCGGGCAATCACTCGTGGCAAGGCCTTCATCAAGGCCCGCCCTGGCCTTTATAAATTCGCCCAAAATATCCGTGCCAAGGTCGGGTAAGCATGTCGCGCAAAAGTGTGCAGCGGTTTTGCGACAATGACATGCGTAAAACAAAGATTTAAAGATCAGGCGGCGTGACGCGCGGGGCTGCGCATGGCAGCCTCTTCGCCACCCGACATCAGGACGACGCGCTCGTAGCCGGCGCTCTGGAAATCCTGCATCATGCCGACGAAAGTAGCCTCGTCGATCTCGGGCAGCGACAGGATGATCTCGATTTCCTTGCTGCGCGTCAGCCGCGAAACACCGGCGACATCGGCCGCGCCACATTCGACAATGACGATATCATAGGCCGAAGTCAGAGCATCGAGCAGTAGCGAAAGCCTGTCGACGCCCCGCATGGCGTGGCGCACATCGCTCACACCCTGCGGGATCAGATGTGCATCGGACATACGGTCGCCATGGATCGTCTCGCCGAAGGCGGCCTCACCGCAGAGAAGATCGGTGACGCCCAGTGCCTCTTGGTTCTCGGCCATCAGTTCGCTTGGATAGCCGGAGCCGGTCATGTCGATCACGATTACGCGGCGTCCGGTATCGGCGAGCACGCGCGCCAGGGCAACGGTCGCGGCCGAACCATTGTCACCAGTCGGAGATATGGATACGGCAAGCGGAGCGCGGCAGTCGGTGAGATAACGCGCGACTGACGAAACGGAGAATTCGTTGTCGTCGGCAGGCGCTTCCCCTACCAGCTCGGCTTCCGGCTCCTCATCCTCATCAATGGCAGCCGTCAGCATGCTCGGTTTGGCGACCTTCAAGGCGGGAACGGGTGCTGCGTCGCCCTGCCCTTCTTCCTCGACCCTGTCCTCGACATCGGGGGCTTCCACCGGGCGCAGCGCACGGCCGCTGAAGAGTTCGGAGAGCATGATGACAATCGCGCTCATGATGAGTGTTGCGACTGCGGCAACGACGACGATCGGCACGACCTTCGGGAAATAGGGATCGACCTGCTCGATCGCCTTCGAAACAATGCGGGCGTCCGCAGGACTGGAATTCCGGTCGGCGCGGGAAGCGGCCTCGCGGTAGCGGACGAGGTAGGTTTCGAGAAGCTGGCGCTGGGCATTCGCCTCCCGCTCCAGTGCGTTGAGACCCACTCCGTCCTCACCTGCTCTGGCGCTGTTGGCCTGCAGCGTATCGGACTGCTGTTCCAATTCCTGTTCGCGCAGATCGGCAACCTTCGTCTCGTTCTCGATGCTGGCAAGGATCTTCTGCGTTTCCTGGCGGATTTGCACGCGGATATCGGCAAGCTGAGCGCGCAGGCTCTTCAGCCGCGGGTGGTTGTTCAGCAGGCTCGTCTGCAGGTCGGAGATCTGCGATTGGAGGCCGGATTCCGTCGCCTTCAGCCGCTGGATCGCCTGCGACGACATAATATCACTTAGCGTGTCTGAGGCTTCGCCCGAAGAGAGCGCGTTGCGCACGGCCTGCGCCCTCGCCTCGGCATTCGCCTTGTCGGTGCGCACGCGGGTCAGCTCGACGGAGATGTCGTTGAGCTGCTGCGCGGTAAACGTCGTGGTGCCGTTGGTCTGCAGCAGGCCATGGGTGGTGCGGTAATCGGCGACCTTCTTCTCGGCCTCGCTCACCTTCTGGCGCATGCTGTCGATCTCCGGCTCGAGCCAGCGCGTGGCTTCGGTGTTGGAGTCGAGCTTGGCGCCACTCTGGATAGCCAGGTAGACCTGCGCCATGGCATTCGGAATGCTGGCGGCGAGTTTTGGATCCTTGGAGGTGAAGGTGATGCCGATGACGCGCGAGCCCGGCACCTGATAGACTTGCAGGCGCTGAGTGAAGGCGTCGATAACGCGCTCTTCCGGCGGATTTTCCAGCGGGTTTTTCTTCAGGTGCAGCGCCACGAGGATATCGGTGAGCGCAGAGCCGTTCGCAGCCGCATCGAATTCCGGCAGATTATAGAGCTTCAGATTGTTGATGACCTGCTTGATAAGGTCCGCCGACTGCAGGATCTGCACCTGGCTCGCGATATTCAACTCGTCGAGCAGTGGCCCGGCACTGGCGTCGTTTGTCTGGGTATTGGCGAATGCGGGAGCGCGCGGCTCGATAAGGAGACGCGTCTCGCTGCGATATTGCGGTGAAACTATCTTGGCGCCGGCAAAAGCGACAGCCGCACCCAATGCGGTGATCGTCAATATTCTCAGACGACGGGCCCAGACCGCGCGCACAAGCTGGCCGAGGTCGATGTCCACATCCTGATCACTCGCTACGCGGGACATACTCATTACTCCAATACGAACTGCCCCAAGCGTAAACGACCATGGTAACTCAACGGTTAATGGCAATTCCCTCGCAAACAAGACGCTCCTGATAAAGGAATTGCGGAAATCGGCGGATTTTTTACCGGGCATTAACCCTAATAGATCGATAACGGCTCGACCGATTTATCTTCCTGTGAGCAAGCGGATGCCCTTCGTCCAGCCCAAGACCTTGATGGCTATGAGCCTTGTCGCCATGATGGCTGCACTGGCGGGCTGCACGACCTATCGGCCGGCGCCGAAGGCCTTCAACCAGGCGACGATCCAGCCCTATTCGCTCGATAGCGGCGACCGCCTGCGCATCACCGTCTTCGATCAGGCAACGCTGACCAATACCTATACGGTGGATCAGGCCGGTTACATCGCGTTCCCCCTTATCGGCCAGGTCCCTGCCCGCGGCCGCACCCTGCAGCAGCTTTCCGGCCAGATCGCGCAGAAGCTGCAGCAGGGATATCTTCGCGATCCTGATGTCACGATCGATGTCGACCGCTATCGCTCCGTCTACATCATGGGCGAAGTCGGCCAGCCCGGCCAATATGCCTATGTTCCCGGCATGACCGTGCAGAACGCCATCGCAGTTGCCGGCGGCTTCACCAGCCGCGCCAACCAGAGCATGGTCGACGTCACGCGCAAGATCAACGGACAGGTGCTGACGGGCCGCGTCAATATTTCCGGCCCGATCATCGCCGGTGACACGATCTATGTTCGTGAACGGCTCTTCTAGCTTATGGAAGAACAAAGGCCCCTCCGCATTCTTCACTGCTTCCGGTCGCCGGTCGGCGGAATTTTCCGCCATGTCCGCGACCTGGTGGAGGAACACAGCCGGGCGGGCCACGAAATCGGCATCATCTGCGACAGCTCGACCGGCGGCGAATATGAAGACCGTCTCTTCGACGATATCCGTCCTTATCTTTCGCTCGGCCTGACGCGTATTCCGATACGGCGCTCCATCAGCCCGGCTGATGCCATGGTACTCTGGAACACATTCAAGGAAATCAGGAGTTTGCGGCCGGATGTGCTGCACGGACACGGCGCCAAGGGCGGTGTGCTTGCGCGACTTGCCGGCTCAGCCTTGCGGGTCAATAGGTATCGCGTAGCCCGCCTCTATACCGCGCATGGCGGAAGCCTGCATTATTCCCGCGCCTCCATGCTCGGCCAGTTCGTGCTGCGCATGGAGCGGCTGCAGGAATATTTTACCGATGCGCTCGTCTTCATCTGCGAATATGAACGCCAGACCTATGCGACCAAGGTGGGGCGGCCGCGGGTCACCAACCGTCTGATCTATAACGGCATCGGCGCGCGGGACTTTTCAGACATCCCGACCCGCTCCGATGCCGTGCACTTCATTTATGTCGGCATGCTGCGCGACCTCAAAGGCCCGGATCTCTTCATCGATGCCTTCGCCAAGACCGAGCGCCTGCTCGGCCGACCGCTTTCGGCGCTGATGATCGGCGACGGGCCGGAACGCGACCGTTATCGCGAGATGATGGTGGAGCGCGGCCTCGGCAAGCGCATCGGCATGCTGCCGGCCATGCGCGTGAAGGATGCCTTCTCCATGGCGCAGAACCTCGTCGTTCCCTCCCGCGCCGAAGCCATGCCCTATATCGTTCTGGAGGGCCTCGGCGCCGGCAAGACCGTCATCGCGTCGCGCGTCGGCGGTATTCCCGAGGTGCTCGGTGCCGATAGTCCCGCACTGGTGGCACCGGGAGATTCCGACGATCTGGCGCGGGTGATGGCGGAAGCACTGACGGTACCCGGCTGGCACGACAAGGTCATGCCCTCTCCCGACACGGTCAAATCGGTCTTTTCCGCGTCGGTCATGGCGCGCGAAGTGCTGAAACTCTACGGCGAACTCGTCAATCCCGCTGCGGCACAGGCGATCCCGGCCGCCTCGTAAATGTTTCTTAGGGGCTTTCTGTTATCCCGCTCACATCAACGAGCGATGAAGCCCCATGAACAAGCTGGAAAAGAGCGGACAGTTCGACGTCGAAGCCCTGCGCAAGCAGGTCTCCGATACGGAGACGCGCAACGACGCCTCCAGACATGCTGCCGGCGAGACGCCTGGTATCAATCCCTATGCACGTCAGATCGCCGAACAGTTCCGAGACGGAACCTATTCGCCGACGATCATCATCGGCCAGTTGCGGCTGCTGGAATTCCTGACACAGTTCGTCATCGGCCTTGCCGCCTTCTATTTCGCGCCTGGCGACGGCAGCGACAGCATACTGATGCGGGCCGTCATGGCGGCAATCGTTTCGGCGTTGACCGTCGTAGCGCTTCAGCTTGCCGATACCTATTCCATTCCGGCTCTCAGAGCTCGCGTCCGGTATCTGCCGCGTGCCTTCGCAGCATTCGCCATCATCTTCGTGCTGACAACAGGCGCTTTCTCGCTTCTGCGCGGTCTCAGCGCTGCAACCGCGGAATCCTACGGCATCTGGTTTATTGCAGGAGCGCTCTTTCTGGTTATCGAGCGTTTCCTCGTGGCACAGGGCATGCGCAACTGGGCGCGCAACGGTATCATGGAGCGCCGCGCCGTCATCGTCGGCGGCGGCGAGCCGGCCAAGGAACTGATCCGTATGCTGGAGCAGCAGGCGGATAACGACATCCGTGTCTGCGGCATCTTCGACGACCGTGGTGAGAAGCGCTCTCCGATCATGGTCGCCGGCTATCCGAAGCTCGGCACGGTGAGCGAACTCGTCGAATTCGTGCGGATGACGCGCATCGATATGCTGATCATCGCACTGCCGCTTTCTGCCGAAGCGCGCATCTTCGAACTTTTGAAAAAGCTCTGGGTGCTGCCAGTCGACATCCGCCTTGCCGCACATGCCAATCGCCTGCGTTTCCGCCCGCGTGCCTATTCGCATGTCGGCGCGGTGCCGATGCTCGACATCTTCAAGAAGCCGATCCGCGACTGGGATTCCGTTGCCAAACGCGCTTTCGACATCTTCTTCACCATCATCGCACTCTGCCTGCTCTGGCCCGTCATGGTCGCGACGGCGATTGCCGTGAAGGCGACGTCGGAAGGACCTGTTTTCTTCAAGCAGAAGCGCCATGGCTTCAACAATGAAGTCATCAATGTTTTCAAATTCCGCTCCATGTACACCAACATGAGCGATCCGACGGCGAAGGCCGCCGTCACCAAGGGCGATCCGCGCGTCACCCGTGTCGGCCGCTTCATCCGCAAGACCTCGATCGACGAGCTACCACAGCTCTTCAACGTGCTGAAAGGCGAGCTTTCGCTGGTAGGCCCGCGTCCGCACGCCGTGCTCGCCCAGGCGCACGACCGCGCTTTCGCCGATATCGTCGACGGCTATTTTGCCCGCCACCGCGTCAAGCCCGGCGTTACCGGCTGGGCGCAGATCAATGGTTGGCGCGGCGAAGTCGACAATGACGAGAAGATCAAGTTCCGCACGGCTTACGACCTTTACTACATCGAGAACTGGTCGCTCTGGTTCGACCTCAAGATCCTGTTCCTGACGCCGATCCGGCTGCTCAACACGGAAAACGCCTATTGAGCGCGATCGACGCCTCCCCTGCGCGCGTGGCCCAGCCGCAACGGCTGACGCTCCGCCTCATCGGTTCGGCGGCGGTCGCTTTCGGGGTTTTTCTTTCCGGCTTCGTCATCGACGAGCCCGCGCCTTATGAATTGTGGATGGCAGGGCTGATCGGCCTGTGGTTCATACTCGGCCTAAAGATATCCCGCACCACCGCGCCGTTGCTGACGCTGCTGCTGACCTTCAACATTGGCGGCATGCTGTCGCTCACCCAGATGCGGGATCTGGCGACCGGCCCGATGTATATCGCCGTCTCGACGTTCCTGGCGCTGACCTCCATCTTCTATGCCGCGATCATCGAGGACAGCCACAAGCGGCTGCCGCTGATCTTCAATGCCTGGAGCTTTGCGGCTGTTATCACCTCCCTGCTCGGTATCCTTGGCTATTTCCACGCCTTTCCCGGCTCGGAAGTCTTCACGCTTTACGACCGCGCCAAGGGCGCCTTCCAGGATCCGAACGTTTTCGGCCCCTTCCTCGTGCCGCCGGCGCTTTACCTCGTGCACGGCATTCTCGCCGGAAATCTCAAGACGTCACCGATCAAGGCGGGAGCACTGCTCATCCTGGCGCTAGGCATCTTCCTCTCTTTCTCACGCGCCGCCTGGGGTCTCTTCGCCTTTGCCGTGGTGGTGCTGATCTTCATCATGCTCTTGAAGGAGCGCAGCGGCGCCTTCCGGCTCAGGGTGCTGATCCTGTCGCTAGGCGCGATCATCCTGATGGTGGCCTCGCTGCTGGTCGCGCTGCAGGTTCCCAAGGTCAGCGAGCTCTTCTCCGCCCGCGCCCAGCTCGTGCAGCAATATGACGGTGAGCATCTCGGCCGCTTCGACCGCCATCGCATCGGCTTCCAGATGATGATGGAACGGCCGCTCGGCATCGGGCCGCTGGTCTTCGGCACCATGTTTCCAGAAGACGAGCACAATATCTGGCTGAAGTCGCTGACCACCTACGGCTGGCTGGGTTTCATCAGCTATGTCGGCATGCTGTGCTGGACGCTCTATCTCGGCTTCCGCAACATGCTGCTCGACCGGCCATGGCAGCCTTTCCTTATGGTCGCGTGGATCTCCGTTCTCGGCCATGCGGCGATCGGCAACGTCATCGATATCGACCACTGGCGCCACGTTTACTTGCTGTTCGGCATCGTGTGGGGCTGCGCGGCGCTGGAAGTTCGCCACAAGCGCTCGACCCGCTCACAAACACTTGAGAAGTTCCGCAAAGGCGCTAGATTTCAGGCATGATTACAGGGACACAGATACGCGGCGCACGCGCCATGATCGGCATGAGCATCGAGGAACTCGCAGCTCATGCCGGACTTTCCGTCGAAACAGTCCAGGCGCTGGAAAATGGCGAATGGGCCGGCGAGACGCGCGCCACGATCGACGTGCGCAACACGCTGGAAGCCCACGGTATCATCTTCATCGCCAGCGGCAATCAGGATGAGGGCGGCCCCGGCATACGCATGCGCGCCCGCAGCTCCAACGATGACGGCATCCGGCCGGAAAATCTCAACGCTGCGAACGACGATTGACGGAACCAAGCGCCATCTCAGGCGTTTGGCCTGTCCTGTCAATGTGTTGGGGGTAGCCTATCTTGAATCGCAATAGCGGTCTTTATCTTGTCATCGGCGCGCTCGTCGTCGTGGTCGTCGGCCTCGGCGCCTACATCTTCCATGAGGAGAGCAAGCCTGAGGGCATCGAGATGAGCATCGGAAAGAACGGTGTCTCGATCGAGCAGAACTGAGCTTAGAGCCCTTTCTGCTCAGCGCAAAGCACTCTGGATCGGGGAGCTTTAGAGATAGGTCTTGGCGAGAATGGTCAGCTTGCCGCTGTCCTTCACGCCTTGCTTGTAAAGCTGAATGATGGCTGCGCCGATCCTGTCGGCCTCCGGCGTGCGGGGGGCGATGCCGCTGTCATCGCAAATCTGGCTCAGAACCTGCGACAGCAGGTCGATATCTTCCGAAAAGAGCGGTAGATCCTGGGGATGAACTGACGATTTCAACATCGCGCCGCATTTCCCTCAGAGGGCAATAACGCATCGTTCTGCGCAGCCGACGCCCTCCCTGCCAGCCATGTTCTTATTATGCGCGTGGCCCAAAACTTTAGCAACTGCGCAAATCAAAATCGTCGGGAACAATCTCTTGTCTCGCGCGTTACAGGGCCGTTTGGAATTCATATGGAATGAGAGAGCCGTGAGCGAAAAACGCTTCCCCTCGCCCGTGAGGGTCAAATCTCCAAGCAGCAGCTTCATCGTTTCAACTGCCTGGGAAGCTGTCGAATATCTCAAGCGCTGGCCGGCCAAGCGCGGCCGCGAATATCGCATAGCACTCCAGCACTGCCTCGACGCAACGGACGGGCTGAGAAGCCCGCGCGCGGCACAGGTGTCTTTCGCGATGGCTGCCAGGACAGCTGGGCTGCTGCTATGAGGATTGATAGGCCGGTCAGAATTCAGCTCAGAATTTCAGCCGGCCGCTCGCCTGATGAAACTGATACTGACTGAAGCCTTCGACAATCACCTTGGCGCCAACCTCGGCGACATGCTCTTCGGCAAGCTCCGCGAGCGCAAGGGCAACATCCCCTTCCGGCCAGCCGGCTTTCACGGCTTCGTCAGCGAGAGCCTTGAATGCAGCGGTAAGGCTCTGCCGGCAATCCTGTGTCTTATTGTCGATCGTCATAAGCCCGAAACTACACTTTTCTACGATTTCTCTTCACTACACCCTCAGCAACAAAATTGCGAATAAATTTCAATTTTCAGATAATCCAAAATTGGGACGATCGCGTAGATCAACTTCAATCATAGGTAGATTTCGTCCCGATATGAAATAAATCCCCCGCTCCACGCGGGGATATTTGACAGAAATATTAAAGAAATAGTTTACCGAAAATTTAGTATATCAAAAATTACAACCTAAACCTCATATTATTCCGGCAAAGGTCGACGCAGCTTGTCGTCGCGTTGCTTATGGGCGGGAGGATTTCCATGCTGCTCCGTCGTATGCAAGGATTTTTGCCGCTTTGCGCGGACTTTTTTCAACAGTCAGCGGCGAGTTGTGTGGCCTCTGGACGGCTCCAGCGAGGCAGGACACAAGCTCCTCAGAAAACATTCCCCAGGACAAGTTCCGTTTTATGATCACGGCGGCATTTTTCCCTTGCGTCCAAAAACCGAAAAGTCTAACAGAAGCAAGCCGTTTCGGCAGGTCGGGGCGTAGCGCAGCCCGGTAGCGCACTTGACTGGGGGAACGATTCCCTCACTCCTGATTTCCCTTCTTCTTCAATACATTAGCTCCATGCTGCCCGATGTCCGTGGGATTTTTGGTGGGACTCGATGTCGCCTCCAAAGCTGCCCTCAGGTCATCGTCGAGCGCGTGGGCATACTTCGCCGTGGTGGCAACATCGGTATGTCCGAGCAGCCGTTGGGCAACGCGCAGGTTCGATTTCCGAAGCACTCGCGTGGCCGCCGTGTGGCGTGTGTCGTGGAACCGGAAATTGACGACGCCCGCCGCTGGCACGGCTCTACGCATAGCGCTCTTCAGTCCGGATTCCGTCAACGGATACCTTTTCCCGCGTACCTGCTTAATCGTCTTTCGCGTGCGCCAGGCAACGAAGGTGAAAACCTTGACCGGGTGGTTATGGCGCTGCGCCCAGAGGATTTCATAGGTTTCCTCCGACATCGGTATCGTCCTGGATTTGCCGCCCTTCCCAGTCACCGTGAAGCGGCGGGAAAAGAAGTCGACGTGCGGCCATTCGAGGCCAAGGATCTCCATGCGTCGGCAACCGTTCAGGAAGGCAAAGCGCACCGCGTCTTCGTAGCCGCGCCCGAGCTGCTCCATGATCGCGCTTTCCTCGTCGGCCGACGCCTCCCGCACACGCTCCTGCGGCTCCTTCAGCATGTGCTCGCCGAAGCTCACCTCTCCTACCTGAATTTTCCAGACGTTTTTGGCGCGGAGGATGATCTCGCGCAGCGGCTGCGTGCAGGTTCGGTTGACGGTTGCGGGGCTGACGAGCTTGCCTTCGTGGATCTTGCCGTCTTTGTGCTTGCGGCGCACCCGTTCGCCTCGTCGCTTCGCTACCAGGCTCGCAACGCGCGGATCGTCGATCGCGCGCAGATCGGTGGCTCCGCCGATGTTCTGCTGTAGCCAGTCAAGATTTTTGAGAACAGTGTCACGGTTCTTGTGGTGCTGACCGATCTCGTGAAACCAGCGCAGCGCAGCCATTTCGAACGACATAGTGTTGGCTTCGACGGTCGAAGCCGCAGCCATCAACGCCTTGGCTGATGCCCGTTCCCGCTCTTCGAAGGCTTTTGCGTCTCTCTTCTTAGTTTCTCCCGTATCGCCAGAAAATCGACGGCCCCCGACGATGAAATCGTAGGAGTATGTTTCCTTACCGGGACGTTTGTAGACGGACATGATGTCTTAGCCTGCCGTTCCTTAAATTCGTTCAGATCATCCTGGGTGTAGCGGCGGGTCGCGCGTTTTGTACCGCGCCCGACGTTAATCCACCGCACAAGACCGTCATCGGTCAAGTCCCGCAGCTGGCGCACGGAGATCTTGAGTTGCGCTGCTGCCTCATCTGGGGTGAGAAGATCGAGCGGGCTCACGTCACGCCTCCTCGCACACGAGCACCGGGCCGCCATTGTGGCCGAGCATGCCTCGCCTGGCCTTCTCGCGCCGCCTGGCGTTCTCCTTGCGGGTCACCATCTCCACGTGACGAGGCTCCGGACGGATGCAAAGACGGTTGCGGCATGAGTGGTCCAGTTCCTTCTTGCCGGGAACATAGCCGTGCTCGTTGGTCCACATGACGATGTGCACCGCTACGGTCTGCCCCCCCAGGCTCATGCGCGGATAGCCAGCCCCGCGACCTTTCGTTCCTGAGGTAGGACCGGTCCAGATCCAGCACCCGGTCTCCTCGTCGACACGGACGCGCGCCATGATCTTTTCGCGGATCTTGTCGCGACGGCTCATGCTTTCGACCTCGCCCGATACCGCGCTTCGGCCTCACCCTTCAGTTTAAGGCCAGCTGCGCAGGTGCAGAACCAGTAGTCATCTCCGTCGAAAACCTCGCCGTCGCCGACGCAGGATCTGCAGGCCGCGTCCTCCGGCTCGTAATCGTCGCGATCGTCGTAATAGCCCATGGCGTCGAGTTCTGACTCGGCTTCGTCGTTGACGCGCTTGATGCAGGCACCACAGACGCGGTAAACGGGCCCGCACATGCCTTCCTCGTAATCACGAGCGTCGCGGAGATCATCGGCATGGCCCTTGCACCATTCGCAGGTTCCGATCCGCATTTCCTTCGCTTCGTCGGAGTTGCGCCATGCGCGAAGCTCGTCCAGGCACTCCTGGCACATGTCGAGCATTTCGCAGCCGAATGAATCGGTCTCGCCTTGTATGCGGGCAACGGCGGCGCGTTCCGGATGGTCATCGCACATCATGCCGTCAGGAACTTCATGCGACGTGCCGGCTAAAGTGGAGATTGGTCCGGTAACATCAGCCATCGCTACCCGCCTCCGCACCCTGAACCGATGAGATGCTGTCCAGCATGGACAGCCTACCCCGCAGAAAGGTGAACTCATCTTCGAGCGGACGCATATGGTCTGAACAGTATCCTTCGTCGCGCATCTCGTTGAGCACTTCGATAATCTGCTCCATGCGAAGATGTATCCACGTGCACTCGTCGACCATCCCAAATACAATAGGGTTCTCTGCGGCGGACGGCATCTGATCTGCCGTGCATGCCGCGATCAGCGCGACCCGAACGATTGACATTCGTATCCGCCGCTGCTCGTCGCTGGACACCTTGAAGTAATTTTCAGGCGGGCTGTATCGTTCGAAAACTTCGTGGGCCGCCACGACAGCGGCAGCTGTGATGCGAGGCTTGCTCATCTCCCCACCTCCTGAGGTGGCCGCGCCGCTTTCGTTCTCGCGGAATGGATTTCGTACGCCTTGGGCAGCGAGTAGCCCAATGCCTCGATCGTCTCCTCGTCCCACTCCGGACCAGCGAACATGACGATCCACTGCTCTTTCGTGAGAGGCCTGTTGTCGATCTCGTGCGTCATCACGACCCCACCTCCCCCTGTGAGGGCGGTGGGGACAGCGCGGCGCGGCCAGCTTCCGTGATAACCCATCGGATAGTCACTTCCGCTCGGACGTTTTTGATGCGTCGGGCAAACCCGCGTTTTTCCAGTGCCAGCATGGTCCGGTTACCCATGGGGAGGACGTCGCCGACTTCTCCACGACGCCTCAAGAGATCCAAGGCTTTTTTCATGGCTGGACTAAGCATCGCCGCTGCCCTCCGTTGCGGAGGCGGCAAAGATCGGCGTCAAAGCATCAATGTCGAATTGATCGACGCCGGAAGCCTTCAACTCATCGAGCGTGGTGAACCCGGCCGTGGTGAGGATTTCATGGGCATAAACTTCTTGTCCCCACACACGCATGATGATGCCGGCGGCAATCGCCATGCCTATACCAATGCCGCGCTCTTCGGTCCCAACCACATGATCGGCGGGAGCGGGATTTTTGTTCTGGCTCTGGAGCAGGCTGATACTTTCCCACGCCGCGAACGGGTCGTCTGGCTCACCGACATCACTGGCAATTTTGATCATCTCACAGGCAAGAGCGGTGACCTGTTCGGGTGTCGTGTGGCCCTGGCCTTTGCAGACACCACACAGCAGCGAGGGATAGCCAACCGGGCAATCCTCATCCTGCTCTATCAGGGTGCAGGGGCAAGGCACGGTCACCACCAATTGTGGTGAGGGCGATGGGATGTCTGCCAACCGGATCCGGTCGCACATGATGGCAAAGACTTCCTGCGCCGTGCGGTTCTCGATTCCGATGATTGGCCGTGTCAGGGCCTCCGCATTATCGCAGACCTTGCGAGGGCTGAGTGTGGTGTGCGGGATGAGCGCGACAACAGATGCCCCGGCAGTTACCCATTGCTTCGCCTGTCGCTCGTCCATGGTTATATGTTCGCAACCGGTCGAGTCGGTGAACGTCCATGCTACTGCGGCATCCAAGCCGCGCTGTTCGTTGCTGGTCATGGGCGGGGCTCCTTCACACCTAGAACTTCGCGGATTTCGCGTTTTGCAGCGGATCGGCCCAGTTCGTAGACCTTCTCAAGGAAGGAGATCAGGGCGGCCATCCGGTAATTATCCTGGTCGGTATTCGCGAAGGTCTGCTCGCCGTATGTATAGGCACCAAGCGGCGTAACCTTGCACTCGGTCCAATCCTCGTCGGCTTTTGCTGCGGAGTGATCCGTCCAGTAGGAGACGCGGCAGAAATCGTAGCGTTGATCGTGGGTGCTCATTGGCCGCTGCCCTCTGTTGCGGTCAGGGCGCGGTAGCGGTTTAGAAACGCGAGCTTCGCGCCAGCCGGTGACAGGCCGATGATCCGCACGCCAAGCGGCGGCTCCGGCAAAATCCAGTCTTTCGGCTTAGTCCCCATGATCTGCGCCGCCTCGTCTGCGAGGATGGCGTTGTCGGCGCGCTTGACGCTTGGCGGCTCGATGTAGGGCAGATCGAAAGCGCCACAGACGGCGGCCATGATGTTGGCCTCCATCTGCTTGTAGCCGTCGATGAACCGCTTTGCCGGGCGAACGATGTCCGCGATGTATGCTTCGGAAGCATCATGCAGCAGAGCCCAAAGGGCATCCTCCGGCGGCACGTTCTCGCTCACCAGGACGCTATGCTCGGCGACCGAATAGAACCGCTCGCAGTGGCCGTTAAACCGACACATCATCGAAAGCGAGTGGGCGATATCCTCAATGAAGACATCTTCCGGGCGAGGATCTAGCGGCCAGAACTGCCGGCCGGAAACGGTCTGCATCCAGTCGCCGCGCCGCCCTTCAGTCCCAAGCACATGTGATGAGGGCGATGGGGTGACGGCCTCCGGCAACGGAGAATGCTTCGGTTTCGCTGCCTGCTTAGCCCTTATCTGCGCGACCTTCGTCCATATGCGAGCCAATTCGGTTTCCGCCGCATGGTGCATGTCGAGCCCGTTCGCGAGACATAGCGCCGCAAGCGTTACCATGACGCCACCGACCTCCTGATGAGGCTCGCCGACCGCGCGTCCATAAACATAGTTGACGAGCTGGTGGGCCTCGCCGATGGTGCAGCCGGTGGATTGGACAAGTTCCAGCGCCTCTTCAAGGAAGCGGTGGTTTCGTTCTTCCCGATCGCCGGCGATCATCTCGCCGAAGCAAGCCATCATCCATGGCTGAACACGCTCCTGAAAAGGCGCTAGTTCCGTAGGTGGTGAACTGTCGCCGTGGTCTATGACCGCAATCTCACCGGCACAGAAGGCGCGGATCATCTGCTTGTGCTCATAGAGCGGCTTGCCCGAGACACGGGTATGAACAGGCTGGCGGGACACATAACGCTCCGCCGCCTCGACAACCTTCGGTGTGGTCATGCGTAATCCCTCCAGGCTTCGAAATCCGCCCGCAGCGAAATCCATCGCTGGCGGGCATTTTCGTCTGTGTTCAGATCTGATCGTGACTTGATGTTGAGGATCGACCGGACGCGCGAGGCGATCCGGATGTTGTCGCCGGCATCCTCAAGACCGTGCTTCTCGATGAGGTAACGCCGGAAGACCTGCTCGTTGCACTTCATCGCGCATTCGGCGGCGTGATCCTTCGGCTTCTGCTGCTCCTGCTGTCGCTGCTGCCGGCGCGGATCTTGCGGCGGCTTGAGGCGGCGGATCTCGGCGAAGGCTTCGCGCAGGAGCTGGAGCAGGAAAGCAACATCGTCGTGGGCATGACTGACGAATTCGAGATCCTGCCAGCCGCAATCGTCCGTCGAATTGAGCACGACAAGGACCGGCGTTCCGGGCACCACGCGCGCAAGGATCTGCAGACCGTTCTCAGACAGAGACCAATCGGTGCTGGCCTCATCGTGGCGCTGGCGGATCTTCTGGAGACGGGTGGCGTCGGCAGGGGTAGCCATCAGCGCGCCACCTCGATCGCCCGTTGAAACATAATTGGCTGCTGGTCGCGCGGGACGCGGTGAACGCCGCGCGCCATAGGGTGCTTCGGGAACCCTTCTTTGGTCTTGCCGAGGCACACAAGGTCGACGAGGTGGTGCGCGGCTCGACCGCGAAACCAAGCGTCACGGTCCAGATGGCCGCCGTCTCTTCCCCACGCGACAAGCACAGGTGTGCCCTGCGAGCGCGCAAAGGTAAGCGCTTGGTCGATATACTGCAGGCATTTGCCGCTGAGAGGATCGGCGCATTTCATCATTTCTTTCGGAGACGATGTCCGGCGATCGAAGAGATTGACGACGATCAGGCCGCCATAGCCCCAGAGCTTTGCGAAACCGATCAGCATGAGGATCGTCGGATCGTTTCTGCGGTGATCGGCTGTCGATGGGTTCAGCATGCAGACGACGAGCAGGCGCTTTGTCTTGTCCCAGATGCGTCGCAGCTCAGGGCGGAATAGCGGCTCGGGCTGCTCGTCGGAAAGAACGGCGGTCATGAGCATCTCGGGGACGCTCATCGACGGCAGTTCGCCAGACAGAGACACCTGCATCACGCGGCCTCCCCTTCCGGCTGACTGTTAGCAGCGACACCACGCATCGACATCACGCCGATCATCATCACGGTCCTGTCATCTCCAACGGAGCGGATGAAGGCCGGGTTCCGCGCGTCGCCGATCGATATTTCGATCTCGTCGCGGTCCAGATGTTCCAGAGCCGCAATGACGAACCGGCCATTGTAGCCCTGGCGGATCTCACCGCTGCAGCTAATGGCGATCTCGTCGTCGGCCTCGCCATTGGCGTCATCGCGCGA
Organism: Rhizobium sp. 768_B6_N1_8; assembly: GCF_051811225.1. Classification (NCBI taxonomy): domain Bacteria; kingdom Pseudomonadati; phylum Pseudomonadota; class Alphaproteobacteria; order Hyphomicrobiales; family Rhizobiaceae; genus Rhizobium; species Rhizobium sp. 768_B6_N1_8. Next base: position 1,069,688 of record NZ_JBPWPV010000001.1, on the reverse strand, counting down.
GTTGAGAACAAGGCGATTGACGCCGAAGTCAAAGACGACACCGCTCATCTTATCGGAGTTGACGGCAAGTACCCGCGCCAGCGCAGCTGACAGCGCCTGAGCACTCAGTGTCGCGGTGACCGCGTTCGGGCTTGGCCGCAGACCCTTGTAGGCAAGGAACCTCTCGTCGATCAGCTTCGAGGTGAGTACGACATCGCCGCTGCTGACGCGGATGCAGTGCGTCGATAGATCAATGGTCACGTCTTCCTGCTTGTCGAGGAGGCGTACGATGGCCTGAACGGCTGCGTTCGGGACAGTCACCGCCGGAATGCCGGCCAAGTCATCGTCGAATTCGATCGCAGGGAGGAAGCGGCGCGCCAATCGGTTCGTGTTGGTCGCGACAACCGAGAGGCCGTCTTCGTCGGGATCGAGCCGAACGCCGCAGTTCGCCGGACGCTGCTCGTTGGTCTCTGCAGCGAAGGCAACTGTCTTGAGCGCCTTGGCAAATGCCGGCGCATTCAGGCTCATCTGAAACGGCAACTCGGTCTGCGGCAGAACCGGGAAATCCTTCGCATCAAGAATGGGCAGCTTGGTCTGGAAGCTGCCCGCCCTGATCCGGATATCGTTGAAGCGCCCGGCGCTACGAACCGCCTCGAACCTGATATCGAGGCCATCGGAAAGGGCCTTGATCACATCGACGAGCAACTGCGCGGGACACGCGAAGGCCTCGAAATCGCGGCCGATCTCCGCATCGAAGCGGGCGCAGATCTCCTGATTGAGGTCAGTTCCGGTGATCGTCATGCGGTCACCATCCCGATCGAACAGGACATGCGTCAGGAGTGGGATCTTGGATTTGCCGTCGACTGCATCCTTGGCGATCGACAGTGCGGCGAAGATGGCGGGCTTTTCCGTGACGAACATCGATCAAGCCCCCGCCTTCGGTTTGCAACGATCGGCAAGCCGGATCTCCGCCGAGGGGGGGCGCAGATCAGAATGAACCGCAAACAGGTCGTAGATCATCGTCAGCACGTCTTCGCGCGGCCGCTGGTCGGCAACAGCTCGATAGATCGCCTGAATTTCTTGTGTTGCGTCCATGCTCCTATGCATTGGTCAACTCCGTAATCTTGAGCTTCCGGTCGACGAGCGCCGCCAGGTGCATGCTGTTGCGGGGAAGCGAGAGCGGCCGGATTTCCATGCCGCCGGATTCGAGCGTGCGCTCACGCACGAAAATGAGGCGGTCCTCCTTCAGGAGGATGCTGCGCTTGCTGCGGATGCGCGGTCCCGGCCCCTTGCCGGCCATATCAACCGGCACCTCTTTCGGCCTTACCGGGATGAGGCCGAGCGCCTGCAGGCGATGGCGAACGCTGTCGCTCTGGCATTCATAGGTTTCAGCGATGTGATCGATGGTCATGCCCGACGCGCAGTGAGACGCCAGCGTATCGCGATCAGGAAGTTTGCGGCGAAACGGCATGGCGGTCACCGGCAGAAGGTGACGACGGCGGCCCACATGGCGGCCAAGTCGATGAAGGCGAGGATACCAACGACCCAAACGAGGAAGACCACGTCTGGCGTGTTGCGCTGCGTGCGCAAATGCAGAACATTTCTCATGGGAAAGCGACCTTTCGTCCGTTTCGGAACCCGCCGCGTTCCTGGTCGCGGCGGTGACCGAAATCGGACCAGTCAGGCCGCTTCGCGGAACTTCACTTGCTCGGCGACCCACGCCACGTTACGCGCTTGGCTTTCAAGGCTGATGCCAGCAGCAAGCAGGGTGTCCTTCGTCTGCGGCCCACGCTCTTCGAACAGCTTCACCATGACGGCGCGGTCGAACGCGTCAGCGACGCTGATGGTTTCATCGGTGGCGGGTGCGGTGATCTTCTTCTTCGGCATGTTGCTCTCCTCGCCTCCCTCCGCGGCTGTCTCGGGAGGAGGTGAGACAGCCGCGCGCCCTCATGGCGATCCGGCATGGGAGGAGGAGAACCGGACGAGGGAAAGCGTTGCATATCATGCAACTTCCGTCAACGGCCAAAATTGCAAGTAATGCAACAAACATGTTGCATGAAACGAATCGTCTCTGCACCAGATAGGGAAATTCGTGGGGTAAGTTGGACTGCGCGGCTAATGGCCAGCTGCCGCTATAGCGATCCGGAACCTGCTGTGTCGTCTTCGAAGGTTTTCAACAGTGCGCTCGCGCGATTGATTATATCGCGTAGGACAGCTGCGGGTTCTCCACCCGTCGAATGCGCGAAGGTCGATTCGAGCCGCGACTTGATTTCAGCATTCATCGAACGCCTGTTGGCCCTGGCAGCTTCCAGGACCTTTCTTTTCAGATCAGGGGTAATTCGAAGCTTAAAAGTGGGGTCATCGCGGGACATAATTCATTGCTGACATAAAAATTGATAGCCTCAAATGACCCACAATGACCCCACGGTCGACTTGCGCGTGACCGGATATCTAGTAATAGTTGATTAAGGTCGGGCTGATCTGCCTAACCTAAAATGGTTAGGCCTGGGTGGGGAATCTGTTGAGTTGGTAAAGGAAATGGTTGAAAATGCGGGCTCATCCGTCAGAAAAGACGAGAATATCCGCTGTGCCGATCCGATCTTGGAGGCCGTGAATAGACTTCAAGCAGCAATGGCGGATTACAACAGCAATGCGCCTATGCACAGCAACGACGCCGCGAACGCCTACGCAATGCTGACATACGCGGAGCCGCTGATGATTATCCGAGAGTGGCGTCTGCCGGCGCGCTCCATGGAAGGAGCGATCGCCGCTTTGAGAATGGCGAAGCAGGCCGACGAGGATGGTGATTACACGATCGTCGGGCCCATGCTAACGGCTGCCTTGGCTTACCTCGACGAGCTTTAATCGTTCGTTCCGGTTTTGTCGTCGTTTTTGAAAAGAAGACGCAACATCTCGATTGCTCGTTCTTTTTGCTGGTCACTTTTGTCACGAAAGAACCTGGCTAGCCAGTCCTCGTCGGGGTGACGAAAGATACCGTGAACGTCAGTTCCGAACAGTGCCGCGAGCTTCTCCAGGTAGTCGGGCTTTGGAACGGTGCCCTGAAACCATCGTGACACCAAGCCCTTATCAGCACCCACCTCTCGAACGATGTCGGCCTGTTTCAAGTTCCGCTTTTCCGCCCACTCGACGATGAAGTGCACGCGAATCGGCGTCTTGTCAGTGTGGATCTGCGTCACGTTGTTCATTTCGCAACCATACAAGCGAGCGGACTTATTTTCGTTAGTGCATCGTACAGCATTTCCGCTTGCCATAAGTTGCAAGTTATGCAACCACTGGCGACATGCGCAAGAAATCGGAAATCACCAGATATCGCGAAGAGCATGATCGGATGTCCCTTGAGGATTTCGGCAAGCTCTTTTCGCCGCCGGTTGATAAGTCGACTGTCATGCGATGGGAGCGAGGCAACATAACGCCGCGCCGCGCTATACAGGTCGAGGCCGTGACTGGTATCGAGCGCCGAAGGCTCCTTCCGGAATTCTTCGAGGTTTCGGAGGCTTCGCCATGATTTCACGAGTCGGGATGGCGATAAGCCTGATCGCGCCACCCCGATCCGCGCCGGGCGCAGCCGCATGCGTCCGGCGCAATCGTTCCACACGCTGCCTGTCTCATCGATCGGGCCGCGTAACTTCGCGCCGGGCTGGCGGACTGCGTAATTCGCCCGGCGCGTCTTTTCTTCTGTTGCGTTCATGCGGACCTCCGTTGTGACCGCAGTCTGAGTAAGGCGCCGGGGCGCGCCTGACACCGAATCCAATTCCGTTCTTGTTTCCTTGCTTTTCGAGGGGGGTTTCGCATGCGCACAATTTCCGAGGTCGATATCCGCGCCATCAAGGCCGCGACGGAGGCGGCCTACACGCTTGGCGGCGGCGTCACCGCCTTCCCAGACCTGACGCGCGTCAATGTGTCGACGCTGTCGAAATACGCATCATTCAACGACGAGTACCGGGAAAGCGTGATCCCCTGCGATATCGCAGTTGAGGCTGATCGGCGCGCGAAAAGCCCCGTGATTGTCTCGGCAATGGCGCGACAACTTGGTTTCCGCCTGGTGCCCGACGCGCCGGAGATCGCAGAGACCGGATCACCATCCGAAAACGATGCTCTTCGCGTCATGTCCGAGGCGAGCGATGTGCTCAAGGAGATCCTGAGGGCGCGCGAGGACGGGAACGTTGATGCGCTGGACAAGAAGCGCATCGCCAAGGAGCTGCATGAACTGATCCGTGCGGCCGAAAGCGTTCTTGCAAAGGTCGAGGTGACGGCATGAGCAATGAACCCGCAATCGGGCCGTCTGGCCGCGCCATTCTTCGCCATATCCGCCTTTGCGGCATGGGCTGCGTGGCAGGTGAAATCGAAGATCGCCCCACTCTCCTGCAACTAGTGGCGCTCGGACATGTCCGCCGCTTCGGACCTGCGCACTCTTTGCTCAGTCTGACGGCCAAGGGCGAAAGGCATCTTGATAGCCTGATGAGGTGCGAATGATGGTCGCCTCCCCAACTTCATCCGTTCAACGCATGCAGGCGTTCGACAGCCTTCCCGCCGCACTGCGCCGCGCCATCGCCTTCGGCCAGCGCGTTTACGATCCCGCCGAAATCGCAGCGCGGATCGCCAACGGCCGAAATCCCGAAACGATTTTGCGCGGGCTTGTACGATATGACCGGAGGGCGCACCGATGAGCACTCACGCCAAATCCCGCGCGACGGAAGAGCGCGTTATGGAGATCGCGGCGCGCGACGGGTTCGTTATCAGCCAGACGAAGGCGGAGCAGAACGCGTGCATCCGCATGAATGTCACCGGGCAACTGCGCCGCGACCCCAAGCAAGGCACGAAATGGTGGTTGCCGGAACGGTTCCCGGCGGCCCCGCCGAAAACGGATTGGCACAGTCCGGAGCTGGTCGCCCGGATCGCCAATGGCAGCGCGAGCTATTTCGAAGAAAAGACTGGCAGCACCGATCTGCCGGTTGCTCTGCGGGTGGATCAGATCGACGTTTCCAACCGTTTGCGCACAGTTGACCAAGACAAGGTCTCAGCTCTGAAGGCGTCGATCGAGTTGATGGGATTGCGCACGCCGATTTCCGTCTACGGTGACTGGCGGGCGCACAATGATCCATCTGTTCGGGTGCGGCTGTCTGCCGGCGCGCACCGGTTGGAGGCCATGCGCCAGCTCGGGCGCGAGCATATTACCGCGATCATTCGGAGCGAAGACGAGGTCGACGCCGAGCTTTGGGAGATCGACGAGAACCTGATCCGCGCCGAGCTTACACCAGCAGATCGGGCGATATTCATTCATCGCCGCAAGCAGCTTTATGAGCTGAAGTTTCCGGAGACCGTGAACGGCGCAACTGGCATCGGGCGGCCAAAGCTTCGCCAAGTTGGCGAAGCTATTTCGGAAGAACCGAAAAGATTCAGCGCAGCAACGGCAGAGGCGACCGGCCAGAGCGAACGGGCCGTGCAGCGCGATGCCGAGCGCGGTGAGCGAATATCCGACAAGGCGCTGCGCATGCTTCGCGGCACGCGGCACGACAAGGGCACGGTGCTCGATCGACTGAAGACGCTCTCGGAGGAGCAGCAACAGGTCTACGTCTCCGCCCTCTTCGAAGCGGACAAGGCGACAGAGCAGCAATCAAAGCAGATCCGCACCGATAAGCTGGCAACCAAGCGCCTTGTGCGGATGGACATGATCAACGCCATTGCCGATCGCGGAAAGCTCGTCACCGGCAGGATGCCGATTGCGGCCGCGCCGGTGGGTTATTGCGATTGCCCATGGGAGCAGGAAGCGTGGAGCGACGAGACCGGCCAAGACAAGGGATTGCCGTATCCATCCATGACTGTCGAGGAGTTGAAGGCCCTCTGCGCTGGGTCGAACAGCCCCTTCACGCCAGATGCCATCTTGTACTTCTGGTCGACCACGAACCGGCTGCGCGACGCGATGGCGATCATCGAGGCGTGGGGCTTCAAGTTCGTGACCATGATGACGTGGGACAAGGTCAATATCGGCATGGGCCGGTGGGTGCGAGACCGGACCGAACATCTTCTGATCTGCAAACGCGGCGATTTCCCCGGTATCGATCTCTATACCGAGAAGCCGGAAAGCCTCTACAGCGAGGTCAAGAGCGAGCATAGCCGCAAGCCGGCGTGGTTTGCCGAGCAGATCGACCGACTGTACCCAACCATGCGTAAGCTTGAGCTTTTCCAGCGCAAGGAGAGCCTTGCCGAGGGCGATATCCGGCTGAACGGCAACTGGATATTCTGGGGCAACCAAGCGGGCGAGCCGGAGGCGGAAGAGACGCCACCAGCTTCATCAATCCTTGCTCGCGAATTCTTCGGCGACGAGCCGCCGGAACCTATCGAGGATCCGGCGAAAAAGGCTGTCTTGGATGCAGGTCTGGCGCATAACAATTATCTGCTGGAGCTCGACAGGAGCTTTAACAACGGCCCCGCGCTCGATACCCCGTCGCGGTTGCTGCGGAACCCTATCGAATTTTTCGACAGGCAAAGGTTCGGCGGTATCGCAAGTGAATTGCGACTAAGGCACCCTCGTCTGCGGGAGCACCCCCAAATTGCCGCCTATATCGCGGAGGTCGAAGAGCGGACCGGATTGCCGGTTGTGTGGAAGCCAGAGGATGAGTTTGGCCGCGATTTTGGAAGAGACTATCGCTACTTCCACGCCCTTGATCTGGCGACCGACAAAGACTGGCAAGTCCTGATCGAGACGGACTTTCTGACAGATCGGGAAGCGATTTGCAGCGGCGTCCTGTTCGGTCTTCAGTACAAAGGCATCTCAGTCAAAAATGCCCGCGCCTTGATGGCACACATCGGCAGCAGCGAGCCCGAAGACCGCAGCGGAACTCTGTTGATGTCGTCGGGGCTCAATCCGTTCAGGAACGGGAAAGAAAAACTCTGCAGCCCCAACATCAGTCCGCGCGGCGAGGCCGGAGCGTGGGTCGCTATCCATGGGCTTGAGGATGGGTGGCTGAATTATGCAGGCCACTTCCTGAGCGTGACTAGCAATGGGCTTCAGCGTCGTTCCGGTAATCCTGCGGAGGCCACATGATCTCCGATCTCCGCGATGACTTCGACGAATGCGCCAACGACGCCGAACGAGCGCGGTGGCTGCTAACCTCGTCCATCGAGTGCCTTTTACAAAACCAGAGTTTCATCCGCATTGTTTCGCGTCAGTCGGGGTTTCTGGCCGGTATCGAATATCTCGATGCCGAGCTGGCGCATTTCCGTGCGCCACGAACTGACGACGGCGAGACCGTCGATCTCATCACCATCAAGACCGCCAGAGGGCGGATGGATCGAATTGCATGCGGCCTCGCGCCGCGAAGACTGGGGATATAACGGCGTGGATTGGCGGCAGGAAACTTATAGATCCGTGCTGCAGCGTGGAAAGGTCGATATCGGGGCGATCTATCCACCAGCTGCGGGCGGACGCATGTGGCGTTGGCGCATATGGGTGACTACTAGCGGCCACCCGAACGCCGGGCGCGATGTTAGCGAGGAAAAGGTCAAGGCGCACGTCGAGCGCCGTTTTCAGGCGTTCATGGACGCTGCGCGGCTGATTCCCGCAGGCGGTGATGCATGATTGAGCCGGAACGCCACAACAGCTCGCGTGCATGGTCATGGCGGCACGCGGTCAGCATGTCCGGCCTGCAGCCGATCACGCGCCTGGTGCTGCATACGCTTGGCCTGAAAATGGATGAGACGGGTGGCTCCTGCTATCCGTCTGTCGCGGATCTCGTATCCATGACCGGCCTCGATAAGAAAACCGTCATGAAGCACCTCGATATCGCCGAGGAAAAAGGCTGGATCGAGATCACAGAACACGGCTTCCGAGGGCAGAAATGGAAGCGCGCCGAATACGTCGCTCGCTGGCCGGGACGCGATCTTACCGGAGCTGTTGCCGTCGCCACCGACGAGGAAGGTGGTGGAGCAGTTCCACCACCTTCTGAGGCGAAGGTGGTGGAAATGGTTCCCGAAGGTGGTGGAAATGGTTCCCAGAAGGTGGTGGAGCAGCTCCACCAAGATAAGAATCTTCCAGCTAATTCTTCCACTCATCTTCCAGCGGCTGGCGCCGCAGAGGGAGTGATTGGAAAAGCTGATCGGAAAAAGATTGAGGCCGCTTTCGTGCTCTGGTTCGCCAGCTGGAAGAAAGGCGATATCGATTTTGCTCGCAATGCCTGGTTCGCCCTCTCGGCGGAAGAGCGTGCCGAGTGCATCGAACGGACGCCGGACTATCTGCGCTGGGCCAAGCCATCCGACATTATGGCGGCTGCCGTCTATCTCAAACAGCGGCACTGGCGGGACATCCCGGCCGAATTTCTGGAGCGCGAACGAATGGTGGTTCACAACCCGTTCAGTCGCGCTTGGACTGCACTTGCGCTCTTCGAGCTGCTGAAGCCTGTCGCAACGGCAATGCCTGCGCCATCCCGCTTTCAGCAGATGCAGATCGACCAAGGAGGCGCGGTGGGTGCTGTGATCGTACGTGAGCGCCAGCAGACATACGGTTGGCCGAAGGTAGCCACGATGTTCCAGCGAGCGCAGATGGCGCAGGGCATGACCGTACCGGCCTCGCTGGTTTTGATCTCCGAAGGCTTCACGAGGGTGCGACGTGGCAGCGCCGACGAGGCTGCGTGGAAGGCGGCGTTCGATCGGCGCAATTGGCCCTGGCTACCTGTCACCGGGCATGAGTGGTTCTTCTTCCCTGCTGGTGAGCCTGAGGAAGCGTTAGCGAGTTTCGGCGAGGCAATTGCGAGGGAGCGAGGCGATGACGATGCAGCATAGGCGCAGTGACTTCGACGGCAAAGTCTCGATCAAAGGTCTCCTGAAGCTCGACAAGATCGCCGACGAGCAGCGAATCAGGATCAGCAATCTCGCCATGGCGAGCCGTCGAATCATCGCCGACTATCCCGATCTGTGTTCGTGGTACTGCCTGAAGGTTATGACCGGTCGCGAATTCGCGGTGGAAAAGTACCTCTATGAAGAAAATGTTGAGGCACTTGTTCCTTCGCGACTGGGTGAAGAACGTCGGACTAGGCATCGCATCATCCCTGCTCCTCGCCTACCTGTCATGCCCGGTTATGTGCTTGTCCAGTGCATCAACAGGGCTGAGTGCTTCGTAGCCTTGAGGCAGGTAAAGCACGTCATAGGCATCATCGGTGGCGGTGAGATGCCTTACCGTATCCCATTCGAATACGTGGAAAAATTCAGAAAGCGGGCTCACGAAGGCGCCTACGACAGCCGAGAAGTTCTTCTCACTTACAAGTTGGAGGAGCGGGTCAGAATCATAGACGGGCCGTTCGCGGCGTTCGATGCAACCGTGACCGCTATCGATGGCGAGAAGCATCGGGTTACTGTCGAAGCGAGCATCTTTGGTCGCAGCACGCCGGTCGAATTGGATATTGCGCAGATCGAAAAAGTGTGAGTAGAAATCACTCCATGGACAAGCTGATGATCCTGCAGTGAGCCTCTGAAAACGCAGTAACATGCGGGGACGATAGTCCTGAGGTCGGTACGCCGGTCAGCCCCAGCCCTGACAGCCTCACATGCGAGGCCATCGATTCAGGGTCAGTGCGCAAGCTATGAGCAGACGACGGGCGGCCTTCGGGTCGCCTTTTGCATATCTAGTATGGGCTGTCGTGCTGGGCCCATGTCACCTGAAAATAGGAGCGTGCAATGGGTATCCGTTGCAAGATGACGTTGGAGAACGTCTACGCGAATGCATGGGGCGGATCGAAGGCGATCTTCCGTTGCATCTACGACAAGGCCATTGCTGAGGACGTTTCGTTCTCGAAGGCCACGCCATCCGGGTTCGCCGAGTACAACATCGACAACCCAGCAGCTGCTGAGCAGCTCGTGATCGGCAAGCAATACTACGTTGACTTCACTCCCGTCGAGTGAGGATGCTGAGGCGGCCTTCGGGTCGCCTCTTTCGTTTAAGAGGTATGGGCAAGCTCACATCACTCAAGCCAAGGCTGAAGACGATAGGCAGTCGCCTCGCTCCAGCAGCTCCAGCCACACGGCAGGAAGCGGAAGCACAGCGTCACCACGAGCGTGATAGGTCGCAACACTGGCGTGCCTGGTACAAGACCACGCGTTGGCAGAAGCTCAGACAAGAGGTGTTGGTGCGTGACGCCTACATTTGCCAACGTACCGGTGTCGTCTGCATCGGCAAGCATCCCGCCCCCAACAGTCCCGTAGCTGACCACAAGAAGCCGCACCACGGTGACGAACAGCTGTTCTGGGACATCAACAACCTGCACTGCGTGAGCAAGGCGTATCACGACAGTGAGAAGCAGAAAGAGGAGCGGGCTCAAGCTCGTTGGTGATGAGCATGGCAGAAGTGAAACTGGATGGCGGAGAGCTTGTTGAACATCTGACGATCTCCTTGACCATGCCACGGGCCTTCGGACCCCGCTTATGGGTGGTTGGCAGGTTGATCTGGCTCGCCGGACTGATCAGCCCGGTCAAGATCGATGCAAAGCTGATCGACAATCAGGACCCCAACCCGACCCCTCAACGATGACAAGGGGGGGTGGGTCAAAAGTCTGAAAACCCCTTCCGGCCTAGACCCGCGCCCCTCTCATTCAGGGATTTTTTTCTCGTGAGTACGAATTTTGACCTCCTCGGAGACCCGATCCCGGACGGCTGGGGAAAGCGCGGAAGGCCTGCGCATATAGCCACAGAGAAAAACCGTAACAAAGTCATGCTGTTGCTGGCAATGGGCTGGAGCAATTCGCGGATTGCGAACGCCATAGGCATCACGCAGCCTACTTTGCGGAAGAATTATTTTCAGCAGCTGAAGCAGAGAGATCTGGCACGCGATCGCCTTGAAGGGGCACGCATCGATCTGGCTTGGGAGCTTGCAAAAGGCGGCAACGTCGGAGCGCTGCGAGAGTTCGGGAAACTGATGGAGCGCAACGATCGGATGGAGGTCGAACGCGAGCTTGGTTCTCAGAAACAGGACGAGAAGCCCGCTGCATCGGAGCGGGTTGGCAAGAAGCAACTCGACGAGATACGGGCGCGGGATGCGGACGCGGATCTGATGGCCGAATTGGAGCAAGAGGCTTCCCAGAATGCTCGCCACTGAGGATCTTCCTCGCTTCGCCTGCCCGGACTGGTGGGATCGGCTGCTTGACGGCCGCACTCCGATGGCGGACGTGCCATATGACAAGGTCAAGGCCGGAAAGGCTATTGCGTTCTTCAACCGCCTGCGCTTGCCGGATGTTCCCGGTAACCCTCCCCTAGTCGAGGCTTGCGGAGATTGGTTCCGGGACATGCTTGCGGTTTTCCTCGCAAGTGAAGATCCGGAGACGCTGCTTCCAACGGTGTGGGAGCTTCTCTGCATGGTCCCGAAGAAGAACTCGAAGACCACTTACGTTGCCGGCCTTGCCCTGACTGCGCTTTACATCATTGAAGCGCCGAACCGGCAGATGCTCCTCGTCGGTCCAAGCCAGAACATTTCGGAGCGCTGTTTCGACCAGGCGCAGGGCATGATCCGCTTAGACCCGAAGCTTGAGACAATCTTCAAGGTTCAGGATCATACGAAGACGATCACCCGATACAAGACGGGAACCTCACTCGATGTGAAGACCTTCGACACATCGATCGTGACTGGCGAAATCCCGATAATGACGATCATCGACGAGGTTCACGAACTCGGAAAGAAGGCGAAGGCCGCAGCCGTGATGCAGCAAATTCGCGGTGGTGGCATCACGAAGCAGCGAGGCCGCTTGTTGATGATCACGACGCAGTCAGACGAGCCGCCTGCCGGCATCTGGCGCACCGAGTTGGACAAGGCTCGGAAGATCCGCGACGGCAAAGGTGGTAGGTCGCCGATCATGCTGCCCGTTCTCTATGAATTTCCAGTTGAGAAGCAGATCGATCAGGAATTTTGGAGAAATCCAAAGAACTGGGACTTGATCCTGCCGAACATGGGGCGATCAATCGATCCGCAAGCGCTGATCGACGATTACGAGAACAATGGAAAGGTCTCGAAAGAGGCGGAGCAGATTTGGGCCAGCCAGCATCTCAATATTGAGATTGGCGTCGGTCTCGGCGGTGACGGATGGTCGGGTGCGCTGCACTGGTCCAGCTGCATTGACAACAAGCTCACTGATCTGGATGAACTCCTGAGAAGGTCAGAGGTTTGTACTGTCGGGATCGACTGGGGTGGCGCTGACGATCTTGCTGCTCTCTATGTCATCGGCCGCGAGAAATTCACCAAGCGTTGGTTAGGATGGGGGAAGGCCTGGGCACGACAGACCGTCTTCGAGCAGCGTAAAAGCATCGCTCCGCAACTTCGGGCCTTCGAAGAAGATGGTGATCTAATCATCTGCAAGTCAGGTGAAGAGCAAGCCGCATCCGCCGCCTCTATCTGTCGCAAGATCGCCGATAGCGGCCTCCTTCCGGAGGGTGACGGTATTGGCCTCGACAGCGCCGGCGTGGCACTTCTCCTTGATGCTCTTGAGGATGAAGAGCTCGTTGACCCTCTTGTTTGTGCGGTTCTTCAGGGCTGGAAACTGCAGACGGCAATCTCGTCTGTGCCATTGAAATTGGAAGACTCGCGTTTCGTGCATGGCGACCAGGCGATCATGAATTGGTCGGTAGGCAATGCCAAGCAGACCCTAAAGGGCAGCAATTACGTCGTTACCAAAGAGGTTTCCGGCGCTGCGAAGATCGACATGCTTATGGCCTTGTTCAATGCGGCCATGTTGATGTTCCGAAATCCTGAAGCGGTTGGCCGCTCTGTCTACGAAACTCGCGGCATTCGAACCGCCTGAGGAAAATCATGGCATTTTGGTCAAACTGGTTTGGCCGCGGCGACCGTCAGGCTCCGCAGGCTTCCTCCGGCTATCAGCCATCAGGCGGCGGGACGCTGATAGTCTCGCCGGAGCAGCTCGAAGAGGCTTTGCGCACCGGCAATACCAGCGAGGCAGGTATTGATGTCACCCCAGACCGGGCGATGCGGTCGGCTGCCGTCTCCGGTTGCGTTCGCATCATCTCTGGGGCCGTCGCGAACATGCCGCTCGACATCAAGCGGCGCAAAGGCGAGAGGCGAGAGGATGCCTCTGACACGAGGCTTTGGAAGGTTCTGAGGCGCAAGCCGAACGGGTGGCAGACTCCATCGCAGTTCAAGCGAATGATGCAAGTGCACCTTCTCCTTCGAGGCAACGCTTATGCGTTGATCGTCAGATCGGTCTCGAAGGAAGTTCAGCAACTTATCCCGATGCATCCTGATCGGGTGAAGTGCACACAGAACGAAGACCTTTCGCTGACATACACCTACACCTCAAAGACCGGCCGCACCGTGACGCTGCCGCAGGCAGAGGTTTTTCACCTTGTAGGTCTCACCTTGGACGGCGTCCACGGCGTTTCGGTTCTCACCTACGCTCGTGAAAGCATCGGTGAGAACCTGGCGATGACCGGATACGGTGCGAAGGTTTTCAAAAACGGCGCTCGGGCATCTGGCGCACTCTCGACAGAGGGGAAGCTAAGCGATGAGGCCTTTGATCGACTGAAGAGTAGCCTTGAGGAGTATCGCGCCGAGGGCGAGCGCGAAGGCAAGGTGATGATCCTCGAAGAGGGGATGAAGTTCGAACGTATCGCCATGACGGCCGCCGATGCCGAATGGGTTGAAAGTCGCAAGTTCAGCCGCACTGAGATCGCCATGTTCTTCGGCGTTCCCCCGAGCATGCTCGGAGACAACACGGGAAGCGATTCCAACTGGGGAACGGGGCTTGAGCAGAAGTCGAATGGCTTCGTCGCCTATACGCTCGAAGACCACCTGACGATGTGGGAGGAGACTATCTTCCGCGATCTGATCGTCGATGAATCGAGCGACCTGTATGCCCGTTTCAATCGGGCGGCCCTCGTCAAAGGCGACATAAAAACACGATGGGGCGCCTACGTGCAGTCGCTTCAGTGGGGCGTTTTCAGCCCGAATGAGGTCCGTGCCCTCGAAGACATGAACCCAAGAGAGGGTGGCGACATCTTCTATCCGCCGCCGAACACCGCCGGCAAACAGGATTCCAAGGAGCCAACCGATGACGCTCAGAACGCTGCCTGAAGCGCGTACATTTCCGCGCCCACAGAATTACCAGTGGGATGCGCCATCCGATGTATTGGCGCAGTGGGCGGAGCGTCCCCTCGCTGCGGCGAGTGAGGATGCCGACACGATCACGATGTTTGACGTGATCGGCGAGGATTACTGGTCCGGTGGCGGCGTAACCGCCAAGCGGGTCTCGGCTGCTCTTCGCTCTATCGGCGACAAAGATGTTCGTGTCCAGATCAATTCCCCTGGCGGAGATCTTTTCGAGGGGATCGCGATCTACAACATGTTGCGAGCCCACAAGGCAAAAGTGACAGTTGAAGTCCTTGGTTGGGCGGCATCGGCTGCATCGATCATCGCTATGGCTGGTGATGAGATCCGGATGGGTCTCGGAACGTTCATGATGGTCCACAACGCATGGGGTCTTGTCATCGGCAATCGCCATGATCTCGCCGACGCAGCGACCCTATTCGAAGGTTTCGACAGCGCGATTGCCGACATCTACGAGGCTCGCACCGGCGCCAAGCGCAAGGATATCGTCGCCCTGATGGATGCGGAGACCTTCATGGGTCCGTCCGAGGCTGTGAAAAACGGCTTTGCGGATCTCGTCGACGACAATCTCAGCGCCGGTGACGGCGGTGCGAAGAATATGGACCGGAGCCTCATGGCCCGGCGCCAGGCTGAAGCTGCGCTCGCGAAGGCCGGCTTCTCCAGAGACAAGCGTTCCGACATCCTGGCGGAAATCGGAACGAAGACGGCCCCGCGTGATGCAAGCCGTCGCCATGCCGCGCGCGATGCAGGCGTTCCCGTAGCTGCGCTCCAGCAGCTGATCAATACCTTCAAAATCTGAGGATTACTCCATGACCAAGCGTCATTTGCTCTGCGGCGCGCTGCTCGCGTTGACCGCCGTATTCGCAATCATGCTCACTTTCGGCGACGTCGTTTCGCCGATGATGCACGCCTTCAATACCCCGCACGCCGTTGGTGTGTCGGTCGCAATGTCCTTCATGCCGCAACTTAACTCCCGCGCACGAGGCGTTATCGGCTTCGTCCGTGCCGATGCCGGCGGTCAGCAGGAAATTTTCGAGGAACTGAAGCGAACCGTCCAGGCGTTCAAGGATGCCCATACCGAAGAACTGAAAGGCATCAAAGCCAAGTTCGCCGATGTCGTCCAGGCCGAACAGGTGCAGCGAATCAATGCTGAGATCACCAATCTCACGAAGGCGCTCGACGACTGCAACGCCATGATCGCGGCGCTCAAGATTGGCGGCGCTGGCGACGACGATGAAAACGGACCGGCCAAGAAGGAACACGCAACGGCGTTCGATAAGTGGTTCCGAAAGGGCGTCGACAACGGCCTGCACGATCTCGAAGTGCAGGCAGCACTCACGACGCAGTCCGACCCCGATGGCGGCTTCCTGGTTCCCAAGCAGACCGAAACCACGATCGATCGTGTTCTTGGTCTGATGTCGATCATGCGCCAGCTGGCAACCGTCATGCCGATCGGCACCAAGAGCTACAACAAGTTCGTCAGCATGGGCGGCGCTGGCGCCGGCTGGGTTGGCGAAGAGGACGCCCGCCCTGAAACGGCGACGCCGAAGCTCCGCGAGCTCGTCTTCACTGTCATGGAAATGTACGCCAATCCGGCGACGACACAGACCATGCTGGATGATGGCATCATCGATATCGCGGCCTGGCTCGCCGATGAAGTCCAGCAGACGTTTGCTGAACTCGAAGGCGCTGCTTTCGTGGCTGGCTCCGGCGTGAAGCAGCCCCGCGGCTTTCTCAACTATGACACAGTCGCGAATGGCAGCTGGGCATGGGAAAAGCTCGGTTACATCCCGACTGGTGGCGCGGCAGGTTTCGCATCGTCCAATCCGATCGATGCTCTGATCGGCCTCTACTACTCTCTCAAGCAGGGCATGCGTAACGGCGCGTCCTGGCTGATGAATGACCAGGTCATGGGCGTCGCCCGCACCTTCAAGGATGCCGGCGGCAACTATATCTGGAAGGAGCCGAGCGAGGCGGCCGAAGTCGCCACCATCCTCGGCAAGCCGGTCTATACCGACGACAACATGCCGGCGCTCGGCGCCAACGCATATCCGGTCGCCTTTGGTAACTGGAAGCGCGGTTATCTGATTCTCGATCGTACCGGCATTCGTGTCCTGCGCGATCCTTACACCAACAAGCCGAAGGTACACTTCTACACCACGAAGCGGGTTGGCGGCGGCGTCGCCAATTTCGAGGCGATCAAGCTCCTGAAGTGCGCCACCAGCTAATCCCAGCAGCACCGATCTAACCGCGAGCGGGCGACAGTGCCCGCCGCAAACCTTTTTGAGGACGCTTCGATGAAAGACCTTCACTCCAAAATCAAGCTCGTCAGCTTGATCGGCAACTCCGTCCTGGCGGCGGATAATACACCGGCGGCACTCGATCTTCAGGGCTATGAGGCGGTTGAAATCGCGCTTGCCATCGGCATTGGCGGCATCACGTTCGACGCAACGAACAAGATTGAGTTCAAGCTCACCGAGTCCGATGACAATGTCACTTACTCGGCCGTCGACATTTCGGACATGCTCGGCCTTCAGTCTGTCGGTGCCGGCGGCATCATCAAGTCTCTGGTCGCCGCTCACGCTGCGGCTGCGGTGTATCGCTTCGGCTATAAAGGCGGCAAGCGCTACCTGAAACTGCTCGCCGATTTCTCCGGTACGCATGGGACCGGCACGCCGATCGCCGCCATGGCGATTTTCGGAAGCGGGTTCAGCAACCCGCAGCCCGATCAGGCTTAAGCCATCGCGGGAGCGCCAACGCGCTTCCGCCCCTCTCTTCCCAACCCTCAATTTGGAGGCGCCACCATGCGCGCAAAAGTTCTGACGCGGTTTCCGGGTGCGACAGATGACAATCCTGTCACCCGTTACATCGAAGCCGGAGAAGTTATTTCGGGCGATCTGGCAAAGGTTGCCGTCGATAACGGATGGGCCGAAAAGGTCGAAGGAGACCTGGAGGTCGAAACGCTATCGGATGATGATCGTGAAACTGCATTCTCGTCGATCGACGCCGAAATTGCGGCCCGACGCGCGGCTGCGGATCGTATCATTTCCGACATTCAGGCTCAGGTCGACGCCGCTCGCCAGTCTGCCGACGCCGAAATCAAGAAGATCAACGGGGATGTCGGCGCGGCTCGCCAGCAGGCTGAGGCGGACATCGCCAAGATCAACGCTGATCTCGATGCAGCAAGGAATGCCGCCAATCAGGGTGGCGAAGCAACGCCAAAGCTCGACGATATGACGGTCGACGAGCTGAAGGCTTACGCCAGCGATCGTGGCATCGATCTCGCATCGGCGCACAAGAAGGCGGAAATTATCGCCGCAATCGAGGGCGCGGCAAAGCCGGCCAAGCAGTAATCGGAGCGGGCTATGGGAAACGTCGTCATCACTCAAACTGGACCGCTTTACACCTTGGGAGAGGTGAAGATGGCCCTGCACGTCGATCACAGTGATGACGACGTTCTTATCGAATCCTACATGGATGCTGCCGAACAGGCGGTTCTCCAATATTGCAACATTTCGCTCGTTCCACTCGGCAAAGAGGCCACCTTCAAGGCGGCGGCAATGCTCGTGATCTCGCAGCTCTATGACAATGGGCTTGACTGCGACAGCATTCCGAACGGGGCGAAACTTCTCATCAACCCTTACCGCTGGCTGCGCGTCTGACGCCGCAGAGCTGGGAGAACTTTCATGGCAAACCTTTCCATCACGCCTGCGAACGTTGTTGCCGTCGATGGCGCGGCTACCGAAGGCGGTATCGCCGGTGAAGCGATTTCTGCTGGGCAGATCGTTTACAGGAGCAGCGCTACCGGGAAATACATGCTGGCGGATTCCAATTCCGCAACTGCAGAAGCCCGCCGTGCGCGCGGTATGGCACTGAACAACGCGGCGCTCAATCAGCCGATCGATGTCGAGCGCTCCGGAGATGTGGCGATCGGCGCCGTGTTGACGCCTGGCATCGCCTACTATCTGTCGGACACGCCTGGCGCCATCTGCCCTATCGCCGATGTAGGCACCGGGGAGTATGTCTGCCTGCTCGGCCTCGCCAAGTCGACGAGCATTCTCGCCCTTGATATCCAGTTCCCGAACGTGGCGCTCTGATCAATGGCCGGCCGTTCCTCATCTAGCGATCTTTACGAGCGCGTTGCTTTCGATGAACGCGCTACGGTGCAAGACGGGTACGGAAACGAGCAGGCCAGCTTCGTCGAGCGGTTTCAGTGCCGCGCAGGTTTCACGCCCTTGCGTGGTGGAGAGACGGTCATTGCGTCGAGATTGCAGGGACGCCAGCCAATAGTCGTTCGAATACGTGCCAGTCGCCAGAGTCGCATGATCACGCCTGATTGGCGGATGCGCGACGCTCGAAATGGTGAGTGGGCCGGCGATGATGTCCAGTACTGGACTGGACCGATCTATGCGATCCGTTCGATTATAGAGACGGATGACCGGATGTTTCTTGACCTGATGGTCGAGAGTGGCGTGGCGGCATGACAGTCGAAGGCCTCAAAAGTCTGGAGCGAAAGCTCAAAAGGACTATTCCTGCGAAGGCGGTCGAGTTCACACGCGCGGCGATGGAAGCCGGGGCGGATGAAGTTGTTGCCCTGATGAAAAAGCTTGTCCCCGTCGAGAGCGGTGCACTGCGAGACAGTATCGCATGGACCTGGGGAAATGCTCCCAAAGGTGCGCTGGTGATCGGAAGGACCAAGCCTGCAGGCGATGGCATGCGGATTACCATCTACGCCGGCGGCGGCGAGGAATATTACGCGTGGTTTATCGAGTTCGGCACTCATCCTCATCTCAACAAGGGCCTTTTTGCCGGAAGCCAGCATCCAGGAACAAGCGCCCAACCTTTTTTCTTCGTTAGCTGGCGGGCGCTCAAGCGTCGCGTGAAATCAAGAATAACCCGCCAGATGCGCAAAGGTATCCGGGAAGGTGCGAAATGAGTGCTCAAGCTGAATTGCAGAAAGCGATTTTCGGCACTGTTACCGGAAGCTCTTCGGTCATGGCCCTGGTAGATGGGTTCTACGACCGCGTTTCCGAGGATGCATTTCGGGGGAAGCAAGCTTACATCAGCTTCGGCAGTTCTGATGTCGTCGACGATGATGCCGATTGCATCGTTGCCGGTGAGCACACATTGCAGATCGACGTTTGGTGCAGGCAGGTGGGCCTCGCTCCCTGTAAGAAGATCGTCGACGCGGTCAAATCCCTGCTTCACGAGGCTGAAATTGAACTTGAGACGATGGGTCTTGTCGAGATCAGGTGCAGTTTGCGGCGTGTGTTCACTGATGCGGATGGGCTGACAGGTCACGGCGTTCTGCAGTTCAGCGCTTTTGTCGAAGAAGAGGTTTACGATTGATGGCTCAGATGATCGTGCATCGCGAAGGAACGTTTCGCAGGCCGAAGTCTAGGCTTTCCTTCACCTTCAAGCCATCTCCCGATCCGCAGGCGTGGCCGGAGGATGTCGTGGCTTTCGCCGTATCCAAAGAACTGGCTGAGCGCGTAAAGCGCCCTTCGAGAAACGCCCGAAGGGGCGCAGCGCGGGCCTAAGGGCCATTCACCTGAAACCGGGCCACGTGCCCTCATTTGGCTGGTGTCGACCGGCCTGATTTCTCATGGAGAAATGAGATGACGAGAGCAGTCACAGCGAATTTTCACGAAGTCGTCGTGGAGATCGAAACTGAAACGCCTGGCGTTTGGAGCAAGATTTGCGGCATCACCACGCGCGCGATCAATCACACCTCTAATATGCAGACTTCCGAAATTCCGGACTGCGACGACGAGAGCCTGCCTGCCGCCGTGGAGCGCGCAGTCCAGTCGCAGGAAGTGACCATTTCCGGCACGGCTTCGTGGGCCAAACAGAACCACGGCACGATGATGCGCTGGTGGAGATCTGGCGCAACGAAGAATATCCGCGTCGGTTACCTCAAAGCAGAGGTCGGCGATACCGAATACGAGACGGGCCCCGCCTATCTCGTCACGCTGAACATCACGGCCGAGCGCGGTCAGAAGGTAACGTCGGAAGTCGAGATCCAGTTCGACGGTCTCCCGACTGAAACGGCGGCCGCATAATGAGGGCTTCGACGTTAACCTGGCCGGGCGGCGAGCATGATTTCATGCTCACCATCGATCTGTTGCGAGCGCTGCAGGATCGTTGCGACGCGGGGCCACCTCATATCCTCGAACGGCTTTCCACGCGCCGGTGGATGGTCAGTGACGTGACCGAGACCATCCGCCTTGGGCTAGAAGGCGGCGGCCTCTCGAAAGAAGAGGCGCGGAAGCTTGTCCGCCAGTTCGTCGAGGAAAGGCCGTTGACGGAATCCGTCATGACCGCACAGGCGGTGCTGATGCTTTCGCTATTCGGCGCAGCGGATGATCAGCCGGGGGAGATGAAAGCGGGAGAGGAGAGCCAGATCCCGACCCGCTCCCAAGAGGAAAATGGCGGTTCTCCCACTTCTATCGATGGGGCGGTGTAATTCCTCGCGACATCGGCGCGATGACGATGTGGGAGTTCGCGTGCATGACGAGCGGGTATCGTCATGCGCATAAAAATGAAGAAGATCCGGCGCCGGAAATGGACGATGGCCGTCTGGCTGATCTGGGGATCGAGGGCTTTTAAGTGGCGACCGACGTTGAAAAGCTGATCGTGGCACTTGAGGCCAGAACGAAGGCGTTCGAAAACGCTCTGAACAAGGCTAATGGCGTCGCCAATAGTCGGGCAAGGGCCATTGAGACGCGCTTCGCGAAGATGAACAAAGCGCTCAGCTCAAGCTTTTCACAGTTTGCTGGAGCTGCTGCTCGTGCCTTTGCCATTGTCGGTGGCGCTGCTGGTGCGCGAAATCTGATCGATACAGCAACAAGGATCGACAACGCTCTTAAGGTTGCCGGTCTTTCTGGCAAGGAGCTAAACGACGTTTACGACGCGCTGTTCGCGTCTGCCCAGAAGAATTCCGCGCCGCTTGAGTCTCTTGTCACGCTTTATAGCCGCGCGTCCGGATCTGCGAAGGAACTTGGAGCTAGCCAAGCAGACCTCCTCAACTTTACCGACAAGATTGCCTTAGCCTTGCGAGTTTCAGGGCAGTCTGCCGAGGAATCGTCGGGCGCACTCCTGCAGCTATCTCAGGCGCTCGGCAACGGCACAGTGCAGGCCGAAGAATACAATTCTCTGCTCGATGGTGGCCGACCTATTCTTCAGGCTGTTGCCGCTGGCCTGAAGGAAGCAGGTGGATCGGTATCGGAGCTTACGAAGCTGGTGAAAGACGGAAAGATTTCGTCAGAAGCCTTCTTCAACGCCTTCCTTGCCGGCTCGCCAGTTCTTGAAGATCAAGTTGCCGGCTCTGTTCTTACGATCGACCAGAGGCTTGGCAATCTGCAGAACAGCCTCATTGATGCGGCACGGCGCTTCAATGAATCGTCCGCTGTCGCCAACGAATTCGGTTCCGCGATCGATGGCGTAGCAAAATTCGTCGCAGGGATAAATTTCGATACGCTGGTCGCTGAAATCGTCAATGTCACGAACGCTCTCAACTCTGGCATTGCCACTGCGAATTCGTTCGCGCAAAGCCTAGGTCAGCTCTCGGGTCTCAATAATGTCGGAAAGACCATCGTTGGCATGCTGCCCGGCGATACGGTGAAGAACTTCGACATTCCGGGCCTGCCAGGGCATGCCCTTACGATCAAGCAGGATGACTTGATCACGGATCGCATCAACGGCGCGTTTGCCGATAGCGTCGAGAATGCCGTCCGACAGACCGGGGATCTGACTGAAAAGGCAATCAAGAACAGCGTTATTGGTCAAGGCGAAGGGCCTGCACCGAAAGGCGGTCGATTGCCTGCCGCTGAAACTGTCAAACCAGTCTCCATAAAGGATTTCAAGGCGCCCACAGGATCGAAGTCTGGTGGTGGTGGAAAGCGATCGAAGCAGGACAGTTATCAGCGCGAGGTTCAGCAGATCAGGGATAGGACTGCTGCGTTGCAGGCAGAGACTGCAGCGCAGGCACAGATTAATCCGCTGATCAACGATTTCGGATACGCGGCCGAGTTCGCTCGCTCAAAGCAGGAGCTTTTGAACGCAGCGACGAAGGCCGGTATCAAGGTCACGCCTGAGGTTGAGGCGAATATCGAAAAGCTGGCGTCCAGTTACGCGGGCGCAACAGCGGCCGCCGACAAACTCGCAGCGACACAGGACAAAGTTCGAGAGAGGTCAGAATTTCTCGGGGACGCACTTTACGATGCGTTCTCAGACCTTATTCCCCAGATCGAAACCGGAAACGCTGCGCTCGACAAATTTCTAAACACGCTCATTGAGGCCGTGGCTCAATCCGTTCTTCTCGGCAAAGGTCCATTTGCGGCGGCGGGAGGCGGAGGCGCCGGCGGATTGCTGGGTGGGCTTCTATCCGTCTTCGGATTTGCCAAAGGGGGCATCGCAGCGCGCGGCAAGCCCGTTAAGACATTCGCGAACGGGGGCGTTTCCCGCTCTGCCGCGATATTTGCCGAGGCCGGCCCAGAAGCGGCTGTGCCACTGCCTGACGGGAAAAGGATACCGGTCGATCTGCGCGCACCATCGAACGCAGGTTCGGGTAAGAGCAATCTTCATGTGACCTTTGGCGTCGATGTCGATGATAGCGGAAACATCATGCCGTTCGTTAAATCTGTAAGCGACGCGCGGATCAAGAATGCCGCACCATCGCTGTTGTCGGCGGCTCAAAGTCAGGTCGTGCCGACTATGTCCAAGTTTCAGATCATGAAGGCCGGGGCTGATTATCGTGGCTGACATCATTCTCTGGCCCCGATGCCTTCTTCGCCCATCGCAGGTTCAGGCCAATGTCGTGCCGTTTACGCGATCGAGCGGCCGATCCCTAGGGGGCGTGGAGCCCGTCGCAAGAACAGACCTCGGGTTCTGGTCGATCGAATATACGAATGTCGTGATGCAAAGTCGCTATCGAGACCAATGGCGAACATGGCAGGCCATTCGCTCCAAATTAGGTGGTCGCTCCGGTCTCGTTGCCGTTCCGGTTCCATCGTCTCTTTCGGCGCCCTACGCATCGGGAGGGTTTGAGCCGAGTGCGGATATCCCGTTCGATGACGACAGCGTCTTTGATGACGATAGTCCGCTCGATCAATCTGCGATTTCGATCGTGTCGGAAGGGCTTGTCGATATCGGCGCGGCGACGATGAGGTTGCGGATCATCAACGCGGCTCCCGATCTTGCCGGCGTGCGATTTTCCTGCAACCACGCGCTCTATGAAACGGGTCCGGTCATCGATCAGGACGGAGACATCTGGACCGTGTCTCTCAGCACGACCATTCGTGAGGCAATTCCTTCCGGAACTACGCTCGAATTCGATCATCCAACCTGCCTGTGTCACCTGTCCGACGATCTCGGCATGGACGTTTCTCAGGATGCGATTTCGAAGGGTTCCCGGCCCACGGTCAGCTTCGTCGAAGCGACCGACTACTGGAACCTTCTTGCTGTGGGAGCGGCATAATGGCTTCACTTCGAGTCCTTTGCCAACTGGATTTTCCATCGAAGACCGTTCGGCTCTGGGATGGATCTGGCGGGCCCTTTATCGATCAGGATGGCAACAGATGGCGCGCCTGCACGCTGAAGGACGATGCGCTCGACAATATCGAGCTTGCGATCAATGCCGAAGCCTTCATGCTGCCGCTGACGCTCTCTGAGATCGATACGGAAACCTACACTACGATCTGGACGGACTTTGAAGCCGGAGAGATCATCGGGACGCGTGTCCAAATCATGCTGCTCTACCTCGACGATTTAGAGCAGCCGGTCGGAGCTCCGGAGATCAAGTTCACGGGTGCGATCGATGACGTTATTTTCGATCGCGCCGCCTCCGATGACGGAATTATGGCCTTCGTGACAATCGAGATCACCAACCGGTTTTCGCTTCGCACCCTGACGAACGGGTCGGTGCTTTCCGATGTCGATCAGAAGGCGCGGTCCAAGGTTCTTAATCCTGCAGGGGCGCCTGATCGTTTCTGTGAACGAATTCCGCTGCTGATCGACAAGACAATTGCCTGGCCGAACTGGACGGTCTGATTTCATGGAATCGTTCTTTGCGAGCCATAGCGCATTGGCGTGGTCGCCAGGCGCCATAGACTGCTGCCTTTTCCTTGCTGATTGGGCCGTTTTCCTTGGCCATCCAGATCCTGCTGACCATCTGCGCGGGACCTATGAGGACGAGGAAGGCTTTCGCGGGATCGTCGAAGCGGCGGGCGGCCTTGTTCCTGTTGTCGGCTTCTGTGTCGAGAAGATCAGGGGGAAGCGAGTGCAGCGGCCCGCCGCCGGAGATATCGGCGTGATCGGCAGCCCGAAGAGCATTCACCGGCAATGGGGCGCGATCTTCGACGGCGCGCGCTGGAACATTCGTTTCGAAAACGCCATCGGGCCCATGACGGCCTCACCGCTTGCAATCTGGAGCATTCCGAAGTGCCGGGACTAATCGAAATTCCAGCATTGATTATCTCTTCGCTCGCGACCACCACGCTCGCAGCGAACGCGCTCTATCTTGGCACGTATGCGCTTGCCTATGCCGGCCTGGCGTTTGGTTCGATCGCGCTGCAGGGGCTGTTCGTCAAGAAGCCAAGCGTGCCGAGGCCTGAGGACGGCAACTATAATCTGAAGCAGAGCGTGCCCTCGCTTTGCCACGTGCTCGGCCGCGTCAAGAAGGCGAGTGATTATGCATTCCTTGAAGAGCATAGCGGCAATGCCTGGCACGTTCTTGTTACCGCAGGTCACCGTATTCAAGGCTACGTGCAACACTACCTTCACGATGAGGCGGTCACGCTGAACAGCGAGGGTTATGTCGTTTCTCCGTCGCATTTTGTCCTTGACGGCCAGTCGCGTGTTTCTATTGCGGAACGCTACGGGCACGACATCGAGACGCCCTATTTCGATGTGGTATCGACATTTCCTTCTATCTGGACGGGAGACCATAGGGGCGACGGATTGGCAAGCATCAGGATGGCCGCCGCAACCGTCTCCACAGAGGACTTTTTGACCGTTTTTCCGAACCAGATGCCACAGCATTCTGTCGTTATGGATGGAGCGTTGCTTTACGATCCGCGAACCGGTCTGACGCAGTTTTCGAGCAATCTGGCTTTGATGAGGTTGTGGCATCTGACGCATCCGGTTGGCGGTAAGTTGTCCCTGTCGGATATGTATCTGCCTGACTGGATCAACGCCGCAAACGTCTGCGACCAGAACATCATCGACCGCAATGGCGTCGCTCATCACAGGTATCAGGGCGGTATGTGGTTCAGGGCTGAGAACGATCCGGTCGAGGTTGGGCGGATCATGGACCAGGCCGCCGAACTGGTGGTTTACGAACGCCCTGATGGCCTGATCGGCGTGCACGCCGGCGAATATGTCGAACCGGATATCCGGTTGACGGAAACAGAAATCAAGAGCGTGTCGTTCGATGCCAACCAGCGGCGCTCATCGACGGTTCTCGCCGTGCGCGGCCGCTGGACTGATCCCGACCAGCGGTACAATACGGTCGATGCGGCGATCTATGGCGATCCATACATCGGCGAGGACAGCGAGCGGACGAAGACCCTCGATAACCAGGCAGTGCAGCTGCATAACCATATGCAACGACTGCAGAAGCTCGCCTTCATCAGGGCAAATGCACCAAGGGCCTCGATCGAGGCGCACTACGAGAAGGCAAAGAACGTCGCTTATCGGCGTTTCGTGCGGGTGCATCTGCCGCCGGAGATGAATGAGGCGCTTGTGGAAATCACCTCTTCGCCCAAGGTATCGTTGCGCAACATGACCATTCAGTTTTCCGGGATTGTCGTGCCAGATGATCTTTACGCGTTCAATGCGGCAATTGAAGAGGGAATGCCAGGCCAAAACGCCACGCCCTTGCCGCCTTCTGCCGTTCCGGAGCCCGTCAACTTCGATGTTGTCATTCAAACCGAGACGCTGGCTGGCGGGCAGACCGCGGCCTATGCGTTGGCGAGCTGGGATCACCTATCAGCGAGCCTGATCTATCAGTTGGAATGGGAGCCAACCTCTGGCACGGAGCCGGCGCGATCGGTGAACTCCAAGGCTGGGGATGACGAGGTCCGATCGAACTATCTGTCAGACGGCGTGCAGTATCGTTTCCGACTGCGTGCCTGGTCGAATGGCCGGCGTTCCGAATGGACGGACTACGAGATCCGGACGGCCACGGCCGATCCGATAGCGCCAGGCGTCGTGACAGGGGCCGGTGTTGCTGGTGGCTCAGGACAGGCAACGTTCAGCTGGGCCGCACCAAACAGCCCGAACTACGGCGCGGCAAGGATCTACATCAATACCGTCAACAGCTTCTCTGGAGTCACGCTGGTCGGCACGGAATACGGCGCACCGTCGACGGCAGACTCGCGATTGATTAGCGGCCTGTCTGCCGGAACGAAATACGGTTTCATAGAAGCCATCAACAGGTCGGGCGTACCCGCGCCGGCAGTCGCTACCGGCGCTTTCACGGTAACCTGACCGCTCGTCTTCTCTAACGTCCAGCTCTTCAGCAAGCAGCCTTCACGAGGTTAACATGCCCTTGCCGTTTATACAGATCATGCGCGATTTCGTCGTTGACGGCGTCTCATCCTCGGGCCGGTGGAAGCCGAAGAAATCCGAAATGCGAAGCTGGGGCGCGTGGGTCGAGTCCCTCCTCAACGCGATTGGATCAAACAGCGGCACGGTCTACCAACAGCGCGCGCTGTTGTTTGCTGAACTTGCCAAGGCGGCAAACACTATGGCGTGGGTCATTAATGACCCCACCGTTGCCTACAACGGCATTTACCAAAAGGTTGGCGGGACCGGCACTGGATCGTGGACGCGCGTCGCCGATTTGCCGTATTCGTTCATCACGGCGGTAGACGCTGGCGCTGGAACTCCCAACGCAATTCAGGCGACGAGCACCATTCCCATTTCCGGTTCTGCTCTCGTCCTGCTGAATATCTTCGAGGCCAATACTGGGTCACCGGTGACGCTGTCATTTAATGGCGGGGCTACGCTTGCCGTAAAGACGAACGCTGGCAATGATGTCATTGCGGATGGTCTCAAGGCAGGCATGCAGGTGCTTGGCGTTGTTTCCGGGGCGACTTTCCGGCTGGTGACTGACATGGATATCAGTGCCGCGGTGGCGCAGGCCGAAGCGGCGGCATTGGCGGCGGCGGATTCGGCTGCTGAGGCTGCGGGTTATGCCGCGATGGCGCGCAACGATAAAGTCGTCAAGCGCTTTGCGGGCGACGGTGTGACTGTTGCCTTCGATCTGACCGTCGACCCCGGCAGCAAAAACAACATCGATCTATTCATTGACGGCGTCTATCAGCAGACCGATACATTCTCCCTGGCCGGCACTGTTGTGACGCTTTCTGAGGCGCCGCCTGTCGCGAATGACCCGGCCAAACCGAATAATATCGAATTCAAGCTCGGCTTCGCAGTAACTGTGCCGACGCCTGGCAACGGAACCGTATCGACGGCCAAGATTGTCGATGACGCGGTAACATTTGCAAAGATCCAAAACATCCCTACAGCATCACTGCTCGGCCGCACCACGGCAGGCTCAGGGGACGTAGAGGTCCTGTCAACGGGCGGCCTGTTCAACGCAATCGCACCAAACGGTGCCATGGTCGACAGCGGATATGCGGAATATACCGCCAACACTAGCCTCAGCAACGTCATTCCGGTCGATAATACAACTCCTCAAAACACGGAAGGAACGGAAATCCTCTCCGTTGTTATCACGCCGAAGAGCACGACGAACAAGCTTCGAGTACGCTTCAGGGGTGATGCGCAGTCGAGTACGGGCCCCGGTTACCCATCTTGGGCGATCTTCAGGAACGGTGTCGCGAACGCAATTGCGAGTGGCTACGAAACGCAGACATCGGCCGGGCAATCGATCTCGATCGGCGGCGAAGTCGAGTTTGTTCCGGGATCGACATCAGCCATTACCATCTCCGTTCGAGCTGGCCCGGGAACGACTGGCAATATGACGTTCAACGGCGGTGTCGGAGCGCCCATCCATGGCGGATCTATGCGTGCCACCCTCACTGTCGAAGAGATAAAGGCTTAACCTCATGACGCTGACAAAAGTTTCACCTGCGCTCATGCAGGAGGGTTCCGGAGCGAGTGGACCCGGTTTCATCCGTGGATTGTGGGTGGCAAACGACGTAAGCACGCCGGCGACAAAGTTCACAGTGGCTGCTGGCGTTGCCAGAGATGACGCAGACACCACCACGATAGAGCTACCTGTCGGGTTGTTGAAGCGCCTGAATTCGGCGTGGGCCGCCGGCAATGATCAGGGGTGTCTGCAATCTGGTCTCACCATGACCGCGGGCACATGGTATCACCTGCTTCTGATCTATAATCCCACCACGAATGCAACTGACATCCTTGCCTCAACATCATCGACGGCGCCGTCTCTGCCCAGCGGGTACACAGAGTTTCGCTGGTTTTGGTCGCTACTCACTGATGCGTCAAACAACATCAAGCTATTTGTCCAGACCGGAGACGACTGCAATTGGAGGGTCGCGGACACGACTGTTTCGAGTGCAAATGATGGCGGCTCAACTGGACGAACGCGCGCTGTACAAGTCCCTCCTGGTTCGAAATTCAAGGTCCGCCTTCTCCATTTCGTGCAGGGAGCGACTGGGTTTTTCGCTGGTCTTTCCGACCCCGACCTGAGTACGGGTGTTATCTACGTCGCCGTAACGCGCTATCACAATGCGGGCGAGACAACGACTTATGAGGTTAGCTGTTACACCAATAGCAGCCAACAAGTTCTCAGCTACTCAAACGTCGCCGGTGTTCCTGATTCTGTGATCTCAATCGCAAATCTCGGGTTTACACATCATCGGGGAAAACGCGTATGAGGCGGCCGATCACTGTTGCTACCTGCGGGACCAGCCTGACTTACGGCGTCGACAACGGCGATCCCTGGCAGGGCTGGGTCGAGCGCATGCTAACGGGGCGGGCAAGCAGAGAGGTTCGCGTCTTGAATTTTGGCGTCGCTGCGCAGGATTCAGTCATGCGCCTAGCTGAGCTTGAAGCAGGCCTCTACCTGCCGATTCAGCCCGATATCGTCGTTGTCGAGTTCACAATGAATGACGCCTATACACCTAGATCGATCACGACTGCCCAATGCAAAGCCAACGCGCTTGAGATCATCCAACGGTTTCAAGCGGTCAATCCTTTGTGTCGTGCCTTTGTTATGACGATGAACCCTTGCGTTGCGGGTAGTGAGCAAGCCGCTCTCCGCCCGAGCCTTCACCTTTACACTGACAAATACCGAGAAATCGCCGCGGAGAATCCGCTAATCGGACTGATCGACAACGAGCCGGACTGGGGCGCGGCTGACTACGGGCGAATCCCGGACGGCGTGCATCCAACAAGGAATGCGGAGCGCCCGATCATCGTTCCGAACATGGTGGCAGCTCTCATGCCGGTCGTTAATGCCATGGCTGGTTGACCGGCCAGCAGGCGATTGTATAGATGACGGCCAGTTTTCAAGGTGAGACAGCCGCCAGATGATTTTCAGGTTCTTCCTTTCGGTGCTTGTCGCAATCTTTGTCTCCACTGTTGCAAATGCGTTCGAAGGATCGTGGGAAGGTCATTGGGTGGCCCGTTCCAATACCATCATGCTGGAGTCGGCAATCGTCGGCGAACGGCAGGTGATGATATTCGGAGACTCCAATACGGAGCAGTTTTGGTGGAATGAGGTGGGCGGCTGCAAAATCCTTAATGCCGGGTTTGGCGCTGCGCAGATATCGGATGTCGTAAGCTATGCAGAGCCTTTGGCTGAAACCGCAAAGCCAGCCATCGTCCACATCATGCTTGGCTCCAACAACTTGCGGCCCGGCTCAAATTCAACTGGCGACTGGCGCAAGAGGTGGGACGCGATGTCTGCCGGTCTTGAAAAGATCGTCCGGACGTTCAAGGCCGTAGGCTCGACTGTAGTATTGTGGGAAATACCGCCGACCAGCAGGGATTTTGGGAGCGCATCTGATAGAGATCTGATCAACGCAACCATCGAGAAGGTTGCTCTCGACACGGGTGTCTATCTTGACAAGGCGTGGGACAAGGGGCTGGTCGCCGCTGACGGCTACGCGGTTTCCGGCTCTGTTGTGCCAGATGGTGTGCATCTTACAGCCGAAGTTCAGCATAAACGCCTGCTGGCGATTGACGAATGGGACCGCAAGTTGCAAGAAAAAGGTGAGGCTTCTTGTAAGCCCTAAAATCTGAGGTGGAACGATGAAACGCCGTCATCTCTTGAATTTTGCTTTGATCGGCCTGTTTGCGGGCGAAGTTGCAGCACAAGAGCAAGGGCACTTTTACTGGCGGAATGTCGCGATCGGCGCGAAAGCGGAACAGGTGGCAAATTTGGAGCTGCCAATTTACGTCTTTGCCGGTCGGTCTATGGCTGATGAAGCTGTGGTTTTGCCGGAAGTCTGCAGTCTGGCCGTTCTCAACGCCAGTATCTATGATGCTGACGAGGAATCTGCAAAATCCGTCCTGCTAGACGTGGCCGCAAAGACCAAGGCCAAGGTTATCGTCGTCTCAGGGATTGATATCGGCGATAGCCTTAATGGTACGCCTGTAGTGAGCGTTGGTGACAGTTCTTCTAGTGACCTTGCCCAGTCCATCGCTGAGAAGGTTCGCGGCCAGATCAAGTGTGCTGCGCCTTAATGGCAAGCAACTAATTCCTCGCGTCTAAACATCGCACATTTCTAATCCTGTGGTGGGCTTGCTTCGGCGGCCCTTTTTATCGTTTCAACATCGGAGAATTCGCAATGGGCAGCCTGACCGCTCAGCAAATTCGCGCGGCCGCGAAAACCCGCGTGAATGAGAGCAACCTCAATTCCGTGCTCGTGGCGCTCGATCGCTACGGCTACATGTTCGGCCTCGATCGGCTGCACCGCCAGGTGCAGTTCCTGGCGCAGCTGATGCACGAGAGCGGCGACTTCCGTTATGATCGCGAGATCTGGGGTCCGACTCCGGCCCAGAAGCGCTACGACACGCGCACCGACCTTGGCAATACGCCGGATGTCGATGGCGACGGCAAGAAGTATATGGGCCGCACGGCCATGCAGCTCACCGGGAAGGACAATTACATCGCTTTCCACGAGTGGTGCGAGGACAACGGTCTCAACCCGCCTGATTTCGTCGCCAATCCGGATCTCGTGAATACCGACCCGTGGGAAGGTCTCGTGCCGATCTGGTATTGGGACGATCGTCACTTGAACCGGTGGGCGGATCAGGGCGATGTCGAAACCATTTCCACGAAGATCAATGGGGGCAAGAATGGCCTCGTCGACCGCATCGAGCACCTGGTGCGCCTGTCGCTCGTGGCGCTCAGCCTTGCGCCTGGTGCCCTGAAGCAGTTTCAGGCATCCAAAGGGCTTGAGGCCGATGGCGATCCGGGGCCAAAGACCCGCGCGGCGCTGCATCAGGCGCTGCTCGATGCGGCAGGCCTCGGTAAGACAGCCGGCTTCGTCTCGGCGCCTGTCGTCGAAGAGAAGGCCGTCGTTCCGACTGCAGTCGAAGGGGAGGTCAAGAAGAAGTTCAGCCTGCTCGGATGGGCGGGCAGCGTCTTCGGTGGTGGTGGCGGCCTCGGCATCGCGGCCCTGACCGGCTTCGACTATCGGGCGCTGATCGTGATCATCGTCGCCATCCTTGTCGTGGCGATCGGCGGCCTGGTGGCGCGCCATTACCTCATCGCCGCTATCCGGGACATCCGGCAGGCCGTGGAGCAACGTTGATGTTCTCCGAGATCTCGGCAGGCGTCAAAATCGCGCTCGGCGCGGCCGGTGGTGCGGTTGCCACCTTTCTCGTCTTCACCGCACTCAATCAATTCCTGTGGCTCCCGGCCGCCGAGCAGCGTGGCCGGGATCTCGAAGCGGCCGAACTGACGGCCGCCACCACAAAGGCAATCGGAGAATTGAGCAATGCAGCTGATCAAGCTCGGGTTAATCGCCGCCTATGCCGTGAGCGCGGCCGCGTGTACATCAACGCAACAGGTCAGTGCCTCGAAAGAGACCCTGTCATCAACCGCTAGGTCGATCATCGGCACATCGCTGATCGGCGCTCGCGGGAAGACGGCGAAGGACCAGGACGCGATCGACGACACGGTGGCGGGCGTTTGCGGCGCTCGTGCCTGGACCGTTCAGGAATGCCGCGCTCATGATGAGATTTCAGGCGGGGGTGCCTTCTGATGGCCGCCACGCCCCATGCCGGCGTCGGCATCTGGATACGCGTGCGCCACCGCTTCGGCCCGCGCACCGGCGAATGGCTGCTCGCAGGCCACACGGTCGCGTGGGGCTATGTGCTGCTATCCCTTCCAAATCTCTTCGATCAGCCGGAAATGGCCGGCTTCAAGGCCATATTCGGCGACGAAACAGTTCTCGGTTGGGTGATGATCTTTCTGGGACTCCTTCGCTTCGGCGGGCTTATCGTCAACGGCGCTCGCAAGAACGTGACGCCGGCGATCAGACAAGTGTCGGCCGGCATAGGTTGCCTGATCTGGGTCGGGATCAGTTATTGCTACGCATCCTCAGCAATCATGAGCGCCTGGCTCGCCATCTACCCGATATTTGCAGTTGGCGAGATCATCAACATCCACCGTGCCGCTCATGACCAAGGGGAAACGCGATATGGACAAACTGGCTGAACTTCCCCCTGCTGCGCTCGTCACCCTCGGTGTCACCCTCGCTGTTATCATCGCCGCTCGCTACATGGGCCTGCTTTCCGGTGAAAGGGCTGGACCGGAAAACAAGGCTCCAGTCGCAGCTGTCATCGTCGATCCGACTGCTCTGCTGAAGGCTACGGCGGCCGTCGAGGAGCACACGGCCGCAATCAAACAAATGATCAGGGTCGGCGATGAACTCGCCAAGCACCTCGATCACCTGGGAATTGAGATGGACCGCATGCGGGAAGAGCTGCGCATCCGTCGCGAGATCGAGCGAGCAGCTCGGTAATCACATCAACATCATGAAAGGTATCCCGATGGCTGACACCGCCACGAGGAAACACCGCGTCGCCAGCTACATCGGCGCCGGGGTTGCCGACCCTATCGGCTGGACACGTGTTGCGCCGAGCGGATCGCCGCCGGCAGGCAAGGCATACATCACCGATGGCGGCACACCGCTCCGCTACAAGCTCGACGCAACGGGCGCTTACGCTCTCAAGGACGCATAGGGGAAAGACATGGTTTCTGCAGCTACACGAAAGCGCCGGGTGGCGAGCTACATCGGCGCCGGCATCATCCCAGTACAGGGCGGTGGGGGACAGCAGCAACAGCTCGCCTTTGGTTCTTCTCGCTTGAGGGTGCCGGATCGGACGGCACAGCTCAACGTCGCCTCATCCTTCAAGGGTGCGATCAATACGCTTTCGGCAGGTTCCGCACCGTTCGACATCACAAACATTCGAGTTTTCCTGCCCGGTTTCGCATGCAACAACGGCGGAGCAACGCCTTCCGAGCAGCAGATCCCCGCCACATTCCAAGCTGGCTATAGTCTAGAAGTCGGCGGTGTTCGTTATCCAGCAACTTTCGGCGGCCAGCAGTTAGCCACCTTGGGCGGCCCAGGCTCCACGAACGGCAGGTCAACACTTTTCGACTGCGGCAAGTGGTCGGACGTCATCATGAATGGGGCGATCCCACTCACGGTCACTGCCAACAGCAACATTCGCCACGTGGCATTGCTTTCAATGGCGGCGGTTGGCGATCTATTCCCGGCTTCGCAGTATCTCGCGACGCTAGTCGGCGATCAGTGCAAAAACGCAGCCGATCCCACCACCCTTCTTTCGCTCCTGGCGAGCGGCACAATTACTTCCTCGGGCTCGGCTCCCACCAAGCAGTTCTGCCCAATGTTCATGGTGGGTGAGCGCACGGACGGTAATCGCTCCCCGGTGGTCTTGATCCATTCCGATAGCATCGGCTACGGCGTGGGCGACTTCACCACTGGCATACCGGCATCGGAACCGCGAGGTGCCATTGGCTGGATGGAACGTGGTCTCGATGACCCGACGAATGGTCGGATTATGAGTGGCCACATCGGTCTGCCGGGCTCTTTCTCGACCCAGAACACAAATGGCGTTTTCGGGAGCGTCGATTATACGCCAGGCATTGCGCACCGTGTCACGCCATTGCTGGAACTGAAAAGCCTCTACGGCGGACGCCTGCCTTTCACGTGCATTTTCGATCAGCACGGCAACAATGGCGATGCGAATTCCGGCAGCATGACGATGTCTGCGCTCTACCAGGGCGTAAGTGTGCTCAAAGGCTATTTCCCCGGTATCCGATATGTGAAGGCAACCCTGCCTGCCCGCATCGGAACAGGCGGCGATTATCGCGACCCGACGCTGCAGACCCCCGGCGTGAACGATGTTTACCCCGCAGCATCCTATCAGAACGGCTATCGCCAGTACTACAACGACCAGATCATGGCAGATGCCGGCGCGCACTTCGATGCAGTCTTTGATGTCGGGTACTACGGCACAGCGGCATATCAGCCTGGCTACCATTCCGGAGATCCGAACTACAATCAATACCGCTCGGCGGCACCTGTGTTCGATAGCGTGACATTGGCCGGTTCCGGCTACGCCAGCAGCGCCACGACGTTCCAGCTAAACGAGGATATACCGCTCGGCGCTCTCTTGTCGTTTGATGGTGTCCGCGCCAACATTCTCGGGCCCGTCGTCAGCAAGAGCGGATCAGGGCCGTACACATACAACATTCAATCTGGATCAGGGAAAGCAGTTACCTATGCCGCCAGCACGGCCGGCAAGGCTGTCGGCAATAACGATGGCACGCATCCAGGCCCGCAAATGGCAAAGCAGATAGCCCTTGGTGTCATTGCCATGAAGCAAGCTTCAATGTTCGGAACTGGTTAATACCAAACGCCTATAATCGAGCGGCGCTTAAAGCGCCGCTCGGGTGCCCTTATTTCGGAGTTGCTGCGAATTGATCGTGCAATTCCTCTTTCTTGATCGTGAGCTTCATCTGCAGCAGTTCGGTAGCCAGCTGCATGTAGATATTCACCCGCGCGTTTCGACTATCCCCGGCATTCGCAGCGACCCACTGATCGACGCCGCGCAGCGCATACTTCAGAGCCTGCTCGTGCTGCAACTTAAGCACTTCTTGCCGCTTACTGGTGATGGCGGGAAGAAGCTGATCTTCTTCCAATACCCCAACATTTTCCCTCTCAACTCCCTGCCACACCAGCATGTCAGATTCCGCATTCCGAACAGCCTCTAAATATTCATCACGTGTCACTTGGCGCCTCCAATGGCCTATAGTTCCGACAGCTTTGTAAATAATATCCCGGCCTGCAGAAACAACCAGACACCCCACCGCCCCATCATCAAATGATGGGGTCTAGCGCCCGTGCAGCGCCTTCGATCGATCATGGTGTTCTTCAGCCCTGCGCGACGCCTCGCGCGGGGTTTCTTCCCATCCGCCCTGCGGCATCAGGCGTTGGCGCACCCACGTCTGAAAGCCACCACTCCACTTCCACAGGCCAATTCGGTTGTGCGTGGTGGTATCGAGTCGGATGCGGCCGACGATTTCATCGTCATCGTAGCCGATGAAATCCTGACGGCCTTCACCCTCCCACGTTTCGCGCCATTTATATCGAGGCCGGTATTCTTCGTTACTGGAGGTTTCGCCGGCCGTTGATTCTGTCACTCTGCGCCCTCACCGATGCACTCATTACGACCACACCTAGGGCCTCGCTGAATTCCTCGGTGCTCGGGCCGCCTGAAGTCCATTTCCGGATAGGCTCACCAGTGACAGACAAGAGCAATTCACCGCCAGTCGGGATTCGATAAGCGGCAATTTCCCAGCGGTTTTCTCGATCGAGAAAACGCCAACGCACGACCTGCTTGCTCGGCAGGCGGATTTCATCAAATCGCTTCATGTCCACTTAGTTTTTACGGTGGGATAGGCGAAGCCGCGCAGGTCTCTAGCGGTTAACAAGGAGGTTGCCGCGCGGCTCCGTTCACCTTGCAAGGTGTTCTTATTATGTTCTCATTGTTTCGAGAGTCAAGCGGAGTCTGATTCCTAGAACATGCCCTTGCGCTTCAGGATCTTTAGAGCCGCCTCGACCTCGGCGTTGGCTTCCATCATCAGCGCCTGATTATCCGCAAGCTCGATGAGCGAGACTAGGACCTCCTCTGGCCGCCAGCCCGCTTTAACTGCGCTGTCCACCAGATCTTGAAAGCCTACATGCATTGCATCCTGGCAGTTCAAAAAACGATCCGGATGCTTCTCGGGGACCTTAGGCGGCGGGATCTTGCTCATAGCCGAAAACTGGTCCCCCTTGCTGGATCTGTCAATAGACGGCATTTTAAGCATTTGCTGATGGAGTGGTCTCATGACCAAGCCTCCTAAGACTAAGCCGCTCCTGCTGATCGACAAGCCGCTCCGCTCCCGAGCGCGCAAGCCGCGAGATCCTTCGCAGCCAAATCTCCCCCTCGACCCTATGCCGGCGCGCGTCGATCCGTGCCTTGCCCTCCTCAAGTCAAAACCGCCGAAAGGGCCGCAATGGGCCTTTGAGGTGAAGTGGGACGGCTACCGGATTGCGGTGCATATCGAGCCTAAGGGTGTTCGCATCCTGACGCGCGGCGGCCATGACTGGACACATCGCTTCCCGGCGATCGCGGCGGAGGCAGAGCAGCTTGACGCGGCGACGGCGATCCTCGATGGCGAGGCCGTGGTTCTCGATGAGAAAGGGCGCTCGGATTTCGGCCAGCTGCAGCAGTCGCTAGGCGGTCGAGGCGGGAAGCTGAACTCCGGCGCATCCGTACTGATGGCCTTCGATCTTCTGTATTTCGACGGTCACGATCTGACGAAGACGGAACTTTCGACCCGCAGGCATCTGCTCGAAAGCCTGATCGCACCAAGTCGGGAAAGCGCCATCCGGCTATCGGAGGAAGTCGAGGCAGAAGGCGAGCAGCTCCTGCGTCTGGCGTGCGAGCACGGGCTCGAAGGGATCATCGCGAAGGACCGCGCTAGCGCCTATCGATCTGGCCGGCTCGGCGACTGGCTGAAGATCAAGTGCATCCAGAGCGACAGCTTCTTCATCGTCGGATGGGAGCGATCGAGCGTAGCGCGCGGGCAGATCGGCTCGTTGCTGCTCGCGGCCTATAATGGCAATGACCTGGTCTATGTCGGATCGGTCGGGACGGGCATTAAAGACAGCGAGGCATGGAAACTACGTGGCCTGATGGAAAAGCTTGGCACGAAGCGGCCGCCTGTCGCCTATGAAGGGCGTCGGAAGGATCTTACGTGGCTCAAGCCGACGTTGATTGCGGAGACTGAATATCGCGCGTGGACGCATGACGGAAAGCTTCGACACGCCTCCTATAAGGGTCTTCGGGAAAAGCAGGACAATGCAGAGGTCTACCGGCTCGATTAGATGGACGCATCGAACTGCACCGCATTGAAGCGATCGGCGACCATTCGGCCGGAGTTCAGTCTCGGGTGCACGTAGATGCCGAGGAACACCGATGCGCTCTTCCAATCTCCGGCCTCCATAGCTGTCCTGATATCAGTTCCCATCTCGATCGCGGTTGTGGCGAAGGTGTGCCGGCCGCAAAGGTGGCTGGATTTGTAGCTGATCTCAGCTCGCAGACAGACGGCCCTGATTCGCTCATTGACCGAATGACGGTTGGTGAAGCGGAATACGCGGTCATCGTCTCCAGCCTGTCCCTTCAGATCTCGAAGCCGCGCGGCCATCTCGTCAGTCAGATGGCGCACGGAATTTGCTCCTGTCTTCGTCTTCAAAAGCAGCGCTCGACGGGCCGCGATATCCACATCCTTCCATCTCAGATTGATCGCCTCGCTCACTCTGGCGGCCGTCTGCGCCATGAAGAGCACGAGCGCCGCCAAATGCGGTAGCCGGTTCTTCGCGCATTGCCGGACGAAAGCGTGCATCCAGACGGCTGAAGCCGGTTGCTTCGGCTTCGCCGGATCTTCCTTCATCTTCTTGATGCGGATGAGGTTGCACCATCCCCTATCGTATCCGTGATTGATTACGGCGCGTGCCGGCGTGAGTGCTTGGCGGTTCCGCGTCGCGTTACTCTGGGTTGGGAAAAGCGTCATCGCCATCTGCCGAATGTCGAAAGGAAAGATCGAGGCCATCGGCTGGTTCCCGAAATACTCTATGATCGGATCTAGGAAGCGGCCATCGCCGCCGTGCTCGATGTAGCTGGCGGCCGCTTCGGCGAATGTCTTCTCACTGAGGATTGGCGCGGTCGGCACCCATGTCTGAATGATTTGATGCGTCATGCATGCTCCAACTCATTACATCTGGAGATTTTCGGCTGGACACATTGCCGAAAAAGCTAACGATTACGTGGAAAAGTCCATGGTCCAGAACAGACCTAAGTGGATTGAATTGTCTCGCTTTTCGCTTCCCGGTCCTTAGTGCAATCTTTTATGTCCACTTCTTCAATTCTTCGTCCGCTTGATCGCAAAACCGAATAATGCTTTCGTTTAGCAGTTTAAGATGGCTTGCCTTGGCAGCGGGAAACTCGACAATTATGCGGCCTTTTTGAGCGAACGGTGACGGTTTGGAGCCCAACATGATTAGAGAGTCGACGTACTGATCCAGTACAGCATGCAGTTCGGAGACCTTCTTCACACTGGCAGCGTCAAGGAGGTGGATTTCACCAATCAACTTTGGAAAGATCTTCATAATCATCGACGGGTCCGCAACTATGATGCTGCCCGACCCTGAAGATTGAAGTGTCTTGTTATTGTTTGCGAGGCTATCTCGCAAAATAGAGATCTCCGCAGCAAACGCCGCAGCGACTGCCTTAGCCCTTTGCCGTAGCAGATAGTCGTCTCTCGCCCTGTTGAGCTTTGCGTTGACCATCGCGCCAATCAACAGCGACATTAAGCCCAAGAACGAACCGACCGCCGACCCAACCACAGCCGGGGCACCACCTGTCAAACCCTCAAGCCAGCACCACATTTAGTCTGTACTCCCGTTGTTTCGCTTCCGAGCATAAGCGCACAACCTTGTCGCAGAGAGAAGCCCCGCATCATGGAACATGAAGAGAACAGCCCGTGGGACTTCCGTGGGACTATTTGCGCCAGGGGCCGCACTTTCGCGCCTTATGTTCCATATTTATTCCCACCTCCCCTATTTTCCTCTTGCGCTCTGATTGGCGATTACATAAAGGAAACAAGCCGTTTCGGCAGGTCGGGGCGTAGCGCAGCCCGGTAGCGCACTTGACTGGGGGTCAAGGGGTCGCTGGTTCGAGTCCAGTCGCCCCGACCATTTAATCCCTTGAAATCTCAGTCTTTCCGCATCTCGCAAGAGTGAGGGCGCGCGGCGCGGCCTCAGCGCGATTCATCCGTCCATATGCGGCGCTCGCCGCGGTAGATGTACCGGCCCGAGCCCTGGCGGGTGTTGTCGCGGTAATAATCGCGACGATTGCGGTTGCGGTCGTCACCGGCGCAACGCTCGGGAAAGCGGCGGCAATCCTGGTAGGTTTGCCGGTCGACACGCGGATTTCTCGGATCGACAGCCATTGCATTACCGGCAACCACTGCTAAAGCTAAGGCAAGAACGATCCTGATCATTTCACTCTCTTCAATTTCCCGCAGACCATTGCCTGGAGTTTACCACATGCTGCCAAGCCGCTCACTTCTCATCGGCATGATCGTGACGCTGGCCTCCTCGCATATCGCATTGGCAGAAAACGTCCGGTTCCGGAACGCCAAGGAAAACGAAATCCGTCAGATGCTGAAAGGCGCCAGCGACTTGCGGAAGGCCTCGAACGGCTATGAATACCGTCCAGGCAATAAGAACGGCTATAAAATTTCAGACGGTCAGATCTGCGTTCTTTTCCCCAACAAGCAGACTGACTGCATTTCAATCAAGACGGACGGCAACGTACTGCAGATGCTCGACAACAAGGGCAATCGCATCAAGCTCTAAGCCTTGCCGGCTTCTGCTCTGCCGATTGACCATCCAGTCGGGCCGTAACCCCCTCCCGGAACCTTTACCCAAAAACCGCGTTGGAAACCATGATTTTGCGGGTCGCTTGCCCGTAGCCGCGATGTGCCATGCGTCGATGCGGTTTCTGTCCGAGGCAGTCGGATCTCAACGAGTTTTCGGCCGGCTCTTGCCGGCAGGGGGAAATCATGAAACGTCATCTCGTATCGGCCGCAGTCGCCAGCTTCCTCGTCACCGGCCTCGTTGCCGGCTCGGCCATGGCGGCTGATGCCATCGAAGAGGTGCCGGCCGCACCGGCAGCCGAGATCGCGCCAGTCTTCACATGGACGGGCTTCTACGTCGGTGTCGGTGGCGGGCCAACCTGGGCCAATGGCGATTTCGACGTCTTTTCCGAAGACATGAATGGTGGCCTGATCACTGGCTTCGTCGGCTATAACTGGCAGCTCGACAACAATTTTGTCTTCGGTATCGAAGGTGACGTTTCCTATAACTGGGACAAGGCCGATGTCGGCCCGTTTGAAGTCGGCCTCGAAACTGCCGGCTCCGTCCGAGCCCGGCTCGGCTATGCGATCGATCGCGCTCTGATCTATGGCGCGGCAGGCTGGACGGGTGCGCAGGCCCATATCGACGGCCCCGCCGGCAACGACAGGGATACGCTATCAGGCTGGACGATCGGCGCGGGCGTCGACTACGCCTTCACCAATAACGTCTTCGGCCGGCTGGAATATCGCTACAATGATTACGGCAGCGCCGATCTTCTCGGGCTCGACGGCGACATCGACCAGCATGTCGTGATGATCGGCGTGGGCTATAAATTCTGAAGCCCTCTGCCTTCAAGACTATTCAGGCTGCCAGACTAAAGCACGTCGCGATCTTTCAGATTCGCTTGTCGCGCTTTAGGTTCTTGTTTTCGCATGTCGCTATCGCAAAACCGCTGCACACTTTTGCGCGACACGCTTTAAGCGGCTGAGAGCGCGAGCTTACCATCCGCCGCCACATGCGGTTGCCATGCGGCATAGTTGGCGATGGTGAAATGCGGTGTCTCGAAGGGCGTCGCATGGGTTTCGGTGATGACAGTGACATCGGCTCCGGCACCCTCGCCGGCGAGAATGCCTGCAACCGCATCCTCGAATACCAGGCAGCGGGTGGGATCGACGCCAAGGCGGCTCGCGCCGAGCAGATAGCATTCCGGGCTCGGCTTGCCTGACGAGACTTCCTCGCCGCTGACGATCATTTTCGGCATGGGAATGCCTGCCGCCGCCATGCGGCGGACGGCGAGTTCGATCGGCGCCGAAGTGACGATCCCCCAGCGATCCGCGGGCAGTGCATTCAGGAAGCGGATGGAGCCCGGAATCTCGACGATGCCCTCGAAATCCTCCATCTCCTCTTTCAGAAGCAACTTTGCCTCAGCAATCGGATCGACACCGGGAAGGCCGAGTTGGCGAATGGAGTCAGATGCACGAACACCATGGATGGTCTTCAGAAGAACCTCAGGCTCGAAACCATGGCGGAGCCCCCACTCGCTCCAGACGCGCTCGACGACGGCGATGGAGTTCAGCACGGTGCCGTCCATATCGAACAGGAAGGCATCGTAGGTCTTGTCGAGAACGCGATGGGAAGTGGACAAAGGAGGGTTCCTTGCGAAGCGGAAAGCCGTCAGGCCTTCCGCGACTAGCCGAGCACAGGAGCGGCGTCAACCTAAAGCATCTCGCGCAAAAGTGTGCAGCGGTTTTACGATAACGACATGCGTCAAACAAAGACCTAAAGCGTGGCGCGCGAATCTGAAAGATCGCGACGCGCTTTAGTCGTTGACCTCCGGATGGGTGATGCTCCTCACATCCGCAAGGCCGCGTGTGGCATCGCGATTGCCAGTGGCAGCCGCAGCCTCGAAAACGCGCGTGGCGTCACCATACATCTTCAGATTCATGTAGCTGTAGCCACGCAGTACCATGAGATCGACGCGCTCCTGCTGCAACTGGGCGCGCTGGTCGAGAAAAATGAGCGCTTCGCGATAGCGTCCGCCTTCGAAGGCGGCAAGCGCGCGATCGGCAAGGATCGCCACCTGCAGTTCGGAGGCGCGGTCGCGGTTCTGCGGCGCCTTGGTGGCCGCGACTGCGGCACTGTTGGAAAGGCCGGCGCGCAGATAGGCAAGGCTCTGGCCGTAGGCGGCATCCTCACGCTCCTTGCGCACAGGACTTGCAAGCGCCGCCTCGAAAGCCTTCACCGCCTCCATAGGCCTGTTGATGTCCATCAGGCACCAGCCGCGTGTCAGCGCATCGCCGGGATTGAGGCGGGTGGGATCGATGGTTGTGGAGCATCCGCGAAGCTGGCGCGGACCACGTTCGACCGCAACCGTCTGCATGACCCTGGCGGGCCTTGCCGGCGCAACGGGCTGGGCCTGCACTTGGGACTGCTGGGATTGGAATTGCGCGGGGGGCCGAGGCTCTGGCTGGAAGGCTGCACTGCGTTCGGTCGGCGCAGACTGGACTTGCGGTGCTGTGGGCTGAATTGGAGGCTGCGGCTCTATCGCAGAACCGGGGGCCGGCAATGGAGCGTTGGCTCGCGAGCCGGCAGACGTATCGTTCAACGTGGCAATGCGGGGCGAACGACCGGCCCAGAGACGCTGGATCTCGGCAACTCCGGCACGATCGTTCAACTGCTGCCGGGTAACGGCAAGGCCATAGGCTGAGGGTTCGTCATCCGGCTTCCAGCGCAGTCCCGTCTCGAACCAGCGAGCGGCCGTCTGGAACTGGTTCAACGAACGGGCATACCAGCCGAACTGTTGAGCCGTCGGCACGTATTTCTGCTCGATGATCGTGGCGGCGATGCGACCGAGCACGTCCTCGCTCAGATCGGCCGGCGGCTGCAGGGCCATCAGATTGGCGGTCGCGGCAAGATAGGTGGCGGTCGCATCCTTGGAATCGTCACGCCATTTATACATGACGTCCTCCGCTTCCTGCGGCGACTTGCGGGCAATCAGCGCCAACGCCAGGCCCTGCGAGGCAACAGCGGAATCCTGCTTCTCATGGGCGATGCGGAACCATTTTTCGGCATCCGCCTCGTTGTTGCGGCGAAGCTGATACCAGCCAAGCAGCAACGCGTCCGAGGGTAGCCCCTGCTCTTTGGCAAGCCTCTCGACGCGAGAGATATAATCGGGAGCGACTTCGAGCTTTGCATCGTCGTTGCCATCGGCAACAAAGCGGCGGGCAAGATCATCGCGCAGGCTGTCAAATTCTCTGACACCATTGGCATCTGCAGGTTTTTCGAGAGAAAGCAGCGCCTGCATCGAACCATATGGCAGAAGAGCGGCAGCCTTCTGGATCGTCGCCACGCGTTCGGCCGGCTCGGTGCAATTCTTCAGGATGTAGGTGTAGGCATCCTGCCCGCGCTGCTGCCTGTTCGTCTCAACGAATGCTTCGGCGACGCGCCAGAGCACATCGATCTCAGCACAGGTCAGCAGGCTCGGCGTTTCGGCCGCGATATCGATGACCGTCGCATATTGCTTGAGATCGGAGGCATTGATGAGCCGGGTTCGGGATTCGGCGACATCGAGACGGTCGAGCAGGTCGGCCGGCGGCTGCCAGCTTTCGGCGGCCTGGCGATCGGCGATCGCCTTGCGCAGCTCGGCATAACGACCCTCGGAATAAAGCCGCCACATGTTTTCGAGTTGCCGGTCGCCGTTCTGTGGAATGGCGAGCGGATCGGCGGGCGGCACCCAATTCGGATAGAGCGCCTGAAGGCGGGAAATTTCCGCCTGAAGGCGAAGCTTGTCGCCGCGGCTGGCGAAATAACGAAGGGCACTTACGTCAACGACCGGCTGCTGGCCTGCTGCCGTGCCTGCTGGCGGCGGATTGGCCGGCGTGGTGGCGGCACCGGCGGGAGTCGCTGATGGTGTGGTCTGCGGGACGACCGGAACCGGAGCCGGCTGCTGGGGCTGATTTGTCTGCGCCTGATTTGTCTGGGCTTGGCTTGTCTGGATCAGATCCGTCTGCGCCGGGCTCTGGGGCTGATCGCCGGAATTATCCTGTGTCGCGGCCTGGATTCGTTCCGCCACGGTCTGCACGTCGATCGGCTGATTGGAAGGAGTATCCGGCCCCTTTATGCGCCCCATCATCATGAGTTCGGGGGTCCTGCCACCAAAGCCGAAACGTTCCTGCAATGCTTCACGGTCCTTCAGCCCGGCGATGAGAGTCGCCACCAGGACTGCTGCCGTTATCGCCACAACAGAAGATTTCACAGACACTCTGGATGCTTCTCCCCGACATAGGCCAGCCCCAGAAGCTGAAGCGTTGATGGATAATAATAGGCGGGCGCAAATTGCAGCGCTTCGGCAGGTAGTTTGGTTCCGTCTAATACACAGGCCACAACGTGGTTAACAATTTCATAACCAGGGTCGGAAAGCTCGGTCTTCGGCTGCCCGGTAGTAAGATCGATGGTGGCGGGCACACCGTTTGCGGTCATGCCTTCTTTGAGACGCGTCAGCAACGCCCTGTCGGTCACGCCGCCTCGCGCCAGATAGAGCGGGATACGGATCGCATTGTAGCCGAATTCAATGTCA
Source organism: Rhizobium sp. 768_B6_N1_8 (assembly GCF_051811225.1). Taxonomy (NCBI): domain Bacteria; kingdom Pseudomonadati; phylum Pseudomonadota; class Alphaproteobacteria; order Hyphomicrobiales; family Rhizobiaceae; genus Rhizobium; species Rhizobium sp. 768_B6_N1_8. The sequence goes on along the minus strand of NZ_JBPWPV010000001.1, from coordinate 1,025,074 downwards.
AAACCTTCTGCCGGCTGCGGCTGGCGCTTCAGGCTCACCCATTCGGCGGGCAGCTTGCGCGGACCGAACTGCATGGCCTTGAGCAGTGAGAGACCATCATCCGCGAGTTTCTGCCACTGATTGGACGGTGCAAGTGCTGCCATGACGGGAAGCGCTTCATAGACCCAGTAGGATGGGTTGATGACGGGGCCATCGTCGCGATCCGCGCCGGAGAAGCCTTCCGCACCGGGCATCAGCAGGGTGCGGCCGGCAAAATCGGCTACGGTTTCCGACAGCGTCGACTGCGCTATGCGGGTGGCCGCGGTGATATAGTCGGCTCGGTTCCAGGCGGAGCCCGCCAGCGCAAGGGCATAGGCGATCAATATGTCGCCGTCGGAAGCATTGTTGGTGTCGGTCACATGCGGCGTGGCTGACGGATCCCATTTCCAGACGGCAAGGCCGTCATTGCGCAGCAGCAGTTCGGTGCGGGTGAAATACCAGATCTGCTCGAAATCGGCCGGGCTTGCGGCGAGATAAGCGAGCAGCAGGCCATAGCCCTGCCCTTCGCTATGGCTGATATTGCCGTTGCCGTTATCGACGATGCGGCCGCTCGGATCGAGGAACTTCGCCTTATAGGCAGCCCATGCCTCGCTGCTGATCCGCGGCTGCTGGGCAGAGGCCGGCTCACCGGCGAGCGCCAGCATCATCGTGCCTGCGAGCAATGTGGCGATCCAGGTCTTCATTTCGACCTGCCGAGCCTTGAGAGCATTCTGGAAGTGGCCAGACCGATCAGCAGCGACAACACGACCAAAAGGAAAGAATAGGAGAGAATATTCGTCGACAGCCAGTTGGCGGCGATCAGGCGATAGTTGGCGATCGACAAGCCGTCAGTGGGCACGAAATCGAAGCGCGTGACCGGAATGCTCTCGATCTCGCCAGTGCGGCTGGAATAAGTGGTGATATGGCCTGCGATTTGCGGCCAGTTCATCTGGGTAGTGAGCGCATTCAGCCCCTCGCGCAGGTCTTTGGCCGAGGGCGACGTCACGACGGTCCAGGCACCGCCGCCATCCGGGCTCTTGCCTTGCGCGATCATCAAGGTCGCAGCATTCGACGGCGTGAATACCTGTTCGGCATTTGGGACGAACTGCAGCGAGCTGGCAGTGATGTCGAAGTTGCGGCGCAGCCATTCGCGGAACGCCTCTATGCGGCCCTGTAGTGCGCCGCCGGTGATGCGCGAGCGCCATTGCTCCAGCGCCTCGCGATTATCGATTTCCGTCGGCTGTGAATCCGTCACCGGCCGCCAGGAAGCCTGGCTGGCGGTTGCGACATTGACCTGGGCGAGCGCTGTTGCCGGCATCTGCGAAATCGAGCCGATGAAAATGGCGTTGCGGTCACCGACCACGCCCGGAGAGGCGACGGGTTCGATTGCGATCGGGTGACCGGCCATGATGGCGAGCTGACCAAGCAGGGTCGCCGCGGCCGATAGCGTGCCGGCATCGGTACGGTCGATGAACAGCGGCGTCGGATCGGGATTGCGCCCATAAGGGTAGGATGTGCCGGCCATGGCCGCGAGGTTCGGACGCTGCCCGACGCGGGCGAAATCCGGCATATGAAATTCGGACGTGTCAAACAGTGCAAAGCGCGGCGCCTGCGAGGCCGTCGCACCGGGGACGCAGGCCGCATCGTCCTCAGTCATCAGAACTGCCTCGATGGCGATCGAATTCAGGCCAGGCTTGAAGTGCCGCATGGTCACGCGGATCGGAAGCTGGCGGAAAATACCGCCGTTGGTCGTGGCGATCGGCACGGTGGAGGCGATGTTGCCGTTTACATAGACGTCGATATGGCTGCCGGGGAGCACTTTGCTGGAATAGGCGGCATCGAGCAGGATTTTCGCCTCGCCATAGGCATTGGCATAGAAATCGGCCGGCACGGCGACATTGAAGCCGGTGCGGAAGCGGCGGCCGGAGAAGTCGACGGTGCGTATGCCGAGCTGCGAAAGCGGGATGCGCGTATCGGCAAAGAGAAGCGGCGCGTCGGGCGCCGTCCAGCGCTGCGTGGTCAGCACGTCGCGGCGTATTTCGGGGGCCCGGTCGGTCGGAGACACGATGGTATCGATCGCTGTCGAAACCGCCTGCCAGGATGGACCGCTGATCAGCAGGATGGGCGAACCACTGCGCGGATCAGTGACAAAGGCGGCAAGTGGGGCGCTTTCAGCGCCCTGGGGAAGGCTGGGGAAGATCGGCCGCAGCTCGGCCGTGGTACCAACGAGCACGCCCATCTTGCCGGGACCAGCTGCAGGAAGCGTGCCGGTACTGAAGGCAAAGACCTGGTTCGGCATGCCGCTCAGGAGCGACAGGCCCTGCGCCAGACGCAGGAGCGGCTTGGTGGTACCGGGCTGTTCCATTGCCGGAACGACCAGATCGAATTGCGTCTTGCCGGTGCCATCGACGCCGATAGCGCGGATTGCATCCGTGCCGGAAAGCTGGCCGGCATCGCTGCCGGCAAAGCTCAGATAGGTGCCGGCCGGATCAATGTTCGACCAGAGTTCATAGGTGGAGTCGATGCTGCAATCCGTGCGGTGACGCTGATTGGCTTCGAAGGTGATGAGGTTGGCGCCGGGTTGCAGCAGGCCCTGAGGAACCTCGAAGCTGACCGCCGATGGGCTGTCGGGTGAACCGACCTGCTGCTGGCCGATGGCACGATTGTTGATGAACACGGTCAGCTGCGACACTTCGGGAGCGACGACGATGGCGTTCTGATAGGTGAACGTGAACAGCGCTTTCGCCGCCGCCTGCTCCGTTGTCAGATAGATCGACCATGACCTGCGGTCGTATTCACCACTGAGGGCGAGTTCGGAGAAGGGCACGATATAGCGCCTGAAATCACCGGATTGCGGAGCAGACGCGACAGCACGGACGGCAGGCGGCGTGGCCGGCTGCGGCTGGGCCTGCGCCGGGGCGGAAGGCGTTGCCGACGCCGGTGCGGGTGCCGCGGGGATGGCGCTGATCGGCGGCGCGGCCGGCGCGGGCGCCTGCGTCTGCGCCGGTGCGGGAGGCGGCACCGGCTGCGGGGCAACCGTCTGCGGCACGACGGGAACAGGAGCCGGCGCGGGCTGGGTGGGCAGTCTCAGGCGCGGAGCGACTGGCGGCGCACCTGCCGGACGCTCGCCAGACATGTCGAAAGGGCTGATCTGCGCATAAGCGAGAACCGACGTGCCGACCAGAAAAAGGGAAGCGGCGAAGAGCTTTCTCATCCGGCGTTCACCTTTGCCGCCTGCTGCTGTCGATGCGCTTCGCGCTCCGGCCGCATGCTGCGGAAGAAATACACCAGGCCACGGCTCGTCTGGTAGAGCGAGAGGCCGAGGAACCAGACGGTGCCCCTGATGAGGCCGGGATTACGGCGGCGAGAAGCCTGGAACTGCGTCCACTGATCGGAATTGGCGAAGATCAGGTCGGCGATCAGGCGGTGATCCAGCGCGCTCTTCGGCTGATACTGGCAGCCGACATTGGTGATATCGCCCGAGGGTTCGATGTTGCGGACGATGAGCGGCAAGGTTTCGAGATCGGCGCCGCTATAGGGACGGAAGCGGATTTCGCCGAGGGCGCCGACCTGCACTGCATCGAAATGCTTGCTGAAGATGTGCAGGCGCGCGCCGTGGACGGAGACATCCTCGATGGAGGCCGTGTACCACTGGTCGCCGACGCCGAATTCGCAGCGCCGGTTGACGCGCACGCGACGGGAGGACGCCCTCTCCCCGCGCTCGGAGACGACGCCGAGCGCGCAGCCGGCAAGGATGAGGTTGATGATGTTCCAGCCGCCAACGACGAGGGTGACATCCGCCTTATAGGGTTCGGCGTAGATCTTGTAGATGGTGATCGCCACAGCGATGATCTGCACCGCGAAGATGACGAAGAAGGGCCTGCTGATTTCCGACAGGCGGCTGACGGCAATGGATTCGTCCTTCGCTGTGACCTTGAAGGTCGGCTTGCGCGGATTGAGCATGACCGAGACGACAGCCGGCAACAGGTGCACCGTCTGCACATATTCATAGAGTTCGGAAATCCATGGCCAGCGGAACGATCCGTAGAGATAGTTCTGCATCATCAGGTTCACGATCATGTAGGCGAGCGTATAGGCTAGGAACTCGCCGCCGGAAGCCGTGAAGATTTCCAGATCGAAGAAGAGATAGAAGAGCGGCGCGAAGAGGAAGATCGTGCGCGGGAACGGGAACAGCCAGAACAGCGACGAGGACATATAGCAGAAGCGCTGCGGCAGGGTGAGGCCGCGCTTGAGCAGCGGAAAGCGAAAGCGCAGGATCTGCATCATGCCCTGCGCCCAGCGGCTGCGCTGGCCGATGAAGCTTGCGAAGGTGGCCGGCTGCAGCCCGGCGATCAGCGGCTTGTCGAGATAGATGCTGTTCCAGCCCGCACCGTGAAGGGCAAGCGCGGTCTCGCAATCCTCGGTGATGCTGACACCGCTGAAACCGTTGGTGGATTGCAGCGCGCGGCGGCTCAGCACCGCTGCCGAACCGCAGAAGAAGGCGGCGTTCCACTTGTCGAGGCCGCGCTGGATGATGCCGTAGAACATTTCGTTCTCGCTCGGCATCTTTTCGAAGGTGCGCAGGTTGCGCTCCAGCGGGTCAGGATTGATGAAGAAGTGCGGCGTCTGGACGAGGAAGAGCTTCGGGTCATCGTCGAAATAACCGACGGTCTCCAGAAGGAAATCGCGCGCCGGCGCATGGTCGGCGTCGAAAACGGCAATCAGCTCGCCGCTCGAATGCTGCATGCCGTTATTGAGGTTGCCGGCCTTGGCGTGCTCGTTGCGGTCGCGCGTCAGGTAATTGACATCGAGATCGATGCAGAGCTGCTTGAGCTCGGCGTGGCGGGCTGCGGCGGCCTGCGCTTCGATCAGCTTGCCGGAATTGCGCTTCTGCAACGTGCCGCCATCGTCCAGCAGCCACACATGCAGCTTGTCGGCCGGATAATCCATCGCCTTGGCGGCGGCGAGCGTATTGGCAAGCAGGCCGGCATCTTCGTTGTAGGACGGCACGAAGACATCGACATGGGGAAAGCGCTCGAGCTTGCCGGCGCGCGAGGGGCGCGGCGGCAGCGGGGTCGCGACAATGAAGAGCGACAGCGCCAGCATCATCACGCTATACATTTCAGCAAGATAGAGCAGCAGCCCGGGAATGAAGTTTGCGAGCTGGTTGACCGGCGGCAGCGTATTGGTCGTGCGCCAATAGACATAGCGCAGGACGATGGCCGTACCGAAGGCGAGCGCCACGAGACGCCATGTGCCCTCACCCTTCAGCACCTTGATGAGCGCCATGACCGTGACGACGGTGATGCTGGCGATGAGTTGGGTCTGCAGATTGACGGGCAGCGTGATCAGGGCGATCACACAAAGCGACACCAAGGCCCATATGACAACACTGCCAGCTTTACGCATGAACGTTCCTTCGAAATGGCTCAACCGCTGCGCGTCGGCGCATTGGGCATATTTGCTATTTCCGGCAGGCGGCTGTCATGGCCGCATCGCCTATGCAATCAGGCGAAGGCACGGTCACACCGATCGGCCTTGCCGTTTGTTGGATCGGCGCCGGCGCCTCTACCGGCGGCTCTATCGCATTCGTCTGCGTGTCGTCATTCGGCAACGGCACGCGAGGGCCGACAGGCGGCTGCAGGACCGGCGCGACGGGTGTCGGCTGCACCTGCACGCGGCGTACGGATACGGTCCGCGACTGGCGGACCGCGGCCGGAGCGGGCTCGTAACCGATCGGCATCGTGGTCGGACGATAGCCGCCTTCATCGGGATAGATTGGCGCGCCGGTCTGGCCGAGCGCCGGATTGGCCGGTGGCGGAGCGCCATAGGGATTCCAGATATCGCCGTCGAAAGTGCCGGTGACGGTGTAGCCGTAGACTATACCGAGAAGCTGGCGCTCGGTAGCGCGGGCATCGCAAAGGCGCAGGCGGATCTGGATCATGCCGAAGTTGCGCGCCTGCGTGTGCGCGGACCGGCTGGAGCGGATCTGCTGCCAGGCATAAATGCAGGTATCGCCAGCGCGGCTGCTGCCCGAGGCATAACCGAAGGGACCGTAGCTGTTCTGCAGGAAGGTCGCTGATGTCGCCATTGGAACGCCGGGAACCGAGCGCGCCAGCTCGCGGGCGATATCCCCTTCCCGGATCATCCTGTAGGAGGCGCTGCCGGCCCCGGAATTGGTGCCTGACCCGCCAAGGAATTGAGCTTTCAGGAAATTCTGGCCCTGAACAGATGAGGACGTGAAGAGCGATATCGTCTGCTCCACACCGTTTCCGCGCTTTTGTTCTACGACGCTGACGATCGACGGACCACCGGGGGGCGGCAGCACAAGCGCCTTTTCCGGCTCTACTGTCTCAGGCCCGGCAGGCTGACGCACTCCACCCGTCGACGTGCAGCCGGCTATCATGGCAGCAACGGCCACCACCGATATCGTCTTAGGAAAATGCATGTCCTGGCCGTTGCTATCGTATTTTTAATCTCTGTCTGAAGGGACAAAGCGCGACGAATTTCCGAATCAACAACCCCTATGTCGTTCATTAGGAATAAACGATGCTTATGGTTAACAAATGGTCAACATCTCGACCACAGTTGTACCGGGTAAAGTTGGCAGACGCTCCACCTTTGCGGGCACAGCCACACGAGAGGAAATGAACGCCGTCTGGCAAAGGATGGTCCGGAGGCTCTCAACCTTGCCGGGTTCTGCACTTCTCGCTGCTTCGCCGGCGGAACCATGAAACATGGCTGGCGTTTTCCCAATGGCTGGGTACGAAAAGGAGAATATCCATGCGCAAGACCATGCTGGCCGCGGCCGCCCTCATGCTGACCGTAAGCTCCACCGCCTTCGCGCAGAGCAGCGTCATCATAACCGATCCGGCGCCCACCGGTTCGACCGTCGTGCTCCCGGGGGAAGTACGCACCTATGTGATGGAACAGAGCGTCCCCTCCGTCGTCTATGACGGCGACATCGCCGTCGGCACGACGCTTCCCAACACAGTGGAAATCCATACCGTTCCCAACGTGGACGGCTATGGTTATACCGTCATCAACGAGCGCCGCGTGATCGTCGAGCCGCAGACACACCGCGTCATTCAGGTTCTGGAATAGGCTTGCGGCACGGCAATGAGGCTCTTCCCGGGCCTCACGCCTGTTCCGCAGGAGGCTTGCTGTTCAGCACTTCGCGGACCTTGTGGGCGAGCTGTTCCAGGCTGAAGGGCTTGGCAAGCAGTGAGACGCCGTGGTCCAGCACACCATTGTGAACAATGGCATTGCGGGTGTAGCCGGTCGTGTAGAGTATCCGGATTTCCGGCCACTTCTCCATGACGGCATCGGCAAGCTGGCGGCCGTTCATCTGCGGCATGACGATATCGGTGAAGATGAGATCAACGCGTTCGTTCTGCAGAACGTCCAGCGCCTCGGGACCGCCTGCGGCTTGCAGCACGCTATAGCCGAGTTCCCGCAGGCTTTCGGCTGTCATTTCCCGCACACTCTCGTCATCCTCCACCACGAGAATGGTATCCTCGATGCTCCCCTGCGGGATCGGTGTCATCGACGGCACCGAAAAACGTACGTCGCCCGAACCGACATGGCGCGGGAGATAGATCTTTACCGTCGTGCCACGATCGATCTCGGAATAGATCTTGATGTGTCCCCTGCTCTGCTTGACGTAGCCATAGACCTGGCTGAGGCCGAGGCCCGTGCCCTTGCCGGGACCTTTCGTGGTATAGAAAGGATCGAAGGCGCGTTCCAGAACCTCGGGCGACATGCCGATGCCGGTATCGGTGATACTGATCATCACGTATTGGCCGGCCTCCACCTCCTGGTGCATGCGCGCATAACGGTCGTCCAGTTCCGTATTGGCCGTCTCGATGGTCAGATGCCCGCCATCGGGCATGGCATCGCGCGCATTGACCGAGAGGTTGAGGATGGCATTTTCAAGCTGGCTCAAATCGGCGAAGGTCGGCCAGAGGCCACCGGCCAGAACAGCTTCGATCCTGATCTGCTCACCCAGCATCCGGCGCAGCAGGTCCGACATGCCGCCGACCAGCTTGTTTGCATCTATGATTTCCGGCGCCAGCGGCTGCTGACGTGAAAAGGCGAGCAGGCGCGCGGTCAGCACCGCCGCGCGCTGCGCCCCGTCCCTTGCACTCTGGATCGAGTTCAGGAGGCGTGGATCCTCCTTACCGTTCAGCCGCCTCTGGGCAAGATCGAGGCTACCGACGATGATCGCCAGCATGTTGTTGAAGTCGTGAGCGACGCCGCCGGTCAGCTGGCCGATGGTTTCCATCTTCTGCAACTGGCGTACCTGCGCCTGGGCGGCGGCATGTTCCGCCATCTCTCGTTTCAGTTCGCCGGTGCGTTGCGCAACCGTCTCTTCCAGTTTCCTGTTAAAATCGTTGAGTTCTCTACGCAGGCGCGCCTGCCGGCCGTGCGAGACGACGATCGCCTGCATCAGTCCGACGATGATGAATGCATTGACGACGAAGGTCGACAGGCCGATCCACTGGCCGAAGGTAACGGGCCAAAAGATATCGTGCGGCTCGACGAAGAACTGCTGGACGACGAAACCTGACAGAATGGCGGCGACCGCCCCTGGCCCGGCACCGCCGATGAAGCTTGCGATCAAGACGGCGGGCAAGAAGCTCAGAAAGGGAAAGCCGGAGAGATAATCGCCGGCAGCAACGCGCAGCAGGAAGGTGAATGCAACGGCGGCGACAGCGAGCGGATAGGTCAAACCCGGCCTATGACGCAGCCAGTCCGTGGCGCTCAACAAATCCATTTCCCAGCCTCATCCCTTCCGTTGCGAAAACGGCTCTCCAGCTTTTGCATATCGAATCCGGCCGGGCAATATGTCGTTTCTCGCACTACGGCGATCCAGCCTTGACGAGCAGCCGGCTCGGGACAGATAAGCCCTGATACCCAGCAAAGGGCCTGGCATGGTCTACGCAAGGGTAGAGGGTGAAAAAACCATGAAAGACATATTCATCGTCGAAGACGATGCGCTGATCGCCATGCTCCTTGAGGAGATGCTCGAGGATCTCGGCTACCGCGTCAGTGCGAACGTTCCGGATCTGGAGCAGGCGCTCGATGCAGCCCAGAACAAGGAATTCGACGCGGCTATCCTCGATGTATCATTGGCCGGAAAGAGTTCGCTGCCGGTCGCAAAGCTGCTCGAGGCGCTCGGCAAGCCCTATGTCTTTGCAACGGGATATGGCAGCGCGCCCGAAGGCAGCAATTCAAGCCAGCCTATCCTGCGAAAACCGTTCCAGCTCGCCGATCTCGAAAAAGCGCTCAAGGGCATGCAGGCCTAAAGCGAATCGCGATCTTTCAGGTTCGCTGCCGCGCTTTAGGTTCTTGTCTCACACAAATCGCTATCGCAAAATCGCCGCGCACTTTTGCGCGATGTGTTTTAGCGCACCTGATCGAGCAAGCGCTTGCATTCCAGGAGATCGTAAAGCGCTTCCTGGAGAAGCGCACGATCCTCCTTGCCGACACTCGACTTGCCGACCGAAATTTCCGGCTGATCATCCTCGCCGCTGACGAAATTGAAGAAGCGGCGCGTGATCGGCGGCTTGGCGCGGCCGACGATCTGGTCCTCTTCCGCCATGGCGACGCGCGGTTCGCCTGCGACGGTATCGTTCAAGTTGCCCGAGAGCGCTTCGACGCTTGCAAGATCGCCGTGACCGACCGCGACGACAAACTTGTTGCCGTTGGTCTTCAGGAGCTTCTGCACGCCCTTGATCGTATAACCGTGATCATAGAGCAGATGGCGGATGCCTTTCAAAAGATCGACATCCTCCGGCCGGTAATAACGCCGGCCACCGCCACGCTTCATCGGCTTTATCTGCGGAAAGCGGGTTTCCCAAAAGCGCAGCACATGCTGCGGCAGGTCGAGATCATCAGCAACTTCGCTGATGGTGCGAAAGGCATCCGGGCTCTTGTCCAACGTCATACTGCTACGCGACCTCGCGGATCGATCCAAACGGCGACTCATCATATTTCAACGGTTTGGAGCCGCGAATTCAAGTCACGTCTTCGCGTTGCGCACAGCCAGAGGAGCTACGCGGCAAAAAACTTTTCCGTTCAGCGGAGAAAAAGATGATCAGGCAGCCGGATTTTGCGGCTTGGTTTTGCCCTTGCGGGCAACATGGGATTTGAGAATGCGCGTCTTGAGCACATTCGAGGCCTTGAAGGTCATGACGCGGCGGGGAGAAATCGGAACTTCCTCGCCGGTCTTCGGGTTGCGGCCGATACGCTCGTTCTTGTCGCGCACCTGGAAGGTTGCAAAGGAGGAAAGTTTGACGGTTTCGCCGCGCACGATGGCGTTGCAGATTTCGTCGATCACCGTTTCAACCAGCTCAGCAGATTCCGTCCGGGAGAGACCGACCTTCCGAAAAACGGATTCCGCCAGGTCTGCTCGCGTCACTGTCTTTCCGGTCATGGTTTCCCCGCCCAATAGAAAATATTTTGTGAAAGTGGACGAAGATTATTTGTCTTGTGCCTCACGGTCAAGCTCTTGTTCGCCGCCAGTTTTTTAGGATTTGCGCCTACCAGCGCAGCAAAACCGCACCCCAGGTGAAGCCGCCGCCCATGGCTTCCAGCATCACGAGGTCGCCCTTCTTGATGCGTCCGTCGCCGGCAGCCGTCGCAAGTGCCAGCGGAATGGAGGCAGCAGACGTATTACCGTGCAGATCGACGGTAATGACAACCTTTTCCGGGGCAATGTTCAGCTTCTTGGCCGAACCGTCGATGATGCGGCGATTGGCCTGGTGGGGGACCAGCCAGTCGAGATCATCTGAAGTCGTTCCGGTCGAATCGAAAGCGGCCTGGATGACGTCGGTAATCATGCCCACGGCATATTTGAAGACCTCGCGGCCTTCCATGCGCAGCTTGCCGACCGTACCCGTCGAGGACGGACCGCCGTCGACATAGAGTTTTTCTTTGTGCGAGCCGTCGGAGCGCAGATGTGCGGTCAGCACGCCGCGGTCTGCCGTCGTCCCCTCGCCTTCGGCTGCTTCCAGCACGATCGCGCCGGCGCCGTCGCCGAAAAGCACGCAAGTGGTGCGGTCATTCCAGTCGAGGATGCGGGAGAAGGTCTCAGCGCCGATGACGAGCACGCGCTTGGCAAGACCGCCACGGATATAGGAGTCAGCCGTCGTTACCGCATAGACGAAACCCGTGCAGACGGCCTGAACGTCGAAGGCGAAGCCATGCGCCATACCAAGACGATTCTGGATGTTGACAGATGTCGCCGGGAAGGTGTTGTCGGGCGTCGAGGTGGCACAGATGATCATATCGATATCATCAGGCGTCAGCCCGCCATTTGCGAGCGCGGCACGCGCTGCAGCCTCGCCGAGCGACGCCGTCGTTTCGTCATCGCCGGCAATGTAACGCTGCCGGATGCCGGTACGCTGGACGATCCATTCGTCCGACGTATCGACGACACCTTCCATTTCGCGGTTGGTCATCACGCGTTTCGGAAGTGCAGCTCCGAAGCCACGAACCACTGATCGGATCATATTGCTTGAACCCCGTCGCTCACGCGGCTTCCGGCCCCATCGGGGGCAGCCGCTTGGCATGATATTTTTTGAGATCGTTTTCTATTTTCTGGGTCAGGCCATTCTTGGCCATGTCATAACCGACTTCGATGGCCGCGGCTATGCCTTCGGCATTCGCTCCACCATGGCTCTTGATGACGATGCCGTTCAAGCCAAGAAACACGCCGCCGTTGACCTTGCTCGGATCAAGCTTCTCACGCAGCATGTCGAAGGCGCTCTTGGCAAAGAGATAGCCGATGCGGGCAAGCAGCGTGCGCGACATGGCGGCGCGCAGATAGGCGCCGATCTGCCGGGCCGTGCCTTCGGCCGCCTTCAGCGCGATATTGCCGGAAAAGCCTTCCACCACCACGACGTCGACCGTACCCTTGCCGAGATCGTCGCCCTCGACGAAGCCGGAATATTCGAGCGAATCAAGATTGGCCTCGCGCAGCAGGCGCCCGGCTTCCTTGACCTCTTCCTGGCCCTTGATTTCCTCGACGCCGACATTCAGCAGGCCAACGGTCGGACGCTCCACCTCGAACAGGGCTCGCGCCATGGCGCCACCCATGAGAGCGAAATCCATGAGCTGCTGCGAATCGGCGCCGATCGTGGCGCCGACATCGAGCACGATGCTTTCGCCCTTCATCGTCGGCCAGATGGCGGCGATCGCCGGGCGTTCGATATTGGCCATCGTGCGCAGACAAAACTTGGCCATCGCCATGAGCGCGCCGGTGTTGCCGGCGGAAACGGCGACATCGGCCTCGCCCGACTTCACCGCTTCGATCGTGCGCCACATGGTGGAGACATAGCGGCCGCGGCGCAGCGCCTGGCTCGGCTTCTCTTCCATGCTGACGGCAAGTTCGCAATCATGAAAGGTCGACTTTTCCCTGAGCTTGGGAAACTTCGCCAGAACCGGGTCGCACTGTTCCTTGATGCCGTAAAAGACGAAGGAAATATCCGGGTGCCTGTCCAGCGCCTTGGCAGCACCGGGGATGACAACCTGGGGACCAAAGTCGCCACCCATGAGGTCGAGAGATATTCTGATCACGCGTCCCTGATCCTTCTCTTTCGCCTCAAGGACGAAATTTCGGCCAAAATACCGGTTTTGGCGTCGCTTACAACTGAATTGTGGCAAATGCCGGAGATGCTTCAGTCCTTTTTCCAGTCCTTGAGCGCGGCGAATGCAGAGGGCTTCCGGTCATTTTCCCCCGTATCCTCGATATGGGCCGCGAACTCCACGCCTTCCTTGCGCGGATAAGGATCGATGGCAAGTGCTGCGAATTCTGCGACGACCTCACCGGCATCGATCGTATCGCCGGTAAAGATTTCCGGCAGGTCCGGGCCATCGGGATCCAGCACCATTTCACCGGTATCATTAGCCGGATGGCGGGCGAGCTTGGAATTTTCAGGCACGAAGATCTGCTCGAAGGTCTCGTCGATCTCGGATTCGACGGGCTCGAGGGTGACGATACAGGATTGGACGATCTTCGCCTGCACGCGTCCCTTGACGCGGATACCGTCGCGCTTCCATCTGTTGATCTGCAGTTCGGCACGGAGATTGTCCACCGACACGACGTTCCAGCTTTCGGCCAGCGCCTTCAGCTCATCCTTGTCGGCGCTCACGCGGACCTCGACCGGATTGGCGGAGATGTGTCCGACCTTGACCGGATAGGAAAAGGAAATCTCGCTCGGATCTTTCTTCATGATTCTACTCCTCAGGCGACCTCGGGAATCGTCGCCGAACCGGTGGCGATCGCCTCTTCGGGAATGGCCGACAAGTGGGCTTCCGCCGCCATCATCCATTGCGCGAGGCCGCTCATGTCGGCGGCCCCGGCGGTTTCGGGATAAATATTGCGCTGAAGCGCTGCGGAAAGAGCGGCGGCATCACCGGCATCCATAGCCTTCGAATAGGCTTCCAGCCGGCCATAGAACATGCCCGCGAGCTTCTTCATGCGCTTCGGCACGCTGTTGTCGCCGATGCCGAGTTCGCGAATCGAATAGTCGATATCCTGAAAGAAGGCATCGACGATTTCCTGGGCGATCTCCTGGCCGCTCGTCCCGGAGGTGCGGGTGCGGCGGAAAAACAGGATCATGGCGATCGACAGCATCTCGAAGCGGCCCATGACGGTATCGGGCACGTCAAGGCGCTCATAGAGCTCCGGCATGCGGGCAGCGGCCGTAAGAGCCGCATATTGCCGCTCGACGATGGTCTGGTTGCTGTTTCTCTTACCGAAGAGCCCGAAGATCATTTGTTTTTTCCGGAAATGCCGCATTCTTGGCGCCGAGCGGCACCGGGCCTTGTTGCATGATTTCGAAAGCTGGTTTACCGAAGCAGGCGCGAATTGCAATGCTGTTCGTGGCCGGTTTCGGGACAGGTGCGCTCCGGTGCACAACGAGGCGGATCGGGAGAGTTCGACCCCGGAATGGCCACAATGGTTTTGCAGGAGGAAGCACGCAGTATTTGGAATGGCTGCTATCGATACTCAAGGGAGTAGATGTCGTTGAAGAAACGGTATTTCAAGTCAGACATGAAATTCTTCAGCAATGCGGCCATAGCCATCATAATCGCCTCCACCACCGCCCTTTCAGGCTGCCAGACGAGCACCGTGCTGAACGGCGGCTATATCGTCGACCAGCAGTCGCTGGCGCTGGTGCCTGAGGGTTCCAGCCGCGAGCAGGTGCTGCTGTCGCTCGGTACACCGTCCACGACAGCAACCTTCGACGGCGAAGTCTTCTATTACATCTCGCAGCGCCGCCAACGCTCGATGGCCTACCAGAAGCTGCGCGTCACCGAGCAGAGCATTCTCGCCATCTATTTCGACAAGGACGGCGTCGTGACCCGCCGCGCCAACTACACCCTGCAGGACGGCAAGGTATTCGACACGATTGCCCGCGTTACGCCGACGGGCGGGCGCGAACTCACCTTCCTGCAGCAGATGCTGTCCGGCGGCAGCGCGGCCAATGCAGCCAAGAGCCTCTTCGGTGGCGGTGCCGGCGGCACACCGCAGAACCCGTCCAGCCTGCGCTAAAGCAAGCTGTTTCCCATACAGAAAACCCGCCGGAACGATCCGGCGGGTTTTTGTTCTGTTGGCTAGCGCGTCTTAATGCGCAAGAATCGCCAGCAGCAGCAACGCCACGATGTTGGTGATCTTGATCGCCGGGTTGACGGCGGGACCGGCCGTATCCTTGTAGGGATCGCCGACGGTATCACCCGTCACCGATGCCTTGTGAGCCTCCGAGCCCTTCATATGGCGCACGCCGTCCTTGTCGACGAAGCCGTCTTCGAAGCTCTTCTTGGCATTGTCCCATGCGCCGCCACCCGAGGTCATCGAGATCGCGACGAAGAGACCGTTGATGATGACGCCGAGCAGCGATGCGCCAAGTGCTGCAAAGGCCGACGCCTTGGAGCCGGAGATGATGAGCACGCCGAAATAGACGACGATAGGTGCCAGCACCGGCAGCAGCGACGGGATAATCATTTCTCGGATCGCGGCCTTGGTCAGAAGATCGACGGCCTTGCCGTAATCCGGCTTTTCCGTACCCTGCATGATGCCGGGCTTTTCCTTGAACTGCCGTCGCACTTCTTCGACGATCGCACCAGCCGCACGGCCGACGGCAGTCATTGCGATCCCGCCGAAGAGGTAGGGAATGAGACCTCCGAAGATCAATCCCGCCACCACATAGGGGTTGGAAAGATCGAAGGAAATTTCGCCGATGCCGGCAAAATAAGGAAACTTGTCGCCATTCGCCGCAAAATATTTGAGGTCATAGGAATAGGCCGCGAAGAGAACCAACGCACCGAGACCAGCAGAACCGATGGCGTAGCCCTTCGTAACAGCCTTTGTCGTATTGCCGACAGCATCAAGCGCATCAGTGGACTTGCGTACCTCTGGTGGTAGATGGGCCATTTCGGCGATGCCGCCGGCATTGTCCGTTACCGGTCCGAAAGCGTCGAGTGCTACGATCATGCCGGCGATACCAAGCATGGCTGTGACCGCAATACCGGTACCGAACAAACCGCCGAGCTGATAGGTGGCAAGAATGCCGCCGACGATGACGATTGCCGGAAGTGCCGTCGATTCCAAGGATACCGCAAGGCCCTGGATGACGTTGGTGCCGTGGCCGGTGACCGATGCCTGGGCGATCGAAACGACCGGGCGCTTGCCGGTGCCGGTATAATATTCGGTGATGACGACGATCAGCGCTGTGACGACGAGGCCAACGAGACCGCAGAAGAAAAGCTTCGTGCCGGTGACGTCGAAACCAGCGACCTGCCCGAGCGACCCCCAACCGACCGTCATCGAGGTCGCGGCACCAAGACCAATGATGGATAGAAGGCCCGTCACGATGAGGCCCTTGTAGAGGGCGCCCATGATCGAGCCATTCGAGCCGAGCTTGACGAAGAAGGTGCCGATGATCGAGGTGATGATGCAGGCGCCGCAGATTGCCAGCGGATAGATCATAGCCGACTGCAGGATGGGTGCGCCGGCAAAGAAGATTGACGCAAGAACCATAGTGGCGACGACGGACACTGCGTAGGTTTCGAAAAGGTCGGCCGCCATGCCGGCGCAATCGCCGACGTTATCGCCGACGTTATCGGCAATGGTTGCGGGGTTGCGTGGATCGTCTTCCGGAATACCGGCCTCAACCTTGCCGACGAGGTCGCCGCCGACGTCGGCACCCTTCGTAAAGATGCCGCCGCCGAGACGGGCGAAGATCGAAATCAGCGATGCGCCGAAGCCCAGCGCTACGAGGGCGTCGATGACCTCACGCGAGCCGGCCTCGTGGCCGAGCACGATCGTCAGCACATAATAATAGATGGAGACGCCGAGCAGTGCGAGCCCGGCAACCAGAAGGCCGGTGATCGCACCCGACTTGAAGGCGATGTCCAGACCGGCCGAGAGGCTGGCTGATGCGGCCTGGGCGGTGCGCACATTGGCGCGGACGGAGACATGCATGCCGATGAAGCCGGCAGCACCCGAGAGGACGGCGCCGATCAGGAACCCGATCGCTGCCGTGGCGGAAAGGAGCAGCCATGCTGCAATGAAAACGACAATGCCTACGATGGCAATGGTTCTATACTGACGCGTCAGATAGGCCTGGGCGCCCTCGCGGATATAGCCCGCGATCTCCTGCATGCGGCTGTTGCCCTGGTCGGCAGCAAGCACCGACCGGGTTGCCCAGATGGCATAGACCACCGAGAGCAGGCCACATGCGATTACCAATAAAAGAATGGTCATTCGCTCTTTCCTCCCATAAGCCGGAACTCACTCCTTCTCCGGCGACGAATGCTGCTGAATCGACTCCTCTCCATAGAAACGCTCAGCTGGCGAGCGGAGATTGCGTGGTCGATAACGTCGCGTCAAGACTGCAAAACTTCAAAAGCCTTGCAGTTCCGAAGAAAGAAAGGGAGGGATCGTTTGGCGGCTAAGTGCCTATTTCTTCTGGTCGCCGCGCACCTGCTTGGCGATGCGGTCCAGAACGGCGTTGACGAGCTTCGGCTCATCGTCGTCGAAGAAGGCATGAGCGATCTCGACATACTCGGTAACGATGACGGCGACCGGCACGTCCTTGCGGTCGACGAGTTCGAAAACGCCGGCACGCAGGATGGCGCGGACAGTGCTGTCCAGGCGCGACAGAGCCCAGTCGTCCTGTAGGGCAGAGGCAATCAGCGGGTCGAGGCGGAGCTGGTCGCGCACGACGCCTGAGACGATCGAGCGGAACCAGCCGGCATCGGCCTTCAGATAGGTTTCGCCGTCAAGTTCCTGGCCGAGGCGATGCGCCTCGTATTCCGCCACGATTTCCAGAACGCCGGTGCCGCCGATATCCATCTGATAAAGCGCCTGCACAGCCGCGAGGCGTGCAGCGCCCCGCTGGTTGGCAGCCTTGACCGGTCGTTCGGTATTTTCGTCAGTCATTCTTTATGCACCCAACTTCTTCTTCAGCTCGATCATGGTGAGAGCTGCACGGGCGGCGAAACCGCCCTTGTCCTTTTCCGAGCGGCGCGCGCGCACCCAGGCCTGTTCATCGTTCTCGACGGTCAGGATGCCGTTGCCGATGGCAAGGGACTCGCTGACGGCGAGATCCATAAGCGCGCGCGAGGACTCGTTCGACACGATGTCGAAATGATAGGTCTCGCCGCGGATGACCATGCCGAGTGCGACGAAACCGTCATACTGCGTGCCGTCATTATCCGCGCCATCGAGCGCCATGGCAATCGTCGCCGGAATTTCCAGCGCGCCGGGCACAGTGACGACGTCAAAGGTGGCGCCTGCTTCTTCCAGCGCGAAGGTCGCGCCTTCCAGAAGAGCATCGGCCATGTCGTCATAGAAGCGTGCTTCGACGATCAAAATATGGGGAGCGGTCTCTTTCGGCATGGTTCACCTTCGGTTGGAGGGGCATTTTCCACTCGGGCAGGCCGCGGTCAAAACATGCCTTCGAACGAATGGCAAGCAAATTCGGGTGGCGCTCTGAAGGAAAGACAAAATATCTGCAATGGGATAGCTCAGGCGCGCTTCGTCGGGTGCAACGACGCAAAAAACATGCTTAGCCGGCTGACGCAATAACGGCAAATCCAAGGCAGAATTCATGAACAATTTGTAATTGATTTTCAGTAGCTTAATCCATTGAAAGAACAATGCTGCAGCGCCAAATCTCAGTCGTAACGCAGACGATCCCCTGTTGACAGCCGACCGCCGCTGCAGACGAAAGGATACCATCATGAACCGCCTTGCTAAAATCACCATTGCCGCCGCTTTCTCCTCCCTCGCATTTGCCGGCGTCAGCCAGGCTGAAAGCCTTGGCATGAATAGCGCAGAGGGCATCGAACAGACGCTCCGCACCTTCCAGGGCAACAACTTCGACATCCAGCCCGTCTATAACTGGCACAACCTCGACGACGAAAGCACCGGCCCGCGCTCCGTCCTCCAGCGCTCCCAAAGCGCTGTCCACGCCATTCAGGCTTCCATTGATGCCAATAGGTCGCTGGCACACCAGCTCAACAATGATGGCGTCAATATCCGCAATGTCGTGAACGCCGAACAGGCAGCCGACGGCGGCATTACGTTCTACGTTCGCTGAGGCTGCCAGCTTGGAAGGCGGCATGGGCGGTTGATCTCCTCACCGTCCGTTCCGCCTTCTATCGAAATCGCTGTTGCATTTTCCGCCGGATTGGATTGTCTTCTCGCCAAAGCGGAGGACCCCATGGCGACGAACGCAACACCGGTCATCAACACGGCCGATCTCTCCCTCGAACACTGGACGAGGGGAAGGCTCTTCGAAAGCCGCGACACGTCTTTCGGAAAAGATCTGGGGCTTGCCAATCTCGGCATCAGCTACAGTGAAGTGCCGCCCGGCAAATCCGGCTGCCCTTTTCACAACCACCATGTCGAGGACGAGCTCTTCTATATCATCGAGGGTACCGGAGAATATCGCTTCGGCGACCAGCGCTATCCGATCAAGAAGGGCGATGTGCTGGGCGCCCCCTCGGGCGGGCCGGAAACGGCCCATCAGATCATCAATACCGGATCAACGCCGCTTATCTATTTGGGCCTGTCGACCAAGGCGAAGACCGAGATCTGCGAATATCCCGATTCCGGCAAATTCCTCGCCAAGACCAATCGCGACGGCAGCTCCTTCGACCATATCGGCCGGGGAGAAAATGCACTTGATTACTGGGATGGCGAGCCGGGCCTTTGATAAAAAGCACCGTCGTCACCCCTCGCTTGAGAGCATCCTATTCATGATCGATATTCCGACACTGGAAACCGGACGGCTCATTCTGCGCGCGCACCGGCTCGATGATTTCGACGCGCATTTCGAACTCTGGCGCGACGAAGACGTCGTGCGCTTCATCGGCGGCGTGCCTTCTACCCGCGAACAAAGCTGGTCGCGCCTGCTGCGCCTTGCCGGCATGTGGCATCACATGGGCTTCGGTTTTTTCGCGATCGAAGAGAAGGATGGAGGCCGCTTCATCGGTGAAGCGGGTTTCCTCGAAGCAAAACGCGAGATGCAGCCTTCAATCGAAGGCACGATGGAGGTGGGCTGGGCGTTGATCCCTTCAGCCCATGGCAGGGGCTATGCCACGGAGGCGCTGAAGGCGATCATCGGCTGGGGCGAGAAGCAGTTTCCGGGACGGTTGATGACCTGCATCATCAGCCCTGATAATGCGCCGTCGCTCAAGGTCGCGGCCAAGCTCGGTTTCAGGGAAACGGCGCGGACCGACTATAACGGCCCGATCATTCAGTTTTCGCGGTAGGAAACTCGGCAAGACGAGCGGCATAACGCGCCATCGTATCGACCTCGAAATTGACGAAGTCGCCGGCCTTGCGCTCGCCCCAGGTCGTGACCTCCAGCGTGTGGCGGATCAACAGCACGTCGAAATCCGTGCCATCGACAGCATTGACGGTCAGCGACGTGCCATCGAGCGCGATCGAACCCTTGGGCGCCACGAATTTCGCGAGTTGGGTGGGTGCGCGCAGGCGGAAACGCGTGGCGTCGCCCTCTTCCGTCACAGACAAGATCTCGGCCTTGCCGTCGACATGTCCGGAAACGATGTGGCCACCAAGTTCGTCACCGATCTTCAGCGAGCGCTCGAGATTGATATGGCTGCCCGCCTGCCAGGTGGAAATAGTGGTGAGGCGCAGCGCCTCTTCCCATGCTTCAACCTCAAACCAGCGGCCGTTGCTGCCATCCTGCGGCAGGCCGGTCACGGTAAGGCAGATGCCTGAATGAGAGATGGAAGCGCCCATATCGATGGTCGCCGGGTCGTAATTTGTCGCGACGCGAAGCTTGATGCCTTCCTTCAGCGCCGAAACGGATTCGATCGTGCCGACATCAGTGACAATTCCGGTGAACATCAATTCTCTCTTTCGTATTCGTCCAGGCGATCCGCGCCGAATATGTAAGTGCCCCTGTGGGCGAAACCGGATGGTATGTCGGTTGCCTGCAGCGGGGATTCAATACCGCCGTCGCCGATGACGACAGGCGCATGATAAAGCTGGATGCGATCGACGAGTCCGGCTTTGAGGAAAAGCTTCGCAGTCTTCGCGCCGCCTTCGACCAGGAGCGAGGAGATGCCGCGTGTGGCAAGCGCCGGCAGCAGGACTTCGGGGTGATAGGGATTACAGTAGAGGACCTCGACGCCGGCGGCTTCGAGTGCGGCGCGGCGGGAGTCCATCTCGGTGGGGTCGGCGGGTGCGTTACCCCCCTCTGTCCTGCCGGACATCTCCCCCACAAGGGGGGAGATTGGCTGGGGGCTGGCTCCCTGCTCTACATTTTCCGTTGCGGGTGACGAGCTACCATCTTGGGAATTCGGAGCAAGCGCCTTGCCGATCTCCCCCCTTGTGGGGGAGATGTCCGGCAGGACAGAGGGGGGTGTCCCGTCCGCCTCCGATCCCAGCGGTGAAATCTCTTCACTCGCCACCACAATCACCGGCACCTCCCGCGCCGTTTCGACAAGCTTGCTCGTCAGCGGCAGGGCCAGATTGGGGTCGAGCACGATGCGAACGGGTGATTGCGCTTCAAGGCCCGGTGTCCGCACCGTCAGCAACGGATCATCCGATATCGCCGTGCCGATTCCGACAAGAATGGCATCGGTTTCGGCCCGCAGCGCCTGCACCTGGGCACGGGCCTCCGGACCTGTGATCGCCACCTGCCCTACCCCCTCGCGGCCGATCATGCCATCGGCGGAAACCGCAAGCTTGAGAGTCACATAGGGGCGGTTTTTCGTCTGGCGGGTGAGATAGCCTGCCAGCGATTGCCTGCCCTCTTCCTCCAATACGCCCGAGGTCACCTCGATGCCGGCATCGCGCAGCATGGAAATACCGCGGCCGGAAACTCTGACATCGGGATCGGTGACGCTGATGACGACGCGACCGACGCCATAAGCGATCAGGGCCTCGGCGCAGGGTGGCGTCTTGCCATGATGCGAGCAGGGTTCAAGCGTGACATAGGCCGTCGCACCACGGGCAAGTTCACCCGCTTCGGCGAGCGCCTGCGGCTCGGCATGCGGGCGGCCGCCGAGTGCGGTCACGGCACGGCCGACGATCGCGCCATCTCGAACGATGACGCAGCCGACGGATGGGTTCGTGGAAGTCTGGCCCGTATGCCAGCGCGACAGGCGGATCGCGGCTGCCATGAAGCGTTCGTCCTCAGGCCGCGCGATCCCCTCGCTCATGGTCAGACGTCCAGCGGATCGCGGCCGATCTTGGCGTTGATCTCAGCGATCAGTTTTTCGAAATCCTCAGCATGCGAGAAATCGCGATAGACCGAAGCGTAGCGCACGAAGCCGACGTCATCGAGGCTCTTCATGGCTTCCAGAACCTGCAGGCCGATCTGCTCGGAGGAGATTTCCGTTTCGCCCGAGCTTTCCAGCCGGCGCACGATGCCGGAGACAGCGCGCTCGATACGGTCACGATCGACGGGGCGCTTGCGCAGCGCCACATCGAAGGAACGGACAAGCTTGTCGCGATCGAAGGGTACCCTGCGGCCGGTCTTCTTGATGACCATAAGCTCGCGCAACTGCACGCGCTCGAAGGTCGTGAAGCGTCCGCCGCAATCTGGACAGATACGACGCCGGCGGATGGAGGTGTTATCCTCCGCCGGGCGTGAATCCTTGACCTGCGTATCTTCCGAACCGCAATAGGGGCAGCGCATGCCTTCTCCTTCAGCATCGGCCCGAAAATCGTAACCGATTTTCGGAAAGCCTGATGCGTAGATTCAAAGAGTTAGAGCGTCCTTAGTGCGCCCGAACGGGCGCACGGCGCTCTAGCCCATGTATTCATACATGGGGAAGCGATCGGTCAGATTCACCACCTTGCCGCGGACGGCAGCTTCGACGGCGGCATTGCCTTCGTCGGAATTGGCAACCTTCAGGCCATCGAGAACCTCGACGATGAGGTTACCGATCTCGCGGAATTCCGCTTCCTTGAAGCCGCGCGTCGTGCCGGCCGGCGCGCCGAGGCGTACACCAGAGGTGACGAAGGGCTTTTCAGGGTCGAACGGGATGCCGTTCTTGTTGCAGGTGATGTAGGCGCGGCCGAGTGCGGCTTCTGCGCGCTTGCCGGTGGCATTCTTCTTGCGAAGGTCGACCAGCATCAGGTGGTTGTCGGTGCCGCCCGAGACGACGTCGAGTCCACCGGCGACAAGCGTTTCGGCTAGCGCCTTGGCGTTCTTGACGACCTGGGCGGCATATTCCTTGAATTCCGGCTGCAGCGCCTCGCCGAAGGCAACGGCCTTGGCGGCGATGATGTGCATCAGCGGGCCGCCCTGGAGACCAGGGAAGACAGCCGAGTTGAACTTCTTGGCCAGATCCTCGTCATTCGTCAGGATGACGCCGCCGCGCGGGCCTCGGAGCGACTTGTGGGTCGTGGTGGTCGCAACATGGCAGTGCGGGAACGGCGACGGATGCACGCCACCGGCAACGAGACCGGCAATGTGGGCCATGTCGACCATCAGGTAAGCGCCGACACTGTCGGCGATCTCGCGGAAGCGCTTCCAGTCCCAGATGCGGGAATAGGCCGTGCCGCCGGCGATGATCAGCTTCGGCTTGTGTTCTTTAGCCTTGCGCTCGACATCATCCATGTCGAGCAGGTTGTCGCCTTCGCGCACGCCGTAGGACACGACGTTGAACCACTTGCCGGACATGTTGACAGGCGAACCATGCGTCAGGTGACCACCTGAATTCAGGTCGAGACCCATGAAGGTATCGCCCGGCTGCAGCAGCGCCAGGAATACGGCCTGGTTCATCTGCGAACCGGAGTTCGGCTGAACGTTGACGAAGTTGACGCCGAAGAGCTTCTTGGCGCGCTCGATGGCCAGTTCCTCGGCGATATCGACGAACTGGCAGCCACCGTAATAGCGCTTGCCCGGATAACCCTCGGCGTATTTGTTGGTCATGATGGAGCCCTGGGCTTCCAGAACGGCTCGGGAAACGATGTTCTCGGATGCGATCAGTTCGATCTCATGCCGTTGACGACCGAGTTCCTTTTCGATCGCGCCGAAGATTTCCGGATCGACGTCCGCAAGCGAGCGATTGAAGAAGGATTCGGTGGAAGCATTGGTCATGGGCTGGCTCCTTCACTGGAATGCGGCAAGGTATTAGCCTTCCGCCGATGCGAGGGCAATACGAAGAACGACATTTGCTGGGCTAAGCGCGCGGGCCGAACATTTTGCGTCGAATGCTGCCTCGCCGGAATGAAAAAAGCCGCGCACATGGCGCGGCTTTCCGTGAATTCCACAAGCCGGACTTACTGCACCGGCTGTTCCATGCCCGAGGTGGTGTCGAGCGCCAGTTCGGCATTGCCGTCCATCTCGTAAATGTCGTCGCGGAACTGAACGACGCCGTCGGGCATGCCCCAGGCCGAGATATAGACGAAATAGACAGGAACTTCGGTGGCGAGCTTGATCGGCGTATTGGTGCCGCTTGCGATCACCTGCTCCATCTGCTGACGGTTCCAGCCGGGCGTTTCACGCAGCAGCCAGTTCGATAGGTCGCGCACGTTCTGGACGCGCACGCAGCCCGAGGATTCAAAGCGCATGAGCTTGTTGAACAGGCCCTGCTGCGGCGTGTCGTGCATATACTCGCCGTTCTTGTTGTAGAAGTTGATCTTGGTGGACGCCATGGCGTTGATCTTGCCCGGGTCCTGGCGGAACATCAGGTTCGGTGCCTCGCCGTTCCAGTCGACTGTTTCAGGGGCGACTTCGTTGCCCTTGCCGTCGATCAGGCGGATGGCGTTCTTTTCGAGATAGGTCGGATCCTTGCGCATCAGCGGCACGATGTCCTTCTCGACGATCGAGCGGGGTGCCGTCCAGTACGGGTTGAGGATGACTTCGTAAACCTTCGAGTTGACGAGATGCGTCGGGCGGCTCAAGCGGCCGACAACTGCGGTATGACGAGTTGCAACGCTGCCGTCTTCAACGGCTTCCACATAGGCGGCCGGAATGTTGACCATCAGGTGGCGGCGGCCCAGATCTTCCGGGAAGGTCTGCAGGCGGATGAGGTTGGTGTTCAACTGCTGCAGGCGCACATCGGCCGGGATGTTCATCGCCTTCAGCGTGAATTCGCCGAGCACACCATCGGCGGGCAAGCCGTGACGGGCCTGGAAGCGCTTGACGGCGCCGTCGACATAGGAATCGAAAGCGTTGGACAGGCCGGCTTCACGCGGCAGATCGCCGGTGATCGCGAGACGCTGGCGCAGCGCCTGGACGGTGGGGGAGCTAACACCGAGTTGCAGGCGCTGATCTCCCGGATTGACTTCGGGCCAGCCGCCGGCGGAAGCGATCTGCTGATACTGCATGATCGCCTGCTGGGTGCTCGGCACCGACTGCGGGCTGAGGATCGGAGTGTTGGAAAGGACGGCAGTCGCCGTGCGCGAGGCAGCCTTGGCGTCGAACTGGTCGTCCCAGTTGCCGCGTTTCGGGGCATTCAGGAGACCATCGAGCGCCGATTGCGCGAATGCGGGTCCGGCAAGCGCGCCGGCACCAACCGTTGCCGCCGACGCCAGGAAGGCGCGGCGCGAGAGAGCTTCAATTCCGTTCTTCTTAGACATTCGTCCCAACCACTCAATGCCACGGTGGAGGAACCCGCGGCTCTTTGCGATATTCTGCGCTTTAACGCAGATCCCTATCCGTTCGTTCTTCCGGCGCACCTGGAAATTCCGCCAGTCCCATCACAAGATTGCGAGGAGCAACTCAGATGTCCCGATGGCTCATCGAAGCGCCGGCTACCGAATATTCCGCTGTCACATCAATATGGCCAATTCGTGTTGCCGGACCGGAAGACAGACTGCCGGTTGCCGGAGACCGCATGCAACGAACCATATGACGGGTAAACCGTGAGGGTTAATAACGACTAAAAAACGGCTTGAATACCGGGCTTTGCGCTTGGCTGCCCTGCGTTGCAAAGATGCCACGCAGGCGCGAACGGTGAAAGCGAAGGCGTGGAACCGCGACCTTGAGATTTTGACGCCGTATTTAAGTAATCCTTATTCTGCTGCCGGGCGGCTCAAACGAAGGGAGAGGTTTTAATGATCGGCTACACGATGGTGGAACCGCGGATTTGGGTCGAGCGTTGAGATTCTACGACCCCATATTCGACGAGATGGGACTGGATCAATGCTGGCGAGACAGCCAGTCGGCGTCGTGGGGTGTCGTGGCTGATGAAAGCATTCCTCGTTTCTTCACGGGGTATCCGTTTGATGGGGCTCGCTCGACGGTCGGCAATGGGACAATTACAGCGTTTCTTGTCGACAGCGCGGTCAAGATAGATCTGCTCTACGACATTGCCCTACGAAATGGTGGATTCGACGAAGGCCTTCCGGGGTTCCGGCCCCAGTATGGCGATGGGTTTTACGGCGCTTATGTTCGTGATCCAGACGGCAACAAACTGGCGTTTGTCTGCTACAGGGCAGAACGAACCTGACGTCCAGGCCGATGGCCACAAATTCCAGCGTTTTCTGAAAACGGGGATAGAATAGTAGCGGAAACGGGCGCCACCGCGTGCAATCTCGCACACCGTAGCGCCCCGTGGTGCCAGTAAGGAGGTCCCAGAAGCCTGCAGGGAACAGGCTTTCAGGTTACAGGCGATACAGGATCTGATCGTTCCAGAACCGGTCCAGCCGCTGCAGAAGCTTGTTCATCTGCGTAAACTCATCCGTGCCGATGCCGCCGACCTTGTCGATCGAGGCGATGTGGCGTTCGTAGAGCCGGGCCACCGTTTCGGCGATGTCCTGGCCGGTTTCGGTCAAGCTGATGCGGACCGAGCGGCGGTCGATGCGCGAGCGCTGGTGGTTGATGAAGCCGAGGTCGACCAGTTTCTTGACGTTGTAGGAAACGTTCGAGCCGAGATAGTAGCCGCGCGAACGCAGCTCGCCGGCGGTCAGCTCGGAGTTGCCGATATTGAAGAGCAGGAGCGCCTGGATGGCGTTGACATCGCTGCGGCCCTGACGGTCGAACTCGTCCTTGATGACGTCCAGCAGACGACGGTGAAGACGTTCAACAAGATGAAGGGATTCCATGTAAAGATCACGGATGCCCTGTTCGTGTGCATGGAAAGTCGATGCCGCCTGCGGCTTGATTTTCGTGTTCATTTGACTGCCTCACTGTTTTGTTTGGCGGTGTCGTTTTCTTCCCGCCTTGAGTGAGACCCTATCGAATACATATAAAATTCGACTTAAACCGCAGGCTTAACAGAGGCTTACCGGAAACCCCTTGATGTATCAGGGTAAATCAACGCTTACCTGGCGTCGTTGCCGGCGCCGCTCCAGCCACAGGGAAAGCCTGAAAATCCAGTAGATTACGGCCACGATCACGTGGAACAGGATGATCAGCCGATTGGGTCCGAAGATCTGCGGAAGCAGGCCGTACATGAGGATCTGGCCGCCGGCGGCCAGCACCCAGATGACCGGCCCCCAGGAAACGGTGAGCCAGAGGCCGAGCGAGGCGACAGGGAAAAGAACGGCAAGGGAGGTGCTTGCGACCTTCCACGGCAGGCTCAACAGATCGAAGCGGCCGGCGCCGACGAGCGAGTAGCCTACGAGCATCGCCCAATATTGCAGGCCGAACCAGAAGCAGGAAACGGCAACGAGCCGCAGGAAGAAGATAAAGAGGATATCCGTCAGCGTCCGCTTCGGTATCGTCGGAGAATCGGTTTCCATGGCGGGAGATCACACTCGAGTTGCAGCTTCAGTTGTTCGGCTTTCATCCGCCGCGGCCAATCGTCCGGTTTGGATTTTCCGGGGCGCATGATAATGAGCGCTCCGATAAATGGAATGGCCCAGGGACAGATATCATGCAGGACAAGACGCATCTCGTCGATGAAATCACCGGTCACCGCCGTATGCGGCGCAACCGCAAGGCGGACTGGACGCGCCGGCTGGTGCAGGAAAACCGCCTGACGGTTGACGATCTGATCTGGCCGATCTTCGTCGTCCCGGGAACAGGCATTGTCGATCCGATCGCGGCGATGCCGGGCGTGAACCGCATGAGCGTCGACAAGGCGGTCGAAGCGGCGAAGGAAGCTGCCGATCTCGGCATCCCGGCGCTTGCCACTTTCCCCGACATCGAGATGGAATTGCGCGACGAAACGGGCTCCAACAGCCTGGTTGCCAATAACCTCATCAATCAGACGACAGCGGCCATCAAAAAGGCGGTACCCAATATCGGCATTATTACCGATGTGGCGCTCGACCCCTTCACCAGCCACGGGCATGACGGCATCCTGCGCGATGGCGAGATCGTCAATGACGAAACGGTCGATCAGGTCGTTCGGGCGGCGATCCTGCAGGCCGATGCCGGCGCCGATATCATCGCCCCCTCCGAGATGATGGACGGGCGCATCGGCGCGATCCGCCGCGGGCTCGATGCCGCCGGGCACCAGAGCGTCGGCATCATGTCCTATGCGACGAAATTCTCTTCCGGCTTCTACGGTCCCTATCGCGAAGCGATCAACACCAAGGGCCTGCTGAAGGGCGACAAGAATAGCTATTACATCAATCCGGCGAACGGCACCGAAGCGATCCGCGATGCCGCCCTCGATGTCGAGGAAGGCGCAGACATGCTGATGGTCAAGCCGGGGCTTGCCTATCTCGATATCTGCTGGCGCGTTAAGGAGGCTTTCGGCCTGCCGACTTTCGCCTATCAGGTCTCGGGCGAATATTCGCAGATCAAGGCTGCGGCGATGAACGGCTGGATCGATGGCGAGCGGATCATGATGGAGACGCTACTGGCCTTCAAGCGCGCCGGCTGCGACGGCGTCCTCACCTATTTTGCGCCAGAAGTGGCGAAAATCCTCGCAAAAAGGTGATTTTCTGGTGAATTATTGTATTTCCCCCTGACGATACCATATCAGCGGCATCGTCTTTCGAAGGGAGATATGGATGAGCTACAACCCCAATCCGCTTTATGCCGCACCGGAGGACTGGCGCGCCTATAGTGGTGTGCTCAGCCGTCGCGTCTTCGCATTCATTCTCGACTACATCATTATCGCCCTGCTCTGCATTCCGGCAGCGATCGTGGTGTTCTTCCTCGGGATCGTCACGTTCGGGCTCGGCTTTATTCTTTTCCCGGCCCTGTACGTCATCGTCGCGGGCATCTACTTCGGCCTGGGTGTCGGCGGTCCGTTACAGGCCTCGCTCGGCATGCGCGCGATGGGTATCGCGATCGTGCGCGTCGACGGACGTCAGATGGACTTCTTCATGGCGATCGCGCATCTGGCGCTGTTCTGGATCCTGAACTCGGTATTGACGCCGCTGATTCTGCTGGTTGGCCTGTTCACAGAGCGCTCGCGCCTGCTGCACGATTTCCTCGTCGGCACGGCTACGGTCCGCACCAGCTGATTCCTTCCCGGCGGGGGACGAAATAAAGTCTCCGGCCGCCCTTTGCCGGCCACAAAAGGGCGCCATATCCAAGAAATCGAATATTCGATTGCGCGGCACTGAATGCCGCGCTGTTGACGTTTTTTATTCTTGCGTCATGCTGTCTGGAAATGACAGGCGCCCCGAAAGGAAATCTCCGCAAGAGATGAATACGCAGACCACGCCATCCCCTCAGTTTTATCTGACGGCTCCGGCTACCTGTCCGTATCTGCCGCATGAGATGGAGCGTAAGGTCTTCACCCATCTCGTCGGCCCCCGAGCGGCGGAGATGAACGATATACTGACCCAGGGTGGCTTCCGCCGTTCGCAGAACATCGCCTACCGCCCCGCCTGCGAGGCCTGTCGCGCCTGTGTGTCCGTGCGCATCCTGGCGCAGGAGTTCGAACCCACCAAATCGATGAAGCGGGTGCTGGCGAGCAATTCCGATATCATCGCCACGGAATTTCCGGCCCAGCCGTCGAGCGAGCAATATTCCCTCTTCCGCCGTTACCTCGACTATCGCCACCAGCAGGGCGGCATGTCCGATATGACCGTGCTCGATTATGCGATCATGGTGGAAGACACGCATGTGAACACCAAGATCATCGAATACCGCCGGCGCGAGGAAGGCTCCGGGCTGGAAACGCGGCCGAAGGGCGAGTTGCTCGCCGCCGCACTGACCGACACGATGAGCGACGGGCTCTCCATGGTCTATTCCTACTTCAATCCCGATCTCGACCGGCGCTCGCTCGGCACCTTCATGATCCTCGATCATGTGCGCCGCACGAGAGCGCTCGGCCTGCCGCATGTCTATCTCGGCTACTGGGTTCAAGGATCGCGGAAGATGGACTACAAGACACGCTTCCAGCCGCAGGAACATCTGACGCCGCGCGGCTGGGAACGCTTCGATCCCTCTTCCCTCCAGGACGATCCGCAGGACTGATGCCCCTTTCCCACCTTTCCGATCATGGGAAGGGCCTGCTGCTGACGGCAGTCGGCGGGCTGGCGCTTTCCATGGACATTCCGCTCGTTCGCCTCGCCGATGGCGAGATCTGGTCGATCCTCACCGCGCGGAGCGTGGCGACGGTTCTTGCCACGTTCGTCATCCTGATTGCGATGCGCCTTTTCTCCGGCAGATGGCCGCTGCTCGTTCCGGGTCGTCCCGGTCTACTGGCCGGGTTCCTATACGGCCTCTCTTCCGTGACTTTCGTATTGGCAGTCTTCAACACGGCCACCGCCAATGTTGTCTTCATCGTCGCCTTCAACCCGATGTTCGGGGCGTTGCTGTCCTGGCTGTTTCTCAAGGAGAAGCCGCAACCGGTAACTTTGATCACCATGCTGTTCATGATTTTCGGCGTCGGGCTGATCGTGCGCGAGGGACTTTCGAGCGGCCATGTCTTCGGCGACGCGATGGCACTTTTGAGCGCGCTGGTGCTTGCCGCCGCCATCACTGTCGGGCGGGCCTCGCGCCGGGAGATGGGTTTCGTTCCGCTGCTTGCCGCACTCTTGCCAGCTGCACTCGGCCTGGCGCAGATCCTACCTTCGGGACTCTCAATCACGCATCCCGGCTGGATCGTCTTCAACGGCGCCATCATGATGCCGGTCGCCTTCTGGTGCCTGGCGACGGGACCGCGTTTCCTCTCGGCGCCCGAAGTCGGCATGTTCTACCTGCTGGAAACGGTACTCGCGCCGATCTGGGTCTGGCTAATCTTCGCTGAGACACCCGCCACGATGACGCTCGTCGGTGGTGCGATACTCGTTGCGGCGATTGCTGCCCATTCCGTCTGGATGGCGAAAGGCAAGAGCGTTCAGGCCGCTTGATCGGCGAGTGATTATGACCTATTTTCTGTTATAACCTTGTTGCCACAGGAAGCATTTATGAACGTCACCATCCGCAAAATCGGCAATTCGGAAGGGGTCATCATTCCGAAGGAAGTGCTTCAACGTCTTGGGCTCAGCAGTGGCGATAGCCTTGAGCTGCGCGAAACCGACGGCACAATCCATCTGGTTCCGGAATCCGCAGATCTCGCAGAACAGATGCGGGCTGCACGCATCGGCATGGAAAAATATAGGGTTGCCCTTCGCGAACTCGCGAAATGAGCCGTTTGAAGTGGCTCAGCCGTGAGGCGATTGAAAAAATGCATGAAGAGCAGATCGCCGAACATGGCGGTCTGCCAAGGCTTCGCTCTGTCGATGCATTGGAAATGGGCTTGGCACGACCGATTAACAAAGCGGCTTATGGCGAGCCGGATATTTTCGTGTTGGCAGCAGCCTATCTGCATGGGATCGTTCGAAACCATCCCTTTGCGGACGGCAACAAGCGCACCGGCTACCTCGCAGCTTTCACATTTCTCTATATCAACGGCTACCTTATCGACGCTGACAACGCGCAAATCATCACATTCGTGCTGGATGTCGCGGCAGGCGAAATCGACGAGGACGGCGCGACGCGCTTCCTACGCGATCACACGATCCCGCTTAAGCCATAGCGCCGGCGGACTGGCCTGCTTCGGGATTCGATCGTTTCGAACCAGCGGAAAGCTCCAGTTCCCGATCCAGCCCTTCGACGATATGCGTCCAGCCCTGGCGGGTCTTTTCCTCGTATTCCGCCCATTCCGCGCACATTTCATGCGTGACGGTGAGGCGGCTGCCGCTGCCGAGCGGTTCGATATCAATTTCGACGCGATCGCAATTGTGGTCGTGCTCCTCGACCGAAAAGCAGAAGACGATGTGTCTGGGGCGCTTCAACTCCAGGAATACGCCGTGATGAAAGGCGTCACCGGTCGGGCGGCGGTCGACGATGATGAAGCGGCCGCCGACGCGCGGATCGATATCGGCGCGGATGACGTGGCCGTCGTCGGTCGCGAATAAAAAGCGGCGGGCGATTTCGGGATTGAGCCAGGCATCATAAATCGTGGCGGGCGGCGCCCTGTAGCTGTGGGCGATATGCAGTTTGATGGTATTGGCGGCGGGCATCGGCGTTCCTCCGTTGGTGGGCCTCCGTTGTTGGGGCCTCTATTGTTCGCGCGCGCTCCCAAGCGCACGGCTTATGGCCATCCCGCCCGCCCGCGGAACGACACTGCCCTTTTTGTTGGCCCTTCTTTTGGGTGACAGGACAGAGATAGAGGAATTGCTCCGCCCGCCAAGGGCGGAGCCTCAAAATTCCGGGATCAGCCGGCGAATTTACCGCTGCGCGGGAAGCCCTTCGGCACGGTGCGGCCGGCGGTGGCGCGGTCGGCCAGCCATTCGGCAAGCTCGTCCTTGTTCTTCGTGAAGGTGCGGCCGGCGCTGTCTTCCCAGCTCAGGCCATCGGTAATGGCAAAGCAGCGAACGTCGGAAATGCCGCCATCCTTGTAGCGCTGCAGGCGTACGCCCTTGCCACGCGTCATTTCCGGCACTTGGCTCAGCGGGAAGACCAGCATCTTGCGGTTCTCGCCGACGACGGCGACATGATCGCCGGTCACGGGTACGAGAAGCTTTGTCTCGTGCGGCATGGAGACGTTCATGATCTGCTTGCCCTTGCGGGTATTGGCGACCATTTCCGTTTCCGGAACCACGAAAGCATTTCCTTCCGTGGAGACGATCAGCATCTTGCGCGCCGCATCGTGGACGAAAGCGGTCAGCACGTCCTGATCATTTTCCATGTCGATCATGATGCGCAGCGGTTCGCCGTGGCCGCGGCCGCCGGGCAGCTTGTCGCCGCCAAGCGTGAAGACCTTGCCACCGGTCGTGACGATCAGGATCTTGTCCGTCGTCTGCGCAGGGAAGGCCACCTTCAGGCCGTCGCCTTCCTTGAAGGTCAGCGCCGAAGTATCGGAGATGTGGCCCTTCAGAGCGCGGATCCAGCCCTTATCCGAGACGACGACGGTGATCGGTTCCTTCTCGATCATCGCGTGCTGGATGGCTTCCTCGTCGGCGTCAGGAGCTTCGGCAAATTGCGTGCGGCGACGGCCGACCTCGGTGGCCTTGGCGAATTTCTTCTTCACCTCGCCGATTTCCCAGGCAACCGTCTGCCACTGCTTGTCGTCGGACGCGAGCAGCGCTTCGATCTCGCCCTTTTCTTTGGTGAGCTCGTCGTGTTCCTTGCGGATCTCGAATTCTTCGAGCTTGCGCAGAGCGCGCAGCCGCATGTTGAGGATCGCCTCGACCTGATTGTCCGTCAGGTCCCAGCGCGCCATCATGACGGGCTTCGGCTCATCCTCCTCGCGGATGATGCGGATCACCTCATCGATGTTGAGATAGGCAATCAGCAAGCCGCCGAGGATTTCGAGGCGCCTGTCGATGGCGGCAAGACGGAAGCGCGAGCGGCGCTGAAGAACGTCGCGACGGTGCGCCAGCCACTCCTTCAGCACTTCGTTCAGCGCCATGACGCGCGGGATCACGCCCATCGACAGGACGTTCATGTTCAGCGGGAAGCGGCTTTCCAGTTCCGTCAGCTTGAACATGGATTCCATGAGGATGGTCGGATCGACCGTGCGGCTCTTCGGCACTAGGACGACGCGGATATCCTCGGCCGATTCGTCCCTGATGTCTTCCAGCAGCGGCAGCTTGCGGGCGATCAGGAGCTCGGCGATCTTTTCGATCAGCCGCGATTTCTGCACCTGGAAGGGAATTTCGGTGATGATGATCTGGTAGCCGCCGCGGCCGAGATCCTCCGTTTCCCACTTTGCACGCACGCGAAAACCGCCGCGGCCGGTGCGGTAGCTCTCGATGATGCTCTCTTTATTATCGATGATGATGCCGCCCGTCGGAAAATCCGGGCCGGGAATGAATTCGACGAGCTTCTCGATGGTGGCATCGGGATGTTTGATCAGATGCAGCGCGGCGTCGCAGACCTCGTGTACATTGTGCGAGGGAATGGACGTCGCCATGCCGACTGCGATGCCCGAAGAACCGTTCGCCAGGAGGTTCGGGAAGGCGCCGGGAAGAACGATCGGCTCGGAATTGGATTCGTCGTAGGTGTCGCGGAAATCGACGGCATCCTGATCGATGCCTTCGAGCAGCAGCTCGGAGACCGCGGTCATCTTCGATTCGGTGTATCGCATGGCGGCAGGACTGTCGCCGTCGATATTGCCGAAGTTGCCCTGCCCGTTCACCAGCGTGTAACGCTGCGAAAAGTCCTGCGCCAGACGCGCCAGCGCGTCATAGATCGACTGGTCGCCGTGCGGGTGATAGTTACCCATCACTTCGCCGACGATCTTTGCACATTTCCTGAAAGCCGCAGTCGGCCGCAGGCCCATGTCGTGCATCGCATAGACGATGCGGCGATGAACCGGCTTCAGGCCGTCACGCACATCCGGCAGTGCGCGGTGCATGATGGTCGACAGCGCATAGCGAAGGTAGCGCTCTTCGAGCGCCGCCTTCAGGTCGACCGGTTGAATATTGTCGCCGTCTCCGCCAGAAGGCGGTAAAATCTCTTGTCCCATAGAACCCTGACTAACTCAGAAGTACCTGTGGGGCAAGGAATCCAGGCATTCCGGCTGTGGATGACGTCTTCCAGCTGACATGAAAGACGGGAAAAGTATCGCCCGAATTTGGACTTTGTTTGCCGAGCCCTTCAACAGAAATTTAGGGGTCTGCAAAATATAAAGCCGGACCGTTCCGCAGTCGTTTCATTGCAATATTCAACGGCACACACCACCAGGGGACTTTCTCATGACCTTTTACCGCACAACGCAGCTGATGCTGTCGAGCGCAGCCCTTCTTTCGTTCGC
Organism: Rhizobium sp. 768_B6_N1_8; assembly: GCF_051811225.1. NCBI lineage: Bacteria > Pseudomonadati > Pseudomonadota > Alphaproteobacteria > Hyphomicrobiales > Rhizobiaceae > Rhizobium > Rhizobium sp. 768_B6_N1_8. The sequence continues at coordinate 990,454 of NZ_JBPWPV010000001.1, read as the reverse complement.
CGGTTCTGCGTTCGCGCTGGACGGCCAGGACCTCCTGAAGAAGATCAATGCCGCCTACAGCCAGCAGGGCGGGATGATCGTTGCCTCGGATGGCATCGATATCGACGGCACGACCGTCACCCTCAAGAACCTCAGCATCAAGCCGGCTGGCGGCGAACCGGTCTCCATCGGCGAGGTCACCCTCTCCGGCGTGGAAGAGCAGGATGATGGCAGCTACTATATCGAAGGGGCCGCTTTCCCCGACATCAACTCGTCCAAGGACGGCGTGACCGTGAGCGCCCAGGAGCTGACGCTCGGCGGCATCTCCGTTCCCGCCCAACCCGGCGACACTATTGACTCCATGTTCTTCGCCGAGAGCGCCCATACCGGTGCGATCAAGGTCGTCAAGGATGGTACGGAGGTGTTCTCGGTGCTCCAAAGCGACATGAACGCAACGTTGCGCGAAGATGAATCCGGCTTCGATTTTGACGGCGCGTTCAAGAGCATGAAGGCCGATCTCAGCCAGGCCGGAGACACTCCGGACAGCAAGGAAGCGATCGAGAAGCTGGCGCTTCAGCACCTCCAGGGTGACATCACCATGAAGGGCGCCTGGGATATCGAGCCCGGCACGATCGATCTCTCCGAGATTTCCTTCGACGTCACCAATGTCGGCAAGCTGAACTTCGGCCTCAAGATCTCCGGCTACACGATCGCCTTCATGAAGTCGATGCAGGACGCGATCAAGCAGTCGGAAGCCAATCCGAACAAGGAAGAAGCACAGCAGGCGCTCGGTCTCGCCATGCTCGGCCTTGCCCAGCAGCTGACATTCGATTCCGCCCAGATTCGCTTCGAGGATGCCTCGATTACCAAGCGCGCGCTGGATTATGCCGGTTCGAAGCAGAATGTTTCGGGCCAGCAGATGGCAGATTCGCTGAAGGCCATGACGCCGATCATGCTGGCACAGCTCAATATTCCGGAACTGCAGAATGCGATTTCGGCTGCCGTCAGCACCTTCCTCGACAATCCGAAGAGCCTGACCGTCAAGGCCACGCCGGACAAGCCGGTCGCCTTCCCGATGATTGTCGGCGCTGCCATGGGTGCACCCAACACGGTGCCGCAGATGCTCGGCGTGAAGGTTTCGGCGAACGATTGAGCCTGTTCTGGATCCAACAAAAAAGCCCGGCGATGATCTCGCCGGGCTTTTTTTGTTGAAGAGCTTGCGCCTCAATCCTTCTTCTGCGGCGGAATCGGGCGGATCGCCAGTTCGCGCAGCTGGGTGGGTGTTGCCGGGGTCGGCGCGCCCATCAAGAGGTCCTGAGCCTGCTGGTTCATCGGGAAGAGCGAAATCTCGCGCAGATTCTTGGCGCCGACGAGCAGCATGACGATGCGGTCGATACCGAAGGCAGCGCCACCGTGCGGAGGCGCGCCATACTGGAAGGCACGATAGAGGCCGCCGAAACGATCCTCGACGTCCTGCTGGCTCAAGCCCACCTTTTCGAAGGCGGCTACCATGGTTTCCGGCGACTGGTTACGGATCGAGCCCGAGGCGATTTCGAAGCCGTTGCAGACGGCATCGTATTGGAACGCCTTGATCGTCAACGGATCCTGGTTGGTCAGCGCATCGAGGCCGCCCTGCGGCATCGAGAACGGGTTGTGCGCGAAGTCGACCTTCTTTTCTTCTTCGTTCCATTCGAAGAACGGGAAGTCGACGATCCAGCAGAGTTCGAAACGGTCGCGATCGACAAGGTTCAGTTCCTCACCCGCCTTGGTACGGGCTTCACCGGCGAACTTGTAGAACTTGGCGGGATCGCCGGCAACGAAGAAGCAGGCGTCGCCGTCACCAAGGCCGAGCTGCGTGCGGATCGCGTCGGTGCGCTCCTCGCCAATGTTCTTGGCAAGCGGACCTGCACCCTCGAGCTTTTCGCCTTCCTTGCGCCAGAAGATGTAGCCGAGGCCTGGCTGGCCGGTTGACTGCGCCCAAGCGTTCATGCGGTCGCAGAAGGCTCTGGAGCCGCCGGTCTTGGCCGGGATCGCCCAGACCTGAACCTTCGGATTGGAGGCGATCATGTTGGCGAAGACCTTGAAGCCGGAGCCGGCGAAATGGTCGGTCACGGCTTCCATGACGATCGGGTTGCGCAGGTCCGGCTTGTCGGAGCCATACTTGCGGATTGCTTCGTCATAGGGGATGCGCGGCCATTCCTTGGTGACCGGCTTGCCTTCGGCAAACTCTTCGAAAATGCCGCTCATCAGTGGACCCATCGTGTTCCAGACGTCTTCCTGGGTCACGAAGCTCATTTCGAGGTCGAGCTGGTAGAATTCGCCCGGCAGGCGGTCGGCGCGCGGATCTTCATCCCGGAAGCAGGGCGCGATCTGGAAGTAGCGGTCGAAGCCGGCAACCATCAGCAGCTGCTTGTACTGCTGCGGAGCCTGCGGCAGGGCGTAGAAGGTGCCGGGATGAATGCGGCTCGGCACGAGGAAGTCACGCGCGCCTTCCGGCGAGGAAGCCGTCAGGATCGGCGTCGTATATTCGGTGAAGCCGACATTGCCCATTTCGCGGCGCATGGCGGAGATCACCTGCGTGCGCTTGACAATGTTCTTGTGCAGCGTTTCGCGGCGCAGGTCGAGGAAGCGGTACTTCAGGCGAACGTCTTCCGGATAGTCCGGCTCGCCGAAGACCGGCAGCGGCAGTTCCTTGGCGGCAGAGAGAACTTCGATCTCCTGCGCATAGAGTTCGATCTCGCCGGTCGGCATGTTCTTGTTGACGGTGTCTTCCGTGCGGGCTTTGACGAGACCGTCGACACGGATGACCCATTCGCCGCGAACGGTCTCTGCCTGCTTGAAGGCGGGCGAATCCGGATCGGCAACGATCTGCGTCGTGCCGTAATGGTCGCGAAGGTCGATGAACAGCACGCCGCCGTGATCTCGGACACGATGGACCCAGCCGGAAATACGGACGGTCGAGCCGACGTCCGACTTGCGAAGAGCGGCGCATGTGTGGCTGCGGTAGCGGTGCATGATCTCAAATCCTGGCATTTGGCTTAAGACGGCGGCATGGCCGAAGACCTGCAACGCCGACAAGAAAATCGGGCGGAAAAGCGCATGGACGCTCTGATTTGTCAAGGCTTGGCGCAGCCTACGGGCCGTTTGCCCCCTCGTTTCCGAAGGAGTTGGGGCGCGCTCGCTGCGGCAGTTTGGCCGAAGGCGGCATATTGCTGAAGACGACGGTCAACTTTAAAAGGAGGCATCATTCAAGATGGAACCTACCGATGCCCCTCCTCACACGCCGCAACCTGCTCAAGGCTTCCGCCGTCGCCGGCGCCTATGGCGCGGGCATGGCGATCGCAGGGCGGTTCGGGTTGGCGGAGGCCGCACCAGAGCCGCGCGTGCTGACGGCGCGCAAGACCGAGGCGCAAATCGTCGATGCCGCGCCGACCCGGGACATCATGACATGGGGCGATGACGGCCTGCCGCCGGTGCTGCGCATGCCGCGGGGAAAGCCCTATGCGGCGCGGCTCACCAACAGCCTCGATGAACCGACGACGATCCACTGGCATGGGCTGCGCATCGACAACAAGATGGACGGCGTGCCCTTCATGACGCAGCCCTATGTCTATACGGGCGACAATTTCGACTATCTCTTCACGCCGCCGGACGCCGGCACCTTCTGGTATCATCCGCATTGCAACACGCTGACCCAGATGGGCCACGGCATGACGGGCGTGGTTGTCATAGAAGATCCGTCCGATCCCGCCTTCGACGCTGAGGTCGTGCTCAACCTGCGCGACTGGCGGCTTGGCGGCGACGGTCAGTTCATTGCTCCCTTCCGCCCGCGCGATGCCGCCAAGGCCGGCACATATGGCACGGTGCGCACCGCGAACTGGCAGCAGGAGCCGAAATATGATGCACCGGCCGGCGGGCTGATCCGCCTGCGCATCGCTGTCACCGATGTGACCCGCATCTTCCAGATGAAGATGGAAGGCGCCGATGCGACTGTGATCGCCATCGACGGCAATCCGGTGCCTAAACGCTTCCCGCTGGATCTCGTGCAGATCGGACCGGGACAGAGGCTCGACCTCGCGGTTCGAATGCCTGATAGCGAGGGCGCAGTCGCGACGCTGGAAGACATTCGTGGCACGACGCCGAAGGTGATCGCGAGCTTGCGCGCCACCGGGCAGTCACTGAAGCGCAATATCGGCGATCTCGGCGCGCTCGCAGAAAACCCGGTGCCGAAGGCTGATCTCTCTTCGGCAGAAACAATCCCGCTCGTGCTTTCCGCCACAGCGGAGAATGCGGCTGTCGACAGCATCTGCGGCACGCTCGGCTACAGCTTCTGGGCTATCAACAAGGTGCCGTGGCCGGGCGATACGCCCGATCCGACCGCACCGCTCGCTGAACTGAAACTCGGCAAGAGCTACGTCTTCAATCTGGAGAACGTCACGCCGCATGCGCACCCGATCCATCTGCACGGCATGAGCTTCACCGTCATCTCGTCATCAACACGCGAGGTGATGCCGCTCGTTTCCGACACCTATCTCATCCAGCCGGACGAGAAGGTGCAGCTCGCCTTTGTCGCCGACAATCCCGGCGACTGGATGCTGCATTGCCATATCATCGAGCACCAGAAGACGGGCATGACGAGCTATCTTCGCGTGGTTTGATTTCGCGTGGTTTGATATTGCTTGGCTTTCGATTGTCGTGCGGTGATACAGCGTAACGGACTGCCCTTATGAGCGGCATTGGAATCTTCGCCTTTATTATCCTGCCGGCGATGGTCGCCATCGATGGATGGGTTGCCGTGCTTGCAAACGAATGCAGCACTCGCAGAAAGCACCGGCTGCACCCCGGCGAATAAGGCTTCACGAAGGCGAAGGCCCCGCTCACCGTATTGACATATCTCTTCGAAAGGGGAAGGAAGGTTTAACTGACCTCTTCCTTGCGAATGAATTGATATGATCGAAACCACCGCCGATCTGGCGGCCGCCTGCAAAGAGCTGGCCAAGTCCGATTTCATTACTATCGATACTGAATTCCTGCGTGAGACAACCTTCTGGCCGGAACTGTGCCTGATCCAGATGGCGAGCCCGACGGTGGAAGTGCTGGTCGATCCGCTGGCAAAAAACATCGATCTAGCGCCCTTCTTCGAACTGATGGCCAATCCCGATGTACTGAAGGTGTTTCATGCCGCGCGGCAGGATATCGAAATCATCTTCAATCGCGGCAACCTGATCCCTCACCCGATCTTCGATACGCAGGTCGCCGCGATGGTCTGCGGTTTCGGCGACAGCGTTTCCTACGACCAGCTCATCAGCCGCACCAAGAACGTCCATATCGACAAGTCTTCGCGCTTCACGGACTGGAGCCGCCGGCCGCTTTCCGACAAGCAGCTCGAATATGCGCTGGCCGACGTTACCCATCTGCGCGACGCCTATCTCTACCTCAAGGCGGAACTGGAGCGCGAAGGCCGTGCCTCCTGGCTGCGCGAGGAAATGGACATCCTGGAATCGCGTGAGACTTACGATATCCATCCTGAGGATGCCTGGCAGCGGCTGAAGCTGCGCCTGCGCAAGCCGCAGGAGCTGGCGATCCTGAAATATGTCGCCGCCTGGCGGGAACGCGAAGCACGGTCGCGCAATGTGCCGCGCTCGCGCGTGCTAAAGGACGACGCGATCTATGAGATCGCCCAGCAGCAGCCGAAGGACGCAGAGGCTCTCGGCCGCCTGCGCACGATTCCGAAGGGCTGGGAGCGCTCGGCCACGGGTGCTGCGGTGCTCGAGGCGGTCAACACTGCGCTGGCGCTGCCACGTTCCGAAATGCCGCATGTGCCGCGCCAGGCACAGCCGCCGGAAGGTGCGGCAGCGGCCGTCGAGCTTCTCAAGGTGCTGCTCAAGCTGATTTCCGAAAAGCACGGCGTGGCGCCGAAGGTAATCGCCAATAGCGACGACCTGGACAGAATTGCAGCTGAGGGCGAAACGGCCGAGGTCGCGGCCATGCATGGCTGGCGGCGCGATCTTTTCGGCGAACCGGCGCTGCAGCTCATCCGCGGCGAAATTGCCCTGCGCTTTGCAGGCCGCAAGGTCGAGACCGTCGCTCTGCAGGAGTGAATCTGAAAACTCTTGACCACCGCCCCGCGCCGGAAACAATAGCCGAATGAAGTGCTTCGGCGAAAGGTCGGCATGAGAGAGATATCCCCGGCACAGAATTGGATCCTGATTGCGCTCGTCCTGGCGCTCAGCGGCGTGGTCTATGATCTGTACTTCTTTACCGGCCAGACGCCCGTCATCGGAGCGATCTTCGCGCTTTTCATCGGCATGCCCATCCTGGCCTTCGAGCGCAAGGTGTTTCTACGCCGCCTCTACCGGCGTATTCAGAGGTTGCCGACCCTTCTCTTCATCATCTCCGAGCTCGTGATCTACGAAATCCTGATGAGCATCGGCTTTGCGGCGGCCGGTTTCCTCCTCGCCGTGCTTGGGGCGCTGAAGCCGCCGAAGATGATCGACGTGCTGATTATGCCGTTCGATGTTTTCCTCTACGCACTTGCCGTCTGCGCCACGCTGATCTTCCTGCTCAGGGTGCGCGAATTGCTGGGGCGCGAAGTCTTCATCAGCATGCTGATCAGCCGCTATCGCAGACCGGTAAAGGAAGAACGCGTCTTCCTGTTCATCGATCTCGCAGAGTCCACCGCCTTTGCGGAAAAGCATGGTGACCTACGCGCACAGCAGCTTCTGAGTTCGCTGTTTGCCGCCTTTGCGGAACCGGTGCGGCGTCACAAGGGCCTGATCAACGACTATGTCGGCGATGCGGCGATCATCACCTGGCCCTTAGCGCGCGGCGTCAAAGATGCGCGCTGCGTGCGCTGCCTTTTCGATATCCTCGCCGATATCGAAGCCAATGCCGCAAGCTGGAAGAAGAGTTATGGCCAGGTACCGAAACTGAGGGCCGCCCTTCATGGCGGCAGCGTCATTACGGCCGAAGTCGGAGTCGATCATCACAAGATCAGCTTCTTCGGCGATACGGTGAACACCACCTCGCGGCTGGAGTCGCTTTGCCGGACACTGAACCGGCCGGTGCTGATATCCGCCGAGCTTGCCCAGCGTATGACGCTGCCTGAGGAAATTATCGGCGAAAACCTCGGCAATCACGCCGTGCGCGGCCGCGGCCAGGGGCTCGATGTCGTCGCACTTTCCTCGCGCGCGGTGACCGTCCTCAATCAGCCAGCGACCCTCAGGCGCGGTTAGACGGGGCTTTATCCGGCCGTCACCAAAGCTTCACCCAATCGTCAATGTGCCGACATGAATGCCCTGCTAAGCGGATGGCGCTTTTGCACTCCTTTCTATGGGGACATCATGAAGAACGTTCTTTTCGCTTCCGTATCACTTTTCATGCTCGTCGCAGGCTCCGCCTCCGCCGACCAGCAGCTTTTCCCGGCGAAGCTTACCGGCCAGGCCATCCTGCCTGCCAACACGCTGACCCCGGCTCCGGCCGATGCGCCGGCTTTTCTCAAGACCTCCGGCAAATTCACCACCCCGGACCGCAAGCGCACCGAAAAGCTCGGCACGGTTGACGGCAAGGACGGCGCCCGCGTGACCGACGTCAAGCTGCCGCTCGACGGCCAGCCGATCCAGGGCTTCTCCGGCATCAAGACCATGCCCGACGGCACCTTCTGGACGCTCTCCGACAACGGTTTCGGCTCGAAGTTCACCTCGTCCGACTCCATGCTGTTCCTGCATCAGCTGAAGTTCGACTGGAACGCCAACAAGGTTGACGTCGTCAAGAACGTCTTCCTGTCCGACCCGAACAAGGTCGCTCCGTTCCCGATCGTCACGGAAGCCTCCGACACCCGTTATCTGACTGGCGCCGACTTCGACATCGAATCCGTACAGCCGGTTGCCGACGGCTTCTGGCTCGGCGACGAATTCGGCCCCTACCTCCTGAAGATCGACACCGAAGGCCGCCTGACCGACGTCATCCCGACGACGCTCGACGGCAAGCCGGTCCTGTCCCCGGACAACCCGCTGATCCAGCTGCCGGCCAACCCGGCTGCCAAGATGCCGGCCTTCAACCTGAAGCGCTCCGGCGGCTTCGAGGGCCTGGCCATGTCGAAGGACGGCTCCAAGCTCTACGGCCTGCTCGAAGGCGCCATCTACAATGACGGCCAGATGGAAACGGTTGACGGCCACACCGCCATCCGCGTCATCGAATTCGACGTCGCTTCCAAGAAGTGGACCGGCCGCAGCTGGCTCTATCCGTTCGAAGATAAGGGTGCTTCGATCGGCGACTTCAACATGCTCGACGAGTCCACCGCTCTCGTCATCGAGCGCGACAACGGCGCCGGCACGAAGGACAAGGCTTGCGCCGATCCCAAGCAGCCGAAGCCCGATTGCTTCGAAGCGCCGGCCGAGCTGAAGCGCGTCTACAAGATCGAGTTCAACGATGCCAACGCCGGCAAGGCCGTTCGCAAGATCGGCTATATCGACCTCCTGAACATCCAGGATCCCGACAACAAGAAGAAGGCCGGCGATATCCCTGGCGTCTACAACATGCCCTTCGTGACGATCGAAAACGTCGACCGCGTCGACGCTACGCACATCATCATCGGCAACGACAACAACCTACCGTTCTCGGCCGGCCGTGCCGTCAACAAGGCTGACAACAACGAGTTCAGCATTCTCGAGGTTGGCGAGTTCCTGAACGCGAAGTAATTCGGGTTTGGTGTGAGATTGAGGGGGCGGTGCGAGAGCGCCGCCCTTTTTGTTTGCCAACTGTGTCGGCTGTCTTCGCTGGAGAAGGTCTATTCGAACCGGAACGCCAGCCGCTTGTTAGTCAGCCGCGACAATTGCTGCAGGCGGCCATCCAGCCGCTCGCCGGCGAAGTCGTGATATTCGTGCGGCACCACGAATTCGAGATCGAGATCAGGTGACGAAGCCTTGCGGAAGGTCAGGTTGCGCACGATGCCCGGCATGGAAGCCGAGAACAGGTAGACGACGCGCAGTATGCCGCCCAGGAGTTTGGCGCGATCGACGAATTGCGGACCGGCGATCGAAGAGAGCGGCGCGGTAGAGCCGTCGTCGTGCAGGCCTTCGAAGCGGTAGTAGTTGGTCAGCGCGATAAAGGCGCGGCCGGGATGGCTGATGCCGACGAAGGAGGAGTGGGCAATGACGTTCAGCGCCTGGGCGCCGCGATAGTCGGGATGGGCGCGCCAGCTAATATCGGCCAGCAGGCAGGCTGCCTGACGGTAGCGGCTTTCCTCATCGGTTTCCTGAACGCCGAAGAACGGCATCATGCGGCCGGTCCAATCTGCCAGTTCGCGGGCATGTTCCGGCGAACGGGCACGCAGGATGGCAAGCTCACCGGCCGCGGCAAGCAACGGATCGGCGCGGCGTTCGGATTCGGACAGCAGCGAAAAGAGATAGCCTTCGCGCACACCCTGCGCAGAGAAGGAAATCACTGAAGGCTTCATGGCGTTCAGCACTTCCTTCATGGCGATGGCGCCGAAGGGCAGCAGCGAACGGCGGTGCTTGGAAACCGCCTGCAGAGCCGGCTCCTTGGAATCCTTGGCCGTGACGACCTGATCCAGGAACTGCGTCATACCTTCGAGAGAGACTTCATAGCCCTGCATCATATGCAGTGGATAACGGGTGATCTCCATGTGCAGCTTGGCAATGTTTCGCCAGGTGCCGCCGACGGCATAGAAGGTGCGCCCCTCCCCTCTGGAGAGAAGCTTGGCGGTCTTGACCTGCTTGCGGGCAAAAGCGCGCGCTTTGGCGAGCGACCCGCCGGCATATTCGGACAGGCGCAGACCGCCTAGCGGCAGGGTAATACCGCCACTGACATCCTTGCCCCTGATATCGATCAGCTCCAGAGAACCGCCGCCAAGATCGCCGGCAATGCCATCAGGATTGTAAAAGCCGCTGATGATACCGAGCGATGCGAAGCGCGCCTCTTCCTCACCTGAGAGTATGCGGACATGGCGCTGCAGGATCGTCTCGGCCTGATGGATGAAATCGGGACCGTTGCTTGCCTCACGCGCGGCGGCCGTCGCCAGCACATACATGGTGGCAGCGCGCGCCTGATCGGAGAGAGCCTTGAAACGATGAAGAGCCTGAAGCGCGCGTGCGACACTTTCTTCATCCATCTTGCCGGTCAGGGCTATGCCCTTGCCGAGGCCGCAGAGAACCTTTTCGTTGAAGAGGATGGTGGGCGAACGAGACAGGCCTTCGTAGACGACCAGACGGATGGAATTCGATCCGATATCGACAACGGAGACCGGGGCGATACCCGGAAGTCGCCCCTGGGCTTCAGATTCAACCATTAGGTCCAGTTTACTTGTTGTTTCGGCCTTCGAGCAGACCGGCGATCAGCTTCGGCGCACTCGATTTCAGAGCTTCACCGCGGCCGGACAGGCTGGGATTGGTCATGAAATATTGCTGCGCATTAAACGGTTCTTCGCCCTTACGCACTTCCATGCGCCGTGACGTACCGTCGGGCAATATCTCGTAGCTTTGTTGATTGTCAATCACGTTGCCGAGCATAATCTGTGACAAAACCTGCTCGTGGACGGTCGGATTCGTCAGCGGAACCAGGGTTTCGACGCGTCGATCGAGGTTTCTCGGCATCATGTCCGCCGAGCCGATATAGACGAGAGCCTTGTCGGACGGCAGGCCGTAACCATTGCCGAAGCAGAAGATGCGGCTGTGCTCGAGGAAGCGGCCGACGATCGATTTGACGCGGATCCTGTCGGAGAGGCCCGGCACCAGCGGACGCAGGCAGCAGATGCCGCGCACGACGAGATCGATCTCGACGCCGGCGCGGCTCGCCGTATAGAGCGCGTCGATGATGTCGGGGTCGACAAGCGAGTTCATCTTCATCCAGATCGCCGCCGGGCGGCCGCTGCGGGCATGCTCGATCTCTTCGTTGATGTGGCGAAGGATGCGCGAGCGCAGCGTGTAAGGCGAAACGGCAAGCTGCATCCCCTCTTCCGGCTCACCGTAACCGGTGATGAAGTTGAAGATGTTCGCCATGTCGTGGGCGATCACGGGATTGCAGGTGAAGAAGGAAAGGTCGGTGTAGATCTTCGCCGTGATCGGATGATAGTTGCCGGTGCCGAGGTGGCAGTAGGTGCGCAGCTTGCCTTCTTCACGGCGCACGACCAGCGACATCTTGGCGTGAGTCTTGAGCTCGATGAAGCCGAAGACGACCTGCACGCCGGCACGTTCCAGGTCTCGCGCCCAACGGATATTTGCCTCTTCGTCGAAGCGAGCCTTGAGCTCGACCAGCGCCGTCACCGACTTGCCGGCTTCGGCGGCGTCGACCAGAGCGCGCACGATAGGGCTGTCGTTGGAGGTGCGGTAGAGCGTCTGCTTTATCGCCAGAACATCAGGATCGTGCGCAGCCTGGAGAAGGAACTGGACCACCACATCGAAGGACTCGTAGGGATGGTGGACCACCATGTCCTTTTCTCTGATGGCGGCGAAGCAATCACCGGCGTGTTCACGGACACGTTCTGGAAATCGCGCATTGTAGGGCGGAAAACGCAGGTCGTCGCGCGGCGCCTTGGTGATTTCGGAGAGTGTGTTGAGCGCCAGCAGGCCGGGCAGAACGGCAACGCGGTTATCCGGAATGCTGAGCGCCTGCACCACGAACTGGCGCAGCGAAGCCGGCATTTCGGAATCCGTCTCGATGCGGATGACCTTGCCGCGGCGGCGGCGCTTCAGCGCGGTTTCGAAGAAGCGGACGAGATCTTCGGCTTCTTCCTCGACTTCGATATCGCTGTCTCTGATGACGCGGAACGTACCCGAACCCTGCACCTCATAACCCGGATAGAGCCGGTGGATGAAGATGTTGGCAACATCTTCCAGCGTGATGTAGCGGATCGTGTTGCGGTCATCAGGCAGGCGGACGAACCGATCGAGCGCCGGGGGCAGGCGCAGCAGCGCCGTCATTGGATCGCGGCCGCTGCGGCTGACGAGCTGCAGGCCGATCGAGAAGCCGAGGTTCGGAATGAACGGGAACGGATGGGCAGGATCGATGGACAGCGGCGTCAGGACCGGGAAGATCGATTGCTCGAACTCGTTTGCCAGCCACTGACGGTCGGCATCGCTGAGCGCACCTGGACGCACGATCAGGATGTCTTCCTTGGCGAGATACTGCTGCAGGACGGCGAGCGAGGCCTGCTGCTCCATCTGCAGATGATCGATCTCGCTCAGGATCGAATCGAGCTGTTCGGCGGGAGTGCGGCCATCAGGGCTCTTGACGACGATGCTCTGGCGCACCTGGCCTTCGAGGCCGGCGACGCGCACCATGAAGAATTCGTCGAGGTTGGCGGCCGAGATCGACAGGAAGCGCACGCGCTCCAAGAGCGGATGCTCGGTGTTCAGCGTCTCCTCAAGGACACGGCGGTTGAATTGCAGCCAGGAGAATTCGCGGTTGATAAAGCGCTCGGGGCTGGAGAGAAGCTGCTCCAGCGGCGGTTGGTCCGCGCTGTTGTCCGGAGTGGGTTCCTGATGTTCCTGGTATGCGCTGTCCATGGTCCACTCACCCTGCTTTCAATCGCTTTCGGCGAATATATCAGTTTCACGACGGAACTGTGACAGTCAATCGCCCGAGCCGGAATTTCCCAATTCATTCAATACTTCAGCAGCGAGCGAACGGGTAATCCCCGTGCCTCTGGAAAGCGCCAACCGATCGAGCCTTTCGACAATCGTCTGGGCGGCGTTGAGCGACCGCTCCATACGATTGACGATATAAAGGACGAGTTTGTCATCTATATAAAGCTGCCGGTCGGCGAAGAGCTTGACGATGACCTGCGACAGCAATTCCTCGTCCGGCTCACCTATCTCGACGACCGTCGCGGCCTTCAGGCGCGAGCGCAGATCGGGCAGCGTGACTGGCCAGGACATGGGCCAGAGACGGCTCGTCATCAAGAGGCTGGTGCCGTTTTCCCGCACGCTGTTGATGACATGGAAGAGCGAGGCGTCATCGAAGCCTGTCCGGTCGACGTCCTCGAACAACACGGGGCCGTTGGCGGCCGCGACTGCCGCATCGGAACCGGCCACGGGATGGATGATTTCCGCCCCGCTCAGTTCCTTCCAGATGCCGGCGAGATGCGATTTTCCGGAGCCGACGGGACCGGCAAGGATGACGACCGGCGACGGCCAGTTCGGCCAGGCATCGACGATCGAAACCGCAGCAGCGAGACGTTCCGACATCAGGAGGTCGTCGCGGCCGGTTGCAGCGTCGTGCGAAAAGGCCAAGGGAAGCTGTTCTCCGGCCTTGCGCTTCGGATCAGCGTTCTTCACGTCATTCATCGGAAACAGATTTCGTCTTCCCGGCCCGGTCGCTCGGCAACCTGCCATAGTAGAGATCGCTTTGAAGGTAGCGCGAAAGCGCAAAGCGGACAAGCACGCCGACAGCAGCAGCGGCCGGCACCGCGATCAACAGGCCGACGAAACCAAAGAGCGCGCCGAAGGCAAAGAGCGCGAACATCAGCCAGACGGGATGCAGGCCGACGCTGGAGCCAACGAGCTTCGGCTGGAGGATGTTACCTTCGAGAAACTGGCCGCTGAAGAAGACAGCGAGAACAGCGACGATCCAGACATAATCCGGCCAGAACTGGACGATCGCTACGCCGATTGCGAGCACAAGCCCGACCATCGAGCCGACATAGGGGATGAAGCTGATCATGCCGGCGAAAAGCCCGATGAGCAGGCCGAAATTCAGGCCTACGATCGAGAGGCCAACAGCATAATAAATGCCGAGGATGAGGCAGAGCGAACCCTGCCCTCTGATAAAGCCGGCAATCGCCTGATCCATCTCCCTGGCGATCTGGCGCACGTCGTTCACGTAATCGCGCGGCACCCACTGATCGACCTTAGCGACCATGCGGTCCCAGTCGAGCAGGATATAGAAGGCGACAACCGGTGTGATGACGAGCAGCGAGATGACGTCGACGATCGCCTTGCCGGAATTCCAGATCTGGGCAAAGAGCCCCGTCAGGAAACCCATGCCTTCCGACAGGATGGTGGAGAAATTATTCTTGATGGTGCCGAGCTGGCTTTTGATCCAGCCGGGCAGCACGGAATCCTGGTAGTCGGTGATGAATTGCTGCAGCAAGGTGATATAGCCCGGCAGGCGCTGGGCGAAATCGTTGAACTGGGTAATGAGCACGGGAATGAGGATCATCAGCGCCAGCGCAAAGACGATGACGAAGGCCACCAGAATGACGATGGTTGCCATCAGGCGGCTCAGGCCCAGCCGCTCCAGCCTGTCGGCCACCGGATCGAGAAAATAAGCGATCGTCATGCCGGCGATGAAGGGCAGCAGGATCGAGCTGAAGATGTAAAGGAAAGCGACGAAGACGAGCAGAACCGTCGCCCAGAATATGACTTGGCGCTTTAATATCGTTCCGCTGACCTGTTGTGGCATCGCTTCCCCGCTGATCGCTCGCCCCTGCCCATGCCGCTTCAGAACGACCCTGGCCGCTTCAGCACATAGGATGGACGCGCAAAGATGGTCAACCCTGTTGCACCGAATCCGGAAAGCGCACAGGGATTAGCTGGAAAATGGGGGCTTTTCCCTTGCAACGCTTGCATAAAGCGCACTCTCATGCAATTGCGACCGGCATGTGACGCGGTCCTTTATCCGCAGCTTTAAATCCTCCGGAGATCAGCATGAGCCAGTCTGGAAAAAACGGTCTGACCTATAGCGATGCAGGCGTCGACATCGATGCCGGAAACCTGATGGTGGAGAAGATCAAGCCAGTCGTGCGCTCCACGCGCCGTCCGGGCGCCGATGGCGAGATCGGCGGCTTCGGCGGGCTCTTCGATCTCAAGGCCGCGGGCTTTACCGACCCGGTTCTGGTTGCCGCCAATGACGGCGTCGGCACCAAGCTGAAGATCGCCATCGATGCCGACTATCATGACACGGTCGGCATCGACCTCGTCGCCATGTGCGTCAACGACCTGGTGGTCCAGGGCGCAGAGCCGCTGTTCTTCCTCGACTATTTCGCGACCGGCAAGCTCGATCCGGATCAGGGTGCAGCGATCGTCGGCGGCATCGCTGCCGGCTGCCGCGAGGCGGGCTGTGCGCTGATCGGCGGAGAAACGGCGGAAATGCCGGGCATGTATTCCTCGGGCGATTATGATCTCGCCGGCTTTGCGGTGGGTGCGGCCGAACGCGGGAAGCTGCTGCCGTCGGGCGATATTGCGGAAGGCGACGTCATTCTCGGCCTCTCCTCCTCCGGCGTCCATTCCAACGGCTTCTCGCTGGTGCGCAAGATCGTTTCGCTTTCCGGCCTCGGCTGGGATGCGCCGGCGCCGTTTGCCGAGGGCAAGAAGCTCGGCGAAGCGCTGCTGACGCCGACCCGCATCTATGTGAAGCCGCTCTTGAAGGCGATCCGCGAGACGGGCGCGCTGAAGGCGCTCGCCCACATCACCGGCGGCGGTTTCCCCGAAAATATTCCGCGCGTGCTGCCGAAGCATCTCGCCGCCGAGATCGACCTTGCCGCCGTCGAGGCGCCGGCCGTTTTCTCGTGGCTTGCCAAGACAGGCGGCGTCGAAGCCAAGGAAATGCTGCGCACCTTCAACTGCGGCATCGGCATGATTGTCGTCGTCGCCGCAGAGAATGTTGCAGCAGTCTCCCAGGCGCTTGAAGCGGAAGGTGAAAAGGTGGTGACGCTCGGCCGCATGGTCGCCCGCACCGAGGGCGAAGCCGGCGTTATCTACAAGGGCACGCTCGCTCTATGAACTCGCCGCGCAAACGCACCGTCGTCTTCATTTCCGGCGGCGGCTCCAACATGATGGCGCTGCTGCAGGCGGCGAAGGCTGAGGATTATCCGGCCGAGATCGTCGGCGTGATTTCCGACAAGGCGGATGCAGGCGGTCTCGCCAAGGCAGCGGCCGAGGGCATTGCGACCTTCGCTTTCGTGCGCAAGGACTATGCCAGCAAGGACGCGCACGAGGCGGCGATCCTTGCCGCGCTTGACGAGCTTTCACCCGATATCATCTGCCTCGCCGGCTATATGCGGCTGCTCTCGGGCGCCTTCATCCAGCGCCATGAAGGCCGGATCATCAATATCCACCCTTCCCTGCTGCCGCTCTTCCCCGGGCTTCATACGCATCAGCGGGCAATCGACGCCGGAATGCGGATTGCCGGCTGCACCGTGCATTTCGTTACCGAAGGCATGGATGAAGGCCCTGTTATCGGCCAGGCGGCCGTGCCTGTGCTTGCGGGTGATACCGCCGATGCGCTGGCGGGACGCGTACTGACGATCGAACACCAGCTCTATCCACAGGCGCTGCGGCTCTTTGCTGAAGGCAGGGTGAAGATGGAAGGCGGGAAAGCGGTTGGAGCGACCGCTTCCGCCACCGCGCCGAAATCCCAGCTTATTTCGCTGATCGGCGACTAGCTTCAGGCCGCAAGAGCCTGAAGCGGATGCAATGTGCCGTCGCTATAGATGAACTGGCCGCCACGGAAGGTGGCGCGGATGCGATGGCCGTCGCCCGGCTCGACCGCCACCAGATCGGCGCGCTGGCCGATGGCGATCTCGCCACGATTCAGGCGACCGGCGGGCACGGCCCGCGTTGCCGGTCGCCATGGCAACGGCTGCCGGCGGGGCGCCCTCCACGATATCAGCGAGCTTGAAGATACAGGCGCGAAGGCGGCCAGATGATAATCGGCGGCGATGACGCCGAGCAGTCCGGCTCTCGCGGTATCGAGCGCGCTCAGATTTCCCGACATTGACTGGCCACGCGGCGGGTTCGGCGCGCCCATCACCAGGAACCAACAATCCCGAGCCATCGCATTGACTAGTTATAAACTAACTAGTAAGATTATGACTATGACATCAATCAAACGTTCTCCAATAGCGCTCGCTGTCCTTGCAATGCTCATGGAAGAGCCGCTGCATCCTTACCGAATGCAGCGGCTCATCAAGGAGCGCGGCAAGGACGAGGTGATCAATGTCTCGCAGAGGGCGAGCCTTTATCAAACAATCCAGCGGCTCGAACGCGAGGGTTTGATCACTCCGCAGAAAACTGTCCGGGACGACAAGCGTCCCGAGCGGACGGTGTATGAGATAACCGAGAAGGGCCGCGACGTCGCGCTGGACTGGATGCGGGCGATATTGTCGACCTTAACGCGGGAATATCCGGAATTCCCGGCAGCCATATCATTTCTTCCTCTGCTTACGCCTGATGATGTGGCGAGCCAGCTTGAGCTCAGAGCAAAAGCCATCGAGTCGGAGCTTCGCCGGATCGACGACGCCCTGCAGGAAGCGCGGGCCGTTCCAAGGCTCTTCCTTCTCGAGATGGAGTATCTCCGGGCGCTTCACGCAACCGAATTGTCCTGGGTCAACAGCATTGTCGGAGACCTGCGCGCCCAGCGCATCACCTGGACAGAAGAGTGGCTGAGGCAGATCGCCGCGAAATTCTCCATCGATCCTAAACTCGATCAGGACTAGCACCATGAAGGTTTTGATTATCGGCGCCGGGACCGGCGGCTTGGCGCTTGCTCATCTGCTCAAGCAGGCTGGCGTTTGCATTGCGGTGTATGAGCGCGACCTCGCGCCGAACGCCGATACCGGTGGTTATCGCGTCGGCATCAGCCCGGCTGGAAGCCGAGCGCTGAAAGCCTGTATCCCCAGCGAGCTCTACGATCTCTATGTCGCCACCTGCTCCAGGTCGCCGCGCTATTTCAACATGCTCACTGAACAGCTGGGCGAAGTGCTGAGCTTCGATATCGATGATCAAAGCCCGAAAGCTCTCGACGGTGAAAGGAACGTCATTCGAAAGACACTGAGGCGGGTTCTGCTCAGAGGGCTTGAAGACGACGTCTTCTTCGAGAAGGCGCTTGAAGGTTACTCAAGTAACGTCGACGGGTCGGTCACCGCTTGCTTTCAGGATGGAAGCCTCGCGACAGGCGATGTCCTTGTGGGGGCCGATGGCACGAGCTCGACCGTACGCAAACAACGTCTGCCGGAAGCGCGTCTGGAAGACACGGGGATCGTATCGCTCGGGGGAAAAATTCCTATGACGGCCGAGGCGAAAGCTCTGCTGTCGGACAAAATGTTCAAAGGCATGTCGCTGATTATGGCACCGATGGGCTTCGGTGCAATCGTCCACTCGCTCGAGTTCGCCAACATCAGAAGCGGTTCTGGTTTTGCTGCTCGTTGGCCGGATTTCGTCGAAGCACTCGACGAGGACAGCATCGGCTGGGGCATATGGGGCGCTCGGCAGAACTTCCCGCGGGACCCGACCGGCCTGAGCGGCGAACAGTTGCAAAAGCTGGGCTTGGAGATCACTCGGGACTGGCACCCGCACCTGCGTGCACTCATCCGTATGACCGAGCCCTCAACGATCCACGATGTCAAGATGAGGACCTCCGTTCCGCTGACGCCTTGGACGAGTTCGAATGTCACCCTTCTCGGTGACGCCATCCATACGATGACACCCGGACGAGGCGCGGGCGCCAATACAGCGCTTCGCGATGCCGCTCTGCTTGGACGCATGCTGGTCGAAGCGGACCAAGGACAAAAGCCGCTCCTCGAAGCCATACATGCCTACGAAGTCGAGATGCTTCGCTATAGTACCGAAGCAGTCCAGGAATCGAAAAAACAGATGGATGCCAGCGACCTGGCCCATCGGCCAATTGTCGGCAGACTTCAGCTGGCTGCGACGCGTGGCGCCATGCGCACCATCAACGCAATACCTGCACTAAAGCGGCGCGCCTTTCGGCAGATGATGCGAGTTCGCGGGGAAAACTAAGGCCGTCGAGGATAGTGTCGATCCGCCTCGGATGTAACTCGACGAATCAGGCGTCGATCGTCTCACCCGCTATCGAAGTTTGCCCTTATTCAGCAGCGCCCATTGAAGCAGCGTGATCGTCTTGAGATCGATGATCTCGCCCTTTTCGACCATCGCAAGGGCTTCCGGGAGCGGGATTTCCAGCACCTCGATATCCTCATGCTCTTCCTCAAGGCCGCCGCCGTCGGATGTGCGGTCGGCGGTATCGATCCTTGCTGCGAAGAAATGTACGACTTCGGTAATGGAGCCCGGAGCCGGATAGGACTTGAAAAGGAAACGGATGTCGCGGACCGTATAGCCGGTCTCCTCCATCGCCTCGCGACGGATCGCGGCCTCGGGTTCATCGCCGTCGAGCAGGCCGGCCGGGACTTCGATCATCCAGGCGGGATCGTCGTTTACATAGGCAGGCAGACGGAACTGCTTCACCAGCACGACGACATCGCGCTTGGGATCGTAAAGCAGAATGCAGGCGGCGGGCGTGCGGTGATAGACCTCGCGCGGCAAGCGATGCGTCACACCATTCCGGTCGGTGTAATCGATCCGGTAACTGGTCAGCTTCGTCCAGCCGTCGGACAGTATCTCCTTGCCGACGATTTCCACTTTTGCCTTAGATTGCGTCATATGACGTCCTTGCGAAGCCAGACCTTGTTGTCATGGACGGCAGCGCCGCCATAGGGCGCCACGGGATCGGCGCCGGTGAGTACGTTGATGCCTTCGCCGTCGACATGCGCCTTGTTGGGCCAGAGGCCTTCGGCAATCAGCACGCCGGGCTTGACCTCTGTCGTCACGCGGGCGTGGAGGCGCAGGTCGCCTCTGATATTGCCGATGCGGACGAGATCGCCGTTATCGACGCCATTGGCCTCAGCATCGGCGGGATTGATCATCACTTCCGGGCGGCCTTCCTTCTGACGTGAGGTCTTGGTTTCCGAGAAGCTCGAATTCAGGAAGTTGCGCGCCGGCGAGGTCGCCAGGCGGAAGGGATGCGCGGGATCGGCGAGCTCGATGACATCGACCTGATCCGGGAACGGCGGCAGCTCTGCATAAGGGCCGAGCGTACCGACGGAAGCCGGCGGCTTGTTCGGTGCGGGATCGTTCACCCAGTCCGGTCGGAAATGGAACTTGCCGTCGGGATGGGCGAAACCATCAAGATAATGTGCTTCCTCGAAGGCTGGCTGGCGGTCGAACCATTTATGCTCGAGGAAATAGTCGTAGTCCGGCAGGTTGCTCGCCGCCAGAACGCGATCGACCATCTCGCGCGCCGTGAAGCCGAAGCCGGGGCGATCGGCGACGCCGAGACGTTTGGCCAGTTCTTCGATGACGAAAAGATTGGTGCGCACGGTCAGTGGCGGCTCGACGAGCTTCGGCCCAAGCAGGATATGGTTCTGACCGCCAGCGCGGTAGATGTCGTCATGCTCGACGAACATGGTGGCGGGAATGACGATATCGGCCATATCGGCCGTCTCGGTCATGAACTGCTCGTGCACGGCGACGAAGAGATCGTCGCGGGCAAAGCCGCGCTTCACTAGCCGCTGTTCCGGAGCGATATTCACCGGATTGGTGTTCTGGATCAGCATGGCCGTCACTGGTCCGCGATGGCGGAGTGCGACGGCATCGCCGGTCAGCGCACGGCCGATCTGCGACTGGTCGATCATTCTGATGTCGGCATCCTTCATCGACTTGCCGGTCAGCTCCGCATTGTTCATGCGGAAGATATCGCTGTTGGAATGGAAGGCGCCGCCGCCCTCATATTGCCAGGAGCCGAGCACGGTGGCGATCGAGGCGGCCGCATGCATGGCGACCGCGCCATTGCGCTGACGGGTGAAGCCGTAACCGAGGCGGAAGAAAGTCTTTTTCGTCGTGCCGACGAGCTTGGCGAAGGCTTCGATCTCATCGACCGAAAGGCCGGTGATGGCGGCGGCCCATTCCGGTGTCTTTTTCTCCAGATGCGCTTCGAGGCCGGCGGGATCGTCGGCATATTTCGCCATGTAGTCGCGGTCGGCATAACCGTCGCGGAAGGCGATGTGCATGACGGCGCAGGCAAGTGCCGCATCGGTGCCGGGCTTGACGATGAGCGCCATGTCGGCCTGCTTCATCGTCGGATTGTCGTAGATATCGATGACGACGATCTTGGCGCCGCGCTCCTTGCGCGACCTGATCGCGTGGGTCATCACATTGACCTGCGTGGCAACCGCATTGGTGCCCCAGATGACGACGCAGTCGGTGCGCGCCATCTCGCGTGGATCCGGGCCGCGCAGCATGCCTGTCGCCATGGTGAAGCCGGTCCAGGCGGGGTTGGTGCAGATCGAGGAGAAGAAGCCGGAATAGCGCTTTGCATGGCGCAGGCGCTCGATCGAGTCGCGCTGCACCCAGCCCATGGTGCCGGCGTAGAAATACGGCCAGATGGCTTCGCTGCCATCCTTTGCCTCGGCCTTCACGAAGGCTTCGGCAATCTCGTCCAGCGCGTCATCCCAGGAGATCTGCTGCCACTGGCCCGCCCCCTTAGCGCCGGTGCGGCGCAACGGATGCATGAGACGATCGGGATGGTAGAGACGCTCGGCATAGCGGGCGACCTTGGCACAGATGACGCCCGACGTGTAGGAATGGTCATTGGCGCCCCGGACCCGGCCGATGCGGCCGTCTTCCGTCAGGTCTATCTCCAGTGCGCATGTGGAGGGACAGTCGTGCGGACAGGCCGTGTGACCGATCCGGGATTTGGCGTGGATGGGGGTCGCAATGTTCATGCGATTTCTATATGCCAAGGCTCGACCGCCCAAAAGGCACAAAAACTCCCAATGGTCCGAATTCATAACAGGCATCAGCGAAAATGAACTATCGCCACATCTACCATGCAGGCAATTTTGCCGATGTGCTGAAGCATGCGGTGCTGGCGCGGCTGGTCCGCTACATGCAGAAGAAGGACGCGGGCTTCCGCGTGCTCGACACACATGCCGGTATCGGCCTCTACGATCTCTCCTCCGAGGAAGCGCAGAAGACCGGCGAATGGCATGATGGTATCGGCAAGCTCCTGGAGACCGATCTTGGGCCGCAGGTCTCCGAGCTTCTGGAGCCCTATCTCTCTGCCGTGCGCGAACTGAACCCGCAGGGCGGCCTGCGCTTCTATCCCGGCTCGCCGAAGCTTGCCCGCATGCTCTTCCGCCCGCAGGACCGGCTTTCGGCGATGGAACTGCACCCGGAAGATTTTGTCCGGCTGCACCGCGTCTTCGAAGGCGATCACCATGCGCGCATCACCGAGCTTGACGGCTGGCTGGCGCTCGGCGCGCATCTGCCGCCGAAGGAAAAGCGCGGAATCGTGCTCGTCGATCCGCCTTTCGAGGAGGACGGCGAATATGAACGACTGGTGGATGGCCTCGCCAGGGCCTATCGGCGCTTTCCTGGCGGCACCTATTGCCTCTGGTATCCGTTGAAAAAGGGTGCGCCGATCAAGGAATTCCACGAAGCGCTGCAGGCGACGGACATTCCGAAGATACTCTGCGCCGAACTTGCCGTGCGCAGCGACCGAGAGACGACAGGGCTGACAGGCTCGGGCCTTATCATCGTCAATCCGCCCTTCACGCTGAAGGACGAGCTGCACCAGTTGCTGCCGGCCCTGAAGGACCATCTGGCGCAGGACCGTTTCGCCTCGCAACGGGCCTTCTGGCTGCGCGCAGAGACGAAGCCTGTCAAGGCCGATTGACCGACTCGGCGCCTAGGAATAGTCCGGCGCCATCCGTATACCAAAAAGGTGCCCCATGAAGCTTCTCTGCTCTCCGACCTCGCCTTTTTCCAGCAAGGTGCGCTTAGCTGCCCGCCATCTCGGCCTGGAGATCACGGAAATACGGGTCGATACGAATGCGGGACCGGCGATCCTCGTGGACAACAATCCGCTCGGCAAGATCCCGACGCTGCTGACGGATGACGGTGTTTCCATCTTCGACAGCATCGCCATCATGCATTATTTCGACCGGATGACGAAGGGCGCGCTCTACCCTTCCAAGAAGGGCAAACGCACCGATGCCGAAGTGCTGGAAGCGCTTTGCGACGGCCTCTGCGACTGCCTGCTGGCGATCGTCTATGAGCGCCGCTTCCGCGATGAAGAAAAGGTGCATCAGCCCTGGATCGACCGTCAATGGAAGAAGGTCGCCACTGCGCTGAACTATCTGGCGGCCAATACGCCGAAGCTCGGCAAGAGGCTGCATGGCGGGCATTTCGCACTCGCCGCCACGATCGGCTACCTCGACCTGCGCTTCAAGGGCCAGTGGGAAGAAGACCATGCCGAGCTGATCGGCTGGCTGGGAGAATTCGAGAAGAAGTTCGACGGCTATGAACGGCTGAAGCCTCAAGCCTGAAAGATTTGAAGGGCCTGAGAGATCTGCAGGATCTGAGAGACCTGGGATCGACGAAGACAACAAAAAAGCCGGGCACAAAGCCCGGCTTTTCTCGTATTCAGTGTGATCCGAATTAGAACTTGACGCCGATACCGACCTTGACGCTGTTTTCGTCGAAGCCGCGCGAAACGCTGCCGGAGTTCAGGTTGTAGTCCTTGTCCTGATAGTCGGTGTAGCGGTATTCGAGACGCGTCGTGATGTTGTTGGTCACGAAAGCTTCAACACCGGCGCCGACCGTATACCCATAGGCGGTCTTGCTGTCGGAAGACGTACCGTCGGAAACCTTGGTGTTGGCGAGCGCCAGACCTGCAGTACCATAGAGCAGGAAGGGGTTCAGGTCGTAACCGACGCGGCCGCGGACGGAGCCGTTCCAGTCGGTCTTGTTCTTGATGCCACCCTGGGTGACGTCTGCATTGCCATAACCGAGATCGGCTTCAGCGCCGTAAACGATCTGGCCCTGCTGGAAATTGTAGCCGGTAAAGAGTTGACCACCCCAATCATAGGTGTTGCGGTCGGAACCGAAGCTGCCCGCATTATAGGTCGCGGCGCCACCAAGGTAGAAGCCCTGCCAGTTGTTGACCGGAGCCGGGGTGTCCTCAGCGACCGGTGCCTGCGGGACCTGGTCCACGGCATCGGCTGCCTGGGCTACCGAGAAACCGCCAACGGCGAGAGCGGAAGCCATGAGACCAGCAAAAAGTATACGCATAATTATCTCCTTTCAGTCCCGCGCGCTCGTCAACTCAAACTTCGGCGAAGCATTCACGGGGGATTACTAAATGTCCCTTCCGGTTCGAGAGAGAAATTGGAATGCAAATGCGGATTTGAAAGAGCCAAATTGTGATATCATTGTGGCTCCGCGGCGGCAGAAATTCGATGTTGCTTGGCTGCAACATACCGTTTATTAAGGATAATAAACAGTTAAACTTACAATACTTATTTTAATAAATCGCGATCGCAAATAATACATAGAATATCCGGACCGAACAGGCAATGTTTTCGGCCTATTTATATAATCAGAGCCTGCCCTTATATAGTCAGCAAACGAACTCGCTGGACCAGAAGGCAGCATCTTGACCAAGAAAAGACTTCGCGCGGCGCTTGTGACGGGTGCTGCCAAAAGAATAGGCCGGGCAATCGCCGAAGACCTTGTTGCTGATGGATTTTCGGTCGCAATCCATGCCAACGGCTCGCTCGCCGAGGCTGAGGATTTTGTGGCGGAATTGCGGCAAAGGGGCCATCAAGCGGTTGCGATCAAGGCCGATCTCGCCAAAATCGATGAGACCGGAGGACTTGTCGGGAAGGCTTGCGAGGCGCTCGGCCCGATCGATCTTCTCGTCAACAACGCGTCGATTTTTCTCGAGGATTCGCTCCGCAAATTCGATGCGCAGGTGTGGGACGAGCATTTCGCCGTCCATGTTCGCGCGCCTTCGATACTCGCCGCTAAATTCGCCGAACAGCTGCCGGAAACGGCCGAAGGGCTGATCGTCAACATTATCGACCAGCGCGTCTGGGCGCTGCGGCCGAGCTTCTACTCCTATACCCTGTCGAAATCGGCGCTGTGGACGGCGACACAGACCATGGCACAGGCGCTGGCGCCGCGCATCCGCGTCAACGCGATCGGCCCCGGCCCTACAATGCCGAGCGAACGGCAATTGCAGGAAGACTTCCAAGCGCAGGTTTCAGCCCTTATCTTGAAGCGGGGACCTGAGCTCAAGGAATTCGGCCGAACGATTCGTTTTCTGTTCGAGACCCCTTCGATCACGGGTCAGATGATTGCACTCGACGGCGGCCAGCATCTCGCATGGCAGACGCCGGACGTGCTGGAGATCAAGGAATGAATGCCAAGAAGCTGCCCGATGGCGGTGTTCTTTACGACGAGACTGACGAGAACGACGACGACATCATCGAGGTGGAAGGCGAAGCCTCTGCCGCGCCGATTTCTGCGTCGGTCGACTGGAATGCCGGCAGCATCAATGAAACCGGCCTTGTCGGTGCGGATCTGATCGCCGAATTCGTCAAGCGCCTGCCGAACAGTCCCGGCGTCTACCGCATGTTCAACGAGGCGGGTGACGTTCTCTATGTCGGCAAGGCCCGCAGCCTGAAGAAGCGCGTCGGTAACTATGCGATGGGTCGCGTACACTCCAACCGCATCGCCCAGATGGTGCGCCAGACCGCCAATATGGAATTCGTCACGACGCGGACGGAGACAGAGGCGCTGCTGCTGGAAGCGAATCTCATCAAGCGCTTACGGCCGCGCTTTAACGTGCTGCTGCGCGACGACAAGTCGTTTCCCTATATCCTGATTACCGGCGATCATCGGGCACCGGCCATCTTCAAGCATCGCGGCGCCCGCGCCCGCAAGGGCGATTATTTCGGCCCCTTTGCTTCGGCAGGCGCGGTCGGTCGCACGATCAATTCGCTGCAGCGCGCCTTCCTGATCCGCACCTGTACCGATAGCGTCTTCGAGACGCGCACCCGGCCCTGCCTGCTCTACCAGATCAAGCGCTGTTCCGGGCCCTGCACCCGTGAGGTCAGCGACGAGGGCTATGCGGAGCTGGTTCAGGAAGCCAAGGACTTCCTGTCCGGCAAGAGCCAGAAGGTGAAGGAGCATATCGCGGAGGCGATGAACGCCGCCGCCGAGGACCTCGATTTCGAGCGCGCCGCGATCTATCGCGACCGTCTTGCCGCGCTCTCGCATGTGCAGAGCCACCAGGGCATCAATCCTGCCGGCGTCGAGGAGGCGGATGTCTTCGCCATCCATCACGAAGGCGGGATTTCCTGTATCCAGGTCTTCTTCTTCCGCACTGGCCAGAACTGGGGCAACCGCGCCTACTTCCCGAAGGCCGATCCGCAGCTTTCCGGCGCCGAGGTGCTGAACGCTTTCCTCGCGCAGTTCTACGACGACAAGCCGGTGCCGCGGCAGATCATGCTGTCGGAAACGGTGGAGGAGCTGGAGCTGCTTGCCGCCGCACTCAGCGAAAAGGCCGGGCACAAGGTTTCCATCCTCATTCCGCAGCGCGGTGAAAAGCGCGACCTTGTCGAACATGTCGTCGCCAACGCGCGCGAGGCGCATGGCCGCAAGCTTGCCGAAACGGCCTCGCAGTCGCGGCTGCTGGAAGGTTTCAAGGACACATTCGGCCTGCCCTATGTGCCGCAGCGCGTCGAGATCTACGACAACTCGCATATCATGGGCACGAATGCGGTCGGCGGCATGGTGGTCGCAGGGCCGGAAGGCTTCGTGAAGAACCAGTATCGCAAGTTCAACATCAAATCGACGGAGATCACGCCCGGCGACGACTTCGGCATGATGCGCGAAGTGATGACGCGGCGCTTCGCGCGCCTGCTCAAGGAAGAGGGCATCCCGGATCGTAGCACGCAGGTTTCCGCTGCCGATGCGGCCGATATGCCCTTCCCGGCCTGGCCCGACGTGATCCTCATCGACGGCGGCCAGGGGCAGATGACGGCGGTGCGGGCAATCCTCGAAGAGCTCGGCATTACCGACAACGTCATCGCCATCGGCGTCGCCAAGGGTGTGGACCGTGAGGCCGGCCGTGAACGTTTCTTCGCTCCCGGCAAGGGAAGCTTCACACTGCCGCCGCGCGATCCGGTTCTCTACTTCATCCAGCGTATGCGCGACGAGGCGCATCGTTTCGCGATCGGCTCTCATCGGGCGCGGCGCAAGAAGGAGATGGTCAAGAACCCGCTCGACGAGATCGGCGGCATCGGCCCATCCCGCAAGCGGGCGCTGCTGCAGCACTTCGGAACGGCGAAGGCGGTGTCGCGCGCTGCCCTTTCCGATCTCATGGCGGTGGAAGGGATTTCCGAGACCGTCGCAAAGCAGGTCTATAATCATTTTCACGACGACGCCGCGAAATAAGCGGTGCCGGTCGCAAATTCCACGCAAAGGCAGCGAAAAAACAGAAAGAATGTTGACGGTCGAGGGGCAAAGCCGTCATCTACCGCCGCATCAATACAGAGAACCGCATCATGGCATCGCGTGCGTATAACATCCCCAATCTCCTGACCTACGGCCGCATCCTGGCGGTGCCGCTGATCGTTGTCTGCTTCTTCATCGAAGGACGGCTGAGCAGCAGCGATACGGCGCGCTGGGTGGCGCTGTGGATCTTCGTCATCGCCTCGCTCACCGATTTCCTCGATGGCTACCTCGCGCGCATCTGGAACCAGACGTCGAATATCGGCCGCATGCTGGACCCGATCGCCGATAAGCTGCTGGTTTCCGCCATCCTGCTTTTGGTCGCTGCCGACGGCACGATTGCCGGCTGGTCGCTCTGGGCGGCGATCATCATCCTGTGCCGCGAAATCCTGGTTTCGGGGCTGCGCGAATATCTTGCGGGGCTGAAAGTCAGCGTGCCGGTGACGCGCATTGCCAAATGGAAGACGACGCTGCAGCTTGTCGCCATTGCCTTCCTGCTTGCCGGCCCGGCGGGCGACGCCATTTTCCCCTATACGACCTGGACGGGGATCGCGCTCCTCTGGATCGCCGCACTTCTGACGATCTATACCGGCTATGATTATTTCCGCGCCGGGCTGAAACACGTGGTGGACGACGAAGAATGACACGGCTTGTCTATTTCGCGTGGGTGCGCGAACGCATCGGCAAGGGAGAAGAGGAAATCGACCTCCCCGCTTCCGTCGTCAGCGTTGCCGATCTTCTGAACCATTTGAAGGGCCTGGGCGAAGAATATGAGATGGCTCTTCAATATCCCGATGTGATCCGGGTCGCGATCGATCAGGAGCATGTGGAGCATGACGAGCCGATAACAGGCGCGAAGGAAATCGGCATTTTCCCGCCGATGACGGGTGGCTGAGAACAGCCAATCCCGCCGGGAGGAGGAGCCTGCTGTGACCATTACCCCTACCATCCGCGTCCAGCGCGAGGACTTCGATCTGCAGGCGGAAGTTGACCGGCTTTCCAAAGGCAAGCCCGGCATCGGCGCAATCGTCACATTCTCCGGTCTCTGCCGCGATGAGGGCGGGACACTGTCGGCGCTTGAGCTCGAACATTATCCCGTCATGGCCGAAGCGGAGATGAGCCGCATCGGCGAGCTCGCCATCGAACGGTTCGGGCTCGATGGCCTGACCGCCATCCATCGTTTCGGAAAGATCGCGGCCGGCGAAAATATCGTGCTAGTCGTCGCCGCAGCTCCGCACCGGCAGGCGGCCTTCGACGGTGCAAACTTCGTCATGGATTTCCTGAAAACTTCGGCTCCCTTCTGGAAGAAGGAACACGGCAAGGACGGTGGCACCGGCGACTGGATCGCGGCTAAGGATGCCGACAACACCGCGCGCGACCGCTGGAAATAGTCAGAGCACGACGCGCTCGCGCCTGCTCAGCACCAGCAGGAACACTAGCAGCGAGAAGATGGCGAGATCGCGCCAGATGAAGGACCCGTAGGCGCCCCAGAGCGTCTCGACAAGCGCCAGACCGGCGGCACCACCCGCCGAGCGCAGCGGATCGGAATAGCCGCCGACGGCCGCGATCAGCAGCACCTTGAGGCCGAACATCAGCCCAGCGCCGAAATCCATCGACCCGTAATAGAAGGTTGCAAGGATGCCACAGCAGGTGGCGACGAGCGCCGCCGCCCCATAAGACACCAGGAAGACACGGCTGGCGCTGGTGCCACAGAGTTCGGCGGCGAGCGGATCGTCGATGACCGCGCGCCATAGGCGGCCCCAGGAGGTACGCTTCAGGATCCATGCGCCGATCGCAATGATCGCGCACATCAGGACGGTATCCAGAAGCTGGATATAGGTGAGCGTGACCTTGAAGGTGCCGTCGCTCCAGAAGGTCACGTTGTCGCTCAACAGCGGCGGCAACCAGATGGCGCGGGTATTGGCGGCAAGGCGCGCCGTCTCCATCAGCACGATCATCATGCCGAGTGCGGCGACGATGACCGTGTTCGGCGATTTGCTGGCGAGCGGCTGCATGACGAAGCGGCCGATCCAGACCCCTGCCCCCACCGAATAGATCAGTGAGGCGCAGATGCCGATCGCGATCGCCGCCGGCAGCACCAGCCAGAGGCGGTTATAGGCCATATCCGTGAAGAGCAGCAGGATCTGGCCGGCAAAGGCGATAATCGCCCCATAGGTAATGTCGGGGCGCTTGGTGACACCGAAGGCGATCGAATAACCGAAGGCAAGCGTGGCGTAGAGCGCTGCGAGCGGTACCGCATTCGCCAGTTGCTGCAGAAGATAGGCCATTCGGTCACTCCAGATCGGCCTAAAATAATAACTGGCAAAATGTGTTTTACCAGTTATATTTTTCCCATGAGCTTCTCCTGGACCCCTCACCGTTTTTCCGGCGGCGCATTGGCGCTCGATGTCGCCAACAGCGTCATCCTGCGTCACGATACTGCGCGCCGCATCGACCGCTTCGAGGCCGAAGGGCAGATGGAGCGTTTCCCCGAGGCGGCGCAGGAATTCTGCGCCGAACGGGCACTTTTTGGCGACATAGTGCCGGTTGGAGCGCAGAATAGAGCCAACTTCATCGAACTGCGCGAAGCGACGGACCGCTACTTCCGCCAACGCGTGCTCGAAGGCAATGACGACCGGCTTCTTGCCGAACTGCTGGAAGCGCTGGCGCGCACGCTGCGGGGTGCTGAGGAAAAGGGTCTCGATGCGGCGACGGCCCATTCGGTTCTACGGCTGATCGCCATGCCCGATCCGGAGCGGATGAAGATTTGCGGCAATTGCGGCTGGCTGTTCATCGACCGCAGCAAGAACAAAAGCCGGGCCTGGTGCGACATGGCCGTCTGTGGCAACCGCGCCAAGGCCAACAGGCATTACCGGAGGAAAAAGAAGGAGGAGACGCCATGAAGCGGCGCTCGATCATCACGGCCCTAGCGGCAGCGGGGCTTGTGCTCTCCGCCTGCCAGCGCGAGGCCGAAAGCATGCTGGAAGTGACGGGCCATCTCTTCGTCTTCAACTACCGCGTCGCAAGCGCCACCTATCTGCTGACGCTGAAGAAGACGGCGCCGATTCCCGATGGCTCGACCATCGTCGCCGAATTCGAAAACCCGCAGGGCGGAGCGCCGCTGGTGCTGAACCAGAAGGTGTTTCCGATGGAGGACAAGATTTCAGTCCAGAGCGAGAACCTGCATTGCGTGCGCAAGGACCGGCCCTATGCCGTCACCGTCAGGCTGGTCGACAAGGACGGCAAGCTCTTGCAGGAGCTGAAGACGCAGTTCAAATCCGATCTCGACCAGAGTGTCTTGCCGAGCAAGCCGCTGGTTCTCGGTGCCGGATACGAGAAGAACCCGGAGGTTTTCAAATCTGAAGGATCGACGGATTTTTCCAATACTGACAAATGCCCCGCCTGAACCCGGGACATAAAAAAGCCGGGACGAACCCGGCTTTCATGAGTCAATTCAATGCATTCCGAGGGAATGCTCTGGGGCTGAATCAGCCGACGATTTCGGTGTCGGAGAACCAGTACTTGATTTCCTGGGCAGCGGTTTCCGGAGCGTCGGAACCGTGAACCGAGTTTTCGCCGATCGACAGAGCGTGAACCTTGCGGATCGTGCCTTCGGCAGCGTTTGCCGGGTTGGTCGCGCCCATGATTTCGCGGTTCTTCAGGATGGCGCCTTCGCCTTCCAGAACCTGAACGATGGTCGGGCCGGAGGTCATGCCTTCAACGAGTTCGCCGAAGAACGGACGTTCCTTGTGAACGGCGTAGAAGCCTTCTGCTTCGCGCTTGCTCATCCAGACGCGCTTGGAGGCGACGACGCGCAGGCCGGCATCTTCGAGCATCTTGGTGATAGCGCCCGTCAGGTTGCGCTTCGTTGCATCCGGCTTGATCATCGAGAAGGTGCGTTCAATCGCCATAATTCGGATCCTCATACTCAGGGAAAAGTGGGCGGTCTTTACCCGCCTCACCGCCCGAAAACAAGGGGGCTCCGGCAATTTCACGCCGCTGTCACAGTCCGGCCCCGGCTTTCATGAAGATCGAGGCAGCGTTCGAACCAGGCCATGACGGGGTCGTCAGGGGCCAGCATGGCGAGGCCTGCGGCGATGCGCAGCCATTGCAGCGCACCAAAGACGATGTAGTCGGCAAAGAGCGGGCTGTCGCCGCCGATGAAGGGCTGGAAGCGCAACATGTGGCGCATCGGTTCCAGCTTGGCGGCAAAGGCCTCTCTCTCCGCGTCGCGGCCGGCGGCGAAATCCTCCAGCGGCTTGCCCAGGCGGCCTTCGCGACTGACGCGGAAATAGGCCTTGTCGCCCTCATCGAGAATAGAATGAATATCGAGAAGCGCGATCCGCATGATCGCCGGATGGATGATCATCTGCGAATAACCCTCGACCATGCGCGACAGAGCCTTGCCGCCCTCGCCACCGAAAAGCGACGGACGGTCCGGATAGGCATCTTCCAGGTAATGGGCGATATCGAAACTGTCTGATATCAGCCGGCCATTGTCATCCAGGACCGGCACGGTCTTGGAGAAGCCGCCGCCGATCGCGGCGATGCGGCTATAAGTCGTCGGCACCTCCTCGAAATCGAGGCCCTTGTGGGCAAGCGCCATCACCGCCTTCCAGCAATGCGGCGAGAAGAAATGACGCGCGTCGGCGCCGCACAGGGAATAGAGAGCTCTGGTCATGGCCATCCTTTCGCAATCGCAACGGGTTCATTCCACGCCAGAAAGCCGGCGCGATCAAATCAGGAATTTTCATGGCGCCCATCGCGTCTGTTGCTGAAACGGACACGGCCATTCCCGATCGGGACGCAGCAAGGGTGCATTAACCGGTTTTGCGGCTTCCGCCCCACAACCTTTGAAAATTCAATGTCTCTTAAAAGCTTGCCTGCATAGCGGAAGCAGAAGAGCCGATGGCCCAAGAGAACCAACGGCAATGAGGGGATCGTCATGCAGAGTGCCGTTGCAAATGCATTGAATGCGCACGAGGCGACCCGGCCGGCGCCGGCGGCCGACGTGCAGAAAGTTGCTCAGCACATGATGCGGCTGAACGTGGCGGGCCTGCCGCGCAACTATGAACTGTTCCACGAGGCACTGATCGGCCTGAATGCCGGGTTGGCGCAGGATATCGCAGCCCTCGGTTCGCATCCGCAGCAGGAAGCCTTGGACGAACTCGGCCTGCGCTACCGGCTTGTCGGCCATTACGGGCTGGCGGGCGACCGCTCGCGCAACGAGGCGAGCCGAATGCTTAAGGAAACGGCGGAGCGACTGGCCGAGGGGCGCCTGCATCACCAGGCCTTTGCGCGCGCCTGCGAGACCATCCTCAAATCCGTCTCGGGTCAGCAGGAGCACCAGAGCCTTGCCGATTTCATGGCCGAGGTCGAATATCTCGCCGCCTCGCTTTCGGCCGTCCTTGCAGCAGAACGAACGATCGGCACAAAGCTGGAAGAGGATATTGAGCGGCTGACGGCGCTGGAGCGTGGCATTTCCGCCGTGCAGACGGCTGCTATCACGGACAAGATCACCGGCCTGCCCAACCGTATCGGACTCAACCGTGCGCTCGACGATCTCTACGGTCAGGAAGAGGGTGCGGCCGGCAGCGCGCTGATCATGATCGACATCGACGATTTCAAGGAGCTTACCGCCCGCTACGGCGCGCAGACCGGCAACAAGCTCCTGAAGAAGCTTGCCGGCCTCTTCCGCAAGACGGTGAAGAAGAACGATTTCATTGCGCGCCTGGAGGCCGACGAATTCGCCTTCCTCTTTGCCAATGTCGGCAAGCAGGATGCATTGGCGATCGCCGAGCGGCTGCGCAGTTCCGTCGAGGACAATCTTGTTTTCGCAGCGTCGGACACTTCGGATGCAAGCGGTTTGACGATTTCGGTCGGCGTGGCGTTGAGCGGCGATGCGGCCACACCCGGGCAGCTTCAGGCCAATGCACGCGTGGCGCTGCTTGCCGCCCAGTCCAATCCGCGCCTGCCGGTGCAAGCCTTCGGCCGGTAAGGCGTTCCGCTGTGCGCTATTGATGGCAAACAGTGGCAAACACGCCGCTGATCCATCTTGCCTTGGCGGCGGCTTTCGGCCAAAACCGCGCGCATGATCACGATTTCAGACATTTCCGCCCGCATTGCCGGCCGCCTGCTCCTCGACCATGCCAGCGTCTCGCTGCCGTCAGGCACGAAGGCCGGGCTCGTGGGGCGCAACGGCGCCGGCAAATCCACCCTCTTCCGCGTCATAACGGGTGACCTCGGCGCCGAAAGCGGGACAATATCGATTCCCAAGAATGCGCGCATGGGACAGGTGAAGCAGGAAGCGCCGGGAATCGAGGATTCGCTGATCACGATCGTGCTTTCTGCTGACAAGGAGCGCGCCGCGCTGCTTGCCGAGGCGGAAACCGCAACCGATCCGCATCGTATCGCCGAAATCCAAATGCGCCTCGTCGATATCGACGCCCATTCGGCGGAAGCACGCGCCGCCAGCATCCTCTCGGGCCTTGGCTTCGATCAGGAAGCGCAGGCCCGGCCCGCATCCTCCTTCTCGGGCGGCTGGCGCATGCGCGTGGCGCTCGCCTCCGTGCTCTTTACCGAGCCGGACCTGCTGCTGCTCGACGAGCCGACCAACTATCTCGACCTCGAAGGCACGATGTGGCTGGAGGATTACATCCGCCGCTATCCGCACACGGTCATCATCATCAGCCACGATCGCGATCTGCTGAACAACGCGGTCAATTCGATCGTGCATCTCGATCAGAAGAAGCTCACGTTCTACCGCGGCAACTACGACCAGTTCGAGCGGCAGAAGGCGGAAGCCGACGAACTGCAGATAAAGGCCAAGGCGAAGAACGATGCGGCGCGCAAGCATCTGCAGAGCTTCATCGACCGCTTCAAGGCCAAGGCCTCCAAGGCGAAGCAGGCCCAATCGCGTGTCAAGGCGCTGGAGCGCATGGGCACGGTCGCGGCCGTGATCGAGGATCACGTTCAGCCGATCACCTTCCCCGAACCCGAAAAGCAGCCGGCCTCGCCGATCGTCGCGGTCAGCGGCGGCGCAGTCGGCTACGAACCCGGCAAGCCGATCCTCAAGGGGCTCAACCTGCGCATCGACAATGACGACCGCATCGCCCTGCTTGGCTCGAACGGCAACGGCAAATCGACCTTTGCGAAATTCATCTCGGGACGGCTGGCGGCCGAGAGCGGTGAAGTGCGTCTGGCGCCGGGGCTGAAGATTGGTTTCTTCGCGCAGCATCAGCTCGACGATCTCGTACCAAATGAGACGCCTGTCGAACATGTGCGGCGGCTGATGCCGACGGAGCCCGAAGCGAAGGTGCGTTCCCGCGTGGCGCAGATGGGCCTTGCGACCGAGAAGATGGCGACGGCCGCGAAAGATCTTTCGGGTGGCGAAAAGGCACGCCTGCTGATGGGGCTCGCCGCCTTTTATGCGCCGAACCTTTTGATCCTTGACGAGCCGACGAACCATCTCGACATCGACAGCCGCCGCGCTCTGATCGAGGCGCTGAACGACTACGACGGGGCCGTCATCCTGATCTCGCACGACCGGCACCTGATCGAAGCGACCGTCGACCGCCTCTGGCTGGTCAACAACGGCACGGTGACGAGTTTCGAAGGCGATATGGAAGAATATCGCGACCTGATCGTCGCTTCCGGCAAAAAAAAAGACGACGAAAAACAGAAGCAGTCTGAAGACCAGTCCTCGAAGGCCGACCAGCGCAAGCTGAATGCCGACAGGCGTGCTTCGCTCGCCCCCCTCAAGAAAAAGATCAACGAAATCGAATCCTTGACGGGCAAGCTGGAGAAACTGATTCAGGCACTTGATGCGGAACTTGCGGATCCGGCGCTCTATGAAAAGGCGCCCGCCAAGGCCGCCGACAAAGCTAGGCAGCGTGGCGAAGCAGCCGCCAGGCTCGCTGCCGCCGAGGAGCAATGGCTGGAGCTCTCCGCTGAATATGAAGGAGCCATGGCGAGCTGAGACTCCGCCAGCGCAGGTAACTGTCTCTAGATACTTTGCTGCGGCGCAAGAACCATCGCGCTCTTCAAGAGCTAGACAATTACCCAAAAATCGCGTCGTCTGTTCTTAAAGACCAGACTTGCCCGCAGACCGCTTTCTGATAAAACGGCGCGCAATAAGTCATACTTTTAGCGAAACACCGAACGCGAGCTTTACAATGTCAGCCATCAACCTCGCCATCGTTGGCGTCGGCAAGATCGTCCGCGACCAGCACCTCCCCTCCATCGCTGCCAATGCCGATTTCAAGCTGGTGGCGACGGCAAGCCGCAACGGTACGGTCGACGGCGTTACCGCCTATACGTCGATCGACGACATGCTCGACGCCGAACCATCGATCGATGCCGTTTCGCTCTGCATGCCGCCGCAGTATCGCTATGAAGCGGCTTACAAGGCGCTGGCCGCCGGCAAACACGTTTTCCTTGAAAAGCCGCCGGGCGCGACGCTGAGTGAAGTGGCGGATCTGGAGGACCTCGCGAACAAGCAGGGTGCGACGCTGTTTGCAAGCTGGCATTCGCGTTATGCAGCGGCCGTCGAAGCTGCCAAATCGTTCCTCGCCTCGACCGAGATCAAGAGCATGCACGTCATCTGGAAGGAAGACGTGCGCCATTGGCATCCGAACCAGGAATGGATCTGGCAGGCCGGCGGTCTCGGCGTTTTCGATCCGGGCATCAACGCGCTTTCGATCGTCACGCATATCCTGCCGAAGGCGATGTTCCTTAGCGCCGGCACGCTGGAATTCCCTGAAAACCGCGACTCGCCGATTGCTGCCGATCTGCATTTCCGCAATGTCGATCACGTTCCTGTTCACGCCGAATTCGACTGGCGCCAGACGGGCAAGCAGAGCTGGGACATCATCGCGGAGACGGCAGCCGGACAGATGGTTCTTTCCGAAGGCGGCTCGAAGCTCTCGGTCAATGGCGCGCTGACATTCTCTGCACCGGAAGCCGAATATCCGTCGCTCTATCGCCGTTTCGCCGAGCTCATCAAGGCCGGCAAGTCGGATGTCGATCTGGCGCCGCTGCGCCATGTCGCCG
Organism: Rhizobium sp. 768_B6_N1_8; assembly: GCF_051811225.1. Taxonomy (NCBI): domain Bacteria; kingdom Pseudomonadati; phylum Pseudomonadota; class Alphaproteobacteria; order Hyphomicrobiales; family Rhizobiaceae; genus Rhizobium; species Rhizobium sp. 768_B6_N1_8. The sequence goes on along the minus strand of NZ_JBPWPV010000001.1, from coordinate 954,308 downwards.
ATGCCTTCATGCTCGGCAAGCGCAAATTCGTCGAGGCGTTCTACGACTGATCGGCCTCACGGGCAGATGCCATTGTGCCTGCAGAATGCTAGAATAGGAAAACGAAACGTGAGGGACGTTTTCCATGCAGCAGGAGCAGGATGAATCGTTTGGATTGGGCGTCCCACATCTGGCAGTGAGACTCGCCGACCCCAACGCCAAGTGGCAGGAGGCCTATCTGCTGGAAGAGGCCAGGATCCGCGACGCGCTTGGCCCTCTGGCAATCGATATACAGCACTTCGGCAGCACTGCCATTCCAGGCATCAAGGCGAAACCGATCATCGATATCCTGATCGGCGTTCGCCGCCTTGATGACGGACTTGCCTGCATCAAGCCTATGGAGGCGATCGGCTATGACTATGCCGGTGCCGACATCGTACCCGACGACCATCTCTTCGGCCGCGGTGTCATGGGCGAGACGCGCACGCATCTCGCCCATGTCGTCGAATATCAGGGCTTCAACTGGAGGCGGGACATCTTCTTCCGCGACAGGCTGCAGGGCGATCCAGCCCTTGCGCTGGCCTATGAGGAGCTGAAGATCGGACTTGCGCAAAAATATGCCGAGAGCCGAGCCGCCTATACCGGAGCGAAGAAGGATTTCATCGACAGGGTTCTGGCGGAAGCGGGCCTTGCCTGACGATCGGGGTCAGGCCTTCTTCTCCCACCGCCCTTCCGGCGTCTGCTGCCAATAGGTGAGGCTATGCCCCTCGCCTTTCAGCTTTTTCCACTGGGCGCGCGCGCCTTCAAGCTGCTCCTGGTCATACCCGTCGAACATGAAGACGATCCGCTCATAATCCGCGACCGCCGGCGGCTCGGCGCCATCGACGATGAAGCGGACGGTAGCAGCATTCGGATTGTCAGCCGAAACCGTCAGGAGAACCGGCTGATCCCCGGCGAAATCGGCCTCATCCGTGCCATGCGGCAGGAAGCTGTCTTCCCGATAGGTCCATAGATGCTGATCCAGCGCATCGCGCCGCGCGGCCTCCTTCATCTGGACGGCGACGCGCCAGCCGCGCTCGACACTCTTGTCGAGCAACGGCGGAAGCGCGTCTTCCAGCTTCGATTCCGTCAGATGGTAGAAGAGGATTTCCGTCATCGTGTTTCGTAGTTCGAGCGGACCAGTTCATCAAGCAGGCGCACGCCGAAACCGGAGCCCCAGGACTGGTTGATCTCGTCCTGCACCGAGCCCATGGCCGTGCCGGCGATATCGAGATGCGCCCAGGGCGTATCCTGCACGAAGCGCTTGAGGAAATGCGCTGCGGTGATGGAACCGGCGAGACGACCGCCGGTATTCTTCATATCGGCGAACTTGCTGTCGATCATCTTGTCATATTCCTTGCCGAGCGGCATGCGCCACAGCTTCTCGTTCGTGACGAGGCCAGCGGTCGTCAGCTGCGCCGACAGCGGATCGTCATTCGAGAAGAGACCCGCATGGCTGTTGCCGAGCGCGACCATGATGGCGCCTGTCAGCGTCGCGAGATTGATCATAAACTGTGGCTTGAAGCGGTCGTTGCAATACCAGAGCGCATCGCAGAGCACGAGGCGGCCTTCCGCATCCGTGTTGATGATCTCGATCGTCTGGCCGGACATGGAGGTGACGATGTCGCCCGGACGCTGGGCGTTGCCATCAGGCATGTTTTCCACAAGGCCGATGATGCCCACGACATTGACCGGCGCCTTGCGGGCGGCAAGCGTGTGCATAAGGCCGGTGACGGCAGCCGCACCGCCCATATCGCCCTTCATGTCTTCCATATTGGCAGCCGGCTTGATGGAGATGCCGCCGGTATCGAAGACGACGCCTTTGCCGATGAAGGCAATCGGCCGATCCTTGCCCTTTCCGCCCTTCCATTGCATGACAGCCAGGCGCGGCGGGCGCACGGAGCCCTGGGCGACGCCGAGCAGCGCGCCCATGCCGAGACGGCGCATTTCGCGCTCGGTGAGGATTTCCACCTCGACGCCAAGCTTCTCGAGCTCCTTTGCCTTGGCCGCAAATTCGATGGGGCCGAGGACGTTCGGCGGCTCGTTGACCAGGTCACGAGCGAGATTGACGCCGTCGGCAACCGCTTCGGCATCGGCGAAGGCCTTCTTGGCGGCAGCCGCATCGGCCGTGACGATCGTCACCTTGACCGACTTCGCCTGTTTCTCCTCGTCGTCATTCTTCTTCGTCTTATAGGTATCGAAGCTGTAGGCGCGCATCAGCATGCCGAGAGCGAAATCGGCCGCAGCCTTGGCGCTGACATCTGCGCCCGGCGCATCGATGAAGATCGTCGCTTTCTCAGTATTCTTGATCCGCGAGGCAGCGCTGCCGCCGGCCTTCAGCCAATCGTGGACGGTCAGGTCTGCCGGCTTGCCGAGGCCAAGGACGATGATACGCTCGACAGGCGCACCCTCTGGCGCCACTAGGTCGAGGGCAGCCAACGACTTTGCCGAGAAGCGCGCAATCTTCGACGCCTTGGCAATCACTCCCGCCGGATCGGCAATATCGGCCCCAGCCGCGGTGTCGGCTTCGGACGTCTTCAGAAGAATCGCGAGGCCGCTGCTGAGCTTTGCCGATTTTGAGAATGAAATTTCGAATTTTGCAGACATGTCTTCTCCGATGGGATTCATGAAATCCGTTCCAGGGGATAATTTCGCGTTTGACGGGTCTGTCAATGGCCGGCGACAGTTGTTATGTTCCGCGCGGCCGCCCGGCCAAAAGGTTTTCGTCAGTTTCGTAGATGTTTGCGTTGACAGTTTTTTCGAAAAATCGATGGCGGGGTCCGGCAGTTCGCCTGCCGCAAACGGCATTCGGCGTCTTTGTCCTGCTTTTCTGGGTATGGTGGCTGCTGCTTGCCCTGTTCCGCGCGTTTCCCGGGATAGACATTTATTTTTCCCAGCTTTTTTTCGTGCAGGCGGCCTGCGACGCGTCGGCCCCAGCAACCGAGATCTGTGGCTCCTTCCCCTATCGGAGCGAGGCGATCCTCGGTCTCTTACGCACGCTCTTCTTCTACGTTCCCTATGTCGTGACCGCGGTCATGCTATGGAAACTGGTCGAGTGCTATCAGCAGCATGGCGCTACATTCAACGCACCGCGCGCCCGCGATCTGAAGGTTGCGCTCGGCACGCTGCTGATCGGTCCCGTTCTTCTCGTCAATGTGATCCTCAAGGAACATTGGGGTCGGCCGCGGCCTGTGCAGACGGATTTCTTCGGCGGTACGCTGCATTTCGCCGAAGCCGGTTCATTGGCCGGCAAGTGCGTCTCGAACTGCTCCTTCATTTCCGGCGAGGCGGCAAGCGCGGGCTGGCTGTTCTGCCTGCTGATCTTCGTTCCGAAGTCGATACGTTATGCGCTTGTGGCACCCGTCGCCGCCGTTTCCATCCTGACACCCGCGATGCGGCTCTCCTTCGGCGCACATTATCTATCCGACGTCGTGCTGGGATGGCTTTCTTCGGTCGTCATATTCACCGCGCTGATGGCACTTGCTGAGTCGCCACGGCAACAAAAAAATTCTGAAAATTGAATGAATTTTTGACACTGACTTGTCGCAAAACCGAGACAAACAGCGTAGAGGGAATCTCCTGCTGATCATATCGACCTGCAGGCGCGTTCAAGGGCGAGCATGAAACTACTCGAGACATATATATTGCGGCGTGTCGGCCAGATGTTTCTCGTGGCCCTGCTCCCGGTGCTCGCGATCATCTGGACCACCCAGGTCCTGCAGCGCATCAATCTGGTGACCGACAGCGGCCAGTCGATCGGCTCCTTCGCCACGCTTGCGACGCTGATCCTGCCGTCGATCATTCCCATCGTGCTGCCCTTTGCACTCGTCATCGGCATTACCCAGACGCTGACGACGATGAACAACGATTCCGAACTGACCGTGATCGATGCCGCCGGCGCCCGCCGCACTATCCTGGCGCGGCCGATCCTGCTGCTCGCGATCCTCATCAGCGTCTTCTCGTTCTTCGTCGACAATGTCGTCGAGCCACGCGCGAAGACGGTCGTGCGGCAGATGATCGCCGAGACCTATGCCGATCTTCTTTCGTCCGTGATCGAGGAAAAGACCTTCCGCAAGATCGATGAAGGCCTCTATGTGCAGATCTCGCAGCGGCTCGCCGGCCGCACGCTCAAAGGTCTCTTCGTCGCCGACGAGCGCGAGCCGAATAACGAACTCATCTATTATGCGCGCGAAGGCGCCGTGGATGATATCGGCACGTCGCTGATCATGCATGATGGCGAAGTCCATCGCAAAACGCCCGATGGAAACGTCTCGGTCATCAAGTTCGATTCCTATTCCTTCGACCTTTCGGATATGACGGAAAATAACGGACAGGCGACGCTTCGCGCGAGCGACCGCGATCTCGCTTTCCTGCTCAATCCCGATCCGAAAGATCCTGATTATATCGCCAAGCCCGGCAGCTATACCGCCGAGCTTCATCGCCGCCTGACCGACTGGATGCTTCCCTTCGTTTTCGCGCTATTCTCGCTCGCCATAGCCGGGGATGCGCGATCGCATCGCGAGGCACGCATGCATCCGATGATCGGCGCACTGGGCCTCGCGTTCGTCCTGCGCTGGGCGGCGTTTTACGTTGCCAACCAGATCGACAAAAGCACGATCTATATCCCGATCCTCTATGCGATCCCGATCGTGACCAGCCTGGTTTCGATTATTTTCCTGAACATGCATAAGCGGCTGGCCATGCCGCTTGTCGTCAGAAACCGCACCTCGACGATCTGGAAGCGCGCCCAGAAGCGGGTACTTGCCGCGACGGACCGGACCGGCGGAGGCGCTGTGCGATGATTTTCGGGACATTGTCGCGGTATTTCTTCCGCCGGTATGTCGTAACCACGATGTGGTTCCTGATCGGCATGAGCGCCATCACCTTCCTGCTGGACTTCAGCGAGACGGCAAGCCGCATCTCCAATTTCCCCGGCTACACGCTGGGTGGTGCTGTGCTGCTCACCGCCGTTCGCCTACCGTTGATCCTGCAGCAGACCATCCCCTTCGTGGCGTTGTTCGTCGGCATCACCGTGCTGATCGGCCTCAACCGGAGATATGAACTCGTCGTCACCCGTGCGGCGGGCATCTCGGTCTGGCAGTTCATGCTGCCTTTTATCGCGGGGTCCCTGATTCTCGGGGTGCTGACGGTGGTGGCGCTCAATCCGCTCGCAGCCTGGGGCCAGAGGCAGGCAACACAATTCGAAACGGCCTGGCGCGGTCAGGACAATGCCATGATCAGGGCACTGCAGGTTCCGTGGCTGCGCCAGATCAGCGGCCGGGACGATGTCATCATCGGCGCCAAGACCGTGCTGGAGAACGGCACGCTGCTTATGGACGCCGTGCTTGTCCACTTCGATTCCACCGGTCAGGTCATTCTGAGGCAGGATGCCTCATCCGCCAAATTGGAAGATGGTTACTGGCAGCTTAACAACGTCGTCGAACGCAAGCCTGGGGAAATCCCGGTGCGTAAGGCTACGGAGCAGCTTCGTACCAATCTGAAGCAAGACTTCATCAAGGAGCGGCTCACAGCGCCGGAAACAATTGGTTTCTTTGACCTTTCCAACCGTATCGCTGCCGCCAAATCCTTCGGAATTTCAACGAAGGCACTTGAGACTCAATTCAACTCTCTGCTGTCGCAGCCGCTGCTCTTGGTGGCCATGACTCTCATTGCTGCAACAGTGTCTCTGAAATTTAGCCGGTTCAACCAATCACGCTCTGTGATTCTGGGTGGAATCCTTTCAGGCTTCATGCTTTATGTCGTCACCGTGCTTGTAAAAGCATTCGGAAGCAGCGGTGTCGTGCCGCCGTTTGTGGCGACTTGGATACCGGTGGTCGTAGCGCTCGCTTTAGGCGCAACGATCCTGCTTCATCAGGAGGATGGCTAGTGGCGGTAGGCGACCGCAAGGTTGTTAGTAAACAGTTGGTTGCCCTGCTCCTAGGTGCGGCTCTGTGTAGCTATTTCGAAAGTGCTCCGCTGGCCTATGGCCAAGAGAACAATACAGGCATGCCTGCGATCGGCCAGAATGTCTCGCCGGATGCTAAGCTGATGCTGTCCGCGAACGAGCTCCTCTATAATAGGGACCAGGAGCTCGTCTCTGTGATCGGCGGCGTGCAGATCAACTACGGCGGCTACAGGCTGGTCGCCCAGAAGGTCGACTATAACCAGAAGACCGGCCGCATGATGGCGACCGGCAACATCGAGATGGTGACGCCCGACGGCAACCGAATCTATGCCGACCACCTCGATGTGACCGACAATTTCGCAGACGGCTTCATGAATGCGCTGCGAATCGAGACAAGCGATAATACCCGCCTCGTTGCCGAAACCGGCCAGCGAGTCGGCGGTACGCAGATGATTCTCAATAAAGGCGTCTACACGGCCTGCTTGCCCTGCGCGGAAAAGCCCGAACGCGCGCCCTTCTGGCAGGTCAAGGCCGAACGCGTTATCCAGAACAGTGAGAAGCATACGATCCGCCTTGAAAAGGCGCGTTTCCAGCTGCTTGGCCGTTCGCTCGCATACCTGCCGTGGATCGAAGTCCCCGACAATACCGTGAAGCGCAAGTCCGGCTTCCTGTTCCCGTCGATGAGCGTTTCACAAAATCTCGGCTACGGTCTGTCCGTTCCCTATTATTACGTCATCTCCCCGAGTTCGGATTTCACCGTCACGGGCACCGGCTATACCTCGCAAGGCTTCCTGCTCGAGGGCGAATATCGCCGTCGCTTCGAAAACGGCACGGTGACGATGCACGTCGCCGGCATCGATCAGATGAATCCCGGTAATTTCAGCGCCGGTACAAGCGATGCCGAAGCTGAACAGCGCGGCATGGTCGCGTCGAAGGGGGATTTCAGGATCAATCCCCGCTGGACCTTCGGCTGGGATGTGATGGTGCAGAGCGACAACAACTTCTCGCGCACCTACAAGATCGATGGTTACGACAACACGCCGCAGGTCAATACCGTCTATCTGACGGGTCTCGGCAAGCGGAATTACTTCGACCTGCGCGCCTTCTATTTCGACGTTCAGGACGCCGATTCCGGCAGCACCGCTGAAAAGCAGCAGCCAATCGTCTATCCGACGCTTGACTATCACTATGTCGCGCCGCAGCCGCTCGCAGGCGGTGAGCTTTCCGCCGATGTCAATCTGACCAATCTTTCGCGCTCTCAGGACGACTTTACCACCGTCGACGGTTTCGATCGCTTCCCCGGCCTGGAAGGTCAGACCACACGTTTGACCACGGAACTACAGTGGAAACGGACCTTCGTAACACCCACTGGGCTGGTTATCACGCCGTTGCTCGCGGCACGCGGCGATGCTCTGGCGCTCAACATGCAAAGTCCGGTCGATGCCAACGGCGTTCCCTATGCCGGCAATTATCTGGACGATAATGCGGCAACGCGCGGAATGGTGACGGCCGGGCTGGAAATGCGCTACCCGATCCTGTTCACGACCAGCAACAGCACGCATGTTCTGGAGCCGATTGCGCAGATCTACGCACGACCGGATGAACCACTCGCCGGCCGGCTGCCGAACGAAGATGCGCAAAGCTTCGTCTTCGATGCGACCAACCTTTTCGATCGTGACAGGTTCTCCGGCTACGACCGTATCGAGGGCGGCACGCGCGCAAACGTCGGCTTCCAGTATACAGGCACCTTCGACAGCGGCTACAAGCTGCACGGCATCTTCGGACAGTCCTACCAGCTCGCCGGCCAGAATTCGTTTGCGACCGACGACCTCGTGAATGTCGGCGCCGATTCCGGCCTTGAGACCGACCGTTCCGACTATGTTGGCCTCGGCGGCATCGAAATGCCTTTCGGTCTCTCCGTGGCAGCATCCTACCGACTGGACGAGAAGGATTTCGCCTTCAATCGCGGCGACCTGACGACGGCCTATCAGAACGATACCTTCTCGGGCCAGGTCACCTATACGCACGTGGGTGCCCAGCCGGCATACGGCTTTGCTGAAGACCAAGACGAGATTCAGGCGAGCAGCAGGATCAAGTTCAAGGATTACTGGTCGATCTTCGGTGGTATCGCCTGGGATCTGAACAATGACGTTGTTGTCAGGCGTTCGCTCGGCATTTCCTATCAGGACGAGTGCACCATCTTCACCATCGCCTATGTGGATAGGCGGGATACGACGGATCAGACGGCAAGCGACTGGACGATCGCCGCCCGCCTGACCTTCCGCACGCTCGGCGATATCCGGCTGGGCACGGGTGATGCTGCGAATAACCTCTGATGACAGATGGACGGCCGGAGATTTCCGGCCGGGCCATTCTTTCGCCGTAAGCCTGTGCAGGACATTGCGACCAGTCGTTATGTGAGACATAGGGTGTCGCGGAGCAAGAGATGCGATTTCCGCTGGTCTCAGTGTATGGTAAGAACGCCGCGCGTTGGATCGTGCGGCGCTATCGGGAGGTCAACAGATGATTGACGCGAAGAAAACCGTAACCACGCTTATTGCAGGCGCAGCCTTCATGCTTGCTGCCTTCAGTACACCTGTCTTCGCCGCCAGCGAAGTCAAGGCAGTGGTAAACGGTACCGCGATTACCAGTGGCGACGTTGCAAAACGACAGGCCTTCATGCGCCTGCAGCGCTTGAAACCCGACGCCAAGGCTGCCGAAGAACAGCTTGTCGACGAGGCGCTGAAGCGGCAGGAAGTCTCCCGCGTGCGCATGTCCGTCTCGCAGGACGACGTCAACGCCTCCTTCGCTCGGTTTGCCGCCAGCAACAAGCTTTCCGTCGAGCAGATGGGGCAGATCCTCGACCGCGCCGGCGTCGGCGTCGATCATTTCAAGAACTTCATTGCCGTGCAGATGAGCTGGCCGCGCGTCGTCAACGCGCGTTACGGCTCCAGCGCACGCCTATCGAATTTCGACCTCGTCAACCGCATGATGCAGAACAACAAGCAGAAGCCGGTGACGACAGAATATATGCTGCAGCAGGTCATCTTCGTTGTTCCCGCATCCAAGCGCAACGCGATCACGGCGAAGCGCAAGAGCGAGGCTGAGGCGTCACGCTCCAAATATCCGGGTTGTGACCAGGCAAAGACTTTCGCCGCCACAATGCGGGACGTTTCGATCCGCGATCTCGGCCGCATGCTGGCCCCGGAAATTCCGGCGGACTGGAAGGATCTGGTCATAGGGGCCAAGGGCAACACCACGGCTACGCGCGTGACCGACAAGGGCGTGGAATATCTCGCGATCTGCAGCCAGCGCCAGGTCTCGGATGACCAGGCGGCTGAAATGGTGTTCCGTCAGGAAGACCTTGACAAGGCAAAGGCAGACAAGTCCGCGGCGCCGGAAAACGAAAACGCCACCAAATATCTGGATGAACTGCGTAAACACGCGCAGATCATCTATCGCTGATTTTTCCATGGCGACACCGTTTTCGCGACCGCTTGCACTGACGCAGGGCGACCCTGCCGGCGTTGGGCCTGATATAACGCTCATGGCTTGGCTTCGCAGGCGCGAGCTTGGACTGCCGCCGTTCTTCCTGATCGGCGATCCCGATGTGCTTGCGGTGCGGGCACGAAAGCTCGGACTCGACGTTCCCCTGCGCAGCATCGGCAACGCCGCGGAAAGTCTCGGTATATTTGCGGACGCGTTGCCTGTCTTGGCGATACCCGCAGGCGTCGATGTTGCGGCAGGAGAGCCGCATGTCGCGACGGCGAAGGGTACGATCGCCTCGATCGAGGCGGCGGTAGCATTCGTCATGCAGGGCGAGGCGCTTGCAGTCGTCACCAATCCGATCGCCAAGTCGGTGCTCTATGAGGCAGGGTTCAAATTTCCAGGCCATACGGAATTCCTTGCCGATCTTGCCATGCATGCGACCGGTCAGTCGGTCATGCCCGTCATGATGCTTGCGGGACCGAAACTGCGCGCCATTCCTGTCACCATCCACATTCCGCTCAAGGATGTGCCGCAGGCGTTGACGCTCGGCCTGATCGTCGAAACCTGCCGGATCGCGGACAAGGACCTTAAGCAGCGTTTCGGGATCGACTCCCCGCGCCTGGCCATTGCAGGGCTCAATCCACATGCGGGCGAAGGCGGCGCGATCGGCAAGGAGGATGAGACCATCATCCATCCGGCGGTGCAGATCCTTCGTGACGAGGGTATCGATGCGATCGGTCCCCTCCCCGCCGATACGATGTTTCATGACGAAGCGCGCGCACGTTACGACGTGGCCATCTGCATGTATCACGATCAGGCGCTGATCCCGGCCAAGGCGCTCGGTTTCGACGATTCCGTCAATGTGACGCTCGGCCTTCCTTTCGTGCGCACCTCCCCCGATCATGGCACCGCCTTCGGCATTGCCGGCAAGGGACTTGCCCGCGAAACGAGCCTCGTTGCTGCGCTGAAGCTCAGCGCGCAGCTTGGCCGGACTGCGGAAAGCCACCGTTAATGGCTGCACTCGACGGTCTGCCGCCGCTTCGCGAGGTTATCCAGCGCCATGGGCTCGATGCGCGCAAGGCGCTCGGGCAGAACTTCCTGCTCGATCTCAACCTGACGCAGAAGGTTGCCCGCACGGCCGGCGCGCTTGACGACGCGACAGTCTTTGAAGTCGGTCCCGGTCCCGGCGGCTTGACGCGGGCCATACTGGCGCTCGGTGCGAAGAAGGTCATCGCGGTCGAGCGCGATGCACGCTGCCTGCCGGCTCTCGCCGAGATCGCCGACCATTATCCCGGACGGCTGGAAGTCATCGAGGGCGATGCGCTGAAGACCGATTTCGAGGCGCTGGCACTGGAAGGTCCAGTCAAGATCATCGCCAACCTGCCCTACAATGTCGGCACCCAGCTTCTGGTGAACTGGCTGCTGCCGAAGGCATGGCCGCCCTTCTGGCAATCTCTGACGCTGATGTTCCAGAAGGAAGTCGGCGAGCGGATCGTCGCCTCCGAAGACGACGATCACTATGGCCGCCTCGGCGTGCTTACGGGATGGCGCACACATTCCCACATGGCATTCGATATTCCGCCACAGGCTTTCACGCCGCCGCCGAAGGTCACCTCGACGGTGGTCTACCTGACGCCGAACGAAAACCCGATCCCCTGCTCTGTCGCCAATCTGGAGAAGGTGACGCAGGCAGCCTTCGGCCAGCGCCGCAAGATGCTGCGCCAGAGCCTGAAGCCGATCGGCGGGGAGAGCTTGCTCGTCAAAGCCGGCATCGATCCGGCGCGGCGCGCGGAGACTCTTTCGGTGGAGGAATTCTGCCGGCTGGCGAACAGCCTTTAAAGAACCGGCGTCTCTTCCAGCAATTCGCGGACGAAATCGAACATGCCGTGGCGACGGTCGCGGCGCAGGCGCTCGGCCTTGACAATCGACTGCACCGCATCGAAGGCAGCGTTCAGGTCATCATTGATGATGACGTAATCATATTCGCGCCAGTGGGCGATCTCGGCACGAGAATTGGCCAGGCGCGTCTGGATGACCTCCTCGGAATCCTCGGCGCGGCGATGCAAGCGGGATTGCAGCTCGGTCATGGTCGGCGGCAGTACGAAGATCGAGACCACATCGGCCTGCATCTTCTGCTGCAATTGCTGAGCGCCCTGCCAGTCGATATCGAACAGCATGTCGCGGCCTTCGGACATGGCCTGCTCAACCGGCTCGCGGGGCGTGCCGTAGAAATTGCCGTGAACCTCGGCCCATTCCAGCAGAGAATCGGAATCGCGCAGCCGCTCGAATTCCCGCACGGTTTTGAAATGATAGTGAACGCCTTCCACTTCGCTCGGCCGGCGCTGGCGTGTCGTGACGCTGACGGAAAGGCCGATCTGCTTGTCCGTTTCCAGAAGCGTACGCGCGATGGTGGATTTACCGGCGCCCGAGGGCGACGAGATGACCAGCATCAGACCGCGACGGGCGATCTGGATGGGCGAGATTTTCGCCGGGCTCATATCCTACTCCAAATTCTGGACCTGCTCGCGGAACTGATCGATCACCACCTTCAGCTCGATGCCCGCTGCGGTGACGGCCGATGCGTTCGACTTCGAGCAGATTGTATTCGATTCTCGGTTAAATTCCTGTGCAAGGAAATCGAGCTTTCGGCCAACCGGGCCACCTTTTGTCACGAGATCGCGGGCGGCGGCGACATGGGCCTTCAGCCGATCGATCTCTTCGCGCAGATCCGCCTTGGTGGCGAGCAATGCTGCCTCGGCGTGCAGCCGGTCACGGTCGAGCCCGCCCGCTCCCTCCATGAGGAGTGCGACCTGCGCGGAGAGCCTTGTCGCGATCTCCTGCGGCGAGCGCGAGGGATCGGCCTCGATCGTGCTTGTCAGCGCTTCGATCGTCGTGACATGGCCGAGAAGCACACGCGCGAGTGCTGCTCCCTCATGCTCACGCATAGCCCTGAGATCGGAAAGAGCAGCCATCAGTCCAGACAGGATATCGGCATCGCGCGCGGCAATCGCCTCTTCGCTGTCCTGCGTCTCGCGGAAATCGACGAGGCCGCGGATGGAAAGCAGGGTATCGAGCCTCAGCGGCGCCGGATCGATGAGACCTTCCAGCTTGTCGCGCATGGTGAGAACGGCGGCGAAGGCATCCTGATTGAGCACGGCTTCAAGCTGGCTTTCGCCTGTCGTCAGGGACAACGTGGCCTGCAGGTTGCCGCGGCTGAAATTCTCGCCGGCAATGCGGCGAACATCCGTTTCGAGGCGCTCCAGACCGGGCGGGAGGCGGAGGCGGAGATCAAGGCCCTTGCCGTTGACCGAACGCAGTTCCCATGCCCAGCGCCAGCGGCCGGTCGTTCCCTCGCGCCGCGCAAAACCAGTCATGGACTGCAATGCCATCAAAGGCCTCCCGATATCAGTTGATCTTCTTTTTCTTCGGCGGAACCGCGGATGTATTGTCCGCAGGCTGGTCCTCCGGCTGTCCGTCGACGACAATTTCGGGATCGGCGCCCTTGTCGGCTTCCAGCTTACGCCAGCGCTTGACGTTGGCGTTGTGGTCTTCGAGCGTTGCCGCAAAGACGTGACCGCCGGTGCCATCGGCAACGAAATAGAGGTCCTGCGTCTTCCAGGGATTGGCGACAGCTTCCAGCGCGTCTTTGCCGGGATTGGCGATCGGCGTCGGCGGTAGGCCCTTGATGACGTAGGTATTGAAGGGCGTCTCTTTTTTCAGGTCCGACTGATAGATCGGCCGGTCTGCGGGTTTACCATCGCCACCGAAGAGACCGTAGATGATGGTCGGATCGGACTGCAGACGCATGCCCTTGCCCAGACGGTTCAGGAAGACGGAGGCGACATGAGCGCGCTCGTCCGGCACTCCCGTCTCCTTCTCGACGATGGAGGCGAGCGTGACGAACTCTTCCTTGCTCTTCAAAAGCAGGGACGGATCACGCCGTTCCCAGATTTGGTCGACCAGCTTCTGCTGGGCGGCAGCCATCTGATCGATGATCTCAGACCGCTTGGTGCCGCGCGAGAACTTGTAGGTATCGGGCCGCAGGCTGCCTTCTGCCGGCAGAGCCGCCGGCAGGTCGCCTTCGAGCACCGGATCGTCCAGCATGCGGTCGAACATCTGCCGCACCGTCAGACCTTCGGGGAAGGAGACGGAATAGAGGATCGACTTGCCTGATTTCAGAAGCTCCATGATCTCGTTCATGGATGCATGCGCCTTGATCTCGTATTCACCCGCCTTGAGGCTTTCGCCGGCGCTCAGATGCGTCGCGGTCAGATAACGGAAGACGCGCGCGTCCGAGATGATGAGATTGCGCTCGAGATTCGTGGCGATTTCCGCGAGGCCTGCGCCATTGCGGACGATGAAGTTGGTGTTCGTCTGCAGCGGGCCGGGGTTCTGATAGGCAGTGATGGCGTAGTAGAAGCCGATGAGACCCGCGATGCAGACGACCACCGCCATGGTCATGACGAAATTCAGGAAGAGGACGACCTGGCTGCGGGCATTCCTGGAGCGCTTCGGCGGCTCGGGAACACGTTCCGGCCGCAGGGCTTCGCTCGGCGATTTCGGGATGATCGGTCCCTTCTGCGCCGGCTGGCCGTTGTCGCTGCTCTGGTTGGTCGTATCGCTCACCGGCAATCCTCTAAAACTTGGCCCCCGCTTCGCTATTTCGCGAAGTAATGCGGCAAAAACAGGTTCTGCCGCGCTTCATGACGCCGTTTGACGTTCGCCCGTGCTCGGTGAACCACCTGTTACGCGACGTAGCGGCGCAACACGAGCGATGCATTCGTGCCGCCGAATCCGAACGAGTTGGATAGCGCCACGTTGATTTCTCGCTCACGAGCCTTGTGCGGAACAAGATCGATCGCAGTCTCCCGCTCAGGATTGTCGAGATTGAGCGTCGGAGGGGCGACGTTATCCCGAATTGCGAGGGTCGTGAAGATCGCCTCGATGGCGCCGGCAGCACCGAGCAGGTGGCCGGTCGCGGATTTGGTCGACGACATCGAGATCTTCGACGCCGCATTGCCGACGAGGCGCTCGACGGCACCGAGCTCGATCGTATCGGCCATGGTCGAGGTGCCGTGGGCGTTGATATAGTCGATATCGGCAGGCGTCAGGCCGGCGCGCTTCAGCGCCATGGTCATGCAGCGGAACGCGCCGTCGCCGTCTTCCGACGGAGCGGTGATGTGGAAGGCATCGCCGGAAAGCCCGTAACCGACCACTTCGGCATAGATCTTGGCGCCGCGTGCCAGCGCATGGTCGAGCTCTTCGAGTACCACGATACCGGCGCCCTCGCCCATGACGAAACCATCACGGTCCTTGTCATAGGGGCGCGACGCCTTCTGCGGGTCGTCGTTGTGCTGCGTCGACAGTGCCTTGCAGGCGGCAAAGCCGGCAAGCGAAATGCGGCTGACCGGAGATTCCGTGCCGCCGGCTACCATGACATCGGCATCGCCGAGCGCGATAAGGCGGGCAGCATCACCAATGGCATGCGCACCGGTGGAGCAGGCGGTGACGACCGAATGGTTCGGGCCGCGCAGCTTGTGGCGAATGGAAACCTGGCCGGAGACGAGGTTGATTAGTCGGCCTGGAATGAAAAAAGGAGAGATGCGGCGCGGGCCCTTGTCGCGCAGCGTATAGCCGGCTTCGACAATGCCTTCGATGCCGCCGATGCCGGAGCCGATCAGCACGCCTGTCGAGATCTGGTCCTCATCGGTTTCGGGATGCCAGTCGGCATCCTTGAGCGCCATATCGGCGGCGGCCATGCCGTAGATGATGAAGGGGTCTACCTTGCGCTGTTCCTTCGGCTCCATCCAGTCGTCAGCATTGAAGGTGCCGTCCGAACCATCGCCAACGGGAATGCGGCAAGCAATCTTGGCAGGGAGATCATCGACCTCGAATTCGGTCACGAGGCGGGCGCCGTTTGCTCCCGCACGCAGGCGGGACCAGGTAATTTCTGCTCCGCATCCCAAGGGCGATACCATGCCGGCACCTGTTATGACGACCCTTCTCATCGACTGCTTTCCCCCGTCTGTTATGTTTTATGGAGAAACATGCTCAAAAGAAAAGGGCGGACTCTTGGCCCGCCCTTTCTCGAATGCGCAGAATCAGGCCTGAGCCTTTTCAATAAACTTCACGGCATCGCCAACCGTCAGGATCGAGTCAGCGGCATCATCGGGGATTTCAACGCCGAATTCTTCTTCGAAGGCCATGACCAGTTCGACCGTGTCGAGCGAGTCTGCGCCCAGATCGTCGATAAAGCTGGCGCTCTCGACGACCTTGTCGGCATCGACGCCAAGATGATCAATAACAATTTTCTTTACGCGTTCTGCGATATCGCTCATGTCGGTTTCCTCGACCTTATGTCCTGATCGGAATGTCTTTCTGACACCCCTACCCTGTTTCAGCCTGCGATGCTTTCAGACATCCTCGGCAAACTCGTTTACCCGGCTTTAGAGAAGTCCCAGGCTTGCGAAAAGCCCGCCGGTCCGTCTGCTTTTTTCGGGACGACTGTTGACAGTCATGGCCCGCTTAACATGCTTTAAGTCTGCCGCAAAGCCAGAAAATCAACCGTTCGTGATTGCTCAACACGCTATTGGCTGAAATCGGCGGCTGCGGCAGCTAATCGTTTCAGATCATGGCCATGCCGCCGTTTACGTGCAGCGTCTGACCCGTCATATAGGCCGCTTCCGAGGAGGCGAGATAGACGACGGCAGAGGCCACTTCGGCACCGGTTCCCATGCGCTTCATGGGGATCGCACCCATGATCGTTTCCTTCTGCTTGTCGTTCAGCTTGCCGGTCATGGCGCTTTCGATGAAGCCCGGCGCAACGCAGTTGACCGTCACGTTGCGGGTGGCGATTTCCTGTGCCAGCGACTTCGAGAAGCCGATCATGCCCGCCTTGGAGGCGCAGTAGTTGGCTTGGCCCGGGTTGCCGGTGACGCCGACGATCGAGGTGATGTTGATGATGCGGCCATAACGGCGGCGCATCATCGGATGGGTGAGCTCGCGTGTCAGGCGGAAGGTCGCCGTCAGGTTCACTTCGAGAACGGCATCCCAGTCCTCGTCGCTCATGCGCACGAAGAGGCCGTCCTTGGTGATGCCGGCATTGTTGACCAGGATATCGACGCCTTCGAGATCGGCTTCCGCCTTCTGGCCGAGAGCCTTCACCTCATCGCGATCCGACAGGTTCGCCGGGAAGATCTTGACGCGGTCGCCTAGCTCATTTGCCAAGGCCTCGAGCTTTTCGACACGGGTGCCGTGCAGGCCGACAATGGCGCCCTGTTTATGGAGAAGGCGGGCGATTTCTTCGCCAATGCCGCCCGATGCGCCGGTGACGAGAGCCTTGCGGCCGGAAAGATCGAACATGGGAACGTTCCTTATATGAAGTGGGGCAATCAGGCCGTGAGAGCGGTAATGGCAGCGTCGATATCGGCAGGGCCGTTTACAGAGACGCCATTGATATTCTTGTCGATGCGGCGCGCAAGGCCGGTCAGCACCTTGCCGGCACCGAGTTCATAGAGCGTTGTGACGCCATTTGCGGCGAACCATTCCACCGTTTCGCGCCAGCGAACCTGTCCGGTGACCTGCTCGACGAGAAGTGCGGCGATCTCCTCAGCGTCAGTGACTGGAGTAGCGCGGACATTGGCGATGACAGGCACGGCCGGATTGGTCTTCTTCACACCGGCGAGTGCCTCACGCATGGCGTCTGCGGCAGGCGCCATCAGCTTCGAATGGAAGGGGGCGGAAACCGGCAGCAGGATGGCGCGCTTGGCGCCCTTGTCGGTCGCGAGGCCGGCGGCCTTTTCGACGGCCGACTTCTCACCTGATATGACGAGCTGGCCGCCGCCATTGTCATTGGCGATCTGACAGGAGCCGATCGCTGCGGCTTCTTCGCAGATGGCCTGCACGTCGGCATGTTCGAGGCCGATGATGGCGGCCATGGCGCCGACACCGACAGGCACGGCGGCCTGCATGGCGTTGCCGCGGATGCGCAGAAGTCGAGCCGTGTCGGCGATCGAGAAAGTGCCGGCGGCACAGAGGGCGGAATATTCGCCGAGCGAATGGCCGGCGACGTAAGCGACCTTCGCCTTCAGGTCGAGGCCCTTGGCTTCCAGAACGCGGATGACGGCCATCGAGACGGCCATCAGCGCCGGCTGGGCGTTTGCCGTCAGCGTCAGCTTGTCCTCGGGACCGTTGAAGATGACATCGGAAAGCTTTTCACCGAGCGCTTCATCGACCTCTTCGAAAACGGCGCGGGCTTCCGCAAAGTTCTCGGCGAGATCCTTGCCCATGCCGACGGCCTGGCTGCCCTGGCCGGGAAAAGTGAAAGCAATGGTCATTTTTCGGTCCCTCGATAGTGCCCATTGGGCCATTTCGCCTCCAATTGACATTCTTTCTTTCAGAGTCAAGTGGCGGCAGATTCTCTCCAAAGCCTTTCGCCTCAGCGGGAACACCCGGTTTTTCCTCTTGCGCTTCGGCAAATCCAGCCTAGATTTGCGCGGCTCTTCCCAAGCTCTTCCTTTCCCAGACCACGCCCAAGGTTTCCGATGAAATACAATAAATTAGGCCGCACAGATATTTCCGTTTCCGAGATTTGCCTTGGCACCATGACCTGGGGCACGCAGAACAGCGAGGCGGAAGCCCATGAACAGATGGACTACGCCGTCCAGGAAGGCATCAATTTCTTCGATACTGCCGAGCTTTATCCGACGACGCCCGTTTCGGCCGAAACGCAGGGCCGCACGGAAGACTATATCGGCAGTTGGTTCGAAAAGACCGGCAAGCGCAAGGATATCGTGCTCGCCACCAAGGTTGCCGGCACCGGCCGCTCCTATCTGCGCAACGGCGAAGGCGCCGACGCCAAGAATATCCGCCTCGCGCTCGAGGCCAGCCTGAAGCGACTGAAGACCGACTATGTTGATCTCTACCAAATCCACTGGCCGAACCGCGGCCATTTCCATTTTCGCCAGAGCTGGCATTACGACCCTTTCAAGCAGGACCGCGCCAAAGCCGTAGCGAATATGACCGACATTCTGGAGACGGTGGGCGAGCTGGTGAAGGAAGGCAAGATCCGCGCCTTCGGCCTGTCCAACGAGACGACCTGGGGTATCCAGAAATATTTGACGCTGTCCGAGCAGATGAACCTGCCGCGCGTCGCCAGCGTCCAGAACGAATACAATCTCCTCTAC
The DNA here is from genome assembly GCF_051811225.1 of Rhizobium sp. 768_B6_N1_8. Taxonomy (NCBI): domain Bacteria; kingdom Pseudomonadati; phylum Pseudomonadota; class Alphaproteobacteria; order Hyphomicrobiales; family Rhizobiaceae; genus Rhizobium; species Rhizobium sp. 768_B6_N1_8. Next base: position 935,711 of record NZ_JBPWPV010000001.1, on the reverse strand, counting down.
CGCCATTTCGATCTCGACCTGGCGGAACTCTCCCACCACGAAGATGTCGGCCTGCTCGCCTATTCGCCGCTTGCCGCCGGCATCCTGACCGGCAAGTACATCAACGGCCAGAAGCCGGCGGGCACGCGCGCATCGATCAACGGCGACCTCGGCGGCCGGTTGCAGCCGCTGCAGGAAGCGCCGACGAAGGCTTATCTCGACATCGCCGCCCGCCATGGCCTCGATCCCTCGCAGATGGCGCTCGCCTTCTGCCTGACCCGTCGCTTCATGACGTCAGTCATCATTGGCGCAACCTCGATGGCGCAGTTGAAGACGGATATCGGCTCGGCGAACGTGGGGCTCAGCAACGATGCGCTTGCCGAGATCGAGAAGGTTCACCGGCAGTATCCGATGCCGCTCTGAGAGCTTTCTGTCCCAAATATGTGGAGGCGCGAGCAATCGCGCCTCTTTTATTCCCAGAGGCATCTACCAATGTTTGCAGCTGCATTTCGCACTTCGCTGTTAAGTGGCATTTAACCGATCACCGGCACCATCCCGCTCAGTTTCAGCAATGATTTTCCCGCCATGACAGCGGCCATCGATCTTCGGGCTTCATGAGAAGGCAAAGAAGACGGGAGGAGCTTTGCAGTGATCGGTATTTCCCAGACATTTCATGCCCGTTTCCGCGGCGAGTATGCGCTTCAGCTGCTTCAGACCGCGTCAATCAACAATGGCGGCGGCAAACATGAACCTGGCGTCTTCGCCCAAGTCGGTGTCACAGCGGCCGGCGCAAATGGTGGCGCAATCGACAGCATCATGCGGATCATCATGGATGCGAAGGGTAATGCCGGCGTACTGATCAACTCCCCTGGCGGCGCAGCCTCAGTGACGACAGGCAGCGGGAATGATGTTGTCGATATCACCGCCAATGAGGTCAACAAGGTATCGACCGGACGCGGCGACGACGTCATCAACATCCGCGCCGGGGGACAAGGCCAGGAACAGACCTCCAATCCCTCCGTGGCGCACATCAAGTCGGGCAGAGGCGACGACTCCATCTCGATTACCAGCGGCGGGAATGTCGGCTGGGTTGATGGCGGCGGCGGTGACGATCAAATTTCCATCGAAACAACTGCTGATGTCAGCGGGCCGCTCGGCACCATTGAAAATCTGGTCAAGGGGATCGGCTCCACCGGCGGCGGCAAAGGCGACGATACGATCGCCCTTGAAAGCACGACCAGCGTGAGGGAGCACCGATGGCGACGATGGCAACGACACAATCAACATCAGTTCCGCTGCCTTTGCGTTTAGTACGGCAGGCGGGAAAGGCGATGACGCGATAACCGTCAGTTCGCGGAATGTATTCAGCGTTGACGGCGGCAGCGGCGATGATCTCATCGAAGTGACGGCCGTCAATGCGAGCGGTATCGATGGCGGCGACGGCAACGACGTCATCTCCGTCAATGCGACGGCTGCTGCGTACAATATTTCCGGCGGCAAGGGCGATGATTATGTCGTCATCAACAGCACATCCACCGTGCAATCGACCTATCATTTCGCCGAGGGCGATGGTCATGATATCATCGAGACGAACAATCCCATGGAGATCATGCGCTTCAGTTCTGATGGAACCGACCGGGGTGACATGGCAGATGCTGTCATAGAACGGCAGGGCAATACACTGCAGATCAGTTTTGCCGACAGCGCAGATACGATAACGATCAACCTCACTGGCCGCATGGCGGAGGCAGAGAGTTTGCAATTCGCCTATAAGAGCGGAACACAATCGCTGCTGATTGCCGACGACCAGTTCTTCGTCGATAATCCACCGGGACAGACCGTCTTCGTCCGGCCCGAGGTGACGAAATAAGGTTTCTTGCCCGGTTCCCTTGCCTTTCGCTCAAAAATCCGTATAAGCGCGCCTGTTCGTTAACCCGGTCTTCTGGCTGGTGGCTGAACGGAGGGCCGGTTTGCTTCATGCGAACCGTTCGGAACGGAAGCGTTCCAGCCTCCCGTGTCTCCGCTCTCGACCGTCTCGGAAACGCTTTTCTTGCTTGGCGCTTATCGCCTCTCAGGAGCAGTCGTTGAGGCTTAGCCGCCGAATGCCGGGTTCTGATCAACGCAAGAAAGGCAAAGCTGTCATGGCTCTTTATGAACATGTATTCCTTGCCCGACAGGATATCACGTCGCAGCAGGTCGATGCCCTCGTAGAACAGTACAAGGGCGTGATCGAAGCAAACGGCGGTAAAGTCGGGCGTATCGAAAACTGGGGCCTCAAGTCCCTCACCTACCGCATCAAGAAGAACCGCAAGGCTCACTACGCCCTGATGGACATTGATGCACCGGCAGCTGCGATCCAGGAAATGGAACGCCAGATGCGCATCAGCGAAGACGTTCTTCGCTACATGACCATCGCTGTTGAAAAGCACGAAGATGGTCCGTCTGCCATGATGCAGAAGCGCGACCGCGACGACCGTGGCCCGCGTGAAGGCGGCGACCGTGGCCCGCGCCGCGAATTCGGCGATCGTCCGCCGCGCCGTGACGGCGACTTCCAGCGTGGCCCGCGTCCTGATCGCGCTCCCCGCGAAGACCGTGCATAAGGAGAAATAAGAATGTCTGAATCTTCCTCCGCTCCGGTCCGTCGTCCGTTCCACCGTCGTCGCAAGACCTGCCCGTTCTCCGGTGCAAACGCTCCGCGCATCGACTACAAGGACGTCCGTCTCCTGCAGCGCTACATTTCCGAGCGCGGCAAGATCGTTCCGTCCCGCATCACGGCCGTTTCCCAGAAGAAGCAGCGCGAACTCGCCCAGGCGATCAAGCGCGCCCGCTTCCTCGGCCTGCTGCCGTACGTCGTCGCCTAATTGACTATTGGAGCCCCGGATCTTCGGATCCGGGGCTTCCTCCCTTCCGCGATGGGCGCGGATCGGAACCTTAAAACCCATGTTGAGGCATCTCCCGAACTCTCTCAGGGAAATCCTCTAACTGCTTGATGAAGCAGGACAGCGAAGTGACAAAACTGAACCCGAAAACGCTTGCGATCGGCGCACTCGCCGGATTGACCGCCGCCTTGCTTGTGCTTGGCGCGAGCATGCAGCCGTCGTTCAGCGCTGTGCTTTACGCCGCTTCCGCACTTCCGATCCTGCTCGTCGGCCTCGGTTGGGGCAATCTCGCCGCCATTTCCGCTGTCGTCACCGCTGCCGTGCTCGGCGCGATTGCCATTTCGCCCTCCTTCGCGCTCGTCATGACGCTGGTGACGCTGCTGCCGGCAGGCTGGCTGAGCCACCTTGCGAACCTTGCGCGCCCGGCCTCCGAACTCGGCGGCCCCGACAATCTGCTCGCCTGGTATCCGCTTTCCGATATCCTGCTGCATCTCTGCGGTCTCGTCACCTTTGCCGTCATCGTGACCGGCATCATGATCGGCTACGGGCCTGAGATCACCGACCAGATGGTCGATGTGCTGATGGCCTCGCTGCAGGAGCAGCAGCCGACATTCGTTCCGGATCCCGTCGCGACTGCGCAAACGAAGTCGCTCGTCGTCCTGATGCTGCCGGCCCTGCAGGGCGCCATCTGGGTGGTAATGCTGTTTGCCGCCTATTACATCGCGACGCGCATCGTTGCCGCTTCCGGTAAAGGCCTGCGCCCGCGCGAGGATATTCCCTCGTCGCTGCGCATGAACCGCAATTCGATCTTCATCTTCCTCGCCGGTCTTGCCGCCACCTTCATGGGCGGCGTCCCGGCAATGATCGGCGCCACGGTTGTCGGAGCCTTCGGCGCCGGCTTCCTGATGTCCGGCTTCGCCGCGTTGCATTTCCGCACGCGCGGCAAGGACTGGCGCTTGCCGGCCCTCATCCTCTGCTACCTGGCATCCACCATGATGCTGCCAGCCCTTTTCATCCTCGTGCTTGGTCTCGCCGATACCCGCAAGGCGATCGCCCTGACCCCGACCAAGGATGCTGATGCCCCCAAACAACCCGATAGCGAAATCTGAGAATAAGAAAGGAAAAACACCATGGACGTCATCCTCCTCGAACGCATCTCCAAGCTCGGCCAGATGGGCGAAACCGTAAAGGTTCGCGACGGCTTCGCACGCAACTACCTCCTGCCGCTCGGCAAGGCACTGCGCGCCAACGCTGCCAACAAGGCCCGTTTCGAATCCGAGCGCGCAACGCTCGAAGCCCGTAACCTCGAGCGCAAGTCCGAAGCCCAGAAGGTTGCCGACGTTCTCGACGGCAAGTCCTTCATCGTCGTCCGCTCTGCCGGCGAAACCGGCCAGCTCTACGGCTCCGTCGCTGCCCGTGACGTCGTCGACATTCTGGCCGCCGAAGGCTTCAACATCGCTCGCAACCAGGTTCACCTCAACACGCCGATCAAGGCGATCGGCCTGCACAAGGTCGAGCTGCAGCTCCATGCTGAAGTTGAGATCAACATCGAGCTGAACGTTGCCCGCTCCTCCGAAGAAGCCGAGCGCCAGTCCAAGGGCGAAGAGCTCACCTCTGTCGACGCCATCTACGGCGTTGACGAAGACGCCCTGCGTCCGGAAGACTTCTTCGATCCGGAAGCCGACGGCATCGACGAAGACGAAGCATAATCTCTGTCTTCAGACAGAACGGAAAGCCCGGCTCGCGCCGGGCTTTTTTGTTGCTTAGATGTGGGTCTTCAGAAGAATGTCGGGCTTTTCTGCTGCGCCTTCCAATCAGGGGCGATAAGATAACGGAATGTTGGAATGACGAAGTGAGTCGCCGCGGGCTGCGTGTCCCGCAAGTGACAGTCAGGATATTTCTCCTCAGCGGATCCGCCGACTGTGGAGAAGTCGAAGAACGTGCACAGCGCTGCTAATTTGACGACCGCTTGAACGCAGTTGCTGCGCGAGACTTGATTTTATGCGGCCCGCCCTGCAAATCCGAGTTTTGGAAAAAGACAGTACGGATGACGATGAACGAAGCTGCACGAAAGATTGCCGCCGTTGCTCCTGCAGAGCAGCACTATCGCGAAGCGCCGAACAACATCGAGGCCGAACAGGCGCTGCTCGGCGCCATCCTGATGAACAACGACGCCTATTACCGCGTCTCGGACTTCCTCAAGCCCACGCATCTTTACGAGCCGCTGCACCGGAAGATCTTCGAAGTCGCCGGCGACATCATCCGCATGGGCAAGATCGCCAACCCGGTCACGGTCAAGACCTTCCTGCCGGCCGACGAAAAAGTCGGCGACATCACCGTTTCGCAATATCTCGCCAGCCTCGTCACCGGCGCCGTGACGATCATCAACGCCGAGGACTATGGCCGGGCAATCTATGACCTGGCGATCCGCCGCGCGCTCATCACCATTGGCGAGGATGTCGTCAATATCGCCTATGACGCGCCGCTCGACATGCCGCCGCAAGCGCAGATCGAAGATACCGAACGACGTCTTTTCGAGCTTGCCGAAAACGGCCGCTACGATGGCGGCTTCCAGGCTTTCAACGATGCCGTGGCGCTCGCCATCGACATGGCGGCCGTTGCCAAGGAACGCGACGGCGGCCTCTCCGGCATTTCCACCGGCATCCATTCGCTCGATTCCAAGATGGGCGGCTTGCAGCGGTCGGACTTGATCGTGCTCGCCGGTCGTCCCGGCATGGGCAAGACCTCGCTTGCCACCAACATCGCCTATAACATCGCTGCCGCCTACGAAGGCGAAGTGCAGTCCGATGGCAGCATGAAGGCGAAGAACGGCGGCGTCGTCGGCTTCTACTCGCTGGAAATGTCGTCCGAACAGCTCGCCACGCGTATTATCTCCGAGCAGACGGAAGTCTCTTCCTCGAAGATCCGCCGCGGCGACATCAACGATGCCGATTTCGAAAAGCTCGTCGCCTGCTCGATGATGATGCAGAAAGTGCCGCTCTTCATTGACCAGACCGGTGGTATCTCGATCGCCCAGCTGTCGGCGCGCGCCCGCCGACTCAAGCGCCAGCGCGGTCTCGACGTGCTCGTGGTCGACTACGTGCAGCTGATGACCGGTTCCGGCAAGTCCAACGAGAACCGCGTTCAGGAAATCACCCAGATCACCACGGGTCTCAAGGCGCTCGGCAAGGAACTGAACGTGCCGATCATCGCGCTCTCCCAGCTCTCGCGTGCCGTCGAAAGCCGCGAAGACAAGCGCCCGCAGCTTTCCGACCTTCGTGAATCCGGCTCGATCGAGCAGGACGCCGACGTCGTGCTCTTCGTATTCCGCGAGGAATATTACGTGAAGAACATGGAACCGCGTGATATCCACGACCCGAAATATCCGGAATGGGAAGCACTGTTCGACAAGGTGAAAGGCACGGCAGACGTCATCATCGCCAAGCAGCGTCACGGACCGACCGGCACTGTGAAGCTCGCCTTCCAGTCGGAATTCACGCGCTTTGCCGATCTCGCCGATCCGTCCTTCACTCAGTACGAGGAACATTGACGCGGGCTTTCCGCGTCAACTTCTTCTAGAGTCCTGCAGCTCGCAGCAAAGCCACTGTTGCAACGCCGACAACGACGCTTGCCAGCATCGGCAAGCGGGTGGCGGCGATTGCGGTAACCACACATGCCAGCGTCTCCGCCCAGCCGGTCGCGAAAGCGGTCGGGGCAATGACAGCCATCAGCACAGCCGGCGGGATGGCTTCGATTGCCGTTTTCCTGTTCTCGTCAATTTCCACATAGCGGATCAGCACGAGGCCGCTGATACGAGTGAAGATCGTCGCGGCAGCCATGACGAGGATGGCGAGCAGTGTATTGAGATCGAGCGTCATGCCGCTTGCTCCCGCATCCTGCCTCTCCAGAGAGCCATTGCCAGCCCAGCCAGTGCGCCGGCTGCGATATACCAGACACCTGGCACAAACTGATGGACCGCAACGGCCGCAATCCCGCTTGCGGCGAGAACGGCACCGGTTTCCGGTCCCTTCCAGAAGCCCATGACCAGCACGATGAAGACGGCCGGAAAGGCGAAGTCGAGCCCGATGACGGCGGGATCGCCGAGAAAGGCGCCGAGCAGCGCACCTGCAAGCGATGAGCCGACCCAGGTGAGGTAGAAGGGCATGACGATGCCTGCATACCAGGCCGGGGTCAGACGCGTGCTGCCGGCGCGGAATTCCGCCATGGCCCAGAGCTCATCGGCGAGGAAGAGCATGGCGATATAACGCTTGATGCCGGAGAAGGACTGCATCTTCGTGCCGATCGAGGCGCTCATCAGTACGTGGCGGATATTGACCAGCAAGGCCGCGAAACCGACACCGATCCAGCTTGCCGGATGCGTCCAGATATCCATCGCCACGAATTGCGAGCCGCCGGCAAAGACGAGCGCGCTCATCAACGTCGTTTCCAGGGCCGAGAGACCCTTGGTCGCCGAAACTGCGCCGAAGACGAGTCCGATCGGCAGGACCGCGACGATCAATGGGAAAATGGCTCGCATTCCGGCAAGAAATTCGCCGGCTGGCCGGCTTTGCTGCAACATTGGCAATCTCCGCATCAAGATGGCGGAGAAGTAGCCGAACAATGGAAGCCTGTATTGAACGAAAGTGATCAGGCGACGCGGAACTGGCCGGGGGTGACGCCGGTGCGCGATTTGAAGTGGCGGGTGAAATGCGCCTGATCGGCAAAGCCGCATTCAACGGCGACATCGGCCGGCATGCGGCCCTCCCTCAGCAACCGACGAGCGACGAGCACGCGCCGATCGGTCAGGAAGGCATGCGGGGTGATATAGTATTCCCTGCGGAAGGCGCGGATCAGATGGGCGCGGCTTAGCCCTGCCACCTTGGCCAGTTCCTCGAGGCCGACATCGCTGTCGAAATTCTCGGTGAGGTAATCGCGGGCGCGGCCGACAGCGCTGCGCTCCTTGGTGTCGACGGGCAGGACGATCGTGCTGCCATAGCGGGCGAAGATCGCAGCCAGCACCGAGAACATGCTTTCATCGGATTCCAGCGCGCCCGCTCCACTTTCAAGCGTGCGGTGGGCAGTGTGGAAAGCTTTTGCAAGTTGCGGATCGCGCGGCAGCGCTCCCGCAAAGGACGGTGTCGCGTTGAAGGCCTTGCCGGTGACATCCTCCAGTATGTCGATGAAGAGCTTCGTATCCGGGTAGATCATCCGATAGCGATACCCCTCGCCGCCGGGAGTGCCATCGTGCACCACACCGGGGTCGATCAGATAGAGGTCGCCCGGACCGGTCTCTTCCCGCCTGCCGCGCACGGTGGCGATCTGGCTGCCGCTTTCGATCGCGCCAATGCTGAAAGTGTCGTGGGCATGCGGGGCATATTCATGTGTTAGGAAGCTGGCGCTCAGGCACTCCATGTCGCGAAAGCGGCTATCCCGCCAGAAGCGGGCCGATTCCACCTTGGCGAGCGGCATGGCGTCTGCCGCCTCTTTCTGCGAAACGTTCTGCATCCCGCCAGATTAGCGCGCTGGCCACGCTACGTCTTGAACAAAAGTGATCGCATGTGGGAAAGGCTGGTATGTCGCCCCCTGTGCTTTCTCTTTGCCACAATGCTCTTTAGAGTGTTTGCAGCGATTTTCCTTTCCCTTTCAGCGCGGCGATTCATGACAGATTTTTCCATTCCCTTTGAAGACGACGACCTTTTCGCTTCCGCCGGCCTGCGGCTGACCGTCGATCTGACGGCGCTGGCCGACAACTGGCGGGATATGGCGCGCCGCTCCGGAAAGGCGCGCACGGCCGCTGTCGTCAAGGCGGATGCCTATGGGATGGGGATCGAGGATGCCGGCGAAGCGCTCTATCTTGCCGGCGCGCGGGATTTCTTCGTCGCCACCGTCGATGAAGGTGTCACGCTGCGCATGTTTGCGCCTGAGGCACGCATCTTCGTACTGGCGGGAATCTGGCCGGGCACCGAGCGGCGTTTCTTCGAAAACGATCTTGTGCCGATCATCTCCTCGGAAGAGCAGCTTGCCTTCTGGATGGCGGTGCTTGCCGATTATGGCGACTATCCGTGCGCGCTGCATGTCGATACCGGATTCAACAGGCTCGGCCTGACGGTGGACGAAGCAATTGCGCTCGCCAACGACGTGTCACGGCCGGCGAGTTTCGCTCCCGTTCTCGTCATGAGCCATCTTGCCTGCGGCGACGATCATTCCTCGGCGATGAACAAGCAGCAGCTTGAATCATTCCGCACGGTTAGCGCCGCCTATGAAGGTATCGATTCAAGCCTTGCTGCCTCCGGCGGCATCTTCCTGGGGGATGATTATCACTTCGATCTCACCCGGCCGGGCATCGCGCTCTATGGCGGCCAGGCGGTCAATGGTATCGCAAACCCGATGCGGCCGGTGGCAACTGCCGAGGCGCGCATCATCCAGATCCGCACGGTCAAGGCCGGTGAAACCGTCAGTTACGGGCGAGCACTGCAGCTGACGCGTGACAGCCGGCTGGCGATTGTCTCGGCCGGTTATGCCGATGGCTATATGCGCAGCCAGTCGAGTGGCGGCGTGCCGCTGCGCGAGGTCGTGCCGCAGGGTGGACAGGGTTTCGTTGCCGGCCAGAAGGTACCGGTCGCCGGTCGTATCACCATGGACCAGACGATCTTCGACGTGACCGACCTGCCGGAGGGCGCAGTGCGCGCCGGTGACTATATCGAACTCTTCGGCAAGAATGTCCTCGTCGACGATGCGGCGAAGTCGGCGGGTACGATCGGCTATGAGATGCTGACCAGCATCGGCCTGCGCCACGAGCGCAAGTACGAAATGGACGAGGAATAGTCTCTAGCGTGTCGTGAGCGCGAGGCGGACACCAAGCGCCACGAAGAGCGCGCCGAGACCACGGTCGAGCCACAGGCCGATTTTCGTATTGTTCTTGAAGAGATCGGCAAGGCGGCCTCCGGCCAGGATCAGCGGCGGCTCGATGAAAAACGCCACCACAATGATCAGGCCACCGTGAACGGCAAGCTGCAGCCATGCAGGACCTGCGCCCTCGACGACGAATTGCGGCAGGAAGGCAAGGAAAAAGATCGCTACCTTCGGATTGAGCAGCGAGACCAATACGCCCTGTCGATAGATGCGCCGCCAGCCGAGCGTTTCGCCTGCCACCCGCACGAAGCCGCCCTCACCTTTCGACCGCAGCGCCTGGATGCCGAGCCAGACGAGATAGATCGCGCCCACCCATTTGACGGTGGAGAAGGCGATTGCCGAGGCAGCAAGGATCGCCGACAGGCCGAAGGCGGCGAGAAGCACATGGATGCAGGCACCCGTCCAGATGCCGAAGACGGCCGAGAAGCCGGCCCGTGTGCCGCTCTTCATCGTGTGGCCGAGGATGAAGGCCATGTCAGGACCTGGCGAGATGTTCAAAAGAACCGCCGCGGTAAAGAAACCGATCCAGTGAGCGAGCGAATAATCGAGCATGGCCTGTCCTTTGAGAGCGCGGCAATGCTGCCAGCCCGGTCGCTGATAGGAAAATCATTAGTTTTGATCGATGCCGGAAGCCATTATCTAGGGCAAAACTCCGATTCGGGCGCTTGCCGCGCCCCCTTACCCGAAAGCAGTCATTGATGGCCAAGGCCAGAACACAATTCATCTGCCAGAGTTGCGGCGCGGTGCATAATCGCTGGGCCGGCAAATGCGAAAATTGCGGCGAGTGGAACACCATCGTCGAGGAAGATCCAATGGGCGGCATCGGCGGCGGCCCTGCCAAGACGCCGAAGAAGGGCCGGCCGGTCGCATTGACGGCTCTCTCCGGTGAGATCGAGGAAGCGCCGCGCATCCAAACTGGTATTTCCGAACTCGACCGAGTGACCGGCGGCGGCTTCGTGCGCGGTTCTGCCGTGCTCGTCGGCGGCGATCCCGGCATCGGCAAGTCGACGCTGCTGATGCAGGGAGCTGCGGCGCTTTCGCGTCGCGGGCACCGGATCATCTACGTCTCCGGCGAAGAGGCGGTGGCGCAGGTGCGGCTGCGCGCACAGCGGCTCCATGCCGCCGATACGGATGTGTTGCTGGCGGCGGAAACCAATGTCGAGGACATTCTTGCCACGCTGGCGGAGGGCAAACGCCCTGATCTCGTCATCATCGATTCCATCCAGACGCTCTGGAGCGAGCTTGCCGAATCTGCGCCGGGCACAGTCACCCAAGTGCGTACCGGCGTGCAGTCGATGATCCGCTTTGCCAAGCAGACGGGTGCGGCCATGGTGCTCGTCGGCCATGTGACCAAGGATGGGCAGATCGCCGGCCCGCGTGTCGTCGAGCATATGGTCGATGCCGTGCTCTATTTCGAGGGCGACCGCGGACATCACTATCGCATCCTGCGCACCGTGAAGAACCGCTTCGGACCGACCGACGAGATCGGCGTTTTCGAAATGTCGGACAAGGGCCTGCGCGAGGTCGCCAACCCATCCGAACTCTTTCTCGGCGAGCGCAATTCGAAATCGCCGGGTGCTGCAGTCTTTGCCGGCATGGAAGGCACGCGGCCCGTACTCGTCGAAGTGCAGGCGCTGGTCGCCCCCACTTCGCTCGGCACGCCGCGGCGCGCGGTCGTCGGCTGGGACTCTGCCCGCCTGTCGATGATCCTTGCGGTTCTGGAGGCCCATTGCGGCGTTCGGCTCGGCCAGCATGACGTCTATCTCAACATTGCCGGCGGCTTTCGCATCAGCGAGCCGGCGGCCGATCTTGCGGTCGCATCGGCCCTCGTTTCCTCGCTTGCCGGTATTGCCCTTCCGGCCGATTGCGTCTATTTCGGCGAAGTCAGCCTGTCGGGCGCCGTCCGGCCTGTTGCGCAAACCGCTCAGCGCCTTAAAGAAGCCGAAAAGCTGGGGTTCTCGGCAGCTCTGCTACCGTCCGGTTCCGTCGATCTGCCGAAGGGTAACGGCCGCTGGAGCGAGATCGAGAGCCTGCCGGATCTGGTCGCGCGCATTGCAGGGTCGAAAGGGGCGTTGCAGCGTGTGGAAGAAGACGTTTGATCCTTCATCACCGATAGCGGGAATGCTATAGGATCAGCCAAACAAGGCGCGACGCGGCCCGCAAGGCGGCAGTCTGGAGTGGAATTTATATGCCCATTACGATTTTCGACGGTATTGTCATCGGCGTCGTGCTCTTCTCCGCCGTTCTGGCAATGGTCCGCGGCTTTTCGCGCGAAGTCCTTTCGATCGCGAGTTGGGGCGGCTCAGCCGCTGCCGCCTACTACCTCTACCCCTATCTCGTGCCTTATGCGAAGCGGTACACGGATGATGACCGCATCGCGATCGTTGGTTCGGCTGCCGTCGTCTTCCTCATCGCGCTGATCGTCATCTCCTTCATTACGATGAAGGTCGCCGATTTCATCATCGACAGCCGCATCGGCGCGCTCGACCGCACTTTGGGCTTCCTCTTCGGTGCTGCGCGCGGCATACTTCTGCTCGTCGTCGCCGTTGCTTTCTGGAACTGGCTGGTCGATGCCGATCATCGCCCGTCCTGGGTCAATAATGCCAAATCGAAGCCGTTCCTGGATTCTCTCGTCGTTCGCCTGCAGGCAGTGCTGCCGGATGAATTCGCGCAGATGATCCAGAAGAGCATCACCGAGAAGCTTGGTGGCGCGCGCACGACGGAAGAAAATGCGCCGGCCAACAACGATCAGGCTCCGGCAGAAGACGCAGCACCCGCGCCTAACAATGGCGCACAGCAGCCATCGAATTGACGCAGTGTTCACTAGCTTGACCCGCGGCCTGGCAATTGCCATTTGAGCGGGACGTAAGATCAAAGGTCCGGCCGGGCATTTCGCTCTGCCGGGCCTCAGCCGTTTCAGAGCCGGTGAACGGGCTTTGAGGCAGGTGTTATCAGCATGAACTTATCGGAAAGCAGCATTTTTTCCGGTATCATGCTACTGGAAAAGCCGATCCATTCTTGTGAGAGCAGAGGCCCGCAGAAATGAACCAGTCCCATTCCTTCCCGATTGACGATCCGCTCGACGGAGATACGCTGCATGAGGAATGCGGCGTTTTCGGAATTCTGGGACATCCCGATGCGGCAGCGCTGACGGCGCTTGGCTTGCATGCGCTTCAGCATCGCGGGCAGGAAGCGGCCGGTATCGTCTCCTTCGACGGCAAGCGCTTCCATCAGGAACGCCATATGGGCCTCGTCGGCGACCATTATACCAACCCGATGACGCTCGCCCGCCTGCCCGGCAGCATGTCGATCGGCCATACGCGCTATTCGACAACAGGCGAAGTGGCGATGCGCAACGTGCAGCCGCTCTTTGCCGAGCTGGAAGAAGGCGGCATCGCCATTGCCCATAACGGCAATTTCACCAATGGCCTGACGCTGCGCCGCCAGATCATCGCAACCGGCGCCATCTGTCAGTCGACGTCGGATACCGAAGTCGTCCTTCACCTCATCGCCCGCTCCCGCCACACTTCCACAACCGATCGCTTCATCGACGCCATCCGCCAGATGGAAGGCGGCTATTCGATGCTCGCCATGACGCGCACGAAGCTGATTGCCGCGCGTGACCCCACCGGCATCCGCCCGCTGGTCATGGGTGAACTCGACGGCAAGCCGATCTTCTGCTCGGAAACCTGCGCTCTCGACATCATCGGCGCCAAGTTCATCCGCGACGTGGAGAATGGCGAAGTCGTCATCTGCGAAATCCAGCCCGACGGTTCGATCAGCATCGATGCGCGCAAGCCCAGCAAGCCGCAGCCGGAACGCCTCTGCCTGTTCGAATATGTCTATTTCGCCCGTCCGGATTCGGTCGTCGGCGGCCGCAACGTCTATACGACGCGCAAGAGCATGGGCATGAACCTTGCCAAGGAATCGCCTGTCGATGCCGACGTGATCGTGCCTGTTCCCGATGGCGGCACACCTGCTGCTCTCGGCTATGCGCAGGCAAGCGGCATTCCCTTCGAATACGGCATCATCCGTAACCACTATGTCGGCCGCACGTTCATCGAGCCGACGCAGCAGATCCGCGCTTTCGGCGTGAAGCTGAAGCATTCCGCCAACCGGGCGATGATCGAAGGCAAGCGCGTGGTACTGGTGGACGATTCCATCGTGCGCGGTACGACCTCGCTGAAGATCGTGCAGATGATCCGTGAAGCCGGCGCCAAGGAAGTGCATATCCGCGTTGCGAGCCCGATGATCTTCTTTCCGGATTTCTACGGTATCGATACGCCTGACGCCGATAAGCTCCTGGCAAACCAGTATGCCGATGTCGAAGCCATGGCCAAATATATCGGCGCGGATTCGCTGGCCTTCCTGTCGATCAACGGCCTCTATCGCGCCGTCGGCGGCGAAGACCGCAACAACGCCCGCCCGCAGTTCACCGACCACTATTTCACCGGTGACTATCCGACCCGCCTGCTCGACAAGAACGGCGAGTCCATGGGCAACAAGATTTCCATGCTTGCCAGCAACGGCTGAGCCGCTTCCGCTTTGACTTTCCTATCTGGGGCGCCTATTGCGCCCCTTACCTTTTCAAGCGCATCGGGAACCGGGGCAGATGAACATCAATCTTGAAGGCAAGATCGCGCTGGTCACAGGCGCATCGCGCGGCATCGGCTATTTCACGGCACTCGAACTCGCCAAGGCCGGTGCGCATGTGATTGCCTGCGCCCGCACCGTTGGCGGCTTGGAAGAGCTCGACGATGCCATCAAGGCCGCGGGCGGTTCCGCGACGCTGGTTCCCTTCGATCTCGCCGACATGGAAGCGATCGACCGCCTCGGCGGCTCGATCTTCGAGCGCTGGGGCAAGCTCGACATTCTCGTCGCCAATGCCGGCGTGCTCGGCGTCATCTCGCCGATCGGCCATATCGAGGCGAAGGTCTTCGAGAAGGTCATGAACATCAACGTGAATGCCACCTGGCGTCTCATCCGCTCGGTCGATCCGCTGCTGACCCGCTCTGATGCCGGCCGCGCCGTCATCATGTCCTCAGGCGCCGCCCACAAATGCCGGCCCTTCTGGAGCGCCTATTCCGCCTCCAAGGCCGCTGTCGAAGCATTGGCGCGCACCTGGGCCGGCGAGACGCAATCGACGCCGCTGCGTATCACCAGCGTCGATCCGGGTGCCACGCGCACCGCCATGCGCGCGCAGGCGGTTCCGGGTGAAGACCCGATGAGCCTGCCGCATCCTTCCGAGGTGGCGAAAGCAATCCTTCCCTTGCTCGGCCCCGGCGTGACCGAGACCGGTAAGCTGTTCATTGTACGCGAGAACAAGCTGGTGGATTACCAGCTGCCGGAATAGCCGGACGCTTCAATTCGCTGCAGCAGTCGCGAACAGATGAGCGAAACCGGTCTCCGACGCGCACATCGCGTTAAGATCGACCGGTCCCTGGATACCGTCCAAGGTGCCGTTATCGGCGAATTGCCAGATTGACCAGTGACTGCATTCTTCCTGCCTAGGTTCCTTGAAGACGCTTCGAAGCCACAGGTAATGGTCGGGGAACCGTGATTCATTGCCTTTCAGATATTGATCAAAGAACTCCTGAGTAACGTAAAAAATGGGCTTCTCGGGAAAGGTGCCTTTCAACTCGACGAAGAACGCGTTCACCTCGGCAGCCATTTCCTCGATCGTTGGAATCTTGTTGCAGTTGCCGACAAACTCCAGATCGACTGCAATGGGTAGAGTCCCCGGCTCCTTTGACACCGTCGCCAGGACATTCTGCGCCTGATCCTTGCCCGGGCGACAGAAGGTGAAGAAATGATACGCACCCCTTACCAGTCCGGCATCCCCGGCACGCTGCCAATTCTCGGCAAATTTGGAATCCCGGTGATCTCCGCCTTCGGTCGCCTTCATGATCGCAAAACGGACATTCGCCTGCGACGCGACAGTCTTCCAATCGATATCGCCTTGATGGTGGCTGACATCGATACCCTGGATCGGATAGCGGCTTAGAGACGGATTGTTGAAGCGAAGCATACCGAAATCATAGGCGAAATATGCGGCGGACGCGATTGTCAGAATTGCGGTCGCTCCTATTGTCCATCGTGCCGCTCTCCTCACCCAATCCCCCTATTTTCACCGGTTTCGCAATTGGCTATGCAAGATTTGCGTCTTGAAAATGACCAAAAATCTTAAAGCAAGCACGCCTCCTTTACTGGATGTCCATCGCGGCCATCGATTCACGAGATGGATAGCTCCGGTTGCCCGCGGGATCGTTGCTCGCCCTCTTGACCAAACTCCGATCCCACGCCATAAAACGCGTCATGAAAACGGTTACCTGCATTATTTGCCGGAAGATTATTCGCTAGCCCAAAGCTGGCCTGGCCGTTTTCGTCTCCCAAATTTCCAAGATGCGAAACGCCCCGGCCTGCCGGTGGTGGTATATTTTCTGCATATGCATTTTAGGAGAGTGAAATGGGCGGCACGCCGGAACTGAAGCTGTACAATACGCTGACGCGGGAGAAATCGGTCTTCAAGCCGATCGATGCCGAAAACGTCCGCATGTATGTGTGCGGCCCGACGGTCTATGATTACGCCCATATCGGCAATGCGCGACCGGTCATCGTCTTCGACGTGCTGTTCCGCCTGTTGCGCCATGTCTACGGCGAAAGCCACGTCACTTATGCCCGCAACATCACCGATGTCGACGACAAGATCAACGCGCGGGCGCTGCGCGACTATCCGGGCCTGCTGCTGAATGCGGCGATCCGGGCGGTCACGGAAAAGACCGAGAGGCAGTTTCTTGACGATGCCTTGGCACTCGGCTCGCTCGAGCCGACGTTGCAGCCGCGCGCCACCGACAATATCGCTGAGATGATCGCGATCATCGAGCGGCTGATTGCGCGCGGCCATGCCTATCAGGCATCAGGCGAGGTACTGTTCGACACCAGGTCGATGGCCGATTACGGCCAGCTTTCGAAGCGCAATCTCGATGAGCAGCAGGCGGGCGCCCGCGTTGCCGTCGATGCTCACAAGAAGAGCCCCGGCGACTTCGTGCTCTGGAAACTCTCCGACGACAACGAACCCGGCTGGGAAAGCCCGTGGGGTCGAGGCCGCCCAGGCTGGCATATCGAGTGCTCGGCCATGAGCGGGCGCTATCTTGGCGACGTCTTCGATATCCATGGCGGCGGGCTGGACCTGATCTTCCCGCATCATGAAAACGAGATCGCCCAGTCGCGTTGCGCCCATGGCACGGACGTGATGGCGAATGTCTGGATGCATAACGGCTTCTTGCAGGTCGAAGGCCGCAAGATGTCGAAATCCGAAGGCAATTTCGTCACCATCTACGAGTTGCTGCACACGGAAACATTCGCCGGCCGCCAGTGGCCGGGCGAAGTGCTGCGTCTTGCGATGCTGATGACGCACTATCGCGAGCCGATCGACTTCTCGGTGAAGCGGCTGGAGGAAGCCGAGCGGCTGCTCGCCAAATGGCCGGCGGCCGAACCCGGCGATGCCAAGCCGGATGAGACCGTGCTGAATGCGCTCGCCGACGACCTCAATACGGTCGCGGCAGTGCAGGCGCTGCATGCGCTCGCCCAATCTGGAGACCCTGCCGTCTTCGCCGCCAGTGCCGCCCTGCTCGGTGTGCTGCCAAGGAAGACCGAGATCGACGAGGCGGTGGCTGCGGAAATCGATGCGCGGGTTAAGGCCCGGCTGGAACTGCTCAAGGCGAAGAACTTCGCCGAGGCTGACAAGATTCGCGATACGCTCGCCGCCGAGGGCATCCAGCTCAAAGACGGCAAGGATCCGGCAACGGGTGAACGCGTGACGACGTGGGAGGTGAAGAAATGAACACCTACACCGGCGGCTGCCAGTGCGGGGCGATCCGCTTCCGTGCCACAGGCGTCCCGCAGGATTCGTCGATCTGTCATTGCCGCATGTGCCAGAAGGCATTCGGCGCCTATTACGCGCCGCTGGTTTCCATGCGCGGGATGGAGTTCGAGTGGACCAGGGGGCAGCGCAAGACCTTCCGGTCCTCGAATTTCGTCAGCCGCGGCTTCTGTGGTGATTGCGGCACGCCGCTAACCTATGAGGCGCCTGACGGTGTGGCGGTTGCGGCAGGGGCGTTCGACGACCCATCGCTGCTGCGGCCGACCATCCAGTGGGGTATGGAAGGCAAGATCGGCTTCGTCGATCATCTGCATGAACTGCCGGGAGAACGGACCGAGGCGGACCTCGCCGTAGGCTCCTTCCTCCACGAAATCGTCTCCTATCAGCATCCGGACCATGATACGCCGGTCTGGCCACCGGAGGATCACGCTTGACGGCAAAGATGGAACTGACCGGTGGATGCCAGTGCGGCGCGGTTCGTTACAGGGCGAGCGGCGAACTCAACTATCCGCATATCTGCCACTGCCGCATGTGCCAGAAGGCCGCCGGCAATTATTTCCTGCCGCTTGCAGGGGTGATGCGGGTCGATTTCGAGTTGACGCGCGGCGAGCCGAAATGGTTCCACTCCTCCGGTCTCGTGCGGCGCGGCTTTTGCGGCGACTGCGGCACGCCGCTTTTCTATGATATTCCCGATGCTGACTCCATCACCATCGCGCTCGGCTCGCTGGATGATCCGCAGGCTGTAAAGCCCGTCATGCAATCCAATCTCGACAGCAAAATGGTCTGGTTTCATGCGCTCGATGGCTTGCCTGTCGAACCGGAACCGGAAACAACCGATCGCGAGGACAGGATCGCGGCGAGCAATCACCAGCATCCCGACCACGATACATCCCACTGGCCACCCGGAGCTCATCCATGACCGAGACGACAAGAACAGGCGGCTGCCAATGCGGCGCCGTGCGCTTCCGCATCACAGGAAAGCTCGGACGCCCGTCCATCTGCCATTGCCGCATGTGCCAGAAGCAATTCGGCGGCTTCTTTTCAGCACTGGTAACAGCGCCGGAGGAAGGCATGGAGTGGACACGCGGCGAACCCGCCTATTTCCAGTCTTCGGTCAATATCGAGCGCGGCTTCTGCCGGGATTGCGGTACTCCGATGACATATCGTCATCCGGGCGGGCTGGAGCTTGCGATCGGCACCTTCGACGACCGGAGCGACCTCGCCCCGCAGATCCAGGTCAATTATGATGCCCGCCTGCCCTGGGTCGAGACCATCTTCGACGCGCCGGTTCATAAGGACCCTGATTTCTATTCCCGGCAGGAGGCGATCATCTCCTTCCAGCATCCCGACCATGATACCGCCGTCTGGCCGGCGAAAGGCGTGAAGATATGACCGAAGTGCTGCGCACGCTTTATCCTGAGATCGAACCCTATGCTTCCGGCCATCTCGATGTCGGCGATGGCCACGTGATCTATTGGGAGCGCTGCGGCATGCCGGACGCCAAGCCGGCGGTCTTCCTGCATGGCGGTCCGGGCGGCGGCATTTCGCCTGCGCATCGCCGCGTGTTCGACCCGAAGCTCTATGACGTCCTCCTGTTCGACCAGCGCGGCTGTGGTAAGTCGACCCCGCATGCGAGCCTCGAAGCCAATACGACCTGGCATCTCGTTGCCGATATCGAGCGGCTGCGCGAGATGGCCGGCGTCGACAAATGGCAGGTCTTCGGCGGCTCCTGGGGCTCCACGCTGGCGCTTGCCTACGCCGAGAAACATCCGGAACGCGTTTCCGAACTCGTCGTGCGCGGCATTTACACGCTGACGCGGGCCGAACTCGACTGGTATTATCAGTTCGGCGTCTCCGAGATGTTCCCGGACAAGTGGGAGCGCTTTGTCGCACCCATCCCGCCTGAAGAACGCCATGAGATGATGCTCGCCTATAACCGCCGGCTTACCGGTCCGGACCGGGCCGTAGCGCTGAAGGCCGCGCAGGCCTGGAGCATCTGGGAAGGCGAGACGATTACGCTGCTGCCGGAGAAATCGACCAGCGGCAAGTTCGAGGAAGCCGAGTTCGCCTATGCCTTTGCGCGCATCGAGAACCACTTCTTCGTCCATGCCGGATGGATGGAGGAAGGCCAGCTGCTGCGCGATGCCTATAAGCTGAAGGATATCCCCGGCGTCATCGTGCACGGGCGTTATGACATGCCCTGCCCGGCCAAATATGCCTGGATGCTGCACAAGGCATGGCCAAAGGCCGAATTCCACCTGATCGAGGGTGCGGGCCATGCCTTTTCGGAGCCCGGTATTCTCGACCAGCTGATCCGGGCGACGGACCGGTTCGCAGGAAAACAATAAAGGCCGCAAGCGGCGACAGGAAACACCCATGACACGCGAAAGAATCTACCTCTTCGATACGACGCTCCGGGACGGACAGCAGACGCCCGGCATCGACTTTTCCGTCGAGGACAAGATTGCGATTGCAAGCATGCTGGACGAGTTCGGGCTCGACTATGTCGAGGGCGGTTATCCGGGCGCAAACCCGACCGAT
The DNA here is from genome assembly GCF_051811225.1 of Rhizobium sp. 768_B6_N1_8. Taxonomy (NCBI): domain Bacteria; kingdom Pseudomonadati; phylum Pseudomonadota; class Alphaproteobacteria; order Hyphomicrobiales; family Rhizobiaceae; genus Rhizobium; species Rhizobium sp. 768_B6_N1_8. The sequence goes on along the minus strand of NZ_JBPWPV010000001.1, from coordinate 915,518 downwards.
ACTGCCTTCTTCGCTGAGAAGCGCACGAACCAGGCCTCTTTCGTCGCCTTCGGCATGACGAAACGCCCCGGTGTTTCCGCCTCCAACGATCCGGGTATTGCCGGCCTGCTGCAGGCGCGCAGCGACGCCATCTGTTTCGTCGCCAAGAGCTGGGATTACCACGTGCAAGTGGCGCTTGGCTGCACCAATGAGGAAAACCTCGAATGCATCGCCGAAAGCGTGAAAGCCGCTGTTGCCGCCGGCAAGGAGGCACTGGTCGACTGCGAGCATTTCTTCGACGGCTACAAGGCCAATCCGGAATATGCGCTCGCCTGCGCAAGGACAGCCTATGAGAACGGCGCGCGCTGGGTGGTGCTCTGCGATACCAATGGCGGCACGCAGCCGCCGGAGGTGCGCGCCATCGTCGAGGCCGTGATTGCCTTCGGCGTGCCGGGGCACTGTCTCGGTATCCATGCACATAACGATACCGGCCAGGCGGTCGCCAATTCGCTCGCCGCCGTCGAGGCGGGCGTACGCCAGATCCAGGGCACGCTGAACGGCGTCGGCGAGCGCTGCGGCAATGCCAATCTGGTGACATTGATCCCGACATTGGCGCTGAAGAGCGCCTACAACACGCGTTTCGAAACGGCGATCGATGCGGATCGGCTGACCAATCTCACCCGCCTGTCGCATGCCTTCGACGAGCTGCTGAACCGCTCGCCGGATCATCAGATGCCCTATGTCGGCGCCTCTGCCTTCGCTACCAAGGCCGGCATCCACGCCTCGGCGCTGCTGAAGGACCCGCGCACTTACGAGCACGTGCCGCCGGAAAGTGTCGGTAATTTCCGCAAGGTCATGGTCTCGGATCAGGGCGGCAAGGCAAACTTCATCAATGCGCTGAGGCGGCGCGGTATCGATGTCGCCAAGGACGATCCGAAGCTCGATCTGTTGATCTCCATCGTCAAGGAGCGCGAGGCATCCGGCTATGCCTATGAGGGGGCCGATGCGAGCTTCGAGCTTCTGGCGCGCCGTACCATGGGCACCATTCCGGATTTCTTCACCATCGACGGCTTCCGGGTGATGATCGAACGGCGCTTCGATTCCCACGGCCGCATCAAGATCGTCTCCGAAGCCGTCGTGAAGATCGCCATCGACGGCCAGACGCTGATGTCGGTTGCGGAAGCCGAGGGACCGGTCAATGCGCTCGACCTCGCGCTGCGCAAGGATTTCGGCAAGTATCAGCATGAGATCGACGATCTTGTGCTCGCCGATTTCAAGGTGCGTATCCTCAATGGCGGCACCGAGGCCATCACCCGCGTTCTCATCGAATCCACCGATTCCAGCGGCGTGCGCTGGTGGACGGTCGGCGTGTCCGAAAACATCATCGACGCCTCGTTCCAGGCGCTGATGGATTCGGTCATCTACAAGCTGATGAAGAACCGGCAGCTCGCCGGCAAGATCGCGGCCGAGTGAGCTAAAGCAATTCCAGCAAAAGTGTGCAGCGGTTTTGCGTCCGGAATTGCGTGAGAATAAAAGAGATAGGGCATTTCCGTGTTTCGAAGAAAAACGAAAGTGCCCTATAGGAGGCCCCAGTCCTCCTCCGAATACCATTCGTCCTCCTGCTTCGGCTCTTTCCAGCGCAGCCGCGTGACCCTTCCCATGCCGCCCTGCCGGAAAGTGGAGTCCAGCACCTTGTATGTCTCGATCGTGCCGGTCGCGCCATGGCCCCAGACGAAGACGGTAGGGCTCAAATAACGGGCGCGATAGTGTTCGGGCGTGCGCTGGATCAGGAAGAAGCCGCCGCGCGCGCTGCGTGGCCGCAAATTGTCGTTGCCATCCCGCGAGGGAGCGCAGAGCGGAAAGATCAGCCTGCCGCCGATGGCGAGATTGTCCACCCAGGCTTCGGACGGCCTATGGACCCCGAAATTGACGTAGATCGCGTCGGCCGGCGACTGCGGCCATTCCAGGCCGTTGCCGCAGACAACCTCGACATTGCCATAGGGAGCCAGGTTGGCAATGGCGCGGGCGGCGAGATCCCGGTCATATTCGATCGCCGAGACATGGCCACCGCTGCCCACCAGATGCGACAGCATGGCGGTGTAATAACCACCGCCGACGCCGATGTGACAGGCTGTATCGCCGGGTTGAGATGCCAGCCAGTGGAGGCCGAGCGCATGAAGCGAGGGGCTGCCGTTGTTGACCTGCCTTCCCTCCTGCAGCGCAATCAGAACATCCTGATAGAGGATGACGGGATCGGTCGACGGCATATCCTGATAGCCGGTCCCGTTTGCCATGCGCCACGGCGGCGGGTCCAGGAAATCCTCACGTGGCACTGTGGCAAAAGCCTGTCGCAGCCGCTCGTCGCCCACGATACCCATCTTCGCCAGCATTTGAGTGGCATAGGCTTGCCGGCAAATCGCCAGTTCCGTTTCGTCCATGCTTGCCTCCCGCGTTGCCAGGCGCATGCGGATCCATTCACTGAAATGAATTGGCCTATTCACGCCGCTTAAGCTAATCCGGATCAGAAACAGAACAAAGATGGAAACACCCGATGTCTGCCGATGCAAGCGCCCCCCTCATCAAGAACGAAGACAGTCCACGCGGCTTTGCCTTCGCGCTGACGGCCTATCTTCTGTGGGGCTTCCTGCCGATCTATATGAAGGCTCTGGCGCATATTTCGCCTGCCGAAGTCATCGCCCACCGTATCGTCTGGTCGCTGCCGCTCGCCGGCATTGTGCTTCTGGTGCTGGGGCGCACGCAGGATATCGCTATTGCGCTGCGTTCACCGCGCATGCTCGCCATGGCAATGATGACCGCGGCGCTGATCACCATGAACTGGGGCACCTATGTCTGGGCGATCGGCGCCGGCCATTCGCTCGATGCCGCCATGGGCTATTTCATCAATCCGCTCTTCAGCATCTTCCTCGGCGCCGTGCTGCTCAAGGAAAAGCTGCAGCCGATGCAGATCGCGGCGATCTGCCTTGCCGGCCTTGCGGTCGTCGTGCTCGCCTTCGATAGCGGCGGCATTCCCTGGGTGGCGCTGACGCTGGCGATCAGCTGGGGCTTCTATGCGCTGTTTCGCAAGACGTTGCCGCTCGGGCCGAACCAAGGCTTCTTCCTGGAAGTGCTGATCCTCAGCCTGCCAGCACTGCTCTATATCCTCTACCTGGAATTCGTCAGCGGCGAAGGGCATCTGTACCGCACGAGCCTTAGCGATACCGCCCTGCTGCTTGGCTGCGGGCTGATCACCGCCGTACCGCTGATGATCTACGCCAATGGCGCCAAGCTGCTGAAGCTCTCGACCATCGGCATCATGCAGTATATCGCGCCGACCATGATCTTCCTGATTGCCGTTTTCGGTTTCGGAGAAGAACTGGATACGGCGCGCATGATCGCCTTCCCGCTGATCTGGGCCGGCCTGTTCTTCTACAGCTGGTCTATGTTGAGGACGACGCGCGGACGTTAGACCTGCGCCTGTCTGCATGTAATTCCAGCAAAACCGCTGCGCACTTTTGCTGGAATTGCTTCGGCGACTTACATCTTCGAGATCACGTCATCCTCGCCGTCACGGTCGGCGGCAAGCTCTGCCGCCTGCGCCATGATGGCCGGAATGATGCCCGATATCTCATCGATGACCAGCGGCTGCACGCGATGGGCAGTGTGCAGGAAGCCCTCGCCCGTCATGTGGCGCAGGAGCTCCATCATCGGATCCCAGAAGCCGTTGATGTTGGCGAAGACCATCGGCTTTTCGTGACGGCCGAGCTGTGCCCAGGTCATGATTTCGACGATCTCTTCCAGCGTGCCGATACCGCCCGGCAAGGCCACGAAGGCATCCGAGCGCTCGAACATCGTGTGTTTGCGCGCATGCATGTCAGGGGTTACAATAAGCTCGTTGAGTTGGCCGAGCGAATGGCGAGTCGCCTCCATGTCGATCAGGAACTCGGGAATGATGCCCGTCACCTGACCGCCGTTGGATAGGGTCCCGCTGGCCACAGCACCCATGATGCCCTTAGTGCCACCGCCGTAGATGAGGCGAAGGCCATATTCCGCGATCTCTTTTCCGAGCGCGCGGCCGGCAGCCATATGGGAAGGATCGCGTCCCGGCCGAGAGCCGCAGTAAACGCAAATGGATCGAATCGGTACAGATTGTTCGGTCATAAGGGAAAAACAACTATTCCATTTCAATGCAGTCAAGAAAATTGACTGAAAAGCGGCTTCCGGAGCTTGCCTATTTGCTTTGAATGCTTGTGCAAAGCAACGGGAATCGCTAGCAATTTCTGAATACTACGGCAATTTGCCGCCTTTGGAGACGCAATGATGAAAAACCGTGCCGGCTTGCTGGCCCTCGCAGTGCTCGTAATCGCAATCATACTGATGGTGTTTTTCGTCATGCCACGGCTCGGCTCTGATGTGGCGAAGGTTGGTGACGCTATCAATCAGGCCGGCACCGAGGTCAACAACACGGTTAACGAAGCGTCTAAGACTTCCCGCTCCGCTGCCGCGGATGCCACAGAAGCCGCCCAGAAGGTCGGCAGCCTCACCGCCGATGCCGTGCGGTCTCTCTCCGGCCTGAAGGCGCTGTTTGCGGACGGTAAGGTGCCTGCTGCCGATGCGCTGGCAGGCGCAAAGACTGCCGCCGTGAATACGCTGACCACGATCGTCGATTTCGCTGCCCCTGAAGGTCTCGATACTACCACCGCAAGCCTCGTCTCCAAGGCCAAGGACGGTGCGGGCAAGGCGCGCGACATCATCCGCAATCTCCCTGAAAATGCGGCCGACGCATTGGCCGCCCTCGCACGGGCCGAAGCCGCGCTGACCGGTGCGCCGGAGCCAACCGGCCAACCGGCCGCAGCCAATAACCAGACTGCTCCCACAGCCGATACCGCTGCCAACACCGGCCCGAAGATCCCAGCTTTCGACGTGCTGCGTGTCGAGCCGGATGGTTCGACCGTCATTGCCGGCTCGGCTGAGCCGCATGGCAAGCTGGAAGTGCTCGACGGCGACAAGGTGGTCGTAACAACCGATGTCGACGGCACCGGCGATTTTGCGGCCGTTCTCGACAATCCGCTTCCAGCCGGCGACCATCAGCTCGTGCTGAAAGTAACCGGCAAGGATGGCAAGACCACGCTGTCTGAAGAAGTTGCAACCGTTTCCGTGCCGAAGGATGGCAGCGGCAGCGAGTTGCTCGCCATGGTTTCCAAGCCGGGCACGGCAAGCCGCATCATCACCGCACCGAAGGCTGAGGTCGCAAACGCCCAGCCGCCGGCTGCTGACAGCTCGCAGCCTGCCCCTAATAGTGGTGCTCCGAGCGACCAGGTCGCGATGCAGACGCCGAATATGCCCGTGACATCTGATGGTGCGGGCAAAACAGCACCTCCTCTTCCCAGCACTCAGCAGGGCACCGAGGCTGTTGCCGATGTGGTGATCACTGCTGTGGAGATCGAAGGCAACAAGATCTTCGTGGCCGGCACGGCGCGCGCCAATGCCAAGGTTATCGGTTACGCCGATGATGCGCTGATCGGCCAGGATACCGCGGAGCCGGATGGTCACTTCGTTATCAGCGGCGCGATGGACCTCCCGGTCGGTGATCACAAGATCCGTGTCGATGTCGTCGATGGGACGGGCAAGGTCCTCATCCGCGCGACCGTCAATTTCAACCGTCCGGAAGGCGATCAGGTAACGGTTGCCGCGCAGTCCGGCAGTAATGCCAATGTCAATCAGGCGACGGTGCCGCTCGACGAGGGCCAGCTCGGCAAGCTCAAGGGCGATGCGACGAAAGCCTTCGGCCTGCTGAAGGGGCTGTTCGCAGACGGCAAGGTGCCGGGTGCCGAGCAGCTTGCGGCAGCCCGCTCGGCCACCGAGTTCGCGCTGCGCTCTCTCGTCGACTTCCGTCCGGGCATCGATGCTACCGACGCCTTCAAGCAGGCATCGGCTTCCGCCTCACAGGTTGCGGCGAATGCGCTGACAGTGCTGCAGAGCCTGCCGAAGGATGCCAAGTCGGTCGGCGCGGTACTCGACAAGCTCGGCTCGATCATCGCCGAACTGACGGTTCCCGGTGCCAATGTCGCGCCGATGCCCTCAAACGAGGTATCGGACGCCAGCCAGCCAAAGACGATTGAGCAGGCGCCGCTGACGGCAAACAACAACGCGGTCATCATTCGCCGTGGCGATACGCTCTGGCAGATCTCCCGGCGTACCTATGGCCTTGGTGTGCGCTATACGACAATCTACATCGCCAATGAGGACAAGATCCTCAATCCGGACCGCATCCGTCCGGGCCAGGTCTTCGGCCTGCCGAAGGATGCGCTTCCGAATGCCGAGGAACTGCACCGCAAGCGGCTCTCGGGCGGGCATCTCTAAATCAAAAAAACGGCGGCCCATCGGCCGCCGTTTTCGTTAAGACCGGCGCGCAACACCCCGCCTATAAAATCCCCGTCAATGTTGTAATCCGCCAGCCGGTGGCATATCTCGCGGAAGCGGCGACAAGCCGCGGCGATAGCGGCCCGCCGGGCTGGAGAAAAGCATGGCAAACGGCAAGACAGTTTCAGACTCCAACCTGTTGGGAACGCTCTACAATCTCTGGCCCTATATGTGGCCGAAGGATAGGCCGGATCTCAGGATGCGGGTCGTATGGGCCTCGGTCTACCTGCTGATCTCGAAGTTCGTCCTGCTGCTGGTGCCCTATTTCTTCAAGTGGTCCACCGATGCGCTGAACGGCAGGATGGACCTGCAGGGCACGCTGCCGCCGCTGCTGATCGGCGCCACCGCCCTCGTCATCGCCTATAACCTGACGCGCCTCATCCAGCTCGCCCTCAACCAGCTCAGAGACTCGCTCTTTGCCAGCGTCGGCCAATATGCGGTGCGCCAGCTTGCCTACCGCACCTTCGTGCATATGCATGAGCTTTCCCTGCGCTTCCATCTGGAGCGCAAGACGGGTGGGCTTTCGCGCATCATCGAGCGCGGCACCAAGGGCATCGAAACGATCGTGCGATTCACGATCCTGAACTCGATCCCGACGGTCATCGAATTCCTGCTGACGGCGGCGATCTTCTGGTGGGGTTACGGCTTCTCCTATCTCGCCGTCACCGCCTTCACCGTCTGGGCCTATATCTGGTTCACGATCCGCGCTTCCGACTGGCGCATCTCGATCCGTAGGGCGATGAACGACAGCGATACGGACGCCAATACCAAGGCGATCGACTCGCTCCTCAACTTCGAGACCGTCAAATATTTCGGCAATGAGGAGATGGAGGCCAAGCGCTTCGACAAGTCGATGGAGCGTTATGAGAAGGCGGCAACCGACGTCTGGACCTCGCTCGGCTGGCTGAACTTCGGCCAGGGCGTGATCTTCGGCATCGGCACGACGATCATGCTCGTCCTCTCGGCCTGGTCGGTGCAGAGCGGCGAACATACGATCGGCGATTTCGTTTTCGTCAATTCCATGCTGCTGCAGCTTTCCGTGCCGCTGAACTTCATCGGTTTCGTCTATCGCGAAATCCGCCAGGGGCTGATCGATATCGAGCAGATGTTCGATCTTCTGGAAGTGAAGGCCGAGGTGCTGGACGCGCCTGACGCGAAGGATCTTGCCATCGCCCAGGGCACCATCTCCTTCAAGGACGTGCATTTCGCCTATGATGCGGCCCGGCCGATCCTCAAGGGCATTTCCTTCGAGGTGCCGGCGGGCAAAACAGTTGCCGTCGTCGGCCCCTCGGGTGCCGGCAAATCGACACTGTCGCGCCTGCTCTATCGCTTCTACGATATCCAGAGCGGTTCCATCACCGTCGACGGGCAGGATATCCGCACGATCACTCAGAAGAGCCTGCGCTCGGTGATCGGCATGGTGCCGCAGGATACGGTGCTGTTCAACGACACTGTCGCCTATAACATACGCTATGGCCGCCCTTCGGCCAGTGAAGCCGAGGTGAAGCAGGCGGCTGAAATCGCCCAGATCGGACATTTCATCGAAATGCTGCCGGAGGGTTTCGAAACCAAGGTCGGCGAACGCGGGCTGAAGCTTTCAGGCGGCGAAAAGCAGCGCGTGGCGATTGCCCGCACTATCCTGAAGGCTCCGCCGATCCTGATCCTCGACGAGGCGACATCGGCGCTCGACACGACGACAGAGCGGGAAATCCAGACGGCACTCGATGTCGTTTCCAAGAACCGCACGACGCTGGTCATCGCCCACCGCCTGTCTACCGTGATTGGTGCCGACGAGATCATCGTGTTGAAGAGCGGGGAGATTGCCGAGCGCGGCACGCACGCGGCCCTTCTCGAACAGAATGGCCTCTATGCCTCGATGTGGAGCCGTCAGCGCGAAGCGACACAGGCCGAAGAGCATCTCAAGCAGGTTCGCGAAAGCGACGAGCTCGGCATCGTCAACCGGCTGGCGCCGGCGAGCTAGCGCAGTAAACGGGCGAGATCGTCCGTTTTGTTGTTCAGAACCGACGCGCTGGAGGCGGCCTGAGATCCACGCCATTGCTCCTCCTGTCGTTTTTCTGTAACCAGCGGATACGAAAAACGACAGGAGACCGGCATTCATGAGCTTGTTCGATACGGTTCGCAACACGATCGTTCCGGTGCACAAGGAGGGTTACCCCTTCGTTGCCGCCTTCTTCGTCGCGTCGCTCGTATTGGGCTGGATCTTCAAGCCGCTCTTCTGGATCGGCCTCATCCTGACGCTCTGGTGCGCCTATTTCTTCCGTGATCCCGAACGCGTCACGCCGCAGGACGACGATCTCGTCATTTCGCCGGCCGACGGCAAGGTTTCCTCGATCCAGATGGTCACGCCGCCCGCCGAGCTGAACCTCGGCAACGAACCGATGCTGCGCATCTCCGTGTTCATGAACGTCTTCAACTGCCATGTGAACCGCGCGCCGATGCGCGGCCGCATCGTCAGCATCAACTACCGCCCCGGTACCTTCGTGAATGCCGAGCTCGACAAGGCGAGTGAAGAGAATGAGCGCAACGGCCTCGTGATCGAGACCCACCACGGCCAGATCGGCGTGGTGCAGATCGCCGGCCTCGTGGCACGGCGTATCCTCTGCTTCTCGCATGCCAATGAACCTCTCGATGCGGGCGAGCGTTTCGGCCTCATTCGCTTCGGTTCGCGCCTCGATGTCTTCCTGCCGGCGGGTGCCGCCCCGCGCGTCTCGCTCGGCCAGACGGCGGTTGCCGGCGAGACTGTTATCGCCGAATTCGCCTCGACCAAGGGTCCGGTCATCAGCCGCCGCAGCTAATTTTCAGGAGAGCGCGATATGGAAACACCCTTTCCGCCCTTCGAACCGAACGGCCCGAACGACGATTCGGCCCGCGGGCCGCGCCTGCGCGAGATTCCGATCCGGCTCGTCGTTCCGAACCTCATCACTATCCTTGCCATCTGCGCCGGCCTGACCGGCATCCGGCTTGCCTTCGAAGGCCGCTACGAGCTGGCTGTCGCCATGGTGCTCGTCGCCGCATTCCTCGACGGCATCGACGGCCGTGTCGCGCGGCTGATGAAGGCCACGTCGAAATTCGGTGCGCAGATGGATTCGCTTGCCGATATCGTCAATTTCGGCGTCGCCCCTGCCCTCGTGGTCTATGTCTATGCACTTGACGCGGCGCGTTCGCTGGGCTGGATCGCGGCGCTCATCTACACGATCGCCGCCGGCCTCAGACTGGCGCGCTTCAACGTGATGTCGGAGCGCGAGAACCGCGCGCCCTGGCAATCGGAATATTTCGTCGGCGTGCCGGCCCCGGCCGGCGCAATGCTGGTGCTTCTGCCTGTCTATCTCGGCTTCCTCGGCCTCACCACCGACCGGACCTTCGCCTTTCTCTCCTCCGGCTACACGGTCCTCATCGCCTTCCTGCTCATCAGCCGCCTGCCTGTCTGGTCCGGTAAATCCGAAAGCCGGATGCGGCGTGATCTCGTGCTGCCAGCCATGCTCGGTGTCGTGATCTACGTCGCGCTGCTGATGAGCTTTACCTGGGAAGTGATGGTCTTCACCGTCTGCGCCTACCTCATTTCGCTGCCCTTCGGCGCGCGAAAGTGGAAGCGCAAATATGGCACGCTGACCATCGAGGAACCCGGTATCGGCGAGGACGACATCGGTCGCCACATCTGAGCATCTACTTTATTAAGTAAGTATTAACGAACGCAGGCTTCGGTTAAGCCTCGCGAATTATGGTCTGTGTTTACATTTCCTGATAGGCGGTGCCTCGCTTTTGTCGCTATTAAAGACAAAAGAACAAGACAGATAAAATTCTAGAGAAACACGTAAGGAGAGTATCGTGACCTCGAAGAAGTCGGAACAGCAGCAGGCAGCCAAGCCGGATCTCGCGACCAACTACCGCCCGCTCGGCCTCAAGGCCGTGGCTGCGGCCTCGATGATGGCAAAGCCGGCGCCGGTCAAGAAACTCGCCTAAGCGAGTGCGAAGAAGCGCACGAGCGGGCTGATTGACAGCAGGCTCATGACGATGCCGGATACGGACATCCAGAACCCGCCATGCGGCGGGTCTGGCAAAAATGGGCTGAAAGAGACGCGCCTCTTGGCCAAAACCGGCTGGCAGAGATCACCGGGTTTTCCATTCAACAGGATGGTGGGTTCGGGTTTCAAAAGAAGCTGAGCTGGCCGTCGTCAGATGTCTTTTTCTGCGGCTGCTTCGGCACCTTTTCGAGCGGCACTGGATCCTGCAGATCCGGCCCCATATTGGCGACCTTGTTGACCTTGTCGGAGACCGGGATCGCCTCGAAGAAATCCTCCTGGACCGGCTGCATCAGGTCGGCGACCTCACGCGGCTCCTGCGTCTTGCAGTCCAGCCAGCGGGAAAAATCCTCCGGCTTGATGACGACGGGCATGCGGTCGTGGATCGAAGAGATCGCGCTGTTGGCCTTGGTCGTCAGGATGGCGCCGGTATCGACCTCAGACCCATCGGCCGAGGACCATGTCTCCATGAGGCCGGCAAAGGCGATAACGCCGCCGCGGCGCGGCCGGATCCAATAGGCCTGTGCCTTCTCGCCGCTTTCCTTTGAGGGTCGATGCCATTCATAGAAGCCGGAGGCCGGAATGAGGATGCGGCGATGGCGCATGGCGGCGCGGAAGGAGGCTTTGCCGATTGCGGTTTCCGAGCGCGCATTGATCAGCAGCGGAAATTCCTTGGGATCCTTGACCCAGCCCGGCGTGAAGCCCCAACGCACCAGAAGCGCCCGGCGATCCGGCAGGTTGCTGCCCGGTTCCTGCCCTTCGCCCGCAATGACGACGAGGATCGGCTGCGTCGGCGCAATATTGTAACGCGCCGGAAAGCCTTCCAGCTCGGCGAGACTGAAAGCTTCGGCGATATCCTTGACCACTTCTGTCAGGGCAAAACGTCCGCACATGGGGATGTCTTTGCATCGTGCCCGACATCGGTCAAGGCGGTTTGCCCTCAAGCAATTCCAAATGGGGGGCGCTGCACATCTTTTGCGGAATTGTTCTAACTGCGCGGTGCAAAGAGGATGATCGCCGTCCCGACGAGGCAGACCATCGCGCCGCCGATGTCCCAGCGATCGGGAACGCGGTTTTCCGCCAGCCATAGCCACAGCAGTGAGGCGACGATGTAAATGCCGCCATAGGCCGCGAAGGTGCGCCCGGCCGCCTCGCTCGGCACCAGCGTCAGCAGCCAGGCAAAGAGCGCCAGCGACGCCATGCCGGGCGCCAGCCACCAGACGGGCTTTGCCAGCCGCAGCCAGGCCCAGAAGGCGAAGCAGCCGGCGATTTCGAAGAGGGCGGCAAGGGCATAGATCAGGTAGGTCACGGGCATCTCGCAGGAATCGTGGAACCATATTCCATGCAATGCCGACAGTTGCGCAAGGTGAGCCGCCCGTGGGATAAGGCGCCATCACAGCAAAGCGTGCGAAGCAATGACCTCCCAAGCCAAACCCGCCTCTTCCGCCATCCTTGAACGTGATGGCCGGTTCCTTCTCGTGCTCAGGCGAAACCCGCCTTCGGCCGATATGTATGCCTTTCCCGGTGGACGAGGCGAACCCGGCGAGACGCCCGAGGAAACGGCACTGCGCGAATTCCTCGAGGAGACCGGCATTCAGGCACGAAATCCGCGCCTGTTCTCCACCTATGACCTGAAGACGCATGCACCCGATGGCAGCATCAGCAGCCATTTCTTCCTCTCCGTCTTCCGCGTCGAGGCGGACCGCCACCTGGTGGCTGAAGCCGCCGACGATGCGGCAGCGATCGGATGGTACAGCGTGGAAGAGATCCGGCGCATGCCGGTGCCACAGAGCGTGCTCGAATGCGCGGAGCGGTTGGCCGCCGGTGAATGAGGCCCTCGCTAGAATAGAAGTGGAACTAGAATAGAAGTGGAAATTGCCGCATCCGCCTTGTTCCTGTCATGCTCCCTGTATCAACTGGGAGCATGATTCCCGTTCGACGCGTTGTTTTGTCATCTCTCGTCTTTGGCGGCCTCGTCGGGGCCGGTCCCACAATGGCGCAAGGTGGGGCGCAGGGCGGCAAGAATGCGCCTCCGCCGGTGGAGGAGATAGTGCCGCAGGTTGCGACCGTACCCTATGACGACAAGCTGGCGCGGCTGGCGGAGGTTCTGGGCTCGGTGCATTATCTGCGCACGCTCTGCAAGGCGCCGGGGGCGGACGAATGGCGGGCCGACATGCAGCAACTACTTGATTCCGAAACGAATGGGGAGCCGCAGCGCAAGGAAAAACTGACCGCAGCCTTCAATCGCGGATACCGAGCATTCGCCTCTGTTTACACGGATTGCACGCAGGCGGCCATCGTGGCAGAAGAGCGCTACCGTAACGAAGGTGCAACACTTGCCACAGAAATTACTTCGCGCTTTGGAAATTAACGTTTAATTAACCTGATTTCGCATGCGGCCGTGTCGTTTTGGGAAAAGGCTGTTAGTGTTGTTAACGTAGCGGTAAGACATGAGAAGTTCTGAGGAAAAGATAATGGAACCAAGCCTCAACGACATCGACGACATGATCGTCCACGAAAAGATGCAGGCGGCTCTGGAATACCAGAACGAGGCTTGGGCTGACGGCATGGCCGATGGTATCGAGCCTGAAATCATTGCCGATGCTGCGATTGCTCATGCGTTGCGCGAGACGATCAGACTGCATGGAGAAAACAGTGCCGAGGCCTTGCTGGACTCGTTGCGCGACCGCATGCTGGCAGGTGAGTTTTCCACCAACAGGACCCTGCAATAGGGGCAATACAGAGAGTCTCATGCGTACCGGTAAAGATATTTCCTCGCGAATTTCGCTCGCGCCGGTCCTGCTTGCCATCGGCCTCGCCGCAGGCAGCATGCTGTCCGCTTCTTCCGCCTACGCGCTTTCCGAACTTCAGAAGATCCCGGGCCAGGCCGATGCGCCTGCCACGGCGCAGCAGAGCCCACAGCAGCCGGCTCCACCGCAGAACGGTTCGTCAGGCATTCCCCAGCCAGATCCGCTCGTCAACAAAGAGAGCGGCCAGAGCGTCGACAAGACGCCAGGCGCATCCGACGATTCCAAACCCGTCGAAGTGATCTACGACATCAGCAAGGCGCCGGAACCGGTGCGCAAGATGCGCGAACAGATCGTCGAGGCGGCCGCCTCAGGCGATCTCGAACGCCTGCGCCCGCTGATGGGGACCGGTGCCGATCAGACCCAGGTGACGGTCGGCGAACCCACGGATGATCCAATCGGCACGTTGAAGGATCTCTCCGGCGATCCTGATGGCGACGAGATCCTCGCGATCATGCTCGACGTTATCTCGACTGGTTTCGTGCATGTCGGTCAGGGCACGCCCGAGGAAATGTATGTCTGGCCCTATTTTGCTGAAAAAGACTTGAAATCGCTGACACCGCCGGAACGCGTGGAGCTCCTGCGCATCGTCACGGCAGGCGATCTCTCCGACATGCAGGAATTCGGCGGCTATAATTTCTATCGCGTCGGCATTGCGCCGGATGGCAAATGGAAGTTTTTCACAGCCGGCGACTGACGCTGGAGCGCCGTGCGTCCATTCGGACGCACTAACTCCTTGAATCTACGCATCAGGCTTTTTGAAAATCGATTCCGATTTTCGGGCCGATACTGTAGAGCGCTTGCACCATCCGCTTCAAAGACTTACCTCTGAGCGATCACCAACGCGACAGGTTTCGCCATGCCAGCCGTATTCCTGAAAGACCGCTCGCTCATTGCCGTCGGCGGCGTGGAAGCAGAATCCTTCCTGCAGAATCTGATCACCACAGACATCGTCTCGCTCGGTGCGGACGAGGCGCGGCCGGGCGCATTGCTGACGCCGCAGGGCAAGATCTTGTTCGACTTCGTCATCTGGCGCGAGGGTGATGACTTCATCATCGAAACGGATGCGACCCAACGAGAAGCCCTGCTGAAGCGGCTGACCATGTATCGCCTGCGCGCGCCGGTGACGCTGACGCCAGGTGCCGAAGATGGTGTTACCGTTTCCTGGGGCGAGGATGCCGAAAAAGGCGTCAAGGACAGTCGCTTTGCCAAGGCTGATGTTACCGTTCTGCGTCGTGCCGGTCATCATGGCAGCGATGATGCGGCGCTCTACGATGCGTTGCGCATCGAGAATGGCATCGTCACGTCAGGACCTGATTATGCGCTTCAGGACGCTTTTCCGCATGATGTGCTGATGGATTTCAACGGCGGCCTCTCCTTCAAGAAGGGCTGCTATGTCGGCCAGGAAGTAGTGTCCCGCATGCAGCATCGCGGCACGGCACGACGCCGTGTCGTGACCGTTTCGGCCGGGACTGCGCTGCCTGCAAGCGGCACCGAAATAACCGCCAATGGCAAGCCGGTCGGCATGCTCGGCTCCGTCGAGGGGTCGAGCGGATTGGCGATCGTGCGCATAGACCGCGCAGGCGAAGCCATGGCATCCGGCACGCCGCTGCTTGCCGGCGATGTTTCCGTGACGCTCAGCCTGCCCGCCTGGTCCGGGCTCAGCTTCCCGACTTCCTCAGACGAGGCCAGCGCGTGACGACTGCGAAGGCTCCACGTGCCTGGCAACGCATGCTGTCCGGCCGGCGGCTCGATCTGCTCGATCCCTCACCGCTCGACGTCGAATTGAGCGATATCGCCCACGGACTTGCACGCGTCGCCCGCTGGAACGGCCAGACGTCGGGTGACCATGCCTTTTCCGTTGCGCAGCACTGCCTTGTCGTCGAATCCATCTTCCGGCATTTCAATGAGGCCACACCCGGCGATTGCCTGATGGCGCTGCTGCATGACGCGCCCGAATATGTGATCGGCGACATGATCTCCCCCTTCAAGGCCGTCGTCGGCGGCGGATACAAGACCGTCGAGAAGCGACTGGAAGCGGCCGTGCATCTGCGTTTCGGCCTGCCGCCGCACCCCTCCCGCGAGCTCAAGGACAAGATCAAGAAGGCCGATACGATCGCCGCCTATTTCGAGGCAACTGTCCTTGCCGGCTTCACGCCTGCGGAGGCGCAAAAATTCTTCGGTCAGCCGCGTGGTATCACCCGGGACATGCTCTCGATCGATCCCGTCCCGGCGCTCGAAGCGCAGCGGCTCTTCTGCGAGCGTTTCGCTGAGATCGAGGCGGAGCGGGGCATCGCGTCGTGACCGTGATCGTGGTTTCCCCACTGGCGCGCATCGCCGAAATGGCCGTGCGGCACAAGGCGCGCGAGATGATCAGCCTGATGGCAAAGGAGCAGGCCTTTCACCGGCCAGGTGTCATCAAGGCCGACCGGCATCTGCTGCTCAACATGAACGATATTGCCTTCAAGGGCACGGGCGATCTGGTGGCGCCCGACGAAAAGCATGTGCGGGCGATCATCGATTTTGCCGCCGGCTGGCAGCAGGAAGCACCGCTGCTCGTCCATTGCTGGATGGGCGTGTCGCGCTCGCCTGCCGCGGCGCTGATAGCGGCTCTCTCGCTCGCGCCCGAGCAGGAGGATATGGCGCTTACCCGGCGGCTGCGAACCGCCTCGCCCTATGCGACGCCGAATGCCCGGATCGTCGAAATCGGCGATGCGCTGCTTGACCGGCGCGGCCGGCTCGTCGATGCCGTGAGAGCCATCGGCCGCGGTGCAGACGCCGACGGCAACGCGCCCTTCGTGCTGACCGTCAGGGGCGATTCAAACGGTTGACGCTCCTCACCCCTGCTCCATCTAGCCCCCGACGAGGCATTCGAGGAGTACGTGATGGAACAGCAGGCCACCGACCTTATCATTGCAACCCGCTCAGCGCTCGATCAGGCGAGCGCGCTTGCCGTACAATATTCCTTTTCCATCCTCGGGGCGATCATCCTGCTCATCGTTGGCTGGGTGACGGCGAGCCTCATCAGCCGCTGGGCCTATGAGGGCATCTCGCGCGTACGCGGCATCGACGAGACGCTCGCCCGTTTCTTCACCAATGTGGTGCGCTATGCGCTGCTGGTGCTGGTCTTCGTCACCGTTCTCGGGCAGTTCGGCGTGCAGACGGCATCGATTATCGCCACACTCGGCGCCGCCGGCCTTGCCGTCGGTCTGGCGCTGCAGGGCACGTTGCAGAATATCGCTGCCGGCATCATGCTGCTCGTGCTGCGCCCGTTCCGCGTCGGGGAATATATTGAGACGAGCAGCGTCTCGGGAACGGTTCTTGAGATCGGCCTGTTTGCCACCGAGCTTAGAACCGGAGACGGTCTCTACCGGTTGGCACCCAATTCAACGCTCTGGAACACGCCGATCACCAATTACAGCCGCCAGCCGACGCGGCAGAACGAAGTGAAGATCAACATTACGCATCAGAACGATCTCGATCTCGCCATGGAGACGCTGATGAAGCTAGCAACCGCCGACAAGCGCGTACTCAAGACGCCGGCGCCGAGTGTCTTCATTGATAGTCTCAGCGACAGTGCGGTCAGCGTGACGTTGCGCTACTGGGCATCGACCGGCGACTGGTGGAGCCTCAGTCGCGACATGATCAAGCGCGTCAAGCTTGCCTTTGACAAAAGGGGCGAGGTTGGCGACGCTCCGGCGGAGGTTTCGAACGCTCCCGTTCCCGAACCGGCACGCGAGGAAGCGCAGGTCAGGGTTTCGGCCCGCAAGAGGACGCCGAAGACGTCCGCGCAAACGCAGCCATAACCTATTTGATCACGCCGCAGGCGATCCTGTCGCCGGCGCCGCCCGAAGGCTGGGTTCGATAATCATCGGAATCGGCATGCACCATCAGCGCGCGGCCACGCACACCATCCTCCTTGCCGTCGAGCGAGATCATGGTGTCGAAGACCTGTGCGCGCAGGATGCCGTCCTGACCGACATATTGGTTCGGCATATCGCCGGCATGCGGTCCCTTGGCGGCCAGGAAACCATGCTCGGCCTTGGTCGGATTGAAATGACCGCCGGCCGATTCGTGATGGGTCGCGGCATCGCAGCGGCCGGTCTCATGAATATGAAAGGCGACCCATTTATTGACGGGCAGGCCGGAGATTTCCGCCTCGATGAAGACACCACCATTGGCCGCAGCGGTGAGTGTGGCGCGGCCGGCCTCCTTGCCGTCAGGGCCGATAAAATTTGCCGTCGCCGTCTGCTTGTCCTGGGCAAAGCCTTGGGACGCCGCCGCAAGCAGCCCGAGGGCAGCGATGGTGCATATGATTTTCATCAGGTTTCCTTCCGTTTCGGGGACTGTGTCCCAACGCCTCACGAGGGAAGGTGTTCCTGCCTGCATAAAAGGCAAGAAAAAGCCGGCCACGAGGCCGGCTCGACTTCTGCAGTCTACGACTAAGGCTCAGGCGGCGATACCGAGATCGAACTCGCCGTAGGTATTGCGATAGATCTGCATCGCCTGGTCATCAGCATCAGGAGCAACCTGCTGCAGCGCATAGGGAACGGCCGTGCCGGTTGCCGAGCCGTTGTCGCTGTATTCCATCATGAGCGCGACGAGGCTGCTCGGATATTTCGGCTGCGTATTATCGCCATCATCATCTTCGAGAAACTCTCTGATGATGCCGGGCTTCTCATCTGCCGCACGTTCCGTGCGGCTCAAGACGCCGTCACCATTGGCATCAAGCCGCGAGAGCGTTGCCAAATATGCATAAGAGATGTCTGGAACTGATGAAATAACAGTCATACAAACCTCCGTTCACCGCTTCTTCCGGTGAGAGTCTGTACGCAATACGCGGGTGGGAAATATCAAGGACTGGATTGTTGACTAAACTGATTTGCGGCTTCGGTCAATAAGCTGTTAACACTCGATTAACCATAGTTGACAAAGTGTAACGACCCATTTCCGCGGCACTTTCCAATTGCCTCAAAAAGCCAGGTTTCCTCGGTATTTCAGTAGTTTGCGAGATACACGCAAATTGCCGGCTAGCTATAATGGCCGGGAGTTGCAACCGATTATTAATCGGCCCGGTAGAAGATGCCGCCTGCGAGTTGCCGGAAATGGCCACCTGCTGCTTACAAAAAATGATTCTTGCATCCATTTTAGAGAGGTCTTTTTCATGCCCGGCTCGATATGGCACCTTTGCCAGTCGAAGACGCCTTCGCCTTTTGCCATGCTTCCATCGCAATCGTCCCGCGAGGGGACTCGTGCGCATGAAAGCTGAGACGCTTTTCTGGCAACAGTGCACGCAGGCCGTCGATGAGGACGGATCGATCGATGCAGAGCATCTGATGGAGCTCGTCATCGCGACCTATCGCAGCCATGAAAGCGAATATGATGAAATCGAGCGCAGCGCCGGGACGCTGCTCATCGAAAACCGCGAACTGCAGAAAACGATCAGTTCCACCACGCAGGCCCTTGCGGAACAGCGCAAGCTCTTCGAAATTGTCCTGAACAACCTGCCGCTCGGCCTCAGCGTGTTCGATGCGGACCAGCGGCTGACCCTTTCCAACCTGCGCTTCCGCCAGCTCTTCGGCTTTAGCGACGGCGATGTCACGCCCGGCACCACGATTGCCGACCTGATGCACAAGACGCGTGGCACCGAGCAGGCCGGTGCCAGGACACGCAGCAGGAAGGAAGGCCAGGGAGCTTCCTCGAAGGCAGGACGCATCCGTCGGCGCGAATGGCTGATGGATGACGGCCGCATCATCCAGAGCGTCGTTACCATCCTTGCCGACGGCAGCAATATCGCCATCCATGCCGACATTACCGAAGACCGCAAGGCCGCCGAGCGCATTACCTATCTCGCCCATCACGATCCGCTGACCGGTCTGCCGAACCGCATTCGCTTCCGCGAGCAGCTCGATGCGGCCCTTGCCGAGCGCAAGGAAGACGAGCAGATCGCGCTCGTGCATCTCAATCTCGACCGGTTCAAGTCGATCAACAATACGATGGGTGTTTCTGCTGGCGACAAGATCCTGCAGCAGGTCGCAGAGCGCATCCGCGCCTCGGCCGGCTCGGAAAACATTCTTGCCCGTCTCGGCTCGGACGAATTCGCGATCCTGCAGACGCACCGCCAGCAGCCGTGGAACATCACAGCACTTGCCGACCAGATCCGCCGTGAGCTCAGCGAACCCTTCTTCCGCAGCGACAAGCAGGTGGAACTCAGTGTTTCCATGGGCATTTCGATTGCCCCTGACGATGCTGTCGAGACCGACAAGCTGCTGCGCAATGCGGCGATGGCACTCTCCCACGCCAAGGCGGACGGGCGCCGGCATGAACGCTTCTTCACCGTCGAGATGGACGAGAAGATGCAGGCCCGTCACGCGCTGGAGGCCGACCTGCGGGCTGCCGTGCACAACGAGGAATTCGAACTTCACTACCAGCCGCTCTACGACCTGACGCAGCATCGCATCTGCGGCTTCGAGGCGCTGATCCGCTGGAATCATCCAGTGCGCGGCCGGGTCTCGCCGATGGATTTCATTCCGCTTGCCGAAGAGGTCGGCCTCGTGGTCGATATCGGCCGCTGGGTTTTACGCCGCGCCTGCAACGATGCAGCGCAATGGCCCGAGGATATCAAGATTGCCGTCAATGTCTCGGCTATCCAGTTCAGCAGCAGCGACCTGCCGAAGGATGTCGGCGAGGCGCTTGCTGCCGCAGAACTTTCTCCTTCGCGTCTCGAACTGGAGATCACCGAAAGCGTGCTGATGGAAAATCGTGATGAGGTAATGCCGATCCTGCATGCGCTCAGGGAACGCGGCATCCGCATCTCCATGGACGATTTCGGGACGGGCTATTCGTCGCTGAGCTACCTCTCGAGCTTCCCGTTCGACAAGATCAAGATCGACAAGTCCTTCGTGAACGACATCGCCGAGAACAGGGAAGCACATGCGATCATGCGTGCGATCATCCTGCTTGGCGATGCGCTTGGCATGCGCGTGACCGTGGAGGGCGTGGAAACCGCAGAGCAGATGGCGCTGCTCGAACGCGAAGCGTGTGACGAGATCCAGGGCTATTATATCAGCGCCCCAAAACCGTTTGGCGATGCGACCCGCATGCTGTCCATGCCGCCAAAGGCGAATGGCATTACGCCGTTCGCCAAATTCCGGCGCTGATCTCGGCACGTTGCGACTCGCCGGCCAAGCCGTTATCGACGGTATACGAACCCTTTGAAAACCGGTGACGACGATGTTCAAGGCCGAAGCCTTCTCTCCCCACGAGTCTCTGGCTGTGGAGCTCATTCCACATGCGACCGAGGGTGACGACGGGTCCCACGACCTCGCCCATATCCTGCGTGTCTTCCGTAATGCCATGCGCCTCCACGCCGCAGAAGGCGGCAAGGGCCACGTGCTGGCCGCTGCCGTTCTGCTGCATGATTGCGTCGCCGTCGAGAAGAATTCGCCGCTGCGCGCCCAGGCATCGGCACTCGCCGCAGAAAAAGCGTCGCGGATATTGAAAGAGCTTGGATGGGGCGATGAGGATATCGCTGATGTCGCCCATGCGGTGACCGCGCACAGCTTCTCGGCGAACGTGCCGCCGGAAACGCTGGAGGCGAAAATCCTGCAGGATGCCGACCGGCTGGATGCCATCGGCATGGTCGGCGCGGCGCGCTGTTTCTATATTGCAGGTCGGCTCGGATCGGGCCTCTACGATCCTTTCGATCCGGCTTCCGAGGACCGGCCGCTCGATGACAAGCGTTATGCGATTGACCATTTCCAGACGAAGCTGTTCAAACTGGCGGATGGTTTCCAGACCCGGACCGGCCGCGAACTGGCCGCAGCCCGCGACAGGAGCCTGCGCGACTTCCTCGCGGCATTTATGGATGAAATCTAGGAGCCTATGATGCGTGTCAGCGATCTCTTCATCTACCCGCTCAAGAGCGCCCGCGGCATCGCCCTGCCCTTTACCGAGATCGATGCCTATGGCCTGCCCGGCGACCGGCGCGCCATGGTGACGGACGCGGACGGACATTTCATTACGCAGCGCGAGCTCCCGACCCTTGCCCGCATCGACGTACGGCCCGAGGCCGGCGCCTTCCGGTTGATGATGCAGGGCGAGCCTGACATCGCCGTACCGCCGCCGCATCCGGACCGGCGGCTCGATGTCACGGTCTGGAAATCGGTCGTCAGCGCTGCCGTTGCCGACGATGACAGCAATGCCAGACTTTCGGAATGGCTCGGCCGCGCGGTGAAACTCGTCTTCTTCGACGGTGCTGCCAAACGAACGGCCAATGCCGAATGGGCAGGCGAAAACACACCGGTCACCTTTACCGACGGCTACCAGATCCTGGTGACGACGACGGGATCGCTGACGGCGCTGAACGCCGATCTCTCGGCCCATGCCGAAGGCGGCATCGGCATGGAGCGCTTCCGGCCGAATATCGTCATAGACACGGACGAGGCCTGGGCCGAGGACCGCTGGGCTGCGATCGAGATCGCGGGCATCCGCTTCGACCTCGTCAAGCCCTGCGCCCGCTGCATCATGACGACACAGGACCAGTTGACGGGTTCACGCGAGGTGGCGAACCCCATGCCCGCCATGGGCCGCATCCGCATGTCGGGAGACCGGCGCGTGCCTGGTCCGCTTTTCGGCTGGAACGTGACCCCGCGCGGTACCGGCAGGGTCGCGATCGGCGACGAGGTGAAGATCATCGATGCGCGGCCGGAAGGCTGGACCTTCAAGGTTCGTGCCCGAGCCTGAACCCGGTCTCAGACACCGGCAAGTGCCGCGTCGATCTCCGCCATCACATCGGCCGGCAATGGACCCTTTTCCAGTGCGCCGGCATTTTCCTCGACCTGGGCCACGGTCCGGAAACCGGGAATGGGCAGGGTGCGCAGCGAGCGCGCCCAGAGCCAGGCGAGCGCGCCCTGCGTCAGCGTGCGTCCCT
Organism: Rhizobium sp. 768_B6_N1_8; assembly: GCF_051811225.1. NCBI lineage: Bacteria > Pseudomonadati > Pseudomonadota > Alphaproteobacteria > Hyphomicrobiales > Rhizobiaceae > Rhizobium > Rhizobium sp. 768_B6_N1_8. Next base: position 893,340 of record NZ_JBPWPV010000001.1, on the reverse strand, counting down.
CAGATGTGAGCAGACTGCGCACGGCGTCGAGCCTTGCGGCGAATTCGGGCGCGATACGCCCATCCTTGAAATAGATCATCCATTCGAGTGCTGCGCCGCGCACGTCCTTGGCGCCCACGGCCTTGTCCGGCGTGAACTTGCCTGTCAGCAGGCCCATGGCCAGCGGACCGCGATTGATGGAGATGAGGCCGTTCTTCTCGACGACATCGATCATCTGGGGCACGGGCTCGAAGACGTTCATCGTATGCTGGATCGAGACGAAGCCGGGGCGGCGGGCATGGCGGGCAGCGCGATCGGGGAAATCCGTGCTCCAGCCGAATGCATCGATCTTGCCCTCCGTCCGCAGGGCCTGCAGCGTATCGAAGACCTCGTCGGACTGATCCAGCGGAAAATCATTGATGTGGAATTGCAGGAGGTCGAGGCGCTCCCGTGTCAGCCGGCGGAGCGACGTCTCGACGGACTGGCGGATGAAGGCCGGATCGGCAAAGGCACCGGTCGCCTGCTTCGTCTCCGGATTGGTGGCAAAGCCGAACTTGGTGGCGATGACGATGTCGGCGCGATTGCCGATCGCCTGTCCCAGAACCTCTTCCGAATGGCCGGCGCCGTAATTCGAGGCCGTATCGAAAAAGCGAATGCCAAGGTCGATCGCGCGGTTGATCGCGGCGATGGATTCATTGTCGTCCACCTCGCCCCAGCCGAGCGGCGTATCGCCCGCGAAGAACGGACCGCCGATCGCCCAGCAGCCCATGCCGAGGCGGGGAACCTCCTGCCCGTTCCAGAGCGTGATGGTGGTCGATGTATCGGGCCTGGTCAGCATGGCTTCCTCCTTGAGCGCATAGACTTTCCGTTGCCGGAGAGATAGGGATGCGGCGCGTGGGGGTAAACCGCCAAAACTGAAGACCGTTTTGCAGGGATGAAAAGCCGTTCAGGCAGAAAGTTCATCCGGCCGTAGAAGCGTCCGCGCAGCCGGATTCAGCGCTTTGAGTGCCGCTTGAACGAAACCTTCACGCGCTGCCGAAGCCTCCAGACCACGCGGTTCATAGACATGGCGATGCAGAAAGAATCCAGTCAGACGGAATGCTGCCGTGAGGCTTTCGAAATCGGCCGCATGGTTTTCCTGCACACTCAGGAATGCCGGCAAAACCAGCATCTTGTCGGCCCAAGGCTCTCCGGCACCACGGCTCACGGCACGGCCGGATTTCGGCGAGACATAGGCGAGATCGGCGCGGGTCCCTGTCGCCGCACATTCGGTAAGATCGAGCCCGAAGCCGAGGTCGTTCAGCACCGCAAGCTCGAAACGTACGAAAAGCTCACCGGCATCGGTGGGATTGTGGAGATGATCGAGGATGACTTCCAAAGCCTCGAAGAGATGCGGATGCGGATCGCGCTCCGGCAGCAGGCGCAGAAGGGCGCCCATGGCCTGCACGCCGTAAACGGCGGTCGCCGTCTCCATCAGCCGTGCGGCGCGCAGCTTTACCGGTTCGAGGCGGAATTCACCGAGATGTTCATCCAGCCGGGCACGCCAGGTGACTTCCACCTCATTGCCGGGCTGCAGCACCGGCTGCATGGTGCGCGAACGGCCGGAGCGAACGAGACCGAGATGACGGCCGCGCTCACGTGTCATCACCTCGGCGATGACACTCGTCTCGCCGTGGCGCTTGACGCCAAGAATGATCGCCTGGTCCTGCCATTGCATCGGAAAACCGTCCTTCAGCCTGCCGATCCATTTTAAACCACGGCTCGAACTATGTCATTCCGCCGGCGACGGGAAAAGCTTCTGGAGGAAGTCGCGCATCGCATTCTCATCGAAAGGCTTGACGAGAAGGGGCACATCCTGAAGGTCGGTCGGGAAATCCTGCGTATCGGAATAGCCGCTAACGAAGCCGAACGGAATATTGGCCAGCGACAGATCGCGCGCGAAATCGAAGCTCATCGCCTCTCCCAGATTCACGTCGAGAAGCGCGAAATCGTAATCCGCGACCTGGATTGCGTCCCTGGCCTGATCGACGCTATTGGCAATATCGATGGTATCAGCACCAACGAGGCGCAGGATGTCCTCCGCCTCCATCGCGATGATCAGACTGTCTTCCAGGACCAGAACACGGGTTCTTGCGTTCATGATCTCCATGCCCCTCGTGAAGCGCAAACATTGCAGCGCTTCGGCCTTTTTGCAAACATCATTCCGTCGGTACCCCGCCTGGACCGTTGACGGTGGTTGCCCACCATAACTGAATAGCCACATTTTTGTCTCCGGTCGATAAAAACGAAAGTCGGAGGAAAGATGACGTGACTCTAGTTTCCCTGACGCCAATTTGCATTTAAAAAAGACATCAAGGTTGACCAATCCGACCGGGAGAGATTCTAAAGCGTGTCGCGATCTTTCAGATCCGCTCGCAACGCTTTAAGTTATTGTTTGGCGCATGTCGTTGTCGCAAAACCGCTGCACAGTTTTGTGCGACATGCTTTAGATGAAAGGGCGCTTTCCTTCGCGCAGTCCTTCCCAGCCGGCCATCTGCATCAGCCCCTCCCCGTCCAGCACGTCGCAGCCGCGCTCCTGCCAACGGATCAGGTTGCGTCCTGCAAGCTTTTTCAGGGTCTTGTTGGTGTGAACGATCGAAAGACCAAGCGTGTCGGCAATATGCTGCTGCGTGATCGGGATAACATTGCGGCCGTTGAAAAGGTTGAGCTTCCTTGCGCGTTCAAACAGGAAGGCGATGAGATAGGCGGCTCTTTCGAGTGCCGTACGACGGCCGATGCTCAACAGGTGCTCGTCGAGAATGCGCTCCTCCTGCGCCGCGATCCAGGTAATATCGAAGGCAAGCGAAGGGTGCTTGTTATAAAGGGTCATCAGCTTGTCGCGCTCGAAGACGCAGAGCGTCACCGGCGACAGGGCCTCCACCGAATGCTGCATCTCGCCCATGATCGTACCCTGCAAGCCGATCAGGTCGCCCGGCATGATGTAGTTCAGGATCTGCCGGCGGCCATCCTCCAACATCTTGTAGCGGAAGCCCCAGCCTGAGAGCACTGTAAAGAGATGGGCGCTGTGGGCACCTTCGACCAGGACGGTCGCACCGGCATCGACGGCCAGTTCGCCCCTTTTGAATGTCGAAACGAATTCCAGCTCGTCGCGGCTGAACTCCCGGAAATGCGGCAATGGCCGCAACGGACACTGCTCGCAGGGCGTCTTGAAGGAATGGGTGGGTTTTGCCGTCGCCATCTTGTCCCTGCTGTCGCAAAAACCGGCGCTGCAGGGTGCAGCGCCGTTGGCAGATCAATGCGCAGGCAGGCCGATTTGTTCCTTGGAACAGGCAGCGATTTTTATAGAAAAACAAAGGACTGAGTGCCCCTTGTCAGTTTTCTCGTCAAACTAAAGCGCGTCGCGATCTTTCAGATTCGCTTGTCGCGCTCCAGGTTCTTGTTTTCGCATGTTGTTATCGCAAAACCGCTGTACACTTTGCGCGATATGCCTTAGCGCGGAAATTCGAGGCCCATTTCACGGAAGCGCTCGGGATCATCGCCCCAGTTCTCACGCACCTTGACGAACAGGAAGAGATGGACTGGCTGTTCAAGGATTTCCGCCAGCTCGCGGCGCGACGCCGATGAGATCGCCTTGATCGTTTCGCCGCCCTTGCCGAGTGCGATCTTCTTCTGGCTGTCGCGCTCGACATAAATGACCTGTTCGATGCGCACGGAGCCATCCTTGCGCTCTTCCCATTTTTCCGTCTCGACATGCGAGGAATAGGGAAGCTCCTGATGCAGGCGCAGGAAAAGCTTCTCGCGGGTGATTTCGGCGGCGAGCTGGCGCATCGGCAGATCGGAGATCTGGTCTTCCGGATAATACCAGGGGCCTTCCGGCAGGGTCTTTGCCAGATAATCCATCACATCGTCGCAGCCTGAACCGTTCTCTGCCGAGATCATGAAGGTCTGCTCGAACTCAACCTTCTGGTTTGCAGTTGCGGCAATCGCCAGAAGCAGCTCGCGATTGACGCGGTCGATCTTGTTGAGAACGAGGATCTTCCTCTGGGGAACATCCTTCAGGCCTTCGAGAATCGCTTCGGCATCACCACGCAGACCGCGTTCGCTGTCGATCAGCAGCATGATGAGATCGGCATCCTTGGCACCACCCCAAGCGGATGTGACCATGGCGCGATCGAGGCGGCGGCGCGGCTTGAAGATGCCGGGCGTGTCCATAAAGACGATCTGCGCGTTGTTGTGGATGGCAATGCCACGCACGATGGCGCGCGTCGTCTGCACCTTGTGGCTGACGATCGACACCTTGGCGCCGACGAGGCGGTTGACCAGCGTCGACTTGCCGGCGTTGGTCGGGCCGATCAGGGCGACGAAGCCGGAATGCGTCGGATTGCTTTCAGCGGAGCTTTCGGCCGCCATTTCGTTTTCTTCTGTCATTGATCCCGTCAATTTCCGGCAGATGTCGACTGCCAAATGCCTTCGCGCTCGAGCATTCTCGTCGCGGCGACCTGTTCTGCGGCGCGCTTAGAGCGCTCTATGCCTGTTTCCGGTGCAACGCCAGCGACTTCTACAGTCACCTTGAAGCGCGGATCATGATCCGGTCCGCTGCGTTCTTCAACCCGGTAGACGGGCGTGACGCCATATTTGGCGTGCGACCATTCCTGCAACTCGGTCTTCGCATCACGGCGGGCGCCATCGGCACGCACCGCCCTGCCCTCCCAATAGCGCAGAATGAAGCGGCGGGCGACCTCCAGGCCGCCATCAAGATAGAGCGCGGCGATCAGGCTTTCGACGACATCGGCGCGCACGTTCATCATGCGCTTGCCGGTCAGTTTCTTTACGTCGGCACCGGTGCGGATATAGAGGTGGAGATTGAGTTCGTCGGCAACTGCCGCGCAGGTTTCGGCGCTGACGAGCTGGTTCAGGCGCACCGAAAGCTCGCCTTCGGTCGCGGCACCGAAGGTGCGAAACAACAACTCGGCGATACAGAGCCCGAGAACCCTGTCGCCGAGAAATTCAAGCCGCTCGTAATTGCCCTTGTCGGTGCGCGCGCTGGCGTGGGTCAGCGCGCGGTCAAGACGTTCCTTCTCGGCAAATTCATGCCCGATCAGGGTTTCAAGCTTTGCGCGGTCCGCCGCTGAGAGCGCCTGCGCCTTGCTCATTCAACAACCTTGAAGAGACGGTCCCAGCGCATGTTGGTCGGCCATTTCCAGATTTCGCGGAAGGACGTATCGTTGCCCAGCGAGAAGAAGATGACGCTGGCGCGGCCGACAAGGTTTTCCGCCGGGACAAAGCCGACGTCGAAGCGGCTGTCGAGCGAGTTGTCGCGATTATCGCCCATCATGAAGTAATGGCCTTCCGGAACGATGAACTCGCGGGTGTTGTCGCCGCGAGAAACCGGCGACTGGTCGAGCGTATCATAGGTCTTGCCATCATCCAGCGTCTCGCGGAACACCGGCACGTCCTGGCCCGGATCGAGCTTGTAGTCGGAGTTGAAAGTGCCATCGGGCACCTTCGGAACCGGCTTGCCGTTGATGTAGAGAATACCCTCGGTGACCTGGATATGATCGCCCGGAAGGCCGACGACGCGCTTGATGTAATCGACCTCAGGATTCGGCGGGAAACGGAAAACGACGATATCGCCGCGCTTCGGATCGGAACCAAAAATGCGGCCGCTGAAAATGTCAGGCGAGAAAGGCAGCGAATATTTCGAATAGCCGTAAGCAAATTTGTTGACGAAGATATAGTCACCGACCAGCAAGGTCGGCATCATCGAGCCTGAGGGAATGGTAAAGGGCTGGAACAGGACAGTTCTGATAATCATTGCCAGGACGAGAGCCTGGATGATGACCTTGATATTTTCCCAGAGGGCATTCGGCTTGGCTTCGACTTTTTCGGACACGCAGTCTTATTCCTTCAAGACGCCATGAAGGCGCATTTCTTTCTGATGTTCTCTCTAGCGGCTTCGGCCGGTGGCGGCAATAACGACAGCATTAAAAGCGACGAGACGTCGCTATCATACGGCATTCGGCAGCGCTTCGATGATCACAAAAGCCTGAGCCAAGGGATAATCATCCGTTATTGTCAAATGAATGGCGGCCTTATGGCCGGCCGGCAGCATGGCCTCAAGGACGGTGGCGGCACCGCCCGTCAACTGCATCGTTGGCTTACCGCTCGGCAGGTTGACGACGCCCATATCCTTCCAGAAAACGCCCTGCGAAAGCCCGGTGCCGAGTGCCTTGGAGCAGGCCTCCTTGGCGGCGAAGCGCTTGGCATAGGATTCGGCGCGGTTGGCGCGGCGATCCGAGCGCGCACGCTCGATCTCGGTGAAACAGCGATGCGTGAAGCGCTCACCAAAGCGCTCGATGGATTTCTCCACGCGCCTGATGTCGATGAGGTCGCTGCCAATGCCGATGATCATGCGAGAGGCCTTTCGGGATAGAACTGCTTCGGGCTCAGACGGTCGGCATCTCGGTGGCGGGATCGCCGAGCCTGAGACGCGCACGTTCCATCAGCCGGGCGCGGCGACGCGCCTGAAAGCCCCTCACGGTGTAGAATGTCAGTACATAAAGCGCAACCGAGGTGATAGCCGCCGGCGGGATGGCGCCGATCAGCATCGGCTCCAGCACCGGTTTCCAGAGTTCCGTGAATTGCAGCTTGTGGAAGAGCTCAGCAAGATCGATCGTCTGTCCGGCCATCTGGTCCTGCCGGCTGAGCAGCAGGTGGCCGACTTCCCAGGTAATGCCCCAGATGAAGGGATAGGTCAGCGGATTACCGAAGGCCGCGCAGCCAAGTGCCGCCGCCACCATATTGCCCGACAGGAAATAGGTGATCACGAAGGCCATGACGAAATGCACGCCGATAAAGGGTGTCCACGAAACGAAGACACCCGCAGCGACGCCCACCGCAACGGCATGCGGCGAGGCAGTCAGGCGCAGGACGCGCATCATGAGATATTTTGGCGGGCGCAGAAAACCCTTGCGAGGCCATACGAGCTCTCGCAGCTTTTCCTTAAATCCCGCAGGCTTGCGACGGCGAAACAACATGGCGCGTATTTAGTGCAGTGCACACCGCCATGACAAGAGCGGCAAATGGAACCGCTTCACAAACAGGCCGTCTATTCTTCTTTTCTTCCAAGGGGCGTGGACCATGCATAACGCCCCCTTCCTTACGTCAAGTATATCTCAGTGATTAGCGATTACGGAAGATGCCGCGATCGACCTGACGCTGACGATATTCAAGATCAATACGGTCATGCGAGCCATTGAGATATGCCATTTCACGTTCCTGAGCGGTCGGAGCGCGAAGGGCGCGGGCGAATTTCCTGATCGGTTCAAACATTGCTTTGCCTCATCTTCGTTTCATTTCTTGATGACCAGAAGATAGTCGCGGCAACGGTTAATTACTACCGCTGTAACCGGAGCACAGCCATGCAGAGGGCGCATGGCTTGCCTTTTCAATATGCCGATTCGGCCATTAAATGATCACAAAATATGCAAAGCGCAATTTTGCGATCGGCAAAACTTTAATAAATTCCTACTCGTAGAGGCGCCGGACCGTCGCGATGCAGTCCAGGTCCTTGAGCTGAGAGAGAAGCTGGTTCAGCTGACGCAGGTCCCAGACTTCCACTTCCAGCACCATTTCGGTGAAGTCGGCGGCCACACGTACCGTGTTCAGCATGCGGATATTGACGTCGAGGCTTGCGACCGTCTGCGCCACCTTAGCCAGCGTGCCGGGCTCGTTCAGCGCGTTGACCATGATGCGAGCCATGAACCGGGATTTGTTGGCCTCATCGAGATCCCAGCGTACGTCGATCCAGCGATCCGGCTGATCATCGAAGCGCTGCAGCGATGGCGACTGGATGGGATAGATGGTGATGCCCTTGCCCTTTTCCATGATGCCGACGATGCGATCGCCGGGCACGGCGCCGGTCGGCGAGAACTTGACGTCGACATTGCCGGAGAGGCCGCGGATCGGCACGATATCGGGATCGCTCTCGGTGGAGGCGCGCTCGCCATCGAGATCGGCCTTGGTCTTGCCGGGGATCTTGAAGATCATGCCCGCGGCGCTGCGGACATTGAACCAGCCCTCGTCGCCGGCCGGCTTGACGGTGACGCGCTCGTCCTGATGATCGGGATAGACGGCGCGCAGCACGTCGAGCGAAGACATTTCGCCGCGGCCGACGGCAGCGATCGCATCTTCCACATCCTTCTGCCCCAGCCGGTGGAGGGCCGGCTTCATGGCGTCACGCGAGAAGATCTTGCCGGCGCGCTCGAAGGTGCGCTCCAGGATGCGGTGGCCGAGACCGGCATATTGTTTGCGGATCGCCATGCGCGTCGCGCGGCGGATGGCTGCGCGCGCCTTGCCTGTCACGACGATCTCTTCCCAGGCGGCCGGCGGCACCTGCACGCCGGAGCGGATGATCTCCACTTCGTCGCCATTGTTGAGGCGGGTCACCAGCGGCATGATGCGGCCATTGATCTTGGCGCCGACGGTCGTGTCGCCGATGTTGGTATGAACGGCATAGGCAAAGTCGATCGGTGTCGCACCGCGCGGCAGGGCAATCAGCTTGCCCTTCGGCGTGAAACAGAAGACCTGATCCTGAAACAGCTCGAGCTTGGTGTGCTCGAGGAACTCTTCGGGGCTGTCACCTTCGGCGAGCGCCTCGATCGTGTGCCGGAGCCAGGAATAGGCATTGCTTTCGCGCGAGAGGATATCGCCATCGGCATTGGTGGCGCCGTCCTTATAGAGCGTATGAGCGGCAATACCGAACTCGGCGATCTCATGCATGCGCTTGGTGCGGATCTGCAGTTCGATGCGCTGCATCGACGGGCCGACGATGGTGGTGTGCAGCGACCGGTAGTCGTTCTGCTTCGGGGTCGAGATATAATCCTTGAAGCGGCCGGGCACGACGCGCCAGCGCGTATGCACGATGCCGAGCGCACGGTAGCAGGAGGGAATATCCTCGACGATGAGGCGGAAACCGTAGACATCGGAAAGCTGCTCGAAGGAGAGCGACTTCGACTGCATCTTGCGGAACACCGAATAGGGCTTCTTCTGCCGACCCTTGACATAGGCAGTCGCCAATCCATTGGCGATCAGCAGGTCGCGCAGTTCGGCCTCGATCTTCTTGACCAGACCTTCATTGCGCTTCGACAGTTCCTCGAGGCGCTTGGTGACAGTCTCGTAGGCTTCCGGGTTCATGTGCCGGAAGGAGAGCTCCTCCAGCTCCTCGCGCATGTCCTGCATACCCATGCGGCCGGCGAGCGGCGCATAGATTTCCATCGTCTCTTCAGAAATGCGCGCGCGCTTTTCCTGGGACATATGGTCGAGAGTGCGCATGTTGTGGAGACGATCGGCAAGCTTGACCAGCAGGACGCGTACATCATCGGAAATGGCAAGCAGCAGCTTACGCAGATTTTCCGCCTGCTTGGCCTTCTTGGTGACGAGATCGAGCTTCTTGATCTTCGTCAGGCCCTCGACCAAGCGGCCGATATCCTCGCCGAAGAGTTCGTCGATCTCGGCGCGGGTCGCCGTCGTATCCTCGATCGTGTCATGCAGAAGGGCGACTGCAATCGTCGATTCATCGAGATGCATGTCGGTCAGGATGGCGGCCACTTCGAGCGGATGCGAGATGTAAGGGTCGCCGCTCGCTCGCTTCTGCTGCCCATGCTTCTGCATGGCGTAGACATAGGCTTTGTTCAGCAGAGCTTCGTTGGCATCGGGCTTGTATTTCTGAACCCGCTCCACGAGCTCGTACTGCCGCATCATTCCAAAGCCACTCCAATAAAATAAAAGCGCGCCAATCGCAGATTGGCGCACACATGGGCAATATTATGCCTAAGCTTTACAGGCGCAAGATTGATGATTGGTAATCGTCGATCTTTTGCCGCGCAGGAAGCCCCGGCCGTTCAAGGGCCAGGGATGCGCTTAGTAATCGTCGCTCTTTTCCGGCGGGACGAGACCTTCGATACCGGCCAGAAGCTCCTCTTCCGACATCTGGTCGAAGGTGATCGTTTCCGGCAGGTCGTCCTGCTCTTCGCTGTCGGCATTAGCCGTTGCACCGGCGGCGATCAGGCTTGCCGGATCGGGCTCGGGCTCGTCCACTTCCACATGCTTCTGCAGCGAATGGATCAGGTCTTCCTTCAGATCGTCAGGAGACAGGGTCTCATCAGCGATTTCTCGCAGAGCCACAACCGGATTCTTGTCGTTGTCGCGGTCGATGGTAATCGACGCACCCTGGGAAATCAGCCGGGCGCGATGGCTGGCGAGCAGAACCAGCTCGAAGCGGTTCTCTACCTTGTCAATGCAATCTTCTACTGTGACACGGGCCATTGCCTGTCCTTTGCGGTCGTCTTTTCGGGATTAACACGCCCGATACAATTAAAACCGGGCAAATTCAAGTTTTTCGTTAGGGTCCCCTCGCCTTTATCCGCAGCCGGTCTAAATTTCCATGCACAATATGACATTTCCACCGGGGGTTGCTTGGAATATCCCGAATCGTGCCCTAAATCTTTCATATATGAATAATTCATAAAGTACGGAACAGCTCGACGCCACATCCGCAAGCCGCTGTTTTTATTAGGCTTAGTGGCTTATGGATTTCGATTACTCTCTTTGGATTGGTAAGCGATGTTTGACCCACGCGAAAAAATTGCACTATTCATAGACGGCGCCAACCTTTACGCTGCATCCAAGAGTCTGGGCTTTGATATCGATTACCGCAAGCTATTGAAAGCATTTCAGAAACGTGGATATCTGCTGCGCGCATACTACTATACCGCGCTTATCGAAGACCAGGAATATTCCTCGATCCGTCCTCTCATCGACTGGCTTGATTATAACGGCTACAAGGTCGTGACGAAGCCCGCCAAGGAGTTTACCGACTCCATGGGACGGCGCAAGATCAAGGGCAATATGGATATCGAGCTCGCAATCGATGCCATGGAACAGTCCGAAACGGTCGACCATCTCGTCATCTTCTCCGGCGACGGCGATTTCACCAATCTGGTCGAAGCGCTGCAACGCAAGGGACGCAAGGTTTCGGTCATTTCGACCATGTCGACCCAGCCGCCGATGATCGCCGACGATCTGCGCCGCCAGGCCGATCACTTCATCGATCTTCTGTCGCTGAAAGCCGAGATCGGCCGAGATCCTTCCGAACGCCCGCCGCGTCCTGCCGAAGTAGCACCGGCCAGCGATTTCGAAGACTGAATCTTCATTCACGAATAGCATGATGCTGCAGGCAAAGAGTCAGCCGTTGTCTTTCAACAGACGACTCTTCTGCCTGTTCCAATCGCGCTCCTTCTCGGATTCGCGCTTGTCGTGAAGCTTCTTGCCCTTCGCGAGCGCCAGCTCGATCTTGGCGCGGCCCTGATCGTTGAAGTAGATCTTCATCGGGATCAGTGTCATGCCTTCGCGATTGATGCCCGCGCGCAAACGGTTAATCTCACGCCCGGACAAAAGCAGCTTGCGGCGGCGACGCGGCTCATGGTTGAAGCGGTTCGCCTGCAGATATTCCGGCAGATAGGAATTGATCAGCCAGATCTCACCATCCTCATCGGAAGCGTAGGATTCGGCGATATTGGCCTTGCCTTCGCGCAATGACTTGACCTCGGTGCCCATCAGCACCAAGCCCGCCTCATAGGTATCGATGATCTCGTAGTTGAAGCGGGCCTTGCGGTTTTCCGCAACGACCTTCTTCACGATACGCTGGCTGCCTTTGGGGGCCATGACGATAATTCCATTAGAGGGGCGCGAATGCCGCGCCCTCATTTCCTGTTATCTATGTAGGAGAACGGCCCGGTCTTGTGAAGACGGGCCGGGTTTACGCTTAAGGCATGTCGTTATCGCAAAACCGCTGCACAGTTTTGCGCGACATGCTTTAGTTCAGCAGGCCGGCGTGACGCATAGCGGCGTCGATCGCCGCTTCCGTCGAGGGCTCGAGCGATGACATCAGCGGCGAGCGCACGCTGCGGCTCATGCGGCCGAGCTTTGCGAGGCCGTATTTCGCGCCACAGACGCCGGGTTCCATGAAGACTGCCTTATGCAGCGGCATCAGCCGGTCCTGCAGCTCCAGCGCCTTGGTGTAATTTCCTGCGGTCGTCGCTGCCTGGAACTCGGCACAAAGGCGCGGCGCGATGTTGGCCGTCACCGAGATGCAGCCAACGCCGCCATGGGCGTTGAAGCCGAGAGCCGTCGCGTCCTCGCCGGAAAGCTGCTGGAACTCCTTGCCGCAGGTGATGCGCTGCTCGGAGACACGCTCGATCTTGCCGGTCGCATCCTTGACGCCGACGATATTCTTGTGCGCCTTGGCAAGCGCACCCATCGTCTCCGGCGTCATGTCGACGACCGAACGGCCGGGGATGTTGTAGATATAGATCGGCAGCTTCACGGCCTCGGCGATCGCCGAATAGTGAGCGATCAGCCCCTTTTGCGTCGGCTTGTTGTAATAGGGCGTGACGACCAGAACGGCGTCCGCCCCGACCTTCTCGGCATGCTGGGCAAGTTCGATCGCTTCACGCGTATTGTTCGAGCCGGCGCCGGCCATGACGGGCACGCGTTTGCCGGCAACTTCGATGCAGAGCTCCACCACACGTTTGTGCTCGGCATGCGACAGCGTCGGCGACTCACCAGTCGTGCCGACCGGAACGAGGCCGCTGCTGCCCTCCCCGATCTGCCAGGCGACATGGGCGGCGAAGCTGTCTTCGTCGATCAGGCCGGCATCGGTGAAGGGGGTTACGAGCGCGGGGATGGACCCATTGAACATGCAAAGCTCCTCACGGCCGATATCCTTGCTTCAGCCGCATTCCATGAATAAGAGTTGCGCACCATAGAGCGGCGAAAAGGCTGCGACAAGCGCGCATAGGTCGGTTAGGGCAAATTCCGATAGCAAATGTGAATGAATTTTACCCGAGACGGTAAGGTTTCATTAAGATGCCTCCAGCCAAATGGAGGGGCATGGTTTCGTTGCGAGTAATCCGGATGAAGAGAGCCGTTCTGATCCTGTCCGTCTTCGGCCTGGTGGCCGCGGCATGGGGCAGCGTTGCATCGCCGCTCCCCGGCGAGGGCGCCCCTGCGCCGGCCGTCAAGCCGCTGGGTTTCGTGCCGGAAACCGCGTCTTTCCCCGAAGCGATCACGACCGGGTCCATTCCGCGCAATGCGGCGATCGCCCCCGTCAACAGCGATCTGAAGGCTGGCCTCGATGCGCTCTCCAACAAGGATCCGCAACAGGCGCTTGCCATCCGCAATACGATGGCGGCAGGTACACTCGACCGCCATATCCTGACCTGGGCAATCGCCACTTCCGGCCTGAAAGGCGTTCCCTCCTATGAGATCGCCAGTGCTTCGGACGAGCTGAATGGCTGGCCAGGTCTGGAACGTCTACGCGGCAATTCCGAGCGTGCGCTTTATGACGAGAACCCAGCCCCAGCCGCCGTGCTGAACGCCTTCGGCGATACGGCGCCCGAGACGTGGCAGGGCGCGATCATTATGTCGCGCGCGCTCGTAGCAACCGGCAAGTCTGCGCAGGCGGCAAAATATATCGGCAAGATCTGGCACGGACAGGCGCTCGACAAAGCAACCGAAGACAAGATCCTGGCCGAATTTGCCGGCCTGCTGACCGCCGCCGACCACAAGACGCGGATGGACTACCTGATGTATCGCGGCCGCGTGGCACAGGCCAAGCGCTTCGGCGACATGGGCCAGGCGCAATCGCTCTACAAGGCCTGGGCTGCCGTCGACAACAATGCTGGCAATGCCGGCGCATTGCTGAATGGGATCGATGCGAAATGGCGCAGCGATCCGGGCTTTCTCTTCGCGCGCATCGAATATCTGCGCAAGCAGGACAAGTATCTCGACGCCGCCAAGCTCTTGCAGCAGATACCGCGCGACCGAAGCGAGCTGATGAACTCGGGCGAGTGGTGGAACGAGCAGCGGATCATCAGCCGCGGCCTCGTGGACCAGGGACAGTTCAAGGCGGCTTATCAGATCGTCGCCGCCTCCGTCGCGACGGTGCCGACGGATATCGTCGAAGCGCAGTTCCATGCCGGCTGGTATGCGCTGCGCGGACTGCAGGACCCGACGACGGCCGAGACGCATTTCCACAAGATCCTGCAGGTTTCGAACGGCCCGCTTTCCGTTTCCCGTGCCTGGTACTGGCTCGGGCGATCGGCGGAAGCCGGCGGGCCGGGCAAGGCCAGCGAATTTTTCACCAAGGCTGCGAATTTTCCGGGCACCTTCTACGGCCAGCTTGCGGCCGAGCGGCTTGGACGGAAGACACTGAATGTCACCTATCCGTCGCCGACGGCGGCCGACCGACAGAGCCTGCAGCAGCGCGAGGCCGTGCAGGCGATCGGGCGGCTCGAATCGGCCGGTCATGGCTGGCGTGCGGCAGCCATTTACCTGGCACTGGCCGAGCAGCTTCAAAGCCCTGGCGAGCTCGCAATCCTGACGGCCAAAGCCGAGCAGGCGGGCGACCATCATCTTTCACTGCAGATCGGCAAGATCGCCTATGGGCGCGGTATCGATGTCGCGGCGCTGGCCTTTCCGGTTGGCGTCATTCCCGCCAACGCCAATATATCCGGCTCCGGCAAGGCGCTCGCCTATGCGATCGCTCGACAGGAAAGCGCCTTCAATCCGGCCGCCGTTTCGGCCGCCAATGCCCGTGGCCTGCTGCAGCTCCTGCCGGGCACGGCCCAGGCCGTCGCCAAGCGGAACAACATCACCTATTCCAAGGACAAGCTGACAGCCGATGCCGGCTACAACGCAACGCTCGGCGCGCATTATCTCGGCGAGCAGATCGACGCCTTCGGCGGCTCCTATATCCTGACTTTCATCGCCTATAATGCGGGACCGAAGCGCGTGCCAGAATGGATCGGCCGCTATGGTGACCCTCGCGGCAAGCCTATCGACGAAATCGTCGACTGGATCGAGCGCATCCCCTTCCCCGAGACGCGCAACTATGTGCAGCGGGTGATGGAGAATTACGAGGTCTACAAGGCCCGCCTGGGTCAGACACCGGACATCGAGCGCGACCTCATCGGTGGCCGCGGCGCGACCTGAGGCCGATTGGCAGACTTGCCGAAAGCACGCTACATCTCGTTCTGGCGGACGGGATGGAGATGTCATGGCTGACGCAGTCACGAACGGGTTTACCGAAAAATTCTATGGATCAACCGATGGGCTGAGGCTTTACGCCCGTAACTACCAGCCGACCGGCGGAGATACCGACCGGTTGCCGGTCGTCTGCCTGCCGGGCCTTACGCGCAATGTCCGCGATTTCCACGAACTTGCATTGATTCTGTCGCGCGACGCAGCTTTCCCACGGCGTGTCATGGCATTGGACTATCGCGGACGTGGCCTGTCTGATCGGGATGATAACAAGGCGAATTACAATCTCGCTGTCGAATGCGGCGATGTGATTGCCGCCTGCGCTGCGTTCGGCATCGACCGCGCCATCTTCATTGGGACCTCGCGCGGCGGGCTAATCCTGCATCTGGTGGCGGCAATAAAGCCGGAACTGCTCGCAGGCGTCATCTTGAACGATATCGGCCCAGTCATCGAGCCCGCCGGGCTGATGGCGATCAGGGACTATCTCAACCGTCCTCGCAAACCTCAAAGCTGGAGTGAGGCGGTCGATATCCTCAAGGAGAATCACGGTGCTGCCTTTCCCGCACTTGGTCTCACCGACTGGGAGGGCATGGCGCACGCCATCTATCGGGAACAGAATGGCGTACCTGTCGCCGACTATGATCCGGCCATTGCCGAGCAGTTGAAAACAGTCGATTTCAGCAATCCCCTGCCCGACCTCTGGCAGCAATTCGAGGGGCTGCGATCTATACCGCTGCTGGTGATTAAAGGAGAGACCTCCAATCTGCTATCGCGGGAGACGATGGATGAAATGGCGAAGCGGCATCCGGGAATGGTGCAGACCTTGGCACAAGGCCAAGGCCACGCACCGCTTCTGCATCTCGGGGACATTCCGACGGTGATCCGAACGTTTATCAGTGAACTCGGCTAATTCCGCTCCAGCTCCCCACCTAAGTTTTCACCGACTTCCAGATCGCCCATATGCGTCGGCCTTCCGGCAGAAACGAAAAAGCCCGGCTCGAAAGCCGGGCTTCTCTGAATGACCGAAGTCAGATCAGATTAGAAAGCGCGCTGCAGGCGGAAGTAGCCCGAGGTAACGTCGTCAGCATGTTCCGGATCGAGGTACTGAACCGAAACCTTGGCAGAGAGGTTGTCGACGATCTGGTAATCGATCGTTACGCCAGCCTTCCAGGCATTGTTGTCCGAGAAATCAGCATCGGTCGCGGCGTTAACTACGCCGTAGTTGCCGTAGTACTGGACGCCCGGGGTGATCTTCAGCTTGTCGGTCGCCTTGATAGCGTACTCGGCAGCAACAGCCCATTCAGACTTGTTGTAGTAGGCGTTCGGGCCGCTGGAGTAGACAGCTGCGAGGCCGAGCGTGCCCGGGCCGATAGCAACGGTACCCATAGCGCGAACAGCGCCTTCTTCGTTGTCGGTGTCGTAACCAGCGGTGATCTGGTAGGTGAAGGCGCCAGCCTTGCCACCGAGGCCGATTGCTACGCCGAAGTTGTTCGGCTGTTCGCCGTTGTAGAACGGGCCGTCTTCCAGTTCGTCAACGCTGATGCCAGCGTAGAAGTCGCCGGTTTCGTACTGATAACGGATGGAGTTATGCAGCGTGACCGGGGAGCCGATGTCGTCCGTTTCGCCGGAGAGACCATCGTCCCACCAAGAGTAGAAGAGACCAGCGCGGAAGCCAGCGATGTCGAGGTAAGCAGAGTCAAGCTGCGTCTTCTGAGCCGAAGCGTTGTCAGCATTGGCCTGGATAACGATCACGCCGGTGAGCGGGCCGTATTCGGTGTCGCTCTTAGCCGTGAACTGAACCTGACCACGCGTACGAGCGTCCCAGTCCGAGTCGTTCGGAACAGAACCGCCGCCGCTGGCGCCGATCGAGCTTGCGTTCGGAGCAACGTCAACCTGGAAACGGATGTAACCGTTGATCTTCAGGCAGGTTTCCGTGCCCGGGATGTAGAAGTAGCCGGTGCCGTAAGCGTCGCAGACGCGAACGTATTCAACCGGTTCCGGCTCGGCAGCAACGATTGCGTCAGCTGCCTGAGCGCCGGATACTACTGCCATAGCAGCAGCGGAGCCGAGAAGAAGGCTCTTGATGTTCATAATGACCTCCAATTCAAGTTTCGATCGGAGATAGGATCACGCCTGGACAGCGTTTCCCTGCCCCATCTCCGGTGTTTGAAGAAGTCGGGCGGTCAAGCCCTTGCTTCCGAGAGTGAAAATACAAGACGAAAGCTGTCACGCAATCACCAACTTGTGTTCGGAAGGGGTTTACGAAAGCCTTACCGAAACCCTGTTGCTGAAAGGCCACAAGTTGGGCAACGGGGCCGCCGCTTGTTTAGGCTTTATTAAGAAAGTGCTTATTTTCCCGGTATTTATTGGGCTTTGTAAGAGGGCAGCGCGTCCCGCTGTGCCAAATCGGCACCATTTTTCTGCCAGATTCGGCCTTTTTGCGATAACCGGCTAGCGACTGGCGAAACTCGCCAATGCGAAAATCGAAACCGATTTCAGCTTTGGCCGACGAGAGACGATTGATTTCCGTATGCGATTCGCCCGGCGACCATCGCGATTCGGGAACGAGGCATGCGACAGGGAGAATTTCGAGCGGAGAAAATAGGCGGCGGAAACGAGAAGCCGCGCGCAAAGACCATAACACTATCAATGACGGAAAATGGCCCTCCAACACTGTGGCCGGCTGGCCGGCGATTCCAGGCCGCTCGATCGCTGAAGCCGTTCATCGGAGGTTCACGCCTGGGGGCTCAAGCTGAAAACCTGAGAGGATACGTCGATGAGAAAGCTATTATCAGCACTCGCAGCCGTGGTCCTGGCTGCATCTTTCGCCCCACCGCTAAACGCGGCTCCGATCTTCGTGCCGAGAGCAGAGCAAGTGCAGATCGGCAATGTCGAGCAGGTCAGACATCGGAGCTATCGGCATTGGCGTGCGGATCGCTACCGGAACCACCGGTACGCCTACCGTTCCTGCGGATATTATGGCAGATGCTACGGATATCCGCGCTACGGTTATAGATACCCGCGGTATTACGATCGCGATTATTACGGCTACCGCGATTATTACGGCTACCGTCCGCGGTCAGGAGTGACTTTGTATTTTCGTTTCTAGCCGGCGACACTTGTCCGCCATATCGCAGGGCGCGGCATTCAACGGCCGTCGCCCAGCCCGATTAAGGCAAGCGAAAATCGCGTTGCGGGTGGATTGCCACCGCTGCCATCTATCTGATTTCATTTAACAGAAAATAGATGGCGGAGAAGATGGGATTCGAACCCACGATACCCTCTCGGGTATACTCCCTTAGCAGGGGAGCGCCTTCGACCACTCGGCCACCTCTCCGGTGGGAGCCCTGATATGGGTATTCACCGGTGCGATCAAGCTTTTTTTGAAGTTTTCACACCTCCTTTATTTAGGCGGCAAGCGCGGTGGCGACAGTTCAAAACTGAAACTGCCTGCAGAGCCGGGCGAGCCGGCTCCACTTCAGCCCAGCAACTGCTTCAGGTCGGCCGCAGGATCGGCCAGAACTGCCCGGTCGGGGTTGATACCTGATTCCAGCATTTTCTTGCCCGTCACATAGGCTTTTGCATCGTTGATGGCGTCGACGGCGATCAGCCTGCCCTCGCGGAAATACCAGACGGAGCTCGCTCCTTCGCGGGTGCCGGGGCGCAGCAGCGTGTCGTCATAGCCCATATTGAAGCCGGCAATCTGCAGCTTCACATCATACTGATCCGACCAGAACCAGGGCTTCGGATCATAGGGTTCGTTGCCGCCGGCGATGACGGCGGCGGCGGCGTCCGCCTGATCGACGGCGTTCTGAACCGATTCGAGCCGGATGCGGCCGCCCTGCCAAGGCAGGCTCGCGCAATCGCCGGCCGCAAAGATCGACGGGTCGGATGTGCGGGCGAATTCGTCGACGATGATTCCATTGCCGACTTCAAGCTCTGCCTCTTTCGCCAGAAGGTCGTTCGGCACGACGCCGATGCCGACAATGACGAAATCCACGTCGATGGTGCTGCCATCAGAGAGTTCGGCGCCGGTCACGCGACCATCCTTGCCGATCAGATGCTTCAGGCCGGTCTTTTCACGAATCGACACATCATGGCTCTTATGGATCGCGCGCATGATGTCGGCGGTTTCCCTGGCAGCGACGCGCTGCAGGATCCGGTCGGCCATTTCGATGACGGTCACCTCTAGGCCGAGATGGCGAGCGACGGCTGCGGCCTCGAGGCCGATATAACCGCCGCCGATGATGAGCACACGACGGCCGGGTCGCATTTCCCCTGCCAGCAGGTCGGCGTCGCGCTTGTCGCGGGCGACATAGACGCCTTCCAGATCGCCGCCGATCGCCGCCGGTAGGCGGCGGGGCGTGGAGCCCGTCACAAGCGCCAGCGTGCCATAGTCGAGAACGGAGCCATCCTGCAGCAGGACCTGTTTCGTGTCGCGCTTGATCTGCTCGGCCCAGGTCGAGAGACGGATCTCGACATTATTGTCAGGGTACCAATACTCGGGACGGAACAGCAGGCGGTCGAAGGCCATCTCCCCAAGCAGGTACTTCTTCGACAGCGGCGGGCGCTGGTAGGGAAGCACGTCTTCGGCGCCAATCAGCGTGATCGGACGCGCATCCTTCAGCGCACGCAGCTTGGCTGCCAATGCGAAGCCTGCCTGCCCCGCGCCGATGATCACCAGTCTATCCGTCACGATGTCACTCCCGAATATCAGCTTTTCCACAGGGACAAGGCCTATCCCCTGCCCCAAACGCCGTCAACGGAAGCGAGGCCATTGCCTCAGCCGATCTCGATCCAGCGGCGCTCATGGAAGGACTGTGCCATGGCATGAACCGACTTCTCTATCCTGAGACCGTCTTCGAATGTCACGATAGACGCCGGCTCTCCGGAAATCGCCCGGATCAGCTCGCGGCATTCGATGATCTTGAGATCGTTGAAGCCGAGGCCATGGCCGGGCGCCGGAATGAAGCGATCATAGGGCTGGTGGGCGGGAGCCGCCAGTATCTTGCGGAAGCCCTGTTCGGAGCCTCGTCCTTCGGCCTGATAGAGTTCGAATTCGTTCATGCGCTCCTGATCGTAGAGGATCGAGCCTTTCGAGCCATAGATCTGCAGTGCGATGCGGCCCTTGCGGCCCCAGGCGGCGCGGTTTGCCATCAGCACCGCGGAAATACCGCCGCCAAGGCGCATCAAGACATTGGCCGCATCGTGATTCTCAACAGCGCGGCGGCCGCCTTCCTTCAGAGGACGGTCAGCATAGGGTTTGACCATATCCGTGGTGACGGCCTCGACATGGCCGAAGAGATACCAGAGCAGCGACAGCGGATGGACGGCGAAATCGTCGAGTGCGCCGTAACCGGCCGACAGCTCGCTCTTCCAATAGAAGAGGACGTCAGGATCGGCCATGAAATCCTCGTCCATTTCGACGCGGATATGATTGACGGAGCCGACCGCGCCTTCGCCGATCAGCGTCTTGATATGCCGCATGATCGGGTTCTGGATATAATTATAGCCGAGTACAGCGACCTTGCCGCACTGCCTGGCGATCTGAAGCATACGCTCGGCATCGGCATAGGCAGGCGCCATCGGCTTTTCACACCAGACATGTTTGCCGGCCTGAAGGGCGGCGATCGCCATTTCGGCATGGAACTGGTTGGGTGTGGTGACGGAAACGACATCCACTTCAGGATCGGCAATCAGCGCCCGCCAATCGGCCGTCGCTTTCTCGAAACCGAATTCGGCAGCGCGGGCGGTTGCGAGCCCTGCATTCGCCTCTGCAAGATGCACGAGGCGCGGGCGCTCGACATCGCCGAAGACCGTTTTCACCGCATTCCATGCCAGTGCGTGGCACTTGCCCATATAACCGGTGCCGATCAAACCTATGCCGAGTGGCTTCATGTCAGGGTCTCCTCCTCAAATCCGGAGAATTTTTGGAATATTTGGACCATTTTGACAAGCACGTCCTGATGCATCATTTCGCCTCGCCTTGTCGAAGACTGTCTAAAACCCTTCATTTTCAGCCTATTAAAAACAATTAGGCGGCTTCGAGGAAATCGTTTATGCTCCGAAATATGGAATATTTGTTTCATCTTCTGAGCCGTCAGCATGGATAGTGACCCCCAAAGAGCGCGTGTGCCGCGCGATTTCGAAAGCCTGCGCAGTACGATCATCGAGCGGAAGGCGAGCATGCCGAAACGGTTGGCACAGGTCGCCGCCTTTGCACTCGGCAATCCCGACGAGATCGCCTTCGGCACGACGGCGAGCATTGCCGCGGCGTCCGATGTGCAGCCGTCCACGCTGGTGCGCCTCGCCCATCACCTCGGCTATGAGGGCTTCTCCGATCTCCAGAGCATTTTTCGCGAGCGGTTGCGCGACCGGACGCTGAGCTATGAGGAACGCCTCGTCACGCTGGAACAGTCCGGCGGGGATGACGAGGATGCGACCTTGCTTTCCGGCTTCATTTCGGCGGCGAGCCAGTCCGTGAACCGGCTTGCGGCGACGGTGCAGACGGACACTTTTGCCAAGGCCGTCGATATCCTCGCGGCAGCGGAGACCATCTATCTTATCGCCAAGCGGCGCTCCTATCCGCTGACCGCGCATATGACCTATGCTTTTTCCAAGCTGAACATCCGTCATCAGATCGTTGCCTCACCGAACGGCGTCGATCCGGAGATGGTGCAATTCGCCACGCCGCGCGATGCGGCGATTGCGGCAAGCTTTTCGCCCTATGCCGCCGACAGCCTCACCCAGAGCCAGGAACTTGCTGATCGCGGCGTGCCAGTCATTGCGATCACCGATTCGGCCTTTTCGCCGCTGGCGGCCTGCGCGACACATTGGTTCGAGGTAGCGGAGGCTGATTTCGGCGGTTTTCGTTCACTCTCGGCTTCGATGGCGCTCACCATGGCACTGCCGGTTGCCATTGCCGAGCGACGGCGCAAACTGCAGCATTCAAAACCCGTAAAGACCAAAATGGAATAAACATTCCGAATTGACAAAGAGACGGAACCGATGTTTCATTATTCAAAATTCGCGGGCGTTCCAGGCCGCGTAAAAATCTAGCGGGAGGACATCATGGTACAATCGAATCCGGGCTCACAGCCGGAGCCGACACTCGACGTGATCACCATCGGCCGCTCTTCCGTCGATCTCTATGGCCAGCAGATCGGCTCGCGGCTGGAAGACATCGGCTCGTTTGCGAAGTCCGTCGGCGGCTGCCCGGCCAATATTGCGATCGGTACGGCGCGGCTCGGGCTGAAATCGGCGCTGATTACCCGCGTCGGCGACGAGCAGATGGGTCGGTTCATCATTGAGCAATCGGCGCGTGAAGGTGTCGAGACCAAGGGCATAAAGACCGACAACGATCGGCTGACGGCGCTGGTGCTGCTGGCGGTAGAGGCTGAGGGCGTCTCGCCGATGATCTTCTATCGTTCCGACTGCGCCGACATGGCGCTCGAAGAAGGCGACATCGATGAGGATTTCATCAAGTCCTCGCGCGCCGTGCTCGTCTCGGGGACGCATTTCTCCCGGCCCAATACCGAGGCCGCGCAGCGCAAGGCGATCCGGATTGCCAAGGCCAACGGCCGCAAGGTGATTTTCGATATCGACTACCGACCGAATCTCTGGGGCCTTGCCGGCCATGCCGAAGGCTTCGAGCGTTATGTGAAGTCCGACCGCGTCTCCTCGAAGATGAAAGAGACGTTGCCGGATTGCGACCTGATCGTCGGCACGGAAGAGGAAATCCTGATTGCATCGGGTGCCGATGACGTACTCGGCGCATTGAAAGAAATTCGCCGCCTTTCGCCTGCGACCATCGTGCTGAAGCGTGGCGCCATGGGCTGCATCGTCTATGACGGCCCGATCAGCGACAATCTGGAAGACGGCATTGTCGGCCAGGGTTTCCCGATCGAGGTATTCAACGTGCTCGGCGCAGGCGATGCCTTCATGTCCGGCCTGCTGCGCGGCTGGCTGAAGGATGAGCCGCTGAAGACCTGTGCCACATGGGCGAACGCCTGCGGCGCCTTTGCAGTTTCCCGCCTGCTCTGCTCGCCGGAATATCCGACCTGGGCCGAGCTCGACTTCTTCCTGAAGAACGGCAGTAAACACCGCGCGCTGCGCAAGGACGAGGCGATCAACCACATTCACTGGGCCTCCACCCGCAAGGGCGCAATCCCGCTTCTGATGGCGCTCGCCATCGATCACCGTTCGCAATTGACCAGCGTCTGCGACGAGCTCGGCGTCGACTACAAGCAGATCGTCGCCTTCAAGCGGCTGGCGGTGGAAGCAGCCTCCCGCGTCGCAGGTGGGCGGCAGGGCTATGGCATGCTGATCGACGAGCGCTTCGGACGCGATGCCTTCTTCGATGCCGCCAAGAAGAATTTCACCTGGATCGGCCGGCCGGTCGAGCTTCCGGGCTCCAAGCCGCTACGCTTCGAGTTCAGCCAGGATATCGGCTCGCAACTGGTGGAATGGCCGCTCGACCATTGCATCAAGTGCCTGTGCTTCTACCATCCCGACGATCCGGCAGCGCTGAAGAGCGAGCAGCAGGAGAAGCTGCGCACGCTCTTTGAAGCCGCGCGCAAGGTCGGCCGCGAACTGCTGGTGGAGATCATCTCCAGCAAGAACGGGCCGCTGACCGACGATACGGTCTCGACGGCGCTGGAGGAACTCTATGCGCTCGGCATCAAGCCGGACTGGTGGAAGCTGGAGCCGCAGGCCTCAACCGGCGCCTGGAAGAAGATCGATGCAGTGATTGCCAAAAATGATCCATGGTGCCGCGGTATCGTGCTGCTGGGGCTCGAAGCTCCCGCCGACGAACTGTTGAAGGGTTTCGAGGCCACACTGGCTGCTCCCTCGGTCAAGGGCTTTGCGGTTGGCCGCACGATCTTTGCCGATGCCGCGCGCGGCTGGCTTTCGGGCAAGATCAACGACGAGCAAGCGATCGGCGATATGGCAGGCCGCTTCAAACAATTGACAGAGGCATGGCTGAAAACGCGTGGCCTCAATTAAGAGAGTGAATTTGGGAGGCGCCTGATGGGCAAGACGGTAAGATTGACGATGGCGCAGGCCGTCGCGCATTTCCTTAAAGTACAGATGACCATCGTCGACGGCAAAAAGGTGCCGATCTTCGGCGGCGTCTGGGCAATCTTTGGCCACGGCAATGTCGCCGGCATGGGTGAAGCGCTCTACCAGGTGCGCCAGGAACTGCCGACCTACCGCGCCCATAACGAACAGGGCATGGCGCATGCTGCGATCGCCTATGCCAAGGCGAGCTTCCGCCAGCGCTTCATGGCCTGCACGACCTCGATCGGTCCCGGCGCGCTGAACATGGTGACGGCGGCCGGTGTGGCGCATGTCAACCGCATCCCGGTGCTCTTCCTGCCTGGCGATATCTTCGCCAATCGCGCGCCCGATCCGGTGCTGCAGCAGATCGAGGATTTCGGCGACGGCACGGTTTCGGCCAATGATGCCTTCCGCCCGGTCTCGCGCTATTTCGACCGTATCACCCGGCCGGAGCAGATCATCACGGCGCTGAAGCGTGCCATGCAGGTGCTGACCGATCCGCTCGATTGCGGCCCGGTGACGCTGTCGCTCTGCCAGGACGTTCAGGCGGAAGCCTTCGACTATCCGGAGAGCCTGTTTGAGGAAAAGGTCTGGACGGTGCGTCGTCCGCAGCCGGATGCCGACGAGCTTACCAATGCGATTGCGCTGATCAAGGCCTCGCAGAAGCCCGTCATCGTTGCCGGCGGCGGCGTTCTCTATTCGCAGGCGACCAAGGAGCTTGCAGCCTTTGCGGAAGCGCATGGCGTTCCCGTCGTCGTCACACAGGCCGGCAAGTCGGCGATCGACGAGCGTCATCCTCTGGCGCTCGGTTCCGTCGGCGTGACAGGCACATCGGCTGCCAATGCGATTGCCGAGGAAACCGACCTGGTGATTGCCGTCGGTACGCGCTGCCAGGATTTCACGACCGGCTCCTGGGCGCTCTTCAAGAATGAAGGCTTCAAACTGCTCAGCCTGAACATCGCAGCCTATGACGCGCTGAAGCATGACAGCCATCCGCTCGTCGCCGATGCGCGCGAGGGACTGAAGGCACTCTCGGCCGGTCTCTCAGGCTGGAAGGCGCCTACGGCGCTTGCCGAAAAGGCAACCAAGGAAAAGAAGGTCTGGATGGAGGCTGCCGCCAAAGCGATGGGCGCCACCAATGCCGCCCTGCCCTCCGATGCGCAGGTTATCGGCGCGGTTGTCCGTTCGATCGGCGGCGAGAAGACCACGCTGCTTTGCGCGGCCGGCGGCCTTCCGGGCGAGCTGCACAAACTGTGGCCGGCCACCGTTCCCGGCAGCTACCACATGGAATACGGCTTCTCCTGCATGGGCTATGAGATTGCCGGCGGCCTCGGCGCCAAGATGGCGCATCCGGAAAAGGATGTCGTCGTCATGGTCGGCGACGGTTCCTACATGATGATGAACTCCGAGCTTGCGACCTCGGTCATGCTCGGCCTCAAGCTCAATATCGTGCTGCTCGACAACAGAGGCTATGGCTGCATCAACCGCCTGCAGATGGCGACCGGTGGCGCCAACTTCAACAACCTGTTGAAGGACTCCTATCATGAGGTGATGCCCGAGATCGATTTCCGCGCGCATGCGGAAGCGATGGGCGCCATTGCGGTGAAGGTTTCCTCCATCGCCGAGCTCGAACAGGCGATCGCCGATTCGAAGAAGAACGACCGTACTTCGGTCTTCGTCATCGATACCGACCCGCTTGTTACCACCGATGCCGGCGGCCACTGGTGGGATGTCGCGGTGCCGGAAGTCAGCCCGCGCGGCGAGGTCAACAAGGCCCATGAGGCCTATGTCAAGGCACGCGCCGCCCAGCGCGTCGGTTGATCGGATTGCTGTCATTTTCTGGAGGAGCGGAAGCGCTCCTCCGCGCTATTTTTAAGGAGACTATCGATGAAGGCCAAACTCGGCATGTCGCCCATCGCCTGGTGGAACGACGATCTTCCTGAACTCAGCGACGACGTGTCCCTCGAAGAATGCCTGCGGCAATCCCGCACCGCCGGGTTTACCGGCATGGAGCAGGGTCGCCGGTTCCCTAGCAATCCCCAGGAAATGCTGCCCATCCTGCGTGCTGCCGACGTGACGCTCTGCGGCGGCTGGTTCTCGGGTACGCTGGTCAATGAGGAGCTTGCGGCCAACAAGGACCGCATTGCGCCGATGATTGAACTCTTCAAGGCGGTCAATGCGCCCTGCATCGTCTATGGCGAAGTCGGTCGCTCGATCCAGGGCGATCGCTCCAAGCCGCTCGCGACCAAGCCGCGTCTTGGAGATGACGAGATGAAAGCCTATGCGCGCCGCGTCACCGAATTCGGCGAATGGTGCGCGGACCAGGGCATGCCGCTTTCCTATCACCACCACATGGCGGCCGTCGTCGAGACCGAGCCGGAACTCGATGCCTTCATGAAGAATTCGGGTGCCGGCATTCCGCTGCTGCTTGATGCCGGCCATCTGGCCTTTGCCGGCGGCGACGTGCTGCGTGCCATCGACAATCACCACGCCCGCATCAACCATGTGCACGTGAAGGACATCCGGAAGTCCGTCGTCGACGGGCTGGATCGCAGCAAGCAATCCTTCCTCGATGCTGTGGCGCTCGGCGCCTTCACCGTGCCGGGCGACGGCTCGCTCGATTTCGGCGCCATCGTCAAGCGGTTCGCCGAATACGGCTATGAGGGCTGGTTCGTTGTCGAGGCCGAGCAGGATCCGCGCAAGGCGCCGCCGCAGAAGATGGCGGAGATCGGCCATGCGGAATTGATGCGCGTCATGACGGCGGCCGGTTATACGGTGGAGACGGAAGGTTTCCCGAAGGGATAACGGAGGAGAAACACCAATGCCAAACCTCAAGGTAAAACCGTCGGGCAAGACCGGCCGCGTCACGCATGTGACGCCCGAAAGCGCCGGCTGGACCTATGTCGGCTTCGACATGTACCGCCTGAAGCCGGGCGAGACGACCGCTGGAGAGACGGGCGAGCGGGAAGTCTGCCTCGTCTGGGTGAGCGGCAAGGGCAAGGCTTCGGCCGGCACCAGGGATTTCGGCACGCTCGGCGAGCGCATGAGCCCCTTCGACGGCGCGCCGCACGCTCTCTATATACCGATGGAATCGACATGGTCGGTGACGGCCGAGACCGATCTCGAGCTTGCCGTGTGCTCCGCACCCGGCGGCGGTACCTATGAGGCGAAGGCCATTCCGCCCGGCACCCACCCGCCGGTGACGCGCGGCAAGGGCACGAATGTGCGCCACGTCAACAACATCATGCCTGAGGATGACAGCTCGGCGCATTCGCTGCTCGTCGTCGAGGTCATCACGCCCGGCGGTCACACCTCTTCCTATCCGCCGCACAAGCATGATCAGGACAACCTTCCGCATGAGAGCATGCTGGAAGAGACCTATTACCACCGCCTCAATCCGCCGCAGGGTTTCGGCTTCCAGCGTGTCTATACGGACGACCGCTCACTCGATGAGGCGATGGCCATCGAAGACGGCGACGTGACGCTTGTGCCGAAGGGGTATCATCCCTGTGCGGCGACGCATGGCTATGATCTCTATTATCTCAATGTCATGGCCGGGCCGAAGCGCGTTTGGAAATTCTACAATGCGCCGGAACATGAGTGGCTGCTGAAAGCCTGAACGGGCCGCAGATCGCTAAATAATCTGACAGCGGGCGGGCCGCGCAAATGGTTCAATCCTCCCATTCAAACGCAATGGATGGAGGAACACCATGCGCGGCTCAAGCCTTACCGTTTACTCTCAGACCACTCGCCGGACAGAAATCAGGCAATCCCGTCTTCTTGCCAAACTCCTTGATGGTTTGCGCTGGCTGGCGCGCAAGATTGCCGAGCGGCGCAATCGCAGCGCCGTCATGGAATTGTCCGACGATCAGCTCAAAGATATCGGTCTTTCCCGCGGCCAGATCGAAAGCGACGTGCATATCTCAAGCCACTACTGGAACAACAAAGGATTGTGATAGGCTGGTGCGGCGGGCGATGCTCGCCGCCCGAATTCCGGAAAGACCGATGTCGCAATTTTCGACCGCATTGCTCCTGAAGACGAAGACCGTCACGATCCGTGACATCGTCTGCAATGGCGAATGCCGTCACAAGAGCGACGAGGAATGCGCCCACAAGACCAGTCTCGTCTATCCCTATCGCGGCGTCTTCATGCGCCATGTCGGGCGCAACGACACCGTGGCGGAAGCCAATCAGGTACTGTTCTTCAATGTCGGGCAAGGCTACCGCATCAGCCATCCGGTCGATGGCGGCGATGCCTGCATCGATCTGTCTATCGACGAATCCCTGCTTGCCGAGCTTGCGCCTAGGGATCAGGTACAGGCCGGCGAGTTGTTCGGCTTCAAACGCCAGCGCCGGCGTGTCGATCCGCGCGCGCAGGCGCTTGTCGCCCTTCTGCGCCATGGCCTTCGCCGCAACGTTGCCGAGACATTGGAGGCGGAAACGCTGGCGCTGACGCTCGTACGCCGCTCGCTCGGCGAGCGCACCTCGCATGCGGCGGGTGCCAGTGCCGGACGGCAGAAACTTGTCGACCGGGCAAAGCTCGTGCTCTCCTCTGATCTGGCGCGGCGGTGGACGCTGGCGGAAATCGCGACCGAAGTCGGCGTTTCGCCTGTCTATCTCACGCAGGTCTTCCAGCAGGTGGAGGCGACGCCGCTCTATCGCTACCAGCTTCGGCTTCGCCTTGCCCGTGCGCTCGATCTGCTCGGTGAGTATGAGGATCTGACTGCGCTCGGCCTCGATCTCGGCTTTTCCAGCCACAGCCATTTCACCTCATCCTTCCGCCAGGCCTATGGCCAGACGCCGGCGGAATTCCAGCGCGCGACGCGGCTGCGGGCGTAAAGTCGCTAAAGAATTCGACAGCGACGAAAGGGCCAGCAGTGGTCTTATGATCCTACCCCAGACGGGGACCCAACCGGAGGATGACAAGATGAAGAAGACCACATGCGCTGCCTGCGACTGCGAACTCGGACCTGATGCCATCAGCGTCAAGCTTGGCGGGAAGACCGTCGAGGTCTGCTGCGAGGAATGCGCTCAGGCGCTCGGAGAAGCGGAGGCGGCTGTGGCATCCGCACCTGCAGCAGGTCAGAATTGAAAGCAAGGCCGCGCCGAAAAAGGCGCGGCCTTGTTTCTTTGTTTTACGCAATTCCGGACGCAAAACCGCTGCACACTTTTGCTGGAATTGCTTGCCTTCAGGCAGGCAACAGCCCGTAGCGCCAGCCAAGCCGTTTCGCATTGCGCGCAAGTACGGAAAAGGCCAGCAGGAACATGCAGGCCTCGGCAAAGACCGGCACCATCCAGATGCCCATCTCCCCGAAAGCATACGGCAGCAGAAAAGTCAGCGGCAGCGTGAAGAGATAGGCACGCGACAGACCGAAGATCGCCGCACGTTTGGCATCGCCGATCGCCTGGAAATAGCCTGACAGCACGATCATCTGACCGAACAGGAAATAAGCGCCGACCGTCCAGGGCAGGATGCGCGAGACCTCGGCGATGACGATCGGATCAGCAACGAAGATGTGGCCGATGCGAGTTGCCAGCAGCTCCACCGTAATCTCGACGCCAGTGCAGTAGACGAGCGCTGCGATCAAGGCGATCTGCAGGCTGCGGCCGACCCGCTCTGAAAGACCCGCTCCGTAATTGTTGCCGCAAATCGTCTGGGAAGCGATGTTGAGGCCAAGCAGCGGCAGATAGGCGAGCGTCATGACGCGGGTGATGATGCCGTAAGCGCCGATGGTTGCGACATAGTCGCCCTCGCCCCAGATCGACAGGTTGAAGATCACGGCTGCCGAGCAGAGCGAGATGCCGATGAAGCCGAGGCTCATCGGCGCACCAAGCGCCAGGATCGGCCGCCAATCCGAAAGCGGAAAGCGGGATGCCGGACGGAGTGCGCGCTCATTGCGCCAACGGTAGATCAGCACGGCAACGAGGCAGATCGCCTGCGCCAGCACGGAGCCCAGCGCTGAGCCGGCCACACCCCATTGCAGAATCGCCATGAAGAACCAGTTGGCGACGATGTTGAGTGCCGTGGCAGCGAGCATCACCATGGTCATGAAGCCGATCCGGCCTTCACTGCGCAGGGCGTCGATATTGAGCGACAGGAAGAAGGCGATTGGCGCGGCACCGATCATGATACCCATGAAGGTGCGGGCATTTTCGGCTACTGTGAGGTCACCACCTGCCGCATTTGCGACGACGTTCCAGCCGACGGTCCAGTAAATCACGTTGATGACAAGCACCACCACGATTGCCAGCACATGGGCAGCCGCGAAGGTGCGCCGGGCGGCATCGCGATTGCCGCCGCCAAGCTCGCGGGCAAGGATGCTTGCCATGCCGTTCGAGACGAGCGACTGCAGGGCGACGAGCATCATCAGGCCAGGGAAAATCAGGGTAACGGCCGACAGTGCGCCAGCCCCAACATAGGCGCCGAGGAAATAGGCGTCCACCACGGCGAACAGGCCGTTGATGGTAGTGATCAGAATGATCGGCAGCGCCGTGCGGGCAAAAACGGCAAGCAGCGGGCCGGTCAGAAAAGTATTGGTTTCAGAACGTGAGGTCATGGACGGAATCCGGGTGTTGCGGGCAACGATTTGGCGATCAGATATCGAGAACGAGATGCGGCAGACCGTTCGAGGTCTTGCGCGGTGAAACGCCATTCTCGTCGATCTGGGCGTGGATGCGCTGGCGGAAGGCCGAGAAGCTCTCGAAGGACACGACATCGACAGGCTCATCGAAATGGATGGTGACCCTGTAGAACTCGCTGCCGGGCACCGCCGAAAGCGCCAGAACCTTGCCGGTGAAGGGCTGGTTCAGGTAACGCCCGCGAATATGAGCGCCGACGAAGATCGGCGAGGTGGGCTTGTCATTGGGCTTGGCTGCAAGGGCCGACAGCGTGTTCCAGTCGCGGGCGCCATATTGGCGGGCGATCAGTTCGAGGGCGGCGGCATGGCTCACCTCGCTGCCGCGTTCAGTCATGGCCTGGCGCAGGCGCTTTGCCTGGGCCTTCAGTTCGTCGACCGGTGGATAGGTCCCAGTCATGGGTATACGAGTCACGGGTTCAGCCTTTCAACGGCATGCCATTCGACTGTCAGGGGGGCTCGCATTGCCGTCAGTCAGCATGCACAGGGGCTGTGACCATGATCGCGAGGGCTTCACCATGGATCTTCATCCGCGAGCGGCTGGTGCCTCGAACCGGCTTTTTTATGCGCGACGACAGACGCCAAGTCAAGATCGGCACACATCTGGTGAAAAAATGGGCAGATTCTGGACAGTATTGCCGACAATAAAATCGCTATGCCGTTAGATTTTGCACAAGCTTTTAATTTTAAAGATATTGTTCAGCAGATGTGAGCAATCCTGCGTTAAAGTCTGATCATACAACAAGCGGAGGCTGACATGGCCTTTCAGATGCACCTCGACACAGAACATCCCAAGCCCGAACAGGCTTACAGAGAATTCAACCTCGATCGGCCCGGCAACATCATCTTCGTCGGCCATCACCTCAGCACCGGAACGCAAGTCCGCTGCCTGATCCGCACCATCACGCTCGCCGGGGCGCTGCTGGAAGTCAGCCCCAGCCTGGAAATGCCGCAGAATTTCTTCCTGGAAATCCTCGGCATCCATGACGAGATCGGCGCGACCGTGGTCAAGCGCGAAGACGAGTTCGTGACCATCAGCTTCAACATGCTGCTGAACCCCGAATTCCTGCACCACGTGCTGCGGCTGAGCTTCGAAACCAGCCTCTGATTTCAGCCCTCTCCCCATAAGGAAACGCGGGCCATACGACCCGCGTTTCGAACAGCGATGACTTATCGCGATCAAGCGGCGAGGTGCCGCTCGATCTGGTCGATTGGCAGATTGGTGTAATCCTTCGCCACTTCGGCCGAGATCGCGGCCTGCGCATCGGCGCTGAGATTGGGCCGTAGCGTGCCGAGCGCGCGCGGCGGCGCCACCAGAACGATGCGGCTTGCCTCCTTCTCATGCACGAGCTCGTCGAGCTTTACGGCAACTTCCTTCAGGAAGTCGGCTTCGGCCTGGTCCTGCCAGTTGGTCTCCTCCATGGCGCTGCCGCTCAGTCCGTCAGGCGCGTAAGAGCGCCCGGGCTTGTCGGTGCCGAGTTCACGGTCAGGTTGGTTGGGCTGCGTGAGCGTTTCGCGGACCTGGAGATTCATCAGTTCCGCATCGCCGGCATTCTGCAGGATCAGGGCCTTCGCCCCATCGCAGACAACGACCCAGGATTCCCAGGGGACTTTGACGTCAGTCATTTGATTTCCTCGCTTTCATGATTGGAAGCAGCGTACCGCTTGAGGAAAAACGCCCGGCAACTGAAAGAGTTCGGGAAAAATCTGCGCAAAGAGAATCAACGGCGATCCGGAGGGCATGCCATGGCGTAGAAGGACAAAGCGGGAGATCAAAGACGATGAAGACAGCGCTTGTCGCCTATGCCGGTTGCCTTCTCACCCTTGCCGTCATCGACGCAATATGGCTCGGCATCGTCGCCCGCACCTTCTACCGCGATCAGCTCGGCGAGCTGATGCTGCCCTCGCCGAACCTTGGCATCGCCGCCCTTTTCTACCTGCTCTTCACAGTTGCAATTGTCATACTTGCGGTTTTGCCCGGGCTTTCCAGCGGCTCGCTCGGCACGACGCTGCTCTATGGTGCCATTTTGGGACTGGCGGCTTATGGCACCTACGACATCACTAATTTGTCGACACTGAAGAACTGGCCGCTCGCTATGAGCTTTATAGATATGGTCTGGGGAACCTTTCTGACGGCACTTAGCGCTGCTGGAGGCTATTGCGCGGCAAGATTGCTGGCCTGAGCGCGAATGGTTTATTCCCAAGAGGGCACAATAGATGTGCCGCTAACGCACAAATTTCAAACTCGCTAAAATTGTAGTTTTATATTTGACGAATGTGAAAAACATTCGTGTGAGCCTCTCCGTCGAACAGCCTGAAATTTGAACTGCCCCAAATTTTGAACTGCCTGACGGAGAATGCGAAATGGAAATGCTCCGCGCAACGCACCTCGCCACGGTGAAGTCGGCTGTCTACGACATTCGCTGGGAGGAGTTCAACGTCAAACGACCGGCTCGTATCGTCGCCGTTCGCCCCTGTCTGACCGGGATTTCGATGCGCAGCGCCGAAATCCTCGATATTTCCCAGGGCGGCGCGACCTTCGTCGTGTCGACCACGGCGGGCCTGCCCAAACATTATTATCTCAACATCTTGGGGCTTGCCTACCGCATCGGCTGTGCCGAGGTCTACCGCCATCATGAGCGTATCGGCGTTCGTTTCATCAACCTGATAGAGCCGGATGTTCTACGCAAGGTAGTGCGCGCCGACTTCATGATCGGCAACACGGAAGCGATCGACGCTCGCCGCAACGGCAGCCGCGTCTGAGCCGTCACGAACGAGAAATAATCTTGCTTGCCTTGGCAAAGTGAGAGCCTATTGTTGCGCGGCATTTTCAATAATTCCGGGAAATTGCCCTCGCATGTCTGCCTTTTTGCGCTTCACGCCGCTTGCCAGCGCCCTGCCCTCCACCGTTCCTTTCGTTGGCCCCGAGGCCATCGAGCGCCAGCGCGGCGTTAAAGTCGAAGCGCGCATCGGCGCCAATGAAAACGGCTTCGGCCCGGCTCCCTCGGTCATTGCCGCCATGCAGGAGCAGGCTGGCGATATCTGGAAGTACAACGATCCGGAAAATTATGCACTGCGCGAGGCGCTCGCCACCCATCTCGGCGTGAAACCGGCCAATATCGCCGTCGGCGGCGGCATTGACGAACTGCTCGGGCAAATCGTGCGGCTGGTAATCGAGCCCGGCGGCACCGTCGTGACCTCCTTCGGTGCCTATCCGACCTTCAATTTCCACGTGAACGGTTTTGGCGGCCGACTAGTCACCGTTCCCTATGCCGGCGACCGTGAAAATCTCGACGCGTTGCTCGATGCAGTCAAGCGCGAGAATGCGCCACTCGTCTATTTCGCCAACCCTGACAATCCGATGGGAAGCTGGTGGGATGCCGACAAGATCGTCGCCTTCGCGCGCGCCCTGCCGGAAACCTGCCTGATGATCCTGGATGAAGCCTATAGCGAGACCGGCCCGGCCTCTGCCTTACCGTCGATCCAATCGCTCATCGACCTGCCGAACATCGTGCGGACCCGCACCTTCTCCAAGGCCTACGGACTTGCCGGCGCCCGCGTCGGCTATGCCATCTCGACGCCGGGCACGGCGCAGGCCTTCGACAAGATCCGCAACCATTTCGGCATGAACCGGCTTGCGACGGTTGCAGCCCTCGCAGCCCTCAAGGATCAGGCCTATCTTTCCGAAGTGATCGGGAAAATCCATGCCGCGCGCGACAGGATCGCTGATATTGCCAGGGCCAACGGCTTGCAGCCGCTGGCATCGGCCACCAATTTCGTGGCTGTTGATGCCGGGCGCGACGGCGCTCACGCGCGGGCCATCGTCGACGGGCTGATGGAGCACGGCGTCTTCATCCGCATGCCGGGTGTCGCACCGCTCAACCGCTGCATCCGCGTCAGCGTCGGGCCGGAAGCCGACATGGCGCTGCTCGAAGAAGCGCTCCCGCTGGTCTTAAAAAAACTCGCCTGACAATGGGAAACCAAAACGGGTAAACCGCGGCCGGCGGGAGGGCGCCGGTCGCGGTTTCCTTCTCCCGGCGTCGGCCCCGTCCAAAGCGCCCCGCCAGCTCCCCTCTTTTGAGGTTGTTATTTCGAATTATCTTGTTGGAGACGGTCCTTACAGCGTGTCGCGCCAAGCGACGACATGCTTTAGTGGATCGTCATCCATTCGCGGGCGGCGCGGAGCGCTTCGGCAAGCTGCATTTTGCTCATCGAAGCGGCCACATCGGCGCGCAGCTCGGCGGCGCGGTCGTTGCCCTTGATTGCGGCGATGTTCAGCCACTTGTGAGCGGAGACGAGATCGATCTCGCAACCACGGCCGGTCGCATACATCAGACCCATTTCGCAGAAGACATCGGCGCTGTTGTTTTCGCCACCCATGGTGGCCATTTCAGCATTGTGCATTTCAAAGCGTGCCATCGGTTTCTATCCCTGTTTAGCCTGTTAAGACGTACCCTGTTTTACCTTTGGGCCTTGCCATCTTCTGCGGCTTTCGGCCTCTCCGGTCCGGCGGGTTTGCCCCGCTCGTTTGATGGGTTCACTATGCCAAACTGCTTTCAAAAAACGCCTAAAATGCATGATTAATTTGACGCAAACAAAGTGCAAATGCTTGGTAAACTTGGGTTTTTGTTAAACATCGGAATCCCTGCAAATTAAGGATTTTTGCGCGCCTTTTACGAAAAATTCAGATTTGGAAATTGAGGATTTGTTCACTATGAAATCAGCATCGATCCGGCGATCATCAGAAAAAACCTGACGGGAAGGCCGGAATTCGGGCTCTTCGGAGGCGTATTTACCTTTACGTTCGCGTCAGTTATTTTCGCGCCATTTCATATCTTATGGAGGAAGAGATGATCCGTACCCTCGTTCTCGCCGGCGCGCTGGCACTTGTTGCAGGCCTTGCACAGGCGGATGAACCGATCGTCGGCAACTGGAAGACCCGCGCCGGCGACACGGCGGCGATTGCGCCCTGCGGCGGCGCTTACTGCATCACGCTGAAGACGGGCAAATATGCAGGCAAGAAGATCGGCAGACTATCCGGCACCGGCGGCAGCTATAGCGGCGAGATCACCGATCCTGCCGACGACAAGACCTATAGCGGCTCGGGCAGCATCTCCGGCGGCTCGCTCAAGATGCAGGGCTGCGTGATGCAGGTCTTCTGCAAAACGCAAACCTGGACCCGTCTCTGAGACGTTCAGGCAGGCTCTGAGAACCTTAGCCGGCCTCAGAAACTGAACGCAAAATGAACCGCCATCTCAGCACCCGTTCAGCCACATCATGGCAAAACAGCACCATGAAGGGCGTATATCGGGGTAAGGACGTGGACGTGTTCATTCTGGCGAGACGGTTTACAATCATAACGCTGTTTGCGGCGATCTTCGCGATCTCTTTTTCGGCAGTCGTCGTGCGCACCGGCGGCGGCGGCGCACAGCAGTCGCATTTCGGCGCGAACTATACCTGCCTGGAAAGCAGCGGCGGTTACTGCACCACCATCCGCTGAGACCTGGAAAAATCTGGGTCTCAGCCTTCGCGCGTCGTTTGCTTGTTAAAAACAACCCCCTATAATGCGCCATGAGCAAACGAATCTATCCCCTGTCCGCTTTCGACATCTCGTCCCCTCCCCCTTTCGAGCCGCAAGCCTTCGATGATCCGGCAAAAGCCGTCGAAGCTTTGACGGAGCTCTACGAGCGCAATACCTCGTTCCTGATCGACAGCTTCACGAAGCTCGCGCAAGGGGCGCCAGTCACCTCCCGCTACCGCGCTTTCTACCCGCAGGTCAGCATCGAGACGACGAGCTTCGGTCATGTCGACTCCCGCCTTTCCTATGGTCATGTGACCGCACCGGGCGTCTATACGACGACGGTCACGCGGCCGAAGCTCTTCAAACATTATCTGAAGGAGCAGCTGCTGCTCCTGATGAAGAGCCACAATGTGCCTGTCGTCGTCTCGGAATCCTCCACGCCGATCCCGCTGCACTTCGCTTTCGGCGAAGGCGCGCATGTGGAAGCGTCTGCGGCGGCTTTCGTCGATATTCCGCTGCGCGATCTCTTCGATACGCCTGACCTCAACACGACGGATGACGAGATCGCCAACGGAGAGTATCTGCCGCCTCCGGGCGAGCCCTCACCGCTGGCACCCTTTACCGCACAGCGCATCGACTATTCGCTCGCCCGTCTGTCGCACTATACTGCCACCGGTGCCGAGCATTTCCAGAACTTCGTGCTTTTCACGAACTACCAGTTCTATATCGACGAGTTCTGCTCCTGGGCGCGCAAGATGATGGCCGAAGGCGGCGACGGCTACACGGCCTTCGTGGAGCCCGGAAACATCGTCACGCTCGCAGGATCAAGCGTTCCGGAAACGGATGTGACGCTTGCCCGCCTGCCGCAAATGCCGGCCTATCACCTTAAGAAGAAGGGCCATGCCGGGATCACCATGATCAATATCGGCGTCGGTCCTTCCAACGCCAAGACGATCACCGACCACGTGGCCGTGCTTCGCCCGCATGCCTGGCTGATGCTCGGCCATTGCGCCGGCCTGCGCAACAGCCAGCGGCTCGGCGATTATGTTCTGGCACATGCCTATATGCGCGAAGACCATGTGCTCGACGACGATCTGCCGGTCTGGGTGCCGATCCCCGCACTTGCCGAAGTGCAGGTGGCGCTCGAGGCTGCCGTTGCCGAGATCACCGGTTACGAAGGCTTCGAGCTGAAACGCATCATGCGTACCGGCACGGTCGGCACGATCGACAACCGCAACTGGGAACTGCGCGATCAGGCAGGCCCGGTTAAGCGCCTGTCGCAGGCTCGCGCCATCGCGCTTGACATGGAATCGGCAACGATCGCCGCCAACGGCTTCCGCTTCCGCGTACCCTATGGGACGCTGCTCTGCGTTTCCGACAAGCCGCTGCATGGCGAACTGAAGCTGCCGGGTATGGCGACCGCCTTCTACCGTACACAGGTGAACCAGCATCTGCAGATCGGTATCCGGGCGATCCAGAAGCTTGCCGCCATGCCGCCGGAAGCCCTGCATTCGCGCAAGCTGCGCAGCTTCTTCGAAACGGCGTTTCAATAAGATATCAGGCGCGGCCCGGCCTTGTCCGTCGGGCCGCGCACTGTTCTCAAGCGCTTGCGGCAAGCTGCAGCGCTGCGATCAGGCCGGCAAACGCCGCCAGCGCAATCACGGTCCTGACCAGCACCTTTATCACCTCGACATTCTCAAGCGGCGGCATCTTGCATGCGCCGCGTGTGACGATCAGGTGTGCTATTCCGATTTCAAGCATGCTCATTGCTCCATCTCCTCGATGTTGTCAGATGAAGCTTTGTCGAGCGCTGCCTCGGCTGTTCGACATTCAGACCGCTTAAAAGATACTTTTCTTCCCTGTCGAAAAGCGCCTAGGCTGTTCGTCCAAGGGCTGTGAAAGCACAGCGTGGAGGATAAGCAATGAAATATCTTTGCCAGGTCTGGTTCGACGGCACGGTGCTGTCGGCCATGTCGCAGGAAGAGAAGAACAAGCTCGACCGGGACTCGCTCGCCTATGACCGCGATCTTGCCGACAGCGGTCATATGATCGTTGCCCAGGCGCTGCAGTCGCCGCAATCGGCGGTCACGGTGCGGGTGCGCGGCGGCGAGATGTCGGTCACAGATGGCCCCTTCATCGAGACGAAGGAGGCGCTCGGCGGCTTCATCCTGATCGACGCCAAGGACCTCAACGATGCGATCCGTGTTGCCGCCGGCATTCCGCTGGCGAAGCTCGGCGCGATCGAGGTTCGCCCCATCCATGAATTCGGCTGAGGAGGTGACGCCATGAAGTTTCTGGGCCAGATCTGGTTCGATACCGAAAAGAGCAAGCGGGTTACGCCAGAGGAATGGGAGGCTGTCACCCAAGAATGCATCGTCAGCGACGACAGCTGGCGCGAAAGCGGCCATATGCTGAGCGCGCTGGCGCTCTACGAGCCGGAGCAGGCCGTGACGCTCAGGGTTCGCAATGGCACCGTCGCTGCAACGGATGGTCCTTTCGCAGAGATCAAGGAGCATCTCGGCGGCTTCGTCGTGATCGAGGCTGGAGATATGGAGGAAGCGAAAGCGATCATCTCCACCTTCCCGATCCTCAAATATGCATCGATCGAAATCCGGCCCGGCTATTCGATCAAGGATGGGAGATAGCCATGCGCTTCGTCTGCCTCATCTATAATTCCGCCCATACGGACGGCACACTCAGCCAGGCCGAGGGCGACGAGCTCGTCAGGGCACATTTCCAGTATGACGAGGAACTTCAGCGCAAAGGCATCATGATCCATTCCGATGCGTTGGAAGGTCCTGACTGTGCCTCTGTATTGAGGGTGCGCGATGGCACTCTGTCTTCGACCGACGGCCCCTATGTCGAGACCAAGGAACATCTGGCCGGCATCTACATCATCGACGCGACCGATCTGGAAGATGCACGCAAGGTCGTTGCGGGCATTCCGAGCGTCCGGGTCGGGTCGATCGAATTGCGCCCGGTGAGACTGCTCACCCTGCCGCAGTGAGGGTCGGCCCTTGGGACAGGTGATTGGGGAACAGGCAATCGAGGATATCTACCGACAACATTCGCGCCGGGTTCTGGCGACGCTGATCCGCCTGCTCGGCGATTTCGACCGGGCGGAGGAAGCGCTGCACGATGCCTTTGCGGCGGCGGCGCGGACGTGGCCGGTTGACGGCATGCCCAACAA
Source organism: Rhizobium sp. 768_B6_N1_8 (assembly GCF_051811225.1). Lineage (NCBI taxonomy): Bacteria > Pseudomonadati > Pseudomonadota > Alphaproteobacteria > Hyphomicrobiales > Rhizobiaceae > Rhizobium > Rhizobium sp. 768_B6_N1_8. The sequence continues at coordinate 853,853 of NZ_JBPWPV010000001.1, read as the reverse complement.
TCCCGTCGCCTGGCTGGTTTCGACCGGCCGCTTCAAGGCGATCGATCACCTCAGGCGGCGGGCGCGCTTCAACGCCTCGCTGCAGCATATCGAGGACGGCCTTTACCCTGATGGCACAGAAACGGAGATCGGCGATATGGAACCGATCGAGGACGACATGCTGCGGCTGATCTTCATCTGCTGCCATCCGGCTCTTGCCGCCGATGCACAGACTGCGATGGCGCTGCGCGAGGTCTGCGGATTGACGACGGAAGAGATTGCCCATGCCTTCCTGGTGCCGGCGCCGACCGTCGCGCAGCGCATCGTGCGCGCCAAGAACCGCATCAGGACGGAGAATATCCCTTATGAAGTGCCTGTCGGGGCGGAGCTTCCGGAGCGGCTCGACCGGGTGCTGCATGTCATCTACCTCGTCTTCAACGAGGGCTATTCGGCATCCTCAGGCAACACGATCGTCCGCGCCGACCTGACGGCCGAGGCGATCCGGCTGGCGCGGCTGCTGGCGACCCTGCTGCCGCATCCGGATGTCGCAGGCCTGCTTTCGCTGCTGCTCCTGCAGGAGTCGCGCCGTGCTGCCCGGCAGGATGTCGACGGCGCGCTGGTGCTGCTTGCCGATCAGGATCGCTCGCGTTGGGACCGAAGCAAGATTTCAGAGGGGCTCTCGCTGCTCGCAAGCGCCATGCGCACGCCTGATATCGGCATCTATACGGTTCAGGCGGCGATCGCGGCGGAGCACGCGAAGACCGGCAGCGTCGAGGAAACGGACTGGCGGCGCATCGCCTTCTATTACGACCTGCTGATAGCTGCCCACCCTTCAGCAATTGCAGAGCTCAACCGCGCCGTGGCGATCGCCATGTCCGAGGGGCCGGAAAAAGGATTGGCACTTGTCGACGCCATTCTCGGCAAGGGGGAGCTGACGACCTATCACCTCGCCCATTCGGCGCGGGCCGATTTCCTGCGCCGGCTCGAACGCCGGGCCGAAGCGATTCAAGCTTATGAGACGGCGCTGACATTCTGCCGGCAGGAACCGGAACAGGTCTTTCTGCGCAAGCGCATTCTGGAGCTTACGACCTAGCCTTGCGCCGGCGGCCAAGGGGAAGCGAGATGGCGGTCCCGGTCAGGGCCGAGACGATGATGAGCAGGTGGGCGTTGACGCTTGCCTGGGCCAGCGCACCCAGCGCAGCGCGTTCGCTTGAAGCACCGAAGGCGATCGCGCCGGCAGTGATGCCGGCCGGATAGGTGCCAACGCCACCGGGCGCATGGACCGGAAGGACGGAGGAAAGCTCACCGCCCAGCGCGCCCCCGAAGCTCGCGGCCATCGGCATTACGCCCATCAGACCGAGCGCCCAGGCGAGCACCAGCACCTTCACCAGCCAGTTGACGATGGTCATCGCCCAGGCACGGCTAAAGGCGACGGCATCGAAAGGCAGTCCATTCTCGATTTCATGAAGCAGTGCCTGCGCCTTGCGCGGCAGAAGTTTTGCACCGAGGCGCAGCAGCGGCTTGCGGGCAGCGAAGGCGAAGACCGGCAGGAACAGGAAGATGACCCAGACAAGCCATGCAAGGGCCGCGTTCGGGGCGACCACAGCAAAGCCGAGGCCGGCGGCGGCCAGCAGCGCATGCAGGTCCAACAGCCGCATGACCAGCAGGGCGGAGGTGCCGCGTGTCAGGGGAATGCCGAATTCCGTGCGCATCAGCACCGGAAAGCTGGTCTCGCCGGCTCGGAAGGGCAGCATGATGTTTAAAAGGTTATGGATCTGGGTCACCCGGAAGAGCGTTGCGAAACGGCCCCCCGTCTCCCGTGGAAAATAATCGTAGATGCGCCATGTACGCAGGAAATAGGTGCTGGTCAGGAGTATCAGCGCGCCGATGACCGGACGTGGACCGACGGCGGCCCATTGTTCCAGTATGACCGACCAGCCCCAGAACCATTCGATGAAAAGTGCATAGGCTGCGACGATCGCGACCGTCAGGAGGCTCATGCGATTGCGCAGAAACCAGGATTGCCCGCTTTCAACACTCGGGGTCTTCATGTATCAGGCTTCCTAAGTTTGGCTGCGGCGGCTGGCTTCCATTGGCTTCCATTGCCGCGCCTTTTAGGAGAAATGAAAGTTGCAGACAACGGTAGAGTCCATTCGCGATGCGAATGATCAGGTGCAACCGCTCGAACTGTCGCTGGTCGTTCCTGTCTTCAACGAGGAAGAAAGCATCGGCCCGCTCGTCGAGCGCATTGCCGCGGCGATGGTAGACTATCCGCATCGCTGGGAACTGATCCTCGTCGACGACGGCAGCACGGACGCAACGCTCGTCAATGCCCGCAAGTTCGTCAACCGCGAAGAGCTGACGCTGCGCATCGTCGAGCTGCAGCGCAATTTCGGCCAGACCGCCGCCATGCAGGCCGGCATCGATACGGCGCGAGGCCGGCTGATCGCCACGATGGACGGCGACCTGCAGAACGACCCGAAGGATATCCCTTCGATGGTCTCGGAGCTGGAACGGCGCGAACTCGACCTGCTCGTCGGCTGGCGCAAGAACCGCCAGGACGGGTTGCTGCTGCGCAAAATCCCCTCCTGGTGCGCGAATTACCTCATCGGCCGCATCACCGGCGTGAAGCTGCACGACTATGGCTGCAGCCTGAAGATCTACCGTGCCTCGATCATCAAGCAGGTGAAGCTGATGGGCGAAATGCACCGCTTCATCCCGGCCTGGGTTGCCGGCGTCGTGCCGAGCTCGCGCATCGGCGAAATGGCTGTAACCCATCACGCACGCCAGCACGGCACGTCGAAATACGGCATCTCGCGTACCTTCCGCGTTATCCTCGACCTGCTGTCGGTGATGTTCTTCATGCGCTACAAGGCGCGTCCCGGCCATTTCTTCGGCTCGCTCGGCCTCGGCCTCGGCGGCCTCGCAGCGCTGATTCTCATCTATCTCGGCTTCGACAAGTTCATCATGGGCAACGATATCGGCACGCGACCGATGCTGATGGTCGGCGTCGTGCTGCTGCTCTCGTCCGTGCAGATGATCACGACCGGCATCCTGGCGGAGATGATCGCCCGCACCTACTACCGCGACGACGCCTCGCCGAATTATATCGTGCGCCAGATCTTCTCCCGAGAAAGCTGACGTGCAGAGCCTTTTCAGCCGCCGGCCACATCTGATCCTGGCGGTGCTCGGAACCTATTTTCTGCTCCACCTGATCGTACGGCTCAGCATTCCCAATGCGCTGGAGCTGGACGAGGCGGAGCAGATCCTGCTCTCGCAGTGGTTCGCCTTCGGCTATAATTCGCAGCCGCCTTTCTACAACTGGGTGCAGTATGGGGTGACATCGCTGCTTGGCGTGTCGCTCTTTTCGCTGTCGCTCCTCAAATGCAGCATGCTGTTCCTCTCCTACACCTTCTACTGGCTGGCGGCACGGCTGACATTGAAGAACAGCAGCTTGGTGGTGGTGGCGACGCTTGGCCTGCTCACCGTGCCGCAGATCGTCTTCGAGGCGCAGCGGGATCTCACCCATTCCGTGGCGACGATCTTTGCCGGCTCGCTGTTTCTCTATGGTTTCTTCCGCACGCTGAAGACGCCTTCGGCAATCTCTTATGCCATCGTCGGCATTGCGACCGGCATCGGCATGATATCGAAGTATAATTTTGCGCTTCTTCCTGCCGCCGCTCTGGTCGCTGCCCTCATCGACACCGATTTCCGCAAGCGGATTTTCGACTGGCGGCTCGCACTGACGATCGTCTTGTCGATCGCAATCGTGCTGCCGCATGCGCTCTGGTTCCTCCAGCATCTGGACCTTGCCGTCGATCGCACGCTGCACAAGATGACCGGTGCGGGTGAAGGCTTTCTGTCGCAGGTATCGACCGGCTTTTTCCGCTTCATCTCCGCGATGGTCGGCATCGCCGGCGTCTCGGTCGTCATTTTTCTGGCGCTCTTTGCCAAATCGCTGCGGGCAATGTGGCGCGCTTCCAGCCGCTGGACACGAATTGCCGGGCGCATCCTGCTGATCGAGATCGGCGCCATTGCGCTGATGATCCTGCTTGCCGGTGTCGACAACGTCGCCGACCGATGGCTGACGCCACTCTTCCTCATCCTGCCGCTCTATATCTGCATGAAGGCCGACAGTGCCGAAGTCGATGCAGGCGTGCCCTTACGGGCATCGCTTGCGGTAAGTGGCGTCATCATGGGCGCGGTGCTCGCCGTGCTTGCCATGCGGGCCTATTGGGGGCCGCTCATCGGCGATTATCAGCGCCTGAACATTCCCTACGACAGTTTTGCCGAGATCATCCGCAGGGATATCGGCGGCGAGCCCGGGCTGATCGTCGGCTATGATCCGCATCTCGACGGCAATATGCGCCTGCAAATGCCGGGCACCCCGGTGCAGTCCTATTTCTATCCGGAGTTCAAGCCGAAATTCCAGCTGGATGCGAAACATCCCGTCGTCTTCGTCTGGCGCGACGACAAGGGCGGGACCCCGCCGGCCTGGCCGAATGAATATTTTGGGGATGTGCTGGCGCAGACCGGCTTGAAACAGCCGGAGACGCATATCGTCGCCCTGCCCTATATCTACGGCCGGCCGGGTGATACCTATCAATTCGCCTACGCGGTCGCCTATCCTTAGGAGCGCAACTCCTTCCAGGCAGCATCCAACGCAATCTTGGTGATGCGTGCCATCTCATCGACTTCCTCGTGGCTGATGACGAGCGGTGGCGAGGCCAGCATGCGGTCGCCGGTGGCGCGCAGCACGAGGCCGTTTGCGAGCGCGTGATTGCGCACCAGCGAGCCGATCGGATCAGGCTTTTCGAAGCGGGTGCGGGTTTTCTTGTCGGCGGCAAGCTGCAGGCCGCCCATCAGGCCGACGCTTTCCGCCTGTCCTACGAAATCATGCTCGGCAAGGGCGCCCCATTTCTTGGCGAAATAGGGGCCGATATCGTCGCGAACGCGCTCGACCAGCTTCTCCTCCTCGATAATGCGCAGGTTTTCGAGGGCCGCGGCAGCGCAGACCGGGTGGCCGGAATAGGTGAAACCGTGATTGAAATCGCCGACCTCGTTGATCAGAACGTCGGCGATGCGATCGCTGACGAGCACGCCGCCGATCGGCAGATAGCCTGACGACAGCCCCTTGGCGATCGGTGCAAAATCCGGCTCGACGCCGAAATACTGATGGCCGAACCATTCACCGAGGCGACCGAAGCCGCAAATGACTTCATCGGTGACGAGCAGGATGTTGCGCGCCTTGCAGATACGGTCGATCTCCGGCCAGTAGGTCTCCGGCGGTATGATGACGCCGGCTGCCCCCTGGATCGGCTCGGCGACGAAGGCGGCGACGTTCTCCTCGCCGAGCTCATCGATCTTGGCTTCCAGCTCGCGGGCGACCTTCAGACCGAATTCGGCCGGCGTGAGATCCCCTCCCTCCCCATACCAGTAGGGTTGGCCGATATGGACGATGCCCGGGATCGGCAGATCGCCCTGTTCATGCATGTATTTCATGCCGCCGAGGCTGGCGCCAGCGACCGTCGAGCCGTGATAGCCATTGCGCCGGGCGATGACCGTCTTCTTCGACGGCTGGCCGACCGCCGCCCAATAGACGCGGGCCATGCGGAACCAGGTGTCGTTCGCCTCCGAGCCTGAGCCGGTGAAGAAGATGTGGTTGAAGCGCGGCCCGGCCTTGGACGTCACCTTCTGAGCCAGCAGGGTCGTCGGCGGCGAGGTCGTGCCGAAGAAGGCGTTGTAATAGGGGAGCTCGTTCATCTGCCTGACGACGGCATCGGCGATTTCCTTGCGGCCGTAGCCGATATTGACGCACCAGAGGCCGGCGAAACCATCGAGATATTTTTTGCCGTTGGCATCGAAGATATGCACGCCCTCGCCGCGCTGGATGATGCGCGTGCCGTCGGCATTCAGTTTCTTCATGTCGGAGAAGGGATGCAGATGATGGGCGGCATCGATCGCGGCAAGGTTCGACAACGGATAAGTATCGGACATGATTAGACCTTCGGATTGAAAGGCTTTCGGTGATAGTTTACGACCTTGGCCTTCTGCGAGAGGATTTTCAAGGTCATGGCGAGCAAGGGCAAAGAGGCTGGAGAGGGCGATCCGCGTTTCGAGATCCTGGTTGTCGGCATGAATGGCGATCTGCGCGGCAAGCAACTGCCGCTTTCGGCCGAAAAGAAAGTCTGGGCTGGCGACATCCGCCTGCCGACCTCCACGCAGTCGCTCGATATCTGGGGCGATGACAATGACGACATCACCGGCCTGTCGCTGACAATCGGCGACCCCGACGGCAATGTCATTCCCGACAAGCGCAGCCTGACGCCGATGCCCTGGGCGCCCGAGGGATCGATGCAGGTGCTTGCCATGATGCATGAATTCGACGGCAGCCGCAGCTTCATGGATCCGCGCAGCATTCTCGCTTCCGTGCTTGAACGCTATGCCGAACGCGGGCTGACGCCCGTCGTCGCGACCGAGCTGGAATTTTATGTGGTTGAGGAGAACTGGCGCGAGACGGGCATTCCCTCCCCGCCTGCAAGCCTCACCTATCGCGGCAATCCGAACGGCTTCCAGCTCTACGACATGAGCGCCGTCGATGCACTCGACGACTACCTGCAGACGCTGCGCGCCTACGCCAAGGCGATGAACCTGCCGGCGGAGGCAACGACGGCGGAATTCGGGCCCGGCCAGTTCGAGGTCAACCTGCTGCACCGGCCCGATGCGCTGGCTGCGGCCGACGACTGCCTCTACCTGAAACGCGTTGCCGAACAGGCGGCGCGCAAGCACGGGCTGAAATCGACCTGCATGGCCAAGCCCTATTCGGACCAGGCGGGATCGGGTCTGCATGTGCATGCCAGCATCATCGACAGGGATGGCAACAATATCCTCGATGCCAAGGGCGGCGAGCCGACACTTCTGAAATCGGTGACGGCAGGCATGCTGCAGACCATGCAGGAGGCGCAGCTCGTCTTCGCCCCCTTTGCCAATTCCTATCGCCGCTTCCAGCCGGGCTCGTTTGCGCCGACCGATCTGACCTGGGGTAGCGGGCATCGCGGCACGGCAATCCGCATTCCTGATAGCAACGGGCCGGCGGCGCGCATCGAGCACCGCGTGGCGGGTGCAGATGCCAATCCCTATCTGCTGCTGGCGACGATCCTCGGCGGCATGCTGCTCGGCCTCGACGGAGATCTCGATCCCGGCGAGGAAACGACGCCCGCCTATACGCCACCGGGCGCGAAGCGTCTGACGCATGATTTCCTGACGGCGGTCGAGGCCTTCCGGCAGTCGGCATTTATCGCCAATATCTTCAGCGATAAGTATCGAAAGTTGTATGGTGATACGAAGTACAAGGAAGCAATAGCGTACCTGCGCACCGTGTCGGATTTCGACTATCGCACCTATCTTGCGCGCCTCTAGTTAATAGAGCCCGTCACATAACTTTCACTTAGACGCTTTTCTTAACCCTGTTGGCATTATCGATTATCTATACTCGAAATCGGTAATATATGCCCGATATCAGCATATTCAATAAACCGGCAACGGCGCCGGATTGGATGACGAGTTGAAAGGGATCGGTTTGATGAACCGCATCACTCTTGAGGGAAAGCTGCTCTTTGCGACCGTCATCGTGGCGTTTCTGACCCTCATTCTGACAGCCAGCGCTCTCATTCCGACTTATGAAAGCTACCGCTCCACCAATAACAATCTGCTGGCTGTAGAGCGCTTCCGCCAGGTTCTGGAAGCGGCGAGCCGCATGTCGGCGGAGCGCGGACCGGCCAACGACATCATGGCGATAGAGCCAAATAGCAGCGCGCCCGCAACAGAGCGTTTAAAGGTCTTCCGGCGCATCAGCGATCTCTCGCTCGAGGCGCTCGATGAGCCGCCCGAAGTCGATCTATCCTCCTCGCTTCCCGATCTCCAGGGGGCGCTCTCTGAGACAAGGGCGCAGCTTCGCAGGGCTCGCCAAGCCGTCGACCGCGTTGCCGCAACACCGCTCGCCGACCGCGAGCCCGGCGATGTGCAAAACGCGATCGGCGAAATGATCGAGGTGATCGAAACATTCCAGCATGTCGTCGACTGGCACATAGCCGCTTTCACCACCCGCCGGTCGGAACTGACCGCGCCATTCCTGACGGGGCGGATGATCAGCGACATGCGCGAATATGGGGGCCGGGCCGCCTCGCAGATCATGGGTCCGATTGCCACCCGCCAGCCTTTACGCGACAGCCATATCACCGACGCGAACCGCACCATTGGCCGGCTTCTGGAACTGCGTGCGCTGATGCAGGGCCAGAAAATCGTCAGCGATCACGAGGCGCTCTCTGCGCAGCTCATGAAGGATGTCGATACGATCTTTTTCGGGTCTGGCCTCGAACTCGTCAAGATATTGATCGAGCAAGGCAAGATCTCGGGGGACTATTCGGTTTCCGCAGTTGACCTGACACGCGACTATGTTCCGACGCTGCAGCCGCTGGAGCGGCTGCGTACGGTCTTTCTCGACGATGTGGTGAAGCGCTACCGGACCCAGCACTACGCCGCTTCCTATCGCCTGGCGGTCATCGCTGTGATCACGGCCTCCGCTCTTGCGGTGCTGTTTACGCTCTTCCGCTCCATCCGCCTGCACATGCTCGGTCCGCTGCTGACGGCACGACGCCAGATCATCGCGCTCGCAGACGGCAGTCCCGCGACCGACCTGGAGACGATCTCCAAGGCGCCGGAGATGCGCAGCCTGTTCGAGGCGCTGGAATTGCTGCGCGGCAAGCTGGACGAACGGGCCGAATATGAGGCCCGCCTGAAGATGCAGGCCGAAAAGGACGGGCTGACCGGTGTCTGGAACCGCCGGGCGCTGGAAGGCTTCGGCAATGCCCCTTCGGAGCGCGAGGAAGATGTCTGCCTGATGCTGATCGATATCGATCACTTCAAGACGGTGAACGACACCTATGGCCATCTGACGGGCGACGCCGTGCTCATCGAAATCGCCACCCTGCTGCAGGGCGCGATGCGTCCGACGGACATCGTCGCGCGCTATGGGGGCGAGGAATTCGCCGTTCTCGTTTCCACATCCGATCTTTCGAACACCTTGGATTTTGCCGAAGAACTTCGCAGCCGCATTCAGGCGCATGTCATCCGTGACGCGGAAACCGGCGTCGCTCTCTCGATCACTGTCAGCATCGGCGTCGCCTCCGGCGCCTGTGGTGCTGAAGGCTGGCGACAGCTCATCGCATCAGCCGACGAAGCGCTGTACTGCGCCAAGAAGAAGGGGCGCAATCGCACCTGTGTTTTCGGCGACGAGGCGGACCGGGATATCGTCGAAAGCGCTCTCATTCCTTTCAGGGCCAGACGCTCCGCTTCGTTCTGAAAATCACGCGGCCGGTTCGCGCCGCTCCCTCTCGCCTTCCTGCGCGGCCAATCCCTGCTTGACCAGCACCTTCAATTCGCCCGGATGCAGCTTGACGGTGACATCGCGCTCCAGCGGCAGAAGCTCGCCATCCATCACGCAGTTCGCCTTGGCGCGCAACTTCGGGAAGTGCAGATGCACCTCGGCCGGATGCAGGACCATGACCGCATCGTTTTCCCGGAATCTGCCGCGCAGCATGTCGATCGCCAACCGTGCGACGCCGAGCGGTTTCAGCGGTTTTGCCGTGTAGAAGCCGAGTTCGCCGCTGCGCAGATTGTCGGCATAGAGCAGCGCGTTTTCGCCGAAGGGGTTGTTGGAGACTGATATCGCCGAGACGCGTCGGGTCTCCTTCATGCCGGCCGCCTCGAACTCGACCTCGAATTCCGGCGGGTTGAAGACGACGCCGAAGGCAGCGCGAGTGCTGGCGCCCATCTTTCCGAGGCGGGAGCGGTAGCTGTAGGAATTGCGGTAGCGCACCATGCGCGCATGCAGGCCGGCGGAGAACTGGTGGATGAACGGCCTTCCGTTGGCGCTGGCAATATCGATATTGTCGACTTCGCCGAAAGCCAGCACATCGAGCGCCTGCCAGATATCGAGCGGCACTTTCAGGGAGCGGGCAAAGAGGTTCATGGTGCCGGCCGGCACGACGCCGAGCGCCACGCCGTTCTTCCAGGCAATCGATGCGGCCGCCGAAATGGTGCCGTCGCCGCCGCCGGCGACGATGCCGTCGATGTCGTCGCGCCGTGCGGCCCGTTCCATGGCGGGAACGATCTCGTTGCCGGAGAAGACGATGGCATCGAAATCATGGCCGGCTTCGCGGAAGACTTCTTCCGCGCGTTTCTCATAAGCCTGCATGTCCGTCGTTCTGAAGGTACCGCCGTCGCGATTGAAAAAACCGACGAGCTTCATGAGGTGCCTGTTCCTATCCCGCTATCCATGCCCTCAAGAAATGGTTGACGCACCTGCGATTTCAAGCCGGATGGTTTTCCGGGTCACATCGCCGAAACGCAAATATTGCAATGGACGTATGCAGATAGCAGGACGCTGCACTGCAAAAAAAGCACTCGACGCTTCCGGTTTCCCGTTCAATAGATGGGATATTGGAGATCATATCTCCGCCCCCCGCCATTTCTGCCCACCAATTGCAAATGACCGGCCCTGCGCGTCCCGCCAGCGGCCGTCGCCAAGCTTAGATCCTCCGAGGACCGCCCGTGAGCCAGGTTGCCGTCAACGATTCTATCGATGCTTCTATCGATTCCGGGCCGGAGGCAGCGCTTCCCTCGGCCATGACCGTTGCCCTGGTCCAACTCGCACTTGCCGCTGGCGGCTTCGGCATCGGCACCGGTGAATTCGCGATCATGGGCCTACTGCCGAATGTGGCCGATACTTTCTCGGTCACGACCCCGCAGGCAGGTTATGTCATCAGCGCCTATGCGCTCGGCGTCGTCATCGGCGCACCGGTCATTGCCGTGCTCGCCGCCAAGATGGCGCGGCGCACGCTGCTGCTCTGCCTCATGCTGCTCTTTGCCGTCGGCAACATCCTGAGCGCCGTCGCACCGACCTTTGAGAGCTTCGCGGTGCTGCGCTTCATCACCGGCCTGCCGCATGGCGCCTATTTCGGCGTGGCAGCGCTCGTCGCCGCCTCCATGGTGCCGGTGCATCGCCGCGCACGGGCCGTCGGCCGGGTCATGCTCGGCCTGACGGTCGCAACTCTGCTCGGCACGCCGCTGACGACCTTCTTCGGCCAGGCGCTCGACTGGCAGGTCGCCTTCCTCACCGTCGGCATCATCGGTCTGTTGACGGTCGCCCTCATCTGGTTCTACGTGCCGCATGACAAGGTCGCCGAAGGGGCGAGTGCGCTGCGCGAACTCAGCGCCTTCCGTCGTCCGCAAATCCTGCTGACGCTCGCCATCGCCGCTGTCGGTTATGGCGGCATGTTTGCCATGTTCAGCTATATCGCCTCGACGACGACGCAGGTGGCGATGCTGCCGGAGACGGCCGTTGCGCTCATGCTCGTGCTGTTCGGTGTCGGTATGAATGCCGGCAATGTCATCGGCTCGTGGCTGGCGGACAAATCGCTGCTCGGCACGATCGGCGGTTCGCTGGTCTATAATATCGTCGTGCTGACGATGTTCTCGCTGACTGCCGCCAACCCCTACATGCTCGGGCTTTGCGTCTTCCTCGTCGGCTGCGGTTTTGCGGCGGGCCCGGCGCTGCAGACGCGCCTGATGGATGTTGCGGCCGATGCGCAGACGCTGGCCGCCGCTTCCAACCACTCTGCCTTCAACATCGCCAACGCACTCGGCGCCTGGCTCGGCGGTCTCGTCATTGCCTGGGGTTACGGTTTTGCGGCGACCGGCTATGTCGGCGCCGTCCTGTCCTTCCTCGGCCTCTTCGTCTTTGCGGCGTCGCTACGCTTGGAGCTCCGCAGCCGGAACGCTTAGAGCCTTTCCCGGTTATATTGCAGCATTCTGCCGGAGCAGGTTTTCGTCAGGGCAGAAGCGATTGGCGAAGGGCATACCCTGGGGTATGTCCGAGCCGATCGCTTCTGATCCTGGCGGAAAGATGCCCGGCCCTTCGGGTTGGCTGAAACGGGCCGGCTGATCGACCGGCCGGCTTGGCCGTAGATCTGGGCTACGACGCGCGCCGGCCGGTCGATCATCCGACTCCGTTTGAGCCAACAGAATGCTGCAATATAACCGGGAAAGGCTCTAACGCCTTTGCGATACGCAGCTCCCGTCCCTCCGGGCTGCAGAAGACGAATTCATCGCCCCAGGCGGCAAGCGCCCGGATGACCGGTTTCAGCGTGGAGCCGAGCGGTGTCAGCGCATATTCGACGCGCGGCGGCACGACCGGGTAAACAGTTCGTGAGATCACGCCGGATTCTTCCAGCTCGCGCAGCTGCTTCGTCAGCATGCGCTGGGTGATGGCAGGCAGATGGCGTCTCAGCTCGTTGAAGCGCAAAGTCTTGTCCATCAGGTGGAAAAGGATCACGCCCTTCCACTTTCCATCGAGATAAGTCAGCGTCGCTTCCACCGGGCAACCCGGGAAATTCTCGATCAGTTTGGCGCGCGGGCGTGACATTTACAGTATCCTTTTTGGTACTACGTACAGAATTTGTGCATTCTTGCGTTGCCGGAACATAGGTCGCATCTAGCTCTCGTACAACAGACACAGGAGTTACCAAGATGCGCGCCGTCGCCTACAAGACCCCACAGCCAATTGCCGCCGAAACCTCGCTGATCGATGTCGAACTGCCCACACCCGAGGCCAAGGGCCACGACCTGCTCGTCGAGATCAGGGCGGTCTCCGTCAACCCCGTCGATGTGAAGGTGCGCGCCAACATGGCGCCGCCCGCCGATGAGCTGAAAGTGCTCGGCTTCGATGCCGCCGGCATCGTCAAGGCCGTCGGTTCCGATGTGACGCTGTTTACGCCAGGCGATGAAGTCTTCTATTCCGGCGTCATCAATCGCCCCGGCTCGAATGCCGAGTTCCAGCTCGTCGACGAACGCATCGTCGGCAGGAAACCGAAGACTCTCGACTTCGCCGCTGCGGCCGCCCTGCCGCTGACATCCATCACCGCTTACGAAGCCTTGTTCGACCGCCTGCGCGTCACCGATCCGGTCCCAGGTGCTGCCCCTGCCGTGCTCATCATCGGTGGTGCGGGCGGTGTCGGCTCGATCGCTATCCAGGTCGCCCGCGCGCTGACGGACCTCACCGTTATCGCCACAGCCTCGCGTCCGGAAACGCAGAACTGGGTGAAGGAGCTTGGCGCCCATCACGTCATCGATCATTCGCAGCCGATCGCGCCGCAGGTCGCAGCACTCGGCATCGGCGCGCCGGGCTTCATCTTCTCGACGACGAATACGGACAAGCATGTCGCCGATATTGTCGAAGCGCTCGCGCCGCAAGGCCGGTTCGCACTGATCGACGACCCTAAGACCTTCGATATCGTTCCCTTCAAGCGCAAGGCCGCTTCGGTCCACTGGGAACTGATGTTCACCCGCCCACTCTTCGGCACGCCCGACATGATCGAGCAGCACAAGATCCTGAACAGGATTTCCGAGCTTGTCGATGCCGGCAAAATCCGCACGACGCTGTCGGAAACCGTCGGTGCGATCAACGCCACGAACCTGAAAAAGGCGCATGCCATGGTCGAAAGCGGCAGGATGAAGGGCAAGGTCGTTCTCGCCGGATTCTGAGGTTTTCGAGGTCGAAAATCCGCCTTTTCCGACGCTCGAAATATTGCGTAAAGGATGCTGACCTATAATGCCGCGCCGAGGGTGCGGCATTCTGGCGTTAAGCATTTAAGCAGCTTGACTTTTTCCGCATTCGAGACCACCTAGTGTGACACGTGGATGACGTACGTCGTGCACGGATATCAACGGAGCCATCATCACGATGCCAAGCGACAGTAGCAGTCGATTGCCTTTGCCGTACGCGGCCTTCGTGCGCTGACCTGGTTGCTCCGGGCTCGCCCGATCGGACGCTACGGCGGATCGACGGAAAGGCGAGCCAATGAATATCAATCGCTTCCCTCTGCGGGCCGGCTATGCCGCCCGTGCGTTCATGAATAACAGCCGTGTTGCGTCCATCGCCGAGCGCGTGGAATCTCTGAACGGGCTTGCCCCGGCTGAAGCCGGCCGCATCCTCTCGCGGATGCCGCAGGAATATGCCGTCAACATTCTCGACCGTCCGGAGCTGCGCAACGCACCGGCCATTCTGGCGCTGATGGACAGTGCGGATTCGGCCCGGCTGCTGCACGGCATGTCGAACGACCGCGTCGCCGACGTCCTGCTGGAACTCGACATCGATGACCGCGTACGCCTGTTCTCCAGCCTGGAAGAACCCGTCCGCGTCGCCATCCAGCATCTGATGGGCTATCCGCCGCGCACGGCCGGCAGCATCATGACGACGGAATTCGTCAGCGTGCCCGATGACTGGACGATCGCCCAGACATTGGACCATGTCCGGCAGGTCGAACGCTCGCGCGAAACCGTCTATGCGATCTATGTGCTGGATCATAATTCCGGCGTGCTGCTGCATGTCGTCACGCTGCGCCGCCTGATCACCGGCGAGCCCGATGCCTCGATCCTGTCTGTTGCCCAGAAGGGCACGCCGGTTTCGGCCAATGCGCTGATGAAGCAGGAAGATGTCGCGCGGCTGATCCGCAAGCATGACCTCCTGGCACTGCCCGTCGTCGACGATCACGGCATGGTGCTCGGCATCGTCACGGTCGATGACGTGATCGACACGATGATAGCTGATACGACCGAAGCCGCGCAGAAATTCGGCGGTATGGAAGCGCTCGGCAAGCCCTATATGAAGATCAGCTTCGGCGGCATGATCCGCAAGCGTGCAGGCTGGCTCTGCGCCCTCTTCCTCGGCGAAATGCTGACGGCAAGCGCCATGCAGCATTTCGAAGGCGAGCTGGAAAAGGCCGTCGTGCTGACGCTCTTCATTCCGCTGATCATGAGCTCCGGCGGTAATTCCGGTTCGCAGGCAACCTCGCTCATCATCCGGGCGCTTGCCGTCGGCGAGTTGAAGCTGACGGACTGGTGGCGAGTGCTGCTGCGCGAACTGCCGACAGGCATCGTGCTCGGCGCCATTCTCGGGCTTGTCGGCCTGCTGCGCGTGATCTTCTGGCAGACTGCCGGGCTCTATGATTACGGCCCGCATTGGCAGCTGGTCGGCCTGACGGTCTTTGCCGCATTGGTCGGTATCGTCACCTTCGGCTCCATATCGGGTTCGATGCTGCCGTTCATCTTGCAGAAGCTGCGGCTCGATCCGGCAACGGCATCGGCTCCGTTCGTCGCCACGCTGGTCGATGTGACCGGGCTCGTCATCTATTTCTCAGTGGCGCTGCTGATCCTCAGCGGGACGCTGCTGTAGATCCTGCTTCAGATTTCAGGCCGGTCGGCCTGAAATCATCCGCATCCAGAGCTTTGTTCTGATGCAATTCCGGACGAGGCCCTCAGTGCCTGCATAGGATGCATAAGATGCATAGGCAGTTTTCCACTGCTCTATAGGAAATGTCAGATACACACCTGTCATGTCACCATCTGACATTTCCCACACGGCGTATGGAAAATCCTATGCAAGTTATGCATCCTATGCACCCTATCAATGATCTGGCTGGCTCTGCGCAAGAACAGCTCCATCCCATCACCTCAACGCAAAATCGCTGCACATTTTTGTTGGAATGGCTCTAACGTTCGACGAAGGGGAGGCAGAGTGGTGTCCCATCAACGGGATGGGATATCACGACGGCGTCGATGCCGAAGACTGCGCGAATGAGCTCCGGCTTCAGAAGATCGGCAGGGCTGCCTGCCGCGTGAATGCCGCCATCGGCGACCGCGATGATGTGGTCGGCATATTGGGCGGCATGATTGAGATCGTGGACGACCATGACGATGGTGCGTCCACTCTTCTCGTTCAATTCCTTCAACAGTTCCAGAACTTCCAGCTGATGGGCGATGTCGAGATAGGTCGTCGGCTCGTCCAGCAGCAGGATCGGCGTTTCCTGCGCCAGCGCCATGGCGATCCAGGCGCGCTGGCGCTGGCCGCCGGAGAGGCGGTCGAGCGGGCGCTCGGCGAGACCGGTCAGGCCGGTCGCGGCCAGCGATGCCTCGACGATCTGCTCGTCACGGCGCGTCGTGCGCGACAACATGCCCTTGTGCGGATGGCGTCCGAAGCGGCAGAGCTGGCGCACTGTGAGACCATCGGGTGAAACAGGGCTTTGCGGCAGGAGCGCCAGCGTCTGCGCAATCGTCTTGCCGGGCATGGCGGCGATCGCCTTGCCGTCCAGCGTCACGGTGCCGCCGAGCGGCTGGATGATGCGGCCGAGCGCGCGCAGCAGCGTCGATTTACCGGAGCCGTTGGCGCCGATCAGGGCGGTGATCTTGCCGTCGGGGATCGTGACATCGACATGATCGAGAACCTTGATCGCGGCATAACCGAGCGTCAGGTCCTGCGCGGACAGGCGCGAATGGGCGGCATCAATCATACCTGCATCAGTCATGGGCGGCCTGCCTCCTTGATCAGCAGGAAAATGAGATAGGGACCGCCGATCACGGCAGCGACGATGCCGGCCGGGATCTCGTTCGGCAGGGCAACTAGCCGGCCGATCAGGTCAGCAGCGGAAAGCGTCAGGGCGCCGATCAGGGCGCTTACTGGCACCATGTGGCGGGCGCGCGGGCCGGCGAGCAGCCGGGCGGCATGCGGTGACAACAGGCCGAGGAAGCCCATGCTGCCGACGGCGGCGACGCTGCCGGCGCAGAGCAGCACCGAGACGACGATGAGGCCGCCGCGCAGGAGACCGGGCGAGATACCCAGGCTCGTCAACGTATCGTCGCCGAAACCGCCGGCATCAAGCCGGATGGTGGCGATCAGCACGAAAGGCAGACAGGCGAGAAGCCAGAGCGAGAGAGCGACCACATCGGTCATCGTCGAGCCATAGACGCTGCCGGCAAGCCAGACCATCGACTGGTCAGCGCGGGTCGGCACGAGCACCATGACATATTGCATCAACGCCTGGGCCAGCATGCCGAGGGCGACGCCGACGAGCGCCAATGCCGCTATGCCGCCACCGAAGCTGCGGCCGATCGCAAGCAGCACCAAAGCGCCGGCAACCGCGCCAGCGATGACACCTGATGGAATGGCCCAGACGGCCCAGGCCGGCGGGGTGAAGAGACCGGCGAGGAAGGCGCCGAGGCCGGCCCATTTGGTGATGCCGACCACATCGGGCGAGGCCAGCGGATTGCGCAGCGCACCTTGCAGGAAGGTGCCGGCAATGCCGAGCGAGGCCCCGGCGAGGATGGAAACGATGACGCGCGGGGCGCGGTACTGCATGACGATGAAGGCGCTCTTGCCGCCGGCGATACCATCCAGCACCTGGGCGACCGACAGGGTCACGGCGCCGATCGTCATGCCGAGCACGGCAATGATGAGGATGAGAACAGCGACGACGAGGCAGACGCTTGCCGCACGCAGGCTCTTCGATGGCAAGGCCGCACTGGTCATTTTGCCCTCTGCCGCCAGAGGATGGCAACGAAAGCCGGTGCGCCGATCAGCGCCGTCACGATGCCGACAGGGGTTTCGGCCGGAAAAGCGGCGACGCGGCCCACGAGATCGGCGGCAGTCAGGAGCAACGGGCCGGCGATGGCGCTCAGCACAATCACTGTCAGCTGGTCGTTGCCGGCGAGACGCCGCACGATATGTGGCACCAGCAGGCCGATGAAGCCAATCGGGCCGCTGACGGCGACGGCGGAGCCGGCGAGAATGACGATCAGCATTGCAGCAAGGCCGCCGACACGCCGGGCATTCTGGCCAAGCGAAACACCGGTGGTCTCATCGAGCGCCAGCACCCCGAAATGACGACCGGCGATGAGGGCGATCCCCCCGCCGAGAAGCGTGAAGGGCAGTATGATCCAGACCTTGCTCCATTGCGCGCCATTGATGGAGCCGGCAAGCCAATAGACGATATCCTGACCGGCATTGTTGGCAACGAGGATCGCCTGCACGAGGGCGGCAAGCACGAGCTGGATGGAGATGCCAGCAAGGGCCAGCTTCATCTCGTTCATGGCGCCCGATACCGACAGTGCCCACATGGCGAGACCTACGGCAGCCGCGCCAATGAAGGCCGGCCAGACCGTGCCGCCGGCACTCAGGCCGGGCATGGCGATGAGAGAGATGACGATGACCAGTGAGGCCCCGGCATTGATGCCGAAGGTCTGTGGCGAAGCGAGCGAATTGCGGGTCAGCGTCTGGATCAGCACGCCTGCAATTGCGAGATTGGCGCCGACCAGCATGGCGAGCATTGCCCGCGGCAGGCGCACATCCCAGACCAGCGCGCTATCCGGCGAGCCGTCGGGTGCAAACAGCAGATGAAGCGCGCGGGCGACCGGCAACTCGGAGACGCCGAAGGAAATGCCGGCGAGAATAACCATGGCGAGCGCCAGCAACAGGCAGAATGCCAGCAGCACGGGGCTGCCGGTTTCATGCCGCATGGCTGCGCCGCCTTTTGTCGTCATTGGCGCTTATCCGGCCTGATAGACCTTGGCGAGGATTTCGCGAGCGATCATCTCTGCCGTCGTCAACCCGCGGAAACGGGAAAACTGGTTGCGGTCGACCTGAAAGACCATGCCGGTTTTCACCGCCGCAATGTTGTTGAAGGCGGTGTTGCTCTTCCACTGGTCGAACACGGTGGCGCCGGCGTCGGTCGCGACCAAAAATACGTCCGGATTGACGGCGACGAGACGCTCGATCCCTGCCCCGCTTTCCACGGCATCGCTGGAATCGATCGCCGGCGTCAAGCCCATGGCCTTGAAGACGGAACCGGTGAAGGAGGAGGAGCTATGCAGGCTCATGGAATCGGGATTGGCGACGGCGAGCAGGAAGCGGCGCTTTTCGCCGGCCGGGATCTTTGCGACCAGTCCGGCGATGACGGCCTCATGGGCGGCGAGCGCCTGTTCACCCTTCGCCTTTTCACCCAGGGCATCGGCGATGGTTATGACCGAAGATTTGATAGTCTCGTAGCTGCCTTCCCAGCTGTTCAGCACGATGGTCGGCGCAATGGCACTCAATTGTTCGTAGATCGCCGAATGGCGGAGTTCATCGGCAATGATGAGATCGGGCGTCAGGGCGGCGACGAGCTCGAGATTGGGCTCCAGCCGCGTGCCGACCGAGCTGTAGTCGATCTTCTTGCCGAGAAGCTGTTCGATACGCTTCGGCTGGTTGTCGTCGGTAATGCCAACCGGCACGACATCGACCGCATTCAGCGCCTGCACGAAGGAGAATTCGAGGGCGACGACACGCTGCGGCTTGCCGGAGATTTCGGTAGTGCCGAGCTCGTGTTTGATCGTGCGCTTGTCATCATCGGCAAAGGCAAGGCTCGGTACGGCAGCAACCGCACCAGCCGAGAGCAACAGGCCGAACTGGCGGCGCGACAGCGGAATATCAAAAACGCTCACGGCAAATGTCCTCATACTGAAATGATCACCGGCCCTCACACCGGATGAGACACCCGCTACAGAAGTGAAGTGAATTTTTCAAGTAAAGTTTACAAAAACAATCACCTTATTGGGATGCCTTGTTGGGGGCGCGTCAGTTGCGCTCGGGCAGCTTCAGCGGTCCATGCGTCTTGATGCTGCGAATGGCGAAATTCGAGCGGATATCGGTGACATTCGGCAGGGTCAGCAGCGTCTCCGTCAATAGCCGCTCATAGGCCGAGAGGTCTTCGACCACGACTTCCGCCAGGAAATCGGCCGTGCCCGAGATCAGGAAACAGGAGACGATTTCGGGGATGGCGAGCAGTGCCGCCTGCTGGGCCTCGGAATTCTCCTTGCTGTGACGGGCAACCTTGAATTCGACGAAGACGGTGAGGCCGAGCCCGACCTCCTTGCGATCAATATCGGCTGTGTAGCGGCGGATGACGCCGAGCTTTTCGAGATTGCGGATACGGCGCAGGCAGGGTGATGGCGAGAGGTTCACCTTCTCGGCGATCTCGACATTGGTGGCGCGGGCATCCTCCTGCAGGCATTTCAGGATGGCAATATCGAACTTATCGAGATTTGGCATATTTGCGAAATCCATCAACATGAATTGGCAGATCATTGCGCATAACACGTTTTTTGAGCCACAGATAGCAAGGACATGCCTCGGCTTCCGGCGCTAAAGTTCTTTTCAACCGGATGGCATCCGGATGGAGGAAAGGACAGGACGATGAGCACGATCGCATTTTCAAACGAGAAATCGCCTTCGCAGACACTGGGTTATGCCGCCGGCACGATCACCGTGCTGATCTGGTCGACATGGTTTCTGGCAACCCGCCACAGCGCTGCAACGCCGCTCGGTTCCATCGATATCGGGCTCATCCGCTTCGGCATTCCGGCGCTCGTTCTCTCACCGGTCTGGCTGCGCACCGGGCTCTTGCCTAAGGGCCTTCCGCTTCACCTGCTGGCGATCATGGTCGCCGGCTGCGGTGCGATCTTCTTCCTGGTGACGACGCTTGCCATTCATTCGACGCCAGCCGCCTCGTCGGGCATCCTGCTCGGCGGCTCCATGCCGCTTGCCACCGCCTTGATCGGCGTTCTGCTGTTCGGCGAACGGCCGGATGCCACGCGGATTGCCGGGCTGCTCGCGATCGTCGCCGGTGTGCTGATCCTGCTCGTTCGCAGCCTTGCCGATGCTTCCCTGCCCTGGACGAGCTTCGTGCTGCTGCCATCAGGCGCCGTTCTCTGGGCAAGCTATACACATGCCTTCCGCCGTTCGGGCCTGACCGCCATCCAGGCCAGCGCGCTGATCGCCATCTGGTCCTTCCTGATCATGGCCGTCCTTGCGCTGGTCTTCGGCATTTCGCTGCCGCAGGCCCCTCTTCCGGAAATCGGCCTGCAGGTTCTGAGCCAGGGCATTCTTTCCGGCCTCGTTGCCATGGTCGCCTACGGCACGGCGGTGCGCACCCTCGGCGGAACGCAGGCTGCGGCTTTCACCGCGCTGACGCCGGTGCTTGCGACACTCGGCGGCGGCTTCCTGCTGGGCGAGCAGATGGGTCTTGCCGAAATCAGCGCGGCCGTGATCACTGGCATCGGTGTCGCGCTCTCGACCGGTATTGCCGCCAAGCGCCGCTGAGCATCCACCAAAAACAAAAGCCGCCGACAGCGATCCGCTGCGGCGGCTTTTGCATGCCTATCGTTCGGGCTTGGGGGTTCAGGCTGTCGCCTGGATGACGACGACCTTGGCACCGACTTCGACGCGGCTGTAGAGGTCGATCACATCGTGGTTCATCATGCGGATGCAGCCGCTTGACATGGCAAGGCCGATCGATTGCGGCTGGTTGGTGCCGTGGATGCGAAAATGCGTGTCGTTGCCGCCGCGATAGAGATACATGGCGCGCGCACCCAGCGGATTGTTCGGGCCGCCCGGCATGCCGCCGGCGAGCTTGCGATAGCGCTCCTCGCGACGCTGCATGTTTTCCGTCGGCGTCCAGCTCGGCCATTCCGCCTTGCGGCCGACATAGGCATTGCCGGCGAAGGCCAGCCCCTCACGGCCGACACCGACGCCATAGCGCATCGCCCTGCCGTCACCGAGGATATAATAGGCGCGCCGTATCGGGGTATCGACGACGACAGTGCCCGGCGCAAAGCTGCCCTCATAGGCAACTTCGGTGCGGCGCAGCTCCGGCTTGATCTGATCGATCGGCACCTGTCGCAGCGGAAATTTCTCATCCGGAAGTGCGGCATAATTCGTCTGGCTGTTCAGAGTGGTCGAAGAGCAACCGGCGACAAATAGGGGCAGAGCGATCAGAAAGCCCCGGCGCGAGATCGTCATGAATGTGTCCTTAACGCGTCAAGAAGATGTCGCAAGCTAAGGAGATTATGGTTAATGAAATGATAAACGGGCGCGGCAGAAAGAGATAACGAATGTGTTATCAGGTATAGGCGGCGCATTGCTCGGCGCAGCTTTCAATACTACTCGCCAGTGCAAGATATTGATCTGCGGCAAGATTTTTCCGGGGTCATTCCGGCGCCGGGTTTACGGCGCCGAACAACCGCGCGGCCTCACATATTCGGATAGACCGGCCCCTCGCCACCCTGCGGCGGCACCCAGTTAATGTTCTGGTTGGGGTCCTTGATGTCGCAGGTCTTGCAGTGGACGCAGTTCTGCGCGTTGATGACGAAGGTCTCTTGGCCGTCCTTTTCCACCCATTCATAGACGCCGGCCGGACAGTAACGCGCCGACGGGCCGGCATAGATGTCATGTTCGGACGATTTCTGCAGGGCCATGTCCTTCACCTGGAGATGGACCGGCTGATCCTCCTCATGGTTGGTGTTCGACAGGAAGACGGAGGACAGGCGGTCGAAGGTGAGCACACCATCCGGCTTCGGATAATCGATCTTCTTGTGCTGTGAAGCCGGCTCCAGCGAGGCTGCGTCGGTCTTGCCATGACCAAGCGTGCCGAAGAAGGAGAAGCCGAAGAGCTGGTTGGTCCACATGTCGAGACCGCCAAGGGCGACGCCCAAGGCTGTGCCGAACTTCGACCATAGCGGCTTGACGTTGCGCACGCGCTTCAGGTCCTTGCCGATATCGCTCTTGCGCCAGTCGGTTTCGATCTCGGCTACTTCGTCATTGGCGCGGCCGGCAGCAATCGCCTCGGCGATGCGGTCGGCGGCCATCATGCCCGAGAGCACGGCATTGTGGCTGCCCTTGATGCGCGGCACGTTGACGAAGCCCGCCGAACAGCCGATCAGCGCGCCGCCCGGGAAGGAGAGCTTCGGCACCGACTGATAGCCGCCCTCGGTGATGGCACGCGCGCCATAGGAGAGGCGCTTGCCGCCCTCGAACGTGCCGCGGATCGCCGGATGCGTCTTGAAGCGCTGGAATTCCTCGAAGGGATAGAGATAGGGGTTCTTGTAGTTCAGGTGGATAACGAAGCCGACGGCGACAAGATTGTCTTCCAGGTGATAGAGGAAGGAGCCACCGCCGGTGGACATATCAAGCGGCCAGCCGAAGGAGTGCTGCACCAGGCCGCGGCGGTGGTTTTCCGGCTTGACCTCCCAGAGTTCCTTGATGCCGATGCCGAATTTCTGGGGTTGGCGGCCGCTCGAAAGATCGAACTTGGCAATCAGCTGCTTGGCGAGCGAGCCGCGCACGCCCTCTCCAACAAGCACATATTTGCCCATGAGAGCCATGCCACGCGCATAGTTCGGGCCGGGCTCGCCGTTCTTCTCGATACCCATGTCGCCGGTCGCGACACCGATGACAGCGCCCTCATCATTGTAGAGCATTTCGGTCGCGGCAAAGCCTGGATAGATCTCGACGCCGAGTTCTTCGGCCTTGGTCGCCAGCCAGCGACAGACATTTCCGAGCGAGACGATATAATTGCCGTGATTGCTCATCAGCGGCGGCATCATGATGTTCGGCAGGCGGATGGAACCGGCGGGGCCGAGCAGCAGGAAGTGATCGGCATTGACCTCGGTCTTGAAGGGGTGGTCAGCCTCCGTGCGCCAGCCTGGAAGCAGGCGATCGATGCCGATGGGGTCGACAACGGCGCCGGAGAGGATATGAGCGCCGACTTCGGAACCCTTCTCCAATACCACGACCGACAGTTCCGGATTGACCTGTTTCAGGCGGATGGCGGCTGAAAGGCCGGCGGGACCGGCGCCGACGATCACCACGTCGAATTCCATGCTCTCGCGTTCCGGCAGCTCAGTCATTTCGGTCATCCATCCGTCTCCGCTCGGCCCTCTCAAGGCCGTTCATCCCCATTCCTGAGGTACTCTCTTGTCAAAACCGGAAAACATTGTCGAGCCGGGAAGCGACAGCCAATCCTCCAATTCGCACAATGATGTTCCTCCGCACAGAAGATTATATGACGCTTACGTTAACGTCAATTATTGGAGTACCGTGAAAGCGGTCTTCGCGCTTTTCTTTCACGGGACTTGCGCCCTATAGAAAGGGCACAGGAAATGGAGGAAATCATGGATCTCGGCATCAAGGGCAAACGCGCACTCGTACTGGCTTCCTCGCGCGGCCTCGGGCTCGGCATTGCGAAGGCGCTGGCGCAGGAAGGGGCAAACGTTCTTCTCTGCGGGCGCAGCGGCGAGCAGCTGGACGCCAATTGCAAGGCGATCAATGAGCAAGGAAATGGCCGGGCCGACTGGATCTGGGCCGACCTTTCCGAGGACAATTTCATCGCGAGCGTAACGGCTGCCGTGCAGGAGAAATTCGGCGGGCTCGATATTCTCGTCAACAATACCGGCGGCCCGACGCCCGGCACGACCGAGGACATGTCGCCGGAAAAGCTCGAAACCTATTTTCTCTCCATGGTCGCGCGCGTCATCACGCTGACCAACGCCCTGCTGCCCGGCATGAAGGCGCAGGGCTGGGGCCGCATCCTGACAGTCGCCTCGTCAGGGGTGATCGAACCGATCGCCAATCTGGCACTGTCGAACACGCTGCGCCCGGCCCTTGCCGGCTGGAGTAAGACGCTCGCATCGGAAGTGGCCGGCCATGGCATTACCACCAACCTGCTTCTGCCCGGCAGCATTCTCACCGCACGGCTCGACGATCTCGACGGCGCGGCCGCCAAACGGACCGGCAAGAGCGTCGAGGAGATTCGCGTGGAGAAGGAAGCGCGCATTCCGGTCGGGCGGTACGGCAAGGTGGAGGAATTCGCCGCAACGGCGGCCTTCCTCTGCAGCCAGCCGGCAAGCTACATCACCGGATCGCTGATCCGTTGCGACGGGGGTGCTGCGCGCTCCGTCTGAGCAACTGCATCATCCAGCAGCGGCCCATGCTTTGACGCTGTCGATCATCTCGCCGGCATAGGTCGGATCGTCTGCAAATTCTGCGAGTTCCGACAGGCGGTGGAAGCCGGTGAGGATAGCGATGCGCCAGCGGTCGAGCCGGCGGCCGGTCAGCATCTCGTAGGCCGAGACGATGCGTGATGTCAGATCGGGCGAGATGAAGTTCGAATAGATGAACTCCTGATGCAGCGGGCCGAAGCCTGAATCCGAGAAATCATAGAGGCCGTTCAGCCTGCCCTCAGCATGGTCGAACGCCATATTCCAGCCATGACCGTCGAAGAAGCCGTAAATGACCCCGTAAGGATCTGGCGGTAAAGCAATGAAATCCCAGATAATCCTTTCTGCATAACTTACCAGCTCGGACGACAGCAGCGGTAGCGCCTTTTCCCGCACCGCGTCAGGTGATTGCCAAGGCAGGATCGGTCCGGCGCCGAGCGCGCGCAGGCGGTCGGCATCGAGAGCATGCAGTTCGGCATAGAAGCGGGCGAGATCGTCGCCGAGGCGCTGGCGGGCCGCTTCCGGCAGACGCTCGTAATCGCCGGCGATGAGATGTTCGCCCCGGATCTTGGCATGGTTGGAGAAGATCGGCGGGCCGTCATGGATGCGCATATCGGGAACCGCCATCGACAGCGACGGCCTGATGATGCCGAGAAGGGCCGCCTCTTTGACCAGTGCCCTCTCCGCGGCCAGATCGCGCGGGAACTTGAAGATCAGCCTGTCATCCACATCGATGGCTATCGAATCCCAACCCTTCGTCGCGAGCCGGAAAACGGAGGCCGTAAGCTCCGGAAAGATGTTGGTGATGAGTGAACGAAATTCACCGGCATTCAACTCGGCCATGACCGTCTGCCTCTGCGTTTTCCAGATTCTAACCCGCGCACAGGACCTGCAATTCGGAGCAAATAGTGTTCGCCAATACAGCCTGCGCTGGCAGGTCACCAAGGCGGAGGACGCTGCCTATCCGACTATATATTAGTATAGTTTGAATATTACAGAATGTTCATTACCAAAATTTAAGCCATTATAACCGCTTAGTGATCATCGCCGGGGTGATTATGTCTTTTTTGCGCCGCAATATAGGCGGCTCAATCAGCGCGGAAAATCACGCAATCTGCCCAACAAAACCGGTTTCGCTTATGAAGAAATTTTGGATCACCGTCACTATTGTAGCCGTGGCCGCGGTTGGCTTCTGGCAGTTCGGGGACAAGATCCCCTATGCTTCACGCATCCCCTATCTCTCACAGTTCATCAACAAGCCTGAGGGCAGCCAGAACAACGGCCATCAGCAGGCGCAGGCCGATCAGGCCCAGAGTGGCGGCGGGCAGCAGGGTGGTCAACAACAGGGTGGCGGGCGCAGGCGTGGCGCGAACGGTGGTCCCACGATGATCAAGACCGTTGCAGCCGTGAAGGCCGCTCTGCCCATGGATGTGACGGCGACCGGTTGGGCCGATGCCGAGGATAATACGACGATTGCCGCACAGGAACAGGGCCTCGTCGTCAGCATCGAGTCCGAAGACGGTGCGACGGTCAAGGAGGGCGATCTGATCGCCAAGCTGGACGACCGGACGGCCAAGGCCGCCGTCGACAAGGACAATGCGATGATCGTGCGCGATACGGCAACGCTCGCAGAATCCGAGACGGCGCTGACCCGGGCGCAAGACCTCTTCAACCAGAAGGCCGGCACCCAGCAGAGCCTCGATCAGGCCAGGGCTGCCCGCGATACTGCCGCCGCGACCGTCGAAGCCGACAAGGCCACGCTTGCTTCGGACCAGGTCATCCTCGAGCATACCGATATTCGCGCGCCCTTCGACGGCAGGCTCGGCGATATCGCCCTCAGCAAGGGCGCCTTCGTCAATGCCGGTGCGGCCATCGTCACCATCGCCAAATACGATCCGATCTATGTGAAGTTCCACCTGCAGGAGCGCTACCTGCGCGTCCTGAAGAAGGCGCTGGCCTCCGGTCCGGTCGAGGTCAGCACGGCGCCCAATTCCACCAAGGGGCAAGTGCGCAAGGGCGAAATCAGCTTCTACGACAATACGGTCGACACGGCATCGGGCACGATCCTCGCCAAGGCTAAGTTCGAAAACGCCTCCGGCGCTCTGTGGCCTGGCCAGTCGGTCAATATCGTCGTGCATTTCAACAACGACGAGCAGCAGGTGGTCGTACCGACGGTTGCCGTCAGCCCCGGCCCCGACGGTTTCTTTGCCTTCGTGGCCAAGGACGGAAAATCGCATCTGACGCCTGTTACCGTCGCCCGCGCCAACGGCGGCTTCACCGCCATCGCGTCGGGCCTTTCGGAGGGCGACCATGTGGTCGTCGAAGGCCAGGGTCAGCTCAGCGACCAGCAGGCGGTCAACGAACAATTCGACGACAAGACGCTCAACGTCGCGTCCGCTGACGTGCCTCAGCAACAGCAGCAACAGGCCGAGACGATCGCGGTGGGGGCTGAGCAATGATCCCGAATTTCTGTATTCAGCGCCCGGTGGCGACGACGCTGCTTGCGATCGGTGTCATTCTGGCAGGCCTCGCGGGCTACCGGCTCGTGCCGGTTGCGGCTCTGCCGCAGGTCGACTTCCCGACCATCAACGTTTCGGCGCAGCTGAGCGGCGCCTCGCCGCAGACGATGGCGACTTCGGTCTCGACACCGTTGATCAAGCAGTTCGAGACGATCCCCGGTATCAGCGAAATCAGCGCGTCGAGTTCGCTCGGCAGCACCAGCATCGTGCTGCAATTCGACCTGAACCGAGATATCGATGCGGCCGCCGCCGACGTGCAGGCGGCCATTTCGCATGCGACGCGGCAGCTGCCCGACAACATGACGACACCGCCGAGCTACCGCAAGACCAACCCGGCCGATGCGCCGATCATGCTGCTTTCGGTGCAGAGCAACACCATGCCGCGCAGCAAGCTCGACGAGATCGCCGAAGACATTATTTCGCCGTCGCTGTCGACGCTTCCGGGCGTCGCCCAGGTCAGCGTCTTCGGTGCGCAGACCTATGCCGTGCGCGTCGAGGTCGATCCCAACAAGCTGCTGACCCGCGGCATCGGCATCGACACCGTCAACAAGGCGCTTGCGGCCGCCAACAGCCAACAGCCGGTCGGCACGCTGCAGAACAATTCGCAGGCCATGACCATCACGGCGAATACGCAGCGCACCAACGCCGAGCAGTTCCGTTCGCTCGTCATCGCCAATCCGAACGGCGCGCCGGTCCATCTCGGCGATATTGCCGATGTCCAGGACAGCGTCGAGAACCAGTATACGGGCAGCTGGTATGACGGCCAGCGCGGCATCATCCTTGCCATCCAGCGCCAGCCGGATGCCAATACGGTCGATGTCGTGGATGCGATCAACGCCAAGCTGCCGCAGCTCCATGCCGAAATCCCGCCCTCGGTCAACACGGTCATCATGAACGATGCCGCAAAGCCGATCCGCGATGCCATCGCCGACGTGAAGTTCACGCTGCTTCTGACGATCGGCCTCGTCGTTCTCGTCATCTACCTCTTCACCGGCCATGCGACCGCTACGATCATTCCGGGGCTTGCCGTTCCGCTGTCGCTGATCTCGACCTTCGGCATGATGTATGTGCTGGGCTACAGTATCGACAATATCTCGCTGCTGGGGTTGACGCTCGCGGTGGGTCTCGTGGTGGACGACGCGATCGTCATGCTGGAAAACATCCTGCGGCATGTCGAGGAAGGCATGCCGGTGCGGGAGGCGGCTATCAAGGGTGCGGGCGAAGTCAGCTACACGATCATCTCCATGTCGGTGTCACTGATCGCGGTCTTCATCCCAATCCTCTTGATGGGCGGCGTGGTCGGCCGCGTGTTCAACGAATTCGGCATGGTGGTGGCGATCGCCATCATCGCTTCGGCCATCGTATCGCTGACGGTGACGCCGATGCTCGGTTCGCGCCTTTCCAACAACCACAGCCGTCCGCCACTCATCATCCGCATCTTCGACGCCGGTTTCGAGCGGACGCTGCGCGGCTACGACAATGCGGTCGGCTGGTGCCTTCGCCACCGCCCCTTCATCCTCGGGATCTTCTTCGCTTCCGTCGCGCTGACGATCTATTTCTTCATGACGCTGCCGACGAGCTTCTTCCCGCAGGAAGATATCGGCCGCCTGACGATCAGCACCCAGGCGCGACAGGACATTTCCTATTCGGCGATGGAAGCCCTGCAGCAGCAGGCTGCCGCGATCGTCAAGGCGAACCCAGCCGTCAACCATGTGATGTCGACGATCGGTGGCAACCCCAACAAGCCACAGAACAACGGCTCGATGTTCGTCGAACTGAAGGACAAGGATCAGCGTGCACCGCTTGACCAGACGCTGCGCGAGCTGCGCACGGCGATCAACAAGATCCCCGGCCTGCAAGCCTTCGTGACACCGAACCAGAGCCTGCGCTTCGGCGGACGCCAGACTGCCAGCCAATATCAGCTGGTCATACAGGCACTGAACGCCGACCAGACCAACTTGTGGGCAGGAAAGGTCCAGCAGGCGATGCGCGCCGACCGCCTGTTCACGGACGTGACCTCGGATGCGCAGAACAACGCCCTGCAAGCCAATATCGTCATCGATACCGAGCGGGCAGCCGCCTACGGGATCGACAACGACACGCTGCGCACGACGCTGCAGGAATCCTTCAGCGGCTTTGCGGCTGCGGAAATCCAGTCGACCGGCGACAGCTACGACGTCATCGTCGAATATGACACGAGCAAGCCCTGGGACGACCAGAAGCTATCGGAAATCCGGGTCGCTTCTTCCAATGGCAGCCTGGTGCCGCTGTCGAACTTTGCGCATGTCGAGCGCACGGTCGGACCTGTCACCATCAACCAGACGGGTCAGCTCGTCTCGACCACCGTGTCCTTCAACCTGCCGGAAGGCGTATCGCTCAGCGACGCGACGGCCAGGATCGAGCAGATCAAGAAGGACCTCGACATGCCGGCAGACGTCTTCACGTCCTATGGCGGTACGGCAGAGATCTTCCAGCAGTCGCAGGGCAATACGCCCTATCTGATCCTGGCGGCTGTTCTGACCATCTATGTCGTGCTCGGCGTGCTCTATGAAAGCTTCATCCACCCGCTGACCATCCTCTCCGGCCTGCCGGCGGCGGCCTTCGGGGCACTGCTCGCGCTTAAGATCATGGGCTTCGACCTGTCGATCATCGCCCTCATCGGCCTCCTGATGCTGATCGGTATCGTCAAGAAGAACGCGATCATGATGATCGACGTGGCGGTGGAAACCATGCGCACGACGGGCGAGAAGGCGACAGCGGCGATCCACGAAGCATGCGTGCGACGCTTCCGTCCGATCATGATGACGACCTTCTGCGCCCTGCTCGGCGCCCTGCCGATCGCGCTCGGCACAGGTGCGAGCTCGGAACTACGCCAGCCGCTCGGCATCGCCGTCGTCGGTGGCCTCATCGTCTCGCAGATGCTGACGCTGTTCATCACGCCTGTCATCTTCGTCGAGATGGACCGCTTCGGGAATTTCCTCCACCGCATGCTCAGCCGCGAGAAGAAGGAAGAGCATGTGGCAGCGGAAACGCGAGCGATGGCCGCGGAATAGAGAGACAGAAAGGGCGCCTTCCGGCGCCCTTTCGCATCAGCGGCCTTCGACCAGCTTGGGGAAATCCGCGACCAGCGTATCCCGCGTCTCGAAGCTGATCGGATTGTCGCTGTAGCGGTGATTGGCGATATAGAGCCTTGCGAAGATGAGCCGCCTGTCGCCCTTGGTCGCCCAGCCGACAAACCAGCCGAGCGGCCGTTCGTAATTGGTCTTGCCGGCCGCATTGCGCAACCAGCCGGCGCCGGTTTTGCCCTGAATATCCCAGCCGCCAGCCGCCTGGAAATGCGGCACGATCGCCTCCGTCATCTGCCGCGCACGTTCCGAAATCGGCAGGATGCCGGTCCGGAAGCGGCGCAGGAAGCGCACCTGATCTTCGGCCGAGATCTTCAGCGAGGACATCAGCCAGGATTCGGTCAGTCCATCCGTATTGCCAGGCCCGCCCGTAACATCCTGATTGCCGTAGCCGAAACGCCTGACGTAATCGGCAAAGGCGCGCTTGCCGAGCTTGCGGGTCAGCGCCTGTGAGAACCAGACGATGGAATCCCGCTCCCAAATGGTCGGATCGGTATCCTTCTGCTCGCGTGGGGATCGCCTGAGCTTCGGATCATATGTCCAGAGCGGATTGTGCTCGTCGACCAAAATGCCGGAATCATAGCCCATCATGGCCAAAGGCAGTTTGAAGGTCGACTGCGGATAGAAGCCCTGGTCGCAATTGCCCTGACGGTAAATCGTCTCGCCGGTCTTCTCATCGATGATGACGGTGCAGCGGATCGCATCCGCGGCATCGGCCGGCGATACACCCATGGAAATTGCTGTAATACTTATGGAAAATGCCAGAAGAAGAAGTCTTTCGAAAGCCACTTTCGTTCTCCATATGGTTCGACCTCAGCTTTCTAGGCCGGCCTGGAAGGCCTGATCAAACGATGATATTTCCGGTCAGGCATAAATCAGATTAGGCCATTGCCATGGTTCGACCATATTTGCCGCTGAACTCGCTGCGTGCTTTCGAGGCGGCGGCGCGGCACCTTTCCTTCACCCGGGCGGCGATCGAGCTCTGCGTTACGCAGGCGGCCGTCAGCCATCAGGTGAAGCTTCTGGAACAGCGCCTCGGGGTGAGCCTGTTCCGCCGCCTGCCACGCGGGCTGATGATCACGGAGGAAGGGCTTGCGCTGCTGCCTGCCCTGCAGGATTCCTTCGACCGCATGGCCGATATGCTGGAGCGTTTCGAGGGCGGCCATGTGCGCGAGGTGCTGAAGCTCGGCGCCGTCGGCACGCTCGCCGTCGGCTGGCTCCTGCCCCGGCTTGCCGATTTCCGCGAGCAATATCCATTCATCGATCTCAGGCTTTCGACCAACAACAATCGCGTCGATATAGCCGCCGAAGGGCTCGACTATACGATCAAGTTCGGCAATGGCGCCTGGCACGATATCGAGGCGGAGGCACTGTTCGAGGCGCCACTTTCGGTGCTCTGCATTCCCTCGATCGCCCGCCAGCTTTCTTCCCCTGAAGATGTCGCCCATCAGACATTGCTGCGCTCCTACCGCGCCGACGAATGGCCAAGCTGGTTTGAGACGGCGGGCGTCACACCGCCGCCGATCCGGGGCATGGTCTTCGATTCCTCCGTGCTGATGATCGAGGCGGCACTGCAGGGTGCGGGCGTGGCGCTGGCGCCGCCCTTGATGTTTTCCCGCCAGCTTGCGGCGGGCGAGCTGGAGCAGCCCTTCCCGATCTGGATTTCCAAGGGCAGCTACTGGCTGATGCGGCTCAAATCCCGCTCCGTCACGCCTGCCATGGAGATGTTCCGCAAGTGGATCGGCAGGATGGCCGAGGAGACGCGGATGCAGCTCGGAAACTGATTAGAGCGCCGTGCATCCGCACAGCGCTCTAACTCTCTAGATTTGCGCATCAGGCTTTCCGAAAATCGATTCCGATTTTCGGGCCGATGCTAAGGCGGGTTGCTTTCCGACCTCTCCTGTGCGATCACGCGCCTCTCAAAACATCTTCGGGGGCGCAGCAAAGCGCCCTTTCGCATTTCGGGGTATCTGCCCCGGCTCATAGATTTTCGACATATTTGATAGGGAGCACGGCCATGGCACGGGCGCTCGGGCTTGACTTCGGCACGACCAATACTGTTCTGGCGCTGGCAGATGGCGACGCAGACACACATTCCATATCGCTTACCAGCAGCGCCGGCACGGCCGACAGCATGCGCACCGCGCTCTCCTTCATGAAGGATCCGCAGCTCGGTGCCTCGGCGCTGAAGGTCGAGGCCGGGCACGCGGCGATCCAGCAGTTCATCGACAATCCCGGCGACTGTCGTTTCCTGCAGTCGATCAAGACCTTTGCGGCCAGCGCCCTCTTCCAGGGCACGATCATCTTCGGCAAGCGGCAGAGCTTCGAAGACCTGATGGAAATCTTCATCCGGCGCCTGCGCCATTACGCAGGCGAGAACTGGCCCGAAGATACCGGCCGCATCATTGCCGGCCGCCCGGTGCATTTTGCCGGCGCCAGTCCGGACCCGGTGCTGGCCGTGCAGCGCTACAACGAGGCGCTGACGCGTTTCGGCTTTCCGGAAATTCACTATGTCTACGAGCCTGTTGCGGCCGCCTTCTACTTCGCGCAAAACCTGAAGTCCGATGCGACCGTGCTCGTTGCCGACTTTGGCGGCGGTACGACGGACTATTCGCTGATCCGCTTCGAGACCAGGGCCGGCAAATTGACGGCAACGCCGATCGGCCATTCCGGTGTCGGCGTCGCAGGCGATCATTTCGACGCGCGCATGATCGACAACATCGTCGCGCCGCTGATCGGCAAGGGCAGCCATTTCAAGAGCTTCGACAAGATCCTTGAGGTGCCGTCAAACTACTATGCGAGCTTCAGCCGCTGGAACCAGCTGTCAATCTTCAAGACATCGCGGGAATTCGAGGATCTGAAGAAGCTGGTGCGCACGGCGCTGGAACCGGAGAAGCTGGAAACCTTTGTCGATCTCATCGATCATGACGAAGGCTATCCGCTCTATCAGGCGGTCTCGGCAACGAAGATGGCGCTTTCCTCCGCGGAGGAAGCACCCTTCGATTTCGCCCCGCTCGGGCGCGGCGGTCATCGCACGATCAAACGCCGCGATTTCGAAAGCTGGATCGTCGACGACCTCGCCCGCATCGAAGGGGCGCTCGACGAGGTG
The DNA here is from genome assembly GCF_051811225.1 of Rhizobium sp. 768_B6_N1_8. Classification (NCBI taxonomy): domain Bacteria; kingdom Pseudomonadati; phylum Pseudomonadota; class Alphaproteobacteria; order Hyphomicrobiales; family Rhizobiaceae; genus Rhizobium; species Rhizobium sp. 768_B6_N1_8. The sequence continues at coordinate 820,419 of NZ_JBPWPV010000001.1, read as the reverse complement.
CTGGAAAAGACCAATACGGATGTGTCCGGCATCGACAAAGTGTTCCTGACCGGCGGCACATCCTTCGTGCCGGCGGTGCGGCGCATCTTCACCGAGCGCTTCGACAGGGACAAGATCGAGACCGGCGGCGAACTGCTGTCGATCGCGCATGGTCTGGCACTGATCGGCGAACGCGACGATATCAACCAGTGGACTGTGCAATAGCAGCCGAAAGGGCGCCGGCAGACCTGCCCGCCCTTTCATTGCCGTTTTCGCTCCGCTAAAGTCTGTCCATGATCTCCGCCAACGACCTGAGTCCGGCCGAACTTTCAGCACTTCTGCATTTTCATGCGGAGGCGGGTGTGGACTGGCTGCTGGAGGAAGAGCCGGTCGATCGTTTCGCCGAGTTCGAGGCGATGAAGGCTGCGCGCCGTTCGGCGGCACCGGCCGCGCAACCGCAGCAGGATAGACAGGCACCACCTGAGAGGCAGGCGTCCTCCCGCCCTGCCCCACCCGCGCCGCAGCAGCACGCGGCCGTGTCGGCTCCTGCCTCGCGGCCACAACCGGCAATTCCCGACGGTGAGGCGGTGCAGCAGGCGCGGTTCGCAGCCGAGAGCGCCCGCTCGCTTGCAGAACTCAAGACGGCGCTCGAAGCCTTCAATGGGTGCAATCTGAAAAATAGCGCCCGCTCGACTATTTTCGCAAGCGGCGATCCGGCAAGCGGCATCATGGTGATCGGCCCGGCGCCAGGCGCCGATGACGAGCGTGAGGGAGTGGCCTTTGCCGGCCGGCAGGGCCAGTTGCTAGACCGGATGCTGGCCTCGATCGGGCTTGAGCGGTCAGCCATTCTCCTGACGCAGATCATTCCCTGGCGTCCGCCCGGCAGCCGCATGCCCTCGGCGGCCGAGACGGAGATCTGCCGTCCCTTCATCGAGCGGCAGATCGCGCTTGCCGAACCGCGCGCCATTTTGCTGCTCGGCAACTATACGGCACGATTCTTCTTTGGCGAAACTGACACGATCCACGGGCTTCGCGGCCGGTGGAAGGAGATCGCTGTCGCAGATCAGGTCATTCCGGCCATCGCCAGCCTGCATCCGCAAGACCTGTTAACCGCGCCAGTAAACAAGCGGCTGGCCTGGAGCGATCTACTGGCCTTCCAGGCTAGACTTAAAGAGCTGTCTCTGCTTACAAATTAGCCAAGTTTGAAAATATTATGAATTTGTCCATGCAATATACGCATGGCTGCATCCTGCAAGGGTGCATTGAAGAATCAATGCTGCACTGCAATATAGAAGGCGTGTCTTGGGAGGAATGAACAGGAACCAAGGCCATGAGCAAGCGTTTTCGTCCTATACATTGCGGGTTTGAAACCCTGCGCCAAGCAAGCGATCAGGTTCGCACCACGCAGGGCTACAGCCGTTTCGGCTTTGCCACAAACGAACAGATGATCGCCCGCGGTACCGGCATCAACGGTCGTACTTCGCGTCCGGTGATGATCTTCGCGGATTTCCAGGAATATTGAAAATTCCGGAATGATGATCCGGCAGGCGGTTCGCCTGCCTTTTCGCATTTCAAGAAGCAACGACCGATGTCAACAATTCTGATTTCACTGCTGCGCCACATCGACTCTTTCGAGCATATCCGTGCTGCCGTCTGCGCCGCGCACGAATATCGCCGCGAGCTTTGCGATGCGCCGTCCGAGGTCAAGAGCCCGGCTTCCGCCATCGCGCTCTGATCAGGCGCCTGCGCTCTCGAATCTTTCCTTGGCGGATTCGAAGGCTTCGTCCACATAGGCGAACTTGATCGCCTGCCAGCCGACATATTCCTTCAGGAAATCGCGCGACAGCCACAGTTGCGACTTCTTCGGCTCGTCGTACCAGCCGACACAGCCGCGCTGCGCGCCCTTGGCGAGTAGCCGCTGGAGATGTGTGCGCGACATCATGAAATCACCGGCAAGCGCGCGGGTTTCCACCTTGCCGATCGCCAGCCTTGCCGGATCGGATCCTTCGAGATCGAGCCGGGACATGAAGTGATCGATGACCATACCGCCCGCTTCCGTCCAGAGGAACAGCGCCACCTGTTCAGGCGGTTCGCGCCAGTTGATATCCTCGAGGCAGTTATAGGCAACACGCGGCTGGATCTGGCGGAAAAGCGTGGGATTTTCCTGCAGAAACGCCGCCCGGCTTCCACCATCGATGAGATCAAGCGCGCCGAGGTTGGAGTACAACCAGCCGAACATTGCCTGGTGGCTGACTTCGGCCGGCTCGAAATGGCGAGGACGGCGGCGTTCGTCACCGGGCGTATGGGTGATGAAGCGGTAGGTGAAGAGCTCTTCGATGAAGGCAAGCACCGTGTTGCGGCTGGCGATCTTGTGCGCCGTGATCTTGCCGGTCAGCCGGACGGCGGTGAAACCCGAGGTCACGTCCCGCGGATCATATTCCAGATGCAGCGCATAGGCCGTCTGCGTCAGCAGCCAGCGTTGATGCGAGGCCAGCAGGCGCGCCAGCCGCGGCCCCGCATCAAACATGCCGCGCATTTGCCCGGCCAGAAAGCGAATGCTCACTACAAAAGAAGGATCCCGCGCCAGTTGTTCCGCCGTGAACGCCATGATGCTTTTCCTCAACCCTCGCTCGCAAGCCAGCGTTCGGAGCAGCGATACCGAAACTCCCCCGGCATCTATGGCCTATCGATTATGCACGGCTTTGAATAAATGAAAGTAATTCACTTTCATAACCATATTTTTGCGAAAAGCGATATCCCAAGATTTCACCATCCCATTCTCTTTTGAGGGGCGGATGACATAATTTTTCAATCAGAGCGATAAAAAATTCGCCTTGTGATATAGGTTCAGCCGCTCAGGATTGCGGCGCACCGGCTTTTCGCGCTTCGCGGCGCTCCAGGCCAAGCTGGTGCTCGCGGTAGATGATGAAGATGCCGGCGGCAATGACGATGACCGTGCCGAAAAGCATCGTACTGCTCGGAACGTCGCCGAACACATAGTAAGCGACGATGCCGCCAAGCAGGATCGAGCTGTATTCGAAGGGAGCGACGGTGGAAACATCCGCGTGCCTGTAGCTCTCGGTCAGGAGGATTTGCGCCACACCGCCGCAGAAACCGGCAGCGATGAGGAAAGGAGCCGAGGACCAGTCGAGCAGAAGCCAGCCGAGGGGGACGGTCGCAAGCGAGAAGACCGAAGCGGTGATCGAGAAGTAGAGGACGATCGTCGCCGTCTTCTCTTCCTCCACGAGCCGGCGCACCTGGATCATCGCCATGCCGCCGAGCACGGCCGACAGCAGCACGCAGAGTGCACCGACCGCCTGTTCAGCCGCCATGCCGCCCTCCCGGAACAGCGTGAGCTTCGGCCAGGAGATGATGGCGACACCGATGATGCCGAAGCAGACGGCGCTCCAGCGATAGACGCGCACCGTCTCTCCTAAGAAAACCGCCGCGAAAATGACGGCGACGAGCGGCGTGGCATAACCGAGCGCGATCGCCTCCGGCAGCGGCAGATGCAGAAGCCCGTAGAAGCCGAGCCCCATCGAGATGATGCCGAGCGTGCCGCGCTTCAGATGGCCGATCGGATTGGCCGTATAGAAGGCAGAGCGCAGCTGACGCCGGTAGCCGAGATAGGCCATGATCGGAAACAGCGCGAAGAAGGAGCGGCAGAAAGTCACCTGCCCCGGCGGAATATCCGACCCAGCCAGCTTGATGAATGTCTGCATGGCCAGGAAGACCACGACCGACGAGACTTTCAGCGCAATGCCTCTCATCGGGTTTCTGAGAACCGATTCCATAATCCAGGCTCTTATGCGGGCATGCCGAGCGGGGGAGACGCGTTCGACTCGAACGCAGCGGATGATTTCTTCATCGTAACCGAAGAAATGCACCGGTGGGAAAAAATCTGCGCGCAGTAGAGCGCCGTGCGTCCATTCGGACGCACAAAGGACGCCCTAACTCTTGGAATCTAAGTATCAGGCTTTCCGAAAATCGATTCCGATTTTCGGGCCAATGCTGTGGGCGGCAAGTATTTACCCGCTTTTTGTCTGCCGCTTTTCTGTGCAATTCCGTTTTCTGATGAAAAAACTTCGCGTTTTACGCTTATTCGCCCGAAAATGTTCGCATCCGCACCCATTGCGTTAACCGGTTGCAAACCATGCCACCGCATCGTTCTCAGCTAATTAATCATACAAAAGAATCGCATTCGTTCCGCAGCCAGTCGCGTCAGATTATTTTCAGGATCTTTTTGATGAAGCCGCTCAGCGCAGAGATCGTTTCCCAGTCGCAGAACGCAACGCCCCGCTCGATGCGTGTCGTCACCGATGGCATCAGCACGGATCTGGAGCGCTTCAGCGCCGACAACACCAGCATCGTCAAGCAGATCAAGCTGCTTGCCATCAACGCGCTGATCGAGGCGGCCCGCGCCGGCGAAACCGGCAAGGGCTTTGCCGTCGTCGCCAATGAAGTGCAGCGGCTGGCGCAGATCGCCACGGAGATCACCAACAAGTTCGAAAGCAATGTGCTCGGGCGCATCGGTCTCAGCCGTGCGATGGCGGATTCGCTCGTCACCGAGATGGAAGGCGTGCGGTTGACCGATCTCGCGCAGACGCTGGTTCAGCTCATCGTGCGCAACCTCTTCGAACGCACCGCCGACGTGCGCTGGTGGGCGACGGATCCGGCGCTCTGGCAGGCGCTGCAGGAGCCGGACAAGGATCGTGTCGCGTTCGCGGCCGAACGGCTCGGCGTCATCAACCGCTTTTATACTGTTTATCTCGACCTCGTGATGACTGATCTCTCCGGCCGGGTGATCGCATCGGCCAATCCGACCTTTCAGCGCAAGATATCAGGTTCATCGCTTGCGGGCGATCCGTGGTTCCGGGCCGCGGCGGGCTGCGCCTCCGGCGACGACTATATCGTCGATGAAGTAAAACCGAGCCCTCTCCACGACCAGCGCCATGCGCTCGTCTATGCGACCGGCATCCGCGAAGGCGGCAAGCTCGACGGCAAGCTCCTGGGTACGCTCGGCGTCTATTTCGACTGGCAGAATCAGGGTCAGGCGATTGTCGAGAAGGAAGCGAACCTGCCGCCGCAGCTTGCGGAAAAGACCACCGTCATGCTGCTCGACGGCGCAAGCCGTGTGATCGCCAGCACCAATCCGGCCATGCTCTTCACCCATTTCGCGCTCGCCAACCAGACCGGTCAGCCTAAGGGCAGCTATTACGACAATAACGGCTCGATCGTCGCCTTCGCGCGCACGCTCGGCTACGAGGATTATGACGGGCTCGGCTGGTATGGCGTTGTCATCCAGCAGACGGAAAGCGACGCCGAGATCAAGACTGCGCTCAATCTCAAATAGCGGTCTTCTCCTTTCAGCTGCACATGCACGACAAATTGACCATAATAATTTGGCTGTGAACTTCGCATTCACGGTCGATTTGCTTTAACTTTAGTTCAGACTTTAATGTAATTATGGCGGCCAAATTTCAGCAGAGTGCGCCCGCCTCTGTAATCGGCCATTGTCTAATAAAGGTCTTCAGGCAACATGCGAACAGATACCGGTCAGGTCATCAATCTGGCAGATTACCGCCCAACAGATTTCGTGCTGGAACGCGTCGACCTGACTTTTGAACTGGATCCGACAGAAACAAAGGTGGAAGCGCGGCTGATCTTCCATCGCCGCGAAGGCGCCGATCTTTCCGCTCCCCTCATCCTCGATGGCGACGAGCTCAATCTTTCCAGCCTTCTCTTCGACCAGAACGAACTGGCGCCGGAACGCTATACGGTAACGCCCGAAAGCCTGACCATCCGCGACCTGCCGGAAACGGTGCCTTTCGAAGTGACCGTCACCACGATCATCAATCCGGAAGCCAATACACAGCTGATGGGCCTTTACCGCACCAGCGGCATCTATTGCACGCAGTGCGAGGCCGAAGGCTTCCGCCGCATCACCTATTTCCCCGACCGGCCGGATGTGCTGGCGCCCTATACGGTCAACATCATCGCCGACAAGGATGCCAACCCGCTGCTCTTGTCTAACGGCAATTTCCTCGGTGGTGCCGGCTATGGTCCGGGCAAGCATTTCGCCGCCTGGTTCGACCCGCATCCGAAGCCGAGCTATCTCTTCGCACTGGTCGCCGGCGATCTCGGCGTCGTCGAAGACACGTTCACCACGATGTCCGGCCGCGAGGTCGTGCTGAAGATCTACGTCGAGCATGGCAAGGAGCCGCGCGCGGCCTATGCGATGGACGCGCTGAAGCGCTCGATGAAGTGGGACGAAGAGGTGTTCGGGCGCGAATACGATCTCGACATCTTCATGATCGTCGCGGTTTCCGACTTCAACATGGGGGCCATGGAGAACAAGGGCCTCAACATCTTCAACGACAAATACGTGCTCGCCGATCCCGAGACGGCGACCGATGCCGATTACGCCAATATCGAGGCGATCATCGCGCATGAGTATTTTCATAATTGGACCGGCAATCGCATCACTTGCCGCGACTGGTTCCAGCTCTGCCTCAAGGAAGGCCTGACTGTTTATCGCGACCACGAATTCTCGTCCGACCAGCGTTCGCGCCCGGTCAAGCGCATTGCCGAAGTGCGCCACCTGAAATCCGAGCAGTTCCCGGAAGACGGCGGCCCGCTCGCCCATCCGGTGCGCCCGACCAAGTATCGCGAGATCAACAACTTCTATACGACGACGGTCTATGAGAAGGGCAGCGAAGTCACGCGCATGATCGCGACCCTGCTTGGCCGCGAGACCTTCAAGAAGGGCATGGACCTCTATTTCGATCGTCACGACGGCCAGGCCGTCACGATCGAGGATTTCATCAAATGCTTCGAGGATGCGAGCGGCCGCGATCTCGCGCAGTTCTCGCTCTGGTACCATCAGGCCGGCACGCCGCTCGTGACCGCATCCGGCACCTATGATGCAGGCGCCAAGACGTTCAGCCTGTCACTGGAACAGATGATCCCCGCGACACCCGGCCAGCCGACCAAGGAGCCGATGCATATTCCGCTGAGCCTCGCACTCTTTGCAGAGGACGGCTCCAAGATCGAACCTGCTACCGTCGACGGCGCCGAATATGCCGGCGAGGTGCTGCATCTTACGGCGCGGACACAGACTGCCGTCTTCCACGGTATCGGCTCGCGCCCGGTGGTTTCGATCAACCGCAGCTTCTCTGCGCCGATCAATCTGCATTTCGATCAGAGCCCGGCCGATCTGGCGCTGCTCGCCCGCTATGAGACGGATCATTTCGCCCGCTGGCAGGCGCTGACGGATCTGGCGCTGCCGAACCTCCTGAAAGCCGCCCGCGATGCCCGCGAGGGTGCGCCGATCGTCTGCGAACAGACCTTCGTCGATACGCTGATTGCGGCGGCTGCCGATGAAAGCCTCGAGCCTGCCTTCCGCGCCCAGGCGCTGGCCTTGCCGAGCGAATCCGACATCGCCCGCGAGCTCGGCAGCAACATAGATCCCGATGCCGTCCATGCCGGCCGCCAGGCGATCATGAAGCAGATCGCCGAAGCCGGCAAAGCCACCTTCGCGGCCCTCTACGACGCGATGACCACACCGGGTGAATTCAGCCCGGATGCCAAGAGCGCCGGCCGCCGCGCGCTGCGCAACACCGCCCTTACCTATCTCTCCTATGCCGAGGGCAGCCCGGCTCGCGCCAAGGCCGCCTTCGACGGCGCCAACAACATGACCGATCTCAGCCATGCGCTGACGATCCTCGCCCATCGCTTCCCCGACAGCGCAGAGGCCAAGGCGGCGCTCGAATCCTTCCGCAGCCGTTTCTCGGAAAATGCGCTCGTCGTCGACAAGTGGTTTGCGATCCAGGCCGGCATTCCCGGGTCGGGCGCGGTCGATCGCGTCAAGGCGCTGATCGAAAACCCGCTCTTCAAGCGCACGAACCCGAACCGCATGCGCTCGCTGGTCGGCACGTTCGCCTTCGGCAATCCGACCGGCTTCGGCCGCGCCGACGGCGAAGGCTACCGTTTCCTCGCCGGCGAGATCCTCGACATCGACCAGCGCAACCCGCAGCTAGCCGCACGCTTGCTGACCTCGATGCGCTCCTGGCGCTCGCTGGAATCGGCCCGCGCCGATCATGCACGCTCGGCACTGATCGAGATCGAACGGGCGGCCAACCTTTCAACCGATGTCCGCGACATCGTCGAGCGCACGCTCAAGGGGTGATTTTCCGCAAATGATTTGCCGCCTAGCTGTCTTCCACCCGTGGGACAGCTAGGCCCGCCATCAGCGAATCCCTCCGAAAAACCAGCAATCCCAAATGGTTAATAAATTTTTACCGCCGGCTCTGGACAAGGCGAATCACGCATGATTCTCTAGGTGTAGTTCGAGCGAGCGGCGCGCGAATCACACGAGGGATTAGGTTCAGAGATGATGGACGTGCGGCGGGCAACCGCGGCCGAAGGACGGCTGCGTGTCGATTTTGGCGGGCTCAAAGCCTGGCGCGACAGCCTGTCCGGACAGACCGCAAAAGCTCCTGAGCCATTGCTGCGCCACCTGCCAAAGGCAGAGCTTCTCCTGAAGCGGACGATCCCTGTTCTCATTGTTGCCTTTCTTGCTGTCGTTGCGGCCTCGCATTTCTTCGGCATGGTCAGCGAATATAGCCGCATGGAAGCCTCCGCACGGCATGCAACGGCGCTTTCGGCTGCAACGGCGGCCGCCGTCTTTGCCGATGCGACCGATCTCTTCGACGGCGGCAGTGCGGCAGAGGCGCAGGCGCGCCTTGCGAAATTCCTGCCGCAGGATCGGCTGGAGAACGGCGCCTTCGTGCTGCTGGTGCAGGCAAGCGGCAAGGTGTTTGCGGCAACGACGGCCGGTGCCTCCTATATCGGCGCCGATGTCTCGGCCCTCTTCCCGGAGATCTCCGCGATCCGCCGCTTCGGCGACCGCACTGATGTCATCGAAACCAGCATCGGCGGCGAGCTGCATTATGCCGAGATCTCCCTGATGGGCACGGCGGGCGGCTATATCGTTTCCGCCACGTCGCTCAACGAGATAAACCGTCTCTGGCGCGAGGAACTGACGCTCAACGTCACGCTGTTTGCCGGCATCTCCTCCATCCTGCTCGTCATCCTCTATGCCTATTACATGCAGGTGAAGCGGGCGCGCGATGCCGATGACATCTTCCTGGAATCCAATCTCAGGGTCGAGACGGCGCTGTCGCGCGGCCGCTGCGGCCTTTGGGATTTCGATTTCCACAATCGCGAATTCTTCTGGTCGCGCTCGATGTACGACATGCTCGGACTTGCCGGCTCCGACAAGACGATGGGCTTTGCCGATGCGGCAAGGCTCATGCATCCGGAGGATAACGGGCTGCACGAGATCGCCCGCGCCGTCGCCAAGGGCGATTCCGGCCAGGTCGACCAGATCTTCCGCATGCGCCACGCGAGCGGCCACTATGTCTGGATGCGCGCTCGCGCTCAGGTGATCCGCGGCCATTCCGGCCGCGTGCACATGATCGGCATCGCCATGGACGTGACCGAACAGCATCGGCTTGCTCAGCGCTACGCCGAGGCCGACCAGCGACTGGCCGATGCTATCGAGTGTACCTCGGAAGCCTTCGTGCTGTGGGACAAGAACGACCGGCTCGTCATGTGCAACGCGCATTTTCAGCAGGCCTACGGACTTCCGGACAGCGTGCTGGTGCCCGGCACGGAACGTACGGTCGTTCATGCCGCTGCGGCGCGGCCCGTCATCGAGCGGCGCATTGCCGATGCGGACGGTTCCGGCTATTCGCGCACGACGGAAGTGCAGCTTGCCGACGAACGCTGGCTGCAGATCAACGAACGTCGCACCCGTGACGGCGGTCGCGTATCGGTTGGCACCGACATCACGCCCTTGAAGCGTCACCAGGAGCGCCTGCGCGACTCCGAGCGCCGACTGATGGCGACGATCAACGATCTCTCCGCCTCCCGCCAGACGCTGGAATCGCAGAAGGCCGAGCTTTCGACCGCCAACTCCAACTATCTGGTGGAGAAGGAGCGCGCGGAAGCGGCCAACAAGGCGAAGTCGGAATTCCTCGCCAACATGTCTCATGAGCTGCGCACGCCGCTCAACGCCATCCTCGGCTTCTCGGAAATCCTGCAGAACCAGATGTTCGGGCCGCTCGGCTCGGCCAAGTACAATGAATATGCCCGCGACATCCATGACAGCGGCAAGCATCTCCTCAACGTCATCAACGATATTCTCGACATGTCGAAGATCGAGGCCGGTCACATGCTGCTGTCGCGCGAGCGCACCGACCTTGCGCCGCTGATCGAGGAAAGCCTGCGCTTCACCGCCATTCCGGCCGCTGAAAAGAACATCGTCATCGAGCAGCGCATCTCCTCGGGCATGACGCTGATGGCCGACCGCCGCGCCATGAAGCAGGTGCTGCTGAACCTGCTCTCCAATGCCGTGAAGTTCACCAATGAAGGCGGGCGCATTGCGGTTCGTACCCGCCGCGTCGCCGATGGCGTCATGGTCACTATCGCAGATACCGGCATCGGCATCCCGCGCGCAGCACTCATCAAGATCGGCCAGCCCTTCGAGCAGGTACAGAGCCAGTATGCCAAGAGCAAAGGCGGCTCCGGCCTCGGCCTCGCCATCTCCCGTTCGCTGACAAGCTTGCACGGCGGCAGCATGAAAATACGCTCGCGCGAGTCGGTCGGAACGGTCATCTCGCTGCGTATTCCCGATCAAGCCTGAGGCAATCCGGTCCTACGCCTTCACCACCGTCTGAAGGACCTTACGGACCGCCTTGGAAAGCCGCTTTACTTCGCCCTCCAAAGTCTTGATGTCAGGGCAGTCTCCGGCCCGGCAGACGAGCTCGGTCAGGCCCGCGGGTGCTTCCTTGGGATCGAAGAGGCTGTCGATGCAGAGCCGGATCAGTTGCGAAAGCTCTGTGTAGAGCGCGAAAGCTTCGAGGCAGGTATCGAGATCGGCGGAGGTCATCAACTTGTCGCCGATCGTCTTCAAAGCGGCACCGGTGGTAAGGCCGTTGATCTTGGTCTCGACACCCTTTACCGGCGCGATCAGGGCCAGATATTGGGCGATGAATTCGATATCGATCACGCCGCCCGGAATGAGCTTCAGATCCCAGCCATTTTCCGGCGCCTTTTCCTTTTCGATCAGCTCGCGCATCTCCGCGACGTCGTGGGCGACCTTGGCGATATCGCGTTTTGTTGAGAGCACGTCAGCAATGATGCCTTCCGCCTCGCCGACCAGGCTTTGGTCGCCGCAGATCAGTCGGGCGCGCGACAGCGCCATGTGCTCCCAGGTCCAGGCCTCTTCGCGCTGGTATTTGCCGAAGGAATTGATACGGGTCGCGACCGGTCCCTTGTTGCCGGAGGGGCGAAGCCGCATGTCGACTTCATAAAGCACGCCTTCTGCCGTGGGGGCCGAGAGGGCAGCAATCAGGCGCTGGGTGATGCGGGTGAAGTATCGCGTCGCATCGAGTGGTTTTGCACCGTCGGATTCGCCAGCGGCATCGTCGTAGTCGTAGAGCAGGATGAGATCGATATCGGAGCCTGCCGTCAGTTCGAAGCTGCCGAGCTTGCCCATGCCGGCAATCGCAATCCGTCCGCCGGGATAATTTCCGTGTGCAACGCGGATCTCGTTCATGACCGCGTCGAGGGCGGCTTCAATGATGAGATCGGCGAGATGGGTGAAGGCGCGCGCGGCCATGTCGCCATTGATTGCGCCTGTCAGCAGGCGGATACCGATCAGGAAGCGCTGTTCTGACGCGAAGATGCGCAGCCGGTCCAGCACTTCCTCATAGTGTCGGGCCTGCACCAGCGAGGCCTTCAGCCGCTCGCCGAGATAGTCGCGCGTTGGCAGCTCGGCCATCAGGCCGGGGTCGAGCATGCCGTCGAAGACATGCGGGCGGGCGGCGATGACTTCCGCGAGCTTCGGCGCCGAGGACATGATGTTGACGATGAGGGAGAGCAGCGCCGGGTTGCTGCCAAGCAGCGAGAAGAGCTGGATGCCCGACGGCAGGCCGGAAATGAAGCTGTCGAAGCGCAGCAGCGCCTCGTCCGCCCGCTTGCTTTCGCCGAAGACGCGCAGAAGCCCGGGCGTCAGCTCCGTCAGCCGCTCGCGCGCCTCGACCGATTGCGTGGCACGGTAGCGGCCGTAGTGCCAGGTGCGGATGATGCGGGAAATATCCGAAGGGCGTTCGAAGCCGAGTTTCCTCAGCGTCTCCAGCGTATCGGGATCGTCGCCCTGGCCGGTAAAGACGAGATTGCCTGTCCCAACGGAGAGTTTGGTTTCCTGTTCGAAGAGGTCGGCATAACGCCGCTCGACCGCCTTGAGCACCTCCACCAGCCGCTCGGAAAAACTCGGCGTATCGGTAAAGCCCATCAGGAAGGCGATACGCTTCAATTCCGCGTCCGTCTCCGGCAGAAGATGGGTCTGCTCGTCGCGCACCATCTGGATGCGGTGCTCGACATCGCGCAGGAACCAGTAGGCTTCGGTCAGCTCGTCTCGGGTTTCCGCGTCGATCCATTTTGCCCTGGTGAGTTCGGCCAGCGTCTCCTCGGTGACGCGGGAGCGCAGAGCCGGCATGCGCCCGCCGGCGATCAGCTGCTGGGTTTGCACGAAGAATTCGATCTCGCGGATGCCGCCGCGGCCGAGCTTGACGTTGTGGCCTTTCACGGCGATTGCGCCGTGGCCCTTATGGGCATGGATCTGCCGCTTGATGGAATGGATGTCGGCAATCGCCGCATAATCGAGATATTTGCGGAAAACGAAGGGAGCGAGGCCGCGCAGGAACTGCTCGCCTGCCGCGATATCGCCGGCAACCGCACGGGCCTTGATGAAGGCGGCCCGCTCCCAGTTCTGCCCCCTGCCCTCGTAATAGATCATGGCGGCATCGACGGGGATTGCGAGCGGCGTGGAGCCGGGGTCAGGCCGCAGCCTGAGATCGGTGCGGAAGACATAGCCATCCGCCGTGCGCTCCTGCAGGATGCGCACCAGCCGTCGCATCATGCGTGGGAAGATCTCGATCGCATCATCGGGGTCGGGCACGATGCCGGCCTCTTCATCGAAGAAGATGACGAGGTCTATATCGGAGGAATAGTTGAGTTCGGAGGCACCGAGCTTGCCCATGCCGAGAACGATTACGCCGGAGCCTTCGCTGGGAGCGGCGATATTTTTCAGTTTCAGCTTGCCGCTTTCATGCGTCGACAGCAGCAGGTGATCGATGGCGGCCTCGACCGAGGCCTCGGCAAGTTCGCTGAGCCAGCCGGTTGTTGCGCGACCGTCGAAGATACGGGCGAGATCGGCAAGGGCTACGAGGAAGGCCACCCTGCGCTTGACGATGCGCAGCCTGCTCATCACCTGGCTTTCGCCGGGCGTACTTCCTTCGCCGTCCGGTTTCCAGCAATCGCGCGCTTCTGCAATCAACGCTTCGATCTGCGGCTCCAGCGGGTCGCTGATAGCGGAAGCAAGGATTGCCGGATCGAGATTGGCGATTTCGCGCAGGTAGGGAGAGAGCGTCAGGACGGCGGCGATAAAGTCGCGCAGCGACCCCTCGGCTTTCAGCATCTCAGCCACGACAGGCTCGCTCTTGCCGATATCCTGCAGGTCGGCAAGCGCCGACTTCAGTTCCGCCTGGCTCAGCGGCCGCAGGAGTCCTTCAGCGACATCCTTCAGGCCGTGGTTCGATTTCGTCAGCATTTGCTCTCCCTGCCATGCAGCAATGCGACTTTAAACTAGGGTGTCGAAACGAAAGCGCCAATATGAAAATGATCAGGAAAATCAGGCTGCCTTAGCGGGGAAAACCATACTGACGGTGAGGCCGGGGCGTTCGGTATTGCCGGGCTCGGTGTCGGACAGTTCCAGCGTGCCACCATGCAGCTCCATGATCGCTTCGACCAGCGAGAGGCCAAGGCCGGTGCCCGGCTTCGAGCGGCTTTCATCCAGGCGCACGAAGCGCTTCACTACGTCCTCGCGCCTGTCGAGCGGCACGCCCGGGCCGTGATCGGCGACGGAAAGGCAGATGCCGTCAGGGCGGCGGCTGAGCTTCACCGAGACGGCGCCTGGCCCTTCGGTATCAGCGGAATATTTGATCGCATTGTCGAGCAGATTGAAGATCGCCTGGCCGATCAGTTCGCGATTGCCCTGGATCTCGATGCTGGGCTCGATCTCCGAGGTCAGGGCCATGCCCGCCTCATCGGCGACAGGCTCATAGAGTTCGGCGCTGTCGGCGACGATGGCGGAGAGCTCGATCGGCGACATTTCGGCGGCGACGGAACCGGCTTCCACGCGGGAGATCATCAGCAGCGCATTGAAGGTGCGAATCAGCTGGTCGGATTCTGAGATGATGCCTTCCAGCGCGCCGCGGCGCACCTCGCCGTCCTCAATGTCGAGCGCATCGGCGGCCTTGTTGCGCAGGCGCGTCAGCGGCGTCTTCAGGTCATGGGCGATATTGTCCGAGACCTGCCGCAAACCTTCGTTCAGCTTTTCGATGCGTTCCAGCATGTTGTTCAGCGAGACGGAAAGACGGTCGAACTCGTCGCCCGAGCCGGCGACCGGCAGGCGCTGCGAGAGATCGCCGGCCATGATCTTCTTGCCGGCGTCCGACATGCGGTCGATGCGTTTCAACGCGTTGCGGCCGATGCCGAACCAGATGATGATGGCGCCGAGGCCCATGATGGCGAGCGCGATCATCAGCGCCTGGCGCACCAGCACGCGGAAGCGTTCCGGCTCGCCGAGGTCGCGGCCGATCAGCACGCGCAGGCCATTGTCGAGAACGAAGATGTTGGCAATCGCCGTATGCCGCACCACGCCGCTATCGGTATAGCGCTGATACATGAAGGGCACCGAGGTCCAGCCCTGCTCCTCGAAAACACCCGGCTGCACGGAGGCGACGTTGCCGGCAAGGATATCACCCGAGGGGCCTGCAATGAGGTAGAGATTGGCGCCCGGCTGACGGGCGCGGCGCTCCATCGTGCGCAGAAGCAGGTTCATGCCGCCGGCATCATAGGCGCGCTGGACCTGCGTCACTTCCTGGGCGACCGCATCGCGGATCTGGCCGGTCAGCAGCCGCTCGGACATCGCCGTCACATAGAAGACGAGCGTTGCAGCGCAGATGGCGAAAAGCAGGATATAAAGTGCCGAAAGGCGGACTGCGGTGGACTTGAAGAGAACCCGGAAACGGCTCATCCCTCATCCTTGATCATGTACCCCGCACCTCGGATCGTCTTCAGCAGCGGCTGGCTGAAGTCTTTCTCGATCTTGGAGCGCAGGCGCGAGACATGCACGTCGATGACATTGGTCTGCGGATCGAAGTGGTAATCCCAGACATTCTCCAGCAGCATGGTGCGGGTCACGACCTGACCGGCATTCTTCATCAAATATTCCAGCAGGCGGAATTCGCGCGGCTGCAGCGGGATTTCCTTGCCGCCACGGCGAACCTCATGGGAAAGGCGGTCGAGCTCGAGATCGCCGACGCGATAGACGACATCCTGATCCGGCGTGCCCTTGCGGCGACCGAGCACTTCGACGCGGGCAAGCAGCTCACTGAAAGCGTAGGGCTTCGGCAGATAATCGTCGCCGCCGGCGCGGAGACCCGTCACGCGGTCGTCGACCTGGCCGAGGGCAGAAAGAATGAGAACGGGCGTGTGGATGCCCTTGCGGCGCAGCTCGCTGATGACGGAGAGACCATCGCGGCGCGGCAGCATGCGGTCAATGACGATGACGTCGTAAGTATTCTCCGATCCCATGAAAAGACCGCTTTCGCCGTCGCTTGCATGGTCCGCAACGATCCCCGCCTCACGAAAGGCTTTCGTGAGATAGACCGCCGCTTCGAGATCGTCTTCGATAATGAGAATCTTCATGCGGCCGACATTACCCGCCGGTTGCTTTTCGGCAAGGCTCAAAGCGTCTTCTTGTTGGGGGGAGGTCATTGCGGGCGTCCTTCATAATTGAAGAATTTGGCATAATTGAAGAATTTGGCAGCTGTGAAGAATTCGTCAGACTTGAGGCGTTGGAGCCGCGCGGCGTTTGCGCCTGCGCGGCTCCGGCATTCTGAGGCCAGAAGATCAGCCCTGGCCATTGATCGGAAGCGCGACGAAGCGGCTGCCGTCCTTCGACTGGATCTGGAACAGCGCGCGGGTGCGGCCGTCCTTCTTGGCCTGGTTGATGACGCGGACGACATCGTCGGCGCTGGAGACCTCCTGGTTGTTGACCGAGGTGATCGTCTCGCCTTCCTTGATGCCCTTGTCGGCAGCATCCGAATTCGGATCGATGCCGGTGATGGCGAGGCCCTTACCGTCATCCGACGGGCCGACCGTCAGGCCGAGATCGGCAAGCGCCTTCTCGGAAGCCGGCGGCTGGGCCTGCTCCGGCTGGCCGTTGTCGTCACCAGCAGAAGCCTGCTGGTCGGCCGGCAGCGTGCCGAGCTCGACAGTCACGGACTGGGCCTTGCCGGAACGCCATACCGAAAGCTCGACCTTGCTGCCCGGCGTCATCGCGCCAATGCGACGGCTGAGATCGCGGGCATCCTTGACAGGCTCGCCGTTGACGGCAGTGACCACGTCACCCGTCTTCATGCCGGCCTTCTGGCCGGGCGTGCCTTCCTGAGCGGAGACGACCAGAGCGCCACTTGCTTCAGAGAGACCGAGGGAGTCGGCGATATCCTTGGTGACCGGCTGGATCTGAACGCCGAGGTAGCCGCGCGAAACGGTACCGTCCTTCATCAGGTCGGCAACGACATCCTTGGCGGTGGAGGCCGGGATGGCGAAGGCGATACCGACGCTGCCGCCCGACGGCGAGAAGATCGCGGTGTTGATGCCGACGACCTGGCCGTTGAGGTTGAAGGTCGGGCCACCAGAGTTACCGCGGTTCACGGCTGCGTCGACCTGGAGGTAATCGTCATAGGGGCCGGAGCCGATATCACGACCGCGGGCCGAAACGATGCCGGCCGTGACCGTGCCACCGAGGCCGAAGGGGTTGCCGACGGCGACGACCCAGTCACCGACGCGGACCTTGTTGTCATCGGCCCAGTTGACATAGGTGAATTTGCGGCCCTTGCCATCGACCTTCAGCACGGCAAGGTCGGTGCGCGGGTCCTTGCCGATCAGCTTGGCATCGAGCTCGGTGCCGTCGTTCATGACAGCAACGAATGCGGAGCCGTCGGAAACGACGTGGTTGTTGGTGACGATGTAGCCATCTTCAGTGATGAAGAAGCCCGAACCTTGAGCGACAGGGCGCAGACGGCCCGGACCGCCCGGCTGGCCGAAGCGGCGCTGCTGGTTCTGACCCTGGTGGCCCTGGCCCTGTTCGCCGAACTGACGGAAGAACGGCTTCAGAGCGTCAGGCAGATCGTCAAAGCCGCGACCGTTGAAATCGAAGGAGAAACCGTCGCCATCATCAGAGGCCGGCTTGACGCGGCTTTCGACGCGGACGGAAACGACGGCCGGGGAAACGGCGTCAACGACATTTGCAAAGCTCGGAACCGAGGGGGACTGGACATTGACAGCCTCGGCATAGGAACGGGAGATCTCGACAGGGATACCGGTTGCAAGAACGGCGGCTGCCAGACCTGCAACGGTGGATGCCTGAAGCACCGTTTTGAGGGACGGACGTCCGCGGAAATTTTTCAGCATAAGAGTACCTTCTTTTCTTGTTCAGACCTTCGTTCCGTCGGTGCCGGACCAGTTATGACCGAGATATAGGACGCCGCACCTTACTACGAACTGTCCAGCCCATGAAAAATTCGTAATGTACCAATATTCTTTTGGTTGCATGCCGAAGGGCGAGATTAATTGACCAAACCGCATTTAACCGATCAGTTGACAATCGATATCGCGCCCTGTATTTAACCGTTGAGTTATATACGAGGCCCATCATGCAGACCGACACTCTGAGCGCCGCTTTCGCAGCCCTCGCAGACCCCACACGCCGGGCGATCATCGCGCGGCTGGCCGAAGGCGAGGCTTCGGTCAACGAACTCGCCGCCCCCTTCGAGATGAGCCTTCCGGCGGTCTCGAAACATCTGAAGGTGCTGGAAAAGGCAGGGCTTATCAGCCGGGGCAAGGAAGCCCAATGGCGACCGGCCAAGCTCGAACCGATAGCGATGAAGGGCATTGCCGACTGGCTGGAGCAATACCGGCGTTTCTGGGAATCGAGCTTCGACCGGTTGGATGGCTACCTTCAAAAGATCCAGAGAGCGGACGACAGCGGCCCCCGCAATTGACAGTCGCCCTCTCATTTTTCAATCACGATAGGGGAATACCATGGCCGATCAGCTATCGCGCCCCACATTGCATATGCAACGGATATTCAATGCACCGCGTGCCCTCTTATGGGCCGCCTGGACCCGGCCGGAAATGGTCGTTGCCTGGCTCGGCCCTGTCGAACGGCCGGCGGTCAGCGTCGTGCAGGATCTGCGCGTCGGTGGCACATACAGGGCATGCCTGAAGAATATCGGGGATGGCAGCCTGCTGTGGCAGAGCGGCGTCTATAGGGAAATCGAGGAACCCTCGCGTCTCTCTTTCACCTTCCAGTGGGAGGGATCGCATGAGGATGGCGAACCGGTCGTGACACTCGTGACCGTCGTCTTCGAGGAACTGGCCGATGGCCGCACGCTGATGGATTTCACCCATGCGGACCTGAGGTCCGAAGAGAGCCTTACCGGACACAGACACGGCTGGGAGAGCACCTTCGGCAGGCTGGAAAGCTGGATTGCGGCTCAAGGAAATCAAAGGGAGTGATGACCATGAAACTCGTAACGAATCTCGTCTTCAAAGGCGAATGCCGGCAGGCCTTCGAATTCTACGCCAAAGTGCTCGGCGGCAAGCTGAACGGCATGTTCACCTTCGCCGAAGCGCCCGGCGACATGCCGATCGATCCGTCCTTCAAGGACAAGATCATGCATGCCTGGCTCGATGTCGGCGACCAGTCCCTCATGGGCTGTGACGCCCCTCCCGGATATCAGGAGAACATGGGCGGCTTCAGCGCCACGTATCACAGTCAGGATGCGGCGGAAGCGAAGCGTGTCTTCGAGGCGCTGTCGGAAGGCGGCAAAGTGACCATGCCCTTCAACGCGACCTTCTGGTCGCCGGGCTTCGGCATGTTCACCGATCGCTTCGGCACACCCTGGATGGTCAATACGATCCCGGCGGATCAGCGATGAGCGATAAGGCCATGATCTGGACCGGTCGCGTGCTGACCGGGCTTTTCGCGCTCTTCATGCTCGGAGCATCGATCGCCCCCAAGCTTCTTGGCCTGCCGATTGCCGAGGAAACCATGACCCAGCTCGGATGGCCAAACGGCTATGTGCTGATGATCGGCCTGATCGAGCTGACCTGCCTCGTGCTCTACCTCATCCCGCAGACGAGCGTTTTCGGTGCGGTGCTGATGATGGGGCTGCTCGGGGGTGCCATGGCCACGCAGATCCGGGCCGGAAGCCCGCTCTTCAGCCATATCCTGTTCAGCATCTATCTCGGGCTGTTCATGTGGGGCGGCTTGTGGCTGCGCGATCCTGCAGTCAGGGCGCTGTTTCCCTATCGAAAGGCGTGAGGATCAACCATTCCGCCGTGATTTGTCGCGGCGGAATGGTTTCTTATTTTTCCAGTAGCTCGGCGAGCTTCGCCTGCTCTTCGTCCGTGAGTTTGCTGCCGGTTGGCTTGCCGGCCCGCTTGCGGGCAAAGACGATGAGCGAAACCCCGCCGGCGAGGATCAGCAGCACCGGTGCACCCCAGAGCAGCAGCGTGCGCAGGCTGAAGCGCGGCTTCAGCAGCACGAATTCCCCGTAGCGTGAGACGATGTAGTTCAGCACCTGTTCGTCGCTATCGCCATCGGTGATGCGCTCGCGCACCAGCAGGCGCAGGTCCTTGGCGAGATCGGCATTGGAATCGTCGATCGACTGGTTCTGGCAGACCATGCAGCGCAGTTCGGCAGACAGTGCCCGCGCCCGCGCTTCGAGGGCCGGATCGGTGAGCATCTCGTCCGGGTTGACGGCGAAGGCGGACAGGGGCGTGAAGAGGACGAACAGGATAATGAGGAGCCGGGAGAGCAGAGACGAGATTTGCGACATGCGCCG
Organism: Rhizobium sp. 768_B6_N1_8; assembly: GCF_051811225.1. NCBI lineage: Bacteria > Pseudomonadati > Pseudomonadota > Alphaproteobacteria > Hyphomicrobiales > Rhizobiaceae > Rhizobium > Rhizobium sp. 768_B6_N1_8. The sequence goes on along the minus strand of NZ_JBPWPV010000001.1, from coordinate 800,392 downwards.
AACCTCTCCTCCCCTCATTCCTGTGCTTGTCACAGGAATCCAGCCACGGCGCGTCCGCGCCGTGAATGAATCCATGCCAGTGTCAAATGAGTCTTCTGCGCCCAAGGACTTGGGCGCGCTGGATTCTTGTGACAAGCACAGGAATGAGGGAGATGGGGGACGGCGCATCATTCCGCCGGCTCCATGGCGGGTGTCGCCGGCTTCGCCTTTGCCTTCCTGCTTGGTGCACCGACACGCAGACGCCGGTCGCTGAGCGAGACGAAGCCGCCGAGGGCCATAATCAAGGTCCCGCCCCAGATGCACAGGATGAAGGGTTTCCACCAGATACGCACGACGATGCCGCCGTCATGGGTGGCGTCACCCAGCGAGACATAGAGCTGGCTGAGACCGAAGGTGAGGATACCGGCTTCCGTCGTCGGCATCTGCCGGGCGGTGTAAACCCGCTTGGCCGACCAGACATCGGCGACTTGCGCGCCGCCGCGGCGGATCGAGAAATGGCCGCGGTCCTCGGTATAGTTGGGACCGGTGGCCGGCTGCATGCCATCGAAGACGATGCTGTAGCCGCCGGCATCGGTCGACTGGCCCTGCTTCATCTCGACCACATGTTCGGTCTGGAACGTGGTGACCGCGACAATGCCGAGCACGGTGACGCCAAGCCCGGCATGGGCAAGTGCCGTGCCGAAGGCCGAGCGCGGCAGGCCGGAGAACCGGCGCCAGGCGATATCCGCCTTCACCTTGCCGATACCGGCGCGATACCAGAGGTCGGCCACCGCACCTAAGATCAGGAACAGGCCGGCAGCAAGGCCGAGCACGGCCATGACCGGGCCGCCATGTTCGAGATAGAAGAAGACCAGCGCTGCGACGAAAGCGAGACCGGCAACAACGTACAGCCGCTGCAGGGCGCCGAGCAGATCGCCGCGCTTCCAGGCAAGCAGCGGCCCGAACGGCACGACGATCAGAAGCGGCGCCATCAGCAGGCCGAAGGTCAGGTTGAAGAAGGGCGGCCCGACGGAGATCTTGTCGCCGGTCAGCGTTTCCAGCACCAGCGGATAGAGCGTGCCTGTTAACACCGTGCCGCAGGCAACCGTCAGGATCAGGTTGTTGACGACGAGCGCCCCCTCGCGCGAGATCGGCGCAAACAGGCCGCCGGCCGACAGAAGCGGAGCGCGGAAGGCAAAGAGCGACAGCGCGCCCCCGATGAAGATCAAGAGGATGCAGAGAATGAAGACGCCGCGGCTCGGGTCGCTGGCGAAAGCATGCACCGAGGTCAGGACGCCGGAGCGCACCAGGAAGGTGCCCATCAGCGACAGCGAGAAGGTGAGGATGGCCAGCAGCACCGTCCAGATCTTCAGCGCCTCGCGTTTTTCCATGACGAGGGCGGAATGCAGAAGTGCGGTGCCGGCAAGCCAGGGCATGAAGGAGGCATTCTCCACCGGATCCCAGAACCACCAGCCGCCCCAGCCGAGCTCGTAATAGGCCCAGTAGGAGCCCATGGCGATGCCGAGCGTCAGGAAGGTCCAGGCGGCCAGCGTCCAGGGCCGCACCCAGCGCGCCCAGGCGGCATCGATGCGGCCATCGAGAAGGGCGGCAACGGCAAAGGAGAAGCAGACGGAAAAGCCGACATAACCGAGGTAGAGCAGCGGCGGATGGATGGCGAGCCCGATATCCTGCAGCACCGGGTTCAGGTCCTTGCCCTCGGCAGGGGCCGGATCAAGGCGGACGAAGGGATTGGAGGTCAACAGGATGAAGAGGATGAAGGCAACCGAGATCCAGGCCTGGACGGCGAGAACATTGGCCTTCAGCGTATCCGGCAGATTGCGGCCAAAGATCGCGACCAGGGCGCTGAACAGCGAAAGGATCAGGAGCCAGAGCATCATCGAGCCCTCGTGGTTGCCCCAGACGCCGGAATACTTGTAGATCAGCGGCACCAGCGAATGCGAGTTCTCCCAGACATTCTGCACCGAGAAGTCGGAGACGACATGGGCATAGGTGAGCACGCCGAAGGAGAAGGCGACGAGGGCAAAGAGCAGGACGGAACCGAGCGGGGCGACATCCATCATCGCCTGATCGCCGCGCCGGGCACCGATCACGGGCACGACCGACAGGACGATCGCGGTTGCGAGCGCCAGAACCAGCGCATAATGGCCGATCTCGATGATCATGGCGTCGCCTTTGTCTCTTGCGCCTGGGCTTCCTGAGCCTTGGCTTCAGCACCTTGCGGCGCCTCACCTTGCTTTGTCGGGCCCTTGCCCTCTTCCCAGAGGCCTTGAGCCTTCAGCCTGTCGGCCACTTCCTTGGGCATATAGGTCTCGTCATGCTTGGCAAGCACGGTATCGGCGGTGAAGACAGTGCTGCCCGTCTCGAAGGCGCCTTCGGTCACCACCCCCTGCCCCTCGCGAAACAGATCCGGCAGGATGCCCTCATAGCGGACATTGACGATCTCTCCGCTCGGATCGGTCACGGCAAAGCGCACGACCGAGCCCTCGCCGCGCATGACGCTGCCGCTTCCGACAAGGCCGCCGAGGCGGATGCGGGTGCCGGGCGCCACCGGTGTCTTGGCGAGATCACCCGGCATATAGAAATAGGCGACCGACTGGCTGAAGGCGAACATCACGAGTAGCACCGCGACAAGGATGAAGCTCATGCCGCCGGCAATCACCGCCAGGCGTTTCTGCTTGCGCGTCATTCACTCAATCCTTCCGTCGCGATGCCGAGTTCCTTTGCCAGCGCGAGCAGCTGCCTGCCCTCGTCGCCCGATGCCGGGAAGGCGGCAAGCCCCCGCTTCAAGGCGCCGGCAGCGCGATCCTTGTCGTTCAATACGGCGTAAGAGCGGACGAGACGCATCCAGCCCTCGAAATTATCAGGGTCAGCCGACAGTTTGGCATCCAGGCTTTCCACCATGCCACGGATCATCTGCTGACGGTCGCCGCTATTCATGTTCTGAGCCGCCGCCACATCCTCCGCCGTCGGCCCGACCGGGGCGGCAGGCTTGGCTTCTGGCTCGGCTACAGGGGCGACCGCCGTGCCGCCGTTCTTGGCGATATGCTCGTTGACCAGCGGAAGCCAGGGTGCATCATCAGGCGATTGCTTCGCCAGATCCTCGAAGGCCGTGCGCGCCTGATCCGGCTGGCCCGCCTGCTCCAGGCTCAAAGCAACATAGAAGCGCGCACGCGGGTTGTTCGGCTCAAGCGCCAACGACTGTTCCAGCACCTTGCGCGCATCTTCGGTCACCACGCCTTCGGCCATCGCCATCAGCGTTTCTGCAAGGCCGTCGAGACGCGCGGGGCTTGGGCCAAGCAAACGGATGGCGTTGCGATAGGCGGTCTCGGCGTCGGTAATGCGCATGGTGCTGAAATAGATCGGCGCCAGCACATCCCAGCCCTTGCCGTCGTCAGGGTTCTGCGCCAGATGCCGCTCCGCCTTGGCCACGAGAACGGCCATATCATTCCCGGGATTGGCAAGCCGCGCCTCTAGCGGCTGGGACGGCAGGTCGGGCCTGCCGGTATTCATGTAAAGACAGAGCCCTATGATCGGCAGGAGCAGCACGATGAAGGCTTCGGTCAGGCGGTGATGCCTTGCGGGCTTGCGTTCTTCGGCCGGAGCAACACCGGAAACGGCGATCAGCCGGCGTCCGATCTCCGCGCGGGCGTAATCAGCCTCGTCAGCGCTGATCAGGCCGCCCGATAGATCCCTGTCGAGTTCACGCAACTGGTCGCGATAGACGGCCGCTTCACCGGCGCGCGTATCCTCAGCCGCCTTCGCCCCACGCAAAAGAGGGTAAAGCAGAATGGCGGCAACAGCCGCCGTCAGGACGGCCACGAGAATCCAGAACAGCATATCGGCCCAATTACTTGAAGCGCGCCCTCATTCCAACTGCCAATGCCGGAATGACGAAGATTTGAGGCTTTTGGCCGCAAGGATAACGAGCAAGGGCGCTCAGCCGAGCGGCGACCAGGTGCCGTTTTCGTTGCGACAGGCGGCACCGCGCGCCAGCGTATTCTTGCCATCGACCGTCACCGTATGGGTGTACTGACGGCAGTTCTGCGAGCCGACCTGATAGGGTGCTGCCGCAACGACGCTGCCATTGGCATCGCGACCAGTCCAGGTCACCGGCTGCCCGACGGCTGCACCTTCCAGCGCGCGGTATTCGGCTTCCAGCGCCCGCTGCTTGTCGCTGTCATCAAGCTCCACGCCGGTGCGTCCGACGATGCCACCCTGCAAGGCGGAGATGAAAGCGGCCGAAGCCGGGGGCTTGCCGCCGCCAAAGAGCCCACGCGTTGTAGCTCCCTTCGTCGTCGTGCAGCCAGAGAGCGCAACGGCGACGAGAAGGGAAGAAACGATCATGCCTTGCGAACGTAGAGTCATTGCAATCGAACCACGATCAGGGGTGTCAAAATGAGCCGATCGAAGTGCAGCGTCCCCGTGTCAGCATTAAGGCAAAGCATGCTATACATTTGCCACTATCTTTGTGACATCAAGCAGTTGCTCATGCAACATCCTTTGTCACACCTGGCAGGATAAGCTTGGCTTTGAGTCCGCCCCACTCCCCGCGCGTGAGTTCCAGGCGGCCCTGGTACTCGTTGGAAATTTCGGTGACGATGGAGAGGCCAAGGCCGGTTCCGGGCTTGCTCTCATCCAGCCGCCGGCCGCGCTTCAGCGCTTCGCGGATCTGGTCGGGCTCCAGGCCCGGGCCGTCATCCTCGACGGCAAGCTCCACCCAATGTTTTCTGGCGCTGGCTTCTGTGCCCTTCACGTCATCGCCGGCTTCGACCGCCGAGAGGCGCACCTTGCTCTTGGCAAAACGCGCAGCGTTTTCCAGCAGGTTGCCGACCGTCTCCTCGAGATCCTGCTGCTCCATGGCAACAGCCAGATGCGGCGGCTGGACGATCAGTTCGAATTCGGTATCGACATTCAGGCGACGCATGACGCGCACCAGCCGCTCGAGCGCCGGTTCGGCATCGGTGCGCGCAAGCACGGATTCACGCTGGGCGGCAATACGGGCGCGGTTGAGATAGGACTGCACCTGCCCCTGCATGGCTTCGGCCTGATTGCGCACCAGGTCGCCATGCGATCTCTCAAGCACACGCGCTTCATTGAGCAGCACGGCTATCGGCGTCTTCAGGGAATGGGCAAGATTGCCGACCTGCATGCGCGCCCGCTCGACGATGCGGCGGTTGCTGTCGATCAGCGCATTGACCTCATTGGCAAGTGGCAGGATTTCGCGGGGGAAATCACCCTTCAACTGCTCGCTTTCACCGGCGCGAATACGCTCCAGGGCGGCGCGCGCCTTGTCGAGCGGCTTGAGGCCATAGAGAATGGCAAGCGCGTTGACGATGAGACTGCCGACGCCGAAGCCGGCGAGCGCCAGATAGAGCCGGTGGGAGAAGTTGCGGACGTCGTCTTCCACGACATCGACATTGCCTGTCACGCGGAAGCGCGCGGCTCGGCCGTCGGTATCGAGCACGACTTCGGTTTCAGCCACCTGCACGCGGTTCCCGGAGGCGTCCGTCACCTGGTAGTAGCGCTCGTAATTCTTGTCGAAGGGGGCTTCCACGACCGACAGCACCGGGATCGTCGCGGAACCAAGAGACGGCGAGACGAGCGGCGCGGTCGTATAGGTGCCGAGCGGCTCGACTACCCAGTACCAGCCGGTCTTCGGCTGGGCGAAGCGCAGGTCGCCGAGCTGCGGGCTGCCCGACAGGGCACCCTGATCACCGATCGTCACGGAATTGATGACGTTATACAGCTGCGCGCGCAGGAGATCCTGAAAGCCGCGCTCGGCGCTGCGTCTATAGAGTGTCGAAATCAACAGGCCGATCACCACCAGCGCCACCGTCGACCAGACCGTGGTCAGAAGGAGCACGCGTGCGGTGAGCGACTTAATTCGCATTGGTCGGCGCTTGGATGCGGTAACCGAGACCGCGCACCGTTTCGATCAGATCGACGCCCATCTTCTTGCGCAGGCGGCCGACGAAGACCTCGATCGTATTGGAATCGCGGTCGAAATCCTGATCGTACATATGCTCGACCAGTTCCGTGCGCGACACCACCTCGCCCATATGGTGCATGAGATAGGCAAGCAGGCGGTACTCATGCGAGGTGAGCTTCAGCGCCACGCCATTGACGATCGCCTTCGAGGTCTTGGTATCGAGCCGCACCGGGCCGCAGACGATTTCCGAGGAGGCATGGCCGGCCGCACGGCGGATCAGCGCGCGGATGCGGGCGAGCACCTCCTCGACATGGAAGGGCTTGGTGACATAGTCGTCGGCGCCCGCATCGATGCCGGCCACCTTGTCGCTCCAGCGGTCACGGGCGGTCAGGATCAGTACCGGTACGGAGCGGCCGGCGCCGCGCCATTTTTCCAGAACTGTCACGCCGTCCAGTTCGGGAAGGCCGATATCGAGGATGATGGCGTCATAGGGCTCTGTGTCACCGAGGAAATGGCCTTCCTCACCATCGAACGCCTGATCGACGACATAACCCGCCTCTTTCAGCGTGTCGCTCAGCTGTCGGTTCAAATTGACGTCGTCTTCGACTACCAGAATGCGCATCGCTTCGCCTTCATCCGCTGCAAATCACTGATGTCATGAATAAGCCGATTCCGCCTACATCGGAACCTTTACCGTCACCTTGCGCGGACGCTGGCCATTGCCCTGAACGAGAACGGTGATGATGCAGGCATTGCCTACCGGCTGCACGGAAAGAAGCTGGCCGCCCGTCTCTTCCACGACCTGCTGGGCTGCGGCGCTGCAATCGCCCGCCACACGCAGGACAAGCGTGTGCGTATCGTCCGGTGAGGGCGCCGAAACCGCCAGACCGGCGGCCAATGCTGCGACGCTCAGAGGAGAGGCCATGTGCTGTGCTTTCAATGTAATGCCAACTTGTCCCGAATATGTACTCACGCGACCTGAATGGCAAATGAATGCACGGTAACGCAGGGTTTTTAGAACAATTCTCGACTATTGCGCGAAATATACGTGATTTCTGAATGATGCCGCTAAGGCCTTCTGCCACTGGGAGAATCCCGACACAAGGCAAATCCGTACTGGATTTGTTCGATCAAGCCTTTCACCATCTGGTTGAAACTGCTATCGCTGGGCCGTCTTCATCCATTTCATTTTCGAATCCATGCAAAAATCACTTTCGCTTCGTACGGCGCAGACAGTTGGCGTGCTCGCAGTCACCCAGCTTATCGGCTGGGGCACCACTTTCGATATGCTCGGTGTCATGGGCCGCGTCATCGCACCATCGCTCGGCCTGCCGAATGAGGTGATCTTTGCCGGTCTGACCGTGATGATGGTCATCAGTGCCTTCGCCGGTCCAGCCACCGGGCGCTGGCTCGGCCGCTATGGTGCCGCGAAAGTGCTGGCGGCCTCGTCGCTCACCTTTGCGATCGGCCTGCTGCTGCTTGCCGCCGCCACCAATATCGTCGTCTATGGCCTTGCCTGGGTCGTCATCGGGCTCGGCGGCGCGCTCGGCCTCTCGGCGCCGTGTTATACCGCAGTTGTCGAACGCGAGGGTGCGAACGGCAAACGCGTCATCGCCATCCTCATGCTGTTCACAGGTCTTTCGGCGACCATCTTCTGGCCGATCCTGACGCTGCTCAACGAGAATTTCGGCTGGCGTGTCACCTTCGTCGTCAGCGCCTGCCTGCAGTTCTTCGTCTGCCTGCCGCTGCATCTCTTCGGCCTGCCGAAGCCGGTTGCGAGCCACACGCAGGGCAACGCCGCCGAAACACCGCCGGTGGAGCTTTCGCCTGCCGACCGGCGCAAGGCCTTCCTGCTGATTGCCGTCTCCACCACACTCTGCACCTTCATCACCTTCGGCGTCTCGCCGTCATTGCTCGAAATCTTCCGCCAGTCCGGCGCATCGTCGGCCCTTGCACTGCAACTCGGCTCGGCCCGCGGCGTCATCGGCATTTCGGCACGCGCACTCGACATGCTGCTCGGCAAGCGCGGCAATCCGATCCTGACATCGGTGATGGGCGTCAGCCTGATGCTGTTCAGCTTCCTGATGCTCTTCATCGTGCCGCCATCGACGCCGCTGCTCGTCACCTTCGTGCTGCTCTACGGTTTCGGCTCCGGCGTGCTGGCGGTCGCCCGCGCGCTAATGCCGCTCGCCCTCTTCTCGGCCAAGGAATACGGGCTGCAGGCGGCGCGCCTGTCGATGCCGCAGAACCTTGCCAATGCCATCGCACCCGTCATCTTCACCGCCATCCTCGATCGCGCCGGCGCCGGTCCGACAGTCATCACCTGCGCGGTGCTTGCGGCCATCGCCATGGTTTTCGTGCTGATGCTGATGTCACTGGTGCGCAGCGCGAGGCCGAGCGAGCAGCCGGCCTGACCGGCGACAAAACTGAGAACCAGCACTGTGCCTTCAGGCAGAGGAGGTTCCGGTCATACAGCATCAGGAACTGCCAAGCCGTTAAGCTTTTGAATCATTTACGGCTTTTTTCTCAAGAGCTGCTTCCGGCCCTTCACAGATTGATTCATCTGCAACCGGCATCGCTTCCGATCCTCCCTATCTATTTGAAACTGAATAAGAATTTTCAGAATGAGCCTTCAGTGTAGTGTTTTTGGGGCTAAGTCATTGATTCTGAATAAGTGATCCACTTAGCCTCAAAATTTCGCATAAGGAATTTCAAAATCAGAAGCAGCGTTTGCCGAAATCGAATTATTAAAAGATTTTTGTGCTTTGGTGGATCACTTAAACACTATCAATGACTTAGCCGGAAAATCACGGCAAAATGCACCAGCACTAGAAAATACTTATTCATTTTCAATGAGATAGATCTTCGCCCTAAGCGGCACACTCTTCATCGTCAATCGTGCAGGGGCCTGGTGACCGCTTTGCTGCTATCGAAATCGGCCGCGGTCCTCGTATCCCGAAGCGGCTTTACCGTGCGTGTGGAGAGATCATAATCGGGATGCGCCTTGTAAGCGGCAAGCGCCTCCTCGCTTTCAAATTCGCCATAGACGACGAAATCGACCGCATTGCCCCACTGGTCCGTCTTGACGTTTTCGCCGATCTCCAGCTTCAGCGCGTGCGGTATGCCCGTCAGTATGGAGAGCCCCTTGCGCACTGCCTCGCGGTTTTCCTCCGGCACGGTGAAGAAGACGATATGGCGGATCACGCGGACACTCCTGTGGCAATTCTCTGAGCTTAGGTCGGGCGATAACACGCGCCGCCCAGGCCTTCAACCGGGCCACAATGCCGCGTCAGGATGGCTTGCGCATGGCGGCAAGGAATGTCCGCCCATATTCGGCGAGCCTCTCCGCCCTGTCGGTGCCGTTGACGATGCGGCGCGCATTCACCCAGTCTTCCCTCTCCTCATTGAGGTGATCGCAAAGCCGGTGGCTGGTGAAGCTGCCGCGCAGCATGCCCTCGATCAGGATCGTCACGGCGGGCGTCATCTCCATAGCGCGGTCAGGATGAGCGACGAGATCGATGCCGGTCACCTCGCTCATAGCCTCGTAGTTTCGCTTATGGGTGAGCTGCACCAGCCCGCGGCCAAGCCAGCACTTGCCATCCTCATCCGGCCGCCAGTAAGGCGACTTCACCCAGGAGAGCCGGCCGGATGCGAAGGCGGTCTCGAGGATCTCGACGGCGCGCGAATCGCTCGTTGCCAGCGTCTCACGTACAGGCTGCATCGTGTAAGCCGTCTCATGAAACGCAGTCGCCAATACATAGGCCAGCCAGCGCCGATCGGCGGTAGCCAAATTCGCGTCCCAGTAGTCGAGGATCGCGTTCATGCCTTCGATCTGGGTAGTGGTGAGACTGCCTTTGAAGAGGGCGTTCTGCACGGTATCGAAGAAGAATTGCCGGTCGAGTGGGGCTGTCATGATACGCTTCTCTGAGGCCTGCTGTGGTTAACGTCGGCTTAATCGATTGAAATTAATTTAATCGTTTCAAGTGTGACCGGGGTAGATTTACACGCAGTTTTTGTTGTGCGATGCATCAATCCGTAAGCACACCCTTGCTGAGGAAGAGAGGCATATGATGCAGACCACCGCAGAAACTCCGACCAAGATCCCCCAGCACGTCGTCGACCAGATGGAAAACGAGTGGCGCCAGGTACGCACGCAGCGCGAGAATCCGCGCCCGGTCCGCCTGCCCTCCCAGAACGACTCTTAAGCACAATCTTGACGGGTGAGGACGTCCTGAACCCCTCACCCGCAGTTCCCCGCGTTGCCGGCATTCCTGCTCCTGCCAAGACAGCGGCCACCGCCTATCCCCCACGTTTCGTCGCAGCCAGCCTGCCGGTCAGCCGATCCAGGGTTCTGCGGAACATATCCTTGTCATCCAGCGCCCGCGAGAGCACCAGCGCGCCCTGAATGCCGGAGACGGCCTCTTCGGCCGCGGCAAGTGCGTCATCCTCGGCGGAGCCGGCGCGGACCAGCGCCTGGCGCAGCGCCTCGATCCAGCGGACGAAATAATCCCGGATGACAGGCGAAAAGCGCTGGCGCGTTTCGTCCAGCGCAAAGGCGCCGACGAGGCAGATGCGGCTGCCGGAGCGGAAATAGTCCATCACATTCGCCCACATCCCATCGATCGCCGCCCTGGGATCGTCACGTCGCAACGGCTCGTAGATAGCGCGCTCGAACCAGGCGTCGACATCAGCAAGGACTGCGGCCGCCATCTCCTCCTTGCCGCCGGGGAAGAAGTGATAGAGGCTGCCTTTGCCGATGCCGGTGCGTTCGGTGATGCGGCTCAATGTCGTGCCCTCATAGCCGAGCTCGCGGAAGATTTCCGCAAGCAGCGGCACGACATCGGCACGTTCATAAACGGTCTTCACAATTCACCCTCGGGTCACCTGCAGGCCTCAAAGGCCGAGGTCGGAAAGGCCCGGATGGTCATCAGGCCGCCGGCCGAGCGGCCAATGGAACTTGCGATCCGATTCCTTGATCGGCAGATCGTTGATGCAGGCGAAACGGCGCTGCATCAAGCCCTCTGCATCGAATTCCCAATTCTCGTTGCCATAGGAACGGAACCAGTTGTTGCTGTCGTCATGCCACTCATAGGCAAAGCGCACGGCGATGCGGTTGTCGGTGAAGGCCCAGAGTTCCTTGATCAGCCGGTAATCGAGCTCCTTCGCCCACTTGCGGGTCAAGAAGGCCACGATCTCGGCGCGGCCGGTGACGAATTCGGCGCGGTTCCGCCACTGGCTGTCGGGCGTATAGACGAGCGATACGCGCTGCGGATCGCGGCTGTTCCAGCCGTCCTCGGCAAGGCGGACCTTCTGGGTTGCGGTTTCATGGCTGAAAGGGGGAAGCGGTGCAGGCATGTCTGGTCTCCTTGATTGAATTGTACCTTTCGTCACGCATTGTACCGATCGGTACATAAAACGCAAGAGGCTTTGATATCCATTTCCTGCGGCATTTTGGCTTCAGACAACGACGGCCGCTTGCGCAGCAAAAAAGGCCGCTCGATGTTCCGAGCGGCCTTTCATACGCAAAGATCAGGATATCCCGCGCGATCCTTGACTACCCGAGATCAGGCGAGCTTGCCCTCTTCGGCCTTGTAGAAATACTGGCTTGCGACCAGCCATCCCTTCAGCGGCCTCAATGGCGGAATACAGGTGGCGAACATGAAGGGGCCGGTGACCAGCAGCTGGACCCAGAGCGGCGCGGAGAAGGCAACTTCCAGCCACACGCCAAGCAGCACGCTCGGCACGCAGGCGAAGCAGATTACGAAGAAGGCCGGGCCATCGGCCGGATCGGCGAAGGAATAATCCAGCCCGCAGACTTCGCATTCCTTCTTCAGCGTGAGGAAACCCTTGAACATATGTCCCTGTCCGCAGCGCGGGCAGCGGCCCCGGATGCCGGTCTGCATCGGAGGGAGAGGAGGATATTCGGTATCCATGGCGATCTCGCTTTTCGACGTTGCGAGGCATTGGCGTAATCCATTCAATGCCTCATAATGTATGCATACAATATAATTACATTAAAAGCGGATTGCCAGTCTATTCGTCAGAATGACGCAGAGATTCTTTGAATCGGGTTTGGGGCGTGAAAGAGTGGATGGCGGACGCACGAGCAGGCAAGCCGGAAGATCCGACGGCGGCCGTATTTTGTGCAAGGGAGAGTCATTCACCGCGCAGACGCGCGGTGGCTCGACCCTCTTGACATCCCTTGTGCCGGCACGAGGGCAAAGGGATGAGGCGACATCAGAAGAACGAAGCGGACATTTCCGGCGGGCCTTCGAGGGCATGGGCCATGAAGTCCAGCGCGCCTTTCAGCCTGTCGCGGCTGATCGGTCCGCCGAGGCAGACGCGCACGGCTTCAGGGGCGGCACCTTCCACGGTGAATGCGTCGCTTGCCACCACGCCGATGCCTGAGGAGCGCATGTGGCTGCCGAAAGTGGAGCGGGTCCAGCCATTGGTGAGCGGCAGCCAGATGTTGAAGCTGATCGGATCGGCCTTGTAGCTGCCGTCGGGCAGGATATTCGCCACCATCTGCTGGCGCGCCCCTGCTTCCGCGCGGATGAAGCGCAGGATCGTGTCTGCCGTGCCATCCTCGATCCAGCGCGTCGCAAGCGCCACGGTCATCGGCGAGGCCATGACATTGTTGGCGCGCATGGCGCTGACGAAGGGCCAGATCGCCTTGGTGTCCGGGGCGACCACATAGGCAAGACGCAGGCCGGCGCCGATGCACTTGGCGAGACCGCCGATATGCCAGGTCAGATCGGGCGCGATGGCCGCGAGTGGCGGCGGGCCATGCAGCGGGATGAAGCCATAGGCGTCATCCTCGACGATTGGCACGTGATATTTGCGGGCGACGGCAGCGATCTCCTCGCGGCGCTTTTCCGGAATGGTCAGCGTCAGCGGGTTCTGCAGGGTCGGATTGAGATAGAGTGCCTTCGGGGCCAGGCGCTGACAGGCCTCCGCAAAGGCGTCGGGCAGGATGCCCTCCTCATCCATCGGCAGGCCCGAGAGATTGAGCCGCAACTGGGCGGCGATCGAGCGCATGCCGGGATAGGTGATGTTTTCCGAGAGCACTGTTTCGCCGGGCTTTGCCAGCAGGCCGAAGATCGCGAGCAGAGCCGGATGGGCGCCGGGTGTGACGAAGATGCGCTCCTGCGACGGCACGAGCCCGCGACGGCTGAGCCAGGCGGCGGCGGCCTCCTTATCCATGCCGGAACCGCCGAAACCCTGGTAGCGCAAGAGCGGAATGAGATTGGTCGCCACGGCCGACATGCCCTCGCGCATGCGGGCGATCAGATCCTGATCATCCGGCTCCGGCGGCAGGTTCATCGAGAAGTCGACGACGGAGGCGCGGCGCGGATCGGGCGCCGCATCGGAGGCGAAGCCGCGGCGCTCCCTGTCCTGCCCGCCAGTCACGAAAGTGCCGCGGCCGACATGCGAATCCACCAGGCCGCGCTTCTGTGCTTCCACATAACCGCGCGCCACTGTGGTGAAATCGATGCTGAGGCGCTTTGCCAGCTCGCGCTGCGGCGGTAGCCGGTCCCCCACCGCCAGCACGCCGCTCCTCAGATCCATCTCGATCAGATCGGCAATTGCCATGTAACGGGGGCTGGAGGAGCGGCTGAGATCGGGATGCCAGTCTTTCATTTCATGTTCCGCAATTCGTGATCGACGCAGAGGGGGATTCCCGTCGACATTGACCGTATATTGTTGCATATTTCTTCTGTCACGCAAAAACAGCGTCGCGCCCACGTGCGCCAGACGACTGAATGCCGCATGCAAGCATGATATAATCAGCATCGCGCATAGCATCAATACATTGATAGCATTTTGACTGCATTCATTTCGATCTCTCTTGCATTCATTTTTTGCACATAAATGCCCGCCTAATCGGCGTCAAATTCACCTCCCTTCAAAATTGAATGTATAATTGAATGCTTTTCTGCATAAATTGACTGCTATTTGTGCAAAGTCAATTTGGCACGGCGCTTGCAATTCAATGGCTGTACCCCGCGAGAGGGGCCTGACTTCAAACACAGGAGCCATTCATGCCCGCAGTTACCGCACCGGCCCACGCAGATGGAGACTTCTTCGTCGATTATGAGGAAAAGGTCTTTGAAGACGTCCAGGCCAAGGAGGGTGAGAAAGCCCTCATCACCTTCCACACCGTCGCCTTCGAAGGGTCGATCGGCCTTGTGAACCTGCTGCAGGCCAAGCGCCTGAAGCGCAAGGGGTTCGAAACCTCCGTCCTTCTCTATGGTCCCGGCGTGACGCTCGGCGTGCAGCGCGGCTTTCCCAAACTCGGCGCGGAAGCATTTCCCGGCCATCTGAACTTCAACAATCAGATCAAGGGATTCCTGGAAGAAGGCGGCAAGGTCTATGCCTGCCGCTTCGCGCTGCAGGCGCTCTATGGCCATGGCGAACAGGCCTTGATCCCCGGCATCCGGCCGATCAGTCCGCTCGACGTGCTGGACCTGATCCTGATCCACCGTCGCGACGGCGCCTTCATCCTCGATACCTGGACGCTCTGACCCGGAAGCAACGCCGTCGTCAGCCGCGTTCGGGAGGCGGAGTTCCCCTCCTCCGCCTCCCTCACACCATCAGAAGGATTTCGTCATGGAGAAGAATACGACCGTCCGGGCCGCAGCCGCGCAGATCGCGCCGGATCTGACCTCGCGCGAAAAGACGCTGGCGCGCGTGCTGGAGACAATTGCCGAAGCCGCTACCAAGGGTGCCGAGATCATCGTCTTTCCGGAGACCTTCGTTCCCTGGTACCCCTATTTCTCATTCGTGCTGCCGCCGGTTCTATCGGGCCGCGAGCATCTGCGCCTTTATGAAGAAGCAGTCACCGTTCCGAGTGCGGCAACCGATGCGGTTGCAGCGGCTGCCCGCGAACATGGCATCGTCGTGGCGCTCGGCATCAACGAGCGCGATCACGGCTCACTCTACAATACCCAGCTTCTCTTCGATGCGGATGGCAGGCTCATCCTCAAGCGCCGCAAGATCACGCCGACCTACCATGAGCGGATGATCTGGGGCCAGGGCGATGCCTCCGGCCTCACGGTCGTCGATAGCAGCATCGGGCGGCTCGGAGCGCTCGCCTGCTGGGAGCATTACAATCCGCTTGCCCGCTACGCGCTGATGGCCCAGCACGAGGAAATCCACATCGCCCAGTTTCCGGGCTCGATGGTCGGGCCGATCTTTGCCGAGCAGATGGAGGTGACGATCCGCCACCACGCGCTTGAAAGCGGCTGCTTCGTCGTCAATGCCACGGGATGGCTGACCGAGGAGCAGATCAATTCCATTACCCCCGATCAAGGCCTGCAGAAGGCACTGCGCGGCGGCTGCATGACGGCGATCATTTCGCCCGAGGGCAAGCACCTGGCACCGCCGATCACCGAGGGCGAAGGCATCCTGATCGCCGATCTCGACATGAGCCTGATCACCAAGCGCAAGCGGATGATGGATTCGGTCGGCCACTACGCCCGCCCCGAACTGCTGCATCTCGTCATGGACGGCCGCGCCACCCAACCGATGGTCGGCTCTGCACATTCCTTCCAAACAGACACAGGGAGCAACACCGATGGACAATACGACGTTTCTGCCGACCGAGACTCTGATCAACGAGTTGCAGTCCTTCGGAGCCAGGCTCGTTGATCCCAAGGCCGGCCACGAGAGCCGCCGCGGCGGCGCCGGCCCATCCGATCACAAGGCGCTGACGATCGACGGCATGACCGTGATGGTACCGGTTCATACCGCACCGGCTTTCGAGAGCCCCTATCTGGTCGATAAACCCGATGAGGCCGGCAAGAGCCGCATCAGCCGCGATGGGCGCGTGCTCGGCGAAGTGTCCTTCCCGCTGCGCCCGCGTTTCTACGAGCGCAGCACGGCCGATGGCATTCCCTATTCGCAGATCGCCGTGCTGCATGGCCGTGACGTGCTGGCGACCACGGTGCTGCAGACCTGCATCCGCTATCAAAGCCGCACCAAGACCTGTCAATTCTGCGCCATTGGCCAGTCGCTGGCGGCGGGCCGCACCGTTGCCCACAAGACGCCGGAACAGCTCGCGGAAGTCGCCAAGGCCGCCGTCGAGCTCGATGGCATCAAGCATATGGTGATGACGACGGGAACGCCGAAGGGGCCGGATCGCGGCGCTTCGATCCTTGCCGACAGCGCCCGCGCCATCAAGGCGGCCGTCGACCTGCCGATCCAGGCGCAGTGCGAGCCGCCGGAAGACGACATCTGGTTTTCGATCATGAAGGAAGCCGGCGTCGATGCGCTCGGCATGCATCTCGAAGTCGTCACGCCGGAATTGCGTGAGCGCATCATGCCCGGCAAGGCGCAGGTCCCGATTTCAAAATACATGGCCTCGTTCAAGGCCGCCGTCGAAGTGTTCGGGCGCGGCCAGGTCTCGACCTACATTCTCGCCGGCCTCGGCGATACGCGTGAGGCGATCCTCGATATCTGCGAAAAGCTTGTTGCCATCGGCGTCTATCCTTTCGTCGTGCCCTTCGTGCCGATTTCGGGAACGCCGCTCGAAAGCCATCCGGCGCCGAAGCCTGATTTCATGCATTCGATCCTCGGCCCGCTCTCCAAGATGCTGGTCGATAGCGGGTTGAAGGCCGTCGACATCAAGGCCGGCTGCGGCAAATGCGGCGCCTGCTCTGCCCTTTCCTCCTATGAAAGGATGCTGACCAAATGATGCTGGAGCCCTTCTCGCCCTATCGCGCCAGCGAATTCCAGGTGAAATTTTCGACCTCGGAGTGGGAACGGCAGGAAGCGCATGCGCTGCGCCGCGCCGTCTTCTGCGAGGAGCAGAAGATCTTCGAGAGCGATGACCGCGATGTGATCGACGATCACGCCATTCCGATCGTGGCGCTGTCGATGATGGGCGTTGCCGCCGACAGGCTGGTCGGCACGGTGCGCATCCATCAGGAGGAGCCCGGCCTCTGGTGGGGCTCGCGGCTCGCCGTGCACGAGGATTTCCGTAAGATCGGCGCGCTTGGCGCAACGCTGATCCGGCTTGCGGTCTCCTCGGCCAATGCGATGGGCTGCCACACGTTTCTTGCCAATGTGCAGGTGCAGAACGGGCTGCTCTTCCGCCGTCTGCATTGGGATGTGATCGAGGAATTCGAGGTCTACGGCAAGCCGCATCTCAGGATGAAGGCGGACCTTGCCTGGTACCCGCCCTGCCCGACGCCGGAAACCGGGCTGGTGGCACTCGCCAGGAAGGCGGCGTGATGGGCGACAGGATCGATCTCACGGTGCTGGCAGCCAAGCTTTCCGCCTCCTCCGGCATCGCTGCCAAGGCGGATATCGGCACGGTTGCCGCGAGCCTTGGCCTTGCCGGTCAGCAGATACCGGTGGGCGACGATTGTGCAGCGCTGCCCGATGGCGACGGATACCTGCTCTTTGCCATCGAGGGCTTCATCAACGAGTTTGTTGCCGCCGATCCCTGGTTTGCCGGCTGGTGCGGGGTGATGGTCAATATTTCCGATGTCGCTGCCATGGGTGGCCGGCCGGTCGCCGTCGTCGATGCCGTCTGGGCGAATGGCGAGGCAGGCGCAGCACCTGTTCTTGAGGGCATGCGGGCGGCAGCCAGGACGTTTGGTGTGCCGATCGTTGGCGGCCATACCAATATCCGCACCGATCGCGGTCAGCTTTCAGTCGCCATTCTCGGCAGGGCGAAGAAGCTGCTGACGAGCTTCGATGCGAAGGTGGGCGATGTGCTGATCGCGGCGATCGATCATCGCGGCCGTTATCGCGAACCCTTCAACAATTGGGAAGCGGCAACCGATGCCCCGTCCGCCCGGCTGCGCGGCGATCTGGAGATCTTACCGCAGATCGCAGAAGCCGGATTGGCACTCGCCGCCAAGGATATCAGCCAGGGCGGAATTATCGGCACGGCAATCATGCTGGCGGAATGTTCCGGGGTCGGCATCGATATCGATATCTCGGCAATCCCGCTGCCGGATGGCGTGGCGCTCGAGCGCTGGCTCGCGACGTTCCCAAGCTTCGGTTACCTGATCTCCACCACGCCCGAAAAGGCCGATGAGGTGATCCTGCGTTTTGCCGCCCGCAATATCAGCGCGGCCGTGATCGCCAATGTCAAAGCTGGCAGCGAAGTGGCGATATCTGATGGCACCGATCGTGCCGTGATCCGCGATTATGGTGAGACACCGCTGCTGCAGCTCGGCCGGCAGGAGGATGCTGCATGAGCCGGGCGCTGCGCATCGCCATGCTTTCCCACTCCACGAACCCGCGCGGCGGCGTGGTGCATGCCATGCAGCTTTCCGAAGCACTGGCCGATCTTGGCCATGAGGTCGTGCTGCATGCGCCAGATGCCAAGGGGACAGGTTTCTTCCGCACGCCGGCCTGTAGCGCGATGTGCATTCCTGTCGGGCCTGCGCATGATGGCATGACCGCCATGGTCGAGCAGCGGATTGCCGATTATGTCAGGCATTTCGAAAGTGCCGGGGCCTGCGACTTTGATATTTTCCACGCCCATGACGGCATTTCGGGCAATGCACTGGCAACCTTGAAGGAGCGCGGGCTGATCCCCGCTTTCGTCCGCACCGTCCATCATATCGACCAGTTCGCCGATATCAGGCTGATGGAGCTGCAGGATCGATCCATCGACCAGGCCGACCTGTTCTTTACCGTCAGTTCGATGTGGCGCAAGACGTTCAAGGAAACACGCGGCATCAGCTCCACCGTCGTCGGCAATGGCGTCGACACCAAGCGCTTCTGTCCCACCGCCGACGGCACTTCGCTGCGCAGCAAACTCGCCTTGCCGGATGGCCCTGTTTTCCTTGCTGTCGGCGGCATCGAGGCGCGCAAGAATACGATCGCCATGCTGCAAGCCTTCGACCAAGTGCGCGCGATCCGCCCGGATGCGCAATTCGTGATCGCCGGCGGTGCCTCACTGCTCGATCATCGCGGCTATCAGGGCGAGTTCCGCGCCGCGCTAGCCTCGCTCGGCGAGTGTGCGGCTGCCGTCCATATCCTCGGCACCGTTGCGGACGAGGACATGCCGGCGCTTTACCGGCTTGCCGATACACTGGTCTTCGCCTCGGTCAAGGAAGGTTTCGGCCTCGTAGTGCTGGAGGCGATGGCGAGCGGTGTTCCCGTTGTCGTCTCCTCGATCGCACCCTTTACCGAATATCTCGGCCCTGAAGACGTCGTCTGGTGCGATCCGCACAATGCCGCCTCTATCGCCGAGGCCATGGCGATTTCGCTTATGCCGCCGGTGCGTGCCGGGCTTATCCCGCGCGGGCTGAAGCTTGCCGCCCATCACGGCTGGCAGCGTACGGCTGCCGCGCATCTCCAAGCCTACGAGACATTGAAGGAGCCTGCCCATGCCTGAAATGCGTTTCGTCATCGCCTGGCCGGATGGCCGCGAGGAGACCTGTTATTCGCCCTCGCTCGTCATCCGGGAATTCTTCGAGGAAGGCCAGACCTATCCGATCCGCGATTTTCTCGACCGCAGCCGCAAGGCGCTGACCATCGCCAGCGACCGGGTGGAGGCGAAATACGGCTATCCGTGTTCGCTCGCCCGCGGCCAGCTCGCCCGCATCGAGGAGGCGGGCTCCCTGTTTCTTGCCGACGTCGATGCCCGCGTGCGCTGCGAAAGCTTCATTCTCTGAAAGGAACCCGACCAATGACCTTTTCCCTCAAGCCGCATTACAGCGCCGTCGTCATCGGCGGCGGTCAGGCCGGGCTTTCGGCCAGCCACTATCTCAAGGAGCACGGCATCGACCATGTCGTCTTCGAGAAGAAGACCGTGGCGCATAAATGGAAGAACGAGCGCTGGGACGCCTTCTGCCTGGTGACGCCGAACTGGCAGTGCCAGCTGCCCGACCACCCCTATGACGGCGACGATCCGCATGGTTTCATGGTGAAGGACGAGATCCTCGCCTATGTCGATCGCTTCGTGAAAAAGGTGAATGCGCCCGTGCTGGAAGGCACGACGGTCACCTCGCTGGAAAAGGCTGGCGATCTCTTCAGGCTCTCGACTTCGGCGGGATCGCTTACCGCCGACAGCGTCATTATCGCCACCAGCCTCTACAGCGCGCCGGCGATCCCACGCGCCGCCGAGCGCCTGCCGGATGATATCCTACAGATCCACACCGCTGACTATCGCAATCCCGGCCAGCTGCCGGAGGGCGCCGTCGTCGTTGTCGGCTCCGGCCAGTCCGGTTGCCAGATCGCCGAAGACCTGCATCTTGCCGGCCGCAAGGTGCATATGGTCACCGGCAATGCACCACGCTGCGCCCGTTTCTATCGCGGCCGCGATGTGGTCGACTGGCTCGCCGATGTCGGCCAATACGACATCACGGTCGAACATGACGGCATGACCAAGAAGAAGCACGACACCAACCACTATCTGACCGGCCGCGACGGCGGGCGCGATATCGATCTGCGCAAATTCGCGCTGGAGGGCATGTCGCTTTATGGGCGCATGGAGGGTGTTTCGGGTGGGCGGATGCTGTTCGAGCCGAATCTGAAGGCCAATCTCGACAATGCCGACCGCGTCTATAACGGCATCAACGCGCTGATCGACCGGCATATTGCCGAGAAAGGCATCGATGCGCCGCCGGCCAGCCTCTACACGCCGCTCTGGGAGCCGGAAAGCGAGCCGGCGGAACTCGATCTCAGGGCGGAGGGTGTCACTTCGGTGATCTGGGCGACCGGCTTTTCGCCTGACTGGTCCTATGTCGGCCTGCCGATCTTCGACGGCACCGGCTATCCGGTGCAGCGGCGCGGCGTGACCGGCATCGACGGCGTCTATGTTCTCGGCCTGCCCTGGCTCTGGACCTGGGGTTCCGGCCGGTTCCTGGCCGTCGGCAAAGATGCCGAGCATGTGGTGAACCACCTCGCCGGCCATCTTGAGGTCACCCATCAGGTCCTGAAACAGGCGGCCAGCGCTTGAACATGAATGTCGCGATCCTCGATTTTCATCCACCCGAGCCGTCAGCGCGCGAGCTGATGGAGCAGGCGCTTGCGCCGCATATGCTCGTCGGCATGCCGCACCTGACGCCGTCAGGCCTCTCGGAAACCTGGGCGATGAAAGAGCTCGGGCATCGCCACTGGCTGATGCTCGCGCGCCATCTCGGCATGGAGAATGCCGATTTCCGCGCGCCCGATGGCGGCGAGGCCTATGCGGCAATCTGCGCGACGTCGCTGGAGCATGCAAACTTCGGCGCGGTTCGCGCCAATGATGTGCTCACGATACGCTCGACACTGTCGCCCGTCTCGCGCACGCAGGTTTCAACTCGCCACCGGCTTTTCGTGCGTGGCAACCTGATCGGCGAGGTGGAGCTTATTTCCACTTTCGTCTGCCGCATGCGGGAGGGCGACAACTATTCGATCGCCCGCGTTCCCCTGCCCGGCCTGACGACGGCTGTGGAGGACAATGCGCTGGCAAGGACGGCAGCATTGCTGCGCGCCGGCACGCTGGAGGCGCATTTCGGCCTGCCTGCCAACCCGGCCAAGGCACTGCGCGGCTTTCGCTTCGAGCCGGATGCGTCGCAGGAGTTCAACGGCGCCGGGCTGTTCTACTTCGCCGAATTCCAGGCACTGGCCGACCGCGCCTTCGGGCGGTGGTTTCCCGAGCTTTCGCAGGTGTCTCGGCGTGAGATCTTCTTTTCCGGCAATATCCGGGCGAGCGAAGCCGTGCGGGTGGAGTTGATGGGGCTTTCTCCCGATCGGCGGCAAGCCCTCTGCCGGCTGCGGCGGGAAGAGGATGGCAAGGTGATCGGCAAAGCCTTCATGGAGTGGCAGGCGGACTAATTGATGCCTGCCTGAGCGCATCCCGAAGCACGTCAAACACCCTGTTGTCCAGTGTCTGGGAGACGTTGAAGCGCATGAAGCCGGTGGCCGATTGCGACAGGCTGAAGGCGTTGCCCGGCGCGAGCACGACATTCTGGGCGAGCGCGGCACGCGCCACGGCCGCGGCATCCAGACCATCCGGCAGATGGCACCAGAGGAACATGCCGGCTTGCGGCTCCAGCCATGGGCGGATGCCCAATGTTTTCAGCCGGGTCGTGACATCAAACATCGCCTTGGAGAGACGGCTGCGCAGGCCTTCGGCATGTTTGCGGTAGCTGCCGTCGCTGAGCACGCTCAACACCAGTTCGGCATTCAGCCGGGCGCCGCCGAAGGAGGTGGCAATCTTGAGGTCGATCAGGCCTTCGATCCATTCAGGCCGCGCCGCGATGAAGCCGCAGCGCGCGGCGGCCGAGAGTGTCTTCGAAAAGCTGCCGATATGGATGACGCGGTCGAGGCCGTCGAAGGCGGCAAGGCGGGGCGCCGGCGTCAGTTCGAAATCGGCGAAGATATCGTCCTCGATGATGGTGAGGCCATGTTGTTCGGCGAGCTTCAGCAATCGGTGCGCCGTGACCGGCGAGAGCGTGGCGCCGGTCGGATTGTGGATTGCGGAGTTGGTGATGTAGAGGCGCGGCCGGTGCTCGGTGAGGGCTGCGGCAAAGAGCTCGATATCGGGGCCTGAAGGCGTGTAGGGAACGCTGACGACCTTGGCGCGGTGGGCTCTCAGCAGCGCATGAAAATTGAAATAGCAGGGATCGTCGACCAGCACCGTATCGCCGGACTCGATGAGAAAACGGCAGAGGAAATCGATTGCCTGTGTGCCGGATTCGGTGAGCATGATCTTATCGGGCGCGGCCTCGATGCCGCGCTCGGCCATGCGCCTGGAAATCAGTTGGCGCAACGGCTTGAGGCCGAGGGGCGAGCCGTAGTCGGAGAGGCTTGCGGCGTCCGCACGCGACAGGGATCGCAGCGCCCGGCGAATGGCCTCCTCGGGAAGCCATGCGGGCGGCAGCCAGCCGCAGCCGGGCTTGAGATCGCTTTCCTGCGCCTCCAGCGATTGCCGCGATACCCAGAAAGGATCGACCGCGCGATCGAGCTTCGGGCCGATATCGGCCAGCGAGAGTGGCGCGGCCTGGCTCGCGACATAGAAGCCAGAACCGGGGCGCGAGAGGATCGCACCCTCGGCCACCAAGCGCTCATAGGCATCGACCACCGTAGAGGCGGAGACTTTCAAAGTTCCCGACAGGCTGCGGATCGAAGGCAGCTTGGCTCCGGGCGTGAGGCTGCGGCCGGCAATGCGCTGGCGGATGGTCGCCATGACCATCCCGACCCGGCTGCTTGCCTGTACTTGCTCGTCCATCCGTACTGCTTCCCCAACCATAACAGTTTCAGCCAACTGTATCGAACTGTGGCTGGTAGTACCAGTGCGAACGGCGGATAAGCATGGGGCAAACAAAGGAGTGCCCGCATGGATCGCACAGCGACCGGATGGATCAATGGTTTTATCGGCGTGCTCATCTTCAGCGGATCGCTGCCGGCCACCCGCGTGGCCGTCATGCAGCTCGATCCGGTTTTCCTGACGGTGGCGCGAGCGGCGATTGCCGGCATCCTGGCGCTTTGCCTGCTGATCACTTTCCGTGAGAAACGGCCTTCACGGCAGGATCTCATTTCGCTTGTTGTCATCGCGCTCGGCGTTGTCGTCGGCTTTCCGCTGTTGACGGCGCTGGCGCTGCAGCATGTAACCTCGGCGCATTCCATCGTCTTCATCGGCCTGCTGCCGCTGGCGACTGCGATCTTCGGGGTCATCAGGGGCGGCGAAAGGCCGAAGCCGGCCTTCTGGCTCTTCTCGCTGCTCGGCAGCGCGCTGGTGGCGGGCTTTGCGCTGGCGCAGGGGCTGACGGCCTCGCCTGTTGGCGATGCGCTGATGCTGGCCGCCGTCATCGTCTGCGGGCTTGGTTATGCCGAGGGCGCGCGGCTGTCGCGCCGGCTTGGTGGCTGGCAGGTGATCTCGTGGGCGCTGGTGGTGTCGTTGCCGGTCATGATCGTCGCCGCCATCCTCTACAGGCCGCCGAGCTTTGCCGAGATCCAGACGCCGGCCATGCTGGGCCTTGCCTATGTCTCACTCTTCAGCATGCTGATTGGCTTCATCTTCTGGTATCGCGGGCTTGCGCAGGGCGGCATTGCTGCCGTCGGACAGCTGCAGTTGCTTCAGCCTTTCTTTGGCCTGGCGCTTGCCGCGACGCTGCTGCGCGAAACGGTGAGCTGGAGCATGCTCGCGGTGACGGTCGCCGTCATTCTCTGCGTAGCCGGGGCACGCAAGTTCGCAAAATAGGTCGAAAATTGACAGCTCTGGCATCCTGTAATAATTAAAGTTACATGATGCGAGATCACAATTACCCTAGCCTGCCCACACCTCACAAGACGGCATCTGCCTTTACCGGCGATGCCGTCAAATCCTATCTCGAAGGGCCGCCGCGGCAGGTTCCCGGCTTATCAAGCCTGCACCGGATGGCGACGATGCTGATGGCGGAGCGGACGCCTGACAATGGCCGCGTGCTCGTGCTCGGCGCCGGCGGCGGACTGGAACTCAAAGCCTTTGCCGAGGCGCATGCGGGCTGGACTTTTGATGGCATAGACCCCTCTGCCGACATGCTGCAACTGGCGCGGCAGGTTGCCGGAGAGCACAGCAGTCGCATCGGTTTTCACCAGGGCGGCATCGATATCGCGCCCGAAGGCCCCTTCGACGCCGCCGTCTGCCTGCTGACCTTCCATCACATCCCCGTCGAGCAACGACCTGAAATACTTCAGCAAATTCGCCGCCGACTGAAAGCCGGTGCGCCGTTTGTTGTTGCGCATATGAGTTTCCCGCAAGACGAGCCGGGGCGGTCGATGTGGATCGATCGCCATATCGCCTATGGCGCTCCTGACGGAGGAGACCCTTCTCGGCAGGAGAATGCGCGCACCGCCATGCGCGAGAGGCTGCATATCCTCGCTCCGGAAGATGAGGAGGCCATGCTGCGCGCGGCAGGCTTTTCGGATGTCAGCCTGTTCTACGCCGCCTTCAGCTTCAGGGGATGGGTGGCATACGCATAGGCGCCCCTAAACTTTCCAGTTTTGGAAAGTATCTTGCGTGACAATAGCGACCGAGATATAGTTTCCGAAATTGGAAACTATAGGTGCCGTATGACGCTGACCCTTTACCTGCATCCGCTTGCCTCCTTCTGCCACAAGGTGCTGATCGCGCTTTATGAAAACGAGACCGCGTTCGACAGCCGGATCGTCAATTTTGCCGATCCGGACTCGGCCGCGGCCCTGTTCGACAAATGGCCGGTCGGCAAGATTCCGATCCTGCATGACGAGGCAACCGGGCGTACGGTCCCGGAGACGAGCATCATCATCGAATACCTGCAGGCCCATTATCCGGGGCCGGTGCGGCTTCTGCCCGATGATCCGGACGCGCTGCTGCAGGTGCGGCTCTGGGATCGGTTTTACGACCTCTATGTCAGCGTGCCGATGCAGAAGATCGTCACCGACAGAATCCGGCCGGCGGACGCCCATGATCCGCATGGCGTCACTGAAGCGAGAGGGATGCTTGATCAGGCCTATAAGATGATCGAGGCGGATATGCAGGGAAGGCTCTGGGCGACGGGCGATGATTTCACCATGGCCGATTGCGCGGCTTTGCCGGGGCTGTTCTTTGCTTCCATCGTGCATCCTTTCACAGCTGAGCAGCAGGCGCTTTCCTCCTATCTGGAGCGTCTGTTACAACGTGCTTCCGTCAAACGCGTGCTGGCCGAAGCGCAGCCCTATTTCTCGATGTTTCCCTATCGGGAGGCGATGCCAGCGCGTTATCTTGAAGCCGCGACATCTTGAGGCCGGGACATCTTGAGGCATATGATGGCAGAACTGGCGCCAGCCGAATTCGACCGGATATTTCAGGCGCTCGCCGATCCCTATCGCCGTGGCTTCGTGGAAAAGCTTGCCAGGGGGCCGGCCTCCGTCACGGAACTGGCAGAGCCCGCCGATGTCGGCCTGCCGGCGGTGCTGAAACATCTGCGAATTCTGGAAGAAAGCGGCATTGTCATTTCGGAAAAGGTGGGGCGGGTGCGCACCTATCGCATGCAGCAGCAGGCATTCGGCGCCATCAACCAATGGATCGAGCAGCGTCAAGCTGAAATGCACGCCGCCTTCGATCGCCTCGCCTTGCTGATGGCGGAAACTCCTGAGGAAAAGGATCACTGATGGGTGTCAGCGTCAATCACCGCACCTTCGTCATCAAACGCGACCTGCCCGGCAGCGTGGCGCATGCATTCCGCTTCTGGTCGGACCATGCGCTGAAACGGCGCTGGACCGCCTGCCATCCCGACTGGCAAGTACTGGAGGATCAATTCGACTTCGAGACCGGCGGGAGCGAGCGCATGACATGGCGCATGCCCGACGGGACGGAACAGGCGATGCGCGCCTATTATCTCGAAATCCACCCGCGCGAACGCATCGTCTATGCCTATACGATGCTGACGGCGGGAAAGAGCATCTCTTCCTCGCTGGTCACGGTGGAATTCACCGGACGCGGCGGCATGACGCTGATGACCTTCACCGAACAGGCCGTCTTCGGCGATGCCAAAGACGGCGATATCAGAGAGAGCGGCACCGGCATCGGCTTCGACCGGCTCGTCGAAGAGATGGCGGCTACGCCTGTCTGATCCGGTGCCGATGTGCGGCCTGCTTGGCGCGATTACCGCACATCGCCATGCTGCACCAGCGCCGGCGATGACCACGGGTATGGTCGGCAAACAGCAGGGTGCAGACTGGTCCTTCGCAGGCCTTCACATTGGAAAAATCCTCGGTACAGACGAAGCGGCCGAGTGCCTCGCCGACCGGTAGCAGCAATGATTCCGGCGAGCGCCATTTGCGCATGGGCTGGAAGTCGAAGACCGCGCCCTCATCCGTCTGCCGCGCCACGACGCGGCCATAGCCTTCGTCGCGCTCCAGCAGACGGTTCAGCGGTTCGAGCTCGGCCAGGGCGTCGGGCTTCAACTGCCTTCCCTTATGCTCGCGGACGAAGGTCCGGAACCACTCGCGCAGGTTCCTTGCCTGATCGGCGACGTTGTCGAGTTCGCCCGGCAACGCCTGGGCACGCAGGCTTTCGAGCGTTTCGCGCGGGACGAGGTTTGCCTGCTCGAGCCAGCGCAACAGTCCCTCCCCGTCCTCTATCCAATCAACAGGCGTGTCGACGGGCGTTGCCACCGAATTCAGGAAATCCAGTGCCAGCGCATCACCCAGAAACAGGGCGGGAGAGTGGTTATCCATGACAAGTCCTATTCCGGCTGCCGACCATAGTTGTAGGGCAGCCTGCTTGAAGACGCGACTCTTATGTAACCTGTCAAAAGGCTGTTGACAAGTTACCTTCCTAAGGAGTAACCGTCCTGTATCGATTTAAGCGGTTACAAGCCGAACGAAGGAGAAAGCAGATGTCGTCGCAGTCGATTGATCAGCAGACTATGCATATCGTGCTCGTCCATGGCGCCTGGGCCGACGGCTCTGGCTGGGCCAAAGTCATCGCGCCGCTTGTCGCCGAGGGTTTTGCGGTGACAGCAGCGCCGCTACCGATGACCTCCTATGCCGATGACGTTAAAGCCCTTGAGCAGGCGCTGGACCGTGTGGATGGGCCAGTGGTTCTTGCCGGCCATGCCTATGCCGGAGCGGTTATCGCCGGGGTGGGGAATGAAAATGTGAAGGCACTGGTCTATGTTTCTGCTCTCGCCCCCGATGAGGGAGAGACGGTTGCCGATGTCTTCTATCGCAGCGAACTCGATCCGCGGGCGCCGCAGCTAGCGCCTGATGAAAACGGCCTGATCTATTATCCGCATGAAGCCTTTGCCGCGGCCTATGCGCAGAATGCCACGAATGAGGAACTAGTGGTGCTTGCAGCCGTGCAGCGGCCGATCTCGCCTGCCTGCATCACGGCACCGGTCGGGCGGCCGCTCTGGAAGGATCGCCCTTCCTGGTTCCTGGTCGCCGAGGACGACCGTATGATCGCTGCCACCAACCAGCGCTTCATGGCGGAGCGCATGCAGGCGCATCAGCGGCCTTTCCCGGTCGATCATACGCCGATGGCGACGGCGCCGGAGGCAGTGCTGCAGGTCATCCGTGAAGCGGCGGCAAGTGTGGCCGCAGGCTGAATGACAGACATATCTCCCAACACATCGCCATTCATCTCAACTGAAGGAAACAGGACCATGACCAAGATCAGCTACCGCCACACCACCGTCGACGGCATCAAGATCGCCTATCGCGAGGCCGGCACCCAGGACGCTCCGAAGCTCCTGCTGCTGCATGGCTTCCCGACCTCCGGCCACATGTTTCGCGATCTGATCCCGCTGCTGGCCGATCGCTATCACATCATCGCGCCGGATCTTCCGGGCTTCGGGCAGTCGGACGATCCCGCGGTCAACAGCTTCGACAGCATTGCAGACACGATCGACCGCTTCACCGAGATCGTCGGCTTCGTTCGCTATGCCGTCTATGTCTTCGATTACGGCGCTCCGACGGGCTTCCGCCTGGCGGTCAAACATCCCGAGCGGATCACGGGCATCATTTCGCAGAATGGCAATGCCTATGTCGATGGCCTCAGCGACGCATGGAACCCGGTGCAGGCCTACTGGCAGGACGCCAGCGCAGAAAACCGCGCCGTGCTGAAGGGGTTCCTCGGGCCGGAAACGACGGCCTGGCAATATACGCATGGCGTTGCCGATACGACCAGGATTTCGCCTGACGGATATTCGCTCGACAATTTCTATCTCTCGCGTCCGGGCGCTGAAGATGTGCAGCTCGATCTCATGGGCGACTACAAGAGCAATGTGGCACTCTACCCGACCTTCCAGGATTACTTCCGGACCCACAAGCCGCGCTTCCTCGCCGTCTGGGGCAAGAATGATCCCTTCTTCCTGCCGCCGGGCGCGGAAGCCTTCGCCCGCGATATTCCTGACGCCGTGATCAAATTCTTCGATACCGGCCACTTCGCGCTCGAAACACATGCGGATGAAATTGCCGCTGCAGTCCGCGATTTCCTTGGCTGATAATCCCGCGACAGGAGAGATATCATGTCCGATAAAGTAGCCATCATTACCGGTGCCAGCCAGGGCATCGGCCAGGCAACGGCCATCCGGCTCGCAAAGGATTTTTCCAAGCTCGTGCTCGTTGCCCGCAACAAGGCCAATCTCGCGGAGACGGCGAAAGCAGTCGAAGCGGCGGGTGCCAAGACGCTCGTCATCGATGCCGACCTTGCGGAGCCGGTCGCGGCACAGGTCGTCGTCGACAAAGCGCTTGCCGTTTTCGGGCGGATCGATGCGCTGCTCAACATTGCCGGCGCCGTGCCGCAGATCGACGTGTTCGAAATGACGGACCGACAATGGGATGATGGCATGGCGCTGAAGCTGCATGGCGCACGGCGGCTGACCATCGCCGCCTGGCCGGCACTGAAGGAAACGAAGGGTTCCGTCGTGCTGATGTCAGGCAATTCGGCGGTCTTTCCGAAGGCGGCCTATGCTGCCGTCGGCACGATCAATGCGGCGATATCCGCACTCGCCAAGGCTTTCTCCGATCGCGGCATCGAGGATGGCGTGCAGGTCAACAGCGTGCTGCCCGGCCCGGTCATGACCGGCCGCCGGCGCAGCTATCTGGAGCACTGGGCGCCGCTGCACGACATGACGGTGGAAGAGGCGACAGCCCGGTTTCCGAAGGAGGCTGGCATTGCCCGTTATGGAGAACCGGAGGAGATCGCCGAACTCATGGCCTTCCTCGTATCGCCGGCGGCGCGCTGGATGACCGGCACGACGCTTCGCATGGATGGCGGCGAGGTGAAGTCTGTCTGACGCTGACTAATCGGAGGTGACGCAGAAATTGTTGCCTTCGGGATCGTTCAGCACGGTGTAATCGGCCGTCTCACGCACGAAGGTCGCGCCCAGAGAGATGAGGCGCGCGAGTTCTTTTGTCCGGTCGCCGACAGCGATATCGAGGTGAACGCGATTGCGGGCCGGACGCTCTCCCGGGCGAAGATGGAAGCAAAGGCGCGTTCCCGGTCCTTCGACCATCACCACCGGATCGGTTTCCGGCGTCAGGCCAAGCGTGGCAAGGCGGGCGATTTCCTCATCGTCGTAGGGCAAGACCGCATAGTCATCGAGCGCTTCGGCCCAGAAGCGGGCGACGCGGGAGGGCACATCGCAATCGATGACGATTTCCTTCAGCCGCCCCATGGTCACTCACGAATTGCCGGAGCGGCGCTGAGAAACACGCTCGGCGACAGCACCACCGACTACGGGCAGCAGGGCGAAAAGGACCAGCTGTGGCGTTCCTGTCAGCGTCAAAAGGCTGGACAGGAAAATGGCCACGAGCATTCCCGCCAGTGCGCCGGCCAGATAGGGAAGGTAACCCTTCAAGAGAGCCTCCGTCTTAGCGGGTTTCAATCGAAATGAGCTCGCAAGGCTCCACATAGGACGCTCCGCGGCATCGGCAATGACCAGTTGTCGCCCCAGATGCCTTTTACCCTCAGAACTAGGCGCTCGCTTTCTTCGATGCCGGTTTGCCCGCCGTGTTCAGCGCCACCGCGGCCTGCACCAGCGCCTTCAGCGCCGCCTCATCGATCTTATCCCCCTCGCGAATATCGATCGCCCGGCGCGTATTCCCTTCAAGGCTGGAGTTAAAAAGGTTGGACGGGTCTTCCACCGAAGCGCCCTTGGCGAAGGTCAGCTTGACCACCGCCTTGTAGGTTTCGCCGGTGCAGATGATGCCGGCGTGTTCCCAGACCGGGACGCCCCTCCATTTCCACGCCTCCTCCACCTCGGGATCGGCCTCGCGGATGATGGCCCTCACACGGGCGAGCGTTTCGCCGCGCCAGTCGACCAATTCCCTGATCTTGGCATCGATGCGTTCGGAGGGAGAGATTTCTTTCGGTTCCGCTTCCTTTTTCGTCGTCGCCGCTTTCTTCATGGTCTCTCTCCTTACATTTTCTCGCCCGGCAACAGGCTTGCCTGCCTGATCCAGTCGGCGAGCTGCGCCTCGTCGATCGGATCGTTCTCATGGATGTGGAAATAGCGCGTTTCCGCAGTCTTGGATTCTCCCGGCGGTATGGGCTGCAAAGCAGCGCCGCGGAAGAAGGCCAGCTTGATGTATTTGTTGAAGCAATGGATGCCGAGGAACCAGCCGTCGCCTTTCGTGCCGTAGAGCGGCGAGTTCCATTTGACGGCCTTGTGGGCATCTGGAACAGTGCGCATGATCAGTCCATCGAGGTGGCGGCCGACATTGCTTTTCCAGCCGGGCATGGCGGCGATATAGGCCTGGACGGGGCCATCGCCCTCGCCTTTGGCGATCTGCGGATTGCCGCCGGATAGCAGCTTGGGCTCTGCCGATTTTGCCGGCTTGCTGGACATCTTATTGACCATGGGCTCCTCCCCCTTGGGGATAATAAGGAAGCATCCCTCGATTTCCAGTCGTGCGGAATGGCCACAGCTGCAAAGATCACAGCTTGATGACGCGGAAAACCTGCGACACGGCGGCAAACCCGTGGCATAAGGGCGCCAAAATTCTCCCAAGCTCCCGCGTAAGACATGATCCGTATCGAAAATATCAGCAAGCAGAACAGCCACCGCATCCTCTTCATCGAAGCCACTGCCGCCCTCAATCGCGGCGAAAAGATCGGTCTCGTCGGCCCCAACGGCGCCGGCAAGACGACGCTTTTCCGCATGATCAATGGCGAAGAGCTGCCGGATGAAGGCCAGGTCTCAGTCGAAAAGCACGTCTCCATCGGCTACTTCAACCAGGATGTCGGCGAAATGTCCGGCCGCAGCGCGGTTGCCGAGGTGATGGAGGGGGCCGGCCCCGTCAGCATCGTCGCCGCAGAGCTGCGCGAGCTGGAAGCGGCCATGTCCGATCCTGACCGCATGGACGAGATGGATCAGATTATCGAGCGCTACGGCGAGGTGCAGGCGCGCTACGAGGAACTGGATGGCTATGCGCTGGAAGGCCGTGCCCGCGAAGTTCTGGACGGCCTGAGCTTCAGCCAGGAAATGATGGACGGCGATGTCGGTGCACTCTCCGGCGGCTGGAAGATGCGCGTGGCGCTCGGCCGCATCCTGCTGATGCGTCCCGACGTCATGCTGCTTGACGAACCGAGCAACCACCTGGATCTCGAAAGCCTGATCTGGCTGGAAGAATTCCTCAAGACCTATGAGGGCGCATTGCTGATGACCTCGCACGACCGCGAGTTCATGAACCGCATCGTCACCAAGATCATCGAGATCGATGCCGGCTCGCTCAACAGCTATTCCGGCGACTACGGTTTTTACGAGCAGCAGCGGGCGCAGAACGAGAAGCAGCAGCAGGCGCAGTTCGAGCGCCAGCAGGCGATGCTCGCCAAGGAAATCAAGTTTATCGAGCGCTTCAAGGCGCGCGCCAGCCATGCTTCGCAGGTGCAGAGTCGCGTCAAGAAGCTGGAAAAGATCGAGCGCGTGGAGCCGCCGAAGCGCCGCCAGACGGTGGCCTTCGACTTCCAGCCGGCGCCGCGCTCGGGCGAAGACGTCGTCAACCTCAAGAACGTGCACAAGAAATATGGCAGCCGTACCATCTATGAAGGGCTGGACTTCATGGTCCGCCGCAAGGAGCGCTGGTGCATCATGGGCGTCAACGGCGCCGGCAAATCGACGCTCCTGAAGCTGGTAACCGGCACGGCAGAGCCGGATGCCGGCAGCGTGGCGCTCGGCGCCAGCGTGAAGCTCGGCTATTTCGCCCAGCACGCCATGGACCTGCTCGATGGCGAACGCACGGTACTGGAATGGCTGGAAGATTCCTTCCCGCTCGCCGGCCAGGCGCCGCTACGTGCTCTCGCCGGCTGCTTCGGCTTTTCGGGTGACGACGTCGACAAGCGCTGCCGCGTGCTGTCCGGCGGCGAGAAGGCCCGCCTCGTCATGGCTCACATGCTGTTCGACCCGCCGAACTTCCTCGTGCTCGACGAGCCGACCAACCATCTCGACCTCGACACCAAGGAAATGCTCATCAAGGCGCTCGCCGATTTCGAGGGCACGATGCTCTTCGTCTCGCACGATCGCCACTTCCTTGCCGCCCTTTCCAACCGCGTGCTGGAGCTGACGCCCGATGGCATCCAGCAGTATGGCGGTGGCTATACGGAGTATGTCGAGCGCACCGGCTACGAGGCGCCCGGCATCCACGCTTAACGGCTGAACGCGTCTGCACCGGTCAGTTCCGCCGAGAACGCCCAGAGACGGGCCGCCTCGTCGGGATGGACGGCGTAAGCGCGCACGCTGGTTTCCGCACCGTCATCCGAGACGGATGCGATATCGCAGTCGGCGCAATAGAGGCCGCCAAGGTCTGCAAGCTGCGGCGAGGTTGCGGCCCAGACCTGCGTCGCGGCACCCTGCTCCGGTGTCTTGAACGTTGGGTCGGCCGCATTGCCGTCAGCGTCGATCCAACCGGCGGCGACCATGTCTTCCTTCTCCAGGTGCCGCTGCAGCGGCGTCAGGATCTTGCCGGGATGCAGCGAGAAGGCACGCACGCCGGCATCCCTGCCCAGCCTGTCGAGTTGCACCGCAAAGAGCGCGTTTGCGGTTTTCGCCTGTCCATAGGCCTGCCACCGGTCGTAGCCCTCGGTGAACTGGACATCGTCCCAGCGGATGGGCGTGATGCCATGGGCACCGGAGGAGACGGCAACCACTCGGGCTCCCCTCGCCATCGCCGGCCAGAGGCGATTGACGAGTGCGAAATGGCCGAGATGGTTGGTGGCAAACTGTGCCTCCCAGCCCGGCCCGACCCGCGTTTCCGGGCAGGCCATGATGCCGGCGCTGTTGATGAGGATATCGGTCTTGCGGCCGGAGGCGACGAAGCGCTCGGCGAAGTCGCGGACGCTTTCGAGATCGGAGAGATCGAGCCTGTCGACCTCGACATTGGCGATGCCCGAGACCGCCTTGGCCGCCGCTTCCGGCTGACGCGCGCCGATCAGCACATGCGCGCCGGCCCGCGACAGCGCTTTCGTCGTCTCCAGTCCGAGGCCGGAATGGCCGCCGGTGACGATTGCCAGTCTGCCCGTGAGATCGATGCCCGCGAGCACGTCGTCGGCTGTGGAGCGAGCGCCAAAACCGGAGCCGATGGGGTGTTGTGTGTTTTCCATGGATGCCTCCTTCTGCTTTCGGCCGGAGACTAATGCGGTGGCGTCCATACGATCTATGCGTTAAAGTCCATGATATGTTTGCGATCGTCCGGATTTCCTTATGAGTTCTGTTTCCATGGATCCGCTTTCCGATGTGCTGGCGCTCTTGAAGCCGAAGAGCTACGTCTCGCTCGGGCTCGATGCCGGCCGTGACTGGGCGATCGATTTTCCGCCACCGCAGGGCATCAAGTTCAATGCCGTTCTCTCGGGCGGCTGCTGGCTGGAGGTGGATGGGGTCGCTGAGCCTGTGCGGCTGGAGGAAGGCGATTGTTTTCTGCTGACGCAGAGCCGGCCCTTCCGGATGATGAGCGACCGCAGCCTGCCGACGATCCCCGCCAATGACATCTATGCGCATGCTAAGGATGGTGTCGCGATCTGCAATGGCGGCGGCGCCTTTTTCCTCGTCGGCAGCCGCTTCGGCTTTTCCGGCGCAGGCGCCGATCTGCTCGTCGGCATATTGCCGCCGGTCGTCCATGTCAGCGAGCATTCGGATCAGGCCTCGGTGCTGCGCTTTGCGATCGACCAGATGGCGCGGGAGCTGCGCGGCCGCCACCCGGGCGGCTTCCTGATGACCGAGCATCTGGCGCATATCATGCTGATGCAGATCCTGCGGCTCTATCTCTCAGCACCCGATATCAAAGGCACCGGCTGGCTGTTTGCGCTCGCCGACCGGCAGATCGGCATGGCGATCGGCGCCATGCATGCAGAGCCGGCGCGGCGTTGGACGCTGCAGCAACTTGCTGCGATGACCGGCATGTCGCGCTCCTCCTTTGCCGAGCGCTTCAAGGAAAAGGTCGGAGCCGCGCCGATGGACTATCTCACACGCTGGCGTATGATGCTGGCGAGCGAGCGGCTCTCCAACAGCAGCGAGCCGATCGGCAAGATTGCACTTTCGCTCGGCTACGATTCCGAAAGCGCCTTCAGCACCGCCTTCAAGCGGGTGATGGCGCGCTCGCCGCGGCAATACAGCCGGGAAGCAGCAGGGTAAAAGACCGCAGGCTGCGGGTCTTGCAGAAACGACTGTCGTTTCATACCTATAGAAGGAATGGTATGCGTCCGGCCCTTGCCGGCCCTCGCTGCATTCCGAGCCTTTGTGCCCGCCTTACGAGGATGAAACCATGAATATCGACAGGATCCTGCGGTCAGTTGTGGCCGTTCGCGCCTCCATCCCCGAAGATGCCTTCACCGCGAATACGCTGGGCACCCGCCGGGAAGGAAGCGGCGTCGTCATCAGGGAAAACGGGCTGGTGCTCACCATCGGCTACCTGATCACCGAAGCAGACGAAATCTGGCTGACGCGCCATGACGGCAAGGTCGTACCTGGCCATGCGCTCGCCTATGACCAGGAAACCGGCTTCGGCCTCATCCAGTCGCTGGCGCCTCTCGACCTGCCGGCCATCGACATCGGCGACAAGGTCAAGACGACGGTCGGCGATGCCGTGATCTTTGCCGATGGTCTCGGCGAATTCGTGCAGGCCAATATCGTCGCCAAGCAGGAATTTGCGGGCTACTGGGAATATCTGCTCGACGAGGCGATCTTCATCGCACCCGCGCATCCCTCCTGGGGCGGTGCGGCGCTGATCAGCGACGACGGCAAGCTGCTTGGCATCGGTTCGCTGCGCCTGCAGATGGTTCAGGACGAAGAGGTCGCCGATATCAACATGGCCGTGCCGATCAACCTCCTTCCGCCGATCCTTGACGACCTGCTTAACCGCGGCCAGATCGACAGGCCGCCGCGCCCCTGGCTCGGCGCCTTTTCGGCTGAAAGCAACGGGGAAGTTGTCGTCATGAGCGTTGCCAAGGGCAGCCCGGCCGCGCAGGCCGGCCTGCAGCAGGGCGACGTGATCTCGGAAATCCGCGACGGCGAAGTGGACGGGCTTGCCGATTTCTACCGTAAGGTCTGGAAGAGTGGCCCGGCAGGCGCTGAAATCCCGATGCGTGTGCTGCGGAACGGC
Organism: Rhizobium sp. 768_B6_N1_8; assembly: GCF_051811225.1. NCBI lineage: Bacteria > Pseudomonadati > Pseudomonadota > Alphaproteobacteria > Hyphomicrobiales > Rhizobiaceae > Rhizobium > Rhizobium sp. 768_B6_N1_8. Next base: position 764,469 of record NZ_JBPWPV010000001.1, on the reverse strand, counting down.
CGCGAGGCCTGGCTGCGGATCAAATCCGCCGACCGCAACAGCTTCCTCAAGAAGCCGCTGATGCAGTGAATCAGATATAGAGCGGCGCCATCCGGCGATGCCTAGATATAAACATCCGGCGATGCTCATATATAAAGGGGCGCCATCCGGCGCCAGGCACCGGCGCGGTGCGCCCTGCCATCCCAGAAATGCAGCCGATGGCCGACACCCATGTCAGCGAGAAGGCGGCTGAGATAGCGATTGTTATCGAGGAACGGATCCTCGTTGCCGATCGTCAGCACGATATCCACCTGCCGCAGCTTTTCCAGCCGCCAATCGCAGGCAAGGCCCGGCAGGAAATGTGTCGGCATGTGGAAATAGACCGTGTCGTCGTAATAACCGTCGAAGAGATCCGAGAAGGATTCGACCTTCATCGTCAGGTCGTAGCGGCCGGAAAAGGCCACCAGCTTGCGGAAGAGATGCGGGTGGCGGAAGACGAGGCTGGCGGCCTGGAAGGCGCCGAGGCTGCAGCCGTGGACGATGGTGCATTCGTGGCCGTTGCGGCTCTCCATCAGCGGCAGAACCTCGTTCAGCACATATTCCTCGAAAGCGATATGGCGACGGATACGATCGGCCGGATGGCGGCCGAAGTCGTAGAAGGTTTCGCCCGCGAGGCCCTCGATGCAGAACAGCTGCAGATGACCGGCCTCGAGCTTATCGGCGAGGCTGGCAACGATTCCGAGATGTTCATATTCCCAAAAGCGCCCTTCCCGCGTTGGGAACATCAGTACTTTGGCGCCGGCATGCCCGAACACCAGAAGCTCCATGTCACGATGGAGCCGATCGCTGTACCAGCGCAGATATTCTCGGTTCATAGACCCCTGAAAAACCGCCCGACTCGCTCGCGCAGCACAGTTTGCTGCACTGCACTATCAGCATAGTCGAAATGCCCGGCATCCAGGATGAAGATTTCATTAAATTTTGATTTCGGCAAAGCGTTGGCCACCGTGAACTGACAGGGGGGTGCAACCGCCGGATCGAAGAGGGCGACGGCGGCCAGCATCGGCACGGTGATGCGGGTCGCTGCCGTTGCGGCATCGAAGAGCCGCAACTTTTCGAAAACACCCGCGTGCGTCTTTGCATAATCCTGCACCGAATGGGCGCTGCCGACCGTCGGCAATGTTAGCCACAGCTTGCGGTTACCAAAGGTCGGTACCGTCAGATGGCCGCGGGCAATACGTTTATCGAAGGGAATGCCGAGCGCGCCGATGCCGCCGCCGAAGCTGATGCCGCTATAGCCGATATGGCCATCAAGCGCGGGATAGAGCGATAGCAGCGCCGACACTGCAACCCAGAGATCCTCAACGCAGCCGCCGATCACGTAATGATCGGGATCATCGATGTCGTGGAGCACATGCCAGGGCGCGTCAGGCGAAATCGGCGGATGGGCGCTGCGCGACATGCCGCGGAAACAGGGAAAGAGGATGGCGGTGTCCTCGACCGGAATATCGAATTCAGGCTGGTCCCTGCCTCCATAACCGTGGCCAACGACGAGGCCGCGCTTGACCTCGCCCTTGCGGGGCGTGAGCAGCCAGCCGCCGATGCGGACGTCATCCGTGGACGTGTAGACAATATCGCGTACCTGCCAGTCCGGATGGGTATCCTTGCTTGGGCTCAAGCGCGGCTCAGGCTTCACCGCCAGCGCCCTGGCATAACGCTTCTGCCAAAAGGCATCGAATCCCTCAGGCGCTTCCGGCGGGCGGATTGCCTGCAGGTCGGCAAGCGTCATGCCGTAGGTGGGGTCGAAGTCGAAAGGGTATTCTGTCGGGATGCTCATGCCATGCTTGTTGCCGCGAAACCGGTCTCGGAGCAAGGCCGACTGCCAATTCCAACCCACAATCAAACCGGACCCTCCGCCCGAAATTGCGTGACAGCCTTGCCCGGCTGGTCTTAACTAGAAACGCACCGTGCCTGCCGACTCAGGCGGCGGCGCGTTTTGGTTTGCGTTCACATCATCCGTCGGAAGGACCGCTTCAGATGAAAATCCTTGTGATCGGCGCAGAGTTTGGATGCCAGCCCCACCCTTTCGCTCGGCTTCACAGCCGAGACATCCTTTGACGACATTATCTGCGTCCATATCGAGGACGAATTGAACAACAGACTGCCGGAGCCTGCCTGACATGCTGCTTGGAGCCATTGCCGACGATTTCACCGGCGCCAGCGATCTAGCCAACACCCTTGCCCGCGGCGGCATGTCGACGATGCAGTTCGTCGGCCCCGGCCGCGGCAAAGTGAATTGCGAAGCCGGTGTGGTGGCGCTGAAGACGCGCTCGATCTCGGTCGAAGATGCGGTGTTGCAATCCATGGATGCGGCGCGCTGGCTGCTGGATCAGGGCTGCGAGCAGATCTTCTTCAAATATTGCTCGACCTTCGATTCCACACGTGAAGGCAATATCGGCCCGGTGGCCGAGGCCCTGCAGCGGCTGACGGGCGCCGATGTCACCGTGTTCTGCCCGGCCTTTCCGGCGACCGGAAGGCGGGTCTTCATGGGCCACCTCTTCGTCAAGGACAAGCTGCTCAGCGAATCCGGCATGGAGAACCATCCGCTGACGCCGATGACGGATCCCGACATCCGCCGCTGGCTGCGGCACCAGACCCGCGGCAGTGTCGGCAGCATTACGCTCGATACGGTGCGCGAAGGTTCCGGCGCCATCCGCAGCCGCCTGCGCGACGAACTGACCGATGGCAACCGCCTCGTCGTCGTCGATGCCATCGAGGATGCCGATCTGATAACCATCGGTGAAGCTGTCGCCGACCATGCGCTGGTAACCGGCGGGTCGGGAGTGGCGCAGGGGCTGGTGCGTAATTTCGCCAAGCTTGGCAAGCTTTCCGGTATTCCCGCCGAAGTGCCTATCGTTGCTGGCCCCGGCGTCGTCCTCTGTGGCTCCTGCTCGCTCGCCTCGCAGAACCAGGTCGCTTGCCATCTGGAGAACCATCCAGGCCTGTCGATCGATCCAGCAGCCATCGTGCGCGGCACCATGTCGGTGGAGCGCGCCGCCAGCTGGGTCGCCGCCAATGCGGCCGACAATCCGATCGTTTACTCCACCACCTCGCCGGATGTCGTGAGCTTCGTGCAGCAGCGCTTCGGCCGCGAGGAATCGGCAAAGATCCTTGAGGATTTCTTCGGCGGCCTTGCCAAGCGGCTCGCCGATTCCGGCACATGCCAGATCGTCGTCGGCGGCGGGGAGACCTCTGGTGCGGTTGTTGAGGCACTCGGCCTCAAGCATATGACCATTGGTGCGGAGATCGATCCCGGCGTGCCGGTTCTGGTGTCCGAGCGCGGCCGGCCTGCGCGGCCGATCGGACTCGCGCTGAAGAGCGGCAATTTCGGCTCGCCGGATTTCTTCGCCAAGGCTCTGGACAGGATTGCAGGCCATGAATGAGGCAGCGCTGCGCGAAGCCATCGTCCGCTGGGGAAAATCGCTTTTCGAGCGCGGGCTTACGGCCGGCTCCTCGGGCAATATTTCGGTAAAGACCGCAGACTTCTATCTCGCAACGCCGACCAATTCCTGCCTGGGCTTTCTCGATCCTGAGCGGCTGTCGAAACTCGACAAAGACGGCAAGTCCCTCTCGGGCGATGCGCCGACAAAGGAACTGCCGCTGCATTTCTCCTTCTATGAGAAACGGCCGCAGACGGGCGCGGTCGTACATCTGCATTCCACCTATGCAACTGCCCTTTCCTGCCTTGCCGATACCGATCCCAAGGACGCCATTCCACCATTGACGCCCTATGTGGTGATGCGCGTCGGCAAGGTGCCTGTCGTGTCCTATACACGGCCGGGCTCGGTTGACGTAAAGCCACTGATTGCTGAAATCGCCGGCGAGCACAGCGCCGTGCTGCTGGAAAACCACGGGCCGATCGTGTCGGCTGCCACGCTCGATTCCGCCGTCTTCGCGATCGAAGAGCTGGAAGAGGCGGCAAAGCTTTCGATCATTACGCGCGGCATGAAGGTGCGACAGCTCAATAGTGAGCAGATTGCCGACCTGGAGCGGCACTTTAAGCTGCGCTAGGTAAGATCAATCAACAGAGCCCGGTGATCGGAAACTTCGGGAGCCTCCACCACCTCGAAGCGCTTCACCACCACTTCCGGCGTCACCAGCATATAGTCGGCAAAGCGTCCATCCTTCGGATAGAGCGAGGTGCGGGTATCGGTAAAACCCCTGCCGGTGACGAGATCGTTGAGGCCGAGGCGGCCAAGCTTTTCGAAGGTTACGCTGTCAGGCAGCACGTTGAAATCGCCGCAGACGACCAGGCGTTCATCACCCGGCCAGACACGTTCGATCAGCTCGACGAGCGCATCCGCCTGCGCATGCCGAGCCGGAATATCGCCCTTGCCGGCGGGATCACGCAGGCCGTGGAGCTGGGCGATGGTGACGGAAAAGCCGCCGGCATAATCGAACAGGCGAATGCAATGGGCATTGCGCGAACGCGGATGCTCACCCCAGCCATTGGACGAGAAACCGCCATGGATGAAGTCCACCGCCTGGGCGATTACCGCATGCGACTTACGCACGAAGGTGGCAATGCCGAATTCGGTCGGGAAGACCGCCTCGCCGTGAAAGAGATGCCCCCGCGCGAATGGACAGAAGAAGCCGTCATGGTCAGGGAGGACGGCGGCAATCTCGTCATAGAGATGGGCGCGCTGCGGCAGCACAACGCCGCCATCACGATATTCCAGCCATCCCGGCGTATCGGCTGCGGACCGGACTACCTCCTGCAGGCAGAAGACGTCGGCATCCACATTTGCCAGATAGTCGATCAGTGGCGCGTGGATGCTGCCGCCCCAGGCATTCAATGAAATGATACGCAAAGCCATGCGAACTCCCTCTTCGTCGAGAGACTAGCAGATTCGCATGGGGATCGATCCCTCGGGCGGCAGCGTCTGATCAGCGATATCCAGTGTCATCCGCCGGCTTACCAGGTTCCTGCACTTCGGCGAGGTAACGCCAGCAGTCCGGCCGCGTGCCGTCGAGATCGGTGAAACCGTAGGCATCGGCCAGCTGGAAGCTTGAGAGCGACTGACCGTTCCATCTCTTGCGGTCGGGATCGGCGGCCAGTGCAGCCACTCCCCGGCCGGTGAAACGCGGCGTTTCCGAGATGACGAAATGCGGCTGGACTTTTGTGCCGTCGCGCCAATTTTCTTCCTTAACCCCATAGATTTCCAGCATCATTTCCGAGCGCATCCAGCCGGGTGAGAGCGAGACGGCAGTGGCACCATGCGCTGCCAGATCTTTGGCATGCGCCCAGGCCATACGGTTCGTGCCCGTTTTCACCAGATCGTAATAGGGGCAGAGCCTGTAATGCGTGGCATTATAATCCGCCGTGCCATCCGTCATCTCCACCAGCAATCCGCCCGGCTGCTCGATCATCAGTGCCAGCGCGTAATGGGCGGTGATGAAATGGGTGTCGATGGCAAGCCGCAGCATGCGCAGGCCCTTGTCGAGGGAATGCTCCCAGACCGGCTTGTTCCACTCCGTCAGATGCTCGCCGCCCCAGATATCGTTGACGAGGATATCGAGCCTGCCCTCCTCCGCGCGAATGCGGGCAACCAGCGCTTCGACTTGCTCCGGCACCAGATGATCCACCTGCACGGCGATGCCACGCCCACCTGCCGCGCTCACCAGTTCGGCGGTCTCCTCGATGGTCTCAGGCCGGCCGTATTCGGATTGCTGCGTGCGGGTCGTGCGGCCAGTCACATAGACGGTCGCGCCTGCCGCGCCCAGTTCCACCGCAATGCCGCGGCCGGCGCCGCGCGTTCCGCCGGCAACAAGCGCCACCTTTCCCTTTAAGTTCGCTGTCACTTCGCTGTCCTCCCCGCTAGAAGCAATTAACCGGCCCAGTCGGCTTACTTGTATATAAACGAATGTTCGTTCATAAATATGGCGAACGCAAGAGGGAATTTCATGCCGCGTCCGCGCACGCTTTCAGATGAACAGCTGCTTTCGATGGTTCTCGATGTGATCCAGTCCGAGGGGCCGGATGCGGCGACCTTTGCGGCGGTCGCGAAGGCAAGCGGCCTTTCCGGCTCGACACTGGTGCAGCGCTTCTCTACCAAAGCCGGCATGCTGCGCGCCGCCCTGCTCCACGCCTGGGACCGGCTGGACGCGGAAACGGCGCGGCTTGCCGATACGCTGCCGAAGACCGCGGACGGAGCGATCGCGCTGCTGACCGGCCTTTCCCAGGACTATGGCGATAATCCCGCCTCCTATGCGGAAGGCCTGCTTCTACTGCGCGAGGATTTCCGCGATCCGGTTCTCCGCGCTCGTGGCGCGGCCTGGGGTGCTGCCCTGACGGCAGCGATTGCCGAGCGTTTCGGGGGACAGGGGCAAGCGCAGACCATTGCCCGGCTGATGCTCTCGCAATGGCAGGGATCGCTGCTCTGGTGGGGCTTCTCGTCCGAGGGAGCTGTAGCCGACTACGTCCAGCGGGAACTACGGCTCTTTCTCGCCGCCCTCGAGCCCAAATTAAACTAGGGTCTCCTGCGAGTTCTTATCGTTTGTGGAGGGACAAAGGGCCACGCTATCGACCGTGTGTCGGCCATATTGCCGGATGCACAGAGAGGAACCGCTAGTGAATATGAGACACTGCCTCATCGCCCTCGCCTTGTCGGCGAGCCCGCTCCATGCAGCAGACATGACGGACAAAGCGTTCCAGGAGATGGTCGATCGCGTTTTTCAGCCGGTAATTAGGAAATACGACATCCCGGGACTGGCCGTCGGCGTGACGATCAACGGCTCGGAATTCTATTACACCTATGGTGAAGCCTCGCGCGAGACGAAAGCACCCGTCACCAGCGACACGATCTTCGAGCTCGGCTCCGTCAGCAAAATTTTTAATGTCACGCTTGCCGCACTTGCCGAACAGCGCGGCCTGTTGTCGATGGACCAGCCGGTTTCGACCTACCTGCCGGAGCTCAAGGGCGGCGCCTTCGACAAGATCACCCTCGTCAATCTCGCCACCCACACGTCAGGCGGCCTGCCGCTGCAGGTGCCGGATAGCGTGAATGACGATGCCGGGCTGATGACCTATCTGAAAAGCTGGAAGCCGGCCTATAAGGCAGGCACCATGCGCTCCTATTCCAATGTCAGCATCGGCCTTCTCGGGCGGATCTCCGGTGAGCGTTTTGGCGGCACTTACAGGCAGGCGGCCGAAGGCAAGTTGTTTCCCGCCCTCGGTCTCAAGAGCACCTTCATCGCGGTTCCGCTTGACGTCATGGATCGCTACGCCTTCGGTTATTCCAACGCCAATAAGCCGGTCCGCGTCGGACCCGGCGTCCTTGAGGACGAGGCCTATGGCATCAAGACCACGGCCCGCGACATGGTGCATCTGCTGGAACTCAATTTGAAGCCGGGTGCTCTGGCACCCGAATTCAAGGCCGCGATCGAGAAGACGCATATGGGCTATTTCGATACGGCCTATTACACGCAGGACATGGTCTGGGAACAATATGCCTGGCCCGTGGCGCTCAAGAAGCTCCTCGACGGCAACTCGGCCAAGATGAGTCTGGAAAGCCAGCCGGTCAAACAGCGGGCGAAGCCGCTTGCGCCGCAAAGCGCGGTGCTGATGAACAAGACCGGATCGACGAACGGCTTCGGCGCCTATGTCGTTCTGGTGCCGAAGGCGCATATCGGCCTGACGGTGCTGGCGAACCGGAACTATCCGAACCCGGTACGTGCCGAAACGGGGCTGAAGCTCATCCAGGCGCTGGAAGCTTACGCGGCGAAATAGCTCAAATGGCCGGCCGGGCAAAATCCCGGCCGGTATTATCAACGGTCACGACACCCTATCCATTCGTGTCAGAGGACAGGACTTCTTCTTCCGTGATATAGGGTCCAACGCCCAATCAGGATGTACTGCATGTCATGGCAGATGCTGGAAGATCCGCTGTATCAGTTTATTGTTCTCGTTCTGGCCAGTGCCGCGGCGCGGTTCATTTTCGGACGGGAACCTGCCTTCCGGCTGATCGCCAACTTCATCTTCTTCGCGCTGCTGACCTTGCTGCTCGTGAAGCACGAGATTGCCCCCTATACGTCCGATATGGGCAAGGCCGACGATCTCTTCCGGCGCATCTTCGTCGGGGTCGCCAAGGCCGTCTGGTGGATAGGCGGCGCAATGGTGCTGGCGAGCTCGGTGCGGCTCTTCCTGATTTTCGAGCGCAAACCACGCGAGGGGCGCCTGCTGCAGGATCTCGTCGTCGCCATCATCTATCTCGGCGCCGGGCTTTCGGTCGTGGCTTACGTCTTCGGCGCGCCGATCGGCACGCTGATTGCTACATCGGGTGTCTTCGCCATCGTGCTCGGTCTTGCGCTGCAGAGCACGCTGAATGACGTATTCTCGGGCATCGCACTCAATCTCGGCCGGCACTATAGCGTCGGCGACTGGATCGTCCTCGACGATGGCGTGCAGGGCCGCGTGGTGGAAACGAACTGGCGTTCAACCCATCTTCTGAACGGCACCAACGACCTCGTCATCGTTCCCAACAGCGCGCTCGCCAAGGCGCGGCTGACGAACCTGACGAGCCCTGAAGAAGCCCATGGCGTCTCGCTGAAGATCCGGGTTGTTCCCTCGATCCCACCGGCGACCATCGAAGAGACGATGCGCACGGTACTTTTGAGCAGCAACGCCATCCTGAAATCCCCTACCCCTGTTGTCAGCGTCACGGGGCTCGACAGCAATGCCATCGAGTTTGAGCTCTCTTTCCGTGTCTCCGGACTGGGCGAAGCGACGGCTGCCCGGAACGAAGTCTACGATCTCGTCTATCGTCACACCAAGGCGTCAGGCCTCCAGCTTGCGCCACCCGCCGGGTCGACGCTTCCCCCGGTTGCCGATCCGCTGGAAGCGGCCGGAAAGCACCCGAATTCGGCCTGGCGGCTGCTGAACGCCATCCCGCTCTTCTCAACACTGACGGAAGACGAAAAGGAGTCGCTCGCGGCCGACATGAAACGGCTGAATTTCCGCAAGGATGCGCTGATCGCGACGCAGGACACCTCGCTGACCTCCCTGATGATCGTGCGGCGCGGCGTTGCCGTCGTGGAGCGGATCGAGGGCAACGAGATCATCGAGCTCGCCAGAATTGCACCCGGCGATCTATTCGGGGAACGCGGCGTGCTGATGGGTGCGCTCGAGCCGGCCAATATCCGCGCGCTCACATCCGTCATCGTCTATGAAATCGCCAAGGACCATCTCGCCGCGATCATGCAGGAACGGCCGGCGCTTGCCGAAGAGCTGGGACTGCTGCTGTCGCGCCGGATCGAATCCGAGAAACATCACTTCAGCGCCGGCGTATCGGCTGAAGGCAGCCATCCGACGACGCTGACGACGCGCATCCGGCATCTGTTCCAGATCCCCCATGGCACCTGGCCGTAGCGGTCAGCCAGCCTTTTCTTCGGCTTCCCGGTTTTTTTCGGCGTCCTCTCCGACCGTCAGCGGCCAGTCGACGACATAATCCTCGAAATCATCGACATCGACGTCGTTTTCGCTGATGGTGCGGCCGCGGGCCGAGATGCCGGCAGCGTGGACGGTTTCCGGATCCCCTGATACCAGCGGGTGCCACCAGTAGAGATCACGGCCCTCATTGACGAGGCGATAGCCGCAGGTCGGCGGCAGCCATGCGATCTCGGAGACGTTCTCCTTGGTGAGTTGAACGCAGTCAGGCACGAAATCCCAACGGTTCGGATAGCTGGAACATTGACAGCTCTCGCTATCGAGCAGCTTGCAGCGGACCGAGGTGAAATAGACGTCGCCGCTATCCCATTCCTCGATCTTGTTGAGGCAACAGAGGCCGCAGCCGTCGCAGAGGCTTTCCCACTCCTCGGCATTCATTTCGGCAAGCGTCTTGCGCTTCCAGAAGGGCAGATCGTTCATCGTTCGTTTCTTGCAACAGCCGCCCGCAAATTCGCGTGACGACCGTTCAACTCTCTTGTTCTTGTGCGCAAAATCAACCAATCATTCAACATGCTCCGGCTATCCGGAGAGTTGCGGCCCCTTTCAGGCCCCGCTCCTGCGTCCGGATTTCACGGCCGCCGAGCGTGCTCAGGCGGGAATATAGGACGTGCAGGATCCGGACAACCCAGATAATGGGCCAGACGAGCCCGAAAACGGGCAAGGCAAGAAGCCTCAGAAGCAGCAGTCGAGAAACCGACACCTGCTGTTGCGTATCGATTCATGGATCGACTCGACCGTCTGGAACGCTGGCTTCCGCGCTGCAGAAATCTGGGAAGACACCACCATTTTCTTTCGCCGCTTTCGCGTTCGCGGCTGGAAACGTGCGGTGTTCGAACTCGCCGGCGAAGGGCTGACGCTCGGGGCCGTCGGTTTCGTGCTGATGCTGGCGCTCGCGCAGCCGGCTTTCGAGGCCACCAAGGAAGACTGGCGCAACCGCGGCGATTTTGCCGTCACCTTTCTCGACCGCTATGGCAACGTCATCGGCCATCGCGGCGTGATCCATCAGAATTCCGTGCCGATCGACGAATTGCCGGATTCGCTGATCAAGTCCGTCATCGCGACCGAAGACCGCCGCTTCTTCGACCATTTCGGCATCGACGTCATCGGCCTCTTCCGCGCCATGGTCACCAATGCCCAGGCCGGCGAAGTCGTGCAGGGCGGTTCGACGCTGACGCAGCAGCTCGCCAAGAACCTGTTCCTTTCCAACGAGCGCTCGATCGACCGCAAGATCACCGAGGCCTTCCTGGCGTTCTGGCTGGAAGCCAACCTTTCCAAGAAAGAGATCCTCGCGACCTATCTCGACCGCGCCTATATGGGCGGTGGCACATTTGGTGCGGCGGCTGCGGCGCAATTCTATTTCGGCAAGAGCATCACCGACGTGAACCTCGCCGAATCCGCGATGCTGGCCGGCCTCTTCAAGGCGCCGGCCAAGTATGCTCCGCACGTCAACCTGCCGGCGGCGCGCGGCCGCGCCAACGAGGTGCTGACCAATCTGGTTCAGAGCGGACTGATGACCGAGGGGCAGGTGATCGCCGCGCGGCGCAATCCCGCCACCGTCGTCGACCGCAATGAAGTGGAATCGCCCGATTTCTTCCTCGATTGGGCCTTCGACGAGGTGCAGCGTCTGTCGCCGCGCTTCCATCAGCGCTCGCTGATCGTGCGCACGACGATCGACATGGGCATCCAGCAGGCGGCGGACGATTCCATCGAGACGTCGCTGCGCGAATATGGCGAAGCCTATCACGCCAAGCAGGGCGCGATGGTGATGATCGAGAATGGCGGTGCCGTGCGCGCCATGGTCGGCGGACGCGATTATGGCGAGAGCCAGTTCAACCGCGCCACCAAGGCGCTGCGCCAGCCGGGCTCCTCCTTCAAGGTCTATACCTATTCGGTGGCCATGGAGAGCGGGATGACGCCGAAGACGACGATCATCGACGCGCCCATCTCCTGGGGCAACTGGAGCCCGCACAATTACGCAAACCATTATGCGGGCCGCATCACGCTGGAAACCGCGGTCGCCCAGTCGATCAATACCATTCCAGTGCGCCTGGCCAAGGAAAAGCTCGGCATCCAGCCGATCCGTGCCATGGCCAAAGCCATGGGCGTCGAAACGCCGATCCGCGACGACGTGACGATCCCGATCGGCACGTCCGAGGTGACGGTGCTGGACCAGGCGACCGCCTATGCGGTGTTCCCGACCGGCGGCTATCAGTCTCGTCGCCACGGCATCACGCAGGTTCTCGATTATGACGGTGACGTCCTCTACGACTTCGATCGTGACGAGCCGCCCGCCCAGCGCGTGCTGTCGGAACAGGCCGACAGCTACATGAACCAGATGCTGTCGCGCGTGCCCTATGTGGGTACGGCGCGCAAGGCAGCACTCGACAATGGCGTCGTCACCGCCGGCAAGACGGGCACGACGCAGGCCTATCGCGATGCCTGGTTCGTGGGCTTCACCGGCAACTACACCTGCGCCGTCTGGTTCGGAAACGACGACTATACGTCGACCAACAACATGACCGGCGGCTCGCTGCCTGCCATGACCTTCAAGCGCGCCATGGACTATGCCCATCAGGGTGTCGCGCTGCGCCCCATCCCCGGTATCGAAAACCCGCTGCCATCCGAAAAGGATGTCGCCAAGGCCCAGGCCAGCAAGCCGAAGGACGGCGTGCCGACCCTCATTCGCCCGCGCATGCTCTCCGTGCAATCGACAAACATTCTCAAGGGCATCGGCGAGAAACTGAAGGATGCTGCACCGCTCGAGGTACAGAAGGTCGCGAGCGCGGAGTGATGCTTCGGCTGTTTTAGTCAAACCGACATATCTGGTTTGCCAAGACTTGGGGGACACATCGCCTCACGGCATTCCACCCTGCCAGAATCAGTGGTAACCCTTTCAACTGATTTGATCTTCAAGGGCGCAAGGTGTTTCGGTTTCCCCTTTTCATCCTAATCACGCTGATCGTCGCCTTCGGCGGCGGCATCATGATTTCGCTTTATGCGCTGGATGCAACGCAGGGATTCGGGGCGATCAAGCTCGGGGCCTGGGAGGCCTTTCCGGAACTCCAGACCGTCGACGCAGACCCCTACGCAAAGTCGCATCGTGCGCGCGCAGGCAAGCTGCTCTATGGCAGTGCCGAGGGCCTGACCTTTACAGCGAGTGTGGACGATAGCGGCGAGCGGCTGAACGCTGCCTGCCGCTACCGCATCATCGGCCAGACGCCGCCGGCGCGGCTGTGGACGCTGTTTACCGCCGACAATGCCGGCAATCCCGCCTCGTTGCAGGCGACCCTGCCAGCAGCGCTGAATTCATGGACGGTGCTGCGACAGCCCGATAGCAGCTTCACCATCGACATTGCCGCACGCGCTGAGCCCGGCAACTGGCTGGCGCTGCCGCAGGCCGGCACATTCCGGTTGGTGCTGACGCTATTCGATACGCCGACTGCCGGCAGCTCCGGCGTGATCGACCTTTCGATGCCGAAGCTGACCAAGATCGGATGTGGCAATGCTTAGGGTGTTCTTCGCCCTCCTCACCGGGCTTTTCGGCGCAGCACTTCTGCACCTCGTCATCATTCTCGCTCTGCCACACTTCACCGGCCGCGATGCCGCAACGCGCGTGGAGGCTGAGGGCGATCCGAACACTTTCTATCTGCTTACCGGCCGCTATGACGAAGCAGGGCTCGCCAATGGCGATCCCTTCGTGCGCACCGCCGTCTGCTCCTTCGATGTGAGCGAGGCTCCGGTGCATTTCACCGCCAAGGGCAATGTGCCCTTCTGGTCAATCGCGATCTATGACAGCGCCTCGAACGAGGTCTTCAGCATGAACGACCGCACCTCCGTCGGCGGCGCGCTCGACGTTGTTACGGCAAGCCCGATCCAATTGACGGACCTCCGGAAGAACCTGCCGCAGGAACTGCAGCAGACGATCATGGTGGAGATGGCACATCCTGAGGGGTATGCGGTGCTGCGCACGCTGGCGCCGCAGGCAAGCTTCGACGAAGCCGCGCGAGCCTTCCTGACGGAAGCGACCTGCGATGAACTCGACGCCCGCTAGGGTTGTTTTCGTGAGTTACTTGTTATTGACGCGCGGCGCAGAATGCGCCGGATTTTTCTTCGGGGTTTCGACGATCCGTTCGTAACGGACGCCGGTGAACCAGAGGATTTTTGCTTCGCGGGGCTCTTTACCCATGCGGCGCGGCTCCTCACGCAGCCGGTCCGCCAATGCGACTACAATTGCCATTCTCGTCTCCATGCACTGCCCGAGACGGATGAACTTGCGATGGATTTCACCCTGCCCGCCATGCTGCGGGCCAGCGCGTCCTCAAGCGCCGGATGAACCGGACCGAGGGCATTCGCGCCTTTCTCACGGCACCTGACCGAAATACCGTGATGTTGCGGAGCTTCCACGATCCATATTCCCAAATCGCGTCGTTCCTGTCCGAATTGAGACACACGACCGTTAACAGATTACTAATATTCAGCCACTGCTTTGGGCAGTCTGCTCGGCATTGAGATAACGCGCAGAATGGTTGTTTGGTTTCAGTCGCGAAAAAGAAAAGACCGGCTGAAAGCCGTCGGATAAAATTAGAAACAATTCAGATAGTTAACAGCCCCTCTCCGCTGAAACGGCCGTTGCACCGCAGGTGTTGCAAATATGCGTCACAAAAATATTAATTGCCGCAAGGGTGGATGGGTGTATTCTCGCCCCATCGGCCAAAAGTTTAAGGCATTGGCCGCCTGGGAGATTGTACGTGCTCTTGCTGCCATACGGAGAGCAACCCATGCCCCTTCTATACAACGCCACATTCACGTCAGAAGATCTGGATATATTGCGTAGCGCGCTGGATGCCTGGTGCGCGGAAAAGCAGATCGACATCAGAAGTGTCGAAGCGCAGTTTGCTGCTTCGACCGCGCTCGACCTTTTTTACCAGTCGGGCCATGACGACCACGACAAACTGCTGTCGGCACTCAGAGGCCACAAGGGCCTCTAGATTATTTGCCGGCTATTTATCCACATCTTTAAAAACTGGAAATCGCCCCGCTTCCGGGGCGTTTGATTTTATTTTGCCGGCTCACCAATCCACGACACGCGAAACGTGTATATTTCTGTTGCATTTTAATAGAATCTTCAGCATCCATTAACCGTGCCGGTGTAGGATTTGTTCATAACCGTATGTCTGACATGCGTCCCGCCAGCGCTTGTCGGCCCACGGTCTCCCGCTTGTTCTGCGTTTTCGGGGTGTTCTTGTGCGTGACCGGTTTCGAGACCTAGAGGGCCCCATGGCCATCAGGAAGAAGGACGTGGTGTTAATGGCGACTGTCAGCAGTTTCGAGAACCTGTCACATCCGACACGCTCCGAACTGCGCCAGTTTGCCGAACTCTTCATGCCGCTTTTCCAGGCCTCCTCCGAAGAGGCAAGACGCCAGGCCGTAGCAGCTCTTTCCCAATGCGAGAACATGCCGGCAGCAGTTGCACTGTTCATCGGCAACCAGCCAATCGAAGTCGCCGCACCTTTCCTCGCTGCCTCCAAGGCAATCAGCGACGATACGTTGATCACCATTGCCCGCACCCATGGTGCTGCGCATGTGAAGGCGATCGTCAGCCGGGATTCCCTGTCGCCGAAGGTCATCGATGCGCTGGTGGCGCTGCGCCAGGCCGAGCCGCGCCCATCCTCCGCCGCACCGGCCGAGCAGCCGGCTATGCCGCTTTCGCCGATGCCTGCTGCACCCGAAGTGGACCAGCAGGAAGCAGAACGCATTGCCAATGAAGAGGCGCTGCGCGAGCGCATCCGAAGCCTTGCCGGCCATCTCAGCCGCAACGATGAGGATCGGCTCGGCCTTCGCTCGCTGTCCGACATTCAGGAGGCGCTGCTGGTGCGCTTTGCCCGCTCGCGGGAAGCCACGCATTTCGCCACCGCACTTGCCGATGCGCTGTCTGCCAGCCGCTGGCTTGCCGAGCGCATCATGCTCGACCTCTCCGGCCAGCAACTCGCCACGACGCTGACGAGCCTCGGCATGGGCTTTCTCGATTCCGTCTTCGTGCTAGAAAAGCTCTATCCGCATCTTGCTGAAGTGCAGCACAATGTCAGCCGCGCCTTCCTCGTTCTCGATGCGCTGGACCCGGAAGAGTGCCATGCCCGTGTCGAGGCATGGCGCCGCGCCGACAGCTATACCTACAATCCGCAAAGCCCGGCAGCAGCCCAGCCGGCACCCGCAGCACAGCCACAGGCCGCGCCGGCCTATCGCTTCATCCGGCAGGCGCCGGTGCGCGACCTCAAAAGCGTCAACCGGGCGCGCTAACCGTCAAACAATCGCGTCGGTCCCGCGGCGGCGCGACGCGATATTATGCGCTTAAAGGCATTGCTGACGGCGCTCTTCGCGCTTTTCGCTGACCGACTCAGAGGCTACCGAGCGGCTCTGGTCGCTCAGCGAAAAGCTGCTCGGCATCTCCTTCACGTAACTATCTTGCAGGCAATTCCAGCCGACGCGCGATGCCGACCATCTCCAGAAACACCTCGTCATGGCTGACGATCAGCAGTGCGCCGTCATAAGCCCGGAGACCCGCTTCGACGGCGGCGATGGAATCGATGTCGAGATGGTTGGTCGGTTCATCGAGGATCAGCAGCGCCGGCGGTGTCGCGCCGCCGAGGACACAGGCAAGGCCAGCGCGCAGAAGCTGGCCGCCCGACAAAGTGGAAACGATCTGCAGCGCTGCATCCGCCCGGAACATGAAGCGGGCGAGTGCTGCGCGGCAGGCATTCTCATCCGATTGCAGGTTCAGCCGCCGGAAATTGTCGCGGATCGAGGTCGCGGGGTCGAGCAGGCTGACGCGCTGGTCGAGCATCGAGACGGAGGTCAGCACACGAACCGTTCCTTCCCACGGCTGCAGATCGCCTGAAATCAGCGCGAGCAACGTCGTCTTGCCCGAGCCGTTTGGGCCGGTAACGGCAATACGTTCGGGGCCGGTGATATCGAAGGACAGTTTGCGGATGATGGGTTCGTCCGTCTCGTAACCGGCCGTGACGGCGTCGATCTTCAGCACCGATCTGCTTGGCGGCAGGCCGGTCGAGGGCAGCTTGACGGAGAGCGGCTGCAGGATCTCGATGCGCTTGCGCGCCTCCTCGGCATCCTCGAGCGCCTGCGTGTGACGCCGTTCGGCGAGGCGGGCATTCTCGCCACTGGTACTCTCCGCCTGCCGCTTCAGGCCGCCGGCGATGATGCGCGGCATGTCGCCCTTGGCCGCTTTCTTCTTGCCGGCGCTGTCCTTGCGGGCCTTGCGCTCAGCCGTTTCCTGCGCGCTGCGGGCGACCTCCGCCACACGTTTCTTGGCGTCCGCCAGATCGTGCTCGGCGGCGGCAAGTTCCAGCGCCTTGCGGGCGCGGTAATCGCTCCAGTTTCCGCCATAGCGGGTGGCGCCCAAAGTCGTCAGCTCGACAACGGCGTCCATCGTCTCCAGCAGTTCCCGGTCATGGCTGACGACCAGAGCACCGTGGCGCCAGCCGCTGAGAAGCGAGATCACCGCATCGCGCCCATCCCGGTCCAGATTGTTGGTCGGCTCGTCGAGGATGAGGAAATCCGGATCTTCGAAGATCAGGGCGGCGAATGCTGCACGGGTGCGCTGGCCGCCGGAGAGCGCTGCCAGCAGCGTCAGCGGCCCGGCGGCGAGGCCGGCGCGCTCCAGTGCGGCTTCCATGCGGGCTTCGAGTGTCCAGTCGGCAAGGGCAAGCTCATCGGCGCTCGCTTCGCCACTTTCGGCGCGGTGGAGAATGGCAAGCGCCTGCGCCGCACCGAAGAGATCGGCAACCGTTTCATCCGGCCCGACCTGCACGCTCTGGCGCAGTATGCCTATCGTGCCGGATACGGCGACAGAGCCGGTCTGCGGCTGCAGTTCGTCGGCAACCAACTTCAGAAGCGTGGTCTTGCCAACGCCGTTGCGACCGACGAGGCCGGTGCGCTCAGCATTGAAGCTCAGATCGATATTGGAAAAAAGCGGCCGGCCGTCAGGTGTGGACCACGAAAGATTGGAAAGTGTAATGGATGCAGGCATGGAAATCCCCGATGGCAAGGCGAATTGGCATTGCGATCAGGTTGGAATCCATTTTGCACCGTCCTGTTGGTATTGCGGATGGCGGTAAACTAGGCGGGAATTGGCGTAAATTCAAGGCAGGCCGTCAGCCGGCCATCGGGATGAGTTCCGAGACCTTGTCTGTCTCCAACTCGACAATCCAGAGATCGGGGTCGAACTTGCGCTCGCGGTCCAGCATCTCCCGCACCTTGTCCGGCTCGGCGCGCTCCAGCCTGACTTCGAACAGGCGGTCGCCGCTGCTCTCCTCATCGAAGAAACTCTGCGGGGCTGGCGCATAGAGGGTTTCGAGGCCGTCACGGAAGCGCTGGCGGATGAAGATGGCACCGGCCTGCTCAGCGCCCTTCTTTTCCACGGCAGCAAAATCGCCCGCGGAGAAAACCCTGCGGACGAGAGCGGAAACGTAGATATCGGCGCGCAATCTCATGGGCGCGGTATAGACCGTGCGGCAGGTGGCGGCAACGCTATACCTTGACCGCCAGCCGCAGGCCGCCCCAATGCCGGCCGCGGACGGTGATCGGGGCGGAAATATCCTTCATCATGACAAAATTGCCGCCGCCCATGTCCCGTCGATAGGTCTGGACGAGGAAGGGCGCGGTGCTCCTTCCGGCGGCAAGGCCGACGCGATCGTTGAAGATGCGGCGGTTGCGGCAGTTCGCAGTATTCCAGACGATATCGCCCGGCCGCTGCGGCTCAGAGAACTTGCGGTTATGGGTCGGGAGGTAGCCATTTTCATCGATGGCGGCGCAGAAGGCGATGCGCTGGTCGGAGCCGGCCACCGGCTCCTGGATCGGCGGCAGCAGGCGGTCGGTGAGATCAGTGAAGGGGGCCATCATCTGCACCGGATCGGTGCCTGATATCGGCTGGTACTGGCGGTTGAACAAGCTCTCCATGCCGATTGCGCCTTCGGCAACGGCACGCTCGAGAGCATGCGATATCTTGCCAGCGACGGATTGCGCCTGTTCGATCCAGTGGCGGTCGGCGGTTTCCACGCCGGCGCTCGCGGTCAGCTGGATCAGCGTTTCCGACAGACCGACGACGCTGTCGACGCGTTTTGCCGCCTGCTGCAGTCGGCCGTTGGAATCCAGCACCTCGGCGGACATTTCGCCGAGCTTGGCAACGAAGCCGGCGCAATCGCGGTCCACGGCCTCGGTCGTATTGGCCATGACGGCGGATGAATCGAGGATGCGGGTGATGACATGCTCCATGCTTTCGAAGGCGCCGCGCATTGCCTCAGACTTTTCGCTGACGCCAGCAGCACTCTTGCGCGCGCCGCCGCCGACAGTCGAGAGACGATCGATCTTGACGCGAAGCTGCTCCAGCGTTTCCTGAATGGAGCCCGTCGCCTTGGAAGTCTGCAGCGACAAAGCGCGGATCTCAGAGGCGACGACGGCAAAGCCCTTGCCCGCCTCGCCGGCGCGGGCGGCCTCGATCGCTGCATTGAGCGCCAGAAGATTGGTCTGGCGGGCGATGGTGCTGATTTCGGCGGCCACCTTGTCGACGTCGGTCAGTGAGCGGGAGAAGCCTGCGATTTCCGTGCTGATCTCTTCCGATGACTGAACCATATGGCGGATTTCCTCGACCGAACCGGACAGGCGATCGGCCGATTCCTTCAGCATGTGGCGCGCTTGTGCGGCGGTACTATCCGTCTCACGCAGCGAAACGGCGACGGAACGGTTGGTCTCGGCGATGGAAAGGGCTGTGCGGGTGACGTCATCGAAGGCGGCGGCATGGCGGGCGGACATCGCCGCCATGTCCTGGATGGCGCCGGCTATATCGACGAGGTCGACGCCGAGCGTGGAGGCCTCTTCGGCAAGGCGCGAGAGGATATGGCGCAGAGCGTCGCGATCCGGTCCATCCGGTTCGTGGGCCGGGCTTACGGCATTCTCCTCCACTGCCTTCAACGCCTGCATGATCCAGCTCCCCCAAGCTACATTAGAGAAGCTTCAAACAACATGGTTAACAATTGTCTAAGAATATCGGGGCTTAGACTTAGGTCTTAGGGCCTCTGCCCCTCCGTCATTCTAGGTCTGTCCCCTGGCATCTGCTGGCAGCAGATGCCAGGCACAAGGCCGAGGATGACGTCAAGTGTGGGCTCCGTCTTCAGCTCTGCGTCAGTCCGGTCAGTCTTTCGCTCATCTGCCACAAACGCTCGGCAAGCTCCGGATCGGTCGCCCAGGGGCGCACGCCGAGCAACTCCTCGGAGTTGGCTGGAACAGCCTTGGCGATATCGCAGTTCTCGCAATAGACGCCGCCCATGCCTTCCAGCTCATCGCTGACGGCGCACCAGATGGTGGTTGCGGCACCCTGGGCGATGGTCTTCTTGTTGTTTTGGGGATCGATGACCGGGTTGCCATCGGCATCCACATAGCCGCTCGCCAGAAGATATTCGCGCGACTGATGGCGGATGAGATCGGTCGTGACGATGCCGCCCGGATGCAGTGAGAAGGCGCGCACACCCTCTCTTGCGCCCAAAGCATCCAGCGAGACGGCAAAAAGTGCATTCGCCGTCTTCGACTGGCCGTAGGCGACATAGGGCTGGTATTCGCGGTTTTCGAACATCGGATCGTCGAAATCGATGCCGGCGCGGACATGGCCGCGAGAGGAGACGGCAATGACGCGGGCGCCCTCCGCCTTCACCAGCGCCGGCCAGAGGCGGGCGGCGAGCTGGAAGTGGCCGAGGTGATTGGTGGAGAACTGCGATTCATAACCGCGGCTGTCGCGCGTCAGCGGATTGGCCATGACGGCGGCGTTGTTGATGAGGAAATGCAGCGGTTCGCCATTCTCCAGAAAACGGTCGGCGAAGTCGTCGATCGTGTCGGGATCCATGAGGTCCATGTAGTCGAGCTTCAGACTCGGAACGACTTCAGCGGCGGCCCTCGCCTTCTCGATATTGCGGGCGGGCACGATGACCTTGGCGCCGGCATCCGCCAGCGCGCGGGCGGTTTCGAGGCCGAGGCCGGCATAACCGCCGGTGACGATCGCCACCTTGCCGGTGAGATCATGGCCGGCAATCACCTCTTCCGCCGTGGAAGCGGCGCCGAAGGCGGAGCCTATAGGAGCTTGGGGAGTGGACATAGGATGTCTCCTTTCTAGTCGGAGAACATCTATGTCCCGCGAGCGGGATTCTGAATGCTTGTAAATCCCGATTTCTTGCGCCATCGTACAAAGATGACCAGTGATCCCCTCTCCGAAATGCTTAATCTGCTCGATGCCCGCTGCCTGATGGCCGGCGGGCTGATTGCCGGCGGCGCCTGGGCGCTTGCCTTTCCGCAGCCGAACCGCATCAAGATCAGCGCGGTGGCCAAAGGCCGCTGCTGGCTGGTGCTCGACAATGGCAGCGAGCCGATCCTTCTCGAAGCCGGCGACGTCGTGCTGCTCAACGGCAAGCATTCCTTCGTGCTGGCAACCGATCTTGCGGTGACGCCAGCCGATGCTGTCACAACCTTCAAGGAGAAGAAGGTCAATGGCATGGCGCGGCACGGCATGGGCGAGGATTTCCTCTATATCGGCGGCCATATCGCGCTTGGACCAACCGGCACGGCGCTGCTGCTCGATGTGCTGCCGCCTGTCATCCATGTGCGGGCGACCCTTGCTGAGGCCGGCGTGCTGCGGTGGCTGCTGGATCAGCTGGTGCGGGAAATGGCGGCGGGTAAACCGGGCGCACTGCTTGCCTCCACCCAGCTTTCGCAGCTCATCTTCGTACAGGTGCTGCGCGCCCATATCATGACATCGGAGCCGCTGACGGTCGGCTGGCTGCGCGCCTTCGGCGACGAGAAAATTGCGCCGGCGCTGCGACTGATGCATTCGGACCCGGCGCATGACTGGCAGCTTGGAGAGCTTGCGAAATCGGCCGGCATGTCGCGCACCAGCTTCGCGCTGCGCTTCAAGACGGTCGCGGGCGTCGCTCCGCTCACCTATCTCACCGCCTGGCGCATGCGCCTTGCCGAACGGGCGCTGCGCGAGGGCTCGATGCCCGTCTCCTCGCTGGCGCTTTCACTCGGCTATACTTCGGAAAGCGCTTTCAGCAATGCGTTCAAGCGCGTGACCGGCATTGCGCCGAAGCGCTACCGGACGTCGGCTGCCATCAATATCGGCCCGATCGAAGAAGTGGTGGATGTGGAAGGACGGGTGCCGACAGTGGACTACCGGCTCCTGCGGCTGGCGAACCAGCCATCGTCCCTTGCGCGCCAGGTTTGACGACTGGGTTGTCACCATCAGCAGCCAGTTTTGGTTCGTCTTTTCTTCCGGGAGCAAAACCGCTGCGCATGTTTGCCGGGATTGCTTTAAAGCGCGCCAATTTCCTTGAGCTTCTTCAGCACGGCTTCGCTCGGCTCGCCATTTTCCGGAAGATTATAGTGCTTCTGGAAGTGTCTGATGGCAGCGCGGGTCTGTTCGCCCGCTACGCCGTCGACGCCGACATTGGCGTAGGCCATGTTGGTGAGGCCCTTCTGGATCCTCAGCACCAGATCGACATTGGAAATGCCTGACAGCGGAACCTGTCTCGGCGCAGACGGCGCCGTCTTGACGGTCTTTTCGGCGCTGCGGATGGCAGCTGCAACCGGATCTTCCTCCGTCGCCTTCGACGTCACGTCCTCCCGCGGCTTTTCGACGGGAATGGTCGAGGGGCCGGCGGCATCGGTTCTGAGCGCTGCGAGCACTTCGGGCGTCGCGTCGCCGCTCTGCGCCATGCCGACCGTTTCCTCGAAGAAGAGGATGGCCGCACTGGTGCGCGGGCCGATGACGCCATCCGCATTGCCGTTATAGAGACCGCGGCGGATCAGCTCCTTCTGGATGTCCATCACGAGCTGGTTCGGCTGCTGGCCGGCCACGGCAGGTGGTGGCGTGGTCTGGGTCGTCGCGCTGGCATCGTCCGGCCGCTCGATGCGGAACGTGGTGACATCGCCTTGCGGCTCGGCCTGCGGACGAAAGCCGATAGCCGTCGGCGCGCCCGGATCGCGCGTGCGGAAGATCGGATGCGGGTGCGAGCCGGGCTGATACCAGAGCGCATTGGCGGCGACGAAAGAGAAGATGACGACGAAAGCGATCGTGCCGCCGGCAATGGAAGGATTGCGGCCGATGACGCCGCCGAGCGCACCAGCACCCTGGAGACCGAGGCCACCCAGCGCGGTCGCGCCCTGCAGGCCGACACCGCCGAGCGCCGCCACACCGGTCATCAAAAGGCCCGGCTGCTGCCGCCCTTTCCTGCCTTTAGGCGATTTTCGCTTGCGCGCGGCCATCGAAGAGCCCCTCCTCCAGTTCTACGGCGACCACCGCACCCTTCAGTCGCGGCGGAAACTCGACGGGCCCCGTCTGGCCGGTATCCTCGCCGGTGCAGGCGCCGGAACCATCAGCGGCGATCTCGATGGTGATGATCGTGCCTTCGCCCGGCTGGCTGGCGATGGCGAAATGACCGCCATGCAGGGCGACTAGGCCCTTGACCAGCGAGAGACCAAGACCCGTGCCCTCGAATCGGCGGGTATAATCATTCTGGATCTGGACGAAAGGTTGGCCGAGTGTGGCGAGCCTATCGGCCGGAATGCCGATGCCGGTATCGCTGACCGTCAGCTTGAGAATGCCGTCGCGCATGGCCGCATCGACAGTGACCACGCCGCCAGCTTCGGTGAATTTCACGGCATTGCCGACGAGATTGATGAGGATCTGCTGCAGCGCGCGCTGGTCGGCCACGACCTCTCCGATACCGCGCTGGACACGGTTCGTCAGCGTGACACCCTTGCTCTTGGCCTGCAGGGCCAGCATCGATTCGCAGGAGCGGATCGATGCGCCGATATCGAAAGGCTCGAGCATCAGCTCGTAGCGGCCGGCCTCGATCTTGCTCATGTCCAGCATCGTGTTGACGACGGAGAGCAGATGCGCGCCGGATTCACGGATCAGGCCGGCATATTCACGCTGACGCTCGTTCTCGAACTTGCCGAAATATTCGCCGATCAGGATATCCGAAAAACCGAGGATGGCGTTCAGCGGCGTGCGCAGCTCATGGCTGACGGCGGCAAGGAAGCGGGATTTGGCGTCATTGGCCGATTCCGCATCGGTCGCGCGCGCCTGCGCCTCGGCGCGAAGCCGCTGTTCTACCGAAACATCATGCAACTGGGCAACGACGGCCGAAAGCATGCCGTCGATATCGCGCCGCGCGGTCATATCCATACGCAGGTAAGCGAACTGCCTGCTATCGCGCGAGACCGAGGGACGCTCCAGCCTGAGATCGACGATCGCTTTTTCCTCGCCCTGGCGTAGTGCATCCAGCGCCTGCAGGAAAAGAATGCGGTCGGAAACATGCACCTGCTCGAAGAAGCCTCGGCCTTTCAGGTCGCGCATCCAGGCGAGATAGTCGCGCTTGTCGCGGCCGCCCGTCATCGTCACGCTGCCATGCGGATCGAGGAAGAGCACGAGGCCTGGGCTCATCTCAAGGAAGAGATCGTCGGCAGTGGCTGCCGCCACGTGCTGGGGGATAGCCTGCCGAGCCAGCGCGATGCTGCCGACGGCGGAAAAGAGAAAGGCGGCGCAGACGGTGGCGACACCGGCCGGCAGTGCAACAGCGGGGCTGGTGACGATGGAGAGGCCGACCGGAGCGGCAATAAGAGCGGCAGAAGACAGGAAGACGAGGCGGCGCAGAATCGCGAGCTCACTCTGGCGCACAGCTTCGCCACCGCTCGTCCGGGAGAGCCAGCCTGCCGCTGCCCGGTCCACGAGGGCTGTCGCCCGGCCGCCGATGTCACTCAATACACGCACGCAATACCTGCCCGAAAAGGCCTTTCATTACCCCGGACAATAGGCCCCCTCGGCTTAAGGAAAGGATAAGGCAAAGTCGCCTTCCACAGCCCAAAAACGCTAAAAGTCCCGTTTTGGGCCATCCGCATGGCTCTTTGAATTTTGTGGTTAATAGCAGGTAAGCGACGGATTTTCCTCATATTTCAGCATTGCGTTAACTCTTATGGCAGAGCGGCGGGCCAAAAGCCCAACGATTGCAGGCGGCGGCTGCCACCATGCTTAACGACATCTGGTAGAATTTGACTGAAATGCCCCGAAAATACCGATCATTAAAATTCGAGACAAATTTGCCGCAAATGCCAGTGAGTTTCGAAAAGCGGCATTCGCAACTTGGCGGTAGGGTGCAAACACACCGGACAACCGGCCCGATTCGGCGACAAGACCGGACGGGAAAACAGGATGGGCAAGACAATGTGGTTTCTGATCAAAGGATCATTCTGGTTTGGCCTTGTGCTCGTCGCTCTCTCCGTTTTCAGCTCGGAGAGCTTCGACAATGCCGGCCACCCGCAATTGCAGCTTTCCGACGCCTTCACGGCGGCAAGCGGCGCTTATGACTATATGACCGGCATGTGCTCCGAAAAGCCCGAGGTCTGCACCAAGGGCGGGGAAACCCTGACGGCTCTCGGCTACCGGGCCCGCGAAGGCGCCCGTGTCGCTTATGAACTGCTCGACAGCCAGTTTAGGGATGACAGCTCCAAAATGGCTTCTGCAAAGACGGCTGCGCCGCCGGCGCCTGTGGCACTCGCCGTTCCTTCCCTGCCGGAGGCCGTCACCAACACCGTGCGCGAGGCACAGGCCGCGCTGAACCAGCCGATGCCGCACCTGCCGCAGCCCTACCGCCCGCCGGTCGATGACGGTGCCTCGGCCGAACAGGTCGTGACTGGTACTATCTCGGCTAGCACCATTCCGGCAGGCTCGATCCCGCTGCCGACGCCGAAACCGGCGATCTGACGAATTTCGCGAGCATCCGCCCGCCCCCAAGCTTGCATCGGTGGTCCGCATGACGCGGAGATGCCCCATGCCTGACGTGCCTGCCCTGTTTATTTCAGCACTTTGCTGCGCCGTGAGGATGCCCATCCCTCACGGCGTTTCTTTTTAACTGTTCAAATCTGCGGTCGTTTCACCTATATCATCCGGTAACAGTGAAAGGCCTGACAGCATGGCGACCCTCGACCAGATCATCGACGACTTCTCCTTCCTGGATGATTGGGAAGACCGCTACCGATACGTCATCGAACTCGGAAAGGCGCTGCCTGATTTGGCCGACGCAAAGAAGACTTCCGAGAACAAGGTGATGGGCTGCGCCAGCCAGGTGTGGCTGGTGACGCATACGTCAGGCAATCCCGACAATCCGGTCATGACATTCGAAGGCGATTCCGATGCGCATATCGTGCGCGGCCTCGTCGCTATCGTGCTCGCCACCTATTCCGGCAAGACGGCGTCCGAAATCACTTCGCTGGATGCCTTCGAGATCTTCTCCAAGATCGGGCTCACAGAAAACCTCTCCTCGCAGCGCTCCAATGGGCTGCGCTCGATGGTGAACCGCATTCGCGAGGAAGCGCGTGTACGCGCTGCGGCCTGAGGGCGCGTGATCGGTATAATACAGAGCTGCGATCACATACGGCTGAGCGCCCGGAGGAAATCCGCCGGGCGCCCGAGTATAATATCCCCTGATGGGATTATTTGCCGTCAGCCATCTTTTCGCGCAGGCGCTCTTCCTGCTCGACAAGCTCCGGCGTGAAGGCTTCGCCGAAATCGGCAGCTTCGAAGACCTGGCGGATCTCGATTTCGCTCGGGCCAGGCATCGGATTGGGGCAGCGCTTGATCCATTCCAGCGCTTCATCCATGTCCTTGACCTGCCACAGCCAGTAACCGGCGATCAGTTCCTTGGTTTCGGCGAAGGGGCCGTCGATGACCAGACGCTTCGGGCCATCGAAGGCAACGCGCTTTCCCTTGGAAGACGGATGCAGGCCTTCGCCCGCCAGCATGATGCCGGCATTGACCAGATCCTCGTTATACTTGCCCATGGCCGCCAGAAGCTCAGTCGAGGGCATGACGCCCGCTTCACTGTCTGCTGTCGCCTTGACGATGACCATTACACGCATTGTCTCTTCTCCTCTTATTTGCGGCGGCATGAGTGCCTGCCTGTCATCAATCTCTTTGCTTCACGCAATTCCGAACGCATAACCGCTGGGCACTTTTGCTGGAATTGCCCTAAAGCGTGTCGCGATCTTTCAGATTCACTTGCCACGCTTCAGGCTTTTGTTTTCGCATGTCGTTATCGCAAAACCGCTGCGCACTTTTGCGCGACATGCTTTAGAGACGGATGAGCAATCGCGGGGCCGACATTTTTTGCCGCGCTTTTTTTGAAGATAAATGACGAGGGCCGAACATCCCCGGAAGGGACGATCGGCAAATACAAAAAAGCCGGGCAGCAGGCCCGGCTCTTTATCGTCTAGCGGTATGATACTCAGCCGCGTCCGCGTTTGCGGCGCTGACCCAGGCCCATTTCCTTTGCGAGGCGCGAACGCGCTTCGGCATAGGCCGGGGCTACCATCGGGTAATCGGCAGGCAGGTCCCACTTCTCGCGATATTCTTCCGGCGCGAGATTGTGATGCGTCATCAGGTGGCGCTTCAAGGACTTGAAGTTGCCGCCGCATTCCAGGCACGTAATCTGCTCGTCCTGTACGGACTTGCGGACAGAGACTGCGGGCTTCTGCTTTTCGACGACCGCTGCCACCGGCTGCGGTACGGATGTGTTGCTCAATGCCGAGTGTACATCGGAAATCAGATTGGCCAGGTCGCTGACCGGGACAACGTGGTTGCTGACATAGGCCGCGACGATATCGGCCGTCAGTTCCACAAGCAGCTCCGGCGCATTGCCGGTCGCCATATCCGTCATATTCTTTCTCCTGTTAGCATGCTCAAACGGTCCTTCTCCCAAAAAGACAAAGAACCCTCGTCGCAGAGCCAAACAGCAAAAGAGCAGGTCACAGCCTTTGTTTCGAAAAACCGGAATCCACCCCTAGATTCCGAAGACCGTATTCTGCACCAATACTGCCTGAAGGTGAGCTACTACGTATTCTTCCAGGCCGTCACCCAGTTAGACATTGGCAATCAAGGCTAAGGGACTTGGAAGCAGTACGTTTCTAATTCACAATCAGAACTCTACTTGGATTTTCAAATAGCATCGTTTTCGCAAAAGGCCAATTATTAATTGTGATTTTCCTAGAAAAAAAATCCATCACAAAGAATTGGTCAGCAGTTCAGCAAGCTTTACTCGTGCTTCCGGTGCATAAGTTTGCGTAAAATTGCTTAAAATTCTGAGTAGCCCCGCCTTCAGCGCATTCGCATATCGTCACGTACTGAGATATCAGCCGGGAAATGCCCCGATATATGCGAAGCTCTCGCAAGAAGGTGTGCAGAAACCGGTGCCGTCAGGATGAAGAAGAGGAAACCGGCCAGCGCTCTTGCAAGCACAGCAAGTTCGCCCGAGTAAAGCCCGGCGGCAAGCAACAACAAGCCGGAACCGACCGTGCCGGCCTTGGAAGCGGCATGCATGCGCGTATAGAGATCCGGCAGGCGCACGATACCGATCGCGGCCACCAGCGCGAAGAAGGCGCCGGCCAGCAGCAGGACGGCGGTGATTATAGCGAGCGCATAGTCCATCATCATTCGCTCCTCTTTCGCGTCTCAGGCCCCGCGTTTCCGCGCGAGAGCACGAAACGGGCGAAGGCGACGGTTGCCAGAAAGCCGACGAGGCCGAGCGCAATAGCGATATCGATGTAAAGCGAGAAGCCGGTGCGCACCGCGACGACGGCGATGAAGCCGATGGCGATGCCTGTCAGCATGTCGAGCGCCAGGATGCGATCCGGCAGGCTGGGGCCGGCAATGACCCGCCAGACCGTTATGAAGAGCGCCACGCAGAGGATGCCAAGCGCTGCGAATGCGGCAGTGGAAACGATGGCGGCGGGCGTTATCATCCGAAGGCCTCCATGATACGGCGCTCGAATCCGTCAGCAATATCGCGTCTGACGGCCAGCGGATTGGCACAGTCCAGCGCGTGCACATAGAGCGTACGCCGATCCGCTGACACATCGACCGAGAGTGTGCCGGGCGTGAGCGTGATGAGATTGGCAAGCAGAGTGATCTGGAAATCGCTCGTCACCGTCAACGGGAATGCGAGAATGCCGGGAGTAAGCTGCATACGCGGCGAAAGCACCGTCAGCGCCACCCGCCAGGCGGAAAGCGCCAATTCCTTCAGGAAAAGGCCGGCGAGCAGGAGGACATGCAAAGGGCGGATACGGCGCGGCGGCGAACGGTCGGCAAAGGCTTCGCGCACGACGGCGAGCGACAGCAGCGACAGGACGAGGCCGAAAACGAAATTATGCGGCGAGGCGCTGCCGGTCACGGCGACCCAGGCAATGGCGAGCGGCAGGCTCAGGAACAGCACGATCATCGTATAGTCCCTTCCGGAAAGACGGAAAAGATATAGGCGGAGGGATCGGCAAGCCCGTCGGCGGCCGACCGGGCGAGCTGCAGCAACTGCTCCGGCAGGACGCCGAAGCCGATGACGAGGATCGTCAATGCGGCAAGCGGCAGGCCGGTTGTCCAGCCGGTTCGCACCGGCGGGAGCGTCAGGAGGGCGGGACGCCAATAAGCAAACAGGAAGACGCGGCCACAGGCGATCGTCAGCAGGAAGCCGCCGAGCAGGATCGCGCCCGCCAGCCACCAGGCACCGACATCGAGCGAGGCCTTGACCAGCAGCACCTTCGGCCAGAAGCCGGAAAAGGGCGGCAGGCCGCAGGCGGCCAGGAGCAGCATGAGCGAAATCGCGGCAAACCATCCGCTCTGGCGATAAAGGCCCCCGAGCGCGGCCAGCGAGAAGGAGCCGCCCCGCCTGCCCGCTTCGCCGGCCAGAAGATAGAGCGCCGTCATCAGCACCACTGAATGCAGCGCATAGAAGACCGCGCCGCCGAGGCCATCGGCGGTGCCGAGTGCGGCACCGACCAACATGTTGCCGATGCCTGATATCACCACATAGCCGAGCAGACGACGCAGGTCGGTCTCGGCGAGCGCACCCAATGCGCCGACGAGAACGGTCAGGGCTCCGACGATCGCGATCAGCAGGCTGAGCTCATCGCGCTCGGCCGGCAGCAGCATGACCAGGACACGCAGCAGCGCATAGATGCCGACCTTGGTCAGCAGGCCAGCAAAGAGCGCGGAAACGGCGATGCGCGGCGTGTGGTAGGAGGCCGGCAGCCAGAAATTCACCGGGAAGGCCGCGGCCTTCATGGCGAAGGCGAGCAGAAAGAGGCAGGCGAGCGTCATCAGTGGCGCTGTGTCGCTCAAGCCCGCTGCCCGCTCGGCAATATCGGCCATGTTGAGCGTGCCGAAGCTCGCGTAGAGGATGCCGACAGCGATGAGGAACAGCGTCGTGGCGATGAGGTTCAGCACCGCATATTTCAGCGCGCCATCGATCTGCGCCCGTTCGGAGCCGAGGATCAGCAGGCCGAAGGAGGAGATGAGCAGCACCTCGAACCAGACATAGAGGTTGAAGATATCGCCGGTCAGGAAGGCGCCGGTGACACCAGCCATCAGCAGCATCAGCAGCGGGAAGAAACCGTAGCGCCGGCCGCTTTCGGTGGTATCCGAGAGCGCATAGATGCCGGCGGCAAGGGCAGCGACCGCTGCGGCGAGCGCCATCAGCGCGCTGAAGATATCGACCGTGAAAGCGATACCGAAGGGCGGCAGCCAGCGCCCCATGACCATGGTGAGCGGACCGTGTTCGACGACCTGCCGCAGGAGAGCGGCGTCGAGAAGCAGGAGGACGGCAAGGCCGGTGACGGCGATCCATGCCTGCAGGCGGGGAAGGTCCCGCAGCATCAGGAGCAGCGCGCCGAGGCTGATGCAGAGCACGACCGGCAGGATCGCCAGCCAGTGGGCCGGCGGGACCGGGGTGGTGACCATGGCGGCAGAGAGATCGGTGATGGGGGCGGCCATCAGGGGGTGCCTCCCTTGATAGCCGACGGGCAGAGGGGGGTGAGCATCCGCACAACCATGCTCAATACCCCACAGGCGGCAGCGGCCGGTCTTCGGGTTCGGCATCGTGCATGCGGGTCGTATCGTCTGTGCCGAGCTCCTGATAGGCGCGGTAGGTCAGCACCAGCAGGAAAGCGAGGAAGGAGAATGAGATGACGATGGCCGTCAGGATCAGCGCCTGCGGCAGCGGATTGGCCGCACCTGATGGCAGCATGTCGGCCCCGGCGGGTATGATCGGCGGCACGACGCGGGTCAGCCGTCCTGCCGTGAAGATCAGCAGGTTCACGGCGTTACCGAGAATGGCGATGCCGAGCATGATACGGATCGAGAAGCGCGACAGGATCAGATAGATGGCGGCCGAAAAGAACAGGCCGACGACGATGGCAAAGAGCGCCTCCATCAGTCCACCTCCCTTTCTTCCAGCGCCAGCGCGATCGAGGCGACGGCGCCGAGCACCACGAAATAGACGCCGAGATCGAAGAGCACGACGCTGGAGAGCGGCACCTCCACGCCTGCCACGACGGGATAGACCCAGAGGCCGGTCATGAAGGGCACGGCAAAAAGGACAGAGATCAGGCCGGCGAGGCAGGAGAGCAGCAGACCGAAGCCGGCAATCGCCAGCGGGTGGAAGCGGATCGCCCGGCGTACTGCCTCAACGCCGAAGGCAATGCCGTAGATCGCCAGAGCCGAAGCGGCAATCAGCCCGCCGATGAAGCCGCCACCCGGCTCATTGTGGCCGCGCAGCAGGATGAAGACGGAAAAGAGCAGCATCAGCGCGGTGATAAAGGGAGCGATCGTGCGGAAGATGATTGTGTTCATGCGGCGCCTCCGCTTCTCTGCGTGGCCGGGCGGTCAGACACGAGAAGGCGGATGCCGACGCCGACAGGTTTTGCGAAGACCCGGCTCATGCCTCCTCCGCATCCGGATCGTTCGTCGCCAGCCGGCGCTCCGTATTGCCGCGGATGCGGATGAGGGCCAGGATGGCGAGGCCTGTCACCGCCACGACGGCGATTTCGCCGAGCGTGTCCGTGCCGCGGAAATCGACGATGATGACGTTCACGACATTGGCGCCATGGGCGATCAGCTTCGAATGGGCGTTGAAGAAATCGCTGAGTGCCGTGTTGAACGGTGGCTCCGTGGCGCGCATCAAAAGCAGCGCGAAGCCGAGGCCGCATGCGAGTGAAAGCGCGATATCGAAGAGACGGCGGGCGCCGTGGCGCGGATCGGTCGGCGACAGGCGCAGACGGGTCATGACGAGGGCGAGGATGACGACTGCGAGCGTTTCGACCATGAACTGGGTGAAAGCGAGATCCGGAGCGCCGAAGAGCAGGAAGATCAGCGCGACAGCAAAACCCTGAATGCCGAGCGAGACGATAGCCGTCAACCGGTCGCGGGCGATCAGCACCGCGACGAGGCCGAGCATGGCGATGAGCATGATGCCCGCTTCGCGCAGGCGCAGGTCTGCGGGCCAGGCAAAGGCCAGCGGCAGTTCGTCATGGATGACGAGCGGCACGAGCAGCATCGCTGCCACACAGACAAAGGTGCAGGCGACATAGATATCGAGACGTCTCGGCTGGACGATGCCGATGAAGCGGTGCGCGAAACGCACAAGCCCGGCGATGACGTGATCAAAACCGCGATCGGGACCAAGGGCGGAGCGCAGGGCATGGGCCACAAGCGCGCGGGCACGGTCGAGATGCCAGTAGACAACGACACCGAGCACTATCGTCAGCAGCGACAGGGCAAGCGGCACCCCGATATGCGGGGCCAGCGAAATGGAGATGGCGGCCGTAGCTTCACCCGCCACGGCAGAGGCCATGGGCGAGGAAATCATGGCATGGGTGAAACCGGAAAAGAGCGCCGTGAGCAGCCCTGCGACAGCGAGGATCGCCGGACCGAACCAGAGCAGGACCGGCGCCTCATGCGGATGTTTCGGTGTTTCCACCGGCCGGCCGAGGAATGGCGTCAGCGCCACGGCAAAGGCGATCGCAAACATCAGGGCATTGCCAAAGACGGCGATGGCCGTGACGAGGATCGAATAGAGATCGCCGCTGGCGAGAGCCGTGTAGATTTCCTCCTTGGCGAGGAAACCGAAGAAGGGTGGCAGACCGGCCATGGAAAGGGCAGCTGCCATGGCGATCAGGAAGGTCAGCGGCATGGCCCTTCGCAGGCCCCGCAGCCGGGTGATATCACGCGTGCCGGTCTCATGGTCGATGATACCGGCGACCATGAAGAGCGCGCCCTTGAAGAGCGAATGTGCCACCAGATAGAGCACCGCCGCTTCGATGGCCGAGTGCGAACCGAAGCCGGTCAGCAGCACCAGCAGGCCAAGGGAAGAGACGGTCGTGTAGGCGAGCTTCAGCTTCAGGTCCGTCTGGCGGATCGCAAGCACCGAGCCGGTAACGAGCGTCAGGCCGCCGAAGACGGGCAGCAGGACCTCCCATGCGGGCGTCGCGCCCATGACCGGGTTCAGCCGCATCAGCAGGTAGACGCCGGCCTTCACCATGGTGGCGGAATGCAGGTAGGCGGAAACGGGTGTGGGCGCTTCCATGGCATTCGGCAGCCAGAAATGGAATGGAAACTGTGCCGATTTGGTGAAGGCACCGCCGAGCACCAGCAACAGGGTGGCGAAATAGAGCGGGCTGCCCCTGACGACATCGCCGAACTGCAGCAACTCGGACAACTGAGCAACGCCTGTCAGTCCCCAGAGCAGCAGCAAGCCGGCCAGCAGCAGCAGCCCTCCCCCGCCGGTGACGACGAGTGCCTGCAAAGCGGCGCGCCGTGCCGCCTCCCGCTCATGGTCGAAGCCGATCAGCAGAAAGGAAGTGATCGAGGTGAGCTCCCAGAAGATGAAGAACATCAGGAAACTGTCCGACACCACGACGCCGAGCATCGCGCCCATGAAAAGGAAGATGAAGGAGAAGAACCGGCCCTGATCCGGATGGCCCTTCAGATATCCGCCGGCGTAGAGCACGATCAGCGTGCCAATGCCGGTGATGAGCAGGGCGAAGGTGAGCGACAATCCGTCAAGGAACCAGGAAAAGCGCAGGCCCAAGCCCGGCACCCAGTCATAACCGCCGGTTATGACTTCGCCGTGAGCGATTTGCGGCACGAGACGCAGGAAATGCAGGAAGGCGAGCAAAGGGGCGATGGCGAGCAGCCAGGCACCGCCTGCGCCAAAGGCACGAATGATGAAGGGAGCCGCGAGAGCGCCGATCAACGGCAGACACAGGGCCAGAAATGTCAGAGCCGTGACATCGGCCATGTCCCCTCCCCGTGAGCACGGATGAAAGCCGGCAAGCAGCCTTTTCCAAGGCTTAGGCGAATCGGCTGATAGCCTCAAGCAATTTCGGCAACCCGCAATGGATGCAGGCGGCGGTTTTCACAGGCTTGGAGTTCAGGAAAGGCGTGTGACGAGACGGGAAACGGAACCGTGCAGGATGAAGAAAGCAAGCGGCAAAGGCCAGAGAATGCAGGCGATCAGCCCGCCAATGCGATGCACCGTCCAGCGGTCGTGATTGACCCAGCCTTCCAGCAGGGTCACGCCCAGGGCGATTGCGGCGACTGCGCCGTACAGAACAATCATCAGAGTATGAAACACCGTTTGTCCCCGAAACACGCAGCATTAAGCTTAATGGCACACTAAAGATAAAGCACGGGTGATTCGTCGTCTTCCCCCGAATTGGGTAGATGGTAATTGGGGCCTTGACGCGGCAGGTTTGATCGTGAGGCCTGATCCCAGACTTGATCAATCGTGCTCAGCGCACCACATTTGCGCACGAAAGAGATTGCCCCCATCGGCGAAAGGAGCACTCCATGGCCGAAACGACCACCACACCAAAAATTCACAAGACCGATGCCGAATGGAAGGAACTGCTGACCCCTGAGCAGTATCGCATCACGCGCCAGCACGGCACCGAACGCGCCTTTACCGGTCCCTATTGGGATTCGTTCGAGACCGGACTCTACCGCTGCGTCAGTTGCAATGCGCCGCTCTTCCGCTCCGACACCAAGTTCGATGCAGGATGCGGCTGGCCGAGCTATTTCGAACCGGTCTCTCCGGAGTCCGTGACCGAACACCGCGACACCACCTATGGCATGGTGCGCACGGAAATCCGCTGCGGCACCTGCGAGGCCCATCTCGGCCACGTCTTCCCTGACGGACCGCCGCCGACCGGCCTGCGCTACTGTATCAACGGGCATGCAATGGTTTTCGAGCCCGGCAAGTAAAGGCTTGTAAGTAAAAGAAAAGCGGACCCCACCAGGCCCGCTTTTTTCATATCAGCCCGGCGGATGGGATGAGCGGCGATCGCCGATCTTCCATTACATGCTCGGCGGCAAGCCGGCCGAGCAGTGGCGCGAGAATGACGCCGGGATGGCCGACGGCGACATAGGCGCCCTCGATGCCGGGCAGGAAACCGAGCCGCGGCATTCCATCGGAGAAGAAGGGCCGGTAACCTGCAGCCGCCTCGACCAGCGACACGCCTTCGGGCAGGCGCAGGCGCTCATGCATGACCTTCAAGATCCGCTGGCCGACCCTTTCCGGCGCGTTTTCGGAGGTATCGTCGATATAGCCCTTGGCGACATGCAGCATGTTGTCCGCCGACTGGCGGATTTCCAGGCCAGGGCCGCGGAGGATGCGGTTCACGACAGGCTCCGCGCAGCCATAGCGCAGGATGATGGAGGGCGAGGCTTCGACGCCTGTTCGGAAGCCCAGGCTTTCCGTTAGGCGGTCGACCGCTGTTCCGCCTGCGAGGATCACGAGATCGGCCTCGATCGCGCCATCGGCCAGACGCACGCCACTCACCCGGTCGCCCGAAAGGATGAGGCTTTCGACCTTCCGGCCAAAGGTGGCGGTTACGCCGGCGGCATCGATCAGGTCGCGTGACAGCCTTGCAGGGTCGAGCGCTAGATCGTCGGGCGAGAAGATCGCGCAGGCGGGAGGCTGACACAGATTGGGTTCCCATGCAGCAATCGCTGCGGCATCGACCAGTTCGACATCCGTGCCTGCAGCGCGATGGGCTGCGGCAAAGGCTTCGGTTTCGGCAGTACCTTTGAGCCAGAACAGAGAGCCGGGACGTGCAGCGGCAAAGGCATCCGGTAGATCGGCCTGCAGGCGGCTATAGTCGGCGAGCGCTTCCTGCACCAGGCGGTAATTGACCGCTCCCGGCGCGATGTTGATGATATTCACCCAGCCGAAGGCACGTGCCGTCACGCCGCTGCCGGCTTGCACATTCTCCTCCACCAGATGGACGGTGGCTCCGCGCCGGGCGAAATGGAAGGCGAGCGAAGCGCCGACAATGCCGGCGCCGATAATGATGACGCGTATCTTTGCAGATGCCATGACGGGAGCTCTCGTATAAATCGGGAGGAAGAGGTAGGCGCGGCTTAGGCACGCTCCATGACAGAGGGATGAAACAATGTCTATCATCCGGGAAATCCTGCGCAGCGACCGGCTGGTGTTGCGCGAAATCACCGTCGCGGACTTGCCGGCGCTCGAGCGCATCTTCGCCGATCCGCTGTGCATGCGGTATTACCCTTCCGTGAAGGATGCCGCAGCAACGCGCGATTTCTTCGACAGGCTCGCCTTCGGAAGCTACGAGAAAAATGGTTTCGGTCTCTGGGCGATGATCGATCGCGAGAGCGGCGATCTGCTCGGCGATTGCGGGATCACGCTGCAGGACACATCGCGCGGAATGGAGCCGGAGCTTGGCTACCATCTCTGGCCGGATTACTGGGGCAAGGGTTATGCCACCGAGGCCGCCCTTGCCTGCCGCGACCATGCCTTCTCGGTCATGGGACTGTCGCGCCTCGTCAGTATCGTCAGCCTGGAAAATCTTCCCTCGCAGAAGGTCGCCGGGCGGGTGCATCAGCGACGGGAGGTTTTCACCAAGCAGAATGCGGCCGGCGAGACAGTGGAACGCTATCTCTACATCAGCGAGAAGAATTCAGGCGCATGAGCACGAGTTCCGACGATCCCCTCTACCGCGATCCTTCACTTGCACAATTCTACGATACGGCCAATCGCTGGGGACCGGATTTCGACTTCTGCATGAAGCTGGCGGAAGGCGCCAATTCCGCGCTCGACCTCGGCTGCGGGACGGGCGAGCTGACGGCAGCGCTCGCCGCGACGCGCAACGTCACCGGCGTTGATCCTGCCGCCGCGATGCTCGACATCGGCAGGGCGCGGCCGGGCGGCGGCAAGGTGGCATGGGTCGAGGGTGACGCCCGCACCGTTCGCCTCAGGAAGAGATACGATCTCATCGTGCTGACGGGCCACGCGTTCCAGGTCTTCCTGACGGAAGAGGACCAGCGCGCCGCCCTTGCGACGATCGCAGCACATCTCAGCCCTGCCGGCCGGTTCGTGTTCGATACGCGCAATCCCGGTTTTTACGGGGAGCGCGACGTACGCCATAGCAGCGTGCGCCAGCTCGAGCATGCGGAACTCGGTGCGATAGAGGCCTCGGACGAGTCTCATTACGATGAGACGACCGGCATTCTTTCCTATGAGAACGGCTATCGGGTGCTCTCGACCGGCGAGCACTTCGCCGGGCGCTCGCAAATCCTCTACACGCCGCGCGACAAGCTTGCGAGAATGATCAGCGACGCCGGGCTCACCATCGATGCCTGGTATGGCGACTGGGAAGGCAACCCCTTCCATGCGCGGTCGCGCGAGATCATTCCGGTTGGTCGTCTCGCCTGAACCAAAGGGCCCTGTTTCCACGCAATTCCGGACGCAAAGCCGCTGCAAACTTTTGCTGGAAAGGCGCTAGTCCTGCTCCTGCGGGCAGGGCCAGCCTGAGGGAACAGAAAGCCCCGAAGGCAGCTTCGTCGAGGAATCGCCGCAGGCGAGGTCGATCTGCGCCTGCTGCAGGCCAGTAGCGGCGGACAGATCCAGCCCCTCGATGCGGGTCAGAAACATGAAGGCTCGGTCGAAGGTGATCGGACCTTCAAAGCTTGCGCCCGTCAGATCGGCGCGGGAGAGATTGGCGAGTGCGAAGCTGACGCCTGTCAGCACCGCCTTGTCGAAATTGGCCCGACCCAGCTCGGCCTTCTCGAAGTTGGCCTTCGTCAGCTGCGCCCCGGTGAAATCGGCCCGCTGCAACTCCGCACCGGCAAAGCTTGCACCATCGGCGATGGCCCTGGCAAAAGTCGATCGATAGGCTTCGATTTTTCCGAAGTTCGCGCCCTGCACGGTAGCGCCTTCAAGCGAGGCGCGCACGAGGGTCGCCTTTTCGGCATTGGCGGATTTGAGGTTGGCGCCGCCGAGATCGGTCAGCGAAAAATCCGTGCCGGCCAGATTGGCGCCCTGGAGGTCACTGCCCTGAAGCATCAGATTCTTCTTGTTGCACTCCTGCCAGTCGAGCTCCGGCGAAGCCGTGCTGCCGCAACTGGCCGCCATTACCGGCAGCGAATAGGCTGCCATGGCCAGAAAAGCCGAAAGACCGAGCACCGAGCGTCCAAACATCAACCTCTCCTCCGCGAGTCGCGCCATCAGAGATTTCTACAAGGCGCAGACTACGATAAAAATATGGTTAGTCCCCGCCAGCAATCAATCTGGAGATGGCCCTGTCAGGCTTTCGGTATGCGCAATTCCATGCAGGTGAGATCCAGCCAGCGGCCGAATTTGATGCCAACTTCGGAAAATGTGCCGGCGATGCGAAAGCCAAGCTTCGCGTGCAATTTGATGGAGGCGGTATTTTCGGCCTCGATGCCGGCGATCATGACGTGGATATTGCCGGCGCTCGCACGTTCGATCAATGCGCGCATCAGCTTTTCGCCAATGCCGGCACCGCGGCAATCCTTGTCGACATAGACAGAATGTTCGACCGTGTGGCGGTAGCCATCGAAGGCGCGCCAATCGCCATAGGAGGCGTAGCCGGCGACCTTGCCGTCCATTTCGGCGACGATGACCGGAAAGCCCCTGCCCTTGCGCGCCTTGAACCATTCCAGCCGGTTGTCGAGATCGACGAGCGTTTCGTTCCAGATTGCCGTGGTGTGCTCGACAGCGTGATTGTAGATATCTCTGATAGCAGGAAGATCGGCTTCGGCGGCGTCTCGGATGAGAACGGTATCGGTCATTTGGCAGGCCCGGTTCGAAATGGTCTTCTGCCGGGGCATACGCCGGGCGCGGGCCGATGTAAACGCCAGATATCAGAAGGCGGGAACCGAGAGGCTGAAGCAGGTCAGCACGGCCGAATAATGCACGGCGGCGGCGGCCACCACGAAGCCATGCCAGATGGCGTTCTGGAAGCGCAGCCTCTCCCAGACATGGAAGATGACGCCCAGCGAATAGATGATACCGCCGATGACGATCAGCAGCATGGAAGCATAGGGAATGCGCGAGGCGACGGGCTCGGCCACCAAGACGCCGCTCCAGCCCATGGCGAGATAAAGCAGGATCGCCAGGCGGTCATATTTGCCCGGAAAGACACATTTGACGAAGATGCCGAAGGCGGCAATCAGCCAGATGACGACCAGCATGCCAGACAGCAGCGGATCGTCGGCGCCGCGCTCCAGAAAGGGTGTATAGGTGGCGGCGATCAGGATGAAGATCGCCGAATGATCAAGCCGGCGCAGATACCATTTGGTGCGCGAAACCGGCCAGATATTATAGGAAAAGGAAATGCCGAGGGTCAGCACCAGCCCGACGCCGTAAACCCAGGCGGCAACCAGCGCACCGGCGGGGCTCCAGAGGGTGGCGTAGAAGATCAGCACAGTCACGCCGATCAGGGCAAAGAACAGTCCGACGCCGTGGACGATGCCGTCGGCGATCAGCTCATATCTGTCGTAGGCCCAGCGAATGCCGTTAATTTCGCCCATGCGCGCACCCCTACTCAGCGGAGGGGATCGTCGCATTGAATTCGCAAAGGCGCAACCGGACGCCCGGTGGCGTCAGGTTAAATCTTTGTGACGAGCCATGCTCGTTTTGATGACGCGCTTACTTGCCTGCCGCGCAATCCTCGCAGAGCGGCGTCTGCGGCAGCACTGCAAGGCGGGCCTCGGAGATCGCAGCACCGCAGCGGGCGCAGGTGCCGTAGGTGCCCCTGGCGATACGTTCGAGGGCGGCGTCGATGGCGCGCAGCTCATCCTCTCCGGCCTGGCCGAGACCTTCCAGCACTTCGTCATTCTCGTTCTCGATGGCGCGGTCGTCGTCATCGGTCGCCTTGGTGCGGCCGAGGTCCGTGTCGATCTTGCGCAGGCGCGCTGTCAGTTCGTGCCAGCGGTCGCGCAGGATCTTTTCCTGAAGTTTCATATCCATAGCTTCACGTCCTACCGATCCACCAGCACCGAGCACTTGGCGTGGCGCACCACGCGGTCGGCGGTGGCACCGATGAAATAATTGTAGATATCAGGAATGTGAGAGGCGATCATGACGAGATCGGCACCATGGCTTTCCGCTGCGGCAAGAATGCCGTTGGCGGGCGGGCCATTGCGGACTTCGACGGTGGCCGGAATGCCGGTCTTGGCGACGAGTTCATTCAGCCGGTCGCGGCCTTCCTTCATGGCATCCTCGACGACATTTCCCGGCAATTCAATGGCGACATAGGTTGGAATATCCTCGACGACATTGAGGAGGATGATCTCACCGCCATTGTCGAGCAGCTTTGCCGCCTTGCGGAAAATCTTCTCGCCTTTTTCGATGCCGCCGATTTCAACTGGAACGATGATCTTCTTGTACATGCTATCCTCCTTGAGGTGTTGATCTTCGTCATCAACCTCCTCCCTGGATAGATAAAGCGCATTGACTGATATCAAGTGGGGCGCGAGCCATCGTCAACGTTTGCAGAACGCTTCATCGTCAAAAACGAGCCTTCTGTGAACAATGAGAATGCGCCATATTGGGATCAAGTACAGCAGCCGAGGGGAGCTTACAGGCGAATGGACCGGCGAAAATTCCTCGCGCTCGCTACGGGCGGCACATTTGCCGCCACCGCCGGTACGCCTTTCAATTCCAGGGCAGGAGATCATTCCATGACGGCATCAGAACCATCTTACGCGCTGACGCGCCCTGCCTATATCGACCAGTCGCATCTGGTCGTGAAAGACTTGGCCGCGGTCTCCGGTTTCTATCAGAAGATGCTTGGCCTTTCGGTGCTCGAAAAGACCGCAAGCGGCGAAGTTCTGGGGGTTGCCGGCCTGCCGCTGCTGACGCTGACAACGGATAGCAATGCGCGCGAGGCCCCCCGCAATGCCGCCGGCCTCTTCCACACCGCTTTCCTGATGCCAAACCGCACCGAACTTGTCCGCTGGCTGCGCCATGCCGCGGACAACAATGTCACCCTCGAGGGCGCGTCCGACCATCTGGTCAGCGAGGCGATTTACCTTTCCGATCCTGAAGGCAACGGCATCGAAATCTATGCAGACCGTCCGCATGAAAGCTGGAAGTTC
Organism: Rhizobium sp. 768_B6_N1_8; assembly: GCF_051811225.1. NCBI lineage: Bacteria > Pseudomonadati > Pseudomonadota > Alphaproteobacteria > Hyphomicrobiales > Rhizobiaceae > Rhizobium > Rhizobium sp. 768_B6_N1_8. The sequence goes on along the minus strand of NZ_JBPWPV010000001.1, from coordinate 723,682 downwards.
CATCCGGACGGCATGGTAGAAATGGCCACGCTGCGGCTCGACCTGCAGGCGCTCTACAACAGTGCGCCTGAGAATGCCTGGACCGGCATGGCTGACGGCACCGCGATCGGTCACATCCATCTGCAGGTCGGCGACATTCCGCAGGCAGATGCCTTCTATCGCGACGTGCTTGGCCTGAAGGTAATGGCGCGTTATCCGAGCGCAAGCTTCTTTGCGAGCGGCGGCTATCACCACCATCTCGCCGCCAATATCTGGAACAGCCGCGGCGCTGGCACCCGCGCCGACCACATGACCGGCCTTTCCGACTACAAGATCCGTTTCAATGACAAGGAAACGCTAGACAAAGCCGTTTCCAAGCTCGACGAGCTTGAGATCAAGAGCGAGAAGCGCGACGGCGGCGTCTTCCTGAAAGACCCGTGGGGCATCGGGCTTACACTCTCGGCCTGAAGGAATATCTTTTAAGGCACTCGGAAAGGATCGTTTTGGTATTTCACCGAAACGGTCCTTTCTGTTTTCAAGGAACTCCCAAAACAGTCGCGGCATATTCTCGATATTTGCTTTCAGGACGACCGAACGGTCGCGCAGGCGCTGGGCTCGACGCCATCATGCGGCTGTAATAAACTGGACGTATCTTCCCAGTTTACAACCCTCAATAGATTTCGCAGCCAATCCCCATCGTACACCGACGAAATGTCCGCCATCGGACGGAGGAGGCAGAATGACAGTGGAGGATTCCCAGCGCGTCCGGCAGGTGGCGGAGCAGGTTGTGGCCGCCAGCTCGGCGGGTGTGCAGGAGGACATCAACGCGCTGATGAGCAGCGCGCAAAGACCTGGCTGGCTTGATGAAGCCGGCCGCGCGATGAACGTCCGTTACGGCGGCGTGCGCGCATTGATGAACCGAGATCAGCCCGTCGAAGAAGGGGTCGATATCGGCCCACCTCCGGTCGGCGACTTGGAGACGATCGTCTTTGCCGTGGGTACGCCGGTTTTCCTTGTCAGGAACAATGCCGTCGACATCGACAGCGCCCGAGAGGAAGCGAAGGCCTGGCGCCGCATCCTGACGGACAACGCTGCGAACGTGGACCGGGCGATGGTTTCGATCGGCCGCGTCGACGTCACCAATGCCGACCGCGACTATGCCGGAACGGCATGGGTGATCGATGACGGCCTTGTCATCACCAACCGCCATGTGGCCAACCTTTTTGCGGAAGCAAGCGGCACCGGCTTCAAGTTCAAGATCGGCTTTGACGCGCGCCGCGAGATCGGCGTCAATATCGACTTCCTGGAGGAATTCGGTAACGCCACCAGCGACGAGGTGAAGATCGAACGTGTCGTCTGGGTGGCGCCTGAAAACGGACCCGATGTTGCCTTCCTGAAGCTGGAACAGAAATCCTCGCCGGTCGGCCGTCTGAAGCTCGACCTTGCCTCCGAGGTGCCGGTGCGCAACCTGCCGGTTGCTGCAATCGGCTATCCCGCCAGCGATTCCCGCTTCTCCGATCAGAGACTTGCCGAAAAGATTTTTGGCGGCGTCTTCACCAAGAAGCGGCTTGCAGTTGGCAACCTGCTGGCCGCCGACGAGAACCGTGTCACCCATTCCTGCTCTACCCTCGGCGGCAATTCCGGCTCTCCGTTGCTCGACATCGGCACTGGCAGGGTGATGGGGCTTCACTACAGCGGAACCGAATTCATCGAGAATGACGCGGTGCCGGCAGCCGTTCTGCGGCGTTGCCTGCAGCGCGCCCGAGGACTGCTCCAGCCATTGAACGGGGAGGTCATTGTGAGCAATAATGAGGAAAGCGGCACGGGCAGCGGCGGCGGCGGCAAGGTGACATTCACGATACCGCTGAAGATTACCGTCGAACTGGACACTGCAGCGTTGCAATCTTCGCTCGCAGGCGGACCAGCGGGCTCTCCTTCGGGGCCGTCCATTGTGATGAGTGCGACCGGTTCCGGTCCCAATCCGCCGTCCCCCTCGCCGATCGCAATGCCGACCAAGGAGCAGGTACTTGCTGCGGTCCGCAGCGCGCGATCTCAGTTTGCCAACCGTGACGACGTCGTTGCCATCAAGCCGGGCTATCGCTTCGAGAATGGCGAGATCACCGATCAGCGCGCCGTCGTGATCGCGGTCAATCGCAAGCTCGAACTGGGCGCCCTGGAATCGCGCGGCCGCACGAAGCTGCCGGACTACATCGATGGCGTTCGCACTGACGTCACTGTCGCCTCGGCGCAGGATCTCTTCGGCATTGACATGGATGAAGCCGCGAAGCCGAGCTGGCATACGAATTACAAGAAGCGCGACGACCTGCCGCTGACCCGTCGCCCGGTCAATGGCAAATTCGTCATCCATACCGGACCTGACGCGAGCTGGCCGCAGCTCGGTCCATTCCTGGCGAAGACCCGCAAGTCGCTGGTCGTTGCCATGTACGATTTCGGCGCGACGAATGTCGCCAATGGCGTGCTCGATGCGGTCAAGGGCCAGGCCGAAACCATCTCCATGGTGCTGCAGATGGGCGGCAAGGTGCATGATGGCGATCTGACGGATGCCGAAGCGGTCGCGCAGATCCGCGATGCGAAGGGTAACAAGTTCGATTTCGCGCCGGCGAGCGTCGGCAGGGACGGCATCTTCGATTCCGCCTACCATATCAAGGTCGCCGTGCGCGACCACAATGCCATGTGGCTTTCGAGCGGCAACTGGCAGAGTTCCAACCAGCCCAACGTCGCGCCTTTGACAAACAAGGATGACGCTCCATCGGCTCTCCGGCTCTACAATCGCGAATGGCATGCCATCCTTGAAAACGCCGAGCTCAGCAAACTCTACGAGGATCATATTCTGCGCGATCTGGAAGAGGCCAAGACGGTAACGGAGGCCGGCATCGTGTCGGAACAACTGGTCTTCCTGCCCGCCAACGTCGCCATGGACACGCTCGAAGCGCCCGAGAAGCCGCACTATTTCCAGCCGCTGACCGGCGAGCGCACAATCGACGTGCAGCCGATCCTGACGCCCGACAACTATCTCGATGTGGTATTGCCGTTCATTCAATCGGCCAAGAGCCGGATCTATTTCCAGAACCAGAGCTTCAATACCAAGACGGTGGGCGACAACTATCGCCGTCTGCTGGATGCGCTGCTCGAAAAGCAGAAGGGCGGGCTCGACGTGCGCATCATCTTCCGCAGCTTCGGCTCCGAGGACCGCGACGTCATCAGCAATGCCAAGGATTACGGCTTCGATACCAGTAAGATCCGCAAGCAGAAGAACTGCCATACCAAGGGAATCATCATCGACAGCGAAGCCGTGCTGATGGGCAGCCACAACTGGACGACAGCCGGCACCGGCTTCAACCGGGATGCGAGCCTGATCTTCTATGATGCCGAGATCGCCAAATTCTACGAGGAGATCTTCCTCTACGACTGGAACCGCATCGGCCCGGCGAAAATAGATGAAAATCTGCCGCCGCCGGTACTCGCACCATCAGGAGGGGAGACAGCACCGCCGTCAGGCTACATTGCCGTCCCGCTTTCGATCGCGCTTGGGCGGTGACTTCGGAGCGGCACAAACGGCGATTGGAACGCGCGGGGGCTGCGCTTTCGGAACAAAACTTCCAGACGACAAATGGCGCCGTTTCCGGCGCCATTTTCAGGTTTGCATGTTTCAATGACGGGGCTCGATGGTCACCTCGCCGAACATGACGCCGCGCGTCAATGGTTTAGCGAGGAAATCATGCGGGAAGCCGAGAACGATGGCGCTTGCTTCGGCCAGCCGAGTGCGATGCTCATCCGACAGGACCACATCAAGCGCACCGAGATTGTCTTCGAGCTGCGCCATCGTCTTTACGCCCATGATCGGCGAAGTTACGGCCGGGTTGGTGAGCGTCCAGGCGATCGCCACCTGCGCCGGCGTCTTGCCGATCTCGGCAGCGATTGCCTTTACGACCTCTGCGATGCCGAGGCTGCGCTCGGTCAGCGAACCGTTGCCGGCAGCGACATTCTTGCGGGTGCCGACGGCACTTGCGGTGCCACCGCCGATATCGAGGTCGGCACGACTATATTTGCCGGTGAGGACACCCATGCCGAGCGGCGACCAGGGAATGACGCCGAGACCGAGTTCAGCGGCCATCGGGATCAGTTCGCGCTCCACCGTGCGTTCGATCAGGCTGTATTCGATCTGGAGAGCCACCAGCGGCGCCCAACCACGAAGGTCTGCCAGCGTCTGCATGCGCGCGACCTGCCAGGCCGGTGTATCGGAAATGCCCGCATAGACGATCTTGCCGGCACGGACGAGATCGTCCAGTCCGCGCATCACCTCCTCGACCGAGGTCGTGAAATCCCAGGCGTGCAGGTAGAAGAGATCGATGTAATCGGTGTTCAGCCGCTTCAGGCTGTCTTCCACCGAACGGACCATGCTGCGGCGGTGATTGCCGCCGGAGTTCGGATCCCTGGGGCGCGAAGTGATCGTGTATTTGGTGGCAATCACCAGTTCGTCGCGGCGGCCTTCGGCAAAGCGGCCGACGAGGGTTTCGGACGTGCCGCCCGTATATTGATTGGCGGTATCGATGAAATTGCCGCCGCGATCGACATAGGCGTCGAACATGCGGCGGGACTCCTGCTCATCTGCTCCCCAGCCCCAATCTGTTCCGAAGGTCATGGCGCCGAGCGACAGCGGCGAAACGCGCAGGCCGGAACGGCCGAGGAGACGGTAGCGGTCAAGGGACAATGTATCAGTCATGGATAATCTCCTGTGTTGCAGAAAGAGGATGCGCCTTGCCGATACTGACAACAATGCTACATTATCGGCATGACTTCTTTAGAAACGAGAGCATAATGCGCGGCAGCGACTATGCCGAACTCAGGGCTTTTGCTGCGGTCGCCGAGCACGGCAATTTTGCCCGTGCGGCCGCCCGGCTCGGCATATCGGCCTCCGCGCTCAGCCAGACGATCCGCACGCTCGAGGAACGGATGGGCATCCGGCTGCTCAACCGCACGACGCGCAGCGTGGCGCCGAGCGAGGCGGGCCAACGGCTGCTTTCAAGGCTGCTGCCGGCGCTTGCCGATCTCGACCAGGCGGTGGCGGATGTTTCGGCGCTGCGCGATACGCCGGCCGGGTTGTTGCGCATCAACGCGCCGCGGGTTGCGATCGCGCACGGGCTGGCGCCGCTGATTGCGCCCTTCCATGCTGCCTTTCCCGATATCGTCATGGACATTATCGTGGATGACAAACTCTCCGATATCGTCGCCGATCGTTTCGATGCCGGCATCCGGCTGGGCGAGATGGTGGAAAAAGACATGGTGAGCGTAAAACTCGGCGGCGAGATGCGGCTCGTCGTGGTCGCCTCGCCCGACTACATCGCGCGCCACGGCATGCCGGACACACCGCGCGACCTGCGCGACCACTCTTGCGTCGTCTCCCGCTGGCCGACGGATGGCAGCCTCTATCATTGGGAATTCGAGCGCGGCGACGAGAAGCTCGAAGTGGCCGTCTCGGGGCCACTCAGCACCACAGACAACGACCTGATGCTGCGGGCCGTGCTTGATGGCATAGGCATCGGCTATCTCTTCGACTATCACGTGGCGGAAGATCTTACCGCCGGCAGGCTGGTGAGCATGCTGGATGACTGGACACCGCCCTTCCCCGGTTTCCACCTCTATTATCCGAGCCGGCGCCAGATGCCGCCGCCGCTGCGCGCCTTCGTGGATTTCGTCGGGCGGCGGCGGACGGCCTAGACGCCTCGATACCAGGGGGGAACCTGTAGCAAGCCTGCGCGTTGATTGGCGGAGCAATGGGGCTTCGGGGACACATCGCACATGGGAATCGCCAACGGCATCCGGAAACAGGCAAACAAGATCCGCCTCGGCGAACGCCACACCAGCGCATGGGCACGAACGCTTCAGGAAGAAGCTGCTGAAGAACTTCCACCGGCACCGATGCGGCGCGTCGAGAAGGACGGGCTCGATGTCAGCATGGCCTGGGCCATCATCGGCATCTTCGGCATCCTTGGGCTTGCCGCAGTCTATATGATGTCGCTGATTCTGATCCCCATCACGCTCGCGGTGGTCGTCGGCATGATCCTCGGCATGGCGGCAGAAAAGCTTTCGAAGATGGGCGTGCCGCGGCTTGCCAATGCGGCGATCCTTTCCTCCGCTGTCGCGCTGGTCATCGTCCTGCTGGCCAATTCGCTTGCCGGTCCCTTGGCGATGCTTGCCAATGAAGCGCCTGATTTCATCGAGCGCACGACCCAGCGCGTCATGCCCTATCTGGAGCGGATCGAATGGCTGCACATCACGCCTGCGACCTTCCAGAGCGGGCCGATGTCCATCGATGCGCTGCTCGAAAACACCGGAAACGTGCTGCATGTCGTGACAACAAACCTGACGCCGGCGCTGGTGCAGGGGCTGATCTTCTTTGCGGCGTTGCTGCTCTTTCTGGCAAGCCGCGTGAGCCTGCGCAAGACGATCATCATGACCTTTCGCGAACGGGCGCAGCGGCTGGCAGCGATCCGCGTCATCAATGCTGTGGAACAGGCGCTTGGCTTCTATTTCGCCACGGCCTCGCTGATCTATGTGGCGCTCGGCGTCGTGATGACTGTTATCGCCTATGCGGGCGGGCTGTCCATGCCAGTGCTCTGGGGTTTCTTTGCTTTTCTTTCGAGCTTCATTCCCTATCTCGGCATCACGATGATGACCGTTGCGGTCGCCATTGCCGGCGTTATCGCCCATGACGGCATCATTATCGGTCTTATACCTGCTGCAGCCTTCTTCACTGTTCACCTTGTGATGGAAAACCTGATCTTCCCCGCTGTCATGGGCCGGCGGCTGGAGATCAACCCGTTCGTCATCTTCCTGGCGATCATCTTCTGGACATGGATGTGGGGCGCGGTCGGCGCGATGCTGGCACTGCCGCTCTCGCTCATCGCCATGACCATCATGGAGGAACTGGTGATCGAGGAAAGACCGCAGCCGCAGCTGCCGAAGTAACGACACCGACTGGAGGCAAGCCATGGCATCCGACCTGCATCTCAACGAAGCCAGCCACGCTGAACTCGTAGGCGGCTGCTCGCTCTGGGGCAGGAACGGCGTGCGGCCGGCCTATCAGCCGCTCGAACTGAGCTTCAAGACCGATATCGCCATCATCGGCGGGGGGATAACCGGTGCGCTTGCCGCCGAACATCTGACGGCGCGAGGCTTTTCGGTCGTCGTCATCGACCGCGAGCAGCCGGGGTTCGGCAGTACCGCGGCAAGCACGGCCATGCTGCAATGGGAGATCGACCGCACACTCGGTGAGCTGGAAACCCTTTACGGCTTCGAGCGGGCAGCCGGCATTTATCGCCGCAGTGCTGCCTGTGTCGCAGGGCTTGCCAAGCTGATTGCGGCCCACGGCATTACCTGCGGTTTCCAGCCACGCAACACGCTCTATCTCGCCAATAATCACGAGGGTGCGCGCGAACTGATGGAGGAACGGCAGCTTCGCCGCCGGGCGGGATTGCCGGGCCATTATCTCGAACATCCCGATCTCCTCACCCAATACGAGTTCGACCGTGATGCGGCGATCCTCTCGCCGGGTTCGGCGGAGGCCGACCCGCTGCTGCTCACCTGGGCCTTGCTGCAGACTGCCTTTTCGCGCGGTGCGCGGTTGATCAACGCCTCGGTGACCAGGCTTCACAGCGAAGGCGGACATGTGACGGCCGAGACGAACGGCGCCCATGTAATCGAGGCGCGGCATGTGGTACTTGCGACCGGCTATTCCATGCCCGGCCTCGACATGCCGAAGCTGCATCGCACCAGTTCCAGCTGGGCTCTCGCCACCGTGCCCCAGAAGCCGGAAGACCTCTGGCGCGACGGCATGCTGCTCTGGGAAGACAGCCATCCCTATCTCTATGTGCGCACCACTGATGACAATCGTATCATCGTCGGCGGCGAGGACGATGACACCACCGATCCCGAAGAGCGCGACCTCAAGCTGCCGGGGAAGGTCATAACGATCCGGGAAAAGCTGAAGCGGCTGTGGCCGAGGGCGGATACGCGGGTGGAGCATGCCTGGTGCGGCACATTCGGCGAGACGGTGGATGGCCTGCCGCTGATCGGCCCGGTGCCAGGGATGGCTGGCGTCTATGCCGCCTATGGGTACGGCGGCAACGGCATCACCTTCTCCTACCTCGCCGCGCAAATGATCGGCGCAATGTTCGCCGGCATGCATCGTGACTGGTTCGAGGATTTCGCTCTCGACAGGGATGCGCCGACTGTGCGGAGTTTCATGGCGGGTTCGATACGGACCGGAGACGAACTGAGGTAAGCTTCGTTCCAGAGCATTTCCGTTTTCTTCGAATCACGAAAATGCTCTATCTCTTTGTCTTCACGCAATTCGGGGTTTTCACGCAATTCCGGACGCAAAACCGCTGCACGCTTTTGCTGGAACTGCTCTACTCCGTCGTCTTGTCGTCGCCCGTATCGGCAACATCCTGCAGCCGGACGAACTCCGTACCCTTTGCCTTGAGATCGACGAGTGCCTTGGCGACACCCGCACCGGCCGCATGCGTCGGCTGGTTGATGTGGGAGATGACGACGTCGCCGTCCTTGGCCGAGGAAATGCGCTTTTCGGTGACCGCGGCACCGAGCAGCGAACCACCGTCGCCATTCACGGAATAACCGGCGATGCGGTAGCCCATGGCGCGGATCTGGCCGATGGCCGAGAGATCATACTTGGCGGTCGAGCCACGGAACCAGCGGGGCGCCGGAATGCCCGACGCGACCATCGCGGCGGCACCACCTTCCACTTCCTGCCTGACGGCATCGGGCGAGCCGGCAGATGCGATGCCATAGACCCGCACCGGCTTGTCGATTGCCGGGATATGCTTCTCGCCGTGATTTTCCAGTTCGAAGAGATCCGGGTTCTGCAGGAAGACGGCAACCGCCTTCGGATTGCGCTTCAGCCAGCGGGCGGTGACGAAGATCGTCGCCGGGATGCGCTCGTTGACCAGCGTCGAGACAATGCGCTCATCGGCCTCGCCCATGCAGGCATCGAAGGTCAGCGCAATGCGCGCGTGGCCTGATATGTTGGAACGGGCGATGTGCAGGTGCGGCTCTACCAGCTTGGGACCTGCCGCGACCGGCGGACGGGCAGGTGCGGCGGCGGGCGTTTCCGCGGCAAAAGCCGATGAGGCAGCGGCGAGCAGCAGTGCGTAGCCGAGAAGAAAGCGGTTCATGAACAATCAGATTCTGTTGATGTTTTAGCAGGGCTTAAAGCAAAACAGGGACCCGAGCCATGTGGCCTGATGCCGCCCGTCGAGGACGGCTCATGTCTCAATCTGCCCGCATTCCTGTGCCTGTCACGGGAATGCGGAAGAGCAAAGAAGAGGCCAAGGGCTCAATCATAGAGATAATATTTGGTCCACTTATCCTTCGGCACCTTGTCGCCGATCTTGTACTTCAGGTCGCGAACGTTGATGTGCTGCGGGCCGGTGATGCAGGTATAGGAGAGATGATACCAGTCGCCCTTACTGCGGAAGACGGCGCCCGGGGCTTCGAGGCGGTCATCGCTCGGGATCGGGTCCTTGAAGGTGTAGGCGATGACCTTGTCCGGCCGGAAGCCCGTGCCGTCACTGTTGATGCGGCTCATGGCTTCCGTATCGCAGCTCTGCTCAAGGCGGGTGGCCGGATCGAGCTTTTCGAGCTGCTTCTTGATGGCGGGATCGACCGCAAGGGCGGACGAGGCGGCAAGGCCCGCGAGCGACATAAACAGGACCAGACGTTTCGGCATTACGGGGAAACCTTTACTGTTATGTATTCGTCACGCTGCCGCCGACCGCTTGCCGGGACCCGACGCTGGTGCAATTTTCGCGCAATGCCAGCGGACATTCTTAAACAATGTGGTGACATCAAGGCGACGCGCCGGTCATCTTGTCTCAATAAGGTTCACCGGCTGACGCTTGATCCTGACCTGCAGCACCTCTATCTCTTGCCCACCGACACCGCCCTTACGGAGCTTTCCTTGACCGCTTTCAAGAACCTGCCTGTCCCGCCCGCCGCTGAAAAAAGACCCGTCTCCGACACGCGCCACGGCATCACGCGGACCGACGATTATGCCTGGCTGCGGGCCGACAACTGGCAGGCCATGTTCAAGGATCCCTCCATCCTCGACCCCGATATCCGCGCCCATCTGGAAGCCGAAAACGGCTACATGAATGCGGCCATGGAAGACACCAAGCCGCTGCAGAAGACGCTGTTTGCCGAGATGCGCGGCCGCATCAAGGAAGACGACAGCTCAGTACCGATGAAGGATGGGACCTATGCCTACGGCACCTCCTTTGTCACCGGCGGCGAGCAGCCGCGCTATTTCCGCATTCCGCGCGATGGCAACGTAAAGGACGAGACGATCCGCATCATCCTTCTCGACGGCGACAAGGAAGCCGCCGGCAAGGCTTATTTCCGGCTCGCCGGCCTCGACCATTGCACGGACCACAGCCGCGGCATCTGGGGCTATGACGACAAGGGCTCGGAATTCTTCACGCTGAGGGTTCGTGATCTGGCGACCGGCGAAGACCTGTCCGACGTGCTCGAGAATACCGGCGGCGGCGGGGTCTGGGCGCCTGACGGCAGGAGCTTCTTCTATTCGGCGCTTGACGAGAACCACCGCCCCTCGAAGGTTTTTCACCACATTCTCGGCACGCCGCAGAGCGACGACCGTCTGGTCTACGAGGAAGAGGACGCCGGCTTCTTCATGGGCGTCGGCGGTTCGCTGCTCGACGACTTCATCTATATCGATATCCACGACCATGAAACGAGCGAATACCGGCTGCTTTCGACCAAGGACCTGACGGCCGAGCCGAAGCTGGTGGCGGTGCGCGAGGAAGGCATCGAATATTCGCTGACAGAGGGCGGCGACGTCTTCTACATCCTCACCAATGACGGCGGCGCCAAGGATTTCAAGATCATGGAAGCGCCGGTTGAAAAGCCGGGCAAGGAAAACTGGCGCGAGGTCGTACCGCACAAGCCGGGCACGCTCATCATCAGCCACATGGCATATGCTCGCCATCTCCTGTGGCTCGAGCGCAAGGACGGCCTGCCGCAGATCATGATCCGCGACCGCCGCACCGGCGAAGAACATGCAATCGCCTTCGACGAGGAAGCCTATTCGCTCGGCCTTTCGGGTGCCGCCGAATACGACACCGACGTCATCCGCTTCTCGTATTCCTCGATGACGACGCCCTCGCAGCTTTATGACTACAACATGGTCACCCGCGAGCGCACGCTGCTCAAGACGCAGGAAGTACCATCGGGCCATAATCCTGACGACTACGTCACTCGCCGCGTCTTCGCGCCGGCATGGGATGGGGAGAAAGTGCCGGTCACCCTGCTCTATCGCAAGGATACGCCGCTCGATGGTTCCGCGCCCTGCCTGCTCTACGGATACGGCGCCTATGGCATCACCATTCCGGCCGGCTTCAACACCAATTGCCTGTCGCTTGCCGATCGCGGCTTCGTCTATGCCATCGCCCATATCCGCGGCGGCAAGGACAGGGGCTTTGCCTGGTACGAAGACGGCAAGATGGACAAGAAGACCAACACCTTCAAGGACTTCATCGCTGCCGCTGATTATCTGAATCAGGAGAAGTTCACGTCTTACGCGAACATCATCGCCGAGGGCGGATCGGCCGGCGGCATGCTGATGGGGGCGGTCGCCAACATGGCACCGGAGAAATTCGCCGGTCTCATCGCCGCCGTTCCCTTCGTCGACGTCCTGAACACCATGCTCGATGACACACTGCCGCTCACCCCGCCGGAATGGCCGGAATGGGGCAACCCGATCGAGAGCCGCGAAGAATACGAGCAGATCGCCGCCTATTCGCCCTATGACAATGTCGGCGCGAAACCCTACCCGCCGATCCTGGCGCTCGGTGGCCTGACCGACCCGCGCGTCACCTATTGGGAGCCGGCGAAGTGGGTCGCCAAGCTGCGCGACAAGACGACAGGCAATGCGCCCATCCTGCTGAAGACCAATATGGATGCCGGCCACGGCGGCGCCTCCGGGCGCTTCCAGCGGCTCGAAGAGATCGCGTTCGAATATGCGTTTGCGGTCAAGGTGGCAGGCAAGATGTAGGAGCCGAATGTGGCGTGCCCTGCGCACGCCACGCAGTCAAGGGAGGGAGAAATGGCCGTCTATATCGCGCTGCTGAGAGCCGTGAATGTCGGCGGCACGAGCTCCCTGCCGATGGCGGAGCTGAAGGCGATATGCGAGGGGCTCGGCTTTTCCGATGTGAAGACCTACATCCAGAGCGGCAACGTCCTGTTCCGCTCTGATGAGGCCGAAAAGGCAGTCGAGGAGAAGCTCGACAACGCGCTGGGCAAGAAATTGGGCAAGAGGCCGGGCGTGATGGTGCGCAGCCGCAAGGAACTTGACGGCATCATCGCCCACGCGCCCTTCCCCAAGGCCAAACCCAATTTTCTGCTGGTCTATTTCCTGCCGGAAGCAGCACCTAAAGATGCCTTGGACAAGATGGCGGCGCCCGATGGCGAGGAAGCAAAGCTGGCCGGGCGCGAGATCTATGTGCACTATCCCATCGGCTCCGGCCGATCGAAGCTGAAGCTGCCGGCGCTGAAGGCGGGTACCTCCCGCAATCTCAACACCGTGCGCAAGCTCGCCGACTTGGCAGCTGAGCTGGAAGACGGCAAAACCTAAAGTCCGCCACTCCTCACCGTGCCGTAGATCTGGTCGTGCCTGACGGCAACGAGCGGCGACTCGATGGCCGGCAGGAAGAGCATCCTTACGAAGATGCGCAGCATCAGCACCTGTTCGGCGAGCGTATTCGGCTCCTTCAGCGTCTTTGAGAGAACGATACCGCCTTCGAGCACCGAAGAGACCATATCGGCGAGCTGGTCGACATCCACGGGCTCGCGTGGCGTATAGACGGCCATGATCTCGCGGAACATGCGGCCGAAGCGGCGACGCCAGGCGAGTACGGCATTGCGGTTAGTCTCCTGGATCTCGCGGTCGAAGAGCCGCTCGTAGTAGCAGACAGTCGCCACCAGGCAGCCCGGATGGCCGTTCGGCAGGTCGGCCACCAGTTCGGAGAGCAGCTTCAAGCCAAGCAGAAAGGACTGCAGCGGATCATCCATCAGATCGCGCGCGCGGCTGAAGATCTCGTCATAGATGCGTTCGTCGTTCTCGATGTAGCGGTTGAGCAGCGCTTTCGCGAGCTCGTTCTTGTCCTTGAAGTGGTAAAAGAAGCCGCTCTTGGTGATGCCCGTCTCGACGATCAGTTCCTCAATGGACGTGCCGCCGAAACCCTTCTGCAAGACCGCTGCTTCTGCCACATCAAGGATGCGATTCCGCGTTTCCTCGCCCTTTCGCATGTTCCCCTCCTGTACCCGCGGTACAGTTTTCTGCGCAGCAAGATCGGGCCTGGCTCCGCCCCCGGCAGCATTGGCCCATGCAAGGGATTGATTTCAATCCGCAAAATTCGAAACCCGCAGTAGTATACCGCAAGTCGCCTAGTTTGGCATCAGATTAAGCGGCAGAACATCACCATCGACGGCAGCCATTACTGGCGCCGCGACAGGAGAGGTTTCACAATGGCAAAGTACAGGCATGGGCTGCCGCAGCTAAAGGGCGGCACCTTCATTAGCGATGGCGGCATGGAAACCACGATGATCTTCCACGACGGCATCGAGCTTCCGCATTTCGCCTCCTTCGTATTGCTGGCTTCTGAGGACGGACGGGAGCGCACGAAGAATTACTATCGCCGCTATCTGGATATCGCCCGGCGGCACGGAACGGGTTTCGTGCTCGACACCGCCACATGGCGTGCCAATCCCGACTGGGGCCAGAAGCTCAACTATACGACCGAGGCGCTGCAAGCGGCAAACGAGCAAGCCGTCGAGCTTCTCGTGGGCTTACGCCACGCCTATGAGCGGCCGGAGCAGCCAATCGTCATCAGCGGCGCTATCGGCCCGCGCGGCGACGGCTACAAGGCGGGCGTGATGAGCGCCGACGAGGCGGAGGACTACCACGCCTTCCAGATCGAGACCTTCGCCGGCACGGAGGCCGATATGGTCGCCGCCTTCACGCTGACCAACATCGACGAGGCAATCGGCATTGCGCGTGCAGCCAAAACGCTCGGCATGCCCTGCGCGATCTCCTTCACGCTGGAGACTGACGGCAGGCTGGTGACCGGCCGCAGCATTCAGGACGCGATCGAAACGACGGATGCGGCGACCGGCGGATCGCCGGCCTATTACATGATCAATTGCGCCCACCCGACGCATTTCGAAGGGGCGCTCGATCACGGCAGCGCCTGGGTGAAGCGCATTTCCGGCATCCGCGCCAATGCCTCGACCATGAGCCATGAGCAACTCGATAACAGCGAGGTGCTGGATGCGGGGGATCCTGCCGATCTCGGCCGACGCTACCGCGAACTCCTTCGCCGCATGCCGCAGGTGCGGGTGCTCGGCGGCTGCTGCGGCACCGACCACCGCCATGTTGCGGCGATCTGCGAGGCCTGCCTGCCGCAGGCGGCGTGACGGGGCGAGCGGAAGGGCATGATTGTGACGATGGTGGGGGCAATGACGCGCCAGCGCAGCTGGCGTGATCTGTGGTTTGCGATCACAGGGCGGCAGACGCAAGCCGAACCGGAGGCGGTTGTGGAGGTGGCATTGCAGGATATGGATCTTGCAGCTTTCGAGGACCTCGACAGCCGCATGGCCTACGGGCTTCAGGCGGACCAACGCAAGGGGCGTCCATCGTGGCGCCGGCGATTGCGGAAGCCTATCGGCCTCTAACGAAGAGGAAGGCGCCTCAGCTTCCGGCTGCGGCGCCTTTTGTCTGCTTGGCCTTATAGCCGCTGATCTCTTCGCCTGCGGTCGGTGAGAAGCGCAGGTTCCAGATGGTGGCGCTAATCGAAATGATCGCAACCACGATGAAGGCGGTGGAGAAATCACCAAGCTCGGGCGTTTCGACACCGTTGAAGGCCATGGAGGCATGCAGCGCCAGTGCACCGATGCAGATGCCGAGCGAGAGCATCAGCTGCTGGAAGGTAGTGTAGAAGCTCGTTGCCGAGCTCATCCGATCCTGGCTGATCTCATCATAGGCGATGGTGTTGTAGGCCGTGAACTGGAACGACATGAAGAAGGCGCTGAGCACCAGCGCGATGAAGATCAGCGGCATCGGCCAGTCCGGCCGGAAGGCGGCGCAGAGACCATAACCGATCGTGCCGAGAATGCCGTTGATAATAAGGCTTCGGCGGAAACCGACGCGGCGGAAGACGGCCTTTGCCAGAGGCTTCATGAACAACGCACCGAGTGCCGTGGAAATGACGATCTGGCCGGCGGCAGCTGCCGAAAGGCCGAAGCCGATCTGGAAGAGCAGCGGCAGCAGGAAGGGCTGTGCGCCCTGCGTGATGCGCGTCAGCGAACCGGCGATGACCGAGGTGCCGAAGCTTGGCACCTTCATCAGCGAGAAATCCATGATCGGGGCCGGATGCTTGCGAGCATGGCGCAGATAAGCAATGCCGAAGAGCAGGCCGATGGCGATGAGGAAGATCGAGAACGAGCCCTGCCCTTCATGGCTAGACAATTCGAAGCCGAAAAGCATCGAGCCGAGCGAGATACCAGAGAGGATGAAGCCGAGCGTATCGAAGGGGCCGGCCGCCTTGCCCTTCACTTCGTCGATATAAATCGACACGAAGATCATGCCGATGATGCCGATCGGCACGTTGATGTAGAAGATCCAGCGCCAATCGAGATAGGTGACGATGAAGCCACCGAGCGGCGGGCCGACGATCGGGCCGATCAGCGCCGGCACCAAAAGCCAGGACATGGCGCTGACCATATCCTTGCGGTCGACACTGCGCATCAGCACCAGACGGCCAACGGGCATCATCATGGCACCGCCAATGCCCTGCAGCAGGCGGGCGAGCACGAGGAACGGCAAGGTCGGCGCGAAGGCACAGAGGATGGAGCCGATCACGAAAACGGCGATCGCAGAGCGGAAGACGGTGCGCGAACCGAAACTGTCTGCCATGCGGCCGCTGGCGGGAATGAAGATCGCCAGACTGAGCAGATAGGAGGTCAGGGCGATCGACATGGCCGGGGCGTCGACGCCGAAATCGCGCGCCATCGTCGGCAGTGCGGTCGCCAGCACGGTTGCGTCGACATTTTCCATGAGCATGGCACTCGCGACAATCATCGCGATCACCCGGAAATTGGGTGCTGCGCGCCGAACCATCGGCGCATGATAAATCTGATCCGACATCGTCAGGGATCACTCGCAAAGGCGCAGCGGAGCACACGGGGCGACAGGGCCGCGGGGGATGACATGGCAAAACTGCCAAGAGGAGATGATTTTGCTATACGCCTGCAATCATGGCGGCGCTATGTCTTTTATGGCACATCTGCTTTGCCGAGAGGTAAAGGCAGATCACCATTCCTTGCACTTTTTTGCCCTTCGTGAAGGGAATGGTTTCGGGGCCAAAATCGGCTTGCGTGACCGCACCTGCGGCCCTACCTATTAGTCATGACCTCCGCCCTGCAGAAAAAACGGCCGGATACGGCCTTCAGCTTCGACAACAGCTATGTGCGGTTGCCGCAGCGCTTCTTCGCTACGCAAGTGCCGACACAGGTAGCGGAGCCCTGGCTGATCAAGCTCAACGAGCCGCTCGCGGAAGAACTGGGGCTCGATGTCGATATTTTGAAGCGCGATGGCGCTGCGATCTTTTCCGGCAATCTCGTGCCCGAAGGCGCCGAACCGCTGGCGATGGCCTATGCCGGCCACCAGTTCGGCCACTTCGTGCCGCTGCTCGGCGACGGGCGGGCGATCCTGCTCGGCGAAGTGATCGACCGTAGCGGCGAGCGCCGCGACATTCAGCTCAAGGGTGCGGGACAGACGCCCTTTTCCCGCCGTGGTGACGGGCGGGCGGCGCTTGGCCCAGTCTTGCGCGAATATATCATCAGCGAGGCGATGTTTGCGCTCGGCATTCCCGCCACGCGGGCGCTTGCTGCCGTGTTGACAGGCGAAGGCGTGCGGCGTGAGGAGATATTGCCGGGCGCCGTCTTTACGCGCGTCGCGGCAAGCCATATCCGCGTCGGCACCTTCCAGTATCTTGCCGCTGGTGGTGACGAGGATGGCATCAAGGCGCTCGCCGATCATGTCATCGAACGGCACTATCCCGAGCTGAAGGCGGCGGAGAATCCTTATCTCGCGCTCTACGAATCTGTCTGCGACCGGCAGGCGGCGCTGATCGCGCGCTGGCTGCAGGTCGGCTTCATCCATGGTGTGATGAATACCGACAATATGACGATCTCGGGCGAGACGATCGATTTCGGTCCCTGCGCCTTCATGGATATCTATGATCCGATGAAGGTCTTCTCGTCGATCGACCAGCACGGGCGCTACGCCTATGCCAATCAGCCGGGTATCGGGCAATGGAACCTGGCACGGCTCGGCGAAGCGCTGCTGCCGCTGATCGATGCCGACAAGGACAAGGCGATCGAGCATGCCAATGCCATCATCAAGGCCTATGGCGAGCGTTTCCACGCCTTCTGGCTGCAGTGCATGCGCGGCAAAATTGGCCTGAGCGCAGCTGAGGATGACGATCTGGAACTGATCCAGTCGTTACTGGCGCTGATGCAGGCTGAGAACGCGGATTTCACGTTGACCTTCCGGCGGCTTTCAATCCTGGCAGGCGATGAGACGGCGGAGGCTGTCTTCGCCTCGAGTTTCCGGGAGCCGACTGCCACTGCCGAATGGCTGACGCGCTGGCGCGAACGGCTTTCGCGCGATCCGCAGACGCCCAGTGATCGGGCTGCCGCGATGAAGCAGGTCAACCCGGCCTTCATTCCGCGCAACCATCGGGTCGAGCAGGCGATCGAGGCGGCCGTTCAGGACGGCGATTTCTCGCTGTTCGAGGCGCTGCTGACAGTTCTTTCGCACCCCTATGACGAGCAGCCAACATTTGCGGCCTATATGGACCCGCCGAAGCCCGAAGAGCGGGTGCTCCAGACCTTCTGCGGAACCTGATTTCCGACAAGTCGATATCAACTGGGTCATACTAAAGGGAGATAATGATGACTGATCTTCTCGATATTCCGGTCAAGACCGTTCAGGGGCGCGAGACGACGCTCAACGAATATCGCGGCCAGGTGCTGCTTATCGTCAACGTCGCCTCCAAATGCGGCCTGACGGTGCAGTATGAAGGGCTTGAAAAGCTCTATGCCGACAAGCGCGAGAGAGGCTTCGTCATCGCCGGCTTCCCGGCCAATAACTTCAAAGGCCAGGAACCGGGGACGGACGCGGAAATCCTCGATTTCTGCACCAGCACTTTCGGCGTCGATTTCCCGATGTACTCCAAGATTTCCGTCAAGGGGCCGGACAAACATCCGCTCTATAAGAACCTGACAAGCTCCACCGTGGAAACGACTGGGGAAGGACCGATGCGCGAACGGCTGAAGGGCGCCGGTCTCGCCTCCGACGACAACGAAATCCTCTGGAACTTCGAAAAATTCCTCGTCGGCCGCAACGGCAAGGTCGTTGCCCGTTTCGCCCCCGACGTGACGGCTGACGATAACCGCCTCGTCTCGGCGATCGACCGCGAGCTTGCAAAAGCCTGACACCGCGACCGCTGCCAATTGTGGCGGTTGAAAGGTAAGCCTCCCGCTCTATCTGTCTGATCGGCGTATATTTTTCGCCATTCTCCGATCCGGCTAACCAGCGGGAGACTGCCTTATGGCAATCGTCATTACCTCCATCCTCTTCATCATTTTTGGACTGGCGCTGGGCACCGGCGGGCTTTGGCTCGTCACGCTCGGCGGCAGCATCTTCTATCTCTTCGCGGGGCTGATGTTCCTGCTGACGGCAGGCCTGCTTCTCATGCGTAAGGCCGTGGCGCTCTGGGTCTATGCGGTGCTCGTGGTCGTTGCACTCGCCTGGGCGATCTGGGAGGTGGGGTTCGACTGGTGGCAGCTTGGTCCCCGCGGCGGCCTCATCATCCTCTTCGGGATCTGGCTGCTGACGCCCTGGATCCGCCGGCCGCTCGGCTTTCGCAGCCCGACCGGCACTTATTACGGCGCCAATCCCTGGCCGCTCGCCATTCCGGTCATCGCTGCCATCATCGTCGCTGCCTATTCGATAACGACGGATCCGCATGATCTCGCGGGCGATCTGCCGATACAGACGGTTGCCACAACGCCAGCCTTCGGCGGCAATGTGCCCGATAGCGAATGGCACCAATATGGCCGCACGCCCTATGGCCAGCGCTATTCGCCGCTCGACCAGATCACTGCACAGAATGTCTCCACCCTGAAAGAGGCCTGGCGCTACCAGACCGGCGACGTGAAGCGGCCTGACGATGTCGGGGAAACGACCTATCAGGTGACGCCACTGAAGGTGGGCGACACGCTCTATCTCTGCACGCCGCACAACTGGGCGATCGCGCTCGATGCCAAGACCGGCCAGCAGAAATGGAAATATGACGCCAATTCCGGCATGAACCCGGACCGGCAACACCAGACCTGCCGTGGCGTCACCTATTACAGCGATGAGGCCACGCCGGCCGGCCAGCCCTGCAAGGAGCGCGTCTACCTGCCGACTTCGGATGCACGGCTGATCGCGCTCGATGCGACCAACGGGCAGGTCTGCACCAGTTTTGCCGAACAGGGCGTGCTGCAGCTACAGGCCGGCATGCAGTATAATCCGGCCGGTTATTATTACTCCACCTCGCCGCCGGTCGCTGTTGCGGGCAAGATCATCATCGGCGGGGCGGTCAACGATAATTATTCGACGAAAGAACAGTCCGGCGTCATCCGCGCCTATGACATCAACAGCGGCGCGCTGATCTGGAACTGGGACTCCGGCAATCCGGACCAGACGACGCCGCTGCCCGAGGGGCAGCATTACACGACGAATTCGCCGAACAGCTGGTCGGTCTTCAGCGTCGATGACCAACTCGGCATGGTCTATATCCCGCTCGGCAATCAGGTGCCGGACCAGCTCGGCATGAACCGCAGCGCCGATGTCGAGAAATTCTCCTCTTCGGTCGTGGCGCTCGACATCAATACAGGCCAGCTGCGCTGGGTGCAGCAATTCGTCCACCACGATCTCTGGGACATGGACGTCCCTGCCCAACCGGTGCTGCTTGATCTGACGAAACAGGACGGAACGGCGGTGCCGGCGCTGGTGGCATCCACCAAGCAGGGCGATATCTACGTGCTCGACCGGCGCACCGGCCAGCCGATCATTCCCTTCAAGGAAATCCCGGCGCCTGGTGGCGCTATCCCGGAGGATCACACGGCGCCGACGCAGCCAATCTCCGATCTCACCTTCTCGCCGGAGCCACTGCAGGAAAAGGATATGTGGGGTGTCTCGCTGTTCGACCAGCTTGCCTGCCGCATCGAATTCCACCGCTACAAATATGAGGGCCGCTACACGCCGCCGTCGCTGCGGGGAACGATCGTCTATCCCGGCAATTTCGGCACCTTCAACTGGGGCTCCGTCGCTGTCGACCCCGAGCGGCAGGTTATGTTCGGCATGCCGACCTACCTCGCCTTCACCTCGCGCCTGGTGCCGGCCGCCGATATTCCGCCGCGCGGGCAGGATGAGAAGGGAAGCGAACAGGGCCTCAACCGCAATGACGGCGCGCCCTACGGTGTGTTCATGGGTCCGTTCCTCGGGCCGTTGCAGATCCCTTGCCAGGCGCCGCCATGGGGCTATGTCGCTGGCGTGGATCTGCGCACGGGCCGCATCGCCTATATGCACAAGAACGGGACGGTGCACGACATGACGCCGCTGCCTCTTCCCTTCAAGGTTGGCGTGCCCGGCATCGGCGGGCCGATGGTGACCAAGGGCGGCGTCGCCTTCCTGGGTGCTGCCGTCGACAACTATCTGCGCGCCTATGACGTGACGAACGGACGCCAGCTCTGGGAAGCACGTCTTCCGGCCGGCGGACAGGCAACGCCGATGACCTATACGACCGATGACAACAAGCAATATGTCGTCATGGTCGCCGGCGGGCATGGTTCTGTTGGCACCAAGCCGGGCGATTATGTGATCGCCTACACGCTACCATAACGACTGGACCGGCCCGCTGATATTGGGCCGGTGCTCTGGCAACTGTCAGGCGGTGAGCAGGTCGCGGATCGCCTCGCCGACACCGGTAGCAGATTGCGGGTTCTGGCCTGTAACGAGCCTGCCATCAACCACAACCTTGGCATTCCAATCCGGCGCCGGATGATGGCTGGCGCCGCGTTCGATGAGCGTGCTGGCGAGCAGGAACGGAACCGTCTTGTCGAGACCGACCGCCCGCTCCTCGGAATCCGTGAAGGCACTGACGTTGCGTCCGGAAACGAGATAGCTGCCGTCGCTGAGCTTGACGTTTACCAGCGCTGCCGGACCGTGGCAGACCGCCGCGACGATGCCGCCGGTTTCGAAGATCTTCTGCGTAACGTCAAGCACAGCAGGGCTTTCCGGCAGATCCCACATGGCGCCGTGGCCGCCAGCAAAGAAGATCGCCGAATAGTTGATAGGATCGATATCAACGAGCTTTGCCGTGCCGCGGATCGCATGGCGAAATGTCTCGTCGTTCCAGTAACGGGCATTCGTCGCATCCTCGAGATCGAGGCCATCGACCGGCGGTTCCCCGCCCTCGATCGAGGCAAACTCGACCTTGATGCCGGCCGCATCGAGGACAGCCAGCGGGTGTGTTACTTCACCGAGGTAGAAGCCGGTCGGCTGACCGCTGTCGCCTTTGACGCCATGGCTGGTCAGAACGAAGAGTACGGGCTTTGTTGCGGATGTCATCGCTTTCTCCTGATGTTTGATCGGCTTGCGAAAGCCGTGATGCATTCGATGACAAAGGTTTATTATCTCCTTCAGAGAGGATAAAGCAGCACCGGTGGAAATCATCTGTTCTTAAAAGGTTATAATCATGCGGCGTTTCGATCATCTCGGCGATGTGGAAGCCTTCGTCACCGTGGTGGAAAAAGGCTCGATCAGCGGTGGCGCGATCGCGCTTGCAACCACGCCTTCGGTGCTCAGTCGGGCGATCACGCGGCTGGAGACGCGGCTTGGTGCGCAGCTCATGCGGCGCACGACGCGGCGGCTCAGCCTCACCGAGGCCGGCCGCGCTTATCTGGAGCAGACGCGAGCGGCCTTCTCGCTGATCGAAGATGCCGAGCGCGCCATTCAGGGACAGGACGGAGCGCTTAGCGGCCGCGTTCGTCTCAGCGTTTCCACCACCTATGGCCATTTCCGGCTTCCGGAGAAACTGACGCGCTTCTGTGCTGCCCATCCGCATGTGCATGTCGAAGTCAGCATCACCAACCGAAATGTCGATCTGGTCGCCGAAGGCTACGATCTGGCAATCCGCCTCGGGCCGCTGCCGGACAGCGGGCTTGTCGGCCGCAAGCTGGAAGACGCGCCGCTGCGGCTCGTCGCTTCGCCTGATTATCTCAAGCGCACGGGCACGCCCCGGACGATCGAAGACCTGGCAGGCTACAGATGCCTGCCGTTTTTCATGCCGAGCACCGGCAGGCCGGCGCCATGGCTGTTTCGAATCGATGGCGCGGAGACGGACTGGACGCCGGAGGGGACGATCGAGATCCACGACGATGTGCTGGGCGTCGTATCACTGGCCGAAGCCGGCATGGGCATCTGCCAGAGCTACGACTTCATCGTTCGCGACAGGATCGATCGCGGCAGCCTGATCGAGATTCTCCCTGACATCAGCGGGCGCTCGCGCCCTTTTTCGCTGGTCTACGCGCCGCATCGCCGTCTCTCGGCCGCGACGAGGACGATGATCGATTTCCTGCTGGATTAAGCGGTGGCCAAAGATTTGCTCGCCCTCTGGTAGAGACGCAAGCCTCAGACAGGCTCCGGGGAGAATGGTGCAGCCGGTTTTTCAGGGGGATTTTTCATGGAAATCGGTAGCAACCTCTCAATTTACTCTGGCCTCGGCTCGCTCTTCGAGCAGGGCAAATCCAAGAACAAGCAGACCGAGGAATTTGGCGGCAGCACGCGCAACCAGTCCGGCGCCGGCCTGCAGCCGAGCACCACCCCGCCGTCCATCGCCAATACGATGTGGGCGGTGCAGGCCGGCAACGAGACCTATATCAACCAACCCTCTGATGCAGAAATGGAAGCCAAGGCAGCACATAAGAGCCTGGTCGACGAATTCTCCGACTGGAGCAGCATGACGCCGGAAGAATTCATCCGCGCCCGCTATCTGGCAGCCCATAATCTCACCGAAGACGATCTGAAGGCGATGCCTGCCGACGAGCGCGCGGCGATAGAGAAGGAAATCGCCGAGCAGATCAAGCGCGAGCTCGCCGGCATCGAAGGCGGTGGAGACGGCACCACTGATCCTGCGACTGCGCAGGCAAGCAATACGAAGTCCACCGACTAGGCCGAAAACGGCTGATAGTTGCCGATCGATCACCTAAATCTTTCGAAAGCCGCAGGCCGCGAACCGGGCTGCGGTTTTTTCGTTGAGTCCGACCGACCGCGACGCTGTTGGCGGCCTACACCATCTCAGTGATCATCTTGCCGATTTCGGCGAAGACGGGATTGAATTCGTCCATCTTGACCGTCGTTTCCGCCATATAGACGGCGGCGACGATGGGGCCGCGCTTCGGCGGCCAGATGATGGCGATATCACCGGCCGAACCGTTGTCGCCTGTTCCAGTCTTGTCGCCGATCTTCCAGTCGCTGGGCAGGCCTGCGCGCAGGCGCGCGCCGCCGGTCGTGTTTGCAATCATCCAGTCGACCAGCTGATTTGCAGAGGTTTCTGCCAGAACCGAGCCGAGAGCGATATTGCCGAGTGAATCGAGCATTGCATCCGGCGTCGTGGTGTCGCGCGGATCGCCTTTCGCGGCCTCGTTCAGTGCGGTTTCCATGCGGTCGAGTCTTGTCGTGCCGTCGCCGATCGAGCGCAGCCAGTCGGTAAGTGCAGCCGGGCCGCCGAAACTTTCCAGCATCAGATTACCGGCAGTGTTGTCGCTCAGTGTAATGCCGGCCTTGCAGATCTCGGCCATCGTCATGCCGTCGCCGCCCGCATGCTTTTCGGTCTCGGGGGAATAGGTGACAAGCTTTTCCTTGCCGTATTTGACGGGCCGGTCGAGGCTCTCATCGCCCTTGTCGACACGGGCAAGAACGAGGCCGGCGGCCAGAACCTTGAAGGTGCTGCACATGGCGAAGGGCTCGCTGCCGCGATAGCCGAAGGAAACATTCGTGTCGCTGTCGAGAACGGAGACCCCGAGACGCCCGCCAATGCGCGCTTCCAGTGCTGCAAGCCGCTTGTCGATATCGGCGTCCTGCTGCTCAGCGCGTGCGAGAGGGGCAAAGCCCAATGCAGGCAGCAGCAAGGCGGAGCCCATGAAGCTGCGGCGGGTGAGGCTGTGATTCATGAAGACCTCCGGGGAATCAGGATCACAGGCGTAAGGCCCGATTGCGGCGGCATCTCGGCTTTTTGGCGGGATCAGGCAGCGTGCGTGACCTCCACCGTCACATGCGACAACTCGTCCAGGCTCGCGAGCCTCTCCTTGTAGAAAGCGGTGTCGCGCAGCTGTGGTGTCATTACGGCGACGATCGCTGCATGGTGGCCGGGACCGACCTGCCAGACATGCAGATCGGTGATGCTGTCGCCGTCTCCTTCGATTGCGCCGCGGATCTCATCCGGCAGCGTCTCACCCTCGGAGAGCACATCAAGCAGCACAGCTCCGGACGATTTCATCAGACCCCAGGACCATTGCGCAATGATGAGAGCGCCGACAATGCCCATCAGAGGATCGAGCCAGAGCCAGCCATAAAGGCTACCGAAGGTGAGCGCGGCGATGGCGAGCACCGAGGTCAGCGCGTCGGCGATGACGTGCATATAGGCGGAGCGGATATTGTTATCCGCATGACCATGGTGATCATGGCCATGGGCATGATGATGATCGTGATGGTGATCATGCCCGTGACCGTGATGGTGGTGGTCGTGGCCGCCACCGCTGAGGAGCCAGGCACTGACGAGGTTGACGGCAAGGCCGATGACGGCGACGGCAATCGCCTGGCTGAAGCTGATCGGCACGGGCGATGTGATGCGCAGGAAACTTTCCCACCCCATCAGCAGCGCGATCATTGCCAGAATGATGGCACTCGCGAAACCGGCTAGATCGCCGAGCTTGCCGGTGCCGAACGTGAAGCGCGGGTTGCGGGCCTGCTTGCGGGCGAAGAGATAGGCGAGCGCAGAGATGAGCAGCGCACTGGCATGGGTGGACATATGCCAGCCATCGGCCACCAGGGCCATCGAGCCGTAAATGGTGCCGGCGCCGATTTCGACGACCATCATGACCGCCGTCAGCGCGATCACCAGCCAGATGCGGTGTTCGTTCCGGGCATGGTCCTGCCCCAGGAAGATATGCTCATGTCCATGGGTATTCGTTCCGGCACTCATCGCCAGCTCCTTATCGATCCGGTTCAGCGGATATAGGTTCGCAAGACTTCCGATATTTCTTCGACTGCCTCCGCCCTCGCCTTCTCGTCGGCGGCATGCAGCACATGTTCGTGCAAATGGTCGTCCAGCACCTCGCCCGTCAGCCCCGTCAGCGCGCCGCGCACGGAGGCGAGAAGCTGGAGGATCTCGCCACAGGGACGCTCGCCCTCCAGCGCGCGCTCGACCGCCTCGAGCTGGCCACGGATGCGACTGACACGGGCGATGAGTTTCTTCTTCTGATGGGTCGTATGGGACATGGCAGTCTCTAATGTAGGATAGGGGGGTACCCTATATTACCCTCCCGAAAAACGAAAGCGGCAATACAGCGCAATTGTCCTTGAAATTACATAGGACTCCTATATATTACGTGCATGGAAACGCCTAAAGACCCCACATCGATCGACAACCGCATCAGCGAAGGCCTGTCGCGCATCGCAATCGCAATGCGCAGCGACGAATGGTCGAAGGCCGAAAAGGCCGGGCTGAAGCCGACGCAGCTTGCGATCCTCGAATTTCTCGCCGGTCGCAATGGCGCACGGGTGAAGGAGATTGCGGCGCATCTCGGCGTCTCGCAGCCGACGGCGACGGATTCGATTGCGGCACTGGAGCGCAAGGGGCTCGTCGCCAAGGCGAGCGCTCCCGACGACAAGCGCGCCACCGCGATCCGCATCACGGTCGAGGGAACGGCAGCGCTCGGCTCCGTTTCGCCGATCGAAACGGCGGCGATGGAGGCCGCCCGTTCGCTCTCCGCGAGCGAACAGGAGAGCCTGCTGCTGTCACTCGTCAAGATGATCCGGCATCTGCAGGAGGCAAACGCCATACCGATCCAGCGGATGTGCACGAGCTGTCGCTACTTCCGCCCCTACCAGCATTCTGGTGCTGCCAAACCGCACCACTGCAATTTCGTGAACGCGGCCTTCGGCAGGAATGAACTGCGCATCGACTGCCGTGACCATGAAACCGCCGATCCGGCAACCCGGGCTGCCACCTGGGACGCCTTTGAAAAAGGATAGGCGCACTCTCCAGGCAACCTAGAAAGAGAAGGAAGTCCAAAATGTTAAGGCAGTTGATCACCGGCGCAGCCATCGCCGGAACGCTGTCGCTTTGGCTCGGCTCAGCCGTGGCCCATCCCGTCACGGCCGAGCCGTCGAAGAGCGTGAGGGCCTCGTTCGACATCATTGAAACGCAGATTGTCACCAAGGGCGACAAGGCGATTTTCACAACCCGCGTGCCCGGTCCGTCGACTGCCATCGCCGGACCGGCTCTTTCCTCTCTCCAGGCAAATAGAGAAAGAAAACGCCAGGCAGGATTATCCCATTGCGCCCCGGATGCAACTGATGATGCGAAGGGCTGCCCAACGACCAAGGATTTCGACATGTCCGATCTGACACTCGCACCGGAACTTTCCGTCAGCGAATGGTTCAACACGCCTCAACCGCTCTCCATCGCCGGATTGCGTGGCAAGGTGATTTACCTGCACAGCTTCCAGCTGCTCTGCCCCGGCTGCGTGGCCGAAAGCCTGCCGCAAGTGCGCCGCATCGAGCGCATCTTCGCCAACACGGATCTTCAAGTCATCGGCTTGCACACGGTCTTCGAGCATCACGAAGCGATGACACCAACCGTGCTCAGGGCTTTCATCCATGAATATCGGCTGACCGCGCCAATCGGTGTCGATCAGGCGGACGGGCGTTCCGACATACCGGTGACGATGCGCCGCTATGGTTTCAGGGGAACGCCCTCCTCGGTCCTGATCGGCCGCGATGGTGCTATCCTGCATCATGCCTTCGGGGTCGAAGACGATATCGCTCTCGGCACGCGCATCGGCATGGCGCTGGCGGCACCCATTCCAGCGGCGGCGCCCAGTGACAAGGCTGAAGGCTGCGCGGCAGGTGTCTGTGCCATACCCGCCAGTGCGGCCTGATTGGCCTGCATCTGCCATTGACAAACGGGCGGTTTCGGAGAATGTATGGCGCATGATCAAGAACGCGCACCATAACCGCTCGTATTTTTGGCTGTACCTGTAAAGGGCGGCCGAGACAGATCATAATGTCAACAAGCCGCCGTCAGGCGGCTTTGTTGTATCAGCAGCGTCCTGGCGGCATAAACTCAAAAAGGACGCGAAGACCATGCTTGAAATCGAAGACAGCGAAATATCGCTCATGCGACCGCCGGTCGTGACGATCCGCGCCGCCAAACCCCGCGACATATCCGAACTCCACCAAATGATCGGCCTGCTTGCCGCCCATCACGGCGACATCTCGGCTTCCACACCTGCACAGCTCGAACGCGATCTCTTCGGCCCGACGCCGTGGATTTCGGCCCTCGTCGCTGATGGTAGCGACGGGCTGATCGGCTACGCCATCCTCGTTCCACTCTACAGGGCGCAGGAGGGCAAGCGCGGCATGGATCTGCATCACCTCTTCGTACGCGATGGCCATCGCGGCCATGGCACAGGCCAGCTTCTCGTCGACCGCGCCCGCGAAACGGCACGTATTGCGGGCTGCGATTACCTCTCCGTCAGCGCTGCGACCGGCAATCTCAAGGCGCACCGATTCTACGAACAGATGGATTTCACCCCTCGCCCGGTCACCGGCATGCGCTATATGCAGGCTTTGTCGTAAGTGGCTACAGCCGCTCGGCCATCTTGCAAGGGAGGAAAGCATGACCCGACTGGCGGTGGTTCTGACCGAAGGCTTCGCGGACTGGGAAGTGGGGCAGCTTGCTGCCTCCGCCCGCACCCATTTCGGTTTCGATGTGGTGACGGCAAGTCCCGGCGGCGCGGAAGTGCGCTCCATGGGCGGCATGCGAGTGGCACCCGATGCGGTAGCCGAGAACCTGCATGGCGACGCCTTCGATGCGCTGGTCATCTGCGGCGGCACCATCTGGGAGACAGAAAAGACGCCCGACCTTTCGCCCGTGATCAACGACTTCATCGCACGCGGCAAGCTCACCGCTGCGATCTGCGGCGGGACGCTGGCGTTGGCGCGTGCCGGTGCTCTCGACCAGGTTGCCCATACCAGCAACGCCCCCGATCTCCTCGCCGGCGCCGAGGGCTATCATGGCCAAGCGCATTACCGTGAGGGACCGCAGGCAGTTCGCTCCGGCATGATCGTCACTGCGCCGGGTTCGGCGCCGATTACCTTTACGGCAGAGATCTACCGGGCACTCGGCTTCGGCAGCGAAGAGCTCGACACCTATGTGCAGATCTTTGGTGCGGAGCATCAGCCGAAGGCGGCCTGAGCGGCCCCAAGCATGCCAATCATTTGAGCCGTCGAGCCTCTTTCGGGAGGCTGTCTCCGGGCGCCACCTCATGCACCGGGCGGCTCGCCCATTGGTGAAGCGCCCTCTTTACAAACAAAAAGGCCGCAGCCCTTGCCTGCGCCAGATCGCCGGGATCATCGAGGCGGCTCGCGATTTTTGCTTCCATGACAGCAAGTGTGTCGGAAAACCAGCGCGCAAGAACGGCATTGCGCGCGGCAAGCCGGTCCTGCATGCGAGCAATCGCAGCGTCTGTTTCCTCAAGGGTCGGGTGCTTCATGGTGGCAGTGTGGCTTGCGGCGCTTGCCCCAGGCAGACGCTACTTGCTCGGCACGGCCTTCAAATAGGCTGCGATCGCTTCGATATCGGACTGCGGCAGATGGGCGATGTTCTGCTGCACGTCGACCATCTGGCCACCGGCGGAGTCGAAATCCGGGGTGAAGCCAGTCTGAAGGTAGTTGGTTATGTCGGCCTCGCTCCAGGAGCCGACGCTCTTCGAGCCCGGCGTGATATCGGGTATGCGGCCCTTGCCTTCCGGGTTCGGCGCGCCGGCGAGCCACTGATCGCGGACGAAGCCGCCGAGGAAATCGCGTGGGGTGTGGCATTCGCCGCAATGGCCGAGGCCCTCGACCAGATACTGGCCGCGCTTGAGCTTGTCGTCGGCATTGGCGAGCACGACGCGCGGCTGGTCGTTGAAATAGAGGAGTTTCCAGCCACCGAGCGCCAGGCGGATGTTGAACGGGAACGGCAGTTCATGTGGCGGTGCGACGTTGCTGCTCTTCGGCAGCGTTTTCAGATAGGCGAAGAGATCGTTGACGTCCTTGTCGCTCATGCGCGTATAGGAGCCGTAGGGGAAGGACGGGTAGAGATGCTGCCCATTGGGGCCGACGCCGCGCTTCATGGCATTGCCGAACTGGGCCAGCGTCCAGCGGCCGATCCCGGCCTGTTCATCCGGAGAAATGTTGGGCACATGGAAGGTGCCGAAGGGGCTCGTCAGGGCGAGACCGCCGGTCAGCGTCAGCTTCGCATCGTCTTTCGCACCGGGCGCGGCATGACAGCTGACGCAGCCGCCGGCCCAGAACACCTTCTCGCCATTCGCAACGTCGGGCGCGCCGAGATTGGCCCAATGGCTTTCCGGCAGCGGATCGGGCGCGGTGATAAAGTAGAAGGCTGCGCCGCCGATCACGACGATGCCGATGAGACAGAGCACAAAGCGGATGAACCTGCGGACCATGCGCCGCCTCTCCTTACTGTCGATATCAAGGGACATTCCCGGGTTTGCCGGCCCCGGCCCCGCTGCCGGGGAGAATAAGGCGATCCGCACCGGCGGCAAGGGCCGATGCGGATCGCGAGATCATACGGGAATAGCTCTATCGCCTAGTCCTTCTTGATGCGATAGAGCTGATGACAGCCACCGCAATTGCCGCCGAGCGTGTTCAGCGCAGCGCCGACGCCGGCGGCATCAGCCGGAAGCTGGGCGAGCACGGTTTCGGCGTCGGCAGACAGCTTCGCGGCGCGTGCCTTGAAGTCATCCATGTTTTCCCAGATCTTCGGGCTTGCTTCCTCGTCGCCCGTCTCGGTGCCCGGCTTGAACTGGTCCGGGAAGGCCTTCGCCGTGGTGGCGATCGTCGTCAGCGCCGTCTTCACGGCATCCGCATCATACGGCTTGGTGCCCTTGGCGATGGCGGACAGCGCGCCTGCTGCGCCACCGATCTGCTTCATCATTCCAATACGTGCGTCATGCGTGCCGTCGACGGCCATGGCCGAACCGAGGGCAATGCCGGCGAACGCAACAGCCGCCGCAACTGTTTTCCAATTCATGATTCTCTCTCCATTGTTCCACCGGCGAAGCCGGTCGAGGGCAATTTGCACCGGGATCATGACAAAATCCATGTGCTCGCATAGTCACGTTTAGCCGGATCCTCATAAAAACAATGTGATAAAAATAGGCAAGATCAGGCTGTCTTCCACCCTTGCCAGAGGCTGATCGCGGAGATGACGACCAGCAGCAGGCCGGCGAGACGGCCGATGACGGCAGTCGTCTTCGGGTTGGAAACCAGGAGATCGCGGCTGCGGCCGGCCGTCATCGCGAGCGTTCCGTAGACGGCGAGCTGCGTGAGCACGGTCATGATGCCCATTATCAACCCCTGCAGCCAGATCGGCCCATATTCCGGCTTTATGAATTGCGGATAGACGGCGAGCACGAAGATATAGGCCTTGGGATTGACGAGGCAGGTGACCGCGCCCTGCCGGAACGCCTTCCAGGTGGAACGCGCCGTGCCGGGGCCGACCGCCTCGACCTTGATCGAGCTGCGCATCAGCGAAATGCCAATCCAGATCATATAGGCGACGCCGGCAAAGAGCAGCACGTTGAAGGTCTGCGGCAGCATGGCGACGAGAATGCCGACGCCCGCCGCACCATAGGCCGAATGCACGGCCCCGCCGAGCATGATGCCGCTGGTGGCGGCCAGCCCGCGCTTGGTGCCGCCGGTCAGCGAGTTGGCGAGCACGAAGAGCATGTCCATGCCGGGCACGATGATGATGCCGAAGAGAAGGGTGAAGTAGAGCCAGAGGCTTTCGTGGTAATTCATGTCAGTTGTCCATCCTGTATTTTCGTGCGATTTTTCAGGAAATTCATCAATTTCAATCCGATAGATGGCTCTATACGGGAAGCCAACTGACAGTGTATTGTCAGGAGCGTTGGAGAAAGGGCGACAAATGCGCAAGGCCTCCAGGCTTTTCGAGATCATCCAGATATTGCGGCTGGCGAAGAAGCCGATGACCGCAGCCGTCATGGCCGAGAGGCTGGAGGTGACGGTGCGCTCGATCTACCGCGACATCGCTGCGCTACAGGCGATGCGCGTGCCGATCGAGGGCGGGCGCGGCATTGGCTATATCATGCGGCCGGGCTTCGATCTGCCGCCTTTGATGTTTTCGATCGAAGAGACGGAAGCGATCGTGCTGTCCCTGGCGCTCCTGGAGCGCACCGGCGACGAAGAGCTGAAGCTTGCCGCCCGGCGCGTCAACCAGAAGCTTGCCGGCGCAGTACCCGCACCGCTGCGCCAGGCGATGGAGAACAAGGCGCTGTTTGCCTGGGGCACGGTCGCCCAGGCGCCTGCAGGCGTCGACCTTGCCATTGTGCGCCGTGCGATCCGCGACGAACGCAAACTCACGCTCAACTATCGCGACGAAATGGGACGCACGACCGAGCGGATGATCCGCCCGATCGCGCTGATCTATTATTCCCAAACCGCCAATATCGTTGCCTGGTGCGAACTCAGGCAAGCGATCCGCAATTTCCGCGGCGACCGGGTGGAGGCCTGTGCCGAAGCCGACGTCTTCTTCAAGGGTGAAGGCGACGGTCTGCGCGCGCTGTGGACCGAGAGCTGGACGGAAAAGCCGCTGGCGGCCAATGCGTGAGCCAAGCCCGCCAACCCTCCATCCAGCAAGAACTCAGAGCGCCATGCCGCCGGAGACCTCGATGCGCTGGGCGTTGACCCAGCGGTTGGCTTCCGTCAGCAGCGAGGCGATCATGGGGCCGATATCATCGGGCACGCCGGCACGGCCAAGTGCCGTCATCGAAGCGACCCTGCGGTTGATTTCCGGATTATCGCGCACCATGCCGCCGCTGAAATCGGTGGCGATGGCGCCGGGTGCGACCGTGTTGACGGCGATGCCGCGGGCGCCGAGTTCGTTGGCCATGTAGCGCGTCAGCACCTCGACGGCGCCCTTGAGCGAGCCGTAGGCCGAGGAACCCGGCACGGCGACGCGGGCAAGGCCGCTGGAAAGATTGACGATGCGGCCGCCGTCGGCGATTACGGGCAGGAGCTTCTGGGTCAGGAAGAAGACGCCCTTGAAATGGATGTTGTAGAGCCTGTCCATTTCCTCTTCGGTCGTCTCCAGGATCGAGGCATGGTAGCTGGTTCCGGCATTGTTGACGAGAAAGTTGAAGTGCTCGCGGCCCCAGCCCTTCAGCACCGAGCGGACATTGTCCACGAAAGCATCGAAGGTGGCGACATTGCCGGTATCGAGCTGCAGGGCGGCGGCCTTGCGGCCGAGCGCTTCGATCTCGGCGACGACCTTGTCGGCCTCGGCGCGGTTGGAATTATAGGTGAAGATCACGTCGACGCCATCACGGACGAGGCTGACGACGGTGTTGCGGCCGAGGCCGCGGCTGCCGCCGGTGACGATTGCGATTTTCGAATTCGTGTTCTGATCGGTCATCTCAGTTACTCCTTGTTCGGATGACTGGAATCTAGGTCCTGACACCCCTTTTCTTGAATGCCGAAAGCCTCGAACTTCTTGCCTATTCCTCCAGATAGGTTGTCGCCTCCGGTCTACGGAGTAGGATAGCGGGCAAAGGCCGCTACCCGGAGAATGACGATGTCCAATGAAATCAAGACTGTACTCAACCAGTACATGGACAGCCACGGTGGCGGCGACGGGCTGTTTGCAACTGCCCTGCCCGGCTTCTACCTGATGCGTTCTTCCACGCTGACCATGCCAAAGCCTGCGATCTACCGGCCGGCGCTCTGCATCATCATCGATGGTGCCAAGCAGATCATGTTCGGAGAACGGCTCTATACCTATACAGCCATGCAGGCGCTGGTTATCAGCGTGGAAATGCCTGCCTTCGGCCAGGTGATCGAGGCAAGCGTGGAACGGCCGATGATCGCGCTGACGCTGGAACTCGATGTCACCATTCTGCGCGAGGTTCTGGAGGCGATGGAAACTCCGCCGAAGCCTTCGGGTGAGGGCGGTCCCGGCGTTTTCGTGCAGCATTTCGGGGCAGAGCTGCAGGATTGCATCCTGCGGCTGATGCGCATGCTCAACACACCGAAATCTATCCCGATCCTGCGACAGGCGATCCTGCGCGAGATCAGCTTCTGGCTGCTGTCCGGCGAGAATGGCAGCGAGGTCTGCAAGCTGGCGCTGCCCGGCAGCCAGACGCGGCGTGTGGCAGATGCCATTCACCTGCTGCGCGACAATTTCACGGCGCCGGTGCGCGTGGAGCAGCTGGCGGCGGCAGCAAGGATGAGCCCCTCCTCCTTTCACCAGCATTTCAAGATGCTGACCTCTATGAGCCCCCTGCAATATCAGAAACAGTTGCGGCTTTTGGAAGCGCGGCGGCTCATGGTGGCCGATGGCATTAATGCCGCCAATGCCGCCTATCAGGTGGGCTATGAAAGCGCCTCGCAGTTCAGCCGCGAATATTCGCGCATGTTCGGCACGCCGCCGAAGAAGGACGCGCAGGAGCACCGGGCACAGCCAGCGGCGATCGCAACGGAAGTGGCTTAGTAGTTGAGCGTGCGGCTATCCTCGCGGCCGAAACCGCGGATCTCCATCCGGTTCTCGTAGACATGGACGATGGCGAAGGTGTTTTCGCTCTCGGTATCGACCACGCCCTTGAAATTGACGAAGTGGCAGCCACCGACTTTGCCGTAATTGCCGACATGGTTATGGCCGTTGAGATAGGCGACGACGTTTTCCTGCGAGGACAGAAGCTCGACGATGCGCTGCCGGTCCCACATGTCATGCTCGCAGGGCGGATGGACGGGGAAGTGATTCATGACGATCACCTTCTCGCCCGCCGCTTTCGCTGCTTCGATCTCACCAGCCAGCCAGGCGAACTGTTCGTCGCTCAGCGATGCGTTCCACTCATGGGCGTTGTCGGCGCCGGCTGCCAGCAGAGCCGCCAGACGCTCGCGGCCAAGCGCACGGTGGGGATGGCCTTCCGGCGGCGCGAAGGTGCTGACCTCATTGCCGTTGAGTACGATGAAGCGGAAACCGTGGCGCTGGAAGCTGTAATAGGGCGCCGGCATGCCGACCCGTCCCGCGACCTTTTCCAGATGCTCAGAAGCCACGCCAAAATCGTGATTGCCGAGCAGGAAGAACGCTTCGTGATACAGCGTGTCATAGACCGGCAGGATATCGTCGAAGCTCTTGAAATCGCGGTCGATGATATCGCCGAGCGTCATGACGAAGCTCAGCTCCTCGCCATTGAAGGTCTCGATCGCGGCACCGACCTTGGCGAGGCTGTTGGCGTAATAGCGCCCCATCTCGACCTGCGGTTCGAATGCGGCATATTGCGGATCGGCGATGATGCCGAAGCGGAAAAGGGGAAGATCGGCGGAAGACATGCGGCGTGATGTAGAGGCGGCGGATGACAGCGATGTGACGGGCCAGCCGCGGTCTTGGGAGCCCCGCCAATACCGCTCTTGCATCGGTCGTCCGGCCCATACAACATGGGTCTTATCCTCTGAGGAGCATTCCAGATGACATCCTACATAAGGGAGCTTCGCGGCCTGATCGGAAACCGCTTGCTGATCCTGCCTTCGATTGCTGCTGTGATCCACGATCCCCGTGGCAATCTGCTCTTACAGGAAAAAGCTTCGGGAGAGGGATGGAGCTTGCCTGCCGGCGCAATTGAACCAGGGGAGACCCCGGAAGAAGCCGTCATTCGTGAGGTCATGGAAGAGACTGGCCTTGCAGTGACCCCTACCAACATCCTCGGCGTTTTTGGAGGTAGAGATTTTCGCTACACCTATCCAAACGGCGATCAGGTCGAATATGTCGTCACGCTATTTAAATGTCGGGTCATCGAAGATCGCGGCGGGTGGACAGATACTGAGACAAGATCACTCGAATATTTTGCACGAAACGAAATGCCCTCGCTTGCGCTGCCTTACCCTTTATCGACGCTGTTTTCGTAGGCATTTCGGCAACGCAAGATGAGGTATTTACGCAGGAATGGGGACAAACCCTTTTACGGGTAGCTGCGATTCCTTACCTTGCGGCCGACGCCTGTTCCCGGCGACCGGCAAAGTAGGGCAAGGCAAACATGTAGAGGCCGCTGAACAATAGCAGAAAGAGTGGTGGTAGCGGCGAGTAAACCACAAAGGCAGGCGGAGCGCCCACCGCCATGGTGGCGAAATTGGCAATGACAGTCACCGTGAAGATGATGGACAGCCAACGGTGAAGCTGGCGGATCGCCTTGTTCCAATTCATTATTCTTCCTCCTCAAACAATCAGACGCCGTGCGTCATGCTTCAGTCGGCGCGCGCCAGCACCTGTTCCAGATTTTCGAAGAAACGCTGCCAGCCGAACTTGGCGCCCTGGTAGGCCTGTTCCTGATCCGGACGGAAGCCGGCTTGTTCCATGCGCAGATGCGTGCCTGATTCGACAGGTGTCAGTGTCCAGGTAACGGTGCTTTCGAGACCGTAGGCATCCCAGGTATAGGCGAGCGTTCGGTTCGGCTCGATTTCCAGTACCCGGCAATCGACGGAGCCCCACTCGGCGGTCAGTTTGAAGCTGTGATCGCGCACGGGCTTGAAGTCGTTCTTCATCAGCCATTCCTGGATCAGATGCGGTTGGGTGAGCGCACGCCAGATCTTTTCCGGCGGGAACGCGATTTCCCGCTCGACGATGACGGAGCGGATTTCAGTTGCGGTGTCGTTCATTGGTCCATCCTTTTGAGCAAATCTTCCAAAGCGTCGAACCGGCTCTCCCAGAAGCCGGCCATCTCCGTCGTCCAGTCGGCGAGCGGAGCAAGCGCGCGGATTTCGGCGCTGTAATGCGTCTGACGACCTTCATGGCGGTCGCGCACGAGGCCGGCGTTTTTGAGCACCGCCAGATGTTTCGAAACAACCGGCTGAGACACACCCGCGTGAGTCGTCAGAGCGCCAACCGTCTTCTCGCCCTGACGGCACAGGCGCTCGAAGATGCCCCGACGGGTCGGATCGGAAAGCGCCCTGAACAGCGCATCTTGAGCATTCGACATTTGAATTCATACCCGATTGGCTATGGATCGATCTATAGCCAATCGGGTATGAATGAGTCAAGCCATCCTTGGCGGATAGATTGCAGGAGAATAGAAGCAGAAACGAAAACACCCGGCGCTTGCGGCGCCGGGTGCTGAAAATCAGATGCTCGGAAGTGCTTACTTCGTCGCCGCTTCGTAGCGCTCCAGGACGTAGTCCCAGTTGATCAGGCTGTCGATGAAGGCTTCGAGGTACTTCGGACGCAGGTTGCGGTAGTCGATGTAGTAGGAGTGTTCCCAGACGTCGACGCCGAGGATCGGGGTGGCGCCGTGAACGAGCGGGTTTTCGCCGTTCGGGGTCTTGGAAATTTCGAGCTTGCCGTTCTTGACGGAAACCCAGGCCCAGCCGGAGCCGAACTGGGTGGCGCCGGCAGCGGCGAAATCGGCCTTGAACTTGTCATAGCCGCCGAGGTCGGAATTGAAGGCAGCTTCGAGCTTGCCCGGCAGCTTGTTGCCGCCGCCGCCCTTCTTCATCCACTTCCAGAAATGGATGTGGTTGTAGTGCTGCGCAGCATTGTTGAACAGGCCGGCATTGGTGCCGAAGGACTTCTTGACGACCTCTTCCAGGGAGAGATCGGCAAGGCCGGCTTCCGCTGCGAGCTTGTTGCCGTTGTCGACGTATGCCTTGTGGTGCTTGTCGTGGTGGAACTCCAGCGTCTCCTTCGACATGAAGGGAGCAAGGGCTTCGTAGTCATAGGGAAGTTCAGGCAATTCGAAAGCCATATCAGATCTCCTCTTGGCAATAGATTGCGTCATCGGCAGGTGAGGCGGAACATAGGAGGGGAAGCATTGAGAGGCAACCGGCGAATTATCAAAAAACAACCGCTTCGAGGAAAAATTGCCTCTCGTCACGGGCTTTCTCCACACGCATAAATCACCCGGAGATGTCGCGCTTTCAGGGATATGAAGCAGCGTGACGACAAGACGGGAACTGCCATGCAAAGGAATAAAATCCCTCTCCTTGCGGCGCTCACATTCCCGTAATCGCCCCTGGAAGATGAGGCACGCTCGGGTCCGGCAGCCGCGCTTAGGGGCGGCGGCCGTTATTTCAATAAAAAACTGTTAATTTCTTTTGGGCGCTTTTGACAGGCGATGAATAGCGCGTCTTAGATGCAATCCAGGGCTATCAAAGAGCGTTAGCGCAACCTTTGATAGGAATAGCTTAATTAGCATTGCATAAATCATTTCAGGGACTTCTGACATCAACTTCGGGGCGTGTGATGGTCATGAGCTTTTTTCGTCGTAATGAAGAACCCGTCAAGCCGGGTTTGAGAGTATCCAGCCATCGCCAGATGTTGTCCGTCACCGAACAGACGGGTCTCGTGGACAAACCGCCGGTGCAGTACAGCGTTTCGGAAGTCGATGATTTCCAGGCTTTCGGCACGGCAATCGAGGAAAACAAGCAATCTTCCGAGGAGCTGCTCGTTAGCCTGACGTCGCTGCAGGAGCGGGTTTCCTCGCTGCTCGGTGCGCACAGTCACTCGCTCAACGAAACGGGCGCTCTGAGGGCCGAATGTTCGCGTTTGAGCTCGCTCCTCGACTATGAGAGCAATGCGCGGCGCAAGGCTGACCAGGAAAACCAGCGCCTGACGGCCG
This sequence comes from Rhizobium sp. 768_B6_N1_8, assembly GCF_051811225.1. Lineage (NCBI taxonomy): Bacteria > Pseudomonadati > Pseudomonadota > Alphaproteobacteria > Hyphomicrobiales > Rhizobiaceae > Rhizobium > Rhizobium sp. 768_B6_N1_8. The sequence goes on along the minus strand of NZ_JBPWPV010000001.1, from coordinate 685,561 downwards.
ACAACAAGGAGCTGAAGCTCGACGGCAGCCAGCTTCGCGTCGAGGCCGGCACTTACCGCGAAGAACTGGTGAAGCTGCAGGGCGTGCATGAGCTGACGCGGGAAGAATTCACCGTCGTCGAGGCGCGGTTGATCGATGCCGAGCGCGAGATCCGCGACCGGGCGCTGCAATTCGACGAGGTTTCCTCACAGCTTCGCCGCACGCAGCAGGATCATGATGCGCGCAGCCGCGAACTGGCGAGCACCCGCGAGAAGCTGGAACTGGAAACCACGGCCCATCAGCTGCTCGTTGAAAGCTCGCGCCGCGAAAACAGCATCCAGCTTCGCGAAATCGCCCGTCTCAACGAAGAGCGCAGCCACCTCAAGACCAATCTTTCCGAGCATGAGGCGCTGACACGCGGCCTGCAGTCCTCCGTCGCCAACCTGAAGCAGGATCTGGTCGCTTCCGAGGAACGCTATCGCCGCCTGGAAACCGAATTCGAGACGCTGGAAACCTCCTCGACGCTCGAAATCGCAAACCTGCGCACCAGGCACGAGGCGATCGGTTCGAAGTCAGAGCTTGTCGAGAAGCTGCTGTCGACCGCCAACGGCCGCAACAAGATGACGGACGAGGAACTGCAGTCGACCCGTGCGGAACTGAAGCGTACGAAGGGCGAACTCGCCACGGCGCTGGCACGCCTGGAGCGGATGACCGACGAGCTCAACCGCGTTCGTCTCAACGGCACGGAAAGCGAAGCCGCCCGCCGCGAGCTCGCTGCCCACAGCAACGATCTGGTGATGAAGCTGCGCGAGGCCGAAGGCCAGCGCAGCAAGCGCGACCGCGAGATCGAAGCTTTCAAGCACGATCTCGACACGCGCCTCGATACCGACCGCTATGAAATCAGCCAGCTGCGGACGAGCCTTGAAATCGCCAAGTCGGAAATCCGCCAGCTCCGCGCCGAACGCGCGATCCTCAGCGGCCAGCTCGAAGTGGCGCGCGGCGATCGGCCGAGCCTCGCAGACGCCCTGCCCGTCGAAGAGCCCGTGAAGGAAGATGTCCGCATGCCGACCGCTACCTTCGCGCCGATGATCGACATTTCCAACAAGTCGCTGCGCGGCAATGGCGTGGTCGCCGGCTCGGTCAGTGACGAACTCGCGGCCATCGAAACCAATCTGCGCACGCCGGCGGAATGATCGAAGCGCTCTTCGGCGGGAAGAAAATTTTCCGCCGAAGGCGAAAGCAGCACATCTGACAACTCCTCTGTCGTGTCGCCGGAACCGGAGCCTGCCTTTACGAGTTTGAAGGCAGGGTCTGGAGGAGGCGCTCTCATGGGACAAGTTCAAAATCGGGGACAAGTTCAAAATCAGGCGGAAGACCAGCAGAAGATCTATCAGCGCTGGGCACCGGTCTATGATCAGGTCTATCGCGGTCTCCTGCGCGACGGGCATCGCACGCTGGCGCGGCTTGCCGCTGACGCCGGTACGGACATTCTGGAAATAGGCGTCGGCACCGGGCTGGTGCTCTCCCACTACCCTCGGCGATCCCGGGTGACGGGCATCGACATTTCCGAGCATATGATCGCCAGGGCGCGGGAAAAGGTCGTAAGACAGAAGCTCTTCCATATCCGGCAATTGCAGGTGATGGACGCGCACGCGCTGACCTTCGAAGACCAGTCTTTCGATGCTGTCTGCCTGCCTTTCGTCATCACGCTCATCCCCGAGCCGGAACGGGCGCTCGATGAATGCGCCCGTGTTCTGCGGCCAGGTGGCGAAATCATTCTGGCCAGCAAGCTCGGCGACGGCGCCGGCCTGCAGGGCGCGATCGAGGAGGCCGTGGCGCCGCTTGCCCGGCGCATCGGCTGGAGCTCCTCCTTCCGGATCAGCCGGATCATCGACTGGGCGCGAGCGAGCGGTTTCGATGCCATTGAAATATTGCCGGTTTTCCCGAAGGGCTTCTTCAAGGTCATCCGCCTCAAACGGAGCGCTCTTGACGCTTGAAACGGAACTTTTTTCACCCTCAAAGCGTGTCGCGATCTTTCAGATTCGCTGCCACGCTTTAGGTCTTTGTTCTCTGCATGTCGTAATCGCAAAGCCGCTGCACAGCTTTGCGCGACATGCGTTAGGCGTGTTTTCAGTCGAGCTTTTGCTCACCAGGGATCTTCATGACCACGGATTTCTTCCTATTCATCATCGTCGGTTTCTGCGCTCAGATCGTCGATGGCGCGCTCGGCATGGCCTTCGGCGTGCTCTCGACGACCAGCCTGCTGGCGCTCGGCGTGCCGGTCGCCAATGCCAGCGCGATGACGCATGTGACGGAGATGTTCACGACGGCCGCATCGGGCATTTCCCATGCCTGGCACCGCAATGTCGACTGGAAGCTCGTGGCGCGGCTCGCACCCGCCGGCATGATCGGCGGGGCGGCCGGCGCCTTTCTGCTTGCCAATGTCGATGGCAAGGTCATTGAGCCCTTCGTTTCGGCCTATCTGATCGCCATCGGTCTCGTGATCCTCTGGAAAGCCTTCCACCCGATGCCGAAGCGCGATGTCCGCGACTGGATGGTGCCGCCCGTCGGACTTTGCGGCGGCGTGCTGGATGCGATCGGCGGCGGCGGATGGGGACCGATCGTCACCAGCTCGCTTGTCGGCCGCGGCCACGATCCGAAGCGGGTGATCGGCTCGACCAATTTCACCGAATTCGCGGTGACGCTGATCATCTCGATTACCTTCGTGCTGACGCTTGGCTGGTCGGAACTCGGCTCAGCGGTTGGCCTTATCATCGGCGGCGTGATCGCCGCGCCCTTCGGAGCGATCCTCGTCAAGCGGCTACCGGTGAAACCGCTGATGATTGCGGTTTCGATCATCATCATCACGACATCGGCGATACGGTTTTTCTAAGCGGTGTTGCGGCCGAAATAGACATCGACGGATGCTATGCGGTCGCGATCGAAGCGGAAGCTTTCGATATTGCGGAAGGCTTTGCCATCAGTCATTTCGGCCCGGTAGCGGACGACGGCCTCATCGCCACGGACCGCCAGGAACTCGATATCGAAGGCGTTCAGCTGCGGCTCGTTCGGCCAACAGCGCGCGAAATAAGTTGCGCGGTCGATATGATTATCCTGCGGGCTGGAAAAGGTGAAGTTCTCCGTCAGCATAGCGCCGACGATATCCTTCCGGCGATCCAGATAGGCTGCATAGAGCGCGCGCAGCATCTGCGCACGGCTTTCGTCCCTGTGATCCATGATTGTTCCTCCCTTGTAATTCTGATTGCATATTGCAATCAGTTAGAGGCAAAATCGTGGCTTTCGGTGCGTTTTTCCTGATGACGGCAGGTCGGATCGGCCGGAATCCGTCCTTGGCAGCCCTCAGGGCGGTGCGTAAAGTGAGGATCGCTTCATCTTGGCCACGGCCAGACTGTACCGAAGAAGATCCGCAATGACCGACACTCAATGGGACGCCGCAAAGGTGGCGCCTGGCTCCGCCTACTGGAAACGCAATCTTGTCATCTCGCTGCTTGGCTCGTTCACGACCATCGTGGCGATGACGCTGCTGCTTCCTTTCCTTCCGCTTTACGTGGAGGAGCTTGGCGTGAGTGATCATGCGGCGATCGTACAGTGGTCGGGCATTGCCTATGGCGCGACCTTCTTTGCCGCCGCCTGCGTGGCGCCGCTCTGGGGCCGGCTGGGCGACATCTACGGTCGCAAGCTGATGCTGGTGCGCGCCAGCCTCGGCATGACCATCGCCATCTCGCTGATGGGCATGGCCGGCAGCGTCTGGCAGCTGGTGGCGCTGCGCCTCTTCGTCGGCCTGGCGGGCGGTTACGCCTCCGGCTCGATGGTGCTGGTGGCGACACAGACGCCAAAGGACCGCTCCGCCTGGGCGCTCGGCGTGCTCTCATCCGGCATCATGGCCGGCAATCTCGTCGGCCCGCTGATCGGTGGGGCGCTGCCGCCCATCATCGGCATCCGCGGCACGTTTCTCGCAGCCGGCGGCATGATCTTCTTCGCCTTCCTCGCCACCACCTTCCTCATCAAGGAGGAGAAATCGGCGGCCCGCAAACAGGCGGCCAAGGCATCCGGCGGCTGGAAATCCATTCCCGACAAGGGGCCGGTGGTCGCCATGCTTGCGACCGGGCTGCTGCTGATGCTCGCCAATATGTCGATCGAGCCGATCATCACCGTCTATGTGGCGCAACTGGTGCCCGATCAGGGTCAGGTGACGATGGTGGCCGGCATCGTCATGTCGGCGGCGGCGCTCGGCAGCATTCTGTCGGCCTCGCGGCTCGGCAAGCTTGCCGACCGGATCGGCCACTGGCCGGTCATTGCCGGCGCGCTCGCGGTTGCCGGACTGCTGCTCATTCCGCAGGCCTTCGTCACCGGCTCCTGGCAGCTGATTGCTCTGCGTTTCCTGATGGGCCTGGCGCTTGGCGGGCTCCTGCCCTGCATTACTGCCGTCATCCGGCATAGTGTGCCCGATAGTGCTGCCGGCAGCATTCTCGGCCTGTCCATCTCCTCGCAATATGTGGGCCAGGTCGCCGGGCCCGTTCTCGGCGGCTTCGTCGGCGGGCATATCGGCATGCCGGCGGTCTTTCTCGGTACCAGCGTCCTCCTGCTCGCGGGCGCGGCCTTCACATGGCTAGTGCGCACCAAGGAAGAGCAGGCCTGAGCCTCAGGCTTTGCCGCAGATCATGTCCACTCCGGACTGTGCCAGGGCCTCGAGCGTTTCGCGGCTATCGCCGGCCCGCGCACGGACTGCAAGCGAATGCATGACGGCGGAAGCGAGCCTTGCAAGCGTGTGAGGATCGCTTCGGTCGGGCAATTCGCCCCGTTCTATCGCGAGCTTCATGCGTTTTTCGATCTCCCCGTCGAAATCGTCGAGGCTGCGGCTCAATATTTCCCGGACCCGCTCATGCTGGATCGCCTCGGCTGTTGCTGTGCCGATGAGGAAGCAGCCACGTGCGGCGGTTTCCCCGTGTAGATAGATGGCCAGCGCACGTTGATAGACACGCGCGAGGTTTTGACGCAGGGGCAGCGATGGGTCGAGCGCATCTGCCAGCACGTCCATGCTTTCGGCGCGGTAGCCCTCAAGGGTATCGAGATAGAGATCTTCCTTATCGCCGAAGGCACCATAGAGGCTCGGGCGGTTGAGCTGGGTAGCGGCGCTCAGTGTGTCCAGCGACGTGCCGGCAAAACCGCGATCCCAGAACACCTCCCTCGCCTTTTCCAATGTCACCTTCGCATCGAAGGCCCTCGGGCGGCCGCGCTTCTTCTCGTTCATTTTGTACCATTTCGCATAAAATAATTGACCACAGGAATTTTATGCGAAATAGTACAAATGTCCAACGAATTGATGCAGGCGGTTTCACGCTGCCGCAGAAGGAGGAACCTATGAAACTCTATATGCACGCGGCCGCCTGTTCGCTTTCGCCGCATATCGTCTGCCGGGAACTGGATATCGATATCGAGCTCATCACGGTCGATCGAAAGACGCATCGCACCAGCAACGGCGAGGACTATCTCGCCATCAACGGCAACGGCTATGTGCCGGCGCTGATGCTCGACGATGGCAAGGTGCTGATGGAGGGGCCGGCGATCGTGCAGCTTCTTGCCGATAGCGCGCCTGAGGGCAGAAGGATGCTGCCCGAGATCGGCGACTTTGGCCGCAATCAGGTGCAATCCCTGCTGAATTTCATCACGTCGGAACTGCACAAGCCGATGGCAATGCTCTTCAATGCCGATTACGCCACCGCACATGAGGCGATGCGCACGGTCGTGAACAAACGCCTCGACTGGATCAATGGACGCCTTGCCGGTCCCTATCTCACCGGCGAGAATTTCACGGTCGCGGATGCCTATCTCTTCGTCTGCCTCAACTGGTCGCCTTGGATCGAAATCGATCTCGATCGTTTTCCCGCCCTTCCTGCCTTCATGAAGCGTGTCGCAGCCCGCCCGGCCGTGCGGGCGGCGTTGAGCGAGGAAGGGCTGATGGCCTTCAATGCCCGCGGCAACTTCTTTGCGCCCATCGCCTATATCCAGTCTGCCGGATATGTCGGCTCGCCGGTCCGGCCGTGATAAAATGTCGGTCCGGCAGAACGCGCGGCCGGACCGGATTATCCTCTGATGCTTGATAATCGTTCCCGAACAGCAGGGATTATCGAAAGTCTTCGATGGCGGCATCTTCACTCCATCGAAACCGGAGAGCCGGTTCACACGAAGGAGCAGAAGATGACCACGATTACCGAGAGCGAGACAAAGACGACCATGAAAGCCTACAGGGTTCATGCATTCGGACCGCCGGAAGCCATCATTGCCGAGGATGTCGAGATCCCCGCGCCCGGCAAGGATGAGGTTCTGATCAAGGTGCATGCGGCCGGGGTCGGTCCCTGGGATGGCTGGATCCGTTCGGGCAACAGCGCCCTGCCCCAGCCGCTACCGCTGACGCTCGGCTCTGATCTCTCGGGCACGGTGGAAGCGGTCGGCGAAGGTGTCACCCATGTAGCCCGCGGCGATGCGGTCTACGGTGTCACCAATCCGCGCTTCATCGGCGCCTATGCCGAATATGCGATTGCCGCAGCCGGCATGATTGGCGTGAAGCCGGCAAGCATCGGCCATGTCGAAGCCGCCTCGATCCCCGTCATCGCGGTGACCGCAAAGCAGGCGCTGTTCGACCACGCTAGGCTGACGGCTGGACAGACGGTGCTCATTCATGGCGCGGCGGGCAATGTCGGCGCCTATGCGGTGCAGTTCGCCCACAAGGCCGGGCTGAAGGTGATCGCCACGGCAAGCGGAAGCGATATCGAGACCGTCAAGCGACTCGGCGCCGATGTCGCCGTCGACTTCCGCAGCCAGCGTTTCGAGGACTTTGCCCATGAGGTCGATGCCGTCATCGATCTTGCCGGCGGGGAGACGCAGACACGCTCCTTTGCTGTGCTGAAGCGCGGCGGCAAGCTTGTTTCCGCCGTTTCGCAGCCGGATCAGGACCTAGCTAAAACGCAGGGCATCGAAGCTTTCTTCTTCCTCGTCAATGTCACGACCAAGGAGCTCCGCGAAATCACCGCGATGGTCGATGCCGGTCAGCTCGAAACCAATGTCGGCGATATGCTGCCGCTCGATGCGGCGATCGCGGCGCATGAGATGCTGGAAGGCAAACGCCCGCATAGCAAGGGCAAGATCGTGCTGAAAGTCATCTGACAAGGACCGTAAGGGCGCCCGGTGAGATAAACAGTCCCGCCGGACGCTTTTCATGCCATCCATTTTCGGTGTTCGGCGAAACGGTCCACCAGCATGTCGAGGAACAGCCGCACCTTAGTCGGCAAGTGGCTGCGGTTCGGATAAACGGCGTTGATATGGATCTCGACGCCGCGATAATCCGGCATCATTCGCACCAGGCGGCCGGCCTCCAGATCCTCGAAGACGACGAAGCTTGGTGCGAGGAAGATGCCCTGCCCGTTCAGCACCAGATAACGCAGGGTCTCGGCGCTGTTGGAGATGATGCTGCCGCCCACCTTGACGCTTTCCGGCTGTCCCTCGGTACCCTCGAAACGCCATTCCTCGCCAAAGGGATAGTAGGCATACTGCAGGCAATTGTGCCCGGCGACCTCCGCCGGTGTCGTCGGCATGGCGTGGGTCTTCAGATAGTCCGGCGAGCAGACGAGGAAATGCCGCCAGGGCGTCAGCTTGCGCGCAACGAGGCTCGAATCCGGTGATGGCGTCGTGCGGATCACCAGATCATACCCGTCTTCGATCATATCCACCGATCGCTCGCCGATGTTGAAATCGATCTGAACCGCCGGATAGAGCGTCATGAACTCATTGATGACCGGCAGCAGGAAGCGGACGATGGCGCTGCTCGTATAGAATCTCAGCGTGCCGCGCGGCGTCGAACTCAAGGCCCCGGCAGCCCGGTCCGCCTCTTCCAGATCGGCCAGGATCTGCGACGAGCGCTCATAATAATATTTGCCGGTTTCGGTCAGGCTGACCTTGCGCGTGGTGCGGTTCAATAGCCGTACGCCGAGGCGATCTTCCAATGATTGCACATGGTTGCCCACCATGGTGACGGACATGTTGAGGCGCCGCGCGGCAGCGGAAAAACCGCCGCATTCCACCACCCGACCGAAGACTGTGAGGCTGGTCAGCCGATCCATATTATTCCTCGATTATCCGCTGAGAGTTGATGATCCTTCCCGAAAACAGCAGATTATCAGAAAGCATGTCCGGGTCCATCTTCCGCTCATCGAACAGGGCTTCGCACTGATGAAGCCGAGACGAATGGAGAAGGACAATGGTCGAACTGCCCCGCAACGAAGTTTTCAAGAACGTCCAGCAGGCCGGAACCGCCCCCACCGCAGAAGCTGCAGCACCGGCTGCAGAAGCGATGGCTGCAGCCGCCGCCGCGGTCGTAGAGACCCCTGGGAAGACCGGCCGCAAGCTCATCAAGCGCGCCGTCATCGCCGCAGCGCTGCTTGCTGGTGTCGCCTTCGCCGGCGATTTCGGCTACCGCTACTGGACAGTCGGCCGCTTCATCGAATCCACCGATGATGCCTATGTGAAGGCAGATTATACGACCGTTGCCCCGAAGGTCGCCGGCTATATCAGGCAGGTCCTCGTCAATGACAATGACACCGTCAAGGCCGGGCAGGTTCTCGCCCGCATCGACGACCGCGATTTCCAGGCCGCCCTCTCACAGGCCAAGGCCGATGTGAAGGCTGCTGAGGCCGCCGTCACCAATCTCGATGCGCAGATCTCGCTGCAGCAGTCGATCATTGCGCAGGCCCGCGCAACGCTCGATGCATCGCAGGCCTCGCTGACCTTCGCCCAGTCCGATGCCAACCGCGCCAGCCGGCTGATCACCAACGGCGCCGGCACGCAATCCCGTGCAGAACAGAGCCAGTCGCTGAAGGATCAGGCCGCCGCTGCTGTCGAGCGCGATAAGGCGGCACTCGTTGCCGCCGAGAACAAGGTGCCGGTGCTGCAGACGCAGCGCGAGCAACTGCTCGCCCAGCGCGACCGCGCTGCTGCCGCCGCCGGCCAGGCCGAACTGAACCTCTCCTATACGGATATAGTCGCTGCCGTTGACGGCACGGTCGGCGCCCGCTCGATCCGCGTCGGCCAGTATGTCACCTCAGGCACCCAGCTGATGGCGGTCGTGCCGCTGCATGCGGTCTATGTCGTCGCCAACTTCAAGGAAACGCAGCTGACCTTCGTTCGCCCCGGCCAGACGGTGGAGATCAAGGTCGACAGCTTCCCGGATGTTGCCATCAAGGGCCATGTCGATAGCGTCTCGCCGGCCAGCGGTCTCGAATTCTCGCTGTTGCCGCCCGACAATGCCACCGGCAACTTCACCAAGATCGTCCAACGCATCCCGGTCAAGATCGTCATCGATGACGAACGCCTTGCGGGCCTGCTGCGCTCGGGCATGTCTGTTATCCCCGATATCGATACCAAGGCCGCTCAGACCTCCGCGGCCGCGGAGGAAGGATTATCCACTCCTGCTGGATGATCCTTCCATCCCTTTCTCAATTATCACCCGAAAAGCGTCATGAGACAGTTTTCCGCAGAGCCGGAAGGAGATAAGTCATGGCTACGCTTCAGATCGCCGCAAACAGCAATTCGGTCGCGCGCCCCGCCGCAGCGACGGTCCCCGCTGTCAAACCCGCCATGAGCCCGCTTCGCATGTGGACCGCCGTCGTCGGCTCCACACTCGGCGCCTTCATGGCGATCCTCAACATCCAGATCGTCAATGCTTCGCTGGCCGACATTCAGGGCGCCATCGGCGCCGGCACCGACGATGGCGGCTGGATCTCGACCTCGTATCTCATCGCCGAGATCGTCGTCATTCCGCTCAGCGCATGGCTTGCCCGGGTCTTCTCTGTGCGCAACTACCTGCTGGTCAACGCAGTGCTCTTCCTGGTCTTCTCGGTCGCCTGCGCCTTTGCGGTCAACCTGCAGCAGATGATCATTCTGCGGGCCATCCAGGGCTTTTCCGGTGGCGTGCTGATCCCGATGGCCTTCACCATCATCATCACGCTTCTGCCCAAGCCCAAGCAGCCGATCGGTCTTGCGCTCTTTGCCCTTTCGGCCACCTTCGCGCCGGCGATCGGCCCGACCATCGGCGGCTATTTCACCGAAAACTGGGGCTGGGAATATATCTTCTATATCAACCTCGTGCCCGGCGCGCTGATGGTCGGCATGCTCTGGGCTTCGCTCGATCGTGCACCGATGAATCTCGGCCTGCTCGCCAAGGGCGACTGGCCCGGCATCATCACCATGGCGATCGGTCTTGCCGCACTTCAGACCGTGCTGGAAGAAGGCAATAAGGAAGACTGGTTCGGCTCGGATTTCATCGTCCGCCTCACGATCATTGCCGCCGTCTCGCTAACGCTCTTCCTCATCATCGAGCTGAAAGTCGCCCATCCGCTCTTGAACCTGCGCCTGTTTGCTCGCCGCAACTTCGGCTTCGGCATCCTTGCGAACTTCCTGCTGGGTATCGCGCTCTATGGCTCCGTCTTCGTACTGCCGATCTACCTAACCCGTATCCAGGGCTATAATTCCGAGCAGATCGGCTTGGTGCTTGCCTGGACCGGCATCCCGCAGCTTCTGCTGATCCCGCTGGTGCCGCGCCTGATGAAGCACTTCGATATCCGCCTGCTGATCGTCGTCGGCTTCGTTCTCTTCGCCGCCTCAAACTTCATGAACGTTCATATGACGGGCGACTATGCGAGCGATCAGCTCTTCTGGCCGAATGTCGTGCGTGCCGTCGGTCAGGCCCTCGTCTTCACGCCGCTGTCGGCGATCGCCACCGCAGGTATCGAGCCGGAGAATGCCGGTTCGGCTTCCGCCCTCTTCAACATGATGCGCAATCTCGGCGGCGCCGTCGGTATCGCCTCGCTGCAGACCTTCCTGTCGAAGCGCGAGCAGTTCCACTCGAATATCCTGACCAATTCGGTCTCCGTCTTCGAGGAAGCCACCCGCGATCGCGTCGCAAAGCTCACGGGCTATTTCATGAGCCACGGCGTCAGCGACCAGGCCATTGCCACGCACAAGGCGGTCGTCGCCATCGCACTGAAGCTGCGCAAGCAGGCCAATATCATGGCCTTCAGCGACACTTTCTTCCTGCTCGGCGTCGCCCTCGTCATCGCTCTGCTCGCCTCCCTGCTTCTGAAAAAAACCGGCCAGGTCTCCGGCGGCGGCGCTCACTGAGCGCACCGTCCCAGCGAAGGAGAACACTCGTGAATAACCTGCTCGACATCGACTACGCCGTTGAAACCAGGGCACCGGCCAATAGCCTCAACACGACTGCGGTGCTCGGCCTCATCGAATGGCTGACCGGCGACGAATGTCATGCTCTCGACGAGGTCGGCCTCGTCTCCGGCCTCGGGCGCCGCCTTCGGGCGCTCGGTGTTCCAGTCGATCGGCTGACGCTGCATCTGATGACGTTGCACCCGGAATATATCGGCCGCACCATCGCCTGGGCGCCGGGCGAACCGGTGGAAATCCATGACCGCGAGCATGGCACACGGCTCGCCATTGCCAATACGCCACTGCAAAAGGTTTTCGAAAGCCGTGAAATGCTCGTCGTCGGCCCTGGCCAGAGCCCGCATGGCCGCTGGCAGCATATCGACGTCTTCGCCGGGCGTGGCCTCGTGCAGCTGATGATCGCGCCGCTCTGCAATGCCGACGGTCCAGTCAGTGCCGCCATCTTCGGCACCAAACGGCCGGGCGGCTTCACCGCTTCGGAGATGCAGGTGATCGAACGTATCGTGCCGGCGCTGCGCAATACCAGCGAACTCCGCATTCTGCGCCAGGTCGAGCTCAGCCTGCTCGACACCTATATCGGGCCGCTGACGGCAAGCCGTATCCTTTCCGGCCGCATCCGCCAGGGCGAGATCGAATCCATGCAGGCAGCCCTGCTGCTCTGCGACCTGCGCGGCTTTACCGAACTCTCCAACCGCTTGCCGGGCGAAACCGTGCTCGGGTTGCTGAACGCTTATTTCGACCACGTCATTCCGGCGATCACGCGAGAAGGCGGCGAAGTGCTGAAGTTCATGGGCGATGCGGTGCTCGCCTTCTTCCCCGGCTATGATGCGACCCGAACCTGCAATGCAGCGCTTTCGGCTGCCCGGGCGATTCTCGAGGCGCTGGATGGTTTCAACTATGACGGGATCGGCGCGAAGGCCGGCATCGCGCTGCATCACGGCGAGGTCAGCTACGGCAATATCGGCTCCGGCCGGCGACTGGATTTCACGCTGATCGGCGGGGATGTGAATCTCGTCAGCCGCATTCAGGGCGTGTGCAGTGAGCTTGGGGAGGCCTTGCTGATGTCTCAGGACTTTTTCAATGAGGTGCGCCCTGAGGATGCCGTGTCAGTGGGAAGCCACAGATTAAAAGGCTTCACGGATGGCGTAGAGCTTTATGCGGTGAGACGCTAGGCAGCGGCCACACTACTCCTCATTCCCCCCGCGCCCATAAGCCCAGTTCATGTAGAGCTCCAGCGCCTTGCGGGTAATCGGACCTTCCTGGAAATTGCGGCCGTCGAGCCTGTTGACGCCGACGACCTTCGAATAGTTGCCCGACGTGAAAATCTCGTCGGCGCCCATGAAATCCTCGACAGAAAGTGTCGCCTCGCGCACGTCGAAGCCGGCCTTGCGCAGCAAGCCGATGACGCGCAGCCGCGTGATGCCGGCGAGGAAGGTACGGTTGGCAATCGGTGTGAAGACGACGCCGTCCTTGACCATGAAGACGTTCGAGGAAGCTGTTTCGACCACATTACCGTTCATATCGCGCATCAGCGCATTGTCGAAGCCGCGGCCTCTCGCTTCGGCAATCGCACGGCCGCTGTTCGGATAGAGCGCGCCTGCCTTGGCATCGGTCATTGCGGTTTCCGGCGTGGGGCGGCGGTAGGGCGAGACGGTCAGCGAAGAGCCGCCATGGCCGCCCATCGCGGCTTCGAACAGGCAGAGCGCGAAGCGGGTGGATTCGCCATCAACGGCCACGACACTGCCCGGCGAACCATGCTCGCCCCAATACATCGGCTTGATGTAGATCGGAGTCTTGCCGTCGAATTTCTTCACGCCTTCCCAGGCAAGCGCCTCGATCTCTTCAGCAGTCTTCACCGGCTTCAGGCCCATGGCGACAGCGGAACGGTTGATACGCTGGCAATGCAGGTCGAGATCGGGCGCGATGCCATCGAACCAGCGGGCGCCGTCAAAGACGGTGGAGCCCAGCCACATGGCATGGGAGGTCGGCCCGATCAGCGGCGGGTTGCCGGCAATCCACTCTCCGTCGACATAGGTCCAGGTGGTCGTGCGGGGTGACGTATCGACGGGCATTTGCGGCTCTCCTCATGAAGTCGGCAAAGCAAAATCCTCCCTGTCGGGGGCGGTCAAGCGCAAATTGACGGTTGAAACATCGAAGCAATAAAATGCCCGATAGTGCGCTAGGATTGAAATATTGATGCGTGTGCCATGGTTCTAAAACGATGGGTCCATAAAGGAAAATGATGGAAAGGCGACTGGATGAAAACCCTCGCCGCATGCCATCATGGATGAAGACACGCATATCCCGCCCAGGAGAAGACAGATGAAAGCCATGTATTACGAAGCTTTCGAACAGGCGCCTGATATCCGCACCGTGCCGGACCCGACGCCGACGGAAGACGGTGTGGTCATCAAAGTCGGCGCAACCGGGCTTTGCCGCAGCGACTGGCACGGCTGGATGGGCCATGATCCGGATATCCACCTGCCGCATGTGCCGGGCCACGAGCTTGCCGGCAAGATCGTCGCGACCGGCAGAGGTGTCGTGCGCTTCAAGGTCGGCGACCGTGTGACGGTGCCCTTCGTTTCCGGCTGCGGCCATTGCAGTGAATGCCATTCGGGCAACCAGCAGGTTTGCCCCAACCAGTTCCAGCCGGGCTTCACCCATTGGGGTTCCTTCGCGGAATATGTCGGCATCGACTATGCCGATACCAATCTGGTGCACCTGCCCGAGAGCGTTGATGATGCCACGGCAGCGAGCCTCGGCTGCCGCTTCGCCACCTCCTTCCGCGCGGTTGCCGATCAGGCGCGCACCGGCCCCGGCGAATGGATTGCCGTACATGGCTGCGGCGGCGTCGGGCTTTCGGCGATCATGATCGCGACTGCGCTGGGCGCGAATGCTATTGCCGTCGATATATCCGAGCAGAAGCTTGCCTTTGCACGCGAATGCGGGGCCGTCGCCACGATCAATGCCTCCACGGTCGCCGATGTGGCCGAAGCGGTGCGTGAAATCACCAAGGGTGGCGCGCATGTCTCCATCGACGCACTCGGCCACCCCGTCACCTGCTTCAACTCGATCAAGAACCTGCGCCGGCGCGGCCGGCATGTGCAGGTAGGGCTGATGCTCGGCGAGCATTCCACGCCGCAGATCCCGATGGCGCAGGTGATCGGCCATGAGCTGGAAATCTACGGCAGCCACGGCATGCAGGCTTGGCGCTACGATGCCATGCTTTCGATGCTCGCCGCCGGCAAGATCGCGCCGCAGAAACTGATCGGCCGGCGCATCAGCCTGGCAGAGGCAGTGCCGGCGCTGATGACGCTCGACAAGGCCGAAGGCACGGGCATCAGCGTTATTACGCAATTCTAGGAATGTGGGATGGTAGCCCGCGCTGGAGCGGACTACCGAAACAAGACTGCGATCCCACTTATAGAATAACGAAGCCAGTTCCGGCCGGCGGCGATGGGGGATTTCATGAGCGAGACACAACGCAAGCTGACGACGATCTTTGCAGCCGACGTGCAGGATTATACTCGCTTGATGGGCGCGGATGAGGAAGGCACGCTCGCCATGCTCAAGCATTATCGCGATGCCATGTCCCGCCTCATCGCCTCGCATGGCGGACGCGTAGTCAATACCTGGGGCGACGGATTGCTGGCCGATTTCCCGAGCGTTGTCGAAGCGGTGCGGGCGGCGATCGACGTGCAGAACGAGCTAGCAGGCAAGAATGCAGCGCGGCCCACGGATGGGCGCATGCTCTTCCGCATCGGCATCAATCTCGGCGATGTCATCGTCGAAGGCGAGGATATCTACGGCGATGGCGTCAATATCGCTGCCCGCCTGCAAGCGTCCGCGCCGGCCGGAGGGATCGTGATCTCGAACACGGTCTATGACCAGGTGCGAAACAAGGTGGCTGTCGGGTTCGACTTTCTGGGGGCATTGGAGATGAAGAACGTTGCCGATGCCGTGCCTAGCTATGCCGTGCGCATCGGCGATATCAGCGCGGAGCCGCGGAAGCCGGCAGCCGCTCCCGAACGGCCCGTCGAAATGCCAGCGCCAAGACCGGCCCCGGCGCTGCGCCCGCGCGGCAGGCTGCGCAAGCTCGGCGGCATTCTCGCTCTTATCGGCGCCGTGCTCGTCTTCATCAACATTGCCACTTGGGAAGGCGAGTTCTGGGCCGTCTGGCCGATGCTTGCCTTCGCCTTCGTGACGGCAATGATATGGGTGCGGAGGCAGGATCGGTTCGATCAGCGCGTCGCCGCGTTTGCCGTCATCGGGGTCGGCATCGTCGCCATCAACATGCTGACATGGCAGGGGACATTCTGGGCAATATGGCCGCTGCTGGGGCTTTCGGTCGCCGCCGGCATTCGCTGGGCGATGCGCGACTGAGACTTAGGCGTCCTGCGACAACCGAAGGGCGGCGCCGTCGATCATCATCCTGAGGCCGGCCTCGAAGAAAGCCTCGTGGCCGCGATTGCGATAATGCGTGATCGCCCGGCGCGTCAGCGGGAAATCGGCTGCGGCCGCATCGAGCTTTTCCTGTTCCGGCGGCGGTTCGGCCTGTTCCTCGATGACGCAGCCGACAGTGTAGCGGGCGATGGCGACGAGCAGTTCCATAGCGAATTCCGCTTCCATGCCCGCTTCGACGAGAACGGCGATATGGGCTTCGACATTGGGAAGATCCTGCGGACTGGTTTCCGTGCCGGCATGCACGCGGCCGCCATCGCGATAACTCAAGAGCGTGCGACGGAAATCACGGGCGTTTTCGAGCATGAAATCCCGCCAATTATCAGGCACGACCGGCCAGTCGTGGGTGTGGCCGCGCGCCATGATCTCCTCGGCCATGGCTTCTATAAGCGCCCGCTTGCTCTTGAAATGCCAATAAAGCGCAGGCTGGCGCACATTCAGCCGATCGGCCAACAGCCGCGTGGAAAGCGCGTCGATGCCTACCTCGTTCAAGAGCTTCAGCGCTTCGTTGACGATCTGCGCCCGGTCCACCTTCATCCTGTTTCCATTCGCTGTTGCCATTTCAATTTATCAGCGATAAGGAACTTATCAGTGATAAATTTTCAGATGATCCCATGAAAAAAGCACTTACCGTCATCTATGCCACCGTGATCCTCGATGCCGCCGGGATTGGGCTCACCCTGCCGATCTTTCCGCGGCTGCTTCAGGATGTCGGCCATACCGATAATCTCGGCTGGCGATTCGGTGCCTTCCTGGCACTCTATGCGTTGATGCAGTTCATCTTCTCGCCGGTGCTCGGTTCGTTGTCGGACCGCTTCGGCCGCAAGCCGGTGCTGATGCTGTCGCTTGCCGGCGCGGCGGTCGACTATGTTTTCATGGCTCTTGCCCCGTCGCTCTGGCTGCTCTTCATCGGTCGGGCGATCGCTGGTATCACCGGCGCCAGCAATGCAGTGGCCGCCGCCTGCGTGACCGACATTACCGAAGATGCCGAGCGCACGCGCCGCTTCGGCCAGCTCAGCGCCTGCTTCGGCATCGGCTTCATTGCCGGGCCGGCGATCGGCGGCGTGCTCGGCGAATTTTCCGTGCGGCTGCCCTTCATCGCCGCCGCCGTGCTCAATGCGGCTAACCTGCTGATGGCGCTGTTCCTGCTGCCTGAGACGCGCAAGACCGGCGCGGAGGCCGAGAGCCAAGAGTTTTCACCACTCGCGCATTTCCGCTGGCTACTAGGCTACCGTCTGCTTTTGCCGCTTGCGGGCGCCTATTTCGTCCTGGCACTCGTCGGCGAAGTCGGCGGCACGATCTGGGTTCTCTATGGGCAGGACAAGTTTTCCTGGTCGCCGATGATGGTCGGAATCTCGCTTGCGGCCTTCGGCTTCTTCCACGCCGTCGTGCAGGCCTTCATTGCCGGGCCGATCAGCGAGCGATGGGGCGAGCATCGGGCGCTGCTGATCGGCATCATTGCCGACAGCGCGGCCTATATCATCATCGCGCTTTTGACGGAGGGGTGGATGGCCTTCCTGCTGATGCCACTTTTCTGCCTCGGCGGCATCGGTGCGCCCGCCCTGCAGTCTCTGGTGACGGGGCGCGTCGATAACGATCATCAGGGGCGTGCACAGGGGATGCTCGCGAGCATGACGAGCCTTGCCTCGATCATCGGGCCGCTGGCGATCAGCACCATCTACTTCGCCTCGCGCGATGTCTTTCCGGGGCTTGTCTGGGTGCTTGGCGCGGCTTTCTATGTGCTCTGCCTGCCGCTTGCCTTCACGCGCCGGCCGAAGGATGCAACGGCCTGAAAGTTAAGGGCGGCGAGATGATCATCACGCCGCCTGTTCCGATTACTTGACGCTGTTATTGGGCAAGGCCGAGCGAAGCCAGGTATTCGGCCGAAGCGATGATCTTCGACTTGTCCTTGATCTCGATGATCAGGCGCGGATTGCTTTCGACCTTAGCAAGTGCTGCGAAAACCGCACGCCAGTTGACGGTGCCTTCACCAAGCGCCCAGTGGCGGTCGGCATAACCGTCGGCATCCTGCAGATGAATGTGGCCGAGGCGGTTGCCGGCGGCATGAACGTAATAATCGACCGGCGGAGCGCCGGTATAGCCGTGGGCGTAATGCGCGTGGCCGGTGTCGATGGAGACGGATACGGCCGGCGAGTTGAAGCTTTCAGCCAAGGCTACTCGGATATGCGGATCCTTGTCTTCAATGTTCTCGATAACGAGGGTGCAGCCGATTTCATCGGCGCGCTTCACCGCTTCGCGCATCGTCTGATGGCAGTATTCAACGATCTTTTCGCGTTCGCCCTCGTTGTTGTCGAGGTTGTTGTAGCTCCAGGTCGTGTAGGGGCTATGGATGACCATATGCGTGCCGCCGATCGCAGCGCAGACATCGAGGCCCTGCAGCATACGGCGGGAGACGACGGCGCGGATATCCGGATCCTGCGAGGCGATGATGAAGCCCCAGAACGGGCCATGGATGCCGACGCGGCCCTTGTAGCCGTCGAGCAGCTTCCTGGCGCGATCGGCACGCGGCGTCCAGTCACCGTTCAGCACCTCGGCGTTGACGAAGCTCTGCAGCTCGAGATCGCGGGACTTTTCGAAGAGCCAGTCACGATGGGTTTCGAGTTCGTCGATCGTCATGGCTGCGCCGACGACGGGAAGTGAAGACATGGGGTTGCTCCGCTGATGGTATGCCTGATTGGCGGGGAAGGATCGGCGCGTTCTATGCGCCTCTTCTGTGTCGCCGATATTACAGGCCGGTATCATGGAAACAGCGGCTGCCAACCTGTCGCACTTGCGAAGCGGAGAAGCCATACCAATATGATCGTCGTCGGTTTCAGGGCCCGAGAGCGCGCAAAAGCCATCTCCGCTCACCCTCCCCTGATTTTGTGGCGGTTGCCAAAACGGCCGCAAAGGTCTATCGGACCGCCCCGCAAGAGCAAGAAAGAGACATCATGTCCAACTCATTTGTGAAAACAGATGCCCGGACGGAGGCAAAAAGCTTCTTCGTGCTGGGCGACAAGGTCGAGCGACGGGCTCGCCTCACAGGCAACTGGCTCAACATCTTCGACGTGACCGTTGAGCCCGGCGGCAAGACGCCGCGCCACGCCCATGCAAGCCCGGAAGTCTTCCGGATCATCGAGGGCACGCTGACGATCTGGCGACTTACCGATACCGGGCCGGAAGAGATCGAGGCGAGCGAAGGCGACATCGTCACCATCGCGCCTTTCATGGTGCACGGCTATTCCAACAATGGAACCGTCCCCGCGGTCTTTTCTGCCATCGTCGATCGCGACATGGCCGAATTCATCGAGACCGAGGGTGTTACCGAACAGCCGCAAGGCAGCCCGTCACAGGAAACGGTGGCGCGTATGCGGGCAGCGGCAAATGCCCATGGAATCACGATCCTGGCGGCGTAAGCGCCGTCAGTTTCTTCTGATGCCACGCAACGGCTAGCGAAGAGATCGTCATTGCCCAGTGACTGAACGACGACGCCAACAAATGTTTCATCGAGTTCTTCTACATCGACGGCAATAAGTGGAAGCCCATCAGCAAGACTGCGATCGGCGACACTGAAGTCTGTTAAAAACTGATATAGGAAAACCTTTGTTGAACCCGCTGAATCATGTCGAGGACCGGATATTTTCAAGCGTTGGCGCTGCGATCCTGGCTGCCTGAACCGGTCGGCCCGTATCGACAAAGTTCGCATCTGCTGCGTCGAGGACGTGGCCTGACTTCAGGAGAAAGACGATGGCATGGTCAGCCAGCCAGTATGTGAAATTCGAGGATGAACGCACCCGCCCGGCGCGCGACCTGCTGGCGCAGGTGCCCCTGACGGAGCTGCGCCACGCGGTCGATCTCGGCTGCGGTCCGGGCAATTCGACCGAACTGATCATCGAGCGCTATGGTGCGCAAAATGTATCGGGTCTCGACAGCGACCCGAACATGCTGGAGGCGGCCCGCAAGCGCCTGCCGGGCACGGCTTTCGTAGAGGCCAACCTTTCGACCTGGCAACCCTCGGAGCCGGCGGACCTGCTTTTTGCCAATGCCGTGTTCCAATGGCTGCCCAACCATCTCGACATCTTCGACAGGCTGATGGACGGGCTGGCGCCGGGCGGAGTGCTCGCCGTGCAGATGCCCGACAATCTCGGCGAGCCGAGCCATCTGATGATGGAGGAAACGGCGCATGCCGGCCCGTGGAAGACGGCTTTCGAGAAGAAGAGCGTGCGCCGCAATGTGCTTCCGCCGCCTTTGACCTATTACAGCCGGCTGATCGCCAAATCCTCCCGCGTCGACATCTGGCATACGATCTACAATCATCCGATGGACAATGCAGCCGCGATCGTCGAGTGGGTCAAGGGAACTGGCCTTCGCCCCTATCTCGACCATGCCGGCGAAGAGCATCGCGAGGCGTTTCTGGCCGACTATCTCGAACGTATCGACAGGGTCTATCCGAAGGCCGCCGACGGCAAGGTGCTGCTCAAGTTCCCGCGCTTGTTCATGGTGGCGGTGAAGGCCTGACCGGAAATTCTGAGTTCTATGACGCCGGCAGCAGTCCGCTTGATCGCTGCCGGCGAAACTTTGTCAGCCATCCGCAAGCCACACGCAAAGTTTGAAGTGTAGCGGTTCGCCCTGGGATTTCTCAATCCAGACGTGCTTTAGCGACGCCGCCAGCGTCGATCGCTATCCTTTAAACGCCTTTGCGCCACCAGTGCGAGGCCCGACAAAGAGATTTTCAGATGGTTTCTTCCGTTTCCACCATGAGGCTTATGACGGCGCAGATAGCGTTGCAGACGATCAAGGGCGGCTCCTCGGAGAGCAGCTCCAGCAGCACGACCGATCACGACTATTCCAGCCTTCCCTCGCAGACGCGCTCGGCGCTATCGGTCATGCTCGACAAGATCAATGCCGGCAAGGCAGGATCGACTGATACCTCCGGCAACACCACCGCCAGCACCGATATCACCACCGCCTCCTTCATGGCGCTGCTGCGCCAGAACATGACGGCTGCGGCAGACGCCAAGGGCGCCGGCAGCCAGGAAGCTGCCATGCTTGCCGCTTTCAAGAAAGGCCAGCTGACGGTTACCGATCCGACCAAGGGCGTTTCGATCAAGGCCTGGGACGTGACCGACCCCAAGGAAGCCGATGTCGACCAAAAGAAGGGCACGGCGATCAAGACGGACGACTGGAACGACTTCCTGCGCGACCATCTGCAGCGCGATTCGCACGGGCGCCTGGTCAGAAGCGAAAACGGCAGCTTCATCGAAAAGGGCACCGGCAACGAAGTCTATTTCGGCCAGGTCGGCACGCAGAATTACTACATCACCTGGCCGGTGAAGACCGACACGAAGCCGGCCACCGATACGACAACGGACAAGTCCGCCTCCAAGGCGTAAGTTATCCATCATCTTAAAACGGCCATTGCGGAAAGACCTTCAGCAATGGCCATATCGTTTCAGGCGCCGACAAGCTCGACCAGCGACAGTACCGCAGTCGCGAGAATGACGAGGCCAAGCAGATGTTGAGCGCTCGCTCGCTCGATGGCTCCAGCTTCACCTTGCCCAAAACAACGCCCAGCCACAGCCAGAAAATATCGACCACGATCATGACGAGGACGCAGAGCGCCCATTTGGCCTGCATGTCCAGCGCGCCATCCTGCGAAAGCCGGTAAGCGGCAAAGAGCGAGGCGAACGCGATATAGGCCTTGGGATTGGTGAGGCCTAGAACGACACCGCCGGCGATGGTTGGCGAGGCTTGCCGCCGTGCGGCGGAGAGATCTGCACCGACAGGCGCCGATGCGATCTTCCAGGACAGCCAGACGAGGTAGACGGTGGCAGCGACTGTCATCACCATCATCGCCAGCGGGATTGCCTCGATCAACGACAGAAGGCCGGCTGCCGCCGCGGCGGCTGCAATTGCCAAGCCGATCTGCAGCCCGACATGAAAACGCAGGCCGGTCGCCATACCATGGAGGCGGCCGATTGCCAGGAGCGCAGCGATGGCGGGACCGGGCGAACCGAGAAGGGCAAGAGCCGCCATGAGGAAGAAGCTGGCGCTGACAAGATCGATCATGGATCACCCAATGACATAACGATATCTTTATGTCTTTATGTATTTCTAGCACTGTGTCAAACGCTTGTTATTCTTGGGCTGCAAGGTGCTTGCGGCAGAACCGGAGCGCTTTATATTCGGCCGGGAGAATTAAGCTGGAGATGACACGCATGGACGCTCACCCCACCCCGCCCGTCACTCTCGTCATCTTCGGCGCCACCGGCGATCTGACACGGCGATTGCTGGTTCCGGCCATCATCAATCTCACCCGCAGCCATCTCGTCGGCGGGGACCTGAACATCCTCGGCGTCGGCATCGAGCCTGGTGACGATGAATTCCTGCGCCAGCGGCTGGACGCTTTCCTCACCCATCTCGATGGCGAGGAAGCAACTGGCAAGGACAAAGCCTGGGAGAGCCTGCGATCGCGCATCTCCTATCTGCAGGGCGATTTCACCAAGGATGATATCTTCCTCGAAATCGGCAAGCGCCTCGGCACGACCTGCAATGCAGCCTTCTATCTCGCAGTGCCGCCAAGCTTCTTCGGGCCGATCGTCGAGAAACTTGCGGATCTCGGACTGATGGACGAAAGCGGCGGTTGCTTCCGTCGTATTGCGATCGAGAAGCCCTTCGGCACCGATCTCGCCTCAGCCCGCGCTTTGAATGCGCGCATCCTCGCCCGCGTGGAGGAAAGCCAAGTCTACCGGCTCGACCATTTCCTCGGCAAGGAAACGGTGCAGAACCTGATGACGGCGCGTTTCGCCAACATGATGATCGAGTCGCTGTGGAACAATCGCTATATCGACCACGTGCAGATCACCGCCTCGGAGATCGTCGATGTCGGTACGCGCGGGAAGTTCTACGACGCGACCGGCGCGTTGCGCGACATGATCCCCAACCATCTCTTCCAGCTTCTGGCAATGATCGCCATGGAGCCGCCGAACAGTTTCGACGCCGAGGCGATCCGTAACGAGAAGAGCAAGGTGCTGAAGGCTCTGCGCATCTACACGCCGGAGGAAGCAAAGGCGAATGGCGTACGCGGGGCTTATACCGCCGGTCCGCTCAACGGTACCGACTTGCCCGCTTATCGCGATACGAAGGATATTTCGCCCGCCAGCAAGACAGAGACCTATGTGGCGCTGAAGCTCTATGCCGATACCTGGCGCTGGGCTGGCGTGCCCTTCTATCTGCGCACCGGCAAGGCGATGACGGCACGCGACACGGAAATCGTCATCACCTTCCAGCCCGTTCCTTTCGCGCAGTTTCGCGAAACGGAGGTCAACCGCCGTCTGCCGCCGAACAGGCTCGTCATCCAGGTGCAGCCCGATGAGGGCATGAGCATGGAGATTTCCATCAAGTCGCCGGGACAATCCGTCGACACCGTGCCGGTTTCGCTGGATTTCCGCTATGCCGACAAATTCGATATCGGCAAGACGACAGGTTATGAATCGCTACTCTACGACCTCTTCATCGGCGACCAGACGCTATTTCAGCGCGCCGACGGCATCGAGGCCGGCTGGGCGGCGGTACAGCCCTTCCTGGATGAGTGGGCGAAAGATCAGAGCGTGCCGGACCCTTACGCACCCGGCAGCATGGGACCGGCCTGCGCCGACGAGCTTATCCAGCGAGACGGGCGTGAGTGGCATGAGCTTGGCGTGATCCTGCACAAGAACGGCAAATAGCCGTTCCTGCACTGGAATTTAACTTACCGTCGGCGGCAGGCGGTAGCCAGCGTGCCGTCACGCTCGGCCGTGCGATAGGCGCTCGTACCAAGCCGCGGACAAGCCGTCCGGTCGGACGGAATGACGACGGTGATATTGTCGCTCTCGACGGGATCGAGCGGAATCGAAAAAGCATTACTTGATTCCGCGTCCGGCACCGTGCCGGGCGGCATGCCGCCGAAGCGTCCGGAATAGTCCATATCACCGAGGGCCTGGGAGAAGGCCGGAGCGGCGAACCCGAGGAGAATGATCGAGGCTGCTGCAATGACCGTACGCATGACCATATTCCTTCTTATCTGGCCGATATGAAACGGGATTTGGGTATCCATCGTTCCAGCCGATCCGGCCGTCGGTGAAAAATCCCGCACCTCTTAATCTAGGAAAGGTCAGTGCGAATTTCCATCCGACGGATGGATTGATCAGGCCCTTAAAGCGTGTCGCGATCTTTCAGATTCGCTTGCCACGCTTTAGGCTCTTGTTTTCGCATGGCGTTGCAGCAAAACCGCTGCACACTTTTGCGCGACATGCTTTTAAAAGGCGATCGATGCGTTGACGAAGAATGTGCGCGGCTGGCCCACGAACTTGCCGCCATTATTGTCCGTCGAGCGGGTGAAATACTCCTTGTCGAACAGGTTCTTCACGCCGAAGGCAAATTGCGGGGCATTCTTCTTGTCTTCCGGCTGATAGGCGACGCGCAGGTTGACGGTGCCGTAGCCTGGAATATCGCCGAGGCGGCCTGTCGCATCCTCTTCCGTCACATAGGTCGCGCCGGCATCGGCAGATCCCGGCGAATGCTGCTTTGACTGGGCCTGCAGGTCGGCATTGAAGATCCAGTCGTTGTAGCGGTAGCGCGCCCCGAGCGAGGCGACCTGACGCGAATAGAACGGCAGGTCGCGGCCTTCGAAGGCGCCGGCTTCATAGGTCGCCTCGGTGTAGGTGTAGCTTGCCGACAGCGACAGGCCGTCGAGTGCGGGCACGACATCGCCGATATCGTAGTTGATGGCGGATTCGATGCCGCGGTGGCGCGTGGCGCCGAGATCGGTCCAGATGCCCTCGCCGACGATGGTGCGGCCGAGATAGAGTTCCTTGTCGAAGTCGATATTGAAGGCAGTCAGCTCAGCGTTCCAGTTATCGCCCTCATAATGCAGGCCGATTTCGTAGGTCGTCGCCTTCTCGGGATGCAGGCCATCCGTGGTGGATGCGAGTTGGCTGTATTGCTGCGGGCCGAAGGAGACGCCGACATTGCCGAAGACGGTCAACTCATTGGTGAGCCGGTAGGAAGCCGACAATGTCGGCAGGGCTTCGTTCGCCTCGACCGAGGGAGAGAGCGAGCTGGTGACCGCACCACTGGTGCCGAAATTCACGACATCGTTGTGCGTGCTGATCATCTCGTAGCGAATGCCCGGTGTGATGGTCCAGTCGCCGATCTCGATCTTGTCGTCGATGTAGAAAGCATGGGCAATCGTGCCGCCATCGCTCGTCTGGTAGGTGGGCGAGCTACGCGTGGTCGGATCGATGCCCGAGGCTCTGCTGTAGAAAGCCGTGCGGGACGCGACTTCCGAGCTTTCTTCCCAGAGATACCGATAGCCGACGGTCACCTCCTGGGTAATGCCGCCGAGCTCGATCAGGCGGGAATAGCGCGGCTCGATGCCGAAATAGCTGTAGCTGCGCGGAGCAGACGTCAGGCGATAGAGGCCGGCGCTGGCGCCTGTGCCCTGCTGCTCCACATGGCTGCCGCGGAAGGAATCCACGTAGTAGGTCAGCACTTCGAAATTGTTGTCGCCATCGTCATGCTGGTAGCGCAGCGAGATATCATTGCGGCGACCGCTGAAATCGTCGTAGCGGCGTGTCGACTGGTAGGGATCGGCTTCATATTCGGCGCTCGTCAGGCCGCCGGGCATCTTGCCCTCGCCCTCATAGTGATGGAACTGGATGCCGAGCTTGTCCGTATCCGAAAACTCGTAAGCGCCCTTGGCAATGATATCGTCGATATCGGTGCGGTCGTTGGCGTCACGATAGCCTTCGCCGTGGATTCCGGAATAGAGGATGGCCGCACCAAGGCCGTCAACATTGGTACCGCCGATCAGGAAATTCGGCGTCGCCTTGACGTGGCCGTTGTTGCCGGCGATCTCCGCGCCCGAGGAGAAGCGAGCGGTGAAATCCTCCGGGATCGGACGGGTGACGAAGTTGATAATGCCGCCGACATTCTGCGGTCCGTAGCGTACGGAGCCGGCGCCGCGCACGACGTCGATCGTTTCGACATTTCCGAGCGTCAGCGGAAAGAGCGAAAGCTGCGGCTGGCCATAGGGCGCATAAGCCAGCGGGATGCCGTCCATCAATACGGTGGAGCGTGGCGACAGGCGCGAGGTCAGACCGCGCACGCCGAGATTCAGCGACACATCGCTGCCGCCGGTACCATTGGCTTCCTGCACCTGGACGCCGGGGATCTGGTTCAACGCATCGCGGATATCCTGCGCGCCGCGCTCTTCGAACTGTTCGCGATCGAGGATCGTGCGGGCGCCCGGATGTTTCAGCACCTTCTCCTCGTTCGGCTCTTCCAGCCAGTTGCCGGTGATCTTGATCGTTTCGAGCTGAGTGACGGTGCCGTTGGCTGCTTCCTGTGCGAGTGCCGATGTGGCGGATGCCAGAAGGGCGACGGTGAGAGCGAGCTGCTTTCCTTGGAGTTTGGGGGCAATCATGGGAGTTTTCCGTGGGCGTTCGAGAAATTCGGGCAACAGGGGACCTTGCCGAAAATGCCTAGGCATTCCGGTGCAAGAGACTGTTTTTGTTGAATGATTATGTGGTGGTGTCAGCCGTTACGCCGGTATCGGCGTCTGGACACAGTCTTATGGGAGAAGGGACGGACTTCAGCCGTCTTGCTGCGATGAAACAGGCGCGTCATGCAATAACCCCGACAGTCAACGCCGCTGCTGCACGGCGTCATGTCGTGTTGACTACAATATTGTAGTTCGCATTTCAATAAACATAACTTAATTTCTCATGTTTATTTTCATGCGGATGAAATTGCAAAGATATTGCCGTGGAGGTCAGTCGTTGCGCAGCGCCTGGTCGCGCAGGTCGGCGAGACGCTTCTTGGCATCCGTCGCCTGCTGCTGGTTACGGACCGCTACACCATAGGCGAGGAGATCGGCCACAACGATGGCGCCGATGCTCCAGCTTGCCAGCTTCGAGGGCGAACCGATGCAGGTCAAAATGGCCGAGACCTTATCGACATAATTGGCGCGCAGCTGCACACCGCAAACCAGAATGACCTTGCAACCGATATCCCGGAGCTGGCGAACAATGAGCTTGAATTCCGCCGTTTCGCGCACAGCATGGAACATGACGATGACATCGGCGGGACGCAGATCGATCAGCTCATTGGCAAGCGTAAAACCCGAGGCGCCGGAACAGCGGGTGCGCACGCCGGCGCGACTAAGCGCAATCGAACAATGGCGCGCCTCGACCTCGGCTGTGCCCATGCCGATGCACCAGACGGTATCGGCCTCTTCGACGAGCGAGATGGCGGCGGCGAGCATTGCGCCATCCATCTGCTCCTCGGTGGAGGTCAGCACCTCACGGGCGGTCGCAAACATCTGCGTCGCAACCTTTTCCAGATCATCGCCGGTGGCGCGGAAACGCTGTTCCAGACGCTCGCTGGTGGAAATGGTGCGCGCCATGACGCGGCCCGATACCCGCTTCAGCTCCGGCAGGCCGGAAAAGCCGAGGCGCTTGGCCGTCCGGATAACGGTCGCATCGCTGGTGCCGGTTTCGGCGGCGATCTCCTCGGCGCTGCGGAAAATCAGCACATCGATCGGCATCTTCACCAGATGCTCTGCTACTGCCAGTTCCGACCGGCTGAGCTTGGTTCTGTGCTCTTCGAAATGCTCTCTGAGCACCGATGACGATCGATCGCTTCCGTTCATCCGCCCTTCCCTAGATGATATTCAGAAGGCCGAATAACCGACTTTGGTGCATAGCGAAACAAGAAACCGATCAGGCGTTTTTCAACCTGCAATACTCAGGCTCAGGCTCCCGCCCATGAACGGCCGGTCGCCATCGCCTTTCTGGCCATGACCCACACTCCAGCGGGCGGGCCAGACAAGGCGTTGAAGCCCTGTCGAGGCGATCGCTTCGAAGGAGGACCATGCCCTGCTACCCTCCGTGCGCCAGAGCACGCCGCCTGGGCCCATGCAGGCATGGAGAAGGATGTGGATATCGAATTCCTTGCCCGGCGGCAGGTCC
Source organism: Rhizobium sp. 768_B6_N1_8 (assembly GCF_051811225.1). Taxonomy (NCBI): domain Bacteria; kingdom Pseudomonadati; phylum Pseudomonadota; class Alphaproteobacteria; order Hyphomicrobiales; family Rhizobiaceae; genus Rhizobium; species Rhizobium sp. 768_B6_N1_8. The sequence goes on along the minus strand of NZ_JBPWPV010000001.1, from coordinate 657,860 downwards.
GGACCGAAGAAATAATAGGGGCTGCGACCAGGATCGCGACCGAGGATGAGCGTCAACTGCTGCTGCTTGCCGCGCAGGCCAAGCCACAGAAGCGCCAACCCTTCATCGCTGAAAGCCGAGAAGATGGTCTGCTGGGACGCGCAGGCGTCCGAAGCCATCCGACCGCTCAGACGGAGTTCGACGATCCGGTCCGTGTCCATCGGACCCGACCAGAGAGCGTCACTCACGCCATGGGCGGCAAGGTCGTGCCATTGATCCTCGCGTGCAAGAACGGGCGGCCATTGCAGGCGCTCGCGCTCAATGCCTTCGGTATCGAGGACCTGATAGCGCAGGCCGTCCTCATCGAGGGCTGCCTGGATGCAATGGAGATATTCGACACCCTCGGGCATTCTGTGCGCGGTTCCCGCCCCCGCCGTGCATATCTGCAGCACGCCGCGATGGGCCTGCACATCGAAAGCCAGGATATGGCTGCAGCAATAGGCGAAGACATCGGCCTCCACGAGAATATCCCAGAAGCGCTCGGCATATTCGCGGCCTATCTCACGCTGATAGGCGCCCGCATAGCCATTGATCGGAAAGACCGGGTGATGGCCGAGCACCAGCTTGTAGCGGGCATCGGCATGGGCCTTCAGGGTCGCCTCCAGCCACTCGGTCTCGACATGGCCTTCGCCGCCGAGACCTGTCCAGAGCGTATGGACAAAGACCATGAGCAGATCGCCCCGGCGCACCCAATAGGCCAGCCCTTCCTGCCCCGCCGGCCCGTTTGCCGGAAGGCCAAGCGTGTCGCGGAACACCGCCTCGCTCATCTCGTCATAGGTCGTGTGATTGCCGGTCGTGTGCCACATTGGAATGTTCGTTCGGTCGAGCCAGGCCATCTCGACATCGAACCAGTGCCGCCACTGGGCGCGCAGCGATGCTTCATCCGCCGTCAGGCCGATGATCTCGTCACCCGGAAAGAGGACGAACTGCGGCTGGGGCTCAAGCCGGCGCAGGACAGCGTTCACGGATGCGAAGGTACGCTCGTGCAGGGCGCCGGCAACGCCCGAGCAGGAATCGCCGTAGAGCACGAATTGATGGCCGCCTGACTTGGGCAGCAATGCTTTGATCGGGGACTTATCGGGCATGGAACACACACAAAGAAAAGAGAAAATGCTTAAAAAACAAAGCCCCCGGACAGTGCCGGGGGCTTGTGGAAATGATGGGTCGCCTTAGACGAACTGGCTGAGGCCGGGTACAGAGGCGACGACCTGATCGACCACCTCTTCGCCGGCATGTTCCTTGGCGATGGCGATGGTTTCCTTGGCGAGCGAGGTGATTTCGCTCATGCCGAGGCCTTCGCTCATCAGCTGCTGGCCGAGGCCCATGATGCCACCACCACCGAGTGCACTCATGAGGCCGCCGAGCAGACCGCCGCCGCTGCTGGATCCTTCGCCGTTGAACTGGGCGACGAGTTCGGTGGCGCCGGGGATCTTTTCGATCATCTCGGCGACCGGGCCGTCGGCTGCTTCGCGCTGCAGGAAGCCGAGCATCATGCCGAGCGCCTTTTCAGCCAAATCAGGCGCAATGCCCACACGATTGGCGATTTCAGTCACAATCTCATTCATCGTCTGCCTCCTGTTTTTGACGTTGACGTCAACGTAATCGAATCGAGGCGGCAACTCAAGCGGCGCTTTGTGAGGCGCCTCTTTCCTGCTTTCCCTTTTAACGCAGACAGTTGTCCGTCTCCCGTCGGCTGCTTATAACAGAGAAACGATATTTGCATGACTGTGCGGAAAGAGCATCCCGCATATTCGAGAATTGAGCGGCGGCATCGACCGAGGGAGACATTCTACATGCTCGAGGACGGCAAGATTTTCATCGGCGCAAGCCGCAATCCTGACGACAGCATCAACAAGGGCGAATATCTCGACCTCAAATTCGGCAACCGCCATGGACTCGTGACCGGCGCGACCGGTACCGGCAAGACGGTGACCCTGCAGGTGCTGGCCGAGGGCTTTGCGAGAGCCGGCGTGCCAGTTTTCGCCGCCGACATCAAGGGCGACCTCTCGGGCATCGCCGCCAAGGGCGAAGCAAAAGACTTCCTCACCAAGCGCGCCGAACAGATCGGCTTTACCGATTACGAATTCGAGCAGTTCCCGGTCATCTTCTGGGATCTCTTCGGTGAGAAGGGCCACCGGGTGCGCACGACCATCGCCGAGATGGGACCGCTGCTGCTGGCACGGCTGATGGATGCTTCCGAGCCGCAGGAAGGCGTCATCAACATCGCCTTCAAGATCGCCGACAAGGCCGGCCTGCCACTGCTCGACCTCAAGGATTTTACCTCGCTGCTCAACTATATGGGCGAAAACGCCACCGAGCTTTCCAGCCAGTTCGGCCTCATCTCCAAGGCCTCGGTCGGCTCCATCCAGCGCGCGCTACTGGTGCTGGAACAGCAGGGCGCGGAACATTTCTTCGGCGAGCCGGCACTGAAGATTACCGACATCATGCGCACGTCGAACAATGGCTACGGGCAGATTTCCGTGCTTGCCGCCGACAAACTGATGATGAACCCGCGCCTTTACGCCACCTTCCTGCTGTGGCTGCTCTCCGAGCTCTTCGAGGAGCTGCCCGAAGTCGGCGATCCCGACAAGCCGAAGCTCGTCTTCTTCTTCGATGAGGCTCATCTGCTCTTCAACGACGCGCCGAAGGTGTTGACCGAGCGCGTCGAGCAAGTGGTGCGCCTCATCCGCTCCAAGGGCGTCGGCGTCTATTTCGTGACGCAGAACCCGCTCGACGTGCCGGAAACGGTACTCGCCCAGCTCGGTAACCGGTTGCAGCATGCATTGCGCGCCTATTCGCCACGCGAGCAGAAGGCGGTGAAGACGGCGGCCGATACCTTCCGTCCCAACCCCGCCTTCGATTGCGCCACCGTCATCACCACTCTCGGCACCGGCGAGGCGCTGGTTTCGACGCTGGAAGCCAAGGGCGCGCCATCGATCGTCGAGCGAACGCTGATCCGCCCGCCATCCGGCCGCGTCGGACCGGTGAGCGATGTCGAGCGCCAGCAAATCATGGACCGCAGCCCGGTTCTCGGCGTCTATGACGAGGACGTGGACCGCGAATCTGCTTTCGAGATGCTGGCGGCGCGCGCCAAGAAGGCTGCCGATTCCGACGCTGCCAAGCGGGCGCAGGAAGAGGCGCCGGCGCCACAGGAGGGCAGCACCACGTCAGGCTGGACCCTACCTGGCTTTGGCGGCGGCGATGACGACAAGGCGCAGCCTCGCGGCCGCTCCGGTTATCAGCGCGAAACGGTGGTGGAAGCGGCGATGAAGAGCGTGGCGCGCACGGTGGCGACGCAGGTCGGCCGGGCGCTGGTACGCGGCATATTGGGAAGCTTGAAGCGGTAAGTCTAAGCGGAGCGCGATCTTTCAGATTCGCGCCACGCTGACCTTTGTCTTTGCGCATGTCGTTATCGCAAAACCGCTCCGCACTCTTGCGAGACATGCTTTAGTCACCGCTTACGGACAAATTCCGTGCGCAGGACGAGACCTTTGATCGTATCGTGACGGCAGTCGATTTCTTCGGGATTGTCCGTCAGACGGATCGAGCGGATGACCGTGCCCTGTTTCAGGGTCTGGTTGGCGCCCTTTACCTTCAGGTCCTTGATAAGCGTGACGGAATCGCCGTCCTTCAACACGTTTCCGGAGGCGTCGCGAACCTCGGACGCAGCCTGTGCGGCTGCAGCCATCTCGGAGGCAGGGCGCCATTCGCCTGTCGCCTCGTCATAAACATATTCGTCGTCACCGCCTGCCATCACTTCGCCCTCGATCAGGAATTTCCTCAGTCCATCGACGGCCGCTTATAACGATCGCACGGTGCTGTGCAACTAGAGTGGCAAACAGGCAGGCAGGCGAAATGTGTCCGGCCACGATCAGGGCGTTCCAGCCTTTGCGATAACCGCTGACCTGCGCGCCATCCTCCCTGTGGTCAGGCCGCAGATCGACCAGGTTCGGCGCGTCGGCGGCGCATCAGGAAGAGTGCCAGGGCCGAAAGGCAGATCGAGATTTCCAGCAGGAATGTCCAGTGAAGCAGGAAGCTCATGATCCAGCTGGCATGGGTTGCGGGAACTCGAACCAGCTCGAATTCATGAAAGGAAAAAGGTGCCAACCAAAAGAGCGGTGCCGCGATCGTGTCCATGACCATATGCAGCATGGCGGCGGCGAAGAAGACGCAACCTGCAGCGAGCCAGGCCGAACGAAACCATTTGAGGAGCGGCAGGATCAGGATCGCCGAGACCAGCCAGAAGAGCGGCCAATGCGTTACATAGGCATGGTGATGAACCCGGCCGCCGGAGGCGTAGAAATAGATCATGTCAAAATCCGGCATGACGCTGCCGATCAGCGCTGCCGCCATGACCGCAATGGACGAAGCCCTGCGTCGCGCGGCAGTTCCGAGAATATAGCCTGCCGGCAGATGAGCGATGAGCATGCCGTGCCTCCCTGTGACATCCGACATCGCTAAGAAGCGATTGTGTCGGGATCAAAGCGGCCGCGACATGAAGACTTCGGTGTGGCTGATTTCAGCCGGCACGCTGTGAAAAGGCGGGCAATGGGTAAAGCCGAAGGCTTCCTAGAGGGAAAGCGCGCTCTTCAGATAGGCGGCGGTATTGACGAGCATGGTGGGGCGGCCGCTCTTTTTTGCTTCCTCGAACACCCGCCGCATCAGCACATTGGCGATGCCCCGACCGCGAAAGGCGGGATCCACATAGAGTTTATGGATCTCCATCGCAGCAGTCTCAAATGGTGCGAGCGCGATGCAGCCTGCCGGTGCTCCCTCCCATCTGGCCAGGAACATCATCGCTTCGTCGGAGCTATATTTCCGGGCGAGGCTTTCATGATTTTCGCTGTGGAAGAGCGTCATGACGATCTCGGCGGGGATACCATGATCACGCCCGAGTTCCACATCCAGGGCGCCGAGTGCTTCGCAGAAGCCGGCGGCGATGACGAAATCCTCTGTGCTGCCTGCCCTTGCGATGGAAATCATCCCGCGTCCCCCGATCCCGGATGATGAAGGCCTTTCATACCATCTGAGCGTGTTTACTGCCATCATGATCCCTTGTTTCCAACCGCGAGCAATGGTATTTCCCTCTTGCAACCGAGAAAGAAGGAGGGCTGCGCGTGAATATGTATTTCCGGCATCATCGCCAGCGTGGCCCAGTCAACGCCCTGCAGATGCGTTTGCAGGGCTGACCAGAGACCGTTTCTCGCAAATCTCTTCCTGGTCTGCCCCTAGTGGCACTGCTGCACCTGAATGCCCGTCGTTCAAGCTGCAAGCATTTCATAATCCGCCAAGCATAACGCGCTTTCCGTTGATGGCTGGACGCCCCGGATATGCGCGATCGCTTGGCAAGACCAGGATACGATCATGACCCTCATCAATATCCGCAATCTCGGCATCGTGCTGTCCGCGCCGCTGTTTTCGAAGCTCAATCTCGTCGTCAACGCCGGCGACCGGATCGGCCTCGTGGCGGCGAACGGACGCGGCAAATCCACCCTGCTCAACCTCATGACGGGCAAGCTGGAACCGACCGAAGGCGAAATCACCAGGGCGCGCGGGCTCACCATCGGCCATATGGAGCAGAATGTGCCGCCGGCACTTCTCGATGCCAGTTTCCGTGATGCCGTGCTTCTCGCCCTTCCTCCTGACCAGGCAGACGGCGAAAGCTGGCGTGCGGATGTCGTGCTGGAATCGCTCGAAGTGCCCGAGGAGTTGCGCGAGCGGCCGCTCCGACAGCTCAGCGGCGGCTGGCAGCGGCTGGCACTGATTGCCCGCACCTCAGTGAATGAACCCGACGTGCTGCTGCTCGACGAACCGACCAACCATCTCGACCTCGAAAAGATCGCGCAGGTGGAAAGCTGGCTGAACGCACTGCCGCGCGATACGCCTGTGATCATCTCAAGCCACGACCGCGCCTTCCTCGATGCGACGACCAACCGGACGCTCTTCCTGCGGCCGGAGCAATCGCCGGTCATCTCCCTGCCCTATAGCCGGGCGAGAGCGGTACTCGACGAGGCGGATGCCTCCGATGCGCGGCGCTACGAGAAGGATATGAAGACGGTCGAACAGTTGCGCAAGCAGGCGGCAAAACTCAACAATATCGGCATCAATTCCGGCAGCGACCTGCTGGTCGTCAAAACGAAGCAGTTGAAGCAACGCGCCGAAAAGCTGGAGGAAACCGCAAAGCCTGCCCATCTGGAGCGTTCGGCAGGCGCGATCCGCCTCGCCAATCGCGGCACGCATGCCAAGGTTCTGGTGACGCTCGAGGATGCCGAGGTCACGACGCCTGACGGCACGCTGCTCTTCCGCACGGGAAAGCAGTTCATCTGCCAGGGCGACCGCATCGTGCTACTCGGCCTCAATGGCGCCGGCAAGTCGCGGCTCGTCTCCATGCTGCGCGCGGCGGTCGCCGAGCCGGAAACAGCAAAGGCCGGCATCAAGGCCACGCCCTCGCTCGTGCTCGGCTATGGCGACCAGCTGCTTGCCGATCTCAGCGATGCCGACACACCGCTGCAGACGATCATCCGCCGCTTCGATGTCGGCGACCAGCGGGCGCGCTCGCTGCTTGCCGGCGCCGGCATGACGATCGAGATGCAGGGCAAGCCGGTGAAGCTGCTCTCCGGCGGCCAGAAGGCGCGGCTCGGGATGCTGGTGCTGCGGCTGACGCAGCCGAATTTCTACCTGCTGGACGAACCCACCAACCATCTCGACATCGAGGGGCAGGAGGCGCTGGAAAGCGAGCTGATGGCACATGAGGCGAGCTGCCTGCTCGTCTCCCACGACCGCAGCTTCGTGCGGGCCGTCGGCAACCGCTTCTGGCTGATCGAGCGGAAGAAACTGGTGGAAGTGGAAAGCCCGGAAGGGTTCTTTGCGAGTGTGGGGTAGAAAAACAAAGGGGCGCAAACGACGGTGTTTGCGACCCTTGTCATCGGTGCTACCGCACACCCGCCGAGAGGCAGAAGAACGCTCCCTGCGGGTCTATCGCCTGACAGATCCAGGCCCCTGGGACTTCCACGGGTCCGTGGACCACCTTGCCGCCGCCGGCGTTGATGCGGTCAATGGCGGCATTGAGCGCCGGCACTGTGAAATAGTAGGACCAGAAGGACATGCCGACCTCAGGCGGGCGGGTCATCATGCCGCCGGTCTGTTTTCCGTGCTCGGCGAAGATGTGGTAGACGCCCATCGGACCCATGTCGAAGTCCTGATCCTTCGTCCAGCCGAAGAGCTTGGAATAGAAGTCGAAGGCCTTGGCGCCATCATTGGCGTAGAGTTCGCGCCAGCCGACATGGCCGGGCGTGTCGAAGGGCAGTTCCGGTGGCGGATTTTCCATCGGCAGTGGCGTCATGATGCAGAGCACCGCTCCGTCAGGATCGGCTACCACGGCAAAGCGGCCTATGCCTGGAATATCCGCCGGCTGGCGACGGATAGTGCCACCGTTCGCAGCAAAGTCGCGTGCCGACTGATCGACATTGTCGACGGCGACATAACCGGTCCAGTTCGGCGGAATGCCCTGCCCTTCCAGCTCTGCGGGAAAGGGCATCATGCCGGCGACCCTGACGCCGTTTGCCTCGAAGATGGTGTATTCCGGCTGGTCCGCCGCCGGCATTTTGCTCGACGTCCAGCCGACGACCGAGCCATAGAATCTCGCCGCCGCTTCGGGGTCCGGCGTCATCAGTTCGCACCATATGAACTTGCCATGCGTATTGGACATCGTGTTCTCCTCGGTCCACGCTTGAGTTCTATCTCTTTGTTTTCATGCAATTCCGGACGCAAAACTGCTCTCGCACTTTTGTTGGAATTGCTCTTGATGTGCCCCGGCGATTTCAGCCCTTGCGGGTATATTTGACTTCCATGAACTGCTTCCAGGTGCCGTCAGCTTCCTTGACGCTCGATGTGAAGGTTCTGACGCTGTCATCGAGAAAGGCGATCTGCTCGCGATAGTCGGCAAGGCCACCGCCTTCGAAAGCCGGCCCCCTGGTGTAGAGCGACAGCACATTACCCGAGGGTTCGATCTCACCCTCATAGATCCACATGTAGTCCATCATCGAGCCGATCCAGCTGCCGACATATTTGCCTTTGCTTGGGTCGTAGCCGAGGGTCAGGATCGTCGTCGCCTGCTTGCCGTCGCTCATTTCACCGGCGCCTTCGGCAACGAACCAGATGCCTTGCAGGGAGCGCACGGTCTCATCCCAAGGCTTGTCGCCGGTCATGTCCGAAGCGGCGACGGTCCAGTGACCGACCATTCTCTCCAGGAAAGCATGCTCCTTCAGCACTTCTGCAGTCTTCATCGTCCTTCTCCTCCGGATGATGGATGGCTGGGTCTAGTGGCAGCTGGATGAGGCTTGGGGGGCTTCCTCATATTCATCGTGACGCTTCACGAAATCCATGGTCGAATCTTCGTTGCGGCCCTTGGGCGCGTGATCCAGGATCATCAGCGTACCGAGGATTTCCTCCGCGCCTCGGGCATAGCTTGAATAGGTATGGAACACTTCGCCCTTCTCATTCCGGTAAAAGGCCGAAAGTCCAGGCAGTTCGTCATTGGCGTCAGAGGGCGCTATCGGAGAGAAATTATAAAAGACCTTGTCTTTGGCAAGGTCCTCAGGCGTGAAAGATACGTGATAATCGAAGTTGAAATCGCTGCCGAAGGACGAGACCCACGGGAATTTCCAGCCCATGCGCTGCTTGTAGGCGTCGATCTTGGCAAGCGGTGTGCGGGCGACGGCGACAAGTGTGACGTCGTGGTGATTCAAGTGCGGCAGCGTGCCGTCGAGATGATCGGCGAGGAACGAGCAGCCGGGGCAACCGGCCTCCCATTCGGGGCCGAACATGAAGTGATAGACCATAAGCTGGCTGCGGCCATCGAAAAGGTCGGCGAGCGATTTCGGCCCCTGAGGCGTTTCGAACGTGTAGTTCTTGTCTACTTTCACCCAAGGCAAAGCCATGCGCTCGGCATTCACCTTGTCTCTGAGATGGGTCGCCTCTTTCTCTCTCAAGAGCAAAGCTCGGCGGGCTTCAAGCCATTCCTCGCGGGAAACGGCGGGATTTTGGGTAACCTTGTTCAGCATGATCTACGCCCTCCTCCGGCGCGGCCGGCATTTTCCGGCAGATAGTCTCCTCTTCTTGACTAAATACATTGATATCAATAGAAATAGATCATGTCAAACTCGATCGCGATTCCTTTTTCTACGACGCTTCTGGTGCGGGACACGTGCCTGTGCCTGCATGTGCAGCGCGCCGCCCGTGCGCTCGCAAGGCTGTTCGACGATGCCCTGCGGCCCGTCGGCCTCACCAACGGCCAGTTCTCCCTGCTGATGTCCCTGAACAGGCCGGAGCCGCCGCCTATGGGACCGGTCGCACGCCTGCTCGCCATGGACCAGACGACGCTAACGGCGGCGCTGAAGCCGCTACAGCGCAAGGGTTTGGTCGATGTTGTGCCGGACCCGAGAGACCGGCGCGCCCGCCTGCTCCGCTTAACGGATGACGGGCGGGCAGTCCTGCAACAGGCGCTGCCGATCTGGGAAAGCACGCATGCGGCACTCGAGACGAAATTGCCTGAGGGCAACGGCGATCACCTGAGACGCGACCTGCAATACCTAACGTGACCCTGCAGAGTCCGCATGGGTGGTCGCGAAATTAGCCACAAAAAGCCTATTGACTTAGAGTGCACTCGAAGCCGTAGCTTCCTTGGCGTCGTGACGAAAACAGGTGTTTCATGAAGATCAGTGACCTCGCGAAACGGTCCGGTTTGTCGGCTCATACGCTGCGTTATTACGAGCGTATCGGCCTGCTTCCCTATGCCGATCGCGACCGATCCGGACAACGCGACTACGACGCTTCCATCCTTTCCTGGATCGAGTTTGTCGGCCGTCTGAAGACGACCGGCATGCCGATCCGCGACATGCTCCATTATGCGAAGCTTGCCGATAACGGGAAAGCCACTTTCAGTGAGCGTCGAGAGATGCTTAGGGAGCATCGTGAGCGTGTCCGGGCCCATGTGGCCGATCTCGAAACCTGCCTTCGCGTCCTCGACGGCAAAATCGCCTCCTATGAAGAGGCGGAAGAAAGGATGAGAGATGATAGACTCAACAATGCGGACACGCCGGCTCGGGCAAGGACTTGAGGTCGGATCGATCGGCCTCGGCTGCATGGGCATGAGCTGGGCCTATGGCGCGACCGCCGCCGACAGGGGCGAGGCGATCGCCACGATCCACCATGCGCTTGATCGTGGCGTAACCCTGCTCGATACGGCCGATAGCTATGGCCCGCACACCAACGAAGAACTCGTGGCGGAGGCGATCAAGGGCCGGCGTGATCAAGTCGTACTGGCAACCAAGTTCGGCATCGTGCGCGCAGCTGGGGCGATACCAGGCGTCAGCGCCCAGACAGCAAACGGGCGGCCCGAATATGCAAAGGCATCCTGCGAAGGGTCTCTACGGCGGCTCGGCGTCGACCATATCGATCTCTACTATCTCCACCGTGTCGATCCCGATACGCCGATTGAAGAGACCGTGGGCGCGATGAAGGAACTCGTCGAAGCCGGCAAGGTCAGACATATCGGTCTGTCGGAAGCCCGCGCTGACACAATCCGCCGGGCACATGCCGTGCATCCCATTACCGCCGTTCAAAGCGAATATTCGCCCTGGTCACGCGATCCGGAAGGCGGCGTGTTGCAGACGCTTCGTGAACTCGGGATTGGGCTCGTGGCCTATTCGCCGCTCGGACGCGGCTTCCTGTCCGGCGCGATCAAGTCCGTCGATGAACTCACGCCCGATGACTACAGGCGGACCTCGCCGTGGTTCATGGGTGAAAATTTCAAGCGCAATCTCGAGCTCGTCGCCCTGTTCGAAGAGATTGCGCGCCGCAAGGGCGCAACACCGGCGCAACTGGCTCTCGCCTGGGTGATGGTTCAGGGCGAAAATATCGTGCCCATTCCCGGCACCCGCCGCCGCGCGCGACTGGACGAGAATCTTGGAGCGGCTGGCGTTGATCTTACACCACAGGATCTCGAGGAAATCGCCAGGGCCCTGCCCCGCGCCGTCGGAGATCGCTACGGCGAAATCGGCATGCGGGCGCTCAACGGATAAACATCCGGAAGTCGAAGTCTTCTCCCCAACCTGTGGGGAGAAGACATAGCGTTGTCGCGACGATCAGCGCGACAGATCAAGCGCTGCCGTCAGGTTGCCCATCGGCGCCTCGCTGTTCAGCGCCAACGCCTTATCGCGGGCGAGCAGGCCCGGCAGCACCGGCAGGTCGTAACGGGCGGTGATCAGGCGCAGGATCGAAGTCGTATCATACTGGGTGTGATCGACCATGCCGCCCTTGGCGTAGGGCGAGATGATGAAGGCCGGTATGCGGTTGCCCGGGCCCCAGCGGTCGGCCTTCGGCGGAGCGACGTGATCCCAGAAACCGCCGTTTTCGTCATAGGTGACGATGACCAGCATGTGCTCCCATTGCGGGCTCTTTTCGAGATGCGAGACCAGATCGGCGAGGTGCTGGTCGCCGCTCGAAACATCGGCGTAACCGCCATGTTCGTTGAGGTTGCCCTGCGGCTTGTAGAAGGAAACGGCCGGCAGCTTGCCGTCGTCGATATCCTTGATAAAGGCTTCGCCGCCTAGGCCGCCGTCCTTCAGGTGCTCGGCGCGGGCGGCCGTGCCCGGCGCATAGTTGGCGAAGTAGTTGAAGGGCTGGTGGTGGAACTGGAAGTTGGGCACCGGCGTGGCATTCTTGCCATCGAGTGCTGCCTGCCAAGCGCCGCTATACCATGCCCAGGTGACGCCCTTCAGCGACAGCAGGTCGCCGATGGTAATCTCGTGCTGCGGTGGCAGGGTGTTCGGCTGCGAGGGATCGGCATAGGCTGCATCGCCGTCCTTGGCCGGGGCGTTGGCGCTCGGCTGATAAGGCGGCTGCATGGTGTTGACCGCGTAGAAATCCGGTGTGAGGTTGCCGTCGGAGACGAATTTCGGAGCACCTTCGAGGGCGGATTTCGGTCCGTTGTCGGCAACGGTCAGCGAAATGCCGTCGGCATCGACCTTGGCGATCGTCGGCTTGGCCGGGCTCTTGTCGGCATCCGTATAATAGGGCGCGCAGGCGCAGATCAGCTGGAAGTGGTTGAAGAAAGAGCCGCCGAAACCGCCCTGGAAGAAATTGTCGGCAAGGACGTATTTCTTGGCGACCTGCCACATGGGCAGGATCGAGCCGTCATAATGGCCCATGACGAGGCCACCGGAATCGGCCCAGGCGACGAACTTATCGTTCTTGCCGCCGTCGATCTGCATCTGCTCCTGATAAAAACGATGCCAGAGGTCGCGGGTGATGACGTTTGTCGTCTGGGCAAAACCCTTGGGATCGTCGATCGAGAAGACGGCGTTGGCGAGGTGAGCGGACTGGGCCTCGGTGATGGCGGGCGTGACACCCTTGGCGGTCAGGCCGCCCCAGGAAGGCGGCAGTTCGGCGAGCGGCGCGCCGTCGCGATCAAGCTGCCGTGCCTGGCTTTCGCTTGCATTGGCAAGGCCGTTGGCGCCCGGAAAGCTGCCATAGAGGTTATCGAAACTGCGGTTTTCAGCGTAGATGACGACGATATTCTGGATCTTGTCCATACCGGCGGGTGCTGCATAGGCGGCCGCGGCTGATACCAGCGGCAGCATGGCCGAGCCGGCCAGCGAAAGATTGCGGAGGAGATTCAGTCTGGTCATGGCGGGATACCTCATGGCTAAGGGGGCGTGGCTAGAGGGGCGCCGGGCGGACGTGGAATGGCCAAGCGCAGGCGAGACGCTATTCCCGCCATCTATCAACTTTGTGACATCGGACGGGTTGCGGCTGCGGCCGGTACGCGCGCGTCATCAATCTGTTGCAGTCAGGTTCGATCATGAGGGCCCACAATGTTAACCCATTGGAATCCCTGACATGGCGACGAAGATTATCTGGCTCCTCCGGTCTGGCTTGGCGCTCGGTTTGGCAGCGACAGCGCTCGATTTTGCCATTCTGCCCCTGCGGCAAAGCAGCGCGGCCGTTGCCGGCGGTGTGCATCCCGGCCCCATGTCACGGGCGCAAGCCTATGTCCGCGCCGAAGCGCTGACGGAACTCGGCCGCAAGATGTTCTCCGACACGTCGCTTTCCGCCTCCGGCGTGCAGGCCTGCGCCTCCTGCCACGATCCGCATCACGGCTTCGCCCCGTCTTCCGCGACGCCGATCGAAATGGGCGGGCCGGATATGGACCAGCCGGGACTGCGCGCCGTGCCAACCTTGCGCTACCTGCAGGCGATACCCTCGTTCACAGAGCATTTCTACGATTCCGAAGACGAAGGCGACGAGAGCGTCGACAACGGGCCAACAGGTGGCCTGACCTGGGACGGGCGCGTGGACCACGGTTACGATCAGGCGAAGATCCCCCTGCTTTCGCCTTTCGAAATGGGCAACAAGGATGAGGCCCAGGTCGTCGCCTCGCTCGGCAAGGCGGTCTATGCGGAGGATTTCCGGGAGATTTTCGGCCAGGACATATTCGGTAATGCCAAGGATGCTTTCCAGGGTGCGGTCGAGGCTCTCAGCACCTTCGAGCAGAGCGGCGCGGATTTCTACCCCTACACCAGCCGCTATGACGCCTTCCTTGCCGGCAAGGGGACACTGACTGCGCAGGAGATGCATGGGCGTGAACTCTTCGAGGATCCGGCCAAGGGAAACTGTTCGAGCTGTCATTTGAGCGAGCCCGCCAACGACGGCGAGCCGCCGCAATTTTCCGACTTCGGCTTCCTCGGGCTGGCGGTGCCGCGCAACATGGCGATCCCCGCCAACAGCGACCCTGATTATCACGATCTCGGCCTCTGCGGCCCTCAGCGTGCCGACTTCAGGAACCGGCCGGACTATTGCGGCTTGTTCCGCACGCCGACGTTGCGCAATGTGGCGCTGAAGAAGAGCTTCTTCCACAATGGCTACTTCCATTCGCTGCGTGACGTCGTCTCCTTCTACGCTACGCGCGACAGCGATCCCGGCCGCTGGTATCCGAAGAATGCCGATGGCACGATCCGCAAATATGACGATGTTCCGCAGGTCTATTGGGACAATCTCAATCAGGACCCGCCCTTCGGCCGCAAGCCCGGCGACCCGCCGGCGCTGACGGAATCGGAAATCGACGACATCGTCGCCTTCTTGGGCACGCTGACAGATGCGGACCAACTGCCCGGCCCGACGCAGCAGGCGGCGCATTAATTCAAAAGAAAAGGCCGGAGCAATGCCCCGGCCTTTATTCATTGGTGCTGCAAGTAATCAGGCAACCGTGACCGGAACTTCGGTCGAGGTACGCATGGCGTGGCTGTAAGGGCAGACGATGTGGGCCGCCGCAGCGAGCTTTTCAGCGGTTTCGCGGTCGACGCCCGGGATGTTGACGGTCAGGGCTACTTCGATACCGAAGCCGCCGCCATCCTCACGCGGGCCGATGCCGACGGTTGCGGAGACAGTGGTTTCCTCGGGAATCTTGACCTTTTCCTTGCCGGCCACAAATTTCAAAGCACCGAGGAAGCAGGCCGAATAACCGGCCGCAAAGAGCTGTTCGGGATTGGTGCCCGTTGCGCCGTCGCCGCCGAGTTCCTTCGGCACGGTCAGCGTGACGTCGAGAACACCGTTTTCGGAAACGGCTCGGCCTGCGCGGCCACCGGTGGCGGAAGCTTTGGTCGTATAGAGAATAGGCATAACAATCTCCTGTGGTTGGCCCCGTTCGTTCGGGTTGAGTTTTTAATAACGCCCAATTAAATTGTACGCAAGTGAATTTTGCAAATTGCATTCGGAATTTGAAAAGAGGACAATGAAGACCTCTAGGGATGGCAGAGATGAAAGCGAGACCTGCGAAAGTGATGGAAATACCGGAAGAGGAAAAGCGGCTGGAGAAGCAGCTCTGTTTCGCGGTCTACGCGACAGCGCATGCCTTTACCCGCGCCTATAAGCCCATACTCGACAAGGTGGGCCTCACCTATCCGCAATATCTCGTCATGCTAGTGCTATGGGAAAAGGCCGAACTGCCAGTCAAGACGATCGGCGAGCAGCTCGATCTCGATTCCGGCACGCTCTCCCCTCTCCTCAAACGGCTGGAACAGAACGGCCTCATCAAGCGCACCCGCGATTCCCGCGACGAGCGGCAGGTTATCGTGTCGCTGACGCCGAAGGGTCAGGCGATGAGGGGCGAGGTCAATACGATCATGTCTTCGATCGGCGAGGCGATCGGCTGCACGCTGGAGGAAATGGCGGTCATGCGCGACATGCTGACCCGGCTCAGGGGAAATCTCAACGCAAGCATATAAGCCGGGACTTGATCATCGGCTGAAAGAAGATGCCCGCGCCACCCCGGCGCGGGCAATTTGCATTATTCTGCTGCCTGATAGGCTTGAGGGCGAAGCGTGGAGGTCTTCGGGCCGACAGCGGCAAGCAGGGTGATCAGGATCGCCAGCAGCGCCACGAAGACGATACCGCCGACATAGGGATCCCAGCCGAAGTGCGGGGCTGCGGCGAAGATTGCGGAGGCCGCCGCAAGCACAATGCCGCCGCCGATCTGGAAGGAGGCAAAGAGCAGGCCGGAGGCAAGGCCGGACTTGTCCTCTTCGACATCAGACAATGCGGCAACCTGGATCGCCGGATAGGTCATGGCATAACCGACGCCGAGCGGGATCTGGTTCAAGGCAACCAGGATGATCGGATCGATGTGGCCGACCAGCGCTACCCAGAGGATGTAGCTCGTCGCCTGCAGGCCGACGCCGACAGCCATCAGGCCCGTCGTGCCGCGGTTCTGCGCCACAGTGGCAAAACGCGGCGCCAGGAACATGACGCAGACGCCGCCGAAGGCGAAGCAGAAGCCGGTGGCAAAGGCCGACCAGCCGATGACATCCTGATAGTAAAGCGTCGCGATGAACTGGAAGCCGACATAGGCGCCCTGGAACAAAGCGGCGATGGCATTGGCATGGCTGAGTTTTGCCCTGCGGAAGATATGCAGCGGCACCATGGGATCGGCATGGCGCGATTCGACGATCAGGAAGAGTGCGATCAGCACCACGGAGGCAACGAGCGAACCCCAGGTGAAGAAGTCATTCCAGCCGGCTGCGGCAGCATTGGTGATGCCGAAGACGAAGAGCAGCAGGCCGGGGGTGATCGTCAAGGCGCCCGCCCAGTCGAAATGCTTGCGTCCCTCGCCGCGCCGCGCATCCGGAGGCAGGACAAAGGGAGCGATCGCCAGCGTGAGGATTGCGACCGGAGCGCCCATGACGAGCGTTGCCCGCCAGCTCACGAGGGTGGCGGCACCGCCGAGCACCATGCCGAGCACGAAGCCGGTGGCGCCCGTGGAGGCGAAGACGCCGAGCGCCTTGGCCCGCTTCTCGCCCTCGCCGAAGACGGAGAGCAGCAGGGCAAGTGCTGCCGGGGCGGTAAAGGCTGCGGCGATGCCCTTCACAAGGCGGGCAGCGATCAGCGTCGGCCCGCTATCCACGAAGCCGCCGGCAATGCTGGCGGCCGCGAAGATGCCGAGCGACCAGAGGAAAACGCGGCGGTGGCCGAAGAGGTCGGCGACACGGCCACCGAGCAACAGGAATCCGCCATAACCCAGCACATAGGCGCTGACGGCCCATTGAAGCGAGGTTGCCGGCATACCAAGTTCGGTCTGGATGGCAGGCAGGGCGACCCCGATGGTGGACACATCCATGGCGTCAAGGAAATTCGCAGCGCAGAGCAGCAGCAACGCCAGGCCGGCTCCGCGTGGAGATGGGGAATTGGTCATCGATCTCAGTTCCTTCTTTGCTGCCGCTCTTGCCGGGAGGCTGGCCGGCGGCAGGGAACGAGAAAATGTACAGCTTCCGACCCTATTGCAAATTGATAGTACCCATGTCAGGTATTACTGGTAATGATGAATGACGTTATCCTTCGCAAAATCGACCTGAACCTCCTGCTCGCCTTCTCGGTGTTGATGCAGGAGCGCAACGTCAGCCGCGCTGCCGAAAGGCTGCTGCTTGGCCAGCCCGGACTTTCGGCCGCTCTCAAGCGGCTGCGCGAGGCGCTTGATGATGAGCTGTTCGTGCGCGTCGGCCGCGGCCTGCAGCCGACGGCGCGGGCGCTCGCCATCGCTCCAGCAATCGAGGATGCGCTCTCCGGCATCGAACGAGCCATCCGCCCGCCCACAGGCTTCGATCCATCAACCTGGCAGGGCGAATTTCGTGTCGGCATGTGCGACAACCTGGAAACCGCCTTCTTCGGCCCTCTGGTCGCGCGGCTGCGCCAGCTTGCTCCGGGCGCACGGCTCGTCGGGGTTGCAGCCGACAAGCGCGATGCGGCGCAGATGCTCGATGACGGCGCGTATGAATTCAGCATCTCCGTTCATGGCGAACCGGCCTCCTGGCATATCCGCATGCCGTTGTTCGAGCAGTGCTCGATCGCCATCTACGATCCGCAGCAGTTGAAGCTGAAGCCGCCGATCAGCGTCGAGGATTTCATCGCCGCGCCGCATATCGCCATCTCCTTTTTCGGCAGCGCGACGACGGCGGTCGATGCCGCGCTCGACAAGGTGGGCCTGAGCCGCAACGTGGTGGCGACCGTTCCCCGCTATTCGGCCGTGCCGCCGGCGCTGAGAGCCATGCCGTCGATCGCCGTCGTGCCGGAATCGCTGGGGCGCTGCATGGCGCAGCTTCATAATCTCGAGGTGTCGATGCCGCCGATCGAGCTGCCGGCCGATCCGGTGTCGATGCTGTATCGGCGGGTGGATAGGGCGGACGAGCGGGCGTCGTGGTTTCGGCGATTGTTTGTCGAGGTGGCGGATAAGGCACTGCTTGCTTCGGGGTGCAGAGCTGGGATTTGCGCTGAGGCGGCGTAACTATCAAGTCAAAAGAAAACCGCCCGTGTTGGGCGGTTTTTTGTTTTGGGCGAGGCACCCTCCGGCCCTGCGCTTGCGCTTTGGGCGTTCGTCACTGCAATCGATTCACTGTATCGATTGCTCGGGCTTCGCCCGACCGTTCCTCACTGCCAAACAACGATCGGGGTTTTGTTGGGAACGCGATCGTAGAGGTCAATGATGTCCTGGTTGAGCAGGCGCACGCAGCCCGACGAGACCGCCTTGCCGATGGAGCGCCATTCCGGGTTGCCGTGCAGGCGGTAGAGCGTATCTTCGTTATTCGAGAAGATGTAGAGCGCACGCGCACCGAGCGGGTTCAGGAGGCCGGGCTCCATGCCGCCGCGGTCGATCGAGTATTTCGCAAGCTCCGGCTGGCGGGCAACCATCTCATTCGGCGGCTTCCAACGCGGCCATTTCTGCTTCCACTGGATCACGCCATTACCCGACCAGGCGAAGCCTTCGCGGCCGATGCCGACACCGTAGCGCATAGCCATGCCGCCGGGCTGGACGAGATAGAGGAAGCGCGAGGGCGTATCGACGACGATGGTGCCGGGCGGCTGGCCCGTCGGATCCACGACCTGCTGGCGATAGTAGCGCGGATCGATCTGCTGATAGGGAACGGCGGGGATGAGGAAACCGCCGTCTTCGATTGGGCCGTACATGACGGCAAGTTCTGCTTCGCCGGGCACGCTCGTCGTCTGGAACGCGCGGAAGGGCGAACGGTAGCTGATCGACATGCCGCCATTTTCGACCGTATTCGAAGTGGAGGCACAGCCTGCCAGCGCGGAAGCCGCTGTCAAAGCCGAAAAGGAAAGAAAGCTACGACGGGAGAGGGGTTTATCGAGGCTCATGACGCGGGACTGATTTCCTTCGTGATACGGGGCTTGCCATAAACGCAGCTCGCCCCTGATTCGTCCAATGCCGAAATCGACAAGGAAAAAATCTATCGGCTTATACTAAATAAACCATAGCATCACGCAGACGTGTCCAGCTCCAGGCAGACGATCTCGCCTGCCCTGTTGCAGCCCTACATCACAACGATCTCGGACTTGGCCGGTACGCGGTCGTAGAGATCGACCACATCCTGATTGAGCATGCGCACGCAGCCGGAGGAAACCGCCTTGCCGATCGACTGCCAGTCGGGCGTGCCGTGAATGCGATAGAGCGTGTCCTGGCCGTTCTTGAAAATATACATGGCGCGAGCGCCGAGGGGATTTGCAAGGCCCGGATTCATGCCGCCATTTTCCGCAGAGAAGGGACGAACTTCCGGCTGGCGGGAGACCATTTCGACCGGCGGCGTCCAGCGCGGCCACTTCTGCTTCCACTGGATCACGCCACGGCCCTTCCAGGCGAAGCCTTCGCGGCCGAGACCGACACCGTAACGCATCGCCCTGCCATTGGGTTCGACCAAATAGAGGAAGCGGTCCTTGGTATCGACGACGATCGTGCCGGGGCGCTCGTTGGTCTGGTAATCGACCTCCTGGCGCAGATATTCCGGATGGATGCGAGTGGCGGGGATGGCAGGCAGCGTGAAGTCGCCGTCCCTCAACTGGCCATACATGCCCATGTCGAGGTTCAGCGGGTTGCTGACTGGCAGACCGTAAGTCTGGTGGAACTGCGTCTTGTAGAGTTCGCGCGTCTGCGGCACCGGCTGATCGGGGATCGGCTTGACGCGGCGCGGATCGACGCCTGGGGGCTCGTAGAAGACCGGCGAGATTTCCTGCACAAAGCGCGCAGGCGAATCGGCTGCGACATCGGGCACGAGAATATTGCAGCCGCTGAGCGTCATTGCGGCAGCCGCGAGCCCGGCAAAGGGGAAAGCCCGGCGCAGAAAATTCATGAAACCACCCTCATCAGCGACAACAGAGATAGCATTATCTGCTCGCAAGATGGCATTCGCGGCTGGCGCGAGGCTGGTGGCCGAAGCTAAAATCAGCTGAAAAAGACTGATGATGCAGGTCCTTGCCGGACCCGCATCGGGCGGCTATCAGGCCGCCACACCGTGGAAGAATTGGATGCTCTGTTCGATCTCGGCCGGCAGCGCCGAGGTATGGTTGCCGGCGACCGTATCGGCTTCAATATGCGTGCCTGCCGCACGGGCGCGCGAGACAAGCAGATCGGCGCGATCGTTGAAGTGAGACTCTTCCGTGCCGTGCAGTACGCGCACCGGGCATTTGAAGCTGTGTGCGTAGCAAAGTGCCGTGCGTACCTCGAATTCATGCGTGTTGGAATCGTCGAAACGGATGTCTTCAGGATAACGGTTGAAGAAACGGAAGGCATCCGCGTTACCTGAAATCGGCACGGCCGCCCGAAAATGATGCGTACTCATCGCCGTCAGCATGGTCAGCGTGCCGCCGACGCTGTGGCCGGCAATGAAGAGGCGCTCGGGATCGACGCCCGGCAGATGGCGCAGGCGCTCGGTCGCGGCGAGCACGTCGTCCACCTCGTCATAGAAGCCTGAGAAATTGCCCATCTGGCCGTTTTCGCCGCGCATGGACGGCATCATCACCACATAACCGGCATCGATGTAGGGCTTCATGAGCTGCCAGTGGCCCATGCCCATGGCATTGCCGCCGTGAAGGAAGAGGATACCGGGCTTTGGCTTGCTCTCGCGCTTGTATTTGGACACCCAGGCCGTCAGTTCCAGCTCGCCGCCATAGCCGGAGCGGTAGAAGATCCGGTCGGCATCGGGGGGTGCTGTCAGCGGCTCATATTTGTCCGGCGCCGGCCCCTTCTGCAGCAGCTTGGTGCGGAAGCGATGGCGGACACTGGCATAGTCATGCTTGGCGAGCCTCGGAACATCGGGAACATCGAAGGCATTCGCAAGCCGAGGCAGCAAAAGAGAGCCAGCCATGCCTGCAAGCAGGCCGCGGCGTTGACGGAAAAAGGCATTTCGTTCTTGCGAGCTCATACGCGGCACCCATCATTTCCCCGGCTCAAAAAATCTGCACCGGAAGAGCGTTGCCGCCAATACACATGCTGTTGAAAACGGGGGGCCTGCGTCATTTTTGCGCAGGCAGATATCGTCAACCCGCCTTGGCGTCGATCATAGCAATGAGCGTGCGCAGGCGATCGGCCTCGTAGGAGGGCTTGTCGGGGCGCAATCTCGCAATGCGAGGGAAGCGCATGGCGACGCCCGACTTGTGGCGAGTGGAGCGATTGATTCCCTCGAAGGCGACCTCCACCACGAAGCCGAACTCCTTATCCGCCCGCACTGCCCTTACCGGACCGAAGCGCTCGGTCGTGTTGTTACGCACAAACTTGTCCAGCACTTCGAGCTCGGCATCGGTGAAGCCGAAATAGGCCTTGCCGACGGGGACGAGCTGTTCACCATCCTCGTCATCCGCCCAGACGCCGAAGGTGAAATCCGAATAATAGCTGGAGCGCTTGCCGTGGCCGCGCTGGGCGTACATCAGCACCGCATCGACATTGTAGGGATTGCGCTTCCATTTGAACCACGGCCCCTTCATACGGCCGGCCTGATAGATGCTGTCGCGACGCTTGATCATCACGCCTTCGATAACGGGATCGGGCGGGGCGGCGCGCAGATCGTCCAGCTCCTCCCAGGTGGAGAAAGGCACTAGAGGAGAGAGGTCGAAGCGGTCATGCGGAGCGCGGTCGATGATTTCCGAGAGCCGATCGCGACGCTCGACATAGCTCTTGCCGCGCACGTCCTGCTCGCCGTCGAAAAGCATGTCGTAAGCGCGGATGAAAGCCGGATATTCCTCCAGCATTCTTGCCGTCACCGTCTTGCGGTTCAGCCGCTGCTGCAGGTCGGAGAAGGTGCGGGTCGGATTATTCGAACGCGCCGTTCCGCCGACCAGAAGCTCGCCGTCGATGACGCCGGAAAGGCTGATCGCTTCAAGAATATCAGGAAAGGCGCCGGAGATATCATCGCCGGAGCGGGAATAGATCCTGCGCGTCTCGCCGGAGCGGGACAGCTGCACGCGGATGCCATCCCATTTCCACTCGGCGGCATAATTGGTGGGGTCGAGACTATCAAGATCACCCTCCTCCACCGGATTGGCAAGCATGACGGAATGGAAGATGGCAGGCGTTGCAAGCACCGGCTTTTCCTCACCGCCCTCCAGCCATTTGAAGAGCGATTCATAAGGCGGCTGCAGGCCGTGCCAGAGGGTTTCGATCTCGGTGACGTCCTTGCCGCCGAGATCGGCGAGCGCCTGCTTGGCAAGTCGCGCGGACACGCCGATACGCAGCGCCCCGGTCGCGAGCTTGATGAAGGCGAAACGGCCGGAAGAATCCAAGCGGTCGAGCAGGTCGCGCACGAAGCTGCGCACCTCGGTGCGGCCGAGCGAATTCATCCTGACGACGACTTCGCCAAGACGCGGCTGGGCGAGTGCGGAGCGGTCGATATCGCGCTCATTGTCCCAGACCAGCGAGATGGTTTCGGCGAGGTCGCCGACATAGTCGTAGGAATAACGGAACAGCACTTCGTCCATGCGCTCCAGCACCAGCTCGCGCAGCATGGCGGGCTTGACGTTGCGCACCTCCAGCGTGCCGGCAATGGCGGCAAGGCCATAGCCGCGGTCGGGGTCCGGTGTGTCGCGGAAATAGTCGGTCAGGAGCTTCAGCTTGCCGTTGCGGCTGGGGGTGAGAACCAGGCGGTCCAGGAGGTCGGCGAAGGCTTTCATGCTTCAATCCCCCTCATCCTCATAGCCCACCAGATGGAGCGGCTTGGCCTTGATGCCCTGCAGCTCGCACCAGCGCACCAGCGCCTCCTCGCGGCCATGGGTGACCCAGACCTCCTGCGGGGCAAGCTCGGTGATCGTCTCGGTCAGTTCCGGCCAGTCGCAATGGTCGGAGATGACGAGCGGCAGTTCGACACCGAGCTGTTTGGCGCGCTGGCGCACCATCATCCAGCCGGAGGCGAAGGACGGCAGCGGATCGTTGAAGCGGCGGGCCCAGCGGTCGGCAAAGGCAGAGGACGGGCCGACGACGACGGCGCCCTTGAAAATGGACTTGTCGCGGCTTTCGATCGTGGCCGGCAGCAGTTCGCCAAGATCGATGCCCTGGCTGATATAATAATCGCAGAGCCGTTCCATGGCGCCGTGGATATAGATCGGCTCGCCATAACCTGTATCGCGCAACAGGCGGATGACGCGCTGCGCCTTGCCGAGCGCATAGGCACCGACCAGGTGCGTGCGTTCGGGGAACTGGCGCAGCGAGGCGAGAAGCTTGCCGGTCTCGTCGATCGGATCGGGATGGTGGAAGACCGGCAGGCCGAAGGTCGCCTCGGTGATGAAGACATCGCAGGGCACCGGCACATAGGCATCGCAGGTCGGGTCCGGGCGGCGCTTGTAATCGCCCGATACGACGATGCGTGTGCCATTCCTCTCGATGGCGATCTGAGCCGAACCGAGCACATGGCCGGCGGGATGGAAGCTCACCTTCACGCCGTTGACGACGAGTTCCTCCCCGAAGGCGACCGGCTGTTCGCTGGCTGAGCAGCGGTCACCGTAGCGGATGCGCATGATGTCGAGCGTCTGGCGGGTGGCGAGCACATTCACGTGGCCTGGACGCGCGTGATCTGAATGGCCGTGGGTAATCAGCGCCCGCTCCACCGGCCGCACCGGATCGACATAGAAGCCGCCTTCCGGGCAATAGAGCCCCTCGGGGGCGGGATAGAGCAGCGCGTCTGGTCTCATGACAGCAAAGATAGTGGGAAATGTGTTTTGCGCCAGAGGGATACACAGCGCCAAATTTAGCAGTGAAGGCGGGCTATGCGGGCCTCCCGTCCATTGCATCCGCCCACAAGCCTCGTTAGCTTCCCCGCGCTGCAGCAGGGAGGCGAATGAGAGGCGCATGCGGACTGTTATCGGATATGGACTACTGGCGCTCGGGCTGATGCTGCCTGCCGCGGCCTCGGCAACCGACTGGCAGCCGAGCGAGGAAGTAAAGGCTTATGCAATCACCGGCCGCACCGGCATGGAACTTTACCGGTCCATTGGCGGACGCGGGCCGCAGGCTGGGCTGGGTCGGGTGATCGCACATACGACTTTCAAGCTGACCTGGACGCGCAAATATGAACAGCAGGGCAGTGCCTGCACGCTGACTTTCGCAAAACCGAAGCTCACCATCATCTACACGCTGCCGAAAGCGCCAATCGACCTTCCGGCGGCGACCAAGGCAAGCTGGGACAGCTTCATCGCCGGCGTGCGCACCCATGAGCGCTGGCATGGCGAGACGATCATCGAGATGGTCAAGGAGATCGAGACGCTGAGCAATGGCTTCTCAGTGCCCGATGACCCCGGCTGCAAAAAGATCAGGCCTGAACTGACGGTACGGCTCGGGGAGCTCTCCAACAAGCAACGCCAGCGCGGCCGGGATTTCGACCGCGTGGAAATGAGCGAGGGTGGCAACATCCAGCAGCTCATCCTGAAGCTGGTGAACGGTCCCTGACCGGTTCAGAGCGCGGCGAGGAAAGCGTCGACGCGGCTCCAGGTGGCCTCCGCCGCCTTTGCATCGTAGTCAGGCAGCGACTGATCGGTATAGAGATGACCGACGCCGGGATAGAGGAAGACCTCCGGGCTGATATTTGCTCTCGCAGCATGCGCACGCCACGCCGCCATCTCGTCCGCCGGCGCGAACTCGTCGGGCTCTGCCAGATGGACCTGCAGAGGAATGCCTTCGCGCGCATTGGCCGGAATGTCTGCGATACCGTGCAGCAAGAGAATGCCGGTCGCTTGCGGTCGGCCCGGCCAGAGGCTTGCGGCGATGCCTGCGCCCATGGAGAAGCCGCCGAGGACGGCGGATGCCGGCAAGTCGGCGACCGCCTTTTCGGCGCGCCTGCAAAGTTCGGCCCAGCCAATCTCCTTGCGAATGGAGAACCCTTCCTCAAGCGTCTGCCCTACCCTGCCTCCGTAGAGATCGGGCGTTACGACCTGATGGCCCGCTGCGCGCAGAAGTTCCGCGGCACTTCGTTCAAGAGACCGAAATCCATAGACCGAATGAAAAAGTGCAATCGCCGCCATCGCTACCTCCCTGTTTTGCGGGGTCAACATAGGGTTTCTGCAACGTGAAGGCGAGCCTTTACCCATAAAAGCCGCAAATGAGCCAAAGAACCACCGGAATCGCTTTCTAGCCATTTGCCGAGGCACGACCGGAGGGGATGATGGGACGGAAGCTCACATATGCAGGCGTGGCGGTTCTCACCTTTGCCGCCGCAATTTATCTCAACAATACCAGCTTTTTAGCCGAACATCGCGAGGGCAAGCCACTGCTTCTGGCGCATCGCGGCGTCGCCCAGCGATTCGACGAGACGGATCTGAAGAACGATACTTGCACGGCCACGCGCATGCTGCCGCCGAAGCATGATTTTCTCGAGAACACGATTCGCTCCATGCGGGCGGGATTCGATGCCGGTGCCGACGTGGTGGAGATCGACGTGCATCCGACAACCGACGGGCAGTTCGCCGTCTTCCACGACTGGACGCTCGATTGCCGCACGGATGGGCATGGCGTCACGCGCCAACACTCGATGGCCGAGATGAAGACACTCGACATCGGTTACGGCTATACCGCCGATGGCGGCAAGAGTTTCCCCTTCCGTGGCAAAGGCATCGGTCAGATGCCGACCCTAGATGAGGTGTTTTCCACCTTCCCGGACAAACATCTGCTCATCAATGTCAAAAGCCGCGACCCCTCCGAAGGCGAAAAGCTGGCGGCCGTGCTGAATGGCCTGCCGGCTGAACGGCGCGCCAAGATCATCGTCTATGGAGGCGACGAACCAATCGATCGCATCAGGCAGCTGGCGCCCGATATCCGCACGGCTTCACGCGCCAGCCTGATGGGCTGCCTCACCGGCTATATCGGCTACGGTTGGACGGGCATTCTGCCTGATGATTGCAAGAATGTGATGATGCTGGTTCCGATCAATTATGCGCCATGGCTGTGGGGCTGGCCGGACAGGTTCCTCAAGCGCATGCAGGACGCAAATACGCAGGTCTTCGTCATCGGCCCCTATCACGGCGGCGGCTTCTCGACCGGTATCGACAATGCCGAACGCTTCGCACAACTGCCCGCCAATTATTCCGGCGGCATATGGACGAACGAGATCGAGACGATCGCCGATCTGGTTAAGTGATCAGGCGCCTCGCGCCAGCAGCATGACGACGATCTCTTCCGGCGCGACAGGCCTCGAGAAGCGATAGCCCTGCGCCTCCTCGCATCTGGCATGGCGCAGGAATTCCAGCTGCGCATCGGTTTCCACCCCTTCGGCGAGCACCGAGAGCTTCAAAGTCTGGGCGAGCGAAATGACGGCGGACGCAATGGCGACGGCGGTCTTATCCGCAGGCAATGCCTCGACCAATGAGCGGTCCATCTTCAACCTGTCGAAAGGAAAGGTTTTCAGTGCGGCAAGCGAGGAATAGCCGGAACCGAAATCATCGATCGACAGGCGGAGGCCGAGCGCACGCAGCGACAGCATGATGGCGAGCGCACGGGCGGCATCATGCATGATGACGCTTTCGGTCACCTCCAGCTCTAGCCAGCGCGCATCGAGCCTATGGCTATCGATCGCTTCGGCGACGTGGGAGGCGAAATCCGGATCGGCAAACTGCTTGGGCGAGACATTGACGGCAATGGTCAGTGGCGTCAGCCCCATGTCCTGCCAGGCGCGGGCCTGGCGACAGGCCTCATTCAGCACCCAGAGGCCGAGTGGCACGATGAGACCGGTTTCTTCCGCAAGCGGAATGAAATTGACGGGCGGTATCACGCCCTTCGTCGGGTGGTTCCAGCGCACCAGGGCTTCGAGGCCGGTGATGCGACCGGTAGCGACATCCACCTGCGGCTGGTAGAGCAGGAAAAGCTGATTGGCGATGATCGCCTGGCGCAGTTCCTCCTGTTCGCTGAGCGGCAGGTCGACGGAACTGCTGACGACGCCGTCGTGATATTGCAGCGTGTTCCGGCCGAGCTGCTTGGCACGGTACATGGCTCGGTCGGCATTGGCGAGCAACTCTTCAGGCGTCGCACCATCCCACGGGAAGGCTGCAATGCCGATGCTCGAGGTGACGGCGATCTCAGTAACCCCGGAGCGCACTGGCTTGGAAATCGCCTTCTGCAGGTCGCGCAGGCGCCGCGTGATGCCGGCATCGTGGCCGGACTGGTGGACGAGCACGACCAGGAATTCGTCGCCGCCGAGCCGCACGACCATATCAGAGGCGCGCACGCAGTTCGCCATGCGGGCAGCGGTCTCCTTGAGCACCTCGTCACCGGCGGCGTGGCCGCTCGTATCGTTGATCTCCTTGAAATTATCGAGATCGATATAGGCGACCGTGACCTTGCGGTTATTGCGCCGGGCCTGATCGAGAATCTTCGCCATGCGCTCCTTCAGGAAGGCGCGGTTCGGCAGGCCCGTAAGATCGTCGTGATGGGCCATGAAATGGATGCGGTCATCGACGCGTTTACGCTCGATGGCGATGCCGGCGATATGGGTGGCGAGCGCCACCAGCTTCATCTCGTGTTCAGTCGGGCGTCGCGTCTCCTTAGAATAAAGCGCGAAGGTGCCGAGCACATTCTTCTGCGAGGTGCAGATCGGCGTAGACCAGCAGGAGCGGAAGCCGAACTGGCTGACCATCGCCCGGAAATCCTCCCAGAGCGGATCGGCCATGACGTCCTCGACGATGATGGTTTCACCACGCCAGGCTGCCGTGCCACAGGAGCCCACCTTCGGGCCGATGGCAACACCGTCGATCATGCGGCTATAGGCGCCGGGCAAATTGGGAGCCGCGCCGTGGTAAAGCCGGGTGCCCTCGCTGTCGAGCAGCAGCACGGAACCGGAAATGCCGGTCATCTGGCGCTCGATCATCAGCACCAGCGCCTCCAGGATCATCGGCAGCGGTTCGTTGCGGGCGATCATTTCCAGCAGGTTCGCCTGGCCGCGATAGAGCTCCTCCTGCCGCTTGCGCTCGGTAATATCGCGGGACACACCGATGAGGCCGACAACCTCGCCGCGATCGTTGCGCAGCGGTATCTTGGAGGTCAGGCGACACATGATGCCGCCATCCGGCAGCGGCACGAGCTCTTCCATGTCGATGCGGGGCTCGCCGCTCGACATGATCTCCTGCTCGACATCGAAATACCGGCGGGCCGTCTCAAAATCGAACAGGTCGAAGTCGCGCTTGCCGGCGACCTCGGCAGCGTTCTCCAGCCCGTGGCTGCGCGCCATGACAGCGTTGGCGAAGACGAAGCGGCCGTCGCGGTCCTTGACGTAAAGAAAATCAGGAAGCTCGTGGACAATCGCCTTGAGGCGGAGGTTCTCTATGCCTTCGGAAAGATGATGGGCAGTCGCCGCCATCATTGCCTCCGTGGCGGCTACGATACGTTGTGTCTCGGCACTGAAGTTATCACCAGATTCCCAACGTCGGGCACCCATTCCATTCATGACGCTGTTCTCTCCCGGTAACCGCAGGCTTTTCCACAATAGTCATAATTGAAACCGCTTTCTAAAATAGCGAGCATTTCCTTCGGGGTGTTTAAATGGAAAGGTGAACAAGACGACAATATTAGGGAGGTTGCGTTTGCTACTCGACCGATGGTTCTTCTTTTTCTGCGGGTATGTGTCGAAAAGAAACATTTCTGCTGGCATGAATCCTGCGTGGACACCGCTATGAAGAAGGATTTCAGCAAAGTCTCCCGACGGGATATACTTGGCGTGCTGGCGGCCTCTGCAGCGGCCATGGCGGCGCCGCGCGCGTTTGCAGCTCCGCTCAGTGCGGAGCAGCCCGACATGCGCGGCTCGATCGATGCGGTGCAGTACCGCGCCATTCCCGAAAGCGGCGACAAGAAAAACCGCAACCTGCAGCAGATGATCGAGAAAGCGGCGCGTGAGAATGTGCCGGTCTTTCTGCCGCCTGGCACCTATCGCATCTCCAACCTGACGTTGCCGGACAATACGCGCATATCAGGCGTGCCCGGTGCGACGCGGATCGTCTATAGCGGGGAAGGCCACCTCTTTGCAGCTGACAATGTCGGCCGTATCGAGCTTTCCAACCTCGTGATCGACGGATCAAACCGTTGGCTTGCGGACTACGCCGGCGCCCTCGTCCAGTTCACCGGTGTCGGTGAGGCGCTGATTGACAATTGTGAGATCGTCGGCAGCCGCAAGCACGCGCTGCAGCTCGAGCGCTGCGGCGGGCGGATCGAGCGCAGCAAGATCTCCGGCGCAGGGCAGTCCGGCATTTATGCCGTGGAATCTGCGGGGCTTTCGATATCAGGCAACACGGTTTCGGACTGCGGCAATGGCGGCATTCTGGTGCATCGCTGGAAGAAGGCGGACGATGGCACGGTCGTTTCGGGGAACCGTGTTTTCAATATCCGTGCCAATGACGGCGGCACCGGTGAAAACGGCAACGGCATCAATATCTTCCGCGCCGATGGCGTGACGGTGACCGATAACCAGATCTCCGACTGCGCCTTTACCGCAGTTCGCGTCAATTCCGGCTCCAACATCCTGATCAGCAACAACCAGTGCCGCCGCTCCGGCGAGACGGCAATCTATGTGGAGTTCGAATTCGTCGGCGCGGTCGTGTCAGGCAACGTGATCGACGGGGCGGCAAACGGCATATCGATTGCCAATTTCGACCAGGGCGGCAGGCTGGCAAGTGTGACGGGCAACATCATCCGCAACCTGACGCTCAAAGGGCCCTACAAACACGAGGTCGGCTTCGGTATCGGCATTGCGGCGGAGGCCGATACGCTGGTGTCAGGCAATGTCATCGAGGATGCGCCGCGCTGGGGGCTGCAGATCGGATGGGGTCCTTATCTGCGCAATGTCGTCGTCAACGGCAATGTCGTGCGCAAGTCCCCGGTCGGCTGCGCGGTCTCGGTTGCCGAAGGTGCAGGTTCAGCCGTCATCACCGACAACATCTTCCAGGAGATGGGCAAGGGCGCAGTGCTAGGCTTCGAGTGGGAGAAACAGGTCTCGGATGAACTTGCGGACGATAGCTCCCGCTACGGACAACTGACCGTCGGCCGGAACCGGATTTCCTGAGCGCTATCAAAAGCTTTCATCAACATATCATCCGCAGGTGCTTTCTTCACGCCTGAGCTGGCTTTAGGGTCGGCGCGAAACGGAAGGGGACATGCCATGCTGACAATCTACGGGGTTTATCGCTCGCGTGCCGCACGCGTTTACTGGATGGCCGAGGAGCTGGGGATCGAATTCCAGTCGGTGCCGGTGCTGCAGGCCAAGCGGCTTGACAACCCCCTCTCGCCGGACGCGCCTGTCAACACGCTCTCGCCGGAATTCCTTGCGCTCAATCCGATGGCGCTGATCCCGGCCATAAAGGATGGCGATCTCGTGCTGAACGAGTCTCTGGCGATCAACCTCTACCTTGCACGCAAGTATGGTGGCGACCTCGGCGGCAACACCGTCGAAGAAGACGGTTTGATGACGATGTGGACGATCTGGGCGGTTTCCGAGCTCGACGGCAACACCGGCAAGATCGTTTCGACCTATGATGACGGCAAGGAAAACACCGAAGCGGGGCGCGCGGTGATCGATGTCGCCTGCCGTACCATGAAGCGTCCGCTTTCGGTTCTCGAAAAGCATCTTGACGGCAAGGACTGGATCGTCGGCGGGCGCTTCACGGTCGTCGACCTCAACATCGCGGAAGTGCTGCGTTACGCCCAGAGCGAAGCCTCGCTCTTCGAGGCACATCCGAATATTGATGCCTGGATCAAGCGTTGCCAGGCGCGGCCGGCCTATCTGGAGATGCAGCGCAAGCGCTCGCTGGAGCCGATCGAGATTTGAGGATCAGCCGAATATCGCGGCCGTTTCAGCCATTTCCTCGCGGATCCAGGCCTTGAAGTCGCGTACCTTCTTCGGCTCGCGGCCGCCTTCGGCACTCACGAAATAATAGCCGTCGCCTGTATTGGCGCGGATGCCGAAGGGTGCGACCAGCCGGCCTTCCTGCAACGAAAAGCCCGCAAGCGTCTGCCAGGCAAGCATCACGCCCTGACCGGCAATCGCCGCATCGAGGCAAAGCGAGGCATCGTTGAAGCTGTGGCGTATGGCAGGCGGAGCGCCTGAAAGCCCCGCTGCCTGCATCCAGACATCCCATGTGAACATGGCATGGGCATCGATGACAGCCGGGAGTTTCAGGATATCGGCCGGCTTCTTCAGTTTCGCGGCCATCTCGGGAGAGCAGACGGGAAACACCAGCTGATCCAGGAGATGCTCGACCTTCACGCCCGGCCAATGGCCCTTTCCGACGCGGATGGCGACATCGATATCGGAGGCGGCCAGATTGACGAGCTTGGTGGTCGCGTCGAGGCGCAGGTTGATTTCCGGGTGGCGCTCCATGAAACGGTCCAGCCGGCAGACCAGCCAGCGGGCGGCGAGAACCGGGGCCACCGAAATGGTCAGGATACATTCGTCCTTGCGCTGCGCCATCGAGACGGCTTCCGCAAGACGGAGGAAACCTTCGTTCAGGGCGGCAAGAACGGGAGCACCTGCTTCCGTCACCAACATGCCCTTCGGCGTGCGTTCAAACAGCAGCCGACCAAGCTGGGCTTCGGCCTTGATGACCTGCTGACTGACGGCGCCGACGGAAACGCCAAGCTCATCCGCCGCCGCCTGAAGCGATCCGAGCCGGCCGACGGCTTCCAGCGCGCGAAGGCCGTTGAGATGCACGGAGTTGAGATTTCTCATATAGTTTTCCTACAGTAGGAAACCGGTAATCTCAATTGAAAAGCAGGCGCTCGCCGCCGATATTGGCATCATAAGACGATAATCTTCACAGCACAGCAAGATGCAAAGCGCCGGCGCAATCGAAATCCCTTGTGCCGAAAGCTGAGCCGAGCCTCAGAAAGCGAGAGCAAGATGTCATTGCTGAAGTTTTTCTTAAGCCAATCGGACCCTGCCGCCAGAGTTTCGCAAAGCGAATATGATGGAGATGAAGATCTTCTCGATCATCCCGACATCGCCTCCATGTCGCAGCGGGAGCTTGCGGACCTGCCTCTGCCGATACCCGCGCCCAAACGCCCTCTGCAACGACAACTAGAGAAATGCACTTGAATATATGATAGGTTTCCGCCGGGAACATTCAGGGCGGACAAGATGACCGAGAGCGTGAACAGCATTCTGGCGCGGTTAAAGCGGCTGGCAAAGGAGGCGGGCCTCCCCGGCATTGAGGAAAGTACGTCCTATGGCAACCTGGCGCTGAAGGTCGGGGGCAAAAGTTTCGTCGCGGTCAAGAACGACGAAACGGTGGTCATCTCGATCCCGATCGACCACAAGGAGCACCTGTTGACGATGGCGCCCGACATCTACTTTCAGACGAACCATTATGTCGGCTGGCCGCATCTGCCGGTCCGCATCGCAGCTATCGGCGACGATGAACTCAAGCAGCGGCTGATCGACGCCTGGACCTACCGGGCGTCGAAGAAGCTGATTTCAGCCTATCGCGCTTAGGCTTTTTCGCGCGCCAGCGCACGCTGAACAGCAGGACGCTCCAGCATGCGGGCGTGATGCTCGCTGATCTTGGGGAAGCGCGCGGGATCGACGCCATCGGATGGCAGCCAGCCGGTCATGACGAAGAGATAGGGATCGGCGACCGTATAGCTGTCACCCATCACCCATGGCCCCTTGAACATGGTTGCCTCGATCAGCTCGAAGCTTTCGCCCATGGTCTGCGGCACCTTGGCCTTCATGGATTCCAGCGCGGCTTCATCATCGGCCCAGCGGGAGCCGCGCGGGCGGTGGGCGTGGTTCACATGCACGGTGGAAGAGATATATCCGTTGAAAGCCTGCAGCCGGGCAAACTCGAACGGGTCGTCCAGCGGGGCGAGCTTGGCGGCGGGCGCCATCTGGGCGATATAGGCGAGGATCGCCGTCGACTCTGTCAGCACGCCGCGATCGGTGGCGAGCGCGGGAACGCGGCCCTTCGGATTGATCTTCAGATAGGCTTCCGAGCGCTGCTCGTTCTCCCGCGTATTGATCTTCCTCGTATCAAAGGAAAGGCCGGATTCCTCCAGCGTAATCAGGCTTGCAAGCGCGCAGGTTCCCGGTGCGAAATAGAGTGTGAGCATGGTGAGACTCCCCTTTCGGGGAGCCTTATAGCGCGAGTTTCAGGGCCAGCGAAAGACACCGCGATGTGTTCCTTCTCCGCGCCGGAAAGAATGGGCAACGCCTCAAGCGCAACCCGGAACGTCCTCCAGCCGGTACCAGACGGGAATGCCACGCTCGGTGGCGATGCGCACGTCATTATCGGCACCCTTGGAGTCGCCCGGCAGGCGCAGCACGCCTTCGCAAAGCTGCAGCAGGCGGCCGGCGACAGGATGAAATATCTCCTCGTAGAGATCGTCACCCACCGACTTGCCGCCGGCGGCATGCCAGACCGGCAAGGCCACCCATTCGCCGATCATCGGCACATGGCCAGCTTTGAAGAGCGCGTGCGACGGCGCCTCGAGGCGCTTGAGATTGGCAGCCATCTTTGCCGGGTCATCGCCCGTTCCGGACCTGTAGGGCCCGGCAATCAAAATCAACATGATCTACTCCATCAACTCCCGGCCTCATGCACGGGATTTCGCGAAAATGCACGATATTTCTTGAATGTCGAGTCAATTCGTGCATATTCACGATGTTTCGTAAATTATCGTGCAGGAGCATTCATGCTGACCAGCCAACGCAAGGCCCTCATCCTCGACATCCTGCGCCGCGACGGGCAGGTCATCGCCAAGCGCGTGGCGGAGGATTTCGAGCTCTCGGAGGATACGATCCGCCGCGATCTGCGGGAGATGGCTGCGGAAGGGCTGCTGAAGCGCGTGCATGGCGGGGCCTTGCCCATTGCCCCTGAGCTGCCCGACTTCACGGCCCGCCGCGACGTCGCTTCCGACATCAAGGCGCGGCTCGGCGCGAGGGCGGCGCAGATGGTGAAGGCCGGGCAGATGGTATTTCTCGACGGCGGCACGACCACGGCAGAAATTGCCCGTCACCTGCCGCGCGACATTGCCTTCACGATCGCCACCCACAGCCCGACGATCGCCGCCGAGCTGGAACATCACCCGACGGCCGAGGTGATCCTCTGCGGCGGCAGGCTCTACAAGCATTCCATGGTGGCGACAGGCGCGGTCGCGATGGCGACGATCTCCGCTCTGCGGCCGGATATCTTCTTCCTCGGGGTGACGGCCGCTCATCCTGTGCACGGATTTTCGACCGGGGATTTCGAGGAGGCGGCAATCAAACGGCATATCGCCCGATGTTCGGCGGAAACGCACGTGCTGCTGACAGCGGAAAAATTCGATCTCGTTTCGCCCTGCACGGTGCTTGCCGCAGGCGAAGTGGCGGGGCTGATCGTGCCCCCAGAAATGCCGGCGGAACGGCTTCAGCCCTATGCGGATCTCAATGTCGCAATTGCCGCAGCTTGACCCGCTTGCGGCGGAGCGGAGGAACAACTCCCGGCGGCAGGAGGCTGAGGAGCAGCGCGGCGATAAAAACCACAAGCACGAAAATACCGGTCAGGACATTGCCTAGCCCAAGCGTCAGCGCCTCCTGCAGGCGTGGCTGGGCATTCGCAATGATGGCCGCGAGCGCCGGCATGCCTAGAAACTTAGCCACCATCGATGAGAGCCAATTCATTTCAGAGGCGGCGGCGAGAGCGCCATAGAGGGCAGCGGCATAAACAATCCCGCGCAGGATAGCGGAGGCGCCGAAGGGCCTGGTGTCATCGACCTCGAAGGGAATGGCAAGATAGGCAAGCAGGGAGGCGAGAAACAGGAAAGCAAGCGGAAGTGCTCCAGATATCGCGGCCCATTGCAGGCGTTCGCCGGTTGCGATGAACAGCAGGAAGGGCGTGGAGGCCATAAACCACAGGGCTGCCGGCAGCCCCCAAAGCCGCAGAAGCGAGAGGTAGCTCAGCCGCAGCATCGCAGCGCCAAACAGAATGCCGATCGCGGTCCAGACGCCTGCAGTTTTCAGCGTACCGGCCATGAATTGCACCACCGGCATGCAGGAGCCGGCCATCTCCACACAATTGGAGAGCTGCACCGCAAGCCAGGTGAAGTAATCGAAGCAGATCGTAAGGAACATCAGGAGGGTGATGCCTGTCATCATCCACCACAAATAGCGGCCTGCGAACATGTTCTGCCCTCGCAGCTTCGGAGGAACCGTATTCACACGCTCCGTCACGGCGAGAGACATGACCGATCGCCGGACGCGCCTCCATTTATATTAGGCAATTCTTATTTTTTTATAACTTATATATCTAACAATGCAGCGATCGGGGCAGCGATCAGGCAAAGGCGCCTGTCACCCTGACATCGCCGACATGGATGCCGTTCCAGTTGTGCATCGATTTATTTGCCAGAGCGGTCAGCGCAGCATGTTCCTTGCCGCCCTTCTCGAAGTAGCGGGCAAGTGTCGCCGCAACCATGGCTTCGGCAGCGCGGGTGGTGCCGTCATCACACTTCAATGCGATCGCAATGCCCTGTTCCGGGATGGCAGCGCAGAAGACGCCTTCCGCGCCCGTCTTGCAAAAGATCCGGCCGGGGGCGATCTGCATCAGTATCGTGCAGGCGCGGCCGGTGCCGGCCACATAGAAGGGCTCGGCCATGCAGGCTTCGATCAGGCGGCGGGATGCCTTGGCGCGCAGAGGCTCCAGGCCGTTGCCGGTCGCCATCTTCGCAAAGCCATGAGCGAGCGCCTTAAGCGGCACGGCGTAAGTCGGAATGGAGCAGCCGTCGGTGCCGCAGACGTCATGACCGAGTGCGGCGCCCGTGAGGTTTTCCATGGCGTCACGGATCTGCTGCTGCAGCTGATGGTCGTAGCCGACATAACCCTTGCTATCGATGCCCTGATGGCAGCAGACGCAAACGAAGCCGGAATGTTTGCCGGAGCAATTGTTGTGAAGCGCGGTGGGCTTCTGCAGCGTGCGCGCTTGGTGGATCAACGTCTTCTGGTCCGAGGACCAGTGCGCGCCACATTCCAGCGCCTCCACGTCACGGCCGGCACGCGAGAGCATGGAGGCGGCAAGCGCCACATGCTCATCCTCGCCGCTATGCGAGGAGCAGGCGAGCGCCAACTCCTTGTTGCCGAAGCCGTAGGCATCCGCCGCACCGCTTTCGACCAGCGGCAGGGCCTGCATGGCCTTGCAGGCCGAGCGCGGGAAGACATTTGCCGCGATATCGCCGAGCGAAAAGGCGACACGGCCATCGCCATCCACGACCGCAACCGAACCGCTGTGGCGGCTTTCGACAAGCGAGCCCCTGGTGACTTCGACGAGGATGGGATTGGACATGGGCAAGAATCCAGATTGTGGGCAAGGAGACTGCAGGCATAGCCTCTCACTCTCTGAAAGCCAATGGAATTTGCGCCATATGCCGGCCGATCACAGCATCTAAACAGCCATCACACGAAGTGACTGTTGGTGCGGCAAACTATCGTTTTCCGTGCAGGCGCGATGGGGCTAAAGGTTGTGTGTCAGGACTCATACTCATGCCATCCTCATTTTCTTCCATCATCCGCGACAGCCGCATCCGCATTCCAACCGTCACGCTGGTGGCGCTCGCCTTCACCTACGCCTCCACGGTTCCCTACCAGTCGATTATCGGCATCAGCGAACTTGGAATGAGTGACGGCGCCTATTCGGCGCTGGTCTTCTTTGCTGCCGTCGTCAATGTCGCGATCAGCCTGACGCTCGGCATATGGTCGGACAGGCTGACGGAAAGACGGCCACTGGTGCTTGCGCTTTCCATTGCCGGTATCATCGGCTTCGGATCGATCGCGGTCATCCACAGTCCCGCGATCTTCATCTTCTCGGTGCTGTTCCTGGTGCCGATGAGCAATTCCACCTATTCGTTGCTCTTTGCCAGCGTGCGGGCGCGCACCAATCAGCTGGCCCGTAGTGAAGCGGTCGCCATCACCTCGACGGTGCGCGCGCTCTATTCCGGTTCCTGGGCGGTGGCGCCGGGGCTGGTCGGGCTTGCTCTGGTCACTTCGCCCTCGATGAGGCCGGCTTATGGGGTGGCGGCGGTGGCAAGCCTCATCTGCTTCTGCCTCTATTTCTTCTTCGCGCCCGGCAACGGCCCGGTGCGCGAGACGATCCCCAACCAGCCGGGCTTCTTCGCCTCACTGAAGCGAGTCTTTGCGCCCGATGTTTTCATCCGCGTCTTCGTCATGTCTCTGCTGCTCGGCCTGCAGCGGCTGAACGGCATGGTTTCGCCGCTCATCGTCGTGCACTCGATCGGCGGCAGCGTCGTTGACGTCGGCTTTCTCTCGGGCCTGACGGCCTTTCTCGAAATGCCCTTCATGATGATGTGGGGCCTGGTACAGCGGCGCTTCCATACCGTGCATGTATTGGCATTAGGCACGGTGCTCTACTGTCTCTATCTGGTGCTGCTAGGCTTTGCGACCGCGCCCTGGCAGCTCTATGCGCTGCTCGGTCTCAACGCCTGCGGGGCGGCTGCCATCCTCAGCCTGCCGATCACCTATCTGCAAGACCTTATCGCCGATCGCCCGGGCCTCGGCAGCTCACTGATCTCGCTCAACACCTTCATCGGCATCGGCGTCGCCGCAGGTGTTTTTGCCCTTGGAACAGCGGTGACGGACTATTCCGGCACGGCTTTCGTCGGCGCCGCTGTCGGCATCGTCGCCATTGTGATCCTGCTTTATCTGGAAAGCGGCAGCCGCATGCGCCAGCCGGCCCAAATTACCTTGGAGTAATGCGATAAGCGCAGCGGCGCGCGCCGAGCAGGATATGCTCGCTACGCTCGACATTGGCCGAGAGCACGCTGCGGAAAGTTTCGAGTTCGGAACGGCAGAAGCCGGCGCAGACCGTCGCCGCAGCGCAGATCGGACAATGGTTTTCGACCAGCATCAATGATCCATCGTCCTCCTGCCAGCTATCGGCCATATAGCCCTCACGGCTGCGGATGGCGGCCAACCCCTCGACGCGGGCGGCCAGATCCGACCTGTCTGAGAGTTCGGCGCGATAGCGCTGCAGCGTTTCGTTTTCGCGGGCGGCGATGACGGTATCCAGCGCGGCGGGGCCGAGTTGCGCGACAACAGTCGTCAGCAGGGTCGCCGTCAGTTCTGCATGGCCATCCGGGAAATGGCTGTTACCCTCAGCCGTCAGGTGCCAGAGCTGCCTCGGACGTCCCCTGCCCTTGGGGGCGACCGTTGCGGGTTCCACAAGTCCCTCTTCCGCCATTTTGGCAAGCTGCTGACGGGCGGCCTCACCTGATATGCTGAGCGCATCGCCGACCGCAGCGGCAAGCTGCGGCCCTTCGGTCTTCAACAGGATCAGGATGCGGTTGACAGGAGACTGGCGCATAATTTTCCAAGCTACCTCTTGTTTTAATCCGATGCTCATGCAATTTTCCAATTCATAACTTGGAAAATAAAATAATAACGGGCCAGGAAAAACGCAAGGATTCATCATGTCCGAGACCGCCTTGGAGCCATCAGGCTCTTCAACTTCTGTCTTCCAGTTGTTTTCCCCTGCGCTGCTGCCGGCGACATTGATGCTTGGCGGCGGCATGACGATCTCTGCCGTCGAAAGCTACATCACGGCGACGATCGCGCCGAGCATCGTGCGCGATGTCGGCGGGCTGGAACTTTTCTCACTGGTGACGACGCTTTATATCGCCGCGACCATACTGGGTTCGATCTTCATGGCGATGCGGCCGAGGAATATCGGGCTGCGCAGAGTCTACGTGATCGCGGCAGTGATCTTCGGCGTCGGCAGCCTGCTTTGCGCTGCAGCCCCCTCGATGCCTGTCGTGCTGATCGGTCGAACGGTGCAGGGTTTCGGCACCGGTGCGCTCGCCGCCCTCTGTTACGCCTTCATTCGCTTCGTCTATCCCGAACCGCTCTGGCCGAAGGCGTCAACGCTCTATGCGGCGATCTGGGGGGTGTCGACCGTCATTGGCCCGACGCTTGGCGGCTTCTTCGCGCATGACGGCGCCTGGCGCTACGCCTTTGCCGTGCTCGTCCCGCTCAGTGTGTTGATGGCAGTGCTGGCGCCGCGGCTTTTGCCGCAGGCCGAGGACGACCGCGAACAGGCAAAGATGCCTGTCGCGCAGATCTGCCTGCTGCTCGGGGCAGTGCTGCTGGTCAGCACCGCAGGGACGACCGAGATGACGACAGCCAAGATCGGGCTGATCGCCGTTTCGGTCGTGGCCGTCGGCGTCATGCTCGTTTTGGAACGCAAGGGAAACTACCGGCTGCTGCCGTTAGGCGCGGTGACGCTGAGCCAGCCGATATCACGGGTCTATCTGACAATGATCGGCCTCAACTTCGTTCTCGTCAGCGATATCTTCATTCCCTATTTCCTGCAGGTTCTGCACGGGATAACGCCGCTGATTTCAGGCTATCTGGTGGCTCTCGTCGCCCTCGGCTGGACGGTGGCCGCCTTCTTCAGCGGCTCCTTCTCCGGCAGGAAAGCCAACGCCGCGATCGTTGCGGGCTGTGCAACCGAAGCCGCAGCGACAGCCGTGCTTGCCGTCTTCCTTGCCCGCGAGAACCCTGAAGCGCAGCTTATCATCCTTGGACCGGCAGCAGTCGCCATGTTCATGATGGGTTTTGGTGTCGGCCTCGGCTGGGCGCATCTCGTCGCCAAGGTGCTGAAGCTGGTAGCCGACAGCGAGCAGGACAAGGCTTCGGCAGCCATTCCGACGATGAGCTCGCTCGGTAGCGCCTTCGGAGCGGCCTTTGCCGGCGTCATCGCCAACGGCGCGGGACTGGTCGACCCGGGCGGCATTGCGGGCGCGCTTTCGGCGGCGAGCTGGCTCTATGTGATCATGGCCTTGCCGGGACTGATCGCCGTCGGCGCGGCGCTGTCGCTTACAGCATCGGCCCGAAAATCGGAATCGATTTTCGGAAAGCCTGATGCGTAAATTCAAAGAGTTAGAGCGTGTTTTGTGCGTCCGAACGGACGTACGGCGCTTTAGCCGAGTTTCAGCATGATCTTGCCGATGTGGTTGCTGCTTTCCATCAGCCGATGAGCAGCTACCACGTCTTCAAAGGCAAAGGTCTCATAGATGACGGGCGCGACCGTTCCGGCTTCCAGAAGCGGCCAGACCTCGGACAGGAGATCGTCACGGATCGCCCGCTTCTCCTCCGCCGTGCGCGGGCGCATGGTGGAGCCCGTCACCGTCAGGCGCTTGACCATGATCGGGGTAAGGTTGACCTTTTCGGCGACCGCGCCCTGCAGAAAGGCGATGATGGAGAGGCAGCCATCTTTCGCCAGCGAGGCGATGTTCTTCTCGAAATAGGCCGCACCGATCATGTCGAGGACGATATCGACGCCGTGGCCGGTCTCTTCCTTGATGATGGCTGCGAAATCCTCTTGCCGGTAGTTGATGGCGCGCTTGGCGCCTAGCTTCTCGCAGGCCTCGCATTTTTCCTTCGAGCCGGCGGTCGCATAGACCTCCGCGCCGAAAGCCTTGGCGAGCTGGATAGCGGTCGTGCCGATGCCGCTGGAGCCGCCATGGATCAGCACTTTCTCGCCTTCCGTCAGGCCTGCCATCTGGAAGAGGTTCGCCCAGACGGTGAAAAAGGTCTCCGGAAGAGCTGCAGCCTTCACTGCATCATAACCCCTGGGGAAAGGCAGCACCTGACCGGCCGGCAGAAGGCAATATTCGGCATAGGCGCCGCCATTGGCGAGGCCACAGACCTTGCCGCCCAGCGAATAGCCGGTCACGCCGGGGCCGATCGCGACGACCTCGCCCGCGAGTTCCAGGCCGAGAATGGGGCTCGCATCCTTCGGCGGCGGATAGCTGCCCTGGCGCTGGGAAATATCGGGGCGGTTGACGCCGACCGCTTCGGTACGGACGAGGATCTGACCTTCGCCGGGCATCGGCACCGGTCCATTTGCAATGACCATCGCCTCCGGCCCGCCAAAAGACGGCAGATCCACAAAACGCATATGCGACGGCAACGACATGGCCCGGCTCTCCCTATTCCGAAGCATTGGAGATAATTCAGGGTCTGGGGCTTGGGAAGGCCGGAAGTGCCAGAGGCGTCAATTCGCCTCGCCTAACGCATGGAATATGAGGCCTTCGTCGCTCTCCTTGGCGCTCGACTTCACCTGGGCGATCTCGGCGCTGACGCGATTGATATCGTCGATGACGAGACCTTCCGGCAGTTCGAGAACACCGATCGAGCAGCGCATCAGCGGGAAGAAGGCTTCCGCGCCGGCGCGATCGTGACCGTGGATACGGCCGGCAGCACGGTCCTCGTCCGAATAGAGATCGAGCACGTCATCGTGGAAATCGCTGATGAGACGATCGAGGATTTCCGTCAGTTCCTCCTTCGTCCAGCCGACGACACCGACGAAGAAATCGTCGCCGCCGACATGGCCGAGGAAGTGACGCTCGGCAAAGAAGTAACGGCGCATCAGCGCGGCGAAGAGCGAGATCGCATGGTCGCCGAGATGAAAGCCGTAGGCATCGTTGAAGGGCTTGAAATTATCGAAGTCGCAATAGCAGAAGTGGCGCACTTCATCGCCGTCGCGTCCGGAATGGCGCATGAAATCCCGGATGGCACGGTTGCCTGGCAAGCCAGTCAGCGGATTCTGGTCCTGTGCCGTCTTCAGCTGCTTCTCATTGATGACCTTGATCAGCGAGGCGGCGGAGACGACGCCGGCGTAGCGCATGTTGTCGGTGAGGATCAGGCAGTTGCTGCCTTCCATATTGGCGAAGATCACCATGAGCTGATCAGCATCGCTGTCGAGGCCGACGATCGGCGCGCGCTCGACGAAATGCGAGATGGTGCGCTCATAGTCCTTGTTCTTCAGAAGGTCGCGGCCAAAGGGCTGATAGATATATTCCTTGAGGTGATGCTCGTGAATGATGCCGCGCGGCTCGCCATTGGCATTGAGAACCGGGAAATAGGCCTGGCGCGGATTGCGGCGGAACAGTTCAAAGACCGTATCAATACCATCGCTCTCATAGACGGTCGGCAGCATTTCGATCTGCTTGCGGATGAGGATTTCGTCGAGCGACTGGCTGTTACCCTTGTTCTTGCCGAGTTCCTGCAGGTGCGGGAAGGCAGGCACGAGTTCGGAGAGATGCGTCGACGGGCGCGAGATGAACCAACCCTGCACGAGGTCCACGCCATAATCGCGGCAGACGATGAATTCGGCTTCCGTCTCGATGCCCTCGGCGATCACACGGGTGCCGAGCACGTGGGCCATGTTGACGATGCTCTTCAGCAGGTGGCGCTTGCGCGGGCTGCGGTCGATATCGGCAACGAAATGGCGGTCGATCTTCAGGTAATCGACGGAATAGTCGCAGAGCAGCTTCATTTCGCCATGACCGACGCCGAAATCGTCGATCGCCAGCTTGAAGCCGGCCTTGCGCAGGCGCGACACGAGATCGGCGAATTCGGGTACGCTGGTATTGTCGAAGCGCTCGGAAAACTCGAAACAGACGGAGGACGGCGGGATATTCGCCGTTTTCAGCTGCAACAGCAGGCTCTCGACAAGACGATTGCCATGCGGGATGAGGCGAACGTCGAGATTGAGGAAAAGCGTGGCCGTCGCGAAGTTCGAGAGCGTCGAGAATTTGGCGAGCGCGCGGTTCGCGACCATCTGCTCAAGCTGCAGGAGCTGGCCGGTCTCATGGGCTTCGTCGAGGATTTCGATCGGCGTTTCGAAGCCGATACGCTCCTGCCCGCGCATGAGGGATTCATAACCGAAGACCGTGCCGGTACCGGCTTCGACAATCGGCTGAAACGCGTTTTCAACGACAAGTTTGGCGAGGGTAACGATCTGATCGCTGGCATAACGACGCACGACACCCGGTTCGACGCTGGCAGCCAAAGACATGCCAATCTCCACTGTGACCTTTTCTTTTTCGGCCGGACAATGGAGCAGAAGGGTCAACGAACCCTTTCCTCAGTATGAAACTTTCATGAACGCGCAACCGCTCATGCACGCCAAGCGCTTATTAGATTTTCGAGTTTACAATCAACGGCTTATTCAGGCCGAACGGCGATGCTCGGCTTCATGATCGGCGAACATATCGGCGACGCATCTGCCGCCGCTGGGTGCGCTTTCATCGGCCAGGACTTCGCTGCGATATTCGCCCAATTTACGGGCGGCATCCCACAGGCGCAGTGCCTCGCGCACGACTTCGCTGCTCGATGCATATCCGCCTTGATCGACAGCATCGCGGATGCCGGCTGCCTGGAGCGGTGAGATGGAAACGGTGACCATCGGCATGGAATTCTCCTCCCATTCTATTCGGCAGAGACTGCCTCGGGGGTCTATTTTCGGCTTCTGGGGCGACAAGCGCCAATGCCGAAGTGCCTTAGCACAGGAGGCGGCTCTTCTGCGGAGCCGGCCTTCAATCGCAGAATTTTAGTACCCCGTCATGTTCTTGTCAAAAAAGAAACGGCCGAAACGGACCATCCGGCGGCCTCTCTCCACAGTTTCAAGAACGGATACCTAGGCCGAAGGCGAGCATTGTCCAGCCCTGAACGACAAGATCGATCGCCAGGAAGAGGCCGAGGATCCAGAGGCTGTTGACCGGCCAACCGAGTGCAATCACGAAGCCTGCGAGAGCTGTGATGAGGCCGCTCGCAACAATCCATCCCCAGCCCTTGAGCGGCCGCATGCGCATGCCGACGAAAAGGCGGAAGACACCGGCAATGAGCAGCGCTATGGCCAGAAACAGGGTCAAGGCGGCGGACGTAAGGATGGGGTTGATGAAGGCGCAGACGCCAGCGAGCACATAAAGGACGCCACTCAACGCCCAGAAGAGCACATGATCCCAGCCGCGCACCTGGAAGGCGTGGATGAGATAGATAACACCGCCTGCCAGCATCAGCATGCCGACATAAAAGACCGAAGCGACGGTCGCCATCAGCAGGTTGCTGAGAGCGATGAGGCCGCAAATGAGAAGCAGCACGCCGAGACCGACGAACCACACCCATTTCGACCGCAACGGGGATTCGGGCATTCCGTCGTAAATATTGGCCATTGGCACACCTCCTGATTGCTGGAGATATGCTGCAGCAATTTCTCGCGAAAAGAGGTGATCCGGATCAATCCGGCGAAAGATTTTTGTTGATTGATCAGTCAATCAAAAATACGCTTACATGCATTCTCGGGAGAAATGAGCTTGCCGAAGGTCGGAATGGAACCGGTGCGCCGCAAGGCGCTTGTGGATGCAGCGCTGCGGGTGATCGGCGATCACGGCTCGCTGACCGTCACCATGTCCGATATCGCCCGGCGGGCGGGGGTGTCGCCTGCCCTTGCCCACCACTATTTCGGCAGCAAGGAACAGCTGCTGATCGAGACAATCCGTTCCCTCCTACGCCAGCTGCGCGACGACGCGGTGACGGCACTGGGACAGGCGGCAACGCCACGGCAGCGGATCTCGGCCATTATCCGCGTCAGCTTTAACGCCGACCAGTTCGCGCCGCAGACGATTGCCGCCTGGCTTGCCTTCTATGCCGAGGCGCAGCGATCCGAAGAGACACGGCGTTTCCTCGTCATCTATGCGCGGCGCCTGCGCTCCAACCTGCTTGCGGCCCTCAAGGCGCTTTGCCCAGACGATGCCGCAGAACGCATCGCAGAGGGCGCGGCCGCGATGATCGACGGGCTCTATATCCGGC
This sequence comes from Rhizobium sp. 768_B6_N1_8, assembly GCF_051811225.1. NCBI lineage: Bacteria > Pseudomonadati > Pseudomonadota > Alphaproteobacteria > Hyphomicrobiales > Rhizobiaceae > Rhizobium > Rhizobium sp. 768_B6_N1_8. Next base: position 613,389 of record NZ_JBPWPV010000001.1, on the reverse strand, counting down.
AAAGTCTGAAATCGGCGCCGATCGGCATTACAGCCTCGATCGCGCTGACGGAGGATTATGTAACGATGCAGCTCGACCGCATCGGCAAATGAACAACCTCATGCCAACCAGCCAGGGAACAGCGACATGAAAGCCCAGCCGAAAGCATCGCACTTCATCGACGGGGAATATGTCGAGGATGACAGCGGCACCCTCATCGAAAGCATCTATCCGGCAACCGGTGAAGTGATCGCCCGGCTTTATGCCGCAACGCCCGCGATTGTCGAGAAGGCGATCGCGGCTGCCAAACGCGCGCAGCCGGAATGGGCGGCCTTGAGCCCGATGGCGCGCGGGCGCATCCTGAAGCGCGCGGCCGAGATCATGCGCGAGCGCAACCGCGAACTTTCAGAGCTGGAAACGCTCGATACCGGCAAGCCGATCCAGGAAACTGTTGTCGCCGACCCTACCTCGGGCGCCGACGCCTTCGAGTTCTTCGGCGGCGTAGCACCGGCGGGACTGAACGGCTCGCATATCCCGCTCGGCCAGGACTTTGCCTATACGAAGCGCGTGCCGCTCGGTGTGTGCGTCGGCATCGGCGCCTGGAACTATCCGCAGCAGATCGCCTGCTGGAAGGGTGCGCCGGCGCTGGTTGCCGGCAATGCCATGGTCTTCAAGCCCTCGGAAACCACGCCGCTCGGCGCGCTGAAGATTGCCGAAATCCTGCACGAGGCCGGCCTGCCGAAGGGGCTCTACAATGTCATCCAGGGCGACCGGGATACCGGGCCGCTGCTCGTCAACCACCCCGACGTCGCCAAGGTTTCGCTGACCGGCTCGGTCCCGACCGGGCGCAAGGTGGCTGCTGCGGCTGCAGGCCAGCTCAAGCACGTGACGATGGAGCTTGGCGGCAAGTCGCCGCTGATCGTCTTCGACGACGCCGATCTCGACAGCGCCGTCGGCGGCGCGATGCTCGGCAATTTCTATGCTACGGGCCAGGTCTGCTCCAACGGCACGCGCGTCTTCGTGCAGAAGAAGATCAAGGGTGAATTCCTGAAACGGCTGAAGACGCGAACCGAAGCGATCCTCATCGGCGACCCGATGGATGAAGCCACGCAGCTCGGCCCGATGGTCTCCTGGGCACAGCGCGAGAAGGTGCTTGCCTATATCGAGAAGGGCAAGGCCGAGGGTGCGGCACTGGTGACCGGCGGCGGTATCCCGAACCATGTGACGGGCGAAGGCTATTATGTGCAGCCGACCGTCTTTGCCGATGTGACCGACGGGATGACGATCGCGCGCGAAGAGATCTTCGGCCCGGTCATGTGCGTGCTCGATTTCGACGATGAAGCCGAGGTGATCAAGCGCGCCAATGGGACGGAGTTCGGCCTCTCCGGCGGCGTCTTCACCGCCGATCTGACACGCGCTCACCGCGTCGTCGACCAGCTGGAGGCCGGCACGCTCTGGATCAATACCTACAATCTCTGCCCGGTGGAAATACCCTTCGGGGGATCGAAGCAATCGGGCTTCGGACGGGAGAATTCGCTGGCAGCGCTTGAGCACTATAGCGAGCTGAAGACGGTTTATGTCGGCATGGGGCCGGTCGCCTCGCCGTACTGAGCCCATCCAAAATCGACGCATCCGTTGCACACGACAATCCAAAGGGAACAGCATGCAACAGGCAGATTTCGTCATCGTCGGCTCCGGCTCGGCAGGGTCGGCGCTGGCCTACCGGCTTTCGGAAGACGGCAAGAACACGGTCATTGTCATCGAGGCGGGCGGCTCGGATTTCGGGCCGTTCATCCAGATGCCGGCGGCCCTTGCTTGGCCAATGAGCATGAAGCGCTATAACTGGGGTTATCTTTCCGAGCCCGAGGCCAACCTCAACAACCGGCGCATCACCGCGCCGCGCGGCAAGGTGATCGGCGGTTCCTCCTCCATCAACGGCATGGTCTATGTGCGCGGCCATGCGGAAGACTACAATCGATGGGAAGAGCTCGGCGCGAATGGCTGGGCCTATGCGGACGTGCTGCCCTATTTCAAGCGCATGGAGAATTCGCACGGCGGCGAGGAAGGCTGGCGCGGCACGGACGGCCCGCTGCATGTGCAGCGCGGCGTGGTGAAGAACCCGCTGTTTCACGCCTTCATCGATGCCGGAAAACAAGCGGGCTTCGAGACGACCGAGGATTATAACGGCTCGAAGCAGGAAGGCTTCGGGCTGATGGAACAGACCATCCATCGCGGACGGCGCTGGTCGGCGGCAAGCGCTTATCTGAAGCCGGCGCTGAAGCGGCCGAACGTTGAGCTCGTCAAAGGCTTTGCGCGCAGGATCATCATCGAGAACGGCCGCGCGACAGGCGTGGAAATCGAGCGCGCCGGCGCGACCGAGATCGTCAAAGCTAATCGCGAGGTGATCGTCTCGGCCTCCTCCTTCAACTCTCCGAAACTCTTGATGCTCTCCGGCATTGGCCCCGGCGGGCATCTGCAGGACATGGGCATCGAGGTAAAGGTCGACCGGCAGGGCGTCGGCGCCAATCTGCAGGACCATATGGAATTCTATTTCCAGCAGATCTCAACCAAGCCGGTGTCGCTCTATTCCTGGCTGCCATGGTTCTGGCAGGGTGTCGCTGGTGCACAATGGCTGCTTTCCAAGGGCGGCCTCGGCGCTTCCAACCAGTTCGAAGCCTGCGCCTTCCTGCGTTCCGCGCCGGGGCTGAAGCAGCCTGATATCCAATATCATTTCCTGCCGGTCGCCATCAGCTATGACGGCAAGGCGGCGGCCAATACGCACGGCTTCCAGGTGCATGTCGGCTACAATCTATCGAAATCACGGGGCAACGTTACGCTGCGCTCCGCCGATCCGAAGGCTGATCCGGTGTTGCGTTTCAATTATATGAGCCATGCCGAAGACTGGGAGAAGTTCCGTCATTGCGTGCGCCTCACCCGCGAGATTTTCGGCCAAAAGGCCTTCGACCACTATCGCGGCCCGGAAATCCAGCCAGGCGAGAAGGTTCAGACGGACGAACAGATCGATGCGTTCCTGCGCGAACATCTGGAAAGCGCTTACCACCCCTGCGGCACATGCCGGATGGGCGCGAAGGACGATCCGATGGCGGTGGTCGATCCCGACACACGGGTGATCGGCGTGGACGGCCTGCGGGTCGCAGACAGCTCGATCTTCCCGCATGTCACCTATGGCAATCTGAATGGTCCGTCGATCATGACAGGCGAGAAGGCCGCAGACCACATTCTCGGCAAACAGCTGATGGCACGATCCAATCAGGAGCCGTGGATCAATCCGCGCGCGGCGGTGAGCGACCGGTAGTCAGTGGTAGTCTTCTTCGCGCTGGTGACGGATGGCGAGGACAATGACGGTCGCCTCATCGATTATCTTGAAAAGGATGACATATCCGGCCGAGCCGAATGGTACGACGAGTTCGCGCAGCAAGGGATCATCCGCAGACGCGCGTCTGGCCATCAGCGGGAAATCCTGCAGTATCATCAGAGCTTTTTGGATGGCGCCGATGGCACGTTCCGCCAAATCTGGATCACGGTCGATCAGAAAGTCAGCGAGCCGGTCCAGGTCTTCATAGAAGGTTTGGGTGTACTTCAGCTCGAAGGTCATTTCTGTTGCGCGGCTTTGCGCGCTTTCGCCTTTTCAAGCTTCTTGCGTATCAACTCCATGACGTCGTCCGTCGTGGGATAGACACCCGTCCGTTCCGCTTCCGCCAAGCCGGCCAGCCCCCGTGCTATGAACTCCGCCTGGGTCTTTCTGTAATCGATCTGACGACGCAGAGAATCCTCGATCAGCGCCGACAAGCTCTCGCCTTCCTTCAGAACGCTTTCGGCCGCAGCGCGCAGTTCCGGATCCACGCGAAGAGAGGGAAGCGATGCGGTTTTCATGATCCACCTCATGCATTGCAATTGCGATGCAATATGGCGGATCACGGTGTCACATTCAACGCCCTCTCCCAGGCACCCCCGCCAGAAGGCAAAAAAACTGGACAGCGTGTCACAAATGACCACCTCATCTCGTCCAGCCTTCTCGAACGGACGAGGTGAAGGAGATGGCGGTGGTGAAGCTGGAAAAAAGAGAGGCTGAGTGATGACGGCGGCAGAGGGAGCAGATGCCATTGCCGCCTTCAATCCGCTGCGCCCGCGGTTGACACGGGTTGCCTATCGCATGCTGGGCTCAGTAGCAGAGGCCGAAGATATCGTGCAGGAGGCTTTCCTGCGCTGGCTCGATGCCAATCGCGATGAGGTTCGCGAGCCCGCCGCCTTCTTGCACCGGATCGTGACGCGACTTTGCCTCGATCAATTGAAATCGGCGCGGCGCCGGCGCGAGACCTATATAGGACCGTGGCTGCCGGAGCCGATCGTGGTCGCGCCGGAAGATGAAGTCGACGATGTCGCGCTGCCGCTGATGCTGGCGCTGGAACGGCTTTCGCCGCTCGAACGAGCGGTGTTCGTGCTGCATGACGTCTTCGGCGTCGGCTTCGAAGAGATCGCCGCCACCATCGGACGCAAACCTGCGGCCTGCCGTCAGCTTGCCAGCCGGGCACGGGCCAATGTCCGGAGCGCGCGGCCACGCTATGCCTTGCCGCCGGAACACGGCCTGCAGATCGCCTCCGCCTTCTTCATGGCGTCGCGCAGCGGCGATATCGAGGCATTGCGGGCGCTGCTGGCTGAGGATGCAACCGTCTATACGGACGGTGGCGCGAAGGCGGTGGCGCCAAGGCGGCCGATCATCGGTCGCGACAAGGTGACAAAGCTCTTTGCGGCACTGGCGCCGATCTTCACCGCGCATATGTCGCGACTGCTGCACTACGGCTTGATCAACGGATTGCCGGGCTTTGTCAGCATCGAGGAAGACAGCTGGCTACGGACCACGGCTCTTCAGATCGAAGATGACAGGATCACCGCGGTCTATGTGACGCGCAATCCCGAAAAGCTCGCGCATCTGGAACAGAACTCCCTGCACTAGGGCGCATCACACTCACAACCCGCCCGTTTCACTATCCGCAGCCCCATTGCGGAGGCGGGCATCTGTATTTCAAATCAGAGGAGATCGACCCATGACAGAGATACGTATCGCTATCGTCTACCACAGCGGATACGGCCATACGGCGCGGCAGGCAGAAGCAGTGAAAGCCGGTATTGACCGGGTCGCCGCCGTCAGCTGTCTGCTGCTGACGGCGGAGGAAGCGCCGGACCGTTGGGACGATCTCGCCGCGGCGGAGGCGATCATCTTCGGCGCGCCGACCTATGTCGCCGGACCGTCTGCCGCCTTCAAGGCCTTTCAGGAGGCGAGCTCACATGCGGTCATGGCGAGAGGTTATCGCTGGAAGGACAAGATCGCTGCCGGCTTCACCAATTCGGGCTCCCAGGCGGGCGATAAGCTCGCCACCCTGATGCAGATCGCCCTCTTTGCCGCCCAGCACGGCATGCACTGGATCAATCTCGACCTGCCGCCGGCCAACAATTCCTCCTTGGGCTCGAAGGAAGAGCTCAACCGGCTGGGCTTCTGGCTCGGTGCGGCCGCGCAATCGAATGTCGACGAGGGCCCTGACCTCGCGCCGCCTGAAGCAGACCTCGCGACTGCCCGCCACCTCGGCCAGCGGGTCGCCGAAGCAACGCTGCAATTCGTGCGCGGGCGCGGCTGAGCGACATCTGGCGGAGGATCACGTCAGAGAAAACCGATCCACCTGCCGGCCACGACGGCCGCGATCCATATCATCGCAGAAAGAGCTGCGGAGAACCGCATGGCGGGACGGACGATGCCGATCGTGATTGCGGTTCGCCATCCCTGCCCTGCATGAACCAGGAGCACATTGAGGATGCCGAAAGCGATCAGTCCGAGCTTGGCGAGGAAGGCGGGATTGGCCGCATACTCGCCGGGGCGGACGCTGAAGAGGCAGAAGCCTGTCAGCAAAGCCAGGGCGAGGCCGACGCCGGCCGAACGGGACAGGAATGGCGCGACGACCTCCACCGGCACCTTACCAAAAAAACCGGCGAGCCTGAGATCAAGCGGCAGGATGGCGCCGACCAGAAGGCCAATCGCCAGGATATGGCCGGCATTGACGAACATGTAGAGCGTCGCGGAGCGCCGCAGCTCGACCGCAAGCGTCGTGGCAGCCAGCCATTCGAGAAGCTCCATGACGAGGCGTCAGTTCGTCTGGATGCGTTCCGGATAAATATCGTAGCGCTTTTCACCAATCGTGATGCGCACCGCCTTCAGCCGCTTCTCTGTGCGGTCCTGCGACCGGTTTCCGAGTGCTATGACCTGATCGCCAGGCTTTGCGACACCTTCCACGAAACCCGCGCGTTCCGTCTGGCGCGGATTGCCGAGTTCGACGCGCCAGACACCGTCATCGACGGTTGCGACATCGAGCGTCGGATGCGGCCCGCCCATCGATATTTGCTGGATGATGCCGCGAAGCTCTATCTGGTCGGCTTCCGCCCATGACCAACCGTGATGGGCCGCAGCACTGGTTGCGACTGTCGCCGACAGCAGGACAGCTGCCAGCGCTCTCTTTCCCGAAAGTGCAAACATGATGTTTCTCCCTACCCGAATGCATGGGCAGGTGGAGCATGTCAGGCAGATGGAAAGGTCACTCACCGAATCTTGAAGGCCGGCGAGAGGGGATCAGGCAAGCAGACGGGTGACTTCCGCGCCACGCTTGGTGCCGACGGCATCGGCAATCGTCGTGGAGAACAGGACCTTGCGGGTGGCGTCCGCTACCTTGGCGAAGACGTGGCGAATTTGACAAGTCTGCTCGCCGTCGCAATCATCGCACTTGCGGTAGGCGGTGATCGACAGGCAGGGTAGTGGTGCGATCGGGCCATCGATGATGCGCAGGATCTCGCCGAAGGTGATGCTGTGGGCCGGCTTCAGCAGCAGGTAGCCACCCTGCTTGCCGCGGCGGCTGACGACGATGCCGTGATGTTTGAGGTCGAGCAGGATCTGTTCCAGAAACTTCTTCGGGATCTTTTGCTGCACGGCAATGTCGGAAATCATGACGGGCTCGTCGGCCGCAGCTTCCGCCAGAACCGTCAGCGCCCGCAGCGCATATTTTGCCTTTTGCGTAATCATCTCGGACCGTCGACATACACAGAGCGGTGTCGAATCCCGACATCGCCAAAAAAGCTAATTGCCTCTATTGCACGGCCAGCATGAACGGAATTTGAACAAGCCGGAAAAGCCTTGAGAGCCAAGTATTTTGGCCCTGTTTTTCACCCTCGGCCAACAGCTGATAATCTATGTCAAAAGAGGACAATTTTCATCATCGCCGCCATCAATTCAGATTTCCAATTGACAGGCGCCGTGTAACACTACTATTTCTATAGACATTAAGTTCGAGGCGCCATTTCTGCGCCTGCGGCTGCTTTTCTGCATTGCGGCAGGATGGGAGAGATATTTGCTCCGCTAAGCAGTCCTTTCGAAATCCCTTTTTCTGTCCGATCCGTCCTTCAGCTGTAATACTCCGGCCAATATCAAGGACAGGATCCCCCATGACTGTTATCAATCCGATCGAAGAAGCCGAGGCTTTGGCTGACAAGCTTTCGGGTCTCGACCTCGCCGGCCGGCTTTCGTTCGTCGCCGGCCTTGGCGGGCGTGTGGTCTTCACCACCTCGCTCGGCATCGAGGACCAGGTCATCACCGCCGAGATCGGCACGCATCGCCTGCCGATCGACGTTGTCACGCTGCAGACAGGGCGGCTTTTCCCCGAAACGCTCGCGCTGATCGACGAGACCGAGAGCCAGTACGACATTCACATCACCCGCTATGAACCGGAGCAGGCCGATATCGACGCTTACGCGGCGAAATACGGCATAAACGGTTTCTATGAGAGCGTCGAAGCCAGACATGCCTGTTGTGGCGTGCGCAAGCTGAAGCCGCTTGCGCGGGCGCTGGCAGGCGCAACAATCTGGATCACCGGCCTGCGCCGCGGCCAGTCGGCCAACCGCGCCGAAACGCCCTTTGCCGAATATGACGCCGAACGCCACCTTCTGAAGGTCAACCCGCTCGCAGACTGGGATATCGAGAAGACCAAGGCCTTTGTCGCCGACAATGGCGTGCCGGTGAACCCGATGCATGCACGTGGCTATCCCTCGATCGGCTGCGAGCCCTGCACGCGCGCCATCAAGCCCGGCGAGCCAGAACGCGCCGGCCGTTGGTGGTGGGAACAGGATGAGAAGCGCGAATGCGGTCTGCATGTCGCCGAAGAGGCGACCGCGATCGCCGTGCAGCAATAAGAAGTCTGGAGTACGAAATGCCCGATACCCGTCAGGATACGGAACTGAACAATCCGCAGAGTGCCAAGCCGCCACTCGACCCGCATCTGAAAGCCCTGGAAAACGAAGCGATCCACATCTTCCGCGAAGTTGCCGCCGAATTCGAGCGTCCGGTGATGCTCTATTCGATCGGCAAGGATTCCTCCGTCCTGCTGCATCTTGCCCGCAAGGCCTTCTATCCCGGCCGCGTGCCCTTCCCGCTGCTGCATGTGAATACCGGCTGGAAGTTCGCGGAGATGATCACCTTCCGCGACGAGATCGTGAAGAAGTACGATCTCGATCTGATCGAGCACATCAATCCGCGCGGTGCAGCTGAAAACATCACGCCCTTCACCTATGGATCGGCCCGCTATACCGATATCATGAAGACGGAAGCGCTGCGCAATGCGCTGGATGCCGGCCAGTACGACGCCGCCTTCGGCGGCGCACGGCGCGACGAGGAAGCCTCCCGTGCCAAGGAACGCATCTATTCCTTCCGCACGCCCGACCATCGCTGGGACCCGCGCAACCAGCGCCCGGAGCTCTGGAACGTCTATAACGGCCAGATCCGCAAGGGTGAAAGCGTTCGCGTCTTCCCGCTCTCGAACTGGACCGAGGTCGACATCTGGCGCTATATCCAAGCCGAGGATATTCCGATCGTGCCGCTCTATTTCGCGGCCAAGCGCCCCTATGTCGAGCGTGACGGCATGATGATTGCGGCCTCCGATCCGCGCCTGGAACTGCTGCCCGGCGAAACGAAGCAGGAAGACTTCATCCGCTTCCGCACGCTCGGCTGCTTCCCGCTGACGGGCGCGATCCGCTCTACCGCCACCACCCTTGAAGAGATTATCGCGGAACTGGAGATCGCCACGGTTTCCGAGCGCCAGGGCCGCGCCATCGACCGTGACCAGTCCGGTTCCATGGAAAAGAAGAAGCGTGAAGGATATTTCTGAGATGACTGCAGCAGTTCCCGCAAACGCCGTCGCCGTGCCCGCCGCCGAGCCCCTGAAGGCCGTGCGCGACTCGCGCCCGTTGCGCCTCATCACCTGCGGCAGCGTCGATGATGGCAAGTCAACCCTGATCGGCCGCCTGCTCTGGGACACCAAGGCAGTGAAGGAAGACCAGGCGGCAACGCTTCGCCGCGATTCTACCGGCAAGCAGAACGATCTCGGCCTGCCCGATTTCGCGCTGCTGCTCGATGGGCTGCAGGCCGAGCGTGAACAGGGCATCACGATCGATGTCGCCTATCGCTATTTCTCGACCGACAAGCGCTCCTTCATCGTTGCCGACACGCCCGGCCACGAGCAGTATACCCGCAACATGGCGACTGGCGCATCCACGGCCGATCTCGCCGTGCTGCTGGTCGATGCCCGCGCCGGCATTCTCGAGCAGACGCGCCGCCACGCGACGATCGCATCGCTGCTCGGCATCAAACAGTTCGTGCTTGCCGTCAACAAGATCGACCTGACGAATTACGACCGCGCCGGCTTCGACAAGATCACCCACGAGTTCAAGGAATTCGCACTTTCGCTCGGCGTCAAGCAGATCACCGCGATCCCGATGTCGGCGCTGAAGGGCGAAAACGTCGTCTATTCCGGCCAGGCAGCAATGCCCTGGTATAGCGGCCCGACGCTGGTCGAAACGCTGGAACATGCAACCGTGCGCTCCGGCCAGACGACCGGTTTCCGCCTTTCGGTTCAGCGTGTTTCGCGTCCGGGCGAAAGCTTCCGCGGCTATCAGGGCACGGTTGCCGGCGGCAATGTGAAGCCAGGCGACAGCGTCATGATCCTGCCCTCGGGCATGGTTGCAAATGTCACAAAGATCGTCACCTTCGATCTGGTGCGTAATGCGGCAGTTGCCGGTGATGCGATCACGCTCGTTCTCGACCGTCAGGTGGACGTCGCACGCGGCGACATGATCGTTTCGATCGACTCGCAGCCGCAGACCGGCCTTTCCTTCGATGCACAGGTCGTTGCGCTGCAGCCTGAGGGCATCGAGGCCGGCAAGCGCTACTGGCTGAAGAGCGGCTCGCGCCGCCAGCGTGTTCAGGTCGAGCCCGTCAGCCAGCTGGAGCTCAAGACCGGCACATGGAATTCCGCCCAGCGGCTTTACATGAACGCCATCGGCAAGGTGCGTCTCGTTTTCGACGAAGCGGCAATCTTCGATCCCTACGAGCAGAACCGCGCCACCGGCTCCTTCATCCTGATTGACCCCGAGACCAACAACACCATCGCCGGCGGCATGGTGACCGGCAAGCGCGCCGATGTCAGCGGCTTGCATGGCAATGATGCCCGCGTGATCCTGTCGCTTCCGGCCGACCTTGCCGAGCAGATCATGGCAAGCGAGTTGTTCGCCAAGCGTAGCCACGAAGCGGAGGTGCGCCGCATGACGGCATCGGAAGCGGCCGAGCTCTGGTCGAGCGCCGCCAGCGATATCTAAGAAAAAAGGGGCCGGTCGGCCCCTTTTTATTGCTTCAGCATCGAGCGCGTCGACCCGCGCTCGATGATCGAAAAGCCGAGATCGACCCTGTGCTCCTCCGCCGGCTCTTCGCGGATGGCGCGTAGCAGCATATCGGCAACCCGGCGGCCAAGATCATAACGCGGAACATGCACCGTCGTCAGAGATGGCGAGGTGAACTGCGCGAATTCCAGATCGTTGAAGCCGCAGATACCGAAATCATCGGGCACGCTGATACCGCGTTCATTGCATTCGATCAGCGCGCCGAGGGCGAGATCATCATTTTGCGCAAGGATCGCATCGAGATCCGGCACCCGCTCCAGCAGCTCGCTGAACAGGTGCCGTCCGAGACCAATGCTGGTGGAACCGTCTTCGCCGTGTGTCAGCGAAGGATTGTCGAGACCGGCCTGGCGCATGGCCTCCTCATATCCCGCACGACTGCGGCGCGAGCGGATATCGCTGAGCCCGCCAATGAAACCAATCCGCTTGTACCCTTTCGACAGAAGGAACCGGGTGGCGGCGGCGGCGGCGACATGATGCGACATGCCGACAAGCAGCGTTTCCGGCGGCTGGCTGAGATCGGCAACGTGGGCGACCGGAAAGGCGGCCGCATCCATCAGCGTCGCAAGGCCGTCGTAATATTCCGCGTTGACGAGGATGATCCCGGCCGGCTTCTGCGCCAGGAAGGATTTAAACTGGTTGATCTCCTGATCGACGTCGTTGAGCGTGTTGGCATATTGCACCCGCAGATCCGTAGCGCGCAACCGCTCCTCGATGCCCATCATCACACCGGTGAAGCAGGGATGATGAAGCGACGGCGTGATGACGCCGACGATGCCGCTGTGGCGGCCGGCAAGAGCGCGGGCGGCAAGATTGGGGATGTAGCCCATCTCGTCGACTGTGCGCAGGATGACCTCTCGCAGCTCTTCAGAGACGATTTCGGGATTGCGAAGCGCACGCGAGATTGTGATCGGACTGACCCCTACCCTCTTTGCAACATCACTCAGCTTTACATGGGAACCGCGCTTCTTTTCCCGCCCCGGCTTCACTGAATCCCTCATCGCTTCCCGCATGCCGCCGCGAGCCCGGCCCTTCGCCGATTCGCAGTTTTCTCTTTCTGAAGAAAAATTAATTTAGAGTCTACTAACATTTTAACGTTCCGCCTCAACCAAACCGCGAAAAAACATGAACAACCGTTGCGAATGGTTCGATTTAATACGCGCTGGCACGCCGGCGGATCACGGGAAAGTGGGATATATTTTACTATTCTGGCGCCCCGCGGCGCGGGCAACAGCAGACGCCGGGAGAATTGCGGCAATGCTTGGTCATCCAAGATTAAATTATAGTAATGTCTTACGATACTGTAATACAAACATGATCAATGTTTAATTTGTAAATCCCGGGGAACGGGTCATATAGGTATCAAGCGCCAGTTCTTCCTGAACATAGTATTCGCCACATCATACAGGCGAAATCCAGGTAATATACGGCAAAAACTGACGCCAATACTTATCGACGCCAAGGTCCATGGCACGGAACCAAGACGCCATTCAATGCCAACGCTCTCGCAAGGGACTTCCACCATGTCAAACATTCTTCGCAAGCATCGGGCCGCAGCACTTGTCGGAGCGGCCATCGTTCTCGGCGCGGCCTCCCTGCCCTTCGCCATCTCCTCTTCCTCGGCGGCTCTTGCTGCACCGGCCGAGACCGGCGGCATTCTTGCCTCCAACGGCTCGTTTGCTTCCATCGTCGATGCCGACAAGCCGGCCGTGGTAACCATCACCACCACGATGAAGGCGACCGACGCCAGCGCCGACAGTTCACCGATGGACGAGCAGTTCCGCCAGTTCTTCGAACAGCAGGGTATTCCTCTACCGCACCAGGCACCACAGCAGCAGCAACCGCAGCAGCATGCCATGGCGCTCGGCTCCGGCTTCGTCATCAGCCCCGACGGCGTGATCGTCACCAACAACCACGTCATCGACAATGCCATCGACATCAAGGTCACACTCGATGACGGCACCGAACTGCCGGCCAAGCTGCTTGGCGCCGATGCCAAGTCCGACCTCGCGGTTCTGAAGGTTCAGGCTCCGCATCCGCTTGCAACGGTCGCCTGGGGCGATTCCGACAAGCTGAAGCTCGGCGACCAGATCCTTGCCATCGGCAACCCGTTCGGCATCGGCACGACGGTGACGGCCGGCATCGTCTCGGCCCGCGGCCGTGACCTGCACAGCGGCCCCTATGACGACTTCATCCAGATCGATGCACCGATCAACCACGGCAATTCCGGCGGCCCGCTGGTCGATCGTGACGGTAATGTCGTCGGCATCAATACCGCCATCTACTCGCCGAACGGCGGCAGTGTCGGCGTCGGCTTCGCCATTCCTTCGTCTGAAGCAAAGACGATCGTTACCAAGCTGCAGAAGGACGGTTCGATCGATCACGGCTATCTCGGCTTGCAGATCCAGCCGGTCACGCAGGATGTCGCCGATGCTGTCGGCCTCTCCAAGGCTGAAGGCGCACTGGTTGCCGCCGTTACCAACGGAACGCCTGCTGCCCATGCCGGCATCAAGACGGGTGACATCGTAACCGCCGTCGGCAGCGAAAATGTCAAGACGCCGAAGGACCTGTCGCGCCTGGTTGCCGACCTGTCGCCGGGTGCGAAGGAAACGCTCGCCGTTTGGCGTGACGGCAAGACGGTGGATCTCAACGTCACCGTCGGCGGCAATGAAGACACCCAGAAGCAGGCTGCCGTCGAAAGCAGCGACGACCAGGGCCAGGCTGCCGGCCAGCCGAGCCTCGGCATCGGCCTTGCCGACCTGACGCCCGATGTCCGCCAGCAGCTTAATCTGCCTCACAGCGTTGCCGGCGCAGTCGTTGCCAACGTCAACCCGGACAAGTCGGCCGCAGCGGCCGGCATCCAGCCCGGCGACGTGATCGTCTCGGTCAACGACAAGCCGGTGCATGATGCCCGCGACGTCAAGACCGCCGTCGCCGATGCCGGCAAGTCCGGCCGCAAGTCGGTGCTGCTCCTGATCGAACGCGGCGGCAACAAGACCTTCGTGGCCGTGCCCTTCGCCGCCGCTTGAAGGGCATCCACGCGAGCGCTGCGCCCGGACCAGGTCCGGGCGCAGTTGTTTCTAACCAAGCATCAACTTCAGATCGGCCGCCAGTCTTTGAACGGCAGCCGCTTCCGCTTGCGAGATACCGAAGAGAACGCCGGGGGCAGATTTGCCGATAAAGAAACCCGACATCGGCATCAGACCATAGCCAGATGCATTCACCTTCGCGACGACCGCCCGGTCATCCACCGTCTCATCGCGAAACCAGGTCGCGAGCTGCAGTCCGCCATTGCCGCCCGAAATGACAAGCCTTCCGCCAAAATGGCTCTCCAGCATTCCGATCGTCCGGGCCATGCGCTCGGCATATTGCTGGTTCATGCGCCTCAAATAGGCGCGCAGACGGCCCTCGTTAATGAAATCGGCAAGTGCTGCCTGAATATGGGTGGAGACGGCGACGCCCCTGCGATGCAGCGCCTCCGAAGCCTCTGATACCAGCCAGCGCGGCACGATGGCATAGGCGACACGCAGGCCGGGTGCCAGTACCTTCGAGAAGGTCCCGACATAGGCCACGACCTCCGCCCTGTCGATGCCCTGCAAGGCGGCGATCGGCCGCGAGCCATATTGAAAATCGCTGTCGTAATCATCCTCGACGATAAGGCTCTCGTGACGGCGCGCCGCTTCCAGCAGCGCCAGCCGGCGCGGCAGGCTGAGCGTGGCGCCGGTCGGATATTGATGGGATGGCGTCACATAGATCAGCGCCGGCTGCGGCCCTTCCGCCTTCGATACGTCGATGCCCTGCTCATCGCAGGGAACGGGCACGATGTCGGCGCCGGCATCGCCGAGCAGCAAGCGCGCGGCAGCGTAGCCAGGATCCTCCATCCATGCAGTCTGGCGCCCGCTCCTTCTCAGCATGGTTCTCGCCAGCATGTCGATCGCCGCGCGTGTGGAGGGCATGATCATGACCTGCTCCGGCTCGGCGACCACGCCGCGCGTCGCAGAAATATGCCCAAGAATGGCTTCGCGCAGCTCGCGGATACCAGTCGGGTTCTCATAGCCGAGATGATGGATGCGCAGCGAGCGGCTGCGTGCGGCGAGATGACGGCTCCAGGCGGCATGCGGGAAATCCGATACATCGGGCACACCGGGCCGGAACAGGCCACGATAGGAAGGCTGGTCCGATCTTTTTTCCTCAACAGGAGCGCGGTCGTCCCTTTGGTGCTCGGGTCGCATGCGTTCAAGCGCGGCAACCCGGGTCGCAGCACCGGCAGACGCCTCGATATAACCTTCGGATCTCAGGCGATCATAGGCCTCTACCGCCGTGGAGCGTGCAACACCGAGCGAAGCCGCAAAGGCACGGGTCGATGGCAGCTTATGGCCGGCCGGAAGCTGGCCGAGCAGGATACGATCGCGCAGGCTTCGATAGATCTGTCCGGTCAGGTCACCGCCGTTTCGATCGAGGCTCAGCCATGTGGGTGCCGATGTCATGCGTCAACTGGTCTGCCAGAAAGTTCAAAACTGGACTTTTACTCCAGTCCATTTGCAAGGCAAGAGCAGTCGGAGTTCAATGCATAAGCTCAATGGAATGACGGATATGACAAAAGATCTTGCCGACTGGAAGGGTGTTGCCCGCCCCGCCCGCGCCCCGATTGAAGGCCGCTACACCCGTCTGGAACCGCTGGACGCCGCAAAGCACGGCGCCGATCTGCTCCGCTCGGCGCAGCAACCGGGCGCGGAGGACCGCTTCCGCTATCTCTTCGAAGCAGCACCGGCTGATATGGCAGCCTTCACGCCCTGGCTGGAAAGGTCCGTCGCAAGCGAAGACCCTTTGTTCTTTGCCGTCATCGACAAGGCAACGGGACGCGCCGAGGGCCGGCAGGGACTGATGCGCATCGATACCGCCAATGGCGTGATCGAGATCGGCAACATCCTCTGGGGACCTGATATCGCCCGCAAGCGCGTGGCGACCGAAGCGCTCTATCTCTGCGCCGATTATGTCTTCGACACGCTCGGCTACCGACGCTTCGAATGGAAGTGCAACAATCTCAACGAACCGTCCAAGCGCGCGGCACAACGCTTCGGCTTCGCCTTCGAAGGCATTTTCCGTCAGCACATGGTGCAGAAGGGCCGCAACCGCGATACCGCCTGGTTTGCCATGACGGACGGCGATTGGCCGAAGCTGAAGGCCGGCTATGAGGCATGGCTGGCGCCCGAAAACTTCGATGCCGAGGGACAGCAAAAAAGCAAGCTCAGCTTCTAACGCGATCTAAAGCGTGCCGCGATCTTTCAGATGCGCTTGTCACGCTTTAGACTTTTGTTTTCGCATGTCGTTACCGCAAAACCGCTGCACACTTTTGCGCGACATGCTTTGAGCGGCAACAATTAAAAAGCCGCCGCCCCGATGACAATAACTTCATTGCTACCAATATGTTCATGGGTCCCAATTGAGGTTAAGGGTTGGGCCTTTCACGCAAAGCACGAAGTTATTCTGTCAGGAGCTCATATGACCAGTTCGTCCGAGTACACGCCCCCCAAGATCTGGACCTGGGACAAGGAAAGCGGCGGCCAATTCGCCAGCATCAACCGCCCGATTGCCGGGCCGACCCGTGAAAAAGAGTTGCCGATCGGCCGTCACCCGCTGCAGCTTTATTCACTTGGAACACCAAATGGCGTGAAAGTGACGATCATGCTGGAGGAGTTGCTGGCGCTTGGCCATAGCGGCGCGGAATATGATGCCTGGCTGATCAGGATCGGCGATGGCGACCAGTTCGGCAGCGGGTTCGTCGAGGTCAACCCAAACTCCAAGATCCCGGCGCTAATGGACCGCAGCGGCGAAAAGCCGGTGCGCATCTTCGAATCCGGCGCGATCCTCACCTATCTCGCGGAAAAATTCGGCGCCTTCCTGCCGACCGACCCGGCCAAGCGCGCCGAATGCTTCTCCTGGCTGTTCTGGCAGGTCGGCAGCGCGCCCTATCTCGGCGGCGGCTTCGGCCATTTCTACGCCTATGCGCCGACCAAGATCGAATATGCGATCAACCGTTTCGCCATGGAAACCAAGCGCCAGCTCGACGTGCTCGACCGGCAACTTGCGGAGCGCGAATATATTGCTGGCGACGAGTTCACTATCGCCGACATGGCGATCTGGCCCTGGTATGGCGGCCTCGTGAAGGGCTGGATGTATGGTGATTCCGCCGAATTCCTGCAGGTGCAGGAATACAAGAACATGAAGCGCTGGGCTGACCTGATCGGCGAACGCCCGGCCGTCAAGCGCGGCCGCATGGTCAACCGCGTCAGCGGCGAGCTCTCCAGCCAGCTCCACGAACGCCATGACGCCAGCGACTTCGACACGAAGACGCAGGACAAGCTGCTGGCAGTCGGCTGACGACATCAGAAAGGCAGGCGCGCCGTTACGACGGCGTGCCTGCCCTTGCCAAAAAACGGCGCCAGGCCGAAATCGCAAATTTTCCCACTAAAAATTATGGGTTTTTAAGCGAACTGTACCGAATCCGGCAAAAGTGCCCTCGCCTCATTCTTCCAGTCTTGCTGAAATGCCCAAGCTCTCCTGCCACCTTTCGGAGAGCTTTCCCCATCTACCCCGCCGAAAGCCACCGGCGGGGCTTTTTATTTCGAGCATCTGGGAAATCTCTTGGCCGTGTCAGAGCGGGCTGACGCCAACAATCACATTCATAGCTCAGGTGAAAAAGCTTTCGCTCTAACGCCACTTCGGCTGAGGCGTGGAAGCGTTCGCCTGGATCTCGTGGAGTGGCGCCCGATGGCCCAGGAGCTTCTTCAGCTTCTTCTCCTCGGCCGGGCCTATCCCGAATTTTCGGCAATGCTCCGTGATATCCTGATCTTTCGGGCCGGGGATTCGAACTTGTCGATTGTTCATCTTCTTCATTGACGCTTCCTCCTCCGAAGGAAACCAGCTTAGCGCCAATTTGTTCGTTAGCAACATCTAAAATTTAACGTTTTGGCTATTTCAAATCGGTGGGCGGAGGAGGAAACAGAGCCTGTCGGGCTACGGTGAATACCGGCGCCAGTGAGGTCGGCCTTGCTGATCCTGATGCCGGTGACCCTTAGGTTGGGCGATTTTGGACAATGGCGTAAAGCCGGCCGCGGACAGCTGGGGCTACCGCGGATCGGTGGTGACCGACATGAACAGCCGTGTCGTTAGCTGGGCCACCAGCAATCTGAACTTGGCCGTTCAGACCGTCGGCTATTGGGATCGCGCCGGAAGGACGATTGAGGCGGCGGGCTTCGACCCGCTCTATCAATCAGCTTTGCAAAGTGCTCCCGCCATATAGACCATATTCCTCGTGGCAAACTTCGGAGCGATTCTCAGGAGTTTTTGGCGAATTTGGTACTTTAGCCATCCCTTTGCCCGTCCAGCCAAGTACTGTTCGTATTGAATGTCGTGGGCAAAAACCATTAGACGCTCGACCTTAAGGCCACACGTCTTCAGCAAGTTCTCGAAGGAGCCTGGCGTATAAAAGTTGATATGGCCGTAGGGGCCGGATTCTCGGATAGACTTCGAAAGATCGTTGGTAAGTTCAAGCGGCACCTCGACATAGAGGTTTCGACTGACACGTTTGGCCTCCCGCAGAAACATCCGTTCATGCTCGACATGTTCGAGAACGTGGATTGCCAGACCCAAGTCGAATGTCTTGTCTGGATGTGGGATTGAATAGCCGTCGAATTGGTCGACTGCTGCCAGAGCTTCGATCTGGCGTGCCCGTATGGCCTCTATACCTGATCGAGATAGCTCCACTGCCGCGAAACGATTGGCAAAGCCATTGTCCGCAAGTTCCGAAAGAACCGCGCCCTCGCCTGCGCCGATATCGATGATTGATTGGAAGCTCTGATCTGCTGCAACTTGCTTGATGTGTCCAACGGACTGCTTCGCGGCGATTGCGCGTTTCTCAGCGACTTCGCCGTCAGTATAATAGTCCGAATACATTTCGATTATTTCAGCGCTGCTGATCATCCCCGTTCCTCCCCAAGGGGATTATGCGCACCCAACACGCATTAGCAAGTTAGAATTTTCTAAATACACACCAAAGTTGCGTCGACTATCGCGCAAGCGATCGTCATTTCTTGATACGCGGGGCAGATCCGTGCCGGCAAAGGGGTGGCGTTCGGGTTGCCTATTCCCGCCAGAGCATCCTGTGGATGGCAACCCAGAGCGAAAAAGTACCTTGGGCGATATCGTAATACTCAGCGGCTTCCTTGCGACCAAAGAGGCGTGGCTCAGTAGTCATCTAAAATCTCTCATCAAAACACGTTGAGGCTTTTGCCGCCGGCGCGAACGCCGAAAGCATATTTTCCCATGTCTCCTCAGTGTGGTGATGTGCGAGTTGGTGACCCGGTGTTAGAAGTTATTGAAGCGAAATGGAGCGGTCAAGTGTTCGTGATGGCTCTCGCATCCGTCTAAGGGAGCGACATTTTGCGTTCAGGCGCTTTGCCACGGGAAGGTGACCATGATGAGCAGATTTCGGACACTGATAATAGGCGTTGCGTTGATCTGGCTGACCACTCTAGCCTCAGCGTGCACGACGCACCAAACTTCAAATCGTGCCGATTTCCAGTATCAGCCCAGGACTTCCGTGAATCCCGCATGTAGCCAGGGCTTCAGGCCGACCAACGCGCTGTCCTGCAGCTATTGAAGATGGAGCGGTCAAGCCGGGTGGCGAAGTCGAACGCCGGGGCCGTTGCCGTTCAAGTCGATGAAGACAATGCCGGCAGCTTCGAGGGCGGACTGGGCGATGATGCGAAAGGCATTGTCAGGCATACGCTGCGACACACGGCGGCCATCTGGCTAATGCAAGCCGCGGCCGATAAGTGGGAAGCTTCCGGCTACTTAGGCATGACCCTTAGACGCTCGAGAAAACCTACGGCCATCAGCATCCCGATCATCAAGCAAATATCGGTGCAGCATTCACCACTGGCCGCGCAGGAAGAAGAAGTGACCATTCATTGCCGCAATCGTTGCCGCGAATTTTCATGCAGCAAAGCCGGAAAAGAAAAAAGCCCGCAGAAGCGGGCTTTTCGGCTGGTCGGAGTGGAGTGATTCGAACACTCGACCCCCACGTCCCGAACGTGGTGCGCTACCAGACTGCGCTACACTCCGTGACCAGCGGCGCCTCTATAGACCGGCCTATCATGTTGCGCAAGCGCCAAAATTCAAAAAGTCGTCTGAATTTTTGACAGGCTAATGACAGCACCTTCCGGCCGGCCATGCAGCAAAAAGCCACACCTCCGGCAAATTGTTCACAAGCGCCGAACAGGCAATTTTCTTTTGCCGGGTTACGCGCTAAAGGGCTTGGCGGGACAGGCGAAACCGCCGTGAAGGCGGCTTCGCAGCCACTGGCTAGATATCAGGGACGACACGATGAAATTCCGCACCATGACCGGGGCCGCCGCGCTTGCGATTGCGCTTGCCGGATGCACCACGATACCCACTCCCGGCGATCCGATCGAAGCACGCTGGGTCGGCCAGTCGGCCGGCAAGTTCTTTGCCGCCTACGGCCCGCCGCTCAGCGACCGCGACGAAGGCTCGTCGACGATCTACAGCTGGAAGGGCGGATACAAGACGGTGCGCGTTCCCGCGAAATATGCCGAAGGCGCCGATGGCAAGCGCGGCAAGCAGATTGCGAGCGCCCGCACGCTCTACCTGCGCTGCCAGGCCGAAATCACCACCAATTCCGACTACACGATCCGCGACATCCGTACCGTGAACGATATTCCGGGCGTGAACGGCCCTTCCTATTGCGCAGAACTCCTGGCGCCGGAACAGAAGTAACGCGGTCTGTCAGAGATACAGATACAGGCGGCCATAAGCCGCCTGTTTCATTTTCAGAGATCATCGCTGGGCCGTTCAACCGGCGAAGACTGGCTTTATGCCGCCTGCTCCGGCTGCGCCGCGGTTTCGGCCATTTTGCGCGCCGTCACAAAATCCACCTTGCCCGATCCGAGCACCGGCACCGCGCCGATGTTAACCTCGGCCGGCACCATCATATCCATGGCACCCTTCGATTTGGCGAAAGCGAGGAACTCGGCGCGGGTGGCAGTCGGCGCATCGGTCAAAAGAACCAGCCGCTCGCCCTTCTTTGCGTCCGGGATCGAGGAGACGACCGAAAGTGCGCCCGGCCATAATTCCGCAGCAAGGGTCTCGACGGCAGCAAGCGATATCATCTCGCCGCCGATCTTTGCAAAGCGCTTGGCGCGGCCACGGATCTTGACGAAACCGTCCTCATCAATGGTGACGATGTCGCCAGTATCGTGCCAGCCATCGACGAGCGGTTCGAGCACACCGGGATTTTCGGCGCGCAGATAACCAGCCATGACATTGGCGCCGCGAACGACGAGCCGGCCGCCCTCATCGATGCCAGGGACCGGTTCGAGCTTCCATTCCATGCCCGGCAGGATTTTGCCGACCGTGCCCGACTTGTTGTACATCGGCGTGTTGATCGAAATGACCGGCGCGGTCTCGGTGACGCCGTAACCTTCGAGAATGCGCAGGCCGAATTTCTCCATATAGGTGGTGCGGGTCGAGGCCTTCACCGGCTCGGCGCCGGAGAAAATATAGCGGATAGAGCGGAAATCATAAGGGTGCGCTGTCCGGCTGTAGCCGTTGAGGAAGGTGTCGGTGCCGAAGATGATCGTGGCGTTCGAGACATAGATCAGTTCCGGCACGATGCGATAATGCAGCGGCGAAGGATAGAAATAGACCGGCACGCCCGAGATCAGCGGCAGAACAGTGCCGGCCGTCAGGCCGAAGGAATGGAAGACGGGCAGGATGTTGAACACCTTGTCGCCGCTATGAAAATCGATGCGAGCGGCGGCCTGGGCGGCGTTCGACAGGATGTTGCGATGGGTCAGCACCACGCCCTTGGGCGTGCCCTCCGAACCAGAGGTGAAAAGGATGACGGCCGGATCATCCGGCTGGCGTTTCACCAGCGGCCTTGCCTTGTGCAGATAGCCTCTGATCTTGCTGACCAGACCAATTTCGGCACGCAGATCATCAAGCCAGACGATCTTCACCTGCTTTTCCATCTCCTCGATGACAGGGCCGAGCTTGGCCTGCGTTACGAAGGCGCGGGATGTGAGGACATGCTTCACTTCCGCCGCCTTACACGCGGACAGGATATTGGCCGCACCGGCGGTGAAATTCAGCATGGCCGGCACCTTGCCTGCCGTCATTACACCGAGAAGGGTGGCCGCGGCACCATTGGCGTTCGGCAACATGACGCCGAGATTGCGTTCCGGGAATAGGGTGCGGAACTTCGCGCCGAGCACGGCAGCACCCGTCAGCAGCTTGCCGTAGGTGAGCTTGCCGGTGACCGGATCCTCGACGGCGAGCTTGCTCATGCCGAATTCGTGGCTTGCCTCAATGATGCGATCAAGGACGGTCGAGGACGTATCGGCGGTCCTGAACATCAGGTTCGACATGACCTGATAGAGGGCAGCGCCCGCCGCCGTGCGGCGCCTGCGACCCTTGAGTTCAGGCGGGACTTCCAGCTTCACCGGTTCGAGAATGGTGACCTTGACCTTGGGAAACAGCCGGCGGCGGATCTTGCCGTTATCAAGATAGGAGAGATAGCTCTTCTCCAGGCCGTCGATCCGCACAGGCACGACCATCGATCCCGTCTTGTCCGCGACCATGGCGGCACCGTCATAGACCTTCATCAGCGTGCCGGTCACCGTCAGGCGTCCCTCGGGAAAGATGCCGATCGGGCTGCCGTCCTGTACCACCTTGATCAGCGAACGCGTCGCCATCGGCTTGGTCGGATCGAGCGGCAGGAATTTGCACATCTTCAGGAAAGGTCTGACCCACCACGCCTGGGCGATCTTGTAGTCGACCGCAAAGACCGGTTCCTCCTCGGTGATGGCGAGTGCCAGCGCGCCATCGAGCAGGCTGACGTGATTGAGCGCGATGATCGGTGCGCGACCTGCCTTCTTGATATTTTCGAGCCCTTCGACCTCCAGCCGCATGAAGGCGCGGAAGAGGATCGATACGAAATCGCGGAAGGGATTGGTCGGCAGCGTCTTCAGCATCAGCCAGGCAACGGCGAAATTGATGATGCCGAGGCCGATCAGGATCTCAGGAATGGAGGCGCCCAGGGCCTGGACGGCGGCAACGACACCGAGGCCGACCGTGATGAAGAGAGCCGACAGGACATTGGCAGCGCCGATAACGCGGGCGCGGTGGTCTTCATGCGCCCAGGTCTGCAATGCAGCGAATGTCGGTACGGCAATGAAGGCGCCTGAGATCGCCATCCCGGCGAGATCGATTGCGACGCGAATGGTGTTCTGGCCCGCGAAGAAGGTGAGGATGGTCGTCGCATGGCTGGTCGATTGCAGACCCCAAAGGTTCCAGGCGAGATCGAGGCTGAAGATGGCAAGTAGGGCCGTGCCGATCGGCGCCGGCAACAACACGATGCGACCCGACGACATCCAGGCAGCGATTGCCGAACCGATCGCGACGGCGACGGCAAAGACCGTCAGATAGGCCGGCACGACGATTTCCGAACCACCAAGCAACTCGGTGACCATGGTCGGCAGGATGGACAGGACGAAGGCGCCAACCAGCCAGAACCAGCAATTCATCAGCGCCGAACGCCAGAGGCGCTTGTCGCTGCGGATTTCCATGACGAGATTGTAGCTGGAGCGGATGACGTTGGTGTCGATCTTGAGATCGGGAGCCTTGGAGCCGGTTGCCGGGATCATCCGGCTGACAAGCCAGCAGATCACCGAAAGCCCTATCATCATCGTGCCGAAGACGAGGACATTGTCGCCGCCGGAAAAGGCGAACGCGGCAACGATCGTGCCGGCAAGGATAGCAATGAAGGTGCCGCCTTCGATCCAGGCATTGGCCTTCGGCAGGTCGCGGCGCTCCAGATGGTCGGGCAGGATGCCATATTTGATCGGTCCGAAAAGCGCAGAGACGACGCCAAAGCCAAACAGCGCCGCCATCAGTATCCAGATGGACGAGAATGCAAGACCGACGACGGCAAGAGCGGCGACCGCGATCTCGCATCGTTTCAGAAGTTCGGCGATCCGTGCCTTGTCGTGCTTGTCGGCGAGTTCGCCGCCGATGGCCGAAAGCAGCAGAAACGGTATGATGAGGATGACGCCGGCGAGCGTGACGAGTGCCGCGCCTTCATTGGCCGACATCTGGAACAGGATCAGGAACACAAGGGTGTTCTTGAGAAAGTTGTCATTGAAGGCGGTCAGGAATTGCGTCCAGAACAACGGCGCGAATTTCCTCGAAGTCATCAGGCTGCGTTGCATGGGCTGGCTCCTTGTGCGATCCACAGACAAGGCCATAGAGTTGTTACGCAAAAGTTGAGCGCGATAACAACTCTATGGTGTAGTTAAAGAAGATCAATCTTCACCGTTACGATTGAACTTGACGAGCAGCTTCTCCGTGCGAGCGTCTTCGACCTTGCGGATCAGCTTTTCGGATTCGGCATTGTCGCGCAGTGTCTTGGTGATATTCACCGTCGTCTGGACCAGCATCAGAATGCCCATCGCCAGATAGCCTTTGCCCCAGAGATCGAGCGGCATCATATAGAGGCCGAGAGCCAGCATGAAGGCTGCTGCACCGAAAGAGATGTAGGAGAAGCTGACCCAGCTGGCGGAATGTTTCTGGAAACTATCGTTCATTGTCGTGATTCCCTCAGGTTTGATGATGTGAAGTTTAAGCGGCGGGGTTGATGCGGCTGCGCAGGCGAGCGAGCACGTCATCGGCGGAGGAGCGCAGCGGCGCGCCGCATCCGGCATTGGCAAGCTTCTCGATGATGCCGGCGGGAGCAGTTGATGTCTCCATCGCCTTCAGGGCCGAGGCCGTCATCTCATTCTGGTTCTGGCGGATGCGAAGGCGCGCAAGGGTCTCCTCCGCATCGTCAAGCGTCGCAAGACCTGGACCGGCCACGGTGACATCGAGCTTCTGCGCCTCTTCGGTGGCGCGGGCCAGGCGCTCGCCACGCTGGAGTTCCTGCAGCCGCGTTTCTGAGACGCGGACAATTCCCTTCAGTTTGTCGATTGCAGTGGTGAACTGGGCCTGGGCCTTTTCGGATTGATCGCGCTCGGCTTCAAGATAGGCGATCGCTTCGGCGGCCTGCCGGGCCAGTCCTTCATTACCCTTGGCAAGTGCAGCGGAGGCGCGGGTTTCGAGATCGTCGATCCGGGAGATGATCGTTGCGTGCTGGATCCGCTCCTGCTCGTTTTGGGCAATGGCGATCGCCACACTGCGACGGGCCGACTGGATCGATTGTGCGGCATCGCGAATCTGCTGGGCGAGCAGAGGCACGGCATTGCGGTCCGCGAGGGCCTGTTCGGCATCGTGAGCCCTGCCCCGCAGCAAAGTCGAAATCAGTTTGAACATTTCCTTCCTCCGGTTTATGAACGTTGTTCAAGAGTTGGGTTATGGCAGAATCGTGAACGGTGTTCAAGAATAATTTTGAACACCGTTCACAAAATCGAAGCGAGATAGTTAATGGCCGGCAAAAGAGAAGAAAAACGCGAGGATCTGAAGGCACGGCTGATCGATGCGGCGCGAAATCGGATTGCCCAGGAAGGGCTCACCAATCTCAGGGCGCGCGACATCACGCAGGATGCCGGGTGTGCGCTCGGTGGGCTCTATACGGTCTTCGCCGATCTCTCCGAACTCGTCATCCACGTGAACTCCACAACGCTAAAGGCGCTCGAGGCAAGGCTGACACTACCCGAAACCAGGGACAGGACGCCGACAGACCGGCTGCGTAAGCTGGCGCAGGGATATTTAAGTTTCGCGGTCGAAAACCGAAATCTCTGGAAGGCGCTGTTCGACCACCTTCCGCCTGAAACCAGCCCGACGCCGCAATGGCATCTCGACGAGCATCTCTTCCTGATGGACGTGATCGCCGACCCGCTTGCCGAACTGCAACCCGATATGCCGGCCGAAGACAGGGCCATCCGCGCCCGCACCCTGTTCGGCGCCGTTCACGGCGTCGTCAGCATCAGTCTCGAAGGCCGCTTCGTCGGCCTGCCCCCCGAGCGTCTTGCGCGCGAGGTAGATGAGCTTGTGCTGACTATTGCCGCAGGGGCAGCGAACAGGTGAACGGGTTGTCCGAGAGATGTGGCTGGGGCGCCTGGATTCGAACCAGGGGATGGCGGTACCAAAAACCGCTGCCTTACCGCTTGGCTACGCCCCACCAGAGCTGAAGCGAATGCCGCTTCGCCAAAACGTGGCCTGATTAGCAAAGGACTGTCTGCGCCACAATCACTAAGTTCACTGCGACGTCATATTTGTATGCGCTGTGACGTCGGCATGGTAGGACTTCAAGCATCGACACAGCCAATGGAGATACCGTTGAGCCAATATCGCGCCCGTCCGCCGGCGCTTGCGACGCTGATCCTCGATGATGCCGTCGTGCGCATCACGCAGTGGGATTTCGAGCCGGGTGCCGATACCGGCGTTCATACACATGGGTTCGGCTACGTGGTCGTGCCGATGACCGACTGCCAGTTCCTGATCGAGGATGCCGAGGGAAGCCGGCGGGTGGATATCGCCAAGGGCGCTGCCTATCGCCGCGAGGCCGGCACCGAGCACAATGTCGTCAATGCGGGCGACCAGCCCATGTCCTTCATCGAGATCGAATATAAATAGACATGTCCGGCGCGAACTTCGATCTTTTCTTCGATCCGGCTTACGGCCGGGCGGTTCCGGTCACAGCTGACATCCAGCGCCTGACGGCGAATAATCCGAGCCCTTTCACCTTCCGCGGCACGAACAGCTATATCGTCGGCGGCACATCGGTTGCCGTTATCGATCCGGGGCCGGAGGATGAGGTGCATTTCGAAGCGTTGATGGCAGCACTTTCCGGCCGGCAGGTGACGCATATTTTCGTCAGCCACACCCATCGGGACCACTCGCCGCTCGCAAAACGGCTGAAGGAAAAAACGGGAGCGCTGACGGTCGGCGAAGGACCCCACCGTCCGTCGCGGCCGCTGCGCGAGGGCGAGATCAACCCCTTTGCGGAAAGTTCCGATATGGATTTCGTGCCCGACATCGCCATCGGCGACAGAGAGACGATTTCGGGCGATGGCTGGGCGCTGACGGGGGTGCTGACGCCCGGCCACACTGCCAATCATGCGGCCTTCGCGCTTGAGGGCAGTGGCATCCTGTTTTCGGCCGACCATGTGATGGCCTGGGCAACGACGATCGTGGCCCCGCCGGATGGCTCCATGGCCGACTATATGGCCTCGCTCGACAAGCTGATCGCCCGTGAGGACAGCCTGCTGCTGCCCGGCCACGGAGGGCCGGTGACGTCGCCTGCGCCTTTCCTGCGCGCGCTGAAGACGCATCGGCGCCTGCGGGAGCGCTCTATCATCGAGCGCATCCGGGCGGGGGACAGCACCATCCCTAGGATGGTCGAGGTGATATACCGCGATACCGATAAGCGGCTGCATGGTGCGGCAGCCCTTTCGGTGCTGGCACATATCGAGGACCTGATGGAGCGCGGCGAGGTAACAGCCGACAGGCCGCCTTCCCTCGTTGCGCATTATCGATTGGCAGGAGGCTGAGGATGGCGGCGCATTCGGATTACAGCTATCGCGGCGACCCTTCCGTACCCGCTTTCGCGGACGACAGGCCGCTGATCCTCTTCGATGGCGAATGTGTCTTCTGCTCCGGCTGGGTGCAGTTCCTGCTGAAGCGGGATAGGGAAAAACGCTACCGCTTCATCGTGGCCCAGACACCGCTCGGCGAAGCGCTCTACCGGCATTACGGGCTGGAGACGCGGGACTACGAGACCAACCTACTGCTCGACAGGGGTCGCGCCTATTACAAATCCGATGCCACGATCCGTATGCTGGAGGGGCTCGGCATGCCTTGGGCTCTGGCAGGAATGTTGCGGATCGTGCCGCGGCGAATTGCGGATGTCGCCTATGGCTTAGTTGCGCGGAACAGGCTGAGGATAGCGGGGCGGCGGGAGAGTTGCATGGTGCCGACGGCT
Organism: Rhizobium sp. 768_B6_N1_8; assembly: GCF_051811225.1. NCBI lineage: Bacteria > Pseudomonadati > Pseudomonadota > Alphaproteobacteria > Hyphomicrobiales > Rhizobiaceae > Rhizobium > Rhizobium sp. 768_B6_N1_8. The sequence continues at coordinate 585,632 of NZ_JBPWPV010000001.1, read as the reverse complement.
GAGGTGCGGGAGCGGTTTCTGGGGTAGATTTGGCGGTTACGGCTCTTCGTATTTTATCGGATAGTTTTGCGATAAGGGCGTTTTACTGTGCCTCACCGTATCCCGGCCCTGCGCATGGCTCCGGGCGTTCGGTCTTGCAATCGATTCACTGGATCGATTGCTGCTGCTCCGCAGCACCAGACCTCACCCACCCGCAATACCCAGAAGTTCTGAATCGAGGGCACCAAGATATTGCTCGGCCTCTTCGGCGCTGAAGCCGAGGTCGTGCTGGCCATAGCGGGAGGCAACGCGCACGTCGACGAAGGTGGTTTCGGCCTCTTCGCGCAGACGGATGATGAAGTCGAAACGCAGACCGAGGATGAAGGTACGCGTCGTGCCCTGCAGGATCACGCCATTGGCGCCGCGGATCAGCTTCGCCACATCGTCCTCATAGGGGCGCGGCGTCGGCACGGGGATGATATCGGGCGAATCGGCGACACCGCTTTCGGGCTGCGCCGGAACGGGCCTATTTTCCAGTTCGCGGCCGGGCGTCGTGTCGCCTTCGCTTTTGGTGATGGTGATGCCGTTTTGCTTGGCGACCTTCTTGACGGCTTCGAGAACACGGTCGAGCGCGCCGTCGTAGCGGCGGCCCGTGAGTTCCGGATAGGCGACAAGCTGCCTTTCGCGGTCGGCGGATGTGAGGACGGGATCACGCGGCAGCCAGATCTGGTCTGCCTGCGGCGTCGACAGCCAGTCGGGTGCGGTGGCCGTATCCGTGGTCACGTCATAGATTGCCGGCAGAGTGAAATAGCGCTCCGCTGCAAAGGCACCGATGCCGAGCGGAAAGGCAGCGTAAATGAGTGCCGCCAGCGCATTCAACCCGCCTTCGGCACCGGTCATCCAAAGGCTGCGAAGGCCGATAGCAGCCAACAGGGTCGCGAGAATCGCGCAGCCGACGGAAACGAGCAGCACCAGAATGAGATAGGGTGTCGCCAGCCCACCGAAGCGGTGGGCGATCAGCACCGCCACCGAAAGCACAAGCGCAAACGCCCCGAAGTGCCGCGAAAAGCGGGCAGCGCTGGAAACGGGACGATCGAAACGGATGGCCATCAAACTTACCAGTTGGTCGGCAGCGATGCATCGAATGCACCTACTGCCAACGACTTTTCTAGTGCAAGATTCGTTTAAATTGAAACTCTTGTCTGAGCATTGCCGAAGCAATCCACTTCAAAGGCCAAATCAAAGAGCATACGATCTCCATAAGCTATTGCTGATATGCCGTAAAAAGGCCATTCTACCGGAGTCTCATGCACTTCCCACGAAACAGGAGAGACAGATGATCTCATCCGAGACGATGGAAAGGCCGCGAGCTTCCTCGCTTGGCGGCATCGACCGCGCCGAGCCGCTGTTGCCACTGGAACTGCTCGAACTCGAACTTTCGCTGGAAGGCTACGCCGATGGCGAAGCCGGCTTCTGCGAGGTGGTGCGCAAGGCGGCTACCGAAAGCCGTGGCGAATTTCTCTTCGACCTGCCGGCAGCGGGGCTCGTGGAGGATTGCCGGCGAATCGCGGTTCTGCGCATCCCAACATCGGACAAGAAGATGCGGGTGGTTCTGGCTCTGCTCGACCAGAACGGCACGGAAATCCGCATGCAGGCGCCCGATGAGGATACCGAACATCTGGTGCGTTTCGCCGATGCCTTCATCGAGGTTCTCGAGCGGATCTGAATTCTAAAGCGCGCCGCGGTCGCTAGGATTCGCTCGCCACGCCTTAGCTCTTTGTTTTGCGCATGTCGTTGTCGCAAAACCGCCGCACACTTTTGCGCGACATGCTTTAATCGCGGCCTGCTGCAGCTTCCGCCAACGAGCGGAAAGGAAATTTGCGGCCGCATTCGCATTTCAGCATGAATGTTTCCTGATGGACCGACGAGCGCTGCACGAAGAAGCCGCGTGGCAGCTGATCCACCTTGAAGTCGGGATTCTTGCGCTTGGCGTCGTCGATCTCGGAGGCTTCGGCAAAACCGCTATTGCCACATTGCGGACAGGTGAGTTTCTTCGAGAATCGATCGCGGATCGCCATGGTGCTCTTTCCAGTGCTGCTGTCTTTGCTCTTACATAGGAACGCATGGCAACGAAAGTGGAACCAAGCATGCATCCTGCCGTTCCTTCCTCAGTGAAGGAGGCGAATCATGCCGAAAAGAGATCCGATTCAGACGCCCGGCGCAAAGGCGCCGCTTGGCCCGCAACCGACCCCTGATATTCCTGACCGCATTCAGGAAAAACCGCCGCTGGCGCCGGCACAGGACCCGAGCGACACGAAGAAGCCGGAAGGCCGGCCGCTTGACCCGGCGCTGCTGCCGATTGGCGATCCAGCGGGCGCGGCTTGATATCACAGTCAGGTTGACGGCGCCTGGCAGATGGATTTTCTTGGTCGGACATTCATGCTCAAGGAATAGACCGATGCGCCCATATGTTCTGCCGCTTCTTGCCGTTCTGGCCGCCGGGCTTGCCGCCTGCCAGACCCTGACGCCCGAGGAGCGCCGGGCACGTGACGAACAGACCTGCCTCGGCTACGGCTTCAAGCGCGGAACGGACGGCTTTGCCAACTGCCTGCAGCGCATCGATCTCGACCGCCGCGCCCAGGCCCGCTACGACAGCGACTGGGTTATGGCCGACATGGCCTATAATCTGAACGGTCCCTACGTTTATCCGCGCTACTATCGCTACCGTCACTGAGCGCCTGAAATCACCGCCTGCGCGGCTGCAAGCCGCGCAATCGGCACGCGAAAGGGCGAGCAGGAGACGTAGTCGAGGCCGATCGTTTCACAAAAATGGATAGAGGCGGGATCGCCGCCATGTTCACCGCAAATGCCGAGCTTCATGTCGTTTCGCGTGCGCCGGCCGCGCTCGGCAGCGATACGGATCAGCTCCCCTACTCCATCGAAATCCAAGGATATGAAGGGATCATGCTCGATGATGCCTTTGCGCTGGTAGGTCGGAATGAAGGCCGAGGCATCGTCGCGCGAAATGCCGAAGGTGGTCTGCGTCAGGTCGTTAGTGCCGAAGGAAAAGAATTCGGCTGCCTCGGCAATGACATGGGCGCGCAAAGCGGCACGCGGCAGCTCGATCATCGTGCCAACCAGATAGTCGATGCGCATCCTGGCTTCCGACATGACATCCAGTGCCACGGCATCGATCTTCGCCTTCACGTAATCGAGCTCCGAGCGCAGACCGACGAGCGGCACCATGATTTCGGGAACGACGGCCGCCCCCGTTTCCTGCGCTGCGGCAATCGCAGCCTCGAAGATGGCACGCGCCTGCATCTCGACGATTTCAGGATAGGAGATGGCAAGGCGGCAGCCGCGATGGCCAAGCATGGGATTGAATTCGTGCAGTGCGTCGACACGCTGGCGCAGGGCCGAAGGCTCCATGCCCATGGCATAGGCGACCTCGGCGATCTCCTCATCACTCTTCGGCAGGAATTCGTGCAGCGGCGGATCGAGCAGACGGATCGTTACCGGCAGGCCGTGCATGACGGTGAAGAGGCCGGTGAAATCACCCCGCTGCATGGGAAGGAGCTTGTCGAGCGCGCTGCGTCTGCCCTTCTCGTCTTCCGCCAGGATCATCTCGCGCATGACATGGATGCGCTCGCCCTCGAAGAACATATGCTCGGTGCGGCAAAGCCCAATGCCTTCGGCACCGAAGGAGCGGGCGGCACGGGCATCGGCCGGCGTGTCGGCGTTGGTGCGCACGGTCATGCGGCGGGCGCGGTCTGCCCAACCCATGATGCGGCCGAAATCGCCCGACAGTTCCGGCTGGATCATCGGCACTTCACCCTTCAGCACCTGACCGGCGGAACCGTCGATGGTGATGATATCGCCCCTCTTCAGCGTCACACCAATGCCTATCAACCGTTCATTGCGGGCGTCGATACGCATGGTGCCGGCGCCGACGACGCAGGGGATGCCCATGCCGCGAGCAACGACGGCGGCGTGGCTGGTCATGCCGCCGCGCGTGGTGAGAATACCTTCTGCGGCATGCATGCCGTGAATGTCTTCCGGGCTCGTCTCGACGCGCAGCAGGATCACTTTGCGACCTTCCGACTCTGCCTCAACGGCCTCTTCCGACGTGAAGACAATCTCGCCGGTGGCCGCCCCCGGCGAGGCCGGCAAGCCGGAGCCGATCACCTGGCGGGTGACGCGCGGATCGATGGTCGGATGCAGGAGCTGGTCGAGTGACGATGGCTCGATGCGCAGGACGGCTTCGTCCTCGGTGATGACACCTTCGTCCACCATGTCGACGGCGATCTTCATGGCTGCCCGTGTCGAGCGCTTGCCGGAGCGTGTCTGCAGCATCCAGAGCTTGCCGCGCTCGATTGTGAATTCGATGTCCTGCATATCGCGGTAATGAGCTTCGAGCTCGTTGCAGATGCGGCCGAACTCGGCAAAGGCTTCCGGCATCAGCTTTTCCATCGAGGGCTTTTCGGAACCTGAGGCTATACGCCCCTCCTCGGTGATGCTCTGCGGCGTGCGGATACCGGCGACGACGTCTTCACCCTGTGCATTAACGAGGAACTCGCCGTAAAGCAGCTTCTGCCCAGTCGAGGGATTGCGCGTGAAAGCGACACCCGTGGCAGACGCATTGCCGAGATTGCCGAAAACCATCGCCTGGATGTTGACCGCCGTGCCCCAGGCTTCCGGAATATTGTGAAGCTGGCGGTATGTAACGGCGCGTGCGCTCATCCAGCTGGAAAACACCGCGCCGACAGCGCCCCAGAGTTGTATCGCGGGATCCTGCGGGAAAGCCTCATCCAGCTCTTCCTCGATCAGCGCCTTGTAGAGCGAAACGACATGCTGCCATTCGGAAGCGTTGAGTTCGGTATCGAACTCGTGGCCGAGGCGCCCCTTCTCATCCTCGAGGATTTCCTCGAAAAGGTCATTGCCGAGCCCCATGACGACATCGGCATACATCTGGATGAAGCGGCGATAGCTGTCCCAGGCGAAGCGCGCATCGCCGGCATCATGGCCGAGCGCCTGCACCGTCTCATCATTCAGGCCGAGGTTGAGCACCGTATCCATCATGCCCGGCATGGAAACACGGGCGCCTGAGCGAACGGAGAGCAAAAGAGGCTGGTTGCCCGCACCGAAACGGCGGCCGGTGATCTCCTCGATACCCGCAATGCCCGCGAGCACCTGCTCCTTCAGTGCCCGATCAATCTTGCGGCCGTTCTTGTAATAGGTGCTGCAGGCTTCGCTGACGATGGTGAGGCCAGGAGGAACCGGGAGGCCGAGGCTGCACATTTCGGCAAGATTGGCGCCCTTGCCGCCAAGGATCTCCTTGTCTCGCGCCCGGCCTTCAGCCTGCCCGTTGCCGAACGTATAGACCCACTTGGTCATCTTCCCCCCAACACCATTTCGGAGACCAGCTTAATCCCTTGGTGTTGAAATGAAAATCGACAAATGCGGCGAAATGTTGCGCCGCACAATAAATCCCTAACAGGATGCAAGATCAAACGATTGAAACTGATGAGGCGCAGCGAAGGCGCACAAAAAAAGCTTTGCGGGACTGCAACAACGGTCCCGCAAAGCCTTGTTTCCGTCCGGCCAGGAAAACCGGACGGGGGGTCCACTTATGCCTTGTGATCTTCGGGGCCGATCCCCAACCCGAAGACAGCATTGCAAATTCAACAGATCACAACGACCGATTGCTACTTATCCGTAACGGCGCGGTTGCGATAAAACAACTTCTAATGCAATGCGCGCAAAAGAGCATCACCCAAATGGGGTACGTACCCGATGTCAGGGTGACCTTTTTTGGTCTTTAATTAAAATGCGGCCTCAAGCCGTCTCACGGAGACGCTCTGCGGTCTGCAGATCGACCGAGACAAGTTGAGAAACACCCTGCTCCGCCATCGTGACACCAAAGAGGCGATTCATGCGGGCCATGGTGATGGGGTTGTGGGTAATGATGACGAATCGGGTCTCGGTGGAGGCCGCCATCTCGTCCATCAGATTGCAGTAGCGCTCGACATTGTGGTCGTCGAGCGGTGCATCCACCTCGTCCAGCACGCAGATCGGCGCAGGATTGGTGAGGAAGACGGCGAAGATCAAAGCCATTGCCGTCAGCGCCTGTTCGCCGCCCGAGAGCAGCGTCATGGTCTGTGGCTTCTTGCCGGGCGGGCGGGCAAGAATTTCGAGACCAGCTTCCAGCGGATCGTCGGATTCGATCAGTTGCAATTCCGCTGTGCCACCGCCGAAGAGATGGGTGAAGAGGCGCTGGAATTGGGCGTTGACGACATCGAAGGCGGCGATCAGGCGCTCACGGCCTTCGCGGTTCAGGCTCTGGATCGCGCCGCGCAGCTTGCGGATGGCATCTATGACGTCGTCACGTTCCTTGATAAGCGCTTCCAGCTTCTCGCTGAGTTCCTTCTGCTCCTCGTCGGCGCGCAGGTTGACGGCGCCCAAACGTTCGCGCTCGATCCGCAGCCGCTCCACCTCGCGTTCGACCTCGCGCGGATCCGGCAGCGTCTGCAGTCCCGGCCGGTCGGCAAGGCGCATCGCCTCATGGGGCTGCACATTCAGCGTTTCACGAATGCGCTGTTCGCTCTCCTGCCGTTTCTCGCGTGCGGAGACGAGGCGCTCCTCAGCGCGGCCGCGGCGTTCGCGGCTTTCGGCAAGTTCGGAGAGCGCCATCGCCGCCTTGTGGTCGACATCGCGCTGCAGAAGCTCGGCCTGCGCCAGGAGATCGGCAGCGCCGCGACGGGCTTCCTCGGCTTTCTGCAGCTCCGTCAGCAAGGCGCGACGCTTGTCGTCAAATTCATCAGGCGCCATTTCGAGTTCGGCTGCTTCCTCGCGGGCCTCCTCCTCGCGCTCACGCAGCGTGGCGATGTGATCCTCAGCACTTGCAGCGCGCTGGCGCCAGGTTTCGCGCTCCTGGCCGATGGCGAAGATGCGGCGCTGGCGGGCGTCGTTCTCGCGATTCAGGCTCTCGTGGCGGGCGCGGGCTTCAGCAAGGGCACCGCGGTCCGTCGCGACCTCGGCCTGCTGAAAGCGCAGCCGTTCGTCGAGCGCGGTCAAGTCCGGCGCATCCTCCAGTTCGATACGGGCATTTTCTTCCTGAACGGCAACATCCTCGAGCTGCGCCTGCAACTGGCTGACGGCTTCGGCAATGACATCGCGGCGGCGGATGAGATCACCGGAGGCGCGCTCGGCAGCGGCAAGCGCATCTCGCGCCTCGGCCAGATGGCGGGCGGACAAGCGGCTCATATCGCGGGCTCCGGTGAGCCTGCGCTCCTCCTCGCGAATGGTATCGGCGGCGGCGGCAAGACGCTCCTCAGCCTCGGCCAGAACATCGCGGGCAAGCTCCGCCTCGCCTTCCAGCTCGGCAAGGCGGTTCTTCTGGGCAAGGCGCAAGGCTGCAGCACTCGGCGCGTCCGCGCCGGCGACATGGCCATCCCAGCGATAGACGGCGCCGTCCTTGGTCACCAGGCGCTGGCCGGCTTTGAGTTCCCTCACCAGACGCGGCGCGTCGGCATCAGCCACCAGACCGATCTGGCGCAGGCGGCGGATCAGCGCGGCAGGTGCGCGGACATGGTTCAGCAGGGGCTCAGCGCCAGCGGGAAGCGCTGGATCACCAGAGCCATCGCCGTTTTCCGACCAGTGGGCAGGCGCATTCGGATCGAGCGGGGATTCGAGATCGTCTCCGAGTGCGGCACCGAGCGCCGTCTCGAAACCGCGATCGACCTTCAGCTCTTCGGCAACCGGCGGAAATTCGCCTGCCGCAGCACCTGCCAGCATGCGCTGGATGGTACGGGCTTCCGTTTCCAGCGCGTTGAGCTTGCTGCGTGCCTGCTCAACGGGAGTACGGGAAAGCGCTTCGGTCTCGCGCGCCCTGGCAAGCGCCTGCTCGACGGACTGGATTGTCGTCTCGGCCTCGGCCAGGGCGACTTCGCCTGCCTCGACCACGGCCCGCTTCTCGTCCGGGTCGGGCAGCGTCGCCATCTTCTGCTCGATGCCGGCGAGTTCGCGATTAGCATCGTCCATCTGGCGTTCGAGCCGCAGCTTGCGATCAGCGAGGTCGCGAATGGCGCGTTCCAACTGATTGCGTCCGGCAGCAGCTTCAGCGCGCTCTGCAGTCAGGGTGGTGAAGATACGCTCACTGTCGGCGAGTTTGGCGGCGGCCTCTTCGAAAGCCTGCTGCGTCTCTTCGGCATAACGGCCGGAATCGGCCAGAATTTCAGCAATATCGGCCTCTTCGGCGTCGAGTCTTGCCAGGATCGTGGCGTTGTCGGCGACAAGCCGCTCCTCGCGCCTGATGTCTTCGGCAAGTTGCGCCAGGCGGCGAGTGAGTTCATCGCGGCGCCGCAGGATGCGGTTGGCATCCTCTTCGAGCTGGCTGCGGGCGATCTGCAGGCGCTGGAGTGCGGCAGCCGCTCTCGCCTCGCCTTCGCGCAGTTCGGGCAGCTTCAGGGCGGCGATGCCCTGGTTCTTTGCCGCATCCATCTGGATCTGCGCCTTCCCGGCGACAGCGACGGTTGCCTGGTTGAGCGCGCTGTCGGCCTCGGCTTCGGCCTCTTTCGCCTGCACCCAGCGGATATGCAAGAGCATTGCCTCGCGGGCGCGGATATCGGCAGAGAGCGTCTTGAAGCGGTTTGCCTGGCGGGCCTGGCGCTTCAGGCTCTCGATTTGGCTTTCAAGCTGCGAGGTGACGTCGTCCAGCCGCTCCAGATTGCTTTCGGCGGCACGCAGGCGAAGCTCGGCCTCGTGGCGGCGGGAGTGCAGGCCGGAAATGCCGGCGGCTTCTTCCAGCAACTGGCGGCGGGCCTGCGGTTTTGCGGCGATCAGCTCGCCGATGCGCCCCTGCCCGACCATGGAAGGAGAGCGGGCGCCGGTGGAGGCATCGGCAAAGAGCAGTTGCACATCCTTGGCCCGGCTTTCCTTGCCGTTGATGCGATAGATCGATCCCTGCTCGCGCTCGATGCGGCGGGTGACCTGGATTTCATCGCTGTCGTTGAAGGCGGCCGGCGCCGTGCGCTCGCCATTGTCGAGATAGAGCGCGACTTCGGCAGTGTTCCGCGCCGGGCGGTTTCCCGAGCCGGAAAAGATCACGTCGTCCATGCCGGACGCGCGCATATTCTTGTAGGAATTCTCGCCCATGACCCAGCGCAGGGCTTCCACGAGATTGGACTTGCCGCAACCGTTCGGCCCGACCACGCCCGTCAGCCCGCGCTCGATGAAGAATTCGGTCGGTTCGACGAAGGATTTGAAGCCGACAAGGCGGAGCTTGTTGAACTTCATGCCCCAGCCTCACGCTGCACATATGAAAAAACGGGCGCACGGCTTTCGCCGTCGCCCGCCTTTGCAAAACGGTACGGATCAGAGGAGGCTGTCGATGAGGGCCGACATGGTGTCAACCGGCATGTCTCCAGAGTAGCGCTTGCCATTGATGAGGAACGTCGGCGTGGCATTGACGCCGAAGTCCTTGGAACCGCGTTCCCGCGTGGCATTCACTTCATCCAGCAGTTTCTGGTTCGTCAAGCACTTCGTGAAGCTATCCTCAGTAAATCCGGCAAGCTTCGACATTTGCAGCAGCGCTGCGCGGCCGTCATCGGCGGCAGCCCAGACCTGCTGCTGCTTGAAGAGCATGGCGACCATCGGGAAATACTGCTCGGGCGTTGCGAGCTCTTCAGGCTTCTGCGGGTTGCAGCGGGCGAGCATGAAGGCGGCGGCAGCGCGCGGATCGAAGGGGAATTCGCGCAGGACGAACTCGACCTTGCCGGTGTCGACGTATTTCTGCTTGATCGTATCGAAGGTGGTGTTGTGGAAGTGGGCACAGTGCGGGCAGGTCATCGACATATATTCGACGATCTTGACCGGGGCATCGGTCTTGCCGAGCGCCATTTCCGGCAGCGTGCCAGGGGTCATGACCTTGGCCATGTCGACATCGCCATCCGGCTTCGGGATTTCGACGGCTGCCTGCGCCTGCGCCGTACCGTATACCGCCATGGATGCGGTTGCGGCGGCGACACCGCCCAGAAGCTGGCGTTTCGTCAGTTGCATTTCAGAGATGCGCATGGGTTCCCCATAAACAAGTGTGGCAGCTAATTGTGCGATATAACGGCCAGAAGCCGCGAACAAGGCACGCTTCGCCAACTTTCTTCAAAGAATTGTGACCTGCGCGAGACGAAACCGCAGATCAATGAACAAATCAATCATTCCCGGAATGCAGAAGGAGTGTTTCGCCCCGCATAAAAGAGACGGATTATCTGTATCTCACCGTTCCGCAAACGGTAGGCGATCGTAACGCGCTGTTCAAAGACCAGAATTCTGACGCCGGGCGCGAAATCATCGCGTAGCGCGCCACGCTCAGGCATTGTTTCCAGTGAGACGCAGAGGCTTCTCAGCCTGCGGACAAATTCGATAGCCCGGACCGGGCTGTCGCGGGCGATGAATTCGTATATGGCAAGAAGATCATCCTCCGCCTTTGGCCGAAAGAAGACCCTAATCGCCACTGCCGCCCACACCACCGCGTTCGGCATGGAGTTGTTCTATACGATCGAAAACCGTTTCTGCGTCGATATCCGGACGTGGATCATCGAGCGCTTCGCGAATTTTCTGCCTCATGATCTCGTTAATCGCGTCATCTTCGCGATCAAGAGCCCGCAGAGCGGCGCGCAGAACCTCGCTGGCGGAGCTGTAAGCCCCCGATTCCAGACGGCTATCGAGACTTTTCTGCTGGCTGCCGAGTGTGACCGTGATGGGCTTGCTGGTGCGCATGGCTTGACCTCGCTTCGATCTATTACAGTGTAATACACGGCGCGGATGCTGCCAACAGAATGGCGAAGGTTATTTCGGCTTTTTACCCAATACTGCCGTACCCAGACGAGCGATCGCCTGGCGCAATTTGTCGTCCTCTATGCCCTGCATCATGCCTTCCAGCTTGCGAGCGGCTTCGCCCTTCAGCGGCGGGGGCGTGCGAGAGCGTTTGACCGGCTGGTAGACCGGTTTCTGGACGATGCGGAGCTGGTGGACGGCGGCGAAGCCGAAGAAGCTGTTGATGCGCTGGATGAGTTCGCCTTGCGCGTGGGTCAGAAAAAGCGCGCGCGCACCTTCGCAGGCAACGGTCAGCACGCCGGGGCGGAAACTGCCGTCATCGCCGCCGCGGGCCCAGGCGATCTTTTCCGGCCGGGTGCAATCGGCAAAGTCCTCGCCGGCGATTTCGTCCCAGGAGCCGAGAAGCGCGCTATTGATGCCGGCACGGCGAGCCAGAACGGGATCGATGATGCCGTTCGTCAGCTCGGAAATCTGCTTCCCATCTTTGCGTGGATAACTCATCGAAACCTTGATAAGCGATAGCCATTCGAGGCCATCGGCTTGATTACGCCGCATTGCTTCGTCAAGTATAGAGCACTTCCCCCGATCGCGGCAAATAATGACGATACGCACACCGGACGCGCCGACCGCCCTCCCTCTCCTCGAATGGTACGACCGTCATCATCGCGACCTGCCCTGGCGGGTTTCGCCGCCGATGGCTGGGCGCGGCGTCAAGGCCGATCCCTATCACGTGTGGCTGTCCGAGGTGATGCTGCAGCAGACGACGGTGCAGGCGGTAAAACCCTACTTCGCCAATTTCCTGGCGAAATGGCCGTCGGTGACGGATCTCGCCGATGCGCCTGTTGAAGCGGTGATGGCCGCCTGGGCGGGGCTCGGTTATTATGCTCGGGCGCGTAATCTGAAGAAATGTGCCGAAGCCGTTGCTACCGAACATGGCGGCATCTTTCCCGACACCGAAGAGGGCCTGAAAGCCCTGCCCGGGATAGGCGACTATACGGCGGCTGCGGTTGCGGCAATTGCCTTCAACCGGCAGGCGGCCGTGATGGACGGCAATGTGGAGCGGGTGATCTCGCGGCTCTATGCCATCGCCACGCCGCTTCCAGCCGGCAAGCCGCTGATGCGCCAGAAGGTGGCGCTGCTGACGCCGGCCGATCGGCCCGGCGATTTCGCCCAGGCGATGATGGATCTCGGCGCCACCATCTGCACGCCGAAGCGACCGGCCTGTTCGCTCTGTCCCTTCAATGTATCGTGCGAGGCGCTCAGGCTGCATGATCCCGAGCAGTTTCCAGTCAAGGCCGCCAAGAAGGAAAAGCCGGTCCGGCGCGGCGCCGCCTTCGTGGCAGTCACCTCCGATGGCGATATCCTGCTTCGGCGGCGGATCGAAAGCGGCCTGCTCGGCGGCATGACGGAAATTCCGACGACAGCATGGACCGCGCGGCAGGACGGCGAGACGTCAGCCGAAGCGGCACCCTTCAAGGCTGACTGGGAGAGCGCCGGCAGCGTCACCCACGTCTTCACCCATTTCGAGCTCAGGCTTTCGATCTTCCGCGTCGCGATTGCCAATCGCCTTCAAATCGATGACGGCTGGTGGGAGCCGGTTATAAATCTTGAAGCTCAGGCGCTGCCGACTATCATGAAAAAGGCGATCGCAGCGGCTATTCCTCTCGCGTTCAAAACAGCCAAGGGATGATTATGGCAAACGACATCAAGCATATCGTTTTCGATATTGGCAAAGTTCTTATTCATTACGATCCGCATATTCCCTTCAGCCGCCTCATTCCCGATGAGGCCGAGCGCAAATGGTTTTTCGCCAACGTCTGCACGCACGACTGGAACATCGAACAGGACCGCGGTCGCACCTGGGCCGATGCCGAGGCATTGCTGATCGAGCAGCACCCGGCCCGCGAAGAGCATATCCGCGCCTTCCGCAAGAACTGGCACGAAATGGTGCCGCATGCCTATGAGGACAGCGTCGCGATCATGGAAGGCTTCATCAACGAGGGCCGGGATGTGACGATGCTGACGAACTTCGCCTCCGACACGTTCCGCGAGGCGCAGGAGCGCTTCGCCTTCCTCAAGAAGCCGCGCGGCGTGACCGTTTCCGGCGATGTCGGCCTCATCAAGCCGGATATCGCGATCTACGAAACGCATACCAAGAGCTTCGGCCTCGATCCGGCCGCGACGATCTTCATCGACGACGCGCCTGTCAATATCGAGGGTGCGAAGGCTGCCGGCTGGAATGCCGTGCTCTTTACCGGCGCCGACAAGTTGCGCGCCGATCTCGCCACCTATGGACTGAAGGCCTGAGCCATGAGCTTCGACCCTGCAGCAGCCATCGACCGTTTCCACACCGCGATCAACGATCTCGATTTTCCTGAAATCGAGAACTGGTTCGCCGAGGATGCGACTTATGTCTCCAACGGCGTCGGCAGCCTTGCCGGCCGCGCCGAGATCATGGCCGCATTCCGCCGCTACTTCGACGACTACCCGGACCAGACGGCGGAGAATTCTGTGGTCGAGACGCTGACGCCGCTCTCCGGCCGTGCCGTGTGGTCTGTTCGCGCGACCCATAGCAAGACCGGCAAGCCGCTGATCCGCGAAGGCGAGGAAACGATCACTTTCAACGAGGACGGCAAGGTTACGCGCGTCGATGTAACCGATTACCAGGAATTCTGACGCAGATCTTAGCTTTAATAGTAAGAAGCCCGGGGCCTTTCGGTCCCGGGCTTTCTTTATGCGTCTTCCGTAACTGGAGGTACAAACCGGAAGAGGCCTGGTCCTGTCCTTGCAAGGATGTTGCTCAACCCACCTTTGCAAGGTCACTGCGGATGACGGACCGCAATTCGTCGATCGCGCGCAGGGATTGCCCGTCGTCGAAGTGCCAGAAGGTCCATCCGTTGCATGCATCAAGGCCCTGCACTTTTGCGCCAAGGCGATGAATGGAGCCGGCCTCGCCGCCCGAGGCGACCGTGCCGTCGGCGCGCACCACGGCGCTGTAGCGCCGCTTGGCATCCGTCAGCACCTGGCCAGGCCTGATAAGGCCGCTTTCGACCAGCACATTGAAGGCCACGCGCACTTCGGCCTTCTTGCCGGTCATGACGGTCAGTTCCGCCTTGCCGAGCGGCTCGACGGCGGCGATGCGGGCAGAGGCCGCATCGATATAGTCCTGCTCGCGCTCGATGCCGACGAAGTGGCGGCCGAGGCGCTTGGCGACGGCGCCGGTCGTTCCCGAACCGAAGAAAGGATCGAGGATGATATCGCCAGGCTTGGACGAGGCCATGATGACGCGGGCGAGCAGCGCTTCCGGCTTCTGCGTCGGATGGGCTTTCTTGCCGTCCTCGCCCTTCAGGCGTTCGTTGCCGCTGCAAATCGGGAAGAGCCAATCGGAGCGCATCTGCACGTCGTCATTGGCGGCCTTCATGGCATCATAGTTGAAGGTATAGCCCTTGGCCTTGGCGTTCGGGCTTGCCCAGATCATTGTCTCATGGGCGTTCTGGAAACGGCGGCCCTTGAAATTCGGCATCGGGTTGGTCTTGCGCCAGACGATGTCGTTGAGGATCCAGAAGTTCAGATCCTGCAGCGTGGCGCCGACGCGGAAGATGTTGTGATAGGAGCCGATGACCCAGATCGTGCCTGATGGTTTCAGCACGCGGCGGCAGGCAAGCAGCCAGGCACGGGTGAAGGCGTCATAGGCCTCGAAGGAGGCGAACTGGTCCCACTCGTCATCGACGGCGTCGACCAGCGACTGGTCCGGCCGGTGCAGCGTGCCGCCGAGCTGGAGATTGTAGGGCGGATCCGCGAAGATGACGTCAACGGACTGGCTCGGAAGAGCCTCAAGGGCTGCAACGCAATCACCCTTGATGATCGTGTCGACCCAAGAACCCGGCTTTACGGAAGTCTTGAGGTCGGCAAGCGGAAATACAGACGCCATGTGGATACTCACTCATACGCTTTACGCTTAACTGTCCGTTATGGTTACGCAAGTTGGTTACCAAAGCCTGAAGCACCGACCCGTTTCGGGAAAATATTCCGGTTTACCTACAAGAAAAAGGCGGACACCTGGCTGCGCCCGCCCCGATTTCACTCCGCTGCCGAGGGCATGTGGACCTGCCTGCTGTCCTCAGGCGCCTCGGCGCGCTCGACCATTCCATAGTCCCTGACGACGTGGCCGATGCGCAGCCGATAATCGGCGAAAATGCCGTTGCGGCCGGCCTTTTGCGCAGCCCGATGGACTTCGAGATTGCGCCACTCACGCACCGCCTCCTCATCCCGGAAGAAGGACAGCGAGAGGATTTTGCCCCGCATCGTCAGGCTCTCGAAACGCTCGATGGAAATGAAACCGTCGATTTTTTCGAGCTCGGATCTGAGCTCACCGGCAAGGTCCAGATATCGATGGCGCTCGCCGACATAAGGGATAACTTCGAAGATGACGGCGATCATGGCAGCACCAGCTTCGCATGAGGCGCCGAAACATTCTTCAAGAAGATGCGGTCTTCCTTCAGGATGAAGCGTTCGCGACGCGCCAATTCGTAGTTTTCCCGGCCGAGCGGATCTGCAGTAAGCCGCGCGCGATAGGCCTCGTAGGCTGCGAGGCTTTCGATGTTGTAGACACCGTAAGCCGTCGTTGCCGAGCCCTCATGCGGGCCGTAATAGCCGATCAGGTCCGCGCCGTTTCTCGGGATCGCTTGTCCCCAGTTGCGGGCATATTCGGCAAAGGCATCCTTGCGGAAGGGGTCGATCTCGTAGCGGATGAAGCAGGTGATCATCGGTTTTCTCCTTTCGTGTGAGAGGAGTTTTCGCACATTGCCGTACGAGAATGCTTCGGTTACGATCGAAGTATGAAAGAAGGACCCGACATTGCGCAGATCGGCGCACTCATCGGCGATCCGGCGCGCGCCAACATGCTGGCGGCGCTGACCGGCGGTCGTGCGCTGACGGCAACCGAGCTTGCGGCGGCCGGCGGCATCACGCTGCAGACGGCCAGCACTCATCTTTCGAAGCTCGAAACCGGCGGGCTGCTGGCTCAGCGAAAACAGGGGCGGCATCGCTATTTTACACTCGCCGACGAGGCGGTGGCCCGGCTGATCGAAAGCATGATGGGTCTTGCGGCAAGCCGCGGGCATCTGCGCCACCAGCCCGGCCCGAAGGATCCGGCACTGCGCAAGGCGCGCATCTGCTATGACCATCTCGCCGGCGATTTTGGCGTGCGCATGCTGGACAGTCTGGTGGCATCGGGATCGATCGATGCCATCGGCGACGGGCTCGCAGTGACGGCCAAGGGCGAGAGCGATCTGCAATGCATCGGCATTGATGTCAGCAGCCTCAAATCCTCGCGCCGACCGCTCTGCCGCTCCTGTCTCGACTGGAGTGAACGTCGCGCCCATCTCGCCGGAAGCCTTGGCAAGGCGCTGCTTGCAAATTTCATGGAAAAGGGTTGGGCGCGGCGAATACCGGAAAGCCGCTCGGTGATCTTTTCACCCGAAGGCGAGCGGCAATTCCTGAAACTCTTTCCGCTGGAAGCCTAGCAAGGTGCCACCAGCGTATTCCTGAAATGATTATGGGCAACCGTGCTACAGAGTTCACTCCATTCGCAATCCGTGCAGGCATTGCGGATGAGGTCGGCAGCGAAGGCCCGGCGTAGTCTTTTTAGCAGGGCTTTGTCAGGAATGAGACGGGCGCCCTGCTCTACCCGCACGCCCAGGAGCCTGCCAACTGCTTCGGCGGCAGCTTCGTCCCTGGCCTTCGGACTCGGCAGGAGGCAATGCGCTGAAGCCTCGGACAGCAGGGGAGCGCAGATATCGTCGGGGCCGGAGACGATTTCGATCTCCTCTCCGGCCGAGAGACGCTCAGCGATGCGGCGGTAATTGGCGGTGAAGGCCGGCGTATAGCCCTCACCGACGAAAGTCAGCATGCAGAGCAGATGGTGGGCGCGCAGCCTGACGGTCAATGCAGCTCTGCCCGGCCGCCATAGATGCGGATGCCCTTGAGCACGGCCGCAGCGAGTGCGGACTTCAGCACGCCGCCGAGGATGAAGGGCGCGACGCCGAGCAGCCAGCCTTTTTCCGCTCCAATCAGCGAGGCGAGATAGATGCCACCAAGGGCGAGGCAGAAGATGTTTGCAGCAAGGTGAGCGGTGAAGCTTCTGATAATATTATCGCCGGTCCAGCCGCGCTCGGCGAGCCAGCCGACCATCAGCGCCATCAGCGGAAAGGCGACGAGATAACCAGCCGTCGGCCCGGCAAAGGGCGCAAGACCGCCTGAACCGTTTGCCAGTACCGGTGCGCCGAGCATGGCCTCGCCGAGCCAGGCAAGAACGGTGAGCGTGCCGAGGCGCCAGCCATAGAGCGCGCCGATCATGGTGACGGCGAATGTCTGCATGGTGATCGGCACCGGCACCATCGGCACCGAGATCTGCGAGGCAAGGGCAAGCACCAGCGTACCGGCGAGAACGAAGAGATATTTGACCGCAATCGACCGTGCGGAAAGGCGCAGCGGATCGAAAGCGATATGACGGGACTGGTCAGCGAGGGACATGAAATTCTCCTTTTCAAAATTATAGATAATTTTTGATTCCCATCTATTTGATGGCGGAGATTCTTGCGCAGCGCAAGAGCATGCGTATGGGATTCGAATGCGCTTGATCCACAAGCGGGCGCAAGCACACGCCAAAACGCCCGAAAATCAGGAAATTTCGCACGTTCTGAAATTATCTATAATTTTGGAATTTAGCCGACGATAGCAAAGGCTTCCCGCTCGCCGCCCTTCTGGGCGGGCTGCGGAGCGCGTCCGATCCACTGCACATGCTTCTGCAGAATGGCGGCAGCCTCTTCCGCCTTGCCTTGGCGAAGTGCGGCAAGAATGGCGCGATGGTCGTGATCCGTGCGCTTTTCCCAACCCGAACGCCAGGCCGAAAACAGGAAGCGGGCGCTCGCCGCATGCAGGTCGTCGATTGAGGCGAGCAGGCGCGGCATGGCGCAAGGGGTGAGGATGAGGCGATGGAAGCGGCGGTTTGCCTCCTCCCAGGCATGCACATCGGCAGCGGCATCGCCCTCGCGCGTCGCCTCTTCCGCGGCATCGAGGATGGCGGGCGTCAGGTGGCGGGTGGCGTGCTTCAGGGCGAGCACTTCGAGGGCGGCGCGCATTTCCGCCACTTCGCGCACTTCGGCAAGATCGAAGGAGGCGACACGGACACCACGGCGCGGCTCGCTGATTGCCAGCCCCTGCGCTTCGAGCCGGCGAAAGGCCTCGCGCACGGGCACATGGCTGGTCTCGAATTCTTCGGCGATATGGTCCTGCCGAAGACGGGCGCCGGGCGCGAGTTCGCCATGCACGATGCGCTCTGCAAGCACGCGGGCAATCCGCGCGGCGATGGTGTCTTCGGGTTCCCTACTCATTGTCGTTCAGTAACGAGCCCTGCAGGGCTTGTCGAGGTCATATGACAGCCGTTACGGCAAAGCCGCCCGCATGGCGCAATCCAGCCATGCCCGGTCATCGGTTGAGCTTTCGGCGGCCATCGTGTAAAGCCCCATCATCCCCAAACAAGGCATGAGTATATGGACGGCTTCGACCTCATCATCTTCGACTGCGACGGCGTTCTGGTCGATTCCGAAATCATCGCAGCGGATGTTGAATCCAAGCTGCTGACGGAAGCAGGCTATCCGATCAGCGTCGAGGAAATGAACGAGCGCTTCGCCGGTCTCACCTGGCGCGATATCCTCTTCCAAATCGAACGGGAAGCCAGCATTCCGATTTCGGCATCGCTGCTCGATCAGTCGCAGAAGCTTCTGGACATCAGGCTCGAACAGGAAGTGCAGGCCATTCCCGGCGTCGAATTCGCCGTCAGCCGCCTGTCGATGAAGCGTTGCATCTGCTCGAACTCGTCGAGCCAGCGGCTTGACATGATGCTGGGCAAGGTCGGACTGAAGAAGCTCTTCGCCCCCAATATCTTCTCCGCCAAGGATCTCGGTCCCGACCGTGCCAAGCCGAAGCCCGATATCTTCCTTCACGGCGCAAGCCAGATGGGCGTTTCGCCCTCCAGGACCGTTGTCGTCGAAGATTCCACGCATGGTGTTCATGCTGCACGCGCTGCCGGCATGCGGGTGATCGGCTTCACCGGCGGTTCGCACACCTATGCCTCGCATGCTGATAAACTGACGGATGCGGGCGCGGAGACGGTAATTTCCCGCATGAACGATCTGCCAGGCGTTGTCGCCGCATTGGCAGAGTGGGAAGGCGTGCTCTAAGGGCAGCGCCTTCGCTGCCCTAGTGCCTCCAAGAAACGGCGGCTCTTATTCACGCAACGGGTTTTTGTTTGCAGAGGCGCGCCCGCCTTCGCGAAGCCATCAGGGCTCAGCGATTGTCAGCAGCCGGCGCCTCAGCTGCTTTTCTTCTTGGAGTTTTTGACGTTCTTGGCGGGCTGATTGTCGAAGCCGACATTGACTCGGACCAGCGCGCCGGAGCCGACCGGCATCTTGATGCCCTCGTGGCGGAAGATGACCTGCGTGGCCGGCGCGCCAGCCGGGATCTGCGTCGGGAAATTGACGACTTCGGACGACAGGACGTCCTGTCCATCCAGCACCGAGATGCGGATCGGCAGCGTGACCGGGCCTGGCGTCCCGCCTGGGCCGGCAACAAGACGAAGCTGCGCCACGACGGTCATGGAGAGCGCCGTGTCGTTGAGCATGCACTGGCGGCTATAGTCGCCGAAAGATGCCTGGAAGACGACCTGCTGCGGATCACCGGTCTTCGCACCTTTCGCATAGGTGCGGTAGATCGCGTCCTGGTCACGCATGAAGATCTGCGGGCATGCACCCTGCACAACGGGCGCGACCGTTCCTTGCGCGGTAACGCCGGTGCCGATCGGAGCCTGGCTCGACGAAGGACTGGTCGGCGCGACCGGCATGATCTGGGCATTGCCGTTCGGCTGAAGCGGAGCGGGACCGCTGCTCGCACTTGCAGCTTCAGGCTTGCTATCGCCGCCGAGGCCGAGCGAATTGCAGCCGGCAAGAGCCGCAAGAAGGGATGCGGAAACGATGAGACGAGAGACCTTGCCGAGCACGATATTCCACCCCTTGCAAACGCTTTTCTTCTAGGTGCTTGCGACTTTCGCGCAAGGCCTTTCATGACAGTTGGCGATGGTCTATATCAGCGGCGCAAAGAAAAATCGATTGGGTAAGCACCGTTTTGATGCACTTTTCGGCGCCGGATGCGGGCAAGTTCAATAGGATACCTGCGGCACTGCCCCGACAGGCCGTTAAGCCCCCTCTTTTCGGCCGAACGGCAGCGTCCCGTTTGCGCGCCGAATTTCTCCAGCCATAGATCAAGGATGACGAACGTGGACTATATCTCGACCCGCGGCGAGGCCCCTTCCCTCGGCTTTTGCGACGCCCTTCTGGCGGGGCTGGCGCGCGATGGCGGGCTCTACGTTCCTCGCAAATGGCCGAGCTTTTCCAAGAAGGAAATCCGCGCGCTGCGCGGCAAGACCTATCAGGAGATCGCCTTCACCATCCTCTCGCCCTTCACCAATGGCGAAATCCCCGATGAGACCTTCCGGGCCATGATCGACGAAGCCTATGGCACCTTCCGCCATCCGGCGATCGCGCCGCTGGTACAGACCGGCCCGAACAGTTTCGTGATGGAACTTTTCCACGGCACGACGCTCGCCTTCAAGGATGTGGCGATGCAGCTTCTTGCCCGCCTGATGGATTACGCCCTGGAAAAGCGCGGCGAGCGGGCGACCATCGTCGGCGCCACCTCGGGCGACACCGGTGGCGCTGCGATCGACGCCTTTGCCGGCCGTGAGCGCACCGACATCTTCATCCTCTTCCCACATGGCAAGGTCTCGCCGGTACAGCAGCGGCAGATGACGACGTCGACATCAGGCAATGTGCATGCGCTTGCCGTCGAAGGCAATTTCGACGATTGCCAGAACCTCGTCAAAGCCATGTTCAACGACGCGGCCTTCCGCGACAAGGTGAAGCTCTCGGGCGTCAACTCGATCAACTGGGCGCGCATCATGGCCCAGATCGTCTATTATTTCACGACAGCGATCGCACTCGGCGGACCGGACCGGAAGATCTCGTTCACGGTACCGACTGGGAATTTCGGCGATATCTTCGCCGGCTATTGTGCCAAGCGCATGGGCCTGCCGATCGACAAGCTCGTCATCGCCACCAATGAGAACGATATCCTAGCGCGGACGCTGAAGACCGGCCGTTATGACATGAAAGCGGTGAAGGCCACGAGTTCGCCTTCCATGGATATCCAGATATCCTCCAACTTCGAGCGACTGCTGTTCGAGGCCTATGACCGCGACGCCTCCAAGGTTCGCGCCGCCATGGAAAGCCTCAAGCAATCCAACGGCTTCGAGATCTCGCCCGAAGCGCTGAAATTCATCAAGAAGGATTTCCGTGCCGGCCGCGCGAGCGAACGCCAGGTGGCGGAAACGATCCGCAAGACCTATGCGGAAACCGGCTATCTGCTCGATCCGCATTCGGCGATCGGCGTCTTCGTCGCCGCCAAGCGCGAAAAGCCGAATACGCCGATGGTGACGCTTGCCACCGCCCATCCGGCGAAATTCCCGGCTGCCGTAAAATCCGCCTCCGGTATTGACCCGGCGCTTCCGACGTGGCTTGCTGATGTGATGCACAGGGAGGAGCGCTTCCAGATCATCGAGCCCGAGCTCAAAGCGGTTGAAACTTTTATCGGCAAGCATGCCCGCAGCTAGATGACGGCAGGCGCAGAAAGATAGCACATGACAGTTGAGTGCACCCGGCTCAAATCCGGGCTGACAGTAGTCACACAGACCATGCCGCACCTTGAAAGCGCTGCGCTCGGAGTCTGGATCAAATCAGGTTCGCGCAACGAGACGGAAGACGAACACGGCATTGCCCACCTGCTCGAACACATGGCCTTCAAGGGAACGGCACGACGTACCGCCCGTGAGATCGCCGAGGAAATCGAGGATGTCGGCGGCGAAGTGAACGCCGCGACCTCCACCGAGACGACCTCTTATTATGCCCGCGTTCTGAAGGATCACGTGCCGCTCGCCGTCGATATCCTCGCCGATATTCTGACAGAATCCGCCTTCGAGGAAGAAGAGCTGGAGCGCGAGAAGCAGGTCATCCTGCAGGAGATCAACGCGGCCAACGACACGCCCGACGATGTCGTCTTCGACCGCTTCTCCGAGGTCGCCTATCGTGGCCAGACGCTCGGCCGGCCGATCCTCGGCACGCCGGAGACCGTCGTTTCGTTCACGCCGCAGCAGATCCGCACCTATCTCGGCCGTAACTACACGACCGACCGGATGTTCGTGGTCGCAACCGGCGCCGTCGAGCATGACGAGTTCGTGCGCATGGTCGAGGACCGCTTCGCCAGCCTGCCGACCACGCCCAACGCGCCGCCAGTCATGGAGGCTGCACGCTATATCGGCGGCAATGTGCGCGAGCCGCGCGACCTCATGGACGCGCAGATACTGCTCGGCTTCGAGGGCAAGGCCTATCATGCCCGCGATTTCTACTGCTCACAGATCCTCGCCAATATCCTCGGCGGCGGCATGTCCTCCCGCCTCTTCCAGGAAGTACGCGAGTTTCGCGGCCTCTGTTACTCCGTCTACGCTTTCCACTGGGGCTTTTCCGACACCGGCATCTTCGGCATCCATGCCGCAACCGGTGGCGAGAATCTGCCGGAGCTGGTGCCGGTCATCATCGACGAGTTGCACAAGTCGGCGGACAATATCGACCAGAAGGAAATCGAGCGCGCCCGGGCGCAGATCCGCGCCCAGCTTCTCATGGGCCAGGAAAGCCCCGCCGCCCGCGCCGGCCAGATTGCCCGGCAGATGATGCTTTATGGCCGTCCGATCTCCAATCCGGAAATGATGGAGCGGCTAGAGGGTATCACCGTCGAGCGCCTGACCGATCTTGCCGGTCGCCTTTTCTACGATACCGTCCCGACGCTTTCGGCGATCGGTCCGCTCGAGCAGCTTGCCCCGATGGAAGACATCACCGCCTCGCTTTCGGTTCCGGCACCGAAGACGAAGCAGGCAAGCCGCTGACCGACACATACGTTGCGCCGGGGGTTATCGATGCCAAAATCGGTTTTTCGGTTCCTTTCGCGACAGCCTGAAGCGGTCGAACTCGAGAACGATAAATATGTCCTGCGCCTGCCGCGCTACCAGGATTTCAACCAGTGGCACCGGCTTCGCGCCGACAGCCGCCGCTTTCTGGAACCCTGGGAGCCGACCTGGCGGCGCGACGAGCTGACCGAAGGCTCGTTTCGCGCCCGCGTCATCCGCGGCAAGCAGGAATATGCCTCCGGGCAGGCGATCCCGCTCTTCATTTTTCTGAGAAAGGATATGACGCTCGTCGGCGGCATCACCATCGGCTATATCCGCCGGGGGGCCGCCCAAAGCTGCATGATCGGCTACTGGATGGGCGAGCGTTATGCCGGCCAGGGACATATGTTCGCCGCACTTCAATTGGTTATTCCCTATATCTTCACAGGGCTTGAGTTGCACCGTATCGAAGCAGCCTGTATTCCAGACAACGCACGGAGCATTCGCCTGCTTGAGAAAGCCGGGTTCCAGCGGGAAGGCTACCTGCGCGGATATTTGAAGATCAACGGTCAGTGGCATGATCACGTGATGTTTTCACGCTTAGCCACCGACGCGGATACAGGCAGGAAACCCAACAGCCGATGAACAAAGACCGCATGCTGCTGACGTCACCGTCCGGACGAGTGATCGCGGTGATCGCAGCCCTTCTCCTGTCGGTGTTCGCCCTTGCGGCGGGAACCGTGCAGGCGGCCGAACCGGTTAAGATTTCCCGCGACGATACTGCGCTGGACCTGACTGCCACGACTGAAATCTACGCCAACCAGGGCGAGGCCTTCCAGGTTTCCACCGCGGCCGGCGCCGATGGTATCCGCCGGCGTATCGAAGTGCGCGCAAGTTCGGAAAACCATCAGGGCGACTGGGCAGTCTTTGCGCTCGCCAATGTTTCGGAAGAACAGCTTGAGCGCGTCATCGTCGCGCCGCACTTCCGTCTCGTCAATTCCAAGCTGTTCTGGCCCGATCTCGGCTCGCAGCGCATTATTGCGATCACGCCGAGCGAAGGTTTTGCGCTCGACCGCCAGCCGAGCGACGAGGCCGATGTCTTTCGCATCACGCTGAACCCTGGCGCCGTCATCACCTTCGTCGCCGAGCTTGCCACACCCGACCTGCCGCAGATCTATCTGTGGGAGCCGGATGCCTACAAGGACACGATCAACGCCTTCACGCTCTATCGCGGCATCGTGCTCGGCATCGCCGGCCTGCTCGCGGTCTTCCTGACGATCCTTTTCGTCGTCAAGGGAACCTCGATGCTGCCGGCGACGGCGGCGCTTGCCTGGGCAGTGCTCGGCTATATCTGCGTCGACTTCGGCTTTCTCGGAAAGCTGATCAGCGTCGCCTCTGCGGATCAACGAATATGGCGCGCCTGTGCGGAGGTGTCGCTCGCCTCCAGTTTCGTGATCTTCCTGTTTACCTATCTCAATCTCAACCGATGGCATGTGCATCTCGGCTATGCCACGCTTGCCTGGGTTCTTGGCCTCGCGCTGCTGTTTGGCGTCGCAATCTACGATCCATCGATTGCGGCTGGCATTGCTCGGCTGTCCTTCGCTCTGACGGCGGCGACCGGTCTGCTGCTGATCATCTATCTCGGCTTCAACCGCTATGACCGCGCCATCCTGCTCGTGCCGGCATGGGCGCTGACGCTCGTCTGGCTGTTCGGCGCATGGATGACGATCACCGGCCGGCTCGACAATGACATCATCCAGCCAGCACTCGGCGGTGGCCTCGTCCTCATCGTGCTGCTGATCGGCTTTACCGTCATGCAGCACGCCTTTGCGGGCGGCGCGTTCCAGCAGGGGCTGTTCTCCGATCTCGAGCGCCAGTCGCTGGCGCTGACGGGCTCGGGCGATATGGTCTGGGACTGGGATGTGGCGCGCGATCGCGTCGTTACTATTCCCGATGTTTCCGTGAAGCTCGGGCTTTCACCGGGCACGATGCATGGTGCGGCGCGCAACTGGCTGCCGCGGCTGCATCCTGACGATCGCGACCGTTTCCGGGCGACGCTGGACGTGCTGCTGGAACATCGCCGCGGGCGGCTGAACCATGAGTTCCGCATCCGCGCCGAAGACGGTCACTTCCACTGGCTCTTGATCCGCGCCCGGCCGGTACTCGGCTCGAATGGCGAGATCATCCGCTGCGTGGGCACGATCGTCGACGTGACAGAGCAGAAGAATTCCGTCGAACGGCTGCTGCACGATGCGCTTCACGACAACCTGACGGGCCTGCCGAACCGGCAGGTGTTCATCGACCGCCTGCAGTCGGTGCTGACGCTGGCACCGGGCGGCGAGACGCTGCGCCCGACCGTCATGGTGATCGATATCGACCGCTACAAGCTGGTCAATGATTCCCTCGGTGTCGCCGCCGGTGACAATATCCTGATCGCGCTTACCCGCCGCCTGCGCCGCCTTCTGAAGCCGCAGGATACACTGGCGCGCCTTTCCGGCGACCAGTTCGGCCTCATTCTCGTTTCCGAGCATGATCCGGCCAAGGTTGCCGATTTCGCCGATGCGATGAGCAAGGCGATCATGGTGCCGATCAACTTCTCCAACCGCGAGATCATCCTGACGGCCTCCATCGGTCTCACCTCCTGGGTGGACCAGCAGGAGAGTGCGTCGGGTCTGCTCAGCGACGCCGAGCTTGCCATGTACCGGGCCAAACGCGCCGGCGGCAATCGAGTGGAACCCTTCCAGCCGGCTTTCCGTGATTTCGGCACCGATCGCCTGCAGCTCGAATCGGATCTGCGCCGCGCCATCGAGCGCAAGGAGCTTTCGATGGTTTACCAGCCGATTGCGCGGCTGGAGGACGTCGAGATCGCCGGCTTCGAGGCGCTGATGCGCTGGGAACATCCCAAGCGCGGCAATATCCCGCCGTCCGAATTCATCCCGATCGCCGAATCTTCCGACATTATCGGCGCGCTCGGCATCTTCGCGCTGGAGCAGGCGACCAACGACCTGATGGGGTGGCAGAACCAGACCGGCGAGCTGCCGATCT
This sequence comes from Rhizobium sp. 768_B6_N1_8, assembly GCF_051811225.1. Lineage (NCBI taxonomy): Bacteria > Pseudomonadati > Pseudomonadota > Alphaproteobacteria > Hyphomicrobiales > Rhizobiaceae > Rhizobium > Rhizobium sp. 768_B6_N1_8. The sequence continues at coordinate 559,726 of NZ_JBPWPV010000001.1, read as the reverse complement.
TCGTCTCCATCAATCTGTCGAGCGTGCAGCTTCTCAACAACGATCTTTACGACGATGTCCGTTCGGTACTGGCGAAGACCCATTGCGATCCTTCGCGGCTGAAGCTGGAACTGACGGAATCCATGGTGATGGAGAACCCGGAACAGGCTCGCCTCGTACTGCAAAAGCTGAAAGAGGCCGGCCTCGGTCTGGCGCTCGACGATTTCGGCACCGGCTATTCCTCACTCGCCTACCTGACCCGCTTCCCCTTCGACACGATCAAGCTCGACAAGGCGCTGGTGCGCGACAACAGCGACAAGAAGGCGACGATCTTGAAATCGGTGATTGCCATGGCGCGCGAGCTGGACATGAAGGTGGTGGCCGAAGGCATCGAGTCCAACGAGGATGCGATCGAACTTGCCAAGATGGGCTGCAGCTACGGCCAGAGCTATCTCTTCGGCCCGCCGATGCCGTCGGAATCGGTGCTGCGGCTGCTGAGGGAACGGTTTCCGCTGACGAAGCGGGCCTGATCCCAGAGCCTGTTTCATCGGATTTGCCGAGGAATTGGCACCTCTTGGATCGATACGGCTTTCCTTGCCTGCGGCGGCCATTGACCATTGGCCGCCGATATGCGCCTCTGCCTCAGCGCAACAAGGAAAATCCGATGCTCAAGCTTCTGCTCGCCCTCTCGATGGGCGCCTTTTGCGTCTCTCCGGTATACGCCGCCGAAATTCACCCGCCCTCGCTGAGCTGCCTGGCGGCAGCAGCGCCGGCGCGCTGCGAAAAATTGAAGGAGGATTTCACCGCCGCCTATGCGCTTGCCCACAAGGGCGATCATGGCGCGCAGGTGACTGTAGCCTTCTGCCTCTCCACTGGTTGCCGAGGTGCTGTGATCATCGACAAGGTCGCCGCTTGCAGCTGGCATATCGTCATCGCCAATTCCGGGGCAGCAACCGTCATAGACGGCTCCAATCTCAAGGATACCTGCCGGCCGATGACGGAAGAGCAGAAGGCGGCTGCACGTGCCTTGTCCCATGATCTCGTCCGCAAGATCTATAACCGTCCGGTGGCGGTGGCGGACCAGATGTAGGCTGGGTTGGCCTTCGACAGGTCTGGCGGCTGCGGGCGCGAAATATCGTTGCCCTTGTCGTTTTCGTCGCTATTCTGCCCGAAAACATAATCGGGAGGTACCTTATGATCCTGCACTGCGTATTCATGCGTCTGAAGAGCGCCATGACACCTGACGATAAGCAGGCGCTGTTCGACGCCATCGTGGCGCTGAAGCAGGTGATCCCGGGAATTCTTGACATTAAATACGGGCCGAATGTCTCGCCCGAGGGGCTGCATGGCGGTTTCGTCGACGGCTTTGCCGTGACCTTCGAAAGCCCCGAGGCTCGTGATACCTATCTCGTGCATCCCGAGCATGTGACCGTCGGCGAGCGCATCGTCTCGTCGACGGATGGAGGCCTGGCGGGCCTCCTGGTTTTCGATTTCGTTCTCTAAGATCCCGTCAGCTCAGCTCGATTTCGCCATGGCGGCGGAGAGCTGGTCGACATTGTAGCGGAACATCCTCTCGTAGGTCGGGGCCGGGCCTTTCGAGTCCGAGAGAGATTCGACGTAAAGCTCACCGCCCGGCTCGGCGCCTGTCGCAGTGGCAACCTGCTTGACGAGGCGCGGATCGTTGGAGTTTTCGAAGAAATAGGTTTTCACGTGCTCCTGCTTGATCTGCTCGATCAGCTTGGCAACGTCGGCGGCCGATGCTTCGCTTTCGGTGGAGAGGCCGAGGGGCGCCAGGAAGCTGACATTATATTCGCGGCCGAAATAACCGAAGGCATCGTGGCTGGTCAGCACGTTGCGGCGATCGTTGGCAATCTTGTCGAACTTGGAATGCGCATAGGCGTCCAGCTCGTCAAGCGTCTTCGTATATTTCTCGGCATTGGCCTTGAAGGCATCGGCATCAGCCGGATCGGCTGCGGAAAGCGCCTTCTCGATATTGGCGACCCAGACCTTCACATTGACAGGGCTGTTCCAGACATGCGGATCGGTGACGGTTTTACCATCCTCTTCCATCGTGCGGGTGTTGATGCCTTCGGACACTGTGACCGGATTTCCCTTGTAGCCGGAGGCGGTGATGAGACGGTCCATCCAGCCTTCCAGCCCCTCACCGCTGACGAAGGTAACTTTTGCAGCATTCAGCGCCTTGGCATCGGCCGGCGACGGCTCGAATTCATGGGGGTCTCCGTTCGGACCGACGAGGCTCGTGACCTTGACGTGATCGCCGCCGACCTGTCGGACGACATCAGCAAGCACGGTGAAGGACGCAACGACCTTCAGCGTTTCGGCCGAAGCCGGCACGGCCGAAAGCGTCATCAGCACGGGCAAGGCGGCGGAGAGAAGCAGTCTGCTAGGTAACATCGATGTCTCCTGTAATCAGCCCTTCAGATGCGGGCGGGGGAAGAAGCGTCGGGCAAGGCCCGACGGCGCGAAGAAGATGGAGAGGCCGTAGAGCAGCGCCGCCGTCATGATGATCGTCGGGCCAGAGGCAAGTTCGAGATGATAGGAGGCGATAAGGCCGAGATAGCCGGATGCCGCAGCACTTGCCGCCGCTGTCATCATCATGGCCGGCAGATTGCGGGACCAGAGCTGGGCGATCGCCGCCGGCAGCATCATCAGGCCGACGGCCATCAGCGTGCCAAGCGCCTGGAAGCTCGCGACAAGGTTCAGCACCACAAGCAACAGAAAGAGGAAATGATAGACCGGCCCGCACCCGCCGACGGCGCGCAGGAAGCCCGGATCAAAACATTCCGCGACCAGCGGGCGGTAGACGATCGCGAGCGCCAGCAATGTAACCGACGTGATGGCACCGATCTGCGTCAGCGCCGGCGCGTCGATGGCAAGGATCGTGCCGAAAAGCACATGCAGCAGATCGATGTTCGAACCGCGCAAAGAGACGATGAGGACACCCAGGGCCAGTGACGCCAGATAGAAGCTTGCGAAACTCGCATCCTCCTGCAGCACGGTCATACGGCTGACGACACCTGACAGTAGCGCAACGGAAAGACCTGCTACGAGACCACCAATACCCATTGCCGTCAGCGACAGCGAGCCGGCAACGAGATAGCCGACCGCAGCACCAGGCAGCACGGCATGGCTCATTGCGTCCCCCATGAGGCTCATGCGGCGAAGCATCAGGAAAACACCGATGGGGCCGGAGCCGAGACCCAGGCACAGGCAGGCGACAAGCGCCCGGCGCATGAAGCCATAATCGGCGAAAGGGGCGAAGAAGATATCGTAGGCCGTCATGCCGCCGGCTCGCAGGCTTCGGCATCCTCATCCCAGCGTTCGGCCATGGCGCGGGCCTGCAGAAGATTGGCAGATGACATGACCTCCTGCGTCGGCCCCCAGCCGATCAGCCTGCGGGCGAGCAGCAGGGTTTCCGGGAAATGTGCCCTCACCTGCTCGAAATCATGAAGCACCGCAATCACCGTCCGCCCGTCGCCATGCCAGCGGACGACAATGTCGAGCAGATCCCTCGTCGTGCGGGCATCGATGGCGGTAAAGGGTTCGTCAAGCAGGATGATACGCGCATTCTGCAGCAGCAGGCGGGCGAAGAGCACGCGCTGGAACTGGCCGGCCGAAAGCGAGCCGACATGGCGCTTTTCAAACCCTTCCAGACCGACGGTGGCGAGTGCGTCGCGGGCACATGCGGCTTCTTGTTTTGCGATGCGGCCAAAGGCACCGGCCGAACGCCAGCTTCCGAGCAGCACCGTATCCAGCACCGAGATCGGGAAACGCCTGTTGATCTCCGCCGCCTGCGGAAGATAGCCGAAATCAGTGCGTTGCAGCCGATGCTCCACCCGCCCTTCGGCAGGACGCAGCTCCCCCATGATCGCCTTCAGCAACGTGGATTTTCCCGCTCCATTCGGCCCGGCGATTGCTGTCAGGCTGCCGGGCTGGAACGTGCCGGAGAGATGATGGACAGCAGGATGACGATCATAGGAGACCGTCAGATTGTCGAGGCGAATGACTGGCGCGCTCATGGCAGGAGGATCGCCCAATGGATCGCGAGCCAGAGAAGTGCGACGATGGCGACCGCACCGCAGGCGCGCAGAAGTGCCGATTGCCCGAGGAGACTGACGGCGAAACGTTCCTGATCGGGCGGCATTCTCAATCCTTATATGTAATAACATTACCGTTATGTTATAACAATTATGGCAAGAATGAGGCGAAGCCGCTCTTGATGCAAAACGGCGGATGCCCAGCGCGACATTGACGCTTACTTCAGCGATCAAAATTAAAAAGGGCGCCAGAAGGCGCCCTTGCGTAACAACGGGAGATTTTCCGGCTTAGAGCTGTTCGAGTATCGCGGCAGCACCGGAAACCGTTGCCTGGCCGGGCGATTCCTCGACGTTGAGCGATTTCACCACCCCATCTTCGACCAGCATGGAATAGCGCTTGGAGCGGACACCAAGGCCACCGCCGGAGAGATCGGCATCGAGGCCGACTGCCTTGGTGAACCCGGCATCCCAGTCGGCGAGGAAATGAATCTTGCCGAGGCCGCCCGAAGACTGCGCCCAAGCGCCCATGACATGCCAGTCGTTGACGGCGAGAACGGCGATGTCGTCAACGCCCTTGGCGAGGATGGCATCGCGGTTTTCCAGATAGCCCGGCAGATGGTTCAGCGAACAGGTGGGCGTGAAAGCGCCGGGTACGGCGAAGAGCACGACGCGCTTGCCGGCAAAGAGCTGCTCGGTGGTGGTTTCGACCGGGCCGTCTGTGGTCTTTTCCTTGAAGGTGGCGGCAGGAAGCTTGTCGCCGATCGCGATGGTCATGGATTTTCTCCTCGGTTCTGGCTGGTTGCGGCAAGACCGCATAGGGATTGAGAGGGACTATAAGATGCGGTCAATCAAAGGCAAGCGTGGTTTCCATGGCGCGGACGCCGTCAACGATCAGTACCCCCCACTGCTTGCCCTTGATATCGTAGTTTTTCGGTAGCTTTCCGATGGCAATATCGGCGGAATAGGCCTTGCCGCTGCGCCCCACATTCATCTGCTTGGTGAAGGCGTAACCGCTCGGGCCGGTGACGATGATTTCGGGCGTTCCATTCCCTGCTTCCGGCAGAGTAACCTTCAGCGAGAGTTGCTTCAGGTCGGGTGACATCCCGTGTGCCACGACCTCGAAATCGGCAGACGGCGCTTCGGGAAGGCGGCCAGCGGCGCTCTGAAGGATCATTTCCTCCTGCGGGCGCGACTGGGCGACAGTACCAAATTTCAATGAAAGCTGCGCCTGGAACGGAATGCAGATATCCTTGCAGATGCCGATGAAAGCGGTGGCCTCGAGAACGACCGGTCCCACTTTCGAAGCCGTCAGCGATAATGGCAGGGTCACCGGTGTCTCATAGCCGATATCCTCGACCTTGCCGCTGGAGATATGTTTCGGAACGGGATAGGAAATGGCGTCCAGCGTTACACCGCTTTGCGGTGCGATGGTGATCTGCGGCGGGATGCCATTATTGCCCGGTTCACGCCAATAGGTGATCCAGCCAGGCTTCGGCTCAATCTGCAGGCCTGCCCTTATATGGCCATCAGCGTCCGGCGGCAGCGCCACGAGACGCATGCGGCCACCCTCGTTCTCCGCCCAGTCACTCATTTCCGCATGCGCCTGACGCAGCAATCCGAGCATGGACGCAGCCGAAATGACTGCAATTAATGGCGCGCGCGCGAGCAATGAAATAACTCTCATGGAACAAGGGTTTACCGAAACTTGCCAATTGCCGCCAGAAGTCCCGCCCATATAAATCTTCATTTTCAGTTGATTGATTTGTGACATTGCCCCATGTTTCTCTTGTCGGAGCCTTTGTGCGGTCTGGCGGCAGGAGGAACCATGTCCCTAGCAACGCTGAAGAACAGACGGGAACGCGGATTTTTCGACGGTCAGTTCCTGATCGCCATGCCCGGCATGGAGGATCGCAACTTCGCACGCACAGTGATTTATATCTGCGCCCATTCGGACGCAGGCGCCATGGGCTTTGTCATCAATCGCCCGCAGAGCCTGACCTTCACCGATGTCCTGCTGCATCTCGACATGATCAAGCAGGAAGATTCCATCGTGCTGCCGAAAGATGCGCGGGAGTTTCCGATCCAGACTGGTGGGCCGGTCGAGAGCGGTCGTGGTTTCGTGTTGCATTCCGACGATTATGTCAGCGATTCCTCCATCCCCGTCAGCGACGATATCTGCCTGACGGCAACGCTCGATATCGTGCGCGCCATCTCCAAGGGCGGCGGTCCCAAGCGGGCCACCATGCTGCTCGGCTATTCCTCCTGGGGTGCGGGCCAGCTCGAAAACGAGGTGGCCTCCAATGGCTGGCTCAATTGCGCGGCCAATGAGGAGTTGATCTTCGATCGCTGCCTCGATGACAAGTATGAGCGGGCGCTTGCCAGCATGGGTATCACGCCTGCCATGCTTTCGGCCGAAGCCGGCCACGCCTGACTGCATCATTCCGGAACGAAACTCGTTCACTGGCGTTTCCTGTCGGCAAACACGGATACTCCGTCCGTGATCCGAGAGGAGACATACACATGGGTAGCACTGGCGACAAGATTTCCGGCAAGGTCAACGAGATGGCCGGCAAGGCGAAGAAGACGGCCGGCAAGGCCACCGGCAACCGCGAAATGCAGGCCAAAGGCGGCATGCAGGAAGCCAAGGGCAAGGCCCAGGTCGCGAGCGGCAAGGTCAAGGACAAGCTGAAGGGCGCTGTCGACCGGCTCTAACGCCCCATCTTATTCATAGGTGCAATGCCTGTCGCATCAGTGTGCGGCGGGCATTTTCCATCATATCCTGCCTGTAGGGGGCTGCCATGAGGCTGTTTGCCTGCGACAATTGCGATCAGGTCATCCATTTCGACAACAGGCAGTGCGTGCGCTGCAACCATCGCCTCGGCTTCTTCGCGCGCGATCTTTCCATGCATGCGCTGGAATCGCGCGACGAGACGAACTGGCAGCTCGTCTCCGATCCGAACCGGCTTGTGCAGTTCTGTGCCAATGCGGGCCTCGACATCTGCAACTGGCTGGTCGATGACAACAATGATTTTTGCATCGCCTGCCGACATAACCGGCTGGTGCCGAATACCGACACGCAAGATGGGATCGACCGCTGGCGCCGCATCAGCCAGGCGCAGCGCCACCTCTTCTATTCGCTACTGCGCTGGAACTTGCCGCATCCCAACCGGCGGGAAGACCCGCAAGGCGGCCTCGTTTTCGATTTTCTCGAAGACACCGTGCAGAATGACGGCAATGTCGTACCGGCCATCACCGGCCATGAGGACGGGCTGATCGCGATCCGCGCAGCGGAAGCAGACGATGTGACCCGCGAGCAGGCGCGCATGGCGATGGATGAACCCTATCGCACGCTGCTCGGCCATTTCCGCCACGAGACCGGGCACTTCGTCTGGAACAAGCTGGTCCGCGATCGCAATGGATTCGACGAGTTCCGCGCAGTCTTCGGCGATGAGCGGCAGGACTATGGCGCCGCATTACAGGATCGCTATGCCAATGGGCCAGTTGCAGGCTGGCAGGAGACCTTCATCAGCGCCTATGCCTCCGTTCACCCTTGGGAAGACTTCGCAGAATGCTTCGCGCACTACCTGCACATCGTCGATACGCTGGAAACGGCGCGTGGCTTCGGCATCGCGATCGATCCGCGCGGGCATGAAGAGATCGCTGGTGAAGTGGATTTCAATCCCTATCGGGCACAGAGCGTCGAACAGCTCGTCGGCGCCTGGGTGCCACTCAGCCTTGCGATCAACGCGATCCAGCGCAGCATGGGACAGCCGGATTCCTATCCCTTCGTGCTGTCACCGCCTGTCGTGACAAAGCTCGAATATATGCACCGGCTGATACGGAATGCTACGGCAGAGCAGCGGCAGGCGGCCTGATCAGCCTGCCTTCTTGCTCTTCTTGAAAGGCTCCATACCCTTGCGGGCGAGCTCATCAGCACGCTCGTTTTCGGGGTGGCCGGCGTGGCCTTTGACCCAATGGAGCGTCACCTTGTGCCGGTTGCGGGCCTCTTCCAGCGCCTGCCAGAGTTCGGCATTCTTCACCGGCTTATTGTCCGATGTCCTCCAGCCGTTCTTTTTCCAGCCGAAGATCCATTTGGAAATGCCGTCTTTCACATAGGCGCTGTCGGTATAGAGATCGACCTCGCAGGGCTCCTTCAGGGCAGTCAGTGCGGAAATGGCAGCCAGGAGCTCCATGCGATTGTTGGTGGTTTCAGCCTCGCCACCGGAGAGTTCCCTCTCGACCTCGCCGTAGCGCAGCACAGCGCCCCACCCGCCGGGGCCGGGGTTACCGGAGCATGCCCCGTCGGTGAAGATATCGATGTGCTTCATAGGCTCAGTCCATATTCGGCGGGCGAGGAAATCTGGCGGTGGAAGCGCAGCTTGCGCAGATATTCCAGCGGATCCTTCTTGGTGACCATCGCGCCCTCGGGCGTTGTCAGCCAGTCGTAGAGTCGGGTCAGGAAGAAGCGCAGCGCCGAGCCACGGGAGAGAACCGGCAGAGCTTTAATCTCCGCCTCGCTCAGCGGCCGCACGCTCTGGTACCCTTCCAGCATCTGCATGCCCTTGGTGATGTTGTAGGCGCCGTCCTTCTCGAAGCACCAGGCATTGAGGCAGATCGAAACGTCATAGGCGAGCAGATCGTTGCAGGCGAAATAGAAATCGATGAGGCCCGAGAGCTCGTCGCCGAGGAAGAAGACGTTGTCAGGGAAAAGATCGGCGTGGATGACACCAGCCGGCAAATCCTTCGGCCAATAGGCCCGCAGGAAATTGAGATCACTGCGGATCTCGTTCTGCAGTCCGGGCTCGACCTCGTCGGCGCGTGCCTCGGATTTGTCCCAGAGCGTCTGCCAGCCTTCCAGCGACAAGGCATTTGGCCGCGTCAGTGCAAAACCTTCACCAGCAACATGCATCTGCGCCAGCGCCTTGCCGACTTCGCGGCAGTGTTTGGCTTCCGGCTTTCTGAGCCACATGCCTTCAAGGAAGGAGATGAGTGCGGCGGGACGGCCCGACAGAGTGCCGAGCAGCGCGCCGTCCTTGCGCGGCAGCGGCAGTGGGCAGGACAGGCCGCCGGCAGACAGATGCTGCATCAGGCCGAGGAAGAAGGGCAGATCGCTCTTTTCCACCCGCTTCTCGTAAAGCGTCAGGATGAGCGGCGCCTTGGATGTGTGCAGCAGGAAATTGGAATTCTCCACGCCTTCCGCGATGCCCTTGTAAGAGAGCAGCGTACCGGCATCATATTCGGTGAGAAACCATTTCAGATCGTCTTCGGCGATATCGGTATAAACTGCCAAGGTGGGTATCTCACTGTAGAAGCGGTGTCATCAGGTAGGCAGGACGGAGGGTGGGCCCCTCACCTCATTCCCCGTTCACGAATGCCATGTCAGCCGTCGTCAATTCAAGGCTGCGCAGTTCGCGATTGACGAGGAAGTGCTCGTTTTCCTGCACGGTTTCGGCAAGCTCGACGCGGGCATCGAAGCGTGTGCGGAAGGCCTCGATGATCTCGTTGACGATCACTTCCGGGGCGGAAGCACCGGCGGACAGGCCGAGCGTGGCAATCGGGCCGATCTCATCCCAGTCGAGCTCTGAAGCACGCTGCACGAGGATCGACTTCTTCGCGCCTGCCCGGAGTGCCACTTCGACGAGCCGCTTGGAATTGGACGAATTCGGCGCGCCGACAATGATGAACAGATCGCAGCCGGGGGCTGCTTCCTTCACCACTTCCTGGCGGTTGGTCGTGGCATAGCAGATGGAATCAGCGGCCGGAGCCTGTAGCTTGGGGAAGCGCTCTTCCAGCCGTTTGATGACGCCGGCGGTGTCGTCGACCGAAAGCGTCGTCTGCGTGACATAGCCGAGATTATCGGGATCGACCGGCTGATAAACGTCCGCATCCTCGACAGTTTCGATGAGCGAAACAGTGCCTTCGGGCAACTGACCCATGGTGCCGATCACTTCGGGATGGCCGGCGTGGCCGATCAGGACGACATGGCGGCCGAGGCGATTATGGCGCATCGCCTGCTTGTGGACCTTGGAGACCAGCGGACAGGTTGCGTCGAGATAGAACAGGTTGCGGGCATTCGCATCCTCGGGCACGGATTTCGGCACGCCATGAGCGGAAAAGACGACCGGCTGGGCACGATGTTCCGCCGGGATCTCGTCAAGCTCCTCGACGAAGACCGCTCCCTTGGCTTCCAACCCTTCCACGACATAGCGGTTATGGACGATCTCGTGGCGGACATATACAGGCGCGCCGTAAGCCTTCAGCGCCAGCACGACGATCTGGATCGCCCGATCGACGCCGGCGCAGAAGCCGCGCGGACCGCAGAGCCTGATCGTCAACGGAGGTTTTGCCGCAATGTTCATAACATACCCAGGTTAAGCTTCAGGGACCTCTAACCCAATATGGGTCGGAATTGAAGCGATACTATTGCGCTGCACCCTTGCGGGGACGGAACCAGGAGATGGCGACGACAACGAGCAGCACCGCAGCCAGCCCGTACCAGGTGAAAGCATATTGCAGATGGTCGTTCGGCAGATCGACCTGCGTGACGCCGCCGATCGGAAAGCCCGCCGGGTTGGGCGTGGAATCGGCATCGAGGAAGAAGGGTAAGACATCAGCCTTGTCGAGGTCGACGCTCGACGCCATCACATCAAGATCTTTCCAGTAGAAGATATTCTTCGCCACGTCGTTGTCAGGCACGAGCGAGGAGGGTTTGCCGGGGAGTTTGGCACGCGCGAGGCCGGTTACCGTCTGCTGGTCCGTCAACTGGCCCTGCATCCGCATTTCCGGCTCCTTGTTCTCATAGGGAACGAAGCCTCTGTTGACGAAGAGGTAGCGCCCATCCGCGAGCTGCAGCGGCGTATAGATGTAATAGCCGGTCTGGCCACGCCAGGTGGCGAAGAAATGGCGCTCCTTGTTGTTGATGTAGCGGCCGGTGGCCGTGACCGTGCGATACTCGATGTCGCCGCCCTGAGCGGCCATGGCCTCGATATCGGCAAGCGGAACCGGGGCTGCGGCTCGGCGCTCGGCTATATCGGCGAGCAGGCCTTCCTTCCAGTGAAGACGCTCCACCTGCCAGGTGCCGAGCGAGATCAGGATGGCGAGCGCAATGAGAACGGTTATGCCGGTAAACACCGGCAGCTTGCGGCGCGGGGCCGGACTCTCGATGTCAGTCACTCAGGCGTCCCTCGCGGGCATTATGGCGATATTGCATGGCGATGAGGATGCCCTTGCACCAGCGCAACGCCAGCAGGGAGAGTATGATTGTGAGCGGAGCAAAGAGCAGAATGTGAACCCAGATCGGTGGCGCATAATTGACCTGCAGCCAGAGCACCGAACCGATGATGATGAAGCCGACGATGAGGATAACGAAGACGGCGGGACCATCGCCTGCATCGGCGAAGGAATAATCCAGCCCGCAGGCGGCGCAGTTCGGTTTCAGGCCGAGCACGCCATCGAAGAGCTGCCCATGACCGCAGCGCGGGCAGCATCCCTTGATGCCGGTCTTGACCGGATCGACCGGTGGAAATTGTGCGCTATCTTCGTTCATGCCGATCTCCATGCAGGCGGCTTTTCGTCGTCTGCCTTAACTCTCCCATAAAGTATTCGCATCCCGAATGGAAATACCTGCGCGATTTCGCCTCAGCGATTCGCGCCAAACAGAAGAAGAAGACTGATGACCAACGACAGCCATGCCGGACAGATCATTATCCTGAACGGCGCGCCGCGAAGCGGCAAATCCAGCATTGCACGCGCAATCCAGGAAGAATTCGAGGGGCCGTGGATCAACCTCGGCGTCGATACCTATAATTCCATGACGCCAAAGCGCTACCTGCCCGGTATCGGATTGAGGCCCGGCGGCGAGCGGCCGGATCTCGAAGAACTCGTGCCGTTCCTCTATGCAGCGCTTTATGAATCGATCGCCATCCATGCCGGATTGGGGCTCAACGTCGTCGCCGACCTCGGCCACCACGACAGCTACTCGCAGCCACTCGGCATCCTCGGCGACTGCGCCAGACGACTGGACGGTTTTCCCGTGCTGTTCGTCGGCGTCAGATGTCCGATCGAGACGATCATGCAGCGGCGGGAAATCGCGGAGGAAGGGCGTGAGACCCTCTACCTGCGCGCCACCGGGGAGGCACCCGTGCCGGAACCAGTACAGCGCTGGCAGGACGAGGTGCATCGCCCCGGCCTCTACGACATGGAGGTTGATACATCCGTGCTGACGGCGCTCGAATGCGCCGAGGCGATCCGCCATCAGCTGGACCTCGGCATTCCCGAGCCTTCGGCCTTCGAGAGGCTGGCTGGCCAACGGTAAGACGAAGAGCAGCAGTTAAGACAAAGAGGCTTGGGATTAAATGACAGCCTGCCCCTACTGACAGACTGTCGTCAGCAAGGGTATAGCTTTGCTGAATTCATGACGGGATGAAGATGTCGGGATCCGCGATATTACATCGATCCCGACAGCAATAAACTTCAGGCTGTCTGCTACGCGACCGACTGAGATACCTTTGAGAGGCGGAATGCCTGATACGTTTGATATCCACCCACTGACGGCCGATCGTTGGGCCGATCTTGAAGACCTTTTTGGTCCATTGCGCGGAGCCAATTCGGGATGCTGGTGCATGTGGCCTCGCATCAAGGGCGCTGACTACAAGGCAATGGAGAGAACTGGCCGGAAAGATGCTTTCCGGGCGATAGTGGAGGCTGGGCCGCCACCGGGGCTGATTGCATATCATCGCGGGACAGCGGTCGGTTGGTGTGCGATCGGCCCTCGGCCTGGCTTCTCACGCTTTCAAGAGGCAAAAACTTCACGGCCGCTGGAAGATGTGAGTGAGCCTGATGCTTCGAGTGTCTATGCCATCACGTGCTTTTTCATTCGCACAGGCTACCGCCGGCAAGGCCTTATGCGGCATCTTGCCAGTGCCGCCGTTGAATTCGCGATAGCCAATAATGCGGTTGCAGTTGACGCCTGCGCCATCGATCCCGAAAAACCTCTGACGTGGGGGGAGGGTTTTGTCGGTATCGCCTCGGTATTTACGAAGCTTGGATTCTCGGAGATCGCGCGCCGATCTCCGAGACGACCGTTGATGCGGCTCAAACTTTCCGAGCGTGAATGCTCCGAAGTTCGCTAGATTAAACTCCTGTCGCAAAAACCGCAAAAGTCGGAGTTTCGCGCCGATACTTGCGACAAGGAGTATTCCACTTTCGGTTAGGCGGGTCAGTGAGCACCCGCCTTTTTTGATTTCTATCCGGTCTCGATCAGCCTGCCGCAACCGGTGCGCCCCAGCCGCCCCAGACGTAGATGCAGAAGAACAGGAACAGCCAGACGACGTCGACGAAGTGCCAGTACCAGGCGGCCGCCTCGAAGCCGAAGTGCTGCTTCGGCGTAAAGTCACCGCGCAACGCACGAAGGAGGCAGACCAGCAGGAAGATGGTGCCGACCAGAACGTGGAAGCCGTGGAAACCGGTGGCCATGAAGAAGGTCGCGCCGTAGATCGAGTTGCGGAACTCGAACGGAGCATGGGCATATTCATAGGCCTGGACGGAGGAGAAGAGCACGCCGAGCAGGACCGTCAGCGTCAGGCCCTGGATAAGGCCCTTGCGGTCGTTGTGCAGCAGAGCGTGGTGAGCCCAGGTGACCGTCGTGCCCGAGAGCAGCAGGATGACGGTGTTGTAGATCGGCAGGTGCCAGGGATCGAGAACCTCGATGCCCTTCGGCGGCCAGACACCGCCGGTATAGGCAAGGCGCGAAGCCTGGATGGCCTCGTGCGGAAAGAGGCTGGCGTCGAAATAGGCCCAGAACCAAGCGACGAAGAACATCACTTCCGAAGCGATGAACATGATCATGCCATAGCGCAGGTGCAGCGACACGACGCGTGTATGGGCGCCCTCATGGGCTTCCTTCACGGTGTCAGACCACCAGCCGTACATGACGTAGAAAACGACAGCCAGCCCGATGAAGAAGAGCCACGGATGCGCCCATTCGATACCGAAAACATGCAGCGAGCCGCCGTTCAGGTAGCGCATGTAGCCGACGCCGCCAAAGGCCATCAGGAATGCGCCGAGCGAGGCCAGTATCGGCCACGGGCTCGGAGCTATGATGTGATAGTCGTGATTCTTCTGATGAGCATCGGCCATGTCAGATCCCCGGTGTCTTCCTTCTCCGCTTCCGGCACGGCCGGAAACACTCCTCAATCAAAGTTTCTTTTCAGCCTGTCCCGTTCCATCCTCATTCGAAGCCACCGGCTTCGGACCCTCTTTAGGATAGAACGTGTATGACAGCGTGACCGTGTGAATGCTTTTCGATTCAGCGGCCTTGGTAATCTCCGGATCGATGTAGAACACGACCGGCATTTCAAGCTTCTCGCCCGGCTTCAGGTCCGTTTCATTAAAGCAGAAACATTGCACCTTGTTGAAATAGGCGCCCGCCTCGCCCGGCGTCACGTTGAAGATCGCCTGGCCGCGCTGGGTTTCGTTGGAACGGTTTTCGGCGATGAAATTGACCTGGATGGTCTCGCCGATCTTCGGATTGACCTCGCGCTCGACCGGCTTGAATTCCCATTGCAGGCCGGGAGCGACGTTGGCGTCGAAGGTGACACGCATCGTACGGTCGAGAATGACGCTGGAAACCTGATCAACACGCTGTGTCGTGCCGTTATAGCCGGTCACCTGGCAGAAGAGCCGATAGAGCGGCACGGCGGCATAGCTTGCCGCGCCCATACCGACGACGAAGCTCAGGCACATGAAGACGACGGCAGCGTTGTTGCGCGGCTTCTTCGGTGTGTTGACGGCGTCGCTCATCTCATCAGCCTCCATGTCCGAGGAACTTGACGATGGTGATGACGTAAAAAAGGATTACCAGACCGGCGAGCACGACGCCGAGCGCAATGTTGCGATTGCGGCGCGACTTGCGTTGCGCTTCAGTAAGCTTGACCAATTCCATCAGAACGAGCCTCCTGCATACGAGGCCAGCATGGCGACCAGCCGGTCGAGCATCAGCGCGGAGAACACGGCGAAGAGATAGAAGATCGAGAAGCCGAACAGCTTCTTCGCCGGGATCATCTTGAGATCGCCGTCGGGCATGCGCCAGACGGCGATGGAACAGTATATGAAGACCGCACCGAGTGCCGCGGCCACCACGCCATAACCGACACTGGCAAAGCCGAGGAAGGTCGGCAGCACCGCGCATATGGCCGTCAGCACGGCATAGGCAACGATCTGGTGCTTGGTGGTGCGCTCACCGGACACGTTCGGCAGCATCGGCACGCCAACAGCTTCGTAATCTCGCATCTTGAAGAGGGCAAGCGCCCAGAAATGCGCCGGCGTCCACAGGAAGATGATGAGGAAGAGGACGGTGCTTTCGATCGTGACGGAATTCGTCACGCAGGCCCAGCCGATCATCGGCGGAAAGGCGCCGGCCGCGCCACCGATGACGATGTTCTGCGGCGTCGAGCGCTTCAGCCACATCGTGTAGATGACGGCATAGAAGAAGATGGTGAAGGCAAGGATCGAGGCCGACAGCCAATTGACCGCGAGGCCCAGGATCGTCACCGAGAAGCAGGAGAGCACGAGGCCGAAGGCCAGGGCTTCCTTGGGCTTGATGCGGCCGGCCGGGATCGGGCGCTTGGCGGTGCGGCTCATGACGGCGTCGATGTCGGCGTCATACCACATGTTCAGTGCACCCGATGCGCCTGCACCGACGGCAATGCAGAGAATGGCGATCAGGCCGAGAACGGGGTTGATGTGGTCCGGCGCCAGCACCAGGCCGGCAAAGGCCGTGAAGACCACGAGCGACATGACCCGCGGCTTCAGAAGCTCGAAATAATCGCGTGCACTGGCTTCCGACAGGCGAAAATCGCCGTCTTCAGCAAGAGCCTCGTGATTGTCGATTACCGTCATCATTCCGTCCTGAATTCCTCAATCGCCAGACGCCGCAGAGGCCTGCGGCGTCTGGATCCGGCATCTTACTTGATGCGCGGAAGCTGTTCCCACTGATGGTAGGGCGGCGGCGAAGGCAGCTGCCACTCGAGGGTCGTTGCGCCCTCACCCCACGGATTGTCACCGGCAACGCGCTTCTTGGCGAAGGCTTCCCAGACACCGACGAGGAAGATGATCACGCCGACGAAGGAGATGTAGGAGCCGATCGACGAGACATAATTCCAGCCGGCAAATGCATCCGGATAGTCGATGTAGCGGCGCGGCATGCCGGCGAGGCCGAGGAAATGCTGCGGGAAGAACACCAGGTTCACGCCGATGAACATGACCCAGAAGTGCAGCTTGCCAAGGAACTCGCTATACATGTAGCCGGTCATCTTCGGGAACCAGTAATACCAGGCAGCGAAGATGGCGAAGACGGCGCCGAGCGACAGAACGTAGTGGAAGTGAGCCACGACGTAGTAGGTGTCATGCAGCGAACGGTCGAGGCCGGCGTTTGCGAGCTGGACGCCCGTCACGCCACCGACGGTGAAGAGGAAAATGAAGCCGATCGCCCAGATCATCGGCGTGCGGAAGGTGATCGAGCCACCCCACATCGTTGCGATCCAGGAGAAGATCTTCACGCCGGTCGGAACGGCGATGACCATCGTTGCGAAGACGAAGTAGCGCTGTGCGTCGAGCGACAGGCCGACCGTGTACATGTGGTGAGCCCAGACGACGAAGCCGACGGCGCCGATCGCGACCATGGCGTAGGCCATGCCGAGGTAACCAAAGACTGGCTTCTTCGAGAAGGTCGATACGATGTGGCTGACGATGCCGAAGCCCGGCAGGATCAGGATGTAGACTTCCGGATGACCGAAGAACCAGAACAGGTGCTGGTAGAGGATCGGGTCACCGCCGCCTTCCGGCGCGAAGAAGGCTGTGCCGAAGTTACGGTCGGTCAGCACCATGGTGATGGCGCCAGCCAGAACCGGCAGCGAGAGCAGCAGCAGGAAGGCGGTGATCAGCACGGCCCAGGCAAAGAGCGGCATCTTGTGCAGCGTCATGCCGGGAGCGCGCATGTTGAGGATTGTGGTGATGAAGTTGATCGCACCGAGGATCGACGAGGCACCGGCAATGTGCAGCGAGAAGATCGCAAGGTCGACTGCCGGACCCGGCTGACCGCCGACTGCGAGCGGCGGATACATGGTCCAGCCACCGCCTGCACCGTATGCGCCGGCCGGGCCTTCGACGAACATCGAAATGACCAGCAGCAGGAAGGCCGGAACGATCAGCCAGAAGGAGATGTTGTTCAGACGCGGGAAGGCCATATCAGGCGCGCCAATCATGATCGGCACCATCCAGTTGGCAAAACCGCCGATCATCGCCGGCATGACCATGAAGAAGATCATGATCAGCGCGTGAGCGGTGGTGAAGACGTTGAACATGTGCTTGGCGCCATCGATGGCAGCATCGCCTTCGAAGCCGTAGACCATGGAGGCCAGGCCGTGGAAGATCTGGATGCCCGGCTCCTGCAGCTCCATGCGCATGGCAACGGAGAGAAGGCCGCCGACGATACCGGCGAAGATCGCGAAGATCAGGTAGAGCGTGCCGATATCCTTGTGGTTCGTGGAGAAGAACCAGCGATCGGCAAAGCTCGGCGTATGAGAGTGATCGTGATGGTCGTCATGCGCGTGAGCGTCATGAGCGTGGTGATCATGAGAATGATCGTCGTGAGCGGAAGGTCCAGCCATTGTCCCGATCCCTATCTTACTTTGCGACGTTTTCAGCGACATCAACGGTCTTTGCAGGACCATCGGCGGCGGCGATCAGTGTCTTGTAGGCGCCGGGCAAGTCACTGGCGGCCGAAGCCAGCCACTGCTTGTACTTGTCCTCGGAGACGACGCGGATGGCGATCGGCATGAACGCATGGTCCTTGCCGCAAAGCTCGGAACACTGGCCGTAGAAGAGGCCTTCGCGCTCGGCGCGGAACCAGGTTTCGTTCAGGCGGCCCGGAACGGCGTCGATCTTGACACCGAAGGACGGCATGGCGAAAGCGTGGATAACGTCGGTCGGCGCGGCGGTGACGAGAACGCGAACGGTCTTGTTGACTGGCAGCACGAGTTCGTTGTCGACGGCGAGCAGGCGCGGATAGACGGAAAGATCGGTCTTGCCCGCAGCGGCACGATCCGGCTCCTTCAGAAGATAGGAGTCGAAGGCGACAGGCGTTTCGCCCGAACCTTCATATTCATAGTTCCACTGCCACTGGGTTGCGGTCGCCTTGATTGTCACATCAGGGTTTTCCGGCAGGGTGAGCTGCGCGGTCAGCAGGGTAAAGGAAGGAATGGCGAGGAAGAGAAGTACCAAGACCGGCCCCACGGTCCAGATGACTTCGATCACCGTATTGTGGCTCGTCTTGGAGGGAACCGGGTTTGCCGAAGCACGGAACTTGAAACAGACGACCAGAAGGAGAACGAGAACAAACAGCGTGATCGGAACGATGAACCACAGCGTGTATTGTTCGAACCAGTGGATCTCCCGCATGATCGGCGTCGCTGCCGGCTGCAGGGTAGCCTGCCACGGCATCGGCTGATCGGCATATGTGCCGGAAGCAAAAAGCAGACAGACCAGCGCGGTCAGAGCTGCAAAAGCCTTCTTAATCACCTTGTAATCTCCCTCGAGCGCTGATCTGCATCAAATCGGACGCAGAATCCTTGCCATCTTCTGCGCTTCAAACCACAGTTTGGCATCCGCCGCAACAGGCAGAAGCAATTGTCTATGCGGCATATTTGCTCAAAGACTGCCTCCTCAGTCACGGCAAAACATTGCAAGCTTTTCATCAGCATACGAAAAACGCGCTTCAGGGCCAATCCGCGGGCTGCACATTCTTTTGGCGAGGTCCTATTTCTGCCGCAGTCCCCCGGTTTTCACGGGGTGGGGCTTTTCATTTTCTGTGGGCAGCTTCACAAATAGCGGCAATGATTCGATATCCAGAGGTTTTCATGGGTTTCCGTTCCCTCGCGCGGTCTTTTGTACTGACCGCGGGCATCGCGACCGCCGCGACGAGCCCCGTTTTCGCTCAGCAGACGCCGGCGCCCGCGCAGTCGCGTCCCGCCGCGCCTGCTCCGAAGCCCGCCCCGACACAGCAGCCCGCGCCGTCAACGACGCCGAACGTCGAGCAGGTGACGCCTAGCCAGGCGCAGCCACCGGCACCCGGCACGGTCCGTTCCAACCATGGCGCATGGTCCGTCGTCTGCGACAAGCCGGCGGGTGCCTCGACCGAGCAGTGTGCGCTGATGCAGAATGTCATCGCCGAAGACCGTCCGGAAGTTGGCCTGTCCGTCGTCGTCCTGAAGACGGCTGACCGCAAGTCGAAGATCCTACGCGTGCTCGCACCGCTCGGCGTGCTGCTGCCGAACGGCCTCGGCCTCAATGTCGACGGCAAGGATATCGGCCGCGCCTATTTCGTGCGCTGCTTCGCCGACGGCTGCTATGCCGAAGTCGTTCTCGAGGACGAACTGCTCAAGACCTTCCGCAGCGGTGCGCAGGCGACCTTCATTGTCTTCCAGACGCCGGAAGAAGGCATCGGCATCCCCGTAGACCTCAAGGGGTTCGCGGAAGGCTACGACGCTCTGCCCTGATTTGGCGGGGCTTGCTCGCGCAGCACAACAGACCTACATCGGCTATTGAGCATTCCCGCTCTTCTTGCGGAGCAAAAGACCATGACCACCGATCTCCTGACGCTTTTTGATGCCGACGAAGCCGCCATGCGCAAGCATGTCGCCGAGGCGCTTTCCGGCGCCGATGACGGCGAGCTCTTCATCGAGCACGCGCAGGCGGAATCGCTGACCTTCGATAACGGTCGCCTCAAGGGCGGCAGCTTCAACACTGAACAGGGTTTTGGCCTGCGCGCAGTGGCAGGTGAAGCTGTCGGCTACGCGCATGCGGGCGATCTCTCCGTCTCAGCGCTGAAACGAGCAGCCGATGCGGTCAGCGCCGTCACGCGCGGCTATTCCGGCTCTTACGCGGCAGCGCCCCAGCGCACCAACCGCAAGCTCTACACCGACGAGAACCCGATCGGTTCACCGACCTTCGAGGAGAAGGTGAAGGTGTTGGCCGATATCGATGCCTATCTGCGCGGCAAGAACGACAAGGTGCGGCAGGTCACGGCTTCGGTTGCGGCAAGCTGGCAGGTGGTCGATATCCTGCGCGCCGATGGCCATCGCGTACACGACATCCGGCCGATGACGCGTATCAACATCTCCGTCATGGTCGGCGAAGGCGACCGGCAGGAAAGCGGCTCTTATGGCCAGGGCGGGCGCATCGGTTTCGGCGATTTCATCGCGACCGGAAGCTGGCAGCACGGCGCCGACGAAGCGCTTCGGCAGGCACTCGTCAATCTCGAAGCGATCGATGCGCCGGCAGGCACGATGGATGTCGTGCTCGGCTCCGGCTGGCCTGGCGTCATGCTGCACGAGGCCGTAGGCCATGGCCTCGAAGGTGACTTCAACCGCAAGAAGACATCTGCTTTTGCGGGTCTCTTGGGCCAGATGGTGGCGGCACCGGGCGTGACCGTCGTCGACGACGGCACAATCGACAGCCGCCGCGGCTCTATCACCATCGACGACGAAGGCACGCCGTCCGCCTACAACGTGCTGATCGAAAACGGCAAGCTCGTCGGCTACATGCAGGACCGGCAGAACGCCCGGCTGATGGGCATGACGCCGACCGGCAACGGCCGTCGCCAAGGCTATGCGCATGTGCCGATGCCGCGCATGACCAACACCTATATGCTCGGCGGCGACAAGACGCCGGAAGAAATCATCTCTTCGGTCAAGAAGGGCGTCTATGCCGTCTCCTTCGGTGGCGGTCAGGTGGATATCACATCGGGCAAATTCGTCTTCGGCTGCACCGAGGCCTATCTCATCGAAAACGGCAAGATTGGCGCGCCGATCAAGGGCGCCATGCTGATCGGCAACGGCCCGGATGCGATGAAGCGTGTTTCCATGATCGGTAACGACATGAAGCTCGATACCGGCATCGGCAATTGCGGCAAGGCGGGCCAGTGGGTGCCTGTCGGCGTCGGCCAGCCGCATCTGCGCATGGATCAGGTGACCGTCGGCGGTACTCAGGCCTGAGGCGGTACTGTCATGGTCGAAATCGAGATCAGAACCTTCGCTCCTGACGATGCCGACGGCGTGATCTCGGTCATCCTACCGATCCAGCGCGAAGAATTCGACATTCATATCACTGCTGACGCGCAGCCGGACCTGCGCGTCATTCCGGACTTTTATCAGTCCGGCAAGGGCCAGTTCTGGGTCGCGGTGAAGGACGGCGCCATCGTCGGCACGCTCGGCCTCAAGGATATCGGCAATAACCAGGCGGCACTGCGCAAGATGTTCGTTGCCTCCGAGGTGCGCGGGCGCGAACACGGCGTTGCCGCCCGGCTGCTAGAAGCGCTCTTTGCCCACGCCGGCGAGGTCGGCGTGACCGACATCTTCCTCGGCACGGCGGACAAGTTTGTAGCCGCGCACCGGTTCTATGAAAAGAACGGTTTCTCCGAGATCGCCAGCAAGGACCTACCGCGAGCATTCCCGCGGATGGCCGTCGACAGCAAGTTCTATCGGCGGACAATTTAGGCTAGCCTCAAGCAATAGAACATCGAGCCGATGGGGCGTTGCTTGGCGACGGAGACATTTCTGCTGAAATTCCTGTCACCCGAGACGGGTTGCTCGGCGCATGAGATGCGCTTCGAGGCCCCGATGGAGGCAGTTGCGGCCATTCTCAACGTAGAAATGTCCGAACTGGCAGAGCATCTCTTCTACCTCGAGAAAAACGAACTGGACGGGCTGTCCTCGATGCTGGCCCTCCCCTTTCCCGAACCGTATGGTGAGGTTGTACTCACCCGGCCGCAATGGATCGATAGCGTGCCCTATCTGGTCCATACCAACTTCGAGCTCGCTCTCATGCTGGATGGCTGCAAGCCATTCAGCATGTTTTCGGACGAAGAAAGCTCGGGGATCCTGAAGGAGATCCGAGCCTACTTTCAGCCCTACGTCGATAGAGGTGTAATCATCGAACGGGTCGAGCCATTCCTTGAGGGCAAGTTTCGCCTGGTTCGCATTCTCTACGCGTTGCCGAAAGAAGAATGGCGGTTCGACGCCTATACCGAGCTGATGAGCGAAAGGCGTTGGACGGACGAAAGCGAGTATCGCCTGGGGCGTCTGCTCGGTTATACAGAAGAACAATGCCAATGGTGGATCGCGCAAGGACGTGAAGCAGGAAACGCTACTGCACCGAAGGCCTGAATTTCCATTTCCGCTCGATCGCAGCGGAGAGATCGATGTCATGGCGACGGGCGAAAAGCAGCAGGTGGCCGAGGATATCGGCGGTTTCGTCTGCGAGCTCGCGCGCCATCTCCTCAGGTGAGCGGCCTTTGGCACGGCCGCGACCGGTCAAGCGGTTCCAGGCCTGGGTCAACTCGCCCATCTCCTCCTGCAGTTTCAGCAGAAACCAGTCGGCATCACGCTCAATGTCGTTGGCGGCGGCGTAAGCGGAGGATGATGTTTCGAACTGGTCGGCGAGGCGCTGCAGCATGACGTTCTCCTTTTGTTTATGAGGAGAGCGCCGATTCCCGGAAATTGTCCAGAGTAGCCAGCTCAGCCCTGGTTCGGCAGAAGCATGCAGTCGTATGAGCGCTTCTTCAGGGCATCGCAGGCGGAGGTCGCATCTTCCTTGCTTTGGAAGCCGACGAAACGGGCGCGGTAAATCGTACCAGGCCCCTTCCCCACAGCTTCGGTGTAGGGCGAGGCGGAAACGAGCGGCGCACCTGCCTCGGACTGGGCCTGCGCAAGAAGCGCGCGGGCAGCATCGGCGCTCGGAGCAGCCGAGATCTGGATTTGCCAGCCACCTGCCTTGCCGACTGGCGCTTTAGGCGCCTTGCCGGCATTCATGATCTCGTCCATTGCCGCCGGGCGCTCCAACGGGATAACGCCGTTATCGGCATAACCGAGCGCCTTCGGTGCGGGTGCTGCTGCCTCGCCCGCAACGCGCGGCGCGATCGCCGGCGCGGGAACATCGGCCTCATCCGCGGCCGAGGCGACTTCGACCTGCTGTTTTGCATTGATGCTGGCGGTCAGCTTGGCGCTGCCCGAGGAGGCACGTCCCATATAGCGGTCGAACAATCCGGCCATCTTGGCGTCGCGACTGCGGGCCGTACGGCCGCCGAGAACCACGCCGACCACGCGGCGATTGCCGTCCTTCACGGCGCTGACGATGTTGAAGCCGGACGCATTGGTATAACCGGTTTTGATGCCGTCCATGCCCTGGTAGCGATACATGAGATTATTGTGGCCACGGATGGTCTGGCCACGGAAATTGAAGCTTGCAATGGAGAAGAGACGATATTCGCTGGGATAATTCTTCAGCAGCGCCACAGCGAGCGTGGACATGTCGCGCGCAGTCGTGATCTGACGCGCGTCCGGCAGGCCAGATGCATTGACAAAGACCGTGCGGCTCATGCCGAGCTGGCGGGCCTTCTGGGTCATAAGCCGGGCGAAATTGCTTTCCGAACCGCCGAGCTTTTCACCGATGGCTGCAGCAGCATCGTTGGCCGACTTGACGATCATGCCATAGACCGCCTCGCGCACAGTGATCGTACCGCCCGCTTTCACCCCGAGCTTCGTCGGCGGACGGGAGGCAGCATATTTCGACATGGTGATCGGTGTATCCCAGGTGATCTTGCCGCGATTGAGCGCCTCGAAGGTGAGATAGAGCGTCATCATCTTCGTGAGCGAGGCCGGATGGTTCAGCGTATCACCGTTTTCGGACGCAAGGACCTTGCCGGTGCGGGCATCGAGCACGAGGGAAGCGCTTCCGGCAAAGGCCGCAACGGGTGCAGTAATTGCCAGCGTCGCGGTCAAAATGGCAGCCAAAAGCCTTCTCATGCACTTCCCCTCATTATATCCGGCGAGTCGCTACAACCGAAATTATGTCCCGTATTGTGATAGATGCCCACAATCTGGCGCGACTTTGAGGCAACGCCCAAGTTTTTTCCAAGCTTTTGTTTCGCTTGGTTAAAGGCCGGTAAATAAACCGCTTTCCAATCGGATTCAGCAAGGTTTAACGGCGGCATTGATAGTCTGTGTGACACGATTACAAAGCGGGGTCACGGAAAAAATGGGGCAGTGGAAGCGGCGTCTGAAGCGCATCGCGATCGGCGGCGGGCTGGAAGCGGCCTGGCTGGCGAATGCCGCCGGGCTCATGAAAGAGGCCTGCGGACGCGTCGTCATCTTCACACTCCATCATGTACGTCCGCATATCGCCCAACCGTTCGAGCCAAACCAACATCTTGAAATCACGCCGGAATTTCTAGACGCGGCGCTTCGGCGGCTGAAGCGGAGCGGCTATCGTTTCGTGCCGCTCGATGCGGTGCCCTCCCTCTTGTCGGACGCGCAGGACGATCGCCTGTTCGCCGCCTTCACGCTGGATGATGGGTATCGCAACAATTTCGTCCATGCCCTGCCCGTTTTCGAACGGCATGGCGCACCCTTTACGGTTTTCATTGCGCAAGGCTTTGCCGAAGGCTCGCACAGCATCTGGTGGGAGACGCTGGCGCTGCTGCTCGGCAGGGAGAACAGCATCGAGTTCAATTTCGGCCTAGGCAGAGAGAGGCTGGCGCTCGATACGCCCGTCCGGAAATGGGACGCCTTCGACCGGCTTGCCGAGTTTATCCACAGGCAAGACGAGAGCCGCGCCATCTCGGAGGTGGATGCGCTGGCGCGGCGCCACGGTATAGAGCCGGTCGATATCACGCGGGAACTGGTCATGGAGCCACAGGAATTGCGCGAGCTCGCGGCAAGCCCGCTCGCCAGTCTCGGCGCCCATACGATCAGCCATCGGGCGCTTGCCCGCCTGCCGCATGCGGAAGCTCGGATCGAGATGGAAATCTCGGTCGATTATGTCGAGTCGATCACCGGCACCCGCCCCCGGACGATCGCTTTTCCCTACGGCACGCCCGAGGCAGCAACGGGCCGCGAAGCGGACCTTGCGGCAAAGCTCGGATTTGCCGTCGCGGTAACAACGCAGCCAGGCTTTCCGACCGCAAGCTTGCCCACCTATATGCCGCGCATCTCGCTCAACGGCTTTTACCAAAAGCCACGCTATGTTTCGGCGCTGGCATCAGGCATTCCATTGAAACTGCTCGGGAAATAAGCCCTTTACGGATACATTCGCACCTTGTCCCAGGCCCCCTCAGGCGTCGGTCGGCGAAACTCGACGCGGTCGTGCAGTCGGAACTTCTGGTCTTTCCAGAACTCGATCGAGGTCGGGCGGATCCGGAAGCCGGACCAGTAAGACGGGCGCGGGATGTCGCCGATGGCGTAACGCGCCGTATATTCGGCAACGGCCTTTTCCAGCGCGAAGCGGCTTTCGAGCGGGCGCGACTGCTTGGAAGCCCAGGCGCCGATACGGCTGCCGCGGGCGCGGGTCGCAAAATAAGCGTCGGCCTCGGCATCGGTGACCAATTCGACAGGGCCGCGAATGCGCACCTGGCGGCGCAGCGTTTTCCAGTGGAAACACATGGCGGCTTTCTTCTGCCCCAAGATTTCGCGACCTTTCCGGCTCTCGAAATTCGTGTAGAAGACGAATCCGTCGGTATCGAAACCCTTCAGGAGAACCATGCGGACATTGGGCAGCCCATCTTCATCGACCGTCGCGAGCGCGACAGCATTGGGGTCGTTGACTTCGGAAGCCTCCGCCTCCTTCAGCCATTCCCCAAAGAGCTTGAAGGGCTCTTCACTTTCGGTAAAGTCACCACCTGTTAACCCGTTTTCCGACATATTAATTCAAATCCCGCGGTTTATGAAAACTGACCCAGCTTTCGAAGCTGGGGAAGGATACAGGGTGGAAGTCATAGCAAAGACACATCGCCATACAAAGGGTTCGCTGCGCCGCAGCTTCAGGCTCTCCATCGTCGGTATCGCGATTCTGTCACTTTCCGGCTGCGTGGCCGGAGGGTTCGATTTCCTGAGTTCGTCAAAGGTGGACCGTTCGGTTGCGACCGGCACGGTGCCGCAGCCAGCGCCCAGCACCGATACGCTTTCCGACGAGATGACGGTGCGCAACGCCGTGACGTCTGCCGATATCCAGAAGCTCGAAGGACAGCCGCTTCCCTGGGCCAATGCGTCCACCGGCAGCGCCGGCATCATCGACACGATCGTGGAGAATAATGACGCCGGCCAGGTTTGCCGCCAGTTCCGCACGACGCGGCATTCCTATGTCGGCATCGCCAAATTCTACGGCAAGACCTGCCTTGTCGGTGGCGGCAACTGGCAGCTTCTGAGCTTCCAGCCGGAAAGCTGATCCCACTGTCCACCTGTTCCGGCACGATGCGCCCCTGACACGTCAGGGTTAATGTGCCGTGCCGATTCGCCTCAATGTTTAGTGAAAGGCTAACCATTCGCGGCAAAACACCCCATATCCAACTTCGGAAATAAGAAGTGATTAGCAACTCTACCGCACGATCGCCCAACGAGCGGGCTTTCCTGTCGCGAGAGCGAACCGGACGGCGCGTCATGAGTTGAGATTCGGTTTCCGGGAACGGCCACGAGGAACATGCCTCCCGGATTGCGACAGCGGTGGTGCGAACAATGCGTGATCCATACAAGGTGCTGGGCGTCAAGCGCGACGCAGGAGCAGACGAAATCAAGACTGCCTGGCGCAACATGGCCAAGGCCGTGCATCCTGATCACAATCAGGGCGACCCGACGGCGACCGCACGTTTCGCCGAGATCGGCCGCGCCTATGAAACGTTGAAAGATCCGAGAAAGCGTAATCTCTTCGACAGCGCCGTGCGCATGGCAGAAGCCAAGAAGCAGGAACAGACGATCATGCAGCAGCGCCAGGCTGCCCGTGAGGCCGCCGTCCGCGCCAGGGCCGCGCAGGCCAATGCCGAGCGCGTGATGGAAGAGCTTGCGCGCGCCAATGCCAATGCGCAGAAGGCCGCAGCAGCAGGTGCCAAACCGCAGCAGGCAGGCACAACCGAAGCCGCAGAAGAGATGGTCGAACGCATTTTTGGCGCACAGGCGCAATCTCACGCCCAGCAGGCACATTCTCAGCAAGCACAAGCCAGGCCGCATGCAGCCGAGGCGGCCAAGCAGCCGGAACAGGAAACAGCGGAATCCGAAACCGCCAGGGCGGAGGACGAGCAGACCGAGTCCACCACCGGCACTGGCGCCAACATGTCGCTACCGCTCAGCCTGCTGACCTCGCTCGTGCGCCGCTTCACCGGCGCCGGCCAGCCAGGCCTTGAGAAGGCGCCGGATGAGGTGGCGACCGCAACCGTGACGATCGAAGACATCATGAAGGGAAGCTGGACGACAGTTTCCCTTCCGGAGGGCCGCGAAGTCGGCTTCGCCCTTCCGGCCGGCACGACTGAAGGCCATCAGGTCCGGCTCAAAGGGCAAGGATTCAAGCTGCCGGGCATGCAACGCGGCGACGCCGTCATCAATATCCACATCGCGCCCGATCCGCGCTTTACCGTCGATGGCTTCGACGTGCATGCCGTGCTGCCGCTCAACATCGAAAACGCAGTGCTTGGCACCGAGGCGCGCGTTGACGGTCCGCAGGGACCGCTCAATGTGACAGTCCCTGCCTGGTCCGGCTCCGACAAGACTATCCGCATTCCCGACCAAGGTCTGCCTAACGACAGCGGCGGAAAAGGCGATCTCGTCGTCGAATTGCGTATTATGTTGTGGGAAAAACCCGACGCTAAAGTCACTGATCTCATGCGGAGCATGCGTGAAGGGCTGTTTTTATGAAATTTCGGTGACAATCGCACCCTTTGTTACGATCCCTAACAGTTGATGATCTTGGGCCTGCTTGAACCGATTAACGGCCTATGCCATAGGCAGGATCATCAGAATTCCTAGGGAAGCGAAATATGGCTCAAGCATCCGGCCTCATGGCAGGCAAACGCGGCGTCATCATGGGTGTCGCCAACAATCGTTCGATTGCGTGGGGTATTGCCAAGGCCATTCATGCGCAGGGCGGAGAAGTTGCCTTCACTTACCAGGGCGATGCCTTGAAGAAGCGCGTGGAGCCGCTGGCTGCCGAAATCGGCGCCGTCATGGTCGGCCATTGCGATGTCAGCGATGAATCCACGATCGATGCCGTTTTCGAAAACGTCGAGAAGCTGTGGGGCAAGATCGATTTCATCGTGCACGCGATCGGCTTTTCCGACAAGGACGAGCTGACGGGCCGTTACGTCGATACGTCGGCCGACAACTTCGCAAAGACCATGCAGATCTCCGTCTACTCCTTCACCTCGGTCGCTCGCCGCGCCGAGAAGCTGATGACGGAAGGCGGTTCGATGCTCACCCTCACATATTACGGTGCTGAAAAGGTGATGCCGAACTACAATGTCATGGGCGTCGCCAAGGCGGCTCTTGAAGCCAGCGTGAAGTATCTCGCCGTCGACCTCGGACCGAAGAACATCCGCGTCAACGCTGTTTCGGCAGGCCCGATCAAGACGCTTGCTGCCTCCGGCATCGGCGATTTCCGCTACATCCTCAAATGGAACGAGTATAATGCGCCGTTGCGCCGTACCGTGACCATCGAGGAAGTGGGCGATGTCGGCCTCTACCTTCTCTCGGACCTGTCCCGTTCGGTGACGGGTGAAGTACATCATGCCGACAGCGGCTATCATGTCATCGGCATGAAGGCTGTGGACGCGCCTGATATTTCTGTCATCAAGGACTGAGGCGTCCTCCCCCAAGCGGAGCCGATCCCCGTGCTCATCTATGTGATCAGACACGGCCAGACCGACTGGAACGCGGAACGCCGTCTGCAGGGGCAGAAGGATATTCCGATCAATGCGATCGGCCGCGAACAGGCAAAACAGAACGGGATCGCCCTTGCGGCGGTCCTGAAGGGCGAAGATACGGAATTCGATTTCGTCGCAAGCCCGCTCGGGCGCACGCGCGAGACCATGGAGATCATGCGATCGGCCATGGGGCTCCCGCCCAAGGATTACCGAACCGACGAACGTCTGGTCGAAGTCTCCTTTGGCGACTGGGAAGGCTATACGCTAAAGCAGCTCAGGGCCTCGCAGGCCGAGAGAGTGACGGAACGCAACATCAACAAGTGGGATTTCATTCCGCCGGGCGAAGATGCGGAAAGCTACGAGATCATGTCGTGGCGGACCGGCGCATGGCTGAATTCAGTCGACCGGCCGACCGTCTGCGTCACCCATGGCGGCGTCATCAGAAGCTTGTTCAAGATAATCTCCAACCTGCCGAAGGACGTCGCCTCTGAGGGCGAAATCCCGCAGGACCGGATTTTGAAAATCGAGACGTCGCAGAGCCTGATCGGCTGGATCTAGCCCAAATGCGGCTTGCCTACTTGACGATGTCGAGATCGTTGATGACGCGCTTGCCGTCGACTTCTGTATAGAAAATCACCACCTTGACGCCGACCTTCAGGCCTTCGAAATCGAATTCCTCGGGCGCCTGATAGGTCTTGCCATCATCGAGCGTCAGGACAAGATTGGCCGTATCGACCTTCTTGATCGTCGCCTCGACATCGGCGCTCTCGGCAAAACTGCTCATGGGTGAAAGAAAATTTGCCGTGGCCAGAAGCGTAGCAATAACGAAACGCATGTCGGCAATCCCTTTGAAACGCTGCCATTGATATCGAGTGGCCACAGATAAACTCCTGAATATGGCGAAAATTGCCCGGAAGAATGGCTTTCGGCGCCCAATTGATGAATAGGATTTTACGGATAATCAAGAGGCTCGATTAACCGTCATTTTCTCTCTGTTTACGCGATTTAGCGGCCGCGAATGCGCGCAATCGTAAATTAACTCCTGCCCCCTAAAGTCGGCCCGAATGTAGGGGTATGTGATTTGCAATTCCGGCTGAGCAACGGCAACCAGCTGCGGCGTGTTCTGAAGAATACGCGTGTCTCGCTGCTGGTTTCAGCCCTCGTGGCCATTGTCGTAATTGCCGTCGGCTTTGCACTCGACAGAGCAAATACTGCCGCCCATCTGCGCGAGCTGCAAATCCGTACTGAAAACGAGACGAACCTGATCCGTGCCCGCATGATGGCGCAGATCAATATGGACATTACCGCCGTCCGCGACCTTTCCAACCTGATCTCACTCGGCACGCAGGCCAACGAGGTCGAGATGGAGCGGCAGATCAACTGGCTGCTGATCCAGAACCCACATTTCATCCATATTGCGGTCGCGCCCGATTTCATCGTCAAGTCGGTCTATCCGGCGCAATCCGGTCGAGACAGGATCGGCAAGGATGTGCGCGAGCGGCTGATGGAGCGCATGTCGATCAGCCGCAATACCGGCGACCAGTCGGCGCGCTTCTACGGTCCCTTCAAGACGGCGGATGCAGAAAACGCCTTCGCGATCTTCTTCCCGGTTTTCGTCAAGCAGAACGGCCAGCGTCGCATCTGGGGCGCGGTCGAGGTGGTCATCGACCAGAACATGTTCTACGAGGCGACCGGCCTGAAGCCCGCGCGCAACAGCGAAAACCAGGAGCGCTATCCGCATCTCGACCATTTGTCGATCGCGGTGCGTGACATCGGCATTCCGGACGAAACGGCCGCGCCCTTCTTCGGCCCTTCCAATATCTACGAGAACGATCCGCTTCGCCGCAAAATCAACTTCGCGGGCGGGCGATGGGAACTGGCGGCAGTGCCGAACTCCGGCTGGCATGCGGTTCCCAATAATCAGCGTGAACTGCGATTGATCATCGTCGCCGCAGGCTGCGTGATCATCATCCCGATCTTTTTCGCCACGTTGCTGCTTGGCGAACGCAACCGCAACATCACGCAGCTCGAGGCCCGGGAAGCCAAACTTATGGAACTGTCGCAGCGCCTCAACCTGGCGCTGGAATCTTCCCGGATCGGCATATGGGAGCTGCAGGAAAACGCCACCAACCTTGCCTGGGATGCACGCGCATCCACCCTTCACGGCCTCAAAGCGATCGAAGGCAGCCGGCCACTGGAAGTGTGGCTTTCGACTATCGTGCCGGAAGACCGCGAAATCGCCGAGGTTCATTTCTTCGGTTGCAGCATCGCTGGAGAAGCCTGCACCGCGCAATACAGGGTGATGCGGGACGATGGCCGCATCCGCCATCTGCGTTCCATCGGCGCCTTCTATACGGATGCCGGCGGCACAGGAAAGACGATCGGCATCGTCTGGGACGTGACAGCCGATGCGGAAGTCACCAACACGCTTCGCCTTGCCAAGGAAACGAGCGAGCTCAAGAATGCCGAGCTGGAACTCGCGCTGGAAGAACTTTCAAGCCGCGAGGCGGAGCTCTCCGAACTCTCCGGCAAGCTCGATCTGGCCCTCGATTCCTATCAATGCGGCATCTGGGAGGCAATTCTCGGCAAGAGCGGCTCGATCTGGGACGAGCGCATGCACGAGCTCTACGGGTTGAAGCAGAGCAATGCCTTCGTGACCGAGGACGCATGGCTCTCCTGCATTCACCCCGATGACCGCGGGCTGGCGCTCGAAAGCGCCGGGCATTTCAGGCAGCTCGGAGACACGCATACGCTGGTCTGCCGCGTGCCGGACGAAAATGGCGGCGTGCGCTACGTGCGTTCCGTCGGAAAGGTGCACCGCACGCCGACCGGCGAGATGAAGATCATCGGCATCGCCTTCGATTCGACCGAGGATGCATTGATGACGCTGCGCCTCAAGGCCGCGAAGGATGAGGCGATCACCAAGAACATCGAGCTGGAACTCGCAAAGAACAGGATCGAGCACAATTCCCTGCACGACCCGCTGACCTCGCTTGCCAACCGTCGCAAGCTCGATATCGCGCTGGAAAACCTGACGGATGCCGGCCATAGCGACCGGCAGAAATTTGCGATCCTGCATATCGACCTCGACCGCTTCAAGGAAATCAACGACACGCTGGGACATGCAGCCGGCGATGCGATGCTGGTCCATGCTTCACGCGTGCTTTCCAGAAATCTGCGTGACAGCGATGTCGTTGCGCGTATCGGCGGCGACGAGTTCGTCATCCTCTCCTTCGACGTGGGCGACAAGGAGATGGCGGAGCTTGCAGGCCGCGTCATCGAGGAAATGCGCCAGCCCGTCGATTTCCAGGGGTTTCCCTGCCGTTGCGGCGTGTCGATCGGCATTGCACTGGCGAACGGCATTCATGTCGATGCCCGCAAAGTGTTGATCAATGCCGACATCGCGCTCTATCGCGCCAAGAGCCTCGGCCGCAACCGCTTCGAATTCTTCAACCACAATCTGCAGGCCGACATCATTAACAATAAACGCACGGCCGATGAAATCCTTGCCGGCATCGACAATGGCGAGTTCACGGCCTGGTACCAGCCGCAATTCTGCGCGCGGACGATGAAGCTGACGGGCGTCGAGGCGCTGGTGCGCTGGCGCCATCCCTCCAAGGGCTTGCTCACCCCGGACAAATTCCTGCGCATTGCCGATGAGATCAACGTCGTGCAGACGCTCGACCGCATCGTCCTGGAAACCGCGCTGCGCGACAAGATGCGCTGGGCTGCGCAGGGCATCTATATACCGAAAGTCTCCGTCAACGTTTCGGCGCGGCGCCTGCATGATGGCAGCCTCCTGGAATCGCTTGGTGACCTGCAGATCCGCCCCGGCGAGATTTCCTTCGAACTGGTGGAATCCATCTTTCTCGACGAAAGCGAGGACGTGGTTTCGCAAAACCTCGAACGGATCAAGGCGCTCGGCATCGATATCGAGATCGACGATTTCGGCACCGGCCACACCTCGATCGTGTCGCTGCTGAAGCTCAAGCCGAAACGGCTGAAGATCGACCGGCAGCTTGTCCAGCCGATCGTCGCATCCTCACAGGAGCGCACGCTCGTCAGTTCCATCATCGAAATCGCCCGTTCGCTCGGTGTGGAGACCGTGGCGGAGGGTGTCGAGACGCTGGCACATGCCGAACTGCTGCGCGATCTCGGCTGCGATCTGCTGCAGGGTTACGCCTTCGCACGTCCCCTTTCCTTCGATGACTTCGCCATTGAGGCGCGCGGCACGGCCTGGCTGCTGGCATCCTAGCGCTGAAGCCGCGGCGGCTATCGGTCGCAAATACGGGAAATACCATTTCCCTGATCGCACCATCAGGCGCAAAGAAAGGCTTTTGCCTGAACGGTTTTTTGGCCTATGAGTGTCGCGCCTTTTCGAGTAATGGCGCGGCCGGTGACGACTGGTTCCGCGCATCCGGCGGGAACACATGTCGCACAATACATTCGGTCATCTCTTCCGTGTAACTACCTGGGGCGAAAGCCATGGGCCGGCGCTCGGCGCCGTCGTCGACGGCTGCCCTCCGGGGCTGCGCTTCAAGCTCGAGGACCTGCAGGTCTGGCTCGACAAGCGTAAGCCCGGCCAGAGCCGTTTCGTCACCCAGCGGCGCGAAGACGACCTGGTGAAAGTTCTCTCGGGCGTGATGATGGACGCCGACGGCGAGACGATGATTTCGACTGGCACACCGATTTCCATGCTGATCGAGAATACCGACCAGCGTTCCAAGGACTATGGCGAGATCGCCCGGCAGTACCGCCCCGGCCATGCCGATTATACCTATGATACCAAATACGGCATCCGCGACTATCGCGGCGGTGGCCGTTCGTCTGCCCGCGAGACTGCTGCCCGCGTGGCGGCCGGCGGCATCGCCCGGCTCGTCGTGCCCGGTGCCACCATCCGCGGGGCGCTAGTGCAGATCGGCAAGCACAAGATCAACCGTGCCAACTGGGACTGGGATCAGGTCGGGCAGAACCCGTTCTTCTCGCCGGACGCCGAGATCGTGCCGGTCTGGGAAGAGTATCTCGACGGCATCCGCAAGGCCGGCTCCTCTATCGGCGCCGTCATCGAAGTGATCGCCGAAGGTGTACCCGCCGGTCTCGGCGCCCCGATCTACGGCAAGCTCGACCAGGATATCGCCTCGCTGCTGATGTCGATCAACGCCGTCAAGGGCGTCGAGATCGGCAACGGCTTTGCCGCCGCAGAGACGAGCGGCGAGGACAATGCCGATGAGATGCGCATGGGCAATGACGGCAAGCCGATCTTCCTGTCCAACAATGCCGGCGGCATCCTCGGGGGCATTTCGACCGGCCAGCCGGTCGTCGCCCGCTTTGCCGTCAAGCCGACCTCTTCCATTCTCACCGAACGGCAGTCGATCGATGCCGACGGCAAGAATGTCGATATCCGCACCAAGGGCCGTCATGACCCCTGCGTTGGCATCCGCGCCGTGCCGATCGGCGAGGCGATGATCGCCTGCGCCATTGCCGACCATTATCTTCGCGACCGCGGCCAAACCGGCCGGCTGAAATAGGAATTTGTCCCATGCCTTATGATCAGAAGCGCGTTGTTGATGCCATCAGGGCTTTCGAAGCCGGCGAAATCGTCGTCGTCATGGATGACAATGATCGTGAAAACGAGGGTGACCTGATCGTTGCCGCAGTGCATGCGACGCCCGAAAAGATGGCCTTCATCGTGCGCCACACGTCAGGCATCGTCTGCGCGCCCATGCCGAAGGAAGAGGCTAAGCGGCTGAACCTCAACGCCATGGTGGCGGAAAACGATTCCGCCCATACGACCGCCTTCACCGTTTCCGTCGACTTCAAGCACGGTACGACAACGGGCATTTCCGCCGACGACCGCACGCTGACGGTACGCAACCTTGCCAACCCGAATGTGGGCGCGTCAGATTTCGTCCGTCCCGGCCACATCTTTCCGCTGGTCTCCCGCGAAGGCGGTGTGCTGATGCGCTCTGGCCATACGGAAGCGGCCGTGGATCTCTGCAAGCTTGCCGGCCTGCCGCCGATCGGCGTCATCTCCGAACTCGTCAATGACGACGGCACGGTGACGCGCGGCCCGCAGGTCGTGGATTTTGCCGAACAGCACGGACTGAAGCTTCTCTCGGTCGCCGACCTCATCGCCTATCGCCAGCGCAAGGAAACGCTGATCGAACTCGGCTCGAGCTTCGATATCGAGACGCCGTTCGGCAAGGCCAAGGCGCATACCTACGCCCTGCCTTGGGATCCGATGCAGCATCTCGCCGTCGTCTTCGGCGATATCAGGGACGGTGTCGATATCCCGGTGCGCCTGCATCCGGAAAACGTCGCCGACGACCTGTTCGGCAAGCGCAAACCGGTCGACTTCTACATGCAGAAAATCGCTGAAGAGGGCCGCGGTATCATCGTCTACCTGCGTGAAGGCTCGGTCGGAGTCGGCCATTACGACAATGGACGCAAGGCGCGCGGCCAGGGCCGCGAGGCCCATGCCGAAGCGCAGACGCGCGACAGCGAATGGCTGGAAATTGGCCTCGGCGCACAGATCCTCAGGGATCTCGGCGTCAGCTCGATCAAGCTGATGACCAGCCGCGAGCGGCATTATGTCGGCCTGGAAGGATTTGGGATCAAGATTTCCAAGACGGAAATCTGCTGACTAGCTATCCCTTCTCCCGTCGGGGAGAAGGGATTACCCTTTCCAGCGGTCGTGATAGACGACGTTCTCCACGCCGGCGAAGCGCGCTAAGCGATCCAACTCGGCTTCCAGCTTTTCCAGCCGCCCTGCGGATGCTTTCACGCGTGGCTCAAGCCATAGGCGCTTGACATCCAGTGTGCCCTTCTTCCTGTCCGCCTTCATATCGATACGGCCGATGAGCCTGTCGCCTTCCAGGAGCGGGAAAACGTAATAGCCGTATTCCCGCTTCGGCTCCGGCACGAAGATCTCGATACGATAGAAGAAGCCGAAAAGACGCTCTGTCCGGTTTCTGTCCCGGATCATCGGATCAAACGGGCTGAGCACCCGGATTCGCGGTGGCGCTTCCGGATAAGCGTCTGTCGTTCCAAGGAAATCGGCAAAGGCCCATGAGGCCCGTGGCTTACCGCCGAGAGCCGGTTCGATCATCACTTCGATCAGCTCATCCCTGTTTTCGGCAACCCAGGCCTTGGCTTCATCAGGCGAGAGCAGATCCCAGAAGGCGGCGATTTCGCCGTGTGTGGCAAAGCCCAGACGGGTAAGCGCGCTGCGGCAGGCCCAGTCCACGAAATCCCCACGGCTGACCTCAGGCTTATGGAATTCGGCGGGAATGACCCGCTCGACGAGATCATAGATCTTCTGGAAGTTGGAGCGGCCGGCGATGGCGAATTTGCCGGTGCGCCAGAAATATTCGAGCGCCGTCTTGTTGGGGTGCCAGTTCCACCAGCCGCCGGAGACGTGGCCGTCCGCCTTCATGTCGCGCGCCAGGATCGCCCCATCCTTGACCACCCGATCATAGGTCTCCTCGAAGGAAGCTTCGAAGCCCTCGCCGCGCCATCTACGCCAGCGCTCGACGAGCGCCAGTTCCTCGTCGCGGAATTTGTGTTTCCAGTATTTGAAGAAGGCGCTCGGCAGGATGGAGGCATCATGCGTCCAGTGTTCGAAGAGCGCACCATCCTTCTCCAGGAGCGCGGTCAGGTGTTCGCGCCGGTATGTCTGATTGCGGGAAAAGAGGATCTGATGATGGGCGCGTTCCACCGTCTGAATGCTATCCACCTGCACAAAGCCGAGGTCGTGAATGAGGTCCAGCAGGCCGGCCTTGGTCAATGCACGGTTCGGAGGCGCGCTCAGCCCCTGCTTGGCGAGAAAGACACGGCGGGCATCGGAATTGGAGAGCAGATTCGTCATGCCGGCATCATAGCGCGGAAAATCTTCCTAGCTACCCGATACGATATTCGAGCCGATTTGATTTTGATCCTTTATCGCGTCGTCACCGCCTTATAGAAGCAGGAGTTCAAACAAGGGGACCAGAGTTGGATATTCGTTTCGAGAGCGCGGGCGCCAGTTTCGGAGCAAGGATCGCGGTCGAGCCGCTGACACTGTCTCTCACCGAAAACCGTCTCGGCGTCATCGGGCTCAACGGTTCGGGCAAAACGACCTTCGCGCGGATGATCAACGGGCTCATGAAACCCACCACGGGCAAAGTCACCGTCAACGGGCGCGATACACTTGAGAAGAAGACGGCGCTTGCCGATGTTGGCTTCATCTTCCAGTCGCCGCAGAACCAGATCATCCTGCCGATCGTCAAGGACGACATCGCTTTCGGACTGAAGGGCCGCGGTTTTAGCAAGGCGGAGATCGATCGAAAGGTTGAGCTGGTGCTGGCACGCTTCAACGCCGAGGAACTCGCCACGCGCCGTGCCCATGAGCTTTCCGGCGGCGAGTTGCAGATCGCGGCGCTCTGCTCGGTGCTGGCAACCGGTCCCCATATCCTGATCCTCGACGAGCCGACCAATCAGCTTGACCTGCGCAACCGCGCGCTCGTGCAGAAGACCATCGATGGGCTCGAAGAAAATGTCGTCGTCATCACCCATGATCTCGAGCTGATATCAGGCTTCGAGCGGGTGTTACTGTTTCATGAGGGCAGGCTGGAGGCCGATGCGCCGGCAGCCGAAGCGATTGCCCGCTACAGGGAGCTCGCCATCTGATGCAGTCGCTTTATGTCGAAGGCAACAGCGCGCTGCACCGGCTTTCGCCGCGGGTAAAGATCTTTTCCCTCTTCCTGCTCGGCGTCGTGTTGTTCCTCGGCGACAATCTTCCGCTGCTTGCCATCGTCACGCTGCTGACGGCGCTGACCTATCGCAGCATCGGCTTGTCGCTGAACGAATCGGCCGTCCGGCTGCGGCCAATCTTGCTGACGATCGTGATCGTGGCACTCTTCACCCTCATCGTCAGTCCGTGGCACGTGGCGCTTGCGACGCTGCTCCGGCTGACAGCGCTGATGCTGTTTGCTGCCGCCGTGACCGCAACGACGACAATCACACAATTCATGGATGAGATAACGGCGCTTGCACGACCGCTGGAACGGATCGGCTGGGTGAAGGCCGACGACATTGGGCTGGCGGTCGGTCTCGTGCTGCGCTTCGTGCCAGAAATCATCGCCCGCTACCATGCGATCAGCGAAGCGCATGCGGCGCGTGGACTGAAGGTGCGACCGGCGACGATCCTTACCCCGCTCATCATTTTAACGCTCAGGGATGCGGATAACATTGCCGCGGCGATTGACGCGCGCGGCATTCGGCGGCATGTCAGTTAACGATTTATGAATTGGAGATCACGATGAGCACGCGCGACCTCGTTCTTGCCGCTCTTTTCGCCGCGATTATCGTGGCTCTCGGCCTGCTGCCGCCCATCTATCTCGGCTTCATCCCGGTGCCGATCACCGCGCAATCGCTCGGCGTCATGATGGCAGGCGTCGTGCTTGGCGCAAGACGCGCCGCGATTGCCGTGCTGATCGTCCTGGTGCTCGTAGCCATCGGGCTGCCGGTGCTTTCGGGTGGCCGCGGTGGATTTGCCGCTTTCGTGGCCCCAACCTCCGGCTTCCTGTTCGGTTGGGTCTTTGCCGCTTTTGTGACGGGCTTCCTCAGTGAACGGCTGGTTCACGGCGATCAGTCCGGCCTCGTCCAGACGGTAAGCTTCTTCCTTGCCGCCATGATCGGCGGCATCGTCGTGCTTTACGCCTTCGGGATCGCCTATCTGGCCCTTGCAGCAAATATCGGCCTGAAGCAGGCCTTTGTGGGCAGCATGGCATTCATCCCAGGTGACGTCATAAAGGCCTTCGTCGCAGCGCTCGTCGGTCGGGCCGTCATGGCCGGTTATCCACTCTTGCGGATTCGCGCTTAATCCAGGAAGCCATAGAGCCAGTCGCGCGTCTCTTCGGGAAGCGAGACTGGCGAGCCGTCGTCGCGGCTGCGCGCCTGCCAGGTGATTTCGACCTCGGCAGCACGCTCGTCGTCAATCTCGGCGGCGATGAGAAAGCCGATGGAGCGCACACCGATCTTGTCGACGCCGGCGGTGAAGGTCACTGCTTCGTGATAGTGCAATGGCCGGTGAAGGATGCAGGACACCTTGGCGGGAGTATAGACAGGCTCGTCCTCCACATCAGGTCTCAATGACCAGAAACCCGCAAGTACGGATTCGGCATAGGAAATATAGGAGGCCAGAAACATCTGGCCGTTCATATCCACATCACGAAACGGTATGCGCAATTCCACCACGTCCGGGCGGTTCGTCTTACTCATTTACAGGTCTGCCTTGCAGGTTATCACTAGGACCCTAGCATGGGGTCCGTCGATGTAAACGAAACAATTAAAATAGCGTAAACGGAGGATGCGGAGCGTTAACCGCGACGATGCAGCGTGTTGAAATCGACACGCTGCGCTCCATCTGCTGTGGATCATGACATTTGCGATCGATAGAGTGCCGGCATGAGCACCCGTCTTTACGAACATCCCATCTTTCTCGAGCACGTGACGCCGTCAGGCCATCCCGAGCGCTCCGACCGCATCCGCGCGCTCAATGTCGCGCTGGAGCATCCGAATTTCGAGCGGCTGGACCGAAAGGAAGCGCCGCAGGCGAATGAAGACGCCGTGCTGCTTGCCCATCCGGAAGAACATCTGATCGCTGTCATGCGGCAGATCCCGGAAGAGGAAGACAAGATCAACCAGCTCGAAGCCGATACCTATGCCAGCCAGAAGAGCCTGCAGGCGGCGCTGACTGGCATAGGCGGGGCGATGGCCGCCGTCGACGACGTGTTCCGCGGCAAGGCCGACAATGTGTTCGTCGCGGCGCGCCCGCCGGGTCACCATGCCGAGAGGATGACGGCGATGGGCTTCTGCTTCTTCAACAATGCGGCGATCGCTGCCCGCCATGCGCAGAAGGCTCACGGCGCCGAACGCGTCGCCATCGTCGATTGGGACGTCCACCACGGCAATGGCACGCAGGATATTTTCTGGGACGATCCCTCCGTGCTTTTCTGCTCCACCCATCAGATGCCGCTTTATCCCGGCACCGGGGCCAAGGATGAAAACGGCGCGCACGGCACGATCGTCAATGCGCCGCTTTCGCCCAATGTCGGCAGCGATCATTTCCGCGAGGCGTTCAAATCGCGCGTGCTGCCGGCGCTCAATGACTTCCGGCCTGATATCATCATTATCTCTGCCGGATTTGACGCCCATCACCGCGATCCGCTGGCGCAGATCAACCTGACCGGCGAGGATTTCGACTGGGCGACGGGACGTCTTCTTGAGGTTGCCGATCGTAGCGCCAATAACCGGGTCGTCAGCCTGCTGGAAGGCGGGTATGATCTGGAGGGACTCGCCGAGTCGGCGGGCATGCATATCCTCAGAATGATGAAGGGTTGAGAATGACTGACAGCGCCAAGCCGGAGGTTTCCGGTCTTTCCTTCGAAAAGGCGGTTGCCGAACTCGAAAGCATCGTTGCCCGGCTGGAACGCGGTGACGTGGCGCTGGATGAATCCATCGAGATCTACGAGCGCGGCGAAGCGCTGAAGAAGCATTGCGAAACGCTGCTTTCGGCCGCCGAAAACCGTATCGAGAAGATCCGTCTTGACCGCGCCGGCAAGCCGCAGGCCGTCGAGCCGCTCGACGGCGCTTAAAGGCGTACCGAAACTCCCTTTCAAGACGCTTGGCGACCAGCTTCCGACCGATCTATGATCCCCTTTCAAAGCAAGAAGGGGACTGACTGATGACGGACAGATTGAAGGGCAAGGTCGCTATCATATCGGGCGGCGCGACCGGCATGGGCGGCGCGGCCTCGAAGCTCTTTGCGGCCGAGGGTGCGCGTGTCGCCATCATCGACCGTAATGGCGAGGCTGCGGCGGAAACCGTCACCGAGATCCGCGCCGCCGGCGGCGAGGCCGATTACTGGACGGCCGATGTTTCGGAGGAAGCAGCCGTCAATGCCGCGGTGGCCGGCGTCGAGGAGCGCTACGGACCGGTCACTGTCCTTTTCAATCACGCGGGTACGATCGTCATCAAGCCGTTCCTGGAGACCACGCTGCAGGAATGGGATTGG
The DNA here is from genome assembly GCF_051811225.1 of Rhizobium sp. 768_B6_N1_8. Taxonomy (NCBI): domain Bacteria; kingdom Pseudomonadati; phylum Pseudomonadota; class Alphaproteobacteria; order Hyphomicrobiales; family Rhizobiaceae; genus Rhizobium; species Rhizobium sp. 768_B6_N1_8. The sequence goes on along the minus strand of NZ_JBPWPV010000001.1, from coordinate 518,898 downwards.
CTGCATGCGGTCAACGTCCGCTCCATGTTTCTGATGACGAAGGCGGTGCTGCCCAAGATGATCGAAGCCGGCGGCGGATCGATCGTCTGCACCTCGTCAATCTCGGCGGTCGCGGCGACGCCGATGGAAGTGCTCTACGACACGACCAAGGGCGCGGTGCATATGTTTGCGCGCGCCATCGCCGTCGAATTCCGTGACCGCAACATCCGCTGCAATGCCGTCTGCCCCGGCTTCATCCGCACGCCGCATGGCCTGCGCGAAGTGAAGGAACTGCAGGCGCATGGCGTCGATGTTTCGGACGCAGCGATTGCCGCACAGCAGGGCCGGATCGGCGAGCCCGAGGATGTCGCTCGCGCCGCACTCTATCTCGCGAGCGATGAATCGGTGTTCGTCAATGGCGCCCATCTTTTCGTCGACAATGGTTTTACGGCAATCTGACGGCTTCCCGACGATCTCGCAAACTGGCCCTTTCGCGCCGGACCCGCAGGCGCTATCTGTGGCGGAAGCCTTTGTGATTGGAGTGCGCCATGTCCTTCTTCCCCGGTAAAGATCCCCTGCCCGGTGATGCTTTCGCCTGTGATGCGATCGAGAATCTGATCATTCCGCGCACCAGCGATATCGGCGGCTTCCAGGTGCGCCGCGCCCTGCCAACGCGCCAGCGCCGGCTTGTCGGACCGTTCATCTTCTTCGACCGCATGGGACCGGCGATCCTAAAGCCGGACGAGGCGCTGGATGTGAAGCCGCATCCGCATATCGGGCTTTCGACGGTCACCTATCTCTTCGATGGCGAGATCCGTCATCTCGACAGTCTCGGAACGGAAAAGGTCATCCGCCCCGGCGATATCAACCTGATGACGGCCGGCCGCGGCATCGTGCATTCGGAGCGCACGCCGGACAATCTGCGCGGCCATCCGCTTCTGATGTCCGGACTGCAAACGTGGCTGGCGTTGCCTGACGACAAGGAGGAAATCGACCCCTCCTTCGCCCATACCGAAAAGGGAGAGATGCCTCTGATCGAGACCAACGGCGTGCGTGGACGCGTCGTCATCGGCTCGTTCGAGGGTCTCGCCTCGCCGGTGAAGGTGTTCACAGATACGCTTTATGTCGATCTCGACTTACAGCCGGGCGCGAAATTTCCCTTCGGCGCGGCTCACGAGGAACGCGCCGTGTATGTGCTGTCAGGCGAGGTCGTCATTGCCGGCGACAGGTTTGCGGCAGACCAGCTTCTCGTCTTCCGGCCCGGCGATGCGATCACGCTCGAAGCCGGCACTGAGGGCTGTCATCTGATGCTGTTCGGCGGTGCCGCGCTGAATTCCAAACGCTACATATGGTGGAATTTCGTGTCCTCCTCGAAGGAGCGGATCGAGAAGGCCAAGGAGGAATGGCGCACCGGCCGCTTCGATATCGTTCCCGGCGATGAAGAGGAATTCGTGCCTTTGCCGGAGGGCTGAAGTGCTCTAAGGTGAAAAACTTGCGGTTATGCAAATGTAGTTGTTTTGCCGCAATTCAATCGAATAAAGCAAAGCCGATCAGTCAAAGAAGAGCGCCCGCCCGTGACACAATCCCCGAAGACCCCGCTGCTCGATCAGGTCACCTATCCTGCCGACCTGCGCAAGCTCGAGGATCGCGATCTGCCGCAGCTTGCACGCGAAGTCAGGGACGAAATGATCGACGCCGTCTCCCGCACCGGCGGGCATCTCGGCGCAGGTCTCGGCGTGGTGGAGCTGACGATCGCCATCCACAACGTCTTCAACACGCCTGACGACCGGCTGATCTTCGATGTCGGCCATCAATGTTATCCGCACAAGATCCTGACCGGGCGCCGCGACCGCATTCGCACGCTGCGCCAGGAAAACGGTCTCTCGGGCTTCACGCGCCGGGCCGAAAGCGAATACGACCCCTTTGGTGCTGCGCACTCCTCAACCTCGATTTCCGCCGGCCTCGGCATGGCTGTTGCTGCCGATATCGACAGGACGGACCGCCGCGTCATCGCCGTCATCGGCGATGGGGCACTGTCAGCCGGCATGGCCTATGAGGCGCTGAACAATGCCGGCGCGCTCGATGCCCGCCTGATCGTCATTCTCAACGACAACGACATGTCGATCGCCCCGCCGACCGGGGCGATGAGCGCCTATCTCGCCCGCCTTGCCTCCGGCCGCACCTATATGGGCTTCCGCGACTTCGGCAAGAAACTGACGGCCTATCTCGGCAAAAACATCGACCGGGCGATCACCCGCGCCGTCGAGCATGCCCGCGGCTACGTGACTGGCGGGACGATGTTCGAAGAGATGGGCTTCTACCATATCGGCCCGATCGACGGTCATTCCTTCGACCACCTTCTGCCCGTGCTGCGCAACGTGCGCGACAATGCCAATGGCCCGGTGCTGATCCATGTCGTGACCCAGAAGGGCAAGGGCTATGCGCCGGCGGAAGCTGCAGCCGACAAGTATCACGGCGTCAACAAGTTCGATGTCATCACCGGCACGCAGGCGAAGGTGAAGCCGAATGCACCGAGCTATACCAATGTCTTCGCTGAGACGCTGGTCCAGGAAGCAACACTCGACGACCGCGTCGTCGGCATCACTGCCGCCATGCCGACCGGCACCGGCCTCGACAAGTTCGCCGAGATTTTCCCGTCACGCTGTTTCGACGTCGGCATTGCCGAACAGCATGCCGTGACCTTCGCCGCCGGCCTTGCCGCCGAAGGTTTCAAGCCTTTCGCGGCGCTCTATTCCACTTTCCTGCAGCGCGCCTACGACCAGGTCGTGCATGACGTGGCGATCCAGGGCCTGCCCGTGCGCTTCCCGATCGACCGCGCCGGTTTCGTCGGTGCCGATGGTCCGACACATGCCGGTTCCTTCGATACGGCCTTCCTTGCCACCCTGCCCGGCTTCGTCGTCATGGCGGCCGCGGACGAGGCGGAGCTCAAGCATATGGTGCGCACGGCCGTCGCATATGATGCCGGCCCGATCTCGTTCCGCTATCCGCGTGGCGAAGGTGTCGGCGTCGACATGCCGGAGCGCGGCCAGATCCTTGAGATCGGCAAGGGCCGCATCGTCAAGGAAGGCACGAAGGTTGCGCTTCTTTCCTTCGGGACGCGGCTTGCCGACTGTCTGCTGGCGGCCGAAGACCTAGATGCCGCTGGCCTTTCGACGACGGTTGCCGATGCGCGCTTTGCAAAGCCGCTCGACCACGCGCTGATCCGCCAGCTTGCGCGCCACCACGAAATCCTCATCACGGTGGAAGAAGGCTCCGTCGGCGGCTTCGGCAGCCAGGTCATGCAGTTCATGGCGATGGATGGCCTTCTCGACCGTGGTCTGAAGGTGCGCTCGCTGGTTATGCCCGATATCTGGATGGAACAGGCTAAGCCGGAAGCGATGATCGCCCATGCCGGTCTCGACCGTGCCGGCATCGTCTCGACTGTGTTCAACGCGCTCGGACGTGGTGTTGCCGTCGGCGTGGCCGGTTAAGGCAGCACGCCGACGGGCTTTTCTCACTCAGGCTTTTTTCCATCACGGTAGAAGATCATTCCGCCGTGATGCAGCACGCCGTCGATGAAATCACCATCGGCGGTAAAACCGGTATCGTCCCAATATTCGATATGATCGCCGGTCACTTCATAGCGGCCCTGGTAGGCACTCTTTCGCGTACCCCTCGCCTCGTCATAACGGCCGTTGGACAGCAGTTCCTGCTGGATGTGGCCGTCACCGGTGATCCACATTCCGAGATAGGGGCCGAGATAGGGACGGTTCTGCATTTTCGTTTCCTCTGAAAGAGCGGATGAGGCGGCAAGCGAAAGCACCACCCCGCCGAGAGCCCCGCGGATCCGCATGGTCACAGTCCCACGCTCGCCGTCGGGCGGACGGTGATGTCGTTGACATCAACATCCTCGGGCTGCTCGATGGCGAAACGGATCGCCCGGGCAATGGCATCGGGCTTCAGGGCGATCTCGCGGAAGGCGACCATGGCTTCGGCCGAAAAAGGTTCGGTGATCGTCTCGGCGAGTTCGGATTCGACAACGCCGGGATAGATGCAGGTCACACGCAGCTTCTTGTTTTCCTGGCGCAGACCATCGGAAATCGCCCGCACTGCATATTTCGTGGCGCAGTAGACGGCAGCCGTTGGCACAACCGCCAAGCCGCCGACCGAGGAGACGTTGATGATCTGGCCGCGCTCCTGCGTGTTCATGATCGGCAGTACGGCGGCGACGCCGTAGAGTACGCCCTTGATATTGACATCGATCATGCGGTCCCATTCCTCGACCTTGAGCGAGGACATCAGCGACAGCGGCATGACGCCGGCATTGTTGACCAGAACATCGACGCCGCCGAAAGCCTCGACCGCGGCCTTGGCGAAGGCCTCGGTATCGGCCCGGTCGGTAACGTCGAGCGCGCGGAATTCCACCGTGCCGCCACCGGCGCGGATTTCCTTTGCCAGCTCTTCCAGCCGGTCGGTACGGCGTGCGCCGATCATCAGCTTGGCGCCGGCAGCACTCAGTTCGCGTGCGGTGCCGGCGCCGATGCCACTGCTCGCGCCAGTGATGAGAACTGTCTTGCCTTTTATACCCGTCATGTTCTTTTCCTCATGCTTCAATCGGGACCGCAGCCGAATGCTGCCGATCCATGCGCATAAGATTGGGCTTGGCCAGGCAGCGACCGATAGCAAGCTTTTCCGGATTTCTTGCACGATCTTCCGAAAGCCGCTTCAGGCGCTTGGCATTTGCAGCAGTAGGGTTCATGCTGCTTCCATGGAAAAGATTGCCGAACTTGCAGACTTGATCGATCGTCATACCGAGACGGATGGTAATTTCGACACGGTGCTGCCGCGGGTCGGTATCATACGATCCTCCGCCCGCACCGAACCGATCCATACGCTCTATGAACCTTCGCTCTGCATCGTGGCGCAGGGGCGCAAGCGCGCCGTGATCGGCGAGATCGCGCATGTCTATGATGCCGCGCATTATCTCGTGGTCGGTGTCGACCTGCCGGTGATCGGCGCCGTTGTCGAGGCGAGCGCCAACCGGCCATACCTGTGCCTTCGGCTACAGCTCGACCGCAGCACGCTTGCCGAAATGCTGCCTGCCGTAGAGGGGCGTCTGCCGGAAAGCCCTGCGGCCGGTGTCAGTGCCACGACGCCTGAACTCATCGACGCGGTCGTGCGCCTGTTGCGCCTGCTCGACACACCCGAGGATGCGGAGGTTCTGGCGCCGCTGATCGAGCGGGAGATCCTCTACAGGCTGATCCGCGGGCCGCAGAGCGCGCTGTTGCGGCAGATCGCCAATGGCGAAAGCAGGCTCAACCAGATCGGCCGGGCGATCGATTTCGTGCGGAAGAATTTCAGCGAGCCCTTCGCCATCGAGCATCTGGCTTCGGTGGCTGGCATGAGCGCTTCATCCTTCTACGAGCATTTCAAGACCGTGATGGCGATGAGCCCGCTGCAGTTCCGGACCCAGCTTCGTCTGCAGGAGGCACGGCGGCTGATGGTGACCGAGGGGCTGAGCGCTGCCGAGGCTGGTTTCCGTGTCGGTTACGACAGCCCTTCGCAGTTCAGCCGCGATTATGTCCGCATGCATAGCATCCCGCCGCGGCGGGATATCGAGCGGCTGCGCGCCTCCGCCGGGTAAACCCAAAAAGAAAGGGCGGCACTCAATGCCGCCCTTTCTTTTTCATTTCCGAAGAGATCGCTCTCAGAACTCGGTCCAGTCTTCCTGGACGACGGCAGCAGCCGCGGTTGCCTGCTTGCCGCCGAAGGCCCTAGTGACCTTGCTAGCGAGCGCGCGGGCCGGAGAGGCGACCGGTCGGGACGCGGTGGTTGCTGCAGTGGTTCTCTGGACCGGAGCGGCAGCCTGAGCGCCGAGCTTGAACTGGCGCAGCAGGTCGTCAAGAGCGGATGCTTCCTGGGCAAGCGCGTGGCTCGCAGCAGTCTGCTCTTCAACCATGGCGGCGTTCTGCTGAGTGCCCTGGTCCATGTTGTTGACAGCGGTGTTGATCTCCTGCAGGCCGATCGACTGTTCGCGGGTCGCGGTGACGATTGCGCCGACATGACGATTGATTTCCTGAACCTCGGCGACGATCGCTTCCAGCGCCTTGCCGGTTTCGCCGACAAGGCCGACGCCGGAGTTGACCTGTTCGCTCGACGTGTTGATCAGCGCCTTGATTTCCTTGGCGGCATTTGCGGAACGCTGGGCGAGTTCACGCACTTCCTGTGCGACGACGGCAAAACCCTTGCCGGCTTCACCGGCACGTGCTGCTTCGACGCCGGCGTTCAGCGCCAGAAGGTTGGTCTGAAAGGCGATGTCGTCGATGACGCCGATGATGTTGGAGATCTCGCCCGAAGACTTTTCGATCTGCTGCATGGCCGAAACCGCCCTGCGGACGACTTCGCCGGACTTTTCAGCGCCGAGGCGGGTGCGCTCGACGAGGTTGCCGACGTCTTCGGCGCGCTTGGCAGAGTCGCGCACTGTGGTCGTGACTTCTTCGAGAGCAGCTGCGGTCTCTTCGACGGCAGCGGCCTGCTGTTCGGTGCGGTGGGCGAGATCGTCCGCGGCAGAGCGAATTTCACCGGCGCCGGCATTGATGGCCGAAGCGTTGCGGCCAACGGACTGCAGGGCAGCCTGCAGCTTTTCGACGGCATTGTTGAAGTCGTTGCGCAGGCTGTCGTACTGCGGCGCAAACGGCGTATGGATGCGGGATGCGACATCGCCAATGGCAAGGCCGGCAAGGCCGCCGGCCAGAGCATCGACGGCGAAGCGGATTTCGCCTTCTTCGCGGGCCTTCTGCTCGTCGCTCATCTGTCGTTGGCGCTCGGCTTCGCCGCGCATGCGGTCGGTTTCGCCGGCAAGCTGCTGCTTTTCGATCGCAGCATCCTTGAAGACCAGAACGGACTGGGCCATGCGGCCGACTTCGTCCTGACGGCCGGTTGCCGGAACTTCGATATTGTGGTCGCCGCCGGCCAAACGGTCCATGGCGGCCGTCATGCCGACGATCGGGCGGACGATGGTGCGCGACAGGGCCCAGGCGAGTGCAGCGGCGGCAAGAGCTGCGGCAATGCCGCCGACCAGAAGCGTCGTCTTGAGATCGCTACTGGCGTCCGCCTGAGCAGCGGCGAGTGCAATGGACTTGTCGCGGGCGAGAGACTTGATCTTGGCGGAAGCGGCGCGGAAGCCGTCGAGCTGGCCCTTGGTGGCGTTGACACCGATCTTGACGACCTCTGCGATCGGCATTTCTGTTTCCTTGCGGGCCTTGGCTTGCGGCTCGGCGAGCTCGTGGAAATACAGGTCTGCAGCCTTCTGCATGTCGTCGATCATCGAGACGAGCTCAGGCTGGGAAGCGGCGGTCTGCTTTGCAGCGGCGATCGCCTTCAGCATGCGCTCGCGGTTGGCAAAAATATCGCCATAGGTGCTGTCGCTGCGGAAGAGGATGAAGCCGCGCAGGTTGACGGCCTGCTCAAGCATGGCCTGCAGCGCGTCATCGATCTGGTTGACGAGAAGCTCGGATTTTTCCTGTTCGGCGGAAGAGCTCGCCGACGTCGTTGCCTTGGAATAAACGAACGCGGAAACTGATACGAAAATAAGGATGAGTGCTGCGAAAGTGGCCGCAAGCTTACCATTCAAGGATATGTTTCGAGCGAACATCGGTCAATTTCTCCTGGCGACATCAGGCGCGACAAGGGGCGACTACGCAAATGCGCAGCCACAAGACTTCTTGATGAGGGACATGATCGGCGGGGAGGACGCGGGAGCCTTCATGGCACGAAGCGATTCAAAAGCGAGCCGCTGCAATCAAAACGAACCTATGCGGGCAGGATTTAAAATTGTTTAAATTTGGTGCGTCGCAGCACAGGTCGATTTAGTTTATTGCGGTTCCGGCGATGTGAGCCTGCACTGGCGTGCCCGCGATGCCAACAAAACGCTTGCAACCGGCGGCTTTGACGGTCATTCACAGCCGATGTCAGATCAAAACAGCCAGCGCCTCGACCAGCTTCTCGTCACCCTCGGCCTCTTTGCGAGCCGCTCGCGGGCGCGAGACGCCGTGGCACGCGGCACGGTGAAGGTCGCCGGCAAGGTGGTGACGAAGGCCGGCGCCGTCTTCGGCGACGATGCGACAATCGAAATCGACGACCCGGCGCAGGACTATGTTTCGCGCGCAGCATTGAAGCTGGTGGCCGCACTCGACCACTTCGGGCTCGATCCGGCAGGACGGCACTGTCTCGATGTCGGCGCTTCCACCGGCGGCTTTACGGAAGTGCTGCTGGAGCGGGGTGCCGCACATGTGACGGCTGTTGATGTCGGCCACGGGCAAATGCATCCGCGCATATCGGGCAATCCGCGCGTGACAAATGTCGAGGGACTCAATGCCCGCAATCTGAGGGCTGAGGATATCGGCCAGCCCCTGGAGTTCATCGTCTCCGACGTCTCGTTCATCTCGCTCAAACTGGCGCTTGCTCCGGCGCTCGATATTGCGGAGCCGGGAGCGCTTGCCGCGATCCTCGTCAAGCCGCAATTCGAGGCGGGGCGCGAGGCGATCGGCAAGGGCGGGCTGCTCAAGGATCCGACTTCCGGGCCTGCCGTGGCGGCAGAACTTGAGCGATGGTTCACTGAAGACATGGGCTGGAAGAGTTTCGGGCTCATCCCCTCGCCCATTTCGGGCGGAGACGGCAATCAGGAATTTCTATTGGCAGGGACAAAAGCGTGAGCACGGAAACAATCACCATCGACAGGCTCGGCGCACAGGGCGACGGCATTGCCAACGGCAAGGACGGACCTGTCTATGTGCCCTTCACGCTGCCGGGAGAGACGGTGGCGATCGCCCGCGTCAAGAGCCAGGGCACGGTCATGTCGATCGCCTCGGCCTCCGCCGACCGGCAGGAGCCGCCCTGTCGGCATTTCGGGCCAGACGGCGTCAACGGCACCTGCGGCGGCTGCACGCTGCAGCATATGGCAGATATACCCTACCGCACCTTCAAGCGGCAGCTCGTCATCGATGCGCTGAAGTCCAAAGGGCTGACGCCTGAGGTCGGCGAGATCGTCGCGGCCCATCCCGGCGAGCGACGGCGAGTGGTCTTTGCTGCACGCAAGACCGAGAAGGATATGCTTGTTGGTTTCAACCAGGCCGAAAGCCATCACATCGTCGCCATCGAGGAATGTCCCATCTCGTCGGCGGGGATCATTTCCCGGCTGCCGGCAATCAAGGCTGTCGGGGCGGCAGTCGCGACCAATGCGGATGCCTTCCGCATCGCGGTTCTCGAAACGCTCTCCGGCCTCGACCTTGCGGTCGAAGGCATAAGGAAGCTGTCCGACCAGCAGCGTCGCAAGGCGGTCGAGGTCATACTCGGCCTTCGCGGCATTGCCCGCGTTTCGCTTGATGGTGAAATCCTGATCGAGCCGGCCAAACCTGTCGTCGAGTTCGGCGGTATCCAGGTCTATCCGCCTGCCGGCGGCTTCACACAGGCGACGAAGCCTGCAGAAGAAGCAATGGCAAAGCTGGTGCTTGCGCATGTCGGCAAGGCCAAGCGGATCGCAGATCTCTTTGCCGGCGCCGGCACCTTTTCGCTGCAGCTTGCCCGTCTCGGCCGCGTGCATGCCGTTGAAGGCGACGGCAAGGCGATTGCGGCACTCGACTACGCGGCGCGCAATACGCAGGGCCTGAAGCCGGTGACCGTCGAAAAGCGCGATCTCTTCCGCCGCCCGCTGATGACCTCGGAGCTCAAAGTCTTCGACGCCGTCGTCTTCGATCCACCACGTGCGGGCGCGGAGTTCCAGTGCAAGGAACTGGCGCGCTCGATCGTCAAGAAGGTCGTGGCGGTGAGCTGCAATCCGCTGACGCTCGCCCGCGACCTCGCCATCCTCGTCGAGGGCGGCTACCGAATTACATCGGTCACGCCCATCGACCAGTTCCTCTGGACCTCGCATGTTGAGATCGTGGCGACGTTGGAGAAATAAGCAGCCGTCAGCCGACCTTTTCGCCGGCGAGATAATGGCCCAACTGGTCGAGTTGTCCGGCGATGCCCGCCTGGCGATATTCCACCTTATCGCCGCCGTCGAGAATGGTGATCTGCTCGGTGACGACGACATGCGTGCCTTCGGCAACCGACGTCAGGCTGATGGTCGTCAGTGACGAGGAGATGCGCCGCTCATTGTGCGACATCGTATAGGCGTAGACGATGCGGCGATCCCTGACGATGTCTTCGTAACGCGCATCGGCGACATATTCGTCACTCTTGCCGAAGTTGAACCGGCTGATATCGCGGCCACCGACGCGGAAATCATTTTCGGTATAGGTGGTGGTGAAATCCTCGCCGATCGCCTCCCACTGCAGGCGCGCCTTCGGATCGGACCAGGCGGCAAAGACGCGCGGAGCCGGCACGTCATAGGTGCGCTCGATGGAGAAGGTGGAATGAAGGGTGCTATACTCTTCCTGCATGGTCTTACTCCTTTTCGTTCTGCTTCTCAGGTTTGTCCGGCATTTCCGGATTGGCTTCGAGATATGCGCCCAGTTTGTCGAGGCGATGCTCCCAGAGGGTGCGACGCTCGTTGATCCAGGCTTCGGCTGAGCGGAGCGCCCGCGGCTCGATCCGGCAGGTGCGCACGCGGCCGTTCTTTTCCGATCGCACAAGGCCGCTCGATTCCAGCATCTGCAGATGCTGGAGAACAGAAGGCAGCGCCATGGACAGCGGCTCCGCAAGCTCCTTCACCGAGGCGGGGCCCTTGCAGAGCCGATCCACCATGCTGCGCCGGGCGGGGTCTGCCAGCGCCTGAAACATCAAATCGAGCGCATGTGATTGGTTAGGCATGTACCTAACTATAGATATGAGATGGCGAGAGTCAATAAATAGTTCGGCAAATACCTAACTATTCCACGGGGGGCGCGCGGCTGGGATGCACGTCGCCCAATAGTTTCGCAGCGCGGGGGTTAAGCGCGCTGCGAACGGGCGATAGACGTTGGATGAATTCGGACAAGGGGGGTCGTACGAAACACATCACGCGCCCGGACAGTTCGGGGGAACCATCCTCCATTCATTAGTTAGACTATGCTTAAGAGAGGCTTTAAATTCGCGTCTGACAATAACCACTGATTTCTAGGGCTCAGCGGCGCATGAAAGCCTCGAAGGCAGCGCGCGCCTCATCACTTCTCATGCGGGCGGCGAAGTGACGGGCCTCTTCATCGATACGCGCGATGATCTCCTCCCGCGGGCCGCGAACGAGATCGCGAGCGATCTTCAACGCTTCCGGCGGTTTGGCTGCAAGCTTTGCGGCCGCAGCGATCGTCTGGCTTTCCACATCTTCCGGCGTCGTCACCTTCCAGATCAGGCCGGCTTGCTTCGCATCCTCAGCCGTAAAGGCCTCTCCGGCAACGAGCATGGCGAAGGCGCGCTGATGACCCGTAATGCGCGGGACGATCAGGCTCGAGCCCGCCTCCGGCACCAGCGCCAGATCGACAAAAGGCGTGCGGAAATGGCTGCGGTCGGAAGCAACAGTCAGGTCACAATGCAGGTTGAGCGTCGTGCCGATGCCGATCGCCAGACCATCGACGCCCGAGACGAGCGGTTTTTCGGCATTGACGAGTGCATAGAGAAAATCAATCAGTTCCTGGCCCATGCTGCCGCCCATGGCCACGGCGAGAAAATCGCTGATATCATTGCCGGCCGAGAAGCAGCCTTCGGTGCCGAGAAAGACCGTCACCCGGATATCGGCATCGGCATTGGCGGCATTCAGCGCGTCGGTCATGGTACGGTACATGGCGCGAGTGAAGGCATTCTTCTTTTCCGGCCGGTTGAAACGGATGAGCTGGACGGACGGATGTTCCGCGGATCGCTCGATGATGATGGGATCGCTCATATCAGTCTCCTCAGGCAAGGACGGTGCGGGCAGCTGCAAGGCTATTGGCACCGTTGACGACACGGTCTTTCAGCGCCGCCGTTTCGGACAGAAGGTTTTCGGCTGCGAAACGGCAGAGCGCGATACGGCCCTCGCCTGCCCCATCCGCGGTGCGGGCAAGGCCGCCCTTGGCGAGATAGCAGCCTGTGAGCGCAAGGCCGAACAGACGCTGATAGGGGGTTGCGCCGGACAGGGCCTCGGCGGACTTGCCCTCTGCAAGGCGCGCGAGAAGCCAGTCGGTAGCCTCTGCCAGATCGGCAAGTGCTGTCTCCAGCCTGTTGGCCGTCGTGCCGAAACCGTCGAGATTTGAACTGTGGACAGCCTCGGCGATCGCCTTCAGCTCGGCAATGAAGCCCCTGACCTGCTTGCCATCAGACAAAGGCAGCTTGCGGGTGACGAGATCAATTGCCTGAATGCCGTTCGTGCCTTCATAGATCGGGGCGATGCGGGCATCACGCAAATAGCGAGCGGCACCTGTCTCCTCGATGAAGCCCATGCCACCGTGCACCTGGATGCCGAGGGAGGCGACATCGACGCCGGCATCCGTCGCGAAGGACTTGGCAATCGGCGTAAGCAGCGCAGCGCGCTCCTGCCAGTGTTCGCGTCGCTCATTGGCGCGATGCGCCATATCGATCGCATGGGCGCAAGCATAGGCGATGGCGCGTGAGCCCTGCGTCAGGGCCTTCATGGTGAGCAGCGTGCGCGTGACATCGGGATGGTCGATGATCGGGCTCATGCCGGAGCCGCTCCAGCCAGGGGCCTTGCCCTGCGTGCGCTCCTTGGCATAGGCGATCGCCTTCTGCGTCGCCGCTTCACAGATCGCCACACCCTGCATGCCGACGGCAAGTCGGGCATTGTTCATCATCGTGAACATGCAGGCGAGGCCCTTGTTCTCCTCGCCGATCAACCAGCCGATCGCACCCTTCTCTTCGCCGAACTTGCCGTCGCCATAGACCATGGTGCAGGTGGGCGAGCCGTGAATGCCGAGCTTATGTTCGAGCGAATGGCAGTGAAGATCGTTGCGGGCGCCGAGCGAGCCGTCATCATTGACAAGGAATTTCGGCACGAGGAAAAGCGAGATGCCGCGAGTGCCGGCCGGCGCATCCGGCAGGCGCGCCAACACGAGATGGATGATGTTGTCGGCCGCGTCATGCTCGCCCCAGGTGATGAAGATCTTCTGGCCGAAGATGCGGTAGCTACCATCCTCACGGCGCTCGGCGCGCGCCTTCAGTACGCCGAGATCGGAGCCGGCATGAGGTTCCGTGAGGTTCATCGTGCCGGTCCATTCACCGGACACCATGCGCGCCAGATATTTTTCCTTGAGAGCGGCACTACCATGCACGTTCAGCGCCTCGACGGCACCCATGGTGAGCGTCGGGCAGAGTGCGAAAGCCATTGAGCCGGAGTTCCACATTTCGAGGGCCGCGACATTCAGCATGTGCGGCAAAGCCTGGCCACCGAAGTCCTCCGGCGCGGTCAGGCCGTTCCAGCCGCCTGCGGCCCAATTGCGGTAGAGGTCGCGCCAGCCTTCCGGCGTCTTCACCTCACCGTCGGCAAGCCGGGTGCCCTGGCGGTCTCCGATATCGGCGAGAGGGGCGATTTCCTCCGTGGCAAATCGTCCCGCCTCGGCAAGAATGGCATCGACGAGATCCTCGCCAAGATCGCCGAGAAGACCGTCGTCGATCGCCTCAGCCATGCCGGCGACATGCTTCAGCGTGAACGCGATTTCCTCGACAGGCGCCTTATACATCTTATTTTCCTCCGCATTCAGCTCACGCACGGCAGAGCCGGCGCACAAGCGCCTCCATTCGAAGAGCTAATTGATTTTTACGTAAACGTCAATTTGGTTTCCGTCGATAACCTTGATCGAGAGCGCCTTTTCGCTTGTGCACTTGCACAAACAGACGTCATGGAGAATCTCTAAGCGTGTCGCGATCTTTTCAGATCCGCTGCCACGCTTCAGGCCTTTGTTTTGACGCATGTCGTTATCGCAAAACCGCTACACAGTTTTGCGCGACATGCTTTAGTAGGATTGATCGCTTTCGCGAGAGGATCGGCAATAATGGATACCTTGCCCGTCAACATACCCGGCCTCGTATGGGCCTACCGTTTCTCGCCGGAAAGCAAGAAGGCCGCGCGACTGCAAAACAGCGCGACGGCCGCAGAGCTGACCGTGGACGACGGTTTTTATTGGCTGCATCTCAACCTCGCCGATGCCCGCGTGCCCGCTCTGCTCGACACGCTCGGCGTGATGGATGACGCCAAGTCGGCGCTGACCACGCGCGACACGCACGCGGTCCTGACTGTCGACGAACAGATGCTCTACGGCACGCTGGTGGACTGCCAGCGCGAATTCGATCAGGACACGGCCGATCTCGGCTGGCTGCATTTCGCCATCTCCGACCGTTTCATCATCACCACGCGCCTGCAGCCGCTGAGAAGCGTGGAGCGGACACGTGTGATGATCGAGAAGAATCCCGGCAAGTTCGCCCGTCCCGTCGACCTCTTCGAACTGCTTGTGACCGAGTTCCAGCGCACGCTGATCTCCGTCGTCATGGAGCTCACCGAGGAGCTCAACCTGATCGAGGACTTCGTCTACGACAACGCGCCGCGTGACGAACGCCGCAGGCTTGCTCCCGTCCGCCGCACGATCGTGCGCCTGCATCGCCACCTGCGCACGGTCCTTGCGCTGATGCGGCGAGCGGCAGCCTCCGACGAAGACGAAATGCCCTTCGGTTTCGACGATATTGCCGGGCGACTGACGAGCCGGTTGGAGACAGTCGACCACGATGTCTACGCGCTGCAGGACCGGGCAAGGCTGCTGCACGAAGAAATCGACTCCAAGCTTTCATCGGAGACGAACCGCCACCTCTACATCCTGTCGATCATGACGGCCTTCCTATTGCCGCCGACACTGGTGACCGGCTTCTTCGGCATGAACACGGCCAACCTACCCTTTGCCGTCGGAGACTACGGTACGGAATATGCCGTGGGGCTCATCCTCGCCTCCATCGCCTTGGCCTGGTGGCTCTTGAAGCGGGTGGATATTCTCTGAACGAAAACGCCCGGCTCGATGGCCGGGCGTTCAATCTCGATCTCTGGTTTCGCCTCAGTAGTAGGGCGAGTAGCACTGCTGGCGCGGACCGTTATAGGGCTGGAACGTATTGTCGTAGGCCCTGTAGGAACGGTAGCGGTTTTCGCACCAGGCGACATGGCTCGGATTGATGCCCGAGGGAGCCGGCGCGGGCGCATAGTAGCGCGGCTGCGCCGCGATAGCGCCGCCGATGACGGCACCGGCGCCAAAGGCTGCCAGCGGATACCAGTAGCCGTCATAGTGGCGGTAGCCCGGACGATAATAGGAATAACCGCGATAGCCGCTGTACCAGCCAGAACGATATGCGGGGCGGTAGCCCGGATAGTAGCCGTGGCGGTAGCCAGGACGATAGTAACGGCGATATTGGACGTTTTCGACAGGCGAAGATTTTTCCACCTGCGGGGCGGTCGGCATCTGGATTGCCTGCGACGGCACGAAGCTCGTCACAACGACGGCGGCGGCCATAACCGCAGTCGCGACCTTCTTACTCAGCCCAAACATTGCGTGTCTCCGATCAAGAGCAAAAAAGCCTGCCGGACAACGGACAAAACGGAAAATTGTTCCCGAAAGACCCGAAAACGGCATCCACACTCCATTTTTACCGGAGGCGAAATGAACCGGACATTAACCGGTGGCGATCGCCCTCAGGCAACGACCGAGAGCTTGGCCTGATCGCCCTGCAAACGGTTGATCATGAAGTTCGAATACCATTCGAGGAACTGCATGACACCGCCCTCGTGGACCTGCGAATAAGGACCGGGCTCATAGGCCGGCGAACGGATGCCGAAGGCGTTCTCTTCGACGATGCGGCGGTCCTGATCGTTGGTCTCGGTCCAGACGTGCGTCAGCTCCTCGAGGTTATAATCGACACCTTCGACAGCATCCTTGTGAACGATCCATTTCGTCGTCACCGCCGTCTCGTTGGCGCTGAGCGGCAGTACGCGGAAGGAGATGGCGTGGTCGCCGAGCAGATGGTTCCAGGTCGTCGGGTAGTGGAAGAGCAGCATCGTGCCGATGTGGCTGATCTTCACGTCGTCGGAGAGCGGGCGCTTGACGGCGGGCCTGCCGGACATCGTGTAGCTTTCGGCATCCTCGATCAGCGGCATGCGGGCGGTGCGGAACTGTCCATCCGGCGAGATCTGGAACTTGCTCGGCAGACCGGCGGCCTCGCAGCGCGCCCAGTGGCCGGCAATCTCGGGATCGTCGGCGCCGCCATCAGTGCCGGTCACGCTCGGCGCTTCCGGATAGGTGCGGCAGAGCTCAGGATGGTTTGCGGCACAATGATAGCACTCGCGATTGTTTTCCCAGACCAGCTTCCAGTTGCCCTTCTCGATGATGGTGCTCTGGAAGGCGATCTTGGCCTCGCCGATGTGATGGGGCGCCATATAGGGCTCGACCTTGTCGCGCACGGTCTGGAAGTCCGGCGCGACATTGGCGAGGCAGATGAAGACGTAACCGGCGACGATTTCGCAATGGACCGGTTTCAGCCCGTAGCCGCTCTTGTCGAAATCATCGCCCATGTGGCGCGCGAAGGCGAGCTTGCCGTCGAGATCGTAGGTCCACTGATGATAGGGGCAGACGAGGCGTACCGACGAGCCGTGCTCCTTGGTGCAGACGCGTGAGCCGCGATGGCGACAGCTATTGTGGAAGGCGCGAATGACATTGTCGCGTCCGCGCACGATGACGACAGGATACTCGCCGATCTGGACGGTAAAGTAGGCGCCTGGCTTCGGCAGTTCGCAATCATGGCCGATGAATAGCCAGTCGCGATAGTAGATCATCTCCATATCCAGACGGAAATAATCCTCGTCAATGTAGAAGGGCTGTTCGAGACTGAAACCCTCGCGGCGGCTCTTGAGCTGGCGCAAAACGTTGCTGCGAATATCCATCTGCCTATCCTCGTGCATGTGGCTGCTACTCTTTTCGAGCACGGCAGCGGAAGCGCGCCCGCTTCCTTCTCCCTCCGGAGAACTGGTCATGGTGTTATTTAAGCACCGAGCATGCCGGTCGCTTGGTTGTAAAGCGACATCCGCTTCGAAATTGACGACAGGGAGCCGGGTGGTCCTCAGAAACATTCACTCGCCTTTGATTATCGTCAATTGCGACATTTCGTGACCCGTCAGACATAAGTAAATCCAATGTGGCTGGCGAGGCACTGTCGCATTTGCGACATACCGCTCGCAAACCCAGCTCTCGCGCCTTCTTCGCGCTATTTTAACAGCGTGTTAAGCACGAAATCCTATCCTTGCCGACGACCCACACAGCGAAGACTGCGAAAGCCATGGCCAAACTTCGATATTTCGACACGCGGGAAGAAATCAAGCCTACAGAACCACGGCTTTTCGCCAAGCACTCTGAATTCCTGCGCACCGGCCGCATCAGCCGCCGTCGCGAAGACTGGCTCCCGGACGAGCGCCGCTATCTCACCCATGAGGAAGTGGCTGAAAAGACCGCACGCAAGCTGCAGGCCGCCGGCGAAAAGACCCACCAGAACATCAATGGCTTCCACCGCGCGATCCAGTTTCCGAAGATGATCTTCCACCGGACGCTGGCGGATAGCCCGCATCTCGGCTACTGCCACGTCACGGCCGCACGCACCAAATTCGCTCGCTACGACGAAGTGGCATGGGCCTTCTACATCGCCAACTTCTATTCCGACATCGGCGACAACGACAATTTCTTCGACAATATCGCGGTGCAGAATTCCCGGATGTATTTCGCCGTGGCGATCAAGCCGGGTGAAAGCACGCCGGAGAGGATGGTGGTCGACCGCTCGGTGCGGGGCAACGGCCTGCTCTTCCGCACCAACGATCCGCAGATCGCCATCCGCAACATCCTCCTGCTCGGCGCCCGCAACGAGCAGCTTCGCCAGATCATCCGCCAACTGTAGGTTCGCCGGCAGTTGATCTGCAAGCTTCGGGCGGGATTGATCGCGCCGCAAGGAAAGCCTAATGACTGCCGCAGTAAAACCGGGCAGGACATGGCAAGAATAATCGACATCAAGGCGGACAGGCAGACGGCACTCGAAGCCGGCTGCGCGGCGCTCGGCGAAGGCTTTGCGATCGCCATTCCGACCGAGACCGTCTACGGCCTTGCCGCCGACGCCACCAATCCGGCGGCGATCACCCGCATCTATGAGACCAAGGGGCGGCCACGCTTCAATCCGCTGATCTGCCACATGGCGGATCTTGCGATGGCAGAGACCTATGCCGAATTCGATCCGATCTCCCGCGGTTTGGCAGAAGCCTTCTGGCCTGGCCCGCTGACGCTGGTACTGCCCCTGAGGACCGGCACCGCGATCCATGCGCTGGCGACCGCCGGCCTCGACAGCGTCGGCGTCCGCATACCGAAAGGTTTTACCGGCGATCTGATCCGGGCCTTCGGGCGGCCGCTTGCGGCTCCGAGCGCCAATACATCCGGCAAGGTGAGCGCCACAAGCGCTGCCCATGTCGAGGCTGATCTGGGGGCAAAGATACCTCTCATCCTTGACGCAGGCGCGAGTACCGTTGGCGTGGAATCGACGATCGTGAAGGTCGAAAACGGCGAACTGCGACTGCTGCGGCCCGGCGGACTGCCGGCCAAGGAGATCGAGCGGGTGGCAGGCAAGCGTTTGCTGCGTTCGAAGAAGGCAACCGCAGCGATCGAAGCGCCGGGCATGCTCGCTTCACATTACGCGCCGGGCGCGGCCGTCCGGCTCGAAGCCACGGCACTGGAACCCGGTGAAGCTTTGATTGCCTTCGGTCCAAACAGGGTGGCAGGCGCCGAGCAAGCGGCGATGGCGCTGAATCTCAGCCCGCGCGGCGATCTCTCGGAAGCGGCCGCCAATCTTTTCGACTACATGAAGAAGGCTGATGCCAGCGGCGCGGCCGTGATCGCCTTTTCGCCGATCCCTGACGAAGGGCTTGGAGAGGCAATCAACGACCGGCTGCGGCGAGCGGCAGCACCGCGCGAGTGAAGAAGAGGGACCGGGCTCCATGAGCAGCACAAGCATTTCTCCAGAGAACATCGAACGTTTCACCGCCATCGTCGGCGAGAAATATGCGCTGCACAGTGAAGCTGATCTCGCGCCGCACCTCATCGAAAACCGCGGTCTCTATCACGGCTCCTCCCCTCTCCTGCTGAAACCCGGTACGGTCGAGGAAGTCTCCGCAATCATGAAGCTTGCCACCGAAACCGGTACGGCCATCGTACCGCAGACCGGCAATACCGGCCTCGTCGGCGGGCAGACGCCGCGCGCGGGCAAGGCCGATGTCATCCTTTCGCTCGAACGCATGAACAAGATCCGCGATGTTGATCCGGTCGCAAACGTGCTGGTCGCCGACGGCGGCGCGATCCTGGCCGAGGTGCAGAAAGCGGCCGAGGCGCACGGCCGCCTGTTTCCGCTCTCGCTTGGCTCGGAGGGCTCCTGCCGCATCGGCGGCAACCTTTCCACCAATGCCGGCGGCACGGCGGTTCTCGCTTATGGCAACATGCGCCAGCTCTGCCTCGGCCTCGAAGTCGTGCTGCCGACCGGCGAGATCTGGGACGGACTGCGCCGCCTGAAGAAAGACAATACCGGCTATGACCTGCGCGATCTCTTCATCGGCGCGGAAGGCACGCTCGGGATCATTACCGGCGCGGTCCTGAAACTCTTCCCGCAGCCGCTCGGCCATCAGGTGGCCTTTGCTGGGCTATCCTCGGTCGAGGATGCGCTTGCCTTCTTCAACCTCGCTTCCAGCCTCTGCGGCGCCTCGCTCACCGGCTTTGAGCTGATGCCGCGCTTCGGTGTCGAGATCACCGCGCGCAATATCGATGGCGTGCGCGATCCGCTGGAGACGCCGCATGACTGGTATGTGCTGATCGACATCTCCACCTCCGATTCCGCCGAAACGGCCGAGCGGATGATGAATGCCGTTCTGGAGCAGGGTTTCGAAGCGGGACTTGTTCAGGATGCGGCAATCGCCTCCTCGGTCGCGCAGCAGAAGGCGCTCTGGCACATGCGCGAGAGCATGTCGGACGCCCAGAAGCCGGAGGGCGGCTCGATCAAGCACGATGTTTCCGTGCCGGTTTCGAAGATACCGCACTTCATGAACGAAGCTGCAGAGGCGGTGATGGCGGCAATGCCCGGCGCGCGCATCTGCGCCTTCGGCCACATGGGCGACGGCAACATCCATTACAACATCTCGCAGCCGGTTGGTGCCGACAAGGATGCCTTCATCGCCCGCTGGCACGAGATGAACCATATCGTGCACGGGCTGGTGCTTGCCAATGGCGGTTCGATTTCCGCCGAGCATGGCATCGGTCAGCTGAAGCGTGATGAGCTCGCGTCGATTCGGCCGGAAATCGAGATGGAACTGATGCGCCGCATCAAGCGCGCCTTCGATCCGGCCGACATCATGAACCCGGACAAGGTGGTGAGCCTCTAGAACCTTTCCTAGGCTCCAGGAGGCTCACACCATTATTAAAGCAACGATGACGCCTGGCCGGTGCCGCCGGTCAGTAGCTGAAGCGCCGGCGACTGCTGCGTGTTGTTCTTGATGTCGTACATGGCTGTGAAGCGCTTGACCAGCTTGTCAACCTTCTTGGGATCCTGCAGGTCCTCTAGCTTTACGAAACGGCCGAGGAGATCGACCTGCTTGGCGACATCCATCGACGAAATCTGCGCCGGCAGGCTATAGGTCGTCTGGACGACCTGATAGAGCGCCTTGTCGCCGAGGATCTGGTAGAGCGAGGTGACGTCACCGGCTTTGCGCTTGAAATAGAGTGCCAGGCGAACGCCATCATTCTTTTCGCCCTCCTGGGTTTCCAGGGTCATCTGCACATACTGCTGCTGCGTATTCGCCTCGGCCTGCTTGTCCTGGATCGTACCCATCTTGGCGCGTGTCAGGTTGCCGTCCTTGTCGAAATTGAAGGAGGCGACGATCTCCTTGAAGCGCGCGTCAGCCGTGGTGTTGAGATAGCTCTTCTTGTCATCGGGATCGGAGGTGAAGATCTTCTTCAGCGTATCCTTGTCGTATTTCTTCGGATCGAGGCCATTTGCTTTCAGCACGAGATCCGTCAGGCGCTTGTCGGCCAGGAAATCGTCGAGCGAGGTTATGCCTGGAATGGTCTTGCCGAAATAATCCACTTCCTTGGTGGCATCCTTGGAAGCGCGGTCCTTTGCGGGGCCGTCTTTCATGAGCATGGTCACGTGCGACTTATAATCGGTCGCATATTTCGCCAAGGTGGCGGCAGACAGAGCCGACAGGGGCTCGGCAGCCTTGCCATCGGAACCGAAATTGAAAGCGCGCACCATCTTGGTGATACGGTCGTCCTTGAAGGATGCGACATATCCCTTCGGATCATAGGGGTCGCTGACCAGCAGCTTGCGCATGGTGGAGCGCGACACGTCGTTCGTCGTCAGGCCGTAAGCCTGCAGCGACATCTGATAAAGATCCGGATAGGAGTCGTTGCCGAGGAGCGTATCGGCGGTGGCATTGGTTTTCATGAAATCATTGATGCTCTTTACGCCCTTGGCGTCGTCCATTCGCGACTTGTAGTTCGCGATGATGCGGTCAATGAGATCGTCGCCCTGACTGTTGACGCGAGCGCCGTAATTGTCTGACGTGTTCGTCGTCTGCTCGCCAGTCTGGGCGGTGGTCGAAGTCGGCAGCGATCCATCCGAGCCGAAATTGAAAGCGGCGTTGAGATCGCCCTGGCCGACGGAAGCAGCATGGGCCGGATCGGTGAGGATATTCTTTAGCTCGGCGTTGCTCGTGTCGTAGGCTAGGCCGTAAGCCATTTTCAGATAGTCCGTCAGGGACGAGTCAGCGAGCAGCTGATCGACATCATTGACGTCGCCCATCCGGTCCAGAACGCCTTGTTCCCGCGCGTTAGCCGCCGAATTCACAGAAGCCATCTGTGCGGAGGTCTGCGCCCAACCGGGAGTGACAGTGCCGTCCGCCGCGAAATTGAACGCCGCCTTCACATTGGCATAGGGTCCGGTGTCGCTCTGATCGGTGAGAATGTTGCGCAAATCGGTATCCGAAACGCTCGTCGGAATACTGAAGGCATAACGGATGTAGCTGTTGAGCTTCTGGTCGCCCAGCAACTGATCGACGCTGGTGATCGAAGACATAGTGCTGCCGTAATAGGTGGCAGCGTCGTCTGCCTTCTTAGTCATCGCGGCCACCTGGCCGGCGCTCTGCGACAGGGTGTTTTGGGCGACCGTGCCGTCCTGGTGGAAATTGAAGAGCTTATAGACGTCGCTATAGCCCTGGGCAGCCGCGACCGTTGGATCGGTCAGAATGCTGCGAAGCGTGGTGTCGCTGATGTCGTTGCCGATCTGCATGCTGGAGCGCAAGAAGCTCACGGCTCTGCCGTCGGCTAGGAATACGTCGACCGCCGCGGTCGCGCCGTTGTTGGAAAGGTCGCTGAGCTTGACCTGATAATACGAAGAGTTGTTCGCAACGAGCTGATTGATGCCCTGAAGCTGGAGAGTATTTTGGGCGCCGACAACACTGCCATCCGGCTGCGTCTGGAAGGTGACCGAGCCATCCGCGTTGAAATTGAAGGCATCATGGATGTTCTGATGGCCTGCGGTAGCGGCATAGGCGGAATCCGTGAGGATGTTCTTCAGTTCGGCATTGCTGAAATCCTGACCGAGACCGTAGGCATCCTTAATATAGGAGGCCAGCATCTTGTCCGAAAGTAGTTCGTCGACGTTGTCGATCGGGCTGACGCCACCCGGCGGCTTCATCATGTTCGAGAAGTAGCTCGAGACGTTCGACGCGGCATTCACTATGCCCGTCAATTGATCGTAGGACTGTGCGCGCTCGGTCGGAGAGACCGTACCGTCGGATTTGAAATTGAAGGCCTCGTAGGCATCTCCCAAATCGACCGAACGGGCATAGGCAGGATCGGTCAGGACGTTTTTCAGCTGCGTAAAGCCCGGATCCATGCCGAATGCGGCACGAACATAATCTGCAAGCCGCTTGTCGTTGACCAATTGATCGACATTGGTGATCGTGCCGATCTTGGACAGATAGTAGCTCTTGTTGAGGTCGGACATCACCTGGCTGGTATAGTACACATCGCTCGCCGTGCCGTCGCGGTCGACGATCTGCGGCGCAGTCTTGATGTTATACTGTTCGATGACGTTGTTCTTCTGCGTCGCGGTCTGGGCGGCGCCACCGACTACGGGGGCGCGGAAGGCGTATAGCTCCGCGACCGTGTCGGTCTGGCCGGAATTCTGCGCCGAACCATTGACCGAACCATCGGCGTTGAAGTTGAAATAAGAACGAAGTTCCTTGTATTTGTCGCCGACATAGTTGAGCGATGGATTGGGGTTGTTGAGTGGAGCGTCGCCGCCAAGTGTGGCCGGATCGCTTGTCAGCACCATCTTGATGAAAGCGTTATCGGCCGTTGCCGGATCGATGCCGACGGACTGCAGCGCCACCGTGCGCAGGCGCGGATCGGCTAGAAGGTCGTCGACCGACTGCACCGAACCGATATTGTTGCGGAAATACTGGGTGTCGCCGTTGTCAGGCTTGAAGTTGAATTGCTGCGCGAGCGCATAGAGCTTGTCACCGATATATGTCTTGGTCGGATCGTAAGCCGGATCGCTCGGATCAGGCGCATTGCCGCCAAGCTTGCTGATGTCAGTGGTCAGGACATTGGCGATGTAGTCCTTCGACATGTATGTCGGGTCGATGCCGACGCTCTTCAACGCGTAGTTCAGCAGGCGGGAATTGCCGACGAAGTCCTGGACGGTCTTCACGCCATCCATCTGCGCGCTGTAATATTTCGTTTCGGTGGCAGTCTGTTGTGCCGCGTCGGCAAAGGACTGCTTGTAGAGGCCGATCAGATCGTCTTCCTGCGCGTCCGTTTGAATATCCTTGGGCGGCGCATTGAAGTTGAAGGCGGCGGCGAATTCCTTGTAGCGCGTGTCGGAAAGCTTGTTGGCGAAACTGTTCGCATCCGTGAGATTGCTCTCCAGAACCTTCTTCATGAAGGCCTTGGCATAGATCATGTCATCAAGACCATAGGCTTTCATGGCGTAGCTGTAGAGCTTGTAGTCGCCAAGGAAGTCGTCGACGTCCTTCACCTTGTTGATGTTGTCGGCGTAATACTGGGCGTCTTTTTTGACCTGCGTCTGATTGGCGACGCGGTCCAGACTCTTAGGCATATCACGAGACAGAATGACGTATGCCAGGGATGCCGTGATCATAAATGCGCCCTTTTCAGCAAAGTCTTTAAAGAATGACGGACCATTGGTGCGAACATTTTGCCACGCAAAGCTTACCCGAGACTTACCTGAAGCTGTCCCGCTTTAAGACACGGGCGCGTTCACCATCCGGAAACCCTGCCATATTCAGTTTTGCTAACCATTCCGGGAGGCAGGATTTCTTTAACCGCAATTTTTAAGCTGTACGGAACGGGGGCCGCCTATTGTCAGACCACAGAGGACGAAAAGTCCCGAGGAGAAGACCGGAAACCGGCTCTCAGGTAAGACAAGGGTAGAAATGAAATGAAGAATACCGTTCTGAAGCCCGTCTGGGCTGGCACGACATTGCGTCTTGATCCGTCTCGCTTTCCGCAGCAGGTAAGCTACGCCATCCACGACCATGCCAGTGACGTCAGCATAACGATCGACGAACGCGGCGCGGTCCTGCGCAAGATTCTCCCCTCCAGCGGCCTGCCGCTCTCCATCGCCTTGCCGCGGCGCGTCTTCAAAGGCGTTGCAGCCCGCGCCATCGACCACGGCAATGGTGAAGTCACCGTGACGCTCGAGTTGCATCACGAAGATCCGGAACTCTGCATTCCGCTGCTCGTCGCCCACGATCTCGGCGATATCGCGGCCGACTGGCGCAGCTGGTCGGAAGCCTTCGGCATTCCCATGCTGATGGTGGAAGCCGACGGTGTCGCCCGCCCTCTCGAAGAACATCTTGGCGGACTGCGCACCAGCGAAATGAAGCCGCGCCGTCGTCACTCCTATTTCGCAAACCGCCGCCCGCGCTTCCTCGTGCGCCGCACGACCGGCAAGCTCGGCGTCATCATGAAGATCGAAGGCAAGGAAATCATCGCCCGCAGCTGAGCGATACGTTCTGAGCCGATTTCAAAACCCGGCCATCGTGCCGGGTTTTTCATTTCGGGGTCATTTTTCACTTCAGATCAGGGAATGGCAAAAAGCAGCGAGACGAACAGGCCGAGAAAGATGATCAATCCGACTCGGGTGTTCGATTTGAAGAGCGCGAGGCACTGGGCGCCGTCGTTGATATCGAGCGTCCTGATCTGCCAGGCGAACATTCCGGCGGCAATCAACAGACCGACAAAAGCCAGAAGGCCGACACCAGCAAGCGCAAAGGACAGGAACATCAGCACCAGCGTCAGTCCGTAGAGGCCGACAAGCGCCAGACGCGTGCGCTCGCCGAACAGGCGCGCGGTGGAGCGAACGCCGATCAGCTCGTCATCCTCCTTGTCCTGATGGGCATAAATCGTGTCGTAGCCGATCGTCCAGACGACCGAGGCTAGATAAAGCAGGAAGGCAGAGAAGGAGAGGCTGCCGAAAATCCCTGCCCAGCCCATGAGCGCGCCCCAGGAAAAGGCAAGACCGAGGAAGAATTGCGGCCAGTCGGTAAAGCGCTTGGCGAAGGGATAGAGGGCGACGACCCCGAGCGACAGCACGCCGAGAAGCACGGCAAACCAGTTGAACTGCAATAGCACGAACAGGCCGACCAGCGCCTGTAGCCCGATGAATATCTTTGCCTGCCGGCGCGTCACACGACCCGAGGGCAGTGGACGAGAGCGAGTGCGCGCCACCTGCATGTCGATCTCGTGGTCGACAAGGTCATTATAGGTGCAGCCTGCGCCGCGCATGGCGACAGAGCCGATAAAATACAGGAACAGATGGTAGAGCAGCAGGGCGCCGGAGAAGACGCGCGGCTCGATAGCCGCATTGGCGGCAAGGGTCGCCGACCAGAAGCACGGCCACATGAGGAGTTGCCAGCCGATCGGCCGGTCCCAGCGCGCAAGCTGCGCATAGGGCCACAGCCAGGGCGGCAGGATGCGATAAACCCAATTATCCGAGGGCGCATCGGCAACGCGCCCGTTGAGACCGTCAATCTGTTGCATACGGTCATCTAGCGATGGGCAGGACCCATGGTCAAGACTCCATCGCCGGCGAGCTTCGCCATCTGCGGCTCGATGGAATCCGCTTCGTCCTGCAAGGCTCCTGCTCTGAGGAACGAAGGAAGGTTCATCGGATCACCGGCCAGCCGGCGTATCTATCGCTGACGCGCGGCCAGGGCACGCCTCACATCTTCCTCGGCCCCGTCCAGCAAAGAAACCAGGGCCTTGCTCGCGCCGGCGGAATCGCGATTTGCCATACTCTCCACGACCTGCTGATGCAGCGGCAGCGAATGGCTCTGGCCCTGCGGATTGTCGTCGGAAAGCCGGAAACTGATCACCAGCGCAGTCTCGATCAGCGCCGCCAACGAACCGATCAATTCATTGCCGGACATGCGTAGGATCGCCTGATGGAAAGCAAGATCCGGCACGGCAAAACGCGCTCCGTCATCGCCCGCCCGCTCCATCTCGGCGAGCAGACCACGCAAATGCTCGATCTCTGCCGCGGTGGCGCGTTCGGCCGCCAGCGCACCGGCGGTCGGCTCGATCGCACGGCGCAACTCGAAAAGCGAACGGGCGTCCTCGGCGGTGGTCCTGCCGCCGTAGCGCCACAGGAGCACATCCGGATCGAGAAAATTCCAGTCCCTGCGCGGACGCACGCGGGTGCCGATTTTCGGACGCGATTCCACCATGCCCTTGCCGGCCAGAACCTTGATCACTTCACGCAATACGGTGCGGCTTACCCCATGCGCGGCACTCCAGTCATCCGCATTCGGCAACGGATCGCCGGGCAAAAGATCACCGCGCACGATGCTCTGGCCGATCTCATTGAGCACCCTCGTGTGAAGGCTGCTGCCGACCATCCCCTCCATGCGCAACGGCGCCGCGAGAGCCAGACGGGCTTTCGCATTCTTCCTATTCTTCATACTATTCATACTATTCATACTATTGTCATATCGCTCCCCTATTACCGCTCTCATAGAACAGTCTCTTTAGTGACGTCAACTCGCAATACATGAATAAACTTGGATAAACGTGTTTAAGTAGAATCAGAGTCCCAGAAATGGAAGATTTATGATGGATTTACTGACAAAATTTCGAGCTTAGATCCCGATTTTATTCTATATTTCTGTGTCTATATTTTCAACATTTGAAAATGACGCGATTTATAACTCGAATATCGCAAATGTATAATCGCATTTTCGATCGGTTCGACTACGCGCGCTGAACCAGCACGCACCCCACTCTCCATGAAAGCATCACGACCGACCGGCCTTCGCGGCCTGTCAGCGGATCACTGCGCTTTCATCACGCCGCCTTCACCGCCGCCGCCTGCCATCAGGTCGGCGGCCCCTCTCGGCTGCGATCAAGCAGCCTTTGCCCTACGAAAAGGAAACTTGAAATGCCATTCATGACCAGAGGTCCCTCAACCAGGGCGCCCATGGCGCAAGCGGCAAGACCGCTCGTCCTGACCGCTCTCCTCTGCGCGACGGCCATGCCTGCTTATGCCGTCGAGCCCTGGATCATGGTCGAGAAGTTTACATTCACCGACGATCCCATCACCTATCGCGGCCAGGGCGTGACGACGGACGGCAAGAACTGGTACTTTTCCGGCACGAACGCGCTGGACAAGGCGGACGGCAACTTCAACACGATAACGCGCGACAACAGCGCGATCGATCCGGCCCTGGCAAACCCGTTTGCCGGTGCGCCCAGAGGCCTCAATCATATCGGCGACATCGATTACGCCGACGGATACCTCTACATCTCGCTGGATACCAGCACCCGCGATCCGATCACTGGCGAGAAATACAACACGCCGGTCTTTGCGATCTATAACGCGAGCGACATGACCTATACGGGCAAGTATTTCGCCCTGACCCCTCCGCATGGCAAGCATGACGTCGCGAGCTGGGTGGCCGTGGATGCCAAGAAGGGCCTCCTCTATGGCATGGCCTATGACAACTCCACGGAGATCGCGGTCTACAATCTCTCCGACGGCTCCTTCAAGCAGTACATTCCCCTTTCGAGGACGATCGACCAGGCACAGGGCGGCAAGATCCTTGATGGCTGGATGTATTTCTCCACCGAAAGCGATACAAAATCGCTCTATCGCGCCAATCTGACGACAGGCGAAGTGGAAGAGATCGGCCAACTCGACACTCCCGGCGACCAGGAAGTCGAGGGCCTCTCCTTCGGCTGGACCAAGGATGGCTGGTCGCTTTATGTCATCAACCGCGAACAGCCCGATCCGCTGATCGACGAGTCCATCGGCTTCTATCGTTATCTGCGGCCCTACGGCAATGCGCTCTCCGGCGAGATCCATTCCAGCGTCAAGGGCGCCTTCATCCAGGACAGCCTCTATCTCGACGATGCGGTCGGCCAGCGCCTCCGCTCGGCGTTCAGCGCAGTGGGCACGCCCATGTCGGAGGTCACCTCCTATGACGAGAACGGTTTGACAGGCGCTATCAGCGACACCGAAGGCCTCGCCATCTGGAGCCAGGCGATCGGCGCCAAGAGCACGACCGAGGGAGCGGGCTACGCGGCCGATTTCGATCACTCGACCGGTGGCATCGTCTTCGGCGTCGATGCGGCGGTCGGGACATGGCGCTTCGGCGCAATGGCCGGCTACAGCAATACCAGTTTTGATGTCGATGCCCGCACCTCATCCGGCTCGAGCGATAACGTCCATCTCGGTATCTATGGCGGCACGCAATGGGGTGCGCTGGGCTTCCGCACCGGCGTCTTCTATACCTCGCACGATATCAGCACTAAGCGCCATGTCGTCTTCCCAGCCTTCAACGAGACCCTGTCGGCCGACTACGACGCCCGCACCACCCAGGCCTTCGCGGAACTGGCCTACCGGATGGATTTTGAAGATACCGCTTTCGAGCCCTTCGCCAACCTCGCCTATGCTCGCCTGAAGAGCGATGCCTTCTCGGAAGAAGGCGGCACGATCGCAGCGCTGTCAACCGGATCGTCCAGCATGGACACCGCTTTCACCACGTTCGGCATTCGCGCCTCCACCGATATCGATCTGCAGGATACCAAGGCGACCGTGCGCGGCATGCTTGGCTGGCGGCACGCCTATGGCGATGTCACGCCGAGCTCCAAACTCGCCTTCAATACCGGCGCAAGCTTCGATTCCGTCGGCGCCCCGATTGCCGAGAATGCACTGACCATGGAAGCCGGCCTGGATTTCAACCTGGCGAAAAACGCAACGATCGGCGCATCCTACGCCGGTCAGATTGCGGGCGATACCCAGGACCATGCGGTCAAGATCAATTTCAACGTGAGCTTCTGAACCGGGCCTGAAGTCCGCCGCAGGTCCGGGTTCTGAACACCGTTGAAAAAAGACGCCGCAGCGCTTCCGGGGTGCCTGCGGCGTCTTCCGTTTGATACAGTCGGGCGGCACGTTCGTGCGCGGCCCACCAGCCTTTACGACATTCTTTTCCGGAGTTCCCGATGAGCCGAGATGCCAGCGACAATCTTGTGACCTACGCCAGCTATCCGAGCCTCCAAGCCAGAAGCGTGTTCATCACCGGGGGTGCAAGCGGCATCGGCGAAAGCCTGGTGCGGCACTTTTGTGCCCAGGGCAGCCGGGTCGCCTTCGTCGATATCGCCGAGGAGAGCGGCCGCGAGCTTGTCGCTGCGATAGATGCCGATGGTCATGCCGCACCGCTCTTCATTCCCTGCGATCTGCGCGATATCGAGGCGCTGAAGCACGCGATCGGTGAAGCGGTTGCGCAGAACGGCCCGCTTCAGGTTCTCTGCAACAATGCCGGCAATGACGACCGGCACCAGACGGAGGACGTAACCGTCGCCTATTGGGATGACCGCATGGCGATCAACCTGCGTCATCAGTTCTTCGCCGCACAAGCCGCCCGACCCTTCATGAAGGCGCTCGGCGGCGGCTCGATCATCAATTTCGGCTCGATCACCTGGATGGTCGGCGATCCGGACTGCCCTGCCTATGTGACGGCGAAAGCGGCAATCTGGGGCATGACGCGGGCGCTCGCCCGCGAATTCGGCCCCGAGCGAATCCGTGTCAATTGCATGGTGCCCGGCTGGGTGATGACCGAACGGCAGATGAGCCTCTGGCTGAATGAGGCAGGCGAGCGGCAGATCGCCGAGCGTCAGTGCCTGCCGGACAGACTGCAGCCTTCCGACATCGCCCGCATGGCGCTGTTTCTCGCAGCCGACGACAGCGCCATGTGCACAAGTCAGCAGTTCATCGTCGACGGCGGCTGGGTGTGATTTGGACCCGTTCGGGCGGCTGGATCAGTTCAGCGTGAAATTGAACTTGTAGCTCGCAGACAAGCCGATCAGGAACTGGTTCTTCGAACCTTTCTCGCGCACAAGGCTGCTGTCAGCGGCCGGACCGGCAAGGCGCTTATATTCCGCGAAGGCGCTCGTCGACAGGTTCTCAGTCGCGTTCCAAGTGAGTGCGGTGCCGGCACCATAGGACTGGATGCCGCCCGAGGGATCATAAGGCTTCAGCCCGCTTGCGGCTGACTGCGCTTCGTTGACGCCGTAATAGGAATGGAAGTAGCCGCTCGTCGCAAAGGTGGCACGCGGGCCGCCGGAGAGCTGCAGATCGGGCGCGATATCGGTGAAGGCGTCAAGCGCCACGTCGGCCACGAGACCGTCATGGGAGCGGATACCCTGGCGGACTTCGGCGCGGGCGCGCAGCCAGTCGGTCGGATAAACCTCGGCAAAACCACCGATTTCCGCACCCCATTTGACCTTCTTCAGGCCGTGCAGATCGCTGTCGTCGTCTTGGTCACGCTCAGGCACATAGCGACCGACGATACCGGCGCGGAAGCCGCTGTTATCGACGAGCGCGAAGGATGGATTGTCGTTGCGCGAGGAAAAGCGCGGACCGGCGCCCTGACGACCGACCGAAATCAGCGGGCTGAACTTGAATTCGTTGCTTGAGGCGCCTTCGAATTTCGGCGCGGAAAAGCCTGATACGCCGACTTTCAGATACCAGTCGCCGGACCACCAATGGCCGCCTTCCTGGGCGGAGGCGGTGCCGAAAGAGGAAAGAGCAATAGCTAAAGAGATCGATACGACAGATCGATTAAACACATCCGCACTCCAGGAAACGCAATACAAGAACGGCCGCGGACGGCGGCGATCGGTACATTTATAGCGAGGGTGTTACCTCTATCTTAACCAAGGCGGAAAGATCGAAGGGATGGGAAATTACTTCTGGTTCCAGCGGCGGATGACCGGTTCGGTCAAATCGTGCTCATAGCCGAGAACGCTGATGCTCGTCGTATCCAGAATGAAACGGGAGCCGTCTTCCGGGGGCAGGCCGAGCCAGCGGGCGCCGAGCACACGCAGGAAATGCGAGCTCGAAAAGATCAGGACCGGGGCATTGGCCTGCCGCAATTCGGCAATGATGCGATCGGCACGAGCGCCGATATCGGCGGCGGCTTCACCATCCGGACAGCCGTCGCGGAAGAGCCGCCAGCCGGGACGTTTCGACAGGATTTCCTTGGTGGTGATGCCTTCGTAGGCACCGTAATCCCATTCGGCGAGATCGGGCTTGATGACGGCGCCCTCGCCGAAACCTGCGAGTGCGCATGTGTTGCGCGCCCGCTGCGAGGGGCTGGACCAGACAGCGGAGACGGAAAGACCTGCGAGCCGCGGAGCGAGCGCGCGGGCCGCAGCCTCGCCATTGGCGGTGAGCGGAATATCGCTGCGGCCAGTGTGCTGGCCGGATAGCGACCATGCCGTCTCGCCGTGGCGTACAAGAGTGATTTCGGGAAATGCGCTCATATCCGTCTCTCCAAAAAAAGAAAAAAGCGCGGGCCAGGCCGCGCTTTCAATATCAGAAGGTAAACTTTTCCAATGGCGGACGCGTCGACTCGAATTCCCTAAGCTTCGCCTCGTTCTCCGGAATATAATTCCGGTTATCGGGCGTCGCGAACTGGTTCTTGGTGATCTGGATCTGCTCGATGAAGAGTTCATCCCAGCGGAAGCCCATTTCGGAGCCGGCCAGATAGAATTCCCACATACGGAAGAACTTCTCGTCGTAAAGCGCCACGGCTTCGGCCTTGCGGGCAACGAAGCGCTCGCGCCAGTGGCGCAGCGTATAGGCGTAATGCAGCGGGAGCACTTCGACGTCGCGCGTCAGCAGTCCCGCCTTTTCGAGCGGCACCAGTGTTTCGGCGATCGAGGGAATGTAGCCCTGCGGGAAGATGTACTTCTCGATGAAGGCGTTGGTGGCGAAGCTCGGCTTCGGACGCGCGATCGAATGCAGCAGCATGATGCCGTTGTCATCCAGGAGCTCGTGCACCTTCTTGAAAAAGTTGCCGTAATTGCCGATGCCGACATGTTCGAACATGCCGACCGAGACAATGCGGTCGAACTTCCTGCCGTTCATGTAACGATAATCCTGCAGCTCGAAGCGGACGCGATCGGCAAGACCGCGTTTCTCTGCCCGTTCGCGGGAAATCTTCAGCTGCTCTTCGCTGAGCGTAATGCCAGTGACATCGAGGCCGGGCGTCGATTCCGCCAGATACATGGCCATGCCGCCCCAGCCGGAGCCGATCTCCAGCACGCGCTGGTTCGGCTGCGGCATGAGCTTTGCCGCGATGTGGCGCTTCTTGGCGACCTGCGCTTCTTCCAGACTGATACCGGGCGGATCAAAATAGGCGCAGGAATATTGCCAGTCCTCGTCGAGGAAGAGTTCGAAGAGCTTTTCGGAGAGGTCGTAATGGTGGGCGACATTACGCTTGTTGTGGTTGATCGGCATGCGGCTCTTGAGTTGCTGCATGGCAATGCGGCCGATCAGCAGGGCTGCCATCTTGAAATCGAAGATTTCGTTGGTGGTGTTCTGCTTCACCAAAGCGAGGAAGTCGTAGATGTTGCCCTGTTCGAGAATGAACCGGCCTTCCATATACATTTCGCCGAGCTTCAGCGTCGGATCGCGACGGATCGCATCCTCGGCTTCCTGATCGGCAAGACGAACGGCAACCAGTTCCCCGGTGCCGTCACCAATCGTGTGGGTCTCGCCATTGGCAAGAGTAAGGGCCAAAGAACCCTTTCGGACAATTTTTTGGACAATCGATAAGAATGCCGACGCCATGGACGCCTCGCAAATGTGACAGGATGGTCACATCAACTTAATAGCTCTCTTCTGCCTTACAAGCGCCGGATTTAGCACTCCGCAGATTCAATTGCCAAAGTGTGACATTTTTGCCATTTCGGGGCCTAAGCCCTTATTTTCGCTTCATGGCTTCGGCCAGCGCCGCACCGAAGGCGCCCTGGCTCTGCGGCTTTGCCGGCGTGGGCTTACGATCCTGCTGCGGGCGCTGGCCGGTATTGCCACGCGACTCACCACGCGGAGAGCCGGCCGGAACGCCGTCATCCTTGCGCATAGAAAGGCCGATGCGCTTACGCTTCACATCCACCTCGACAACGCGCACCTTGACGACGTCGCCGGCCTTCACAATTTCGTGAGGATCCTTGATGAAACGGTCGGCAAGCTGGGAGACGTGGACCAGACCATCCTGATGCACGCCGATATCGACGAAGGCGCCGAAGGCCGCGACATTGGTGACGGTGCCTTCCAGCACCATACCTGGCTTCAGGTCACTGATTTCATCGACGCCTTCCGCAAAAGTCGCAGTCTTGAAGCTAGGGCGCGGGTCGCGTCCGGGCTTATCCAACTCGGCGATGATATCCTTGACTGTCGGCAGGCCGAACTTCTCGTCGATGAACTTGCGCGGGTCGAGCGCCTTCAGGGTGGCGCTGTCGCCCATCAGTGAGCGCAGATCACGGCCGCAGGCGGCGACGATCTTCTTTGCCACGCCATAGGCTTCCGGATGCACGGAAGACGCATCGAGCGGCTCCTTACCGTCAGGGATGCGCAGGAAGCCCGCGGCCTGTTCGAAGGTGCGCTGGCCAAGGCGGGCAACCTTCAACAGGTCCTTGCGGCTTTCGAAAGCGCCATTCTGGTCTCGGTGCAGCACGATCGCATCGGCAATCGAACGACCAAGGCCGGACACGCGCGACAGAAGCGGCGCGGACGCCGTATTGAGATCGACGCCGACGGCATTCACGGCATCTTCCACGACCGCGTCGAGCGAGCGGGAGAGCTTCGTCTGATCGACATCGTGCTGATACTGGCCGACGCCGATCGACTTCGGCTCGATCTTGACGAGTTCGGCGAGCGGGTCCTGCAGGCGCCGCGCGATGGAGACGGCGCCGCGGAGCGAAACGTCGAGCTGCGGGAATTCGGCGGCCGCGGTTTCGGAAGCTGAATAGACGGAGGCACCGGCTTCAGAGACGATGACCTTGGTGGGCTTTGGCGCAGGAAGTGCGGCCAGCATATCGGCCACGAGCTTTTCCGTCTCGCGGCTGCCCGTGCCGTTGCCGATCGCGATCAGTTCGACATTGTGCTTGCGGATGAGGGAGGCAAGCTCTGCCTGCGTGCCGCGCACGTCATTCTTTGGCGGGAAAGGATAGACGGTCGTCGTATCGAGCAGCTTGCCGGTACCATCGGTGATCGCAACCTTGACGCCGGTGCGGATGCCCGGATCGAGGCCCATCGTGGCCCGCGAGCCGGCGGGGGCTGCCAAAAGCAGATCCTTGAGGTTGCGGGCAAAGACATGGATCGCCTCTTCTTCCGCCCTTTCGCGCAGTTCGCGCATCAGGTCGAGCGAGAGCGACATGGAGAGCTTCACGCGCCAGGTCCAGCTTACGGCATCCATCAGCCAGCGATCGCCGGGGCGGGTTGCACCGATTTCGTAGGCGGTCGCGATCATGCGCTCGACCGGCTTGTTCGGCGAGGCGACCTCGGCATCGGCCTCGATCGTCAGCGTCAGCACTTCCTCGTTCCAGCCGCGCAGCATGGCAAGCGCGCGGTGGCCGGGGGCGGTTGCCCAGCGTTCGGAATGATCGAAATAATCGGAGAACTTTTCGCCGGTCGCCTGCTTGCCGTCTACGACCTTGGCCTTCAGAAGGGCGGCATTGCGCATATGGGCGCGCAGCCTGCCGAGCAGATCGGCATTTTCGGCAAAACCTTCGGCGACGATATCGCGGGCCCCTTCGAGGGCCGTCTTCACGTCAGGCACATCGGCCGTGATATAGGCCTCCGCCAGCGCGGCCGGATCCTTGCCACGATCGGCGAGGATCGCTTCGGCAAGCGGGCCAAGGCCGCGCTCGCGGGCAATCTCGGCGCGGGTGCGGCGCTTCGGCTTGTAGGGCAGGTAGAGGTCTTCCAGCTCGGCCTTGGTGGCGGCCCTCGAGAGCTTCGCCATCAGTTCGTCACTCATCTTGCCCTGGCTGGTGACGGATTCGACGATCGTATCGCGGCGGGCTTCAAGCTCGCGCAGATAGACAAGCCGCTCGGCCAGCGTACGCAGCTGCGTATCATCCAGCCCACCCGTCACTTCCTTGCGGTAGCGGGCGATGAACGGCACCGTTGCACCCTCGTCCAGCAGCTCGATCGCCGCCTTGGCCTGATCGGGCCGGGCGTTGATTTCGGCGGAGATACTTGCTGCGAGCGAACGAAGGTCAGCGGCCATGAGATTTCCTGCAGTTTATTAGGGTTGGCGGACCATAGCGGCGAAAAGCAGCAAGGCAATGCCTACCGCCGCTTTCCACAGCGGAAGGGAACGCTCCTGTGGGTTTAAGCCATATATCTGAGGCGCAATTGAGCCTTTCGCCTCCTGTTTTTGCGGTTGTGCAGATGCGGCATTCTTTGGTAGCAGAGGCGACCATTTTTGATTGCCCCTGCCCTGCAGGCGCCAGGAAAAGAGTACCATGCCGAACCTGCTTCTCGAACTTCGCTCCGAAGAGATCCCCGCCCGCATGCAGCGCAAGGCCGCCGGTGACCTCAAGAAGCTCCTTACCGATGCCCTGGTGGAAGCAGGACTGACCTATGAGGGTGCGCGCGAATACTGGACGCCGCGTCGCCTGACGCTCGACATTCACGGGCTGACGGCCCGCTCCGCCGATATCCGCGAGGAGCGCAAGGGGCCGCGCACCGACGCCAACGAAAAGGCGATCGAGGGCTTCCTGCGCGGCGCCGGCCTTTCTTCAGTTTCCGAGGCACAGGTCGTCAGCGATCCGAAGAAGGGCGATTTCTACGTCGCCGTCATCTCCAAGCCCGGCCGTGGCGCCGAGGAGATCATCGCCGAAGTGATGCCCGGCATTATCAAGGATTTCCCCTGGCCGAAGTCGATGCGCTGGGGCAAGGCCTCCTCGCAGCCTGGCTCGCTGCGCTGGGTTCGTCCGCTGCAGTCGATCGTTTGCACCTTCGGGACCGAGCATGAAGAAACGGTCGTCATCCCCTTCGAGATCGACGGCCTCGTTGCCTCCAACGTGACCTACGGCCATCGCTTCCACGCGCCCGAGGCCATCACCGTCAAGCGCTTCGACGATTACGTCGCGAGCCTCGAAAAGGCGAAGGTCATTCTCGATGCTGAGCGGCGCAAGGACATCATCCTGCATGATGCCCGCGACATCGCCTTTGCGAGCGGGCTGGAACTGGTCGAGGACGAGGGCCTGCTGGAAGAAGTCTCCGGTCTCGTCGAATGGCCGCAGGTGCTGATGGGTTCCTTTGAGGAGGACTACCTTTCGATCCCCTCCGAGATCATCCGCCTGACCATCAAGACCAACCAGAAATGCTTCGTCACCCGCAAACAGGGTGAAGAGACGCTTTCGAACAAGTTCATTCTCGTGTCTAACATCCAGGCGAAGGATGGCGGCAAGGAAATCGTTCACGGCAACGGCAAGGTCGTACGTGCGCGCCTGTCGGACGCGCTGCATTTCTGGAAGCGCGATCAGGGCAACCTGCCGGACCTCGAGACGCTGGAAGCTTCCGCAAAGAAATTCGGCCTCGACCTCGCCAAGCCGCTCGACCAGCGCATGGCCAAGCTCGATGCTCTCAACGTGACCTTCCATGCCAAGCTCGGCACGCAGGGCGATCGCGTCGAACGCATCCGGGCGATGGCCGCCAAAATCGCCATGCCCGTCGGCGCCGATTACAAGGTGGTGGACCGCGCCGCGGTTCTCTGCAAGGCGGACCTGCGTACCGAAGCCGTTGGCGAATTCCCGGAACTGCAGGGCGTCATGGGCCGAAAATATGCGGCACTGCAGGGCGAAGACGCCTCCGTTTCGACCGCGATCGAAGACCATTACAAGCCGCAGGGTCCGTCTGACCGTGTGCCCGACGACAAGGTGGCGATCACGGTGGCGCTTGCCGACAAGCTCGATACGCTCATCGGTTTCTGGGCAATAGACGAGAAGCCGACCGGCTCGAAGGATCCATTTGCGCTTCGCCGTGCGGCACTCGGCATCATCCGCATCCTGCTCGAAAAGCGCGCCCGCGTGACGCTCTTGCCGCGCATCACCTCGCATATGCAGCGCATCGATACGGATATTGGCGCCAGCGTCGATACCGACGACCTAACGCGGCAGTTCGATCTGCTCTCCTTCTTCCACGACCGCCTGAAGGTCTATCTGCGCGAACAGGGTGCTCGACACGACCTCATCGATGCCGTGCTGACACCTGAATCCGACGACCTCTTGATGGTCGCCCGCCGCGTCGAGGCGCTGACGGCCTTCATCACCTCGGAAGACGGCATCAACCTGCTTGCCGGCACCAAGCGCGCCACGCAACTTCTGGCCGCCGAGGAAAAGAAGGGCACGGTTGTCGCCGACGGCGTTTCCGAGGCATTGCTGAAGCTTGATGCCGAGAAAGAACTGTTTGCCGCCATCACCAAGGCTTCGTCGGAAGCTGCCGGCGCGGTTGCGCATGAAGACTTTCGCTCGGCGATGGAAGCGCTGTCGAAGCTGCGGGCTCCCGTTGACCGCTTCTTCACCGATGTGCTGGTCAATGACGAGGATGCCGCGATCCGCGCCAACCGCCTCGCGTTGCTGCGGATGATCCGCGCGGCGACGGGGACAGTCGCGGACTTTTCGAAGATCACCGGCTAAACGGCCGACAAGTGAAAATGGGGCCGAATGGCCCCATTTTGCTTTTCTGCCTCATCGTCCCTTTTGCATCTTGGCGATGGTAAGCGTTTCGCCTGCGCGGCCATAACCGCCGTCGATGACCTCATCGACGAGGACCATGGTATAGGGGCGAACGCCCTCCCCGAAAAAGTCGACGAACATGGCCGTCGTTCTGAGGATGATGTCCTCCTTCTGCTCTGCGGTCAGAATACCCTGGGGAAACTTGTAGTTTGCGAATGGCATGATGTGCTTCTGCCTGGTTTACGTTGTGACCCGGCAAGCCTAGCGGCATCGGCAACATGCTTGAA
This sequence comes from Rhizobium sp. 768_B6_N1_8, assembly GCF_051811225.1. NCBI lineage: Bacteria > Pseudomonadati > Pseudomonadota > Alphaproteobacteria > Hyphomicrobiales > Rhizobiaceae > Rhizobium > Rhizobium sp. 768_B6_N1_8. The sequence continues at coordinate 480,560 of NZ_JBPWPV010000001.1, read as the reverse complement.
ATTGATATGAAGTATATGCATTCATCCACGCAATGGATTTGCATGGTATCGATCTCAACCTGCTCGTTGCCTTCGACGCGCTCATGAAGGAACGGAGCGTGACGAAGGCCGGCATTCGCATCGGCCGCACGCAACCTGCCGTGAGCGCTGCTCTGGCGCGGTTGCGCAGCCTTCTCAAGGATGAGCTTTTGGTGCGGGGACCGCAGGGCCTGCAGCCGACACCAAGAGCGCTTGATCTCGCCGAGCCATTGTCGCGTGCTCTTGCCGATATCCAGCGCACACTCGATTTCACCCAGGCATTCGATCCTGCGACCTGCCGCCTTCACGATCGGCCTCTCCGACCATCCGACTTTCGCGCTGCTGCCGCAACTCGTTGCGCATCTTGTCAAGGCGGCTCCGGATGCGACATTGCAGGTCCGGAATTTCAGCGCCCGCGACGACGCCATCGATCTCTTGGATGCCGGAGAGGTCGATGTGACGGTTGGGGTGCCGGCAACGAAAACGGGACGTATTCTGACCCAGCCTCTGTTTGAGGAGCGTTTCGTCTGCATCGTCAGGAAGGATCATCCAGCTACACGACGCACGCTCGATCTCGACGCCTTTCTGGCTCTCCCGCACCTGCTCGTCTCGCCGGAAAACGAGCGTTTCGGCCATGTCGACGCGGCGCTGGCAAAGACAGGGCTTCAGCGGCGGCTCGCGCTCACGCTTCCCAATATGTATGCCGCGCCGCTCTTGATTGCCCGTTCCGACATGATCGCCACCTTGATGGCCGGCGTCGTGGAGGCCTCCGGCCATGCGGACGAACTTGCCCTGTTGGAGCCGCCGCCGCTCATGCTGGAGCCCATCCCCTTCGTCATGTCCTGGCATCGGCGCAACGATGCACATCCGGCGCAGCGCTGGTTCCGGAATTGCATTGCCGAGGTTGCACCTGATGTCAGGCGATGACGTCCGCATGAATCTCCATTAAACCTCATCCCATGGTGTCCAAGATCCTCGTCAGTGCCTGTCTCATGGGCCACGCCGTCCGATATGACGGACGCGCGAAGCAGCTCGTCCATCCGGCAATCGAGCGCTGGATGCAGGAAGGCCTGATCGTGACGATCTGTCCGGAAATGTCGGCCGGCATGCCGGTGCCACGGCCACCCGCCGAAATCGGCGATGCGGCTGATGGCGAGGATGTGCTGGCAGGAACTGCCCGCGTCGTGGAGTTGACCGGTGGCGACGTGACCGATGAATTCCTACGGGCGGCGGAAAATGCCGTGCGGCTTGCGACCGATAACGGCTGCCGTTATGCGCTGCTGATAGACGGCAGTCCGTCCTGCGGTTCCGGCTTCATCTATGACGGCTCCTTCTCGGGCAACCGGCGGGCCGGCAACGGCGTTACCGCGGCAGCGCTGAAACAGGCAGGCATCGAAGTCTTTTCCGACCACGAGATCGATCGGCTCATCCAACGCATCGGCCCCAACAGCACGGCCGCCGGGAGTACCGGCGGCCGCTAATTTCCTTCGTGATGAAATTGCTTTTAGTCACCCCGGCTTATGCGGCGCGGCGACCCTGATGCATGGCAGGAGCTGCGGCAGCATTGCCGACGCGGAAGCCACGGATGAGACCGAGCAGTTCATCGGTGTCGGCAGCCAGCGTTTCGGCCGATGCCGTGGTCTCTTCGGCCATGGCGGCGTTCTGCTGGGTGGCGGCGTCGAGCTGGTTCATCGAGGACGAGATCGAACGCAGCGTCGTATCCTGTTCGGAGGCGCTGTGGGCGATCTTGGCGACGATCTCGTTGGCAGCCTTGATCTGGTCGGAGATGCGCTTCAGCGCTTCGCCTGCCTCGCCGACGAGGCGGACACCATGGTCGACCTGGCTGGAGGAGCGGGCGATCTGATCCTTGATCTCCTTGGCGGCAGCAGCCGAGCGCTGGGCCAGTTCACGCACTTCCTGGGCGACGACGGCAAAACCCTTGCCGCTTTCGCCGGCACGGGCTGCCTCGACACCGGCGTTGAGCGCCAGCAGGTTCGTCTGGAAGGCGATCTCGTCGATGACGCCGATGATCTTGGTGATCTCCGACGAGGACTTTTCGATGCCGCTCATGGCTTCGATCGCCTGGGTGACGATCGCATCGCTATGGGTGGCTTCGGTCGAGACCGAGTGAACCCGCTTGCTGGCTTCATGGGCACCATCGGCCGTCTGGCGGACGGCAACGGTCAGCTCATCGAGAGCAGCCGAGGTTTCTTCCAGGCTTGCGGCCTGACGCTCGGTGCGCTGCGAAAGCTCGTTGGAGGCGCGACGGATCTCTTCCTTGGCGACACCGATATCACCGCCCTTGGCGCTGACCTGGGCCATCGCGGCCTCGAGATGCGAGAGCGCATCGTTGAAGTTGTCGCGCAGGGCCGCATATTTCTGGCCGATGTCGGCGCAACGCACCGTCAGGTCGCCGTGGGCGATCTGCTCCAGCGCCTGACCGATGGTGCTGACGACACGGGCCTGCAGCGAGGCTTCATCCTGCTGATGGCGCAGGTTGCTTTCGCGCTCGCTTTCGAGAGCCAGCTGCTGGGCAGCCTCGCGATCGGACATCGCGTGACGTTCCCTGATCTTTTCCTGCAGCGACTGCGTCGCCTTCGCCATCATGCCGACTTCGTTGTTCATGCCGGTATGCGGGATCTTCAGGGAAACATCTTCCTCGGCAACCGCCTGCAGAGCGTTGTGCACGTCCTTCAGAGGGTTCGAAATACCGCGGATGACCAGATAGGCGGCGACAATGGCAAAGAAGAACAGGACGATGCTGCCAGACAGCGCGGACAGAATCTTGTCGTTCACCTGAGCATCGAGATCGTCCATGTAGACGCCGGTGACGACGACGACCTTCCAAGGATCGAAGGCCAGTGCATAGGCCGTCTTGCGATAATCGCCAACGGGCTGGCCCGGTTTGGCTGTGGAATAATATTCGACGAGACCACCGCCCTGCTGCCCGACCTTGACCAGCTCTTCGCGATAGAGCTTGCCCTTGCTGTCCGGTTGCCCCTTGTTGGTCTGGCCGATTTTCGAGGCGTCATAGTGGAACATCATCTGGATGTCGTAGCTATAGCCGAAGAAATAACCATCAGGGTCGTATTTCATGGCGTTGAGCGTGGTGTAGGCCTGCTTCTGGGCGTCTTCCAGCTTCATTTCGCCTGAAGTCACCTTTGCCTGATAGAGCTTGAGAACGGAGACCGCAGACTGGACCTCCGAACGCAGCATGTCATAGCGTTCCTTGTAGATCGCATTGACCGAGGAGCGGACCTGAAGGGTGGTTGCGATCGCAAACGCTACCATCAGGCCGATGACCAGCAAGATAAGCTGCTTCGATATTTTCAAATTTTTCATGATGCCTCGCAACGGGAATGAGTGGCTGCATTCCGGTGCGGTTTTCTACCGCCTGTGCGAGCGCGCCAGATAAAGGCAACGCATCTACCGCTGCTAAAGGAACATGCTGCGACCGGTTAGTTACGATTGGCATTCATCCTATAATAAAGCTTTAATTTTATTAGATTTTGGACAAAATTTCCCTACAAATCTGGGGGGCACCGAAAGCAAAACCGCCGGATCTTCATCCGGCGGCCGCTAATATTTTGGTGATGAAATTGCTTTTAGTCACCCCGGCTTATGCGGCGCGGCGACCCTGATGCATGGCAGGAGCTGCGGCAGCATTGCCGACGCGGAAGCCACGGATGAGACCGAGCAGTTCATCGGTGTCGGCAGCCAGCGTTTCGGCCGATGCCGTGGTCTCTTCGGCCATGGCGGCGTTCTGCTGGGTGGCGGCGTCGAGCTGGTTCATCGAGGACGAGATCGAACGCAGCGTCGTATCCTGTTCGGAGGCGCTGTGGGCGATCTTGGCGACGATCTCGTTGGCAGCCTTGATCTGGTCGGAGATGCGCTTCAGCGCTTCGCCTGCCTCGCCGACGAGGCGGACACCATGGTCGACCTGGCTGGAGGAGCGGGCGATCTGATCCTTGATCTCCTTGGCGGCAGCAGCCGAGCGCTGGGCCAGTTCACGCACTTCCTGGGCGACGACGGCAAAACCCTTGCCGCTTTCGCCGGCACGGGCTGCCTCGACACCGGCGTTGAGCGCCAGCAGGTTCGTCTGGAAGGCGATCTCGTCGATGACGCCGATGATCTTGGTGATCTCCGACGAGGACTTTTCGATGCCGCTCATGGCTTCGATCGCCTGGGTGACGATCGCATCGCTATGGGTGGCTTCGGTCGAGACCGAGTGAACCCGCTTGCTGGCTTCATGGGCACCATCGGCCGTCTGGCGGACGGCAACGGTCAGCTCATCGAGAGCAGCCGAGGTTTCTTCCAGGCTTGCGGCCTGACGCTCGGTGCGCTGCGAAAGCTCGTTGGAGGCGCGACGGATCTCTTCCTTGGCGACACCGATATCACCGCCCTTGGCGCTGACCTGGGCCATCGCGGCCTCGAGATGCGAGAGCGCATCGTTGAAGTTGTCGCGCAGGGCCGCATATTTCTGGCCGATGTCGGCGCAACGCACCGTCAGGTCGCCGTGGGCGATCTGCTCCAGCGCCTGACCGATGGTGCTGACGACACGGGCCTGCAGCGAGGCTTCATCCTGCTGATGGCGCAGGTTGCTTTCGCGCTCGCTTTCGAGAGCCAGCTGCTGGGCAGCCTCGCGATCGGACATCGCGTGACGTTCCCTGATCTTTTCCTGCAGCGACTGCGTCGCCTTCGCCATCATGCCGACTTCGTTGTTCATGCCGGTATGCGGGATCTTCAGGGAAACATCTTCCTCGGCAACCGCCTGCAGAGCGTTGTGCACGTCCTTCAGAGGGCTGGAGATGCCACGGATGAAATAGGCCGCAACGGCGATGCCGCCGACAAAGACGATCAGCGAGGCGGTTAGCGCCTTCCAGATCGTCGCATTGACCTTCTGCTGGAGGTCATCGAGATAGACGCCGGTACCGACGACGATCTTCCAGGGTTCGAAGGCCTTGGAATAGGCGCCCTTGAGGAAGACCTGGTCTTCCGGCTGGCCGGGCTTGCCCCAGTAGTAGAAGGTGCGGCCGCCGCCGGCCTTGCCGTGGTCGACCAGCGCCTGGCTGAATTTCGTGCCCGCCTTGTCGACCTGACCGCTCATGTCCTTACCGATATTGGTCGGATTCGGATGGAAGAGCTGGACGACGTTGTAGTCCATGCCGAAGAGATATCCTGATGGCTGGAAGGTCACGCGCTTCAGGATGTCGAAGGCTTCGGCCTGGGCAGCCTCATGCGTCATCTGGCCGGCCTTCTCGCGTTCGTAGAAGGTGTTGAGGACGGAGATGCCTGATTCGACCTGCGTGCGCAGCATGTCGAAACGCTCATCATAGATCGCCTGCTCGGATGTACGGATTTCAAAATAGGTTGCGACTGCAAATGCAGCCATCAAAACACCGACCAGCGCAAAAAGCTGATGAGCAATCTTGAGTTTCTTCATGATTGGCCTCACAGAAAAGGTGAAATGCAGTATCCCGGATCGGTCAACTCCCGACCTGCGCGCGAGAAATCGCGCGCTCAGCTAGCGCAATCATGCGTCCTCCGGCCCTCGTAAGTAAAATTAATGTGAATGATTAAATTATCTTTTAACAAAGGCAGGACTTCTACTCGGGCGGACTAGTAAAATTGATGGGTGTCTTCTTGCAGACTTGTATAGGTTGCGGCCCACTCATGAATACAATCAGGTAAATTAGAATATACTTATCTTGAATAGACAAAACGCACCCTGCTTCTCTTCAGAGTGCGTTCGCGACGATCGAAACTTTGATCCGAGTGGCAAAGAGATCCGATTAGAAACGGAGCTCAAACGCGGCCACGTCGAGAGATGTGGTTCCACCCATGCCAGCCGCTACCGGCTTCGCCTCACCGCCGACCACGGCTGCCGTCGCCTCATTGTCGATACCCTCGCTGGGCACCGGTGGAGCCAGCGCAAGCATCTGCTCGGGTGTTGCCTTGCTCACGAAGAGGACGGGGGAACCACCCATCCAGTTTTCGGTGCGATAGATCTTTTTTTCTCCATCGACATCACGGACCTCGGCATGCTGGAAAGCGCCGGGACGCAGTTCCGGCACCAAATAATCCTTTTTGGAAGCTTCCGTCTGCAGCGGCGGGCAATGGTCGCAGGTCTCGGTGATGATGCTGCCGGTTTCCCTCGGCTTGCTCGGCCCGACCACTTCGATCGAGGCGGCCATGGCGGAACCAGCCGCCAGCAGAAATACTGCACTGAGGAAAATCTGACGCATCAACACCACTCCGTCTCACATTAGGAGCCAGATTAGCGCAGCTTTGTTTCCATCCCGTCAGAAGAAAGGGTAAAAATTTAGCGAAACGGGCCGTTGTCTGCCCGGTACTTATGCTTTCTCGCGTTCCACCGCACGCCAGCCGATATCGCGGCGGCAGAAGCCGTTTTCCCATTTCACGCCGTCGAGCAGGGCATAGGCGCGGTCCTTTGCCTCACCGACCGTGCGGCCCGTCGCCGTCACGTTCAGGACGCGGCCGCCGGTTGCCACCAGAGCACCATCCTTCAGCGATGTGCCGGCATGAAACACCTTCTCACCCTCGCCGGCCGCCGGCAGCGCAAGGATCGGGGTATTCTTCTCATAGGAGCCGGGATAGCCTTTCGAGGCCATGACGACGGTCAGCGCAGGGTCGTCGGTCCATTCAGCCTCGACCTGGTCCAGCGTGCCATGGGCACAGGCAAGCAGCAGCGGCAGGAGATCGCTCTTAAGCCGCATCATCAGCACCTGGCATTCCGGATCACCGAAGCGGACATTGTATTCGATGAGTTCCGGCCCCTTGGCGGTCATCATCAGGCCTGCGAAGAAGACACCGCTGAAGGGATGACCACTTTCGGCCATGCCGTGAATGGTCGGCTCGATGATCTCCTTCATCGTACGCTCGATCATCTCGGCCGTCATGACGGGTGCGGGCGAATAGGCACCCATGCCGCCGGTATTGGGACCGATATCGCCCTCGCCGACACGCTTGTGGTCCTGCGCGGTTGCGAGAGGAAGGGCGGTCTTTCCATCGCAGAGGCAGAAGAAGCTTGCTTCCTCGCCATCGAGATAGGCTTCGACGACGACTTCGGCTCCGGCCTCGCCGAACGCGCCTTCGAAACAATCGTCCACCGCGGCCAGTGCCTCGTCCAGTGTCATGGCAACCGTGACACCCTTGCCGGCAGCAAGACCATCGGCCTTCACGACGATCGGCGCGCCCTGCTCACGGATATAGGCTTTGGCCTTCGGAGCGTTGTTGAAACGCTGATAGGCGCCGGTCGGGATGTTGTAGCGTGCGCAGATATCCTTGGTGAAACCCTTGGAACCCTCGAGTTGGGCCGCCGCCGCAGACGGGCCGAAGACCGCATAGCCTGCGGCACGCAGCGCATCGGCGATGCCGGCAACCAACGGGGCTTCCGGTCCGACGACGATGAAATCGATCGCCTTTTGCCGGCAGAAGGCGACGACCGCATCGTGGTCGTCGACATCAAGCGCGGCCAGTGTCGCATGTTCTGCGATGCCGGGATTGCCAGGCGCGGCATAGAATTCCGTCATCAGCGGCGATTGCGCCAGTTTCCAGGCGAGTGCGTGTTCGCGTCCGCCCGATCCGATCAACAGAACCTTCATGCCTGATCCCTTTCCTGCTGGTCTGGCCTGTGGGCCTGGCCTTTTGTGTCTGGCGGTTAAGCGGGAAGGCCCGAAAGGTCAAGCGCGAAAGCTCACCAGCCCCCGCCTCCGCCGCCTCCGCCACCTCCGCCGGACGAGCCGCCGCCGGAGAAACCCGAGGACGAACTGGAGGGCGGCGGTGAAGGAATAGTGGACGCGAGGGTCGAGGCCATCGACGACGAGAAGCCGCCGATACGATCGGAAAAGCTGCCGCTGTTGAAATTGCCGGAATACCAAGCGGGGCTATAGGCAGCCGCGGCGGCTCCGGCTGCAGCAGCCGCCAGCCAAGTTTCGAACGTGCGCGACCATGGCTTTTCGACACCGAGCGCCACGGCATAGGGCAACAGGGTCTCGAAATGTTGCGGCGACATTTGCGGCGCGCCGGCCATGTTCATCCGGTCCTTTTCGGCGAGCGTCAGATATTGCCGCAGGCCATCAACGCCGGCGGTCATCTTGGCACCGAGCGGCGTCGGTGCCCCCATGATGAAGAAATAGAGGATGTTGAAGAGCACGATGCCGCCAACCGCAAAGAGCATGGGCGTTTCGTGGAATTCCATCAGCGAAGAGCCGAGCGCCAGCACGACGGCAGAGAGAATGCTCAAGCCCACAAAAACGGCGATGGCGATGGCGATGACTGCGAAAATCTTGCCGACGAGCGAACGGCCACGATGCAGCGCCTTCGCAAAACCTGCCACAAAGACAGACAGGAAGACGGAAATGCCGATGGGGATGATCATCAGCGCGATCGTATCCGGCTCCAGCGAGCCGAAGACGAAGAGCGCCACCAGCGCCGCAGCGCTTAAAATCACGCCGCCGGTGATATAACCGGCATTGGAATTGTAATATTTGCCGCGGTGTTCCCGTTCGATCGACGAGCGGAAGCTCTGGCCGACCGATTTGACCTTTTCGCCGTTGGCCTTGTCGATGGTGAGCGTATCACCGGCTCTGCCGACCGCCTTCAGGAGCTCGGCCTCGCCGGCCTGGAGCTTCTCCTTGCCGAGCGGCTTGTCGGCGCGACGGATGACGATCGAGTCCTTGAGATCTTCCAGCGTAACATAGCCGCGCACGGCAAGATCGAGCGCGGTTGCCGAAAGCGCCGTCCAGCCCTGGCCGGAAAAGCCTCTATTGTCGATGTAATTGACAAGCGCAGGCGAAATGCCAGCAGGCGGATCCCAGCGCGGCACAACGATCTCTTGCGCCGGATCACGGCCAACCTTCAGCCAGGAGCGCGTGTAATAGAGGAAGACGAGGATGAGGCCGCCGAAGCCGATGAAATAGTCACGGTTATCGCTGAACCACCAACTGCTCTCCTGATCGGCGCTCGGCGGATCGATCGCACCCTTCGGCAGTTTCGCGGCAAAGGTCAGCCCCTCCTCCGCGCCGAGCGGCGCGGTGGTCGCGACGATCAGTCGGCCGTCGTCTACGTTCGCTCGAGCATCCTTGCCGGTGGCACCGACGGGGCCAGTGAAGACGGCGAGATCTTCGGGCACAACGCCCCGCGGAAAGGTGACCGTCGCTACCGCCGAGCGGATCGGAAATATCCAGCCGTTGCCGGTAACGTTCCAATAGAGCTCGTCATGATCGTCGAAGTAACGGATCTGACGGTTCGTTTTGTAGGTGAAGACATATTGATGACGGCCGGGAGAGATCGTCACGTCTTCGGAGCCCGCATAGATGCGGATGCCGCCAGTGACGGATTCCGTATGCCAGGGCTCGTCCCTGCCGTCGCGCTTGACCGAGACGACGCTGAAATCGACGCTGCGGCGTCGGCCGCCCGCATCCCTGAAGGTCAGCGGAAAATCGCGGAAGATGCCCCGCCGGATGCGGTCGCCTTCGGCATTGACAGTGATCGTTTCCGCCACTGTCATCGCCCCGCTCTTTTCCAGCTGGATGGCGGAATCGAAGGAAGCGATGAATTCCTCAGCCGTTGCTGCTCGTGCCGATAGCACCAGCAGCAACGCGAAACAAATGCCGAAAAACCGCCGGATCATGTCCCCTCCCCGATTGCGGTTCAGCCTGAAGCGTGTCGCGATGTTTCGAGTCGCCGCGCTTTAGGTGTTTGTTTTATGCGTGTCGTGATCGCAAAACCGCTGCACAATTCTGTGCAACAGTTCCAGGCCCGACTCAGGCTTGGTCCTTGTAGGCAACCCCCAGCTCTGCAAGCGTGCGCCAGTAAGCCGGGAAGGTCTTGCCGACGCAGTCAGGGTCGAGAATGGTGATGCCGTTGATCTTCAGGCCGGCAAGCGCAAAGCTCATGGCGATGCGGTGATCGGCAAAGGTATCGATATCGGCCGGCAGCGTCTGGCCGGCGAGATCAGGATCGGAATGGACGATCAGATCGTCGCCTTCCTCGACCGCCAGGCCTTCGCGAATGTTGTTGAGCCCCGTGGACAGAGCGCGGATGCGATCGCATTCCTTCACCCGCAGGTTGGCGATGCCGACGAAGCGGACCGGCGTCTCGTTGAAAGCGGCGAGAACGGCGATCGTCGGGATGGCATCCTGCATCTGCGAGCCGTCGATTTCAGCCGGCAGGTGCGGGAACTTGGCGATCGTTTCATAGGCCTTGGCGTCCGGCTGGGTGAAGGCATCGTTCGCCACGCCAAGATCGATCTTACCGCCGCTCAGCACTTCAGCGGCCCAGAGGTATGTCGCCGCCGACGCATCCGGCTCGATGACGAAATCGGCTGCGGTATAACCGGTCGGCTCGACGCGCCAGGTCGCGGCGTCGAGCTGCTCCACCTTGGCGCCGAAGGCCTCCATGGCGGCGAGTGTGAGATCGACATAACCGCGGGCACCGATATCGGTACCGGCAAGCGCAATCGTCACAGGCGCGTTGGCGCCCTGCTTGGCGAGCGGTGCTGCCATCAGAAGGGCCGACACATATTGGCTGGACAGACCGGCATCGATTTCGACACGGCCGGACGCGAAATGTCCGTTGCCGCGCACCGTCACCGGCGGGCAGCCGGTTGGCGCCTCGGCGTTCAGTCCCAGCGACTTCAGGGCTGCAACGAGCGGGCCGATCGGCCGCTTGCGCATATGCTCATCGCCGTCCACCACGACCGTGCCCTCGACGGAAGCAACCACAGCCGTCAGGAAGCGCGTCGCCGTGCCGGCATTGCCGAGGAAGAGCGGAGCTTTCGGCTGATGAAGCTTGCCGCTGCCGGTCACCACAAAGGTCGTCTCGTCGGGCTCGTCGATCTGTACGCCCATGGCCCGCAGCGCCTCGGCCATATATTTCGTGTCGTCGCTCTTCAGCGCGCCGGTCAGCCGGCTCGTGCCCTTGGCAAGACCGGCCAGCAGCAAGGCACGGTTGGTGATCGACTTGGAGCCCGGCGGCACGGCACGACCGGCCAGCGGCTTGCCCGGCGGGATGATGGTGAGCTTGGCTTTACTCATTGCGCTTGTCTCTTCTGTCCATTGCAGCGGCCGCGAGCGGCCTTGTCGGACTGCTCATAGCAGTTTTTGTGCAAAGACAAAGGTCAGAACTTGACGGTCGGCACAGTGCGATCGGCCTCGTTGGCAATTTCGAAATATTCGCGTTTGGAGAATCCGAACTGGCCGGCAACGAGGTTCGAGGGGAAGCTCTCGACCTTGACGTTCAGATCGCGGGCAGCGCCATTGTAATAGCGCCGCGCCATCTGGATTTCGCTTTCCATCGTTTCCAGCGAGGCCTGAAGCTCGGAGAAATTCTGGTTGGCCTTGAGATCGGGATAGGCTTCGGCGAGCGCCATCACCCGGCCGAGCGCCTGCCCGAGCAGACCTTCCGCCTGCGCCCTGCCGGCTACATCGCCAGCGGGAACGGCCTGCGCCTTGTTGCGAAGCTCGACGACCTCTTCGAGCGTGGTCTTTTCATGGGCGGCATAGCCCTTGACGGTCTCGATCAGGTTCGGGATCAGATCGGCGCGCCGCTTCAGCTGCACATCGATGCCAGACCAGGCCTCCTCGGCCATCTGCCGGGAACGGACGAGGCCGTTGTAGATGAAGACGACGTAGAGTGCGATTAGAACGATGACGCCAAGAGCGATATACATCGCGAATCCCCCCGAAAAGCCAATGTGGCGGGAGACTACGCGGGTTTCGTAGAGATCGTCAAACGGGGAAGGCGGCGCAAGTGCTCCTCGCGCCGCAGCAGGATCAGGCGGCTGCGTTTACGAGGTCAAAACCGCCCGCATCCGTCAGCAAAAACGCTTCGCCGCAGGCTTTGGCGAGCGTGCGCACGCGCAGGATGTAGCTCTGGCGTTCGGTGACGGAGATCACGCCGCGGGCGTCGAGCAGGTTGAAGACGTGGCTAGCCTTGATGCACTGATCGTAGGCGGGGAAGACGCATTTGTGCAGGCGCTGGTTGGCGTTATTACCAGGTGCGCCGGCGGCGAGCAGCGCCTGGCATTCCTTCTCGGCATCGATGAAGTGGCGATGCAGCATTTCGGTATTGGCGAATTCGAAGTTGTGGCGGGAATACTCCTGCTCGGCCTGCAGGAAGACATCGCCGTAGCTGATCTTCTCGTCGCCTTCGCGGCCGTTGAAGTTCAGGTCGTAGACGTTATCGACGCCCTGCACATACATGGCGAGGCGCTCCAGGCCATAGGTCAGCTCGCCGGCAACCGGCGAGCATTCAATGCCGCAGATCTGCTGGAAATAGGTGAATTGCGAGACTTCCATGCCGTCGCACCAGCATTCCCAGCCGAGGCCCCAGGCGCCGAGCGTCGGGCTTTCCCAGTCATCCTCGACGAAGCGGATATCGTGCAGCAAAGGATCGAGGCCGATGGCAGCGAGCGAGCCGAGGTAAAGTTCCTGCAGGTTCGGCGGGTTGGGCTTCAGGATGACCTGATACTGGTAATAATGCTGCAGGCGGTTCGGGTTTTCGCCGTAACGGCCGTCGGAGGGGCGGCGGGACGGTTGCACATAGGCGGCCTTCCACGGCTTGGGCCCAAGCGCGCGCAGCGTGGTGGCCGGATGGAAGGTACCCGCACCCACTTCCATGTCATAGGGCTGCAGAACCGCACAACCCTTGTCCGCCCAGTAGTTATGCAGGGTCAGGATCAGCGCCTGGAAAGAGCGCTTCGGGTTCATATGGTCAGGAATGGCAGCAGACATGGAAGGGCACCGATTGCTTGGAATATGAGCGCGACAGGTGCCACGCAGCGCCGCAGGGGTCAAGACTTTTGCACCGCGTCCCGACAAACCTCACAAACGGCCAGCCGGTCAGCGATCTCGATCGCCGATCGGCAACGCTCAACACACACGCTTCGGCCTATTCGTCTTCCCGTTTCAGGCGATATTCACCCGTCGCCGGATCCTTCACCAGTGTACCGATGGCCCCCGTCTGGCGCTCCTTCTCGGCGCGGCGGGATTTTTCAGCAAGCCTCTGCGCATCGGAAACAAAGCGACGGTAGAGCCACCAGCCCGCGCAGACGAGGATCAATAACGTGATAAGCTGTGCCATGTCCCCTCCTACCTCCCATCAAAGCCCGTAGCGGCTCCACAATGCCCTCTCCTCTGCCGCTTCGACAAGCCCCGACGCAAGACCGGACGCCGCACCATCAAGCGAGACCGGTGAGACACCGGGAATGCGGCGGCCGAGCAGCCCGCGGGTGGCCGTGACGAGCTGCAGCTTCGTTTTCTGGCCGTAGCGTTTCTTCAGTTCCTGGCGCATGTCGCCGAGCCCGTCAATCAGGCCGAGCTCCAGGCCGCGCGTGCCGCTCCAGAAGAGACCGGAGAAAACAGCCGCATCGTCCGTCAGCTTGCCGGCACGGCGCTCGCGCACCATCGAGATGAAGACCTGATGGATCTCCAACTGCAGGCTCTTCAGATATTCGATGTCCTTTTCCTTCTCGGGCTGGAAGGGATCGAGGATCACCTTGTTTTCGCCTGCCGTATAGACGCGACGCTCGACACCGATCTTCTTCAGGAGTTCCGGAAAACCGAAACCACCCGAGACGACGCCGATCGAACCGACGATGGATGTCGGGTCGGCGATGATTTCATCGCCCGCCAGCGCGATCATGTAGCCGCCGGAGGCTGCCACATCCTCCACGAAGATCAGCACCTTCTTCTGCTTTTCACGCGCAAGCTCGCGGATACGCGTGAAGATAAGGCGGGACTGGACGGGCGAGCCGCCCGGCGAATTGATAGAGATGGCAACAGCCGGTGTATCCTTCATGGAGAAGGCCTTTTCCAGCACCGGCGCAACATTGGCGAGATTGAGGGTCGGGCGGAACTGACCGCCGCCGCTGATGATCGCGCCCTGCAGCCTGACGACGGGGATGACGAGCCCATCCTTACGAAACCGCTTCGGCATCAGCTTTCTCAAAAATCCAGCCATTTCTCTTCCTCAACATGATCGGCGGCGCCAGCATGCATGTGCACATTACAAGGGCATTGCATGTATGCGCTGCAACGACAAACGCAATGGCTACGTTCCCAAAACATAGCCCTCCATTTTCTTGTTGCGAATGACTTGCATTATCATTCTAATCAGGCATAGTGCCGGCATGGGTAATCAGGTGAAAGTGGCATGGACATCATAAATCCGAATGCAAAGGGCGGCTGGCGGACCGAGCGCGGCGAAGCTTCGCTCTCCGACGTCTACCGTACAGTTGGTACGGGGCGGCACAGCTCCACGTGGCGGCGGGCGGCAGCCTTCCTCGGCCCCGGCTACATGGTGGCGGTCGGCTACATGGACCCTGGCAACTGGGCGACCTCGCTCGCCGGCGGATCGAAGTTCGGCTATGCGCTGCTGACCGTCGCACTGCTTTCGAACATCATGGCAATCGTGCTGCAATCGCTTTGCGCGCGTCTTGCGATCGGCTCCGGCCGCGACCTGGCGCAGGCCTGTCGCGATGCCTATCCGAGCTATGTCGCAGTGCCGCTCTGGGCCTTTGCGGAAATCGCCATCATCGCCACCGATATTGCCGAGGTGATCGGCACGGCGATTGGCCTCAATCTGCTTTTCGGAATTCCTCTCGAAATCGGCGTGCTGATCACCGCGCTCGACGTCTTCGTCATCCTTCTGCTGCAGAGGCTCGGCTTCCGCTGGATGGAGGCTTTCATCATCACGCTGCTCGGCGTCATTGCGATCTGCTTTTCGATCCAGATCTTCCTTGCCGACCCGCAATGGGGCGCCGTCATCAGGGGCTTCCTGCCTACGCCTGAGGTCGTCACCAACCCCGAAATGCTCTACCTGGCGCTCGGTATTCTCGGCGCGACCGTGATGCCGCACAATCTCTACCTTCATTCCGGCATCGTGCAGACGCGCTCCTACGGCCATACCGTGCCGGAGAAAAAGGAGGCGCTGACCTTTGCGACCCTCGACTCCACCGTGGCGCTCTGCTTCGCGCTCCTGATCAACGCCTCGATCCTGATCCTTGCCGCGGCTGCCTTCAATGCCAACGGCAAGACCGATGTGGTGGAACTTGGTGAGGCGCATTCGCTGCTGTCGCCGCTGCTCGGCCTTGCCATTGCGCCTACGCTCTTCGGCATTGCGCTGCTCTGCTGCGGCCTGAATTCGACGGTCACCGCCACGCTTGCCGGGCAGATCGTCATGGAAGGCTTCCTGAAAATCAAGCTGAAGCCCTGGGTACGCCGCCTGATCACCCGCGCCATCGCCATCGTTCCCGCGGCTTTCGTGACGATCTGGTACGGCGATCAGGGCACGGCGGAGCTGCTGATCTTGACCCAGGTGGTGCTCAGCCTGCAGCTTTCCTTTGCCGTCTTCCCGCTCGTGATGTTCACGGCCAGCAAGGCGAAGATGGGCGAGCTGGTGGCACCGAAGTGGCTGAGCGCCATCGCCTATGTGGTCGCTATCGTGATCGCCGGCCTGAACGTCAAGCTGCTCTTCGACTTCATGACCGGAGGCTAGAATTTGTTCTCAGGCAATTCCGGAATTGATTTTTCTCGCAATTCCAATCGGAAAACCGCTGCAAGCTTTCCTGGAATTGCTTCAGAGCCTGCCATAAGCCGCACGGCCATTGTTGAAATCATCGACGAGAGGGGAGAACTTATGGCTCCCCTCTTCGTGCATGATGAGGGGCGCACGCAGCGATAGCCGCGCGCGCGAACCCTTGATCGCCGTCACGAGGATGCGGACGGCGTTTTCCCCCTCACGCGGATGAATGGGGGTGATCTCGATGCCGCCGAAGCGCCTGCTGCAACCATCAATGATCTCGGCGATCGATTGCGGCCTCGCGATCAGCGACAACTGTCCGCCCGGTATCATGATGGCGCCGGCCGTACGGATCCAGCTCTCGAAAAGGCCATCGGTCATGGCATGCGCCTCCGCCTTCAGCGCATCCGGCGTCCTGCGGTCGCCGGCGTCATTGAAAGGCGGGTTCATAATAACGTGATCGAAGCTTTCATCAATCAAGCCTGCGTCATTGCGTGCCTTGGCGGTCAGCGTGACATCGGCCTCAACGACCGAGACGCGGCCGGCCATATGGGAATTATCAGGCAGTTCGATGCTGCGGCGGGCGTAGTTGGCCATTTCCGCCGAGCGCTCGAAGAGCACGACCTCGGCCCTCGAAAGACGGGAGGCGACAGCAAGGCCGGCTGCACCCGCTCCGGCCCCGAGATCGGCCACTCTTATGGGGCGATCATCGGCAACAAGGGCCGCCAGCAGCATGGCATCCATGCCGGCACGATGCCCCCTGCCCTTAGGCTGGACGATATGGAAGAGGCCGCGATGAAAGGCGTCTATGGTGTCCGTCACCGCCTGCGTCATCTTTTCACTTCCGCTCGCGCAATTCGCCGCCGAGACCCGCATCGATAAGGATGCGACGGGCTTGAACGGCCATCGCCTCATCGACCAACAGGCGGCGCGGCAGCATGCCGAGCGAGCCCTCCAGCACGCTCATCCCCTGGTCGGCGATGAAGCACGAAATTCCCGCATCCTTCATGAGGCTCTCGGCAAAAGAGAGCAGAACGGGGTCGTTTGCGCGGATAAGCTCATGCATTTGCCGTCATTTTCCCTTCCGAATTTGCTGGCAGCGACAATTCACCCCTTGCCGCCTCCATCGCCCCTTTCTATTGTCAAAGGCAACGAATGAACAGGAGTCCGGGTCGTTGGGCGTGGTAATACCGCTTGAAGAAAACAAAAACAAACTGGCTTCCATCAAGCCGCTGGTGGACCTCACCAAGGCTGACATGGAGCGGGTGAACCAGCTTATCCTTTCCAAGGCCGGCTCCGATGTCCAGATGATCCCGGAGGTGGCGAACCATCTCATCTCCTCCGGCGGCAAGCGCCTGCGGCCGATGCTGACGCTCGCTGCGGCCTCGCTCTTTAACTACAGGGGCGAAAACCACATCAAGCTCGCCACATCAGTCGAGTTCATGCATACGGCAACGCTGTTGCATGACGACGTGGTGGATGAAAGCGACCTGCGCCGCGGCAAGTCGACCGCGCGGACGATCTGGGGCAACCAGGCGAGCGTTCTCGTCGGCGACTTCCTGCTCGGCCAGGCCTTCCGCATGATGGTCGAAGTCGGCTCGCTGGAGGCGCTCGACGTGCTTTCCTCTGCCGCTTGCGTCATCGCCGAGGGCGAGGTGCTGCAGCTTTCCGTCGCCAAGAACATGGAAACGACCGAGGACGATTACCTCTCTGTCATCCGCGCCAAGACGGCCGCTCTCTTTGCCGCTGCTGCAGAAGTCGGACCCATCGTTGCCGAGACCAGCAAATCCAACCGCAACGCGCTGAAATCCTACGGCATGAATCTCGGCCTCGCTTTCCAGCTCGTCGACGACGCGCTCGATTACGGCGGCAAGGCTGCCGATCTCGGCAAGAATGTCGGCGACGACTTCCGCGAAGGCAAGATCACCCTTCCGGTCATCCTGGCCTATCGCCGTGGTACGCAGGACGAGCGCGCTTTCTGGCGCGATGCGATCGAAGGCGGTAACAGCAGCGATGCCAATCTGGAAAAGGCGCTCGGCCTGATCACCAAATACGGCACGCTGAACGACACGATCCAGCGGGCCGTCCACTACGGCACGATCGCCCGGGATGCGCTGGCGCCTCTGCCGGACAGCCCCTGGAAATCGGCCCTGATAGAAGTCATCGATTTCTGCATCGAGCGCGTGAACTGAAGCTTGCCTTCGTGTGACGCATGTCGTTGCCGCAAAGCCGCCGCACGCTTTTGCGCGGCGGCGCTTTAATCAAGCGTCCTTGAACGTGGGCTGAATTTCTTGCAGGGCCGCTTCAAAAAAGCCATCCTGTTGTGAATCAGTGTTTGCAACTGATTTTGCGGCCGGCGCATTGAGTCGGCCGTCCCTGAAGAAAGGTTTTCTAATGCGGCAGAGATTTGTCACCCGTCTCCTTTCGAGCGCAGCCCTGGCGGCGGTGCTTTCGCTCGGCGGGATCGGCGGTGTGAACGCCGAAGACGCGGCCAAGGCGGATGATGCCAACAAGACCGTGACTTTCGATCCGGACAGCGTATCCACCTTCTCGGGCGCGTTTCTCGCTGCCCGCACGGCCGATGTGGATCACGATTATCCGACGGCGATCGAGCTCTACAAGAAAGCCTTGCAGATCGAGCCGGGCAATCCGGAAATCCGCCAACGCCTGATGATCTCGCTGCTGCTCAACGGCGACATCAAGGACGGCGTGAAATATGCCAACGACCTCAAGGGCGACCCGACCGTCGAGCGTATCACCACGATCGTGCGCGGCATGGACGCGATGCGCCGCGGCGAGTTCAAGACGGCTGAATCGATCCTGAAATATGACGGGCCGAACGATCTCGACCGCATGATGAACGACCTTCTGCTGGCCTGGGCACGTGTCGGCGCCGGCCGCGGCAAGGAGGGGCTAACCATGGTCGAGAAGATGAAGGGACCGGATTGGGTCCGCATCTTCCAGAACTACAATGCCGGTGCGATCGCGATCGTCAACGGCGACGTCAAATCTGCCCGCCAGCATCTCAACGATGCCGTGCTGGACAAGGAAGGCGGCGCAACTGCACCTGATACCTTCATGCGCGCCATCATGGCGCTCGCCCGCCTCGAAGCCTCGCAGGGCAACAAGCAGAAGGCGCTCGACGCCGTTTCCGTCGGCGACAATCTGCTGCCGAACTACACGCCGCTGAACGCGCTGCGCGACAGCATCGAAAAGGGCGAGAAGCAGGAACAGCAGGTCAAGAGCGCCGAAGAGGGTGCGGCTGGCGTGCTCTTCTCGGTCGGCGGCGCGCTGAACCGCGATGGCGCCGAGGACATTGTCTCGCTCTATCTGCAAACGGCCAATGCACTCGATCCGAATAGTGCCGACACGCTGGTGCTGCTTGGCGGCATTGCGGAAAAGCAGAACCAGATGGATCGCGCCATCGCGCTTTACCAGAAGGTGCCGGCGAATTCGCCGATGCGTCGCATCTCCGAACTGCAGTTGGGCCTCGCGCTCGCGCAGGGCGGCAAGGTGGACGAAGCCCGCAAGCACCTGCAGTCGCTGATCGCTTCCGACCCGACCGATATCAGAAGCTACCTCGCCTATGGCAGCGTGCTTTCCGACGCCAAGGATTATCAGGCGATGGCCGATAATTACGACAAGGCTGTCGAAGTGATCGGGCCGCTGCCGGGCCGCTCGGACTGGAGCGTCTTCTTCCAGCGCGGCATCGCCTATGAGCGGCTGAAGAAGTGGGACCAGGCGGAGCCTAACTTCCGCAAGGCGCTCGACCTCAATCCGGACCAGCCGCAGGTTCTGAATTATCTCGGTTATTCCTGGATCGACATGAACCGCAACCTCGACGAAGGCCTTGGGATGATCAAGAAGGCCGTCGAGCTGCGTCCTGACGACGGTTATATCATCGACTCGCTCGGCTGGGCCTATTTCCGCCTCAACCGTTACAACGATGCTGTCGATGAGCTGGAACGCGCGGCGCAGATCAAGGCCGGCGACGCGACGATCAACGACCATCTCGGCGATGCCTACTGGCGGGTCGGCCGCAAGCTGGAAGCCGTCTATCAGTGGAACCGGGCGCTCGCCTCCGAACCCGAGGAAACCCAGATCCCGAAGATAAAGGAAAAAGTCGCCAACGGCCTGCCTGCGCAGGACGACGACTCCAAGACCGTCGACAAGAAGCAGCCGGACCCGCAGCCGGTGACGCCGCCGCCGCCGGTCGACAAGAAATCCTGAGGCCGCATGCCTGACGGGCTCGGCGATTTCGCGGTCACCGAAGATGCGTGCGCAAAAATCAATCTGGCCCTGCATGTGACGGGCCAGAGGCCTGACGGTTACCACCTTCTTGAAATGCTGGTGACATTTGCTCGCCACTGCGACCGGCTGGGCTTTGCGCCTGCCGATGCGGATGATTTCACGCTTTCCGGCCAATTCGCCGATGTGCTTGCCGATGACCCCGGCACCAATCTGGTGCTGAAGGCGCGTGACCTGCTGCGGGAAGCGGCAGGCGGCGCTCCGCCCGTGCGCATCCATCTGGAAAAGAATCTGCCGGTCGCTTCCGGAATCGGCGGCGGCTCTGCCGATGCGGCAGCGACGCTGCGCGGGCTGATGCGTCTATGGGACGTGACGCTTCCCACTGAGACCGTTGCCGCCCTCGCACTGAAGCTTGGGGCCGACGTGCCGATGTGCCTGAAAAGCACGCCGCTGATCGCACGCGGTATCGGCGAAAAGATAGAGACGGCCGATGCCCTGCCCTCCTTCGCCATGGTGCTCGCCAATCCGCTGAAAGGCGTTTCCACGCCCGAGATCTTCCAGCGGCTTGTCACCAAGAATAATCCTTCATTGGTCCTGAAGAAGACTCCGCACTGGATGGAAGCCATACGGGCGACACGCAATGATCTTGAGATGCCGGCGCGGGAACTGGTTCCCGAAATCGCCGAGATTTCAGGCATGCTCGCGGCAGAAGGCGCGCTTTTCACGCGCATGTCCGGCTCTGGCGCGACCTGCTTCGGCATCTTCGAGACACCCGTTGCTGCGCTGCGCGCCGCTGAGCGTCTTCACGCGGCCCGCCCGGACTGGTATTTCCAGTCGACGGAGACTTTCGCAGGAGGTGCATGATGGCAGGCCTGGACGAAAAACGAGCTTTTATCCCCCTCGGCATTGCGGTTCTGACCGTTTCGGATACACGCACGCTGGCGGATGACAAATCCGGCGATACGCTGGTGGCACGGATTGTGGAAGCCGGCCATCATCTGGTCGACCGCGACATCGTGCCTGACGACCGCGAGAGGATCACCGCGCGCGTGCGCGCCTGGACAGAAGCCAAGGAGATCGACGTCGTCATCACCACGGGCGGGACCGGCTTCACCGGCCGCGACGTGACGCCCGACGCACTGGAACCGCTCTTCGAAAAGAGGATGGACGGGTTTTCGGCCGTGTTCCACCGCATTTCCTACGACAAGATCGGCACCTCGACGATCCAGTCGCGCGCTACGGCAGGTGTTGCCAACGCCACCTTCATCTTCGTGCTGCCGGGCTCGCCCGGCGCCTGCAAGGATGCCTGGGACGGCATCTTGAAGGCGCAGCTCGACTATCGCCATATGCCCTGCAATTTCGTGGAGATCATGCCGCGGCTGGACGAACACCTCAAGCGCGGCGCGACGAAATAGACTGGTTACAACAGCAGCATCGCTATGTCGCGAGGCCCGGCAGGGCGGGCATCGTTTCCCAGCTATCACCGGACAGCAGCACGCAGCTTATCCCGTGAACGTCCGTGACGACGAGCGTCCATGTGCCGCTTTCGGCGGCATAGACTTCGAGAATGGCGTTCTGGTTAATCAGTCCGACTGCAGTGAGCTTTTCGCCAAAGTTGCTGTCCAGGAAATTGACGATCTCGGATCGGCCTGCGCAACTGCGCATCATCTGCGATGCTGCCGGATGCGGATGCGCGATCACCAATGTCGTCAATATGACGGCCAGCAGGCCGTGGACCATATTGCGTAGCATGACGCACCTCCTTTCGCCGGAAACCCGGCAGAAGAGGAGATTTTCGCTGACCTGTTCTGCCGTTCACCGGCATTCCATGGCCATCCGTTACGAAGCGAGGCGCTTCGGCGGCGCCATAGCCGAATTATAGCGCGAAATCCTATTGGGCGCCATCTTTTCGCAATGTCGAGGAGTGCAGCTATCGCGCGGCGCGGGCGACCCAGGAGGGAATCAATTCGCTGGAGAGTTGGCGCGGCTTCTGTGCCTTGACGAATTCGGTAAGGCGCATGCCGCTCTTTGCAGCTGAAATGGCGAGTTTCTTCGGCATGAGCAGGCCGAGTTCCAGCGGCGGCCTGGCACGGCCGACGCGCTGGAAAAAGGGGCGCCGATAGCCGCGCGAGGCGGTGAAACGCGCAGGCACCTTATTCAAGGCTACGTATTCCGCGACTTCGTCGATCCAGCCCGCCTGCGGTCTTGCGCCCGGTTCGACGAAAAGCAGCCATTCGCCGCGAGCGGAACGGATGATGTCCTTGATATCCCACTGCGAATGGAAACGGCAGCCGGCGGCATCCGCCACCCGCGAGGTGCCGTCGCGGGAGCCGTGATCGAGCACGACCACGTCGCTGACGAGGCCTTCCACAGCGCCCGCCACCAATACCGATAGAGTCTGGGCCAGCTCAGGTTCCTGATCCTGGCATTCAAGAACGACAGTCAACATTGCCTGTTTATAGAGCGCCGCACAAAATTTTGCCAGCACCACTTTCCCCATTTTGTTCTTGCATTGTTCTCTTTTTGCGGATAGGAATATAATCATCAAAACGAGCGGGATCGAGCGTTTCCGCCGCTGGAGAATCCGATGAGACCACAGTCCCTTGCAGGGCAGGCCGCATTTGCGCCTGCCAATACGGCAGATATTGCCGACGCGATGATCGCGGCCTCGGGGCTGCGCATCGAGGTTGACCGGCGGCGTGGCCGCGGCGCGGGGCTTAATCCCAGCGGCCGCTTCGAGCCAACACAGCGCGAGACCTTCGATGATGGCTGGCAGACGCTCGAGGAACTGCCGCCCTTCAAGACGGATGTGCAGATCGAGAAGCCGCGCACGGCGATCACCCGCAACGAGTCCCCCGACCTTTCCTTCGATCGGTCGATCAATCCCTATCGCGGCTGCGAGCATGGCTGCATCTATTGTTTCGCCCGGCCGACGCATGCCTATATGGGCCTCTCGGCGGGACTGGATTTCGAAAGCAAGCTGTTTGCCAAGCCGGACGCGCCGAAGCTTCTGGAGCGCGAGCTCGCCAAGCCTGGCTACAAGGTCCGCGTCATCGCGATCGGCACCAACACCGATCCCTACCAGCCGATCGAGAAGGAGTGGCGCATCATGCGGCAGATCCTCGAAGTGCTGAACAAGGCGAACCACCCCGTTGCGATCGTCACCAAGTCGGCGATGATCCTGCGCGATCTCGATATCCTCACGGAGATGGCGGCGAAGAACCTCGTCCGCGTCGGCATTTCGGTCACGACGCTTGACCGCAAGCTTGCGCGCCTGATGGAACCACGCGCCTCGACGCCGACGCGCAGGCTGGAGGCGGTCCGCGGGCTTTCCGAGGCCGGTGTGCGCACGTCAGTGATGGCGGCGCCGATCATCCCGGCGCTCAACGATCACGAGCTGGAGCGCATTCTGGATGCCGCAAAGGCGGCAGGCGCAGAAGAGGCAAGTTATGTGCTGCTGCGGCTGCCGCTGGAGGTGAGCCCGCTGTTCCGCGACTGGCTGCTGCAGAACTATCCTGACCGTTATCGCCACGTCATGTCGCTGGTGCGCTCAATGCGCGGCGGTAAGGATTATGATGCCGAGTTCGGCAAGCGCATGAAGGGCGCCGGGCCTTACGCCTGGCAGATCGCCCGCCGCTTCGAGATGGCAGCAAAGCGGTTAGGGCTAACTAGGCGAAGCCTTGCCCTGCGCGACGATCTCTTCGTACCGCCAAATGGCAGCGGCGTGCAGCTTTCGTTGCTCTGACTGGTTGTTTTACGCAATTCCGGACGCAAAGCCGCTGCGCACTTTTGCTGGAATTGCTTTTGTTAACGAGCTTGCGTGAGGCGTGAAGAAGACCTGCCCTGCGTCTTCTGTCTTGCGCAATTCCTGCGGATGGCCCTGACCGCACCATCCGCCGGACCGCCCCCCGGCCGTCGCCGCCCTGATCCGGGGGCTTGCAGGAAATCGGGTTGGCGTGCGAGTTTCAACCGCATGAAACGTCGCACGTCACCCGATTCTCCTCTGCTCTTTGAAGAGGCCCCCCTCATGCCGGATTTCCGGCTGGAGCTGAAAGCCCGCAAGGCTGGCCACTGGCCTGTCGCGGGCGCCGACGAGGCTGGGCGCGGGCCGCTTGCAGGCCCCGTCGTGGCTGCAGCCGTGATCCTCGATCCCAAGCGTATTCCAGAGGGCCTTAACGATTCCAAGCAGCTTTCGGCGCAGAAACGCGAGGAACTGTTCGTCCAAATTCTTGCGACCGCAACAGTCTCCATCGCCTCATCCAGTTCCACACGCATCGATGAAACCGATATCCGCAAAGCAAGCCTTGACGCCATGCGCCGCGCGATCTGCGGCCTTGCCGTACCAGCAAGCTATGTGCTGACGGACGGACTGGACGTGCCTGTTGGCCTCGACTGCCCCGGGCAGGCCGTGGTGAAGGGTGACGCGCGATCCGTTTCTATCGCCGCCGCCTCCATAGTGGCGAAGGTGACGCGCGACCGAATGATGGCGCGCGCGCATCTGGTGTTTCCCGAATATGGTTTTGCCGCTCATGTCGGATATGGTACAGCACAGCATCGCTCCGGCATCGAGAAGCACGGGCCGTGCTCGCTGCACCGGATGAGCTTCCGGCCACTCCGCAAGGACGGCGTCGTGGAAGAGCTGAATGGGGAGATGCTGGAGGAGTAAGCTCCAGCGCGGGATCCGCTCCGTTTCCCTGCAAGCCCTGGGGATGGGGAAGTGTCAGAGACACTCGATTGCTGTACCGGCATCGAGGGTTTCTGCAGGAGCTTCCGAAAAGGGTGATCCGTTGTTTTCGGCGCAGCCCATCACAGTTTCAGACATCACACTAAGCACAACAGCATCCGCCGAAAACGGAAAAGCCCCGCTGAGGCAGGGCTTTTCTAATCCTAAAGAGCAGCAGCTCAGTTCAGGCGGGTCTTCACTTCGCCGACGGCCTGGCCGAAAAGTTCGGACTGGACCTTGGCATCCGCCTGCTTGCCGATGACGGCTTCGGCGGCTGCGATGGCGAGATCGACGGCAGCAGAGCGAACAGCCTTTATCGCGTCGGCTTCGGCCTGCTTAATCTTCTGCTCGGAAAGAGCCGTGCGGTTAGAGACGAATTCTTCCGTCTTCTTCTTCGCCTCGGCGGTCAGCATTTCAGCTTCGCGCTCGGCAGCGGCCACGATGTGCGCTGCTTCAGCTTCAGCTTCCTTGCGCTTGCGCTGATATTCCGCGAGCAGGTGCTGGGCTTCCTCGCGCAGGCGCTTGGCTTCCGCCAGCTCGTTGCGGATCTGGTCGGCGCGGTCGTCAAGCGACTTCGCCATCATGCCCGGAACCTTCAGGTAGACGATCAGCGCCAAGAAGAGAACGAGGCCAACGAAGGCGAAGAAAGTTGCATCAAAAGCAAATTCCATCGATCAAGCCTCCTTTTTGGCGGCTGCAACGGCAGCGGCGACATCAGACTGGGCAGTGGAGCCGCCGATGAGCTGTTCGACAACAGCTGCTGCGGTTTCCTCGGCGATGGCACCCACATCGGCAAAAGCCTTTGCCTTCACATCGGCGATACGGGCCTCGGCAGCCTTCAGCTTTTCGTTGAGGCTAGCCTCGACTGCGCGACGATCACCCTCGGCCTTTACCTTGGCAGCATCGCGAGCGGCAGTGCCGATCGAGTTTGCCTTGGCACGGGCAGCGGCGAGTTCGCCTTCGTAAGTTGTGACGGCGGCATCGGCCTCAGCCTTCAGGCGGCCAGCTTCTTCGACATCCTGCGAGATGCGGTTGTGACGCTGCTCGAGGATCGCGCCGATGCGCGGTGCGATGACCTTTTGCATGAGCAGGTAGAAAATGACGAACGTAATCACCAGCCAGAGAAGCTGGGATGCGTAGGTCGACGAATCGAAAGGCGGGAAAGGCCCACGCGCGTGGCCGCCTTCGGCAACGCCGGTCTCGGTATGGACCTCGCCGGCAGCCGGAGCGGCATGCGCATCCGTCGCGGTTCCCGCCGGTGCCTCTTCAGCGTAGGCCGGGGTCACAAAGTACATGCTCACCTCCAGGTGTACTGCAAATGCAAAGGATCACGGCTCGCTGTTCGCAGGCCGTGATCCATCAATCCACCGATATTAAACGGCGAAGAGGAGGAGAAGAGCGACGAGCAGCGAGAAGATGCCCAGAGCTTCCGTAACGGCGAAGCCGAATACCAGACGGCCGAACTGGCTGTCAGCAGCAGACGGATTGCGCAGAGCGCCGGAGAGGTAGCTGCCGAAGATATTGCCGAGGCCGAGAGCCGTACCGGCCATACCAAAGCAAGCCAGACCTGCACCGATGAACTTTGCTGCTTCCGCTTCCATGTTGAACTCCTTTGAAATGGTTGTTGCGGCGAATGACTGACGCCCTTTGACGTCGATGTCGTTATCCTTAGTGCCCGCCCGGATGGATCGCGTCATTGAGGTACATGCAAGTCAGCACCGCAAAGACGTAAGCCTGGAGGAAGGCAACGAGGAACTCGAGACCGGTCAGGGCGACGGTCATGATGAGAGGAAGAACGGCTCCGCCGACACCGACAGCACCGAGGGCTCCAAGCGAGGCGACGAAGCCTGCGAACACCTTCAGCGTGATGTGACCAGCGAGCATGTTTGCGAAAAGACGAACCGACAATGAAATCGGACGAGACAGGAAGGAAATGATCTCGATCGAGACAACCAGCGGCAACAGAATGCCCGGCACGCCCGAGGGCACGAAGACATTAAAGAAGTGGAAGCCGTGCTTATAGAAGCCGTAGACCAGAACCGTGCCGATGACGAGGATCGCCAGCGCGAAGGTGACGATGATCTGGCTGGTAATCGTGAAGAAATACGGGAACATGCCGAGCAGGTTTGCCGTCAGCACGAACATGAAGAGCGAGAAGACCAGCGGGAAGAACTGCATTCCCTTGGTGCCCGCACCTTCCTTCAGCATGCCGGCAATGAACTCGTAGGACATTTCGGCGAGTGACTGCGAACGGCCCGGAACAATGGCGCGATTCGTGGTCGAGAAATAAAGGAAGCCAGCAGCGACGGCAGCCGAAGCCACCATGAAGAGAGATGCGTTGGTGAACGAGAAATCAATCCCGCCGATCTCGATCGGCACAATCTTGAAGATCTGGAACTGATGGGTCGGATCGTTTGACACCGGTTGCTCTCTCTCTTTGGCCCGCCCAAAAGGCGGAAATTGCACTGGGCCAGACGGCCCTATTTATCAGCGTTTTGGCGATCCAGGGGTTGGGCGACCTTCCCCGCAGCGCGCAAAACATTCAAAACGCCGGCACAGAATCCAAGAAGCAGAAGAACAATCAACCCCCAAGGCGTCGTGCCAACAAAATGGTCGAAGAGCCAGCCGAGTACAGCACCGACGACGATGGCGGAAATGAATTCGCTCGAGAGCTTCATCGCCTGGGCATAACCTTTACGGCTCTGCTCGGCACTGGCCTCTCGCGCCTCTTCCTTCCTGTCATCGACATGTCTGGAGGCTAGTTCCGCTTCCAGCTGCCGACGGCGCTGCTCAAGACTTTCTTCGCGGTCATCCGCCATCGTGCTCTCCTCCGCTCCCGTCGCCCGCAATCCCGCTACCCCGGTTTTCCGAACCACGGACGCAAAGGTTAAAGAACCCTCCGGCCCGTTCTGAAGTCGCGCGCAACATAGTTTTAGGGATTAGCATAGTCAAGGCGTAGAGAGCTTGTGTCCAGCCATAAAATAACCGCAAAAAATCAAAGATTTAAGCGGAATTTAGCCACTCGCACCCGATTTCATCGAAAGAATCCGTCGTCGAACGGCGCCGGGCAGCGAAAAATCGGCAATCGGCCGCCCTTTTGCCTCAGCTCCAGCCACCACCATAAGTGCGGTAGAAGACATGCATGCCGATACGGCCGACCTTTTCCATGGTCCTGGCCCAATTCGGCCGGACGTAGACGGCATGGTAATGCGTGGCCGACCCCACTTGCGGCAGCCAGATCTTGCCGGCGGTCACGGCCATGGCAACATCGCGGGCGACGCGCCAATGATATTGCGAATTCACACGGTCTCTGATGTTGTCGCAGGCGAAGGAAAACTGGCAGCGATTGCGCCAGTCTTCGTTCTGGTAGACGACGCCGCAAATGGTCTTGGGATAGGCTGGATTGCGGACGCGGTTGAGGATGACTTGCGCGACGGCCGCCTGCCCCTTCACGGATTCGCCGCGCGCCTCAAAATAGATACCTGAAGCCAGGCACTGCTGCTCGCCGGCGGAAAAGACACTTGGCGGCAGGATACTGGCCGCCCAAGCATGGTCCTTCGGGCCGATCTGCGGCACGAAACGGCCTTCATCCCTGTCGGTCAGGATCGAATCGAAAGGCGACTGGCGCGAATAATCCGGTGCTGCAGGTGCATAGGCCGTCGCCAGCACATCCGCCTTATTGCTGGTCACGAGGCTTGCCAGCATTGCCGGTACGGCGTTGTTTTGCTGTGGCACCGGCTGCGTCTTGTAGAAGGCCGTGGCGATCTCGATCTCCTTGCCCTTGATCGTCGGCTTCACGAAGGCAGACTTGTCCTTGAGATCGAAGACCGGGCGGAAGAGGAGCCTGGTGCGCTCAAGGATGGAGCCTGCGGAGAAATCCTTCGGCGGCTGCACCCTTTCGACGGCAACGACGCGGCCCTTCTTCGCATTGCGATTGACGCGATCCTCGTCCGGGATGCCGTCATTGCCCTTCTCACCAGAGACGAAAGCAACCTTGCGGCCGTCGGGCAGCACCATGCCCCCACCGGCGGCGATCGAGCCGGTAGCAGCGGGATCGGCAAAGGCGAGTTCTACCTGGTGGATGGAGCCTGCGGGCGAATTGGTCAGAACCATGCGCCAGCTTTCGCGATCATTGTCGAGACCGGCGAGCATGGTGGCAAGATCGGCATGGGAGGCGACGCTCGGGAAGATCAGCCATCCGGCCACGCCGAAGATCGCGGGAGAGACCCAATTCTGGGGCAAGAGACGCAGCTTGCTGCGGAAGCGGCCATTTCGACGCAACGCGGACTCCGGGCATGGGACGCGGGAACAGTCCCAAGAAAATCTCGCATTAACCTTGATAGCTGGTTAACGACCTGTCCCGGAATATGCCCATGAGGATTTCTGCATATTCCAATGCGGCTGACATTTTCGTGAGATGGAGCCTCTCGCCCCGTTCATTCCCGGCCGGTCACAGAAATGGGAGAGGACGAGATGGCGCCCTCTCCTTGCTTCCCGTCAAATGATGACGTGCGAACCCAATTCCACCACGCGGTTGGCCGGCAGGCGGAAGTAGTCGGAGGGGTTGGCGGCCGCATTGGCGAGCGCGATGTAGAGGCGGTCCTGCCAGTAGGGCATGCCGGACTTGGCATCAGGCACCAGCTTGCGGCGGCCGAGATAAAAGGAGGTCGTCATGATGTCGAACTTCAGGCCGGTCTTGCGCAGCGCCGCCAGCGCCTGCGAGACGTTCTGCGATTCCATGAAGCCGAAGAGCAGTTCCACGCGCGAGAAGCGTTCGGAGATCTGCTCAACCTTGTAGCGTTCCTGCGGCGAGACGCGCGGCTTGTTGACCGTGCGGATTGTCAGAATGACGTTGCGATCATGGAGCACGTGATTGTGCTTGAGATTGTGCAACAGTGCGGCGGGTGCCGAATCCGGATCGCTGGTCAGGAAGATCGCGGTACCCGGAACATGGGCCGGCGAATGCTC
Organism: Rhizobium sp. 768_B6_N1_8; assembly: GCF_051811225.1. Taxonomy (NCBI): domain Bacteria; kingdom Pseudomonadati; phylum Pseudomonadota; class Alphaproteobacteria; order Hyphomicrobiales; family Rhizobiaceae; genus Rhizobium; species Rhizobium sp. 768_B6_N1_8. The sequence goes on along the minus strand of NZ_JBPWPV010000001.1, from coordinate 451,057 downwards.
GCTCTTGCGCTCGATTGAGCTCACGAACGAGGCAAGCGGAATATCCGTATGACGGGTCTTTTCCGTCAGGATCGCCGTGCCGCGACGCCAGGTCCACATGATGACGGTGAAGGCCGTCGCAATCAGGATCGGGATATAGCCGCCGTCATGGATCTTCAGGAGGTTGGCGCCCAAGAAGATCAGTTCGAGAAGGACCAGCGGCAGCAGCGCAATGATGGCAACCGGAAGCGACCAGTTCCAACGGACGCGGACGAATTCGAAGGCCATGATCGAGGTGACGACCATCGCGCCGGTGACCGAGATGCCGTAGGCGGTCGCCAGCGAATCCGAGGTCTTGAAGCCGAGCACGAGGAAGATGACGCCGAAGAACAGCACCGCGTTGACCGAAGGCACAAAGATCTGCCCGGTATTGGTCTCTGACGTGAAGAGAATTTCCATGCGCGGCAGGAAGCCGAGGTTGATTCCCTGGCGTACGAGCGAGAAGGCGCCCGTAATGACGGCCTGGCTGGCGATGATCGTGGCGCAGGTCGCGAGGATAACGACCGGCAACAGCGCCCACTGCGGATACATGAGATAGAAGGGGTCGGACATCGTTGCCGGATTGCCGAGAACGAGCGCGCCCTGCCCCAGATAGTTCAGCGTGAGCGACGGGAAGACCAGCGCGAACCATGCCCACTGGATCGGGCGGCGGCCGAAATGGCCGAGGTCTGCGTAGAGGGCTTCCGCGCCTGTCACCGTCAGGAAGACAGCGCCGAGAACGACGACGCCATAGAAACCCTCGTGCAGCAGGAAGCTGATGGCATAATAGGGGTTGAAGGCGGCGAGGATGCCGTAGTCATCGGAAATATGAGCGATGCCGGCGGCGGCCATGACGAGGAACCAAAGCGCCGTGATGGGGCCGAAGAATCGTGCGACCGCCCCCGTGCCATGCGACTGCACGACGAAGAGCAGTGCCAGAATTGCCACCGATATGGGCACGATATATTCCGACAGCTGCGGCGTGACGAGCTTGATACCTTCGACCGCTGACAGAACCGAGAGCGCCGGGGTGATCATCGCGTCGCCGAGGAAGAGTGCCGCGCCCATCAGGCCGAGCAGCATCAAAAGCGCTGTGTGGCCATTGGCGGTCTTCATCAGGAGGGCAAGCAGCGACAGCGTGCCACCTTCGCCGTCGTTGTCGGCGCGCAGCAGAAAGAGCACGTATTTGATGGTGACGATGATCGTCAGCGCCCAGATCATCAGGGAAATGAGGCTGATGACCTCGAAACGGGTGAGACCATCATGGGCGACCGGCTTCAGCGCTTCGCGGAACGCATAAAGCGGGCTCGTGCCGATATCCCCGTAAACGACACCTACGGAGCCTAGCGCAAGATAAAAGAGCTTGCGCGGCGTAAGGTTGCGTTCTTGAGAATGGCTTTCTTCAGACATGAAGTAATTACAGGCTCCTCAGAGCCAGCCTTTCCAGCGGAAAAAGAAGAAGGGAATGACGGCGGAGATCACCATGAGGCCCAGCGAGTAGGGATAACCCGCGGCCAGGTGCAACTCCGGCATGAACTCGAAATTCATGCCATAGATGGAGGCGACCAGCGTCGGCGGCAAGAACACGACCGAAGCGATCGAAAAAATCTTGATGATGGCATTCTGCTCGATGTTGATGAGGCCGAGCGAGGCGTCGAGCAAAAATGTGATGTTGCCGGCGACGAAGGACGCATGTTCCGAAAGGGACTGGATGTCGCGCGAAATCGTCCGGCAAAGTTCCTTGGTTTCCTGATCGTGCTGCACGACAGGGATCGTATAGAAGAAGGTGAGAAGGCGCGAGAGCGAGCCGAGACTGTCGCGCAGCTTGCTGATCATGCGGTGATGACCGGCAATGTCCTTCAGCTTCTCTTCCAGATAGTTCGACGGCTTGCGCACCTTCTTGGCGCGGTCACCGAACACGTGCACCGACAGGATGTCCAGGCGGGACACCGACATTTCCAGAACTTCGGCGGTGCGATCGACGATGGTTTCCAGGAGCTTGGCAAGAAGGGCGGCGCCGCTGCGCCACTGCTCCGGTATGCGATGCAGGGCGGCGATGAAGAGTGCGAAGGACTTCGGATGAGCGTAGCGGATGGTCACTAGCTTGTCGCCGGCAAGAATGAAGGCGACATCCGTCAGGGTCGGCGCTTCCGTTTCCGCTTTCCATATCAGCGAAGCGGTCATGTATACGGCGTTATTTTCGACATAGAGGCGGGCTGACGGCTCAATCGCCCTGAGATCGTCACGGGTCGGCACTTCGATGCCAAGGATCGTTTCGACATGCAGTTCCTCCTCGCGAGTCGGCTCGACCATGTCGATCCATACCACATCCGCCGGAAACTCCGGAGGATTGGCAAGATCACGGATCTCGACCGACTTGCAGTTGGAACAGTATGCGGTGATCACAGCCCGCATCTCCGGCGCCGGCAGCGCCCAGCCGTCGTAGCCCTTTTCATCGAAAGTCCTTCCATGCCCACGCGAGCGCGGTGACGCCAGGGCGCACTTGCCATCGATCGTAACGGAAGCGGATAAAGAAAGTTCATACAACTCCGGTCATGTCCGGCCTTATCGGCCGGGTTGCTCCACCGCATCGCAGTCACCAATCCTTCGATCGACAAGTCAACTCCGAATATGCAGGGAGGCCGGAACCTTCATCGACAGGCGGCCATCACAGAGCATTTGCAGACGCGCCATCATGACGCCGGCGCGCATATGAAGCAAAGCCGGAAAATAATCAAGACATCTTACGTGAACTGCGCCCTTTCATCTCATTTCCCCCACAATTCGAGGTGAGCGGCCAAGTGATTCGCACTATTCGAAGACGATCGCGGGTGCCTCACGCTGCGGCTTTTCACCGAGCTGTTCCCAGACCTTGGCAGCGATGGCACGGTAGATGCCGGCAACGACGCCATTCGGATCGGAGGCGACAAGCGGCGTTCCGGCATCCGAAGTCTCGCGGATATTCATGGTCAGCGGCACTTCGCCGAGAAAGGGTACACCGATGCGCTCGGCCTCCCTGCGGGCGCCGCCGTGGCCGAAGATGTCGTAGCGCGTACCGGTATCGGGCGCGACGAAATAGCTCATGTTCTCGACGATGCCGAGAACCGGCACTTCGACCTTGCGGAACATGTTGAGGCCTTTGCGGGCATCGATCAGCGCCAGATCCTGCGGCGTGGAGACGATCACGGCGCCGGCGAGCGGCACCTGCTGGGCCATGGTGAGCTGAGCGTCACCGGTGCCGGGCGGCATGTCGACGACGAGAACGTCGAGTTCACCCCAGGCGACTTCCCGCAGCATCTGCAGGAGGGCGGACTGAACCATCGGTCCGCGCCAGATCATCGCGGTTTCCTCATCGACAAGGAAGCCCATGGACATGACCTTGAGGCCGTAATTCTCCATGGGATTGATGATGCGGCCGTCGATCTGGGTCGGGCGGCCGGAAATCTTCAGGAGGCGAGGCATCGAGGGGCCGTAGATATCGGCATCGAGAATGCCGACGCGAAGACCATTCGCCTGCAGGCCGAGTGCCAGATTGACCGCCGTCGTCGACTTGCCGACGCCGCCCTTGCCCGATGCGACGGCGATAATGGCGCCAATGCCGGGAACACCGATCTTGGCGGTGCGCGGCTGCTGCGGGGCATGGGAGTGGCCGTGATGGCTGTGGTCAGCCTGCGGCGCGGGGCGCGCTGCGGGTGCATTTACGGCGGCCTTCTTGTCTGCCGTCAGCGCCACGAGCGCACCTTTCACACCTGGCATTTCCTTGATCACACGCTCGGCAGCAAGCCGCAGCGGCTCCAGTTCCTTGGCGCGTTCCGCCGGCACGGTGATCGAGAAATAGACCTTGCCATCGGAGATGAAGACATCGGAAACCATGCCGAGTTCGACGATGTTGTGCTCCAGATCCGGCCCGCGCACGGTCTTCAACGTTTCCAGAACCTGTTCCTTGGTGACCTCGGTCATTCCGCCCTCACTGCTTTTTCGTCTTCAGTAAATAGTGGAGGCCAGCAGCTTCGCCAAACAAAATCGGGCGGCAGGCACATCTCGCGTTAAAGGAAAGGCAGCGCGTTCTCTCTCCGTTGCGGTCATCAAGTCCGCTGGGCTCTCGCCCTGATGACCGCAACGGACTCCCCGAGAACCGGCGCAATTCGGGGCGAAGTAGAGCAAGCGGAAAAAAAGGCCAGAAAAAAATGAACGATATCGTCCGGTTTCGGAACAGGGCAAAAGGCGGTTGCCCAAACGCAACAACCGCCGCCGATATCGGAACGCCGGGAGAAAAGCGGCAGCGATATCAGACGGCGGCGTGTCGGTCGCGCCGTTCAGCTGGCGCTGTTTTCAAAGTCCCCTCTGGACCTCTGTTGATAATGATGCACGAAGCATGCCAACTGCGGAATCCGATGAAAAGGATGATAATTGTCAGTCCAGGGCCACCAGCAAAGGGAATGGCGCTCAGATATTGAGCACGGCGGCAGCGACTGACGATATTTTAGGCCGGCAATGCCTACTAATCGGGACTACTTGATGAGGCCGATGCGTAGCGCCTTGGCGACGGCCTGCGTGCGGTTGACCGTATCAAGCTTCTTGGTGGCGCGGTTCAGGTAGTGATTGACCGTATGCTCCGAGAGATCGAGGATTTCGGCAATCTCGGCACTGGTCTTGCCGGCGGCAGTCCAGTTGAGGCAATCAATCTCGCGGTCGGTCAGCGTGTCGGTTATGCGCGTATCGAGATTGCGGATCTCGGCCAGCCGGTCGAAGACATGGATCGCGATATAGCTGAGCTCGCGCATCTCTACCGGGGTGAAAGGCTCGCGATCACCGGCGAAGGAGACTGCACCGCGCGCGCCTGACGGTTCATGTGTAGGAAAATAGGCGCAGCGCATCATCTTGAAGCGTTCGAAAAGGGTTGCAACGACACCTGTCTTGCCGTCGTCACGCGGCCAGTTGGAGCGCGACGTGTCGTGGAAGAAAGGCAGCGTCGACGTACGCAGCCGACGCAGGACCGGGCTGTTCACCATCAGTCCCTCCTGATCGTAGATGGACAGCAGTTCAGCGGGCCAGCTGGTGATGATCGTATTGCCCTGAAGATCGAAGGAGGTAATCGGCGGCAGGTTCAAAACCATGAAAGCCCGGCTGCGATAGGCCTCCGTCACCCGCTTCATGAAGCGGAAAATGTCGAACTGCGTCTTTAGACTGGCGACCTCGTGGACATAGGCGTCTTCCACCGAAGTTTGCGGTAAGCTTGCCATCAGATTTTTTCGCCTTCAACCGGGCTTTGGGTAAACCTCTGGCAGCCTGTGTGGAAAAACGGTCAGGTACAGGGTGGGTTACACAACGCCCGTCAGATCAATAGGATTCAGCCTCGGCGTGCAGCGCGTTCGGCCGGTGAATTGTCGATGATTTCGCGGACGACCCCAGTTGGCGTGATTCGCCGTCAAATCTCAATAACGCACTCATCATAAGCATGCTATGTATACGACGTCCAGCAATGACCGCCGCCAAATCGGTTTCAACGCCTCGGCCCGAGGCGGATGCGCATTTCATCCATGATTTTCCGTGCTGTCATCTGAACCGGAACGGCCCATTCCTGAAGAAGTTCCATCGAGAGCCGGTAAGCGGGACCGGTGACAGAGACCCCACCGATGAAGGAGCGGTCGTCCGACCAGATGGGGGCGGCGACACAGCGGATGCCCGCCTCGTGCTCCTCGCGATCGAAAGCATGACCGGTCGCGGCGATTTCTCCGATCTCCGCCAGCAGGCTTTCAGCGCTCACATGCGTCGCCGAGGTAAAGCAGTTGAAATGCAGACCGGGTAGCAGTTCCTCGATTTTGTCGAGTGGCAGCACTGAGAGGGCCGCCTTGCCGACACCGGTGCAATAACAGGGCGAGGCGTTGCCGATCTGTGAATACATACGCACCGGCTGGTGTCCTTCGACCTTGTCGAGATAGATGATGGAGGAGCCGCGCAGCACGCCGAGATGGACGGTCTCTCCCGTCTCCCGATGAAGGGCGGCCAGATGCGGCGCGGCAATCAGGCGGAATTCGTTGCGCGCCCAGCTTCGTGAGGCGAAGTCGAGCAGCCGGAGGCCCGGCGCATAACGGCCCTCGGCGTCAAGTTCAAGGAGCCCTTCCTCCACGAGATGGCCGAGCTGTCGGTGCAGCGTGCCACGCGGCTGATTGGCAAGTGCGAGGATATCGGTGAAACGCAAGGGGGCATCGGCATGGGTGACGAGGTCGAGCAGCACCATCAGCTTGCCGAGCGTGCCAGTATCACGCGGCGTGACGGTGTCGCGCAACGTGCCTTTGTCATCCGCCTGCGCCATGCTGTCGCCGTTAGAACTCATTGCCCTTCCCACCCTTGACAGGAAAGGCAGCCTAGTCGGATAATTCCATATAGTCAAATTAAGTTCCATATAATGGAATAAATAGCATGCCCGGAGGAGAGACGGTGAGCGCTATGTCTGCACAATTCCCCGAATTCAGGGATCGCACGGTGTTGGTGAGCGGCGGAGGTTCCGGCATCGGCGCTGCCCTGGTCGAAGGTTTCGCAAGGCAGGGTGCAAGGGTTTCCTTCCTGGACATCGCCGAGGCAGAAAGCCGGGAATTGGCGGAACGGCTTTCCAGAGAGACTGAGCATCCCGTCAGCTTCTACCACACCGACCTGCGCGATATCGATGCCATCAGGCGCGCGGTGAACGAGGTTGTCGAAAAGTCCGGGCCGATCCGGGTGCTCGTCAACAATGCCGCCTGGGACGACCGGCACGAATTCGACGATGTGACCGAGGACTATTGGGACAATAATCAGGCGGTCAATCTGCGCCATGTCTTTTTCACCTCGCAGGCGGTTGCCCCTTCGATGCGGGCAGCCGGCGGTGGAGCGATCATCAATATGTCGTCGATCGCCTTCAAACTGAACATGGGTGTCTTTCCCGCCTATGCCGCCGCCAAGGCGGCAGTCGTCGGCCTGACGAAGAGCATGGCCGGAAGGCTTGGCCCTGAGAATATCCGCGTCAACTGCATCCTGCCGGGCATGGTTGTGACCGAGCGGCAGATGAAGCTATGGCTGACGGAGGAAAGCATTGCCCGCTCCGTGCAGGGGCAATGCCTGAAGATCGTATTGAAGCCTGACGCGATTGTCGGTCCGGCTCTGTTTCTTGCATCCGACTGCGCAGCCGGCATGACCGCGCAGTCCCTTATCGTCGATGGAGGCGTTCTCTGATGGCAAATCCCGCTTATGTCGCGGTGGACTGGGGCACCAGCAGCTTCCGGCTCTGGCTTATCGGTGCTGACGGCAGCATTCTTGCCGAGCGCCGCAGCGGCGAAGGCATGACGACGGCCGCCAAGACCGGTTTTTCCCAGGTACTCGAAGGACATCTTGCAGCAGTTGAAGCGCCGGCCAACCTGCCGGTTATCGTCTGCGGCATGGCAGGCGCCCGGCAAGGCTGGGTGGAGGCGGGTTATATCGACGTGCCGACTTCGCTTTCCTCGATTCTGTCAGGTGCGGTCTCCGTGCCCGGCGAACGCCGTGACGTCCGTATTCTGCCCGGCCTTGCCCAGCGCGATGCGGCGACGCCGGATGTCATGCGCGGCGAGGAAACGCAGCTTCTCGGTGCGCTCGGGCCTGACAGCCAGGGCACGCAGGCCGTCTGCATGCCGGGTACGCATTCCAAATGGGTGCATGTCAGGGACGGAAAGGTCACCGGTTTCTCCACTTTCATGACCGGTGAGCTTTTCGACGCCATCACCAAACATACGATCCTCATGCATGCCGTTGCCGGCGCCGAAGACCAGCCGGCCGAGGCCGCAGCCTTCGAAGCGGCGGTTGCAGCCGCCTTCCAGCGACCGGCGCTCGCGTCGAACCTGATTTTCACCGCCCGCTCCGGCCAGCTTCTGCACGGTATTTCGGCTGCCGCGGCTCAAGCCAAGCTCTCGGGTACGCTGATCGGCCTCGAAATCGCTGGCGCGCTGCAGAATGCCGGAAAGGATACGGCCATTACCCTTGTCGCTTCCGGACGCCTGCAGGCGCTTTACGAGCAGGCCTTCCGTACGCTCTCCCTTTCCTTCACCGCCATCGATGCCGATGCCGCCGTTCGCGGCGGGCTTTCGGCCGCTGCCCAAGCCATTTGGCCAAACTGAGCCATCTGGCCGAACTGAGAAAGATACCTCCCATGAACCGTATCCCCTTCCCCGACATGAAGCGTCCGCTCATTGCCATTCTGCGCGGCATCAAGCCCGAGGAGACCCAAGCCGTGGTCGGCGCGCTGATCGAGAACGGTCTAACGGCAATCGAAATCCCGCTGAATTCGCCCGAGCCCTTCAAGTCTATCGAGATCGCCGCCAAGATGGCACCTGACAATGTGCTGATAGGCGCCGGCACCGTGCTGACCACCGGGGCCGTCGACAGCCTGCATGCGGCCGGCGGCAAGCTGCTGGTGACACCGAATGTCGAGCCCGACGTCATCATTCGCGCCCGCGACTATGGCATGGTGACCATGCCCGGCGTCTTCACGCCCACAGAAGCGCTGCAGGCAGCTCGCGCGGGTGCGACCGGCCTCAAGTTCTTCCCCGCCAGCGTTTTGGGACCGTCAGGCATCACCGCGATCCGCGCCATCCTGCCGCCGGAACTGGTAATTGCGGCGGTCGGCGGTGTGTCGGACAAGAACTTCTCCGACTACACCAAGGCCGGCATTCTGGCCTTCGGTCTCGGCACCAGCATTTACAAGCCTGGAATGACTGATGCAGAGGTTGCCGAGCGCGCCAAGGCGACCATCTTAGCCTATGACGCAGCCATAGGAGCATAGGCATATGACTGATATTTATGAATTCGAGGGCAAAACACTTTGTAATACCAATTCGGTTCTCGGTGAAGGCCCCACCTACGATCCCGGCACTAACACGGTCTGGTGGTTCAATATTCTTGGAAAGGAACTGCACGAACTCGATCTTTCGACCGATGAAAAGAAGGTACATTCGCTGCCGATGATGGCAAGCGTGCTCGCCCGCATCGATGCCGGCCGCCAGTTGCTGGCGACCGAAGAGGGGCTGTTCGTGCGCGACGTCGCCAGCGGCAACCTGACCTTTTATGCGGCGCTCGAAACTGACAGACCGGAAAACCGCTCCAATGACGGGCGCACGCATCCGTCCGGTGCGCTCTGGATTGGCACGATGAGCAAGCGCGCCGAGAACCAGGCCGGAGCGATCTATCACGTGGCCGCCGGCAAGGTGACGAAGCTCTTCAGCGGCATCAGCATCCCGAACTCCATCTGCTTTTCGCCCGACGGCACGATCGGCTATTTCACCGACACGCGCCTCAGCCGCCTGATGCGTGTGATGGTCGATCCGCAGACCGGCCTTCCCTCCGGCGAGCCGATCGTCATGGTCGACAGCATGGATGAGCCGGGCGGCCTGGACGGATCGGTCTGCGATGCCGACGGCTATATCTGGAACGCCCGCTGGGGTGCTGGCGTCGTCGATCGCTACAGCCCGGATGGCTTGCGGATCGCCCGCTACAAGGTGCCGGCCGCACAGCCCTCATGCCCGGCCTTCATCGGCGCCAATGCCGATCGGCTGGCGGTGACCACCGCCTGGGAAGGGCTGGATGAGGATGCCCGCTCCACGCAGCCGAGCGCCGGCGCCCTGCTCGAACTCGGCGTTGCCGTGAAGGGCGTTTTCGATCCTGCCTATGTGATCTGAAGCACGAACTGCGGGCAGAGCCGGCAGTCTCGAGGGCGCTCCGATCCGGGGCGCCTTTTTGCTTTTGTGGGCCTATCTCCCGGTAAAGGTTCCGTAAAAACCGTAAAATTTTCCGTGTCTTCGTCCGGAACCAATAAGCAAATCGGTCATTTCACTCTTGAACCGGCGCGGCAGGAATGCCTGAAAAACGGGCGCTGCCACGCCAGGGATCACTCAAGGAACGAAGGTAGGTTCGAAATGACACGCAAACTTCTGACGACCGTTGCCGCTGGCGCACTGTTTGCCACGGCTTTCGCACCGGCGGCATTCTCGCAGACGGCTCCGCAGCCGGCGAACCCTGCTGCCCCGACCCAGTCTGCGCCCGCCGACCCGGCCGCCCCGGCCCCGGCAGAGCCGGTCAAGCCGATGGCGCCCGCAGGTGATGCCGCACAGGCTCCGGCCCCGGCACCGAGCACTGATACGGCTCAGGCAGGTGGCGACAGCTATCTGACGCAGCAGGCCGCGGACCAGATCAGCGCCAACACGTATATCGGCCAATCGGTCTATAACGGCAACAATGAGAGCATCGGCAGCGTCAATGACCTGATCATGAAGAAGGACGGCGGCCTTGTTGCAGCCGTGATCGGTGTCGGCGGCTTCCTGGGCATTGGCGAAAAAAATGTCGCCGTTCCGATGGAGAAGGTAACCGTTGCGCAGAATACGCAGGACGGCTCCGTCAAGCTGACGACCACAGAAACCGCCGAATCCCTGAAGGCAGCTCCGGAATTCAAGACGCTGGCCATGCAGTCAGCTGAAAAGGCTCCGGCAGCAACCGGCACTGCCCTGCCGACGGACAATACGTCGACAGGTTCGACGACCAACAAGTAATCCGTACGGAGAGTAGAGCGTAAGCGATGGCGTCCCATGGGCGCCATCGTTTCTTTGCTTCTGCCGCTATGCGCTCGCGCGTTCGGTTGCGCTTGTGTCGTAATAATAGTTCTCGTGCAGGAAGCGCAGTGTAGCGATGCCATCGGCCGGCCGGCCGAAATGATAGCCCTGCCCCATGCCGCAGCCGAGCATGCGCAGCTTGACCGCTTCCGAATAATCCTCGATGCCCTCGGCCACGACTTCCAGCTCCAGACCTTCGCACATGGCAAGGATCGCCTTGATGATGTGCTCGGAGGCGCGGTCGGAATTGATGCGCGAGACGAAGGCGCGATCGATCTTGATCTTGTCGAAGATGAAATCGCGCAGGCGCCCGAGGCTCGACTGGCCGGTGCCGAAATCGTCAAGCGAGATGCGCACGCCGGCGGCCCTCAGATCGGCGATGATCCGGTGCGCGGTGTCGGCAGAGCTCATGACAGCCGTCTCGGTGATCTCAAGCTCAAGACGATGCGGGTCGAAACCGACGCGGCCGAGGATCGACAGAATGCTGCTGCTCGTGCCCGGATCCATGAGCTGGGCCGAAGACAGATTGAAGGACAAGAAGAGTTCTCGCGGCCAGGAGAGTGCGGCTTCCGCAGCCTTGCGCAGCAAGGCTTCCGACAGGGCATCGATGAAACCGCGCTCTTCGGCGAGCGGCACGAAGACGCCAGGCGAGACGAAGCCGAGATCGGGATCGTTCCAGCGGGCAAGTGCCTCGAAGCCCACCACCTGGTTGTTGGCGAGCGAGACGATCGGCTGGAAATGCACGTCGATTGCGTCGGAGATGATGGCGTTTCGAAGCGCTTGTTCGAGCTGGGTCGCCCGTTTCATCTCCTGCGCTATCTCGCGCGAATAGACGGTGATCTGACCGCGGCCGCGGCGCTTGGAACGATAGAGTGCGGTTTCGGCACTCTTCAGCAGCTCCTCGCAATCCTCGCCGGCAAAGGGATAGATCGCAAAGCCGAAGGAGGCTGAAAGGCGCACGTTGCGGTCGCCGAGATCGTAGGGAGCCGACAGCACCTCGCGGATCATCTGGCCGAACTTTTCCGCACTGGCGCGCTCGAAGATCAGCGGCAGGACGAAGGCGAACTCGTCGCCGTCATGACGGGTGACCACCGCACCATCCGGAATGCAGGCTTTCAGACGATGAGCGACCTGGCACAGGATTTCGTCACCGGCGGCGGAGCCGAAGAGATCGTTGATCGGCTTGAAGCTGTCGAGATTGGCGATACCGATGGTGAAGGGCGCAGGATCGCTGGCCCGCTCGGCAGAAATCTGTATCACCTTGTCCCGCATGCGATTGCGGTTTCCCAATCCGGTCAGCGGATCGGTATAGGCCATAGACTGGAGTTCGCTTTGACTCACAGTCGTGAATGGTACTTCCGCCGACACCATCACTCCAAACCCAGGGTTTTCCTCCACACCGTGGTGAAGATGACGGGCAAATCTTAACAATTCGATAGTAAATCGGCGGGACTACAACCCGAAGCATTCCCAAATTCTGGGGAGTTGACGGATATTTTATTTAGACCTGCGCCTTAAGCGGCTCATCTATCAGGTGTTTCTGAAATACCGTTTCCAGGATGTCGGGGCTGACCGGTTTCATGATGACGTCATCCATTCCGGCCTTGGCGCATTCCGCTCGATCGCGCTCGAAGGCCTGTGTCAGCACGCCGATAATCGGGGTTCGCGTGCCCTGCCCCTCTTCCATCTGGCGAATGAGGCGCGACGCTTCAAAACCGTTGAAGACCGGAAGCGAAATATCCATCAGCACGATCTGTGGCCTGTGTTCGGCCCAGAGACGAACGACCTCTTCGCCGGTCGCTGCGATCCGATGGCGGTAACCGAGACCTTCGAGGATCTGCGTGAAGACGATCTGGTTGATGTCATTGTCCTCGGCGACGAGAACCTGCAAGCCTACGGTTTCTTCAGTCGTGGTGATTTCCCAGTCGCCTTCAGTGCCGCCGCCACGTCCGCTGCGGTTGAAGTGGCGGGCGATCTGGAAGGTCAGCTCGTTGGCGATCTGGAAGCCATCCATGACGAGGGCGGGAATGCCGTATTGTTCGGTGAGCTCCAGGCAGCGCATGCCCATCTGGTTATCGATGATCAGAAGATCGAGCGAGATGCCGGAGGAGCTGGCAATCTCGAGGAAACGTTCCTCCTCATCCTCGCCACGGACCGAGCAGGCCTCGAAGCCGTATTTGGCGAGCGTGCGCAGCGCGGCAGCCTCGGCGGCGAGATCCGAGGTAACGACGAGGATCTTTCGGCCGGAGAAGTTTTCCGGAACGATCGCCTCCATCGCCGCAGGCTCGCGACGCTGCGATGCGCTCGGCACCGGCACATAGGCGCGGCGGTAGGTCTGGTTGCTGGAGGTGGTGATCTCGGAGGCCTGATTGAATTCATCGAGATCGTCGCCGTCGCGCGGCAGGTCTTGCATGGTCGAGACGAGAAAATAACGTCCAGGCTTGCCGATCCTGTGCTTGCGGCTGACGATGTCGCGCTCGGTGCCGTCGCGGGCAATTTGGCGCTGGCGGGAGACCGACATTTCACCGGTTTCCAGTACGTGACGGTCGCTTTCCTCGAAGCGCGTGGCAATGTCAGGCGAAAACAGATCACCGCTCTTGCGGCCAAGAACCTCGTCCGCCGTCGTCTGGTACTTCTCGCAGAAGGCTTTGTTGACGGCGACGTAGGCGAGGTTGCGATCCTTGACGAAGAGCGGGAACGGCAGATGGTCGAGAATGTCCTCGGTGAGCTGTACGCGCTCCAGGTCGTAGCGCCACTGTTCCTCTCGCTTCCGCGCCTCAGAAATATCGGAGACGATAGTCACGCCGTAGCCGTTCGGCAGGCGGCGCTTCAAAAAGCGCACCCAGCGGTCGGCGCCGTGGCGCTCGACGGATTCGAAACGTTCGCGCCAATGGGAGGCGATGCGCTGAGACAACCAGTCCTCGCGACTGAGCGAACCCGGTTGATGCACGAGGGTCTGCTCGCGAAAGCCTGTGTCGTAGACCGCACTCAGGAAATCACGAAGCCGGGTGCCCGGTCGAAGCACATCCTCAGGCACCGGAAAGAATTCCATGACCTGATGGCTGGCAAAGATAAGAAGATCGTTGCGATCATAGATGACGAACGCAGCAGAAAGACTATCGCATACCGCATCGAAAAGCACCGTCTGAAGGTCAGCCTCAGGCGGCAGTGCGTCACTCGCAGATGATGTGTCCGCCTTTTCGAAGCCGGCACTCATTCCTTCACGTCCCACATCTATCCGATTTTCGCAGTTTCGCAGGTGTATGAATAAAATGCCGTTTTTGTCTTAAGAGCCGCTTAACGGTAATGACCCCCAAATTTGGGGGAGAAGCCTCCGGTGTCCTCTCACAGGCTAATGAAAACCCTTTCCTCGGGGCCGCGAATCCTCGAAAATAGGGATATGGCCATCAGACAGCTCTCCGAAACGCTCATCAACCAGATCGCCGCCGGTGAAGTCATCGAACGGCCGGCGAGTGCTGCAAAAGAATTGATCGAAAACGCGCTCGACGCAGGCGCCACCCGTATCGAAATCGCAACCGCCGGCGGCGGCAAGGCGCTGCTGCGCGTAAGCGACAACGGTGCCGGCATGGATGCCGCCGATCTGGAACTTGCCGTCAAGCGGCACTGCACCTCGAAAATATCGGAGACGCTCGACGACATTCGCACGCTCGGTTTTCGCGGCGAAGCATTGCCGTCCATCGGTTCGGTGGCGCGGCTCAGCATCGCAAGCCGCAGGCGTGATAGCGCGGCCGGCAACGAAATTTCCGTTGCCGGCGGCAAGATCGTGCATCTGCGCCCGGCAGCCGGCAATCCGGGAACGATCGTCGAAGTGCGCGACCTGTTTTTCGCGACGCCGGCGCGGCTGAAATTCCTGAAGACGGAGAAGGCGGAAGCGGCGGCAATCACCGAGATCGTCAAGCGCATAGCGATCGCCTTTCCGGGTGTGCGCTTCGTGCTGTCAGGCCCCGACCGTTCGACGCTGGAATTTCCGGCAACCGGCGAGGATCATCTGGCGCGCATGGCGCAGATACTCGGCAAGGACTTCCGCGACAATGCCATCGCCATCGACGCCGAACGCGAGGATGTACAGCTGACCGGCTTTGCCGGCGTGCCGACCTTCAACCGGGGCAATTCGGCCCATCAATATGCCTTCGTCAACGGCCGCCCCGTGCAGGACAAACTCATCCTCTCAGCGATCCGCGGCGCCTATGCCGAAACGATCCCGGCCGGCCGTTATCCGGTCGCGGTGCTTTCGATCACGCTCGATCCGGCGCTGGTGGACGTCAATGTGCATCCGGCGAAATCCGACGTCCGCTTCCGCGATCCGGGACTGGTGCGCGGGCTAGTCGTCGGCGCAATCCGCGAAGCACTTGCCCGTGACGGCAGCCGGGCGGCAACGACCGGCGCAAGCGACATGCTGCGCGCCTTCCGCCCCGGTTTCCAGGCTGCACCACAGCGGCCGCAGGCACCATGGTCGGCGGCAACCTCCCCATCCCGGCCGTATCAGCCGAGTGCCGGTTTCGGCGAGAGGCCGCAAGCTTCCTTCGACGGGCTCGTCCATCCGACGGCCCGTTCCGAACCGGCTTTCCAGCCCGCACCACAGCCTCTTGCCGCTGCTGCCGCCGAACCTTTGGCGCGCTATCCGCTCGGCGCTGCCCGGGCGCAGATTCACGAAAACTATATCGTCGCCCAGACCGATGACGGCATCGTCATCGTCGATCAGCACGCGGCTCACGAACGGCTGGTCTTCGAAGCCATGCGTAAGGCCTTACACTCCAAGAGGCTCGCCTCGCAGGTGCTGCTGATCCCCGAAATCGTCGACATTCCCGAAGAGGATTGCGACCGGCTGATCGCGCATGCCGAGGAATTTTCCGAGCTTGGCCTTGCGATCGAACGCTTCGGGCCGGGCGCCATTGCCGTGCGCGAGACGCCGGCCATGCTCGGTGAAGTGAATGCGCAGGGCCTCATCCGCCAGCTTGCCGATGAGATCGCCGAATGGGATACGGCCTCCGGTCTCACCACCAAGCTCGAATATGTGGCGGCGACCATGGCCTGCCATGGCTCGGTGCGATCAGGGCGACGGCTGCGGCCGGAAGAAATGAATGCGCTTTTGCGCCAAATGGAAATGACCCCAGGCTCCGGCCAGTGCAATCACGGACGCCCGACCTATATCGAACTCAAGCTTGCCGATATCGAGCGGCTGTTCGGCCGGAGCTGAAAAAGCTGGCAAAACGGCTTCTCGGGGAGTATGGCAGACAGATGACAGACTGCAGGGAATGGAGCGCATGAACTTGTTCGAAGGACACGGAAACCGCGAGGCGAAGATCCGTTATCTCGACGGCGATTTCCAGATTCTGTCGCCCGGCTCCTATGTCGTCTGCGCACTGACAGGCAAACAGGTCCCGCTCGACGAACTTCGCTACTGGAGCGTGGCGCGGCAGGAGCCCTATGTCGATGTCGCCTCCGCACTGGAAGCCGACCGGCGCGCCGGCGTTCTGCCGACCCAACGCTAAGTTTTTGCCTTTGCCTCCTTGAGCCTCCGCTCACGGCAGGCTTCAAAGGCTCGGTCGATGATGAGACCGGGGGCGAGCGGGTCGGTGAAGGCCATTTCCACCTCGATGACATGGCAGCGGGCCGCAAGCTGCTCCGCCTTGCCGTGATGGCCGGCGAGACGCACGAAATCCTTCGACGTCGTGACGATCGTCAGGTTCTGCTGGTCTGCGGTCATCAGGAGACCGTCGATCTCTTCCTCGCTTAAATGCTCGTGATCGCCGAAGGAGGTCGCGACCTCGATGGTCGCTCCAAGCGAACGGACCGTGCGGAAGAATTTTTCCGGATCGGCAATACCGGCAAAGGCGAGCACTTTGAGCCCCTCCAGATAATTCTCGCCGGGCACTTTCAGCGCGGCGGTAAAATAGGGCTTGGCAGCGCGCGCCGCGATACGGACGATACGGTCAGCCGCATTGCCATCTCCGACCTTCAGAAGCGCGGTCGCCTGGCGCAGTTGCAGGCGAACCGGCGCACGCACCGGGCCACCCGGCACGATATGGCCGTTGCCGAGACCGCGCGTCGCATCGATCACCAGAAGCGCGTAGTCGATTGCGAGCCGCGCACTCTGGAAACCATCGTCCATGATAATGAAATCGGCACCTTCTTCGACGAGCCTCACAGCACCATCGACACGCCTGCGGGAGATCACCGTCAGGGCTTCCTGCGCCAGCAACAGCGGCTCGTCACCGACAGCGACCGCGCGGTGGTGGGTAGGATCGACGACGGTGGTGACATCCAGCAAGCCGCCGTGACCGCGGCTTAAGAAACCGGGCTTGAGACCCTTGGCTTTGGCGGCACGGGCAATGGCAATTGCCGTCGGCGTCTTACCGGCGCCGCCGACCGTGAAATTACCGACGCAGATGACGGGGATCGGAACCGAGGCGCGGCGCGCATGGACCATGCGGTAGCCCGCCACACGACCATAAAGGAAAGAAAGGGGCGACAGAGCCCATGCCTGCCAACCTGCCCGCCTCCACCAGAAAGGCGGCGCTTCGGATATCATGATGCCGTCCCGTTTCCCTTGCCCTCACCCCCAGGCGAGGTCTCACAAAATCGACCGGGGCGGATTGAGAAGCCAAAACGCGTGAAAATGCAAGTCTTTGCGCGTCAGGCCAGCTGCAGATCCGGCAGCAGGGCTTCGATGTGGGTGATGTCATCGAAAACATGATCGGCGGAGGCGGAGAGTGATTCACGCGAGCCGGTGCCGGTCAGAACCGCGATCGTCAGGCCGGTTTTTGCATTCCTGCCCATATGAAGATCGTGATTGTTGTCGCCGACCATAGCGATCTCTTCCGGCTGCAGGCCCGTCGCAGCGCAGAAGCCGAGCACCATGCCGGGCTCAGGCTTGCTGCCGAAGCCGCTGTCGTAGCCGGCGATGTAGTCAACATAGTCGGAAATGCCGAAGCGCTGGGCCGTTTGGCGGATCGAGCGCTCATTGTCGCTGGAGGCGATGCCGAGCTTGAAGCCACGGCTGTGCAGGCGTCCAAAGAAGGCTGCGAGATCGGTGACCGGCACAGAGAATTCTGCGGCATTGGCAAAGAGATTGTCGAGCTTGATCGTCAGCTCGATCACATCGAGTTTTGAGCCGGCGGCAACGAGGCCTTCCGCGATCTGGTGGGTATTGCCGGCAGCAAGCAGGCTGTCGGGAACAATATGGCCCGTGACGGGGTCCATGCCGCATGCGGCAAGCAGGTGATCGGCGAGCGCCGCGTCGCCTTCGGCGGCGATATGAGCAAGCTCGCGGTTTACTGGCAGCCAGCTTTCATCATAGTCGAGCAGCGTACCGTCCTTGTCGAAGAGGATGCCCCTGATCTTCGCCTCTGCAGACATAACCGCTCCTCAGGCCTGCGCCACGGCCTTCGGCAGCAGACGCGCCTTCACCGTCAGCGGATTGATATAGGGCTCCAGCCCCTTCAACGTGGCGCTGAGCGCGCCGCGCATTTCATGCACGGCCGCAATACCGGCCTGGATCATCTTGCCGCGCGCCTCGTCATTGGTCAGCAGGTAATGCACGCCCTTCGCCAGCATCTCGGTATCACGCACCATGCGGGCGCTGCCGCTGCGCGCGAGCTTCTGATAGGCCTCGCGGAAATTCTGCACATTGCCGCCCGAAAGGATGGCACAGCCGAGCATGGCCGGCTCGAGCGGGTTCTGGCCGCCCTCGGCAAAGAGTGAGCGGCCGACGAAAGCCACTTCCGTCAGGCGTAGATAAAGGCCCATTTCGCCGATCGTATCACCAAGGAAGATATCGACATCCGGGGTCAGAACATCGTCACGCGTACGGCGAGCGACCTTCAGACCCTGCTTGACGAGGGCTGCCTCGATCTCGTCAGCGCGCTCGGGGTGGCGCGGCACGATAATGGTCAGCTGTTTGTCACGGTCGCGCAGCGCCCGATGGACGATGCCGGCGGCATTTTCCTCGCCGTCGAAGGTGGAGATCGCCGCCCATGTCTTGCGGTCGCCGATCTGCTTCTTATAGCGGGCGAAAACAGCGCTGTCATAGGGCGGAGCGTCGGTATCGACCTTCAGGTTGCCTGAGGTGATGACCGGTACAGCGCCGAGATCGCGGAAACGCTCTGCATCCAGATCTGACTGGGCAATGACGAGCGCCAGATTTTCGAAGAGCGCCTCGGCAAGCGACGGGCGGCGGCGCCAGCGGGCGAACGAGCGGTCGGACATGCGGGCATTGACGAGGATCTGCGGAATGCGGCGACGACCAAGTTCAAGCACGGTCGCGGGCCAGATTTCGGATTCGGCAATGATGGCGCAATCCGGCTGCCAGTAGTCGAGGAAACGGCCGACAGCAGGTTTCAGGTCGAGCGGCACATATTGATGGATCGCGTCATTGCCGAGACGTTCAGCTGCAAGCCTTGCCGAGGTGATGGTGCCCGTCGTCAGGATGACATGGATGTCGCGGCGGCGGATTTCACGGATCAGGGGAATGACAGCGTTGGTTTCGCCAACGCTTGCGGCATGAAACCAGACAAGCGGGCCTTGCGGCCGATTGGCGCTCGCATAGCCGAAGCGCTCCAAACGGCGGGCGCGGTCTTCCTTGCCCTTGGCCGTGCGGTAGGTGATGTAGAGGCCGACGACCGGCGACGCCACAGTTCCCGCCAGACGGTACGCGTTCAGACCGATCCGCGCCATCCGGGAGCTCATTCAGCAGACCTCCGACCTATGCAGATCGACATCAATCCATTTCCCTAATTATCGTTGCGGCCGCAATGACCGATCAATTTGTTCAGAATGCGTCGATCAAGGGCAAGGAACCGATGCGCAAAGGCCTCCGCTGTGGACAGCGGAGGGCCAGCGGCTTGCTGCTAGGGCTCACTTGCTCCCAGTCGTATCCTGCGGATCGAGCAGACGATGCATGTGGACGATGAAATAGCGCATATGCGCATTGTCGACCGTTTGCTGCGCCTTGGCCTTCCAGGCCGTCAGTGCCGTGGCATAGTCGGGGAAAATACCGACAATATCGAGATCCCCAAGATCCCGGAACTGGATGCCTTCAAGGTTTTCGAGTTCGCCACCGAAGACGAGGTGCAGGAGCTGCTTTTTACCGCCGGAGTCCGTCATTTTTATTCTCTTTCTGCCTATTCTCCTCCGGCCCTTCATCTGAGGGATTTTGACGGAAACGTCAACCGTCTCTTAGCTGAGTGAACAAGTCCAGATATTCACGGAGACGCGGGACAGGCGAAGCGCAGAGCGCCTCGTGGCTGACTTTCTCTCTATTATAGGTTGTCGGGTGACCCGAGAGGTCGACGAGACCACCGCCGGCACGTTCGAGAATAAGATCGGCTGCCGCAATATCCCAGTCGTGGGCATTCCGCCCGACAAACGTCGTGTCCAACCGGCCATCGGCCACCATGGCGATGCGGTAGGCGAGCGAGGGGATATATTTGACGCGTTCGCTGCGTTCACGAACCGCCGCCGGCAGAATCTTGAACAGCTCCTCGCTGACGGCAAGCTGGCTGAGATCAGCTTCGCCGCGCGTGGAGACGGAAATCGGCTCGCCGTTTTTCAGCGCAGGGCCGCCTTCCATCGCTTCGTAGAGTTCATCGAGCGCCGGCGCATAAAGCGCGCCCGCAACGGGACGGCCGCGATGGACGATGCCGACGCTGACGCACCAGAGATCCTTGCCGGCGAGGAATGCCCTGGTACCATCGATCGGATCGACGATGAACAGCGTCTCGTGTTCCAGACGGCCGGCATCGTCGTCGGTCTCTTCCGACAGCCAGCCATAGTCCGGCCGCGCCCCGCGCAGGATGGTTTCAAGCGTTTCATTGGCGGCGAAATCGGCGGCGCTGACGGGCGAGCGTTCCTCATTCTTCCACCAGACTTCCGGTGACTTGTTGAAGAAGCCAAGTGCGACGGCGCCCGCCTGTCTTGCGGCATCGGCGATCAGTGCGAGATCGCTCTGCCAGCGGTTGTCCGTGTCGCTCATCGCGTCGATCCGTTCGTCAGCGGCCGGCAAGCGTCATGCCTTCAATGGCGAAGGTCGGAGCCGCCACACCGAATTTACGGTCGATGTCGTTAGCGAGCGTCAGCCGCATGAACATGTCCTTGAGGTTGGAGGCGATCGTCACCTCCGATACCGGGAAGGTGAGTTCGCCGTTTTCGATCCAGAAACCAGTCGCGCCCCGGCTGTATTCGCCGGTTATCATGTTGACGCCCTGGCCGATCAGCTCGGTCACATAGAAACCGTTGCCAACGCTGCGGATCAGCTCTTCCGGCGAAATGTCGCCCGGCTCCAGCGCCAGATTGGTCGAGGCAGGCGTGACAGAGGTGCCGCCGCGCACGCCGCGGCCATTGGTTTCCAGACCGCCGATCTCGTTTGCGGTGGAGGTCGACAGGAACCAGTGCTTGAGTACCCCGTCCTCGATCATGACCAGCCGCTCGCCGGAAACGCCCTCGCCATCGAAGGGACGCGAGGATGGGCCGCGCACGATCAACGGATCGTCGGTGATCGACAGGCCCGCTTTCAGCACCTGCTGGCCCATCTTGTCGCGCAGGAAACTCGTCTTGCGGGCAACCGACGCACCATTGATGGCGCCGGCAATATGGCCGACGAAACCACGAGCGATGCGGGGATCGAAGATGACGGTAATACCCTTGCCGGTCGGCACCTGCCGGGGATTAACGCGTTTGATGGCGCGCTCGCCGGCCCTGCGGCCGATCTCGGCGGCATCGTCCAGTTCGGAATAATAGAGGCGGCTGTCGAAATCATAGTCGCGCTCCATGCCCGTGCCTTCGCCGGCAATGACGCTGACGGAGTTGCCGAAGCGCGAAGCCATATAGCTGCCTTCGAAGCCATGCGAGGTGGCGAGCACCAGCCCGCCCATTCCGGCAGAGGCGCCAGCGCCGGAGGAATTGGTGACACCTTTCACTGCAAGAGCCGCCGCTTCGGCGGCAAGAGCCGCTTCCCGCAACTGATCGGCGCCGACTTCGGTCGTGTCGAGAAGCTGCAGGTCGGGATAGGTTTTTGCGAGCCTGTTCTCATCGGCGAGGCAGGCAAACGGATCTTCCGGCGAGACCTTGGCCATGGCGACGGCGCGTTCAGCCAGCGCCTGCAGGTCGAAACCCGGATTGGCGGAAACGCTTGCCACCCGCTTGCCAACGAAGACACGGAGCGAAAAGTCGTCGCTCTCGGAGGACTCCGTGCCTTCGACCTTGCCCAGGCGTACGCTGACCGATTGAGCGCGCGAGCGAACGACGACAGCGTCGGCGGCATCAGCACCTGCCTTTTTCGCCAGATCGATCAGTTGACTTGCACGGGAAAGAAGTGTCGAGGAATCGATTTCAGAGGACATGATTTGGCCTTTCCTTCCCGTTCCATTTATTGTGCACTCCCGAAAGCATCAAGGCCGTGGATGCCGATTCTTTTCCTCGCTGCCTGCTTGCCCCGCCATCGAAAGAAATGAAGCATGTCCGCACCCAACGCTCTTTTCACCGAAACGATCCTGCTGCTCGGCGGCGCGGTCGTCGCCGCACCGATCTTCAAGAAGCTCGGGCTCGGCACGGTTCTCGGCTATCTGGCGGCGGGTATCGTCATCGGGCCGATCTTTCATGGCATTACCGATGGCGAGCAGATCCTCGATGTCGCCGAGCTCGGTGTCGTCTTCCTGCTGTTCATCATCGGGCTTGAACTGAAGCCCACCCGCCTCTGGCAGATGCGGCGCGACATCTTCGGTCTCGGCACCGCGCAGGTGGTGGTGACGGGCTTTGCGCTGACAGCACTTGCCTGGTTTTCCGGCGTGCTCGAATGGCGCGGCAGCATCGTCGCCGGCTTCGGGCTGGCGCTTTCTTCCACGGCGTTCGCCATGCAGATCCTCGAAGGTGACGGTGACGTCAATACCCGTTACGGACAGCGCTCCTTCTCCATGCTGCTGTTTCAGGATCTGGCGATCGTGCCGCTTCTGGCTGTCGTCACCATCCTCGACGGCGACAAGGGCAGCGGTAACCCACTCGTCGACTTCGGCATTTCCGTTGCGGCGGTCGGTGCGATGATCATCATGGGCCGATACCTGCTGACGCCCCTCTTTCAGATCATCGCCCGCACCGGCGCGCGCGAAGCGATGATCGCGGCCGCGCTCTTCGTCGTCATGGGATCGGCAAGCCTGATGCAGTTTGCCGGGCTCTCGATGGCGATGGGTGCTTTCCTGTCCGGCGTCATGCTGGCGGAATCCTCCTACAGGCACGAGCTGGAAGCCGATATCGAACCCTTCCGCGGCGTGCTGCTCGCTATCTTCTTCATCGCCGTCGGCCTGTCGTTGCAGCTTCAGGTGCTGCTCGACAATGTGCTCTTCATCATCATTGCCGTGCCGATCATTATGGCGGTGAAAGCGCTCATCATCTACGTGCTCTGCCGTGTGGCGCGTTCTTCGCATAACGATGCCGTTCGCATCGCCTTCCTGCTGCCGCAGGGCGGGGAATTCGGTTTCGTCCTCTTCACCACGGCCGCTGTCGCCGGGCTGATGTCGAGCAGCACGGCTTCGCTGCTCGTTGCGATCGTCACCCTTTCCATGGCGCTGACGCCGCTGGGTGCCGCCCTCTCCAAGCGAATGCTGACGGGAGAGGATCACGAAGAGTTGGACGAGGATTTCGAGGGTGCGGGTGCTGATGTGCTGATGGTCGGCTTCTCGCGTTTCGGCCAGATCGCCGCGCAGATCCTGCTTGCCGGCGGCCGCAGCGTCACCGTCATCGATTTCTCCGCGGACCGCATCCGGCAGGCGTCCTCCTTCGGTTTTCGCATCTATTTCGGCGATGGCACCCGCAAGGATGTGCTGCGTTCGGCCGGCATTGATAGGGCCAAGATCGTGCTCGTCTGCACCCAGAAGAGGGAAATCACCGACAAGATCGTCGAACTGATCCAGGCCGACTACCCGCAGACGACGCTCTTCGTGCGCTCCTATGACCGCATTCACTCCATCGAACTGCGCAACAAGGGCGTCGATTACGAGCTGCGCGAAACGCTGGAATCCGGTCTGCTCTTCGGCCGGCGCACACTGGAGGCGCTCGGTGTCGCCGAAGTCGATGCCTACGAGATCGGCGAGGACATTCGCAAGCGCGACGAGGCGCGGCTGGTGCTGCAGGTTTCGGAGGGCCTGCAAGCAGGACAGGATCTGCTGTTTTCGAAGCCGATCCATCCGGAGCCGCTGGTCAAGCCCAAGCGTGCGCCCGGTCCCTTCGACAACGATCCGCTGGCAAATACGGCCGATGTGACGGCGGACGCCTGAAGCGATACCGGTTTATCGCTTCAGCTGCGCCTCGATTTCCCGATCGAGCGCATATTTCAGCTCGTCCTTGACGCCAACCGACATGGCAAGCACATCGCGCGCCTTCAGGAAATCCATGACGCCTGTGCGGCCGACGATAGGGCGCAGGAAGATATGCGGCCGCAGGAGCTTCAGCTTCAGGGAAATCGCCGCCTGCATCATCAGCTGGCCGGAGCCGAAGATGCTTTCCATCCGGTTCGGGATATGGGTGCCGTCGCCTTCGGGCGCGCCGACGACATCGATGCCGATGACGATATCGGCGATGTCCATCAGGCATTCGTAAGGAACGGGATTGGCAATGCCGCCATCGATCATCACCCGGCCGTGCAGCCTGACCGGCATGAAGACCGCAGGAATAGCCGATGATGCGGCAAGTGCCGGAAAAAGCTGGCCTTCTTCGACGATGACCTCGGCCTGGCCATAATAGTCGGTGGTGATCACTTTCATCGGCACTAGCAGATCTTCGAAGCGCGCCGGAAGCTCTGAGGGCAGGAAGGCTTTCAGGATGCGTTCGAGATTGAACTGGCCAATGCGGATGCCCTTGGCCACGGCATCGCGTACGGTCGTCGGGCGCAGCCCCCAGATACGACTGACGACAGCTGCCTTGTTGCCGACGGTTGCCAGCGCATGTTCGCGGATCTCCGCACCCGACATGCCGGCCGCCATACCGGCGCCCATAATGGCGCCGATGGAGGAACCAGAGATCGCCACCGGGCGGATGCCGAGTTCATCCAGCGTTTCGATGATGTGGATATGCGAGAGGCCGCGTGCGCCACCGCCGCCGAAGGCGACGGCAACCGTCGGTAGGTCGCTGATCGCAGGCGATTTCGGACTGATGATTTCCGCCTGCACGATCTGCCCCCAACGCGCCCGCTACTGCGGCTGATACCGGAAGAAATGTACTCTTGTATCGCCGAATATTCGGCTTTCGAGGAAAACATAGGAAGGATGAACCGAAACGGCAACATCCGCGCGTTCTTCCAGAACGGTAATCGCGCCAGGCTTGAGCCAGCCGCCTTCGGCCGCCGCCGCAAGCGCCTTCTCTCCCAGCCCCCGGCCATAGGGCGGATCGGCAAAGAGCATGTCGAAAGGCTCGAGATTGCCGATGCTGCCGAGATCGGTCGCATCACGGCGCAGGATTCGCGTCCTACCATGCAGGCCGAGCGCATCGATGTTTTCCCAGAGAAGCGCCCTGCCCTCCACGCTGTTTTCAACGAACAGCGCATGGCGACAGCCGCGCGAGACGGCTTCGAGGCCGACCGCGCCCGTACCGGCGAAAAGATCGAGTATCCGGGTGCCGTCGATGCATTCCGGATAGGCATGGCTCAGAATGTTGAACAGGCTCTCACGCGTCCGGTCCGCTGTCGGCCGGATGTCGTTGGATTTTGGTACGGCAAGCGGCCGTCCGCGAAACTCACCGCCGACGATCCGCACCGCGCGTCATTCCCTTGCCTTTCGCACCACCTCTGGACGGCCCGCCCGAAGGCTTGCCACCACCGCCCGGTCGATCGCCCTTCGGCTTGCCGGAAAAATTCTTTGCCCCGCGGGGTTTGTCGCCTTGGGGACGTTCCGAACGGGCCTCGCCGCCAAAGCTTCTCGCCGGACGCGAAGCACGCTCGCCACCCTCCTCGCGCGGACGATCGCGGAAGGAACGCGGGCGTTCTTCCCCCTCCGTACGCGGACGACGTTCGCCGCGCGGCTTGTCACCAAAGGGTTTGTCGCCGCGGACGCGCTCGGAGCGGCCTTCGCCGCCAAAGCTTCTGGCGGGACGCGAAGCGCGTTCGCCTCCGTCCTCACGCGGCCGATCGCGGAAGGAACGCGGGCGCTCTTCTCCCTCCGTACGCGGACGACGGTCACCGCGCGGCTTGTCGCCGAAGGGTTTGTCGCCACGCGGACGCTCCGAGCGACCTTCGCCGCCAAAGCTTCTGGCCGGACGCGAAGAACGTTCGCCACCTTCCTCACGCGAGCGGCTGCGGAAGGGACGCGAGCCCTCTTCGCCTTCCGTGCGTGGACGGTGCTCGCCACGCGGCTTGCTACCAAAGGGCTTGTCGCCACGAGGACGCTCCGAGCGGCCTTCGCCGCCAAAGCTTCTGGCTGGGCGCGAAGAACGCTCGCCCCCCGCTTCGCGCGGACGGTCGCGGAAGGAACGCGGGCGCTCCTCTCCGTCCGTACGAGGACGACGTTCACCACGCGGCTTGTCGCCGAAGGAACGCTTGCGGCCGAAACCTTCATCCTCATCGCGCTTGCTGGGCGTCTCGCTCGAACGGATCCACTCGCCATCCTCTTCGTGGACGCGATTGATCTGCGGGCGCAGGCGATCGGCTGCAGGATCGAAGCGCTGCTCCTTCACTGGGGCCGTTTCACCGCGACGGCGTGCGGTCTGAGCATTCTTGGCAGCCTTGGCGGCGGCCTTCTCGCCGAGCGGACGGGCACCGGGCGCCATCCACACATTGGCGTTGCGGCGGCTGCCGAGGGCCGGACGCTTCGGCCGGTCATCTTCGCTGCGGCGGTCATCCCGTCGCTCGTCCCGCTTATCATCACGACGGTCGTCGCGCTTGGTATCGAGGCGGCTCAACGCCCGTTCGCGCTTGTCTTCCTCGCGACGCGGACGCTCGCGGCGCTCCGGCGCCGGTTCCTCGGGCTCTTCGGCGGCAACGGCCGGGGCATTGTAGAGCGGCGCATCGAAATTCGCCTTGGCATCCTCGATGAGGCGCGGACCGAGCTGGTCGCGCAGCGTGCGGCCGCGCACCTCGACCACGTGACCTTCGGGCAATTCGCCAAGCTGGAAGGGGCCGTAGGAGATGCGGATCAGGCGGTTGACCTCAAGACCAAGCGCGCCGAGCACGTTCTTGATTTCGCGGTTCTTGCCTTCGCGCAGGCCCATGGTGATCCAGACATTGGACCCCTGCGTGCGATCGAGCGTCGCTTCGATGGAGCCGTAGAGAACGCCGTCGACGGCAATGCCATCCTTCAGCTTGTCCAGCGCATCCTGATCGATATCGCCGTGGGCGCGGACGCGGTAGCGACGCAGCCAGCCGGTGGTCGGCAGTTCCAGCGCACGGGCCAGACCGCCGTCATTGGTGAGCAACAGCAGGCCTTCTGTGTTGATGTCGAGACGACCGATCGACATGACACGCGGAAGTTCTTCCGGCAGATTGTCGAAGACGGTCGGGCGTCCCTCGGGATCGGAATTCGTCGTCACAAGTCCCTGCGGCTTGTGGTAGAGCCACAGGCGGGTGCGCTCGATGCCGCGGATCGGCACGCCATCGACTTCGATCTTGTCTTCGAGCGTGACGTTGACGACGGGCGTGTCCAGGAGCTTGCCGTTCAGCGTGACGCGGCCGTCCATGATCATGCGTTCGATATCGCGACGGGAGGCGACGCCAGCGCGCGCCATCACCTTGGAGATGCGTTCCGCCTTGGCATCGCCATCCGCTTCGTTAGCAGCGACTTTCGCGGCAGCAGCCTTCAACGGCTTCTCGCTGCCGGTCTTCGGGCCGCTTCCGGACCGGGCTTCGCGCGCGGGGGCCTTGGTGCCGGGGCGTTTTGGCTTGTCTTTGGGTGTCATTTGTTGTTTGCCTGCCTTTTCGGCCTGTCTATCAGGTCATGCACCTGCGGTTAAGTGGAAATTCTTGCGAACGTGAAGACAAATCGATTTATGGAGATGGCGCTCGAGGAAGCGCGCGCTGCCGGGGAGCGCGGCGAAGTGCCGATCGGCGCGGTCGTCGTCGTCGATGGCGCGGCAGTCGCCGCCTCCGGAAACCGCACGCGGGAACTCAACGACGTCACCGCCCATGCCGAGATCGACGCCATTCGCATGGCCTGCGAAAAGCTTGGCCAGGAACGTCTTGCCGGCGCCGACCTCTATGTCACGCTGGAGCCTTGCACCATGTGTGCGGCGGCCATATCCTTCGCCCGCATCCGCAGGCTTTATTACGGCGCGGAAGACCCGAAGGGCGGAGCGGTCGATAGTGGCGTGCGCTTCTATGCCCAGCCGACCTGCCATCATGTGCCGGAGGTCTATTCCGGCTTCAACGAGACCGAGGCGGCGGATATGCTGAGGGCATTCTTTTCTGAGAGAAGAGACCTGCCATGATCCTAGAGCCTTTCCTGGTTAGATTGAAGCATTCTGCCGGAGCAGGTTTTCGTCAGGGCAAAGGCGATCGGCGAAGGGCATACCCCTCGGTACGTCCGAGCCGATCGCCTTTGATCCTGGCGGAAAGATGCCCGGCCCTTCGGGTTGGCTGAAACGGGCCGCCTGATCGACCGGCCGGCTTGGCCGGAGATCTGGCTACGACGCGCGCCGGCCGGTCGATCATCCGACTCCGTTTGAGCCAACAGAATGCTTCAATCTAACCAGGAAAGGCTCTAGCCATCGGAACCATCATCGTCATGGGCGTGCTTGCCGCCTACGCCAACCGGACAGTTGCGCCCGGCGTGGCGAAGCTGCCGATGCAATGGTCACTGAACGGAAGCGTGAACTGGACGGCGCCGCGGACGATCGCTTTCGCCTTCATTCCAGGGCTTGCAGCTATCATCATGGCCGCGATCCTGCTCAGCGACCAAGTGCGCAATGCCGATATCGCCTTGATGGGTGCGTCCTTCTCGCGTGCCAGCTTCTGCATATCACGCTGACGCGACGCTGGTTTAACGCGTCGCGCCGCTAAACATTTCCGTTTTGCTTCTACGCATTCCGGACGCAAAACCGCTGCGCATTCTTGCTGAATTGCTTTTACTGAAGGATCTGCCACCACTTGGTGCCGCTATTGGCGACCGCTGCATCCTTCTTGCGCTGCTTCGCCTTCTTCTGCTCCGGCGTGCCGAGGTCATCGAGCTTGGCAGGATCGTCGACGGCGCGATATTCGGTCGGCGGATCGGAAATGTAGCGGCGCTGGTCGATATAGGCGCCCTTCTGCAGGGCACGGGCTTCGCGATAGGCCTTGGTCTGGGCTTCGGACGTCTGGCGGCCGCCCTCGATGGCGGAGCTGGCGAGCGGCGAACGATAGCTCGGATTGTCCGAATTCTCGTCGGCTTCCTTCACGAGACGGGCGCGGGCCTCTTCCGGGGATTCAACCCACTCAGGATTGTCCTTGTTGGCGACATTCTGCTGCGGCGCGACGAGCGTTTCCTTCTGCGCGGGCGCAGGCATGACCAGCGTCGGGCGCGGCGTATATTTCACACCGGTGTTCTTCGGGCCGGGACCGGTCAGCGAAACGGACTGGCCGAGGTCGTCGGCAAGCTGTTCCATGGCGGTCTTGTCGGTACCGTAGGTCGGGCTGCTGGCGCAGCCGGACATCGTGGAGCTTGCCGCCAGAACAAGAGACAGGCAGGCGCCCAAACGGAACCAATGCGTCGCTAACATGAAAACCCTTCCCGCATGCCGGAATCAGTACTGCCCACCGGACAATCGTCCCCCTGACGCAAAAATCCGGCCATTTTCAGGCAGCTTTTACCGGATGAACGCCATAAAGGCAATTCACCCGGCAAATATCTTCAGGCACGGATGCCGAGTTCGCGGAGTGCCGCTGCGTCACGCGCCGAAACGTCGGGATAATCAGGATCGGAACCGACATCGGTGGTGATGCGCCAGGAACGTGCACATTTTACGCCTTCGGCAAGCTTCGGAACGACGGCGACTTCAGGCACTTCCGGCAGACGGAAAGCGTCAGCCGGGCCGGCGTCCGCCTTGATGGTGATGCCGGAGGTGATGCAGACCTCGCTGAAATCCTGGCCCTCAAGTGCCTTGCGCAGTTCCGCGTCGGCAACATAGACGACGGGGGCTGCTTCCAACGACGAGCCGATGCGCTTGTCCTTGCGCTCGATTTCGAGAGCGCCGGTAACGACGCTGCGGATCGCGCGGATCTGCTTCCACTTTTCGGCCAGAGCATCGTTGCGCCATTCCGTGGCGACGGGAGCAAACTGCTCCAGATGCACGGAGACGGCCGAAGGATTACGCGAGAGCCATGCTTCTTCCGTGGTGAAAGGCAGCATCGGAGCAAGCCAGGTCACCATGCAATCGAAGATCATGCGGATGACGTAGAGTGCCGAACGACGACGAAGGCTGGAGGGCGCATCGCAGTAGAGCGCATCCTTGCGGATATCGAAGTAGAAGGCCGAGAGCTCGACGTTTGCAAAGTCGATCAATGCACGGGCGATCTTCTTGAAGTCGAAGGCGTCATAGTTCTCACGCACGAGCTGGTCGAGCTCGGAGAGACGGTGCAGCATCAGCTGCTCCAGTTCCGGCAGATCCGAGAGCGCGATGACTTCGCCCTTGTCATGCGCCAGCGTGCCGAGCATCCAGCGGATGGTGTTGCGCAGCTTGCGATAGGCATCGACATTGGTCTGGATGATCGTCTTGCCGACGCGCAGATCGTCCGCATAGTCCGAGGTCATGACCCAGAGGCGAAGGATATCGGCACCGGCATCCTTCATCACTTCCTGCGGCGAAGTGACGTTGCCCTTCGACTTCGACATCTTCTCGCCCTTCTCGTCCATGGTGAAGCCATGGGTGAGGACGGCGTCATAGGGCGCTCGGCCACGCGTCGCAGCCGATTCCAAGAGCGAAGAGTGGAACCAGCCACGATGCTGGTCGGAACCTTCGAGGTAGAGATCGGCCGGCCATTTCAGGTCGGGCCGATCTTCCAGTGTGAAGGTGTGCGTCGAGCCCGAGTCGAACCAGACATCGAGAATATCCATGACCTGCGACCACTTGGCCGGGTCATGCTCGTTGCCGAGGAAACGCTCCTTGGCGCCCGCAGCAAACCAGGCATCGGCGCCTTCGGCATCGAAAGCATCGAGAATGCGCTGGTTGACGGCATCGTCCTGCAGCACTTCGCCGTGCTCATCGACGAAGACGCAGATCGGCACGCCCCAGGCGCGCTGGCGGGACAGTACCCAGTCCGGGCGCTGCTCGATCATGGCGCGCAGGCGGTTCTGGCCGGCAGCGGGCACGAAGCGGGTGTCGTCGATTGCCTTCAGGGCGCGGGTGCGCAGCGTGGCGCCGTCTGCCAGGGTCTTGTCCATATAGACGAACCACTGCGGCGTGTTGCGGAAGATCACCGGCTTCTTGGAGCGCCAGGAATGCGGATACTGATGCTTCAGGCGGCCGCGGGCAAAGAGCGCGTTGCGCTCGATCAGCGCCTTGATGACGCGGTCGTTGGCATCGCCCTTCTTGCCGTTGTCGTCGATGACGCGTGCGCCTTCGAAGCCGGGCGCATCGGCGGTATAGAAGCCGCCGTCGTCAACCGGGAACGGGATCTTGCTCTCGATACCGCGTCCCTCGATTTCTCGGGCATGCGCCATCCAGACATCAAAGTCTTCGCGGCCGTGGCTCGGCGACGTGTGAACGAAACCCGTACCGGTATCGTCGGTGACGTGATCGCCTTCGAGTAGCGGTACCAGAAATTCGTAGCCGCCTCCGAGGCCATGCAGCGGATGGGCGCAGGTGATGCCGGCGAGATCGGCAGCCGTGACGTCGGCGAGACGCTTATACTGCAGCTTTGCCTTGGCGAAGGATTCTTCGGCGAGCTTGTCGGCGAAGATCATCTTCTCGCCCGGGCGCGGGCCAAAATCGTTCTCAGCAGCCGTTACCTCATAAAGGCCGTAAGCAACACGCGAGGAATAGGCGATCGCCCGGTTACCAGGGATCGTCCAGGGCGTGGTGGTCCAGATGACGACGGAAGCATCCTTGAGGCTATCAGGGCCCTTCGCGACCGGGAACTTCACCCAGATCGTGTCGCTCTCATAGTCGTGGTATTCAACTTCGGCTTCCGCCAGTGCAGTGCGCTCTACGACCGACCACATGATCGGCTTGGAGCCACGGTAAAGCTGGCCGCTCCTGGCGATCTTCAGAAGCTCGCCGGCGATCCGGCTTTCCGCATGAAAGTTCATCGTCAGATACGGGTTTTCGAAATCGCCGACGATACCGAGACGCTGGAACTCGCCGCCCTGGATGGCGATCCACTTTTCGGCATAGGCGCGGCATTCGCGGCGGAACTCGATCATCGCCGACGGCTCGGTCAGGTCAGGCTTGGCCTTGCCCTTGGCGCGGTAGTTTTCTTCCTCGATCTTCCATTCGATCGGCAGGCCGTGGCAGTCCCAGCCGGGAACGTAGTTGGAGTCGTAGCCGCGCATCTGGAAGGAGCGCGTGATGACATCCTTGAGGATCTTGTTCAGCGCGTGGCCGATATGGATGTTGCCGTTGGCATAGGGCGGGCCGTCGTGCAGGACGAACTTTTCGCGGCCGGCGGCGGAGGCGCGCAGCTTCTTGTAGAGGTCCATCTGCTGCCAGCGGGCAACGAGTTCCGGCTCCTTCTGCGGCAGGCCGGCGCGCATGGGGAAATCCGTCTCGGGCAGGTAGAGGGTCTTCGAGTAATCGATCTTTTCGGCTGTGTCGGTCATGTGTGACAATCGCTTCTGGCGGCCCGAACAAGGGCACGCGGATATGAAATCTGTGGTGACGGAAAGCGCTCGCGCAAGCCAAGCGCCGAAAACCCGGACCTTCCGGCCGCTCAGCGCGCGCGGAAGACCGGGCCGATAATTCGTATCGAATGCGCCAGCCGGAATTTACTCATTGCGCCGGTTCATAAGCGCTTTTCAGCGGAAAAGGAAGAGGGATTTCAGTCTCTCAGCCTCACGAAAAGCCGCCGGCCGGATGCCTGCCGCTTCGCTCCAACGAGATTCATGAACTACGCGCAGGCTCTCGCAGCTCCCCGTGCCGGCGCTGGCAGATTGACGATGACGGCAACGAGGGCGTTCACTGTCTCACCGTTCCAGAACCCTTGTCCATGTCGAGATTGCCTTTCGGCGCCTGGGCACGGTCAATGCGCGGGCGATCGGTTGGCAAACGCCTGGGACAGGCGATGGCTGCAGTTTTGCTGGTCCCAATGCAAAAAATCCCAAAACCCCTGTCGAATTCCCCGTTGCCCGAACGTCTTTGACTCGCAGGCATGGGAAATTCATCATGCCTATCAAACCCGCCCGCAAGGAGTTATGTGGATATGAGCAGTTCCTATCGTTGGGTAATCGTCGCGGCCGGCGCACTGATGACGTGCGTTGCTCTCGGCGCCATGTTTTCTCTCGCAATCTTCCAGCAACCAATCGCCAACGCGACCGGCTGGTCGCATGCCGGCATCGCCAGTGCCATGACGCTGAATTTCATCGTCATGGGCGTAGGCGGTTTCTTCTGGGGTGCTGTCAGCGACCGATACGGACCGCGCCCCGTGGTGCTGATAGGCTCCGTCATCCTCGGGCTGGCGCTGATGCTTGCCAGCCGTGCGGAAACGCTACTGCAGTTCCAGCTGACCTATGGCGTGCTGGTCGGGCTTTCAGCCAGTGCCTTTTTCGCGCCGATGATCGCCGCGACGACGGAGTGGTTCGACGAGAACCGCGGGCTTGCCGTCTCGCTGGTTTCGGCAGGCATGGGTGTCGCGCCGATGACGATCTCGCCCTTCGCGCGCTGGCTGATCACCACCTATGACTGGCGCCCGGCGATGATGATCATCGGCATCGGTGCGCTCATCCTGATGATCCCGGCAGCACTTCTCGTACGTCGGCGGCCGTCGCCGCCGCAGGATGCGCATGAGGCCATCGTGTCAGGTGATGGCAGTGCCCCCAATCTGTGGAAGGTTTTCCGCTCGCCGCAGTTCATTGTGCTCGGGCTGACCTTTTTCGCCTGCTGTGCTGCCCATTCCGGACCGATCTTCCATATGGTGAGCTATGCAACGCTCTGCGGCGTTGCACCGATGGCTGCCGTCAGCATCTACAGTGTCGAGGGTCTTGCCGGTCTCGGCGGGCGCCTGCTCTATGGCACCCTGGCGGACCGGATCGGCGTGAAGCCGGTCATCATCGCAGGCCTGCTGGTGCAGGCGGCGGCCCTTGCCACCTACCTTGCCGTCAGCAAGCTCGGGGAGTTCTATGCGCTCGCCGTCATCTTCGGCAGCGCCTATGGCGGGGTGATGCCGCTTTATGCCGTGCTGGCGCGTGAATATTTCGGCCCGCGCGTTATCGGCACGGTGTTCGGGGCGGCGACAATGCTCTCCAGTATCGGCATGGCCTTCGGCCCGCTGATCGGCGGCTGGATCTACGATACCTATGCCAACTATTCGTGGCTCTTCATCGGCTCCGCGCTGGTCGGGCTCGGTGCGGCGGCAATTGCACTCGCTTTCCCGCCTTTGCCGCGCCAGAAATCACAGCCCGCGCTCGGCACGGCCTGAGGTCAATTGAAACAGAGCTTGCGGTCGAGCTCGCCGAGCGGTCTCACACCTGCCAGCAGTGCCCTCGCTTCCTCCTCGTCGCGCTTGATCTGCGCGACGAGCGGATCGAGCCCGTCGAACTTCAGTTCGGGGCGCAGATAGCCGAAGAAGGAGACCGAACAGGTCTGGCCGTAGAGATCACCGCTGAAATCGAAAAGATAGGTTTCGAGCAACGGCACGCCGTTTTCTGTCACCGTTGGACGCCGGCCGTAGCTTGCCACCGCATCATAGAGCCCGCCGTTTTCGAGGCGGAAACGAACGGCGTAAATGCCGGCTGCAAGTTCCGCTTCCGGCGGCAACTGCATGTTGGCGGTCGGGAAGCCGAGCTGGCGGCCGAGCTTCTCTCCGTCAATGACCTTCGACTGGACCGTATAATGATAGCCGAGCATGGCGGCGACCGAGGAGACATCGCCTTCCTTCAGCAGCGCGCGGATATGGCTCGATGAGACGACATCGGTGTTCTCGTCGCGAAAGGCGTCGATCAGTGTGACGCCGAAACCATACCTGTTACCGGCATCCATCAGGAAGGCAGGCCCACCTTCGCGGCCGCGGCCGAAATGGAAATCGAAGCCGGTCACCACCTCGGACGCGCCAAGCCAGTCCTTCAGGATGGAATGGATGAACTCTTCCGCCGAGCGCTGCGAGAACTCGTAATCGAAGGGATATTCGATGACCGCGTTGAAGCCGAGCTCTTCCAGGATGCGCGCCTTGAACGGTGCGGGCGTCAGGCGGAAGACCGGCGCATCCGGCTTGAAGACGGTGCGCGGATGCGGCTCGAAGGTCAGTACCAGGGCGGGGATACCGCGCTCTTTCGCGATATCGAGAGCCCGGTTCAGCACCGATTGATGGCCGCGATGGACGCCGTCGAAATTGCCGATGGCGATGACACCGCCTTTCAAATGCTCGGGCAGCGGATCACGGGTTTCATTGCGGTGGAAAACGGTCATCGGCTTCAATTCTCTTATGCGAGGCGCGGCATCCACCACTTTGGCGCTGCCTTTTCCCGTTCGAGATAGGCGTGCAGGATCGCCTCGTCGGTCTCACCGTGCAGCGTATATTCCTTCGCGTGAATACCGCCGCTGATGTAAAGAAGGTCGAGGCCATAATTCAAGGCGCCGCGAACATCCGTCGGCATGCCGTCGCCGATCGCCAGCACACGGTTAACAGGGAAATCACCACGGACCTCGCGGGCAGCGGCAAGTGTGGCCTCATAGATCGGCCGGTGTGGCTTGCCTGCGATCCGGGTGGAGCCTCCGAGTTGCTCATAATAGGCGGCCATGGCGCCGGCGCAGGGAATGATGCGGTGACCGCGCTCGACCACGAGGTCGGGATTGGCGCAGATCATCGGCACGTTGCGGGCTTTGAAATCCAGCAGCATGTCCGTGTAGTCCTCGGGCGTCTGCGTCTCGTCGTCGAAAAAGCCGGTGCAGACGACGGATGTGGCTTCGCCGGCGGCAGCGCGCTCGATATCGAGGCCTTCAAGGATCGGATTGTCGCGCTCCGGACCGAGCAGGAAGACCTGCCGCGGGCCTTCAGCAATCAGCGCGCGGGTGACATCGCCCGAAGTGACGATGCGATCATAGGCGTCGTCGGGTACGCCGATCTGGCGGAGTTGCTCGACGACCTGCCAGGAGACGCGCGGCGAATTGGTAATGAGAACGACAGTGAGGCCAGCGGCACGGGCGGCCTGGAGCGCTTCCCCGGCCTTCGGAAAGGGATCGACGCCGTTGTGCACGACGCCCCAGACATCGCAGAGCACCGCATCGTATCGATCGGTGATTTCGGAGAAGTTCGCAATCCGCTTTGCCATTCCGCTTTCCTGCTTCGCTTTCAGTCACCGGTGACATTGCAAAGGCGGGCTTCAATGGCAAGGCATTTTCTGCGCATTTTCTGCGTCAGGCGAAGAACGCCGGAGGTTCAAAAGCTGGACGTGAGCAAAGCTCGGTAACCACGCCGGACAAATCCTGCCTGTCTCCACAATTCCGGCACAAAAATCCGTGATGGCTCTTCTTGACTCCTTCTGAAGCCATCCCTAAATGCACGGCGGTAGCACTCACGGGAGTTGAGTGCTAACACCTTCATTGTGGACCAACCCGGTCCGCGAATGTCATTTGATCGAGGGATTAGCAATGGCAAGCACCAATTTCCGCCCGCTTCACGATCGCGTCGTCGTCCGTCGCGTTGAATCCGAAGCGAAGACCAAGGGTGGCATCATCATCCCGGACACCGCCAAGGAAAAGCCGCAGGAAGGCGAAATCGTCGCTGTCGGTTCCGGCGCTCGTGACGAATCCGGCAAGGTCGTTCCGCTGGACGTCAAGGCCGGCGACCGCATTCTGTTCGGCAAGTGGTCGGGCACGGAAGTCAAGATCGACGGCGAAGACCTTCTGATCATGAAGGAAGCCGACATCATGGGCATTATCGGCTAATCGGCCGATTGTCTTTCATCGAAATCGCTGACACCCCTTTTCAGGAGTTCTCAAAATGGCAGCTAAAGAAGTAAAGTTCGGCCGCAGCGCGCGCGAAAAGATGCTGCGCGGCGTCGACGTCCTCGCTGACGCAGTGAAGGTCACGCTCGGTCCGAAGGGCCGTAACGTCGTTATCGACAAGTCCTTCGGCGCTCCGCGCATCACCAAGGACGGTGTTTCTGTCGCCAAGGAAATCGAACTCGAAGACAAGTTCGAAAACATGGGCGCGCAGATGGTCCGCGAAGTTGCTTCGAAGACCAACGACATTGCCGGCGACGGCACCACGACCGCCACGGTTCTCGCACAGGCCATCGTTCGCGAAGGCAACAAGGCTGTTGCAGCCGGCATGAACCCGATGGACCTGAAGCGCGGCATCGACCTCGCCGTTGCTGAAGTCGTCAAGGATCTCCAGGCCAAGGCCAAGAAGATCTCCACGTCGGAAGAAGTTGCCCAGGTCGGCACGATCTCCGCAAACGGCGACAAGCAGGTCGGTCTCGACATTGCTGAAGCCATGCAGAAGGTCGGCAACGAAGGTGTCATCACCGTCGAAGAAGCCAAGACCGCTGAAACCGAGCTCGAAGTCGTCGAAGGCATGCAGTTCGACCGCGGCTACCTGAGCCCGTACTTCGTCACCAACCCGGAAAAGATGGTTGCTGACCTCGAAGACGCCTTCATCCTGCTGCACGAAAAGAAGCTCTCGAACCTGCAGTCCATGCTCCCGGTTCTCGAAGCTGTCGTTCAGACCGGCAAGCCGCTCCTCATCATCGCTGAAGACGTCGAAGGCGAAGCTCTTGCGACCCTCGTCGTCAACAAGCTGCGCGGCGGCCTGAAGATTGCCGCTGTCAAGGCTCCGGGCTTCGGCGATCGCCGCAAGGCCATGCTGGAAGACATCGCTATCCTCACGGGCGGCACTGTCATCTCCGAAGACCTCGGCATCAAGCTCGAGTCCGTCACCCTCGACATGCTCGGCCGCACCAAGAAGGTTTCGATCTCCAAGGAAAACACCACGATCGTCGACGGCGCCGGCGCCAAGTCCGACATCGAAGGCCGTGTTGCCCAGATCAAGGCCCAGATCGAAGAAACCACCTCTGACTACGACCGCGAAAAGCTGCAGGAACGTCTTGCCAAGCTCGCTGGCGGCGTTGCCGTCATCCGCGTCGGCGGTTCGACGGAAATCGAAGTGAAGGAAAAGAAGGACCGCATCGACGACGCTCTCAACGCGACGCGCGCTGCTGTTCAGGAAGGTATCGTCCCGGGCGGCGGTATTGCTCTCCTGCGCTCCTCCACGAAGATCAAGGCCAAGGGTGAAAACCAGGATCAGGAAGCCGGCGTCAACATCGTTCGCCGCGCGCTCCAGTCGCTGGTTCGCCAGATCGCAGAAAACGCTGGTGACGAAGCTTCGATCGTTGTCGGCAAGGTCCTCGACAAGAACGAAGACAACTACGGCTACAACGCCCAGACGTCTGAATATGGCGACATGATCGCCATGGGCATCGTCGACCCGGTCAAGGTTGTCCGTACGGCTCTGCAGAACGCAGCTTCGGTTGCTTCGCTGCTGATCACCACGGAAGCCATGATCGCCGAGCTGCCGAAGAAGGACGCTCCGGCAATGCCAGGCGGCATGGGCGGCATGGGCGGTATGGACATGATGTGATAGGCCAACGGCCTTTCACAGCATCGTCCACGAAACCGCCCATCATCTAAGATGGTTCAGCACCTCGAGCGCGCTGAACTGGCGGTATGGACATGATGTGATGGGCGCAAGCCATCACTGATATCCATTCCGATCTCCGGAATAGAAAGGGCGGTCTTCGGGCCGCCCTTTTTTATTCAGTCGATTCGAAAATAACCGCGGCTTAAGCTGCGACTTAAGGCGCGGTTTTGGGTCCAAAACTTTCGCGAGGCTTGCGTACTTCGCATTTTCCCCTTCAATGAAATTCGGTCTCAGAGCTGTCTAATTTACGAAAACCGCATGCTATGGTGTGTGTGAAACCGTTCCCACAATGCATAAATGAGACTTTTGAACACAAAACTAGCGGATAACGCGCAATCCGGGCAAAATCCAATCATAACGTCAACCTAACGCCCCGGAAAAAGCCGTTGCCGTTTGCGCAAAAGCTCCTATAAATCCGCGCTGCAATTGACGTTCGCCCGGAACAATTCTCGCCACAGACGAGACCGGACACGCCAAAGGCCATGCGTGAACATTCGGGCTTTCGAAGGTCTCCGCGAACATACGAGATTAAATCTTGCGGGAGACATTCGAGCGGCGACCATCAAAGGCGCAGCCGAACAGCTGTTCCCGCAAGGTGAAAGCACAGGCATGATGCCTGGCGCTACGTGATCCTGTTTCTTTGTGTTTGCCGAGCGTGTGGCAGGGGAGCCGCACCCAAACTGGGGAACGCCTTGTTTAAGATCGCCAAAGCCAATGCTGCCGCACCCTTGATGCCCGGCTCGCTGGACTACAACAATCATAATCACGACATGTTGGCGCAGTTTTCCGTCTCCGAAAGCTGGATCGGAGACTTTTCGACTGGAGTCATCAGGCTCGGCGAATGGAGCGCGATGCTGCACGGTCTCTCGGCGCAGGAATGCGGCCTATTGAGCCTGGTGCGCTGTTACGATCCCAAGGACCGCAACCACGTTCTGCAGCTCTTCGAGCAGGCTGCGACGCTTTCCTCATCCTTCTGCTTTTTGACGACCATCATCATGCCGAACGGCTTTCGCCAGCCGCTCTTCTGCATGGGCGAATCCAACGGGCTGGAAGAAAAGTACAGCGGCAGCATGGTCGGCGTTTTCGTCTTCCCGCGCTTCAAGCTGGAAGGCGCCAGCCAGATCGCCAGCCGGCAGTAAGCGCGCTTTAAACGTGGGCTTGCTCCTCGTGCTGCCGACAGGATCAATCCGGAGAGCCTCATGGGCAGGGAAAGCACATCTCCGACCGATGCGGGTCACATCTTTCCCGGGATACGATGGGAGGATGCCGCCGGCGAAAGTTCCGGCTGGTCGCCGACTGGCCTTGCCGCACTTTCCCTTAGATTGAGTGAGGGCGAATCCTCCGCATTCATGATCGTTCAGGCAGGACGGCTGATCTATCAGTGGGGCGACCTTACTCTCAAATCCAGCGTCGCCTCGGTGCGGAAAAGCCTGATCAACGTGTTATACGGCATCTTCATCGCCGAGGGCCGGATCAACGCGAATGCGACGCTCGCGGATCTTGATATTGACGACACCGAGCCCCTGACGCCGGCAGAGCGGCAGGCAACCGTCATGAACCTGCTGATGGCCCGATCCGGTGTCTATCTGCCTTCGGTCTACGACACGGAGAAGGGACGCCCGGCGAGAGGAAGCCATCCGCCGGGAACGCACTGGTTCTACAATAACTGGGATTTCAACGTCCTCGGCACGATCATCCAGCGCGCGACAGACCAAAATCTGTTTGACGCCTTCGTGTCGCGGCTCGTCCTTCCGCTCCAGATGGAAGATTATGCGCCGGGAGACGGCTGGTTCCAGCATGGTCCTCAATCATTGCACCCGGTCTATAAGATCAGTATGTCGGCCCGCGATCTTGCGCGGGTTGGGCTGCTTTATCTGCGTTCCGGCTGTTGGGGAGACAAGCAGATCGTTCTCGAAAGCTGGGTCAGCGACAGCACCGCCATTCATTCGGAAGTCGGCGCCGGACATGGTTATGGCTATCTCTGGTGGGCCACAGAAGCGCACGCCGGGGGCGATAGCATGGCGACACATGTGCCGATGTTCTACGCCAGTGGATGGGGTGGCCAGTATCTGATCGTGCTGCCGACGCTCGATCTTGTCATCGTTCACAGATCCGCCTCGTCCAAAAGGAGCGGCAGCGGTGCCAGCCATGTCCAGATGGGCGCAATATTGCGCCTCGCGCTAGCTGCGATGAATGGGCAAGGTTAGACCGACCCAAGACCGGCCTAACGTTCAATCCAAACTCAGGCCAAAACTCAGGCCGGCTTGACCGGAATGTTGAGGCCCTTCTCGCTCGCCGGGCGGGCGATGCAGCGCTGCAGCCAGTCCATGACGGCCGGGAATTTCGCATAGTCCAGCACTTCGCGGCCGCCATAGAAGATATCGGCGCCACGGATCCACGGGAAGGTGGTGATGTCGGCGATGGTGTATTGGTCGCCCATGATCCACTGGCGGCCCTGCAGGCGGCTTTCCAGCACGCTCAATAGGCGCTTCGCCTCGTCGCGGTAGCGCTCCACGGGGTAGGAATTGTTGGCGACCTTATCGGCGGCGAATTTGTAGAAATGGCCAAACTGGCCGAACATCGGGCCAATGCCCGCCATCTGGAAAAAGACCCATTGGATGGTTTCATAGCGGCCTGCAGCATCAGCCGGGATCAGCTTGCCGGTCTTTTCCGCCAGATAGAGCAGGATGGCGCCGGATTCGAAGAGCCCTATCGGCTTTCCGTCCGGGCCATTGGGATCTACGATTGCGGGGATACGGCCATTTGGGTTCAGCGATACGAATTCCGCCGTCTTCTGATCCGTCGTCGCGAAGGACACATAGTGGGGCTCATAGGGCAGAGCGAGCTCCTCCAGCGCCACTGAAATCTTCACGCCATTCGGCGTCTGAAGCGAATAAAGCTGGATAATGTCGGAGTTTTTCGCCGGCCAGCGGCTGGTGATCGGAAATGCGGAAAGATCTGCCATCGGTTTCTCCTTGGGTGAGGCGGCGACCATAAAAGACAGCCGCCATGCAAGGCAAGCCAACCGATCGTTTCATATTAGTGAACAAACTGTCCGCTGACGTTTATCTTTCCCCAACGTCAAAAAAAGGCGAAATAGAGGGCATCCGAGGTTCAACACGGTGCCGGGGCATCAAGACCTCAAAAGCCATTCAACGGAGCAACGTCCATGTCGAATACGAACAACGTCCTCATCCTTCTCGCCCGCATCCTTCTGTCCTTCATGTTCATCCTTGCCGGCTTCGGCAAGGTAACCGATGCTGCCGGTACTGCGGGCATGATCGCCGGTGCCGGCCTGCCGGCAGCAACCCTCCTGGCCTATGTCGCAGGCCTCTTCGAACTGCTGGCCGGCCTTGCGGTTCTCACGGGCTTCCAGGTCCGCATTGTCGGCTGGCTGCTCGCCGGCTTCTGTGTCTTCACGGCCGTTGTCTTCCACCTGCCCTACGCAAGTGGCGCGGAACTCGTGAATATCCTCAACCAGATCATGGTCATGAAGAACATCACACTGGCCGGCGCGTACATCCTGCTTGCCACCGTCGGTGCCGGTGCCTATTCGATCGACGCACGCCGCGGCCTGCAGGCCATCGCCGCCCGCTAATTCCATTTCCTCCCAAACACGAAAGCCCGCCGTCTCTCCTGACGGCGGGTTTTGCATGTTCAATAACGTGATCAGAGAACCGAGCGGACAGCCTCGACGATCGCCGTCACCGTGGGCGTATCGGCATGGGCATCCTTGCGGGCACGCACCAGGCAGGCTTCCGAGCGCAGGATGACGCCATCGGAGAGCACCTTGAGGTGATTGGCGCGCAGCGTCGA
Organism: Rhizobium sp. 768_B6_N1_8; assembly: GCF_051811225.1. Lineage (NCBI taxonomy): Bacteria > Pseudomonadati > Pseudomonadota > Alphaproteobacteria > Hyphomicrobiales > Rhizobiaceae > Rhizobium > Rhizobium sp. 768_B6_N1_8. The sequence goes on along the minus strand of NZ_JBPWPV010000001.1, from coordinate 408,853 downwards.
GCCGGTGGAGGTGATATCGACGATGATATCGGCCGAGCCCGAAGCGGGTGCGCCTTCCGTGGCGCCGAGGCTCTCGACGATGCGGTAAAGCTGGATGCCATGCTGGCTGGAGAAGAACTGCTGGGTCAGGCGCCAGTATTTCGTGGCGATCGCCAGACGCCGGCCATGACGGGCGCGGAAATCGGCGGCGACGTCAACGAGGTCGGCCATAGTATCGACATCCAGCCAGATTTCCGGCACGGCGACAACGACATCGGCATGGCCGAAGCCAAGCCGGGCGCAGAATTCCACCCGCTTGTCGGCTTCCGCCAGTCCCTCGCGCACGAGGTCCTCGCCGGTAACGCCGAAATCGATCGAGCCGTTGCCGAGCTCGCGGGAAATTTCCGAGGCCGAGAGGAAGGCGATTTCCACATCGTCCCAGCCTTCGACGCGGCCGCGATAGGAGCGGTCATTGCCGACGGCATAAATTTTCAGGCCAGCGCGCTCGAAGATATCAGAGCAGTCGTCCTTCATGCGGCCCTTGGAGGGAAGCGCAATGGTGATCGTCATGCGGCTGCCCTTTCGGTTTCGATACGGTCGAGCCAGAGGGAGAAGCCGACGGCGGGAATACGATCCTTGGCACCGAGGAAGGTCATCAGCCTGTCGAAACGACCGCCACCGGCCAGAACCGCCGACGAGCCCTCGACCATCGTCTCGAAGACGAGGCCGGTATAATAATCAAGCGGGCGGCCGAAAGCGGCGCGGTATTCGATGAGCGAGAGATCGACGCCGGCGTTGGAGAGTGCAGCGACACGGCCATCGAAGCGGGCCAACGCATTGCCGAGCTTCAGCCCCGCCGCGTCGGCGAAATGCGAGAGTGCTGCCGAAGCATTGACCAGCGGTACGTTGAGCGACAGGAACTTTTCCAGCACCTGGAAGGCCGCATCATCGAGACGGGTCTCGGAGAGGACGAGCTTTTCCTTGAGCCGCCGGGCGATCTCCTGCGGCGAGCGGCTGGCATTGGTGGAATAGCCGGTCGCCTGCATCGTCTCGTCGATATAGGAAATCAGCGCCGTTTCATCCTCGAGGCCGACAAGGCCTGCGACATGATCGTCGAGGCCGGTGACGAATTGCGGGCTCACGAGACCCGCCAGCAGGCTCTCAAGCTGGATCATATTGCCGAAGGCATGGATCAGCCGCTTCTGCCAACCGAGCGGCAGGCCAAGAGCCTGCACGACGGCCTCGAATACGGCCTGATCGCCGATCGTGACGGCGAGCTGCCGGCCTGGTAGCAGGCGAGAGAGAATGCCGACGGCATCGCCGATTGCGCGGGCATCGGCGCTGGCGAGATTGATATCGCCGAGATCTTCGATGCCGGCCTGATAGAACTCGTTGCTGCCGTCGCGGCGCTGGCGGAAGACTTCGCCGAGATAGGAATAGCGCTTCGGCGTGCCCGTTGCACTCTCGATATGGCGCAGACAGACGGGGATGGTGAATTCCGGGCGCAGGCAGAGGCTGGCGCCGGTTTCGCTTTCCGTCATGAAGATACGCCGGCGAAGATCTTCGCCGGCGATATCGAGAAAGGGTTCGGCCGGCTGGATGACCGGTGTGTCGATACGCTCCGCCTTGCGGGCGGAAAATTCGTCCAGAAGCTCGCCGGAGAAATCAGGAAGGTTGATCAGGGCCATATCAGCCCGCCCTCTTCCGGTCCTCCGCCTGGGCGGCGAGGATTTCTTTCACCTTGGCGATCAGATCGGCTTCCGGCACGGTCTCCTGTGCCACACGCGCTTCGCGCCAGGTGGTGTTGTCCTCGATCTCACCGGAGAGGCGCTTGCCTTCGATCAGATCCTTGATCTGCACGACGCCCTGCGCACGCTCGTCGCCGCCCTGGATGATGGCGATCGGGCAGCCGCGGCGGTCGGCATATTTCAGCTGATTGCCGAATTTCTTCCAGTTGCCCTGGAACATCTCGGCGCGGATGCCGGCGGCACGAAGCTCCTGCGTGAAGCGCTGGTAGCGGCCCATCGCCCCGACATCGCCGTCCATGACGGTGACCAGCACCGGCTGGATAATATCCTGCTGGCCGAGCTTGCCGAGGTTCTTCAGCGCCGTCATCAGGCGCGAGACGCCGATCGAGAAGCCAGTGGCCGGCACCGGCTGGCCCATGAAGCGGGAGACGAGACCGTCATAGCGGCCGCCGCCGCCGACGGAGCCGAAGACAACCTTTTCGCCCTTTTCGTTGGTGACGTCGAAGAGCAGTTCAGCCTCATAGACCGGGCCGGTATAATATTCGAGGCCGCGGACAACAGAGGGATCGATCTTGATGCGGTCGGACTGATAGCCGGCGCTGGTGACGAGCGCGCCGATGAAATTCAGCTCCTCGACGCCTTCGACGCCCTTCCCGGTGCCGGCGACTAGCTCTGCCAGCTGGGCGGCACTTTCAGCATAATCCTTGATGCCGACGAAGAAGAGAACCTTCTCGATCTGGCTCTGGTCAAGGCCGGCACCCTTGGTGAAGTCGCCGGATTCATCCTTTCGGCCGGGGCCGAGCAGCAGGGCCACACCTTCCGGGCCGAACTTATCGAGCTTGTCGATCGCGCGCAGCACATTGAGGCGCTGGCCGGCCTTGTCGTCGCCGCCGAGGCCGATCGCTTCCAGCACGCCGTCCAGAACCTTGCGGTTGTTGACGCGGATGACATAGTCGCCGCGCTTGATGCCGAGAGCTTCCAGCGTATCGGACATCATCATGCACATTTCGGCATCGGCCTGAACGCCCGGTGCGCCGACAGTATCGGCATCGAACTGCATAAACTGGCGGAAGCGGCCCGGACCCGGCTTCTCGTTGCGGAAAACGTAGCCGGCGCGATAGGTTCGGTAGGGAAGCTGGATCTCGTTGAAATTCTCGGCGACATGACGGGCGAGCGGCGCCGTCAGGTCGTAACGCAGCGACATCCACTGCTCGTCATCGTCCTGCAGCGAGAAGACGCCCTCGTTCGGGCGGTCGCTGTCCGGCAGGAACTTGCCGAGCGCATCGGTATATTCAAGCAGCGGCGTTTCGACCGGATCGAAACCATAATGCTCGTAGACCTCGCGGATCTTCGCGGTCATTTCGTTGACGGCGCGGAGATCGGCTGCTGAGCGGTCGACGAAGCCGCGCGGAAGGCGGGCCTTGAGCTTTTGCGGTTTCTTCTGCTTGTCGTTCATTTCGGGGAAATTCCACATATGTGACAGTGGCGGTTTCCTAGCGGATTGGGCGGGTAGCGGCAAGGGCAAGGGCCTTGATATGGCGACCAGAATCGATGGAACGATGCGGAAAGAACCTGTTATCAGGATATAGCCATGATCGCGGAAGCGCTTCAGTATCTCGCGACAGCAGCGCTTACGGGCAGCGCGCACCGCCGCTTCGTGCGCTATTCGGTCAATCTGTGGTCGCGCGCCGGCCGCTGCAGCCGCGATTGGGCGGCCCATGAGGCCAACAGCAAGAAGGCCATTTCCGCCGCGATATCAGGCCTGTCGCAGCGGCGGACCGCTGTCGTGCTCGGCTCCGGATTGCTCCGGGACGTGCCGATCGAGGATCTGGCTGAGAGCTTCGATACGGTGGTGCTCGTCGATCTCGTACATCTGGCATCGGTGCGCCTGCGGCTGAGGGGCAAGCGCTATCGGAACGTGCGGCTGATCGAACGCGATCTCTCGGGCTATGGCGATCTCAAGGCAGGACAAGATCCCGAGCCGCTCAGCTTCCTGCGCAGCGTGCCCTATCTCGACTTCGTCGTTTCCGCCAACCTGCTCTCGCAGATCGGCCGGGGCGTCAAACGACAATATGAGGCGGAAGCTCCATCCGGGATGCCTGACGATACCGTTGAGAGGCTGATAGCGGCGCATATCGAGGGACTTGCGGCGCAGCCCTGCCGCACCTGCCTGGTGACCGATATCTCCTACATGGTCATCGACCGGACTGGCAAAGTACATGAGGAAGCCGACCTGCTGCATGGCGTGGCGCCACCCGAGGCGAAGGCCGGCTGGGACTGGCCCGTCGCACCACTCGGCGAAGAAAGCCGTGACTACCAGATCGTTCACAAGGTTATTGCTGCCTGGTGAGCGGCTTGGCTTTTCGCCTGGGCTTGCCTATGTTTCTCGCATGCGCGCATTGGCTCTCATGACGATGTTTTTCGGCTGGCTGGTCTACAGCACCCTGTCGGCATGGGCTGGCTGCCCGACCTGCGCATCGATGAGCACTGCGGTTCAGACCGAAGCCAGCATGACGCATCATCACATGGAGGGCATGGCCATGCCCGACATGGCGGCTAAGGCCGATTCTGCGAAAGACCCTTGCTCCACAGGCGTTGCCCATATGCCGCTTTGCGCCGCCTGCATGGTGCTGCCGCCGGTCGATCTGCTTGCCGATGGCGGCAAGCATGTTTTCGCCTATCCGTCTCCTGCGCTCGACCGGGCGCTCAGGGACAACAGGCCCACACCACAGGCACCGCCTCCCCGCTTCGTCTGACGATCCCTTTTTGCAGAACGGCAGCGATGCGCTGCCATCAGACCCTATTGTCAGACAGAGGAAGGAATACTCATGTCTCTGAAAATCATCGCCCTTTCCGCCAGCATCGCCTTTGCTGCGCCGGCCTTTGCCGAGGATATGCCGACCATGGACATGTCCAAGCACATGGGCGGCCACGGCCCATCCAGCCAGGCTTTCACGGAGGCCAATGACAGGATGCACAAGGATATGATGATCAAACTGAGCGGCGATACCGATGTGGATTTCGTCCGCAGCATGATCCCTCACCATCAGGGAGCGATCGACATGGCAAAGATCGAGCTGCAGTACGGAAAGGATCCGGAAATCCGCAAACTTGCCGAGAGTGTCATCAAGGCGCAGGAGGCTGAAATCGCCGAGATGAATGCCTGGCTGAAGGCGCACGGCAAGTAAGTCGGCAGCAAAGAATAAGGGCCGCCGTCGGAACGGCGGCCCTCTTCAATCAGTCCTTTGCTTGATCAGGCTTTGGGCTCGAAATCGACCGGGCGGCGGCCGGCGGCCTGGCGAGAAAGCATCCAGCCCGGATATTCCGGAGCAAGAGCGCTGACCTCATCGAGTTTTTTGATCTCCTCGGCATCGAGCTTCAGGTTGACGGCAGCAAGGTTCTGGTCGAGCTGGTCGACACGCTTGGCGCCGATGATGACGGTCGTGACGAAGGGCTTGGCGAGGATATAGGCAAGCGCCACCGTGGCGACGCTGACGCCATGCTTTTCGGCGATTTCGCGCATGACGGCGACACAAGCCCAGGCCCGATCCTTATCGACGGGCGGGAAGTCGAAATTGGCGCGGCGGCCTTCACCATTGCCTGGTGCGCCCGGACCATACTTGCCCGAGAGCAGGCCGCCAGCGAGCGGCGACCAGACCATCAGGCCGAGCTTTTCTTCCTGCAGCAGCGGCACGATATCGCGTTCGAGGTCACGTCCGGCAATCGAATAATAGGCCTGCACGGTCTCAAAACGGGCATAGTCCTTACGCTCGGAAATGCCGAGCGCCTTGGCGATGCGCCAAGCCTGCCAGTTGGACACGCCGACGTAACGCACGAGCCCACGGGAAACGAGATCGTCGAGCGCACGCAACGTCTCGTCGATCGGGGTGACCGGATCGGTGGCATGGATCTGGTAGAGATCGATATGGTCCGTCTGCAGGCGCTTGAGGCTTGCCTCGACGGAATCCATGATATGGCCGCGCGAGGCGCCGCGGTCGTTCGGCTTGTCGCCCATAACGCCATAGACCTTGGTGGCGATGACGACATCCTTGCGCGGCACGCCAAGGTTCTTCAGTGCCTGGCCGAGCAGCCGCTCGGATTCACCAAACGAATAGACGTCTGCGGTATCGATGAAATTGACGCCGGCATCCAGTGAACGCTGGACGATCTCATCGGCCGCCTTCTGGTCGACATCGGCAATGGCGCCCCAGGGGGTGCCTTGCTTGGCCTCCCCGAATGTCATGGTTCCAAGGCAGATTTCAGATACGAAAAGTCCGGTATTTCCGAGTTGATTGTAACGCATGTCGAGAAATTCCCTTGTGTCTGCCGCAATAGGGGCTTGCGGACTGCTGAACTCTATTTTTTGATTATTGGCCTGCGCGTAACAGGCACAGCCGGGGCTGGCTGCAAGGTGAGGCACTTTTCATGTAGGTCGCCGGCCCGCGTTTTTCAACGGAACACGGCCCCGTGGAGACGCCCTTGTCTCGACACAGGCTGGGAATAGATTGCCCGCCTTATATCGACAGGGCGTATTTCTAGAGGTGCGTATATGACCGCCCGACCATTGACGACGATCGGTTTCGATGCCGATGACACACTCTGGCAGAACGAACACTATTACAGACTGACAGAAGAGCATTTTACCCGGCTTCTCGCCGATTTCGCCGAGGGCGCGAAGATTTCCGAGCGGCTTCTCGAAGCCGAAAAACGCAACCTCGCCCATTACGGTTTCGGCATCAAAGGCTTCACGCTGTCGATGATCGAAACGGCGATCGAAATCACCGAGGGCAAGGTGCCGGCGAGTGTAATCGCCAAGATCCTCGATACCGGACGCGACCTTCTGTCCCATCCGGTCGAAACCCTGCCGCATGTGCGCGATACACTGGAAACGCTTGCGGGAAAATATCTGCTGGTGGTGATCACCAAGGGTGATCTCTTCGATCAGGAGCGCAAGCTCGCCCAGTCTGGACTTGGCGACTATTTCGATGCTGTCGAGATCGTCTCCGACAAGACTGCGGTCACCTATCGGCGCATCTTCTCCAAGGTCGGCGACGGGCCGGAGCGGGCGATGATGGTCGGCAATTCGCTGAAGTCCGATATCGTGCCGGCCATTGCCGCCGGCAGCTACGGTGTCTTTGTGCCCCACGAGCTCACCTGGGTCCTGGAGCGGGTCGAGGAGCCGAAAGACGCGCCGCGCTTCCGCAGGATTGTCCATCTCGGCGAATTGCGCGGGCTGATCGACGGGCTTGGCTAAAGCATCCTTACGCAATTCCGGACGCAAAACCGCTGCACAGTTTTGCTAAAATTGCTCTCGGTTATTACCGCTTCGGAAAAAGCGACGGCCGCTCCTCCTGTTGAGGCGCCGGCTTCACCGGCTGAGGAGCCGCGGCAAGCGGTTCGATCAGGATGCTGTAGGGCGCGCCCAGCCCGCGGCGCGGCGAGACCTTGGAATAGTAAGGGCGCAGCAGCCAGGTAGCGTTTTCCTCCACGGTCGTCTCGTAGCTGGTGCCGTCCTCGTCCGTCCCGAAAAAGGCTTCGTCATCGGGTTTCGACAGATCGAAGATCGCGAGATAGGCGAATTTGCTCTTTGTCTCGAAGCTGATCTTCACATGCTGGCCGACGCGCACGGGCAGCGTATAGACGTGGCTGTTGCCGAACTTGGTCCAACCCTTCAATTGCATGGTCACGGCGGGGAACTGCAGCTTTTCGATTTTCTCGCCCGGGTCGAGTTGCGGCGTCTGCGCAATGGCTGCGGAGGCGGAGAGGAAAAGTGCTGTGGCAAACACAAGAAGCGGCTTCATGGGCGCGCCAATGCTGCGCGCATCGCCTCCACTTCAGCGCGACAGAAGCAGCCTTCGAGATGATCGTTGACGAGACCCATAGCCTGCATGAAGGCATAAACTGTGGTCGGTCCGACAAAGGTCCAGCCGCGCTTCTTCAAATCCTTGGAAATCCTGACTGACGTGGCGGTGGTCGGATTGGCGACGATATGCTGGCGGTCGACGACGGCAGGCCGATCTTCCTGGCGCGGCTCATAGTTCCAGAAGTAGCGGGCGAGAGTGCCGAATTCGCTCCTGAGATCGATTGCGCGACGCGCATTGTTGATCGTCGATACGATCTTGCCGCGATGGCGGATGATGCCGGCGTCAGCAAGGCAGCGAGCGATATCCTCGTCGCCGAAGCGCGCCACCTTCTCGAAATCGAAGCCGGCGAAAGCGGCGCGGAAATTCTCGCGTTTGCGCAGGATCGTCAGCCAGGAAAGACCGGACTGGAAACCTTCGAGGCAGATCTTCTCGAAGAGCCTGATGTCATCGGTGACAGGCCTGCCCCACTCCTCATCGTGGTAGCGCAGGTAATCGGGCAGATTCGCATGCCAGTGGCAGCGGCTCTTGCCATCCTCGCCGATGATGATGCCGGTTTCGCTCATATTTTCTTCTCGTTTTGCGGCTGTGAATCCGGCTTTACCATTTGCAAACCTTCTTTCCAAACCGAACGGTAACCCTGACGAAAAGTTTATTCCGTCCGTCGCCTTTTAATGAATCCGCATTTACCATTCGCTGGCGAACGCGGTGGCAGCATGGCCGCAGGCGGACAATTCCGCCAGCGCATTTTCGGTCATTTGTAGAGAGTTCGTCCGATGATGAAACCCCTTGTCCTTGCCGCAGCCATGCTCGGCATTCTGTCCACGGCCGCCCTTGCAGACGACCGCTACGCCTCCCGTCCGCCCGTGGTGTTGAGCCCCGATCTCACCGCCCCCTGGATCAACCAGCTCGGCGGCGGTTCGGTTCGTCCCGTCGTCTACCAGCGGCCGGTCGTCGTACAGCAGCGCGGCCTTTTCCAGCAGCGCCGGACGTATATCCAGCGCGCGCCGCAGCCGGCACCGCAGACCGTGTCTGCCATCCGCCCCGGCGTTCCCGTCATCCGTGGGCAGGTCGAGCCGCAGTTCCTGCCACAGATCGTCGATTACGATACGAAGGAAAGGCCCGGCACGCTTATCATCGACACCAACAACCGCTTCCTCTACCTCGTCATGGATGGCGGCAAGGCCCGCCGCTACGGCGTCGGCGTCGGCAAGCCCGGCTTCGAATGGGCAGGCGCCCACAAGATCACCCGCAAGGCGGAGTGGCCGGATTGGACGCCGCCCTCGGAAATGGTGAGCCGCGAAGCCGCCAAGGGCCATTATCTTCCCGCCCGCATGGATGGCGGCCCGGAAAATCCGCTCGGCGCCCGTGCCATGTATCTCGGTTCCACGCTCTACCGCATTCACGGCACCAATGCGCCCTGGACGATCGGCAGCGCCGTCTCCTCCGGCTGTATCCGCATGCGCAACGAGGACGTGGTCGACCTTTATGATCGCGTCAATATCGGCACCCGCGTCATCGTGATGTAAAGGCCAAATAACGCCAGCGGACGGCAAGAACAGCCGCCCGCTGGACAACAAAAAACCGTGTCCCTCACCTCTCCGACTTGAAATTCAAACCGATTTGACTAGCCTCTACGCGGTCTGAAGGAGAGGGTATCGAAAATGAAGCAGTTTTTTAGGCTCGCGGCGGCGGCTGCCGTCGCGCTGTCCTGTACAGTTGTGACCGTCAGCGCGGAACCGGTCATGACGGCTACGGACGCCGTGCGCGGCGTCAAGCAGACCCGTGAGATCAAGCCACAGTTCCGCAAGCGTGTCGTCCGTCTTGCCACCAGCGAAAAGCCCGGCACCATTATCGTCGACACCAACAACAAGTTTCTCTACCTCGTCGAAGGCAATAACCGCGCCACGCGCTACGGCATCGGCGTCGGCCGCGACGGTTTCGGCTGGTCGGGTGTCGTGACGGTCGGTCGCATGGCCGAATGGCCGAACTGGACGCCGCCGGCTGAGATGCGCGCCCGCGAGGCCCGCGAGGGTCACAATCTTCCCGCCGTTCAGCCCGGCGGCCCTGATAATCCGCTCGGTGCGCGCGCCATGTATCTCTACAAGGGCGGCCGCGACACGATCTTCCGCATTCACGGCACCAACCAGCCCTGGACGATCGGCCTCAACATGTCCTCAGGCTGCATCCGCATGATGAACAATGATGTGTCGCATCTTTACAGCCGCGTCTCCGTCGGCACCAAGGTCATCGTCGTCGGTCCCGGCAACAAGCAGGGCAATGTCGCCTTCCAAGACAAGGGCATCGATATCCTGCGCACCATGTTTGGCGGTTGAGCCACACTTTCAACAAAAAAATAAAGGCGCACATCGTGCGCCTTTTTGTTTGTTAAGATTGTGACACAGAACTCTGCCACAAAATCGACCTGATCACCTTTCGGTACTTCGGGGACATTCAATGGCATATGCATTGCGTCTTTCCGCCATGCTTCTGGCAGGCATTGCGTTTTCCGCACTTGCATCGATGGCTGGCACGGCTTCGGCCGAAGATCTGGAATTTTCCATCTATGGCGGCTACCAGACGGCGCCGCATAGCCACGTCGATGTTTCCGACGGCACCTCCTTCAGCGCCGGCTGGGAGGGCAAGTCGTTCGGCAGCCCGCCCTATTACGGCGGCCGCGTCACCTGGTGGCTGGGCGACTTCAACCTGCCGAACTGGGGCGTGTCGCTCGACTATACCCATGACAAGGTCTATGCCGATGACGAGACGATGGCACGTTCACCGGGCTGGACGCATTTCGAATTCACCGACGGCCTGAACCTCCTGACCGTCAACGGCCTCTACCGCTTCAAGGACCCGGCTCGTCGATGGACCCCCTATCTCGGCGCCGGTGTCGGGGTAAACATTCCGCACGTTGAAGTCACCCGTCCGCAGGGCACGACCTTCGACTATGAATTCGGCGGCGTGACCTTCCAGGCGCAGGCGGGCGTCGACTTCCGCGTCACCGACAACTGGTCGACCTTCGTGGAATACAAGGGCACCTATTCGCGCGTCGACGTTCCGATCGACAGCGGCGACCGCCTGAAGACGAACATCGTCACCAACGCCGTCAATGTCGGTATTTCCTACCACTGGTAATCTGGAGCAATTCCAGCAAAAGCGTACAGCGGTCTTGCGTCCGGAATTATGTAAAAACAAAGAGATAGAGCTGCGGGACTATTTGGTGCCGCAGCTCACCTTGCCTTCGACGACGAAGAAGCTTGTGCTGCCTTCGATGCGCAAAGCATAAGTGCCGCTGAAATTCGGCGAAGCCTTGCCGTGCTCGCCGGCGAGAACCGCGAGATCCAGAGACTCGCTTTCAGCGTCAGTACCTTCCGTCGTGAAGACTTCCAGGCGCAAATCGCCATCGCGCGACCAGCGGTTTGTCAAATCCCTCGATTCGAGGATCCGCTTGCCGAAGTTTTTGGATTTATTGGCGTCCTTGAGCATCAGCGCGCCACGGAAATGGATCAGCTTGTGACCGCCTCCATCTTCAAAAGCGCTTTCGAGCGTGAAGCGCACGCCCTTGTCGTCTGCAGAACAGAAATAGCGACTGTCGGCGTGCGCCGCACCAGCCGCGCCGAGCAATACGGCAAGCACCGTCAATCCACGCCACATAGCCAGAACTCCTGAGATCGGCCCTTGAGATCGGCCAATGAATCGATGCTCTCAGGCTAGCGGCAAATCCCTTAATTTTTCAGGCACAGCACCGCCATAAGCCCAGTCCAGAAGCTCGACGGTGTGCAGGATTGGCGTTGATGTGCCTGACCCGATCTGGGTGATGCAGCCGATATTGCCTGTCGCGATGATATCGGCCTTGGTCGCCTCGATATTCTTGACCTTGCGGGCCTTGAGGGTAGCGGAAATATCCGGCTGCAGGACGTTGTAGGTGCCGGCCGAGCCGCAGCAGAGATGGCCCTCGGCCGGATCGCGAACGGTAAAACCTGCCGCCTTGAGCAGATGCCTTGGCGCCATGGTGATCTTCTGCCCATGCTGCATGGAACAGGCTGAGTGATAGGCAACGGTGATGCCTTTCGGCATGTGGGCGGGCAGATCGAGGCCGGCCAGATATTCTGTGACGTCCTTGGCAAGGGCAGAAACCTGCGCCGCCTTGCCGGCATAGGCCGGGTCAAGGCGCAGCATGTGGCCATAGTCCTTGATCGTCGTGCCGCAGCCGGAGGCGGTGATGATGATCGCGTCGAGGCCGCCAGCCTCGATCTCGCGGGTCCAGACATCGACATTGACACGGGCCGAGGCGAGAGCCTGCTCTTCGCGCCCCATATGGTGGACGAGAGCGCCGCAGCAGGCCTCGCCCTCGGGGACGACCACCTCCACGCCCAATCGTGTCAGCAGCCGGATGGTCGCCTCATTGATGGCGGGATCGAGAACGGGCTGCGCGCAGCCGGTGAGGATCGCGACGCGGCCGCGGCGCTCGGCCTGTGGCTCATGCCGGCCAGGCCGAGCAAAAGGCGACGGCGCCGGAATGCTGTGCGGCGCAAGCGCCAGCATGGCTGCAAACGGCTGCAGTGCCGCCCCGCGCATCAGGCCGGCAAAGGGACGACCGATGCGGGCAACCGCAAGTGCTGCACGAAAACGGCCGGGATAGGGCAGCACCGCCGCCAGAATGGCGCGCGTCAGCCGGTTCATGAACGGCCGCTTATAGGTCTTTTCGATGTGAACCCGGGCATGGTCCACGAGATGCATATAGTCGACGCCGGAAGGACAGGTCGTGGTGCAGGCAAGGCAGGAAAGACAGCGGTCGATATGGGTGACGACTTGCGTATCCGCCGCGCGACCGTTTTCCAGCATGTCCTTGATGAGATAGATGCGACCGCGCGGGCTGTCGAGTTCGTTGCCGAGCGTGACATAGGTCGGACAGGTGGCGGTGCAGAAGCCGCAGTGGACGCATTTGCGCAGGATCTGCTCGGATTCGGCGACATGCGGATCGGCAAGCTGGGCAAGGTTGAAGTTGGTCTGCATTTCAGTGTCCCGCCATCTTCCCCGGGTTGAAGATCCCCGACGGATCGAACTTTTCTTTCACGCGGCGCGAAAGCAGTGCCACTGCCTCTTCCTCGGGATGGAAGGCTGACGTCGCCGCTCTTGCCTGAGCCGAGGCGCGGATGAGCGTCGCATGGCCGCCACCGAGCGCCTTGATGAAGCGGCGGACCAGATCAGCTTCCGGATCGGCTTCCATGCGCATCCAGACTAGACCACCCTGCCAATCGTAGAAAGCATCGACACCGGCTTCCAGCCGCAGGGCCGCAACAAGCTGATGGCCAATGCCCGGTGCGACGGAAGCACGCCAGACATGTCGGGCGGTGCCATCGGCATAGGGCGCCACATCGCGGACTTCCTGCCAGAGCTGGCGGCTGGAGGCCCGATCCAGGCTCGCGACCTGCCCGAAGGGCGCCATCGCCGACAGAAGCTTTGCCACGCGCGATTCCACCGAGCCGGGTAGGCCTTCGATGCGCAGCACCGTCGCCTCGCCCTCGGGCAGGTTGCCGCCGAGAAATTTCCAGGTCACCGTCAAAGGCAGGTGAGCAGCACCCGAGGCCTCCACCGGCAAAGCCATGGCCGCTGCCATAGCATTTGCGGCCTCGGCATCGTTGAGACCGGAGATGACGACAGTCTCCTCCGTCTTCGCACGCGGCGGCACACGGAAAGTCACCTCGGTCAGGAAGCCGAGCGTGCCATGCGAGCCGGCGAGCAGCTTGACCAGATCGAGGCCCGTGACATTCTTCATCACGCGGCCACCTGCCTTGATGATCTCGCCTTTGCCGTTGACGAAGCGGATGCCGAGCAGGCTGTCACGAGCAGCCCCCGCCACGAAGCGGCGCGGGCCGGAGACATTGGCGGCAAAGACGCCGCCGATCGTCGGTTCGCCCGAGGTGCCCATCACGGCGCGATGATCCATGGGTTCGAAAGCCAGCATCTGGTTGTTTTCGGCAAGGGCCGCCTCGACTTCGGCGATTGGTGTACCCGCCTTTGCTGTCATCACCATCTCACCGGGATTGTAGGAGACGATGCCGGACAGGCCAGTCGAGCGCAGGCGATCCTCCGCGTCGACCGCATTACCGAAACCAGAACGCGTATCGCCGCCGCTGATGGCGAGCGCACGACCCTCTTGCGCATGCGCGCGGATGATCGCTGCGGCTTCTTCTTCGCTTACAGGCACCAGATCGATCATGCGGCAGGACGCCCCTCGAGCGGGAAGACCTTGGAAGGGTTCAGCAGCCATTGCGGATCGAAGGCGGCGCGCGCCGCCATCTGCTGGGCAAGATCGGCCTCGGAATATTGATGACGCATCAGATCGCGTTTCTCGATGCCGACGCCGTGCTCGCCGGTCAGGCAGCCGCCGGAATCGACGCAGAGCTTCAGGATATCGTTGCCGGCCGCTTCCGCCTTGGCGGCATCCTCGGGGTCATTGGCATTGAAGAGAATCAACGGGTGCATGTTGCCGTCGCCGGCATGGAAGACATTGGCGACGCGCAGGCCGTAACCGGCGACGATCTCGGACGTCCGCTGCAGCACATGCGAAAGCTGGCTCAGCGGCACGGTACCATCCATGCAGATGTAATCGGCAATGCGGCCGGTGGCGCCGAAGGCGGACTTGCGCCCTTTCCAGATCAGCGCCGCCTCGGTTGCCGACTGGCATTCGCGCACCGTCTTGACGCCATGTTTGCGGGCGATGTCGACGATGCTTTTCAGCATGTCGTCCATTTCCGCTTCCGATCCCTCGACCTCGACGATCAGGAGCGCGCCGACATCAAGCGGGTAGCCGGCATGGGCGAAGGCCTCGCAAATCTCGATCGCCGGCTTGTCCATGAATTCGATGGCAACGGGAATGATGCCGGCGGCGATGACGTCGGCGACACAGCGGCCTGCCTCCTCGGAGCTTTCGAAACCGAAAAGCACCGGCCGGGCGCCTTCCGGCTTGGCGATCAGGCGTACCGTCGCTTCGGTGACGATACCGAGCTGGCCCTCATGACCGCAGACGAGGCCGAGCAGATCGTAGCCCGCCGCATCCAGAGCCTTGCCGCCGAGCTCGATCACCGTGCCGTCGGTCAACACCATCTTGACGCCGAGCAGGTTGTTGGTCGTGACACCATATTTCAGACAGTGCGCACCACCGGAATTCATGCCGATATTGCCGCCGATTGTGCAGGCCAGCTGCGAGCTCGGGTCGGGCGCATAGAAGAAACCGTCCGCCGAGACGGCTTCGGAAATGTTGAGATTGGTGACCCCGGCCTGAACCACGGCGCAGCGATTGGCGAAGTCGATCTCCAGGATGCGGTTCATCTTCGACAGGCCGAGCACGACGGCATCTTCCTGCGGGATGGCGCCGCCCGAAAGCGAGGTGCCGGCCCCACGAGGGACGACCGGAATGCCGTAGCGATGACAGTATTTCATGATGGCTGCCACCTCCGCGGTCGAGCGCGGCAAGGCAACGGCGAGCGGCAGGCGGCGGTAGGAGACGAATGCATCAGTCTCGAAGGGCACGAGTTCGCGCGCTTCGTGGATCAGGCATTCCGGCGGCAGGAGATCGACGAGATCGGCAACGATTTCCTTGCGGCGCGCAAGAACGTCGGGGCGCGGAGCGAGGAACGAAATGGCGTCGGACATGGCGTTCTCCCTCGGCCAACATGACGGAAACCGGTGACAAATCCTCCTTGTAACCGGTTCTTTCGGCTTAGCACTTTCCCGAAACCGGCGCAAATGTTAAGCACTTATGCCAAAAGGGAAAAAGTTATAAAAGCTTATGACCAATCTGGGTGATCTCGAAATCTTTGCCAAGGTCGTTTCAACCGGCAGCATGTCGCTCGCCGGCCGCGCGCTCGGCTTTTCCCCTGCCGTCGTCTCCAAGCGCATCAAGCGGCTGGAGGACCGGCTCGGCACGCGGCTCCTGCAGCGCACGACAAGGCAGATTTCGCTCACCGAATCCGGCCAGGGTTTTTACGATCGCGTTCTCGGCATCCTGGCAGGGCTCGAGGAGGCGGAATTCTATATTTCCGGGCGTTCGGCGCAGATGCACGGCACGCTGAAGATCTCGGCGCCTACCTCCTTCGGCCGCATGCATATCGCCCCGCATCTCAAGGCTTTCATGGAGGCGCATCCGGAGCTGGCGATCAATCTGGTGCTGACCGACGAGTTCAGCGATATCGTCGGCGGCGGCTTCGATCTCGCCATCCGGATCGCGGAACTCACCGATTCCAGCCTTGTCGCCCGCCGGCTGGCGCCTGTGCGTCGGTTGCTCTGCGCCTCGCCCGATTATGTTGCTGCCAATGGCATGCCCAAATATATCGAAGAGTTGAAGCAGCACCGCTGTCTGCCGGCCCATAACAATGATGTCTGGCGGCTGGACGGGCCGGATGGGGCCTTCAGCCTGCGGCCTGAAGGCATGCTGATCACCAATTCCAGTGAGGTGATCCGCGAAACAGTCATTGCCGGCCTCGGCATTGCGCTGCGTTCCACCTGGGACATCGGCGAAGAGCTGAAGAACGGCAAGCTCGTGCAGGTGCTGCCGGCCTACGAGGGTTCGCACAACGTTACGCTCTCGGCGGTCTACCCAAGCCGGCAGTTTCTGCCGGCCAAGGTTCGGTTGTTCATCGATTTTCTGGCCGAGCTCTACGGCCCTGTTCCCTACTGGGAGCGCTGAGCTCGGGCGAGCAGGCGACTAATCCGCCAGCTGCTCGATGACGAGATCGAGCAGCGCCCGAAGCCGCGCCAGCCGTTTCATATCGCGGTGATAGCCGACCCAGGTATCGCGGCCGGGCGGCGCTTCGCCGAGATCGACGGGCTCGATGGCTGGAATGGCATCGCCGAGCGGGCACGGCAGGACGGCAAGGCCGGCGCCGTTGGCGCAGAGGGTCGCCTGCACATCTCTGTTATTGCTGCGCATGGCGATATCAGCCTTCGGCAGCAGACGCTTCAGCCAGCCGACATCGGGCATGCCGCCGAAGGCCTCATCCATGGTGACGAGACGGGCGCCGGCCCCATCACCGGCCTCGGGATGTGGCAGGCCGCGGCGGATATAGAGGCGGTAATCGATATGCAGCAGCTTGCGGGATATGACCTCCGTCTCGGTGAATGGGGCGATGCGGAAGACGATATCGGCCTCGCGGCGCGCGAGGCTCATGAGGCGGCTGTCGGTCAGGAGTTCGATGACGACTTTCGGATAGGCGGCCGAGAACTCCGCCAAGACCGGTGAAAGCACATGCGCGCCGAACCAGTCGGACGAGGACAGGCGCAGCAGGCCGTCGAGCTGCTTGTTCTGGCCGGCAAGCTCGCGCTCCAGGCCGAGCGCTTCCTCTTCGATACGTTCTGCATGGGCAAAGACGGTCGTACCCTCATCCGTCAGGATGAAGCCATCGGCGGTACGCTGAAAGAGCGTCTGGCCGAACGAGACTTCGAGTGCACGCAGCCGCCGGCCCATGGTCGGCTGCGTCAGGCCGAGGCTGCGGGCGGCAGCACCCAGCGTTCCGAGCCGCGCGATGGCGAGAAAGAGTTTGAGATCGCTCCATTCCAAGGGTTTAGCCTCAAACAAAAATGCATGACCTACATGCGTTATCTTTGATTTTCATTCAGAATTCAACGCGGCATTCTGCGTCCAACAGATCAAGGAGAAGTTCCATGAGCAGCATGAAAGCAGCGCTTGTCGAAGCGCAGAATGCCGAATTCACCATTGCCGATATTGCAAAGCCCGTCGCGGAAGGCGGTCAGATTCTCGTGCGCATCAAGGCCACTGCGCTCAATCCGCTGGATACGAAGATCCGGGCCGGCGAGGCCGCCCATGCACGCCATCCCCTGCCCGCCATTCTCGGCATCGACATGGCAGGGATCGTCGAGGCGGTTGGCCCTGGCGTGACCAGTTTTCGCGTCGGTGACGAAATCTATGGCATGACGGGTGGCGTCGGCGGGTTGCAGGGATCGCTGGCGGAATTTGCCGCCGTCGATGCCGATCTCATTGCGCTGAAGCCGCGCAATCTCACCCTGCGCCAGGCGGCCGCCCTGCCGTTGATCGCCATCACCGCCTGGGAAGGTCTGGAAGAACGCACTCAGGTGAAGGCCGGGCAGAAGGTGCTGGTCATCGGTGGTGGTGGCGGCGTCGGCCATATCGCTGTGCAGATGGCAGTCGCTGCCGGTGCCGAGGTCTATGCCGTCGATAGCAGTTCGAAGGCCGCATACATCCTCAGTATTGGTGCAACGCCGATCGACTATACGAAGGAGACGACCGAAGATTTTGTCGCCCGATATACCGACGGGAAAGGATTCGACATCGTCTACGATACGATCGGCGGAAGGGGCCTCGATGATGCCTTCCAGGCCGTCGCCAAGTTCGGCCATGTTGTCAGCAGCCTCGGCTGGGGCACGCATTCGCTGGCGCCGCTTTCCTTCAAGGGCGCCAGCTATTCCGGCGTCTTCACGCTGGCACCGCTGCTGACCGGCGAAGACCGCGCCCACCATGGCGAAATCCTCAAGCAGGTCGCACAGCGTGTCGAAGCCGGAATGCTGATGCCAAATCTCGATCCGCGGCAGTTTTCGCTCGCAGACGTGGGAGAAGCCTATCGGCTGCTCGAAAGCCGTCAGGCCGAAGGCAAGGTCGTCGTGGAAATCTGACGCTCTGTCTGTTCGTTTCCCGCAATTGCGGACGCAAAACCGCTACGCACTTTCACTGGAATTGCTTTCTTGCTTACGCAATTCCACACGCAAAACCGCTACACACTTTTGCTGAACTGCTTTAGCGCGCCAGATCAAGATAGGCGCTCGCGACCATTGCGTCGATATCCGCGGGCACCGGCACGATGCAGGATTCGGCGCCGACACTGCGCTTTGCGACCCGCTCCAGGCAGCGGGCCTGCAGGGTGAAGCCGAGGTCCATGGATTCGACAGAGTTGCCGAGCGGGCGTGGGCCGGCGAGATTGGCCATATGACCGCCGCCGAGCACGTGGAAGGACCGACCGTCCTTCAGGTGGAAGGTCTCGATAAAATCGGCCTCGTACCGATCGATATCAACGACATCGGGATGGCTGCGGAAGGCTGCGACATCGATCTCATGCGGGAAATGCCCCCCGTTCATGAGGATCGCACCGTCCTTGATCAGCGGCAGATCGGTGACAGTGACAATGCCGGGAAAACCCGTGACAGTGGCGATCACGTCCGCCGAGCGGATCGCCTGTTCGCGGAGCGGCGTGATGAAGCCGTCGAGATGCGCCTCCAGGCTGGTAACAGGATCGATATCGACGACGCTTACCGTCGAGAAGGCGTTGCGGAAGGCGGCGGCCGTGCCCTTGCCACAGGCGCCGTAACCGAAGACGGTCACACGCTTGCCATTGGTGGAGCGGTTGGTGAAGCGCATGTAGCTTTCGAACAGGCTCTGGCCGACGGCATGCCTGTTTTCGGCAAACTGCTTGATCGGGCTGTCATTGATGACGAGGATCGGCATTGCCAGCTTGTCGCGCATCGGCAGCAGGCGGGTCCGGCCGGAGGTCGTTTCTTCCGTGCCGCCGAGCAGATTGGCATAGGGCTTGTCGGCTGCGATCGCGAAGAGATCACCACCATTGTCCAGCAAGAGATCGGGCTTTTCAGCAACGACGGCTTCAAGGTTCCGGTGATGGGCGACGGGATCAGTCGTCTGGGTTGCGAAGACAGTGATGCCCCGCGCGCGCAGGAATTCCACGGTTGCCGGCTGTGTACTGTTCAGGTTGCCGGTGCAGATCAGGCGTGCTCCACCGGCCCGCAGAGTCATCAGCAGAGCGACCGTCTTCGGTTCCAGATGGATGCCGGTGCCGATCGAAAGACCGGCAAACGGGCGCGTCTTTTCGAATTCCGCAGCCGTTGCCTTCAGCAGGCGGCAGCTATTGCCGATCCAGTCTATGCGTGTCGCAGGTTTTTCCATCTCATGCCCTTTCGTTCCCCTCTGTTCTAGCGAGGCAAAGATAGGGCGGGCATGGAGATATTTCTGATGAAAGGGCAGAAAAACTGCCCTTTCAGGACGCGCCGCCCGAGCGCAGCAGCCAGTTGCGGAGCGCCGCGAAGGCTGGCCGTTTCGCATCTGATGTCCGGCAGCAGAGGCTGTAGCCAGCCGGCCGGCGGATGAAGCCATAAGGGGCGGCCAGAATGCCGCGGGCGAGATCGTCCTCGATCGAAGCCTTCGGCGCCAGCGCAATGCCGAGGCCCGCGCGGGCAGCGCCCACTGCCAGAAGAAGATCCTCAAATTCCCGAAGACGGGAAAAGGAAACAGGGGGCGTACCGCTTTCTGCAAACCATTCTGTCCAGAGTTTTGGCGCGCTGCGACTGACAAGGATGTTTACTTCCGCCAAGGCCGCGGTATCGCCTGCAAGTCTGCCGGCTATTGCGGGCGCTGCAACCGGGCCGAATTCATCCTCCATGAAGCGTGTCTCGGTGATACCGGCAGAAGATCTGATCTCGCCGCCCATGATCACGGCATCGAAATCCGGATGTTGTGACAAGGGCTCGACTACCGTCATCGGCACGATATCGACCTCGATATCGCCAAGGCTTGCCTGCATGTCGGCCGCTCGCGGCATCAGCCACCAGATGGCGAAAGCCGACGGCACGCCAAGGCGGATGCGCTGCCTGGCCGCCTCTTCGAATTCATCGGCGGCGCGTTTCAATATGGTCAGGGCAGCACCGGCGGCCTCGGCAAAGGCGCTTGCCTTCTCGGTCGGAACCAACTTGCGGCCGTCACGCACGAAGAGCTTGCTGCCGAGGTGATCTTCGAGCGTCGATATCTGCTGGCGCACGGCGCCGCGCACCACGCCCAGCTCTTCGGCCGCCTTCAAAATGCTGCCGTGACGACAGACAGCTTCAAAGGCGCGGATCGCGTTGAGGGGTGGGAGTCGCATGGTTACCACACTGCAGAAAATCACGGTGGATCAGAAGATCTCGCCATTGAATGAAAAACAAGGTCGGGCCATATTGTACAGCTGTGCAAGACGACGCATTCGAGACAGGAAATGGCGGAATTTCCGAACCTGCCTGGCCTCGATTTTTCCTATGTACAGTGGATAAAATAGTTTTTCGGTCCGTTTTGCACGTATGGATCGCGCAAGCTTTTCATATCATACTAATATAACAACGACTCAGCTTAACGATCGTAAAGGTGACCCGACAATTGACCCTTCTTGCCCGCCTGGCTTCTGATGTGCAACTCATGTTTCGGCGTCCGCCGCGACAGCAGTATGCTGCGCTCTGTTATCGGGTCAAAAAGAAGACGGGTGAGCTTGAGGTTCTGCTGATGACCAGCCGCGATACCGGGCGGTGGGTGATCCCCAAGGGCTGGCCGATGAACCGCAAATGTGCCTATGAAGTTGCGGCGCAGGAAGCCCTGGAAGAGGCTGGCGTACGCGGCACGGTGGAAACCGAAACGCTCGGCGACTATACCTACGCCAAGGTTTTGCGCGACGGCATGAAGGTGACCTGCAAGGTTCAGGTCTATGCCCTCGAAGTAACTGGTGTGGCGAAGAATTTCAAAGAAAAGGGCGAGCGAACCGTCGAGTGGGTTTCCTGCGACGAAGCGGTCAAGCGCGTCCAGGAAGCCGAACTGCGTAACCTGTTCCTCGCCTTTAAACGGCGCATGGCTGAAAAGCTTTCCAGCGGCATTCCGAAGCAAATTCCGGCTGAATAAGTCTTGCCATCTTGTGCCGCTAGAAAAGGCGGCGCAAAAGCAGGATTTAGCCAGGAAACAGAATGCCGCAACGCAACACCATCCTTACGAAACGCACGCTTGATAAGGATCTCGACAAGGTCACCCATGTCGAGGATGCGGCCAAATATGTCTCGCGACGGCTGGTGGCGCCCGGGCTTGGCTTGATCTTTCTCGGCCTGGCGATGCTTTTTGCCGGCGTCTATGTGTTCGACAGGCCCGGCGCGGTGCTGGTGATTGCGGCTGCAGCACTTGCCGCCTACATGGCGATGAATATCGGCGCCAACGACGTGACCAACAATGTGGGCGCAGCGGTTGGTGCACGCGCCATCACCATGAAACAGGCACTCATCATCGCCGCGATCTTCGAGGTGCTGGGCGCGACGATTGCCGGTGGCGAGGTCGTCAAGACGATTTCGTCCAGTATCGTCGATACGGTTCAGGTCCCGCCGGCAACACTCGGCTGGATCATGATGGCGGCGCTCACGGCTGCCGCACTCTGGATCAACCTCGCCACCTGGATGAATGCGCCGGTTTCGACGACGCATGCGATCGTCGGCGCTGTGATCGGTGCCGGCGTGGGAGCGGTCGGATTCGAGCCGGTCAATTGGCGGGTCATGCTGGAAATCACCGCGAGCTGGATAACCTCGCCGTTGATCGGCGGGCTGGTCGCCGCGGGGCTCCTCTATCTGGTCAAGACCCTCATCGTCTATCGCGAGGACAAGATCGCCGCCGCCAGGCAATGGGTTCCCATCATGATCGCCGTGATGGCCGGCGGTTTCATGGCCTATATGGTGCTGCAGCTCGCACCGCGGGGTCGGTACTCATCGCTGACGATCCTCCTGATCGGCATCGGGATCGGTCTCGTCAGCTGGCTCGTGGTGCGGCCGGTCATCCTGCGGCAGGCAGAGAACCTCGAAAACCGCAACAGCTCGCTTCGCACACTGTTCCACTTTCCGCTGATCGGCTCGGCCGCCCTGCTCTCTTTCGCACATGGCGCAAACGATGTCTCCAATGCGGTCGGTCCGCTTTCGGCGATCGTTCACTCTGCCGGTATTGCCGACAACGGCATGATCGGCCACCCGCCGCTCTGGGTGATGCTGATCGGCGCCTTTGGAATCTCGGTCGGCCTTCTGCTTTTCGGGCCGCGCCTTATCCGGCTCGTCGGTGAGGAGATCACCAAGCTCAATCCGACCCGCGCCTATTGTGTAGCGCTCTCGACCGCCTTCACGGTCATCGTCGCCTCCTGGCTCGGCCTGCCGGTCAGCACCACCCATATCGCCGTCGGCTCGGTGTTCGGCGTCGGCTTTTTCCGCGAGTGGTACACGCGCAATTCGAAGCGCCGTATCGAATTCATACGCCGCAAGACTGAAAGCTTCGAGATCGACGAGCCGGAGCCGAACGTTCATGAAGCCCGACGGCGTTATCTGGTTCGCCGGTCGCATTTCATGACGATCGTCGGGGCGTGGGTCATTACAGTGCCGGTCTCGGCCGCGCTTGCGGCGGTGATTTATTGGGCTATGTTCGCGCTCTTCATGTGAGTCAGGGTCTTAAGATGCGCGCCAATTTCCGCATGCAGCGGCTTTTCATCAATGCTCCCTTGTCAACAGGTGCCGCCGTCGAGGCCAATTCGGAGCAGTTCAACTATCTCGCCAATGTCCTGCGTATGGACGAGGGTGCGGAAATTCTGCTCTTCAACGGCCGCGACGGCGAATGGAAGGCGAGCCTCACCTTCCCCACCCGCAAGCGCATCCTGCTCACGGCGACGGAAGAGACGAGGCCGCAGCCTGCCCCATCCGACCTGCACTATCTCTTTGCGCCGCTGAAGGTCGGCCGCATGGATTATCTGGTGCAGAAGGCGGTGGAAATGGGCGCCGGCTTTTTGCAGCCGGTCATGACTCAGCATGTGCAAGGCAAGATCACCAATCTCGACAAGATCCGCGCCAATGTCATCGAAGCGGCGGAACAGTGCGGCATCCTCGGCATTCCCGATGTGGCCGAGCCCGTGCGGCTTGCCGATCTGCTCGACCGCTGGCCTGCGGACCGGCGCATCATCTATTGCGATGAGGGCGACGCGGGGCAGAACCCGCTGCCGCTGCTTTCCAAAGTGACCGAACGGAAGATTGCGCTGCTGGTCGGCCCTGAAGGCGGCTTTTCGGAGGAGGAACGAACGCGCCTGCACAGCCTCGATTTCGTGACCGCTATCCCCCTCGGGCCGCGCATCCTGCGCGCCGACACGGCAGCGGTCGCAGCTATGGCCGTGATACAGGCTGCCATCGGCGACTGGAATTAACTGCCGAAGGCCGATTGAAAGGAAAGTGCTGCTATTTTTTTGATGACCTGTTGAAACAATTTCACTTGCAACTTAGCTGGCTTGGGCACTAATCACCCTTCCAATTGCCCCGGCCCCGGCGCCTTCCCGAATACAGGTACTTTCATGGCTCGCGACACCACCGACCAGACGCCGATCTCTTCGGTTCAGGAGCTGACCGACTATCTTGCCGCCGGCAATAAGCCGAAGGACCGGTTCCGCATCGGCACGGAACATGAGAAGTTCGTGTTCTTCCGCAAAGACAACAGCCCGGTTCCCTATTTCGGCGAAGCCAGCATTTCGGCGCTGCTGAAGGGCCTGCAGGCCAAGAGCGGCTGGGAGCCGATCACGGACGGCGACAATATCATCGGTCTTGGCGAGCAGAGCGGCATGGGTGCCATCTCGATCGAGCCCGGCGGCCAGTTCGAGCTCTCGGGCGCACCGCTTGAAAACATTCACCAGACCTGCAAGGAATCCAACCAGCATCTGGCGCAAGTGCGCGAGATCGCAGAGCCCATGGGCATCGGTTTCCTCGGCATCGGCGGCAGCCCGAAATGGACCTATGCGGAAACCCCGCATATGCCGAAGTCGCGCTACGAAATCATGACCAGCTACATGCCTGAGGTCGGCACCCGTGGTCTCGACATGATGTATCGCACCTGTACGATCCAGGTGAACCTCGATTTCTCCTCGGAAGACGATATGCGCCGCAAGATGCGCGTCTCGATGAAGCTGCAGTCGCTGGCGACCGCGCTCTTCGCCTCCTCTCCTTTCACCGAAGGCAAGCCGAACGGCATGCTCTCCTGGCGCGGCGATGTCTGGCGCGACGTCGACAACAGGCGCAGCGGGCTCCTGGACTTCACCTTCCGCGACGATTTCGGCTTCAAGGACTATGCCGAATGGGCGCTCGACGTACCCATGTATTTCGTCATGCGCGACGGGCACTATCACAGGGCGACCCACGTCACATTCCGCCAGTTCATGAACGGCGCGCTGAAAGGCGAGATCGCCGCCTATGAGCCGACGATGGGCGACTGGACGAATCATCTTTCGACGCTCTTCCCAGATGTGCGCCTGAAGCGCTTCCTGGAAATGCGCGGCGCGGATGGCGGGCCGTGGCGGCGCATCTGTGCCCTGCCGGCCTTCTGGGTCGGCCTGCTCTATGATGACGCCGCTCTCCAAGCCGCCGACGAACTGACCAAGGACTGGGGTTTTGCAGAAGTGAATACGCTGCGCAACGCGGTGCCGGAAGAAGGTCTCAAGGCCGAGTTCCGCGGACATGCGCTGATCGACACGGCGCGCGAGGTCGTCAATATTTCCCGCGCCGGCCTGAAAGCACGCAACAGGCTGAATGGCGACGGCGTCGACGAGAGCATCTTCCTGGCACCACTCGACGAGGTTCTGGCCAAGAAGGCGACGCTCGCAGAGGATCTGCTGGCGCTCTATCACGGCCGCTGGAACGGCTCGGTCGAGCCGGTCTTCCAGGAATATCAATACTAAGAGGCAAGCCGCCCCTTCCAAAAAGCCGTTTGCGCAATCCCATTTCGAGCTATAGTGGCGCGAATATGCGCCGCTATTCCGGGAAAGGGACTTTCATGCTGCCACTCTTCGACATGATGATGCAGGCGCAGAACGGGGCGGCGATGGACGCCGTTGCCAAGCAGTTCAACCTCGCGCAGGAACAGGCAACAAAGGCGATGGCCGCACTGACGCCGGCCTTTTCCGCCGGCCTCAAGCGCAGCACCAGCAACCCTTATGATTTCGTCGGCCTTATGCAGGCCGTGGCGTCGGGCAATTATGCCAAATATTTCGAGGACATGAACAGGGCCTTTACCCCTGAAGGCATTTCCGACGGCAACAATATCCTCGCCCAGCTTTTCGGCTCCAAAGAGGTCTCGCGCGCCATTGCCGCGCAGGCGGCGCAGATGACCGGCATCGGCCAGGAAATCTACAAGCAGATGCTGCCGGTCATGGCGGGCACGCTGATGGGCGGGTTGTTTAAGCAATCGATGGGGCAGATGGCGACACCGGTCAATCCCTTCGTCAATACCGCCATGGGCGAGACGATCCAGCAATGGCTTGAGAGCACCGGTTTTGCGCCGAAGCCGAAGGCAGCACCCGAGCCCAGCATTTTCGATAATCCGTTCACACAGGCCATGCAGCTGATGTTCAGCGTGCCGAAACCGGAAGCGGCGCCGCAGCCTGCCAATCCTTTCCTCGACAACCCCTTTGCCAAGGCATTCCAGGAAATGATGGCCGGTTTCCAGCAACCGACAGCGAAGGCTCCGGAGCCGCCGAAGGAAGAACCGAAAGCCGGCGACAGCTATACTGAGATGCTGAACGCCATGTTCGACAGCGGTCTCGAAGTGCAGAAAAGCTATCAGAAGAACCTTGAAGCCATCTTCGAGGCCTATCGGCCCAAATCCGCGCCCTCCCCCGAAGATCCCGCTCCCACCGCCAAGAAATAAAAAAACCCGGAGATGGCTTGGGAAAGCCGATCACCGGGTTAAGCAGCAGGGCTATTGGCTATCACCCTGCGGGGAAACGCGTGCGTTCAGTCCCTGTAGGGGCGCATGACCGCAATACGCCAGCGGCGCTTGGCCGCCTGCGTCAGATGCTCCGACGGATCTTCAAAGAAGGTCGAAGCGAGGAAAGCGGAGGTGACATCTGCCCGCGTCAGGCCGATATCCCGCAACTGGTTATCATCGAGATCGTGCAGCCCATTCACCTGCGAGCGATTGCGCACAATGCGAAGGGCGGTTGCCAGCGGCGCAAGGCCAGCCATAAGACGCTGCATGAACGTCGGGGCGAGCTTGCCGCAGTCGAGTTCTAGTGTCTGTTCATGAGTGCGCATCGAACTCTCCTTTCTTCGGGGCGCAGAACAGCCCACCCCGCCTGCGAGGTCGTGCAGGAAGGGCAAAGCTGGTCACAGGTTGGACAGGCAGGGTGTCTGTCCTTCACTTTGCTTGATTTGCATCCCGAAGATGCCAAAGACCTATTGATCAGTCCAACGAATGTTTCTAATGATTAGCATCAGAGATCTTTATGGATGGATGAGATCATGTCGGCGCCTCTTGATATCGACCAGTTGCAGACCTTCATCGCAATTGTGGACTCCGGCAGTTTCACCAAGGCGGCCGACAAGGTCTACAAGACACAGTCCGCCGTTTCCATGCAGATGCGGCGCCTGGAAGAACGCATCGGCAAGCAGCTCTTCATCAAGGACGGTCGCGGCAACCGGCTGACGGTCGAGGGCGAAAAGCTGCTCAATTATGCGCGCCGCATCATACGCCTGAACAATGAGGCAATCGCCGCCTTCGACGACAACAGGCTGGAAGGCACGCTGCGTATCGGCACGCCTGATGATTATGCAGACCGCTACATGCCGGAGATTATTGGCCGCTTTGCCAAGACACATCCGAATGTCGAGCTCTATATCGTCTGCGAACCTTCGGTCGACCTTGCCGAACGCATGCACAAGGGCGAGCTCGATATCGCGCTTGTCACCCACAATCCGCGCGAGCGCATTTCGGATGTGGTGCGGACGGAACCGCTCTGCTGGGTGAGCTCGGCCAACCATCCGATCCGCGACGATGCGCCGGTCCCGCTTGCCGTCGGCCGGCGCGACTGCCAGTGGCGCCAGCTCGCCTGCTCGGCGCTCGATGCCGTCGGGCGTGAATATCAGGTTCTGTTCACCAGCTGGTCCTGCACCGTGGTCGCCTCCGCAGTGCTCGCCGGCATGGCAGTCTCGGTCATGCCGGAATCAGCACTCCGGACAGGCATGAAGGTCTTGAGCCAGGCAGACGGCTTCCCGGCACTGCCGCCGGTGCAGATCGGCATCATGAAGCGGCCCGGCGTTTCGCTGTCGCTGATGAACGCGATTACGGCACATATTACCGCCTGCCTCGACAATATCACGCCGACCGTCATCGAAGATGGGCTGGAGCAGGATGGGAAGACAGGCTACGCCCGTCACTATCCGCGGCTCAAGGCGGCGGCGAGCATGATGCCGAGCTGGTAGGTCGTCTCAAGCTGCCGAAGCGGACGTCGGAGCAAATAGGGAAGCGCGGACCACGCGCTTCCACTCATCGAGAATGCGCTCGCCAAAGCCATCCTCGCTCAAGACCGCAAGGCGGATCGCCGCGCCGATCAGGTGGCTGAAAAGGTAAGTGCGCGCTTTCATCTGCTCATCGCAGAATTCCGGCGCCAGACGGCGCACGGCCTCCTGGAAGATCTCGGCGACCTGGCCGCTATGCTCGATGTTCAGGCGCAGGAGATCCTGATCCGTCTCCGTACCCATCCAGACGCCGAGATAGGCGGCATCGTTGCGGTATTCGGCATAATACCAGTCGATCATCGCCGAGATCAGGTCGAGCGCTTCATCGAGGGATCGAACATCCGCGAACATCTCCGCCGTCTTCTGCTGGATCGCCTGCGCATGGCGGTCGAACAGCGCTTTGACGATCGCCGCCTTTTCCGGGAAATACTGATAGACCGAACCGATCGGAACTTTTGCGGCGACGGCAAGTTCGGTCATCCGCATGGCGCTGACGCCCTTTTCGGCGATGATGGTGGCTGCGGCGTTGAGGATGAGATCCAGCCGCTGGATGCTTCGCTCCTGTTTCGGCTTCCTGCGAAGAGCAATACGATCCGAAATGTCCGCGCCCATGTGGTTCCCATCTGTCTCGTTATTGAGCGGCGGAAATGATGTGTCATACCGGCGCGTCGGGCGGATATGACATGCAGGTATTCATCCGTCGTAAAGGGAAATGGTCGGATTTTAAGCAATGGCAAGAGCGCAGGGGCAAAGGGGCGTTACGCCCCGTTTTGGCCTGTGCAAAAGTCAGTCTTAACACTTCATTCAGCAAGGCAGGCTGAGCACTTGTCACCCTGCCTTTTTCGTCTTGCGGCACACTCTCCAGGCCTGGTCAGGCGAGGTTCTGCTTCAGAAATTCGACCGTGCGGCTCCAGGCGAGATCGGCTGCCGCCTTGTCATAGCGGGCAGCGGACGTGTCGTTGTTGAAGGCGTGGTTGACCCCCTCATAGACGTAGATCTCAAATTTTTTACCATTCTCCTCTAGCGCCTTCTTGTAAGCGTCGATGCCGGCATTGATGCGATCGTCGAGGCCGGCATAGTGGAGCAGCAGCGCCGCCTTGATTTTGGGAACGTCAGAGGCCGGCGGCTGCGCACCATAATAGGCCACGCCTGCCTTCAGCTCGGGTGACTTGACCGCGAGGTTGTTGACCGCGCCGCCGCCCCAGCAAAAGCCGATCGCGCCGACATTGCCGTTCGCAGCCTCGAGCTTGGAGAGGTAGACGACAGTCGCCTCGCCGTTCGCGACGGTCGTGGCCGCATCGAGTTTGCTAAACATGTCACGCGCCTGATCCTCATTCTGAGTCGTGCCACCCTGCGGCGAAAGGAAATCGGGCGCGAGCGCTACGAAACCTTCGAGCGCCATGCGGCGGGCGACATCGCGAATATGCGGGTTGAGGCCGCGGTTCTCATGGATGACGATGACGGCGCCGAGCTTGCCGGACGCATTCTTCGGCTGCACCAGATAACCCTTCATGTCACCGCCGCTGCCGGGATAGGTAATATCCTGGGCGGTCAGGCGATCGTCGTTTTCGGCGACGACCTCGGCGGCTGCCTTGTTGGCCGCCAACAGCGGCGCGATTGCCGCGGCCGCGGTTGCCGAGCCGGCAAGCTTCGTGAGCTTGTCCATGAAGCTGCGGCGATCCAGCGTCAGGTGCGTATATTCATCATAGGCATTGATCATTGCCTGCGTAATGACGGGCTTTTCCATGACAGTCCTCCTCTATTCCCACCCCGTGCCCAATCGGTAAGGGGGAACTTAGGTCAGCAGCCGGTAACGCAGGAACAAAACTGTGTTACCAGCTTATCTGAGGAAATCGCCCGGATCAGGAGAACAGCATCCAGCCGGCAAGCCAGGCCCACATGGCTCCCAGCACGACAAAACCGGCGGCAAAAAGCGGGCTGCGATAGCGCAGATCGTTGCTGGTGATATGCACATAGGCATGGACATACCGCAGGGCGACGAAAAGCCAGGCAAGCCCGACGGCCACCAGATTATCCGCCTCGGTGATATAAAGAAGAATGCTGCAGGCATAGAAGAGCACCGGCAGCTCGAACTGGTTGGCGAGGTTGTTCTTGACGAAAAGGCATTCGGGCGGTTCGTCACGGTTCTCGCGATAGCCGGATTTCTTCATCCGCCCCTCACGAACCGCCTTGCCACGGCGCAGACCAAGCACTCCGTAAAGGATGTAGACCAACAGGACGTGGGCAAGCAGAGGCCAGAACATCTCAAAGCCGGTCATCATCATTCCTCTCACTTCGGCGACGGCGGGAGCAGTAGCGGAAAGACCGGACAGATACCAGAGCCATGACGGCCCGCCGTGGAGCGGGCCGTCTTCAGGGTCAGACCTGGGCGATACCGCCATCGACGAAGATCTCGGCGCCGGTGATGAAGCTCGAATCCTCTGTCGCGAGGAAGAGGGCCGTTGCGGCGATTTCTTCCGGGCGGCCGACGCGACCCATCGGAACCTGTGATGCCATATAGTCCAGCAGGCCCTGCTGCTGTGCCTTGTCCTGGCCCGCGAGCTCAACGAGGCCTGTCGTTTCGGTCGGACCAGGGCTCAGCGTGTTGATGCGGATGCCGCGGTCCTTCAGGTCGAGGATCCAGTTACGGGAGAAGTTGCGGATCGCTGCCTTGGAGGCGGCATAGACGCTGAAGGCCGGCGTGCCCGATACCCCCGCCGTGGAGCCGGTCAGGATGACAGAGGAACCCTGCCCGAGCAGCGGCAGCGCCTTCTGCACCGTAAAGAGCACGCCCTTCACATTGCGCCCAAAGGTATCGTCATACTGTTCTTCGGTGATTGCGCCGAGCGGCGCAAACGAGCCGCCACCGGCATTGACGAAGAGCACGTCAATGCGGCCGGCCTCCGCCTTCACCTGCTCATAGAGGCGATCGAGATCGGCAAGCTTTGCCGAGTCCGCCTGGATGCCGGTGACATTGCCGCCGATCTCGGCGACAGCCGCATCAAGAACCTCCTTGCGGCGGCCGGTGATGAAGAGGCGTGCGCCTTCGGCTGCGAAGCGCTTTGCGGTGGCAAGGCCGATGCCCGACGTGGCGCCGGTGATGACCGCGATCTTTCCGTTCAGTCTCCGTGTCCCATTCAGTGTCTGGTTCATTGTCGTCGTCTCCTGTTCTGTTCGACTGAACTGAAGATGTGGACGGGTCTTTCGTTTCTGAATAGAAAGAAATGAAAGATATCATTGCAGGAATGAAATGATGGGTTTTCCGGATTTCGAGGGCCTCGCCATGTTCGCCAAAGTGGCGGAGGAGCGCTCCTTCGCCCGCGCGGCCAAGACGCTCGGCGTTTCCGTACCGACGGTGTCGCGGGCGGTCAGCCGGCTGGAGGACCGGCTCGGTGCGCGGCTCTTCAACCGCACTTCCCGGCAGCTGGCACTCACCGATTTCGGGCTGCGGCTCGTCGACCGCGCCCAACGCATCTATGCTGAGGCGGAGGCGGCCGAGAATGCGGCGCGCGAACTTTCCAGCCAGCCACGCGGGCTGATCCGTCTCGCCGTACCGATGGTCTTCGGGCGGCAATGGCTGGCGCCGATCCTGCCCGATTTCTTCGAGCTCTATCCCGATATCTCCATCGACATGCATATGAGTGATGCGGTGGTCGATCTCGTGGGCGAAGGCTTCGATGCGGCATTGCGCATCGCGGTGCTGCCCGATTCCTCCCTCGTGGCGAAACGGCTGACACCTGTCGCGCCCTTCATTCTCGCAGCCCCCTCCTATCTCGAAAGATACGGCTGTCCACGGCACCCGCGAGACCTCGCGGCCCATCATTGCCTCGGTTACGCCTACCGGCCGCGGCAGGATGTCTGGCGCTTCAGCAACAAGGCGAGCGAAGAGGAGATCGTGGTGCCGACAGGACCGCTGAGGGCAACCAATTCGGAAGCACTGATCCCGATGGCGTTGCGCGGCCTCGGCATCGTCGAACTGCCGGAATTCATGGCTTACGAATACCTGAGCGACGGACGCCTGAAGGCGATCCTGACGGACTGGACCTTGCCAAAGGGCGCCCTTTATTTCGTTACGCCCTCAGCGCGTGCCCGGCCGGCGAAAGTGGAAGCGCTGGGAGATTTCCTCGCGGCAAAGCTTTCACAGCCGGTGTGGCGCTGGCCGCTATAAGCAATTCCAGCAAAATGTGCAGCGGTTTTGCGTCCGGAATTGCGCAAAAGGAAGTGCTGCAAGCATTCAGTTTTCGCGCGTTTGGTGGAGAATTGCGCTTCTCACGATCAGAATGGCGCAGATGGCAAGGCTTGCGAATTTCAGCTTCGTCATCCACGGCAGGATCTGCGCGGCAAAGCCTGCCGCAACACTGTCGCTGAAGGCAACAAGGCTTGAGATGTTTTCTGCGTAATCGGCGAAGCCGTAAATGAAGGGCAGGACGTAAGTAATCCGGCCGAGCAGGTGGGGCGCCTGCCGGCCGCGCCATGTCTCTATCGGGCCGAGCCGCAGGAAAATCACGAACAGAAGGGCTGTCAGCAGAGCCGGAAAGATGAGCTCCGGGCCGAAATACATGGCCCGGAGAATGCCGCTTGCCGTCTCGTTCTGATCGAGCAGCGTCTGCATATGGAAGACCGCGGACTCGTCATAGCCTACAAAATAGGTATCGAGCACCGCCTGCCCCGTCTCATGCTGGAAGGGCACGGTGTAGCCGAAGGTAGTCCAGCCGAGGACGATGAGGCAGAGGGCCGCGAGCAGCGCGATGATCCAGAGCGGAACCCGGCTGCCCGTTTCCATGATTAGACGCCGACGCCCGGATAGTTCGGGCTTTCGCGGGTGATCGTCACATCATGCGGATGACTTTCACGCAGGCCGGCGCTGGAGATGCGCACGAAGGTGGCGCGCTCCTGGAACTCCTTGATGTCCTTGCCGCCGACATAGCCCATGGCAGCCTTGAGGCCGCCCGCGAGCTGATGCAGGACGCCGGAGACCGGGCCCTTGTACGGCACCTGTCCCTCGATGCCCTCAGGCACGAGCTTCAGCGTGTCGCGCACTTCCGCCTGGAAGTAACGGTCTGCCGAACCACGCGCCATAGCACCGACGGAGCCCATGCCGCGATAGGCTTTGAAGGAGCGGCCCTGGTAGAGATAGACTTCGCCGGGGCTTTCATCGGTACCGGCAAGCAGCGAGCCGATCATGACGGCAGAAGCGCCCGAAGCGATGGCCTTTGCCACGTCGCCCGAGAACTTGATGCCGCCATCGGCGATGACCGGAATGCCCTGCGCATTCGCCGCCTCGACCGCCGACATGATCGCAGCAAGCTGCGGAACACCGACGCCGGCGACGACACGCGTCGTGCAGATCGAGCCCGGGCCGATACCGACCTTGACGGCGTCAGCGCCGGAATCGATCAGCGCCTTGGTGCCGTCATAGGTCGCGACATTGCCGGCCATGATGCGCACCGAATTGGAGAGCTTCTTGACGCGGGCAACGGCTTCCAGAACGCGAGCCGAATGACCATGGGCCGTATCGACGACGAGCAGGTCGACGCCGGCATCGATCAGCCGTTCGGCACGCTCGAAACCATCGTCACCGACGCCGACGGCAGCGGCAGCACGCAGGCGGCCCTGCGCATCCTTGGAGGCGTTCGGGTTCAGTTGTGCCTTTTCGATATCCTTGACGGTGATCAGGCCGACGCAACGGCCCTCACCATCGACGACCAGCAGCTTCTCGATGCGGTGAGAGTGCAGCAGCCGCTTGGCCTCCTGCTGATCGACGTTTTCCTTGACCGTCACCAGATTCTGATGGGTCATGAGTTCGTAGATCTTCTGGGTCGGGTCGGATGCAAAGCGGACGTCGCGGTTGGTGACGATGCCAACGAGGCGGCCGGATTTCTCGACAACCGGGATGCCGGAGATGCCGTGCATCTTCATCAGCGCCAGGGCATCGGCGAGCGTAGCATCCGGGCCGATGGTCACGGGATTGACGACCATGCCGCTTTCGAACTTCTTGACCTGACGAACCTGCTCAGCCTGCTCGACGGGGGTAAGGTTCTTGTGAATAACGCCAAGGCCGCCGGCCTGCGCCATCGCAATCGCCAGACGGCCTTCAGTGACGGTGTCCATCGCTGCTGATATGATCGGGATATTCAGCTCGAAGTCGGGTGCGAGGCGCGTTGCGACACTCGTCTGACCCGGCAGGACTTCGGAATGACCGGGTTGCAGCAGCACGTCATCGAAGGTGAGTGCGTCGAGTCCGGTTGGCGTTTCAATGATGCGAGCCATGGCCAAATTCCTTCAAGAAAGAAAAATGCGTTCCACCCGGTACGAATCGTCCGCACCGGCGGTGTGCATGAGTTTATGGAAGTTGGCGAGGGCTGGTAACACGTCTATGACAGGAAGGAAATAGCAAAAAAGCCCGGCACGTGGCCGGGCTTGGTATGGCAGCCATGCGTCTCGTTCAAATGTCGAACTGATAGGTCTTCGGCACGAAGCGGTAACCGGTCTCCTGCTTTTCGACAAAACCGACTGACGGGAACGGCATGTGGTAGCCAAGGAAGGCGATCTTCTCGGTGGCGATCATGTCGAACACCTTCTTGCGGGTTGCGGCTGCCTGCGCCTTGTCCATGTCGAAACGCACCTCCCAGTCCGGACGCTGCAGCGACAGGATGTAATGGTTTGCCGTATCACCCGTCATGACCAGCCGCTTGCCCTCGGATTCGACATGAAAGACCATGTGGCCGGGCGTGTGGCCGGTTGCGAGCATCGCGGTCAGACCGGGCGCAATCGTATCACCTTCCTTGACGAAGGTCGCCTTTTCGGCGAGCGGCACGACATTGGCGAGCACCGCCTTGTGGCCGCCTTCGGCAGGCGTGCCTTCCCGCGCCTTATCCGACCAGAAATCGTATTCGGCCTGGCCGATGACATAGCGGGCATTCTTGAAGGCCGGAGCACCACCTTCCATCAGACCGCCAATATGGTCCCCGTGCAGGTGCGTCAGGGCCACGACGGTGACGTCGTCAGGTGAATAACCTGCCGCCTTCAGCCCGGCGGTGAAATGGCCCAAGCCGCGTTCGCGGCCGGCCGCACCGAAGCCGGTATCGACGACGATGACGTCGGAACCCGTATCGACTACCGCGGGTGCATAGCTGTTTGCGAACTTGTCGGTCGGCAGGAAATTGGCGGCGAGAAGCGCCTGGACGGTTTGCGGGTCCTGGTTGGAACCGAAGGTCTCATAGGGCTTTTCGAGCACGTTGAAACCGTCGCGGACGGCAGTGAACTTGAAGGAGCCGAGCTTGAACTGATTGATCTGCGGCTGCGGGGTAACTTCCATATTGCCTGTTTCTCCAGTTGCGGCCGCATAGGCCGTTCCTCTCAGGATGACCGGCGCGGCGAGCAGACCGAGGCCTGCGGCAAAAAGCGCGCGTCGCTTTATTCCATGAAAAATCGTCATATATCCATCCTCGACACTGTGCGGTGCGTCGCCGCACGACCCCCGATATTCCAGCCGGATTGATACAGGATTTCTGGCCCCGGCCGGGTAAGCATATGTCAATCTTGAGAGGCGAAAGTGTCGGGCAAGTCGTCTCACGCAGTCGTGATCCAAACGTGTAATGGAAACCGATTGAGGGATTGGCACAGCCCGTAACTGGGACTACACAGCACGGGCTTCCCAAGCCCCATCCGCATCCATCAAGGCATTCGCCTATGAACCGCATTGTCCCGCTGATCCTTGCCGTTGCTCTCTTCATGGAACAGATGGACTCGACTGTAATCGCGACGGCCCTGCCGGCGATTGCGGCCGATCTGCATGTCGGACCGATCACGCTGAAACTGGCGCTGACCTCTTATATGGTGGCGCTTGCGGTGTTCATTCCGATCAGCGGCTGGATGGCGGACCGGTTCGGTGCGAAGAATATCTTCCGGCTGGCGATCTGTGTTTTCGTCGTCGGCTCCATCTTCTGCGCCTTCTCCTCCAATCTCATCGAATTCGTCTTTGCACGCTTCCTGCAGGGCATGGGCGGCGCGATGATGACGCCTGTCGGGCGTCTGGTGCTGGTGCGGACGACGCAGAAGAGCGAACTGGTCTCCGCCATGGCGCTGCTGACGATCCCGGCTCTTGTCGGCCCGCTTGCTGGCCCGCCACTCGGCGGCTTCATCACCACCTATTTCAGCTGGCACTGGATCTTCCTGATCAACGTACCTGTCGGCATCATCGGCGTGTGGCTTGCGACAATCTACCTGCCGGAGATAGAGGCGACGGCTCCGCCGAAGCTCGATTTCAGCGGTTTTATCCTGACCAGCCTTGCGGCTGCAGGCGTCGTCTTCGGCCTCTCGGTCGTCAGCCTTCCGGCCCTGCCGCCGATCATCGGTATTACGGCCACCGCCATCGGCATCATCTGCGGCGTGCTCTATGTGCGCCACGCCAGGCGCTACCCGACGCCGATCCTCGATCTCAACCTGTTCAAGAATTCGACCTTCCGCGCTTCGACGAGCGGCGGCACGCTGTTCCGCATCTGTGTCGGCGCCATGCCGTTTCTGACGCCGCTGATGCTGCAGCTCGGATTTGGCCTTACGCCCTTTCAGTCAGGCCTCATTACGTTTGCCGGCGCGATCGGGGCAATCACCACGAAGTTCATCGCACGGCGCGTCTATAAGGCGATCGGCTTCCGCACCACGCTTCTTTGCGCCGGTGCGGTGACGACGGTCGTGACGGCTGTGACCGGCCTCTTCACGCCGGAGACGCCGCACCTTGTCATCATCGGTGTGTTGCTGCTTGGCGGCTTCTCCCGGTCCTTCATGTTCACTGGCGTCAATGCGCTGGCCTTTGCAGATATCGACGATGCGCAGGCAAGCCAGGCGACATCCATGGCCTCGGTGATGCAGCAGATCAGCCTGGCGCTCGGTGTTGCCCTTGCCGCCTCGATCCTGGAAACCTCCATCTATTTCCGGGGAGCCGAGCTGCAGGTCATCGATTTCCACATCGCTTTCTTCCTGATTGCCGGCCTGACGGTGCTTGCCACCATCCCCTTTGCCCGCATGGCCAAGGATGCCGGCGCCTCCGTCTCCGGCCACCGCGCCAAGCGCCTGGCACCCGCGACGATCGCAGCCGAGCAGCAGCCGGTCAAATAAGGCAAAAGGCCCAGATCCACGTTTGATCCGGGCCTCCTCGGTGATATCTGGACGGTGATCGGCCTCAAAAGCCAAACGCATTCCGCCACTTGTCGATCCAAGCCCCCAAGTCGTTCGAGGCCTTGCCAAAATTGCTGTTGTTCAGCATCGCGGATGCCATTTTCAGCTCATCCGTATTGCTACCATCCGACCTGCTGATGATCATCCCAGCATCGATTAGTGCGGATTGGGCCGTCTTCAATCCGGTCGCAAGGGTCTTACTGGTGCTATTTCCATTCTTGTCTTCGATGTTGGAGATGATCGCGCCACCGCTTCCAAGCTTGAAGCCGATCACGAATTCGCCGTCACCGAATTTGGACCTGTTGTCACGGATCAGCCGCTGAATGGCGTTGGCCATCGCGTTGTCATCGCTGATGCTGGATTCTTCGCCTTTTCGGCTTTGACCAGCGAGGCAAATTTGTCCCCATCGTCGTTGATGAGTTCCTTGATGACGTCGGTAATGCCGGCATCACTGGTTTTGAAGTTGTCCGAATCCAGGAAATTGATCGCGCTTGAGACGATTCCGTCGTTGCTCTCTTTGACGTCGAGCAGCGCGCTGTTGATTGTCGATGAGGCCTGGGTCTTTGCGGCGCTTGTTTGACTGGAAACGCCGTTGGCGATGGCTGCAATTGTATCGGCAGCCGATTTCCCGGCTTGCTGCTTATTAGAAAGCAACGATGCGTTCGTCTGCTGCAGGATGAGCAGTGCCGCACTGTTGGCTGGTGAGATCGCGGTCATTATCGTTCCTCTGGTGCCGGAACTTCCTCCATCGGAATTCTCAACACGGAAGGGCTTGCGGCATCATGCGTGAGCGACTGAAATGCAAAATACTCAATAACACAACTTTGGATTTTACGAATTAACAAAAAACTAACCTCGCGTGCAAGATCTTGAAGCCAGTAGTGGTAACCGGACGATACAATCTCGGGCATGTTTCAACCTTAAATTCTCATAGCGCACATTAGGATTGGCTATTTAGCGCCAGACCGGCAGTTATGATCCCGCCGTCGCTTATTCATAATCAATGACTTAGGGCATATTTTGCCACATGGTTGCGTCACTGGATTTCCTCTTTTCTTGATGTGAGAAGAGAAAAAGAGAGTTAGGACCTCCAGAACTGGCGGGTAGCAAGAGAGAGCACCTCGTCCAAGCCATTGAAAATGAATAAGTTTTTTCGAAGCATCTGATAACGTCAGGAACGATGCGCCAGACGCATGTTTGCCGGCACACGGTCTCACCAAACTTTCTTATTCACAATCAATAACTTAGCGAAAAAGAAACTAGCCGCTCAGTCAAAGGGCGGTTCTTCCGCCTTCTCGCAGACGGCGCATAGCTTGTTGCCGTCGAGATCCCTGACATAGGCTGCGTAGAAATGCGCGTGATAGGAGCGCAGTCCCGGTTCGCCTTCATCGATAGCGCCGGCAGCAATTGCTGCCGCATGGAAGGCATCGACCGCCGCCCGCGTTTCCGCCTCGAAGGCGACCATGGAGCCGTTGCCATTCGTGGCCCGGCGCCTGTTAAAGGGGGTTACGACCCAGAAGCGGCAGCGAGTGTCGCCATCGGCGGCATAGCCGATCTCCTCCTCCGAATAGCGCTGGCGCCGGTAGCCGAGCACCGGCAGAACGGCATCATAGAAATGCCGGGCGCGATAGAGATCGTTGGTTCCGAGTGTAACGTAAAGAAGCATGGGATCGGTGGGTATCCAGTCCTGGGAAATCATCATCCGCAGGACTGGCGCAAAGATCAAGCGTCCTCTGGCTCCGCCTCGACCTTGCGGCCTTTGAAACCCTTCGCCAGCAGGAACATCTCCACCGATTCGGCGCGCGATGAGGCGGGTTTGACGTGCACAACCTGACGGAAATGCTGCTTCAGCATGGCAAGCAGATCCCGCTCGGTGCCGCCCTGGAAGGTCTTGGCGAGGAAGTGCCCACCCTCGCCCAGCACTTCGATCGCGAAGTGGGCTGCGACCTCACAAAGGTGCATGGTGCGCAGGTGATCGGTGCGGTGATGACCGGTCGTCGGTGCCGCCATGTCCGAGAGCACCAGGTCCGGCGTGCCGCCGACGGCCTCCATCAGCTTTTCCGGGGCTGTGGGATCAAGAAAATCGAGCTGCAGTACCGTGACGCCGGGTAGCTGCGTCATTTCCAGAAAGTCGATTGCTGCAACGCGGACATCCTCGTCCGTCGACCCCGTCACCTTCGCGGCGATCTGTGACCAGCTTCCGGGAGCGGCCCCGAGGTCAATGATGCGCCTAGCGCCCTTCAGGATGTGGTGCTTCTCATCGATCTCCAGCAGCTTGAAAGCCGCGCGGGCTCGATAGCCCTCGAGCTGGGCACGCTGCACATAGGGATCGTTGATATGGCGCTCCAGCCACTGGCGCGAAGAGGCCTTCATCTTCTTTTTCTTGACGCGCTGGCCGAGCTTGCGGCCGGTGCGGTTTCCCGCAATCGTTGGTTTGGTCATGCCTACCCCTTGTTTCCCCGCTGGCCGCGGCGGTTGCGATGACGCCGCCAGACGCCGTCATCGGCCATCATGTCGGTGAGCAGGCCTTCCCTCAAGCCACGATCGGCAACACGCATGCGCGGGCTCGGCCAGCGGCGGCGGATCGCCTCCAGAATGGCGCAGCCGGCCAACACCAGATCGGCGCGATCCGGCCCGATGCAGGGATTGGCAGCGCGGCTTTCGAAATTCCAGGAAAGTAGCTTTGCCTGCATGGCGGAGACTTCGTCATCGGACAGCCATATGCCATCGACCTTGCGGCGGTCATAACGCGGCAAGTCGAGATGCACGCCGGCAAGCGTCGTCACCGTGCCCGAGGTGCCGATCAGATGGAAATCGCCATCCTCGGCAATCTCGATCTCCGGGCAATCGAAACTCGACAGCATGCCCGCAACCTCGCTCACCATGCCCTCGAAAACATCAGGCGTCACATCGCGGCCGCCATGGCGCTCCGAGAGGGTGACGACGCCGACGGGCAGCGAGGTCCAGTGGGTGATGTGATTGGCAAGGCGGGCGAAGCGGTTATCACCGATGCGGATGACGGCAATTTCCGAGGACCCGCCGCCGATGTCGAAGAGCACGACGGAGCGCGCCTCGCGCCCGACCAGCGAGGAGCAACCGGAAACGGCAAGCCGTGCCTCGGTTTCCCGATCGATGATTTCGAGCTCCAGCCCGGTCTCAAGCACGACCCGCTGCAGGAATTCCTCGCCATTGGCCGCCTGACGGCAGGCCTCGGTCGCAATCAGCCGCATGCGGCGGATCTCGCGGTTCCGGAGCTTGGAGGCGCAGATTCTGAGCGCATCGACCGCCCTCTCCATCGCCTCGTCGGACAACCTGCCGCTAGCGGCAAGCCCTTCGCCGAGGCGCACGATACGGGAAAAGGCATCGACGACGCGGAACTGGCCGGGGCGTGTGGGCTGGGCGATCAGCAGGCGGCAATTGTTGGTGCCGAGATCGAGCGCGGCATAGAGTTCGTCCGGCCAGGGATGTTCGCCCCCTGCCCGTTCGTCTTCATGACCTGGCTGACGGCTCCTGCGATTTGCCGATTCGGCATCCTGCACCTCGCGCAGCACAGGGCGCGACTGCGCTTCAGCGCGATGTTCGGGCCTTGCGGACGGCGGCGCTTGCACAGGAGCCAGCGGCCTGCCTTGCAGACCCCGCTTGCTGCGATGCTTGCGTCGGTTACGTCGGCTGGAGGGCGAATCACCATTGGGGCGCGGGCCATGGCTTTGAGCGACGGCCTGAACCACAGGCAATGACTGGACGACCGTATCGGGCTGAGATGCGCCACGCCCACCACGACGGCGGCGTTTCCGCTTGCGGGCCGGGCTTTCCGTGTCTTCCTTCGGGCGCGCTGCCTCCCCGGCATGGCCGGAGAGATCATGCGAAGCGGGATGAGCGGCGCCGCGGGATTGCCCGCCACGCTTGCCCTTGCGACGCCTGGACTTCTTGCCGTCCTTGCGCCCTACCGCCGACGCCCCGTCAAATTGCGGCCTTGCGCCGCCTTCGGGGTCTTCCACGTTCGTTTTCCATCGCGCCGCGCAAGTCCAGAAAGGTATGCAGCAGGCGCTCATTCGATTTTTGCGTTGGCGCGAAGATATCAGCGACCGACGAAATCACCAAATTCTTTTTGATTCCAGATTTTAGCCACCCGATTTTCACGCCGCGTGGAGGGATCGAATTTTTTCAAAACGGGTATTTGCAATCCGCCCGGTTTTGGTTATAAGCGCCGCACAGCAGCCAAGCCACGCTTCGGCAGCGCCTGCTGGGGAATAGTTCAATGGTAGAACGACGGACTCTGACTCCGTTAATCTTGGTTCGAGTCCAGGTTCCCCAGCCAAATTTCTCCTCCTAAATTCCACTGTCTTGAATTGAGAGTCTTCTGCGCCCGTTTTCGCGCAACCGCAGTAGCAAAACCTCAACCTTCCGCCGCTAGAATCACCCCCACGACTTGGAGACGGTTCGAGCCATGAAGACCTTTTCTGCGATATTGCTGGCAGCACTCCTCATTCCGGCCGCGGCCCGGAGCGACACAGAATGGATGGGCGATGCGCGGCAGTGGTCGGTTGGGTTCGTCGGTGAGAAGCCGTCCTATTGCCGGCTGGTGTGGAATAATGAGCTCGGAAAAACGGTCGAATTCCGCCAGAGCCTCGACAGCGTCATGTGGCTCGTTTCGAAGGATGGCTGGGATATTCCCGAGGGCACCACGACCAAGGTAACGCTTGTCGGGTATTCCGGCACCAAGGCTGTTCCGGCCGAGGCCTTCGACAGCAAGACGCTTCGCATCCTGCCGGCCTCTGAGAAGACGGGCGTCGCGCAGATCAAGAAGATGCTCAAGAATTCCTTTATCGGCACGCCGGATATGGAACTGGATTTTGCCGGAAATGAAGAGCCTTGGGTGGTGCCGCTGTCGCGGCTGCAACAGATGTATACGACCTACGTCAATTGCTTGAACCGGCTCGTCCCCGCCAATCAGGCCAGCCAGGTTTCGGACAAGACTCAGCCGTTCTAGCGCGTGTTGCGATCCTTCCGATTCGCTCGCAGCGCTTAACCTCCTCATTTTACGCATGTCGTGATCGCAAAACCGCTGAATACTTTTGCGCGACATGCTTTCGGCTCCCGCTTTCTGCGTCGCCACGCCGCAGCGCTGCGCCACAAATTTGGCCTGCGCCGCAATGATCATCCTAGTCGTGCCAGCTGCACTTCATTCGCGCGGGCAATTGGATTGGTGTTCTTCCCGTTCAGGAGGCCATTGTGCAAAGGCTTCGTATCGCATTTCTCATGAGCGCCGTGGCAATCGCCGCCGTCGAGCTTGTCAGCCCAGCGGAGGCTCAGACCGTCGCCCACAAATCAGCAGATACCCATGTGCTTGTCGTGCGACTGCCGGATGGTTCGCTCGAGCGCATTCGTTACGCCGGCGACCGACCGCCGCAAATCCGGTTCGACAGTCAGCCGGATTCCGGCCTTTTCGATCCGTTCTGGCCTTCCGCTCCCTTTGCCGATCTGGACCTGATATCCGCGGCGATGGACCGTGAGGCTGCTGCGATGATGCAACAGGCCGACAGCATGATGCAGGCATCGCCGGGAAATCCGACTGATGTCGGCCTCAACAGGCTGCCGGCCGCCGTGCAGGGCTATTCGATGGTTTCGACCATGTCCGGCAACGGCGTCTGCACCCGCAGCGTCCGTTACTTCAGCAGCGCTGACGGCAGGCCGCAAGTCGAGAGCAGCACGTCAGGGAATTGCTCGCCCGGCAAGGCGGCAGGCGCGCCGTTGCCCATCAAGGCGCCACGGCCGGCCCTGAAGTCTAAAACATCTGGTTTCATCGAGGTCAACGCCCGGCCGCCGGCAACAGATGGCGGCGTATCACAGGCAAATCTTCGGCTTGCGAGCGCGGTGAACTGATGGATTACGGCCCAGTATCGTTAGTTACAGTCAGACGGAAATCTTGCTCCGTACCGCATCGGCGATCTCAGTCATGCGGTCGACCGGGGCGTGGCCGATGAGCATGAAGGCGTGGGTGGCGTTCGCCCAATAGACGACATTCATGCCCTTGCGGCCTTCGATATCGGGGGCCTTGGGGCCGCCACCGGAGGCGACGATGCAGAGCGCCATGGGGCCGGTTTCGGGATCCAGATAGGCGATCTGGGCGAGCGGCTTGCCATCATATTGCAGGATCTGGGCGCGCTTGAAATCGATATCCGGCAGGGCGACTTGCTCTGGCGAGAGCTGGAGGCGGAGGTCGCCGTCCAGACTGGCGAGCTGCGCTGCCTGCACATCTCTGGGCGGGACGGGACCGGCGAGCGTCTCCGGCGTGTAGAGCGAGATATATTCGGCAACGACGGCGCGCCATTCGCTGTTTTCGTCCTTGCCCGAGAGCCCCGTGCCGAGACCGATCACGGCGCGGTCGACGGCGATGCCGGCAACCACCGAAGCAGCAAGCGCGCCGAGAAAGCCTCGACGGCTCATGAAGGCAGCCGGTCTTGCAGGCCGGGCGGCGGGAATGGCCGACAGCATGGCTTCGAGCTTTGCCCGCGGAGCGGCATCGAGCAACGGCGCAAAGGCTTGCTTGTAAGGCAGGCCTGCACGCGCCAGGAATTCCAGCCGTTCGGCGACAGCCTGGTCGGCCTCGACC
Organism: Rhizobium sp. 768_B6_N1_8; assembly: GCF_051811225.1. NCBI lineage: Bacteria > Pseudomonadati > Pseudomonadota > Alphaproteobacteria > Hyphomicrobiales > Rhizobiaceae > Rhizobium > Rhizobium sp. 768_B6_N1_8. Next base: position 365,402 of record NZ_JBPWPV010000001.1, on the reverse strand, counting down.
ATAGCCTCGATGCGGGCAGCCTCTTCGGGCCCAAGCTCACCATCGATGAAGGCGGTCAATTCCTCGTTGGAGGGCATTATGTGCTTCGTGCTCATTCAACTCCCCCTGCCGATACGGTTTCGGAGAGCTTCGCGCGGGCGGCTGCCAGCCGACTCATCACGGTGCCGATCGGAACATCAAGTATGGCGGCGACCTCGCGATAGGAAAGCCCTTCCACATAGGCGAGGAAAACCGCCGATCGCTGCGCGTCGGGCAGCGCATTCACCTGTTTCAAAACCTGGTTCGCCATGACATGCGTTTCGGTGTCATGGGCGCCATCGAAACTCAGCGTCTCGTCGGCATCGACGAATCCCTGCCCCTGGCGGACGCGGCGGGCACGGATCTCATTCAGCCAGATCGAATGCAGGATCGAAAACAGCCAGCGGTCGAGCCGCGTGCCTGCGACAAACTGATCGGCCCGTTCCAGCGCGCGAACGCAGGTCGCCTGCACGAGATCATCGGCCACATCACGCTGATGCGAAAGAACGAGGCCATAGCGCCACAGACGGGCGAGATGTTCCGTCAGGCCGCTCCTGATATCCGCTTCGCTCGCGATGGTCGCCTCCGCGCGTATTGGCTGTTTCGGAATCGCCGGCCGGGCCGGCGATTCCGTTCTGGCGCGACTATAGGCAGGAAATGTGGTGTGCGCGACCGACATCCGGAAATACCCTTCAATCAACCTTATCTCTCTTCTGCCTCACGCAAGTGTACAGCTTTGTTTCGCGCAATTCCGGACGCAAAACCGCTGCACACTTTTGCTGGAATTGCTTTAGATCTTCGACGGATCGAGGATGGCGGCGTTGAGGTCCTGATATTCCTCGCAGCCGGTGCCGCAGATCGCCTTGATGGTGGTCAGCTGCTCCTTGGCGAGATCGAGCTGGCCCTTGATGACATAGGCTTCGCCGAGATATTCGCGGACCTTGGCATATTGTGGATCGAGCTTCACCGACTGCAGATAGTAGGAGATACCCTCATCCGTGCGGCCGAGCTTGCGCGTGGCGTAACCGCGATAGTTCAGCCATTCGGCATTGTTCTGATCCTTGACGGTGTCGAGCATGGCGAGCGCTTCTTCATAGCGGCCGGCCTTGGCGAGCGAGTAGGCGTAATCGGTACGGTTTTCGTCCGTCACGTTGGCGCTCTGCTGTTTGACGCACTTCTTTGCCTTCTTGTCATAGATCTCGCCCTTCTTGCAGACCGGCATGGTGCTGCTATCGTCGCCAATGGCGAAGACGGGACCGGAAAGGACAGATGCGGCAATGCAGCTGCCGAGCACGAGAGAAGCGATGCGAACAGTCTTGGTCGTCATGGGATAACTCCTCGAAAAATGACGTTGCGAGGAGTGAACACCGCTGTTGGCAGGTTTATTCGGCCGGCTTTCGCGTTTTTTCGATCACTGCTTCGTGAAGAGTAGCGTACTGAATAAACCTTCGCGCCCGCGTGTTTTCCGCTCGTTCCGCCGGGAACGACAAGGAGCATACCGTGACTCAATCCGTCAGACTTTTAAGTCTCGCCACCGCAGTGCCTGACCATATCATCACCCAGAGCCAAGCCGCCGAGGCCTCCGCGCGCCTCTTTGCGGATCGCTTCAAGGAATTCCGCCACCTCGCGCGCGTGTTTGACAATGCCGGTATCGGAAAGCGGCACGCCGCCCGTCCCCTCTCCTGGTTTGAAGAGACGCATGGCTGGCAAGACAGGATGGAGGCCTATGAGGAGGTCGCCGGTTCGCTGTTCGTCGCGACGGCAACGCGCGCGCTTGGTCAGGCAGGGCTGACAGCCGATCAGGTCGATTGCGTGGTAACGGTTTCCTCCACCGGAATCACCACGCCGAGCCTCGATGCGCGGCTCGCCGGCCGGCTTGGCTTTCGCGCGGATATCGAGCGTGTACCCGTCTTTGGGCTTGGCTGCGCTGCCGGCGTTTCCGGCTTTGGCATCGCTTCGCGGCTGGCGCGCAGCCGCCCGGGTGCCGTGGTGCTCTTCGTCGCCATAGAGCTCTGCACGCTGGCCTTCCGTCTGGATGAGCTGACGAAACCGAACATCATCGCCACCGCCCTCTTCGGTGACGGGGCTGCAGCCTGCGTGCTACGATCAGGCGAAGGCGGTATGGCGGAAGTGGAATCGGCGGGCGATCACCTGTTTCCCGATACGCTCGACATCATGGGCTGGAAGATCGACGATACCGGGCTCGGCATCCTGCTGGCGCAATCGCTGCCGCCCTTTGCGGAAAAGGAGCTCGGCCCGGCGATCGACGGCATCTTGGCGCGCAGCGGGCTCAAGCGCGATGATATCGACCGTTTCATCTGTCATCCCGGCGGTACGAAGGTGCTGGCGGCAATGGAGAGCACGCTTTCCATGGTGCCGGATACGCTCGACATCGAGCGGTCGGTGCTTGCAGATTACGGCAATATGTCCTCGCCGACAGTGCTCTTCGTTCTGGAGCGCGCTATCAGCAGAGGTCTGCCGGACCGGGCGGCGATGATCGCCATGGGGCCGGGCTTTACGGCAAGCTGCGTGACCTTGCGGAGGGTTGCATGATGTGGCCTTCCATCGCATTGCTGACCTTCGTGACCGCCCAGCGGCTTTCGGAACTGGTTATCGCGCGCCGCAATACGACGGCGCTCTTCGCAAGGGGAGCGCGCGAGATCGCGCCCGATCATTACCCCTACATGGTGGCGCTCCATACGGGCTGGCTCGTCGGGCTATGGATGCTGGCGACGGGACAGCCGGTCCAGCTCTTCTGGTTTGGTCTTTTCATGCTGCTGCAGGTGCTGCGACTGTGGGTGCTGACCACACTTGGGGAGCGCTGGACGACGCGTATCATCATCCTGCCCGGTGCGCCGCTCGTCGAGGGCGGCCCCTACCGCTTCTTCAAACATCCGAACTACATGATCGTCATCGGTGAGATCGCCGCCCTGCCGCTTGCCTTCGGCATGCCGCTTTATGCGCTCGTCTTTTCGCTCCTCAATGCCGCCGTCCTGACTGTTCGCATCAGGGCCGAAAATGCCGCACTCAAAAGCGCAATGATTTTGAAATGAAATGCGATTTTTCGTTTGCGCCGCAGCATTGAGATGGGCATTTTAGGGCCTAAAATATAGCGGAATGCAGGGGAAAATGACGAAAAACGCAATCGTGCTCGGCGCCGGTATCGTCGGGGTTTCGACGGCCATTCATCTTCAACGCCGCGGCTGGCAAGTGACACTCATCGACCGCAAGGAGCCGGGTAACGAAACCTCCTTCGGCAATGCCGGCCTGATCCAGCGCGAAGGCGTCATGCCCTACGGTTTTCCCCAGCAGCTCGGCCTGCTGCTGCGCTATGCGCTGAACAATCGCATCGATGCGCATTATCACCTGAAGGCGCTGCCGAGCCAGCTCGCCTTCCTCGCCCGCTACTGGTGGAACTCCAATCCGAAGCGGCACGAGATGATCACCAAGGCCTATGCGCCGCTGATCGAGAATTCGATCACCGAGCACAAGGACCTGATCGAGGCATCACATGCCGAAGCGCTGATCCGCAGGGATGGCTGGATGAAGATCTTCCGCACCGAGGCCAAGCGTGATGAAGCCTTTGTGGAAGCTGCCCTCTGGAAGGATCAGTTCGGTGTCAGCTACGAGAGCCTGAATTCGGCCGATATCGCTCGATTGGAGCCTAATATTACCGGGGATTTCGTCGGTGGCCTGCGCTGGGTCGATCCCTGGTCGGTTCTCGATCCGCATGCATTGACGCGTGCCTATCGCAGCTATTTCGAAAGCCTCGGTGGGCGGTTCGTGACCGGCGATGCGGCGTCGCTCGGGCCGGCCGGATCGGGCTGGAAGATCATGACGTCGGAGGGGTCGCTGGAGGCCGATGATGTCGTGCTGGCACTCGGCCCCTGGGCGGCGGTCGCGACGCGCCGCCTCGGCTATTCCTTTCCGCTCGGCGTCAAGCGCGGCTACCACATGCATTACGGCGTGCAGGGCAATGCTGTGCTCAACAACTGGACTCTCGATTCCGAGCGCGGCTATTTCCTGGCGCCGATGAACAAGGGCGTGCGCCTGACAACGGGGGCGGAATTCGCAACGCTCGATGCGCCGAAGACGCCGGTGCAGCTCGACCGGGCCGAAGCCGTGGCGCGCACGATATTCCCGCTGGGTGAGAGATTGGATCCGGAACCGTGGATGGGCGCGCGACCCTGCACGCCCGACATGATGCCGATCATAGGCAAGGCGCCGCGGCATCAGGGCCTGTGGTTTGCCTTCGGCCATGCCCATCACGGGCTGACGCTCGGGCCGGTGACCGGACGAGTGCTTGCGGAACTGATGACCGGCGAAGCGCCATTCATCGATATTTCGGCTTATTCGCCCAGCCGCTTCAACCCTTAGAGCCTTTCCTGGCTAGATTGCAGCATTCTGCCGGAGCAGGTTTTCGTAAGGGCAACGGCGATTGGCGAAGGGCATACCTCCAGGTACGTCCGAGCCGATCGCCTTTGATCCTGGCGGAAAGATGCCCGGCCCTTCGGGTTGGCTGAAACGGGCCGGCTGATCGACCGGCCGGCTTGGCCGTAGATCTGGGCTACGACGCGCGCCGGCCGGTCGACCATCCGACTCCGTTTGAGCCAACAAAATGCTGCAATCTAGCCAGGAAAGGCTCTAACACCGAGAGCGGCGAGAGCCTTCAGGGCTTCTGCCGCGATATCGTCGATTGTGTCGTCGATATCGACGGTGACGACACCGGGCTCGCCGGTCGGCACTTCCAGCGTCTGCAGCTGGCTTTCCAGGAGCGAGGTCGGCATGAAATGGCCCTTGCGGTGACCCATGCGCTCGGTCAGCAGTTCTTTCGAACCTTCGAGATAGACGAAATAGAGGTTGCCGCCAGCAGCGGCTCGCAGGCGGTCGCGGTAGCTGCGCTTCAGCGCCGAGCAGGAGACGATGATGCCCTTGCCCTTGGTAAGCGACGCCTTCATCTCCTTGCCGATCCGGTCGAGCCAGGGCATCCGGTCCTCGTCGGAGAGCGGAATGCCCTTCGACATTTTCTCGACATTGGCAGCGGGATGCAGCGCATCGCCTTCGACAAACGGCAGGCCAAGGCCTGCCGCTATCTTTTCGCCGATCGAAGATTTACCGGAACCGCTGACGCCCATGACGATGATTGCATGGAGAGTTCCGTTATTCTCGGTCATCGCTCATCTCGGTCATCGTTGCAGTGTGAGATATCTGCGGCCTTACTACGCCGCAGAGACGGCAGCGGCCTTGCGTGCAAGACGTGCCTTGATCGTATCGACATCCGCCCGCGGGGTCGCCGCAAACAGGGTCTTGGTATAGTTGTGCTGCGGATCGCTGAAAACCTGCTCCCGCGTGCCGTATTCGACTGCCTCCCCGAAATACATCACCATAACCTCGTCTGCCATATAGCGAACAACCGAGAGGTCGTGGCTGATGAAGACATAGGTCAGGTTCAACTCGTCCTGCAGGTCGGCGAGAAGGTTGAGCACCTGCGCCTGCACCGACAGATCGAGTGCGGAGACCGGTTCATCGAGAACCAGGAGCCGCGGGTTCAGCATCAGCGCGCGGGCAATGGCGATACGCTGGCGCTGGCCGCCCGAGAACATGTGCGGATAGCGGTTGAAGTGGACGTCCTGCAGTCCGACCTTCTTCAGCATCGCCATCGCCAGGTCGCGCCGCTCGGAAGCCGGCGTATTGGTGTTAATGATCAGCGGCTCCATCAGGATGTCGCCGATCTTCTTGCGCGGGTTCAGCGATCCGTAAGGATTCTGGAAGACGATCTGGACCTTCCGGCGGATTTCCGGCGTCAGATCGCCCTGGAAGATATCGACCTTCTTGCCGTCGATGAAGAGTTCGCCCGACGTGGCCGGGTCGATCATCGTCACGATGCGGGCGAGCGTCGACTTGCCGCAGCCGCTTTCGCCGACGATCGCCAGCGTCTTGCCTTGCTCCACGCTGAAGCTCACGCCCTTGACAGCATGGACCGTTCGCGCCTTCTTGAACATGCCGCCCGGTAGGTAATAGTCGCGGACGATGTTCTTTCCTTCGAGAACTGGCGTCATCAGGCCGCTCCCTCCACAGTCTTGTTCGGATTGAAAAGTTCGCCGATGGTCGGCAGCCGGTCGCCGGTCGCATTATCAGGAAGGGCGGCGAGCAGTGCGCGCGTGTAATCGCTCTTCGGCGCTTCGAAGAGCGAGAGCACGTCGGCCTCTTCCATCTTGCGGCCCTTGTACTGGACGATCACCCGGTCTGCCGTCTCGGCAACCACGCCCATATTGTGGGTGATCATGATCAGACCCATACGATGCTCCGTCTGCAGGCGCATCAGAAGATCGAGGATCTGCTTCTGGATGGTCACGTCGAGTGCCGTGGTCGGCTCATCGGCGATCAGGAGCTTCGGATTGCAGGCAATCGCGATGGCAATCATGACGCGCTGGCACTGGCCGCCCGACATCTGATGCGGGAAATGGCCAAGCCGCTCGGCGGGATCTGGAATGCCGACCGCCTGGAAAAGCTCGATTGCGCGCTTGCGCCGCGCCGCCTTGTCGAGACCGAGGTGAATTCTCAGCACCTCTTCGATCTGGAAGCCCACGGTGAAGCAGGGATTGAGGCTCGCGATCGGCTCCTGGAAGATCATCGACATATCCTTGCCGATGATTTCGCGCCGCTTGGCGCCGGACATGCCGAGCAGGTTCTGGCCGTCAAAAACCATCTTGTCGGCCGTCACCTTTGCCGTCCAAGGCAGAAGGCCCATGGCAGCGAGCATCGATACCGACTTGCCGGAGCCGGATTCGCCGACGATCGCCAGAATCTCACCCGCGTCGACCTTCAGCGAGACGCCGTCGACGGCGCGGAAAGGACCGGTCGACGTCTGGAATTCGACGACGAGATTTTCAATTTCGAGAAGCGCCATCTCAGGACCTCTTCATCTTGGGGTCGAGCGCATCACGCAGGCCGTCGCCCATCAGGTTGATAGCGAGAACGGTGATGAGAATCGCAAGACCCGGAAATGTAACAACCCACCAGGCGCGCGATATGAACTCGCGGGATTCGGCAAGCATCGTGCCCCATTCAGGTGTCGGCGGCTGAGCGCCCATTCCGAGGAAGCCGAGGGCGGCTGCATCAAGGATCGCGGCGGAGAAGGCAAGCGTTGCCTGGACGATCAGCGGTCCGAGGCAATTCGGCAGGATCGTCTTGAACATCAGCCGGAAGGTGCCGGCACCGGCGACGCGGGAGGCCACCACATATTCCTTTTCACGCTCGCCCATCACGGCGGCGCGTGTCAGGCGCACGAAATGCGGCTGGTTGACGATCGAGATCGCGATCATGGCATTGAGCAGGCCGGGACCCAGCACCGCGACGAGCACGAGGGCCAGAAGCAGTGACGGGAAAGCCAGGATGATATCCATGAGGCGCATGATGACGATATCGACGCGGCCGCGGAAATAACCGGCAACGAGGCCGATCAAGACGCCCGCAAGCACCGACAGCGTGACGACCACGACACCGATGAACAGCGAGAACCGTGCGCCGAAAATCAGGCGTGAAAGGATATCGCGACCGACGGCATCGGTTCCGAGCGGATAGGAGAAGCTGCCGCCATCCATCCAGAAGGGGACAGACAGGAGAAGCTGGCGGTTCTGCTCGGTCGGCGCATGCGGCGAGACGAGCGGTGCGAAGATCGCCATCAGAAGGATGACGAGGAAAACGAAGAGACCGATGACGGCGCCCTTGTTTCGCGAGAAATAGTACCAGAATTCCGTAAGGGCGGAGGGCTGGTCGGATTTTGCAGTAACCGTGCTCATGGACCGCTCCTAGTGCCTGATACGCGGATTGATGAAGCCGTAGGTCAGGTCGACGATCAGGTTCACCAGCATGATGATGCCGGCGATCAAGAGAAGACCGCCCTGGACGACTGCATAGTCGCGCTTGAAGACAGCATCGACCATCCACTTGCCGATGCCCGGCCAGGAGAAGATCGTTTCGGTAAGAATGGCGCCTGCGAGCAGTACGCCGACCTGCAGGCCGATCGTGGTGATGACCGGGATCATAGCGTTTCTGAGCGCATGAATACCGACGACACGCAGCGGCGCCAGACCCTTGGAGCGGGCCGTGCGCACGTAATCCTCGCCCAGCACTTCGAGCATCGCCGAGCGGGTCTGGCGGGCGATAACCGCAAGCGGAATGGTGGCAAGCACCACGGTCGGCAGAATGAGATAGCTGACGGCCGAGGCGAAGGCGCCCTTCTGGCCGGAGAGCAAACTGTCGATCAGCATGAAGCCGGTGACAGGTTTGAAGAAATACATCAGCGAGATGCGGCCGGAGACAGGCGTCCAGCCGAGATAGCCGGAGAAGAAGATGATGAGCAGCAGGCCCCACCAGAAGATCGGCATCGAATAGCCGATAAGGGCAACGCCCATCACGCTCTGATCGAACCATGTTCCGCGCTTGACGGCCGCGAAGACGCCGGCCGGCACGCCGAGAAGGATTGCCACCAGGATGGCGCAGAGCGAAAGCTCAAGCGTTGCCGGGAAGAGCGTAAAGAATTCGCCGAGAACCGCACGTTTGGTAACGATCGAGGTACCGAGATCGCCGTGCAGCACTTTTCCGAGATAATCGAAGTATTGCACGTACATGGGCCGGTCGAAACCGAGATCGTGCATGATCTGGGCGTGACGTTCGGGTGCCATGGTTCGTTCGCCCGACAACAGCATGACGGGATCGCCAGGAAGCAGGCGGATGAACGAGAAGGCAATGAGCGAAACGCCGAGGAAGGTCGGTATCAGGACTGCGAGGCGCCCGATGAGAAATCGCAACATAGCAAGGTTGTCCAATAGTTTCCGGCGGTCAGGTGGAGACCTGACCGCCGGTCGAGCCCGGTTTCAGCCGGGCAGTTTATCATTTTTCTTATTCGGCGATATCAACGCCGTCGAAGCGGTGGATGCCGAGCGGATCCATATGGAAGCCCGATACCTTCTTGCTGACCGGGACGAAGACCAGCGAGTGGTCGAGCGGAGCCCAGGGAGCTTCCTTCTTGAAGATTTCCTGTGCTTCTTCGTAGAACTTCGTGCGGGCAGCAACGTCAGCCGTTTCCTTGGCCTTCGTCATCAGAGCGTCATAGTCCTTGTTGCACCACTGAGCGCGGTTGTTGCCGCCCACAGCGTCGCAGCCGAGCAGCGTGTCCATGAAGTTGTCCGGGTCGCCGTTGTCGCCGGTCCAGCCGATGATGACAGCGCCATCGCGCTTCACGTCGGAGGAGAGCTTCAGGTATTCGGCCCATTCATGGGTGACGATCTCGACCTTGACGCCGACCTTGGCAAAGTCTGCCTGCATCAGTTCGGCGGCGCGGCGAGCGTTCAACATGTACGGACGCGAAACCGGCATTGCCCAGATCTTCATCGACAGATCCTTGACGCCAGCGGCTGCGAGAGCCTTCTTGGCGCCTTCCGGATCGTACTTGTCGTCCTGGATCTTGTCGTTATAGGACCACATTGTCGGCGGGATCGGGTTCTTGGCAACCTGGGCAGCGCCCTGGAAGACGGCGTCGATGATCGCCTGCTTGTTGATCGCCATGTTCAGCGCGCGGCGGACTTCCGGCTTGTCGAACGGAGCCTGCTGGGTGTTGTAGGCGAGGAAGCCGACGTTCAGGCCAGCCTGTTCCATGACCGTGAGGTTCGGATCCTTCTTGAGCTCGGCAACGTCAGCAGCATTCGGATACGGGACGAGGTGGCACTCGCCGGCCTTCAGCTTCTGGGCGCGGACAGCGGCGTCCGGGGTGATCGCGAAGACGAGATCGTCGATCTTTTCCTTGCCCTTGAAGTAGGTTTCGTTGGCCTTGTAGCGGATGACGGCATCCGTCTGATAGGCAACGAAGGTGTACGGGCCGGTGCCGAGCGGCTGCTGGTTCAGCTGGGCCATCTTGCCGTCAGCGGCGAGCTTGTCGGCATATTCCTTGGAAACGACGGATGCGAAGTCCATCGCGAGGTCGGCCAGGAACGGAGCTTCCGGATGGTTCAGCGTGAACTTGACGGTCAGATCGTCAACCTTCTCGACCGACTTGATGAGGTCAGGGAAGCCCATGCCGGCGGCATATTCGTAAGAACCGCCTTCGACATACTTGTTCCACGGATTGTCCGACTTGATCTGGCGCTCGAACGAGAAAACCACGTCGTCGGCGGTGAGATCACGCGAGGGGGTGAAGAAATCGGTGGTCTGGAACTTCACGCCGGGATGCAGCTTGAAGGTATATTCCTTGCCATCGGGGGAAACCGTCCAGCTGTCGGCAACACCCGGCTCGATCTCCGTACCGCCATGCTTGAATTCAACGAGGCGGCTGTAGACCGTACGTGAAGACGCGTCGAAGGTCGTGCCTGACGTGTAGAGGCTCGGATCGAAGCCTTCCGGCGATCCTTCGGCGCAATAGACAAGCGTCTTGGAATACGCGGCGGTGGCCATGACCGAAGCCAGGGCTGTCGCTGCGAGCAGGACAGAGAACTTTTTCATGATATCGTTTCCCAGGTTTGTTCTTTTTTGATCTTTAGAGATCGGGCGCTCATTACCCCGATCAGCGGGCCGATGGAACGATATTTATTTGCTGAACGCAACGGCATCCGCAGAAAATTTTTCCAGAAAAGCAATTTTAGAAATTTTCGGTCAAAAATAGGCCAAAATTTGCAAGATTGAGGCACGTTCAACCGCATTTCTGTCGCTTTTGGTACAATTTGGCGTCGCGGAAGGCGTTGAGAACGGTTTCAACGGGCTCTGATATATCAACAATCCGTGAGTGCAAATGAAAAACCACGGCTATCGAAAACAGCCGTGGTTCATGACGATATCAGAATATTCAAGTATCAGGCGGCCGGTGCCGGAACGACGGGCTTGCGATAGTGCTGTTCGCCGGTGAGGCCCAGCAGAAAGTTGATCTGCGGCCGCGCCTTTACCAGATCATCGATCGAATATTCGGTCAGCACGTCGAAGAAGGCATTCAGTGCCTTGCGCAGCGCCGAATTCAGGCCGCAGCTATCAACCAGCGGGCACTCGACCACACCATCTTCAAAGCATTCCGCCATGGCGAAGCTGTCTTCGGTGACCCTTACCACGTCGAAAAGGCTGATATCGGCCGCCGGCTTGCCAAGGCGCACACCGCCGTTGCGGCCGCGCACCGTCTCGACAAGGCCTGCCTTGTTGAGCGGCTGCAGAATCTTGAAAAGGAAGAGCTCGGAAACACCGTATGCTCTGGCAATCTCCGGAATCCGGCTCAAATGTCCTTCATTGGCTGCACAATACATCAACATGCGAACCGCATAGTTGGTCTGCTTCGTCAACCGCATGCCAATCTCCTAAATCATTTGTGAACCGTATATAATGGCTTTCACAGTTTTGAACAATTCCAAAATATGAAATTCACATTCACGTTTCCCGCGACTGCTCGCCGCAGCGTTTGAAACGAAAACGGGCCCTTCCCGGGCCCGTTTCCAAATGCGATGGCTTTCGCGTCACTTCATCGTCGGCATGACGAATTCGGCGCCGCCCTTGATGCCGGATGGCCAGCGGGCGGTAACGGTCTTGGTCCGGGTCCAGAACTTGATCGAATCCGTGCCATGCTGGTTGAGGTCGCCGAAGCTCGAAGCCTTCCAGCCGCCGAAGGAGTGGTAGGCGAGCGGCACTGGGATCGGAACATTGATGCCGATCATGCCGATGTTGATGCGGGAGGCGAAGTCGCGGGCAGCGTCGCCGTCGCGGGTGTAGATCGCGACGCCGTTGCCGTATTCATGCTTCATCGGCAGGGAGAGCGCTTCTTCATAGTTGTGGGCGCGAACGACGGACAGAACCGGCCCGAAGATCTCGGTCTTGTAGATTTCCATCTCGGGCGTGACGTTGTCGAACAGGCAGCCGCCGACGAAATAGCCGTCCTCATAACCTTGCAGCTTGAAATCGCGGCCATCGACGACAAGCTTTGCGCCCTCTTCGATACCCTTGTTGATCAGATCCTGGATGCGGTTATAGGCATCCTTGGTGACAACAGGGCCCATGTCTGCTTTATCGTCGGTGTAAGGACCGATGCGCAGGGATTCGATCTTCGGGATCAGCTTCTCGACGAGGCGGTTCGCTGTTTCCTCGCCGACCGGCACGGCAACCGAGACGGCCATGCAGCGCTCGCCAGCCGAACCGTAGCCGGCGCCCATCAGGGCGTTGACGGCCTGGTCCATATCGGCATCCGGCATGATGATCATGTGGTTCTTGGCGCCGCCGAAGCATTGAGCGCGCTTGCCGTTCATCGCAGCCGTTCCATAGACGTAACGGGCAATCGGCGTGGAGCCGACGAAGGAGACGGCGCCAATATCGGGATCGGTGAGGATCGCATCGACGGCCGTCTTGTCGCCGTTGACGACGTTCAGGATGCCGGCCGGCAGACCGGCCTCGATCATCAGTTCGGCAAGGCGGATCGGAAGGGACGGATCGCGCTCGGAGGGCTTCAGGATGAAGGCGTTGCCGCAGGCGATTGCCGGGGCAAACATCCACATCGGGATCATGCCCGGAAAGTTGAAAGGCGTGATGCCGGCGCCGATGCCGACGGGCTGGCGGATCGAATACATGTCGATCGCCGGGCCGGCGCCTTCCGTGAATTCACCCTTGGCAAGATGCGGGATGCCGCAGACGAATTCGCAGACTTCGAGGCCGCGGATGACATCGCCCTTGGAATCCTCGACCGTCTTGCCGTGCTCGCTGGAGAGCAGCGTCGCAAGCTCATCCATGTGCTGGTTCAGGAGATCGACGAACTTGAAGAAAACGCGGGCGCGGCGCTGCGGGTTCGTCGCGGCCCATTTCGGCTGCGCAGCCTTGGCGTTTTCGACAGCGGCGCGCAGTTCCTCGACGCTTGCGAGCGCGACCTTTGCCTGTACTTCGCCGGTCGCGGGGTTGAAGACGTCGCTGGTGCGGCCGCTGGTGCCGGCGACCTTCTTGCCGCCGATGAAATGACCAATCTCACGCATGGGTGTTCCTCCTGATCTCTTGATGGCGCAACAATCGCACTTCAATTTGCACAAATCAATGCGCTATAATAAGCAACCGTTGTGCGTATATTATAGCTCGATCGCTGTGACCGGTGCTCCTGCTTCAAAACTGGCACGGCACGCGGACAAGTCAAAGGGAGGCCGAACCGATGAGCGGGAAACCTGTCGTCAGGATGGCGGAACTGGAGATCGATCCAGGCACGCTCGAAGCCTATCGTGCGCTGCTGACCGAGGAAATCGAAGCATCCGTCGCGCTGGAAGACGGTGTCCTTTCCCTGAATGCCGTTTCCATCAGAGATCATCCGAACAAGATCCGTATCCTCGAGGTCTATGCCAACAGGGAAGCATACGAGGCTCATCTGCAGACGCCGCATTTCCTGAAATACAAAACCGAAACGGCCGGCATGGTGACAGCGCTGACGCTTATCGACGTCGAACCCATCATCATGCGTTCAAAGCCATGAACTGGGATGACGTTCGCATTTTCCTGGCCGTCGCCCGCACAGGGCAGATCCTCGCTGCGTCGAAGAGGCTGGGGCTCAATCACGCCACGCTCTCGCGCAGGTTGACCTCACTCGAAGAGGCGCTGAAAACACGGCTTTTCATACGCCGGACGAATGGCTGCGAGCTGACCGCTGAAGGCGCAGTCTTTCTTGCCTCGGCTGAGCGGATGGAAACGGAGATGCTTGCCGCGCAGGCCAATCTCGGCCACACCGACACGGCCATTGCCGGAACGGTGCGCGTCGGCGCGCCCGATGGGTTTGGTGTTTCCTTTCTTGCGCCGCGAATGGGCCGGCTGATCGAACGATATCCGGAGCTGAAGATCCAGCTCGTGCCGGTGCCGCGTTCCTTCTCGCTGTCGCAGCGTGAAGCGGATATCGCCATCACGCTGGAGCGTCCGGAACAGGGGCGGCTCGTCTCGTCCAAGCTAACCGACTATACGCTCGGTCTCTACGCGTCGCGGGATTATCTGGCGCAGCGTGGAAAGCCCGAAGATGTCGATGCCTTGAAGGCCCATCCGCGCATCGGCTACGTCGAAGACCTGATCTTCACTGCCTCCCTGAATTTCTCTGGCGAGGTGATGCGCAGCTGGGATGCGGGGTTCGAGATCTCGACGGCGATCGGCCAGACCGAGGCCGTACGTTCCGGCGCCGGCATCGGCATCCTGCACGATTATATCGCCCGGCAATACCAGGAACTGGTGCGCATCCTGCCGGAGGTTTCCATCCGCCGCGCCTACTGGACGACCTACCACGAAAGTGCGCGCGATCTGGTGCGCGTGCGCAGCGTCATCGATTTCCTGCAGGAACTCGTCGACGAGGAAAGGCAGATCTTCTTGTAATACATATGTTTTACGCAATTCCGGACACAAAACCGCTGCACACTTTTGCTGGAATTGCTCTAGAGATGCTTTGCCGGTTCCTCGTTCTCATCAGGGTTGGGAAGCGGCGTTTCATCCGGCAGGCGATCCGGTTCCGGTTCCTTGACCGGCGGCTCCGGCTTCCAGCCCGGTGAAGGCATTGGCGGCTGGTCGGGAATAGGTTCGTTCGGAACGGACATGGCCGGCTCCTTTACGATTGCGATATTGGATTATTTGTCGTGCCTGACGGTTTCGGCAGCGCGCACCGGCATGCTGTCGATGATGGCGAAGAGTTCGCCTGACGTGATCGGCTCACTGGCCTTCAGCTTCACGGTGCCATCCTTGCCAAGCAGGAAGGCGGCAAATTCGCCTGTGTCAGGCATGTCCAGTTCCTGGCGGAGCGCCTCGCCGTCCAGCCCGTCGCCGCTTCCGAAGAGCGGCTTTATGCTTGATCCGACAAGCTTGAGAATGACCATATCCCGCTCCTCAAGAGCGGCGCGATCGGCAAGCAACTGGTTTTCCTGGCGGGCTGCGCGGGAATTGTCCTGGTCGGCAATCACAATGAAGACGCGGTTTTTCCACTGAAACTGTTCGAGACTGGCGACAGCGGCGTAAGCTGCATTTGTCTCATCGATCTTCGTTGCGCCGTAAAGAAGGGTCTTGGACATACACATACTCCCGTCGACCGTTGAACGGCGCGGGAGCGCAAGAGTTCCAATCATGTCCCTTAAAAGGGGACGACGGCCGATCAGAAAATGCTGATCGGCCTTGTCGCCTCATCAGATATGCAAAAAGGCAGAAACTGGAACCTGCAGTGCTGCAGCAATACGCCTCAGCTTTGCCGGATCGGCGCTTTCACCATTTTCGATTTCGAGGATTTCCCCATTGGCCAGACCGCAGGTGACTGCGAGGTCTTCAATGCTGTAGCCAACCGCACTGCGTGCGTCCTTAACCGCAGCTGCCACGTCAATCGGGGAAACAGCGGTCGATTCCTCTATATTCTGAACAGAAATGGACATCAAATTCTCCTTAATGCCTCGGTGGACTGTCCCTACCCCCAAGCGGCAAGCCGCCAGCATTTCGCAACGCAACGAAGACATTGGGCAATTGCTGCATCGCACCGCACATAAATAGGTAAACTAATGTTAACGGCAATAGCAAAATGCGAGCAGGCATCATTTTGACATCAAAAAGCGCTGATGCCGTGCATTGCCGAACGGGAAAACCAACTTATGGGAGAGAATGGTACGGTTGGGGGGTCTCGAACCTCCGACCTCAGGTGCCACAAACCTGCGCTCTAACCAACTGAGCTACAACCGCACAATGTCACGCACGGCGCGACGGGGGTCACATACGAGGACTTGAACTTTTATTCAAGCCCCGATTTGCGCTCAATATACAAAAAGGCTGAACATGCGGTCCAGCCTTTATTATCTATCGAGCCTGGTAGATCAGGCAACCTTGAAGGATGCCATGGCCTTTTCAGCGGCTTCCTTGGAAGGCTTTGCAACCTTTTCGGCAACCTGCTTGGTGGTTTCCTGCAGCGACTTCGCCTGCTCGACGGTCAGTTCAGCCTGCTTGCGGAAGAAGGAGGTCTGCAGCTCGAAGAATTCGGCGACGGACTTGACGCCGAGAAGCGCTTCCATGTGCGAGAGCGAGCTTTCAGCATTGACGCGGAGCGCGTCGATCGCCTTAAGGCCGATTTCAACGCTGCCAGCCTGTGCGGTCTGGACCGTTGCTTCCAGCGTCTTGCCGGCTTCTTCGCCTGCGGACTTCAGCTTGGCATAGGCTTCCTTGGACTGCTGAGCACCCTTTTCGGCGAAGTCACGGAAAGACTCGGCCAGCTTGCTCGGGTCGAAAGAGGCAATTGAAAAAACGTCGTCGGTCTTTATGGTAGCCATCGGATCGTGTTCCTCTAAGATGGGCAGATCTTGTGCCCGCGATAAATCGGATAATTCTTATATAGGGCATTTTATTGTGCATTGCAACATCATTGTGCGCCGCACAATGCGTTAACCTTGCCGCCCGAAAGCTCCCGGCTCTTCTGGACCGACCGCAGACCTGCAGTTATTAATAAGCAGTTAATTTGAAGAGGCCGAAAGCGACAGGTTCGATCATGCCCGCAGTCCAGTATCCGTTCATCGACATTGCCGTTCATGCGCGGGTTCGTGAACGATTTTCGCGTGGCGAGGCCATGGTTCTGTTCTCGGGCGACCTTTCCCACTTGCTGTGGGCAAACGGTGCCGGCGCCGAGCTGTTTGGCCATGCTGCGGTCTATGACCTGCTTGATCAGGGCGTCAGCCACGCCGACATCACCTTCCGCCAGCTCGAGGCGACTGCCCGCCAGCTTGGCGAAGTCGGTGACCAGAAGACTTTTATTATCCGCATCGCTAAGTGTTTCCAGCGCGTTCAGGCTCCGGCTTCGTCGGAGCTCATCCGTCTCGCTTCTGGCGAGAAAGCCATCCTGTTTTCCGTTCCGGTCTCCACACGTCCGCTGACGGCTGGCGCAAGTGCTGCGCAGATGCTGCAGGGCCTCGATGACCCAGATACGCATATGGCAGTGATCGGGGCCGAGGGCGAAGTCATTGCCGCATCGCCAGGTTTCGCCTTGCTCGGCATCACGCAGCAAGCGGCAAGGACGCTCATCACGCTTGCCGGCGCCCATCCAGACCGGCTGGTGAAGCGCCCGGTTGCGACCGGCCGCGGCCACTTGCCGGCTGCCGTCGGCAAACTCAACGACGAGCCCGCACTCCACCTTCTCTTCGCCGTCGAAACGTCGATCGGTCATCTCGATCCCATCGAGCCCTCCGCCAAGGTGGAAGAGCCTGCGCCGCAGGAAATTGCACCTGCAGAAGCCGCAACGGATGAAATTGCTGATGTTGCCGCGCCTGTGGCTGGCTTTACAGAAGCCGAAGCGATCGACGCCGTTTCCGGCATCGAAGAAGTCGAGGAAACTCTGGAGGAAATCATCGGCGAGGCCGAGGAGCCGGTTGAAGTCAGCGAACCGACCGAGGCCGAAGCCCGTTTCGAGCCGTCGGCAGATGAGAGCATTTCCGAGCCCGAAGCAGCCGTCGTCGAAGACTCCGGCGAGCAGCAGGTGGATCAGCCGAGCGAAACTTTTGCCTCAGCGGAAGAAACCGTTGAGACAAGCGCAGAAGCTCCGGTTGTGGAGCAGGTTGAGCCGGCCGCTTCCGTCGCGGAAAACTTCGCGGCAACACCGGTGGTCCCGGTGGAGCCTGAAAGCGCACCGAATAGCAGCTTCGTCTTCAAGCCGAACAGCCGTGCCACCCGATTCGTTTGGAAGATCGATGCGGAAGGCCGCTTCAGCGAAGTTTCGCATGAATTCGCCGAGGCTGTCGGCCCGCATGCGAGCAACATCATCGGCAGCGCTTTCTCCGACGTTGCCGCCTTGTTCAACCTCGACCCTGAATCAAGGCTCTCCGAGGCCTTAGCGCGACGCGATACCTGGTCCGGCAAGACGATCTACTGGCCGATCGAGGGCACGAGCCTCGTCGTGCCTGTCGATCTCGCCGCTCTGCCGACCTATACGCGCAACCGCGACTTTGATGGTTTCCGCGGCTTTGGCGTGGTGCGCCTGTCGGACGCGCAGGAAGATCCTCTAGCGCTCGGACTGACGCTCGGGCCTGACGGCATCGGTCATGATGCCTCCTATCTTGGCCCGGTCAATGAAACCGCACCGGAAGAGACGGCACCGGCAGAAGCTGAACTGCCGCAAGAGCAATCTGAAGAAATTGCCGAAGCTGCGCCGCAGGCCGAAGATGCAGTGAATCCAGAGCCCGATGTCGAAGAAGACACCGGACCGGAAGTGGAAACGGCGACAGACGTAACCACTTCGGAAGAGACGGCAGCTGCGGAACCTGTCGCCGAGGAGCAATCCGCCGCTGAGCCTGATGTTGCCGAGCAGCGGGAAGAGCCGCCAGCGCTACGCCTTTCCGAAACGCCGAGCCGCCGCTTCACCGACAAGATCGTGCAGTTGCACAGCGCCAGCAGCGGTCTGACGGCTGCCGAGCAGGCGAATTTCCGCGAGATCGCCAAGCGCCTCGAAGCCTTCGGCGCGCGCAACGAAGAGCCGGTCGCCGCCCCACAGCCGGAACCTGATGTCGAACAGGCATCGGTAGTCGAAGACGTTGTTGCCGAAACTTCTGTCGTCGAGCAGGCAGCACCGCAGGAAGCGATCTACGAAGCCGCAGCAGAACCGCTGCCGGAAGAGGCTTCCCCGCAAGCCGAAGAAACATCCGCAGCCGAAGCGGAAGACGACGTGACCGAAGGTCTGCAGGAGACGGTCAGCCAGATCGAGGTTCTGACCAGCTTCATTCCGCCGCGCGTGAAGATGACGGACGGGCTCTCGGCGGCGACCGTCGATCTGCTGCCCGTTGCCGTGCTGATCCATGCTGGCGACCAGCTGATCCACGGCAATCCGGAATTCCTGCGGCTGACGGGCTACGGTTCCGTCGAAGCCCTCTCCGAAGTGGGCGGCATCGATGCATTGCTGCAGCGCCATGACCTCGAAAACGGTTCGGGCACGATGATGCTCGTCAAAGCCGACGACAGGCTGGTGCCGGTCACGGCCCGTCTGCAATCGGTTCGCTGGGAAGATTCCAACGCCCTGATGCTGGCGCTGATGCCCGTCGAAAACCGGGAGGAAGGCAGGGGCGAGGTTATCAGGCTCGACCAGCGTTCCGACCGGATGGTCGAGAAGGTCGCCAAGCTGCAGGTCGAGGTGGAGGAGTTGCGCTCGATCCTGGAGACGGCAACCGACGGCGTCGTCGTCATCGGCACGGAAGGCGATATCCGCTCGATGAACCGCTCGGCAAGCGCCCTCTTCAACTACGACGAACAGGAAACACGCGGCAAACCCTTCGTTATGCTGTTCGCGCATGAGAGCCAGAGGGCCGTTCTCGACTATCTGCATGGGCTTTCCGGCCATGGTGTGGCAAGCGTGCTGAACGACGGACGCGAGGTGATCGGCCGTGAGGCCGCCGGCGGCTTCGTGCCGCTGTTCATGACCATGGGCCGCCTGACCTCATCCAACGGCTATTGCGCCGTCATCCGCGATATCACCCAGTGGAAGCGTACCGAAGACGAGTTGCGCAATGCCAAGGGTGCGGCCGAAACCGCCAACGCCCACAAGACAGATTTCCTGGCGCGCGTCAGCCATGAGATTCGCACGCCGCTCAACGCCATCATCGGCTTTTCCGACATGATGGCGAGCGAGCGCTTCGGGCCGATCGGCCATCCGCGCTACATCGAATATGCCAACGATATCGGCCGTTCCGGCCGGCATGTCCTCGACATCGTCAACGACCTGCTCGATATTTCCAAGATTGAAGCGGGCGAGATGGATCTCGATTTCGCCTCCGTCGGCCTTAACGAAGCGATCTCGGAAGCAGTGGCATTGGTGCAGCCGCAGGCAAACAGCCAGCGGGTCATCATCCGCACCGCCCTTTCGCAATCGGTGCCCGATGTCGTGGCCGACCTGCGCTCGATCAAGCAGATCGCGCTGAACATCCTGTCGAATGCTATCCGCTTTACGCCATCAGGCGGGCAGATCGTCGTTTCCACTTCCTATGAGGCGAACGGCAGCGTCGCGATGCGGGTGCGCGATACCGGCATTGGCATGACGCGCAGCGAGCTCGACCAGGCGATGAAACCATTCCGCCAGGTGTCGTCCACGCAGTCACGCCATCGCGGCGACGGCACCGGTCTCGGCCTGCCGCTGACCAAGGCAATGGTCGATGCCAACAGGGCGATTTTCTCGATCAATTCTGCGCCGAACGAAGGCACGCTGGTGGAAATCACCTTCCCGTCGCAACGCGTGCTGGCGGGCTAAGCACTTATTTTTGCGCAATTCCGGACGCAAAACCACTGGACACTTTTGCTGGAATTACTCGCCAAAGAAAAGGCAGCCAATGGCTGCCTTCGAGAGTTGGTGCTGGTAAAACAAGAGCTTAGTCGATCAACGTCATGTTTCGGGAACCGCAGTTCCAGACCATCTCTTCATGTATGGTCTCCAAGTTGGTTTCACCTTTGACAAACCTTTCTTAACGAAAGGTTTCCAAAACGCGGAATTGATCAACGGCAAAAGCTTGTAGTTTAGCAGCCGCTATCAGACCTTTAGCTCTTCCAGTCCGGCAAAAAGCTTGAGTGCCTCGGGGTTGGCGAGCGCCTCCTGATTTTTCACCGGCCGGCCGTGGACGACCTCGCGCACGGCAAGTTCGACGATCTTGCCAGACTTGGTGCGCGGGATATCGGCGACCGCGATGATCTTGGCCGGCACATGGCGGGGAGAAGCGCCGACACGGATGCGGGTCTTGATCGCCTTGATCAGATCCTCGCTCAAGGTGACGCCGGGCGCCAGGCGGACGAAGAGCACGACGCGCACGTCGTCATCCCAGTCCTGGCCGATGCAGAGCGCTTCGGCGACTTCGTCCATCTGCTCGACCTGATTGTAGATTTCCGCCGTGCCGATGCGCACGCCGCCAGGATTGAGCGTCGCATCCGAACGGCCGTGAATGATCAGGCCGCCATGTTCGGTCCATTCGGCAAAATCGCCGTGGCACCAGACATTGTCGAAGCGCTCGAAATAGGCGGCGCGGTACTTGGCGCCATCAGGATCGTTCCAGAACATGACCGGCATTGATGGGAAGGCCTTGGTGCAGACCAGCTCACCCTTTTCCTGACGAACCGGCTTGCCTTCGTCATTCCAGACGTCGACGGCAAGGCCGAGGCCAGCTCCCTGGATCTCACCGCGCCAGACGGGCTGCAGCGGATTGCCGAGCACGAAGCAGGACACGATATCCGTGCCACCGGAAATCGAGGCAAGCTGGACGTCTTCCTTGATACCTTCATAGACGAAGGCGAAACCTTCAGGCGACAGCGGCGAACCGGTGGAGGTGATCAGCCGCAAGCTCGACAGATCATGGCTCGTGCGCGGCGTCAGCCCACTCTTGCGCACTGCGTCGATATATTTGGCCGAGGTCCCGAAGATCGCGAATTTCTCCTCGGCCGCATAGTCGAAGAGCACATTGCCATCAGGCGCGAAAGGCGATCCGTCGAAAAGGCAGAGCGTGGCACCGGAGGCAAGGCCGCTCGCCAGCCAGTTCCACATCATCCAGCCGCAGGTGGTGAAGTAGAAAAGCTTGTCCCCCGGCTGCACTCCGCAATGCAGGCGATGCTCTTTCAGATGCTGAAGCAGCGTGCCGCCGGCAGAATGCACGATGCATTTCGGTATGCCTGTTGTGCCCGAGGAAAACAGAATATAGGCCGGATGGGCGAAAGGCAGCTGCACGAACTCGATCGGCCTCGGCGCATAGGGAGCAACGAATTCTGAAAGCGTCTTGCCGCCGGCGATTTCGCGCGCGACCTCTTCGGCGTTGCCGGCATAATGGACCACCAGCGTCGGCACACCGAGGCTCTTGGCGACGTTCGCCACCTTCGACTGCACGTCCTGCAGCTTGCCATTATACCAATAGGCGTCGCAGGCGATGAAAAGCTTCGGCGCGATCTGCCCGAAACGATCGAGCACGCCTTGCTCGCCAAAGTCCGGAGAACAGGACGACCAGATGGCGCCGATCGACGTTGCCGCCAGCATGGCAGCTATCGTTTCCGGCATGTTGGGCATCATGGCCGCGACACGGTCGCCCTCGCCGATGCCGAGCGCGCGAAAGCCCTGCTGCAGCTGTGATACAAGCGCGCGCAGGCGATCCCACGACCAGCGGTCTTCGACCTTGTCCTCACCGCGGAAAATGATGGCATCGCCCCGCCCGCTTCCGCTCAGCAGGTTTTCAGCGAAGTTCAGGCGCGCCTCAGGAAAGAAGCGTGCTTCCAGCATGCGGTCGCCGTTAACGAGAATATCCGCGCCGCGCTCTCCCTTCACGCCGCAGAAATCCCACAAGGCCGACCAGAAGCTCTCCCGATCGGCGATCGACCAGGCATGCAGATCCTCAAAACCTTTCAAGGCGAGACCGAAGTCTCCATTGCAGCGCTGCAAAAAGGCATGGATCGGGCTAATTTCGATCCCATCTTCCGTGGGCTTCCAAAGCGGCTGATTTTCCTGCATTCAATCCTCCTCCCCAATGCGGAACTTATAGCATGCTGCATTGCATTATAAAGTGTGCAGCGACGCGATCCGCCGCGCGTGGGATTTGCATATGCCCGGTATTTCATATATCCGGCAAAATCAGAAAATAACGGGTAACCGGCTGAAGTTCCGGCGGAGCTCATGGGTACGTCAAGACAAGGCAGATGGCGAAAAAGGATCGGCCCCGTCTCGCGCTGGCTGCCGGCATTTGCCCGTGTCTCCACCATCCTATTGTTAATCGGGCTTGCCTTCTTCCTCGCGCTCAGGATCGCCGCTCCCTATCTTATTTCCACCGGCTTCGTGCGCTCCGGCATCGAGGATGCCCTGTCGAAATGGACGGGCTATCACGCCGAGATCAAGGGCAACCCCGTCCTCGAATTCTGGCCGACGCCACGCATTACGCTAAACGACGTCACCATCCGCCAACCGCGCGAAAGCGGCGACAAACTGCTCGGCCGCATCGAGAGCCTTTCAGCCGATTTCAGCCTGATCGATGCGCTGCGCGGCCGCACTCGCTTCCACGAATTTCACCTGCTGCGGCCCAGCCTCGCGCTGACGCGCGATGAGAATGGCCTGATCGACTGGAGCTATACCGGCCTTCTGGCACGAGCCATCGTTGGCGTACGGGATGACAACGGCGCCGAGGTTCTCGATCCGAAGCTCGACGCCGACATCGGTGCCGTGACGGTGGAGGATGGCACGCTGACCCTGACCGATACGCAGACAGGCAATGTCTACCACTTCGACAGCGTCGCAGCCGATATCGCCTGGCCGAAGCTGTCGAGGGCCATTTCAGCCGTCCTCATTGCCCGGTTCAACGGCGAGGACCTGAAGGTCGATTTTGCCTCTGCCGCGCCGCTGCTGGTCTTCGGCGGCAAGAATGCCGAGATGAAGGCCTCGATCGCTTCCAACCTGATGACCGCGCGTTTCCAGGGTGTCGGCAGCATGGTGAGCCTCTCCTCGGTCTCAGGCAATATCAACGCCAGCTTTCCTGATGTGCAGGCCCTCCTGAAATGGTCCGGCAGATCTATCCCGGGGATCGAGTCGCTGAAGAGCGCGTCGATGACCTCGGATGTGACGTCGGTATCCAACGGTTTCCGCTTCAACAATGTCAGTATGGCGCTGAACGATGCGAGCGCCACCGGTGTGATGGATTTCACCGTCGCACCCGGCAAGCGACCGAAGATCGGCGGGACACTTGCCTTCGACCAGATGAACCTCAAGCCGTTCCTCGATGCCTTCGCGCTCAGACTTGCCGCCGGCGGCCTTGGCGACTTGCTGCTACCGAGCCCTCTTGGACCGCTGCAACTTCTTGATCTCGATGTGCGGCTTTCCGCGCGACAGGCGCAGATGGGTATCTTTTCGCTTGCGGATGTCGGCGCCAGCGTGATCGTCGCCGGCGAGGAAGCGAAGTTCGATATTGGCGACAGCCAGTTCGAGGGCGGCGAAATGACTGCCCATCTGGAGGCGACCCGCCGCGATTTCGATGGTGGCGGCAAGCTGCAGCTTTCGATCCGCGATGCGGATTTCAATGCACTTGCCGAAAAATTGCAGCTCAAGGGGCCGCTGCCGCATGCGACAGGCTCCCTCGATCTTTCGCTGGAGACGCCGAAGGCGATCTGGACGACGGGACTTGCCGATGTGACCGGCAGGCTCAGATTCTGGACGGCTGCGGGCTCCATTCCCGGCGTCGATGTCTATGCACTTCGCACGCAGGCAGCGCAGAAGCCGTTCTTCGCGCTGAGCTCCACTGGAAACGGATCCTTCGCCTTCAGCAAGCTCGATCTTCAGGCCGACTTTGCCAATGGCACCGCAGAAATCCACGATGCGCGATTTGCCGGCTCCGATCAGATGCTGACGCTATCAGGCGTCATTACTTATGAGTCGAACGGGCTTGCGCTCTCCGGCGCGCTGGAAGCGATCGATCCGGCAAAAGCGGCCGATCTGCCGCGCCTGCCCTTCTTCATCGGCGGCTCGTGGCCGAACCCGGTCATTTCGCCGGTGCCGCTGTTCAACGTACCGACGAAAACCCAGCCTTAGCGCCTTTCCTGGTCAGTTCTAAAGCATTTCCGGACGCAAAGGCTTTCGCTGGAATTGCTCTTAAGCTGTCGCCGCCGCGGCCCTCTCATCGCGCTCGCGCTGCACTTCGCGGCGCTTGGTGACGACAGATGCACAGATGACGCCTATCGCCACGATGGCGATCAGAATGGTGCAGACCGCATTGATTTCCGGAGTCACGCCGAGACGCACCTGGCTGTAGATCTTCATCGGCAGCGTGGTTGCGCCCGGTCCTGACGTGAAGCTCGCAATCACGAGGTCGTCGAGCGACAGGGTGAAAGCCAGGACCCAGCCGGAAAAGACGGCTGGCGAGATGATTGGCAGCGTCACCTCGAAGAAGGTCCTGACCGGCGGGGCGCCAAGATCCTGGGCGGCTTCCTCGATCGACTGGTCGAAACTCAGAAGCCGTGACTGCACGACGACGGCGACGAAGCACATGGTCAGCGTCGTATGCGCCAGTGTGATGGTCCAGAAGCCGCGGTCAAGGCCGATTGCCACGAAGAGGAGCAACAGCGACAGGCCGGTGATGACTTCGGGCATGACGAGCGGCGCGTAGACCAGTCCTGAAAAGAGGATGCGGCCGCGGAAGCGCGTGAAGCGCACCAGGGTGATCGCCGCCATGGTGCCGAGGATCGTCGCGAATGTCGCCGACAGCAGGCCGACGCGGATCGTCACCCAGGCCGCATCGAGCAGGGCCTGATTGGAGAGCAGCGAGACATACCATTTGGTCGAAAAACCGCCCCAGACGGTGACGAGCTTCGATTCATTGAAGGAGAAGATCACCAGAAGCACGATCGGCAGATAGAGAAAGGCGAAGCCGAGCACGACGGAGGTGATGTTAAAGCGGGTCCATCTGAACATGGCTTATTTCCCTGCCTCGTCGGCTTTTGCCTGAACATTCTGGAAGAAGACGATCGGGATCACGAGGATGAGAAGCAGGATCGTCGCCACCGCCGAAGAAACGGGCCAGTCGCGATTGGAATTGAATTCGTTCCAGATCGTCTTGCCGATCATCAGCGTCTGCGAGCCGCCAAGCAGGTCGGGGATAACGAATTCTCCGACGGCCGGGATGAAGACCAGCATGCAGCCGGCGATGACGCCCGGGATCGACAGCGGGAAGGTGACGCGCCAGAAAGCCTGGATCGGCGTGCAGCCGAGATCCTGCGCCGCCTCGATCAGCGTGCCGTCCATCTTCTCCAACGCCGAGTAGAGCGGCAGCACCATGAAGGGCAGATAGGAATAGACGATGCCGATATAGACGGCTGTATTGGTATTGAGGATGATCAGCGGATTGTCGATGAGGTGCAGCGACGTCAGGAACTGGTTCAAGAGCCCTTCCGGCTTCAGGATGGCAATCCAGGCATAGACGCGGATCAGAAAGCTTGTCCAGAAGGGCAGGATCACCAGCATCAGGAGCGTCGGGCGAATGCTGCGGGGCGCCTGCGCCATGCCATAGGCAACCGGATAGGCGATCAAAAGCGTCAGGAAAGTGGAGATCCCGGCGATCACCACACTCGAAATATAGGCATTGAAATAGAGCGGGTCGTCGGTCAGGTAGCCGTAATTGTCGAGGGAGAAGCTCGAGACCTTGTCCCAGAAACCGCCCCAGCCATCAGCGAGAGCGAAGACCGGCTCATAGGGCGGCATGGCGATCGCCGTTGCCGACAGCGAGATGCGGAAGACGATGAAGAACGGCGCCAGGAAGAAGAGCAGCAGCCAAGCATAGGGAATGATAATGACAAGGCGGTTGTAGAAGCGTGAAGTGAAGGTCCCCATGGTCTCAATCCTTCAGCAGCACGCCGCTGTCCTCATCGAAGGAGACCCAGACTTCCTGATCGTAGGTGAAGGGGTCATCGACGGCGCGCTGTGCGTTGAGGGAAGAAGCCTTGACGACATTGCCGTTCGGCAGTCTGACGTGGAAGACCGTCATGTCGCCGAGATAACCGATGTCCCAGAGCTCACCCTTGGCGGCATTGGTCGAGGCATTCCCGGGTGCCGCGCGGGTGACGCGGAGCTTTTCCGGGCGGATGGCGAAACCGAGCGTGCTACCAACAGCCGGCGCGTCTGTCGAGGCCGTGCGGACCGTGAAGCCGCTGTCGACGGCGATTTCGACCGCGCCATTTGAGGCCGTTGTCACCTTGCCGTCGAAAATGTTCACGTCGCCGATGAAATCAGCAACGAAGCGGCAATTCGGCGCTTCGTAGATTTCGGCCGGCGTGGCGACCTGCACCACCTTGCCGTGGCTCATGACTGCAATGCGGTCGGCCATTGTCATGGCTTCTTCCTGGTCGTGTGTGACGACGACGAAGGTGAGGCCGAGGCTCTGCTGCAGGTCCATCAATTCGAACTGGGTTTCCTCGCGCAGCTTCTTGTCGAGCGCGCCGAGCGGCTCGTCGAGCAGCAGCACCTTGGGGCGCTTGGCGAGAGAACGGGCAAGCGCCACGCGCTGGCGCTGCCCGCCGGAAAGCTGGTTGGGCTTGCGGGAAGCGAACTGCTCGAGCTTCACGAGCTTCAGCATCTGCGAGACACGCTCGACCATCTCGTCCTTCGGCATGCCATCCTGCTTGAGGCCGAAGGCAATATTCTTCTCGACCGTCATGTGCGGGAAAAGAGCGTAGGACTGGAACATCATGTTGACCGGCCGCTTGTAGGGCGGCGTGCCCGAAAGATCGGTGCCATCGAGAATAATTTCGCCCGATGTCGGCTGTTCGAAACCGGCCAGCATGCGCAGCAGCGTGGACTTGCCGCAGCCGGATGCGCCGAGCAGCGCAAAGAACTCGCGGTGATAGATATTCAGCGACAGATCGTTGACGGCGGTAAAATCGCCGAAGCGCTTGGTGACATTCTTGAAGGCAATGAAGGGTTTTGCGGATGGATCGGTCCAAGGTGCGAATGCGCGGCGGATATTGCCAAGAGATTTCATATTATTCCCCGAAAATACAAGGTTTCAGCCGGCCTCCACCCGGGCCGGGAATGGAAAGGCCCGGACGTTTCCGTCCGGGCCGAAATCTCGGTTATTGGCCGGTGACGACCTTGGTCCAGATTCGCGTCACGACGCGCTGCGTCTTCGGATCGAGCGGCGGCACCGTGAAGAGCTTGGCCATGATCTCCGGCGTCGGATAGATCGCCGTGTCGTCGATCACGTCCTTGTCGAGAAACTGCTGCGAGGCTTTGTTGCCGTTGGCGTAGAAGACGAAGTTGGATGCTTTGGCGGCGACTTCAGGCTTCATCATGTAGTTGATGAATTCATGCGCCTCTTCGACATGCGGCGCATCCTTTGGAATGCCGAAGACATCGAAGAAGATCTGCGCACCCTGGCTCGGAACAGAATAGTCGACATTTACGCCGGCCTTTGCCTCGGCCGCGCGATCCCGCGCCTGGAAGACGTCGCCCGAAAAGCCGAGCGCGATGCAAATATCGCCGTTGGCGAGCGCGCTGATATATTCAGAGGAGTGGAACTTGCGAACGAAGGGACGAACGGCAAGCAGGACTTCCTGCGCCTTGTTCAGGTCTTCCGGCTTCTTGCTGTTCGGATCGAGGCCGAGATAGGCAAGAACGGACGGAATGACGTCTGTCGGCGAATCCAGCATATAGATGCCGCAATCCTTAAGCTTTGCAGCCTTGGCCGGATCGAAAAGCGCATCCCAGTTCGGCTTTTCATCCGTGCCGAGTGCAGCCTTCACTTTGTCGACGTTAAAGCCGATGCCGGTCGTGCCCCACATATAGTCGACGGAGTATTCGTTGCCCGGATCGAAGGTGGCGACGCCCTTCGTCACGACGTCCCACATGTTCGACAGGTTCGGCAGCTTGGACTTGTCGAGCTTCTGGTAAACGCCTGCAGCGATCTGACGCTGCATGAAGGAAACGGTCGGAACGACGACGTCATAACCGGTGCCGCCGGCCAACAGCTTGGTTTCCAGCGTCTCGTTGGAATCAAAGGTGTCGTAGACGACCTTGATACCGGTTTCCTTGGTGAAGTCCTCGAGGATCGAGCTGTCGATATAATCGGACCAGTTGTAGACGTTGACCACACGCTCCTGGCCGAAGGCAGGCGCGGCGGCAAGGAGAGCGACAACGGCAACTGCCGTCAGGCTGGCGATTCTTGACCTCATGATATCTCCTGTTTTTTTAAAGGTATCGCGCCCCCGGACACCTCTTATTTCCCTCTGGTTTTGCTGCAGACTAGAAAGGATTTCCGGAGCCTACAAGCGCAAAATCCTGCGGCGTCAATGATTTCACAATCACTGAAAATCGAAGCTTCCAAGGCCAGCAGAGGTCTCGTCCAGAGCAAGTGGACGCGTCAGCGGCGGCTCGGCCCGGGAAAGGCATCCGCGCCTTTCACAAAGGCGGCAGGCGGGGCCGACCGCAACCGGCAAGGCATCGCTTCGGCCGTAGACCAGACTGTCGTGCAGGGCGGCATCGCAGCCGATCAGCAGAGCCGTGCGCCGCACCCGCTCGCCGAACTCCACCACCGGCCCTTCGAGCGTGCGTGCGATCGTCAGGAAAGCCGAACCGTCAGGCATGGCGACCGTCTCCACCAACACCCTGCCCGGCTCAAGAAAGGCAGCGTGGACGTTGAGCTTCGGACAGTTGCCGCCAAAGCGCGCCTGCGGAAAGCCCTGGGCACCTGTCCGGCGAATGACATGGCCTGCAGCATCACTCTCCATCAGGAAGAAGGGAATGCCGGCAGCGCCGGGACGCTGCAGCACGACGAGGCGCGACGCGGCCTGGCCGAAGGAGACAGCGAAACGGGCGCGGATGAGATCGATGTCGTATCGGGTATTCTGTGCGGCAAGAAGAAAGGCCCCATAAGGCATCAGCAAGGCGAGCGCCGCACTGCGCGTCAGCTCGAAGCGGGCGATGCGCCGCGCCTCGTCGGATGACAGCGGCAGTTCCTCAAGCGCGGCCTCGATCTCGGGCCGCAGGGCGAGCCTTGCCACTTCGATGGCAATTTCCTGCGCTTGATCGGCCCCTGAAAGGCGCTCGGACAGGAAAAGGCGCATCGAGTGACGGTCGAAGCGGCGACGCAGATCAGGCATGACATGAACGGGCAGGATTCGGGTGGCGATGCCGCGCTCGTTCTTCAGCCAGTCCTTCAGGTTGCCGCCGGCAGTAAGTCCGTTGGCGAAACTTTCAGCCGCCGCCTCGATGTCAGCGAAATAGGCGGGGCGGCGTTCCAGCGCCTCCCTCACCTCGTCCAGAGGCAGGCGGCCGGAAGCGACCGGCGCGCGGCCCTCGCCCGCCATCAGGGCCGTCAGGTCGGAAAGGCGGGCGGCCTGCTCGCGATAGGCGCGGTAGAGCTTGATCATACCGCTTGCCGCATTGGGCGCGGCATCGGCCACTTCGACAAGCTCCTGATCCCCCGGCAGCTCACCCGACAGCAACGGATCGGCGAACACCTCCTTCAACTGGCCAAGGCCACCGGCGGTTTCGCCCTGCAGTTCCTCAAGATCTATGCGGTATACGGAAGAGAGCTTGAGCAACAGTTGCACCGTCAATGGGCGCTGATTGCGTTCGATCAGATTCAGGTAGGAGGGGGAGATTTCCAGCGCCTCGGCCATGGCAGTCTGCGTCAACGCCAGCGCATTGCGGATGCGCCTGACTTTCGGCCCCGCAAATATCTTCCGTTCCGCCATGTCACATCCTTTACACTTTAGGATTTACAAGTTTTTACAAAATTACAAAACCACCCTGTAAATCCTCCTCATCCTAACCTCTTTCTTCGCCTGAAATCAAAGGTTTTTCTGGATAATTTACTCGTTCTTGTAAATTCTGTCATCAGCGCTCAAGCGTTGGAAATCAAAGAGGAGATTGGCATGACAGATTTTTACAAACTCATTCGCAATGCGCCTGATGGCCGTTTCGACGGTATCGAGCGGCCCTATTCCGTCGCCGATGTCGAGCGTCTGCGTGGCTCCGTCGCGCTCCGCTACACGCTGGCCGAAATGGGGGCTCAGCGCCTCTGGCAGCTTCTGCACGAGGAGAATTTCGTCAATGCGCTCGGCGCGCTCTCCGGCAACCAGGCCATGCAGATGGTACGCGCCGGGCTGAAGGCGATCTATCTTTCCGGCTGGCAGGTCGCCGCCGACGCCAACACGGCATCGGCCATGTATCCGGATCAATCGCTCTATCCCGCCAATGCCGGACCGGAGCTTGCCAAACGCATCAACCGCACGCTGCAGCGTGCCGATCAGATCGAGACGGCAGAAGGCGGGGAACTTTCGGTCGAGACCTGGTTTGCGCCCATCGTCGCCGACGCCGAGGCCGGTTTCGGTGGGCCGCTCAATGCCTTCGAGATCATGAAAGCCTATATCGAGGCGGGATCGGCCGGCGTTCACTTCGAGGATCAGCTGGCCTCGGAGAAGAAATGCGGCCATCTCGGCGGAAAGGTTCTGATCCCGACGGCGGCCCATATCCGCAATCTCGATGCGGCGCGACTTGCCGCCGATGTCATGGGAGTGCCGACGCTCGTCATCGCCCGCACGGATGCTGAAGCGGCCAAGCTTCTGACCTCTGACATAGACGAACGCGACCAGCCTTTCGTCGATTATGATGCCGGACGCACGGTCGAGGGCTTCTATCAGGTGCGCAACGGGCTGGAACCCTGCATTGCGCGGGCCGTCGCCTATGCATCGCATTGCGACCTCATCTGGTGCGAAACGTCGAAGCCGGATCTCGAGCAGGCGCGCCGCTTTGCCGAAGGCGTCCACAAGGCGCATCCCGGCAAGCTGCTTGCCTATAATTGCTCGCCGTCCTTCAACTGGAAGAAAAACCTCGACGATGCGACGATCGCCAGGTTCCAGCGCGAACTCGGCGCCATGGGCTACAAGTTCCAGTTCATCACACTCGCCGGGTTCCACCAGCTGAACTACGGCATGTATGAGCTCGCCAGCGGCTATCGCGAGCGGCAGATGGAGGCCTATTGCGAGCTTCAGCGGGCGGAATTCGCTGCCGAGGCACGCGGCTATACTGCCACCAAACATCAGCGTGAAGTCGGCACCGGCTATTTCGACGCCGTGTCACTGGCGATATCAGGCGGCCGCGCCTCCACGACGGCCATGGGGGAATCGACCGAACACGCCCAATTCAAACCGGCTGCCGAGTAGAGGAGGAAACGACATGGCATCCATTGCGCGCGTCCGCGAACGGACGGAAGAGCAGGCAAGCAGCATGACTGATGATCAGCAGACGGTGATCCGTATGCTTGCCAATGATCTGCACAGGCTGAACCAGTCGGTGATGAAGGCGGTCGAGGCCGGTGTTTCGGTGGAGCTGGTACGCTCCGCCCGGCATCATGGCGGTGACGGCAACTGGGGAGATCTGCTGATCCCCGTCATCGTCGCAAACAGAAATTAAGGGTAGGGTCCGGTGGTAAAGACCGCCGGACCTACGCTATTTGACGCAATTGTCAGCACGGCGGAGTCGCGGCATAATTGAGCATATCTTCGAACGGAACTGCATATGCCCGGTTCGCCGCACGCAAAACTCGAAGTTCTGACCGATCTGATCTATGGCGCGCTCTTCGGCGAGACGTCGTGGCAAGCCTTTCTCGATGCGCTGACCGCGACGATGCCGGATGCCAAGTCGACGCTGTTTTTCCACGATGCCGTCGCGCGCACCGGTGGCCTCTCCCTCTCTTCTGGTCTCGCGGAAAAGGAAACCGAGGCCTATAACCGCTATTATGCGGCCATCAATCCGTGGATGCCGCGCGCCGCCACCCGGCCGATCGGCCTTGGCGTGATCGCCGATCAGATGCTGCCGCGCGATCAGCTTCTGAAGACGGAATTCTACAGCGATTACCTTCGCTGGATCGGCTGCGAAAGCAGCGTCGGCGTAACGATCATGCGGGAACGCGGACGCTCCTTCAATCTTTCGACGCTGACCTCGTCTTCCGATCCGGATTTCAATCGCACGAATGCCGAGCTGCTCAGCGACCTGGCACCGCATCTGCGCCGCGCCTTCGATTTCATTCGCCGCGAGCACAGCGATCCCCATAACAACGAAAACGGATTGGCGCTCTTCGACGCGATCGGCGTCGGTATCGTCTATATCGGCGAGGATCAGAATATCCGCTCGATCAACAGCGCGGCGGAGCGGATGATTGCCGAGGGCGAAGCGATCGGCGTCACCTCGACCGGGCGGATCATGATCAATGACAGCGAGCTTGCCTCCCGCCTATCGGCTCTGTTGCGCCACCGCTTGCAGGCATTCTCGCCGGCAAGCACGCTAATCAGGATGAAGAACACCGGCTTCAAATGCACGTTGGTGAAGATGCAGTCGGATTTCATCACCGAATTTCTCGAGGGACCGACGGTGGCGATGATCATCGAGCGGACGAGCCTGCCATTGCGCCCCGATCTCAATGACGCGCTGCTCCGTATCGACCAACTGACGGCGGCAGAAATGCGGATTGCGGCCGGCATCACCGCGGGCCTGTCGCTGCGCGAAGTCGCGCGGACGAACGATGTCAGCTACGAGACCGCACGCTCGCATCTGAAGAACATCTATTCGAAGCTCGGGGTGAACAGCCAGGTGGGGCTCGTGCGCCGGCTGATGCCGTAGAGGCAGATTATCCGCGGCTGGCGCGCTTGCCGGCGAAGAGGTCGGTATAGCTTTTCAAAAGCTTCGTCATCCGGTCGGCGACCGTACGAATTTCTGGGCGGTAGCGATCCTCGGCATTCATGACGATCCACTGGCGGTGACGCAGCTCCGGCAGCTCGCCACCGCACCGTTCGAGTTCGGGATCGAGATCGCCGACGAAACAGGGCAGCACCGTCTTTCCCGCGCCCGCACGCACCAGATCCGGCAGGGAGCGCGGGCGGTTGACGGTCGCGACGATGGCGGATGCAGCATTCTGATAGGGCCAGCGCAGATAGGCCGAGATCGCATCCTCTGCGCCGACAGCGATCCATCTGGTGTCGTCCTGGCTGGCATTGCGTCTGATGTAGATGGCATAGGCGACTTCGCCGAGCAGACGGGCCGCGAGATTGCTTTCCTCCGGTTCGAAGGCGCGGATGCCGATATCGCTTTCCCGGTAATTCAGGTTCGCGCGGGCCTCGCCGATCGTCAAGGAAATGCCGAACGTGTCCCCGGGCATACGGATCGCCGAAAAATTCTCCGTCAGCAGCCAGGAGATCCATGTGCCGGCAGCGATCCTGACGGTGGCGCCACCTTCGGACGATTGCCGCCATGCTTCGACCTTGCGGGCGGCCGCCTCCATCTCCTGCAGATGATCGACGAGGGTCTGCCCATCAGCGGTCAGGCGGTAGCCTGTCTGGCTGCGGTGAAAGAGTGTGCGGCCGAGTTCCTGCTCCAGATCGAGCATGCGCCGGCCGATTGTTGCTGGGCTCAAAGCAGTGGCAGTGCTGGCGCCCGTCAGGCCGCCGGTGCGGGCGACCTGCAGGAAAAGCTGATAGGAGTCCCAATTGCTGTTTTTCATGAGTGAAAAACATAATGGGATTTCGCTCGTTCAAAAAGCGAATTTTGATGTGTAGATCAATTGATGTCCAGAAACGAGAGGACATCATGATGATCGATAATTTCATAATCGCAGACATTGCCGGCCGAATGCAGCGAGCAAGCTTGCTGCAGCGAACAAGACGCGACCGGATAAAGGAAGAGGATGCCTTCTATAACAACGCAGGAAGCAGCTTCCTGGTGCGATTTGCAGCCTGGCTGACGCTGCCGGCAGATGAGGCCGCCGGTCGCACGAAGGTGCGGCCCGACGAAGACGAATTCGGATGTCAGGCCGCCTGTCTCACGCGGCCATGACCGGCAGCGCCTTCGGCGAGGCGGAACTGCTCTATGAGCGCCATCAGCATGTCGGCCTCTTCCGCCAGCTGACGGCTTGCCTGCGTGGCTTCGGCAACCATGGAGGCATTCTTCTGCGTCATCTGGTCCATGGCATTGACGGAGCTGTTGACGTCCTGAAGGGCGGCCGACTGGTCACGGCTTGCCGTGGCGATGGTCTCGACGTGGCCGCTGATTGCGATGATCTCGTGGCTGATCGAGGCGAGCACGCTGCCGGTCTTCTGCACGAGTTCGGAACCGGCATTCACCTCGCGGGTCGACTGTTCGATCAGCGCCTTGATCTCCTTGGCGGCATTGGCCGAGCGCTGGGCAAGCTCGCGCACTTCCTGAGCCACGACGGCAAAGCCCTTGCCGGCTTCACCGGCACGTGCCGCCTCGACACCGGCATTCAGCGCCAGCAGGTTGGTCTGGAAGGCGATGTCGTCGATGACGACGATGATCTGTTCGATGCGCTGCGAGGCGTCTTCGATGCGACCCATGGCGGCGACTGCATCACCGACAACGGTGCCGGAACTGTCGGCCGTCCGTTTGGTCGCGGCAACGACATTGTTTGCCTCATGGGCGCGTTCGGCCGACGAGCGGACCGTAACGGTGATTTCTTCGACGGCAGCGGCCGTTTCCTCAAGGCTGGCAGCCTGGGATTCCGTGCGCCTGGAGAGTTCGTCAGCCGAGGCCGAAACCGAACCGCTGTTGCGCTGGATGGAAGCGGCACTCGCCCGAATGCGCGTCAACGTATCCTGAAGGCGTTCGAGCGAAGTGTTGAAATCCATGCGGAGCTGTTCGAGCCGACCGACAAAGGGTGTTTCGATGGTCTGCGAAACATCGCCCTGTGACAGGCGTCCGAGACCAGCGGCAAGCTGATTGACGGCAAAATCGATCTGGCCATCGAGTGTACGCTTCTCCGCATCGTTGCGGCTGCGCTCGGCATCGTTCAGCGCGCGCTGTTCGGCGGCCTGAGTCTCCAACTCCTGGCGCGCGACTGCGCTGTCGCGGAAGAGAGCGAGCGCACGACCGATGTCGCCGAATTCGTTCTTCTTTTCGATGCAGGGGACGGCGCTGACGAGGTCGCCCGACGAAATGGCGCGCACGCTCGATGTCAGTGCCTGCATCGGCTTTACCGAACGGCGGATCGCATAGAAAGCGAGCACGCCGACGAGTAACATCACCACGGCGCCGACGCTAAGAACCAGCGTCTGCAATTCGTTCATCCGCTGGTAATAGACTTCCATGGGTATGCCGATGAAGAGGATGCCGATCGTGGCACCCGAGGGATTCTTGACCGGGAAATAACCCGTCATGAATTTGCGGCTGAAGAGGTCTGCCGGACCGTAATAGGCATTACCCTGTGCGAGCACAGGCTGGGCGGGATGATCCGCGGCAAGCTTGGTGCCGACGGCACGGTCGCCATTTTCTTTCTTCACATTGGTGGAGACGCGGACGTAATCGCCTCCCTGCTTTTCGAAGATGGTGGCAACGCCGGCAATCGACTGCGCCGTGCGGTCGACCAGCGAATAATCTGCAAAAGCAGGGATCTTGTCTTCGGTCACGCCTGACAGCGCGTTGTCCTTCACATCGATGCGGACATCAGCATCGCTTGCGCCGTAGAGAACCGCCATCGAGCGGCTTGCATCCTTCGCGTCGGATACTGCGCTGTCCATGACATAGCTGCCGAGATTGTAATAGGTCACGCCGACAATCGCTGCGGTGCTGCCGGCAAGCAGAAGCAGCGTGATCGCAACGATCTGGCGCACGATGGATGTCGAAAAGAAACGCGGCATCTGGAACCTCTGGCGAACACCTTTATGGTTTTCATAAGAATGCGTTAGGGAAAATTTTCTCTTAACGCAGGGTTCTCGCTGAGCCTTTTACTTGTCTTTTTTCAAATCTAGTATGATTTCATGAATGCATCATCTGCAAGAAGGGCAGGAATTTTTCAATCCATCCGTCTCTTCACAACCTTGGCGTGACTTATTTTCCGCATAAAAATGGCCCCGGAGACGGGGCCATTTGCGTTGCGGATGGGAAGGCTGAAATCAGGCGGCGCGGTACATGTGCATGTCGCTGTCGCCGTCGATCTTGAACTGCTGCACGAGATGCAGCAGCGCATCCGCCTCGTTTGCGAGTTCGCGGCTCGCGGCGGTGGTCTCTTCTACCATTGCCGCGTTCTGCTGGGTCATCTGATCCATCTGGTTGACCGTGGAGTTGACCTCCTGCAGCGCGCTCGACTGGTCGTGGCTTGCGCGGGCGATCATTTCGACATGCTGGCTGATCGTGACGATCTGGGCGCTGATCTTGGCGAGAACCGTGCCGGTTTCCTGGACGAACTGCGAACCGGAATTGACCTCGTTCGTCGACTTGTTGATGAGGCCCTTGATCTCTTGTGCGGCAGCGGCAGAGCGCTGGGCAAGTTCACGGACTTCCATGGCGACGACTGCGAAGCCCTTGCCGGCTTCACCGGCGCGGGCGGCTTCGATACCAGCATTCAGAGCGAGCAGGTTGGTCTGGAAGGCGATTTCGTCGATGACGCCGATGATCTGCTCGATCTGGCGCGAGGCATCCTCGATACGGCCCATGGCGTCGATCGCATTGTTGACGACGACGGCGGAGTCGTCGGCGCTGCGCTTGGCCTGGCGGACGATCTGATCGGCATCCTTGGCGCGCTCGGCGGACGAGCGGACAGTGACGGTGATCTGGTCGACGGCGGCGGCGGTTTCTTCCAGCGATGCAGCCTGCTGCTCGGTACGCTTGGCGAGATCCTCGGAGGACTGGGCCATCTGGTTGCCGTTGCCCTGGATCATCTGAACGTTGTCGCGGATCTGGCTCATCGTGGCCTGCAGGCGCATCATCGAACCGTTGAAATCCTGACGGAGCTGTTCGAGACGGCCGATGAAGGGTGTATCGATCGTCGTCGAGATATCGCCCTGCGACATACGCTCGAGACCGGCAGCGAGCTCATTGACGGCATATTCGATCTGGCGGTCCATCTCGCGCTTTTCGGCATCGTTGCGCTGGCGCTCATGCTCGG
Organism: Rhizobium sp. 768_B6_N1_8; assembly: GCF_051811225.1. NCBI lineage: Bacteria > Pseudomonadati > Pseudomonadota > Alphaproteobacteria > Hyphomicrobiales > Rhizobiaceae > Rhizobium > Rhizobium sp. 768_B6_N1_8. The sequence goes on along the minus strand of NZ_JBPWPV010000001.1, from coordinate 328,020 downwards.
CGGCCTGACGCTCTTCGTCGCTTTGCTCCTCGATGCGGATCTTGGAGATGGCATTTTCCTTGAAGATGCCAAGTGCGCGAGCCATGTCGCCGATTTCGTCGGAACGCTTCTCGCCGGAAATGTTCGTGTCGAGCGCACCTTCGGCGATGCGGCGCATGGCGGCAGTGATCTGGGCAATCGGCCGCTGCAGTGTCAGCACCAGCGCGATGCCGCCGACGATGGAGACCAGGATGCCGAGTCCGGTCGTGCCGACGGAGATGCTGTTGGCCTGGTCGCGTTCCGTGCCGGCAGTCTGCTTCTGCTCTTCTGCGAAGCTGGTCAGCTGGCCCCATACGCCGTCGAGCTGCTGTCGCGCTGCGGCATAATCGGTCGTACGCTGGTTGATCACATCGACGAGGCTCTGCGCACCCTTATCCATCGAAGCGAGAGCGGGCGTAATCGCGTCGACAATGTCGCCGGCGAAATTCATGCCTTTGGCGCTTGCCTGAAGGGTGTTCAGCATGGTGTTGAGCGTGGCGATTTCCTGGTTCAGGCGAACGCGATTTTCCTTGCTCGGCTTGGCGTTGAAATCGGCGAGCACGAGCTGCAGCGAATAGATGGAGCTTTCAAGGCGCCGTGTATCCTCCAGCACGGAGTTGGTCTGGGCGATGCGGCTGTCGAGCTCCACGAAAGTCGTCGTTGCCTCGCGCATCATCTGCGTGGCGGTGAGCTGCGTGTATGTCGACATCTGGCGGAAGCGGGAAACGAGACGACCAAGGTTGGCAACGCCATCATCCGTGCCGGCCTCCGGCGCCGTCGCCTGAGCCTTCAGGTCGCTGACGGTCTGCGCCATCGACTGTGTCATGCTCTTCTGGTTCTGCGGCACGGAGATTTCAATCATGCGCTGCGCCTTGGCGATCGCAGGCAGCGCATCGGTCACGACCTTCAGCTTGTCAGTAGACGTCTGCGCCTTGTTGAAATCGTTCATGACGGTTGCCAGCGTATCGCCGCCCTTAAGCAGACGGTCGGCTGCGCGCAGCGTCGACGTTGCATTGCCTTCATCAGTGCGGATGTTTTCTTCCAGCTGCTTGGCGTCGTAGCTGACGTTGAAGCGGTTGGTAATCATCACCTTCTGCGCATCGTCGATCTGCTTGCGAAGGGCAACTTCCTGCTCGTGCAGGGTCCAGAGCTTGCCGACGGTATCCGAAATGCCGTTCGTGCCCTCGATGGCAGCCTGCAGGTTTTCATGACCGGCATTGTCGCCGATCTGCGCCATGGTGGCGTCAAGCGTCTGCCCCTGGGTTTTGATATCTGTATGGAGTTTGTCGCGCGCCTGCTCGTTGGTTGTCTGCAGGAAGTCGTCCATCGAGGCGTAGAGATCCTTGAACCCGCTCAGCGACTGGAGAACGCTGTTGGAAATCTCCATCCGGCCCTGCAGCAGACCGGAGGCATAAAGACCGGTCAGACCGACGGCGGAAATGGTGATGACGAATGGCAGTACAAAAATCAGAACCTTGGTCTGAATCTTGAAACGAGAAAGAATCTTGTCAATGAACATGGCGCGCCGTGCCTTTCATACACCACTCCTCCCGCCGGCAGCCTTCTGGCGCCAGCCGGGTGCATATCGAGCTGATCTACTAACAGTTGGGAAAACCCTGGAACGGGCGGCAATCATTGCCAGTTCATTTCCGGCGAGGCCGGAAACACCCAAATATTCGTCTACAATGTGTCAGATTATATATTAATTTTCGGATAAGCGGTGAGAGGGCGTTAGCCGTGATCGCACAATAGTTGCAAATTGCACGCCGCGGATTCGCGATATATCAAGTCGCGAGACCGAAAACTTCCATTTCAAGCTGCGAAAAGATCAGATGAAGTGGGAAAGAAGAACAGCAATGCTGGCGGCGGTTGCGCCGGCTGCGAGCATCAGATAGCGCAGAGTTACGAGCTTCGTATCAGGCTTTACCTGGGCAATTGCGATGGCGCGGGCGCGTCGAGTGTTTCTGTTCATTGCGAAACCTCACTTCTATCTAAGCATAACAATCCAACAAAACGGCTTGCCGGTAAAGCTTAATTTAGGAACGGCTTTGCCAACCTGCCATTGAGACAGGATGGCGCAGCCCATCTTAAGAAGTCTTGAATCGGCTAGAAGGTTTTACGTCTACAAATATTAGCGTTTACAATGCCTCACCGGCGGCAAAACCGGAGGCCCAGGCCCACTGGAAATTATAGCCGCCGAGCCAGCCGGTCACATCCACACATTCACCGATGAAATAGAGACCGGGAACGGCCTTGGCCTGCAGGCTGCGGGAATCGAGCGCCGTCGTATCGATGCCGCCGAGCGTGACTTCCGCCGTACGATAACCTTCCGAGCCGGAGGGCCTGAGAGACCAGTTCTGCGCCGCCTCGGCAAGCCTGGTCAGCAGCTTGTCGGAGAGGTCGGCCATGTTGCCGCTGATCGCTTCGCGTTCGACGATATATTGCGCCAAGCGCTTCGGCAGGATTTCACCAAGCGCCGTCTGTGCGGACTGGCGCCCGTTTACCTGTTTCGCTTTCTTCAGATGCGCGGCGATATCGACATCCGGCTCGATGTCGATGGTGATGGCATCACCTTCCCGCCAGTAGGAGGAAATCTGCAGGATGGCGGGGCCGCTGAGACCACGGTGGGTGAAGAGCAACGCTTCGCGAAAGGCAGTCTTGCCGTGACGGATCTCTGCGGGCGCAGAGATGCCTGACAGAGGCGCGATGCTTTCGAGCAAGATCGGATCGAGCGTCAGAGGCACAAGGCCGGCGCGCGTTTCGGTAACGGCCAAGCCGAACTGCTCGGCAATGCGATAGGCAAAGCCGGTTGCTCCCATCTTCGGAATGGACTTTCCCCCCGTTGCGATGACCAGGGAAGCGGCTTCGAAGACCCCTTCGGAGGTCGAGACACGGAAGCCGCTTTCGGTCTTTTCAACTCCTGATATTTCGACACCGAGATGCCAGGCAGCACCTGCCGCACGCATCTCGTCGAGCAGCATGAAGATAATGTCCTTGGCGCTGTTGTCGCAGAAAAGCTGGCCAAGCGTCTTCTCATGCCAGGCGATCCCGTGACGTTCGACCATGGCGATGAAATCGGCCGGCGTGAAACGGGCAAGCGCCGACTTGCAGAAATGCGGATTGGCGGAGAGGAAGTTCTTCGGGCCGGCATTGATATTGGTGAAGTTGCAGCGGCCGCCGCCGGAGATGCGGATCTTCTCCCCCGGTGCGCGGGCGTGGTCCAGTACAGTGACGGAACGGCCGCGCTGCCCGGCACGGATAGCACACATCATGCCCGCGGCACCCGCCCCGATGACGATCACATCGCTCTTGTGCCGCAAAATCCATTTTCCCTGCTGAAATCGCGTCTTCTTTTTCCATCAGAGGGCGAAAGTCAACGCCTTCCACCCCCTCGCCAATTGCCAAACTCCGGTTATGATGGCGTTACGATCAACGCAAACCGGTGTGTCATGTCCCCAAAAAAGACGACGCTGAAGCCTGCCAGAAACGTACCCGCCTCGAAGAAATCCCCTCCTGATCCCGGATCTCTGCGCGGTGTTGCGAACTGGAAGGAAGCAGCGCAGTGGCTGAGGGCACGCGGTATCGAAGACATCGAATGCATCACGCCGGACCTTGCCGGCGTGCCGCGCGGCAAGATGATGCCGTCCTCCAAATTCACCTCCAACACATCGCTTGCACTGCCTTCGGCGATCTACCGCCACACGATATCAGGCGAATATCCCGAGGAGACCGAAAGCTTCCGCTACGAGCCGCGCGATAGCGACCTGAAGCTCGTGCCCGACCTTTCCACCCTGTCCGTCGTGCCCTGGGAAACCGATCCGACCGCGCAGGTCATCTGCGACATTGTCAATTCCGACGGACAGGAAGTTCCCTACACGCCGCGCAACGTATTGAAGCGCATTCTCAGCCTCTATGCCGAGCGCGGCTGGAAGCCGATCGTGGCGCCGGAAATCGAATTCTATCTCGTCGCCACGAATGACGACCCGGACTATCCGCTGCATCCGCCCAAGGGACGTTCGGGTCGTTCGATTCTCGGCGGCCAGGGCTATTCGATCGCCGGCATCAACGAGTTCGACGAGTTGATCGACGACATCTACCACTTCTCGGAAAAGCAGGGCCTCGAGATTGATACGCTGATCCACGAGGAAGGACCGGCGCAGCTCGAAATCAACCTCCGTCACGGCAATCCGATCGAGCTTGCCGACCAGGTGTTTCTCTTCAAGCGTACGATCCGCGAGGCGGCGCTGAAGCACGATATCTACGCCACCTTCATGGCAAAGCCGATGCAGGGCCAGCCGGGTTCGGCAATGCATATCCACCAGTCCGTGGTGGACATCAACACCGGCAAGAACGTCTTCTCGAACAATGATGGTTCGGCCTCGAAGGAATTCTTCCACTTCATCGGCGGTATGCAGAAATACGTGCCGAGCGCGCTTGCCATGCTGGCGCCCTACGTGAATTCCTACCGCCGCCTGCAGCCGGATATGTCCTGCCCGGTCAACAATGCCTGGGGTTACGACAACCGCACGACGGCCTTCCGCGTGCCGGTCTCCGATCCGCAGGCGCGGCGCGTGGAAAACCGCCTGCCGAGCTCGGATGCCAATCCCTATCTGGCGCTCGCCGCTTCGCTTGCCTCCGGTCTGCTCGGCATCACTAAGGAAATCGAGCCGACGGCGCCGACCGAGGATTCGGCCAATGAGGGCTCGATCGACCTGCCGCGCGGCCTTCTGGAAGCCGTGGCACTGCTTGAAGACGAACCGGCATTCGAGGAAGTCTTCGGCAAGGAGTTCATCGGGCTCTATGCCGGCGTGAAGCGGGGCGAGTTCGAAACTTTCATGCAGGTGATCAGCCCCTGGGAGCGGGAATTCCTCCTTCTGAACGTGTGAGGGTTCGCCATGACGAAAGAGACATGGCAGAGCCCCATCGCGCCTGGCCTGTCCTGGTATCAGGCGACAGTCGGCGACCGGCCGGATTATCCGGCGCTCGACGGCTCGAGGCAGTGTGACGTCGCCATTATCGGCGGCGGCTATACGGGCCTTCAGGCCGCCTATAATCTCGCCAGGGCCGGCGTCTCGGTGACGCTCATCGAGGGCAGCAGGCTCGGCGACGGCGCCTCCGGGCGCAATGGCGGCCAGCTCGGCACTGGCCAGCGCTGGTGGCCGGAAGAGATGGAGGAGAAGATCGGCTATGAGCGCTCCAAGGCGCTCTTCGACCTTGCCGAAGATGCCAAGCGGCACCTCATGGATTTTGCGACCGAGCACCAGATCGATATGGATTATGTGCCCGGTCAGCTCAGCGTCGCCCACAAGGAAAGCTACAAGCGGTACTACTACGAGAATGCGGAAATCGCGGCCTTCCGTTACGACTATCCGCATCTGCGTTTCATGGACCGCGAGGAGACGCAGGAGCGGCTTGGCTCCAAACGCTTCTATTGCGGGGTACGCGACGTCGGCACTGGCCATATCCATCCGCTGAAGCTGCTGATCGGCCTTGGCAGGGTGGCAGCCAATGCCGGGGCCGATATTTTCGAAATGACCAGGGCAAAGTCGATCGAAGAGCGCAGCGGCAAGGTCGTTATCGAAACCGAACGCGGCACGATCACTGCCAACAGGGCGCTGATCGCCTGCAATGGACATATCGGCAATCTGGAGCCAATCACGGCAAGCCATGTGATGCCGATCCGTTCCTTCATCGGCGCTACGGTGCCTCTCGACCAGTTTCCCAATGTCATCCCCGGCGGCGAAGCGGTGGCGGATTCGCGTTTCGTCGTGCGCTATTTCCGCAAAATGAAGGACGGACGGCTGCTCTTCGGCGGACGCGAGGCCTATACGGCGGACAATCCGCATGACATTTCGCAGCATATCCGCCGGCAGATCGCCGAAATCTATCCCGCATTGAAAGATATCGAGATCACTCACGCCTGGGGCGGCTCGGTCGGCATCACCATGCCCCGCCAGCCATTCGTGCGCGAGGTCATGCCCGGCGTGACCTCGATCGGCGGTTATTCCGGCCACGGCGTCATGCTGTCAAATTACTGTGGCAAGCTTTACGCAGAAATGGTGCTGGGAAAATCGGCCGATCTCGATCTCTTCAAGGCGCTCGATATCCCTGCCTTTCCGGGCGGCGCGCGCATGCGGGCGCCGCTGCTTTTCCTTGCCTTGTCGTGGTTCGCCCTCCGCGACAAGTTTTAGTTCGATTGCGGATTTCCTCTGCGGGTAATTCGCTTTAAAACCGATGACGGACAGATTCATTGCACCGCACACTGGCTTTTTTAAATCGATTAGATTAAAACGGCCACCAACCAAGCCTGATTGAGAGACAAGCTCATGAGCAGCCAAATCATTCCCGTTGAGCCTTTTGATTATGTCGTCTTTGGCGGCAGCGGCGACCTTGCCGAACGCAAGCTTCTGCCCGCGCTGTATCATCGCCAGATCGAGGGCCAGTTCTCGGAACCGACCCGTGTCATCGGCGCTTCGCGCAGCCCGCTTTCGCATGAGGAATACCGCAAGTTCGCCAAGGACGCGCTCAAGGAACACCTGAAGAAGGGCGAATATGACGAGGCGGAAGTCGAAAAGTTCTGCTCCCGTCTCTTCTATGTTTCCGTCGATGCCCGCACGGACAGCGGCTGGGATCAGCTGAAGAAGCTGCTCGACGAGGGCAAGGACCGGGTTCGCGCCTTTTACCTCGCCGTCGCTCCAGGCATCTTCGGCGACATCTCGCAGAAGATCCACGACCACAAGCTGATCACCAAATCGACCCGCATCGTCGTCGAAAAGCCGATCGGCCGTGACCTCGCCTCGGCCTTGCAGCTCAACGACAGTATCGGCCGCGCCTTCAAGGAAGAGCAGATCTTCCGCATCGACCACTATCTCGGCAAGGAGACGGTGCAGAACCTGATGGCGCTGCGCTTTGCCAACGCGCTCTATGAGCCGCTGTGGAACGCCAACTATATCGACCACATCCAGATCACCGTTGCCGAAGCCGTCGGCCTCGAAGGCCGCGCCGGTTACTACGACACAGCCGGCGCACTGCGCGACATGGTGCAGAACCACATCCTGCAGCTCCTCTGCCTGACCGCGATGGAAGTTCCTTCCTCGATGGATTCGGAAGCTGTTCGCGACGAAAAGCTTAAAGTTCTGCGCGCGCTGAAGCCAATCAACGCCTCCAACGTCGAGCAGGCCACGGTTCGCGGCCAGTACCGCGCCGGCGCTTCCGGCAGCGGCCCGGTCAAGGGCTATCTCGAAGAGCTGGAAGGCGGGGTTTCCAACACGGAAACCTTCGTCGCCATCAAGGCCGAGATCAACAATTGGCGCTGGGCAGGCGTTCCCTTCTACATCCGTACCGGCAAGCGTCTTGCCGGGCGCATGTCGGAAATCGTCATCACCTTCAAGCCGATCCCGCATGCGATCTTCGATCAGGCCGCCGGCCGTATCAGCCAGAACCAGCTGATCATCCGCCTGCAGCCGGATGAAGGTGTCAAGCAGTCGCTGATGATCAAGGATCCTGGTCCGGGCGGCATGCGTCTGCGCAATGTCTCGCTCGACATGAGCTTCGCCCAAGCCTTCAACGTCCGCAATCCTGACGCCTACGAGCGTCTGCTGATGGACGTCATCCGTTCCAACCAGACGCTGTTCATGCGCCGCGACGAAGTCGAAGCCGCATGGCAGTGGGTCGATCCGATCCTCAAGGGTTGGGAATCGACCGGTCAGCAGGTGCAGGGCTACACGGCCGGCACCTGGGGCCCGAGCCAGGCCATCGCGCTCATCGAACGCGACGGCCGCACCTGGCACGACGACATCTAGTCTGAGGTCTGAAGATATGGCATCGACACTGCATTCCTTCGCAAACGCCGCCGAACTCGCCACCAACCTTGCAGACAAGGTTTCCAGAGCGCTTACGGCAGCCATTGCAGCCCGCGGAGAAGCGAGCATCGCCGTTTCCGGCGGTTCCACGCCGAAAGCCTTCTTCCAGGCGCTTTCGGCGCGCGATATCGACTGGGCCAAGGTGACGATCACACTCGTCGACGAACGCTTCGTGCCCTCCGACAATCCGCGCTCGAACCATCTGTTGGTCGATGCCAATCTTCTGCAGAACAAGGCTAAAGCGGCGCGTTTCGTGCCGCTTTACCAGCCGGCCGCCTCCGTCGAGGAGGCCGCAAAGCTTGCAACGGCAAAGAGCGCCGAGATCGGCATCCCTTTCGATGTCGTCATTCTCGGCATGGGCGGCGACGGCCATACGGCCTCGTTCTTCCCGGGCGGCAACAATCTGAGCCTCGCGCTCGACGCAAAGACGCCACGCGGCATCATCACCATGGATGCAGAAGGGGCAGGCGAACCGCGCCTGACTTTCACCTTCTCCGCTCTTGAGGATGCCAAACTGCTCATTCTCCACATTGAGGGCGAAGGCAAAAAAGACGTTCTCGCCAAGGCGGAAGGCAACGGCGAAGAGGCAGAAATGCCGATCCGCGCCATTCTGCGCCGGGCCACTTCCCCGGTCGAGATCTACTGGGCTCCCTGATACGGCCTGAAGGGCCGCCGGAGCCGGCGAGCAGATAGAAACGAACCAGAACAAGGCAGGGATTTTCCATGTCCGCTCACGCACGCATTGCTGCGATCACGAATCGCATTGTCGAACGCTCGCAGCCGACCCGCGAGCGCTATCTGGAACGCCTGCGCGCTGCCGCCTCAAAGGGCGTCAACCGTTCCGTTCTCGGCTGCGCCAACCTCGCCCACGGCTTCGCCGTCTGTTCCCCCGCCGAGAAGGATGCACTTGCGGGTGACCGCGTGCCCAATCTCGGCATCATCACCGCCTATAACGATATGCTCTCGGCCCACCAGCCGTTCGAGACCTATCCGGCGATCATCCGCGAGGCGGCAGCGCAAGCCGGTGGTATCGCACAGGTCGCCGGCGGTGTACCGGCCATGTGCGACGGCGTCACCCAGGGCCAGCCGGGCATGGAGCTTTCGCTCTTTTCGCGCGACCTGATCGCCATGGCAGCGGGTGTGGGCCTGTCGCACAATATGTTCGATGCCGCCCTCTTCCTCGGTGTCTGCGACAAGATCGTGCCGGGTCTCATGATCGCCGCCCTCTCCTTCGGTCACCTGCCGTCGATCTTCATTCCCGCCGGGCCGATGACCACGGGCTTGGCGAACGACGAGAAATCGCGCGTGCGCCAGCTCTTTGCCGAGGGCAAGGTCGGCCGCGCGGAACTCTTGGAAGCCGAATCCAAGTCCTATCACGGCCCCGGCACCTGCACCTTCTACGGCACGGCGAACTCCAACCAGATGCTGATGGAGATCATGGGCTTCCATATGCCCGGCTCCTCCTTCATCAACCCTGGCACGCCATTGCGCGAAGCGCTGACGCGCGAAGCCGCCAAGCGGGCGCTCGCCATTACCGCTCTCGGCAACGAGTTCACGCCAGCCGGCGAGATGATCGACGAACGCTCGATCGTCAACGGCGTCGTCGGCCTGCATGCGACGGGCGGCTCGACGAACCACACAATGCATCTTGTCGCCATGGCGCGCGCCGGCGGTATCGTGCTGACCTGGCAGGATATTGCCGAGCTTTCGGAACTGGTGCCGCTGCTTGCCCGCGTCTATCCGAACGGGCTTGCCGACGTGAACCATTTCCAGGCGGCCGGCGGCATGGGCTTCCTCATCAAGGAGCTCCTGAAGCAGGGCCTCGTGCATGACGATGTGCGCACCGTCTTCGGTCACGGGCTGCAGGCCTATACGGTCGATGCCCAGCTTGGCGACAATGGCGCCGTCGTGCGCCAGCCTTCGCCGGAAAAGAGCCATGATCCGAAGGTGCTTGCCAGCATCGAGACGCCCTTCCAGGCGAATGGCGGGTTGAAGATGCTGCGCGGCAATCTCGGCAAGGCGGTCATCAAGATTTCCGCCGTCAAGCCTGAGCGCCACATTATCGAAGCGCCGGCAGTCATCTTCCACAGCCAGCAGGAGCTGCAGGACGCTTTCAAGGAAGGCAAGCTCAACCGCGACTTCATTGCCGTTGTGCGCTTCCAGGGCCCGAAGGCCAATGGCATGCCGGAGTTGCACAAGCTGACCCCACCACTCGGCGTGCTGCAGGATCGCGGCTTCCGCGTGGCGCTCTTGACCGACGGGCGCATGTCCGGCGCATCCGGCAAGGTGCCGGCGGCAATCCACGTCACGCCGGAAGCGGTCGACGGCGGCCCGATCGCCCGCATCAAGGATGGCGACATCATCCGTCTCGACGCAATCAGGGGCACGCTGGAGGTTCTGGTCGACGCTGCCGACATGGCCGAGCGCGAACCTGTAACCATCGATCTCTCGGATAATGAATTCGGCATGGGCCGCGAGCTCTTCGCGCCGTTCCGCCACGCGGTCGGCCCGTCCGACCAGGGTGCCAGCGTGCTTTTCCACGCCCACTGACATCGTCATCGATATAAGAAAAACCCGCGGCCGGAACCGCGGGTTTTTCATATCCAGCGAGACGCGAAACTGTTACGCGCGGATATCGAGGACGTAATCCTTGTGAGCCGGGTGCGTGCTGTAGACGAAGATCTTGTTCAGCTCCTTCTGCGTCAGCAGTCGCAGGAAGCGAACTTCAATCGTGTTGTTGGGGAAGGTCTTCATCAGCAGGCAGCCCACCTTGGTGATGCGGGCGTCCGGAATATCCAGATAGAATTGCTTCGGCAGGGTATACTGCGTGAGGATCGCGAGGATCGCGCTGCTCATCGAGATACGGACGATATCGCAGCGGCGCGAGGCGGCATGCATGACGCCCTTTTCCGTATATTCGATGCGCGCGGCGTTCATCGTGTCTTCCATCTTGAACCGCGCTTCGCGGTCGTACATGAAAGATTCTTCCTTCGCCAGGAAGTGCGATTTCGGAGGTGTTGGATTCGATGCGGCCATAGCCTTGGTTCCCTCAGTCGTAATGGGAAAAGGCTAGCACCGCATATTTAACAGAAAGTAAGAATCCTTCCCCTGCACAGCCTCAAGAAGAAGGATTCCACCAAAAATGGATGGTCATTTCCTATAGGTGTGGCCCGACGCATCGAAGAGGTGCAGCTTCTGCCAATCGGCGACGAAATGCATCTTCTGACCCCTCTTCACATTATAGATGCCGGGCAGCTTGACGATGATCGGCTCACCCTGAACCAGGCCCTCGATATAGAGCAGCGTCACTTCACCGAGCTGCTCGACAATCGAAACCTCGCCCTCGAAGAGATAGTCCTCATCGGGGCTTGCAATGCGCAGATCTTCGGGGCGAACGCCGAAGCTTGCCTGCTTGCCCTTCTCGGATGCGGCCGTTGCGATATTGAGTGTCACCGATTTGCCGCCCGTCAGCGTCACCGTCGTGTTTTCGCCGGCGTCGGTGATCGTTGCAGGAATGATGTTCATGGCCGGAGAGCCGATGAACTTGGCAACGAAAAGGTTTGCCGGGCGCTCGTAGAGCTCCAGCGGCGCACCGACCTGCTCGATATTGCCGGCAGAGAGGACGACGATGCGGTCTGCCAGCGTCATCGCCTCGACCTGGTCGTGTGTGACATAGATCATCGTCGTATCGGCCATCTGCTCGTTCAGGCGGGCGATCTCGATGCGGGTTGCGACGCGCAGTGCAGCGTCGAGGTTCGATAGCGGCTCGTCAAAGAGGAAGACCTTCGGATTGCGGCAGATGGCGCGGCCGATCGCCACGCGCTGGCGCTGGCCGCCCGAGAGCGCCTTGGGGAGGCGGTCGAGATATTTTGTGAGCTGCAGACTTTCGGCCGCAGCCCGCACGCGGCGGTCGATCTCCTGCTTGCTCTCGCCGGCGATCTTCATGCCGAAGGCCATGTTGTCGAAAACAGTCATGTGCGGATAGAGCGCGTAGGACTGGAACACCATGGCGATGCCGCGCTTGGAGGGCGGCACGTCATTGACGAGCATGCCGTCGATGTACATCTCCCCGCCGGTGATGTTTTCCAGCCCGGCGATCATGCGCAGAAGCGTGGACTTGCCGCAGCCGGAGGGGCCGACGAAAACGATGAATTCGCCCTGGTTGATCTCCAGGTCGATACCGTGGAGCACGTCCACGGAGCCATAGGATTTGCGGATATCCTTAAGCGTCAGTCCAGTCATTTTCCTCTCCCCTCCTGATCCTTAAGCGAGGCGGGCGAAATACGCCCCCCAGGCCGGAATATCGATCTTGTCGCCGTAATTGTTGCTGGTAAAGCCGTGGCCCGCCAGAGCCTGCCATTCGCCCGCCGGCAGGGTCACGTTGGTTTCCGCCGGTCCCATGTTGAAGATGCAGAGCAGCGTCTCGTTGCCGAATTCACGGGTGAAGACCAGCGCGTCGCCCTGCGGATCCTCGAACTCGATCTCGCCCTTGGCGAAAGCCGGGTACTGCTTGCGGAAGGCGATGAAGCGGCGGTAGTGCTCCAGCACGGAGTTCTCGTCACCCTGCTGCACGCTGACGGCACGCAAGATGTGCTCGACCGGCACAGGCAGCCAGGGCTTGACCGTCGAGAAACCACCCTGGGCAACCTGGCTGTCCCATACCATCGGCGTGCGGCAGCCGTCACGGCCCTTGAATTCCGGCCAGAACTGGATGCCGTAGGGATCCTGCAGATCCTGATAGGCGAGATCGGCTTCGGTGAGGGCAAGCTCCTCGCCCTGATAGAGGCAGACAGAACCGCGCAGCGTCATAAGCAACGAGGCATAGAGCTTGGCAAAGGCATCGTGATCGGCAACCAACGCACCCCAGCGGCTGACATGGCGCATCACGTCATGGTTTGAGAAGGCCCAGCAGGCCCAGCCATCGGGAGCAGCCGCACCAAAATCCTTCATGACTTCCTCAACACGCTCGGGCGAAAGCGGATCGGGCGCCAGGAATTCGAAGGCGTAGCACATGTGCATCTTGTCATTGCCGGACGTATATTCGCCGACGATTTCGAGACCGCGCTGGCTGTCGCCGACCTCACCGACAGCGGCGATTGCCGGGAACTCTTCCAGCACCGCACGGAAGCGCTTCAGGAATTCGAGATTTTCCGGGCGGTTCTTGTCGTAAAGATGCTCCTGGAAATTATAGGGGTTCACGGCCGGAGCAGTCGACGCATTGCGGCGTTCGGGAGCAAGCGCCGGGTTGTCGCGCAACAGCTTGTCGTGGAAGTAGAAGTTGATCGTGTCGAGGCGGAAGCCGTCGACGCCGCGCTTCAGCCAGAAACGGACGACATCGAGCAGGCGGTCCTGCACCTCCGGATTGTGCAGGTTCATGTCCGGCTGCGAGGTCAGGAAGTTGTGCATGTAATATTGCATGCGCGTCGGATCCCACGCCCATGCGGAGCCGCCGAAGATCGACAGCCAGTTGTTCGGCGGCGTGCCATCCGGCTTGGCATCAGCCCACACATACCAATCGGCCTTGGCATTGGTCTTGCTCGAGCGGCTTTCGACGAACCAGGGATGCTGGTCGGAAGAGTGCGAGATGACGAGGTCGATCATCACCTTGATGCCGAGACGGTGGGCTTCCGCAATCAGCGTATCGAAATCGATCAGCGTACCGAAGATCGCATCGACGTTTTCGTAGTCCGAAACGTCGTAGCCAAAATCGCGCATCGGCGAGGTGAAGAAGGGCGAAATCCAGATCGCGTCGGCACCGAGGCTTGCGATATGCGGCAGGCGGGCGGTGATGCCCTTCAGGTCGCCGATGCCGTCGCCGTTCGAATCCTGGTAGGAGCGCGGATAGATCTGATAGATCACCGCGCCGCGCCACCAGTCCTTGTCGGCGGTCAGAATGGATTGGGAAGCCACACTCATGGAATATCCTGTTTGAAATTACGTCTTGGGATGGATCAGCCTCCCTTGACCGACCCCGCCAGCAGGCCGCGCACCAGATAGCGCTGCAGCGAGAAGAAGACGAGCAGCGGTATGATGATGGTGACGAATGCGGACGCCGTCAGGATTTCCCAGTTGCCGCCGCGCGAGCCGAGCAGCGCGTTCAGCGCTCCTGTCAGCACGAGGTGGTCTTTGTCGGTGCCGAGGAAGACCATGGCAACGAGCAGGTCGTTCCACACCCACAGGAACTGGAAGATCGCGAACGACGCGAGCGCGGGGAAGGACAGAGGCAAAACGATACGGGTGAAGATCTCGAAGTCGCTCGCGCCATCGACGCGGGCGGATTCGATGATCTCCTTGGGCAGGCCGGAAATATAGGCGCGCAAGAGATAGATGGCGAGCGGCATGCCGAAGGCCGTGTGAGCCAGCCAGATGCCGGGATAGGTCTTCGACGGCTGGCCGATCAGAGTGCCGATCTCATTGTAGAGACGCAGCAGCGGGATGAGCGACATCTGCAGCGGCACGACGATGAGGCCAACGACGAGCGCAATCAGCAGCGCACGGCCGGGGAATTCCATCCAGCTCAGCGCGTAGGCGGCGAAGGCGGCAATCAGGATCGGGATGATGGTCGCCGGAATGGTCACCGTCAGCGAGTTGATGAAGGACTGGCCGATGCCCTCGCTGGCCAGAACGGTCTGATAGTTCTGAAGGGTGAATTCGGGGGGAGCCGACGCTGCGAGATAGATGCGACGCGGACGTTCATCCGGCGCGAAGGCGACATTCTTCATGTAGCGGTAGCTGCCATCGCTGTTGATGAGCAGGCTTTCGCCGTCACCGAGATCGGCGGTCTGACCAGCCTCGAAGGCCGCAGGCTGCTGCACACGTATGCCGAAGGCCTTGACCGAGCGGCCCGGCTGGTCGGCCAGCACATTGCCCGTGATGACGTAGATATCGCCTTCCTGCTTCTGCTGGTCGGGCGAGCCGAGGCGTGCGGCCACCGTCTGCGTGGAGCCGGCAAAGGCGGTCCACCAGCCGGAAACGGTGATCTGGTCCCTGTCGCGGAGCGCGCTGACGAAGATGCCGAGTGTGGGCACGAGCCAGACAATGACAATGACGAGAACACAGAAATGGACGAAAAGACGGGCGGGGCCGATCTTGAAGTAGCTTGCAGCTGTGGTCATCTCAGCGTCCCTTCAATTCGGCGTTGGCGCGGCGCACGTTCCACACCATGATCGGCGTGACGGCGAGCATGATGATGATGGCGATGACGGCACTTCGGCCTGAATCGCCGCCGCCGCGGAACAACCAGTTGAACATCAGGTTCGCCAGCACCATGGTCTGCCATTGGCCGTTGGTCATGGTGAGCACGATATCGAAGACCTTGAGGACAAGGATAGTGATTGTCGTCCAGACGACGGCGATCGTTCCCCAGATCTGCGGCACCATGATGCGCCAGAAGATCTGCCAGCCGTTGGCACCGTCGATGACAGCAGCCTCGATCGTCTCTTCCGGGATGCCGCGCAGTGCGGCCGAGAGGATGACCATGGCAAAGCCGGTCTGGATCCAGATCAGGATCACCATCAGGAAGAAGTTGTTCCAGAAGGGAACGGAGATCCAGACCTGCGGCGTGCCGCCGAATGTCTGCACGATGGCGTTCAGGAGGCCGATCTGCACATCGTTGCCGCCGCGATACTCATAGATGAACTTCCAGATGACGGAAGCGCCGACGAAGGAGATCGCCATCGGCATGAAGACGATGCTCTTGGCGATATTGCCCCACCAGATGCGGTCGGTCATGACGGCGATGACGAGGCCGAAGAAGGTGCAGGCAGCGGGCACGACGGCGAGCCAGAGGATGTTGTTGAAGATCGACTGACGGAATTCGCGGTCGTTCAAGGCCCACAAGTAATTCGTCGCGCCGACGAACTCGTTGCCCGACCGGTCGTAGAAGGACAGGATGAAAGTCGCGACGACAGGATAGACGAGATAGACGATCAGCAGGAAAAGTGCCGGAAAAAGAAACAGCCAGGGGCGGATCATCGCGCGCCGATTCAGATTGCGCGAGGCCTGACGGATATCACCGTCCCGCACCGGCAAGGCGAGATCGAGGATCTTGTTCGAGAAAAAGAAATAGGCCGAGCATGCGAAAACGGCGACGACCACGACGCCCAAAGCGGACACTATCTGCGACAGCATTTCGTCCCTCCCCTGCTTCCCTGTCTTATTCTGAAGGGTTAACGCCGGATATCGTCAATAGAGCTGATGTGTTTGACCACAGGATCCGGCTCGACCGGGCTCCCCCTCTGGAACCCGGCCGCTCATTCCGGTGATGCCGCCGGTTACCCGGCGGCATGAATTGTCAGGAGATTACTTGATGCCGTCCCAGGCGCTCTGGATTTCGGCTGCGGCGTCCTGAGCGGACTTGCCGCCGACGAAGTCGACCATGCCGGTCCAGAAGGCGCCGGCGCCAATCTTGCCGGGCATCAGGTCCGAACCGTCAAACCTGAAGGTGGTGGCCGAAGTCAGGATCTCGCCTTCCTTCTTCATCTGTTCGTTGGCGTAAGCATCAACGTTGACGCCCTTATAGGGGGTCAGGAAGCTCGACTGCGCCATCCAGAGCTCATGAGCAACCGGCGTCTTGAGGAAGTCGACGAAGGCGCGGGCCGTCGGAGAATCCTTGGCGATGGTAACGAGCGTGCCTGCACCGAGAACCGGCTTGCCGAGATCGGCATGTGCGGCATAGGTCGGCATGTAGAAGAAGTCTGCATCAGTGCCGAGCTTCGTGCCTTCAGGGAAGAAGGACGGGATGAACGAAGCCTGGTGGTGCAGGTAGCACTTCGGCGGAACGGCGAAGAGGCCCTTCGGGCTGTCGCGGAAGTCGGTCGAAGCAACGGCTGCAACACCGCCATCGACATACTTTTCGTTCTTGGCGAACTTGCCGAATTCATCGATCGCAGCAACGACGGCCGGATCGGTGAACTTCACTTCATTGGTGGTCCACTTGTCGTAGACGTCAGGCTTCTGCGTGCGCAGCATGATATCCTCGACCCAGTCGGTCGCCGGCCAGCCGGTCGCGCCGCCAGAACCCAGACCAATGCACCAGGGAACGCCGCCATCCTTGACGATCTGGTCGGTCAGAGCATGCAGCTCTTCCATCGTTGTCGGGACCTTGTAGCCGGCTTCCTGGAAGTTTTCCGGCACGTACCAGACCAGCGACTTCACGTCGGCCTTGTAGGGGAATGCATAGAAGGCTTCCTTGCCATCCTTGCCCTTGTAGGTGCCGTAGCCGACCCAGCTGTCGCCGGCGCCGTAATTGTCCTTGACCCACTTGGACGTGTCGTCACCGAGCGGCGTCAGATAGCCCTTGCCGGCGAGATCGGCCAGCAGGCCCGGCTGCGGCAGGATGGCGATATTCGGCGGGGAGCCTGCCTGTGTATCGATGACGATCTGCTGTTCGTAGTTTTCAGAGGAGGAATACTTGGCGTCGATGCCGGTGGCCTCGACAAAGTAGGCGAGAATGCTCTGGAAGAAGGCTTCGTCTTCACCGCGCCAGGGGCCGAAGATCGTCAGCTGCTGACCCTTCAGGTCGGCATGGGCAGCCTTGAAGTCATCGTAGCTCTTCCAGTTGAACTTGGAATCCTGGCCGGGCGGGAATTTCAGATCCGCGGCCGACGCAGCGCCGGCAAAAAGCGCCGCAACTGCAACACCCATCAAGAATGACTTTTTCATGTGATCAACCTCCCATCACAATCCGATAGCGCAGAATTTCATTCAAAGGAAATCTCAAAGCGCTTTGACAACGCAACTCATTCACTTTCAGCAGAATGAAGTCAAGCCATTTCGCGAAAACAGCGGGAATAGCGCCGCTTTATCGCGTTGCTGCAAGGCTTAATGGGGAATATGGAGCGATTTTTCTTGAGTCAAGCGCAGCAGATGCTACATATTTGAAAGCGCTTTGGAAGCCATTGGGCGGCGGCCACTATTTGACGGCCACAGGGCAGGCCGGGAGGAAGCATAGCAGGTGAATCTCAAACAGCTATCGGAATTGCTGGGGCTTTCGCAGACAACTGTGAGCCGCGCGCTTAACGGCTATCCCGAGGTCAACGAGGATACCCGGGAACGCGTACTCCGGGCAGTCAAGGAAACCGGATACCGGCCGAACAAGGCGGCCCAGCGGCTTGCGACCGGCAAGGCCGGTTCGATTGGCCTCGTCATGCCGACGGCACCCGGCCATCAGTCGGATGTGCATTTCGGCGAATTCCTGACCGGCCTCGGCGAGGAAGCGGTGCGCCACGACTTTCACTTCGTCATCATGCCGGCGGACCCGGATGATGAGGTCGCAGCGCTGCGGCGTCTCGCGATCAGCGGCAATGTGGATGCGCTCTTCGTGGCCTATATGCGCGGCCACGACCCGCGGCTCGCCATGCTGAAATCGCTTTCCATGCCCTTCGTGGTGCATGGGCGCTCCTTTGGTTCAGAGCCGGACTATCCCTATCTCGACATCGACAACGAGGCGGCTTTTTACGATGCGGCGAGGCTTCTCCTGCAGCTCGGCCATACGCGCTTTGCACTGATGAACGGACCGGCGCATCTCGACTTCGCCATTCGCCGCAGGAACGGCCTCATTGCAGCGCTTGGCGAACGCGGGCTGGAGCTTGCGGAGGACTGCACGAGCCATACGGTCATGACGGATGAGGAAGGACTGATCGCCATGGAGCGCTTCCTGCAGCTTCCGGATCGACCAACCGCTATTTTATGCTCCAGCACGGTGCTTGCACTCGGCGCGATCCGGGCCGTCAATCAAGCTGGGCTGAAACTCGGCGAGGAAATATCGCTGATCGCCCATGACGATGTGCTGCCGCTCTTGAAGCCGGAGAATTTCTCCGTGCCGCTGACGACTACACGCTCGTCGCTGAGGGCCGCCGGCGTGCGCATCGCACAGCGGCTCATCGGTACCGTCAAGCAGGCGGGTCCCTTCCCCGATCAGGAACTCTGGAAGACCGAGCTGATCGTCAGGGCCTCGACAGGCCCTGTCCCGCAAATCTGATCAGCCGCTTATTTTAGCGCAATTCCGGGCGCAAAACCGCTGCACACTTTTCTGGAATTGCTCTCGTTAGAATATCGGCGGTGTCAGCCCTGCCGAGCGATGGGCGGCAATCACGGTATTGGCCATCAGCATGGCGATCGTCATCGGGCCGACGCCACCCGGCACCGGGGTGATGACGGCGGCGACCGGAGAAACCTCCGCAAAGGCGACATCGCCGACGAGGCGGGTCTTGCCCTCGCCGCGCTCGGGTGCCGCGATGCGGTTGATGCCGACGTCGATGACGGTGGCACCGGGCTTGACCCAATCGGCCCTGACCATTTCCGGACGACCGACGGCGGCCACCAGGATATCGGCGTTGCGGCAGACCTCACCCAAGTTCTTGGTGCGCGAATGGGCAATGGTGACGGTCGCATTGGCATTCAGCAGAAGCTGCGCCATCGGCTTGCCGAACAGGTTGGAGCGACCGATGACGACGGCATTGAGGCCGGAAAGATCCTCACCATGGGTGCGGCGCACGAAAACCATGGCACCGGCCGGCGTACAGGAAACGAGGCCGGTCTTCAGATCGCCGGTCGCAAGCTTGCCGGCATTGACGACGCTCAGGCCATCGACATCCTTTTGCGGCAGGATCGACTGGATGATCGGCTCGCTGTCGAGATGTTTGGGCAGCGGCAGCTGCACGAGAATGCCATGGATCGACGGATCGGCATTGAGCGAGGCGACGAGCGCTGCAAGCTCCTCCTGGCTGGTCTCGGCTGGCAGTGTGTGCTGGACGGATTTGAAGCCGCACTCCTTGGCCATGCGGCTCTTGGAACTGACATAGGTGTGGCTCGCCGGATCGTCGCCGACGATGACGACGGCTAGGCCCGTCTGGACGCCCTTGGCGGCTTCAAGCGCAGCATTTGCCGATTTAACGGTTTCGATTACGGAAGCGGCAACCTGCTTGCCGTCGATTACTGTCGTCACGCGTCTTCTCCGCCCAATTTCGCGCCAGTCTATTCGCCCGCGGCGGGAATGATTTCCCGATAACGCCCTATCCCGTTTAAAAACGGCAAATGCAAGAGCAATCTGTGGTCGGGCGTTCGCTTACCGTGAGACCTGATAGGCATGCAAGCGATCGCGCAGGCTGGCGATCTGCGAGCGCAGCGCATCGACTTCCTCAGCCGCCTGCGGAACCAGCGCCGGCTCTGGTGTCTGCGCCAACGCCGGGACCGGCGCAAGTTCGGGCACAGGGGCGAGGATTGGAGCCTCGATGGAAACTTGGACCCGCACCTGTTCGGGCTGTCGGCGGAAGAAACGCGGCACGAAGGCGAAGCCGAGGCCCACCGCCAAACCGGCAAGGCCGCCAACCAAGGCGCTGAAACCGAAATTACTGTCGCCGGAAACCGGCAGCACAAGAGCGGGCTTGCGAACCGTTACCCGGCCATCACCGATGGCACCTGTCGTGGAGACCTCCTCTTCCAGACGCGAGCGGGCGGCAGACGCCTTTTCCCGCAGTTCGGTCAGCTTGGCGAGATCGACGCCAGTATCGCGGCTCTGGGCAATCAGCGCGTTGCGGCGATCGCTGAGCTGTCTGCGCGCATCGACGGCAGCCTTGGCTGCTGCATTTGCGTTCTGGGCGAGGCGCGCCAATTCCTTGCCGATGTTATCCTTCAGACCATCGACCTCGGACTGCTGTTGGAGCAGGCGCGGATGGCGCGGTCCGAGGTCTGCCGAAAGCTGTGCCAATGCGGTCTTGGCGATCGCGTATCTGTCGCGCAGATCCTGAAGGGCGGGCGAGATCATATCCGGAGCGAGCGAGCCTTCCAGCACGTCCGCGAGCTTGGCGGCCTTCAGCTTGTCGGCCTGTTCCTTGGCAGTCAGGATATTGCCGTCGGCATTCTTCAGATCGGCATCCAGCCCGGCGATCTGGCGCTGCAGCTGCGTCGCGACCTTGACATTGCCCTCGCCGTTCTTCTGACCGAAAGCCGTCAGCTCTGCTTGAGCCTGATCATTTTCCTTCTTCAAGGCAGTGGCCGTCTCGGCCGCTTTGCCCATGGCGCTGCCCCCGGTCACCGCATCGGACAGTCGCATGGCGATGCGCGTCGATTTGCCGCCATCGCCTGTCGTTACCATCAGACGGATCGTGCCAGTGCGGTCGTCGGGAATAATCGCCACGGCAGATTTCAGCGCGGCCTCGGCGCGCGATGCCGGATCGGCGGCTGCACCGCTGCCGGAGAGAAGATCGAAGGCGACACCAAGTGCATTGGCGCTGTTACCGGCAAATTCCGGATCGCGGTCCAGCTTCAGTGCCGCAACGGCAGAGGTGATGGCAGGTACTGACGACAGTCTTTTGACGGTCTCCCCGACGAGGGCCGCCCGGTTACCTGCGCCCGCATCCACGGCAAGCATCGTTTCTGCGGTGTAAAGCGCGGGTGAGGATGGCATCAGGATAGGGGTGGCAGCGCCGCCAAACGAGAGGGCAGCCATGATGAGAGCGTTCCTGATCCAGTTCGGGCGCCGTATTTCGCGCGAAACCGTCGAAACGGGCGCTCTCTCAGCGGGAGCAACGCGTTGAACCTGGACGAACTGCGTCGTCGGCTCTGGCGCAGGACGAGAGGGTTCAGCTGCGGAAGCGGAGGCGATATCGTTTGCAGCCTGAAGGCGCGAACCGAGGATCGTTTCGATCCGGTCCACAAGCGGTTCGGTCTGCCGCGCTTTCGCACGCTGTTCGTCGAGCAGCCGGCCTATGGCGCGCAGCAGTTCAGCTTCGGAAGGAAGGATCTCCGGCGGATGGCTGCTCTTTTCGGCATGACTTTGCCGCTGGCCGCGCGAAGAGGTGGTTGCGCGATCATGGAAACTGTTTTTCGCCCTGGAATCGTGCATTGGCGTCACATCTCATGCGCATGATGGCCGAGTTCGCTCAACCGCGCTGACGCGGAGGATTAAGCTACTCTAAATATACATGGCAAAGAAATGGTTAACCGGAACCTGCAGAAATCTGTAATCAGCCGGCTTTCTTCATCTGCTCAATTCTCTTCTGTTCGCCTGCAACATGCGCCCGTTCATCCGGCTGACTGAGGATGCGCGCACGCCGGCTGAAGCGATACTGGAAGACCCGGAAGAGGAAGACCGGAATACCGAGAATATAGCGGCGCCAGAGGCGCGTCGGCTCCTGTACCAGGCGGTAGGCCCATTCCAGGCGCATCATGCGCACGGTCTTCGGGGCGCGTGGCACAGTGCCCGAAACGAAATCGAAAAGTGCACCAACCGTCAGGACGAGACGCGCGTGATCGGCTCGGATATTCTGGTGAACCCACTTTTCCTGCAGCGGCGTGCCCATGCCAACGATCAGGATATCGAGTTTCTGGCGCTCCACCTCGGCGATAACGGATTCGGGATTGGCCTTGTCGAAAAAGCCGTCGGAGATCACGAAGAACTCGTGCCAGGGCGCGTGCCTGGAAAAGTTCTCGGCCGCCTTCTCAACGACCGCGCGCGCGCCACCGATAAGGCCGATACGACGCGGCGTTTCCATGAAAGTCAGGAAGGCCGGTACGAAATCGGTACCGTTCAGATTGGCGGGAAACGGCGAACCATGCGTGACCTGGGATGCGATATTGAGACCGATACCGTCAGGCAGCACGAGGTTGTGCGACATGATCTGATAATACTCATCGTCGCGCAGGGCCGTCAGCATGTTGTGGGCGTTGACGAAGCAAACCACCGTCTGCCCGACGGGAATGGAAGCCAGTTCGTTGATGAAAACCAGCGCGTCGTCCCAGCCGAGATCGCAGACCGGCAGATCGAAAATCGTCCGCCGCGACGCAAGCACCGCGAAGTTTGCAATCAGATTCATTCCAACCTCCTGCCGAGGGTGCGTCATGCGCCCGACATCCCGGAAAATAAGCCTACGTTTCCGCAGCGGAGGTCTTGTGAGGACCAGCAGCGTCCTGCCTGAAGCGATCTCCCCCAACCCCGTGGCGGCCATCCTCCCAAGCTTGTGCCGCGTTTATACCAACTCGGTTTCAAACAACCCTTAGGAAAAAACCTTGGATTTTCCTGCGCGCATAAGTGGTTCATTAACCAAGGCGAGAACGCAAAAACGGCGCCTTTCGGCGCCGTTTTTTAACTGGTCGGTCGATGGTGATCAGTGACCGGCGGATGGAGCCGGCGTTTCGGATGCAGGCGCGGTCTCGATGATCTTGACCGGCGCGCCAACCTTCTGCGGCTTGCCGCCGGAATTTTCCTTCACGTCTTCCTTCGAAAGGTAGTCGAGCTGTTCCAGCATGACTTCGGCCACATATTCGCCGCCGAGACGCTCGTTCATGCCCTTCTTGATCTCTTCGCGGAAAGCCCCGGGATCGAAGGCTTTGACGTTGGAAACATCGATCATCTTGTTACCGACGAGCAGGCTGAAGAGCTCGTCGGTCGTCATCTCCGTGATCGGCAGGTTCAGGCCCGCAATCATATCCTTGTGCATCATGAAGGAGATGCGGCCGAGAAAATAACCGTTGACCGCACCGTTGGCGATGACGGGCACAGTGATCGTCTCGCCCTTCACAAGTTCGAGCGCGCTTTGCTTGGTATTCGATTCAACCGGCGCCGGCGCAGTCGCCATGTTCACCGAGAAATAGACCGATGCCAAGGTGACGGCGCAGACCCAGACGCCTGTGAGGACGAGCTTGATCATCAGGCATCCCGCGCGACAAACTGTTCCTGGGAATAGGTGCCGTCAGCATCGGCATCCTGCACGGCATTCTTCAGAAGATCGGCAACGGCGCGAACCGCCTCCAGATGCGCTTCGACGCGACGGGCGTTCAGCGTAAGCTTCTTCTTCAGACCGTGAAGCTGGTCCAGATGCGAAGCTGCAAGTTCGGCCGGATCGGTGTCGCGGAAAAGCATCGAGAGCTCGTACAGGCACCGGCTCTTATGCGCGTTGGAGACCTTGAGATCGAACTGCGGATCGCTGCCGATCCGGGTGTTCTCATTGTCGATTATCATTTCGAGGCGTCCGAGAACGGATTTGATCCTGTATTCGTTCGAAACTATTTCCATTTTATCCTCGATTATGCGTCGCTTGTTGCGGACTTATTGTCGGCAGTCGGGGTGCCGAAGGTCTTGCGCTGAAATTCGTCGATCATGCTCATCGCGGTCTTGCGATCGTCTTCATCCGTAGAGGCATTGACGATCTTGCCTTCCTGGCGATGGAGCTGCTCGGCATACATCTGCTTGGCGATGCCGATGCCGTCGCCCTTGGCCATGACATTGCCGAGCTGCTCGGCCATCATGCCCTTCCAGATGTCGCCCGTTGCGCCCTTGCCGAAGACATTCTCGGCATCGCTCGGCAGCATCGACTTTACGAAGTTCTGCAGAACCATGGCCTCGAACTTCCGGTAGGTTTCCGGCACTTCCTCGGTCTTGGTACGGTTCTGAATATTGTTCAGGCCACTCTTCTGCTTGACGTGGTCGAGAATGTCGACTGCGGAAGAAAAGCCGTTACCACTGTCGGCCAGACTTGTCGCAGCAAAGGCGGCGCGGTTGGCCTTCAGCTTTTCCTGGGCAGCCTGAACCTCCATGGGGTCGGCCGCCTTGACGACGTCCATCACCAGATCGCTGGGGGGTGAAATAGCCACGTTACAATCCTCTAATGTAAGATCGTGGCGATTATTATTTTTGAAGCTTGCTGGAGGCTGGCGTTGCGAATTGCTGATCGATTACATCGTAGACAGCGTTGTCATCTGCCTCCCGACGCTCTGCCTGGAGGGCATCGAGCATGTTTTCTTCAAGCCGGTCACCTTTGGCGCGCTCGCGCGTCAGGCGCATTTCATGCACCTGCTGCATGCCAGTCAACTGCTGGTCCTTGATGCTCAGCCTGCCGAATCGGTCGGCGTAACTCTGCGAAAAAGCACGATGGACAGGGTCCAGCGAACCGAGCGCAAGAATGGCGACATCCATGGCCGCATTGACTTCGGCGCGCTGGCGGCCGGTTTCTGCGAGATCGTATTCCGCCATCTTTTCAAGATGCCGTTGCACCGCGACCAGGCGCTTGAGCTTGTCGGAACGCTTCTTCTCGATCATCGCCCCTCACCTTCCCACATATAGTGCCGCGAAGGATTGGCCGAATTGGCTGATCATTGCCGCGATCGAGAAATAGAGCAGGAAGAGGCCGCCCATCAGCAGATAAGGCGTGGAGATGAAGTAGACCGGAATCTGCGGCGCAAGCTTGTTAATGAAGCCGATCGAGATGTTGAAGATCAGCCCGTAAATCAGATAGGGGCTCGCCAGCCGCAGCATGATGTAGGTGGTCTGCTCCAGCGTATCAGTGAAGGTAATGAGCGTGGAACGCATCTGCATCAACCCGCCGAAGGGCATGGTCGTGTAGGAATCGATCAGCGCGCGGAAGACGATGTGATGGAAGTCCATGATGAAGAGAACCATCAGGCCGGCCATCGTAATGAAGGCCGTCAGGCTGATTTCGGCCGAGTCTTCGACGACATCGCTCGTGCTCGGCTGCGTGTAGCCAACCATCATGGAGACGATCGAGGCGGCAAACTGCAGGCCGAGCGTATAGAGCCGGGCGAGCATGCCGTACATGACACCGATCAGCGATTCGCTGAAAATCAGGCCGATATAGGTGCCGGAACTGGTGTGAACGGACGGATAGACCGTATCCCAGAGCACCGGCAGCACCGCAAGCGAAAGTCCGGCGGCGATGAAGACGCGCAATTGCTCCGGAACACGGGCGGAAGAAAAACCCGGAAGGGTCAGCACACAGCCACCGATCCGGCAGAAAACCAGAAACAGCGCCAGAACTGTCCCTTGCGGGTCTGAAATCATGAAATCGAGCCCAAAATCTTGATTTCGATGCCCTTGGCCAGTTCCACATGCGAGAGGACGGGAAGCGTTGCGAAGAGTCGCTCGATGATCATGCGGACATAGGAGCGCGTTTCCGGCGACGTGACAAGGGCGAATGGCAGGCCTCTATCCATGAATTCACGGATAACCTTCGTGGCCTGCTCGCTGAACTCTTCCAGAGTGCGCGGGTCGATGTCGAATTCGACGACTTCGCCCTTTGCATCACGCTTGAGAGCTTGATGGAAGGCGAGATCCCACTTGCTGCCGAGCCGCAGCACGCGCAGCACGCCATTGTCCGCCAAGTCGCCGCAGAGCTGCTGGGCCATGCGGATGCGGACGTGCTCGACGATCTGCTCCGTCTTTCTGACATGCGGGGCAAGTTCGGCAACCGCTTCCAGAATGAGGTGCAGGTTGCGGATCGAGACGCGCTCGGCAAGAAGCAGCTTCAGCACCGCCTGCAGGCCCGAATAGGACATGTGCGACGAGCAGATCTCGTCTGCGAGCTTCTTATATTCGGGGTCGAGACGATCGATCAGGATCTTCACGTCCTTGTAGGAGAGAAGCTGCGGCAGGTTGTTTCTGATAACCTCGCTCATATGCGTCAGCACGACCGAGACGTTGTCGATCGGCTGGAAGCCTTCGCGCTTCAAATCCTCGGCGAAATTTTCGAGGATCGAAACCGCCGGCATGCCGAATGCGGGTTCGCGGATTTCGTCGCCCGGGATGCTCGGCTTCCGGCCGGCGCCGGTGACGACGAGAACTTCGCCGACACGCAGAAGGTTCGAAGCAACGGTCGTGCCGTGGATGCGGATCTGGTACGACTTTTCGGGGATGCCGATATCGTCCGTCACCTTGATTTCCGGCACGACGAAACCGTACTGGGTCGCAAACTTCTTGCGCATCTTGCCGACGCGGAAGGCGAGCTCCTGATGGGCGCCAAGCAGACGGGTCGAGACCATCTTGCCGAGAGCAAGCTCGATTTCGGAGGTGCGGAGAACCGACTTGACCGAGTCCTTTTCTAGCTCCTTGCTCTGGACAACCTTCTTTTCCTCGGCATCACGGCGGATCTTGTTTTCGGCTTCGACCTGACGCGGAATGAACCAGGCGCCGAAGGCGAGAAGACCGCCGAGGATCACGAAGGGGACAAACGGCAGGCCCGGCATCAGGGCCAGGACGAACATCAGCACGGCCGAGACGGAGAGCGCGCGGGGATAGCCGCTCAGCTGATTGACGACCGCCTGGTCGGTGGAGCCGGTGGTGCCGCCGCGCGAAACGAGAAGGCCGGCGGCGAGCGAGACGATGAGAGCCGGCATCTGCGAGACGAGGCCGTCACCAACCGAGAGCTTGACGAAGACGTCGGCCGCTTCGCCGATCGGCATGCCATGGCGGAAATAACCGATGATGATGCCGCCGAAGACGTTAATGGCGGTAATGAGAAGACCCGCGACCGCGTCACCGCGAACGAATTTCGACGCACCGTCCATGGCACCGAAGAAGGAGCTTTCTTCTTCCAGTTCCTTGCGGCGGCGCTGGGCTTCCTTCTCGTCGATGATACCGGCCGAGAGGTCGGCATCGATCGACATCTGCTTGCCGGGGATGGCATCGAGGGTGAAACGTGCGCCGACTTCCGCGATACGCGTCGCACCTTTGGTGATGACGATGAAGTTGATAGTGATGAGGATCAGGAAGACGATCAGACCGATGACGAAGTCACCGGACATGACCAGGCTTGCAAAGCCGGCGATGACGCCGCCCGCAGCATCGTGCCCTTCGTTGCCGTGCGAAAGGATGACACGCGTCGTCGCAATGTTCAGCGCCAGTCGCGTCATCGTCGCGATCAGAAGGATGGTCGGGAAGGATGAGAAATCGAGAGGTTTCTGGATCCACAGCGCGACCATGAGGATCAGCACCGAGAAGGCGATCGAGAATGCCAGTCCCATGTCGATCAGGAACGGCGGGATCGGCAGGAAGAGGATGCAGATGATGCCGATGATGCCCATGGCAAAGCCGACATCACGCAGGCTCGGAGTGACTTTCGGAAGGGGTAGTGCAGGTGGTTGCGCCATAACGATTCCGTCTCTTCATGAGAGGAGGCGGACATCAGAGTCCGCCCAGTTCGGATCGACAGTTAAATGGCGAAGCTTGCGCGAAGTTGGCTCAGAAGCCGGACTGGATTCGCGAGAACACCAGATTGGTAAAAATGGAAATCTGGGAGCCCACGAAAGGGGCGGAAATACCGACCGTCACCAGAACGGCGACGATCTTCGGGACGAAGGTAAGCGTCGCTTCCTGCACCTGTGTGAGCGCCTGGATCAGCGCGATCACGAGACCGACGACCATTGCCGCAGTAACCGCAGGACCCGCCGCAACGAGAACGGTCCAGATCGCAGCCTGGAACAGGTCGAGTGCATCAGCTTCATTCATCGTCAGGCAACCTCATATCGCCTTGAAAGCAGCCAGCCCGGCCTTAGCCGGACTGGTATTTTTGGCATCATCCAAACGAACGAGCGTCAGGCCCCACCCGTTTCGTCGGCACTCAGGTATTATCCGAACCGCTATCGTCGCCCGAACCGTTGGTCGGCGCCGAATCAGAAACGGATATGCCAGCCTGAATGAGAATTTTACCGCCATTGTCCAGCGTTGCAACAAGGCCGTCCGAATAAACCTTGACGGATTCGACCTGGCCTACGGTTTTGCCGTCGGCGCTCGTCATGTATTTGCCGATATAGCTGCTCGCCTGGGTCAGGCTGGAGCTGGTCAGCAGCGTGTCGAGCTTCGTGTTCGTCTGGATCGTCTGCTCGACCTGCGAGAAGCTCGCAAGCTGCGACATCTGCTCGCTCGCATCCATCGGATCGGTCGGATCCTGGTTCTTCATCTGCGCGACAAGCAACTGAAGGAAGTTGTCGTAGTTCAGCGTGGCCTTCTGCTGCGCGGCATTGGACGAGCCATACGTGCTGCTGCCTCCACCTACGCCCTGAGTTCCGTCTACCGCCATGGTGCGATCTCCCTGCGAATCTGCTCGACCATTGTCGGGGGCAGTTCGTGATTGTTGAGAATGCCGTCTTCGATCGCGTAGAGACCACGGATCGCCTTCAGCGCGTCGAAGGCGCGGCCAGTCGAAACGAGTGCATCGATGCGCTTCAGCTCGGCGAGGATTTCCTCGTTCTTGAAGCATGTGAGCAGCATCGTGATCGACTTGCGGAACATCGCCGTCGAATGTTCCTTGCCCTCGGGATTGATGAGGATCATCTGGGCAATGAAGTAGAGTTGGCGAAGCGGCGTGGTCGCGCCTTCCGGCTGAAGCACGTGGTTTTCGAGAAGGAACGTCACATCATTCAGGAATTCCAGTGCGACCTTGCGGTCGACACGCAGGACAGCGCCGTTGATGAAGATTCTTTCTCCGGCTTTCAGAGAAATGCGAAGTGTACTTTTCATTTAAGTCCATCCCTGATGATGGTGGTAACGTCGATGATGCCCTGGTAGTTATTCGACTGACGTTTTCTAATTCTGTCGCATTCTTTCAATATCCAGATCGCAATCGAGATGAGGTTCGCCCTGAGCTCGACTTCCAACTGGTTGTCGGGATGCTTCAAATCCTCAATGAAGCTGATCCACACCCGTCGCGTATAGAAGAGAGCTTCGATAGACTCCCGGCTGTACTTCTCTTTGTCGCGCGCCACCGAAAGCAGTTCGATCGAACGTTCGAGAACCTGCCATTCCCGCTCTTTCGCGTCGGCAACCGAGTCTTGCATGACCTCGGCATAAGAGAACTGATACATTCATGCATCCTTCTTTATATTGCGCGCCTTTGCTCATCAAAGGTAGTTCACGAGACTCAACTGCTGGATCTTCGATACGATCGTGTAGGCGGTTTCGAGCTGGGTTTCCAAAGTCTTGACAAGGGTCGAAGCCTCATAGGGATCGACGCCCTGGATATCGACGAGCTTGGTCTGCATGATATTTGCCTGGGCATCGAGGGCGTCATTCGCCTTCTCGACACGCTCCTGTGACAGACCAAGCTGACTGCCCTGAGTGACAATCCCCGAGGTGGCTCTGGTCGTATAGGTGATTGCCTTTGAAGAAACCGCGCTCATTGCGTCCGTGCTGAGGCTCTGCCCCATCAAAGCAGAGGTCACCACCGTCGCCAGAGCGAAGTAACGCATGCCTTCGGAATTGGCGTTGGTCGAGGATTCAACGACTTCCGAATTGCTGATACGGCTCGTCATGTTTTGGCTGGACGCCTTCGACCAACCAGTCGTCGGGTCCGTCCAGGCCGCTTCGCTGAACATCGGCTCGACCTTGGTCTCGATGAAGGTCTTCATCTCGTCGCCGGTAAGTTGGTTAACCGGCTTCGGTGTCGGCAGGCTTGCCGCATAGGCATTCAAAGCTGTAACGATCGCCGCCGAAGTCGCAGTGGTTTTATCCGTTAGCGGCTGGATGTCAGTGTTGATGCCGGCAAAAAGATATTCGCCATTTACCATCGAGTTCGACGTGTCCATCATCGTGGAAAGCGCGCTCGTGGCCGACTGGATTGCGACCGTGATGCTGCCCGGATCGTGGCTACTCTGAAGCGCGGTCAGCTTGGAGAGGAAGCTGTCGCCGGCCTTCTTCATTTTATCGAGCCCGGTTTGAGCCGATTCCATACGAGCGTCGACGAGAGCATTGCTCAGCTTGATCGATTTGATGCGGTCGACTTCGCGGGTAAAGTCGATGCTCTTGGCTGCGTATCCCCCAAGCGACACACCGATATCTGCGTAGGTGCCGGTGGTCGCTTCCATCGTCGCCTTCGTCATCTGGTTCTGCGCCTGACGGATCGTCAATCGCATGGCGTTTTGGATGGCCGAACTTGAAATAAATGAGCTCTTCATGGCTTAACTCGCAATATCCAGCAATGCTTTCAACATTTCGTCAACGGCGTTCAAAATCTTGGTCGCCGCCTTGTAGGACTGTTCTATGTCGAGAAGGAGCGTCAGTTCCTCATCAAGGTTGACGCCGGTTTCGTTGGAATAAGCTTCATCGGTTCGTGCTGCGGCAGCCTGGGTATTTTCCGCCGCCGTCGTAGCGTTGCTGCGATTCTGCTCGAGCCAGCCGATAGAATTGGTGGCAAAGGTCAGGATGCTGATATTCGAGTCGAGACCGGTCTTCGGATCGAATGCAATCCCCGAATCCATCGACGTATAGAGACGGTCGAGTTCCGCGGTATAACCGCTCGAACCCGTCGGGTTCGCAGCCGTGCTTGTCGTATTGATGTTCCCGTCACGCAACCGCATCGGATCACCTCCCTTGGAGGTGACGACACGGTCGTTGATCGCGATCGTTCCGGCGATGCCTTTGATGATGGTACCAGCCGGCGGAACCCCGCCTGCAGTGCCAGTCGTCGGGTTTGTCCAGACGAAGAGGCCAGGATTGCCATCCTCCTGGTAAAGATTCACAAGGCCGCGAGCGACTTCATCAAGCTGGTTCTGGAAAGTCGGTGCGATATCATCGCGGATCTGCAGAAGCGAAGCCAGACTGCCCTGCGCATTGGTCGTCGAGCCCGAGCCCATATTGACGGCCACACCATCGACATAGACCTTGTTGCCTGCTGTGTCAGCCGCATAGGACTGCGTCGGCTCGAAGCTGACCGCGCGCGGGATCGTCTCGAACAGCGTCGTGCCGTCAGCCGTATAGAGCACCATGTCGTTGTTAGCGCGTGTCACTGTCGACACACCAACGATCTGGTTAATCTGCTTGAGGACCTTTTCCCGCTCATCGAGAGCGCTCGAAGGATCCTCGTTGGATGATGTCGCCTTCTTGACTGCATTGTTGGCAGTTTCGAACTGCTTCAGCAGGCTGTTCAGCGAGTCGACCTGATTCTTGATCTGCTTGTCTGCATCGGCACGCTGCTGCTGCACCGCCTTGGAGGCATTGTTCAGGGAGGTCACAACGTCTTGCGCCGCCGTAATCGCACCCTGGGCGGCAATAAGGTCGCCCGGGGTGGCGCGGAAGGTGCCGAGCTTGTCGCGGAAGGTGCGCAGGGCAACTTCAGGCGACGTTTCGTTATCGTTGCCGCCCATGATCGACTTCAGATCTTCGAGGCCGCTCAGCAGGGTCTGTTGAGCGCTGTCCTGTGAGGACGCCTTGAGATACTGTTTCAGCAGCGCATCTTCCTGTGCGCGGCTGATCTTGACCACCTGGGCGCCGTTCAGCGAGGTGGTGAGCATCGCCTGCCGGCGCACATAGTCCTTGTTGCCGGCGTTCGAGATATTATTCGATACGACGCTGCTCTGCGCGCCCGTATTGTTGAATATGCTCTGCGCGGTGTTAAGTGCTGAAGTGAGCGACATGGCTTACCCGTTACCCTTATTAACGCTTGAGGTTGACGAGAACGTCCATGAGATCGGAACCCGTCTGGAACACCTTGGAGTTGGCGGTGTAGCTGCGCTGGGATTCGATCATCTCGGTCAGTTCGCCGGCGAGATCGACGTTCGAGCCTTCGAGGGCGCCCGACTGGATCTTGCCCAAGCCGCTGGTCTGCGGGAAACCCGTGACGGTCACGCCCGACTTGCCGTTGGCCGAGTAGACGTTGCCCGACATCAGCGTCAGCAGGTCCGGGCTCGGTACGTTGGCGAGCGGAATCTGGAAAACCGGCTTGGTGCTGCCATCATCATACTTGGAGTAGACGATACCGTCAGCATCGATCGTGATATCGACCGGCGAATTCGCGCCCTGACCGTCGACGTTACCCGTGCCCGAGAAGTTGTCGCCGACCTGAGAGAGATCGAGCTTCATGCTGATGGTAAGGCCCGTCTTCGGATCGACGATGTTCGTCGTCGATGGGGCCGCGGGGACCGTCATCTGGCCTTTGTCATTGAACTGGATCGAGGTGACATTCACGGCCGCCGAGGAATAGGGGAACGAGCTCGTGCCCGTCGTCGCCTTATCGGCATTGCGAAAGACTGCCATTTCCCACTGGGTCGTGCCGGCTGCGGCCGGCGGCGATGCGGGATTGGGAACCTTCGTGTAGTAGATGTCGTACATCACCTTACTGCCGAGCTTGTCGTAGGTGACCATCGAGTACTTCTGCGTGTCGGAAGTCGCCGTAGCGGCGTTTGCGCTTGGCAGGTTGGCCGCAGTCGCCTCAATCTTTGCGCCGGGCTTCAGGTTGCCGGTCCATGTACCGTTCGCGGTCGGAACCGCCGCCAACTTCTGATCGCCGAGAACGTTGATCGGAACGAGGCCATCAAAGCCGTTGACGACGACCGCTGGAGCCGAAGAGCCCCATGGATAGCCCATGAGCGTGAAGCCGGCCGAGTTGACGAGGTTGCCGCTGTCATCCTTCGTGAAGTCACCGGCGCGGGTCAGGACGGGAACACCGTCGGCGCCTTGGACGATGAAGAAGCCGTCACCGGAAATGGCAAGGTCGTAACCGGAGGTCGTGTAGGAAATATCGCCCTGGTCGGAAACGGCCTGACGAACCGTCGTCGTCACACCGCCCGAGTTGTAGTTACCAGAGCCCGATGGCAGGACCAGCGACGAGAACGCGGTCGAAACTGCCTTGTAGCCGCTGGTGTTCACGTTCGCGATGTTATCCGAGACCGTGCTGAGGCGGTTTGCCTGCGCGTTCATCCCCGATACTGCCGTCTTCATGCTGCCGAAAATGCTCATCTGAAAACCTCGTTTTACCTGCTAATTGCAACAGTATTTGGCGGGCCTTGCGTGAAGCTGTCTGTAATGCCCAGTCGCCGATCGAAATATTTCGGCCTTCCCGCGCGGCATGGCCCGCGCCGAAAAATTAATTCCAATCAATGCAATAGCCAAGGAAGCGCTTGGAATCGACCGGGTCGACACCGAGCTTCTTACGCAGCTTCTTGCGCAGCTTGGAGATGTGGCTTTCGACGACGTTTTCTTCGACTTCCTCGTCGAAAATGCCGTAGATCGCATTGAAGATCTGTGTCTTGGTGACGCGACGGCCGCGATTGGCAATCAAGTATTCGAGGATGCGGCGCTCGCGGCGCGGCAAAGCGAAGGTTTCGCCGTGGATTTCCGGATCCCGCCCATCGGAGAAGACACGGATGGCACCGATGTCGGTGTGGTTTGCAATCGCCTTCAGGCGACGGCGGATTGCGGCGGCACGCGCGAGAATCTCACGCGGATGCACCGGTTTGCGTACAACGTCGTCCACGCCGCAATCAAAAAGGGCAAGTGTGTTTTCGAGCGATGGCTGGTCGCTGACCGCGATCACGGGCGCCATCGAGCGATCTCTGATCGCACGCGGCAACTCCATGGCGCGCTGCCCCTGGCCGATCAGGAATGCCTCGACCGCAGCGATATCGGAATCAGCCGCCGTCTGCACCCATTCGCCGAATTCATTGGGATCAAAGCCGGTTGAGGGAATTCCCTCCCGACCAAACAAAGAAGTGTAACCATCCTTCACGAGCTCACGCTCATCAACCACTACGATCATTCGTCCGCCTCCGAATCAGTGTGGCACATCGATGATCTATGGATACGAATCGCGCGAATCAGCGGCTACTCGTGAAAGTTAATGGCGGAAATTAATAATTGATTAAGAATTGGGTACCGATTTGATCTACATATAGTGGGTCAATAACATTATGCACACAAAAATTTCGTGGAAAAGTTAACGCCTGCTTAATTACGTCTTGCAAGCAGGAATCGCGCCGGATTCTTGCCACACTTTGACACAGTTCGGTCATAATTGGTGAATTCAATTATTAATTGAATTAATTTCCGCAGAAATTACTCGCATTGGGAGTCCACTTGCCGTAGCCGGTGGCGACCAGATTTGCGATGACGCGGCAGACATACTGCTTCTGCGCCGGATTATTGTTCGGTCCTGCGTGGTATCTCGCTACCGCCATGGTCCATGTTTCGTGACGATCGTGCAGGTTGCGCAGGAACTTCGCGGCATATTCCACGTTGCGGTGAGGGTCGAACATTTCCTCCACGGAGCTGAAGTTCCCGCCGTGGAAATAGTGATTGATCTGCATACATCCGATATCGATGAGCTTCGCGCCGCCCCTGCTGGCGGTGTCGAATTGCAGCAACGCGGCCTGCTCGGAGGGTGGAAACAGAGCCTTCCCCTCGACGTTCATCGCATAGGGATAGAGCGATCCCTTGCGCCCGGTTTCCGTCAGCCCGACCGAATAGAGAATTCCCTCAGGGATCCCATATTTGGCCGCAGCAGACTGAATCTCACGCTCACAGGCCCCGGTCGAAGCGGATGCGCTAGAGGTAAACGCTGCCAGAGCGGCTGCCACCAGCGTCGGCAGCAGAAGCGTTCTCAACACCGTTCCCGCCCGCACCATTGAAGCCTCCATCCGTCTGCCGCGCTGTCTGGTTCTGGCGCTCGCGCGCCTCGCCGCCCTGGCCTTGCTGGGCGAGCGACTGTTGCTGCTGCTGTGAAGTCTGTCCCTGGCTGTTTGCCTGGTTACCGGCATCAGCGCGTTCCACAGGGGCCATGCTGATGGTCACGTTATCGACCGCGTAGCCCTGGCTGCGCAGCGCCTCGAGGATCTTGCCGTGATCTTCCTTGAGCTGGCGATAGGCCGCGCCGGTCTCGACCTTGAGATCGACGTTCAGCGTATCGCCCGACAGACGCATCGTAGCCGTGACGAGGCCAAGATCGATCGGGCTCATCTGGATCTTGAGGGTGTTTACCACCTTGCCGGTGCTTGTCCATTCGGCGGCGTTCGACAAGGCGGAGCTCGGCTGCATGGCCTGCGTCCATTCCTTGTCACCCGAAAGCGCCGCTGTCACGTTTGCGGAATTCGGGTTCTGAACCAGACCGAGATAGCGGCGTGATTCCAGAACGGAGACATTTTCGACGCTCGACTTTGCCGACTTTTCGGAGCCCGGCTGTTCGGCACCGATCTGCATGTCCATCGTCTGCCCACGGCCATCGGCGCGGCTGATCCTGAACGTCTTGCCTTCGACACCTTCAGCATTCTCCGTTCCCGGCACATGCGCGTCATTGCCATGCGAGGCAACGGCTGCCAATGCATCCGACACATGCGCATCAGCCTTGGCACCGTTTACACCTTCGGCCTTGGCGTCTTTCTTGCCGGCCGTAGTGTCGTCCGCCTTCGCGACGGCATGATGAGCGGATGCCTGCAGGACAGCCGCGGCATCACCGGGCTCCTTGTTCAGCAGGCCGAGAACATCGGTGATATCGCCGTCGCCTGCTTCCGTGTCCGCGTCTGCATCGACAGTGATGTCGCCATTGAGGGTGCTGGTCTTGGTCTGCTTGGCAGGCTTGCCCACTGCCTGGGCAGCGGTCTCGGCTGCCCGATCCTTGGCGCCCGGCTTGCCCAGTCCAAAGACAGCCGTGTTCTTGCCCTGGTCCTCTTCGGACTTCACAGGCATCTTGCCGGCATTTGCGATGGTTTCGGACTGCGCGTCCACCTGTCCCTTGAGCGAGGCGTCATTCAGATCGATCAGCGGCTTCGGATTGCGGCCGCGCAGGTTGCGCGCTGCGGCCTCCGCGCTGTCGTTGGCAGCCTGCTGGTCGGATGTATCGACGGCATCGGCATCCTGATCGTTGTTGCCAGCCTTGGAGAGGGCGTCCGAGAAGCCACCGTTCTGATCCGCAGCCTCGCCTTTGCCGGCTCCCCGACCGGATCTTACGGACGCAGACGCATCCGTGCCGGGCGCTCCGCCCGAGACGCTGATATCCATCATCATCTTACTTGCCTTCTTGGGCCAGGAGACCGTCGATTTCGTCGAGCTTGGATCGATTGGTCGTCACGAAAGAGGTGAATGAAGGGTCGACATCCTGGCTTCTCGTGCCAGCAGAAGCCGCGCCTTCGACAACAGGTTCCGGAGCAGCAACTGGCGCTCCTTCCGGTTGCGCAGCCGTGGCGGCTGCAGCCTGTTCAGAAGTGATTTCTTGATTAGTATTATTAGGGGTCGAGCCTTGTGTCAGGCTTGCCGGATCCGGAGCCCGCAATATCTGCTCGGCGACGGATCGTGCGGCAGCTTGCAGTGCCTGGTCCTGTGGCGAGAGCGATGCGCCGGAGATATTGGCGATATATTTGGCAGCCTGATCAATATCGTCGGTGGGGACGTTCGCCATGCCGTTATAGAAATCGGCGAGCGGTCCAAAAGGATTGTCCGTCCCCTCGCCCAGCGACTGAACGCGCTGGGCAGCCATACGGGCGAGCTCGGGCTTTCCGGCAATCGCAGCGGCGCGCGCGACGCGCAGATAGACCTCGCGCTGGCGCGGCGCATCCATGAAGGACAGGATATCGACGACCGTCTGCGGACTGACATCGTGATCGTGGCTGACGATCAGCTTGACGAAGAGATCGGCGAACTGGCTGGCATAGGGCGAATGGAGGAAGCGGCGGATATAGCGTTGCGAATAGGCGACCCCCTTGTCGACCTGCCCGGTTTCGACGCAGATGGCGACCGAGCGGCGTAGCGCCGCCTCCTCCACGATGGTGCCGGGTGCATTGAGCCGCGCTCTGTCATAAAGAGTAAGAGCGTCCAGCGGCTTCGTGGCGATCAGCACATTGCCGCCGATCAGCGCCAGATAAGGGCCGATCTTCTTGCCTTCATACTCCTTGGCGGTTTCCTCCAGCGTCCTGGAGACAAGCAGGCCCTTGCCGCTCAGATATTTCCGCAGCACGTCGGTGACGCGATTATCGAAGTAGCCGTTGACGTCATGGGTGACGAGATATTCCAGCGTCTGAGGATTGCCGCCACTCATCACATAGATCAGCGCGGCATCGACGTTGCGATCGTCATCGTAGACGGACGGATCAACGTTGCGCAGGCGCTGATCGATCTTGCCAAGCATGAAGCGCTGCATTTCACCGGCGGAATGATCGCCTGCTACAACCGAGTCCTGAACGAACTGCAGAGAGCGCAGCATCTTGTATGGCGCGAGATCGTCCGCATCCGCGGCATGACCGACGGCGGGCGACATCATCGCCAGGCCGAAGACCGCATATCTGAAATAGCGATGCTGCCTGCGCGTCATGCGACTATCCTTGATCTGCCTGCACGAGTATCTCGATCCGGCGGTTTGACGCGTTGTAGGGGTCCTCGGGCAACTTCAGGCGACGGTCGGCGAAGCCGGAAACCTGGGAAATGCGATTCTCATCGAGGCCGCCGCGAACGAGCATGTAGTAAGCGCTCTGGGCACGGTCCATCGATAGACGCCAGTTCTCGTTGAGATCGCCCTTGAACTTCCGGCCGTCCGTATGGCCACGGACGGCGACGGCTCCGCCCCTCTGCTTCAGGATCGCGCCGATCTTCTGCATCGCGAGGACCATTTCCTGGCGCGGCACTGCGGAGCCGATGTTGAACATGGAGTCGTCGTTCTGGTCGGAAATGCTCACCAGCAGGCCACCTTCGGACGCCGTTACCGTCAGGCCCTCGGCGAGCTTGCCGGCGACGCCCGCGATCTGCTGGGCAATCTCTTGCTGCAGTTCCTCGGCCTGCTGCTTGTCTTCAGCTTGCTTGGCCTCTTCCTTTTTGTCGGCGTCCTTGGTCTTGTCCGCCTGCTTGTCTTTGGTCTTATCCGCCTTCTTGTCCGCCTGTTTCTCTGTCGAAGCGGCAACGGCAGCGCTATTGGCATCCTTGCTCAGCAGAGTGGAGGGCTGGGTATTTTCGGCCTTGGCCATCTCGTTCGGTTCGGCCTGCGAATCGAGCGGCGAAGGCTGCTGCGGCTTACCGGCGGTGGTAACTTCGACCTGCTTGGTCCAGAAATCCGGATCGAAGGGGTCGCGGTAGGCTTCGCCGCCATCGGCACCGGTCGCCGGGCCTGAGTCCGCCGCACCGCCGTCACCCTTGGCGCTGACGTTTGCCTGCTGGCCAACTTCCTGGGCAATCTCTGCGAGAACCGAATAGGGATTCTCGAAGAAATCGGCTTCCGAGTAATTGGTCTTGTCGCCGGAGGTCGAGGTCTGGTCCTCACCGTCAGCGGCAGACTTGCCCTGGTTCGGATTCTCTTCCTTATTCTTCGACTTTTCCTGGTTCTGCTCGCCCTCGGCCTGGTCGACGGGCTTTTTCAAGCCTTTTTCGGTCGGCTTTTCGTCGGAAAGCTTGATAGGATTAAAATAGGTCGCGATCGAGGCCTTGGTTTCTTCGTTGGCAGCGTTGACGAGCCACATGACGAGGAAGAAGGCCATCATTGCCGTCATGAAGTCAGCATAGGCAATTTTCCACGCACCGCCATGAGCGCCGTCGTGATCCCCACCGCCATGTTTCTTGACGATGATGATCTCGTTCTTGCCGTGGTGATGGTTTTCGCCGTCGCTCATTCGGAAACTTTCTTCAAGCTAGCCGCCCAGGCGGAAATACGGGTCACGAGCACGGTTTCGCCAATCTCGGCAGCAAGGTCGACGTCATCAGCCTCATGATGGCGGACCAATGCGGCATGCTCTCCAAGTTCATCCTTGAGGATATCGAAAAGCTTGGCCGGACCACGCACGACGATCGGCGCCGCCGCGCCGTCGAGGATCGCCTCCCGCAGCAGGACGGCAAGATTTTCGGTCGCTTTCTTTGCGAGCGCTTCGGTCATGACCGGTGTGATGGCTGCCGCGGTCACTTCGCTGACGAGGGTGGCAATCTCTTCGGCCATGTCGCGGATACGGGAAGCGATCACCGCAGCCGCCTCGATCTCGTAGCGGAGTTTCAGCTCCTCGATCTCACGCACATGCGCTTCGGCCGCGGCCTGGGCTTCGCCTTCGTATTTTTCGGCCAGTTCCACGGTTGCTTCCGCGAAACCTTCGGAATAGGCCTCGCGCCGCTCCGCCTCTACGTCGATTTCGGGCTCCTGCGGCAGATCCGCAAATGCGGAGGCGGTTTCGGCGGCGAAATCATCAACATCGATGATCGGTGCCGAGGGACTCGGCTCACCGAAATCCTTCAAATACCGGGAAAGCATAATGCTCATAAAAAACCGTCCAGTATTCGGGGGGCACGCGGCATGCCCCCGCTTGAAAAATGACCATCGTCCTTGCCGGCATGCCGTTCCGGTTCGGGAGAGGCCCAGGGCCTGTCGCCGGCATGGATTCGGACGCTGCCTTCATGCCGGAAACTAGAAACCCAAACTTGCGCGAGGATGAATGGTGCCGCCCTCGCCCTGATCATTATTCGAGCAGGATGAGAATCTTGCTGGCTGATGCATTCAGAATGGAGATCGCTTCAACGGCCATCTGCTTCTGGGTTTCGATGGCCTTCTGGCGGGTCGAGGCCTCGTCCATATCGGTGTCGACGAGGGCGCCGACGCTCTTGTCAACAGCGTCGGACAGGTCTGCGGTATAATCGATCTGATCGTCGATGCGAGCCTTCATGATACCAATCCCTGCTGCCGAATTCGTAAGCTGCTTGAGCATGGCGTCCGTGGCCGTCAGCATATCCGTGAGCTGCGCGTCGGTGGTCGACTTGCTGATGGAGATTTCCGTGCCGGTCGCCGGCGTCGCGGAGTTCACGTTCAGGAGATAGTAATTGCGGACCGGCGTGCCGTCAGCATTGCCGTTGACCGCCTTGGTGAACAGGCCGCCATTGGCATTGTTCCTATCTATCAGGATGGTCTGAGACGACGGAAAATCGATGGTCTGCGCCTGATACTCGCCTGTCGGCGCACGCACGAAGCTGCCGATGATCTTCCATTGCGGGGGTGCCGCAGGCTCGCCGTTCAAAAGCCAGTTCTCGCCGGCGAAGGACGTTCCTTCGACCATCGTCTGGAGCTGGTTCTTGTATTCGGTGATTTCCGCATTGATCTTGTCCTTGTCGGCGCCCGGCTCACGCGCAGCAACCAGCTTGGCTCTGAGATCGCCGAGGAGATCGATGGCGGAGTTCATCGCCGTATAGGTCGAATCAACCTTTGCGGCGCCGAGGCCAAGGGCATCGCCAATGGTGCCCAGATTGGTACTGTCGCCGCGCATGACGCTCGCGATCGACCAATAGGTCGCATCGTCGGCCGCAGTCGCGACCCGCTTCGCCGTAGAAATCTGCTGCTGTACGTCGGTTGATTCTTTAGTGATGCTGCGCAGCACTGCCAGCGCACTCACCGCGGCCGCGTTGGTAATCTTGACGGTCATCGACATGGTCTCGGAAAGGTGAATGGGCAGGCCGGTTTTTGCCGGCAGCGACTGAACTGGCTTCATGCCGCCGGCGGGTCCCCCACACCGGTGCGTCGCAAAACAAATCAACTCCCGGCAACGTTAACCCGATATCAACCACTTTCGCAAGAGCGGAAACGGGGATTGAAACAGCAGCGCCGATGTTCATGCAAATTATTGAAATAAAAGAAAAACCGCGCCGAAACAGCGCGGTTTCCAGGCTGCCGCAAGTTGGCGGCGCAAGGTTTGATCCAGCTTCAACCGGTGGCTTAGCTGCGGAAGAGCGTAAGGACGTTCTGAGCGCTGGAATTTGCAATCGAGAGGGACTGGATCGCCAGCTGCTGCTGCGTCTGCAGTGCCGTGAGCCTGCTCGATTCCTCTTCCATGTCGGCGTCGACGAGACGACCGACACCCGAGTCGATCGAGTCACCAAGGGCCGCGACGAAGTTTTCCTGCAGCTCGATGCGATTGGAGATGGAGCCGAGCTGAGAAGCTGCCTTCGTCATTGCCTCCAGGCCCGATTCGATTGCCGTCAGTGCCATAGCGATTTCCGTCTGGCCAAAAGAGGTGATGTTCATGGTGTAGATCGAGCCGATCGTGCCGTTGGAGCTGCCGATAATGCCGGTGCTCGAATCGATGGTGCCGGTCGTGGTCATGCCGAACAGGACGTTACCATTGGAAGCCGCATCCAGGACATAGTCGGTCGTCTTGACCGAGACATTGCCGTTGCCGTCGCGGACGAAGGTGGAAACAACACTCTTCGTCGTGTTGCCTGCAACCCAGTTTTCGCCGGAGAAAGAAGCCGACTGGGAGATGCTCATGAGCTGCGCCTGGAGCTGGCTGATTTCTTCCTGCACCTTGGTCTTGTCGACACCCTTTTCAGTTGCGGCGACGATCTTGGACTTGATTTCGCTGACGACGTCGATGGCGTTGTCCATGGCAGTGTAGGCCGTATCGACCTTTGCAGCACCGAGGCCGAGAGCGTCGGAAACAGCCGAGAGGGCCTTGTTGTCCGAACGCATGGTCGTTGCGATGGACCAATAAGCTGCGTTGTCTGCTGCCTTTTCAACGCGATAGCCGGAAGATACGCGAGCTTGAGTATCCTGAAGATTGTTGCTGATACCGCGGAGGGTCTGGAGGGCGGCCATAGCCGCGACGTTCGTCAAAATGCTTGTCATGAAATGATTGCCCCTTGCTGGCAGGCGTTAATAAAAGGGACATTCCGGAATAGCGCCCGGGAACGACGATCAGCCTTCATGCCTGTTAACCCGTTCTTAAATTTGGTTAACTCGCCGTCTCGTTGAGACGCAGATGACAGCAATATGGTTAATCAATCGTTAACGGAAATTAAAAAAGCCGCGCTCCATCGAAGCGCGGCTTGATTTCGATAGGACCCGCCGGTCACCCGGCGGGCTATGTTTCGCGATCCTATTAGCCGCGGAAGAGCGACAGGATGTTCTGCGAAGAGGAGTTGGCGATCGAGAGCGACTGGATCGCGAGCTGCTGCTGCGTCTGCAGAGCAGAGAGCTTGGAGGACTCTTCTTCCATGTTGGCGTCGACGAGGCGGCCGATACCGGAGTCGATCGAGTCGCTCAGGGAGTTGACGAAATCGTCCTGCATCGTGATGCGGGTGGAGATCGAACCGAGCTTAGCACCGGCAGAGGTCATCGACTTCAGGGCGTTTTCGACGTTGGTCAGGGCGAGACCGAGGTCGGCGCTGGTGAGGTTGGTGATGTCGAGCGAGTAGACCGAACCGATCGTACCGTTGCTGGAGCCGAGGATACCTGTGGAGGTTTCGATTGCACCGGTCGTGGTCATGCCGAACAGAACGTTGCCGGCCGAAGCGTTCGACAGGACGTAGTCGGTCATCTTGACGGAAACGCCGTTCGAACCGTCACGAACGAAGGAGGAAACAACGCTCTTCGTGCCGTTGACACCGGCAACCCAGTTTTCACCGGAGAAGGAAGCCGACTGAGCGATGCTCACCAGCTGGTCCTGCAGCTGGTCGATTTCTTCCTGGACCTTCTTCTTGTCGACGCCGTTTTCAGTCGCGGCAACGATCTTTGCCTTGATTTCGCCGACGACGTCGATGGCGCTGTCCATGGCGGTGTAGGCGGTGTCAACCTTGGCAGCGCCGAGGCCGAGAGCGTCGGAAACGGCCGAGAGGGCCTTGTTGTCCGAACGCATGGTCGTTGCGATCGACCAGTAAGCAGCGTTGTCGGAAGCCTTGCCGATGCGGTAACCGGAGGACACATGATCCTGGGTCTTGTTGAGGCCCTGGTTGATGCCACGCAGCGTCTGGAGAGCTGCCATTGCAGCATTATTGGTGTTGATGCTCGTCATAGTTTGATTGCCCCTTGTTGGCAGACGTTAAATAAAGGGACATTCCGGATTTGGGCCGGCCCACAGCGATCAGCATCATGCCTGTTAACCATTCTCGTTAAGGTTAACTCGCCGTTTCGATGGGCCTAGAAAACAGCAAGATGGTTAAGGAAAACTAAATTCGAAAACGAAATTTCGTAAAAATATCTGATACTTAGAAGCGTTTCCATTAACCTTATGTTAAAACATTCGAGGCCGGGGTTACCCGGCCTCGACGTTTTTCGCGATATGGCTGAGCCGCTATTAGCGGAAGAGCGACAGGATGTTCTGCGAAGAGGAGTTGGCGATCGAGAGCGACTGGATCGCGAGCTGCTGCTGCGTCTGCAGAGCAGAGAGCTTGGAGGACTCTTCTTCCATGTTGGCGTCGACGAGGCGGCCGATACCAGAGTCAAGCGAGTCGCTGAGCGCGCTGACGAAGTCGTCCTGCATCGTGATGCGGGTGGAGATCGAACCGAGCTTAGCACCGGCAGAGGTCATCGCCTTCAGGGCGTTTTCGACGTTGGTCAGGGCGAGGCCGAGGTCGGCGTTGGTGAGGTTGGTGATGTCGAGCGAGTAGACCG
This sequence comes from Rhizobium sp. 768_B6_N1_8, assembly GCF_051811225.1. Lineage (NCBI taxonomy): Bacteria > Pseudomonadati > Pseudomonadota > Alphaproteobacteria > Hyphomicrobiales > Rhizobiaceae > Rhizobium > Rhizobium sp. 768_B6_N1_8. The sequence goes on along the minus strand of NZ_JBPWPV010000001.1, from coordinate 284,306 downwards.
AACCGATCGTACCGTTGCTGGAGCCGAGGATACCTGTGGAGGTTTCGATTGCACCGGTCGTGGTCATGCCGAACAGAACGTTGCCGGCCGAAGCGTTCGACAGGACGTAGTCGGTCATCTTGACGGAAACGCCGTTCGAACCGTCGCGAACGAAGGAGGAAACAACGCTCTTCGTGCCGTTGACACCGGCAACCCAGTTTTCACCGGAGAAGGAAGCCGACTGAGCGATGCTCACCAGCTGGTCCTGCAGCTGGTCGATTTCTTCCTGGACCTTCTTCTTGTCGACGCCGTTTTCAGTCGCGGCAACGATCTTTGCCTTGATTTCGCCGACGACGTCGATGGCGCTGTCCATGGCGGTGTAGGCGGTGTCAACCTTGGCAGCGCCGAGGCCGAGAGCGTCGGAAACAGCGCCGAGGGCCTTGTTGTCCGAACGCATGGTCGTTGCGATCGACCAGTAAGCAGCGTTGTCGGAAGCCTTGCCAACGCGGAAACCCGTGGAAACGTGGTTCTGCGTGCTGTTGAGGCCCTGGTTGACGTTGCGCAACGTCTGGAGTGCTGCCTGGGCGGAATTGTTCGTGTTAATGCTCGTCATAAGTGTGTCCCCTAGAAAACTAGATACAAAAAAGGAGGACATACCGGACTATAAATACCGGCGATGACGGACCAGCTTCATGCCACTCGGTGCCTTTGTTTCTTGGCCCAAACCCGTCATGTCCAGGGCAATCTCGCAGCGAATACTTGCCAACTTCTTAAAAGCGGAGCTCCCGGCCAAGCCGCTCCAATTGCATGGTTAATGTTGTTTGAATTCGTCTTCGAAACCGCAGCTTTCCCGGAAAGCGAGCATTCAGCCGCACCGGTTTCAAGCAAGCTTCGAATGCCAGTGTGGCAGAAGCCGGGATAGTATCGTCGGGTAACCTGCATTCTGCGGGACGGCCTGATTGCGCGCCCCGTCGATCACCATTTCATGCCGGAACATTTCCTCACGGAGTTAGGTTTTGAACAGCAAAGTTTCGTTCTCGGCGGCATCCCGGGATTATCAGGCAGGCCGCTATACACAATCCCTGGCGACGCTCAACCAGCTCATCGATACCCAGAAGGACGCCAAGACCTACGCTCTCCTGGCCAAGAACCTGCTGCAACTGGGCTTCAAGACCGATGCTGCCAAGGCCTATGGGCTGGCGGCCGATTGCGCCGGGCAAGGCGCGTTCGAATTCCTGAAGACCGCCGCCAAAATCCACCTTGAGGCCGGCAACGAGGACGAAGCTCTTCTGATTGCGATGCGTAATCTCAGCAAGGCGCAGGAAGATCCGGAACTTGCCTTCATTATCGCGTCGATCTATCTGCGCCGGCAGCGGCGCGATCTGTTGCGCCCCTTCAAGAAGGTCCTGTCCGAGAGCCAGAATCCGGAGCATGCACGCCTTGCCGCACTGCTGCTCAACGACGACCTCATGGACGAAACGAACCAGACGCTCGCCCGTAACCTCTTCCGGCGCTACCCGGGCAATCTTGCCTTCCGCTTCCTCTATCTCGTCTGCGTACGCGAATTCAACGAATTCGACGAAGCGAACAAACATCAGATGCCTATCGACGCCGCACTCGCCAAAAACGACATTGATATGCTGAGGAAGGACAACCCCTTCTATCACCTGCATTGGTGCGGCAACGAGGATTATAACCGCTACGCGACCATCGGCACGAAGCCGCTCGACGCGGCCCGCGTGGCCTACCGGCGCGGCCTGCCGCATAGGTGGTCCGACAAAATCCGTATCGGTTACATGTCCTCGGATTTCTGGGACGCCCATGCCACGATGAAGCTGCTGCAGCGCGTCCTCGAGCTTCACGATCGCAATCGTTTCGAAATTACGCTCTTCGATCACACGCAGCCCGAATACCTGGAGAAGAACAAGGCCGATCGCAGCCGCTGGGGCAAGGTCGTCGATGTCTACGGCCAGTCCGACGAAGCGATCCTGAAGGCCGTCCGCGCCGAAAATATCGACATCATGGTCGACCTCAAAGGTCATACGTCCGGAAGCCGCGCCTCCTCCTTCAATTTGCCGCTAGCGCCCATCCATGTCGCCTGGCTGGGTTTCCCCGGCAGCACGCTCAATGTCGATCTCGACTATGTAATCGGCGATCACTCGGTGCTGCCTGACCTGGCCAAGCCTTTCTACCACGAGAAATTCCTGCGCATGCCGGAGAGCTATCAGCCGAACGATCCGGCGAACCGCCCGCAGCCGCAGCCGGTCACGCGCGAACAGCTTGGCCTTCCGGAAAACGCCTTCATCTTCGCATCCTTCAACGGTAACCGTAAGATCACCCCGCAAGTGGTCGACAGCTGGTGCCGGATCCTCAAGCGTGCGCCCGATAGCGTGCTCTGGCTGATGGCGAACACGGCTCGTAACATGGAAAATCTGCTCGAGCGCTTCCAGGCCGGCGGCATATCGCCGAAGCGGATCATCTTCTGCCCGCGTGCGCCTTATGAACAGCACATCAGCCGTCAGCAGGCGGCAGATCTCGGTATCGATACTTTCCCCGTCAACGGTCACACCACGACTTCGGAACAGCTCTGGGGCGGCCTTCCCGTCCTGACGATGAAGGGTACCAATTTCGCCTCGCGTGTCAGCGGGAGCCTGCTCAGGGCTATCGACCTGCCGGAACTCGTCGCCGACGATCTCCAGGCCTACGAGGATCTCGCCGTCGAGCTCGCACTCAACCCGGAACTCGTCGCCGGCTACAAGAAACATCTGCAGGAAAAGCGTTACATCGCGCCGCTCTTCGATGCCGAACGCTTCTGCCACCACCTCGAACATGGCTACGAGATGATCGCCGAGCGCGCCAAGCAGGGCCTCGGCCCTGATCATATTGACGTCCCGGCACTGCCGCCGCGCACCGAGCCCTTCGGTTCGAATAGCTAAGGCGCTCAGACACATTCAGCAACATAAAACCCGCCGGAGCGATCCGGCGGGTTTATGTTTGCGAGAGGAAGAAAGTACGCGACGGCGCTCCGCCTTTGCCCCGTCAGCTGAAGGAGCGCACGAGACTGCCGACCAGAAGGTTCCAGCCGTCGATCAACACGAAGAAAAGGATCTTGAACGGCAACGAGATCGAGGTTGGCGGCAGCATCATCATACCCATCGCCATGGTAATCGTTGCAACGATCAGGTCAATGACGAGGAAGGGCAGGACGATGAGGAAGCCGATTTCGAAACCGCGCCGGATCTCCGAGATCATGAAGGCGGGAAGGAGGATGCGGTAGTCGATCGGCTCGGTCGTCTGGATATTCTGGCCGCGCTCGCGGGCCAGATCGGCAAAGAGCGCCAGATCCTTGTCGCGGGTATTGGCAGACATGAAGGTGCGGAACGGCTCGGCAATGCGCTGAACTGCCGTTGCCTCATCGATCTGGTTGGCAAGCAGCGGCTGAACGCCGTCCTGCCAGGCCTTATCGAAGGTCGGCGACATGACGTAGAAGGTCATGAACAGCGAAAGCGAGAGAAGGATCATGTTCGAGGGCGTCGAAGACAGGCCCATGCCCGAACGCAGGATCGAAAAGGCAATGATGAAGCGCGGGAAGCTCGTCACCATGATGAGGATACCCGGCGCGACCGAAAGCACGGTCAGCAGGCCGAATGTCCTGATGATCCAGGCGGCGACAGAGCCGTCGACCGGGATATTCAACAGATCAGTCGGCAGCTGCTGGGCTACCGCCAGTTCCGGCACCGCCATCATGGCGGCAAGGAAAACTATAAGTCGAATCATTCGATGACAAAGGTCCTGAACATGACCTTCGATACGCGCCCTTGAGAGCGAAGGTCAACACGTTCCTGGATGTCATCCTTGAGATATTGAAAGCCGCGCGGCCCTTCGATCTGCTGAAGGGAAATGGTCCTGACATAAGCGAGGATATCCTGGTGAATATCCTCGGCGACCTTGACATCCGGCGGCCCGTTGAACATCAGCGCCACCTCGAGTCGGATCCAGTTTTCCGAGGGATAAGCGAGGTTCGAGGTGACCGGATCGAGCAGCACAATGTTGTTGGCTTCGTTCGCGATTTTCGGAAGACCGCCCTCGGCCTTCTTCTTGGCCTCGGCCTCTTTCGCCTGTTCAGCCTCTGTAGCACTGCGGATGTTCGGGGCCACCATGTTGCCGACCGCCCAGCCGCCGCCGGCGCCGACGAGCGTCAGCACGGCAAGGCCGATGATCGTCATCACCATGCCGCTCGACTTCTTTTTGCCTTCGCCTGTTTCGTTGTCTGCCATCTTGGTTCAGCCTCAAAGCGGCGAGAAGAGATCGACGGCCTGCTGGCCGCGCGGCGGCTGCTGCACTTCCATCAGGCGGCCACGGCCACCATAGGAAATGCGGGCTTCGGCGATCTTGTCGTAGGAGATCTGGTTGTCGGAATTGACGTCCTGCGGACGCACGATGCCGGCGACGTTAAGGATACGCAGTTCCTGGTTCAGGCGAACTTCCTGCGAACCGCTGATAACCAGGTTGCCGTTTTCGAGAATGCCGGTGACAACGGCGGCAACCAGAAGGTTGAGCTTATCGGTACGCTCGATCTTGCCCTTGCCGTCCGTGCTCGTGTCGGAACCGTAGGTCAGATCCGTCTTGGACTGCGGCGTCCAGCCGAAGACCTGGGCGTTGACATCCCAGTTCATGCCGCTCGAATTCTTGCGGCTGCGATTGGTCTCGTTGTCGAAGGATCCCTTGTCATTGATCTGGATATCGACTGTCAGGATATCGCCGACGTTGAGAGCGCGCGCATCCTTGAAGAGCGCGGCCTGCGAATCGCTCCACAGTGAATAGCCCTGGGCTACCGCACGCGGCTGCTTCGGATAGAGCCCCATCTGCGGCGTCTGGCCATAGGCAAGACCGCTGCCGATCGGGCTCATGGCAGGCGCGCGGCCGATCTCGTTGACTGCCGTGGACTGGCAGCCTGCAAGGAGTGCGACGGCGACAATCACAGCCGGTAAACGCTTATTCATGAAGGATCCTTCGAGGTATTGGGATCAGATGCACTTGCAATGATACCGGCGATTTTGGCGGCCTTGGTGGAATCCATCTCGTTCAGGATCAGGCTCGACTGACGCGGCCCGAGCCGCATGATGACGGCCGCGGCCAGTTCGGGTCTGACATCCTGCAGTTGCAGCGCTGCGGCATCCGGCTTCATCTTCTTGTAGATATCCGTCAGGCCGGCCTCGGCCTGTTTGAGGAAATCATCACGCCGCTTCAGCCAGTCCTGGTATTCCGCCTTGCGCTTGTCCATCTCGGCGACGCGGCTGTCGATATCAGCACGCAGCTTCTCGAGCTCCTGCTTCTGCAGGAGATAGCGCTGATCGCGGGCCGGATCGGCGATATTCGTGCAGAACTGCTTGACCTCGTCCGTCGAGGTGATGTCGCCTGCCGGCGCCACCTCCTGGGCGAAGGCGCCGGGAATGGAAAGCAGCACGAGGCCTGCGGCCGGCAATGCCAGCCGGCGCAACAGTTCGACGATCGAGTTCTGGTTCGTGATCTTGCTCATTGCAGCACAAGCTCCGCCTGCAGGGCGCCTGCAGATTTGATGCCCTGGAGAATGGCGATGATGCCATCCGGCTTGACACCGATATTGTTGAGACCGGCAACGAGAGTGCGCAGGTCAGGACCGTCGATAATAGCGACCCGTCCGCCCGTTTTCTGCGCCTGGATATCCGTCTGCGGCTGGACAGCGGTCTCACCGCGCGAGAAGGGCTCCGGCTGGATGATCTGCGGCGTTTCGGTTACCTGCACTGTCAATGTGCCATAGCTGACGGCGACCGGCGAGACGCGAACATCCGAACCAATGACGATCGTGCCGGTGCGTTCGTTGATGACGACCTTGGCCGGCGTGTCGGTCTCGACCACGAGGTTTTCGATATCGGCCATCAGGCGCGTAAGATCGGCTTCGCGCGGCTTCTCGATGACGACTTCCTGCGAATCCTTAGCTTCCGCGACCGGACCGCCAAAGCGTGCCTTTGCGTAGCCGTTGACGATATCAGCAATGCGGATCGCGGTGGAAAAGTCCGGGTTGCGGAGCTGCAGGACGAGATTGACCGAATCCTTGAAGCGGGACGGCAGCTCGCGCTCGATGATGGCGCCACCCGGTACACGGCCGGCCGTCGTCACACCCTCAGTCACGGTCGCGGCCTGTCCTTGAGCCTGAAAGCCAGTGACGACGGCGGCGCCCTGGGCGACGGCATAGATCTGGCCGTCGGCGCCCGACAGCGAGGTCATGATGAGCGTACCGCCACGCAGCGAGGTCGCATCGCCGAGCGAGCTGACCGTCACATCGATTCGGCTGCCGGGGCTTGCGAAAGGCGGCAGGTTGGCGGTGACCATGACGGCCGCGGTATTCTTGGCGTTCGACTGGCTGCCCTGCGTGGAGATGCCGAGGTTCTGCAGCATCGCGCGCATGGACTGCTCGGTGAAAGGCGAAGCACGGAAACCGTCGCCGGTTCCCTGCAGGCCGACAATAAGACCGTAGCCGATGAGCTGGTTGTCGCGGCCGGCCTGAAGCGAGGCAATGTCCTTGATACGGGACGTCAGCGCCCATGCAGGCGCGACATCGGTCAGGCTCATCGCCAGAACCGCAACCAGGCTCAGGATACGAAAGAAGAACTTCATTTTGCCCTCACATGGACCGTACCGTCGGCGAGCACGGTGCCGCTGACGATGACGCCGGAATCCATATTGCGTGCACGGATCATCTGGCCGGTCGCACCATCTTCAAGAGGCGAGCCGGCAGCGGAAATGGTCATCTGACCAAGCTGGAAGACCAGGCGGATATTGGAGCCGCGCGTGACCGTATAGGGCTCGCGCAGGGCGGAGATCGAAATCGTCCGCCCCGGCAGGAGCGTGCGCTTGGAAACCAGACCCTCGACCTGGGAGACCGACTTTGCATAGTCTCCGGCGAGGTTGGGATTGGTGACCTCGACTTCCTGAAGCTGAGCGCTCGAAATCGTGTCGCCGGGATAGATGATCGTCGTGGGGACAACGGCATAACCCATGCCGGCATCCGCTGCTGCCGGCATGATCATGCCAGCGATTGCGATCGTGGCCGCAGCCACCCATCCTTGGATGTGTCCTGCCCGGCGAAACATCATGTTCGGCCCTTCCCTCTTACTTCAGGTTCTTGCTGACGATGGATGCCATTTCATCAGCTGTCGTGATCACCTTGGAATTCATTTCGTAAGCGCGCTGGGCCGATATCAGCTCGGTGATTTCCTTGACCGGATCGACGTTCGAGGATTCCAGGTAGCCCTGCTTGAGGTAACCCATATTATCCTCGTCAGGATTGCCAATGACCGCTTCGCCGGATGCCGGCGTTTCCTGGAAGAGGTTGTCGCCAATCGGCTGCAGGCCTGCCTCGTTAACGAAGTCGGCGAGCGTAAGCTGGCCGAGAGTGGTCGGAGTGGTCTGGCCGGGCAGCTTGGCGGTGATTTCGCCGGAGCGGCTGATCGTCAGCTCGGTGGAGCCCTGCGGGATAGTGACGCCGGGGATGACTTCATAACCGTCGATGTTGACGAGCTGGCCCTGATCGTTCTTGTTGAGCGCACCGGCACGGCTATAGAGCGTCGTACCGTCCGTCGACTGGATCTGGAAGAAGCCCTTGCCGACGATTGCGACGTCGAGGTCGTTGCCGGTCTGGGTCAATTCGCCCTGGAGATGCAGGTTGCGCACGGCCGAGGTCTGGACGCCGAGACCGATATTGGCGCCTTCGGGAACGACAGCCTGGTTGGCGCGGTTGGCGACACCCTTGGCGCGTTCGGTCTGATAGAGAAGGTCGGTGAACTCGGCGCGGGCGCGCTTGAAACCGGTCGTATTGATGTTCGCGATGTTGTTCGCGATGACTTCCAGGTTAGTCTGCTGGGCATCCATGCCCGTTGCTGCAATGGCGAGCGCTCTCATGTGTTCGTCCTCAAATCAGTTACATCTGCATCTTGGTGACTTCGAGGAAGGCCGAGACGACCTTGTCGCGAATGGCGATTGCAGTCTGGAGCGTCTGCTCCGCCTGCAGCATGGAATCGACGACCTCGCGCGTCGAGGCCGTACCCTTGATGCCGGCAAAGGACATGTTTTCCGCGCCCTTCAGGCTGCTGACGGCTTCGGTCGCCATGTTGCCCATGACGGAGGCGAAGCTCAGGCCGTTGGAAACGCCGGCCGCAGCAGATGAGGTTGCGGTCGAAGAGGAGGCGGAATTTTCGGTGTCGATGGCGCCGAGGGCGCGGGTCATCGAGAGATTGCTTACGTTCTGTACGCTGCTGATCATTATTGTCCGCTCTTCAGGAGATCGATCGTCGAGGAAATGAGGTCGCGAGTCTGCTTGATCGTCTGCAGATTGGCGTCATAGGAACGGTTGGCTTCGCGCATGTCGGCCATCTCGATCAGGATGTTGACGTTCGGCATCTTGACGATGCCCTTCTCGTCCGCAGCCGGATTGCTCGGATCATATTCCTTGGTGAAATCGCCTTCGTCAGTACCGATTTTCTTGACGTTGACGGTCTCGACGCCGCTGGTGCGATCCAGTTGCTGGCCGAAGGTGATGGTCTTGCGGCGATAAGGATCGGCACCGGGTGTGTCGCCTGTCGAGCGGGCGTTGGCGATGTTTTCCGAGACGATACGCAGACGTGTCGACTGCGACTCGAGCCCGGAACCTGCGATTTTCATTGCTGCTGAAAGCGGATCCATGAGGCTACTTCCTTACGGTCATCAACATCATTCGATGAAAGGAACTGACGAGCGAGGTATTCAGGTCGTACTGACGCTTGATCTCGCCGGACTTGGAGAGTTCTTCGGCCACACCGACGGTGTTGCCGGATTCCTGAACGCCGATTTCCTGGTCGAGCGCGGCATCCTTCACGTCAATGTCACCGCTCGTGCTGAAATCGTTGCCGCTCAGGTGCATCGGATTGGTGCGCGTCATGGTGACGTCCGACTGGTCGAGCACAGCCTGAAAAGGCGTCACATCCTTCGCCCGAAATTTCGGCGTGTTTGCATTCGCGATGTTGCCGGCAACAACCTCCTGACGAATCGTCAGCCATTCCGCCTGCTTTGAAGCCAAGTCGAAAAGTTGAATCGGTTGCATGAGAACTCTCCGTTTTTACTAGGCCGAACCTAGGGCGGTAATCTTGCGTGGGACTTACGGTAAATGCGGGCTTTACAAGCCATTCTTCGAGATTACTTGCAGACAGCGACCATCCGCCGCCCGGTCGTTGCTCCGACAGGGCCTCACAGCGATTCGTCCTCTTGCCTGAACTAGTTGTTCTGGTAGATCTCACCCTTGGAAGTAACGATCACCCACTTGCCGTCGCGCTGTTCCAATGTGGCAAGGCGGCTTTCGTCAGGCAGGATCGAGCCGACGCGCACGACATACATGCCCGAAGGATCTTCAATGAGCGCCCGGCCGTTGGCCACGTGCAGCAAACGGAAAGAGCCTTTGCCGGGGAAGGGCTGATCCTCCATCGAGGCGTCGCCACTGCGCTCCTTGCCGAGCTCGGAAACGGTTGCCGTCGTCATATTGTCGATCGGTGGGACTTTCTTGCCTTCATCGTTCTTGTTGACCATGGCGAGCGGTGAAACGCTGAAGACGTTGCGCGCCGGCCAGTTCGGCAATTCACGAGAGGCATTGCTATCGGCGACGCTGATGCCGAACTTGTCCGCGTTGAAGAAGACATACCAGGGGAAGAAGGCGGAAGCGCCGGCAAGTGCCAAACCCAAAAAGGTCAGCGCGCGGTCGAGCAGCACTCCCTTGTTACGCTCTTTCAGCGCGGCGATCCGTTCGTCTTCGAAATCGGCCATGATCAGGCCCTCCTTTGAATAGGCGCACTCGGAGTCGGTACGCCGGCGGCGGCCTTGAGAGCACCGGCAAGATCGGCGAAGGCATCAAGCGATTCGCGGTCTCCCGGAGATTGTTTCAGGACGTCATAGATGATCGGTACCTGCTTGACCGCCATGTCGAGATCGGCATCGGCGCCGGGACGGTAGCCGCCGATAAGGCGCAGGTCGCGCGTTTCCTCGAAGCGGTGGATCAGCACCTTGAGGCGGGAAACCAGCTTCTCCTGATCCGGAGTCCAGGCCTTGCGGGCAAGACGCGAGATGGATGCGAGCGGATCGATTGGCGGGTAGCGCCCCTCCTCCGCCAGGCTTCGCTGGAGAACGATGTGACCGTCGAGAATACCGCGAGTGGAGTCGGCGATCGGGTCGTTATGATTGTCGCCATCGACGAGGATGGAGATGATCGCGGTGATGGTGCCTGCACCTTCCGGACCGGGACCGGCGCGCTCCAGAAGACGCGGCAGCTCGGTGAAGACGGACGCCGGATAGCCGCGCGCGATCGGCGGCTCGCCCGAGGCGGTCGCCACCTCGCGGATGGCATGGGCGAAGCGCGTCACGCTGTCGACGATGAAGAGAACGTTTTCGCCCTTGTCGCGGAAGTGCTCAGCGATCGTGACCGCCGTCAGCGGCGCCATCTTGCGCAGCATCGGGCTCTCGTCGCTGGTGGCAACGACGGCAATCGCCTTCTTCATATTGGTGCCGAGCGTATCCTCGATGAATTCGCGGACTTCGCGACCGCGTTCGCCGACCAGCGCGATCACCACCTTGTCGAAGGCGTCGGCACGGGCCAACATCGACAGCAGCGTCGACTTGCCGACGCCGGAGCCGGCGAAAATGCCGAGACGCTGACCGAGGCAGAGCGGCGAGAAGATATCGATTGCGCGCACGCCGGTCTTGAAGCCGTTTTCGACGCGCTGCCGCGTCATCGAAGGCGGCGCAGTGTTCGAGATCGAACGGCGGTCCAGGCCTTCGGTGATCGGGCCGAGACCGTCGATCGGCTCGCAGAGGGAATTGATGGTGCGGCCGCACCAGCTGTCTGACGGAGATATACGGAAGGCACCCTTGCGGATGACGATGTCATGGATGCCGATCGGCTCGCCCGGTTCGATCGGGCAGACGTAAACCAGGTCCGGCTCTACCCTGACCACTTCGCCAAGATGGACACCCGTCGCGGATTTATGCGCCACGAACTCGCCAAGCCGCACATGCCGGGAAAGGCCGCGGACGGTATAGTGGCCGGCGGCGATGGTGTGCACGCGACCGCCATGGGTCACGGAGAATTCCGGCGACGTGTAGCGCTTTGCAAGGTCGCCGAGATGTGTGAGCTTCGGCGAGAGCGCGTCCTCGGTCAACAGGGTGGTGTTCATGCTTCACACCCTGCCTTAGCGGCTGCCGCCCAGCGTCTGAACCGCTTCCTTGAAGGAGTCTTCGCTGTCGCGCATCAGCGACGACACGCTATCGAAAGCGCGATTCACCTCGATCAGCTGCGTCATCTCGTGCATCGCATTGACGTTGGAGTTTTCCAGATAGCCCTGCTCGACACCGACATTGAAGCGGTCGACGACGGCGCGCGGCTGCTCGGTCGTCATGATGCCGCTGTTTTCGTAGCGCAGGTAACCCTTGCTGATATCGGCTTCGAAGAGGCCGAGTGAACCGACCTGGCGGTCATTCTGATAGATGATGCCATCAGTGCCGACCTTCGGCTCGCCGCCGGCGGTGTTGAGCACGATCGGCGCACCGCCTGCATCGAGAACCGGATAGCCGCGGATGGAAACCAGCTCGCCGGTATCCCGCATCGTGAAGCGGCCGTCCCTCGTCAGAACGCGGCCGGCGGGCGTATCGAGAGAGAACCAGGCATCGCCCTTGATGGCGAAGTCGAGCATGTTGCCGGTGTGCTGCATTTCGCCGTGAGTGGTGTCCAGGTAGTCGTTGCCCTGGGAGACGAAGGCGACCTTGGTGTTCGTCTTGTTCTCGTTGTTCGCCAACATTTCATCGAACTTTACCTCAGTGCCGCGAAAACCGGTCGTGTTCACGTTGGCCATATTGTCGGCGATCGTCGTCAGGCGTTTCTCGAGAGCCATCTGCGACGACAGGGAAACGTAAAGACCGGATTGCATGTCGGTAAGCTCCACATTGGCGATAAACGGGACGAAACACCGGGCTCCTTTTAGTTCGGCCACGGGTTCCGCTGAGCGGCATCTCAGACATGGGCGCGCATAGGCCCACTCGTCACGTTCAATATGAAGGCAAATCCTTGCGCGAAGCTGGTAGCGCAAATGAATGCGCGAAAGCCGCGTTCATCAGCCTCACGCAAGGCACAAACCCTATCCGTCGCAAAGAAAAGCAACGTTCAGATTGGGCTGACGATGAATATTATTATCGGATTTGTAGTTGTCTGCGGCTGTATCGTCGGTAGCTTCATGGCCATGGGCGGCGAAGTCGATGCTCTTTTTCAGCCCTTCGAATTCCTGATCATCGGCGGCGCGGGTCTCGGCAGCTTCATCATGGCCAACCCTATGAAGGTGGTGAAGGACTCCGGCAAGGCGCTCGGAGAGGCCTTCAAGCACTCCGTTCCCAAGGAGCGCAACTACCTCGATACGCTCGGCGTGCTCTATTCACTGATGCGCGACCTGCGTACGAAATCGCGCAACGAAATCGAAGCGCATATCGACAATCCGGCCGAATCGACGATCTTCCAGCAGGCTCCGACGGTTCTGAAGAACAAGGAACTGACGGCCTTCATCTGCGACTACGTGCGCCTGATCATCATCGGCAACGCCCGCTCCCACGAGATCGAGGCGCTGATGGACGAAGAAATCAACACCATCCTTCATGACAAGATGAAGCCTTACCACGCGATCCAGATCATGGGCGATTCATTCCCCGCTATCGGTATCGTCGCGGCGGTTCTCGGCGTTATCAAGGCCATGGCGCATATCAACGACTCGCCGGAAGTGCTCGGCCACCTCATCGGTTCGGCCCTCGTCGGCACATTCCTCGGCATTCTGCTTTCCTACTGCGTCTGCTCACCGCTGGTCTCGCAGATCAAGGTCGTCCGCTCCAAGCAGCACCGCCTCTACGTCGTCGTCAAGCAGACCCTGCTTGCCTACATGAACGGCTCGGTGCCGCAGGTCGCCCTCGAATATGGCCGCAAGACGATCTCGGCGTATGAACGCCCGTCGATCGACGCAGTGGAACAGGAAATGATGAACCCAGGTGGCGAAAACAAGGCAGCTTAAATGACTATGAGCAATGCTTCGCATGACAACCAGACAATGGATCCAGCTCTCCTTGCCAAACTGACCGGCGGTCTCGGCGACAAGGGCAGGGTTGCCAAGCTCTGCAGTTCCTTCAGCGATATCTACAGCGAATTCCTTCCTGATATCCTGAAGAGCGAAACCGGCCTCGACGTGACAGTCGGCTATCTCGGCTGCGAGATCGGTTACAAGAATCATCTGATCGACGATCTCAGCTCCAACATGACGCTGGTCGATGCGACGCTGCGCAATTGGTCTCAGAACATCACCATCGCCTGTGGCAACAGTTTCATCATTACCCTGATGGAACATCTGCTTGGCGCTGCTGCCGAAACGATCGAGGAGCCGGCCGACCGGCTTCTCTCCGTTATCGAGATCGACCTCGCCGGCATGGTGTTCGACAAGATTTCCAAGGTGCTGCGTTCTGCCGTCAACGCGCCTGGCGGATTCGAGCCCAGCCTGTCGGCTCCCTTCGCTCTTGAAGCACGCATCCGTCCGCCGGAAGACCGTCCGGATGAATTCGCGGCGGCAATCAACATGTCGATCACGCTTGCCGGCATCACTTCCGAATTCAGCCTGATCGTCCCCCAGGCAGCGCTGCTCAAGACCAAGGTCTCTGCCCCGAAGCCGAAGAAGCAGCCGAGCAAGTCGCCGGAGTGGACGGAGCAGATCGGCGACCAGGTTCGCCGGTCGCAGGTGACCCTCGAAGCGAAGATCCGCCTGCAGGATCTGACGCTCAGAACGATTTCCAAACTGATGGCCGGCGACGTCATTCCTTTCCGCGACAGCGGCGACGTACGCGTCGAAGTCAGCGCCAACAGCCGAGAATTGTATGTGTGCGAGTTCGGGCGTTCAGGCGACAACTACATGGTGCGAGTGAAAGACACCATGAATTCGGATGATGAGCTGATCCGGCACTTAATGAATTAATCGGTTCTCTCGCTCTCAGGGCCACAAAGGCAGTTTGAGGCAAGTTTCAACTGGAATAGTGATTTCATGGCTACGAAGAAGACACAGCAGAATAGTGACCTCTCCCTGGACATGCCGGGCAATGAAGCCGATCTGGATCAGGCTATCGACGATCTGCGCGGCGTGCTGAAGAAAGATTCGGACGGCGACCTTCCGCAGTTCGGCGACGACCTGCAGAACGATGCTTTCGCAGCAGGAACGGACCTTTCGCCGTTCGGTGGTGATGCCGGCGAAACCGCCTTCGGCGGTGCCGATTTTGCAGGCGGCGATTTCGGGGGCAGTGATTTCGGTGACAATGCTGCCGGCATGGGCGCAGCAGGCTTTCCCAGCCTTGACGCCGCGCCGAGCTTCGGCGGCAATTCCTTCCAGTCCGCTCCGGCACCGCTCGGGAGCGCACTGAACTCGAACTTCGACCTGATCATGGACATCCCTATCGATGTCCAGATCGTGCTCGGGACGAGCCGCATGCAGGTTTCCGGCCTGATGAACCTCACCGAGGGTGCTACCATCGCGCTCGACAAGAAGATCGGCGAGCCGGTCGAGATAATGGTGAATGGCCGCAGGATTGCACGCGGCGAGATTACGGTTCTTGATAACGACGACACGCGATTCGGTGTAAAACTGATAGAAGTTTTGAGCACGAAAAAAGCCTGATCCCTGTGCGGGACGGAGAGGTTAGACCATGATGGACTTTGACGATTTCGGCGGCGCACTTGCCGGGAAACCGTTGACCCAGGCTGAAAAGGCGGCGGCAGTTCTTCTCGCTATGGGGAAGGGGGTCGCCGGCCGACTGCTGAAATATTTCACGCAGGCCGAGTTGCAGACCATCATCGGATCTGCCCAGGCGCTTCGTGCCATCCCGCCGGACGAGCTTCTTCAGCTCGTCGGCGAATTCGAAGATCTCTTCACCGAAGGCGCCGGTCTGATGGACAACGCCAAGGCGATCGAGGCCATCCTCGAGGAAGGGCTGACGCCTGACGAAGTCGACAGCCTGCTTGGCCGCCGTACCGCCTTCCAGGCCTACGAAACATCCATCTGGGACCGTCTCGCCGAGGCGGAACCTGCCTTCGTCGCCCAGTTCCTGCTGCGCGAGCATCCGCAGACCGTTGCCTATATCCTGTCCATGATGCCGTCGTCCTTCGGCGCGAAGGTGCTGCTGCAGCTTCCCGACAACCGCCGCGCCGACATCATGAACCGTACGGTCAACATGAAGGGCGTCAGCCCGAAGGCCGCGCAGATCATCGAAAACCAGGTGATGACGCTGCTTGCCGAGATCGACGCGGAACGCAACGCGTCAGGCTCCACCAAGGTCGCCGACCTAATGAACGAAATGGACAAACCGCAGGTCGACACGCTGCTCACCTCGCTCGAATCGATCAACCGCGAAGCGGTGAACAAGGTTCGTCCGAAGATCTTCCTTTTCGAAGACCTCATGTTGATGCCGCAGCGCAGCCGCGTGATGCTGCTCAACGATATTTCGTCCGACGTTCTCACCGTCGCACTGCGCGGCGCATCGGCCGAAATCCGCGAATCGGTCCTTTCCTCCATCAGCCCGCGCCAGCGCCGCATGATCGAATCGGATCTGCAGAGCGGCATGGCCGGCGTCAATCCACGCGAGATCGCGATTGCGCGGCGCGCCGTCGCACAGGAAGCGATTCGCCTGGCCAATGCCGGCCAGATCGAGCTCAAGGAAAAGGAAGGCGGCCCGGCCGCCGCCTAGACGATCGCAGTTGTTGACAAGCCCCCTCGCCCACAAGGCGGCGGTTGATCAGCAGCACGCACAAGACTACCCTTCGGGGAAATGGGCCGCGCTCCAGTCGCGGCCTTTTTCTTTGACGGAGGGCCGCAGACTTGGCCGATGAAGACAAGGACAGCAAAACAGAAGCCCCTACCGCGAAAAAGCGGTCTGATGCTGCCGAAAAAGGTAATACCCCCCACTCGCGCGAAATCTCGATCTTCACGACGATTCTGGCGACCTTCATCTATCTCGTCTTCTTCCTTCCCGACGCGACGTCACACATGGCCGAGACCCTGCGTGACGTCTTCGAGCAGCCAGATCAGTGGAAGATCGAGACCGGACCTGACGTCCTCTCGCTCTTTGCGAAGCTCGGCTGGGCTATGGCTGCGCTTCTGGCCCCTGCCTTCATCATGTTCATGGCGTTCGGCATCGCCTCGTCCGTCTTTCAGAACCTGCCGACGCCGGTTCTCGAACGCATCCGTCCGCAGGCCTCGCGTATTTCACTGATCAAGGGATGGTCGCGGCTCTTCAGCCTTCAAGGCCTCGTCGAATTCGGTAAGTCGCTGTTCAAGGTGGTGGTGGTCGGAGTGATTCTCTTCTTCGTCCTCAGAAGCGAATATTTCGGCTCGATCGATGCGATGTTTTCCGATCCGCAGACGATCATGGTTCGCATGATGACCGCGATGCGCAAGATCATCATCGTCATGCTGGTCGCCACCGCGATCGTTGCGATCGCCGACGTCTTCTGGACGCGCTATCATTGGTTCACCGAACTGAAGATGACGAAGCACGAGATAAAGGAAGAAAACAAGCAGTCGCAAGGCGACCCCTTCGTCAAGAGCAGGCAGCGCTCTGTCATGCGTGACCGCGCCCGCCGACGCATGATCGCCAGTGTCCAGCGTGCCACCCTCGTCATCGCCAACCCGACGCACTATGCCGTGGCGCTGCGCTACGTACGCGAAGAAAACGATGCACCGGTCGTCCTTGCCAAGGGCCAGGACCTTATTGCGTTAAAAATCAGAGAGATCGCCGAGAAGAACGACATCCCCGTCTTCGAGGATCCACCTCTCGCACGCTCCATGTTTGCGCAAGTCTCGGTGGATAGTGTCATACCGTCAGTCTTCTATAAGGCCGTCGCGGAACTCATTCATCGGGTTTACGCCGCGGAGGCCAAGAACAAACGGGTAAGATAAGTCGAATGAAAAAATGCCCCTACTCTGCCCAGCGTGAAAAAATCCTTGCAGAAGCGATCAGCCCGGTCGCAACCGAGCTCAGGCTTCTGGACGCATCCGATCTCATTTCTCTGCTGCGTTTCGAGTATTACGGCAATCTCGCCGACCTCGTCGCTTCCGCAGCGGAACTGTTTTTCCATCCTGGCACTGTCAACTTCGGCTTGGGGGGAAATTATACGCTGGAATGGGGCGGTAAGCCTGAAGTTGTGCTCGATCTCGAAATCAAGCCGCGCGGCGTGACCGTCTATGCGCAGCTGACACTCGCCGAAGACCATGCCGGCATCGAGATCAATCATATTTCCTTTCAGAACGCCTCCAGCGATCCGGACGCAAACACGGCTTTTCTCCAGAGAAGCCTGCACGAAGCGCGCTATATCGTGGCAAAACCGCAGGCGCTCGCCGGCTAAAGCACTTCCGTTTGAGAATATCAGGCCCGGCCCGCAAGGCGCCGGGCTTTGCCGTTCTCAGAGCCCTAGCTGATGTAGCCGAGACGTATCGCCTTCGCGATCGCCTGGATACGGTTGACCGAATCGAGCTTAATGGTCGCCGAGCCGAGATAGGCGTTCACCGTGTGGACGGACAGGCCGAGCTTGTCGGCAATTTCTTCGCTGATACGACCGTCGCCGGCAAGCTGAAGGCAGGCGATCTCACGCTCGCTCAGCGCTTCGGTCGCCGCCGCACGCCGCTCATCGAGCGACAGCAGATCCATCATCACATTGCAGCACCGGCCATGCAGCTCGATGATCGTATCGCTCGACGGATCGATATCGTCGCCGGTGAAAAGCACGAAGCCATTGCCAATGGCGCCAAGGCGCACTGGAAATGCGAGACCGGAGAAAGGCACCATGCCGTCTTTCAGCCTCACCATGAAGGGAGAGAAGTCGGCAGGGCCAGGAGCTGCACGATCATGGCTACCGGCCCAGAACAAAGGCAACAGCGAGCGATCGATATGGTCGAGCAAAGCCTCGCCATGAGCATCGACGAAGCCCTTGCCGAAGCCGGCATTCGAGGGACTCCAGTTTTCCAGCTCGCAGATCAGTCGCTGCTTTGCCGGCACGCCGGAGCCGGTGACACGAAAAACGGCGAAGCCTTGCGCATCCGCGAGCTTCTGCATGGCAATCAGGCGCGGGAAAAGGTCAGACCGGCTGGAAATCCTGTTCACACGTACCATGCGCATCTGGTCCGTATTGCCTAGCGCCCTGCCTGGATGATGGCCCATAATTTCCCTCAGACGAGATTGTTGCGAACGGCGAAGGCTATCGCCTCGGAACGCGTCTTCGTTGCAGTCTTCCGCATCACGCTGGTGATATAGTTATTGATAGTATTCCGGGAGATGCCGAGGATCATGGCGATCTCGTCGCTTGTCTTGCCTTCCGCAATCCAGAAGAGGCATTCCAGCTCCCGGTCGGTCAACTCGAAATCGCGATCGACCTTCGTGCCCCCGCACCGAAGGAAGCTTGCGAAATAGCCTGCAAGCAGGCCCACGTCCCGGAGACGTTCCGGCGAAAGAACGAAACCTTCCCTGAACAAGAACATCAGCACCAAGCGAGAGCGGCCGACATTCAAGGTCAGCGAGCAATATTGGCGGCTCGCGCCATGCGGCACATCGGCGCTGTCCGGCAGGAGTGCGAAGCCCGGCTGCAGCACCTGCATGCACTTCTCGAATTCGGTCGAGCGCGCATAACCCACGACCAGGTCATTGGCGACCTCCTTCACCAGATCGAAAGGCCAGTCGGACGAAACGATAAAGTCCAGACCGCTTTCCTGGATGAGATCGCAGCGCGCCATCAGATAGTGCATGGCGCCGACATACTCGGTCAGCGCCAGTAAGCCGGCATGCAATTTGCCGGTTTCGGCGATGACGCGAAGGCGATCGATCAGTTCGTCGCGCGGCAAAAGATCCGGCACATTGGCGCCGACGAAGTTCGCCATCTGCTTCTCGCCTTTATTCGCCTGAAATATGTCCATATCCATTGGCAGTGACCTGCGGCTGAGAAACTGTCGGTTCTCGCAAAGAAGTTCTGTTTTTGTGAAAGGGATTCAAACACATGCCCCACGCGAATCCCAATTCGAATCACTTAAGGGTAAGCCAACCACCGTAAATCACCATCTCCGACTTCTGGGGATTTACTTTTGCGACCTTCCATGCGGTGATTCGATCACCACTCCACTCTCGCGAAGATGTATAAAACTAGGATGATTCTGGCATTGGCCGCAACGTTTCTCGCCTTATGCGCGAGTGACGCGGAGCGGAATTATCGGTCTGAATGGCGTAATTATCACAGTTCCGGCAAAGGAAGTGCCGTAACCGAATGCCCCGGCAAAAGCAGATTTCAAACGCACGAAAGCAACGATCTATTGTTCTACTGGAGACATACTTGCGTCATCCGCCTTATGTACGGCTTGAGCATCATGCGAACGGCGTCATCCCGCTGCCGGGCGATCTCTACATCAGAACTCTCTGCAATAGAGTAACCGGCTCCTTACGAGCCGGTCACCAGTGCCGGTAACGTTCTTGTTACCGGCCGATGTATCCACAGATGAGAATGAAAAAGGCCGGTTTCCCGGCCTTTTTCATTATGCAGCTTCGTCGATGGCCCATTTCCTGAGGATCTTCGCGGCGCGCTCCTCGTTGATCTCCACCATACGGGCGAGCTTGCGTTCCGGACCTTCCTTGACGCGGCGGTTGAAGTTGCCGTCGTCGTCGCCGAGACTGAGCAGATCCTCGGTGCTGTCGAAGCCGAAGTCGGAGCCGAAGCCATCCATGAGCGCGCCGCCCGCGGAAGCGCCCGCCGGTGCGAAGTCCGGCAGTTCCAGGCCAGCCGATTCCGGAGTGGCGTCGCCGAAAACTGCGGCGGATGAACCCGAGCCGTTGACGGTGCGGATGAGAGGACGCACGCCCATCCAGACCACCACGAAGGCGACCGCGACGAAGGCCAGCGAGTTGATGATGCCTGCGAGGTTGCGGCTCAGCATGTCCATGACATGGACGCCGTTGTTGGCATCGTCGAGAAGCTGGTTCTCGAGGAAGTCCATTGCGGTGACGGTGACGACGTCGCCTCGGTTGGTATCGAGGCCGGCGGCCGAGGCGACGATGCTCTTCATCTCTGCGAGATAAGCGTCGATCTTGGCCTGGTCTGCCGGTTCGCCCACCATCTTGGCGATGCGGCCCTTATTGACGACGACGGCGACCGAGAGCTTTTCGACCCGGTAGCTGTTGCGCGTCGTGGCCGTGGTCTTGCTGTTGATTTCGTAGTTGGTCTGCTCTTCGCGCTTGTCGGACTTGTCCTGCGACTGCGGGCCGGTCGCGCCGCCAGCTTCAGGTGCGGCCTGCGGAATGTTCTGCTCGACCGTCGTCGCGTTGTCGGCCTGGTTCTGCTGCGACTGCTGGGCTTCCTTGGTGGAGCGGACCGAGCGCTCGACCTTGGATTCCGGATCGTAGGTGGTTTCCTGGATCTGCTGGGCGTCGGTGTTCAGATTGGCCGTTACGCTGGAGCGGAAGTTGTCCATGCCGAGGAACGGGGCGAGCGCCTTGTCGATGTTCGATTCGACTTCCTGCTGGACGTTCTGGACGATATTGAGCGAGCGGTTCAGCGTACCGTTGGCGGCGTCATCGCCGGAGGCGAGAAGCTGGCCGGCGGAATCGAGGATCGTCACGTCAGCGATATCAAGCCCCGGCACGGCCGAGGCGACGAGGTGGCGGATCGAGGTGGCGGCGTTTCGCCCCGTCGCGGCACTGGCGCGAATCATCACGGAGGCCGTCGGCTTCTGTTCCGCCTTCCGGAAATTGCCGACCTCGGGCATGACGATGTGGACGCGCGCGGCGGTGATGCCTGAGATCGATTGAATGGTGCGGGCGATTTCACCTTCGAGGGCGCGGACGCGGGTCACTTCCTGCATGAAGGAGGTGAGGCCGAGCGAACCGACATTATCGAAGAGCTCGTAACCGGCATTGGCGCTATTCGGCAGGCCGCGTTCGGCAAGCAGCAGGCGGGCCTTGCCCGTCATGCCTGCTGGTACGGTGATGCTGGAGCCGTCCGTTCCAACCTGGAAATCGACGTTGCTTTCGGCGAGCGCCATACTGATCTGATTGAGATCGGGCTTCTCCAGGCCGACATAAAGCGTTTCCTGGGCCGGTTTGTTGACGAAAATTGCCGCGGCCAAGATGATTGCGATGGAAGCGGCGCCGACCCCACCAAGGATCATCAAACGCGTCCGCCCAAGCGAACCAAAGTTCTTAATAATCTGAACTAATTGATTTAACAGATTCATTCTGTTCTCGCACGATCCGTCAAAGACAAAGCAGGCTTATTGCCTCATTTGACGAATAGACGCCGAAACTTGTGCGAGCGTTTCGTTCAGCGCATGCGGGAATGAATTGCGGTATCAGAAGAAATCGAAGTCGCCGGCCGCCTTGCTGAGCGGCTGGGAGTGGCCGTGACGGGTACCGCCACCGAGTGCCTTCTGCATTTCGGCAAGCTTCACAAGGCTCAGCGCGGTGGCGACATCGATCGACCAGTTCTGCGGAATTTCACCGGTGATGGTGTCGATGAATTCGGCCAGACCGCGCGATTTCTGCACGGCGAGATCGATGCCCTGCATCACCTTCATGCTATCAGGGGAATTCAGGATTTCCGAGCCGCCCAGTTCGATCAGCTGAGGCTCGATCCGTTCCATCAGGTAGGCAACGTCGTGAAGCTCGGAGACAATGCGCATCAATATGTCGCTCAGTGCCTCGACCGGCGCCGGCGGCTCGATAATCGGTGTAAAAGTCATATAAAAATCCTCGCCATTAAAAGAATTCGATACTGGTCTCGGCGGGCTTCTGCGGAGCGGCGGGACGCTGCTCGAGAGCGACGGTTTTCTGCGTTTCGGCGCCGGTCAGGGGGTATTGCCGGGCACGGCCGGAAACCGGCCAATATTCGATCTTGCGTCCATGCTCACCGCCGGTGCTGGAGCTGACCACCGGAATGCCTTCATCCCTAAGGAACTGCACGGCGAAGGCCGCGTTCTGCTCGCCGACATTCGAGAATGTCGAGATCGTCTTCGCTCCTCCGAAGATCTTGGCCTCCAGCCGGTCGCGTCGCGCGCCCTTTTTCAGGAGGCCGTTGATCAGCAGTTCCATGAGATGTACGCCGTATCGCGTGGCATCGCCGCCGGTCATCGGGGTGTTGCCTGTCCCCGGCAGCAGGAAGTGGTTCATGCCGCCAACACCAGCGACAGGATCTCTGAGGCAGGCTGCCACGCACGACCCAAGGATGGTCGTGAGCACCGCATCCGGGTCGCTCAGGACCTTATATTCACCCTGAATGATGTGCACGCGGCGGGCCGCACCCTCAGTGATCATTTCAGGGCTCCAAACACGGCTTCGATAGCCGCTTTCATCTTTTCGATGGTGAAGGGCTTGGCCAGAACGTTGTTTGCGCCGAGCTGCGCTGCTTTGGTCACCAGCGCACGGTCGCCCTGTGCGGTGAGGATGATGAAGGCCGCCTTCTTGGTGTTCGGATTGCTGCGGACTGCCTGCAGGAAGCCGATGCCATCCATCTTCGGCATGTTGAAGTCCGAGATCACGAGGTGGTGGGGCTGCTCCGCCATGATCTTCATACCCTGCTCGCCATCGCCGGCAGAGGTGATCTGCTTGAAGCCGAGCTGCGTCAGCGCGTCGCTGAGCAGCAGGCGGCTCGTAACCTGATCGTCAACGATCAGAACTTTGATTTTCTCCGCGATCGACATTATTCGGTCCCTTCCTTTCGGGCGGCTGTCATTTTCAATATTTCTTCGCCGATAGCAGCAAGCGGGAGCTGCTGTTCAACTGCGCCAAGTTCGTAGGCAACTCTTGGCATTCCGTAAACGACGCAGGTTTTTTCGTTCTGACCAAGCGTTCTGGCCCCTGCATGTCGCATTTTTAACAACCCGGCGGCGCCATCGCGACCCATGCCGGTGAGGATCACGCCGACGGCATTGCGTCCGGCGAGTTCGGCAACCGAATCGAAGAGCACATCGACCGATGGACGATGGCCATTGACCGGCCCCCGCTCGACCAGCCGGCAGCAAGGCGCCGATGCATTGGAGACCTGCAGATGACGCTCGCCGCCAGGCGCAAGATAGACCTTGCCGATCTCGAGACGGGCGCCATCGGTCGCTTCTTCCACGACCGGCGCGCAGAGGCGGTTCAGCCGTTCGGAAAAGCTCTTGGTGAAGGTCGGCGGCATATGCTGGGTGATGACGGTCGGCGGGCAGTTCGCCGGGAATTTCTGCAGCACGGCGATCAGGGCTTCCACGCCACCGGTCGAAGAACCGATCGCCACGATCTTGCGGCCGACGCGGAAATCGGCCACTGCGAGCGGCGTGACGGCGGCAGACTTGGCCGGCTTGGCGAAATTGCGCTGCGTGCGGGCGGCAGCCTTTACCTTCTCGACGAGGTCGCCGAAGGGGCGCGGCTCGCCCGGCTGCGGCTTGCCGACGCAATCGAAGGCACCGATTTCAAGGGCTGCGAGCGTCGCCTCCGCGCCGCGATGCGTCATGGTCGAGACCATGATGACGGGCATGGGCCGCAGGCGCATGATCTTTTCGAGGAAGTCGAGGCCGTTCATGTTCGGCATCTCGATATCCAGCGTTAAGACATCGGGGTTCAGCCGCTTGATCGCCTCGCGCGCCTCCAGGGCGTCGCCGGCCTGGCCTATGACGTTGACTTCGGGATCCGAACTCAAGACGGCCGAGATCAGGCCGCGCATGGTCGGCGAGTCGTCAACGACGAGAACTCTTGCCGGAGCGCTCATGCCTTCCTCCCGATACCCTTGGACGTATAGCGATAGGTGGTGATGCCGATATTGTCGAAGACGTGCTTGGCCTCGCCCGAAACGCGCTCGGAGTGGCCGATATAGAGATGGCCGCCCTCCGGCAGCAGGCCGGCAAAGCGCTGCCAGATCTTCATCTGCGTCGGTTCGTCGAAGTAGATTACGACATTGCGGCAGAAGATGACGTCGAACTTGCCCTTGAACGGCCACTGGGCCATCAGGTTCAGTTCGTTGTAGGTGATGAGGCGCTTCACGCGGTCGTCGACCTGGAACTTGCGGCGTCCCTGCATCTCGACCTCGGTAAACCATTGCTTACGCATAGCGGGCGAGACGGTTTCCAGCGCGTTTTCGTCGTAGGCGCCGGCCCGGGCGATCGCCAGGATCTTCGGGTCGATGTCGGTCGCGAGGATCTTGAAGTCGTAGTCGGCAGCGTTCGGCATCATTGACAGAACGGTCAGCGCGATCGAATAGGGCTCCTGCCCATCCGAGGACGCAGCAGACCAGATGCGGACACGGCCGCCGGCGCGCGCCCGGTTCAGAAGATCGGGCAGCACATGGTCGCGCAAGTGTTCGAAATGATGGTTTTCGCGGAAGAAACGCGTGAAGTTGGTCGTCAGGTGCGACAGCATCTCGCGCCGGGCGGCGGCCCCTGCCGGCGAGGCGACAAGCTCGCAATATTCGCGAAACCCCGAAAGGCCGAGATTGCGGATGTGCTTCGACAGACGAGAGTAGACCAGCGAGGCCTTCGTCTCATTGAGATAGATTCCGGCATCCGCATAGATCATGGCGGCAATTTCCGAGAGATCGCGGCGCGTCAGCGGGTATTCCCCGCTCGCCAGAACCTCGTCGGCACCAGACTGCCTCTGATCTTTTACGCCAAGTGCGTTCATGCGGCTTCGCTTTCGGTGTCGGGGAACAGGGCTTCGAGTTCGATCAGGCAGATCATTCGCTTTTCGATGGAGAGAATGCCGCGGGCGAACTGACGCTGAAGGTCTGAGGAGATCTCGGGCGTGGGCTGGATGTCATCTTCATTGACGGTCAGAATGTCGGAAACAGCGTCGACCAGCAGGCCCACCGTTTTGCGGCGGACCTGGGCGACGATGATGACGTGGCGGGCGGTCGGATCGACCGGCTTCATGCCGAGTCGGCCCGACAGATCGATGATCGGCAGCACCGCGCCACGCAGGTTTATGACGCCAATCATATAAGATGGCGAGTGCGGCATCGCGGTCGCCGGGGTCCAACCCCGGATTTCGCGGACTGCCATGATGTTCACGCAGAATTCCTGATCGCCGATGCGAAACGCGATGAGTTCGCTTCCGCTGAGGGTCAGATTTTTTGCCGTGTACGACATTGCCTCTTATCCTACTGCCGCCAGAGACATTTCAGCCTTCAGGGACTGACCGCGCGAGGCGCCGACCACTGCGTCCACGTCCAGGATGAGGGCCACGCGGCCGTCGCCAAGGATGGTTGCTGCGGCAATGCCCGGAACGTGGGTGTAATTCGCCTCGAGGCTCTTGATGACGACCTGGCGCTGGCCCTGGATCGCATCGACCATGAGCGCGCGCTGACCGCCGCCTTCCGATTCGACGAGCAGTGCGACACCTTCGACCGGATTGGCCTGGGTGGCGCGGAAGTTCAGGATGCGACCGACATCGACCAGCGGGCAGAAGGAGTTGCGGATCGAGATCAGACGGTGGCTCGCACCGAAGGAGTGGATCGCAGCAGCTTCCGGTTGCAGGGTCTCGACGATGGCCGTCAGCGGTACGACCAGTGTCTGGCCGGCAACCGTGACCACCATGCCGTCGAGGACGGCGAGCGTCAGCGGCAGGCTCATGGTGAAGACCGAACCGTGGCCCGGCTTCGAGGTGATGTTGATACGACCGCCGAGTGCCTGGATCGAGCGCTTGACGACGTCCATGCCGACGCCGCGGCCGGAGATGTCGGAGATCTTGTCGGCCGTGGAGAAGCCCGGCAGGAAGATCAGGTTGTCGATTTCTTCATCCGACAGGTTGGCGTCCGCCGGGATGAGATCGTTCTGGATCGCCTTCTGGCGAACCTTTTCGCGGTTGATGCCGGCGCCGTCGTCGGCAAGCTCGATCAGGATGCGACCCGAACGATGTTTTGCCGTGAGGCGGACCGTGCCTTCAGTGTTTTTGCCGGCGGCGGCACGCTTTTCGGGCGTTTCGATACCGTGGTCGACGGCGTTGCGGATCATGTGCGTCAGCGGCTCGGCCAGCTTGTCGATGACCGTCTTGTCCACTTCGGTGTTTTCACCTTCGGTGATCAGGCGGATCGACTTACCGGTCATGTCGGCGATTTCGCGAACGATACGCGACATGCGCTGGAAGACCGGCTTCACAGGCTGGGCGCGGATCGCCATCACCGAGTCCTGGATCTCGCGGGTGAGCTGCTGCAGCTCTTCGAGGCCCATGTTGATCGAGGACGTGCCGGTCGTGTCGTTTTCGATGACGCTCTGGGAGAGCATCGCCTGGTTGATGACAAGCTCGCCGACGAGGTTGATCAGGCGGTCGACGCGATCGAGATCGACGCGGATCGTCTGGCCTGCACCGGCAGCGGCATTGTTCTGCGCCGCTGCACTTGCGGCGGCGGCAGCAGCGGCTGCCGATTCCTTCTTTTCGACGCGGGCAGCGGCAGCAGCCATCTGCGCGACGTTGGTCGCCGTTTCAGCGGCAGCAACGGCAGCAGCGGTGTCGTCGGCCTTGGTCTCGGCAGCGGCCGGCGCTTCGGAGGCCCCGCCATCGTCCAGGATCGAGAGATCGAATGGAACCGGGATCATCGGCAGTTCTTCGTTGGTCTCGCCCGGCTTGCTGTCTTCTGCCGGCTTCACGGTCAGATCGCAATCCCATTCGGCGAATTCGAAGACCGTGCGGATGGCGTCTTCGCCCTTGTCCGTCTTGATCGTGATGTTCCAGAAGAAATAAGCGCCTTCGGGATCGAGCTCCTCAAGGCCCGGCAGAGCATCGGTGTTGCAATAGATGCTCATCTCGCCGAGGCGGGAAAGATCACGCAGCAGAAGGGTGGCGTCGTTACCCTTTGAATAGAGTTCGAAGCGCGGCTTGAAGGTGATTTCATAGGCCGGCAGATCGATCGGCTTCTCTTCGCCACCGAAATCGTCGAAGGAGAAGGGGACCGGCTGGAAGCCGCTATCGTCGGTCGGCTTGGGAGCCGGGGCTGCGGCAACCGGAGCAGGAGCGGCCTTCGGGGCCGGCTTCGGCGCGGGCGCCTCGGGAACTGCCGAGGGAGACGGCAGCTCACCGTGGGCAAGCGCTTCCAGTTCCTTGACGAGGCCGCGGCTTCTGCTTTCATCAACGCTGCCGCCATCGCGGGCAGCATTGGTCAGGTCGGCGAGCACGTCGGCCGACTTCAGCATGACCTTCAGGACGTCCTGGTTAGGCTCAAGCTTGTTGGAACGAACGCAATCAAGTGTGGTCTCAAAGACGTGAGCGAAGGCGACGAGGTCATCCAGGCCAAAGGCGCCGGCACCGCCCTTGATCGAATGCACCGCGCGGAAGACCGCATTGACGGTTTCCGGGTCGCGATCGCCATCATTCATTTTCAGGAGACCGGATTCCAGTTCGGCGAGCTGTTCCTCGCACTCCTGGAAAAAGATCTCTTTGATTTCGTTCATATCCATAGGAGCAAATCCTGGGCTTTAAGCGGTTACACGCTCGATGGCATCGATCAGCTTGGCGGGGTCGAAGGGCTTGACGATCCAGCCGGTGGCACCAGCCTGGCGGGCGCGGTTCTTCTTTTCCGCATCGCTTTCGGTGGTCAGCACCAGGATCGGGATCGCACGGTACTTCTCGTTGCGACGGACACCTTCGATGAAGCCGAAGCCATCGAGGCGCGGCATGTTGATGTCGGTGACGATAACATCAGGATTGGACTCTTCGAGAACTTCGAGGCCCTCAACGCCGTCTTCAGCCTGGATCGTCTCGAAACCTGCATTGTTCAGCGTTACGAGAAGCATGTTTCGGATGGTGCGGGAATCGTCCACCGTCAGTACTTTCTTCTTCATTGCCGGATCTCCTTGGCAAGCAGATGGTCGATATTGACGCCAACCAGCTGCATGGTTTTTTGAAATGCGTCGGACACCTTCGAGAAGGTGATCGACTGCTTGTCCTGGTCCCAGGTCTTCTCGGCGGCCATCAGAACCTGGGCGCAAAGAGCGCCGATGCGTTCGACTGCCGAAGCATCGATCGCCAGAGGGTTTCCTCGCATGGAGAGAAGCTTGTCGCGCAATGCGGAAGCCTCATTGAGATCAAGAACCGCTGGCAACTCCAGCGTCTTGGCACTCTTCTTTGCTGCCATCAGCTTTTCCTTGTCCCCTTGTCCCCAACCCGCGAAAGCGAGCCGGCGTCATAATCCGATAGGTTAGTAAACATTCCGCCCACCTCCGGCGCTTGCGAGAGGCTGAAGCATGCTAAAATCGTCATTTTCGTAATCGTCTTCGACCACTTCCGGGCGAGCTGCGATCGCAACCGTCCGGGAGGCAGAAACACCCACCTGATGAGGCCGGGTTGCATAGGCATTTTCCCGCGCAATGCGGAATTCGCGGATCGTCTGGCCGAGTTCCAGAATGACCGTATGAAGATGATTGGCGCCTTCGGCTGAACGTTCCGCAAAGCCGGCATTGTCGGCGACTTCGCCGCCGAGGCCCTTAACGTCTGCGGTCACGGCTTCGAGACCGGCGGCGTGTTCACCCGTCTCGCCTGCGATGCCAGCGATTGCGGCATTGATGTCGGTCACCTGACGGACGATGCTGGCAATCGAATCCTGTGTGCGGCCGACCATCTGCACGCCGGCATCCACCTGTGTCTTGGTGGTGGTCACCAGCGTCTTGATTTCACGGGCAGCTTCTGCGGAGCGCTGGGCGAGCGCCCGCACTTCCTGCGCCACGACGGCAAAGCCGCGGCCGGATTCGCCGGCGCGGGCAGCTTCGATGCCGGCGTTCAAAGCGAGCAGGTTCGTCTGGAAGGCAATCTCGTCGATCGCACCGATAATTTGGCCGATCTTCTCCGCAGACTGTTCGATATCAGCCATGGCGCTGATCGCGCGGCCGACGACCTCACCGCTTTCCTCGACGGCCGCACGCGTCGCGGCAGCAGCCTGTTCGGCGGCTCGGCTGCCGGCTGCACCCTCGCGGACCCGCTCGGCGATGCCGGCAAGGGCGGCGGCGGAAAGCTGCAGCCGCCCTGCCTGACCGGAAGCGTTGCCGGCGAAGCTACGGGATGCGCCGGCGAGCGATTGCGTTGCGGCTTCCGCCTTCGCATTGCGTTCTGCAATTGCGGCAAATTCCGTCTGGAGGTTGTCGAGTGCGGCGTTCAGCGCGGCGGCAATGTCGGTGTGAGCGCCATCGACCGGTGCGCGCTGCGTCAAGTCCCGGGCTGACAGGCCTTCGATGACATCGCTGAAGATGCGGGCGACTTCCGCTTCACCTTCGGCACGCTGATCGGCGAGTGCGCGCTGCTGCGTGGAGCGCAGCGCATTGAAACGCAGCGAGACGGCGATTTCGACATCAACCATGACGATGCGGATGATTGAGGTCATCAGGTCGGTGATCTCGCGAGCACGCCGCTTGGCCGACGGCAGTACCGGGCGACCGGCCAGCTCATCGGCCAGACCGGAAATCACGTGTTCCAGCATGACGCCGTGGCCGGCCACGTGCCAGCGAGGGTCGAGGCCGATCTTGCTTTCGGTATCGGAGAGAACCTTGACGCGTTCTGCATAGAGGCTGTCGAATCGCGCATCCGTGAGCACGTCCCAGTGCGAGGACTGCAGGTCGTGGAGACGCTCGATCTGACGCTCGCTCTCGAAATTGCGCGAGGCATCCGGGAAGGACTGGAAACGATGGAAGAGATCGCGCAGGCCGGCCTTGAGATGGGCTTCAAGGGCGGGCCGGTTACGGCGAACCATCTCGCACTGGTCTGTGTTGAGGCCGGCAAAGCGCAGGCGGTCGCGCAGGCTGCCTGCCTGTGCTCCACGAGCCTGATCTGATGGCATATCCTGCCTCAACGCCTATCCCCAACCACTTTCCGGGCGAACCCGGCCAAAAACCTTCGCAGATTCCGATGAATGCGATACGCAGAGGTGCTCTTCGCCACCGGTCGCAACCGAGGGACTGAAGCCTCCTGATCAGCAATTCTGTTTCGGAGCTGCCTGAAGAAGATGGATACCGGATCGACCCGGTACGGCGGTACGGCGTCATGCCTGGTGGGAACGAGTGCATCTTCCCATTCCGACGTGTAACCCAATGTTTATGGTTAATTCCTTGCTTGAAGGTTAATAAGCCATTCCCGTCGGTAGCTTTTGAGACAATTGGGAGAGTTCACCTAGTAAATACTGGCGCAGAGTTGCATCGCTGCTACAAGGCACACGCAAGCTTTATGTTATAGACCCGTTTTATAGAGCCTGACATGACGTCAATAAGGAAAGAGAAATGATAGTTCTCGGAATGGGTTCCTGCCTGATCGCCCTCTCGATCGCCGCAGCCGTTGCCCTCCTCGACCTGATCGCGACACACCGCGACAACCGCACGCTTCGCGTCTTCTAAGAGGTCACTGCGCCTTAAATCTACCTTTACCTTTCCCGTTGGCAGCCCGGCACCGTTGGTGTATCGACACGCGCTCCTGTGTCAGCGGAAGTAAGGGATTATGTCAGCTCGGACCGGCCTCATCATCATATTGGCGTTTACGATCTTCCGCATCGTGACGCTGCATTTCGATACGACGGACCTTTTCGTCGATGAGGCGCAATACTGGTTCTGGTCGCAAAACCTCGACTTCGGTTACTATTCCAAGCCGCCGATGATTGCCTGGGTTCTCAGGATCTTCACCGAGCTTGCCGGCTCCAGCGACATTTACTGGCTGCGGCTTCCCGGCCCCCTCTTCCACATGGCGACCGCGCTGGTGCTGATGAAAATGGCGAAGCGCTTCATCGGGCCTGAGATCGAAGGCTGGGTCGGCGCAACCTATATCACGCTGCCGGCGGTTGCGCTTTCTTCGGTGTTCTTCTCCACCGACGTCATCCTGCTCTTCTTCATAGCCATTGCGCTCATTGCCTATTTCGAACTGACGCAGCGCCGCTCCGTCGGGCTTGCACTTCTCATGGGTGTCGGTGTCGGGCTGGCGTTTCTTACGAAATATGCCGTGCTCTTCCTTGTGCCCGGCGGAGCGATTGCGCTGCTGCTCATTCCGTCGGCGCGGATTTCGGTGCGCGATTTCATCATCGCGGTCGTCACCTCCGCGGTCATCGCGTTCCCGAACCTGTGGTGGAACCTCCAGCACAACAATACGACGGTGCGCCACACGCAGGATATCGCCCACTGGAACGATCTCGGCAGCAATATCCGCGGCGGGCTGGAATTCTTCTCCGCGCAGTTCGGCGTTGTCGGCCCGATCGTCTTCTTCGCCACGCTCTGGGCCGTCTGGAACATGATCCGCGGCCGCAGTGAACCGCGTGAGAAGATGCTCGTCTGGCTCTCGATCCCGGTCGTGCTGCTCATTACCCTGCAGGCAACTGTCGCCAAGGCCTATGCCAATTGGGCCGTAACGGCCTATGTGGCAGGTATCGTGCTGGCGGTCTGGCTGCTTCACCGCCTGTGGCCGAAGGGTCTCAGAACCTCGCTCACCATCAATGGCGTTGCCTGCCTGCTCTTCCCCTTCGCAACTATCTTCGCACATCAACTGGTGCTGCCAAACGGCAAGGAAGTCATGCAGCGCTATCTCGGCCGGGCCGAAGTAAGCCGCGCAGCCGCTGATCTTGCCGCGCAGGCCGGCGCCGGCATCATCGTCACCGACAACAGGGACATGGTCGCCGATCTCTTCCACACGCTGAGAGCCGCACCCTACAAGATATATGCCCGTCCGCCGGCCGATCTGCCGGACAGCTATTACGAACAGGAATTCGCCCTCCCGGCCGATACCAGCGGGCAGGTTCTGTTCCTGACCTCCAAGCCGCTGAGTTGCGCGAACGAAACGCCGGAAATGCTGAAAAGCTGGCAGCCGGAAAAAGGCAACTACAGAGGCGATACGATCTATGTCTATAAGGTCGGTGCGGCCTGCCTGATGCAGCCCTAAGGCAGCTCAGTTCACCGGGCCGGGCAGGCAGAGGCCGATTCCGCAGCCTTCTATTTCGATAAATTTTACGCCACCCTCCTCGAAGGCAAGGCGCAGCTGCGCCTCCGTCGCACGATGGATTTCGTGGTGACGGCCTTCATAGTCGCGTATCGTGCTACGGGAGACGGCAGCCTTCTCAGCGAGGTCCGCCTGCGTCCAATCAAGCAGACCACGAGCCGCGCGGCACAAAGCGGGCGTCAGAATTGTTTCTTTTGCACCTTGACCCATAATTTCAAACCACCCATATTGGTCAATATAAATCAAATATGTCATGTTTTGAACAGGATTTCCAGATCGGGAGAGAGCGATGCCCCACGATACGCCTTTGATTTCAACAATCGTCGGCGGCCTTGTGCTGGCATTTATCCTGGGCGCGCTCGCCAATCGCCTGCGCCTGCCCCCTCTCGTAGGATATCTTGTCGCAGGAGTTCTCGTCGGTCCGCACACGCCGGGTTTCGTTGCCGATCAGAGCCTTGCGCCTGAGCTTGCGGAAATCGGCGTCATCCTGCTGATGTTCGGCGTCGGCCTGCATTTCTCACTCAAGGACCTGCTTTCCGTGCGCGGCATCGCGGTGCCGGGTGCGGTCGTGCAGATCGGCTTCGCCACGCTGCTCGGCTGGGGTCTTGGTGCTTTCATGGGATGGCCGACGGGCGGCAGCCTCGTATTCGGCCTAGCGCTTTCGGTCGCCTCCACGGTCGTGCTGCTGAAAGCCCTGCAGGAGCGGCGTCTCGTCGAGACGGAGCGTGGGCGCATCGCCGTCGGCTGGCTGATCGTCGAAGACCTTGCCATGGTGCTTGCGCTGGTGCTCATCCCGGCGGCCGCCAGCATCACCGGCGATGGTCATGGCCCGGTCGAGCCTCTCTCGGCGGGCCTCAACCGGATTTTCGGCCTCGATCTCGGCGTCGGCGGCATCATCGCCATGACGCTGGTTAAAGTGGCGCTGTTCGTCGCCCTGATGCTGGTCTTTGGCCGTAAGCTCATTCCCTGGACCATGCACCGCATCGCTCATACCGGTTCGCGTGAACTCTTCCGCCTCGGCGTGTTGGCAATTGCTCTTGGTGTCGCCTTCGGCGCGTCCAAGCTTTTCGGCGTATCGCTGGCGCTCGGCGCCTTCTTTGCCGGCATGGTTCTCGCCGAAAGCGAGCTCAGCCATCGAGCCGCCCAGGAAAGCCTGCCGCTTCGCGATGCCTTCGCGGTGCTCTTCTTTGTCTCCGTCGGCATGCTCTTCGATCCGAACATCCTGATCGAGCGACCGCTGCCGCTGCTTGCGACGGTCTTCATCATCGTGATCGGCAAGTCGATCGCAGCCTTCCTGATCGTCCTGCTTTTCAAGAAGCCGGTCAGTACGGCGCTGACGATCTCGGCGAGCCTCGGGCAGATCGGCGAATTTTCCTTCATTCTCGCCGCCCTCGGCGTCGATCTCGGCTTGCTGCCGGAGGAAGGGCGCGACCTTATCCTTGCCGGCGCGATCATCTCGATCATCATCAACCCGCTGCTCTTCTTCGTCTGCGACCGCATCCGGCCACTGCTGGAAAGCCCGAAGCGCGAGGAACCGGCCACCGAGACTGCTCCGGCCACTGAGGTTTCGCCGGCACCGGAAGAGGCCGTGGCCGACAGCGACGAGGTCCATCCGACAGCGCTGAACCGCCATGCGATCCTTATTGGTTACGGCCGTGTCGGCAGCATCGTCGGCCAGAACCTCAAATCATCAGGCACGCCCTTCCTCGTCATCGAGGATTCAGACAAGCGCATCATTGAATTGCGCGCGCAAGGCGTCGAAGTCATCCCCGGCAACGCCGTTTCTCGCGAAACACTTGATCTCGCCAACATCGCCGGCGCCCGCAGCCTCGTCATCGCCATCCCAAACGCCTTCGAGGCCTGCAGCATCGCCGAGCAGGGCCGCACCATCAATCCATCGATCCTGATCGTTGCACGCGCCCATTCCGACGCCGAAGTGGACGAACTGCGGCAATACGGCGCCGACACGGTGATCATGGGAGAGCGGGAAATTGCGCTTGGCATGGTTGACCGGCTCGCCCAAGTGCATCATGACAGTGCACCCTATGAAGACGGACCTTCGGCTGGTACAATCGTGCCATCGGTGGAGTATCCGCCGGAAAAACAATGAGAGATTGCCGCGCCTTTGAGCCGATCTGGGAGTGAAATCGCCGATACAGGGGAGATGGTGCTGGAACAGCGCCGTCTGGCAAGCCGTATTGCCGCCTCCGTCGTCGTTGCGATCTTTGCTTATCTCGGCCTGCTTTTCGGCGGCAATATCGTCATCGGCCCGTCCGCAGCACCGAACAGCCTTTCCTCTTCCAGCCGGGATTCGCAGCAGACGCAGGTTACGGCGCGAGACGCCATCCGCGGCCTGCTGATCAGTGATCGCAAGGCCGCACCGAAACAATCGCTCCAGGATACCGGCCCGGCGGCGCTTACCATTGTTCCTGCATTGCAGTTCGCCGACTGGCGCGCTGCCACGGGGGCAGCTGAATTCGATGCCCCGCTGCCCATTGCGGCAGCCAGGGCCCACCAGCCGCGCGCACCGCCGCAAGCTGCCTGAATCAAACGCCTTCGGGCGCTTCTGATCCATAGACATGCCGCAGCGCGGTTGCGCCGGCCCAAGCATTATCCAAGGATTTAAAACATGCGCAATTCACCATGGCTGGTGTTCACCTATACGGTGATCATCGTGCTCGGCCTGTTGATCGCCCTGCCGAATGCGCTGCCGCAGAGCGTGCTGCAGCGCATCCCCTCCTGGCTGCCGCACAGCCAGGTTTCTCTCGGTCTCGACCTTCGCGGTGGTTCACACCTCGTGCTCGAAGTCGATGAAGCCGACCTCACCAAGGAGCGCCTGAATTCGCTCCTGCAGGACGCACGCCGTGTGCTGCGCGAAAGGAACATCCAGCCGAAGTCGGTTGTCCGCAACAATAACAACATTGTTGTTTCGCTCGCCGATCCGTCGCAAAGCGATGCGGCCGTCACCCAGCTTCGCACGCTCGGCAATGTGATCGCCAGCGGCATCAGCGCCGGCCAGTCCGATCTTGCAGTCACAGCCGATGGCGGCAACATCACTATCGGCTTCTCCCCGGCCGGTATTTCGACAAACGTCGACAATGCCGTCACGCAGAGCCTTGAAGTCATCCGCCAGCGCGTCGACCAGGTCGGCGTTGCCGAGCCGACGATCCAGCGTATCGGCGCCAACCGCATTCTCGTGCAGCTTCCGGGCGCGCAGGATCCGTCCCGCCTTCGCGAACTGCTCGGCTCCACCGCCAAGATGTCCTTCCACATGCTCGCCCCGAACGGCCAGGCCGGCCCGGGTGTGACGATCATGAAGGACGACGAGGGTAACAGCTACCCGGTTCTCGACCGCGTCGAGATTTCCGGCGACCGCCTCTCGGATGCCCGCGTCAGCTTCGACCAGAGCCAGCAGCCGGTCGTCACCTTCCGCTTCGACAGCGCCGGTGCAACCCGCTTTGCCGAAATTACCCGCCAGAACGTCGGCAATCCCTTCGCGATCGTCCTCGACGACAAGGTGCTGAGCGCGCCCGTCATTCGCGAGCCGATCACCGGCGGTTCCGGCCAGATCTCGGGCAACTTCTCGACTGATAGCGCCAACACGCTCGCCGCCATGCTGCGCGCCGGCGCCCTGCCCGCCAAACTCACCGTCATCGAAGAACGCACCGTCGGCGCCGACCTTGGCGCGGATGCGATCCGGATGGGCCTCTATGCCGGCGTCGTCGGTTTCGCGCTCGTCGCCGCCTTCATCTTCGTGCTCTACGGCACCTGGGGTATTCTGGCGAACACCGCGCTTCTCATCCACACGATCCTGACCTTCTCGGCGCTGACGCTTGTCGGCGCGACGCTGACGCTGCCCGGCATCGCCGGCGTCGTGCTCGGCATCGGCCTTGCGGTCGACGCGAACGTCCTGATCAACGAGCGCATCCGCGAAGAAAGCCGCAAGGGCAAGAGCGCCTTTGCCGCCATCGACACCGGCTTCCGCCGCGCCTATTCGACCATCATCGACGGCAACATGACGGCGCTGATCGCCGCAGCCGTCCTGTTCTGGTTCGGCTCCGGCCCAGTTCGCGGCTTTGCCGTAACCATGGCGCTCGGCCTGATCATCTCGATGTTCACCTCGGTCGCCTTCGTGCGCGTCACGATGATCGAGATCACCCGCCGCCGGAAGATGAAGACGATCAACATCAAGCCGATGTTCTCCTTCTTCAGCCCCTACGACAAGCATATCCAGTTCATGAAGGCCCGCTTCCTCGGCGTGACCGTCTCCGCATTGCTGTCGATCGCCTCGATCGCACTCTTCGTCTATCCGGGCCTCAACTACGGCGTCGATTTCCGTGGCGGTATCCAGATGTCGGTGAAGACACAGGACGCTGCCGATCTCGGCCGCTTCCGCGAAGAACTGAACAGCCTTGGCCTCGGCGAAGTGGCCCTGCAGTCCTTCGGTGACAACAACACCATGCTGGTGCGCGCGCAGCGCCAAGAAGGCGGCGAAGAGGCACAGACGGCAGCCGTGACCAAGCTCAAGGCCGAGATCGTCAAGATCGACCCGTCGGCAACCGTCACCGGCACCGATGTCATCGGTCCGAAGGTCAGCGGCGAGCTTGCCTGGGCAGGTATCCTGTCCGTCGTGATCGCCAGCCTCGCGATGCTGTTCTACATCTGGTACCGCTTCGAATGGCCTTTCGCCGTCGGCGCCATCGTCACGCTCGTGCTCGACGTGACGAAGGTGATCGGCTTCTTCGCGCTGACCGGTCTGGA
Source organism: Rhizobium sp. 768_B6_N1_8 (assembly GCF_051811225.1). NCBI lineage: Bacteria > Pseudomonadati > Pseudomonadota > Alphaproteobacteria > Hyphomicrobiales > Rhizobiaceae > Rhizobium > Rhizobium sp. 768_B6_N1_8. The sequence goes on along the minus strand of NZ_JBPWPV010000001.1, from coordinate 247,547 downwards.
CTTCAACCTGACGGCTATCGCCGCCATCCTGACGCTCGTCGGCTACTCGGTGAACGATAAGGTCGTCGTCTACGACCGTATGCGTGAAAACATGCGCCTCTACAAGTCGATGCCGCTGCGCGAAATCATCGACAAGTCGATCAACGAGACGTTGGCCCGAAGCCTCTACACCAATGCGACAGCCTTCCTCTCGCTCCTGCCGATGGCAATCTGGGGCGGTAGTGCGGTGGAAAGCTTTGCAGTGCCGATGGCTTTCGGAATTCTCGTCGCCGCCGCTTCCTCGGTCTTCATCGCAGCACCGATCCTGCTCTTCCTCGGCGACTGGCGCCGCCGCCATGCCAAGGCAGTGGCAGCTTCGAACGATGCAGCCGTGGAAATCATTCCGCCGGATGCAGGCCAGCCGCGCAAAACGGCAGGCTAAACCGTCGATATTTAAGGTGGACTTGGAGAGGGCGCCGGTTGCACAGCCGGCGCCCTCTTTCTATGTTCAGTTCAAAGAGATCGGGAGCACCGCGACATGTCTTCCAACCCGACGGCGAAAAAGCCGGAAGCCGGTTCCACCGGGGATCAGGAGGAGCGCATCAAACGCTTCCTCGCGACCGCCTCGCATGACCTGCAATCGCCGCTCCGCCATATCGCCATGTATGCGGAAATGCTGCTCGACGATCTGGAGCCGACGCTCGACAGCGAACAGCTGCAGAGCCTCAGGATGATCATGGACAAGGCCCAGACGGCGCAGAGGCTGACCAAGGCATTGATGAGCCTTGCGGGAACGACGCCGCAGATTACAATCGGTGACGTGCGCCTCACCGACGTTGCGCAAGAGGCCTGGAAGCAGTCGCTGGAGGAATTTCCGGTGAACGGCGCGGCACTTGATGCGGACAATCTGCCTCTCATCCGCAGCGATGCCGCACTTCTGACCATTGTTCTGAGGCACCTCTTCTCCAATGCGTTGACATATCATGGCGCCGCTGCGCCCCACGTCACCGTGACGGCCGCACGGGAAGGTGCGGACTGGCGCATCATCGTTGCTGATAACGGCTGCGGCATCGAACCTGCCTATCGGGAGAAGATCTTCGATGCCTTCTGGAAGCTGCCGAAAGCAGGCAGCGTGCCCGGACCGGGGCTTGGCCTGACAACCACGAGGGATCTGCTCGGCGCGTTCGGCGGCGATATCAGGCTCGACCATTCCGATGAGAGCGGCAGCCGCTTTGCGATCCGCCTGCCGGCTTAGGGCGCCGTGCGTCCATTCGGACGCACAAAGGACGCTCTAACTCTTTGAATCTACGCATCAGGCTTTCCGGTCAGATGCTGTAATCATCCTTCCAGAAATCCGGGACATCATAGGTCACGTATTCCCGGATGATGTGCTGTAGCGTCTGGACGTCGATCTCATCTTTGCCGATGCGGAAATCGACGCCGTAATCGGGGAATTCCTGGAAATAGTTACCAGATATATCGGTCGAGACGACACCGATCGGGCCGGTATAGCCGATGCCCCTGAGTTCAGGTACGGTCTCGCGAAAATCCGCATTCGGCAACAGGCGGTTGTCGAGAAGGATGAGATCGAAGCGAGCGGCCTTTATCTTGTCCAGCGCATCACCGATCGATTGAGAATATTCGACATCGACACGCGGTTCGGAGAGATCGGCGATCTTCTTTTTGAGCGAACGGAATTCGATAAACTCGTCATCGACGAATAATACCTTTACCGCATTCCTGCGCGTTGCTTCCGCACTCATCGTTTCAGCTTTCCCCGAAATGAAACCAGCTCACGAAACCAGACCGTTTCGCAACGCAATCGCCACCATATGAACGCGGTTGACGGCATCGAGCTTCCGGACGGAGGCCGTGATATGGGAATTGACCGTATGTTCCGAAAGACCGAGGATTATGGCAATCTCCGCAGAGGTCTTGCCTTCGCTCGTCCATTTGACGATTTCGGTTTCGCGCTGCGTGAGCCGACCGGATATTTCCTGCGTCAGGATTTCCTCATACAGCTTGTCGAAGATGCGCATGGCATCGAGCAGAATATCCGCCACCTCGCCCTGGTCCGGCTCCTGACGCTGGCCGGCGAGCACCAGGCAGTAGCGACGTCCTTCCGGCGTAAACAGTGGAATGAAAAGGAATGTGTTGCCGCTGAATTCATTAAAGACGAGGTCTGGCGGGTAGCCTTCTATCGCCGCACTTTTTCCATGCACCGGTGTCGTCAAAAACTGCGCCGTCCGCGCCTTGGCGGTTCCCAGCGCTTCCTTGAGGGTCTTGACAAAGAGGCTCATGCGCCGTTCGGCGACATTGGTGATGACGACATCGCGTTCGCCGAAAGGAGTTGCAGCCTCCGAAATGCGCGCCAGGGTAAAATTGTCGAAATTGTAGTGCTGTGCGGCCGCCTTCAGCAGGCGAAAAAAATCCGTGCGATTGATAGCCCGGCTAAGTTCCGGACCGGCATGAAAGGGAACTGCGGCAGCACTGGTCATTCCCACCACTCCTCCTCCCCAATTCTCATTCCGACGATCCCGAAATCTTGGGATATACGTCTTAAGCGCGAACAGCTACAAAAATTGCGAGATAGTTGATGATCGATAACGAAATGGGGACTTTCGATATCGCAGGCAGAGACATCTCAACTACAGGTGATGCGTAGGACAGTTTACTCGAATAGTAGCTCTTACCTAGGTATCCCAATCTCTCCGTATTCAACATCCATGGATGCGGAAGACAGTGCCAGAAGTAAGCGCGGGAGAGCCGGTCGGGCCATCAGCTAAGGGGTTGGCTGACGTTCGTGGCGGCGAACAGGGATCGGGCGGCTCTCTCAGTGCTTTTTGGTTTTCTTCTCTTCGGGTGCAGTTTGAAATGCACTGCCAGGCTTGTCAATTGTGCTTTCTTGCAGGCGTCGCGCACTTTTTGCATGCAAATAAATTGCGCTTTCTGCAATCACCGATTGCCGATGATCCTAGCAAAGTCCAGCGGCTTCTCAAGGTAGAAATCGGCACCGGCGGCAAGTGCCCGTTCTCGGTCCTCCACCGCATCCGAACCGCTGCACACGCCGAGCTGCATGGTGGAAAAGCGATCATCCTGTCGCAGCCGCGCGATCAGCCCGCTGCCGCTGTCGAGAGGCATGTAGAGATCGGCGATCAGTATATCCGGCGCGCCTTCGCCTCTTTCCAGACGCTCCTCAAGCGCCTCGAATGCAGCCTGTGCGGTCGGGAAACAGAATAGATCAACATCCACCTGTTGTTTCTTTCGGATATAGTCGAGATAGAAGAGATCATCCCTGCTATCGTCGACGTAAAACAAGATCGACATCTGGCACCACAATCCGGATATTGTTTCTGATGTTCTGCACTGTCCTTCACTGAGACATTAACGCCACTTCACTAAAATTCGATATCGACCTTTAGGGATTTACTGTCGAAAAAGCATGTTTTGCGCAACAATCTGCCTATTGAGTATTCGTAGATTTCGGAAAAGATGGCTCGCCAACAAGGACATGGCGGAGAGGTGATGCAGGTGCGGGATACTGCTACATCAGGACGAGACGGGGCGGAAAGCGGTCGCTACCGCATGGTCGCGCTCGTCATCGGCTACCTGCTGGTCCTGCTCGGCCTGACGGCGCTGACCGGGTGGCTGCTGGAGGTCGAAATCATCATCTCGATCGTGCCCGGCTTTCCGTCCATGGCATTCAATACCGCCATCTGCTTCGTGCTGTCGGGTATCGGGCTTGCCACGTCGATGGAGACAGGCAAGCCTAACCGCATCGTGCCCGTCATTGCCTGCAGCCTTGCCGCCCTGCTTTCCGCGGTGCGCCTAACAGAGATCATCACGCTCGGCCGCACGATACATAATGTCGATGTGTTCCTGACGCAGTTTTTCATCTCTCCAACCTTTGTCGAGCAGATCGGCGGCGGCATGGGGCCGAACACAGCGCTGATCTTCCTGATATCAAATCTTTCCATTCTCTTTGCGCTCTATGGGAAGGAGCCGCGCGGCCAGCTTGTACAGGAACTCACCAGCTATATCGCGATCACGCTCGGCATGATCGCGCTTGCCGGATACGTCACAGATGCCGAACAGGGATATCGCTGGGGTCCCTATGCCGCGATGGCCTTGCCTACGGCTATCGGTCTGGTGGCTTTCGGTTGCGGGCTTCTCGCCAGATCCTGGTGGATGTTGCCAACCAACAGGGCACAGATCCCCCTCTGGATACCGGCATCGATCTGTTTTACCGGCCTCATCGTCGATCTCTATACGCCGCTTGGCGTGGCAAACGGTATTCTCTATGTCCCGCTCGTGCTGACGGCGCTCTGGTTCGGTAATCGCAACGCGCCGATGTTATTCGCCTTCGTCTGCACTGTCCTGATCCTGCTTGGCTTTTTCGCCGTCAACCATGCTGAGAATGATTACTGGCGGGAAGCCACCAATCGCTCGATCACGGCAGCAACGCTCTGGCTGATTGCCATTTTCGTCTTCTATTTCATGCGCAACAGCCAGCATCTGGAAACCGAGCGCATCCGCTTCAGCGCGCTGGTACGCAATACGCCTGACGCCGTGATCTCCATCGACGAGGTCGGGCGGATCATGAGCTTCAATCCAGCCGCCGAGACCATGTTCGGTTACACGCCGCAGGAAGTGATCGGCAACAATATCAAGATGCTGATGCCGGAACCCTATCATTCCGAACATGACGCCTATCTCGGCAATTACCGGCGCACCGGTGAGGAACGCATCATCGGCACGACGCGCATGGTCTCCGGCCGGCGCAAGAACGGCGTGGTCTTCCCAATCGACCTCTCGGTCAGCGCTGTCGTCGGTGGCTCGGGCAAGACCTTCGTCGGTATCGTGCGCGATATCAGCGAGCGCATGCGGCAAGAGGAGCGGATGAAGACGACGCTTGCGCAGCTCGAGGCATATACGGCCGATCTCGAACGCTCCAACCACGATCTCGATGAGTTCGCCTATATCGCCTCGCATGATCTCAAGGAACCGCTGCGCGGCCTGCACAATCATTCGCGTTTCCTGCTGGAAGATTATGAGGAGAAGCTCGACGAAGACGGCGTGCGCCGGCTTAACCGGCTTGTCCGGCTCAGTCAGCGCATGGAAAAGCTCGTCAACGATCTTCTCTATTTCTCGCGCATCGGTCGCCAGCAGCTCGCGGTCAAAAGAACCGATATCGGTTCGATCATCCGCGACGTCGTCGCCACCATGGAGCTTTTTCTGGAGGAGCGGCATGCGAAGGTCGTCATCGACGGGATGCTGCCGGAGGTCGTCTGCGATGCCCCGCGGCTAACCGAGGTATTCCGCAACCTCGTCACCAATGCCATCAAATACAACGACAAGCCCGTGCCGCTCATCAGCGTCGGCCATCTGGAACGCTATGCCGGCAAGGACGGGACGACGGCCCGCAACGTCTTCTACGTGAAGGACAACGGCAAGGGCATACCCCAAGAATTCCACGAGGATATTTTCCGCATTTTCAAACGGCTTGAAAAATCGCAGGATTCCGAGGACGGCACCGGCGCAGGGCTCACCTTCGTGCGCAAGATCATTGGGCGTCACAATGGTGAGATATGGCTGGAGTCGGACGTAGGCATCGGCACGACATTTTACTTTACTTTGGGAAGGAAGCGCGAGGGCCAGAATGCTGCAGCGTGACACGCAACCGATCCTCATCGTCGAGGACAGCGAAGACGATTTCGAAGCAACGATGCGGGCCTTCAAGCGCACCAATCTGCGCAACCCCATCCGCTGGGCAGCCTCCGGTCAGGAAGCGCTCGACGTGCTCGCCACCATGGCGCCGAAGCCCGGCCTCATCCTGCTCGACCTCAATATGCCGGGTCTCGACGGGCGCAAGACACTTGAGGCGATCAAGTCCAATGCGCATTGGCGCAAGATCCCGGTCGTGATCCTCACGACATCGGACGACGAGCGCGACATCGAGGGCTGCTATGCGCTCGGCGCCAACACTTATGTACAGAAACCGGTCGATCTCGACGGACTATTCGCCGCTATCCAGCGGCTCAAGGAATACTGGTTCGAAATCGCAATCCTGCCCCTAGAGGACTGACGTTTGGCGGAAGACTGCTGCGTTCTCATCATCGATGACAATATAGACGACCGGGAAGTCTATCGCCGCATGCTGGCGCGGGTCTCCGGCACGAACTATACCGTGATCGAGGCCGAGAGCGGCGACGAGGGTCTCGCCCTCAACAGCCAGAGGCACCCTCACTGTATTTTGCTCGACTATTCGCTTCCCGGCCGCGACGGCCTTGGCGTGCTCTCGGAAATCCTCGCCCAAGATGCGGCCGCGAATGTGGTGATGCTGACCGGCCAGGGCAACGAAACCGTCGCAGTTGAAGTGATGAAAAGCGGTGCGCGCGACTATCTCACCAAGGATGCGCTATCGCCCGAGACGCTGCATCGCTGCATCCAGAATGCCGTGATGCATGGTGTACTGGAAGCAAAGCTTGAGCAGAAGCGGCAGTCGCTCGAAATCTTCACCCGCGCCATGGCGCATGATCTCAAAGAGCCGCTGCGAACGATCAAATCTTTTAGCCGCATTCTGCACGGCTCGGCCGAGCTGCCGGCCGAGGACCGCGAACTTCTCGATTATATCCTCAGCGCCGCCGATCACATGGAAGACCTGATCGTCAAGGTCTCAGGCTTCACGAAGCTGGAGGTCTCGAGCGAGCTCGAGCTCAAGCCGATCTCGCTGTCGGCCGTGCTCGATCAGGTGGAGCACAATCTGCATCAGCAGATCGAAAGCCGGCAGGCGATCATCATCCGCGGTCGGCTGCCGGAGGTGATGGGCGACGCGACGCTGCTGATCCAGCTTTTACAGAACCTCGTCTCCAATGCGATCCGCTATTGTGAAGATACCGTTCCGGAAGTGCGCGTTTCGGCCATAGCAGACAGGGGGATATGCCGCCTGACGGTCGGTGACAACGGGCCCGGAATCGACCCTAATCATCGTGAGCTGATCTTCCAACCCTTCAAGCGCCTCGTCGGCCGCGGCATCGAAGGCACAGGGCTCGGGCTTGCCATATGCCGTCGCATCGCGCAGCTGCATGGCGGATCGATCTGGTGCGAGGCGAAGACCGGCAGGGGTGCGACCTTCCTGCTCGAAGTACCGCTCGCGAAGATATCAGGCGATCAGCCGGTCACCAGCGAACAGCCACAGGCGGCAAAAGCATCCGACCATACGAGCGAAAGCCGCGGCAGGCTCGCCGAAGTGCTGCTGGTGGAAGACAGCCCGGCCGATATCCAGCTTCTGAAGATCAAGTTGATGCGGCGCGAGAAGGTGAACTTCAACCTGCATGTGGCGACCAACGGCCGCGAGGCGATGCGGCTTCTGGAGCAGCGCGCCGGCGTTCCCGGCGAGCCGCAGATCGATCTGATGCTGCTCGATATCAACATGCCGATCATGGATGGTTTCGAAGTGCTGAACGCGCTCTCAGCCGATCATCGGTTGAATAGGATTCCGGTCTGTGTGCTCAGCACGTCAAGCGACGAAAGCGACATGCAACGGGCAAAAGACCTCGGCGCGCTCGCCTATATGATCAAGCCGCCGACGCTGCAACAACTCGAAGAAGCATTGGAGGAAGTCGACACGCTGGAGCTCCTGCCGCGTGGTGACGCACTTGTGCTTTTTGCGGAACAAAATTAGAGAAAAGGTCATTGGCAACGGTATGACGCTAGCAACGACCCTCATACTCGCGCTCCTGGCCTCGCCTTTTCAATTCGGGCTTTCATCCATGGCTTCAGGCATACACCATATCACGCTGATCACCCGCAAGGTGCAGGCGAATGTGGATTTCTACGCCGGATTCCTCGGCATGCGGCTCGTCAAACAGACGGCCGGTTTCGAGGACGCCACACAGCTTCACCTCTTCTATGGCGATGCAGAGGGCAGTCCGGGCTCGCTCGTCACCTTCCTCGTCTGGGAGGACGGTGCGCCCGGCCGCGCTGGCTACGGCCAGATCAACGAGATGTCGCTGGCGATCGATCCGACCAGTATCGGCTACTGGCTGACGCGTGCCATGCGCTTCGGCTTCCGCTCGGAAGGCCCCGCGGATGAATTCGGCGAGCCGGTGCTGCGGTTGAAGGACCCGGATAATGTCATCGTCAAACTTGCCGGGGCCAGGGATCTGAAATCACCGGCCGTCTGGGACGGTGGCGACGTGCCGATCGAGCATGCCGTGCAGCGCGTGCGCGGTGCGACCATGCTGACCGAAAAACCGAACGAGAGCCGCCATTTCATCGAAAGCCATTTCGGATACAGGTTCCAGGCAAATCGCGGCACGATCGACCGCCTTGTCTCGCAGTCGGGCGATATCATCGACGTGCGCGATGCGCGTGGCTTCTGGTCCGGCGCACCGGGTACCGGCACGGTCGACCATGTCGCTTTCCGCGCAGATGACGACGCAGCCGTTCTGGCCGTTCACAAGGCGCTCGAAAAGGAAAATGCATCGGCGACCAACCTGCACGATCGCAAATACTTCCGCTCGCTCTATGCCCGCGAGCCGGGCGGCACGCTGATAGAGCTTGCCACCAACCAGCCGGGCATGATGGTGGATGAGCCGAAAGCTACACTCGGGACCAAGCTCTTCATTCCGCCGAAGGATTCGATCACCAATCTCAGCGACCTGAAGGTCGTGCTGCCGCAGTTTTCCATGCCCGGCCAGCCGCGCATCAATTATCGCGACCTGCCCTTCGTCCATCGTTTCTATACGCCGCCCGATCCCGACGGCAGCGTCTTCGTGCTGCTGCACGGCTCCGGCGGCAACGAGACGACGCTTATGCCGCTGCTGAACAAGGTCGCGCCACGCGCCACCCTTCTCGGCGTGCGTGGGCGCGCGACCGAGGAAGGCTTCCCGCGCTGGTACAAGCGCATCACGCCTTTCTCCTTCGACCAGGACGACATCAAGAACGAAGCCGAAGCCTTCGCCGCCTTCATCGAAGGTGCGGTCAAATCTTATGGTCTCGATCCGAAGAAGATCGTCTATGTCGGCTACTCAAATGGCGCTAACCTTCTGAATTCGCTGCTCTACCTGCACCCGAACCTGGTGCACAAGGCTGTGCTTCTGCGCTCCATGCCGGTGCTCAGCGCCTATCCGCATGCCGACTTGAAGGGCACGGACCTGCTTGTCATCAGCGGCAAGATGGATGCCTACGGCAAATATGCGAGCGAGCTGGAAGAGCGGCTGAAGACGTCGGGTGCGACCGTCGATTCCGACGTCATCCCCGGCGGTCACGATCTCGGCGATGCCGACGTGCCGATCATTCAAAAGTGGCTGCTGCAGGAAAGCAAACTGCAGGGAACCCAATAAGCTACCAGTGGAAGCTGTCTGGGCATGATGCCGGAACGGCATCCCCTGCCGTCGGCGCGTTGCGATCGATCCCGTAGAGCCTTGCAAAACCGGCGTCTTTCAGGAGATGGGTACCCGCCGGCATGACGTCGCCGACATTCTGATCGACGACGTCGGCGTTGACAACCAGGATAAAATCGAACTTGCTGCGCCAGTCGACAAGATAGGGCGTGAAGCTGGCGTCCTCCGCCATCAGACCTGGACAGGACAGAACGCCGGTTGAAAAGAGATTTCCTTCCGGTACCGAGCGATCTGACCAGGATGGAAGGACGGCAAGAGGCTGCTTGCCCTGCGCGCTGAAGAGCGTCGGAACGAAAGCATGCGCCAGTGGAATCGCCAATGTCGGCAGATGCCGAAACGTATCCTCGGTGAATGCGTAATGCCGCTGATCGAGTTTTATCTCAGCAAAGGCCGGATCGTGCTGCAACGGCAGGATCGCGGCGCCCGAGGGAATGGCTTCAAGCACCTTCGCTACGCTCGTAACATCGACCTGCCCCCGCCACCAGTTGAAACCGATCCAGGCAGTCCGGCCAAAGACAGCGACATTCAAGGCGAGGAACAGGATGACGGCCCGACGGCGGCCGATCTTTTGAAAAGGGCAGATCATCACCATGCCGACAAGGGCGGCCATGATGGGGAAGCGCCAGCTTATCCAACCGGTGCCAAAAGCATGCCGTGGCGAAAGGATGGATAGCACAAGAAGGCCTGCCACGGTGATAACGAGCCCTGCATGAATGCGCATGTTTTTCGTGGCAATCGCCCTGCTGCAAACGAGTAGAATCGGCACAAGGAAGATTACATCGACGAGCGCAACATAGGTCCAGACGGCCGACAGCAGATTGAAAACCAGCAGCACTGGGCCGTCGTTCCAAGCAGCCACGATGCCGCCCACATGACTGCCTGGGAGGTCGGCGGTCAGCGCCAGCGCGACCGGCGGCAGCAGGCAGGCGATCATTGCCGCCGCGAGCCTGCCGGCAAGGTGCAGGACCGCCGAACGAGATTTGAGGACATCAAAGCGCCAGGAAAATTCCAGTCCGCAGACGATCGCCAGAAAAAAGCCTACAGAGAATATATGGACGACGGTGAGCAGCAGCGATACGGCCACCCGCCATAAGAAGAGCCTGACTGCAGACCCGGACTCCAGGCGGTGGTCCAGCGTTGCAAACAACAATGCAAGGCCGAGGCCTATCTGGAAATTGATGAAACCGCCGACCAGCGTGGCGCACCAGGCGAGATAGAGCATGCCGATCTGCCAGTAATAGCTGCCGCCGAACAGGCGCCGATGCAGTACGATGGCACCGAGCGGCGGCAGGACAATCGCCAGGAATAGCAGGACGCGGGCGAGCAGTGAGACGCCGATGACGGGACCGATGAAGCGGGCGAGCAGATCAATGCCGACATTGGTGAAAGTGCGGTTCCACTCGATCGCGTAGATTTCGGGGAAGGGTGCTTCCTTTATGCCGCCGGCAAGCAGCCACATACGGGCATAGTGGTTTGCATAATCGAGGAGCGGCGGAAATTTGAAGAGAGCGACAAGGATGGCGGCAAGGGCCATGAAAGCCAGCAAGGGCGCAGTCGAAGCCTGCCGCGCAGCGACTTCCTGCGGCTTTTCCGCCTTTTGAACTTCAGCTGAAAATACCTGATCAAGGTTCGCCATGGCCGATCCTGCCCAAACTCCGGGACAGATCTATCAGCCAATGGTCAAGCTTCCTTTAAACGGGATTATCCGCGCCGTGCGACCGTGATACCGGCAAGAACAATCAGGCCGCCCAAGGCCTGCATTGCCGTGATCGATTCGTTGAGCAGCGCCCAGGCGAGGATGGCCGCCACGACCGGCTGGAGAAGCAGCGTCAGCGAGGAGAAGGCTGCCGGCAGATAGGCAAGCGCATAGGCGATCGCCACTTGCCCGCCGGCATGGCTGACGAAGGCAAGGCCGAAGACCACCGACCAGCCGTAAAGGCTTGCCGGCAGCATGTGGCCTTCGAAGAAGAACGCAAGCGGGAAGACGCCGACTGCGGCAGAGGCTGTGCTCCACAGCATGATACGGATCGTATCGAAACGACTGCGCAGCGCGCCGATCGCCAGGATGTAGCAGGCATAGAAGAAGGCGGCGATCATGGCGACGCCATCACCGCGCAGGTCGCCATTTCCAAAGGCAGCAGGCCCGCCCTTCAGCACGACCACGCCGGCCAATGCCAGGATGAGGCCGAGCACGAAGACGCGGGTAACCTTGGTGCCGAAGAACAGAAAGCCGATGGCGGTCACGAAGACCGGCGCAAGGTTTGCGAGCAGTGTCGCATTCGCAACCGAGGTCATGGTGATCGACAGATGCCAGGCCGACAGATCAAGCGCCAACACGGCGCCCGGCAGGATCAGCATGCCACAATCGGCAAGGCTCTTCGGCTTGGGGCCGGTATCCTTGCGCAGAAGCGAGAACATGAAGATCGGGATCAGCGCCAGTGCCACACGCCAGAAGGCCGTTGCCATCGGCCCGACCTCGGAAAGCCGCACGAAGATCGGCGATCCACCGATCGCCGCGCCGCCAATAATAAGGGCGACTAGCGGGAGACGGCTGGAAGATGGAGTTTCGGAAACGGAGGAAGCGGCCTGCGACATGATCTCGATGCTTTCTGCGCGGCCGATCTCAGCCGCGACTGACGCAGCGACTATCAGGAGTAGCGCCTCGAAGACAGTCAGAGAACGACAGATCGATCAGAAATAGGTCGCCAATTATCTCGCGGCTGCGGCTTTCAGTTTGTCTGTGATCTCGCGGGCAACGAAGACCGTATGTTCGGTGATCTGCGGCAATCCCATCAATTCACCGAAGGTTCCACGCGCAAGCGGACCGGAAATGAGCAACGAGGGGATCGCCTGACCATCCGCTCCGAGCGCTTCGGAACGCTCGGAGCAAGCAAGTCCGAGACCGGTGGGATCAAGGACGAGATAGCCTTCGCGCTCGAGTTCACCGAGCCAGGGTTGCGTCTGCAAAATACCACCATGTGCGGGACCGGTCGTGACGATGACGGCATCGAACGTTCGTTCCACTCTTTCGCGGGCATGCCGCGGCTGCAGGGTGATGCGGATCGTTTCACCCTCGACCTTGGCATCGGCGACGGATGCTGCAAGCACTTCCAGCCGGCCGGCTTCGATTGCTGAATCGAGCACCGCCTCCACCTGCGGGGCGATGCGGAAACGGTGAACATCCCAGTAGGACCTGAGATGCCGGACGATGCGCCGCCGCTCGGCGACCGGCAAAGCGCGCCAGAGATCGTGCCCCTGGGAGCGCACCTGATCGATGACGGCATGCCAACTCGAGCCCTGCTCGGCTGCCTGGAGAATGGTCAGCCGGATCTTGCGCAACAGCGCGACTGCCGAGGATGCGGGATCGGCGATGAAATCGCCAAAGGGTTCCTGCAGAACCGCGGCATGGCCGCGAGAGCGCAGGCCGCGGCGAGAAATCGCCACAACAGGACCCTCATGGCCGTTTCGCGCAAGCGAAGCGATCACGTCTGCCCCCGTCAGCCCGTTGCCGATGACGAGAACTCTGTCCTGCGGCCGCACGACCTCAAGGGAACCTGGTTTCGTGGTATCGGCAACGAAACGAGGATGATCGCCAAGAATAGCCGCCAGCCTGCCCGGCGCCACCGGCGGCGGATGGCTGGTGGCGATGGCGACAATATCGGTCTCAGTGCGCCCGCCCTTATCGTCGAGGATCACCCAGCTATCACGCTGGCGGCGGATGGCCGTCACTGTGGCGCGGCGATGAGTGATGGCACCCGACTTCAGGAAGGGCTTCAGAAGTGCACCGACATAATCGCCGAACACGCGCCGGCGCGGGAAAAGCTGGCCGTTCTCGCGCGCAGCCTCGGGATCGTCGCGCACGGCATTGTTCGCCTCGATCCAGCGCTGGAACTCCTCCGGATCATCGGGCTGCAGGCTCATCTTGGCGGCCGGCACATTGATGCGGTGCGCCGGATCGGCGGTGTCATAGGCAAGGCCACGGCCCAGCATGGGGCGCGGCTCGAAGACCACGATATCGGGTGCGTCGGCGCCGGCAAGCTTCAGCAAATGATAGGCGACACCCGCCCCGGAAACGCCGCCGCCGATGATGGCGACGAGCGGCCGCTGGGATTTCTGTTCGTTCGAAGGTTCTGTCTGGAACTGCATCTCAGCCGGCGTCATTTCAATCGATGCCGGAGCATAGGTGGAGCCCGGAGGCCACGCAATGCTCCGGTCCCATTGTCTATAATTTTCATGCAGAAACCTGCGGCGACCCGATCAGCCGGAGATCGTGGTTGCGAAATCCGGAGTGCCTCTGATGGTGTTGCTGACGGTGCAGATTTCGTCTTCGGCCATATGTGCAATCTTGCGGCGCGTTTCCTCGTCGATATCGCCCTTGATGGAGAAGATGATGTTGAACTTGGCGACGCGCGACAGCCCTTCCGCCGCCTTTTCGCCGGTCACATCAGCGGTCATCTCGGTGATCTTGTCGAGGACGCCGAGCTGGCTTGCCGCCATGCGGGCACTCAGCACGAGACAGGCCGAAAGCGAGGAATAGAGCAGGTCGAGCGGGTTGAAGCCCGGCTGTGATGGGCTGGTGACGATATCGATCTCACCGCCGGTGACCGACGTAACGTGCGGAAAACCGGTACGACCAAGAACGGCACTTGCACCTGTGGGACGGGGACGCGCCTTGAGATCGGCCATATTGTAATCCTCTATTGAATAGAGCTTTCAGATAGTGTCTCGGCCGCAAACCCGCAATGCGGCGATTTTGATTTTCGTTGCACCGCTCAGCGGAACCTTTCCTCTGTTCAGCGGTTTTTTCACCTGAAAAACCTCATGAAGGCAGGACTTTCCCATGCCCGGCATCCGCAAGATCGACCGCAAACGCAGCAGTATGGATGCGCGCGACCGGCTGATCGTCGCGCTCTATGCCCAGCTCAAGGCCGAGCGGGAGACACGTGAGACGCTGGAATGGGCAATCCGCAACGGTGCGGTATCCAAGGAAGTACTGGAGGCGATCGCCGCCGATCCGGTTCCTGTCGTCACCAGCGAGGATATAGCATCGCTTGAAAAGATCATCGCGCTTGACGAGCGGCGCAGCCGCTCGTCCCGGCAATGAATGACCAGAACGGCTGACAAGGAGGAAAGCACATGGCCGACATCACCTATCAGATCGTTCCGCATGACAATGGCTGGGCCTACAAGCTCGGTGATACATTGTCTGAACCCTATGCCACAGCAGAACAGGCGATGGATCGCGCAAGAAACGCAGCCGCGCGCCAGAAGATCGGCAAGGGCGATGCGCTGCTCGCCTACCCGGCGCCGGATGGAAGCGGCTGGAAATTCCAGCAGATCGACACCGACAAAAGCAACAGCAGGCTCTGAACGGAGGAGACGATGGCGGGACGCGCAAGCTGGAAGGGCCATCTAAAGGTCGGCGACCTTGCTTGCGCCGTTGGCCTTTATACCGCCGTTTCCTCTTCCGAACGCGTCTCTTTCAACATCGTCAACCGCAGGACTGGCCATCGCGTTGAGCGGCGGTTCGTCGACAGCGAAACCGGCAAGCCGGTGGAGCGCGACGATCAGGTCAAGGGCTATCGGACGGAGAGCGGTGACTACATCCTCATCGAAGGTGATGAGATATCGGAGATCATGCCCGAAAGCGAGAAGGTGCTTGACGTGAAGGGATTCATTCCCTTCGACGGGATCGACAAGCTCTATTTCGACCGCCCCTACTATCTGGCACCAGTCGACGAGCATGATGCGGAAGCCCTCGCATTGATTGCCAGAGCCATGGTTGACGGCAGGGTGGCAGCTCTTGCCGAAGCAGTGCTCTTCCGCCGCAATCGCACGCTGCTCGTCCGCGCGCATGACGACCACATCATCGCGACCATGCTGAACTTCGACTATGAAGTGCGCTCGGCAAGCTCCGTCTTCAAGGACATTCCCGATATCAAGTTCGACAAGGAGATGCTGGAGCTTGCCGGCCATATCATCGGCACCAAAGAGGGCCGTTTCGACCCGAGTGAATACCACGACCGCTACGAGGCCGCGCTCGTCGAGCTGGTGAAAGCCAAGATCGAAGGGCGGGCGCCGCCGAAACGCAAGCGCGAGCCGGAGCGCAAGGTAGTCGATCTCATGGAGGCGCTGCGCCAAAGTGCAAAAATGGGCGGCAAGGCGCCGGCGAAGAAGCCTGCCGCACGCAAGACCTCTGATAGAACCAGCAGAAAAGCGAGCTGATCATGGCGCTCGAAACCTATCAGGCCAAACGCGATTTCAAGATCACATCGGAGCCGCGCGGCCGGAAAGGCCGGGCGACAGGCAACAGTTTCGTCATCCAGAAGCACGACGCCACCCGCCTGCACTATGATTTCCGCCTTGAGATGGACGGCGTGCTGAAAAGCTGGGCCGTCACCAAGGGACCGAGCCTTAACCCCGAAGACAAGCGCCTTGCCGTCCATGTCGAGGATCATCCTCTCTCCTATGGCGATTTCGAAGGCATCATTCCAAAGGGACAGTATGGCGGCGGCACGGTCATCGTCTGGGATCGCGGCAGCTGGACGCCGCTCGGCGATCCGCACAAGGCCTATCGCAAGGGGCACATGGAATTCGAACTCGACGGCGAGAAGCTGAAGGGGCGCTGGCATCTGGTGCGCATGCATGGAAAACCCGGCGAGAAGCGCGAAAACTGGCTGCTCATCAAGGGCGACGACGAAGAAGCCCGCCGTGAGGGCGAAGCCGATATCCTCGAAGAGCGCCCCGAATCCGCCAAGACCGGCCGGCAACTCGAAGAGGTGGCGGAATATCCCGATGCCACCTGGCACTCCAGACCGGAGGGTGGCAAGGCCGTTGCCGCAAAGGCCAAGGCGCCGCCAGCGAGAAGGGCAAAGTCCCCTGCCCCACAAGAGCGGGATTGGCCGAAGGGCGCGAAAAAAGCTGATATGCCCGACTTCATCGAGATGGCGCTCGCCAAGCTGAAACCCAAGCCACCGGCCGGTGAGGGCTGGATCCACGAGATCAAGTTCGACGGTTACCGGCTGCAGGTGAAGATTGAGAATGGGCGGGTGACGATGCTCACACGCGGCGGTCTCGACTGGACGGAGAAATTCGGCAGGGACCTTGTCGATGCCTTTGCATCTTTGCCGGTCGAAACGGCCGTCATCGATGGTGAACTCGTCGTCGAGCGCGATAACGGCGCGTCGGACTTCTCCGCCCTGCAGCACGACCTTAGCGAAGGTCGTTACGACCGCTTCGTTTTCTATGCTTTCGACCTGCTCCATCTCGACGGATACAGCCTGCTCGATGTAAGCCTCCTCGAACGCAAACGTCTGCTGGAGACCGTGGTTCCCAAAGATAGCAGCAAGCTGCGTTACAGCACGCATTTCAACGAGAACGGCGGGCTGGTGCTGGATCACGCCTGCCGGCTCAGCCTCGAAGGCGTCGTCTCCAAGCAGCGCGACAGCAAATATATTTCCGGCCGCAACGGTGAATGGATCAAGTCCAAATGCTCGCAGCGGCAGGAATTCGTCATCGGCGGCTATGTGCCCTCGACCGCGATGAAGAATGCCATCGGCTCGCTCGCCATGGGTTATTACGAGGATGGCGCGCTGAAGCATGTCGGCCGCGTCGGCACTGGTTACACAGTCGCGACGGCGCAGATGCTTTACGAGCGGCTCTCGGCGATGGAGATGAAGCAGAATTCCTTCGACGACACGCTGACCGCCGAGGAGCGGCGTGGCCTGCATTACGTCAAGCCGCAGCTCGTTGCCGAAGTGGAGTTCCGCGCATGGTCGGCGGATGGTAATCTGCGCCACGCGGCCTTCCGCGGATTGCGGGAGGACAAGCCGGCAAAGGACGTTGTGCGCGAGATGGAAAAGACGACCGCGAAAAACCTGCCGAAATCGGTAGTGCAGCTCACTCATCCCGACCGCATCTACTGGCCGGATGAAGGCATCACCAAGGAAGGTCTCGCCAATTACTATGCGCAGGTCTGGCACCTCATGGCGCCCTATGTGGTCAACCGGCCGCTTGCCCTGCTGCGCCTGCCCGATGGGATTTCCGGCCATCAGCGCTTTTTCCAGAAACATGCCTGGAAAGGCATGAACGACTATATCGAGGAAATTACCGACCCCAAAGACAAGGGTGGCGAGAAGCTGCTGCGCATTACCGATTTCGACGGTGTCGTGGCGCTGGTGCAATCGGCCGCGCTGGAAATCCATCCCTGGGGCACGACGACGGACAATTGGGAAAAACCCGATATGGTCACCATGGACCTCGATCCCGGCGAGGATGTGCCATGGGAAAATGTGATAGCGGCAGCTTACGAATTGAAGGAGCGCATCGAAGGTGAAGGCCTTGCAGCCTTTGTCAAAACATCCGGCGGCAAAGGCCTGCATGTAGTGACGCCACTTGAGCCGAAGGCCGATTGGGCGGATGTGAAGGGCTTTGCCAAATGGCTGGCAGACAGCATGTCGCAAGATGATCCCGAGCGCTATCTTGCAACCGCAACCAAGGCGAAGCGCAGCGGCAAGATCTTTATCGACTATCTTCGGAACGGCCGCGGCAACACCGCCGTTGCCGCATATTCCGCGCGCGCTCGCCCGGGTGCGGCCGTTTCCATGCCGCTGGAATGGAGTGAACTGACCACCGCAATCGGCCCCGCCTATTTCACGGTCGATAATACGCCGGCGCGGCTCGATGCGCTTAGCAAGGATCCCTGGGATGGGTTCTTTGCGGCGGCAAAGCCATTGCAGAAGCGGAAGCGATAGGGCTTCACTTCCAACCCTGCGGACTTTTTAAGATTATCGCGACTTCCCGCGATCGCCTTCAGCGGCCAGGCTCTTCTTCAGTGCATCCATGATGTTGATGACATTGCCCGTCGATTTCACCGGTGGAGGCTTGCGAGCCGGGGCAGCCTTCTTGAGGTTCTTTTCCTTGCTGCGGATCAACGCCTTCAGCCGCTTCTGAACCGGATCCTGTACCATCGAAGGGCTCCATTCCTTCGTCTCTTCCTTGACCAGCTTTTTCATCAGGGTCAGCAACTCGCTATCGACCTTCGCCTTCATATCGAGTTCGGCGGCCGGTTCGCGCACCTCGTCTCCATAACGCAGCGTCCAGAGAATGATGCCCTTGCCTTGCGGTTCCAGGAGCAACGCACGCTCTCGCCGGTAAAGCACCAGCCGAGCGATGCCGACGACATCGTTGGCTTTCATCGCCTCGCGGATCACACAGAAGGCCTCAATGCCGACCTTGTCTTCCGGCGCCAGGAAATGCGGCTTGTCGTACCAGATCCAATCGATCGACCCGCGCGGCACGAAAGTATCGATATCGATTGTGCGCGTGCTTTCCAACCCCACCTCTTCGATCTCCTCGTCCTCGAGCAGAACATAGTCGTCCTCGCCACGCGGATAGCCTTTCATCTGATCCCTCTCGGCAACGGGCTTGTGTGTGACGCTATCGACATAGCGGCTTTCGACGCGGTTTTTCGTTGCGCGATTCAATACATGAAACCGCACCTTGCTCGACTCCGTCGTCGCCGGCGTCAGTGAAACGGACGCGGTGACAAGCGAGAGCTTAAGGTAACCTTTCCAGAACGTTTGACGGGCCATGGGCCATAAACGGAAATGGTCGCGAGAGGTTCCGTCCGTTGCCTGTTGGAGCGAAAATTCCGGCAACGTTCCAACGGAATGCAATACCTAAGAGCCCCGGTTGCAATCACATATTCGTTTCGACAATTTCCTGACACGATTTTCGTACCAACTGGTTCGATGTCGTTGTCCGCAGGCAAACAAATGCAAAAAGATGATGTCTCCCGAGCCAAGAAAGTCGCTTTCGTCCTCACGCTGTTTTTTGGCGTGATGATATCCTACGCGAAGTTTGCCGGACTGTTTCCGCCGCCTAATTTGAGCGACGAAACAAAATACGGACCGCCGGGCTGGTTCTCAAGCTTCGACCTCGGACCTTCGCCATTCTCTCGTCCGCCGGAATTCGGGCCGGTTGAGGAACCGCACGACATTTCCGTTTAACGTTGCGGTGCGGAGCTTCGCAGCCGATGCGAGCCGAAGCCGGCCGTCGAACGTCAACGCAAAGGGTCGGGAGTTTGCATGGGCATCATCCCGCAGCTCGTTCGGCACGGTCTCTCAAATCATGGAAGCCCTCTCGGACCTCGACTCTCAGCTTGAGTTAGTACCTGGGGAGTGGCCCGCAGATCGATGGTGTTAGGCTTCTGCCCTGGCTGCCAGGAAAACCAGATAGCGATCGGACGCCGATAATGCTTGTTGAGGGCATCCGCTGCTTCCCTCTCGAAGAGCGTCCGTTCTTTCGGACTGTCGGTAATATTCCGCTTTTCGTAGATCACAGTATCCTCCCCATTGTTGCGATCCAATTCGGATCATGCGCAAAAATGCGCCTATCCGAAACGGACTAAGGTCCGAGGGTTACGCGGGATTGTGCAGAGGAGGTGAAGATGGCGCAGGGTTCAGTGTACGGCGCTACCCCAGTCAGGTTAGATCCGCAACCAGTTGGAAACATTTTCTCCCCTGAGGATCGATATCTGCTTCCTGCATGATGATGAGCCTCAAAAGGCGGGCCGCTCATGAAGTCGTGAAGTCGCGCCTACCGAGCGCACAAAGGTGGATACACCGCATTCTACAATGCCATGTATGTTTGGATAGAAATGCTTCAGAGATTGAATGGTGCCCAGGACCGGAATCGAACCAGTGACACGCGGATTTTCAATCCGCTGCTCTACCAACTGAGCTACCTGGGCTAGCCATGCTTCCTAGGAAACATCCTGCTTGAGAATGTCAGGGCCTTGGTTCGCCCCGGAAGCGAGCGGGGTTATAGCATCTTGTTCGCCCATGGCAAGCATCAAATGATAGTTTTTTGACGGTCCTGCGGATTTTGGCGATTTGCGAGGAAAAATAAAGGCTTCGCGGTGGAAAACCTGCTCTGTTCCTTTGTCTTCACGCAATTACGGACGCAAAAACCGCTGCACATTTTTGCTGGAATTGCTCTAGTTTTCCTCGTCGGGATAATCCGCCTTCGTCTCGTCGTCGGCCACGGGGATGGCGTAGGAGCCCGTCAGCCAGCGTGACAGGTCCACTTCGCGGCATCGGTTGGAACAGAAGGGATAGTGTTCGCGGTTCGACGGTTTGCCGCATTCGGGGCAGGGGCGCGTCTTGCGCAGCGGCTCAACCTTGCCGTCGGTCTTCATTTCATCAGACATGGTTTCCTCCTACAACATCAGCCCGAAAATCGTTCCGATTTTCGGAAAGCCTGATGAGTAGATTCAACAAGCTAGAGCGTCCTTTGTGCGCCCCGAATGAACGCACGGCACTCTAGCGGGAGATCAGCCCTCGGGCCAACGGCTGTGGACATCGAAGCCCTCGCCGGTCAGAAGCAGAATGGTTTCGTAAAGCGGCAGTCCCACGACATTGGTGTAGGAGCCCACCATTTTTTGCACAAAGGTGCCAGCCAGCCCCTGGATGCCGTAGGCGCCGGCCTTGCCGCGCCATTGGCCCGAGGCAATGTAGTTTTCGATCTCGAAGCTCGACAGGCGCTTGAAGCGCACTTTCGTCTCGACGATCTTGTGGCGCACCTTGCGATCGGGCGTGATCAGGCAGATGCCGGTATAGACAACGTGGTTGCGGCCGGAGAGCAGGTGCAGCGAGTTTGACGCCTCATCGGCAAATTCCGCCTTGCCGAGAATGCGGCGACCGACAGCGACCACCGTATCGGCGGACAGGATATAGCTGCCCTTCCAGGTGATGTCGCCCTTGATGGCGGCAAGTGCCGCTTCCGCCTTTTCGCCTGAGAGGCGGCGAGCGAGCGAGCGTGGATGCTCCGACTTCTTCGGTGCCTCGTCGATATCCATCGGCATCAGGCGCGAAGGCTCGATGCCGGCCTGATTGAGCAGATCGACGCGGCGGGGCGAGCCCGAGGCCAGAATGAGCTTGTATTTCAGCGCCATGGAACCTCGACCATCGGCAGGCGGGAGCGGAAACTCCGGGGAGCTTCGCAGACCAAGCTTACTTGAAGCGGTAGGTGATGCGGCCCTTCGTCAGGTCGTAGGGCGTCATTTCGACCAGAACCTTGTCGCCGGCGAGAACGCGGATACGGTTCTTGCGCATGCGGCCGGCGGTGTGGGCAATGATCTCATGCTCGTTTTCGAGCTTCACGCGGAATGTCGCATTCGGCAGAAGTTCGGTCACGATACCCGGGAATTCGAGGACTTCTTCTTTCGGCATATAAGGGTTTTCTTCCTGTGTGTTGGGTAAAGCGGCGCTGGGCGCCTCAAAATTTGCGCGGAAACTACACAATCAACGGGGATTTGTGAACCTCGTAGATCGGGCTTTCTATCTTTTGTTTCACGCCGATTGCGCGGCGATGCCATTTCTCTTGAGTAGCCGGCTTTCGATGAGGCCGGCGATGTGATCGCGAACCTCTCGATAGCTGTCCAATATCTGCTCGCGCGTTCCGGTCGCGACCGTCGGATCCATGGTCGGCCAGTAGACCACGTCAACGGCACTGGAGCGGGTCAGCTCGAGTGCTGCGTGATGGGCCTGCGGTGAGAGCGTGATGATGAGGTCGAAATAATCGTCCTCGAGCTCCTCCAGCGTCTGCGGCTGGCGACGGCCGAGCGACAGGCCAATTTCTTCCAGCACGACATCGACGAAAGGATCGCGTTCGCCGGCGCGAACGCCGGCAGACCTTATATAGGTATTTCCAGGCAGAATGCTACGGGCGATCACTTCGGCCATCGGCGAGCGGATGACATTCAGCCCGCACATGAAGAGGATGGCGCCCGGCCGCTTTCCGTCCTCCGTTTCGACGTGCGGCTCCATCGCCGTCATCCGCGCCAATAGAGTACGCAGACCAGCGTGAAGAGACGCCGGGCGGTGTCGAAATCGACATCGATCTTACCCGAGAGACGGTCCTTCAGCGTTTGTGAGCCCTCGTTGTGAATGCCGCGTCTGCCCATGTCGATCGCCTCGATGCGGCTCGGCGAGGCCGAGCGGATCGCCTCGTAATAGCTCTCGCAGATCATGAAATAGTCTTTCACGATCCGGCGGAAGGGCGTCAGTGACAGGATATGGGTTGCAACATTCTCGCCGTTTTCCGTGGTGATGGAAAAGACCAACTTGGAATCGACCAGCGAGATGTTCAGCCGATAGGGCCCGCCGGCATGGCCGACGGGTGTGAAGGAATTCTCCTCGATCAGGTCGAAGATCGCCACCGCCCGCTCATGCTCGACATCAGGAGTCGAACGGCCGATCGTATCGTCAAGGACAACGTCGCAGAGCCGAAAGTCGTCCTTCACCATTCCCTCACCTTTCGAGGTTCAGGCGGATCGCGACCGATCGCGCATGGGCATCGAGGCCTTCGGAAACGGCAAGCGCAATCGCTGCCGGGCCAAGATCACGGAGCTGCTGCGGACCGAGCCGCAGGATCGAGGTGCGCTTGACGAAATCGAGAACCGAAAGGCCGGAGGAGAAGCGGGCGGAACGCGCCGTCGGCAGCACGTGATTGGAGCCGCCGACATAATCGCCGATCACTTCGGGCGTGTGGGCGCCGATGAAGATCGCGCCGGCATTGCGGATCTTGTCCACAAAGGCATCGGGATCGGCGACGGCGAGTTCCAGATGTTCAGCGGCGATACGGTTTGCGAGCGGAATGGCATCCTTGAGATCAGAGACAAGGATGATTGCGCCAAAATCGCGCCAGCTAGCCGCAGCAGTCTCTGCACGGTTCAGCGTCTTCAGCTGCCGTTCGACGGCCGCTTCGACCGCCTTGCCGAATTCCTCGTCGTCGGTGATCAGGATGGCCTGCGAGCTCTCGTCATGCTCGGCCTGGGCGAGCAGATCAGCGGCAACCCAATCGGGATTGTTGTCCTTGTCGGCGATGACGAGCACTTCTGACGGGCCGGCGATCATGTCGATACCAACAGTGCCGAAGACCTGGCGCTTGGCGGCGGCGACATAGGCATTGCCGGGGCCAGTAATCTTGGCAACCGGGGCGATCGTTTCCGTGCCATAGGCAAGGGCAGCAATCGCTTGCGCGCCGCCGACGCGGTAGATTTCATTGACGCCGGCAAGTTTGGCCGCAGCCAGCACCGCCGGATTGACCGAACCGCCCGTCGCCGGCACGGCGATAACAATGCGATCGACCCCTGCAACCCTCGCCGGTACGGCGTTCATCAGGACCGAGCTCGGATAGCTCGCCGTGCCGCCCGGCACATAGAGGCCGACGGCTTCGATTGCCGTCCAGCGCGAGCCGAGGCCCACGCCCATGGCGTCCTCGTAGATATCGTCCTTCGGGAGCTGTCGGCGGTGGTGGGATTCAATGCGGAGTGCGGCGACCTTCAGCGCGCCGAGGACTTCGGATGGAGTGACCTCGACGGCATTGTCGATCTCTTCCTCGGTGACACGCATAGGCACGGTGGCGTAGTCGATGCTGTCGAACTTCTTCGAATATTCGGCGAGAGCGACATCGCCGCGGGTGCGAACGTCATCGATAATGGCGCGTACCACGGCGTTGACGTCTTCGGAGACTTCCCGCTTGGTGGTCAGAAAAGCCGCGAAACGCTGCTCAAAACCATCGGATGCCTGATTGAGCCAGATTGCCAAAGCGGTATTCCTTCTCTGATCGAAACTGTTAGGCTCAGGTGCCAGGGTGGCGCGGCTTGGAAGTCGTTTCCCAGGCGCCGCCGATATCGGCAAGCTGCACTTCGATGCATTCGACATCGAGGGCGATCGAAGCCGTGCCGGACAGCGAAAGCTCCAGCGTGCCTTCCGGGCCCTCGCCCTTCTGCTCGAAACGCAAGGCGAGCAGCGACAGCACGTCGTCGCGCCGAGCACGGTCGATGCCGATCGAGCGGACGGAAAGCACGCGCTTGAAAACGAGAGCAGCGCGGCGGCGTTCGAAACCCTTGCGCTTGCGGGCCGCCTCTTCCCAGACGAAGCGGTTGGCAGCGAGCGAAAACTGCTTGTCGCGCGGCAACCAGTCGATATCGGCTACCTTGAGGACGCTGTCCTGTATATGTGCGGAAATGACGGCCAAGTCTTCGCTATCGAGCGCAACAAGCTTCAGGTCGGTCATCCAGCCTCTATCCCATGTCTTTCAGCCGCACCTGCGGCGATCTGTCAGACAAGGGAGATAAGGCGCTCAGACCAAATACGCAACCGGGATAAAGGGCGCACAAGCGCCCTTTTCTTACTCGCTGACGCGCTCAACGATGGCGCCGCAGCGGGTCAGCTTTTCTTCCAACCGCTCAAAGCCGCGATCGAGGTGATAGACGCGGGAAACCGTGGTCTCGCCTTCGGCGGCAAGCCCGGCGATAACGAGCGAAACGGAAGCGCGAAGATCGGTCGCCATGACCGGGGCGCCCTTCAGCCGCTGGACACCTTCAATCTTCGCCGTCTGGCCTGACAGAGAGATCTTTGCGCCAAGGCGGGCAAGCTCCTGCACATGCATGAAGCGGTTTTCGAAGATGGTTTCCGTGACATGCGAGATGCCGGAAGAGCGGGTCATCAGCGCCATGAACTGCGCCTGCAGGTCGGTCGGGAAGCCCGGGAAGGGATCCGTGACGATATCGACCGGCTGGATGCCGGCGCCGTTACGCTTGATGCGCATGCCATTGTTGGTCGACGAGATGTCCGCGCCGGCGCGGCGCAGTGTTTCCAGCGCCGTTTCCAGCAGGGCAATATCGGTATTTTCGAGTACGACATCGCCGCCGGCCATGGCAACGGCCATAGCATAGGTGCCGGTTTCGATACGGTCAGGCAGGACGCGGTGGCGCGCGCCCGAGAGCGAGGTGACGCCTTCGATCGTGATGGTCGAGGTGCCCGCGCCGGAAATCTTCGCGCCCATGGCATTCAGGCAGTTGGCAAGGTCGACGACTTCGGGCTCGCGTGCGGCATTGCCGATTACGGTCGTGCCGCGGGCAAGGGTTGCCGCCATCATCAGCACATGCGTGGCGCCAACGGATACCTTCGGGAAGGTATAATGTGTGCCAATGAGGCCGCCCTGCGGTGCCTTGGCGTTGATATAACCGCCATCGATTTCCATCGTCGCGCCGAGCGCGGTCAGACCGTCGATGAAGAGATCGACCGGACGCGTGCCGATCGCGCAGCCGCCCGGCAGCGAAACGCGGCAATGACCTTCGCGGGCCAGGAGCGGACCGATGACCCAGAAGGAAGCACGCATCTTCGAGACCAGTTCGTAGGGAGCGGTCGTATCGACGATGGTACGGCAGGTGAAATGGATCGTGCGGGCGTAGGAATCTTCCTGACGCTCGCGACGGCCGTTGACGGCGACATCGACGCCGTGATTGCCGAGGATGCGCATCAGCAATTCGACATCGGCAAGGTGGGGCACGTTTTCGAGCGTCAGCGTATCGCTCGTCAGCAGCGAGGCGATCATCAGCGGCAGCGCGGCATTCTTGGCGCCGGAAATCGGAATGATGCCGTTAAGCTCATTGCCGCCGACAATTCTGATACGATCCATGTGCACTTACGGGCGAGGCCCGCCTTTCCTCAAAAGTTTTGCCTGTGGGGGCAAGGCAAGAAGTGGGGGTCTTTAGAGCAAATCCCCGCACGCTTCAATTCGTCGCGGACCGAACATTACGATTCGTCCATTTTTGCGGCAGGCATTTTTGCGGCGGGCAGCCCATTCGTCTCGTCCGCCTGGCCGGATCGGCGCGCGCGCACTTGCTGTTTGCGTCTTGAAAGATTTTCTCTCAGCTTTTCGGCAGCCCGTTCGCGGCGCAATGCCGCTTGGGCTTCCATGGCCGCTTTCCGGCTCTGCCGGGCCTTCTCAGTCTCTTCGTTCATCCCCCAGAACTACCCGAATTCGCGCCATTCCAAAAGTGGGCGGGACGTTATTCCCAGATAAGTTGGAATTTGCGGCTTGCACTCCTGCCGAAGCTGTGGCAATAGCCGCCCCGTTCACGCGAATTGAGCGTTTCCGCTTCTCGCGTCTGGTCCTGCTGCCGTAGCTCAGTGGTAGAGCACACCCTTGGTAAGGGTGAGGTCGGTGGTTCAATCCCACTCGGCAGCACCAGTTTTCTCCTTTAGCATTATCCCCCGCGCCAATCGGCGCCATTGCTGCCGGCAAAAATCTCGCTAGAATATTAGCATTCTGAATGCCTTTGCGGAGGAACCCGAAGGCTTCATTCAATGTTTCTATCGAGACATGCTGGAGGAGCGTCGATGGCAACTGAACGATGGAATAGTCCGATCAAGGTAGGTTTCGAAGAGGCGGGAGCACGCACGGTTAACGGACCGTTTGACGCGCTGACCTGCCTGACCGATCTCTGGCCTGCCGTACGCGGACTGAAATATCTCAAGGCACGCAGCGCCTGCCGCGCCGCACTCGATGGAAGAAAGACCGTCGAAGAGGCCCGCGCGGAGTTTATGGCGGCGGCCGAGGAAGCAAAGCTTAAAGTGCATTAAGCTTTCGGCGGCGGTATTGGACAATAAAAGTCCGATCTGCTCCGAAACGAAGCAATGCTTAATTTTCACTTAACCCTGCCCGGAGCTCGCGCAGGGCTTTGTCTCGAAAGACATTGCGCCATTCATCTGTTCATCAATAGAACGACGCCAGCCATCATGATGATGGTTAGAGGCTCGTCACCTTCTGCGGGAGACTGCAGACGAGCCTCGTTCGAAAGAAACTTCGAATATTCTATCAGCAATCCGAAGTATCCTCATCCTCCACCTGAATATATCCTACACCGATGATTGTGCCATCTGCGGCACGGATGAAGGACGGCAGGTAATGCGGTTCGGCGGGCTTGCAGACGGCGGCGCTGGTATATTCGTTCAGCGCTATTTCGTCTTTCGGCAGCGCCGAATAGTTCATATCGGTTTCGAGTGAGGCATGGGCGGAGCCGGCAAAAGCGCCGCATCCCAGAAGCAGAGCTGCGGCCCACAGGCGTATCAGCGTTTGCATTATTGTCTCCCGTATTGAAATCAGCTTTTCAACACGCGGGACAGGGAGTTGGTTCCTTGGAAATTCCTGTGCTGATCGTGATTTATCTCACCAGCAGGCGGCAATGCACGTAACCGCTTCCGACAATGTCCTCGGCGATTGCCAACGCCCGCTCGCTATCACCCCATTGGCTCACGAAACCTTCGAGAATGACGGTGGGGCCGATGGTGGAGACGATGATTTCGGTCGCATCGAGATCGGCTGCGGCATGCAGGGCGCTTTCCACGGACGCGCGCATGGCGGCCGTGTTGTGGCCCTTCATCCAGGCTTCCTCGTGGGGTGGCGAGCCGTGAAACCGCAGCACCATGACCGTTCCTGACATTACCTAATAGGGGTTTAACGCAAGAAGACGACGTTTGTTGCCATACGCAGCCGGCTGGATGCATAGTCGCCGTGATGGTGGTGCTCCGATACTCCTGTCCCCGTCGGCAGAAGCCCCATGCAATTGCGGCCGAGGAAAATGTTGATGAAAGCGCTTGTGCCTGCCCTTCTTGCCACGACCCTTCTGGCCGCACCTCTGCTGGCAGGCTGTTCCGCCGCGGACGCGCCTGCGCTGGAGCCCATTCCCGGCAGCATCACCTATGGCGGGCAGCCGCGCACGAAGCTGACGAAATCGCCGATCGGCAGCGCCGTCCACAACGACTTCTACGATCAGCAGGGCCAGCGCGTCTACGAAACCTATATTCTCCAGGCCGACCGCAGCCTGAAGCTGGTGCGGCGGCAGATCGTGCCGGACTTTCCGTAATAGTGCATGGCAGCCAGCGCCTGCTTGACAGCGGCGCCAATCGAGAACATCCAAGGAACATCTGATTTTATTCGCGAGCGTTGATTCTCCCGCGAAGCCCAACCGGACGGCTGGATGTATCTCGAAAGACTCAATCCCCAGCAGCGCATGGCCGTGGAGCACGGCACACTCACAGACGGCAGCCATGTGGCCGGGCCGCTGCTGGTCATCGCCGGCGCCGGTTCTGGCAAGACCAATACGCTCGCGCATCGCGTTGCGCACCTCGTTCTCAAGGGTGCCGATCCGCGCCGTATCCTGCTGATGACCTTTTCGCGCCGGGCGGCTGCCGAAATGGGCCGGCGCGTCGAGCGTATCTGCGGCGAGGTTCTCGGCAAGAATTCCGGCATCCTGGCGGATGCGCTCGCCTGGAGCGGCACGTTTCACGGTATCGGCGCGCGGCTCTTGCGCGACTATGCCGAACAGATCGGCATCGACCCGGCCTTCTCCATTCATGACCGGGAAGACAGCGCCGACCTGATGAACCTCGTGCGCCACGATCTCGGCTTCTCCAAGACGGAAAGCCGGTTTCCGACGAAGGGCACCTGCCTTGCCATCTATTCGCGTGCCGTAAACTCCGAAACGGAACTGCCGCTGGTGCTGCGCGACGCCTTCCCCTGGTGCGCCACCTGGGAAAAGCAGCTTCGTGAGCTTTTTGCCTGTTATGTCGAGTCGAAACAGAGCCAGAATGTGCTCGATTACGACGATCTGCTGCTCTACTGGGCACAGATGGTGGCAGAACCCATGATCGCCGAGGATATTGGCAGCCGCTTCGACCATGTGCTCGTTGACGAGTATCAGGACACCAACAGGCTTCAGTCTTCGATCCTGCTTGCGTTGAAACCGACCGGCCAGGGCCTGACCGTTGTCGGCGACGATGCGCAGTCGATCTATTCCTTCCGCGCGGCCACAGTGCGCAACATTCTCGATTTTCCGGCTTCCTTCAGCCCGGCTGCCAATATCGTCACGCTCGATCGCAACTACCGTTCGACGCAACCGATCCTTGCCGCCGCCAACGCGGTGATCGACCTTGCTTCCGAGCGTTTCACCAAGAACCTCTGGACGGAGCGGGAATCGCCGGAACGGCCACGGCTGGTGACGGTGCGCGACGAGAACGATCAGGCGCGCTATGTGGCAGACAAGGTTCTCGACAATCGCGAGGAGGGCGTGAAGCTGAAAAGCCAGGCCGTGCTCTTCCGCGCCTCGCATCACAGCGGCCCACTTGAGGTGGAGCTAACCCGCCGCAACATTCCTTTCGTGAAGTTTGGCGGGCTGAAATTCCTCGACAGTGCGCATGTGAAGGACATGCTGGCGGCGCTGCGCTTTGCCCAGAACCCGCGCGACCGTGTGGCTGGCTTCCGGCTGATGCAGATCCTTCCGGGGGTCGGCCCGTCCACCGCGCAGAAGGTGCTGGACCAGATGGCTGACGATGCAAGCCCGATCGCAGCGCTTGCCGTCATGCCCGCACCGCCGCGCTCGGGCGAGGAGTGGACCTCCTTCGTTTCCACCATGCAGGAGCTGAAAACCGGCAAGGCTGGCTGGCCGGCCGAGATCGAGCTGGTACGGCGATGGTATGAGCCGCATCTGGAACGGCTGCATGAGGATGCGAGCGCGCGGCTTGCCGATCTGGTGCAACTCGAGCAGGTCGCCGGTGGTTATGCCTCGCGTGAGCGATTCCTGACGGAGCTCACACTCGATCCGCCCGATGCGACTTCGGATCAGGCAGGCGTGCCGCTGCTCGACGAGGACTATCTCATCCTCTCGACCATCCATTCGGCCAAGGGGCAGGAATGGACCAAGGTCTTCATGCTGAACGTCATCGACGGCTGCATCCCTTCAGATCTCGCAGTCGGCACGACGGCCGAAATCGAGGAGGAGCGGCGATTGCTCTATGTGGCGATGACCCGCGCCAAGGACAGTCTCGATCTCGTCGTGCCGCAGCGCTTCTTCACCTATGGTCAGAATTCGCAGGGCGACCGGCATGTCTATGCGTCGCGCAGCCGCTTCATTCCAGCCACGCTGCTGCAATTCTTCGAGGTCTGCGGCTGGCCACAGGTCAAGACCGATACGGCAGCCGCCCAGCAGGCGCGGCAAGTGCGTATTGATGTCGGCGCGCGTATGCGCGGCATGTGGCGTTGAAGCCTCTCCTGACCAGCGGGGTTAGAGCAAAAGCGGCGGCTTGGCCGGCTCGAAGAAGCGGCCGATCATTTCATCGTTGACCAGGGCGATCGTCGGCGGCGACCATTTCGGATTGCGGTCCTTGTCGATGACGGCTGCACGGACGCCCTCGTAGAAATCCGGACCGTGCAGGATGTGCATGCAGGCGCCGAGCTCGCGGGCAAGACATTCGCCGAGCGTGCGGCTCTGGCGGCCGGCCCTCAGCAGCCGCAAGGCAAGCTTGAGACTGGTCGGTGAACGTGTGAGCATCACGCGGCGGGTCTCGGCAGCGAACTCGCCTTCCGCCGCACCAAGTGCGGATGCGATGTCCTCGACGCGGTTGAAGTGAAAAGCACGATCGATCATCGCGGCATTGGCCTGCAATCTGCCCTCGCCCGGCTGTTCCGAGAGATCGCGTAGCGCTGAGTCCACATCGTCCGACGAACTTCCCGCAGGCATGTTCGTCAGACGCTGGACTGCCTCTTCGAGACGCGAGGCAGGCATATAGAAATCTGCGAGCCCGGTATGGATCGCATCGGCGGCATTGATATCGAGCCCCGTCAGGGCCATCCATGTGCCGCTTTCGCCCGGCGTGCGGGGCAGCAGCCACGTGGCCCCGATATCGGGAAAATAGCCGATGCCGGTTTCCGGCATGGCAAGGCGGGTACGCTCGGTGACGATGCGATGGCGGCCGTGGCTGGAAAGCCCGATGCCGCCGCCCATGGTGATGCCGTCCATCAGCGCCACATAGGGCTTCGGATAGGTGGCAATCCTGTGGTTGAGGCGGAATTCCTCGCGCCAGAAGGTTTCCGCGAGACCATCGCCGGCGCGGCCACTCAGGTGGATGGCGCGGATATCGCCTCCGGCGCAGAAGCCGCGCTCGCCTTCGCCCATTACGACAATACTCGCCACGGTTTGATCGACGGCGAACTCATCAAGCGCGGCGGTAATCGCACGCACCATGGGGATCGTCAGGCTGTTCAACGCCTTTGGGCGATTCAGCCGGACGAGGCCTGCCGTGCCCCGTCGCTCGACAATGACTTCGCTTTGATTGCTGTTGTCCATGGTCCACCTCACTCCTGACCTATGAATAAACCGGGTCGGGTCGGGGTTCCAGTGGCTGGCTGATCAATCAGGCCGAGAGGGACTGCGAAACGGCAACATCACGCCGCAACGCGTAATCGATCGCCAGTTCCAGCGGGAGCGACCTCGAGAAATAATAGCCCTGCGCCAATCTTACGCCGATGCCTTTCAGCGACTCGGCCACATCCTCGCTTTCCACACCCTCGGCCACGGAGGCGATGCCGAGGTTCTGGCAGAGGTTGGCGACGGAGCGGGTGATGTTCATGCAGCGCGCGTCGCGGTCGAAATTCATCACAAAGGCCTTGTCTATCTTCAGCTTGTCGAAGGCCAGGCGGTGGATGTGGCTCAAGCTCGAATAGCCCGTGCCGAAATCGTCAAGCGCGATCGAGATGCCGGCAGCACGCAGCATGCCGATCACCTGATCGGCAGTGTCGAAGTCGGACAGGAGTGCCGTCTCGGTGATCTCGAACTCGATGCGTTTCGGATCGACGCCGGCGCGGCTGATCATCGCGAGCAATGCCATCGATGTCTCATGATCGCAGATGTCGCGGGCCGACAGGTTGAAGGAGACGCGCAGATGCGCCGGCATGATCTTCAGTGCGTCGAGCGCCTGGCCGAAGAGAATGCGTGTCATGCGGCCGATCACCGCCGTGCGTTCGGCGGCCGGAATGAAGGCATCCGGACTGATGCGGCCGAAGCGGGCGCTATCCCAGCGCGCAAGGGCCTCAAAACCGACGACGCGGCCGCTGCGCAGCTCCACGATCGGTTGATATTCGAGCTTCAACTCCTTGGCGAAATTGTCAGCCTGCAGCTCCAGCTCGATCAGATAGCGTTGCGTCAGGATCTTTTCGTGTTCCGGCGAAAAGAATTCCACGCCGCCGATGCGCTTGCTCTTGACCTGGTAGAGAGCGAAATCCGCTTTCTCGTAGAGATCTTCGGCGGTGTACTCGCCCGCCTCAGGATAGACGATGCCGCAGGAACCGGAAACGCGCACCGAACCATCCGGAATCTCGAAAGGTTCGCGTACGGCCGCACAGAGCGCCACGCCGAGGTCAGAGACGCCCCTGAGCGTCATGTCGGAGGGGAAGATGATGCCGAATTCATCGCCGCCAAGGCGTGAGACGATACCCTGATCGCCCAACAGCGAGACGAAGCGGCGTGCTGTCTCCTTCAGCACGAGATCACCAGCCGCATGGCCGAAGACGTCATTGACCGGCTTGAAGCCATCAAGATCGACGATGCCGATGACAGGCGGTGAAGACGGATCCTTCAGCAGCATCTTTTCGAGCGACAGGAAGAAGCTGCGGCGATTGGCAAGGCCGGTCAACTGGTCCTGGAGCGCGTTACGGCTGTTGACGAGGTTCAGTTCCTCGGCTTCGGCCTGTTTCTGCTTGAGCTCTTCGGCAAGCCGCACTAGGTGCGCGAAATTCTGGAAGTAGCTGTTGATGACACGCAGGAAGGGCAGCACCAGGAACAAGCCGCTGACTGCCGTGGCCACAAAGACCGGGTTGCCGGAAAAGAGGAAGGTCACGATCATGGCTGTGAAAGTGATGACCGTGGTGATTGCCGCGGCGAGCGGCA
Source organism: Rhizobium sp. 768_B6_N1_8 (assembly GCF_051811225.1). Lineage (NCBI taxonomy): Bacteria > Pseudomonadati > Pseudomonadota > Alphaproteobacteria > Hyphomicrobiales > Rhizobiaceae > Rhizobium > Rhizobium sp. 768_B6_N1_8. The sequence goes on along the minus strand of NZ_JBPWPV010000001.1, from coordinate 214,583 downwards.
GATGCATCAGGCAAAAGACGCAGGAAATGCCGGTTACGACCAGGAAATAGGCGATCTGGCCCTGCTGCGAGGCATCGCCATATTGATAGAGCGCGATAGCCCAGCCGCCGAAGCCGATCGTGAGGATCACCGCGCCGACCAGCGTCACCTTCATCAGCCGCAGTGCACGTTCCGGCGTGACGTTTTCCTTGCCTGATATCTCCCACCAGCAGAGGCGGAAGACGCAGACGATGCTGAGACCGACGGGGATGTAGAGCGAAAGCCAAAGAGGCGCCGACTTGATGTGGGTGATGGCGACAGCCAGCGCATTGATGACGAGGAGAACGTACAGAATCGGAATCTGCGATGACAAAGCTTCGAACTGTGCCACCAGAAACTTCGGATTATCTTTTTGCAGCCGTAGTGACGCGATGAAGTTCTTCATGATCCCTTTTCCCTTGGCGGAAACGAGCCAGAGAAAGCTTGATTATTCCTTATTCACGTAACGTCAGGCCACCCGCACTGCGCCGGGATGGTAAATGTTCGGTTGCATTTCAGAAAGAAGCCGCAGCCAGTGCGCGATGAATGCTGTGCAGATCGTCGACGCTCCTGTTCATCAGGAAGAGTTCCCAATCGAGCGAGCTGCGGACGATGGTTTCCAGCGAGTCGTGTTTCGGTGTCCAGTCCAGCACGCGACGGGCAAGGGTCGCATCGGCGACGACGCTCGCTGCGTCGCCCGGCCGGCGTGGCGCCATGTTGATCTTGAACGAGTGACCGTTCAAGCGGGTGACCATGTTCAACACATCGAGCACGGAATAGCCGTTGCCATAGCCGCAGTTGGCGACAAGTGGCCCGCTGCCCTGGCGCAAATGCTGGAGCGCCTTCAAATGCGCTGCCGTCAAATCGCTCACATGGATGTAGTCGCGCACACCGGTGCCGTCATGGGTCGGGTAGTCGAAGCCGTAGACGGCGATGCTATCGCGCTTTCCGAGTGCGGCCTCACAGGCGACCTTGATGAGGTGGGTCGCACCCGAGGTCGACTGGCCGGTGCGCAGCTGCGGATCGGCGCCTGCAACGTTGAAATAACGCAGCGCCACATAGCTGAAGTCATAAGCGGCAGAGGCGTCACGAAGCATCATTTCAGTCATCAGCTTCGACTGGCCGTATGGATTTTCCGGATTGAGCGGCGCCGTCTCCTTCACGGGTACGGAGCCCTTCTGCTGACCGTAGACAGCGGCTGTCGACGAGAAGACGAAGTTACGGATGCCCGCCTTGATCGCAGCACTCAGCAGGGCGCGTGTCTTGCCGGAGTTGTTATCGTAGTAAGAAAGCGGGTCAGAGACCGAGACCGGCACGACGGCAGAGCCGGCGAAATGGATGATCGCCTCGATATCGTTTTCGATGAAGATCTTCTTCAGCACATCCGGACCGGCGACATCGCCGAGATAGAAGCGCGCGGCCGGCGCCACGGCCCAGCGAAAGCCGGTGGAGAGGTTGTCGAGCACGACGACATCTTCACCGACATCCAACAGCGTCCAAACCATGTGGCTGCCGATATATCCAGCCCCACCTGTCACCAGAACCGCCATGTCTGCATTCCCTGTTTTATCTTTTTCGGGAGCATCAGAACGGCTTTTTCCTTTCCGATTTTGTTATCAAACGGCCTCGGAAAGGCTTTGCGGCCGGTATGTTTTGAGATGTGGTTAGAGGCGGATTTCAGGTATTTCTACAATTTTATCGAACAGCCGGTTTTGGGACAAAACCGCCTTTTGCCACCCTTTTCCGAGCGCGTTGACAAGGCGTTCACGGCAAGTCAAAGTAGGTGCATGAACAACTTCGCGTTTCAGGCTATGATGATGGGCATGACGACCACCCTTTGCGGTGGGGGCGTCGGCTTGTGACCTGAAACTGTTCACTATACCCGACCCAACCCCGCCGGACACGCGCGGGGTTTTCTGTTTCTGCCCCGATGTCCGCCCCATGCAAAGGACTTCTCGTGGCACAAGATCTTCTCTCAATGCCGGTTCGTAACCCGCTTCTCCAAAACAGGGAGCGGCAGCGATGAGACTCTATCTGTCATCCTACCGGCTCGGCGCCAGCGCCTTCCGGCTGAGGAAACTTCTGAATGGCGGACGGCGCGCCGCCGTCATCCAGAACGCGCTGGACTTCATTCCGGCCGAGCCCCGGCGTGCCTACGAGGCCAATATCTACGATCCCAAGGAAGAACTTGCCGATTGGGGGATCGAGGCGGACGAACTGGATTTGCGAGACTATTTTGGGCAACCGCACGCGCTGAAAGAGGCGCTCGCCGGCTTCGACCTCGTCTGGGGCGTCGGCGGCAATGCCTTTCTTCTGCGGCGGGCCATGCGGCAGAGCGGCTTCGATCGCATCATCGGGGAATTGCTGCGCCAGGATGCGCTCGTCTATGGCGGCTTCAGCGCCGGGGCGGTCGTTGCAACGCCCTCGCTAAAGGGCATCGACATCATGGACGATCCGCAGCAGCTTGCACCGGATTACGACGAAGCAATCCTGTGGGACGGTCTCGGGCTCGTCGATTTCTCCATCGTCCCGCATTACCACTCTGACCATGATGAGGCCGAAGCTTCCGAAAAGACCGTCCACTTCCTTGAAGAAGCCGGCACGCCCTTTCAACCGCTGAGAGACGGCGAAGTCATCATCGTCGAGGGCCGGAATGTGACGCTGCTGCCAGTGCTACCGGAAGCGATGCGTCGCTCCGCCTAAAGCGTGCCGCGATCTTTCAGATTCGCTTGTCATGCTTTAGGCCTCTGTTTTTCGCATGTCGTTATCGCAAAACCGCTGCACACTTTTGCGCGACATGCTTTAGAGCTTCAGGATATAGTCGCAAAGCCGCTCAGCCGCGACTGTCACCTGCGCCGGATCGCGCAGGAAACAGGCGCGCAGAAAAAGCTCGCCGCCGGGTCCGAAGGCCGTGCCGGGGGCAAGGCCGACGCCGGTCTTGTCGACGATGTCGATCGCAGCCTTACGGCTGTCGGTAACGCCGTCGATCTTGAGGAAGGCGTAAAGCGCGCCATCGGGTTTCAGTGTTTCGACCCGATTGGTGGCGATCAGTGCATCGCAGAGGATATCGCGGGAGCGGGTTGCCTTGTCGATATTCGACTGCACGAAGGCGTCACCCTCGTTGAGGGCAGCGACTGCGCCCTTCTGCATGAACTGTGCGACGCCCGAGGTCGAATACTGGATCAGGTTTTCGAGCACCTGCCCGGTTTCCGGCGGGGCAACGATCCAGCCGACGCGCCAGCCGGTCATAGACCAATTCTTGGAGAAGGAGTTGACGAAGATGATCTTGTCGCCGGGCTCCATGACGTCGAGGAAAGACGGCGCGCGGCCACCAGCATAGAAATAACGCGCATAGATCTCATCGGCCATGATCCAGAGATCATGCTTGCGGGCCAACTTCAGGATATCCGCCAGATCCCTCTTCGTCGCGGTCCAGCCGGTCGGGTTTGATGGGGTATTGATGAAGAGGCCGCGGGTCCTCGGCGTGATCGCCGCTTCGATGCGATTGAGGTCGACAGCCCAGGTGCCGCCTTCGAACTGCAGCTCGACGCCGACCGAACGGGCGCCGGCGATTTCCAGGGCGGCAGCGATATTTGGCCAGGCCGGCGTAAGATAGACAAGTTCGTCGTCGGGCGAGGTCAGTGCCTGAACGGCGATCTGGATTGCCTGCATGCCTGAACCGGTGACGTAGAAATGCTCGACCGGAAGGCGGATGCCGAAATGCCTGAAGTAATAATCCGACAGCGCCTGGCGCAGTTCGGGAATGCCGCGCTGCCAGGTATAGAAGGTCTCGCCGGCGGCGAGCGCCTGCATGGCCGCCTGATTGATGAAATCGGGGGTGGGAAGATCGCCCTCACCGACCCAGAGCGGCAAGAGGCCCTCACGGCCACGGGCATAATTGACGACTTCGACGATCCCGCTTTCTGGCGCTGCAATGGCGCGCGGGCTGAGGCTGCTTACAATCGACATGCATATCTCCAGTTCACGCCTTCATAGCGGATTTGCGGACGCAAATCCTATGACAATGCGTGATGGCATATCGATTTTCGTGATGGATGAGCCCGGCCGGAGCGAACGGGCTTAGGACCGGATCAGACGGCTGGGCGCTTGGCGAGAAGATCGCGGATTTCAGTCAGCAGCGCGACATCGGCCGGCGGCGGCGGAACCTCTGCCGGCGCTTCCTTTTCCTTGCGCTCGACCTGCTCGCGCAGGATGTTCACAGCCTTGATCATCAGGAAAATGATCACGGCGAGGATGAGGAAATTGATGAGGACCGTGATGAAATTGCCGTACGCGAAAACGGCCCCGCGGCTACGGGCAAGTGCAAGGGTTGGCTGCCCAAAGGCCTCCTTCGACAGCGGAATGTAGTAGTTGGAGAAGTCGAAACCGCCGAAGATCGCACCGACGATCGGCATGATCATGTCTTCGACCAGCGACTTGACGATGCCGCCGAAGGCGCCGCCTATGATAACACCGACTGCGAGATCCATGACATTGCCGCGGGCGATGAAAGCTTTGAACTCATTGAGCATCCGATCTGTCTCCCCTTGATGCATTTTCAAAGACATGCCGTTGTTTTCATTAGCTACACCTTCATCTCAATTAATCAATCGGCAATTGGAAATATTCGGACACTGCCCCCATCCGCGTAGAACTTAAGACCAAGGCCGCGGGAATTTTCAAACTTGCTGAATTGCCCTAATCTCGGAACTGTTCCGGGAGGACGGCGGATAGTCCGCCGGCGGAGGGTCGATGCTTCCAGGCTGGGTCATATTTGCGTTTGCCTTGGGTTATCTTCTGCTGCTTTTCGCAGTAGCAAGCTACGGCGACCGCCGGAGCCGGAAATTCGGTGTGCCGGAAGGCGGTCGGCCGGTGGTCTATGCGCTCAGCCTGGCGATCTACTGCACCTCCTGGACCTATTTCGGCGGCGTCGGCCTTGCGGCTCATCATGGGCTGGAATTTGCCGGCATCTATATCGGGCCGATCCTCGTCTTCACACTCGGCATGCCGTTGCTGAAGCGCATCATCGAACTCGCCAAGGCCGAGAAGCTTACATCCGTCGCCGATTTCATTGCCGCGCGCTACGGCAAGAATTCCACTGTCGCAACCATCGTGGCGCTGATCTGCCTCATCGGCACCATCCCCTATATCGCGCTGCAGCTGAAATCCATTTCAGCGACGGTCACGGCCATGGTCAATCCGTCCGACTATGGCATCGGCAGCGGCAACCTCTACTTCCTCGACCTTCCACTGATCGTCACGCTGGTGCTTGCCTGCTTCGCGATCATGTTCGGCACCCGCCACACCGATGCGACGGAACATCAGGACGGGCTCATCCTCGCAGTATCGATGGAATCGATGGTGAAGCTGGTTGCTTTCCTGACGGCAGGCATCTGCGTTATCTGGTTCCTGTTCGACGGGCCAAGCGACCTGTGGCAGAAAGGATCGGAGAACGCTCTGGTCACCGCCGCACTCGACTATCAGACACCGCTCAGCCGATGGATCACGCTGACGCTGCTTTCGGCCTTCGCCATTATCATGCTGCCGCGCCAGTTCCATGTCACAGTCGTCGAAAACCGCACGGCAAAGCAGCTCCGGCTCGCGGGCTTTCTCTTCCCGCTTTATCTGATCGCCATCAATCTCTTCGTGCTGCCGGTTGCGATCGGCGGGCTGCTGACCTTCGGCGGCAACGGCAACGCAGACCTTTACGTGCTCTCTCTGCCGCTTGTGGGGCAAATGCCTGTTGTCTCGCTGATCACCTTCATCGGCGGATTTTCGGCGGCGACCGCCATGGTGATCGTCGATTCCGTGGCGCTTTCCATCATGGTGTCGAACGACATCGTCATGCCGTTCTTCCTGCGCCGGAAGCTCGCGGGCCTTGCGAGCCAGCGCGACGACTTCGCAAAAAGCCTGCTCAATATCCGCCGCAGCGCCATCTTCGCCGTGCTGCTGCTTGGCTACGCCTATTACCGTTCGACCGACAGCACGGCAGGGCTCGCCTCGATCGGCCTGCTCTCCTTTGCCGCCATCGCGCAGATTGCGCCCGCCCTCTTCGGCGGCATGATCTGGCGGCGGGCGAATGCGCGCGGCGCCATCCTCGGCCTCTCGTCCGGCTTCATCATCTGGGTCTACCTGCTGTTCCTGCCCTCATTCGGAGGCCCGGATTATTCCTATGTAGCGAGCAGTTTCCTCGGCTTCATCTTTCCCGGTACAACGCTCTTCACCGGCCCGGATGCCGATCCGCTCGTCAATGCGACGGCAATGAGCCTGCTCGTCAATACCGCCACTTTCATCGTCGGCTCGTTGACGCGCAACGCCAAGCCGCTGGAACGCATCCAGGCCGGCATCTTCGTCAAGCGGCATTCGCGCTCGCAATTTGCCACGCGGGGCTGGAAGACCCGCATCAGCGTCGGAGATCTCAAGACGGCGATCGCCCGCTATCTCGGCGAGGAGCGCATGCAGCGCTCGCTTGCGACTTACGAGCAGACGTCAGGACGCAAGCTGGAGGACGACCAGCCGGCGGATATGGCGCTCATCCATTTCACCGAGCAGCTTCTCGGCAGCGCTATCGGCTCCTCCTCGGCTCGGCTCGTGCTGTCGTTGATCCTGCAAAAAATCGAGGATGCTTCCTCGGACACGGCCTGGCTGCTCGATCAGGCGAGCGAAGCACTTCAATATAATCAGGACATGCTGCAGACGGCGCTCTCGCAGATGGATCAGGGCATTGCCGTCTTCGACAGTTCCAATCGGCTGACGATCTGGAATCGCCGCTTCCGGCAATTGCTGGACTTGCCGGAAAATGCCGGCCAGGTGGGTTTTCCGCTATCGGAAATCGTCAGTATCCTCAGCCAGCGCGGCGATATCGCGCCGGGCGACCAGGGCCAAGCGGTGCGGCATTTCCTGACGCTCGACAAGCCCTTCCCGCTGGTGCTCGGCGGCGGCGAGCGCATCATCGAAGTGCGTTCCAACGCCATGCCGGACAAGGGCATCGTCGCGACCTTCACCGACATCACCCAGCGTGTGGCCGCCGACCGGGCGCTGAAACAGGCAAACGAGACGCTGGAGCAGCGTGTCGTCGAGCGCACCGCGGAACTGACCCGCGTCAACAAGGAGCTCGCGGAGGCGCGTGCAGCGGCCGAGGAGGCCAATATCGGTAAGACGCGCTTCTTTGCTGCCGCCGGCCACGATATTCTGCAGCCACTCAATGCGGCCCGGCTCTATTCTTCCGCGCTCGTCGAACGCATGGCGCAATCGGAAAACAGCCCGATCGTGCGCAATATCGATTCCGCGCTGGAATCGGTCGAATCCATTCTCGGCGCCGTGCTCGATATTTCCCGGCTGGATACCGGCGCCATGCGCCCGCGGCTGGCTTCCGTGCCGCTTTCAGATCTACTCGAGCGCATTGAGACCGATTTTGCACCGATCGCCCGCGAGAAGAAACTGAAGCTCAAGGTCATGCCGACCTCGCTGCGGGTGCGCTCCGATCCGAACCTGCTGCGCCGTCTCGTACAGAACCTCGTTTCCAATGCCATCAAATATACTGTCAGCGGCAAGGTGCTGGTCGGGGTAAGACGACGTGGCAATCAAGTGATGATCCAGGTGATGGATTCCGGCATCGGCATACCGCCTTCGAAATTCCGGACAGTGTTCAAGGAATTCGCGCGGCTGGATGAGGGTGCCAAGACCGCATCGGGCCTCGGGCTCGGCCTCTCCATCGTCGACCGCATCGCCCGCGTGCTCAATCACAAGGTCGAGCTTCATTCAACGCATGGCAAGGGCACGGAATTCCGCATTCTCATGCCGCTCGATATCTCGAAGAGCGCGGACGCAGCAACAGCCGTCGTTCCCGTCGACCGCACGGCCCAGCCGCTAAAAGGATTGCGCATCCTCTGCATCGACAACGAAACCAAGATCCTCGAAGGCATGCGGCTGCTGATCGACGGATGGGGCTGCGATACGCAGGCGGCGGATTCGCTTTCCGTTGTCCAGGCGCTCTCGATGCGTCAGCCGCCCGATCTTGTCATTGCCGACTATCATCTTGCCGACGGGACCGGGGTCGAAGCGATCCGGCATCTGCGGCAGCATTTCGGTGTCGATATTCCGGCCTTGCTCGTCACTGCCGACAGGACGCCGGAGGTGCGCGCCGAGGCGGAGAAGCATGGCATTGCCGTTCAGCACAAGCCGGTGCGGCCGGCGGCACTTCGCGCCTATATCACCCAGATTTCCGGCCTGAAGCGCACCGCCGCGGAGTGAAGATCAGGCTGCCTTGCGCCGGCCGAAGACGTGGCCGACAAGCTCCTGGACGGGGGCGGCGGTCGGGGCATCGCCGAACAGGATACGGTACATGATGGGGGCGACTACGCGATCCATCACTGCATCGACATCGGGGAACGCCTCGCCCCTCTCCTTCGCCCGACCGGCAATCGCCTCGATCTGCTGACGGGTGAAGTTGCAACATTTGTTGGCATTGTCGCCGGTCTGGGCGGAGAGCACATCGCGGATATATTCACGGCCAGGACCGGAAGACATTTCTTCGGCATATTGCTCGGCCCAGGCCTCCAGATCACCGGCGCCGGTACCGGTATCGGCCGGCTCCATATCGGGGCGCAGGCGCTCCACCGCAACGTCGGCCAGCAATTCCTGCAGGTCACCCCAGCGGCGATAGATGGTGGAAGGCGTCACGCCTGCACGCGCAGCGATCAGCGGCACGGTGATCTCTGCACGGCTCATCTCTACGAGGAGGTCACGCACCGCGGCATGCACGGAAGCCTGGACACGCGCGCTTCTGCCACCCGGACGGATATTCTCTTTCACTGCCATTTCGAACCAACCTTATCCGCCTGAAGTGTGCTGCGATCTTTCAGATTCGCCTAGCACGCTTCAGGCCCTTTTTACGCAATTCCGGGTGCAAAACCGCGGCCAACAGTTCAGAAACTTTCATGCACTCATAAACGCAAATTATTTGCTTTTAGGCCTTACATCTCCTAGATAGAGCTAACGCAATAACTTAGCCTTAAGGAGCTTATATGGTCGCCGCTTCCGAATCCATCAAGAATTCGTCGCCCATGGGCTTCCACGCTCTGACGCTTGCGATCTTCTTCGGCGCATCAGCAGCGCCGACGCCTCTCTATCGTATCTATCAGGAGAGCTTTGCCGTTTCTCCCATCCTGATCACCGTGATCTTCGCAGTCTACGCCTTCGCACTGCTCGCAGCCCTGCTGATTGCCGGCTCCATCTCCGATCATCTCGGACGGCGGCCCGTCATTTTCGGCGCACTGGTGCTCGAAATCATCGCCATGGCGCTGTTTTCCATTGCCAGCGGGCCGGAATGGCTGATCGCAGCTCGTATCGTACAGGGGCTTGCGACCGGCATCGCCGGCGCTTCGCTGGGTGCCGCCCTTGTCGATATCGACCGGGCAAAGGGGCAGATCGTCAACTCGCTCGCACCGCTTTCCGGCATGGCGATCGGCGCCATCGGCACCAGCGCGCTGATCCAGTATGGACCCGAGCCGCTGCATCTCGTCTATGCCCTGCTGCTTGCTGCCTTTGCCGTGCAGGCCGTTGCGCTGTGGCTGACGCGAGAGACAGGCGGCACGCGGCCCGGTGTCTTCAACTCGCTGAAGCCGACGATTTTCATTCCGCAGCAGGTGAAGAAGCCGCTGTCGCTGGTGACGCCGATCAATATCGCCAACTGGACGCTCGGCGGCTTCTACCTGTCGCTTGTGCCATCCCTGGTCGCTTCGACCACCGGCAGCCGCGCGCCGCTGACGGGTGGCGCGGTCGTGGCAGCGCTGATGCTGTCGGGCGCAATCGCCGTCTTCCTGCGCCGCAACCGCAGCCCGAAAGCCAATCTCATCTTCGGAGTCGCCTCCCAAACATTGGGCATCGCAACGGTCGTCGCAGGCGTGCATCTTGCCAATGTGCCGCTACTGCTCGTCGGCACGCTTTTGACGGGCGCCGGTTTCGGCACCAATTTCCTCGGCTCAATCGGCACGATCATGCCACTTGCCAAGCCGGAAGAACGGGCCGGCCTGCTTTCGGCCTTCTATATTCAGAGCTATCTCGCCTTCAGCCTGCCGGCAATCCTTGCCGGCTTCCTCGTCAAGTCAATCGGCTACGGCATGACCACAGACATCTACGCAACCGCCATCGTCCTCGTCAGCCTTGCCGGGCTGATGGTGATGCGCGCGACAAAGGAGGCGGCGACGGCTTAAGGCGTGTCGCGATCCTTCAGATCTGCCACGCTTTAAGCTCTTGTTTTCGCAAGTCGCTATCGCAAGATCGCGCACATTTTTGCGCGACATGCTATATGCCATCGCAGGATGCGATCAGCGCCAGCCGAGTGCCGGCGCGACGTATTTCAGGATCGATTCGATGACGTGGGCATTGTATTCCACGCCGAGCTGGTTGGGGACGGTAAGCAGGAGCGTATCGGCCTCGGCGATCGCCTCGTCCTTCTTAAGCTCCTCAATGAGAGCATCGGGCTCGGCGGCATAGGAACGGCCGAAGATTGCCCTCGTATTCTCGTCGATGAAACCGACCTTGTCCTGCCCTTCATTGCCATAGCCGAAATAGGAGCGGTCGCGATCGTTCACCAGCGCGAAGATGCTGCGGCTCACGGAAACGCGCGGCTCACGCTGATGGCCGGCTTCCTTCCAGGCCTCGCGATAAGCACGGATCTGCTTGGCCTGCTGGATATGGAAGGCTTCGCCCGTCTCGTCATCCTTCAGCGTCGAACTCTGCAGGTTCATGCCAAGCTTGGCGGCCCAGACTGCCGTAGCGTTCGAGCCTGCGCCCCACCAGATGCGCTCACGCAGACCAGCCGAATGCGGCTCGAGCCGCAGCAGGCCGGGGGGATTGGGGAACATCGGCCGCGGATTGGGCTCGGCGAAGCCTTCGCCCCGCAACACTTCCAGGAAGACCTCGGCATGGCGGCGGCCCATATCGGCATCGCTCTGGCCTTCCGGCGGGTTGTAGCCGAAATAGCGCCAGCCATCGATGACCTGCTCGGGCGAGCCGCGGCTGATGCCCAGCTGCAGGCGTCCGCGGGAAATCAGATCGGCCGCGCCGGCGTCTTCCGCCATGTAAAGCGGATTTTCGTAGCGCATGTCGATGACGGCCGTGCCGATCTCGATGCGGCTCGTCCGAGCGCCGACGGCCGCGAGCAGCGGGTATGGCGAAGCAAGCTGACGAGCAAAATGATGGACGCGGAAATAGGCGCCGTCAGCGCCAAGTTCTTCAGCGGCGACAGCGAGATCGATCGACTGCAGCAGCGTATCGCCTGCCGAGCGCGTCTGGGATTGCGGCGAGGGCGTCCAATGCCCGAACGAGAGAAAACCGATCTTCTTCATGATTCCATCGCTTAAACTGAAGTGTGCCCTGCACGCTTCTTGTCATGATTCCTGACAGGCATATAGGCGCTCGCAGGAGATTTCTGAACCGGATGACTGATCAAATGCGAATTCGGCGCCGCGCAGTTGCAGCACAGAACGCGGTCTATCGGGAAACCTCGCAAAAGCAGGGGAAAAATTTGTTCCCGGCCATACTCTTAAGACAATTCTTAATTAGTCATATAAATTGCCGTCCGCTAAATTGTGAAGGGAAAGCAATGAATACAGATAGTTTTGAAAAGAAAGCCGACCTGCTGCTGGTCATGGCGAACGCCCATCGACTGCGGATGCTGAAGACGCTTGCCGAGCGCGAGGTGGCGGTCAACAACCTCGCCGATATTATCGGAATCAGCCAATCGGCACTCTCCCAACACCTCGCCAAGCTCCGCAGCAGAGACCTCGTCAAGACGCGACGCGATGCGCAGACGATCTACTACTCGGTCAAATCCGAGAAGGTCCATGTGATCCTTGAGATGCTGAGCGAAATGTTCGACGAGGGCCAGACAACGGATCGCCGGCTGGCGGGTTAGGAGACTTCGTATCGCCTGGATTCCCCACCGTCACCGGTTAACTGCTCTAGCCTGGCTGCTACGCCGGGCATGAACATTCTTTATTTCTCCACGAGCTTCGCCAGTTGCTCGGCGACCGTGCCCCAGCCGTCGTAGAAGCCCAACTCCACATGCGTGTTGCGGGTGTCCTTGTCCTTATGCATGACGAGGGCGTTGTAATCGGTGCCTTCGGGATGGTCGGCGAAGGTGATGATGGCTGTCATGAAAGGGGTCGGCGCGGGGCGCCAGCCGCCGAGGAGCGCATTGGTGAAGACGATGCGACGGCCATCCTGAATATCCAGATAGCAGGCGCTGAGATGGTGTTGGAAGGGACCGCCATCCTCGCTCATCTCGGTCACGAGGGCGCCGCCGGGTTTGACTTCCATGGCGGCGACACGGCAGAGCGCCGGCGCTGGGATCCACCATTTTTCGAATCTTGCCGGTGAGGTCCAGGCGCTCCAGACGGCAGCCGGCGGGGCCTTGATGACGCGCGAAATGGTCAGATCGAGATCGGGATTCACATTGATACTCATTGGGATTTCTCCTCCTCGGATTGCGTGGCGGTGACGAAAGCTTCGAGCCTGTCCGTGCGGGCTTCCCAGATGGCGCGCTGAGCCGAAAGCCAGCCGTCGACCATCGCGAAACGCTTCTTTTCCAGCGTGCAGGTGCGCACGCGGCCCTGCTTTCTCGTTTCGATCAGGCCTGTCTCTTCCAGAAGGTGGATGTGTTTCATGAAGGACGGCAAGGCCATGTCGAAAGGCTTTGCAAGGTCGCTGATGCTGGCTGGGCCGGTGCCTAAACGACCGATGACGGCGCGGCGCGTGGGATCGGCCAATGCCAGGAAGATGCTGTCGAGTTGATGTGAATGGTAATCCATAAGGCTAAGTATCAGGATCTGATACTTAGCGCAAGGGCTAAGTGTTTTGAATTGGCTGTTCGCGCGCTTGCAGCAGGATTCTCCGCTCAAGCCCAGCCAGAGATGGAGGGAATGTCAGAGCGGCGCCCGCGGCCCTTACGAGCCGCGGCGCCTCACCAATTATGCAGCCTTATCAGTTGCCGGATAGGGATCGAAGCGGCTGTAGAAGGTTTCGCCCTTGGCAGCCATTTCCTTCAAGAGCGGCGTCGGCTTGAAGTGGTCGCCATAGGTGGAGGCCAGCTTTTCGGCGAGTTCCACGAAAGCCTTTACACCCATGCCGTCGATGTAGCTCAGCGCGCCGCCGGTATAGGGCGCAAAGCCGAAACCGAGGATGGAGCCGACGTCGGCTTCGCGGGGATCGGTGACAATTCCCTCTTCCATGGTGCGGGCGGCTTCGAGCGCGATCGTGACCAGGAAGCGCTGCTTCAGGGTATTGACGTCGATCTCATCCGCCGGCTTCTGCGGATAGAGGGTCTTCAGCTCCGGCCAGAGGAATTTCTTGGCGGGCTTGGTCGGATACTCATAGAAACCCTTGCCGTTCTTGCGGCCACGGCGGTCGAGCTCGTCCACCAGCTTATTGATGAGCGCAAGGTGACGTTCGTCGACGGCCGTGGGGCCGAGATCGGCGACCGTTGCCTTGAGGATCTTCTGCGAGAGATCGATCGCTACTTCATCATTCAGCGACAGCGGGCCGACCGGCATGCCGGCCATCTTGGCGGCATTCTCGATCATCGCCGCCGGTACGCCTTCGATCAGCATGTCATAGGCTTCGTGGATATAGCGGAAGACGCAGCGATTGACGAAGAAGCCCCTGACATCGTTGACGACGATGGGCGTCTTCTTGATGGCGGCAACATAGTCCAGGGCCACGGCGAGCGCCCGGTCACCGGTGCTCTTGCCGAGGATGACCTCTGTCAGCATCATCTTTTCGACCGGCGAGAAGAAATGCACGCCGATGAACTGGTCCGGGCGTTTCGAATTTTCGGCAAGGCCCGTGATCGGCAGAGTCGAGGTGTTGGAGGCAAAGATCGTCGCTTCCGGGATGACGGCTTCCACCTGTTCGATGACCGCCTTCTTGACGGCGCGGTCCTCGAAAACGGCTTCGATGACGAGATCGGCATCTTTCAAATCGGCGTAGTCGGCGGAGGGTGTGAGGCGGGCGAGAAGTGCTGCACCCTCTTCCTGCGTAAGACGGCCCTTACCGACGGAATCCTTGACGAGGCCTTCGCCAACGCCCCTGCCCTTTGTGGCAGCCTCGATATCGCGGTCGATCAGCACGACTTCGAAACCAGCGGCGGCCGTGACATAGGCGATGGAGGCGCCCATGAAGCCGGCGCCGACGACGCCGACCTTCTTGAGTTCTGTCTTCGGCACACCGGCCGGGCGGCGGGCGCCCTTGTTGAGCTCCTGCATGGAGATGAAGAGCGAACGGATCATAGAGAAGGCTTCGGTGGTCTGCAGCACCTGCGTGAAATAACGCTGCTCGATCTTCAGCGCCGTATCGAAGGGAACCTGCAGGCCTTCATAGACGCATTTCAGGATGGCGAGCGCGCCGGGATAATTGCCTGATGTTTCGCGGCGCAAGATCGCCGGCGCTGCCGGCCAGAGCTGGGCTGCGGCGGGCGTCCAGATGCCGCCGCCGGGCACCTTGAAGCCCTTTTCGTCCCAGGGGGCGACGGGCTTCAGGCCGTCCTTGATCATCTGCTTGGCGGCCGGAATGAGCTGATCCGGATCGACCACCTGATGGACGAGGTTCATGGCCTTGGCGCGCGAGGCGTTCAGCGACTGGCCCGTCGTCATCATCTGCAAGGCGGACTGGGCATCGGTCAGCCGCGAGATGCGCTGTGTGCCGCCGGCGCCTGGGAAAATGCCGACCTTGACTTCCGGCAGGGCGATCTTGACGCTCTTGGCATTGGAAGCGACGCGGCCGTGGCAGGCGAGCGACATTTCCAGCGCGCCGCCCATGCAAGTGCCGTTGATGGCGGAAACCCAGGGCTTGCCGCAGGTTTCGAGCTTGCGGAACAGGCCGGTCATGCGGCCGACCAGATCGAAGAGTTTCTGTGCCGCACCGTCAGGATTTGCGGCTTTCTCCTGCTGGTAGAGTGTGAACATGGACTTGATCATCGAGAGATCGGCACCGCCCGAGAAGGAGGACTTGCCCGAGGTGATGACCACGCCCTTGACGGCGCTGTCGGCGACCGTCGCATCGATGATGGCATCGAGCTCGTTCATCACCTCTTCGGTGAAGACGTTCATCGACTTGCCGGGCATGTCCCAGGTGACCAGGGCAATACCGTCCGCATCGGTCTCGACGGTGAAGTTGGTGTAGCTCATCGTCTCTCTCCCTTAAACGCGTTCGATGATGGTTGCCGTGCCCATGCCGGCGCCAATGCAGAGGGTCACCAGCGCGGTGTTGAGATCGCGGCGCTCCAGTTCGTCCAGCACGGTGCCGAGGATCATGGCGCCGGTCGCGCCGAGCGGATGGCCCATGGCGATCGCGCCGCCATTGACGTTGATCTGGTCGTGCGGGATGTCGAAGGCCTGCATGTAGCGCAGCACGACGGCGGCGAAGGCTTCGTTCAATTCGAAGAGGTCAATGTCGGCAAGCGTCATGCCCGTGCGCTTCAGGAGCTTTTCGGTGACATCAACCGGGCCGGTCAGCATCAGAGCCGGGTCGGAGCCGATATTGGCGAAGGCTTTGATGCGGGCGCGGGGCTTCAGGCCCATGCTCTCGCCACCGGCTTTAGAGCCGAGGAGGACGGCAGCGGCGCCATCGACGATGCCGGAGGAATTGCCGGCATGGTGGACATAGTTGACGCGCTCGACTTCCGGATGGGCCTGGATGGCGACAGCCTCGAAGCCGCCCATTTCGCCGGGCATCTGGAAGGAGGGATTGAGGGAGGCGAGCGCCTGCATGTCGGTGCCGGGGCGCATGTGCTCGTCATGAGCGAGGATGGTCAGGCCGTTCTGATCCTTTACCGGGATGACGGAATTCTTGAACCAGCCGTTGTTCCAGGCGTTTGCCGCGCGCTTCTGGCTTTCGACGGCATAGGCGTCGACGTCGTCACGGGAGAAGCCGTATTTGGTGGCAATGAGATCGGCCGAAACGCCCTGTGGCATGAAATAGGCCGGGAAATTGACGGAGGGATCCATGAACCAGGCACCACCGGACATGCCGAGGCCGACGCGGGACATGCTTTCGACGCCGCCGGCGATGACGATATCGTCAGCGCCCTGCGCGATCTTGCCGGCGCCGAAATTCACGGCATCGAGGCCGGAGGCGCAGAAGCGGGAGATCTGCATGCCGGGCGCCTTCGTCGAATAACCGGCCTCGAAGGCGGCAGCCTTTGGGATGACGGCGCCGGCATCCATGACCGGGTCGACACAGCCCATGATGATATCGTCGACCGTTTCCGTATTCAGGCCGTTGCGGTCGCGGATCGCCTCCAGCGTCTTTGCCGTGAGACGGACGGAGGGCACTTCGTGGAGTGAGCCATCCTTCTTGCCGCGACCGCGGGGCGTGCGGACGTGGTCGTAAATGAAAACCTCGGTCATTGTCTCATCTCCCTGGCGGCAATCTGTCTTGCCTCAAATCTTGGAAGGAGGAGAAAAGACCCCTCCCCAGCCCTCCCCACAACGGGGAGGGAGAAATGGCTCAAAACGCTTCGGCGGCGAGTTCCATCATCGTGTCGGCGCCGGTTTCGATGCGGGCCTTGCGCAATGCGGTTTCCGGCATCACGCGCTCCATGAAGAATTTCGCCGTGATCAGCTTGTTCTTCAGATAGTCCTCCCTGGCATCGCCGGCGGCAAGACGCTCGTTGGCGGCTTTTGCCATGCGCGCCCACATATAACCGAGAACGACAAGGCCGAAGAGGTGCATGTAATCGGTGGAACCGGCACCGGCATTGTCGGGCTTGGCCATGGCGTTCTGCATGAACCACATGGTCGCGCCCTGCACGTCGTTCAAGCCCTTTTTCAGGTGCTTGGTGAAGAAGCCGAGTTGCTCGTCATTACGATTTTCTTCGCAGAAATCGCCGATCTCCTTGAAGAGCGCCATGGCCGCGCGGCCGCCGTTCAGCGCCAGCTTGCGACCGACGAGATCGAGTGCCTGGATACCGTTGGCGCCTTCATAGATCATGGCGATGCGGGCATCGCGCACATACTGGCTCATGCCGTGCTCTTCGATATAGCCGTGACCGCCGAAGACCTGCTGGGCCATGACGGCATGATCGAAGCCCTTGTCGGTCATCACGCCCTTCAGGATCGGGGTGACGAGGCCGAGAATATCGTCGGCCGTCTGGCGCTCCTTCTCGTCGGTGGCGCGATGGGCGATATCAGACTTGAGCGCGGTCCAGAGCAGGAAGGCGCGGCCGGCTTCATTGAAGGCGCGGATGGTCATCAGCGAGCGGCGGATATCGGGATGGACGATGATCGGATCGGCCTTCTTGTCCGGCGCCTTCACGCCTGACAGCGAGCGGCCCTGGATACGATCGCGGGCATAATTGGCGGCGTTCTGATAGGCGATCTCGGAAATGGCGATGCCCTGTAGGCCGACCATCAGGCGGGCCTCGTTCATCATCACGAACATGGCGTTGAGGCCGCGGTTTTCGGCGCCGATCAGGAAGCCGGTCGCCTCGTCGTAGTTCATGACGCAGGTGGCGTTGCCGTGGATGCCCATCTTGTGTTCGATGGCACCGCAGGAGACGGCGTTGCGGGCGCCCGGCGCGCCGTCCTTGCCGACGAGGAACTTCGGGACGATGAAAAGCGAGATGCCCTTGGTGCCCTCAGGCGCGCCTTCGATGCGGGCCAGCACCAGGTGGATGATGTTGTCGGCCAGGTCATGCTCGCCGGCGGAGATGAAGATCTTCTGGCCTGATATCCTGTAGCTGCCATCAGCCTGCGGCACTGCCTTGGTGCGCAGCATACCGAGATCGGTGCCACAATGCGGCTCGGTGAGGTTCATGGTGCCGGACCAGCTGCCGTCCACCATCTTCGGCAAGTAGGTGCTCTTCTGCTCGTCGGTGCCGTGGACGAGGATCGCAGCGATAGCGCCCTGCGTCAGACCCGGATACATCATCAGCGACATATTGGCGGCCGAGGTATATTCGCCGACGGCGGTATGCAGCGTATAGGGAAGCCCCTGCCCGCCGAATTCCTCCGGCACCGCAAGGCCGATCCAGCCCCCTTCGCGATAGGCTTTATAGGCCTCCTTGAAGCCCTTCGGCGTAGAGACGCTGGCATCGTCGTGGCGAGTGCAGCCTTCCTGATCGCCGGAATAATTCAGCGGAAAAAGAGCTTCCTCGGCAACCCTTCCGGCCTCGCCGAGGATCGCTTCGATCATATCGGGTGTCGCATCGGCAAAACCCGGCAGATTATTATAGCGCTCGAGACCCAGCACGTCGTTCAGCACGAAGAGCGTGTCGTTCACCGGGGCCTTGTAGACTGGCATCGTTCGAATTCCTCCAATTCGGCAACCGGATCGCTCCGGTCTCGAGACTCTCTTACAAAATATTGACGTTTGCGTAAACGTCAAATTCTTCATATGCGCGATTTTGTGAAGTGTGTGGAGAGGGGCAACCATGCAGCGCCATTACCGCTTCAGCGGGAATAGTCCGTTGCTTCTCCGGCTAAGCGCGCTACACTTAATCTTGTGACTTTGGAGAAGCCTGGGAGGAGCTGTTTCATGAAGAGAGCGTGGCCTGCGGAGTTCAATTCCATTTTCGATACGGCGGAGGAAGTGACCATCGAGCCCATAACAGTCGAGCCGGTCAACGGCGAACGGCTTGTTGCGCATGACGAGCCTCCGGTTCCGCGCAAGGCGCTGAGAGTGCGTATTCCCATGGAAACCTACGAACGCATCTGGCCGCTGGCAGAGATGCGGTTCCGGCCGGGCGAAGGTCCCTACGCCGGCAAGGCGGTGACACTGATCGCCACCAACCCCCACTATCATCCCTGGCACCCTGCCGATGGCGGCAGCGAGGAGAAAGTCAGCGATAGCGGACGGCATTACAAGATCGATTATCTGATCGTGCATTTCCTCTTAGATGAGGTGCGCGAAACCGTAGCAGCCTGAGCATGGATCTCACGGCTTGAAGGTCCAAACCGCTTGAAGGCAGGACAGCTCCCGGAATAGGCTTGCGCAAGCAAAGTCCATTCGGGGAGCCAAGCCTTGAGCGATTTCGATATCATCCGCCAGCGCGCCGAGCAAAGAAAAGGCGGAGCCGATGCGCTGAAAGCGATGCTGCCGGCCATGCCTGATCATGAGGCGCTGCGCGCGCTGCCCGATGACCGCATTCTTTCGCAGATGACCCGGCGCATCTTCTACAGCGGCTTCGTGCACAAGGTCATCGACAATAAATGGCAGGGCTTCGAAGAAGCTTTCGATGGCTTCGATCCTGCCGCCCTCAACATCGCTCCCGACGAATTTTGGCATGATCTGACTGGTGATGACCGCATCGTCAAGAACGGCGCGAAGATCATGTCGGTACGCGCCAATGCGGCCTTCGTGCGCGAGCTTGCGAACGAGGCCGGCAGCGCCGGCGCCTTCTTCGCCGATTGGCCGCGTGAGGATCATATCGGCCTGCTCGAATTGCTCACCAAGCGCGGCAGCCGGCTGGGTGGAGCCACGGGTCAATATTTCCTGCGCGGCATCGGCCGCGACAGCTTCATCATGACATCAGATGTGCTCGCCTGCCTGAGGGATGCGGGCGTGCCGCTTTCGCCATCCGGGACCGGCAAGAAGGATCAGCAGTTGATCCAGCAGACGTTCAACCGCTGGGCCAATGAAACGGGGCTGCCGCTCGCCTATCTCTCGCGCATCTGCGGGCTTTCGATCGACGCGCCGGAAGCGTGAAAATTTCCGCCCGACGGTTTTTTTAAAGGCCGGGGCTGCCTACCTCTCTCGAAAGGTTCATCCGAAGGAGAAGATCATGGCCGAGTTTCCCTATCGCAGCGCGCTGATTGTCGGCGCCGGTTCCGGCATCAGCGGCTCGCTCGCCCGCAAGCTTTCAGACCGCGGTGTGAAGGTTGGTCTTGCAGCACGCAATATCGGCAAGCTCGGGCCGCTGCTCGACGAAACCGGAGCCAAGGCCTTCGCCACCGATGCCGCACAACCGGCGGCGGTTTCGGCGCTGTTCGAGCGCGTGGATGCAGAGATCGGCGAGCCTGATATCGTGATCTATAATGCCAGCGGCCGGGTGCGCGGGCAGATCGCCGAGCTCGATCCTACCGATGTGGAACAGGCGATCGCGACCAGTGCCTTCGGCGGCTTCCTCGTAACCCAGCAGGCGGCAAAACGCATGATCCCGCGGGGACGTGGCGCGATCCTGCTGACGGGGGCGACGGCCAGCATCAAGGGCTATGCGCAATCGGCGCCCTTTGCCATGGGAAAATTCGCCCTGCGCGGCCTGGCGCAAAGTGCCGCCCGCGAGCTTGGGCCGCTGGGCATCCATGTGGCGCATTTCATTATCGACGGCGCTGTGCGATCGACCACCAGACCCGACCGCGAAGACAAGCCTGATGGCACGCTTTCGCCTGATGCGATCGCGCAATCCTACATCGATGTGCTGCTGCAACACCGCAGCGCCTGGTCGCAAGAAGTGGAACTGCGGCCCTGGACGGAGAGCTTCTGATCCGGCCGGTTACGAAGCGGTATATTTACTTCTCCGCAAGCATGGAAACCAGTAAGATCAGGCCGGCTTTGATAGCTGGAGGGAACGATGCCGCGCCTGGACCATGTCACGATCGATACCCGCAATGCGCCGGTCATGATCAGCTTTCTGGAGAGCATTCTCGGTGTGAAGGAAGGCTACCGACCACCCTTCCCTACATCCGGCCACTGGCTCTATCTGGATGACAAGCCAGTCATCCATCTGAGCCTTACTTCACGCACAGCTGACTTTCCGCCCGGCATCCTCAACCATGTGGCCTTCAGCCTCTTCGAATTCGAACCGGCGCTCGCTCGCATCAAGGCGAGCGGCTATCGCTATGAATATCTCGACATTCCGGATACCGAGCTCGGCCAAGTCTTCGTCTATGGGCCAGAGGGCGTGAAGATCGAGCTACAGTACAAGCGGCCGATCTGAAGATTCCCGCGCTCCAAACTGGCCCGAAAAGGGCAAAAGTTAAAAAATTCTCATCCGGGTTAACGAGTTCTTTACCACGTTTCGTAAAAGGTGCGCGGTGAGCATTGGCGATCTGCATTCCTTTTCTTTGTCTCGC
This sequence comes from Rhizobium sp. 768_B6_N1_8, assembly GCF_051811225.1. Taxonomy (NCBI): domain Bacteria; kingdom Pseudomonadati; phylum Pseudomonadota; class Alphaproteobacteria; order Hyphomicrobiales; family Rhizobiaceae; genus Rhizobium; species Rhizobium sp. 768_B6_N1_8. Next base: position 193,491 of record NZ_JBPWPV010000001.1, on the reverse strand, counting down.
GTTTCAGGAGTGCCGCCAAAAAGTCTATCCAGCTTGAGGAAAGTCTAATTGACTATTTCCTTATGGATGGCGCTCTCCGATGCGTACCCCGGTATGCTTCGGAAAAGGCAATGATCGGGCCCAGACCGGGTAATCGAAGCGAGCAAGAACATGAACGGATCGCGATCACATTCTTCCCGGCACTCCGACAGGACCTCGCTCGACGCGTTGAACCGCACCATCGAAGGGCTGGAAGCGCGGATAGAAGGCCTGATGGGCAGCGGGCGCGAACAGCGGCCTCGCAATCCGACGCCCGAACGTGATCGCTACGCCAGTTCCTATGCGCCGCGCGCAGCCGATCCGCTTGCGGAAATCCGCCAGCGCCAGCGCGCGCTTGACGCTACCAGAGAGAACCGCGAGCGCGCCTATACGCGCGAAGCGGCACCGGCCCTTCTGCGTGAACCGGCTCTCGCGCCTGCCCTGCAGCGCGCTCCGGCGCCGCAGCCGGCGACAGCCGCCTTCCGCGCCTCCGACGACACGATGACTGAAATCGCCCAGGCACTCGTCAACCTGCGGCAGGATCTGAAGCGCGACATTTCCGAAGGTGTCACGCGCGAGATGAATGCGTTGCGCACGGAACTGCGCGAGATCAAGACCAGCGCGCAGGACCGGCATTTCGCAGACGACATCCGCGCCGACATGGGTCGTCTGTCGCAGAGCATTGCGCAGCTCACCAACCGCTCGGCCGGACCGGAGGCTACCGGTCTGCGCAACGACTTCGAGGAGCTGCGTTCGCTGATGGACGGGCTGGCGCGCGAAGATTCGATGCGCCACATGGAACAGCGCTGGGAGAATGTGGAAAACCGGCTGGCAGAGCTCGACACGGCCGGACTGCAGGGAGAGCTCGTGTCGCTCGCCTACCGGCTTGACGACATCAAGCGGCATCTTGGCGGCATGGGCGAAAGCCCAGCCGTGCAGGCGCTGGAAGACAAGCTCATCACTATCGCCTCCGCTGTCGAGCAGTTCGGCAATCTGATCCAGCCGCACGACCGGATCATGTCCGAACAGTTCGCCGCGATGGATACGCGGCTCGACGAGATCAGCCGCGCGATCGCCGCCAGCGGACGCACTGCCACGGGTACCGACCCGGCGCTTATGCAGCGGCTGGAAAACCGCCTTTCCGCACTTGGCGACCAGATCGAGCTGATGGGTCGGGCCACCATGAGCCGGCCCGGTCCAGCCGACGACATGGCAGGCCGGCTGGAAGCGCTGACGGCGCGCGTTGAAGACCTCGCCAATACCGAAGCGACTTCACGTCTCGACGAGCGGCTGGAGCACCTTTCCTACCTGCTCGAACGCACACAGAAGGCCGCGCCGCAGCCGGACCTGACCGGCACGCTTTCCGATATCTCCCGCAAGATCGATGCACTGGAAAGCGGCTCGGTCAATGATGCGCTCGCCAAGCGGCTCGACTATCTCGCACGCCGCATCGACGAGATGGAAATCCGCCCCGCCCCGGCGCCTGTTATCGACGACAGTGCCTTTCAGCGTCTCGAAGGGCGGCTCAGCGACATCGCCGCGCGGCTCGAAGAAAGCACGGCAGCTGCGCCGACCGACACGCGCGCGCTGAAGAACCTCGAAGATCAGATCGCCAATCTCTCCGAACTCTTGAGCGCACCACGCGAAAATGCCGAAGTGTCGGCAAATCTCGACCGCCGCATGGGCGCGATCGAAGATTATATCGCGACGAACGACGAATATATCATCGAGGCCGCGCGGCAGGCGGCAGAAGCGGTGGTCGATGCCTATTCGCGCAATGGCGGAGCGCAGGGCGCTGCACCTGCAGCAGCCGACATGTCGGCTCTGGTCGCGCTTGCCGAAGATCTGCGGCATCTCGAAGATCTGAGCCGCGACGGCGAAGAACGCACCCACAAGACCTTCCAGGCTCTGCACGAGACTTTGGTGCATATTGCCGACCGGCTGGATACGATGGAAGAGCGGGTTCGCCCGGCCGCCCGGATACCGGCGACAGAAGTCGATTTCGACGTCGATCCCTACGCATTGGTCGACGCAGGCCGGGAGCCAGCTAAAGCTCCGGTGATGCAGGCGCCGAAGGCTTCGCCCGTGCTGCGCACGGCCGCAATCGCTGAAGAGGCGGCGCCGCGCATGCCGGAAGCGGCATTGGCCGACAGCACCAGCGCGATCGCCATCGAAGCCACCAGCCAGCAGGAAAAGTCAGTTGTTCCCGCCAAAGGCAGCCTGCTCGCAAGCCTTGGCCGCAAGCTGATGCCAGCGCGCAAGACGGAAGCAAAGGCGGTTGCCGAGCGCACGGTCATCGATCCCGCTCCGTCGATCGATCCCGTCGACGTGATGCCGACTGAGGCGGCAAACGAGCTGCTGGAACCGGGCTCCGGCGCACCTGACGTGAAGAAGATCCTGGAACGCGTGCGCGCCAGCCAGAACGCCCAGCGCGGCAAGCCGGCCACCGAAAACGATCGGGCGGACTACATCGCCGCTGCGCGCCGCGCCGCGCAGGCTGCCGCCATGGAGATCGACAGCAACGGAAAGCCTGCGACGCGCGCCGAGCGTCGTGCCGCCAAGCCTGAAAAAGCTGGCAAGGGTGGCGCCTTCTCGCGCTTCCGCCGGCCGATCCTGCTGGCAGTCGGCGCCGTACTGCTCGCCATTATGGCCTTCCCGCTTGCCCGCACGCTGACGACGGGCGAAAAGGCCCCGCCGCCGGCTGAAGTCTCGGCCCTGACCGGTGCGACCGAAATGCCGCAAGCCAACATGGCAGCCCCTGCACCGGTTGCGCCGGAAGCAATCGCACCGGAAATCGGTGCCCAGGCGCCGGCGATGACGCCGGAGACAACACCTCCCGAGGCGGCCGCTCCTGCAGAGCCGCAGGCGGCGACACCCGACCACCTGACCGATGCCGCGCCACCTGACGGCGAAGGCGCCGAATCCTTCGACCAGGCACCGGCACAGGAGACGTCCAGCTTCGTTCCGAACGCGCCCGCCGCACCGGTGGCAACGACGCTGGCAGCTCCTGCTGCTGCTTCCATCATCGTTCCCGACACGATCCAGCCACAGCCGCTCGCCGACGCAGCACGCAACGGCGATGCGCTAGCGCTTTTCGAGATCGGGGCGCGCTACACCGAAGGCCGCAACGGCCTTGCCGCCGACCAGAAGCAGGCCGCGAGCTGGTATCAGCTTTCCGCCGACAAGGGCTTTGCGCCGGCGCAGTACCGTCTCGGCAGCATGTATGAGAAGGGCAATGGCGTCGCTCGCGACGTGCAGAAGGCCAAGGCCCTCTACGAACAGGCCGCAGCCCAGGGCAATGCCAGCGCCATGCACAATCTCGCCGTGCTCTACGCCTCCGGCGCGCTCGGCCAGCAGGACTATGCTACGGCCGCCTCATGGTTCCAGAAAGCAGCCGACCTCGGCATCACCGACAGCCAGTTCAACCTCGCCATCCTCTGTGCCCGCGGCAATGGTGTGCCGGCAGATCTGGAAGAATCCTACAAGTGGTTCGCGATCGCCGCCAAAGCCGGTGACAAGGACGCCGCTCAAAAGCGCGACGAGGTGGCGAATGCCATGAAGCCGGACCAGCTCGAGCGCGCCCGCGCCAAGGCCGACCTCTGGAAGCCGCAGCCACTCGACAACAAGGCGAACGGCATCGAGATCCCGGACGCATGGGCAAGCGGCGCTGCGCCGAAGACGGCAACCGTCGACATGAAAAAGGCCATCCGCAACATCCAGGCGATCCTCAACAATAACGGCTTCGACGCCGGCCCGCCGGATGGAGAGATGGGCGCCAAGACGGTGACCGCCATCAAGAACTTCCAGAAGTCGATCGGCCAGGAACCGACCGGCAAGGTCAATGACGACACGGTGAAGGCGCTTCTGGAGCGGAACAAACCAGGCGCCAAGGCCATCTGAGACAACCCGGCGGCACCCTGCCGCAGGGCTTTGCGCACTTTCGCACTGACTGTCACAGAACCTGAAAAAAGCCGGATTATGCGGGACATATCGGGGCTCGCATCCAGCTGACCATGGCTTTTTTCCTTCGAAAGCCTCTGGCAACGATTTGACAGTAGGATGCGCCATTCGAATGGGGACGTGAGAGTGCCGCCCCGGTGGGAGCGGCAATAATCGGGGTCGGCTGTGACAATCTATCTGCCCATCGCAGAATTGTCGGTGAACATTTTCATCATTCTCGGCATGGGGGCTGCCGTCGGTTTCCTGTCCGGTATGTTCGGCGTTGGCGGTGGCTTCCTCATCACGCCTCTGCTGATCTTCTACAACATCCCCCCGGTCGTCGCCGTCGCGACTGGCGCCAACCAGGTGGTGGCTTCCTCGATATCGGGGGCGATCACACATTTCCGGCGCGGCACGCTGGATGTGAAGCTCGGCACGGTGCTGCTTGTCGGCGGTCTTTCGGGCGCGACGGTCGGCATCTGGATTTTCTCCCTGCTGCGCGCCATCGGTCAGCTCGACCTCTTCATCTCCCTGCTTTACGTCGTCTTCCTCGGTACGGTCGGCGGGCTGATGCTTTGGGAAAGCGTCAACGCCATGCGCCGTGCCGCCCGTAACGAAGCGCCTGCCCCACGGCGACCGGGCCATCAGCACTGGGTGCACAAGCTGCCGCTGAAGGTGCGATTCAAGAAATCGAAGATCTATCTCTCGGTGATCCCGATCGTGACACTCGGATTTTCGATCGGCATCCTCACCTCTGTGATGGGTGTCGGCGGCGGCTTCATCATGGTGCCTGCGATGATCTACCTGCTGCGCATCCCGACCAATGTGGTCGTCGGGACCTCGCTCTTCCAGATCATCTTCGTGACCGCCTATACGACGATCGTGCAGGCGGCGACCAACTATTCGGTCGATATCGTGCTCGCCTTCTTCCTGATGCTCGCCGGCGTCATCGGTGCGCAGTATGGCGTGCGCGTCGGCCAGCGGCTGCGTGGCGAACAGTTGCGCGCTCTGCTCGGCCTGCTGGTTCTTGCCGTCGGCCTGCGCCTTGCAGTCGCACTGGTCGTGACACCGGAAGACATCTATTCGGTGGTCATGGGAGTGGGGAACTGATGCTTCGGCTCCTCCTGCTCCTTGCCCTTCTCATGCCTGTCGCCGCCTCGGCACAGGTGCTGCTGCCCGGACAGGGAACGACGCGGACAGAGCGCGAGGGGCTGGAAATCGGCACTTCCACCAGCGAAATCGCCATTACCTCCGATTTCCGCGGCGCAGACCTGACGATTTTCGGCGCGGTGACGAATACTGACGACCTGCTGCTCGCCATCGGCCAGTATGATGTCATCGTAGTTCTGGAAGGCCCGCGCGAAGACGCCACGGTGCGCAAGAAGGAGCGGGTCTTCGGCATCTGGATCAATACCTCGTCAATGACCTTTGCCGACGTACCGCATTCCTATTCGATGTCGAGCTCGCGCTCTATCGACGACATCACGACACCGCTCGACCTGACCGGAGAGGGTATCGGCATCGACCATATTCCACTGCGGCCGATCGATTTTGCCGGCAACTTCAACAGTCTCAACGAATTCCGCACAGCCTTCCGGCGTCTGCAGCAATCGGGCGGGCTTTACGAGCGCGATCCGAGCGGTGTTCGTTTCGTCTCCTCCAACCTCTTCAAGGCAAGCCTGCGTCTGCCGGCCAATATTCCGAACGGCGTGCATACGGTGCGTGCCTATCTGTTCAAGAGCGGGAAATTCGTAACGCAGAAATCGCAGCCGCTGCGCGTCATCAAGACGGGCATCGAGCAGACGATTACCGATGCGGCGCATGAGCAACCGATTTTCTACGGCTGCTTTGCGGTGTTGCTGGCCGTGCTGACGGGATGGGGCGCCAGCCTGATTTTCCGCAAGGATTGATCGGGCGGAGGTCCGCCGTCGCGGCGATGACTTTCAAATGGGCTTTTATCAAACGTCCGGGGACGATGACGTACCCGGTGGGCGGACGCTTGTCCCGATGCCCGCCATAGCCACCATTCAAAGTCTTCTTGCTCATGACCGCTTGCATTTCACCATCAGTCAAGCTAATTTCAAAACCAGTTGCTTATGGCAACTGGTTTTGAAGAACATGGTCCAAGGAGGATGAGATGAGGAAGCTTGTTGTCTGGAACCTGATGACGCTGGACGGTTACTTCGAAGGGACGAAGCCGTGGGATATCGAGTTTCACAATCTGGCCTGGGGACCAGAGCTCGAGAAATATGCCGAGCAGTTCGGTGAGGAAGGCGACCTTTTGGTCTTCGGCCGCAAGACCTATGAGGGCATGGCCGCCTACTGGCCGAGCGCGGAGAGCGAAGACAAGATCAAGGCCTATATGAACGGCATCGCCAAGATCGCCGTCTCGCGAACCATGGAAAAGGCGGACTGGCACAATACGCGCGTCGTCAATGATCCGGTGTCCGAGCTGAAGCGGCTGAAGGAAGAAGATGGTAAGACGATCTTCGTCTTCGGCAGCGCCGAGCTTGCCGATACCCTGTTGAAGGCGGAGTTGGTGGATGAAATCCGCATCTGCCTCGTGCCCGTTATTCTCGGCCGCGGTAATCCGCATTTCAAGCCTGCGGATGCGCGGCAGACCCTGAAACTGCTCGACTCGTCTGTGACGAAGAGCGGCGCGGTGATCCTGCGCTATGAGCCCGTCAGGGCAGTCTGATCATTTGCCTTTACCGGCTGCAGCCACCAAGGCTGCGGCCGCTTCGCCTGCCGTTTCCATATAGGTGGGATCGCGATGCAGGAGCACGGCGGCAAAGGAGCCGTCGAGCAGCAGAACGACCTGGCGGGCGAGCTTTGGCGCCTCGACAAGATGCTGCTCCTCGAAGAGAGCAGCGAGCCATTGCTCGACATTCTTCTTATGCGCGGCACCAACCTTGATGGCGGGATGGCCGGGCATATTGGCAAGTTCAGCCGAGGTCCTGAGATAACCGCAGCCCTTCCATTTCGGATGCCGGGCGGAGCGAGCCAGATTGTCGAATATACCCTTCACCTTCGCCGCCAGATCCCCATCCGTTTCCGCAAACCAGCGCCGATAGACCGCGAGATTGGGCTGGTCTCGGGTTTCCAGATAGGCGGCGATCAGGTCGTCCTTGCTGTCGAAATGATAATAGAGGGTCCGCTTCGTGACATCAGCTTTCTCCGCCACGGCGTCGACGCTCACGGCCCGGATGCCTTCGCTGTAGAACAGTTTGGCCGCAGCGGCGACGATGCGTTCGCGTGTGTCGGAAGCGGATTTGACCATGTCGGCAATGTATACCGACTAGTGAGTATCCTCAATACCAGCTGTCGCCTACTGTCCCCCAAGTGCAGGCAAGGGAGAGATATATGCCGGCTGCAAGAAAACCAAGGAAGAGCGACCTTGCACGGGAGGCGGAAGCTGTCGCGATCGGCTGCCGTGACGGCGTGGAACTACGCGGCCATCTCTGGAGTGCAATCAGCGACCAAAGCATCGGCAGCGTCGTCATCAATCCGGCAACCGGCGTCGCGGCACGCTATTATCACTATTATGCGCGCTTTCTTGCCGAACACGGCTTTGACGTGCTGACCTATGATTATCGCGGCATCGGCCTGTCGCGCCCGGAACGGCTACGCGGCTGCGGCTATCGCTGGCGGGACTGGGGTGAACGGGATTTCGATGCGGCGCTGCTTTTCATGGATGGCCAGCGGCCCGGCCAGCCGCTTTTCGTCGTCGGACACAGTATCGGCGGCTTTCTGCCCGGCCTTTCGGCTCATGCCGACCGCATAACGCGCATGCTTGCAGTCGGCGCGCAATATGGGAACTGGCGAGACTATGCCCCCGCGCACCGCTGGTGGCTGCTCCTGAAATGGCATCTTTTCATGCCAGCGGCGACCTTGCTGTTCGGCTATTTTCCGGGGCGCCGTCTCGGCTCGCTCGAGGATCTTCCGAAGGGCGTTGCGCTCGACTGGGCGTTCCAGCGGGGGTGGATCGATCCTCATCCATCGGCTGCCGAAAGAGCCGGTGCGTCGAAGCCCTTTGAGAATTTTCACGCACCAATCCTGAGCCTCACCGTCACCGATGATGAGATTGCGACTGTCCACGCTATCAGGCGCGGTCTTTCCCATTATCGCAACGCAAAGGTGGAAGAAGTGCTGCTGACGCCGGAAGATCTTGGATTTCCGAAGATCGGACATTTCGATCTTTTCCACGCGCGCCACGCCGCCGGCTTCTGGCTCGACACTCTGCTCTGGCTGCGGGACGGCACCAATCCCTGGCCTAGTAAAAAGCCGTCGGTACATCTCGTATTCGCATAAAAACAGCTCTTTAACGTTTACGAGTTAGTAATCTCTCGGAAACGAGAGGTTTGTGTCATGCGTACTCGTATCGTGCTCGCGGTCATCGGGCTGGCCCTGCTTGCCGGCTGCGCGACGGCGCCCCGCCAGACGAGAAATATCTGCGCCGTCTTCGATCAGAAGGATGGTCTCTTCACAAGCTGGCAGGGTGCTGCGGAGCGTGCGGAGAAGAAATACGGCGTGCCGGTGCCGATCCTGATGGCGACCATGTATGTCGAATCCGGCTTCCAGCCTTATGCGCGGCCGCCGCGCACGAAGCTCTTCGGCTTCATTCCCTGGACGCGGCCTTCGACGGCCTATGGCTATTCGCAGGCGTTGAACGGAACCTGGGACCACTACCAATCCGAAACCGGCAACTGGGCCGCAACGCGTACCAACTTCGCCGACGCGATCGATTTCATCGGCTGGTACCACTACAGCAACAGTCAGGCGACGGGTATTCCGCTCAACGACGCCTATGGTCTCTACCTTGCCTATTATTCCGGTCCGACGGGATACAAGCGCGGCGACTGGCGCAACAATGGTCAGCTGCAGCAGACGGCGCAGAAGTTTGCGCGGATGGCCGGGACCTATCAGCAGCAATTGCAGGGATGCAATTGAGTTATTCCCTTCTCCCAGTGGGAAAGGGAGAAGGTGTCAGCCCCGCAAATTGTCGTACCGGACCGAATAGATCCTGTCACGCCCGAGCAGATGAGCAATCAGCGACGCCTTGTCGAAGAGGCCCTTCATGGCCTTGTGGCCGAGGTCGAGACCACCGCTCATGACGCCGAAAGCAGGCATCAGCAGGCGGGCGCCGTCCGTGGCGAAGCAGGGACGGCGAACGGATTTTTCGCGGCGGCGGACGGTGGCTGCGGGATGCAGATGGCCGGCGATTTCACCCTTCTGCAAGCCATCGCGCGGCTCATGACGGAAGGTCAGGCCGGCATAATATAGCTCGTCCGAACAGGTGCCCGGCAGGTCGACGGTGCCGTCAGGGTCGTGATTGCCATTGATCCAGATCCATTCGCGGCCGCGGGCCATCTCGACGATCAGCGTGCGGAAGGCATCCGGCAGATGCTCGGAGCCGACACGGTCGTGAAAATTGTCGCCGAGCGAAATGACGATTTTCGGGTCGTAGCGGGAGATGACCGCTGCGAGCACAGTGAGCGTCGCCAGCGTATCGTAAGGCGGCAACATCATGCCGCGGCGGGCAAAGGCCGCCCCTTTTTCCAGATGCAGGTCGGAGACGACGAGAATGCCGGCATCCGGCAGATAGAGCGCGCCAAGCGGATCGCAGACGGCCGCAACACCGTGAATGGCGGTTTCGACGCCCGGTATTGCGGCAAGGCCAGTCATGTCGCGCGCGAGCGCCAGGCGGTTCATCATTCAGTCATTCCAAGTTTCAGGCCAAGTTCTTATGCCATCGCCTCGGCGATCAGGTCGTCGGCGGCTTCGGCAAGCAGGGCGTCATGAGCCTGACCCGGTACCGATTCCCGGCCGATTTCCAGCATGACCGGCACGGCGAGCGGCGAAATATGATCCAGCGCCCGGTGGGTGATGTGGCCCTTGATTCGCCTCAGCATATCGCCAAGGCGGGAAATATCCAAAAGACCGGTCGAAGCATCTTGCCGTGTTGCCTGCAGCAGGATGTGATCGGGCTCGTGGGTGCGCAGCACATCATAGATCAGGTCGGCGGAGACGGTGATCTGCCGGCCGGTCTTTTCCTTTCCCGGATGGCGCCGCTCGATCAAACCTGCGATCACGGCACAATTGCGGAAGGTGCGCTTCAGAAGGAAGGATTCATTCAGCCAGGATTCCAGATCGTCGCCCAGCATGTCCTCATCGAAGAGATCGGAAAGACTGAGGCGACCGTTGGCGATCATCAGGCCGAGATCTTCAAGCCCCCAGATGGCAAGGGAATAATCCGTTGCGACGAAACCGAGGGGTTTAGCCCCTGTCCTGTCCAGACGGCGGGTAAGCAGCATGCCGAGCGTCTGGTGTGCGAGCCGACCTTCGAAGGGATAGATGACCATGTAACCGCGGCTGCCGCGCGGGAAGGTCTCGATCAACAGCTCGTCGCGTTTCGGCAGGAGAGATTTTTCCTTCTGCAGTGAGAGCCAGTCTCGCACCTGATCCGGCAGGCGGTGCCAGCGATCGGGATCGTCGAGCATCGAGCGGACTTGATCGGCTAGGTAGGTCGAGAGCGGGAACTTGCCGCCGGCATAGGAAGGGATTTTCGGATCGAAGGAATAGGCTTGGCTCACAAGCGCCTCGTTTTCCCGGATGCCTTCGAAGCGGAGCACCTTGCCGGAGAAGATGAACGTATCGCCCGGTGCGAGCTGTTCGAGGAAATATTCCTCGACCTTGCCGAGCACGGCACCCGGACGGCCAAGCCTGCCGCCCTCGCCGCGTTTGGCCATGCGAATGTTCAACATCGGATCCTCGACAATGGTGCCGAGGTTCAGGCGATATTGCTGGGCGACCTGCGGATTGGAGACGCGCCAGCGGCCCTCTTTTGTCTTGCGGATGCGGGCATAACGCTCATAGGTGCGCAGAGCATAGCCACCGGTCGCCACGAAGTCGACGACACGCTCGAATGTCTCCCATGGAAGATCGGCATAAGGCGAGGCGCTGGTGATCTCATCATAGAGTTCCAGCATGTCGAAGGGTTCGGCACAGGCCATGCCGAGCACGTGCTGGGCAAGCACATCGAGTCCACCGCGGCCGACGGGGGGCGTATCCTGCGCGCCGATGTAATTCGCATCGAGTGCTGCCTGGCACTCCATGACCTCGAAGCGGTTGGCGGGGACGAGGATCGCCTTCGACGGTTCGTCCATGCGGTGATTGGCGCGGCCGATGCGCTGAGCAAGGCGCGAGGCGCCCTTGGGCGCGCCGACATGAATGACCAGATCGACATCGCCCCAGTCTATGCCGAGGTCGAGGGTCGATGTGGCGACGACGGCCCGCAGCCGGTTGGCGGCCATCGCGGCTTCAACCTTGCGGCGCTGGGCAACATCGAGGGAACCATGATGGAGCGCGATCGGCAGATTTTCCTCGTTGACCGTCCAGAGCTCCTGAAAGAGCATTTCGGCCTGCGAGCGGGTATTGACGAAGAGCAGCGTCGTCTTGTGATCGATCAGCTGCCGATAGACATCCGGGATCGCATATTTGGCGGCATGGCCGGACCAGGGAATGTGCTCTTGCGTATCGAGAATGGAAATCTCGGGCTTTGCGCCGCCTTCGACGAGCACTAGGCCGGCATGGCTCTCCCTGCCCTCCTCCTGTGCCACCAACCATTTCTGCAAATCCAGGGGTTCGGCAACGGTGGCAGAGAGCCCGATGGTCCTCAAATCGGGTGCAAGCCTGCGCAGCCGAGCAAGGCCGAGCGAGAGCATGTGCCCACGCTTTGAGGTGACGAGCGAATGCAGCTCGTCGAAGATGACATATTTCAAATCCTTGAAGAAGCGTTCGGCCTCCCGGTTTGCCAATAACAGGGCGACTTGCTCCGGCGTCGTCAGCAGGATGTCCGGCGGGTTGAGCTTCTGGCGCTGGCGCTTGGCGTTCGGCGTATCACCGGTGCGGTTCTCGATCGATATCGGCAAGCCCATCTCGGTGACGGGCTTCATGAGATTGCGCTCGATATCAACGGCCAGCGCCTTCAGCGGCGAAACGTAGAGCGTGTGGATGCCCGTGAAGGCCGAGCCGGGCGGGATCTTGCCACGGCGTGTGAGGGCGGTCAGCGACGGCAGAAAGCCGGCGAGCGTCTTGCCGGCGCCGGTCGGCGCAATCAGCAGCGTGCTCTCGCCGGCTTCGGCACGGGCCAGCAATTCAAGCTGGTGGGCGCGCGGGCGCCAGCCCTTTTCCGCAAACCAGCGGAGAAAGGGTGTAGGCAAGGCAAGGCTGGTCTCGGCATCGATCTGATCCACGGGGCAAATGTAGTTCAAACGCGGACGAATAGAAGCGGTATTGACTCCCCAGCATAATCGTGGATAAATAATATCCATGATTAAGGGAGATCGGCTGTGAAGCTTGGTGACGGCGTCGAACAGAGCATTCATTGCACGGCGGTACTATCAGGGCTTTCGGCGGGCGGCGTGCTATCGGCCGCAGCCCTCGCCGAATATCACGGCGTATCGACGAGCTATCTGCTGAAGCACCTGCAGGCGCTTTCGGGAGCCGGAATTCTGGAGACAGTGCCGGGGCCGAAGGGCGGCTACCGGCTGGCGAAGAAGCCGGAAGACATTTCGCTGCTCGATATCGTGCTTGCGGTCGAAGGACCGGCGCCTGCCTTCCGCTGCGCCGAGATCCGCCAACGCGGCCCGAACCCGCTGCCGCAGCGCTATTTCACCAAGCCCTGCCAGGTCACGGCGGCAATGCTCAGAGCCGAGCGCGCCTATCGCGCCGAACTCGCGAACACCAGCATCGCCGACATTCTGTCCGAACTTTCCGCTGATGATGACGGCGGGATCGCAGCCAGAGGCTGCGCCTTCATGGAAATACATGAAAGAAAAGTGGCTCGCTGAGCCCCTAACACAAACCCCAACCCAAGGAGAAATACCATGCAAGCACGTTTCAACTTCGGCAAAGCCGCTCCGGATGCCTATAAGGCCGTCGTCGCTCTGGAGCAGTATGTGCAGGAATCCGGACTGGATAAGCGCTTCATTCACCTGATCAAGCTTCGTGCCTCGCAGATCAATGGCTGCGCCTATTGCGTCGACATGCATTCGAAGGAAGCGCGCCATCACGGGCTTTCCGAACAGTGGATCAACCTGATGTGCGTATGGCGGGAATCGCCGGTTTACGACGCCCGCGAACGCGCGCTGCTCGGCTGGGTCGATGCGGTGACGAAGATTGCAGAGACCGGTGCGCCGGATGCCGATTACGAAGCCCTGAAGGTGCATTTCTCGGAAGAAGAAATGACCAAGATCACGGTTGCGATCGGCACGATCAATATCTGGAACCGGCTTGCCGTCGGCTTCCGCAGCCAGCATCCGATCGATGCGCCGCAGAAGGCAGCCTGATACTTCGTTGCTGATAAGGGCTTTGTCCCGGTGACCGACCCGAGAGATCGGGTCGGTTGAATATTTCATCGTCTGTGGTGCGTATCGGACCTCACAGCAACGGCTTCAGGCAATTTGCCCGAGAGGTCCATGCTGTTGAATATGTCGCGAACGACCTTGGCGATTTCCTTTGCGGAAGAGCCTTTGGCGTATTCTTCCTGCATGCGGCGTCTGACAAGCTTTTCCAAATCTGACATAGCTCACCTCATCATATCCGGCGCGAAGAGAAGTGTCGCGCCAGGACCGATCACGGGCAAGTTACGTTTTGTTTATAATGGCTTACCGATTTGTAATGTTGAGTCTTTCCTAGTCAGATTGACCCGGAAAACTCTAGAGAGCGATGTAGCGGTCGGCCCTGTGATTGATCGCGACGAACAGATTGAGCACGACGGCGCCGAGCACGGAATAGAAAACGACCGGCGGCGTGGTGACGAAGAAGGCGGCGGTCAGGACACACATGTCGATGGCAAGCTGCACGAGGCCGGCGCGGATACCGAAACGCTCCTGCATATAGATGCCGAGGATGCCGACGCCACCGAGGCTGGCGCGATGGCGATAGAGCGCGAGAAGGCCGTAACCCAGCAGCAGGCCGCCAAGGAGAGCCGCCCAGGCCGGATGAATGGCAGCGATTTCCATTACCTTCGGCTGCAGGCTGATGAGCAGCGAGGTCAGGCCGATGGCGATGAAGGTCTTGATCGTAAAGGCGATGCCGAGCTGTTTCCACGACAGGTAGAAGAAGGGCAGGTTGAGCATGAAGAAGGCGGTGCCGAAATTTACGCCAAAGGCATAATGCAGCAGGAAGGCAATGCCGGCGGTGCTGCCGGTCAGCAGGCCGGCGCTCGCGAGCACATAGAGGCCAAGCGCAGACACGAGGCTGCCGGAGAATACGCCCTGCACATCCTCGACCGGCGTGTGACGCGTCGCGGTGGTATTCCAGAACCCAAGGGCATTGATGAGCTGGCTCATGGCGCGATCTCCGATAGCGGCTCCGGACCGGCCGGAGGAAGAGGGAATGTAAGGGTGGATACGGCGCGTGCTACGCTCCGGGGAGCGCGTCGCTTTCTTGCGGAATGGCCGGATTATCAGGCCTTACAAGGTTGCACGCAAGCGAAATATGTAAGCAATGCTGACCTATTTTAAAATCGCAAGAAATATGCGTTCAGACGGTCTTGCGCGTAAGGAACAGAATGCCGGAAACCGGTTTACCGCCATCTTTGCGAATGATGGTTTTGACGATGTCGAGGATTTGGAGACCGTGGGCTGCCGCGAGCCCTTCGACATAGGATTGGGAGTGGGCATAACGCAGTGACGGGGCCAGGCTGAAGCCATCGCGTTCGCCGCCATCCTCGACCGAAAAGACAAAATCGGCGCCCGCTATGGAGAGGTCGTCGAGGATCGCAAAGACGCTTTCCAGATTGCCGAGATACATAAGCACGTCGGCGGCGGTGACGAGATCGGCGCGGTGCCGCCCGCCATCGGAAATGAGACCGGAGGCTTCGGGCGCCAGCGACAGGTCTGCCTGGGCGAGATGGTCGTAGATATGCTTTTCGGCAGCCTTCGCCAGCATGTTCTGCGACAGGTCGAAGCCTTCGAGCTCCGTGACATGGGCGCGGATTTCAGGGCCGAGCAGGCCCGTACCGCAGCCGAGATCGACGGCACGCCGATAGTGCCTTCCGGTCGATGCGACGAGCGCCGCAAGTTTCTGCGGAACGGAATAGTCCAGCTTCTCGACGAGCGAGGTCTCGAAACGATCGGCATAATCGTCGAAGAGGCGTTCAACATAGCGGCTTGGCGGCTGGGCCGGCGTCTCAGTGTCGCCGAGCAGAGCAAGCTTGAGGCTCGAGCCGAAAACATCCTCGGGATCGAGTTCCAGCGTACGGCGATAGGCTTCGACGGCGGCATCCGTTTTGCCCACCTTTTCCTGGTAGGTGGCGAGGCGGTACCAACCTGCAGCCCATGCCGGTACCAGTTCCAGCGCCTGTTCCATCAGCTCGGCCGCAGCATCCGGCTCGCCGCCCTCATCCAGCATCCTGGCGTAATCGGCACGGCGGTCGGCGATGACATCGCCGGAGGAGAGCTGGCTTGGCTGCATGATTGGACCCTTTGGCTGGCGGCATTTGGCTTCGGCCACAAAAAAACTCAAGTCCTATTTCAGAGGCGGTGCTGTCTTGGTGGAAAAGGCTTGCGGGCGAATCGCCGCGACCGTATCTCAAGACAAACAGGAGATGGCGCATGTCCGATCAGGTGAACAGGTTCCTCGGCGATTCCATTGGCCGCACGATCATCAAACTTTTGGTGGTGTCGCTGGTCGTCGGCTTCGTCATGGCCATCTTCGGGCTGACCCCCTGGGAACTTATCTACAACTTCCGTGATTTCGTGACCCATCTATGGCGGCAGGGCTTCTCTGCGCTTGGCCGCGTCGGCGACTATCTGATCCTGGGTGCGACCATCGTCATTCCGATCTTCATCATCATCCGTCTTTTCAGCTATCGCAAATAACATGAGCTCAACCATCCTTTCTCGCCGCGGCCTGCTGCAGCTTTCAGGTCTTGCACTGGTGGCCGGCATTGCCGGCTGCACCACGACCCCGAAACTTGCGACCACGCCTTCCAATGCCGCAGACGAGACGGCTTCTGCATTGCCGCTCGTCAACCAGCTTCGCGCCAAGAACGGCCTGCCGCCGCTCAGCGTCGATCCGCATGCAAGTGCAGCCGCGATCTTCCAGGCCAAGCGCATGGCAAGTGCGGGCAGGATGAAGCATCTGATGGGCATGACAGACAGTTTCGGCGCCCGCGTGAAGGCGAGCGGTGTTGCCCTGCCGGCTGCCGAAAACATTGCTTCGGGCCAGCAGAGCGTCGATGCGGTCGTCACCGCCTGGATCAATTCCCCCCACCATCTGGAAAATATGCTCGGACGCTATAGCGGTATCGGCGTTGCCGTTGCACATAATACGTCTTCCAAGAACCTGCCCTATTGGGCCATGGTACTTTCCAGCTGAGGCGATTCCGCCTCTCCCCAAGAGGCGGATATGGATACCGGCAGCAGCAGAAATACATTGGCATTCGACGTGACGCACCGCCTGGTGCTGTCGATCGCCATTCCGATGACGCTCGGCTTCATGACCACGCCGCTGCTCGGTATTACCAATACCGCCGTCGTCGGCCATATGGGCGATCCTGAAGCGCTGGCGGGGCTGGCGATCGGCGCCATGCTGTTCGACCTCATCATGGGCAGCTTCAATTTCCTGCGGGCGTCCACGACCGGGCTGACCGCTCAGGCGCTCGGGCGGCGTGACGCGCATGAGCAGCAGGCCGTCTTCTGGCGGGCGATCGTCTCGGCGCTCGGCTCCGGCCTGGCACTTCTCGTGCTATCACCGCTGTTGATCCTGATCGGGCTGAAGCTAATGGGGGCGGAGGGTCGGATTGCCGAGGCGACCAGCAGCTATTTCTCGATCCGCATTCTCGCCGCACCGGCAGCGCTTGCCAATTACGCCCTTCTCGGCTTCGTCCTCGGCCGCGGTCAGGGTCGGACAGGGCTGCTGCTGCAGGCGCTGATCAACGGCATCAATATCCTGCTTTCCATCTATCTCGGGCTTTCGCTCGACTGGGGCGTTTCAGGCGTCGCCTGGGGCACGATGGCGGGCGAAACGGCGGGCGCGCTTGCCGGTCTTTTCATCGTGCTGCGCAGTTTCGACAAAGCGTATCGGCCAAGTCGGATGGAGGTCTTTTCGCGGAGCAAGCTCGCCGAACTCTTCGCGCTGAACCGCGACATCCTGATCCGCACCTTCGTGCTGATCGGCTCATTCGCGATCATGACCCGCATCGGCACCAGCTTCGGCGCCATAACACTGGCGGCCAATGCCGTGCTGATGAACTTCTTCCTGCTGTCGGGCTATTATCTCGACGGCCTTGCCAATGCCGCCGAGCAGATCACCGGCCGGGCGATCGGCGCGCAATACCGGCCCGCCTTCGACCGCGGTTTGAGACTCACGATCCTCTGGTCCTTCGGGCTGGCGGCGATCATTTCCGGCTTCTTCTATTTTGCCGGCCCCACTCTGATTTCAGTGTTGACCAATTCGCCCGAGGTGCAGGCGGCGGCCGAGACCTACCTGCCTTGGGCAGCGGTCACGGGGCTGACGGGTGCGCTCGCCTTCCTGATGGACGGGGTCTTCATCGGCGCGACCTGGTCCGTCGACATGCGCAACCGGATGCTGATGTCCTTTGCAGGATATCTCGCCATGCTCGCCGTCTTCGTGCCGCTCTTCGGCAATCATGGCCTATGGCTGGCGATGAATGCCTTCCTGCTGTTTCGCGGTTTCTTCTTGGCAGTGCTGGTGAAGCCACGCGCGGCTCAGACGTTCCGAGCCGCCCAGTAATTGACGCGGCTGTCCCTGAGATCGCGGATCGAGGCAACCTTTTCACGGTCGAGCAGCTTCGACAGGCCGCGAACAATCGTGCCGGGAAGGCCCGGGCCTTCATAGACCATGCAGGAATAGAGCTGCACGAGATCGGCCCCGGCTCTGACCTTTTCCAGCGCCGTTTCGGCCGAGGAGACGCCGCCGACACCGATGATCGGCAGGGCCGGACCGGCGCGCTTGCGCATCTTGGCGAGCACAGCGGTGGATTTCTCGAAGAGCGGTGCGCCGGAGAGGCCGCCGGTCTCCTTCGCCTGGAGCTGATCCTTCAAGCCATCGCGGGAGAGCGTCGTGTTCGAGACGATGAGACCATCCAGCGCATGCGACAGCGCCTCCGCGGCAATGTCATCCATGCCCTCTTCGGTAAGATCAGGGGCGATCTTCAGGAAGACCGGGATTTTTCGGCCGGCCTTTTCAGCTTCCTCGTCGCGTGCCGTCAGCACGGCCGACAAAAGTGCGGCGAGGCTTTCGCGCGCCTGCAGATCACGCAGGCCCGGCGTATTGGGCGAGGAAATATTGGCGGTGAAATAGCGGGCGACCGAATAGAAGCGGCGGATGCCGGCGACATAGTCGGCGATCCGGTCCTCGCTGTCCTTGTTGGCACCTATATTGACGCCAATAATGCCGGCGCGGCCGATCTGCGACAGACGGCGGAAGGCCGCTTCATGGCCTTCATTGTTGAAGCCAAGGCGGTTGATGACGCCTTCATCCTCCACCAGGCGGAAGATGCGCGGGCGCGGATTGCCCGATTGCGGCTTCGGTGTAACGGTGCCGATCTCAGTAAAGCCGAAACCGAGCTTCAGCAGTGCCTCCGGCACTTCCGCGTTCTTGTCATAGCCTGCCGCCATACCGAGCGGATTGGCAAAGTCGAGACCAGCAACGGTCTGGCGCAGACGCGGATCCGGCGCGATGCGGCACGCGGGCACGACGCCCGATTTCAGCGCCGCAATCGACATCCCATGCGCGGTTTCCGGATCGAAGAGGAAGAGGCCCCGGCGGGCGATGCGCTTGAAAGGATCGATCACGGTGCAAGCTCCGGAAAGATATGGGTGCCGGTATCGTCGACCAACAAAGGCGCTTCCCAGAGTACGGCCGAAAGCGGCAGATCGGCATAAAGATGCGGGAAGAGCGCGCCGCCCCGCGAGGGTTCAAAGACCAGCTTGTCGCCGAAATTGCGGCCATCGATGGCGACGAGGACAAGGCCGGTCTGGCCGGCAAAATGCAGGGCTGCGGTCTGCTTGACCTGATCTGCCGTCGAGAAATGGATGAAGCCATCCTTCTGATCGATGCCGGCGCCATGAAAAACGCCGGTTTGTCTGGCTTCCTGCCAGAGCGCCTCCGGCACGATCTTGTAAAGGGTCGGTGTCGTGGTCATGATGATCCCGTTGGCTGGCCTTGTTAAGAGGGGGCTGGCCTTCCTGATGAGGGCTTTGCCCCAAAGAGACGGCGATGTCCACGCCCGCGGGCGCAAAAACGGACAGGCACCAGGCTTTGCGGAGGATGAGACGATGAAGGCATTTGCAATCATGCTTGCCGCCGGTCTTCTGCCGCTTGCGGCATTGGCGGCGGAGCCAGACGCAGCCCGCTTCCAGCTCGAGCGCAGCGGCGACCATTTCGTGCGCCTCGACCGGCAGACGGGGGCAATGTCGCTCTGCACCGAAAAAGACGGGGCGCTGGTCTGCCGCATGGCGGCCGATGAACGCGCGGCCTATGAGGACGAACTCGACCGGCTTGCCGATCGGGTGAGCGCGCTGGAGAAGAATACAGCCGCCCGGCCCGCCTTGCCGACGGATGCGGAAGTCGACCGCTCGATCGGCATCATGGAGCGGATGATGCGCAGTTTCATGGGTATAGTTCGGGAATTCCAGGCGGAAGACAAGGCCAATCCCCTTCCGCAGCGGAGTTGATCTGGTTATATTCATATAAGTGGAGAGTCATGTTCGTGCGGGGGAGCCGGACAGGACTGACGGGATCGAGCTCTTGGGAGGGAGTTTTCGATGCAGGAACAGACCATCATCATCGCTGACGACCACCCGCTTTTCCGCGACGCGCTGCGGCAGGCGGTGACCGGTATGGAAGGACGGCAGGCGATCGTCGAAGCCGGAGATTTCTCCGCGGCGAGAACGGCTGCGGGCGAGCACCCGGATGCGGACCTGATGCTGCTCGATCTTGCCATGCCTGGAGTCAGCGGCTTTTCCGGCCTGATGGCGCTGCGCTCCGAATTCGTCAGCCTGCCGATCGTCATCATCTCGGCAACCGATGACACCACGACGATCCGCCGGGCGCTGGAGCTCGGCGCTTCCGGTTTCATTTCGAAATCCTCAGGCATCGAGGATATCCGCCGCGGCATCCTGACAGTGCTCGCGGGCGACATTGCCACACCGGAGAGCTATCGCGATGGACAGGAACAGGACCCCGATGTCGCCGACCTCATCCATCGCCTGCACACGCTGACACCGCAGCAGAGCCGAGTGCTGACCATGCTCGGCGAAGGACTCCTAAACAAGCAGATCGCCTACGAGCTCGGCGTTTCCGAAGCGACGATCAAGGCGCATGTCTCGGCAATCCTCTTGAAGCTCAACGTCGACAGCCGCACGCAGGCAGTCATCCAGCTCGGCAAGATCAATATGGCCATGGTCGCCTGAGCTTGCGTATCCGCGAGACAGGATTTTATTCCTCATTTTCACTTTACTCGGGGAAGTGCCTCGGTTAATCTGCCGGCGATAGAAAGCGGCCGGATGGACCGCGGAACCGGACGCATATGCTGTCACATGACCAGATCTGGGGAGCGATCGACAGGCTTGCCGAAGGGCATGACCTGACGCCGTCCGGTCTTGCGCGGCGGGCGGGGCTCGATCCGACCTCCTTCAACAAATCCAAGCGGCTCTCGGCAGACGGGCGCCTGCGCTGGCCTTCGACGGAATCCATCGCCAAGGTGCTGGAGGCGACGGGAGCGAGCATGGAGCAGTTCCTTGGCTTCATGCGGCCGGCGGGTGCCGCCGCCGCCAGCCTGCCGGACAGTATTTTTGCCTCACAGGGAAGCTCCATTCCCCTGCTCGGCTTTGCACAGGCGGGCGCTGGCGGCTTTTTCGACGATGGCGGTTTTCCTGCGGGCCAAGGCTGGGATGTGGTGGAATTTCCGGCTGGCCCCTCGCAGAAGGCTGGCGTCTATGCGCTCGAGGTACAGGGCGAAAGCATGATGCCGCTCTATCGCGACGGCGATGTGCTGATCGTGGAGCCCGGTGCGCAGGTGCGCCGCAACGACCGTGTCGTCGTCAAGACACGCGAGGGCGAGGTCATGGCCAAGGTGCTTCTACGCCAGAGCCCGCGCTCCATCGAACTTTTGTCGCTTAATCCCGAACATCCTAACCGGACGATCGAGCTTTCCGACGTCGAATGGATTGCCCGCATCATCTGGGCCAGCCAATAGGAAAATAATCATGCGCCCTGCCGCCTTCATCACAGGTATCGCGGGGATAGCGACTGTGGTTGGCCTGCTCTTGGCCGGGCAAGCGCGGCTCAATGGCGGCGAGGGCCTGTCATCCAACGCCGAAGCCGGAAGCGTAGCCGCGGCGCTGCCTGATGCGACCGCCGATGCGGCAAAACCGCTTGTATCTATCACAGACGAAGATGCTGAATTGATCGCTCGGGCAACGGAGCCTGCGCCAACCGAGCCGGCGGCGGCTCCATCCGGAAACACAGCAGAGGCCTCTTCCGAAAATGCGCCAGCGGATGCAACGGCGCAAAGCGCTCTTGCGCCGACTGAGACGCTATCAACTGCGCCTGCTGGAAAGGACAGCGTGGAACTGCTGCGGCCGACGGTGGAGAGCGCCGGCATTCTCTCCTTCGGCAAACGCAGGCTGCAGATTGCCAATATCATCGAGACGCCCGCCGACAAGAGCTGCGGCTCGGATGGCAAGCAGTGGCCGTGCGGCATGATGGCGAAGACGGCTCTGCGGCTTTACCTGCGCAACCGCACGATCGATTGCGACCTGCCTTCCGATGCGTGGGAGGACATGGCGAGTGCGGCCTGCCGGCTGGGGCAGCAGGATATCGGCACATGGCTGGTTGAAAACGGCTGGACGGAGGCGCAGCCGGGCTCACCGCTTGCCGCTGCCGGCGAAAAAGCAAAGCAGGCAAAGCAAGGCATTCATGGTGAGGATCCGCGCCGCAGGCCGGCGGCTACGCCCCGGCCCGAAACGGCCGCTCCCTTGTAATAAAGACCGCCAATTCCTAATCTCCGCTCATCGAAGAGGGAATCAGACATGAACAAGCCGCTTTCCGCCCATGACGCGCTGATCTATGTGATGGTGATGGCATCCGCCGTCGACAGCACCATGAACGACCGGGAAATGGAGAGGATCGGTCAGCTCATCGGCTTCCTACCGGTTTTCCGCGATTTCGACGACGACAATCTGATTTCCATCGCCCGCGACTGCGCCTCGCTGCTGGCAGGGCCCGAAGGGCTTGACGTCGTGCTGGAGACCGTTCGCGATACGCTGCCTGCCCGTCTCTATGACACGGCCTATGCACTGGCGGTCGAAGTCGCCTCGGCCGACCTTTCCGTCAAGGCCGAAGAACTGCGGCTGCTCAGCCTGCTGCGCGACCGTCTCGGCCTCGACAAGCTGACCTGCGCCGCCATCGAGCGCAGCGCGATCGCCCGCTTCCGCAAGGGCTGATTTCTGCTTTTCTTCACGCAATTCCGGACGCAAACCACTGCACACTTTTGCGGGATTGCTTCTCTTCACGCAATTCCGGACGCAAGACCGCTGCACACTTTTGCTGGAATTGCTCTAGTACAGCCCGTAAGGGAAATAACGCAGATAGATTTCCTGCAGGCGGCCATTGCGCGAGAGCGTTGCCAGCGCATGGTCGATTGCTGCCGTCAGCACGCTGTCATTCTGGCGCAGCATGATCGTCATTCCCTCGCCCAGGAAATGCTCGGACATATAGGGACCGTCGAACAGGGCGCAGCATTTGTCTGAAGCTGACGAAGCGACCCAGAAGGAAAGTTGCAGCGCATCGGCAAAGGCAGCATCGATCTTGCGTTCCTTCAAGGCCGTCAGCAGCGCTTCCTTATTGTCGAAGGGCTGAGCCTTGATGGTAGGGAAGAAGGCAGCAAGCATCGCCTCATGCACGGTGCCCTTGACGACGCCGACGGAATGGCCAGCGAGGCCGGCAGCCGTCGTTCCGGTCACGGAGGCGCCCATGTTGCGGACGAAGCGGGCCGGCAGCATCAGATAAGGGCGGGAGAAGAGGAACTCGCGGCGCAGCTCGGGCGTGACGGCAAGGCCGGCAATGACGGCGTCACCCTGTAAGCCGGCAAGCGCCTTCTGCAGGTCGGCAAAGGGCAGCGCCTGGATCTGGCACTTATCAGCGATCTCGAGCTCGGTGCAGATCTCGCGAGCCAGATCGACGTTGAAGCCGGAGAGCTTGCCGTTCTGGTCGGTGAAATTGAAGGGCGGGAAGTCCACCGAGGTCAGGAAACGCAGGCGCACGAGCGAGGACAGATCCGGCTTCGCCAGACGCTCGCGGGAATCGAAAAGCAGCGGCACGGACAGGCCCGATTGCTGCGCAAAAGCGGAAAAAGCCGAAAACAGTGCAACCGAAAATAGGCAAAGGACGAAAATCCCTCTGAGGGCCAGAAACGCCGGTCTAGATTGCACCATGATAACCTGCCTCGGGAGTAAGAGCGGCGCTTGCCACAGGCCGAGATGTAACAGAATCACGCCCAACGGGGAATATAGCCTGGCGGGCGACAGACTGCGATCGGACAGAATTGCGATACGCGCAGGCCTTCAAAGCAAGCCTTTCGGAAGACTCGGCCCCGCGCCAGTCGCAAAAAAATTCCGCATAAATTGCATTTTTCGAACACCCAAGCACAAATGACAACTATGCCCCAAAAATTTACGGGCAATCCTGCGAGCCCGTTAGCGCGGAATTAAGCAATATCCGATCTTATTTGTTGCGACGACACCGACCTCACCGGCCGACCGCATGATGCGCATGTCGAACCTCCCAAGGTATCTCCCACACCGCAATACCGAAGAATTGTTCTGCAACAAATGATTTCAAAAGCACCGGGTCCGCAACACACCCGGCCAATCGGGTGACATTTCCATGCTGAAACATCTGAAAATCCGCACAAAAGTCATATCGGTCGTGGCGCTCCTGGGGCTGATCACCATGGCCGGATTGGTCTATGTCATGTCCGAGTTCCGCCAAGCGGACGCGACTTACAGCGCCTTCATCGATCATGAGGCGCTGGCCTCCATGCAGAGTGCGCGCGCCAGCGCATCGATCGTCGCCTCGGTGCTGCAAGTGAGTCTGCTTGCCGATATGAAGCCCGATACGCCGGCATTCCAAACAGCGCTCGCCACACCGAGCAAGCTGCCGCAGGCACGCGACCGCATGAAGCAGGCGCTGACACTTGTGCCCAGCCGCAAGGCGGCGATCGATGAAATCCAGGCCGGTATCGATGAAATCGAAACGCTGGCGAACAAGATCATCGAGCAGAGCAAGGCCAAGGACAGCGCCGGCGCCCTGGCGAATGTCGCCCTGATCAATGCCAAGCTCAACGCACTGACGCCGAAGATGATCGCCAACAATGATGCGATGATGGCGATGCTCAACGACGGCGGCGACGCTCTTTCGGCTGCCGTTAACCAGCGGATCGTCTTCTGTTTCATCCTGATCGGCATTGCGGTTCTCGCCGCTGTCGGCATCAGCGTGGCCGTGGCGCAGATCGGCATCGCCGGCCCCATGATGCAGCTGCGCCTGCGCATGACGCGGCTTGCCGAAGGCGATACCGCGAGCGAGATCAGCGGTCTCGACCGCGGCGACGAGGTCGGCCAGATGGCAAAGGCCGTCTCGATCTTCCGCGACAACGCGATCGAGCGTGCCCAGATCGAGGCGCGCGCGGAAGCCGACCGCAGCCTCAGCGACAACGAGCGCCGTGAACGCGAAGCGCAGAAGGCCGCGGAAGCCGCCGATCTCGAGCGTGCGGTCAATGCGCTCGGAGACGGCCTGCGCCGGCTCTCGGCGGGCGACCTCCTCTCACATATCGAAACGCCTTTCGTCGCGCATCTCGACGCGCTGCGCCAGGATTTCAACAATTCGGTCGAGAAGCTCAACGAGACCCTGCACGCAGTCGGCTCCAACGCCCGTGCCATCAGCGCCGGCGCCAACGAGATCCGGTCGTCTGCCGACGAGCTTTCGAAGCGCACCGAACAGCAGGCCGCTTCCGTCGAAGAAACGGCAGCAGCCCTCGAAGAGATCACCATAACGGTGAAGGACGCGGCAAAGCGTGCCGAAGAGGCAAGCCAACTCGTCGCCCGCACCCGCCTTGGCGCCGAGAAATCCGGCGACGTCGTCCGCAAGGCGGTCGCTGCCATGCATCAGATCGAGCAGTCCTCCGTCGAGATCGGCAATATCATCGGCGTCATCGACGATATCGCCTTCCAGACGAACCTGCTGGCGCTGAACGCCGGTGTCGAGGCAGCGCGTGCCGGCGAAGCCGGCAAGGGTTTTGCGGTCGTCGCACAGGAAGTGCGTGAACTCGCCCAGCGCTCTGCAAACGCCGCCAAGGAAATCAAGGCGCTGATCAACACATCCGGCACGCATGTGCAGACCGGCGTCTCGCTGGTCGGCGAAACCGGCAAGGCGCTCGATGCGATCGTCCACGAGGTGCAGGAGATCAACCAGCACGTCCATGCGATCGCCGAAGCCGCCCGCGAGCAGTCGACCGGCCTGCAGGAGATCAATACAGCCGTCAACACCATGGATCAGGGCACCCAACAGAATGCCGCCATGGTCGAGGAATCCACCGCGGCAAGCCATAGCCTTGCCACGGAAGCGACGGCGCTCAACAACCTGCTCGGCCAGTTCCGCCTGACAGGCACCGGCGGCTTCGTTGCAAGCGCGCCGATCTCGACCGCACCGGCCGCGCCGCGCGCTGGCGCACGGCCGGCTGCCAGAGCTCCGGTCCGCGTTGCCGAAAGCACCGCACGCCCGAAGGCTTCGCCCGCCCGCGCCCTCGGCCAGAAGATAGCCAGCGCTTTCGGCGTGAACAACGCTGCCCCCGCCAGCAGCCAGGAAGCTGACTGGACGGAGTTCTGAGCTGATGACATGATTGAATGAAAATGGGCGGCTTCGGCCGCCCATTTTCGTTTCAGGTCCTTCAGGCTGGTGGACGCCAGCCGACTTCGACAAGAAGGTTGCCGGGCGCGGTGCAATAGAAGAGCCAGCCGCCGCGAATGGCGGCCGGTGGTCCTGAGACAGCGGCATCATCTGTCACCAGACGGCCATGAAGCCGATCGACATCCAATCTTTCGGTGAGGATGAAGCCGATATGATAGGTCTGCCGCTGCAGCTCCACCTGATCGGCACCGCCGAATTTCGGCAGCGGGCGGCTCAAGACGATCTCCGTTCCCTGGTCGTCATGAAGGATCGCCCGGCCGATCCGTTCGTTCATCTCCCGCAATTCCAGACTGAAATAACGCAGGAAGAAATCCGCCGTAGCGGCAATATCGGGCACGTAGAAATCAAGATGGTTCAAACGCATGAATGTCTCCTTTGAGAATAAAATCCCGGAGGAGTGCGTCTTTTAACGCTCCGCATGCCGCCGGGAACCCGCATTCGCATGCGGGCCACGTCGCGGGTTCTCGTGTGAAACACGGAGCAGAGCTTCCGATGATGGAAGGGACCGGGCTTACCTCATCCGATCCTGCCTTTTTCGACAGCATCGCTCTACCAGATAGCGCCACGAGCGGCAATCAGATCAATCGGACGGTTGGCGCGAACGATCACAACCTTTACCCGGGCACTTCTCGAAGGGTTGAAGACGCGCGCACCGTTTGTATCGTGAGCTTTCGGCGATTTGCGGTACAATAGCACCGTGCTGCGGAAAGAAAGGCTTCCAATATGAAACTGATCGCACTTGGCCTGATCGGCGCGCTGGCGCTCGCTGGCTGCACGACTGTCGAATATACCGGTCCCGGCATCGAGCCTATTCCCGGCAGCATCACCTACAACGGCCAGCCGCGCACCAAACTGACAAAGTCGCCGATCGGCTCGACCTTCCCGCACAATTTCATCGACCAGTACGGCCGGCAGGTCGAGGAGACCTATATCATCCGCCCAGACCGCACGTTGGCGATCGCTCACCGCCAGTACCGGCCGATCAACATTTTCGGAAGAGATTGAGAGGAATAGCTGGAGCGGGTGAAGGGAATCGAACCCTCGTATTCAGCTTGGGAAGCTGCTGCTCTACCATTGAGCTACACCCGCCTGATGGCTTGAGACTTCCAACAGATAGCCGCCGCTGTCAAGTGACGGCGCCATCGGGCATCAAATCCGAAAATGCTTAGACAGTTTGAGGCCCTGGGCCTGATAGTTGGAGCCGAGGCCTGAACCGTAGAGGCTCAACGGCTGTTCCTGCATGTGCTCGTAGATCAGGCGGCCGACGATCTGGCCGTCTTCCAGGATGAAGGGCACTTCGTGGCTGCGCACTTCCAGCACCGCGCGGCTGCCGCGCCCGCCGGCCGGCGCATGGCCGAAGCCTGGATCGAAGAAGCCAGCATAGTGGACGCGGAACTCACCGACGAGCGGATCGAAGGGGGTCATTTCCGCCGCATAATGCGGCGGAACGTGCACGGCCTCACGCGAGACGAGGATGTAGAACTCATCCGGATCGAGGATCAGCTCGGTGCGGTCGCGGCTGTAGAGTGGTTCCCAGAAATCGTAGATATCGTGCTGAGCCTTCTTGTCGACGTCGACGACGGCCGTGTGGTGTTTGCCGCGATAGCCGATCAAGCCTTCCTCGTCGCCCGTCAGATCGATCGACAGCGCAATGCCGCCGCCGGATACGTTCGGCTGCTTGGCGGCGACGAGCGTTTCCGTTGCGTGCAACTTCAAAAGCTCCGGCTCGCCCAGAACCGAGTGGCCGACGCGGAAGCGGATCTGTGACAGGCGCGAGCCGCGGCGCACGACGATGGGGAACGTGCGCGGGCTGATTTCGAGATAGAGCGGGCCGGAATAGCCGGCCGGGATCTTGTCGAATTCCTGCGCGTAATCGGTGATGACGCGAGTGAAGATATCGAGGCGGCCGGTCGAGCTCTTCGGATTGGCCGAGGCCGACATGTCGGCCGGCAGATCGAGGCGCTCCATCAGCGGTACGATGTAGACGCAGCCGGTTTCCAGCACCGCGCCTTCGCTGAGGTCAATGACATGCAGGCTCAGCCGGTCGAGCTTGTCTGAGACGAGATGCGATGGGCCGGGCATGAAGCTGGCGCGCACCCGAAAAGCCTTGGCGCCCAGCCGCAGATCCAGGCTGGCAGGCTGGATCTGGTCGCGGTCCAGCTCGCGCTCGCTTTGAAGACGCCCCGTCTCAAACAGCGCGGCAATTGCGCGGTCGGCCAAAATTCCAGTTTCGCGAGCCATCATGCTCCATCCATAATTTGCAGCCGACAAAACCAAAGTCGGGGAATTGACGCAAGCTTAGAACGGCAGTATTGCAAATTTATCCCGTGGTGATTTGGCCGGTCGGCTTGCAGCCACGTTAAATAAGTGGCTAAAAAGACCGGGTTGAAAACCGGTCTGCATTTGCGGCCGGTTTTTTTGTTGTTTGAAAGTGGTGATGGCATGAGCAAGACCTGGCGCCCGGCAACCCAACTCGTCCACGGCGGAACGCTCCGCTCGCAATATGGCGAGACATCCGAGGCAATCTATCTCACGCAGGGTTTCGTCTACGATACGTCGGAAGCGGCGGAAGCGCGCTTCAAGGGCGAGACCGAAGGTTTCATCTATGCGCGCTACGGCAGCCCCACCAATGACATGTTCGAAAAGCGCATGTGCATGCTGGAAGGCGCCGAAGACGCCCGCGCCACCGCTTCCGGCATGGCTGCAGTCACCGCCGCCATTCTCTGCCAGCTGAAGGCCGGCGATCATATCGTTGCCGCCCGTGCCCTCTTCGGCTCCTGCCGCTGGGTCGTCGAGACGCTGGCGCCGAAATACGGCATCGACTGCACGCTGATCGACGGTCGCGACCTCGGAAACTGGGAAAAGGCTGTTACCCCGAAGACCAAGGTATTCTTCCTGGAAAGCCCGACCAACCCGACGCTGGAAGTGATTGACATCGCCGGTGTCGCCAAGCTCGCCAACCAGATCGGCGCAAAGGTCGTCGTCGACAACGTCTTTGCGACGCCCCTCTTCCAGAAGCCGCTGGAGCTTGGCGCTCATATCGTTGTTTATTCCGCGACCAAGCACATCGACGGCCAGGGCCGCTGCCTCGGCGGTGTGGTTCTCTCCGACAAGGAATGGATCGATGAGAACCTGCACGACTACTTCCGCCATACGGGCCCGGCCATGTCACCCTTCAATGCCTGGACGCTTCTGAAGGGCATCGAGACGCTGCCGCTGCGCGTCAAGCAGCAGACCCAGAATGCGGCGAAGATCGCCGATTTCCTGGCCGATCAGGGCAAGGTCGCCAAGGTCATCTATCCCGGCCGCAAAGACCATCCGCAGGCCGATATCATCGCCAAGCAGATGTCCGGTGGGTCGACGCTCGTCTGCTTCGAGCTCAAAGGTGGCAAGGAAGCTGCCTTCGCGCTGCAGAACGCGCTTGAGATCGTCAAGATTTCCAACAATCTCGGCGACTCCAAGAGCCTGATCACGCATCCGGCCACGACCACGCACAAGAACCTGACGGACGAAGCTCGCGCCGAACTCGGCATCTCGCCGGGCACGGTGCGCCTGTCGGCCGGCATCGAGGATACGGACGATCTGATAGAAGATTTCGCCCGCGCTCTGGCGAAGGTTTCGGCCTGACCATCAAGGCACGGCCGTCGGCAGACGCTGCGGCCGTCGCATTGCCTTGAAATTAACACTGAGAGTTAGGCTTAATGAACGAAAGGCGGTCCAACCGGGGGTGGTGAGGCCGCGATCACTGTACCGTTTCTTGACGGCAGAGGCCTCTTATAAGATACGGGTAACATATCCTGACTAAGGTGTAAGGCATGTATCGCGCCCTCACACGAGATATCGAAGTCGTTGTCGAGCCGTTTTATCTGGAGGAGCAATCCGATCCGGATGACGATCGCTATGTCTGGGGTTACCGTGTGGTCATCAGCAACAATTCCGGCATCGCCGTACGTCTCGTCAACCGCTACTGGAACATTACCGACCAGAACGGGCAGATCGACGAGGTCAGCGGCCCCGGCGTCGTCGGCGAGCAGCCGCGGCTGCAGCCAGGTGACACCTATGAATATTCGTCGGGCTGCCCGCTGGATACGCCGTCCGGCCTGATGTTCGGCCACTACCAGATGGAGACGGACGAAGGCGAGACGTTCGATGTCGACATCCCCGCCTTCTCTTTGGATTCACCCGGCCTGCTCAGGGTATTGAACTAGAGCCTGCCCCATTCTCCGCGCACTCACTCCGCCGCCGCAACTTCCTGCACCGGGAAGCGGTAGGTCGTGGAGCAGAATTCGCAGGTGACCGAGATCTCGCCATTTTCCTGGCTCGCCTCGATTTCCTCGGCGCTGAAGCCCTTCAGCACGCCGCCGATCTTTTCCCGTGAACAGCTGCAACGATCGAAGACGGCGCGCGGATCGTAGACGCGCACGCCGCGTTCGTGAAAGAGGCGAAAGAGCAGGCGTTCGGTGCCAACAAGCGGATCGGTCAGTTCATCGGCATCCACGGTTTCAACGAGCGAGCGGGCTTCCGTCCAGGCATCATCCTCAACATGGGCGCGCGCAGCCGTGTCGCCATCACCGCCGTGAAGATCGGGCCGGCGCATACGCTCCGGCGCTTCCGGCAGGAATTGGGCGACGAGGCCCCCTGCCCGCCAGCGGTGACGCGGCTTACCGTTCTCGTCGCGGTCGAAGAGCTCGGCTGCGGCAAGGCGCACGCGCGTCGGGATCTGCTCCGACTGGCGGAAATAGACACCTGCAATGTCTTCCAGCGAGGTACCGTCAAGTGCCACGATGCCCTGATAGGGCTGGCTGAACTTGCCCTGATCAATGGTGAAGGCGAGCACGCCCTTGCCGAGAAGCTGTTCCGGCTCCGTCTCGCCTGCAGCGATCGCCTTATCGAGCAAGGCCTGATCGAAGCGGGCGTAGGCCCGGACATTTTCCGGCGTGGAGAAATCGGCAACCAAGAGATCGACGGGACCGTCGCTCTTGGTCTGGACAGTGAATTTGCCCTCGAACTTCAGCGAGGTGCCGAGCAGCACCGTGAGCACCACCACCTCCGCCAGAAGGCGGGCGACGGGCGTGGGATAATGATGGCGTTCGAGGATTGAATCCAGCATTGGGCCGAGCTGGACGGCGCGACCGCGCACATCCAGCCCTTCCACCTGGAAGGGGACGACATGATCATCGCCGGCGAAATCGAACTCGCCGAGGGCGGCGGCAGCTTCTGCCATGGCTTTCACTCCTGTTTTGTCAGAGCAGCCGGCCAGCGCACCGGCTGCTTGCGCAGCCGCGAGTTTGGAACTCGCGACATCCGATTATGGTTCAGATCGCGCCCAGGCACCAAGCAAGAATCGACTTCTGCGCATGAAGACGGTTTTCCGCTTCATCGAAGACCACGGATTGCGGGCCATCGATCACTTCGTCCGTCACCTCCTCACCGCGGTGAGCGGGGAGGCAGTGCATGAACAATGCGTCTTTGCCGGCCTGCGCCATCAAATGCGCGTTGACCTGATAAGGCTGGAAGACATTGTGACCGCGAGCCCGATGTTCCTGATTCATGGAGACCCAGGTATCGGTCACCACGCAATCGACGCCGGCGACCGCACGGTCAGCATCATGGTAAAGCATGATTTCGGCGCCCTCATTGCGGGCCCAGTTCAGATAGTGATCCTTCGGCTCGGAACCAAGGGGTACTGCCATGTTCATGCGGTAGCCGAAACGGGCAGCTCCTTCCACCAGCGAATGCAGCACGTTGTTGCCGTCACCCGTCCAGGCGATCGTCTTGCCCTTGATCGGGCCGCGATGCTCTTCGAAGGTCATGATATCAGCCATGATCTGGCAGGGATGGGTATCATCCGTCAGCGCATTGATGACCGGCACGGTCGCATGCTCAGCGAGCTCCAGCATACGGTTGTGGTCGGTCGTGCGGATCATGATCGCGTCGACATAGCGCGACAGAACCTTGGCGGTGTCGCCGATCGTTTCGGCGCGGCCGAGCTGCATTTCAGTGCCCGACAAGAACAAGGTCTCGCCGCCGAGCTGGCGCATGCCGACATCGAAGGAGACGCGGGTTCGCGTGGACGGCTTCTCGAAGATCATGGCGAGCATCTTGCCGGCGAGCGGCTTGTCGGCCGTGCCGGCCTTAAAAGCCTGCTTTCGCAGCTTGGCATCGTCCATGATGGTTCTGAGGTCGGATCCGGTGACGGCGGAAAGATCGAGGAAGTGTTTGGGGGAAGCCATTGTTCGTTACCTGCTACGCCCGCCAGCGGGCGGGGCATTGTCCTATCAAGCGGTCTTCTTGACCTTGGCGGCACGGATGTTTTCGGCAGCGCGTTCGAGACGGGAAAGACCCTCGCGCGCCTCCTCGGCGGTTACGACCAGCGGCGGCAGCAGGCGGATGACATTATCGCCTGCCGGGATCGCCAGAAGATGGGCTGCGCGGATTTCCTTCAGCAGCTCTGCCGAGGGAATGGCAGCCTTGACGCCGAGCAACAGCCCTTCGCCCCTGATATCTTCGATCACGTCGGGATAGCGATCCTTGAGCGATGCAAGGCCCTGGCGGAAGACGAGAGTGACATCACGCACATGCTGCAGGAAGCCCTCGGCCAGGATGACATCGAGCACCGCGTTACCGACAGCCATGGCCAGCGGGTTGCCGCCATAGGTGGAACCATGCGTGCCCGCCTTCATGCCGGAAGCGGCCTCTGCCGTCGCAAGGCAGGCGCCGAGCGGAAAGCCGCCGCCGATGCCCTTGGCAACCGCCATGATGTCGGGCGTTATACCCGACCATTCATGAGCGAAGAGCTTGCCGGTACGGCCGACGCCGGTCTGCACCTCGTCGAGGATCAGCAGCAGGCCATGCTCATCGCAGAGCTGGCGGAGCGCTTTCATGAATTCGGACGTTGCTGGGCGGACACCGCCCTCGCCCTGCACCGGCTCGATGAGGATGCCGGCGGTCTTGTCGGTAATAGCGGCACGGACAGCCTCGACATCGCCAAAGGGCACCTGATCGAAACCAGGGGTCTTCGGGCCGAAACCTTCGAGATATTTCTCCTGGCCGCCGGCGGCGATGGTCGCCAGCGTACGGCCGTGGAAGGCGCCATCGAAGGTGATGATGTGGAAGCGCTCCGGATGCCCCTTGGAGAACTGATAGCGGCGCGCAGTCTTGATGGCGCATTCGAGAGCCTCGGCGCCTGAATTGGTGAAGAACACCTTGTCGGCGAAAGTGGCATCCGTCAGACGCTTGGCGAGCTTCTCCTGCCCCGGCACTTCATAAATATTGGAGAGATGCCAGACCTTGTCGGCCTGATCCTTGAGAGCGGCCACAACGTGCGGATTGCCATGCCCCACGGAGGTAACGGCAACGCCCGCGCCGAAATCCAGATATCGCTCGCCCGTTTCGGTGATCAGCCACACGCCCTCGCCTCGCTCGAACCGCAGCGGGGCACGAGAATAGGTATCATAAAGCGGCGAGGCTTCAGCCATGGCGCAATCTCCTGGTCAGGCTCTAAGGCAACGGACTCCGGCTAAGAAAACCAGGCCCGAAAAATCAAAAATGCCGCCTTGCGGCGGCAGGAAGCACTATTTACTTTTCGCACTGCAATGTCAACAAAACTGAGGATTTAGCACATGCGTCAAGCCTCAAATCAGACTTGCAGGTCTATCAACAGCTAATGTTGCAGAAATGACTCTCCGGGGAAGCAAGTTGGGGAAAACCCCGAATTCGGATTCATCGGATTCACGCGACTCTTGTCACAGAGTCAGGCTCACACTAGGTTAAAGTTCAATTACTAGACTGCATGCGGCGGAACTAGTCACCAAAATTGATCAGGCGTTTCTTGCTTCGGAGACTTCCGAGGCAACGGTGAGGGATTCTGCCATCACCAACGCGAAAGGTGGAGACAGGGCAATGAACTGGACAGACGAGCGTGTCGAGAAGCTCAAGAAGCTTTGGTCAGAGGGGCTGAGCGCCAGCCAGATCGCTGCGCAGCTTGGCGGAGTGAGTAGAAACGCTGTTATCGGCAAGGTTCACCGGCTCAGTCTTCCCGGCCGCGCCAAGGCCGGCGGCACGGCAACCGCTGCGCGCGCAACGAAGCGCAATACGTCGGCTCCGCGCGCCCCGAACTATGCGTCTCGCATCACCACCCGCACCGTTACCCGCCAGCAGGGCGCAACGATGCTGAAGGAAGAGATCGAGATCGAAACGGTCGAGGAAATGGAATACGTGCCGGCCAAGAATGTGGTCGTGCCGATTTCACGCCGCCTTGGCCTGACGGAACTGACGGAGCGCACCTGCAAGTGGCCGGTCGGCGATCCGCTGAAGGACGACTTCTACTTCTGCGGCTGCGACTCCCCGGATTCCTCGCCCTATTGCAACTATCACCAGCGCCTCGCCTACCAGCCGGTCAGCGAACGCCGCAAGGCTGTCCGGGTCGCCTGACCCGCGATCTTCCAACAGACGCAACGTACCATCACCCCTCCTCGCCTATGCGCGGAGGGGTGATTTTTTTAGCCGGCACAGGAGGACTGGAAAACCGCTCCTGACCACGACTATCTGCCGGAGGCCGATCTCTGCCGGTCGTTCACCATGCCTGACAATGCGAAGTTACGTGGCCAACACCACCGATGTGTTTCAGCCCCAGGCTGGCATGGAACGGTGGTCATGGCGCTGTAACGCGATTTTCTGATGCAGATGCGGTATTCTCGTGGAGTAGCACGGCGCAAACAGTCGGTCAGGGGTGCCAATGGAGATCGATCCAAAGCGGATGACAATGGGGTTCGTCGGGACGGGCACGATTACCGAGGCCGTCGTCACCGGATTGGGCAAGACAGCGTTTCGCGACACACCGATCGTGCTGTCACCGCGCAGCGCAAGCGTCGCCGCCCGCCTTGCGGCGGCAAACCGGAATGTGTCGATCGCTTTGGGGAACCAGGATGTTCTCGACCGATCCGATCTCGTATTTGTGGCGGTGAGGCCGCAAATTGCCGAGGAGGTCATCCGCTCGCTCCGATTTCGGCCGGGCCACCATGTCATCAGCTTCGTCGCGGCCACGCCAATGGATCAACTGCTGGCGTGGATCGATCAGCCAGTTCGCCTGAGCCTGGCAATTCCACTTCCGTTCATCGCAGATCTTCAGGGCGCGACTGCGATCTACCCGCCCGACGAGGTTTCCCACGCCCTCTTTTCGGCGCTCGGAACGGCGATCCAGGTTGAAAACAGACCTGAGTTCGAACTTCTCGCGGTGGCGAGCTGCCTGATGGCCACCTATTTCGGCATCCTGGACGCGACGTCGACCTGGCTGCAGAGCCAAGGGCTTTCGAGAACGGCTGGCGACGCCTACCTCCGTCAATTGTTTTCCGGCCTCGCCCATGCTGCCCGTTCGAAACCTGTCGCGAGTTTTGATGAACTCATCGGCGAGCATTCGACCAAGGGCGGATTGAATGAACAGGTGCTCGAAGACTTTCGCGATTTCGGTGGCGCTGTGGCTCTGCAAAAGGCTCTTGATCGAGTTCTTGCACGCATTCGTCTGTAGAAAGCAAACCCTCTTGAAGTTCGCTTTCGGCGCCTAGTGTCGGCTTCCAGAAGAAGCTGTGCTTCGCCGAGACAGGTCGCTTCAAGCTCGACGGACAGGGCGGGCCTACCCATCGCTGTTTCTTCAGAAGGACACCAGATAAGCAAACGGGCCGCCCGGCAAGCGAGCGACCCGTCTGGACCTCCGATCACTCGGATCAGGCTTCCATGGAATATCCCGCGCCGCGGACGGTGCGGATGACATCCTGCATGTTGGAGAAGTTCAGCGCCTTACGCAGGCGCCCGACATGGACGTCGACGGTACGTTCGTCCACGTAGATATCGTGGCCCCAGACGCCATCCAGAAGCTGCGAGCGGGAGAAGACCCTGCCCGGCGACGACATCAGGAATTCGAGCAGGCGGAATTCGGTCGGGCCGAGGCGCACTTCGCGGCTCTTGCGATGAACGCGATGGGTTTCGCGATCGAGCTCGATATCACCACACTTCAGAACGGTGGAGAGAACCTCCGGACGGGCGCGTCGCAGCATCGCCTTGACGCGGGCAACGAGTTCCGGCGTGGAGAAGGGCTTGACGACATAGTCGTCCGCGCCGGTCGAGAGACCGCGAACGCGTTCGCTCTCTTCGCCGCGTGCCGTCAGCATGATGATCGGCAGGCGCTCGGTCTCCGGCCGCATGCGCAGCCGGCGGCAGAGTTCGATGCCGGAAACGCCCGGCAGCATCCAGTCAAGGATGAGCAGGTCCGGCGTGCGCTCCTGAAGCCGGATTTCGGCCTCGTCGCCACGGAGGATCGTATCCACCTCGAAACCTTCAGCCTCGAGGTTGTAGCGGAGAAGCACACTCAGCGCCTCTTCATCTTCAACAACTGCAACTCTTGGGATCATGCGTGTCAGTCTCCTAATGCATGATCCTTAAACCGGGGGTGATTTAAGCAACGGACCATGCAGAAACTTGGAATTGGCTGCGACCTTTGCGCGCCCCAGCGCAGGGCGCGCACGCAATTGGCAGGTCCGGATTACTCCGTCACCGCACCGACGGTATTGGAGCTGTCGTCCTTCGGACGCTCACCCTCCGGCTGGGCGCCGGTTGCCATGTAATAGATCGTCTCAGCGATGTTGGTCGCATGGTCGCCGATGCGCTCGATGTTCTTGGCGCAGAAGAGAAGATGCGTGCAGCTCGTGATGTTGCGCGGATCTTCCATCATGTAGGTGAGGAGTTCGCGGAACAGCGAGGTGTACATCGCGTCGATCTCGTCGTCGCGCTCGCGGATGGACTTGGCCTTGTCCGCAGAACGCGTCGTATAGACGTCGAGCACTTCCTTGAGCTGGACGAGCGCCAGTTCGGAGAGATGCTCGAGACCGCGGGCGAGCTTGCGCGGAACGCCGGTGCTCTGGACGGCGATGACGCGCTTTGCGGTGTTCTTGCCGAGGTCGCCGACACGCTCGAGGTCGGCGGCGATGCGGATCGAACCCATGATCTCGCGAAGGTCGGAGGCCATCGGCTGGCGACGGGCGATCGTGACGATCGCCTTGTCGTTGATTTCGCGTTCCGCGTGATCAAGGATCACGTCGTCGGAAATGACCTTCTGGGCGAGCGCAGTGTCGCCGTTGACCAGCGCACGGACGGCCTCGCCGACCATCTGTTCGGCAAGACCACCCATCTCGGAAATGCGCCGGGACAGGAATTTCAGATCGTCATCGTAAGCGGAAAAAATATGTGTCGATGCCATGGGGCTTTGTCCTCGAAAATCGGGAAGGCTTCACATCGCCAAAATCAGCCGAACCGGCCCATGATATAGTCCTGGGTGCGCGGATCGTCGGGATTGGTGAACATCTTGTCGGTGTCGTTTTCCTCGACCAGGTTGCCGAGGTGGAACATGGCCGTACGCTGTGATACGCGCGCGGCCTGCTGCATGGAATGCGTCACGATGACGATGGTGTAGTTTTCACGCAGCTCATGGATCAGCTCTTCGACCTTGGCAGTCGCGATCGGGTCGAGCGCCGAGCAGGGCTCGTCCATCAGGATGACTTCCGGGCTGACGGCAACGGCGCGTGCGATGCACAGACGCTGCTGCTGACCGCCGGAAAGGCCGGTGCCGGATTCATGCACGCGATCCTTGACCTCATTCCAGAGGCCGGCGCGCTGCAGGCTCGTCTCGACGATCTGGTCCAGGTCGGCCTTGGATTTGGCGAGGCCGTGGATGCGCGGTCCGTAGGAGACGTTTTCATAGATTGTTTTCGGGAACGGATTCGGCTTCTGGAACACCATGCCGACACGGGCGCGGAGTTCGACGACGTCGATGTCAGGATCGTAGATATCGTCGCTGTCGAGCGTGATCTTGCCGGTGACGCGGCAGCCATCGATCGTGTCGTTCATGCGGTTCAGCGACCGCAGGAAGGTGGACTTGCCGCAGCCCGACGGGCCGATCAGGGCGGTCACGGTGTTTTCGCGGACGTTCAGATTGACATCGAAAAGCGCGCGCTTCTCGCCGTAATAAACGGAGACATCCTGTCCGATCATCTTATACGGGACGTTGCTCATTTTCTGGTCCAGCGCCTTCTCAACTGCAGCTTCCGTCAACATGTTCATGATCTCTACTCCGTTTACCAGCGGCGCTCAAAGCGACGACGCAAGAGGATAGCTCCCATGTTCATGACGATCAGGAACAGGAGCAGGACGATAATGGCACCCGAGGTTCTTTCCACGAATGCGCGCTCGGCTTCGTTGGCCCACATGTAGACCTGAACCGGAAGCGCCGTGGAGGGATCGAGTGGACTGCTCGGCGCCTGGGCGACGAAGGCGACCATGCCGATCAGCAGCAGCGGCGCAGTTTCGCCGAGTGCGTGGGCAAGGCCGATGATCGTGCCGGTCAGGATGCCGGGCATTGCAAGCGGCAGCACGTGGTGAAACACCATCTGCATCTTCGAGGCGCCGAGGCCGAGGGCAGCCGCGCGGATCGACGGCGGCACGGCACGGAGCGCTGCACGCGTGGCGATGATGATCGTCGGCAGCGTCATCAGCGTCAGCACCAGGCCGCCGACCAGCGGTGCCGAACGCGGCAGGCCGGCGAAGTTGATGAAGACCGACAGGCCGAGCAGACCGTAGACGATCGACGGGACGGCGGCGAGGTTGTTGATATTGACCTCGATCAGGTCCGTCAGCTTGTTCTTCGGCGCGAATTCCTCAAGGTAAATCGAGGCAGCGACGCCGATCGGCAGCGAAAGCACGAGAACGATCAGCATCAGGTAGAGCGAGCCGATGAGGGCGACGCCGAGACCTGCGGCTTCCGGACGGCTGGAATTGCCGTTGACGAAGAGGCCGGTGTTGAACGTCTTGTGGAGAGCACCGCTCGCCTTCAGCTCATTCATCCAGGCAACCTGCTTGTCGTTGACCTTACGGTTCTTCTCATCGACCGAAAGATTGATCTGGCCCTTGTTGGCGCTGTCGATATTGGCATCTGCAAGCACTGTAATATTGACGGTCTTGCCAATGATCGACGGGTCGGCAACGACCATGTCGCGCAGCTGAATGGGCGCCCCCTTGGACAGCATGGCGGATGCATCGCGCACGTCAGGACGGCTTGCGGCATTGATGCCGAGCTGCTTGACGATCGCGTCGCGTAGCAGAACCGGATAGTTGGCAGCGACCAGCACCGAAGGGTCGGTTGCACGCTTGTTGTCCGGGTCGATCGTCTTCTCGGAGAATTCGATCGGCAGGGTGATCGACGTCTGTAGGAAGGCCGTATAGCCGTTGCTGATGACCGTCCAAAGCAGAATGAAGAGGAAGACGAGGCCGAATGCTATGGCTGCGATGCCATAGGCCTGGAACCGGCGCTCGGCAGCGTAGCGACGCTTGATGCCGATATCGCGACGCGCGGGCGCCTTAGAAACGGTAACGCCGGCGACGGGGGAAACAATATTCGTCATTCGTACTGCTCCCGATATTTGCGCACGATATAGAGCGCGTAGATGTTGAGGCAAAGCGTGATGCAGAACAGCGTGATGCCAAGTGCGAAGGCAACCAGCGTCTGCGGCGAGGTGAACTCAAGGTCGCCGGTCAGCTGGTTGACGATCTTGACGGTCACTGTCGTCATCGGCTCGAAGGGATTGATCTGGATACGGGCGGCGACACCGGCGGCCAGAACCACGATCATGGTTTCACCGATGGCACGCGAAGCGGTCATCAGCAGCGCGCCGACGATACCGGGAAGGGCTGCGGGCAAGACCACCTTTTTGATGGTTTCGGAGCGTGTGGCGCCGAGACCGAGCGAGCCGTCACGCAGTGCCCGCGGAACTGCGGTGATGATATCGTCCGACAGCGAGGAAACGTAAGGGATCAGCATGATGCCCATGACGATGCCTGCGGTGATGACGCTCTGTGCCTGGATGAAGTTCGTATAGCTGCCGCTCAAAAGACCGCTGATCTGCGCCGAGAAATCACGCAGGAACGGCCCGACGGTGACGAGTGCAAAGAAGCCATAGACGATCGTCGGAATGCCGGCGAGCACTTCGAGAAGCGGCTTGGCGATCGAGCGCACTCTCGAAGAAGCATACTCGGCCATGTAGATGGCGGCAAAGAGGCCGACCGGCACGGCGACCAGCATGGCGACCAGGCCGATATAGAGCGTGCCGAGCAGGAGTGGGATGAGCCCGAACTGGCCGAAGGAGGAGCTGCCCGCACCGGCAAAACGCGGATCCCAGACCGTTCCGAAGAAGAAGTCGACGAAGGGAACGACGGCGAAGAAGCGGCTCGCTTCTGTCAGCATCGAGAGCACGATGCCGATCGTCGTCAGAATGGCGATGGAGGATGCAACGAGCAGCGCCCAGAGCATAACGCGCTCGACACGGTTGCGGGCACGGAAGCGCGGAGCAACGGAGCGCAGCGCATAGAAAGCACCTGCGACAGATATGAGCAGCACGATCGCCGTCATGATGACGCGGCTCGTCATGCTCTCCGAGTTCAGGGTCTTTGCGGCAGCGATCATGTAGGGCTGCGGCTCGCCGGCGAGCGGTACGCCCTTCTCGCTGAGCTTTGCCTGCAGACCCGCAGGATTGCTCGACAAGGAGGAAACCTCATCCGAGGTCAGCAGGTTCATGCCGCGGGCAACCGTGGCGACCATGCTGTAGGCGAGGTCCTGCTGGACGACCGGTTGCGCCTTCACGTCGTCAGGAAAGGCGCCGCGAACGGAGGAAGAGATGATGCCCGGGCTGATAGCCAGCCAGGCAAACAGAACGATCAGGGAAGGCAGAACAGCCCAGATCGCGGCATAGGAGCCATAATAGGCCGGCCGCGAATGCAGGGCAGAAGACCTGCCTCCGGAAAGCGCCATCGCGCGGCTGCGCGCAGCCACATAGGCAACGGCGCCGATCACTACCAGGCACAAGAGTATGATGGATGTGCTCATTCGTTACGTCCCCAGGCCCACAGCCCCCAAAGAGCCAGGCAGCTCCAGGAGCGTGCCATCGGCTTCAATATCATGGAGAAGAAGTTCATCCGCCCGGCACCCCAATGGAGCCGGGCGGATAAGGTGATGCCGGCGCGACGCCCCCGAGCGTCGCGCCGGCAAAGTCATTACATGGTCTTGCCGGCCTCTACGGCCTTACGGATCGCTTCGCGCTCTGCATCCGGAGCAGCAACGAGACCGTATTCGACGAGCGGGCTGTCAGGGCCGATCATCTGGTCGGATACGAAGAAGTTGACATATTCCTTCAGGCCCGGAACGGCGCCCAGATGTGCCTTCTTGACATAGAAGAACAGCGGACGGGAAACCGGGTAGGTGCCGTTGGAAATCGTTTCCGTCGACGGAACGATGCCGCTCATGGTCGCAACCTTGAGCTTGTCAGCGTTGTTTTCGTAGAAGGAGAGACCGAATACGCCAACGCCGGTCTTGTTGGCAGCGATGCGTGCCAGCGTTTCCGGATAGTCGCCGTCGATGTCGACAGCAGCACCGTCCTTGCGAACTGCGACGCAAGCCTTGCCCTGGGCAGCCTTGTCGGCGATTTCCTTGGCGATGACTTCCTGAGCGCCGGAAGCCTTGCAGCCGGCGGCGAGAACGTTCTGTTCGAAGACTTCGCGCGTGCCGTGCTTTTCGCCCGGGATATAGGCAGCGATATCAACAGCCGGAAGCTTCGGGTTGACTTCAGACCACTTCTTGTAGGGGTTGGCGACGAGCTTGCCGTCAACGACAACCTGGGCAGCGAGGGCCTTGTAGATGTCGGCCGGAACGTAGGCAACGTCCGGGTTGGAAGAGTCGGTTGCGAAGACGATGCCGTCATAACCGATCTTGACTTCCTGGATGTCCGTTACGCCGGCAGCCTTGCAGGCTTCCGCTTCATTCTTGTTGATCGGACGCGAGGCGTTGGCAACGTCGATCGTGTCTTCACCGACGCCCTTGCAGAATTCCTTCAGACCAGCGCCCGTGCCGCCGGATTCGACGACCGGCGTCTTGAAGTTGGTGAAGGTTTCGCCGAAGGACTCGGCGACGATCTTTGCGTAAGGCAGGACGGTGGACGAACCAGCAACCTGAATCTGGTCGCGAGCAACTGCAACGCCAGCGAAAGCGGCGGTTGCAGCAAGCGCGGCAACAGTAAGTTTAAAGGTGTTCATTTGAATCTCCCGGCATTTGGGCTTGTGTGAGTGCGGCCTCAAAGAGGCCCTCGCATTGCCTTTTTTCATCGGCAGGACTCTCTTAGCGCCTTAAGCACCGTCCTTTTATGTCAAATCGATGAAACATTTATGACAAGATAAATTCTTGATTTTAAATGTAAAAATATTGCGTTGAAAAATTGCATGCGACATATTGC
The DNA here is from genome assembly GCF_051811225.1 of Rhizobium sp. 768_B6_N1_8. NCBI lineage: Bacteria > Pseudomonadati > Pseudomonadota > Alphaproteobacteria > Hyphomicrobiales > Rhizobiaceae > Rhizobium > Rhizobium sp. 768_B6_N1_8. The sequence goes on along the minus strand of NZ_JBPWPV010000001.1, from coordinate 151,207 downwards.
GTCAGAAGCGCACGGTAAACTCCGTTCCCTTGCCCACCTCTGATTTAACGATCAGCCGTGCACGATGGCGCGTCAGAATATGCTTGACGATGGCAAGCCCGAGCCCCGTGCCCTTCTTGGAACGGCTGTCTTCGATGCTGACGCGATAGAAGCGCTCCGTCAAGCGCGGCACATGTTCGGCCGGAATGCCTGGCCCCCTGTCGACGACGCTGACCTCCACCGGCTGGCCCGATCCATTCTTCAGCCAGACATCGACGACTTCACCTTCCTGGCCATATTTGCAGGCATTTTCCATCAGGTTCTCGAAGACCTGAACGAGCTCGTCACGGTCTCCCAGCACTTCGACCTTGCCGTCGGGCAGGTGCAGGTTGATCGAGACGCCGACATCCTTCGCAAGCGGCACGAGCGAATCCCTGACGTGGCCGAGAAGCGGCACGAGATCCACTTTCTCATCGGGGGCGATATGCGACTTGAGCTCAAGCCTCGACAGAGACAGAAGATCGTCGACGAGCCTGCTCATACGCGTCGTCTGGTCGAACATGATGCCGAGGAAACGTGCCTGCGCCTTCGGATCGTTCTTAGCCGGACCCTGGATCGTCTCGATGAAGCCGCGCAGCGAGGCAAGCGGCGTGCGCAGCTCATGGCTGGCATTGGCGACAAAATCCGAGCGCATGCGATCGATGCGGCGTATTTCGGAAATATCCCGGAAGGAGAGGATGTAATAGCGCTCGTTGCGGCCATCATCATCCTTGAATTCGACAGGAGCGCTGCGAACGATATAGACGCGCTCTGAAGGCAGCCGCTCGGAATGTTCGATCTGGTTCGGGGCGTTGGTGGCGATGGTTTCGCGCACCATGTCCAAGACGCCGGGAGAACGCAGCCTTGCCGATATATGGGAGCCGAGCGTCACCTCGCCGAAAGCCTTTTCGGCCGCGCGGTTCTGAAACAGCACCGAGGCATCTTCCGAGAGCACCATGACCGGGATATCGAGGCCGGCCAGCGTGGCGGAGACTTCCGGCAGGCGGCTCGGAGGCACTTCAGGCTCGGGTTCGACCGGCTCGTCTACATCGTGTCTGATGACCGGCGCCTCGTTGAAGAGCGAGGTGAAGATCATCACAAGCAGCAGGGCGAGCACGATCCATTTGTTCATGCCAGCGGCAAGCGCGACAAGCGCGCTCAGCAGCGTCGCCAGCAGAACCGGGCGCTCGCGCCGGATGCGCGCCAACAGGCTTTTTGTCCACGGCGTTTCGTCTTCCAAGCTGCCCCTCGCGGCGTCGATTCGTTTTTCTTTATATTCAAACTCTGCCTGATAGCCGCGTTTCATGACAGAAGTTTTCCATTTGAGAAACTTGCGCGAAAAGCCGCAGCGCGCGTCACCGAATTGCGCTTTGCTTACGCAGAGGATTTGATTTTCAATGATAAATATGTTCGCCTGCTGAAAAATGAAATCATCAAGCGCAGGAGGAGACGATGGCCGAAGACGTCGAAAGCAGGGTTGTGGAGCTGGAGATCCGGGGCAAGAGACGCGTCTTCGATATCGATGATCCCGTGCTGCCCGACTGGGCAGATGAGCATGCGCTGGAATCCGGCGACTACCCATACAAGAAGAAGCTGAAGGACGACGAATATCTCGACGAGCTCAGGAAGCTGCAGGCCGAGCTCGTGAAGGTGCAGTTCTGGCTGCAGGCGACGGGCAAGCGGGTGATGGCGCTCTTCGAAGGACGCGACGCGGCCGGCAAGGGCGGCGCGATCCAGGCATCCTCGGCTCACATGAACCCGCGCCTTGCCCGCGTGGTGGCGCTCGCCAAGCCTACGGAGCGGGAACAAGGTCAATGGTATTTCCAGCGCTATATCGCACAGTTTCCGACATCGGGCGAATTCGTGCTCTTCGACCGTTCCTGGTACAATCGCGCCGGCGTGGAGCCGGTCATGGGCTTCTGCACGCCGAAACAATACGAGGACTTTCTCAATCAGGCGCCGCAGGTGGAAAAGGTCATCGCCCACGAAGGCATATTCTTCTTCAAGTTCTATCTGGATATCGGCCGGGAAATGCAGATCAAGCGGTTCCATGACCGGCGGCACGATCCGCTCGCTGTCTGGAAGCTCTCCTCGATGGATATAGCCGCATTGACCAAATGGGACGACTACAGCGAGAAGCGCGACCGCATGCTGAAGGAAACCCACACGGAGTTTGCGCCCTGGACCGTGATCCACGCCAATGACAAACACCGGACGAGGCTCAACCTCATTCGCCACATGCTGAAAACCATCGACTATGACGGCAAGGACAAGGACGCGATCGGTGCGCTTGATGATAAGATCATCGGCGCGGGTCCCGGCTTCCTGAAATAAACCTCCCAAGCAAACCGGGCCACTTACTGGCCCGGCAGGATCCGCACGGCAAAGAGATTGATGCCACGGGCCTTGCCGTCGACATCGCTGTTGATCATCAGCCGGCCCGGGGAATTCGGCGCCAGGGAGCGGTCGAAGCGCACCTGCAGCAGCGCGTCCGACTTTTCGCGCGTGACGTTGAAACGATGGCGGGCGCAATTGCCGAGCGACTGGAAATCGCACTCGACGGTGATCTGTGTAGGCTCGTCCGTGGTGGACTGCAGGGTCAGCGCGATGGTCGAGGACTTGCCGGCAAGCTGCTGCAGGACATCGGCCGGAATGGTGATGGAAACATTGCCATCCGTATTGCCGCTCTGGGAGGTCAGGCGGACGGCCGGGCCTTCGGTTTCAGTGACACTTTCCTTACGGGCACGCGGGCCGCTCTCGATCTTGTCGGCATCCGAGGGCTTGAAGACCTCGATCCAGTCTGCCGAGAAGCTGTTTTGCGGGTCGATCGCCGCAGGTTGGTCGCCATCCGAGGGGGCGCTGTTGCCGGCACTCTCCTCGCCATCGAAATCTTCCGGCTGCGTGCTGGCGGGCGGATTGGCGACGCTTGTGTCACGCTCAGCCGCCGTCTTCAGCAGGCCAGAACTATAAGCCCACCAGGCACCCGTCCCGATGAAGGCGAGCAGCACGCACCAGACAAGCAGGCGCGAGAAGAACTTGCGCGGCCTGCGGCGAACAGCGGCCCGTTCGGGGCGGAAATCCATGCCGCCACGCCTGTCCGGCGTCGCGCGCGTCTCTCCACGCATCTCTCCATCTGACGCGGCCCCCAGCTGATCGGCGCTGCTGGCGTGGACATCATCCAGGCTTGCATCGTCCGCGCGCCGGGAAGTGGCGTTGTAGCCGCGCGTTTCACCTGTAACGGCCAGGCTGTCGTCCTCGCCCTCGCGATAGGCGGGCTCTTCCGCACGATAGGCGGGCTCTTCCACGTGATGGGCGGGCTCAGGGATCTCCACAACAGGCGGAACCGGAACTTCCGGAGGCCCCTGCCGCGGGTGAAGGCGCGCGCGCTCTTCACTCTCGATGGTGTGGATCGTGGTTTCGAGGCGGTGGCGGTGATGGGCCACCACTTCGGCATCGGTGATATCCTGCTTGCGCAGGCCGGCTTCCAGCGCCTGACGCGCGGACTGATAGATGCGTGCACGAACTTCCGCACTGTCGCGGTCGGAATTATCCAGCGCAGTTCTGATAGCCGTTTCTAGTCCGCTCACATCGGGCCCTTCACGTTTCGTGCCGGCATCAACCCCAAAAGATTGAATGCCTGTCAAAATTCGGTAGCGGCAAGTGCGGCAAACCGCAAGCCTTGCAGCCCTTCCGGAGCGCATCGGCGGGGGATAAGCAGCGCCGGACGTTCCGAATTCTCCATTAGATATAGTGAAAATGGACAGGATTAGGGAAAAGGCAGCAAGAAGAAGACCACACTCTTTTCCTTGGTCGCTCTTTTCCTTGGTCGCTCTTTTCCTCGGGCACTCTTTTCCTCAGGCGCTCTTTTCCTCAGGCGATGGCTCTGCTAATCAATTGACGTTTTCGTAAACGTCAAAAAGCGGTGAAAGCATGGCCCTGCCCCCGATACTTAGGGATAATCTGAGACTGCCGGTCATCGGCTCGCCGCTTTTCATCGTCTCCCATCCGGCGCTGACACTGGCGCAATGCAAGGCCGGCGTGATCGGCGCGTTTCCGGCCTTGAACGCGCGCCCGGAAAGCCAGCTCGACGAGTGGCTGGCAATGATCACCGAAGATCTTGCCCATTATAATGCCGGGCATCCGGAACGACCGGCCGCACCCTTTGCGGTCAACCAGATCGTCCATATGTCGAACAAGCGGCTGGAGCACGATCTGATGCTCTGCGTGAAATACAAGGTGCCCGTCGTCATTTCCTCGCTTGGCGCCGTGCCGGAAGTGAATGCAGCTGTTCATTCCTACGGCGGTATCGTGCTGCACGACGTCATCAACAACCGCCATGCCAATTCGGCAATCCGCAAGGGTGCCGATGGACTGATCGCGGTTGCAGCGGGTGCTGGCGGACATGCGGGCACGCTTTCTCCCTTCGCACTGGTGCAGGAGATCCGCGAATGGTTCGACGGCCCGCTGCTGCTTGCCGGCTCGATTGCGACCGGCGGCGCCATTCTCGCAGCACAAGCAATGGGCGCCGACATGGCCTATATCGGCACCCCCTTCATCGCGACCGAGGAGGCACGCGCCTCCGATGCCTACAAGCAGGCGATCGTCGAGGGTGCCGCCGCCGATATCGTCTACTCGAACTATTTCACCGGCGTGCACGGCAACTACCTGAAGCCCTCCATTCGCGCGGCAGGCCTCGACCCTGACGATCTGCCTGAAGCCGATCCCTCGAAGATGGATTTCGAACAGGCGACGGGCGGCGCAAAGGCCTGGAAGGACATCTGGGGCAGCGGCCAGGGCATCGGTGCGATCAAGACGGTGGAACCGGTGGCAAAGCTGGTCGACCGGCTGGAAGCGGAATACCGGGCCGCCCGCACCCGGCTGGCGCTCTGAAGCACAGGCCTTTCCACTAAGGGGGGCCCTTCCACTGAAGGGAGCCTTTCCACAGGCTCAGCTTTTTTGCCCGGGGGCATAAGAGGGTGCTTGAAATCTTCAGACAATGCCTGTATCAGCCCCATGCAAATCGCGGGCCGCATGCTTCGCCCGCCGGATTGCCGCTTTAGCTCAGTCGGTAGAGCACATCATTCGTAATGATGGGGTCACGTGTTCGAGTCACGTAAGCGGCACCATTAGCCTCTTGATTGTAAGTATAAATTCTCGACGTCTTCAGATATTACCTGCCGACGACGCGCTCAAGTCGCCACGCATGCAGCGCAATTGCCTGCCAGAACGTCGTAACCACTCGAGTCTGTCAATACGAACTCGGCGGGTAAAATGTCAGCGTTCGATTGTCATTGACTCTACGAAATCGCGTTAGCTGTATTGGAATCGTGATTCTAGGAATGTTTCAGGGAAAATTATGAGCGCAAGGAAAGTCGGTTCGGCTCCACCTTGTGGAGGGGCCCCCAGGGCATCCTGACCGCTGAGATCATAAACTGGACACGTCACGTCCTAAGTGTACCGCGCTCTAAGCTCGCAGGTCTTCTATCATGGCCCGAAGTCAAAAAGGCGGGAGTGTACTTTCTTGTTGGCCCCAATCCGGACGACGATGGTCAAACGTTCGTTTACATTGGCCAAAGGTGTTCTAACGCCGCGTTGTACAACGAGTTCAGGCCATATAGCGCCTGGGCACCCCGCCGAACCAGCCTAAGTCGGCGAAGGCCCTCGTGTCAAAAGGACCACGACGACTGCGAGCGACAGGAGCACTCCGAGTATATAGAATGTGTCGGAAAACGCCATGACGAAGGATTGTTGCTGGACGAGCGTGCCGAGCAAGATCTCGGCCTCATGATGTGCATGACCGATATCACCGGCGCCATGCGCCATAAAATACTGCTGCATGTCCGTCAGAAACTGCCCGACGTTGTTTCCATAGGGCGTGACCGACTGGCCGATGATGTTGGAATGGAATTGTTCACGTTTGGTGATGATCGTTGCCAATGTGGCCGTTCCCACTGCGCCACCGAGGCTTCGCATCATGTTGAACAGCCCGGATGCCGCTCCTGATTGCTCTCTGGGGATTCCAATAGTTGCGATACCGATCAACGGTGCGATCACCACGGCCTGACCAATTGCACGCACAATGTTGGTAATCATGAACTGGGGACCACCGTCGTCGAAGCTCAGATGCGTGTTCAGAAAGCAGCTTGCTGCGAAGATAGCCAGACCGACGGAGACGATGGCACGCCGATCGAAGTGCTTTTGCAGCAAAGGCACGAAGGGAATGATCAGAAGCTGCGGCAGGCCGGCCCAGGCCAGCACCAAGCCCGTTTGCTCGGCATTGTAGCCTTGAACTCCGTTCAGGTACGCAGGCAGCACGTACACCGAGCCATAGAGGGCGAAGCCAACAATGATATTGGCGAGGGTACCCAATCCAAAATTTCGGCGGGCGAGCAGACGTAGTTGGACAGCGGGTTTCTCGACGACCAACTCGATGATGATGAAAATCGTCAGTGCAATGGCTGCCAGGATGGCCAAGTGCACTATGTAGGGTGACCCGAACCAGTCGTCCTTGTTGCCTTCATCGAGCACTGTTTGCAGCGATGCCAAGCCAACCGCCATGAATGCGATGCCGAGCCAGTCGCCGTCGCGCAGCAATGCGAGGTTCATCTTGGATCGTTCCAGCGTCGGATAGAGCAAGCCAAACATCAACGCCCCGGGGACAAGGTTGATGAAGAAGATATACTGCCATCCGTAGTTTTCGGTCAGGTAGCCGCCGATGGTCGGCCCGATTGCTGGTCCGAAGGTCGCAGTCAGCGCGAAAGCCGCTAACCCCGTCGGCTGCTGGCGCAGCGGGATCGTCGTCAACACGCGAGTGAAGGCCATCGGAATCATCACCCCGCCCGTGAGGCCCTGCAATCCACGGAACATGATCATTTCCGATAGGTTCGTGGCAAAGGCGCAGCAGACGGAAAACAACAGAAACAGGCCGAGATTGCCGAGCAATGCGCGGCGGAAGGTGAAGACGCGGCTGAGATAGTCCGTCAGCGGGATCATGATGATTTCGCCGATCAGATAGGCGGTCGAGATCCAGGTGCCGTTGTCGGAACCGGTACCGATTCCGCCTTCGATCTGTGGAAGCGAGGAGTTGGTGATCTGAATGTCGAGGACGGCAATCAGCGCCCCTACCATACAGCCGCCAACCGCGATCCAAGTGCGCATGCTGGCGCCCGCCTCGCGCTCAACTCCAGATGTCTCCATGCCCGCCATCGCCGTAGACCTCCCAAGAATTACTTGCTTGCGTTCCCAGGAGGGTTGCCATCAACGGCCGGTCCAACCTTGATTGTGGTCGTTACCGACATCCCCGGAAGCAGGCGACCGGCAAGTGGATCCGACTTGTCGATGGTGATCTTGACGGGAACACGCTGGACGATCTTGGTAAAGTTGCCGGTCGCGTTGTCGGGCGGCAGCAAGGCGAACTCCTGACCGCTTGCCGGCGCTAGGCTGTTTACGATGCCGCGCACGGTGATACCTGAAAATGTATCCACGTCGATCCTGACCGGTTGGCCTGGCTTGACGTTGGCGAGCTGGGTCTCCTTGTAATTGGCGACGACATAGGCCGCCTGGAGCGGCACCACAGCCAGCAACAGTTGACCAGGCTGGGCGTAGAGGCCAACCCGGACTGCCCGCGCGCCGACAACTCCGTCGACGGGTGCTCGTAGCACCGTGTATCCGAGGTTGAGTTCGGCCTGAGCCAGCGCGGCACGATTGTGATCAAGAGTTGCTTCTGCTTCGGACTGTTGAGCGTCCAGCGTAGCGATCTGCTTCTGCGCGGCGACCAGTGCAGCCTTGTCCTTGACTACGACGGCCTTCGCCGATTCGGCCTGCGACGCTGCCTGTTGGGCCTCTTCCACTGTTGCCGAACCCGTTTTTGACAGGGTCATGAAGCGCTGGTTGTTCTGTTCAGCGAACACCTCCGATGCCTGGTCGGTATTGATCGTCGCTTGCGCTTCGTCGATCAGGGCCTTCTGTTCGCTGAGTTGGGCGGCAATACTGACGATGGCCGCTTCGGCCTCGGCGACATCCGCCTTGGCCTGATCGACCGCCGCCTGAAAGTCGCGCGGATCAATCGTAGCGAGAATGTCACCGGCTTTGACCGGCTGATTGTCATTGACAAGAAGCGTCTGGATATAGCCCGCCACCTGTGGCGCTATCGCGACCACGTCGGCCTGCACATATGCATCGTCCGTCGATTGTTCGAATTGCCACACCGTCCAGTATTCCCAGCCGCCATAGGCCGCTGCACCAAGCGCCACCATCCCTATCGTACCCAGCACCAGCATTCGCCATTTCGGCTTTCGCGTCGGCGGAGCAGGTGTCCCTGCCTCCGCTTGATCGCTCTCATCTGAAGTTTTTAGGTTTGTGTTCGCAGGATGATTGGTGACATTCATGTTCATGGGGGCTCCTGCCCCTGAATAGCCAACTGGCGGTTTGGGATGCACCGGGATTTAGCGATTCCAGCAAGTTGGGTTCAGCCAGCCGGCCGACCCGACTGGGAAGGCAGTGATGCGATGGGTAAAAATTATCGCGTTAGTGTGTGTTCCATAACCATACGTTGGTGTAGGATATGCCGTGCTTTCTGGTCACGGCTTTGAGTTCGGGCTTGCGACGTAGACCCACTGCAGCAGGTCGTTGATCTGGCTGTTTGGATGCCCGTTGACGGTAAGCGGTGGGCCGACCCCACCTTGACCGAGATCATCGGTAGACTTGGATCATCGGTAGACTTGCTATTCGCCGCATGAGTTGCGCTCTGGTATCGCGGCACACGCTGACATTGCAAGTTTCGCGAAAACCCCTGACGGCCATAATCTTACCGGCGCGGCGCGGCCGTTCGAGGCGCTGAGACGCGCCCGTCCCCGACGACGGCGCGTATTGCGATAGTCTATCCATTTGATGATCCGCGCGAAATATGAAGGCCGACTGCTATCTGCGTTCCTGCGCAGAGGCTTTCGGATTTGGCGCAGTGCGTCTCAGGGACATTTCATCCATCCAGGCGCCGACTTCGTCCGACCGCCAGAGATTGTTTTTTGCGACCTGTATCGGACCGGGAAACTTGCCGTCCCTGACCCAGAGCGTCCCGCTCGAAACGGGCGCGATCTTCTGGACGTCGCTCGTGCTCAACAGTGTGCAGGTGATTGCGCTGCCAGTCATGCTCGTTCCGCTGAGACCGATCAGAGGCAGAATGCGCGACGACGGCTGTTCATAACAAATGCGATGTAGTTCAACGCGATACAGCCGACGCAGGGCGACGTTCACTGTATCGGCGGCTCACCGCACGGAAGGCAATGCGGTCGGGCCCGACACGGCAGCCCTTGTCCATCAAGGTCCTGAAGCAGGCTGAACCTATAACCCATTCCGGAACAGGCGTTTTGAATCAAGGTTCCTGACCATGCTGAACGGCAGCACGTTATCAGTTTCAAACTGGGCTGCCGGCGCGGGCCTTCCAATGAAATATCCCTGGAGCTGGTTGATTCCGTACTGCTGCATCAGCCGCTGATGTTCGATGGTCTCGACGCCTTCAATGAGTATCCTCACGCCGCGATTGCGCAGCAGGCTGATGATGTCGAGCAACATCCTCTTGCCTCTCTCCGTGTTGCTGTCATGGAGGAAGGATCGATCGATCTTGACGGTGTCGAACTCTATGAGGCGGAGCCACGAGAGCCCTGCGAAGCCTGTGCCAAAGTCGTCGAGCCAGACTTGAGCGCCGAGCTTTCTCAGGTCGCTAATGCAACGAACCACATCCTGGTCGATTTCCAGCTCCACGCCTTCGGTGATCTCGAAAGCAAGTCGGGCACCCGTCACGCCGAATTCTGCCAGTGTTGCCGCCACATAGGTGGCGAAACCCGGCATCTTGAGTTCAATCGGGGAAACGTTGACGCTGGCAACCTGCACGAGGTCGGTCGCCAACAAGTCTCGGCAAACAGTGCGGATTGCCCACCGGCCGAGTTCGACGATCGAGCCCGTCCTTTCCGCAACCGGGATGAATTTACCAGGCGATACAGGCGTTCCATCCAACATGCTCAAACGCATCAAAGCTTCGACAGCGTCCATCTTGCCCGTCTGGACGTTGCGGATCGGTTGATAGACGAGGGAGACAAGGCCGTGCTCGAGCGCGATCTTCAGGGTCGCAGCTATATCCTCGCTGTCATCGCTGCTCTCAGGATCTTCGGGATCGAAGACCACGAGGGTGTTGCGGCCCGCCGCCTTGGCGGCGTAAAGCGCGCGATCAGCTTCGTGAATGACCTTCTCTACCTGCTTGCTCTCGTCCCGCGTATAGGACACGCCGACACTCACGGTGATGACAGTGGTCCCGTCTCGCCTGTGTTCGTGTGGCCAGGCCAAGGCCCTGATTGCAGCACACATTGCTTCTGCGAGCTCGACCGCTCGTTGCGAATTCGGCATCGATGTGATGACGATGAATTCCTCACCGCCGTATCGCCCGATGATCGAACCCCAGGACTCGGCCACGCTTTGAAGAAGCTGGGAGACAGCTATAAGACAGCGGTCACCTTCTTGATGGCCGTAGCAGTCGTTATAGCGTTTGAAATAATCCACATCGATAAGCAGGACGGCAAAGGGCACACTGTCGTCCTGCCAGCGTTGCCAATGATCACGCAGACGCTGATCGACTGCCCGGCGATTTTCGAGGCCGGTCAACGAGTCCGTGTTCGAGAGGTGCAAAAGAGCCTTGCCTCTTTCGTCGGCGGCAGCTTGCTGCAAACTCGCTTCAAATGCATTGAGGAAGACTTTGTAGCGCTCCCTATTGAGCTGAAGGTTCACGTAAGACGTGAAAACAAAGCAAGAAATACAGAACGCACCGAGGATGAGCTTGTGGAGAAGCAACATGGGCGCGAACAGATATAGGGCGCCAGTGAAGATGAGCACGTTCGTTGCGGAGGCCGCAAGAGCAACCGGAAACCGGAAACTGAAGAACAAGTTGACGCTCATCATGAAGATCGCGCCAAACACCATATAATATGAGAACGCATCCCCGGCCGCGGTCATCCGGGCGGTGAGAAGCCAGACAAGATAGGCTACGAGCACCGACATCGCCGCGGCCATGTCGACCGTATCGGCTTTTGCCTCGCGGTAGAGCAGGAATTCCAGCACGCATAACGCACTGACGCCAACCGCCAGCCGGCCGGCGACCGTGTACTGGACGACATCACCGATAAAAAGATAGTCCGTGAAGGAATATGCAAGGTAAGCAGCGACCGCTGTCCAGAGGCCTTTGCGCGTCGCGCTCTTTCGGCCGCTCTCGCTCTTCTGCTCATAAAGGCAACGCAACTGTTCTGGCGACAGCGTCGGCAGCACGGTAGCAGCTGCGGTTTCGGCTAACACGTGCATCATGCCCCTGCCACCCAACATCTTGCAGCAGTTGCCCTTCGCAGACTGCCAACTGACGCTGGATAGCCGTACGCAGAGTCCACATCAACCGATAACGCTCAAACGGTCCCCAAGCGGGCGGGCTATCTCTCGGGTTCACTAATATTTTCTAAAGCTAAGACGTGCACTGGCGCCGCAGCCCAACCTTAACGCTTGACTCGCGTGAAAATGGTAAGGATTTTACGCAATGTTTTAAGTTCTTATTCACCAGTGAGGTTTCAGTGGCTCAGCCGCTCTTTTCTCTTGATGGCCAAAGCCTGATCACGCCGCAGTCCTTCAGCAATAAGCTTCCCTCACCGAACCGAGATGACGAAACAGACCGCCTGCGAACCGCAGAGGCTGAGTTTGCGATCGTCATCAACATTGCAATACAACGGTTCTCCGCGGGTAAGAACCTGCCTGATGCAGTCAGGTGGCTAATTGGCCAGCTCCATGACGTCCGTCATAAATTCGGCGCTGCCGTGTGGCAGAAGCTCATCCCGATCATTCAAGCCCATCCCTCGGCAAAGATCCTCCAGCAGTGCCCGTTCACCCGTTGGTCCTTTGACAAACCTCGCGGCTATTCCGGTGATGCCAGTCTTATCGACTTCATTTATGGGCATCCGGCGGTGGCCGAAGAAGTGGCCAGATCCACCCGTCTCGGACTGGATATCTTCGACTACACGATAAACGCCCCCGGCCCGGTCGCCGTAAGGGAACGTCGCGACATCCTGACCCGCTACGTCGACGAGACCGCTGCGCGAACGGGTTCGGATACCGAAGTCCTGGCCATCGCTGCCGGTCACCTGCGCGAAGCGGAGGCATCGAAGGCACTTGCGGAAGGCCGCCTTAAACGCTGGGTTGCTCTTGATCAGGATCCGGAAAGTATCGGCTCGATCTCGAGCCAATTCCATGGAACTTCCGTCGAGCCTATCAATGGATCCGTGCGCGGCTTGCTCGCACGAAAGCATCGGATCGGCACTTTCGATCTGATCTATGCAGCAGGATTGTACGATTATCTCACCGATAAAGTGGCAATCCGGCTCACGCAGATTTGCATGGAAATGCTGAAGCCAGGCGGCGTCTTTCTATTTGCCAACTTTTCCGACGAGATGGCCGATGACGGGTACATGGAATCCTACATGAACTGGGAGCTTCTCCAGCGTTCCGAAGCCGACATGTGGCGCATTTCCCATCGTAGTGCGACGGAAGACACTGATGATAAGACGGTCTGGTTCGGTGCCAACCGCAATATCATTTACGCCACCATCAGGAAGCGGTCGTAAGCCCCGACGGGCCGGGCGCATCACAAAATCCGAGACTCGGGTCACTGCCGCTGCAGATCAATGCGGCTCGTCACCACGGATCGGCCGGAGGCGAGGTCGCGATCAACAGTCTGCAGGCGAAGCCCGTTTTGCCCCAGCTTTTCGATCATCAATTGTGCGCTTCGGTCGCCATTGGTGACGCGAGCCCAGGTGACATTGAAGTTGAGAGCATCGCCTTTCCTGCTGCCGACGAGCATGGAAGGCTGGCCCGACGGTCCCGTGTAGTTGCCGGTGTAACGTTGACCGGCCGCCTTTACACTTGCCGAGAAGCTTCTTGTGATGACGGCGAGCGCGCGACAACTGCCATTCATGGACACTGCGGAAGCACTCGCGCTGGATTTCAGATTGCACGATACATTGACCTTCTTGCCGCCGATCTTGGTCAGGACCATTCCGCCTCCATCCCAGTCGCCTGCCAATGAATTCAGAAAGTCCGCGTCCGCCGCATTCGCGTTGGCAGACAGACATGAAAGCGAGAGCAATGTTGCGATCAGATGAGGACGCATGAGAGCACCCAACGTTTCCCTGAGCTGACAACATTCAAAGCGAGAAATTGTTCCGCTGCGATCCGGAACTTGCGTTCCTACTCATGCCAGTGATCCGCCACCCAGGGTGTCGGGAGGATATAGTGGCGCAGGTAGCGGAAGGGTTGCTTGCCGCCGCGTTTGCTGACATCGAACACGCCCTTGATATGATCGAGCCTTGTTTCGGCCCGGCCCTTCGGGCCGAATTTCCCATCAATGGCGTTCTGCGGGTGGAAGCCGCGCGGGAAGAGGACAACGCGGGCACTGGATGGCAGGCGCGGTGCGAGGAAGTAGTTCAGCGGAAAGGCCCAGTGGCAGTCCTGCCGGAAATGCAGAACCCAGCTCCGCGGGAAGAATTTCACGCCTCCGGGCGCATTGCGGGTGACGAAGCGCTGTTCATACTGATACTCATCGGCCACTTTCTGCGGGTTGGCCCTGAACTTTTCCTGCAGCGGCAGGAGCTTGCCGACCGGAAAGCGAAAGAGCGAGCTCTGGCCGAGCCTTTCGAAAGGCGTTGTCTGGTTGCGGGCCATGACGACATCATCAGGCCCTCCAACTTTGAAAAAGTCATCCAGAGAGGCGACGATGACCAGGTCGAGGTCCAGATAGAGGACCGGCCCGCTCAGGCTTCCGAGCTTCGGTCCCCAGAGCCTCGCCTTCGGCCAGATGCCCCTCGTATTGACGGGCATTTCGACATCCAGAGGCGGCAGGTCCTCGCACAGGATACCGGGATGGAGATCATCCCGGCAGTCGGTGAAACATGTGAAGGTAAACGGCGGCGTGATGTTGCGCGCCACCATCGCATAGAGCCGGTTGATGAAAGTCGGCCCGTATCTTGTACCCCAGTTGATGCAAATTACCTGTTTAACGCCGCCGCTCGCAGCCAAAACATGCGTCATCATAGCCCGCCATTTCCGTGCCCGGATCCGAAACCCTTCGCAGCCGCGATGGCGCGGTTCACAGGCCTGCATCAGGTTTTCAGGTGGGAATAACCTGGCGGAAATGCAATCCTGAGATCCGAGAGGCCTGGCCTGCCAGATCTCTTTATTTCCGGCGGATACCCACCGAAACTTTCCTTCGCAAAATGCCTTGTATTTTAAATTTGTCAGGGCCGGAAGCGGTTTAAAGCGTCGACACAAAAGAAAGCATATCACTTGCGCTTTACCTGCTACCAGCAGGAGCATAAAAGACTGCCGACATCACGCGTTGCACCTGCCCCACCAGCCGACAGCGGTTTTCCCGTTTCACGGAGAAAGCTTCGAGAGGTTCATCATGTCCGCTACATCGAAGCAATCCAACCGCACGCTCGTCGTTGCCACGATCATGCTCGCGACCTTCATGGTGGCGATCGAAGCCACGATCGTGGCGACCGCCATGCCGCGGATCGTCGGCCAGCTCGGCGGCTTCACCTATTATAGCTGGGTCTTTTCCGCCTTCCTGCTGGCGCAGTCCACGACCACGGTCATCTATGGCAAGCTTTCCGACATTTTTGGACGCAAGCCGGTGCTGATCGGCGGCATCCTCGTTTTCCTCGTCGGTTCGCTCTTCTGCGGGCTTGCCTGGTCGATGGCCTCGCTCATCGTGTTCCGCCTGGTGCAGGGCCTTGGTGCCGGCGCGATCCAGCCGGTGACGATGACAATCATCGGTGACCTGTTCAAGCTGGAGGAACGCGGCAAGGTGCAGGGCGTGATGGCGACAGTTTGGGCGACTTCGGCGGTCGTCGGGCCGCTCGCCGGCGGCATCATCGTCGATACGATCTCCTGGGCCTGGATCTTCTGGATCAACCTGCCGATCGGCATCTTCTCGATCATTGCCTTCATGATGTTCCTGAAGGAGGATGTGGCGCATAAGGATGCCAAGATCGACTATCTCGGTGCCATCCTGTTTTCGATTTCCATCATCGCGCTACTGACGATCCTGACGGAAACGGATGCGCCGGCCTGGGTGCTTCTCTCGCTTGCCGCCCTCTTCGTCGTGACCGGCATTCTCTTTGTATTGCAGGAAAAGCGCACGCCGGAGCCCATCATTTCCATCGCGCTCTGGAGTCGCCGGCTCGTTGCGACCAGCAATGCCTGTATGCTGCTTGCCGGCATGGCGCTGATCGGTCTTTCGACGATCCTGCCGATGTATGTACAGGGCGTGCTCGGCCGCTCGCCTGTTGTCGCCGGTTTCACGCTGACCATGCTGGTCGTCGGCTGGCCGCTGTCGGTGATGCTTTCCGGCCGTTTCTTCAAGGCATTCGGCATCCGCAATACGCTGCGGGTCGGCAGCTTCATGTTTCCCTTCGGGGCCTTCTTCCTGCTGTTCCTGACGCCGGAAAGCCATCCGGCCGTTGCGGGCGCAGGCTCCTTCTTCATGGGCTTCGGCATGGGGCTCATCAACCTGACCAGCATTGCGCTGGTGCAGGACAGCGTGGAATGGTCGATGCGCGGCAGTGCCACAGCCTCGATCATCTTTGCCCGCAGCCTCGGCAATACGCTGGGTGCCACCGTGCTCGGCGCGATCTTGAATGCCGGCATCAATCACTATGCGACGGGGGATGCGGCAAACCGCCTGCACAATGTCCTGAACGAGCCGACCGGCCTCTCGGCGCTTGCAAACGATCCGGCGGTGCGCGGTGTCTTCGATGCGGCGCTGCACTGGAGCTTCTGGGGTGTCGTAGTCGTGGCGGTGCTGACCTTTGCGACCACCTGGCTCATTCCGATCAGCCGCGGCGTGAAGAGCGGGGGCGCGAGCAGCGCGGCAAGCGAGGCCGCGTCGCACTGATCAGGTGCCAACCTTTCAGCCCGGAGCGCCTTCCGTGGAGCTCTGCGGGATGGATTGCAGCAGGGTCTGGCGAGCGGAGCGAAGGTGTATGCGACAGGCGGCCTCAATCTTCGCCTGATCGTTGGCTTCGAGCGCCGCTATATAATCGAGATGTTCGTGGATCGCGCGTTCGTTGCGTTCGCGGGCGGCCGCCTTGTTCCACTGATAATGATAGTGGAAGATGATGGCGATCGCGTCATAGAAGTCGGCAATGAAACGGTTCTTCGAGGCGCGATGGATCAGCAAGTGAAAACGCTCGTCGAGTGCCGAGAATTCCTTGAAACGGTTATTGATGTCAGAGAGCACAGAGAGGTGCTCCTCCTTGATCGCCGCCAAATCCGACCAGGCGTGATGGTCGGCAGGTAGCCTGCCGAACTCGGCGGCCGAATGCAGCTCGAACATTTCGCGCACATCGGCAAGCTCCAGCGCAAATTCGCGGGTGAAGCCCTTCAGCGTCCAGTGGCTGTTCGGCCGTTTTTCGATGAGCCCGAAGCGCGAGAAGCGGATGAGGAATTCACGCACGCTGGTGGTACCTGTGCCGATCTCGCGGGCAAGCTCCAGCTCGTTGATCTGCATGCCGGGCGCTGCTTCATCCGAAAGAATGCGCTGCATGAAGCTGCGCTCGATGATGTCATGCAGCGAATCCGTTTCTTCGGAGGGGAAGAAGTCGCGGTCGATCGGCTGGCGCAGGACGATCTTCTGGCGCTTGTTCCAGCGGATGATGCCCTCGTCGCTGAGACGGGTCAGGATGGCGCGCGCCGTGCTGCGGCTGACGCCGAGCTGGGCTGCGATTTCCGGCTCCGAAGGCAGCGCCGTATCCGTGCGCAATGCTGCCGCATATCGGTTATAGGCTTCCTTGAAGACCGTATTCTGCCTTGCCATCAGACCTTGCTTTCTGCCCAAGCGATACGGGCTTTCCGCCCGAGCGACACGGCGATGATACCCGCCCCAAGAACGGGCACAGCCGGACCAGGAGCCTCTTTAGGCGACCTCTATCTTATTTTCAGTCGCCTGCGGCCGTTTGCCTCCCTCGTCCACAGGATCAATATTCCCGTTGACTTGAAAATGTTTATTGTAGATAAAAAACAAAATCAATGCGCATTCGTCTATGTAGCGGGCGTTTCGTTAGGGAGAAGAAATTGGACAGACAGCCTTGGATCATCCTGTCGACCGGAGACAATGTCGCGGTCGCAACGGCACAGATCGCCGAGGGATCGACGGTTGCGGGCGTCTCGACGCGCCAGAAGATCGACCCCGGCCACAAGGTCGCCATAGCAGACATTCCGCTCGGCACGCCGGTCGTGAAATACGGCCAGGCGATCGGCCGCACGACTGATGATGTGAAGGCCGGCGACCACGTTCACAGCCACAATCTGCATTTCGAAAACGACCGCCTTGCTGCGACGGCCAATTCCGCTCCGGAAGAAGCAAGTGCCGAGGACAGGGCGCGCACCTTCATGGGTTACCGCCGCGCCGACGGACGGGCGGCGACGCGCAATTATATCGGCATCATCGCCAGCGTGAACTGTTCCACCACGGTCTGTCGGGCGATTGCCGACGAGGCCAACCGGACGATCCTGCCGCATTATGACGGCATCGACGGCTTCGTGCCGATCGTTCACGACCAGGGCTGCGGTATGAGCTCGACCGGCGACGGCATGAACGTGCTGCACCGCACCCTTGCCGGTTACACCCGCCATGTGAATTTCGGCGGTGTGCTGATGATCGGCCTCGGCTGCGAGGTCAACCAGTTGACGCTTTACGGCCAGAGCGGTGCCGGCGCTTCCAAGCGGCATTTCAACATTCAGGACGCCGGCGGCTCCCGCCGCGCGGTCGAGCGCGCCATGGGCATGCTGCGCGAAATCGCCGCTGATGTCGGCCGCGAAAAGCGTGTTCCGATGTCGATCGGTGAGATCATCATCGGTCTGCAATGCGGTGGTTCCGACGGTTTTTCGGGCATCACCGCCAATCCGGCGCTCGGTGTTGCCGCCGATCTGCTGGCGGCAGCCGGTGGCACGGCCATCCTTTCGGAAACCTCCGAGATCTATGGCGCGGAGCATTTGCTGCGCAGCCGCGCCGTCAGCGACGATGTCGCCAAAAAGCTCGATGAGAAAATCGCCTGGTGGGAAGACTATGTCGCCCTGCACGGCGCCTCGCTCGACAACAACCCGTCTCCGGGCAACAAGCGCGGCGGGTTGACGACCATTCTCGAAAAGTCGCTCGGCGCCGTTGCCAAGGGCGGCCGCTCGCCGCTGACCGCTGTCTATGGCTATGCCGAGCGCGTCACCGCACCTGGTCTCGTCTTCATGGATACGCCCGGCTATGACCCGGTTTCAGCCACCGGCCAGGTTGCCGGCGGCGCGAACATGATCGCCTTTACGACCGGCCGCGGCAGCTGCTTCGGCTGTCGCCCCGCCCCCTCCCTGAAGCTCGCCAGCAATTCGGCGCTCTATACCTCGATGGAAGAGGATATGGACATCGATTGCGGCACTATCGTCACCGGCGATGCGACCATCAGCGGCAAGGGCCGCGAGATCTTCGAGCTGATCGTCGATACGGCCTCCGGCAAGAAGACGAAAAGTGAAATCTTCGGTTACGGCGATAATGAATTCGTGCCGTGGCATCTCGGAGCCACGCTCTAAATAATACTTATTGATATCAGGGTCTTCACAAGGAGGAATGATGAAGACGAGGAAGATTGGCAAGACGGCGCTCGAGGTGACTGAAATCAGCTTCGGCGCCGCTGCACTCGGCGGTCTTTATCGCGCCTGCCCGCGCGAGCAGGCGATGGAGACGCTGGAATCCGCATGGAACCACGGTATCCGCTATTTCGACGTAGCGCCGTGGTATGGCCTTGGGCTTGGCGAACGACGCGTCGGCGATTTCCTGCGCGACAAGCCGGAAAACAGTTATGTGCTGTCCACCAAGGTCGGTCGTCTGATGCGCCCGGTACCGACGGGCACCGTTCCTGATTATGGCTATGTCGAGCCGCTCTCCTTCGATGCCGATTACGACTATTCTTATGACGGCATCATGCGATCGGTCGAATTCAGCTATGCGCGCCTCGGCCTCAACCGCATCGATATTCTGTTCGTCCATGACATTGGTGCCTATACGCATGGCGCCGCCAAGAATGCCGTGCATCTGAAGAACTTCCTCGATAGCGGCATCAAGGCGCTGGAACAGCTGAAATCGTCAGGCGCGATCAAGGCTTTCGGCCTCGGCGTCAACGAAGTGCCCGTCTGCCTCGACGTGATGCGCAATGGCGATATCGACGTCATCCTGCTTGCCGGACGCTACACGCTGCTCGACCGCTCGGCGGTTGCCGAGCTCATTCCGCTCTGCCGGCAGAAGGGTACCTCACTCGTCGTCGGCGGTGTGTTCAATTCCGGTATTCTTGCAACTGGCCCGGTGCCGGGGTCGCATTTCGACTATATGCCGGCAAATGACGAGGTGCTCGGCAAGGTGGGCGCGATGGAAGAGGTGGCCAAGCGCCACGGCCTGCCGCTTGCCGCCCCCGCCCTGCAGTTTCCGCTGCGCGACCCGGTCGTCTCCTCGGTGCTGATCGGCACGGCAAGGCCCTCGAGCCTCGTGCGCAACATGGAAAATTTCGAGCCGCAGCTTCCTGCCGATATCTATCCCGAATTCGAACCCTATACGCTTGTCGCCGCACCGCTCGGCGAAGAGGCCGTGCGGGTCTAAGGAGACACTATGCTTAGAGGTATTCATCCGCTTCTCGGCCCCGATCTGCTCTATGCGCTGAAGAGCATGGGGCATGGCGACGATATCGTCATTGCCGATGCCAATTTCCCGGCAAGCAGCATGGGACCTGATGTCATCCGTGCCGATGGCGTCAGTGCCACGGCCATGGCCGAGGCGATCCTCACCCACATGCCACTCGATACGTTCGTGCCGCAAACGGCATGGCGGATGGAGGTGGTTGGCGACCCCAAGGCGGTGCCGGAGGTTTGCGCCGAATTCCAGGAGATCGTCACCCGGCGCGCCGGCGATTTTTCCATCGCATCCGTCGAACGCTTCGCCTTCTATGAGATGGCGCGGAAGGCCGCCTATATCGTCGCGACCACCGAGTTCCGGCTCTACGGCAACCTGATCTTGAAGAAGGGCGTCGTCCATCCGCACGAGGTGCAATTCGACTGAGACCGTATTTTAGGTCATTATGTATTTGAAATGAAAACAATTGCTTGAGAGAGAATTTAGCGGGTAAAAAAGCGAATTGGGCATACTTGCAATTTGCCTGCGCCTCAGCTAGCTTCTGATCGTAAATGTTTTTTATCGATAAAAATCGTCCGCCTGCGTTCAGCGGTCCGGTTTCATTGGAGGAGAACGCACCCTGAGAGGAGAACCCTTATGAGCATCGTGAAATCCATTCTGTCTCGCCGTGCCTTTACGGCACTTGCAGGCGCCGCTGTCATTGCGACGGCGATGCCGGCCACGTCTTTTGCGGCCGAGGTGACGATCCCGATCATCGTGAAGGACACGACGTCCTTCTACTGGCAGATCGTTCTGGCCGGCGCGCGCAAGGCTGGCAAGGATCTCGGCGTCAACGTGCCGGAGCTCGGCGCTCAGGCCGAATCCGATATCAACGGCCAGATCAGCATTCTTGAGAACGCCGTTGCCGGCAAGCCGGCAGCCGTCGTCATCTCCCCGACCGAGTTCAAGGCGCTCGGCAAGCCGATCGATGAAGCCGCCAAGTCGGTTCCGATCATCGGCATCGACTCTGGCGCCGACTCCAAGGCATTCAAGTCGTTCCTGACGACCGACAACGTCCAGGGCGGCCGTATCGCTGCTGACGGTCTTGCCGCCGCCATCAAGGGCGCCACCGGCAAGGAAGAGGGCGAAGTCGTCATCCTGACCAACCTTCCCGGCGTCGGCTCGCTGGAACAGCGCCGCGAAGGCTTCCTGGATCAGGTGAAGACCAAGCATCCCGGCCTTAAGGTGATTGCCGATAAGTACGGCGACGGCCAGGCAACGACCGGCCTTAACATGATGACCGACCTGATCACGGCAAACCCGAAGCTCGTCGGCGTCTTCGCCTCGAACCTCATCATGGCGCAGGGCGTTGGCCAGGCGATCGCCGAAAACAAGCTCGGCGACAAGATCAAGGTCATCGGCTTCGACAGCGACGACAAGACGGTCGGCTTCCTCAAGGATGGTGCGATCGCCGGCCTCGTCGTTCAGGACCCCTATCGCATGGGTTATGACGGCGTGAAGACCGCTCTTGCCGTCTCCAAGGGCGAAAAGGTCGAGAAGAACGTCGACACCGGCGCAAACCTCGTCACCAAGGCGAATATGGCTGAGCCGAAGATCGACGCGCTCTTGAACCCGAAGATCAAGTAAAACAACAGGCGGCCGCGCCGGCTTCAAAAACCGGCGCGGCCTTTCTCATCCATGGTATGTTTCACCAGGGAGAGCAGACGTGACAAGAGGAGGAGAGGTCCATGGTCGGACTGGAAGAGGTCAGTCATCGCCACGATGACAGCGCGACGCTGAAAGAAGCCAATCGAATTCCCGCCGGATCGCCCATCCTCGAATTGAAAGGCCTGCAGAAGAATTACGGTCACGTGCAGGCGTTGAAGCCTGCGACGCTGACCTTCCTTGCCGGTGAAATCCACGCCATCGTCGGCGAAAACGGCGCCGGTAAATCCACTCTTATCAAATTGCTCACCGGCGTCATCACACGCACGGCCGGCGAGGTGCTGTGGTGCGGCCATCCGGTGGGGCTGTCGACGCCGAACGAGGCAATCGCCCGCGGCATCAACGCCGTCCACCAGGAAGTCGTGCTCTGCCGGCACCTGACGGTGGCCGCCAATCTCTTCCTCGGCGACGAGGTCAATCGCTTCGGCATCATGCGCAAGAAGCAGATGGAGAAGATGGCGCAGGCCGTTCTCGACGATCTCGGCTTCGGCCTGCCGGCCGGTGCGCTTCTGAGTTCGCTGACGATCGGTCAGCAGCAGCTCGTTGCCACCGCGCGTGCGGCCATGCGCGGCACGCAGTTCCTGATCTTCGACGAGCCGACCGCCTATCTCACCCGCCAGGAATCCGCACAGCTCTTCAAGCTGATCCGCCGCCTGCAGGGCGAAGGCGTCACCATCGTCTATATCAGCCACCGCATGGAGGAAGTCTTCGAGCTTGCCGACCGTGTCTCGGTGCTGCGCGACGGCACGCATGTCGGCACGCGCCTCATCGGCGAAACCAATGACGCCGAACTGATCGCGCTGATGATCAATCGCTCGATCGAGCAGATCTACCATAAGGAAGAGATTCCGATCGGCGAGACGATCCTCGACGTCAGGGGTCTTACCGGCCCGGGCTTCGAAGACGTGTCGCTGAGCGTCAAGGCAGGACAGATCGTCGGGCTCTATGGCCTGATCGGCGCCGGGCGCAGTGAATTTGCTCTCGGGCTCTACGGGCGCCAGCCGACAAGTGCGGGCGAAATCCACTGGATGGGCAAGCGCGTCGATATCAAGAACGAACGCACTGCGATGGAGCTCGGCATTGCGCTCGCGCCCGAAAGCCGGCGCGACCAGGGGCTCTGCCTCAACCTGCCGATCGGCCTCAACATCAACCTGCCGGTGTTCGGACGCCTCAGCCACGGCCCGGTCATCAATCACGCGCGCGAATCGACGAATGCCGACAAGCAGATCCGCGATCTCAGCATCAAGACGCCGAGCCGGCGCGTTCCGGCCTCCAGCATGTCGGGCGGCAACCAGCAGAAGATCGTCATCGGCAAGTGGCTGAGCCACGGCGCCCGGCTTTTCATTTTCGACGAGCCGACCGTCGGCGTCGACGTCGGCACCAAGGCGGAAATCTACCGGCTCTTCGCCAAGCTTCTGAAGGACGGGGCGGGCATTATCCTGATCTCCTCCTATCTGCCTGAGGTCTACGAACTGGCCGACCGGCTGCACGTCTTCCGCAGCGGCAAGCTTGTCGCGAGCCATGATTTCCACGCGGCGACGCATGAAGAAGTGCTCAGCGAAGCGATCGGCGTCTGAGCCAGAAGAATAAGAGGGAGAAAATTCATGACTGTCACCCCCACCGAAATCGTCGCGCCGCCGCCGCGCCGGAAGATGAACATCCTGTTCGGCCTGACGCTGATCGGGTTGCTGATCTTCCTCTGGGTCGTGCTCGGCTTCTCGACAGCCAGCTTCTGGACGCCGCTCAACATCTCTAACCTGCTGCGCCAAGGCGCGATGACGGCGATCCTGGCGCTCGGCCAGACCTTCGTCATCATCACCGCCGGCATCGACCTTTCGGTCGGTGCAATCGTCGGCTTCTGCACGGTCATCATCGCCTGGCTGCTGCAGGCGGGCGTACCGCTCTGGGCGGCAATCTTGCTGACGCTGGCAATCGGTGTCGCGATCGGCTCCTTCCATGGCTTCGGCATCGTGCATATGGGCCTGCCGCCGTTTATCATCACGCTGGCGACGCTGACATCGCTGCGTGGCATTGGCCTGCTGATCACCAACGGCTCTACGATCAGCATCACCGACGAGGGCTTCAGCAACTTCGCCCGCGCCGATTTCCTTGGCGTCCCAAGCCTGTTCTGGATGGTCATCCTGGTTGCGATCCCCTCCTTCGTCTTCCTGCATCTGAGCCGCTGGGGCCGCTATCTCTTCGCCGTCGGTTCGAATGCCGAGGCGGCGCGCCTTTCCGGCGTCAACGTCAAGGGGATGATCTACCTCGCCTATATCCTTTCGGCTTCGTTTGCGGCTTTCGTCGGCGTGCTGCTTGCCTCACGTATCGCAATCGGTAACGCGACACAGGCCGACGGTTGGGAACTGCAGGCGATCGCCTCCTCGGTCATCGGCGGCACGTCGCTCTTCGGAGCCGTCGGCTCCGTGCATGGTCCGCTGATCGGTGCGTTCATTCTGGCGACGATCAACAACGGCGCAAATCTCCTGAACGTCAACTCGTTCTGGCAGCGCATCATCACCGGCCTGCTGATCATCGTCATCGTCTACTTCGACCAGCTTCGCCGGCGCCGGACGGGCTGAGCGAGACGCAAAACGAAGCCGGCCCAAAGGCCGGCTTTCTTCTTTTCAGCAATGCGAGAACTATCATGAAAGCTGTCCTTTGCCGCGAACCCGGTGTCCTCGATCTCGTCGAGCGCCCCTCCCCTGATAAACCTAATACCGGCTGGGTACGGCTTGCCGTCAGCCATGTCGGCATCTGCGGCACGGACTATCATATCTTCGAAGGCAAGCACCCCTTTCTCGAATATCCGCGCGTCATGGGACATGAGATCTCAGCGACGGTGCTGGAGACCGGCGACGGGGTGGCGATGGCCGTCGGTACGCCCGTCATCGTCAATCCCTATCTCTCCTGCGGAAGCTGTGTCGCCTGCCGGCAGGGCAAGCCCAATTGCTGCACCAATATCAAGGTTCTCGGCGTCCATACGGATGGTGCTTTCTGCGAGGAAATCGTAGTGCCCGCGGGCAATCTCTATGCCGCCAAGGGCCTCAGCCTTGAGGCCGCGGCGACCGTCGAATTCCTGGCTATCGGGGCGCATGCGGTACGCCGATCCATGGTCCCTGCGGGTTCCCGCTCGCTTGTCATCGGCGCAGGTCCGATTGGCCTTGGCGCGGCGATCTTCTCGCGTATCGCCGGTCACGATGTGACGCTGCTGGATACGAGTGCGGAACGGCTGCAGATGGCGTCGGAACGCTTCGGCCTTACGTCAGGGATCGTCGCCAATGATGGGACAGCCGATGCCGTGAAGGCCAGGACGGACGGCGATGGTTTTGATGTCGTCTTTGACGCGACAGGCTTTGGACCTTCGATAGAGAAGGCCTTCAGCTTTGTCGCCCATGGCGGCGCCCTGGTGCTGGTCAGCGTCGTGAAAGACGATATCCGCTTCTCCGATCCGGAATTCCATAAGCGGGAAATGATGGTCATCGGCAGCCGCAATGCGACGCGCGTCGACTTCGAACATGTCGCGGATTCGATCGCCAAGGGTCTCGTTCCGGTCGACAAGCTGATCACCCATCGCACGACGCTTGCCGATGTGCCGCGTGATCTCGCCCGCTGGGCACATGAGAAGAGCGGCCTCATCAAGGCGGTGATCAAGATTGCTGGTTAAAGCGTGTCGCGATCTTTCGGATTTGCTTGCCACGCTTTAAGCTTTTGTTTTTGCATGTCGTTATCACAAAACCGCTGCACACTTTTGCGCAACATGCTTAGGCCGCGTCGATTGCCGCGCGCATCTGCCTGACGACCGCGGCATCGGTGCGGTTCGAGGTCGGCACATCGAAGCCGAAAGAGACGGCGCGCGGATCGGCGCTGGCAACGGCAGAGCTGCAGGAGCCGTGAACTTCGCGCGCGCCTGTTGCCCGCAGGATCTCGAGGACATTGGCCGGTCGCACGCCACTGCCCGGCATGATGGAGATGCGGCCGGCAGCCTTGACGGAGATGCGCTTCAGCGTTTCGAGCCCGTCCATCGCCTTCGGTACGCAGCCCGAGGTGAGGATGCGCTCGCAGCCCAGTTCGATCGCCTGCTCCAGTGCCACATCCGGATCCGGCACGAGATCGAAAGCGCGATGCAGCGTCGAGCCGAGGCCGGACGCATGGGCCTTCAGGCGATGAATGAGCGGCATGTCGAGCGTGCCGTCCAGTCGGTTGGCGCCGATGACGACGCCGGCAAGGCCAGCGGCCCTGACAGCATCGATATCGGCAAGCATCGCCTTTTCGTCCGTCGCATCGAAGATGAAGGGGCCGGCATGCGGGCGGATCATTGCATAGACGGGGATCGGCGCTTCGGCGGCAATTCGCATCAGGCTCGGCAATGGCGTCAGCCCACCAAGCTCCAGCGCCGAGCAGAGCTCGATGCGGCCAGCACCGCCCTCGATTGCAGCCGCAAGGCCCTGAGCGCTATCGACGCATACTTCCAGCAAAACCGTCATATCCCGAATCCTTCTCGTTCCGCCATTTCGGCCAAAGTAGCCCATGCAGCCCATTTCACGAACGGCTTACCGCCGATAGCCGCCTTTCCCCCTCTGACGCTCCCCATCGTAACGTCAGGCGCGGCGGCGTAGGGCTATGGTGCCACCAAGTCAGCAACACATTGATTGTCGAATATCGTAAACAACCCTCAAACCCCGATTGGGTCCGCGCATGCCGACGATTGCTGTTCCACAAAGACGCGCCAAATCATGGTTCCCAGATTGGTGGACTTCCGATTGACGTCCGCAGCGCCTCGGTGAAGGCTCGCACCTTGGCACTCGCCTGCGGCAGGGCGCGCAGGAGGTAGATCCCGGCCGGCGCAGCGTTCCAGGGTTCATCGCCCGGCCGCAACCGGACCAGTCTCCCTGCCTTGACGTCCGGTCCGACGACCCAGCTCGACAGGAATGCGAGCCCCAGCCCCTCCTGGGCCGCCGCGCGCAGGGCTTCGAAATCGTCTGAACGGAACGTCACCATACCGTTCCCCGCATGGCCCGCCGGGCCGTCGAGCAGGTCCCCCCAACCCAGAAGATCAGCGCCATGCAGCTTGTCGATCAAACGGTGCGATGAGAGATCGGCGACGCTATCGGGCACACCCGCCCGTGCCAGATAGGCCGGGCTTGCGACCAACAGTCGGGTCAGAGGCGCAAGCCTCGTGGCGATCAGCGTGCTATCGGCCAGCGCCCCCATGCGGATGACCACGTCGAGACGCTCGAGAACCGGATCGGCCAGCCGCTCCGTCAGGTCGAGCTCGACCTTGAGCGCGGGGTGCTCAGTTTGCAGCGCTGCGACGACCGGCAAGACATAGCGCTTGCCAAAGGTCGGGAAGCAGGCGATCCGGAGTGTGCCGGAGACGGAACCGTCGAAGGCGGCGATCTCTGCGTGGGTGTCGGCCAGTTCGTCAAGAAGCAGCAGGGCCCGTTCGTGCAGCCGCCGGCCGGCATCCGTGAGCGTGAGGGCGCGGGTCGAGCGGACCAGCAGGGCAACGCCCAGATCCTCCTCCAGCGTGTCGATCTGGCGCACGATCGCTGAAGGCGTCACCGCGCGCCGACGGGCGGCGCCGGAAAAGCTCCCCGCCCTAACGACATCGACGAAGGTTGACAGGAACACGGCGAAATGGGGTCTCATCTTTGCGATCCAGGCAAAGCCGTTTGCAGCAGGCTACGGCTTATCGCTGTCTTTCAATAGACGCACAATCCCCATCGTGAGGTCGGCGAGTTCAACAGCATTCGACGTTACCAAAACAAGGTAAATCTCGTCGAAGGCCCCGCGCGTCTCATGAAGGCGTGGGACTGCAAATATATACATAGGTATGTTCGATTTGACTCTGAATTACTGACCTAACACGAACGTATAATTTTCACGCAACGGTCCGGATAGCAGATTGTACCGGCAAAAACGGATGCTTCGCAGATCAAAAGTTCGAGACTGTCGCTGGATACGGGCCGCAAGGGTGGCGCGCACCGGAGGTGTGGCTGGCTCGTCGTCCGTGGAAAGCAACGTCGTCATCTAATCCGTGACACTCGAAAGGAAAAACCATGAAGATACTGACCGACAAGATCCTCTCCCTGTCCGCCTATTCCGCCGAGATCGACGTCCCGCTGGACAAGGTCGATATTGCCGACTGGCTCTTCACCCTGCCGGAAGCCGAATATCTACGCTGCTGCCCGCCCGACCACATCGGTGCCGGCACCACGACCACGGATGACGGCCGACCCATGTCGATTAACGTCGAGATGATCGGCACCGCGTTGGTCGTGCAGCATTACGTCGCCGAGGAAGCAACGCCGAGTTACTGCCGGATGAACTCGATCTCGGACGTGTTCACCCCGGTCGGGCGCACACAGGTCAACGTGATCTGGGAGCTGATCGCCGAGGGGATAGAGGGCGGACGCACCCGCTACACCAATCGCGTCACCTCGCACCCCACCGACGTTTTCATGGACTTCATTGCCGCGCACGGCCAGACCTTGGAACAGGCGGCGGCCGCCCGACAGGAAGCGGGCGGTGACCACAACCGCAGGGAGACGCCGCTCTTCGCCGCCAGCATCGCCCGCCGGGCGCTCGGCAAGGTCGCTGCGAAATGAAGGCGATCGCGTTCGATGATTTCGGCAAGGCGGAGGTTCTCCGTCTTGCTGAGGCGCCGATGCCGCAACCTCGCCCCGGTGATCTTCTGGTCAAGGTGAAGGCAGCCGGTGTCAATCGCGCCGACCTTCTTCAACGCCAGGGCTATTACGGCAGGCAGAGTTATGGCGAGAGCGATCTGCTCGGGCTGGAAGTGGCCGGCGAGGTGGTCGCTGTCGGCAGCGATGTCGCCGATATCCTACCCGGCGAGCGCGTGATGGCCATCGTCGGAGGGGGTGCCTATGCCGAATATGCCCGCGTCGACCGCGGCATGGCGGTACGTGTTCCCGATGGCCTTGACCTTATCGGCGCGGCGGCGGTGATGGAATCGTTCGTCACCGCGTGGGAGGCCGTCGTGCATCTTGGTGGTGCCGCCAAGGGCTTGGCCGTGCTCGTCCACGCCGCAGCGGGCGGCATCGGTTCCGCCGGCGTGGAGATTGCGCACGCCCTCAGTGCCAGGGTCTTCGCGACGGCCAATGCCGAGCGCCGGATTGATGTTTTGGGCTTGGGCGCAGAGGCCGTGTTTGATTACCGGTTGGAGGACTTCGAGCAGGGCGTTCGCGATGCCACCGGCGGAAGCGGGGTCGATGTAATCGTCGACTTCGTCGGTGGCGACTATCCCGCCCGCAACCTGCGCAGCCTCGCGCCGGGCGGGCGTCTCGTGCAGGTCGGCCTGCTGGGCGGGCAGGACGATACCGTCATCCCTCTCGCTCTCCTGCTCCACAATCACCTGCGCCTTATCGGCACCGTGATGAAGTCGCGCAGCGCGGTGGAGAAGCGCGCCATGGTTCAGCGCTTCGCCCAAGGAGCTCTGCCAATGTTCGCCGATGGCCGGCTAAAGCCGTTGGTCGGCAAAGTGTTCCCACTGTCCGAGGCAGCCGATGCGCATCGCTATATGGAAGCGGGTGGCGGATTCGGGAAGATCGTGTTGGATGTAGCTGCGTGAGGATGAGCTTTGAGAGTACGTCGCTGATGCTTGAACGCAGTGAGCGACCCCTCGCCAACAGTCAGGAGTTCTGTCATGGCGGACATCTCTACGCCGGCTACCGAACCGATGACCTCACGCTCAAACAGGCGGCTCTCGCCTCGGGCAAGGTGGACGAAGCACTGTTCGACAAGGTCGTCCAGCCGATCGAGATGGTCGGCGTCGGCCTCGGGGGCGCCTGATGGATGCCCAGCTCCGCGATCGACTACCAGCACTTCATCTGCGTCCTGATCTCCATCAAGCTGGTTCGTGTTGTTGCCATTTTTGCCCTTCTGCGTAAACGGCAGGTAAGGGCTGAGCAATCAACGTGCCGAGCACTTTCCTGTCCTGAAGTCACACAATCGGCGGCGTTAGAGGGCTATAGCGTAGACGTAGTGCTCATCTTCATCGGGCGTGGCCCGCCGCAGCCTGTTTAAGCGAAGGCTTTGTTTTGCGCGACAGGCGCCGGGACAATTTTTGCCGCCGTCGTGATCAACATGTCGCAAGCGTCGGCCGCGGCTTTCCGATGATTGAAGGCCACGTGATAGGACATGGGCATCGGCTCGGCGAGCTCGACGATGCGCACCCGGTCGGCAATCGGCATGGCGCTGACACGGCCGAGGAAGGAGACATAGCCGTGATTGGCGACGAGATCGACGATGACGGGCAGCGAATCTGCCGCAGTGATGTCTCGATCGCGGAGGCGGCGATGCAGGGTGCGGTCATAGCCGAAGGTCATGGCGGCATGGCCGATGCCAGTGCGCGGACTCGGCGTGCAGATCGGATGGCTGGCCACAAGTTCCGTGGCGGTTGCTTCCACGCTGTCGAGTGGGGCGATCGCCACCATATCGGTGCGCAGCAATTCGCGATGACGGAAGCTTTCCAGGCCGAAGACGGAATCGAGGATCGCAACATCGATTCGCCCGGATTTCAGCGCCTCGCGCAGATCGTCGGCAGTCATCGAGACCAGCGATAAAGCATTCTTGTTGCGGCCGGCATTCCACTCGGCAACGAGGCTACCCAGGCAGCGCGCAACCCAGCTTTCCGAACCAGTGGGGATAATGGCACCGATGCGCAGTGAGCGAGCGGTGCGCTGATAGCGTTCGTCCGCAGCGGATTTCAGTTCGTTCCAGGCGAGGCTGATGGTCGAAAAGACGGTATAGGCGAAGCGGCCCTCCTCCGTCAGCGCCGAGCCCTGGGCCTGACGCTCGAAGAGTCTGCCTCCAAAGAATTTCTCAAGATTGGCAATCTGCAATGAAAGCTGCGGCTGACCAAGGCGCAGACGACGGGCGGCTCTGTTGATGCTGCCCTGATCGGCAACCTCCAGGTAACGCTCCATGGTGACGAGCTTGACGGGATGCGGGCGGCCCATTGTCCGTAAGCTTCCGGTTCACGATGACCAAGCTTGTCGCCGAGCTGCCCTGTTGCGGCAAGGATCGGCGCCAATCCCTCCAGAACTCTGCCTCCGGCAAGCAGAATGACCAGTTCGCCCGAGGAACGTTCGGCGAGCTTCAGGGCGAGCTCCGTCTCCAGGTTATCGATCGCTGCCGACGCGGTCGAGGCGGAGATGTTGAAGCGACGCGCAGTTTCGCGCATGGAGCCGGAAGACAGGACATGGCTTGCGATGAAGAGGGCGCCGAGATGCAAGGCTTTCTCCGGAAACTACTGAAAAGGCGGAGGATATGACGTGTTCGTGAAAAAAGATATCCCTGCCCATAGAGGTGCAGGCTATCGTTCACTTAATAAGAAATCCGGGCGGCGAAAGAACCGACTGAAAGCACCGGAACATCGTGGAAACACGCAAGGGGACAAAAACAAATCGCGCCGGCCTTGGAAAAGGGAATGCAATTCCGCGCACGGACCTGCATTCGCCGCCATAATCGCGTCGCGAGAGCGAATACTGGAGGGGGCTGCTTCGATTTTCGGGCATCGATTTTTCGGGCATGCACACTATTTCCATGACGCACGTATTTCCGGCATGATGGCCTGATGGCTGACCATGCCGGCTGGTTTTATGCGCGCAGGCTTCGCGTCCGGGGCTTTCGCGACGTTAACGGTGTTCAACCAAGGGGATAATCATGCTGAAGAAATTCGCACTTGCCGTTTCGCTTGCCGCCTTTGCGGCCGGCGCGGCCCACGCCGCAGACGTCGTCGTTTCATCGAAGATCGACACGGAAGGCACGCTGCTCGGCAACGTCATCGCACTCGCGCTGGAAGCCAACGGCATCAAGACGCAGGACCGCATCGCACTTGGCGCAACCCCGGTCGTGCGCAAGGCGATCACCGCGGGTGAAATCGACATCTATCCGGAATATACCGGCAATGCCGGTTTCTTCTTCAACAAGGCCGATGATGCCGCCTGGAAAAACCTCGACCAGGGTTACCAGCTGGCGAAGAAGCTGGACTATGACGCCAACAAGATCGTCTGGCTGACGCCCTCGCCCGCCAACAATACCTGGGCGCTTGCCGTCCGCAGTGACGTTGCCGGCCCGAATAACCTCAAGACCTTGTCCGACTTCGGCAAGTGGGTCTCCGGTGGCGGTGCTGCCAAGCTTGCGGCTTCTGCCGAATTCGTGAACTCCGCCGGCGCCCTGCCTGCCTTCCAGACCACCTATGGCTTCACACTGAAGCCGGATCAGGAAGTCGTGCTTTCGGGCGGTGACACGGCTGCAACGATCAAGGCTGCGGCCGACCAGACCAACGGCGTCAATACCGCCATGGTCTATGGTACTGACGGTGCAATTCAGGCTGCCGAACTCGTCGTTCTCGAAGACGACAAGAGCGTGCAGCAGGTCTATGCACCGACCCCGATCATCCGCGAGGCCGTGCTGCAGGCAAACCCGAAGATCCAGGAAATCCTTACTCCGATCTTCCAGAGCCTGACGGCAGACGAACTGCGCAAGCTCAACGCCAAGATCCAGGTCGATGGCGAGCCGGCGAAGTCCGTTGCCGAAGCCTATCTGAAGGAAAAAGGTTTCCTGAAGTAATCGCCTGCTGCCCAATTCCTTAAATCGGAGCCGATTTAAGGATAAAAATAGGCAGCAGTTTAAAGTGCTACAGCGTCCTTTGCGCGTCTGAAAAGACGCGCGGCGCTGTAGTGCCCCGTCCGGTATCCGGGCGGGGCACTTTCCGGACAGGGTAGGATCGATGGAAGAAACCTTAGCGGTCCGCAAGCTGGACCGGCTCGGCGTGGTACTCGTGGCAGGCGGCATTGCAGCAACGGCCCTTCTGCCTTTCATCTATGTGAAGGCGAACCGTATCGCCGCCGGCAAGCCGATGCTGCTGACGCAGCTTCTTCCCCAGCCTTCCGTCGTCATCCTGATGGTCCTCCTTGTTGCCACTGCCTTGGCGACGCTTTTCCTGCGCAACGCTTTCATTCGCCTGGCGCTTGGCACGCTCTGCCTTGCCGCACTGATTGTTGCAATCGGCCTTGTGGCGACGGCTGCAACGCCACAAGGCAGCACCGTGGCGCGCATGACGCCCGGCGGCAGCTTCTGGGTGCTCCTCGGCGTCATCGGCCTCATCATCTCCGACGCGCTGGTGAAGATAAAGCTGACACCGTGGATGCGTGTTGCAGCACTGGCCGCTTACACAGCCTTGCTCGCGATATTTCTCTCGTCCGGCCTGCTCGACAGCCTTTCGATCCTGAGGGAGTTTTCGACCCGGGCAAACCAGTTCTGGAGCGAGGCGGTCTCCCACCTGATGCTGGCATTCGGCTCGCTCGCCATTGCCATCGTTCTCGGGCTGCCGCTCGGCATCCTCTGCTTCTGGGTGCCGAAGCTGCGCGCCATCGTGCTGCGGACACTGAGCCTCATCCAGACCATTCCGAGCCTGGCACTCTTCGGCCTCCTGATGCTGCCGCTCGGCTATCTCGCTGCAAACGTGCCACTTGCGGCCGATATCGGCATTCGCGGCATCGGCACCGCGCCGGCGCTGATTGCGCTCGTGCTCTATTCGCTGCTGCCGATCGTTGCCAACACGGTCGTCGGCCTCGAAGGTGTCGATCCGTCGGTGCGTGATGCTGCCGCCGGCATGGGACTGACACGCCGGCAGATTCTCACCGGCATAGACCTGCCGCTCGCCTTTCCCGTCATCCTCACCGGCATCCGCATCGTGCTGGTGCAGGCGATCGGCATGGTAACGATCGCCGCGCTGATCGGCGGCGGCGGCTTCGGCATCTTCATCTTCCAGGGGCTTGGCCAGACGGCCATGGACCTCGTCCTGCTCGGCGCCGTGCCGACCGTTTTCTTCGCCTTCTCCTCGGCCGTCATCCTCGATGCGGTCATCGAAAGCATTCAGGGGCCAGCCGCATGAGCAAGATCGAGATCAGGAACGTCACCAAGCGCTACGGCTCGGCAACGGTCGTCGACAATGTCTCCATGAGTGTCGAGAAGGGCTCGATCACCGTGATCGTCGGCACGTCGGGCTCCGGCAAGTCGACGCTGATGCGAATGATCAACCGGCTGGTGCCGATCACCGAGGGTCAGATCTTCGTCGGCGACCATGATATCATGGACGTGCCGGCGACCGAGCTTCGCCGCAAGATCGGCTATGCCATCCAGGGACACGGCCTGTTTCCGCACCGGACGGTGGCGCAGAACATTGCAACCGTGCCGGAGCTTCTCGGCTGGGATACGGCCCGCATCGGCAGCCGTGTGGCGGAACTGCTCGGCCTCTTCAATCTCGACCCGGCGATCTTTGCCGAGAAATATCCGCACCAGCTATCCGGTGGCCAGCAGCAGCGCGTCGGCGTCGCCCGGGCGCTGGCAGCCGAGCCTGAACTGCTATTGATGGACGAGCCCTTCGGCGCGCTCGACCCCGTTATCCGCGGCAAGGCGCAGGACGATCTGCTGGCGATCCAGAAACAGTTCGGCACGACGGTCGTCCTCGTCACGCATGACATGGACGAAGCCTTCCATCTCGGCAACCAGATCGCCGTCATGAGCGGCGGCAGGCTCCTGCAATGCTCGACGCCAGAGAAGATCCTGACGGAACCGGCCGATCCCTTCGTGCAGCAATTGACCGGCACCTCCGACCGGGCGCTGAAGCTGATGTCGCTCTCGCCACTGAAGGACAGTATGGAGCCCGCCAAGCCGGGTCTGCCCTATTCGCTGGCGCAATCTCTGAGCCTTCGCGATGCTCTCGCCGAAATGATCTGGCAGGGTGTCGACGAGGCCGCCGTGCAGGATGCGAACAAGGCGCCCGTCGGTTCGATCTCGATGGGTCGGCTGCTCGAACTGGGCCGCAAGGTATGAAGTTTCTCGTCGCCAACCTTTTTCGCGCGCTGGCGCTGGTGATGCTGCTGATCCTGATCTTCAGGACAGAGTGGCTCTCCTTCATGCTGGTGCCGCTGACCAACAACAATGCACCGCCGGTCTACATGCAGAACAGCCTCGCTTCGCTGGCACTCGGGCACCTGGAACTGGTCTTCATCTCGATTGTCGGCAGCGCGGTGCTTGCCGTGCTTGGGGGCATTTTCGTCACCCGCCCGAGCGGAGCAGATTTCCTGCCACTGTCGCGCGCCATTGCCAACGCCGGCCAGACCTTTCCGCCCGTGGCGGTGCTGGCGCTTGCCGTTCCCGCCACCGGCTTCGGCGCTGCGCCGACGCTGATTGCGCTCTTTCTCTACGGACTGCTGCCGATCTTCGAAAATACGGTCGCCGGTCTCAAGCAGGTGTCGCCGCAGGTACTGGATGCCGCCGACGGCATGGGCATGAACGGGACGCAGCGTCTCTTCAAGGTTGAGCTGCCGCTGGCATTGCCGCTGATCCTCGAAGGGCTGAAGGTCGCAACCGTCATCAATATCGGCACGGCGACGATCGGCTCGACGGTTGCGGCAAAGGGTCTCGGCGAGGTCATCATTGCCGGCCTGATCTCCGACAATACCGCCTTCATCCTGCAGGGCGGCCTGATCGTCGGCCTGATGGCGGTTCTGATCTATGATGTCGTTGGCATGCTCGAAGACGTCATCACGCGCAGAATGGGCTTGCGTCCGGCTTGAGAGGACGGCTACCAAGGCTGCCGGAGATATCAGCGATTGGGAGACCGCCTTGGCCAAGATGATCCATTCCATGATCCGCGTTCTGGACGAGGCGCGTTCGGTCGATTTCTACAGCAAGGTCTTCGGGCTCGCGGTTGTCGACCGTGTCGATTTCGAGACCTTCACGCTGATCTACATGAGCAATGAAGAGACCGGTTTCGAGCTGGAGCTGACGGTCAACAAGGGCCGTATCGAGCCCTATAATCTCGGCGATGCCTATGGGCATCTGGCTGTTTCCGTTCAGGAAGTGCAGATCGAACACAAGCGGCTGACGGATCTCGGCCTCAACCCCGGCAAGCTCGTGGAACTCAACCGCGACGGCAAGCTGTTCGGTCTGTTCTTCTTCATCACCGATCCTGACGGCTACAAGATCGAAGTGCTGCAGCGCTACGGCCGTTTTCAATAAACATAAGAGGCTGAAATGATTGGGAGGAGAGACCTTCATAACGGCTGGACGCTTTTCTGTAACGATACAGGAAGAACCAGTCTGCCCGCTTCGGTTCCAGCAACGGTTCCCGGATGCGTGCATCTCGACCTGCTCGCAAACCGGCTGATCCCCGATCCCTATCTCGACATCAACGAGATCACCAATGACTGGATCGGCAAGACGGAATGGATCTACCGGCTGGACTTCGAAGCCGAGCCTGATGCGGGCCAAGTGCAGGAACTCGTCTTCGACGGCGTCGATACGATTGCGACGATCCGCCTGAACGGCGAGGAGATCGGCCGCACCTTCAACATGCACCGCACCTATCGCTTCGACGTTTCGTCGCTGCTGCGGGAAGATACAAACGAGCTCAGCATCACCTTCCATTCCGCCTATGCCTATGGCGCGGAGATGGAGAAGCATTACGGCTATCGCCCGAACAACTATCCGGGACCGGGCAACCTGATGCGCAAGATGGCCTGCAATTTCGGCTGGGACTGGGGGCCGACGCTTGTGACAGCCGGACTCTGGAAGCCGGTGCGGCTGGAGAGCTGGGATCGGGCGCGGCTTGCCGATATCAGGGTTTCCGCCGCCCTTGCCGGTGGCGATGGGCTCGTCAAGGTGCATGCGCGGCTGGCAAGGCAAGGCGAGGCAGTGCCGACGACGCTTGTTGCAGAAATCGGTGGCGTCACGCAGACCGTTGCGATCGACGCCGATACGGACGAAGTGTCCTTCGAGGTTTGCGTGCCCTCACCGCAGCTCTGGTGGCCACATCATCTCGGCGCGCAGCCACTCTACCCGCTGGAAATCCGGCTGGAGGATGCCAGCGGCAACTTACTCGACCTTTATTCGAAGCGGATCGGCTTCCGTTCGCTGCGGCTCGACACCGCGCCGGACGCACATGGCTCCGCCTTTACCTTCGTCATCAACGACGTGCCGATCTTTGCCTGCGGCGCCAACTGGATACCGGACGATTGTTTCCCTTCGCGCGTGACGGCGGAACGCTATGCGGCGCGGATCGATGAGGCGAAGGCTGCTAATATCAATCTGCTGCGTGTGTGGGGCGGCGGCGTCTTCGAGCGGGACGAATTCTACGAGGCCTGCGACCGGGCCGGCATGCTTGTGTGGCAGGATTTCCTTTTTGCCTGCGCCTCCTATCCGGAGGAAGAGCCGCTGCGGAGCGAAATCATCGCCGAGGTGCGGGACAATGTGGTGCGGCTGATGCCGCATGCCTCCCTCATTATCTGGAACGGCAATAACGAGAATATCTGGGGTTTTGACGAGTGGGGCTGGCGGCCGATCATCAAGGACGGTGTCAGCTGGGGGCTCGGCTACTATCTCGATGTCCTGCCAAAGCTCTGTGCCGAACTCGATCCCGACCGGCCCTATTATCCCGGCAGTCCCTATTCGGGCTCCACGGAGATCGAGCCGAATGACGACCGGCACGGCTGCAAGCATATATGGGACGTGTGGAACGACGTCGGTTACGAAGTCTATCGTAACTACATTCCGCGCTTCTGCTCCGAATTCGGCTGGCAGGCGCCGCCGGCATGGGCGACGCTGCAGGAGAGCGTGCATGACGAACCGCTGACGCCGGAATCGCGTGGCGTCTTCCATCATCAGAAGGCGACGCAGGGCAATGACAAGCTCATCAAGGGCCTTGCCGGACACCTGCCCGTGCCGCAGACGATGGATGACTGGCATTTTGCGACCCAACTCAATCAGGCACGCGCCATCCGCTTCGCAGTCGAGCACATGCGCTCGCATCGCGACATCTGCAAGGGCGCGGTCGTCTGGCAGTTCAATGATTGCTGGCCGGTCACCTCCTGGGCAGCGCTCGATTCTGCCGGCCGGCGCAAGCCGCTCTGGTATGCGATGCAACAGGCGTTCCATCCCCGCCTGCTGACGATCCAGCCGCGTGGCGAGGGCCTTTCCGCGGTCGCGGTTAATGAGCAGACACTGTTCTGGCGCTCGAAGATCAGCGGCAAACGCATGCGGCTTGATGGTACGGTGCTGGCGGAATTTGAATTCTGGCGGCTGCTCTGCGACCGGTTCGAAGCGAAGGAATTTCCGTTGCCGCAGGATATCGCGACTTCACGCGCGGCGGATGAAGAAGTCATCGTCGTGCAGATGCTGGACAAGCGCGCCTTCCACTATTTCGTCGAGGATATCGAGCTGAAGCTTCCGGTGCCAGACGTCAACATATCGCTGGCAAGATCGGACGATGGCTGGGATGTCACGGTGAGTGCAAAGAGCTTCCTGAAGGATCTTTGCCTGATGGCGGATCGGCTCGATCCTGCGGCGGTCGTGGATTCCATGCTGGTGACGTTGCTGCCGGGTGAAAGCCATGTCTTCCGTGTGACGACCGACAAGTCCCTGTCGGCCGAAGATATCGTGGTTGGCACAGTGCTTCGCACTGCCAATGATCTCGTCAATAAAAACTGAAAGGCCCCGCTCTCGCGGGGCCTCTACCGGCTCGTCCTCGCGGACGACGTTACATCCAGTAGGGCGGCACGCCATAATAATCATACACGCGGCGGCCATTATCGTTGTACCAGGTGTCATCGTCATCCGCGTAGCTCGGCGCGCCTTCGATCTGCTCCTTGGTGAGATCGATGCGGTAACCGTCCAGCTGGGTATCGTAGGTCAGCTTTTCCCACGGCAGCGGATAGTGATCACTGCCGATGCCGAGGAAGCCGCCGAAACTCAGAACAGCGTAAGCAACGCGGCCGTCCTGCTTCCCGAGGATGAGGCGTTCGATGGAACCGATGTGTTTGCCATCGGCGCCATAGACGCGGGTGCCTTCAACGCGGTCGCTAGCGATCAGCGTCGGCGTATCCTTCACATTCGGGTCGCGTCGGGTGGCGTCAGTATCCTGATTCAGCATTGTGCACCTCCTTTGTCGTTCCTCGTGGTTCATCCACATCGAGAAAACGTGCCCTATGCTTCAAAGTTCCCCTTCACATGCTGTTCATATGCGACCACCGCGATATTGACGTTTACGTCAAGGTTATTGTAGCCTCAATCCGCTTGAACCGCTCAAGCAATGGCATAAGCTGCCTTGACGGAAGACGGAGGATCTTCCGATCGACCGGTGTCATCCGGTTTCGGCGGCCGAATGGGAGAGAGACACAATGAGCAGTATTTCCGTCCACCCTGGTGGTGCGAAACCGGAAAAACCATGGCTTGCCACCTATCCTGATATCGTTCCGGCTGAGATTCCCCCGTTGGAATTCGCCTCGCTTCCCGACCTCCTGGAAAAGAGCTGTGCCCGCTTTGCCGATCGCAGGGCCTTTTCGAGCATGGGCAGAACGATGACCTATCGCACGCTCGAGGCACAGACCCGCAAAGTGGCCGCCTGGCTGCAGAGCGTCGGCCTGCAGAAGGGCGACCGCGTGGCCGTGATGATGCCGAACGTTCTGCAAAACCCCGTCGCGGTCTACGGCATCCTGCGCGCCGGACTTGTCGTCGTAAACGTCAACCCGCTCTATACGCCGCGCGAGCTTGAGCACCAGCTTAACGATTCCGGCGCCAAGGCGATCTTCGTTCTGGAAAACTTCGCGCGCACTGTCGAACAGGTCATCAACAAGACGGACCTGCGCCATGTCGTCGTCAGCTCTCTCGGCGAAATGCTCGGCCCAAAGGGGCATATCGTCAATTTCGTCGTCCGCCGGGTGAAGAAGCTCGTTCCGTCCTGGTCCATTCCGCAACACAAAAGTTTCAGGCAGGTGCTATCGGCGGGAGCGAACAGGACGCTTGCGCCCATCGCGCTCACCGGCAGCGACATTGCCTTCCTGCAATATACGGGTGGGACGACAGGTATTGCCAAGGGTGCGATGCTGACGCATCAGAACCTGCTTGCCAACAAGATGCAGCTGCAGCTCTGGCTGAAATCCGCCTTCGACAAAAAGAAGCAGCCTGAGGTCCTGAACTTCCTCTGTGCGCTGCCGCTCTATCACATCTTCGCACTGACGGTGAATTCGCTGATGGGCATGTCGCTCGGCGCCCACAATGTGCTGATTGCCAATCCTCGCGACATTCCAGGGCTTGTTAAGGAATTCCAGAAGTCTGATATCCATATCTTCCCCGGCCTCAATACGCTCTTCAACGCGCTGCTCAACAACGCCGACTTCGCCAAGCTCGATTTCTCCTCTCTCGTCATGTCGCTCGGCGGCGGCATGGCCGTGCAGCGGCCGGTGGCCGAACGCTGGCTGAAGGTGACGGGCTCGCACGTGACCGAGGGTTACGGCCTCTCCGAGACCTCGCCTGTTGCGACCGCCAATCGCTTCGATTCACCCGAATTCACCGGCTCGATCGGCCTTCCCATCCCCTCGACGGAACTCGATATCCGCGACGAGGAAGGCAATTCGCTGCCGCTTGGCGAGATCGGCGAGATCTGCATTCGCGGCCCGCAGGTCATGGCCGGATATTGGAACAAGCCGGAGGAGACGGCGCGGGTGATGACGCCGGATGGTTATTTCCGGACCGGCGACATGGGCTTCATGGACGAGCGCGGCTATACCAAGATCGTCGACCGCAAGAAGGACATGATCCTCGTCTCCGGCTTCAACGTCTATCCGAACGAGATCGAGGAAGTGGCCGCCATGCATGCCGGCATTCTGGAGGCGGCTGCGATCGGCGTGCCGGACGGGCATTCCGGCGAGGCCGTCAAGCTCTTCATCGTGCGCAAGGATCCTGCTCTCACCGAAGCCGATGTGAAGGCCCATTGCGCGGCCAATCTCACCAACTACAAGCGGCCGCGCTTCATCGAATTCCGCATCGAGCTGCCGAAGAGCCCCGTCGGCAAGATCCTGCGCAAGGACCTGCGCGGCTGAATTTGACGGTCTCATGAAATTGAGGGCCATCCGCTTGTCGCGGGTGGCTTTTTTCATATTTCGTCAGATGGCTGAACTTGATTTGACTGCGGGAAAGAGAATAGTTTCCGCAACCCTCTCCGCCTCCAAAGGAGTCTCCCATGAATGCCATCGTCGAACAACTGAAGAGCACCTCGGCTGCCACCAAGGCCACTGATCTGCGCGCCGCATTCGCTAATGATCCGAAGCGCTTCTCGCGCTTTTCCGTATCGCTTGACGACCTGCTGATGGATTTTTCCAAGACGGCCGTGAATGACGAGATCCTGAAGCTTCTGGTGAAGCTCGCCGAAGAAGGCGGCGTCGAGAAGAAGCGTGAGGAGATGTTCTCCGGCAAGGCGATCAACTTCACCGAAAACCGCGCCGTG
Source organism: Rhizobium sp. 768_B6_N1_8 (assembly GCF_051811225.1). NCBI lineage: Bacteria > Pseudomonadati > Pseudomonadota > Alphaproteobacteria > Hyphomicrobiales > Rhizobiaceae > Rhizobium > Rhizobium sp. 768_B6_N1_8. The sequence goes on along the minus strand of NZ_JBPWPV010000001.1, from coordinate 110,423 downwards.
CTGCATACCGCGCTCCGCAACCGCTCCAACACCCCTGTCCTGGTCGATGGCAAGGATGTCATGCCTGACGTCAACGCCGTGCTGACAGCCATGGGCAAGTTTGCCGATGGTGTCCGCTCGGGCGCGCTGAAGGGCGCGACCGGCAAGAAGATCACCGATGTCATCAATATCGGCATCGGCGGCTCGGATCTCGGCCCGGTCATGGCGACGTTGGCGCTCGCCCCCTTCCATGACGGCCCGCGCGCGCATTTCGTCTCCAATATCGACGGCGCCCATATCGCCGACATCCTGAAACTTGTGGAGCCGGAAACGACGCTGTTCATCGTCGCTTCCAAGACCTTCACAACGGTCGAGACGATGACCAATGCGCAGACGGCGCGCAAGTTCATCGCCAGCGCGCTTGGCGAAGCGGCCGTTCAGCACCATTTCGCCGCCGTCTCCACCGCCCTCGACAAGGTCTCCGCATTCGGTATCGAGAGCGAGCGTGTCTTCGGCTTCTGGGATTGGGTCGGCGGTCGTTACTCGATCTGGTCGGCGATCGGCTTGCCGCTGATGATCGCGATCGGTCCGGAGAATTTCGGCAAGTTCCTCGATGGCGCGCATGCCGTCGACAACCACTTCCGTAAGGCACCGATTACCGAGAACCTGCCTGTCCTGCTCGGCCTCATCGGCTTCTACCATCGCAATGTACTGGGTTACCCGACACGCGCCGTGCTCCCTTATGACCAGCGCCTGTCTCGCTTCCCGGCCTATCTGCAGCAGCTCGACATGGAATCGAACGGCAAGGGTGTGACCATCGACGGCACGCCTGTCGAAGGCAATTCCGGCCCGGTTGTCTGGGGCGAGCCTGGCACCAACGGCCAGCACGCCTTCTACCAGCTCATCCATCAGGGCACGAGCATCATCCCGGCCGAATTCATGATCGCCGCCAACGGCTTCGAGCCGGAGCTGCGCCATCAGCATCAGCTCCTGATGTCGAACGTTCTCGCCCAGTCGGAAGCGCTGATGAAGGGCCGCACCTTCGCGGAAGCCAAGAAGCAGCTGACCGACAAGGGCATGGAAGACAAGCAGGCCGATTTCATCGCCCCGCACCGCGTCTTTAACGGCAATCGCCCGTCGATCACCTTCGTCTACGACAAGCTGACGCCCTATGCACTCGGCCGCCTGATCGCACTCTATGAGCATCGCGTCTTCGTCGAAGGCGTGCTCTTCCGCATCAACTCCTTCGACCAGTGGGGTGTGGAGCTCGGCAAGGAGCTAGCGACCGGCCTGCTGCCCGTCGTCGAAGGCAAGGAAAGCGCTGCAGGTCACGACTCCTCGACGCAGGGTCTCGTTGCCGCGCTGGCAAAGCTCGCCAAGTAATTCGGCGATCCGCAAACGGTCGCCGGGTTCAGTTCTCGACAAGCAGATTTTTATCGAACCAAACATCCTGATAATCATCTGCAATCAAGAATCGCCAACCCGGCGCCAAAGCAAGATACGGTTCAACGGCGGGCAACCAACCGCTCAGATGATTGGCATGCAGGGGTTTGAAAAAGTCATCCGCCGCGCTGTATTCACCAGCCCAAATATACCAACCCGATGTTCCTCCAACCGGATGATGCCGAAGGCCATTCAGCGGCATAATTCCGGACTTTACATTTAGCGATATCCCTACAGTTTCGCTGGCAGAAGGAACAAACATAGGGGATCCAAAGCGGTCGCAAATGTCCTTTTGTTTTAGCGAGAGGCTACTCCTCAAATCCGTTACCCTTCTTCAATCGACGGAAAAGTGCTGAGGTAACGACCTTTCTCAGCGGAACACTTGGAGCACTGTGGCTGGACAGCATTTACATCACGCGTGCGAGATTTGTCGATTGATCCGTTTTCATTGAACCCGCGCAGGTGGGGACAAAGCCCATTGGCGACACAGGTGGGTTTTTTGTTTGACCCTGTCGAATTGTAGGGCATCTCGTCGTCTATAGAGAAATTGACGGAGGAGGAGCTGATGACCGCGACTGATGACGAGCTGGTGAAATTCGAGGCAGAGGGCGCACCGCCACTGCCGCCCTCGCATGAGCAAGGCCTCGTCGACCACGAAGGCGCGCGCATCTGGTACGCGAGCTACGGCGCAGGCCCCGCTGTCATCCTGCTGCATGGCGGCCTCGGCAATAGCGGCAATTGGGGTTATCAGGTTCCTGCATTCATCGAAGCCGGCCATCGGGTCGTGGTGATCGACAGTCGTGGGCATGGCCGCAGCACGCGTGACGATCGGCCCTATACCTATCATCTGATGGCTTCGGACGTGCTAGCCGTCATGGATCACATCGGACTTCAGGAAGCAGCCCTCGTCGGCTGGAGCGACGGCGCCTGCACGGCGCTGATCCTCGCTGATCAGCAGCCGGACCGCGTCTGCGGCGTATTCTTCTTCGCCTGCAACATGGACCCCAGCGGTACCAAGGAATTCAAGGCAACGCCCGTCATCGAGCGCTGCTTCAGCCGCCACAGGAAGGACTATCAGGCGCTGTCGGAAACGCCGGACCAGTTCGAGGCCTTTGTCGCCGACGTGTCGAAGATGATGTCGACGGAGCCGAATTATACCGCCGAACAACTGGCAGGCATCAAGGTTCCGGTTTCCATCGTGCTCGGCGAACACGACGAATTCATCAAGCCTGACCATGCCGATTATCTGGCAAGGACGATCCCGGATGCGGAATTCGTGCTGCTGCCCGGCGTCAGCCATTTTGCGCCGCTGCAGCAGCCGGACCTCTTCAATCGGGAGGTCCGTGCCTTTCTCGATCGGATCGCCTAAGCTTCAGAGGCCGATCTCTTTCGCCCAGGGCGGATTAGCACCTGCGCGGGAGACGGTGACCGCGGCAGCCTTGGCGCCAAGCGCCAGGGCGTTTCGCAGGGCCTGCTCATCAAGATTGGCGACCTGCGCCTTGGTCAGCAGGTTATCCATCTTCAACGAGGCGAGAACGCCGGCATCGAACGTGTCACCTGCGCCGACCGTGTCGACGACCTTGACGCGTTCGCTCGGGACCGTGACCTTGCGCGCGCTGGTGTATCCGGTAGCGCCTTCCGCACCCTTGGTGATGACGACGAGCTTGGCGCCATGGTTCAGCCAATGGGCGGCGAGCGCATCGTGGTCACCTTCCAGGCCGAACCATTCGAGATCCTCATCGGAGAATTTCACGATATCGGACTTGGCGGCCATGCGCTTGATGCGGGCCATGTGCGCGGCCTTGTCCTTGATGAAGCCGGGGCGGATGTTCGGGTCGAGCGAGATGACGCGCGTGGCGGCCTCGCGGTCGAGCAGGGCCTCGTAGGTTTCGCCGCAGGGGCTCGGGATCAGGCTGATCGCACCGAAATGCAGGGCTTCGCAATCATCGCCAAGGGTCGGCAGATCATCCGTGGTGATCATCCGGCCGGCCGTGCCTTCATCGTAGAAGGCATAGGTCGCCTGACCATTGACCAGCTTGACGAAGGCGATCGTCGAGGGGCGCGGCGTGATGGCGCAAGGGCTGTAATCGACATTGCTCGCCTTCAGCGTATCAAGCAGGATTTCGCCCATCATGTCATCGGCAATGCCGGTGAAGAAGGCCGTGGGGATACCCAGGCGACCAAGCGCAATCGCCGTATTGAAGATTGCGCCGCCGGCATAGGGCGCAAAGCCCTTTTCGCCGAGAGTCGTATCCCTCGGCAGCATGTCGATCAGGGCTTCGCCGCAGCACAAAATCATCGAATTCCTCCCAACAGGACTTGCGCGTTTCTCAATCGATTAAGCGAGCTTTTGTCAAAAGGCTAGAGCGAAAGCTCACTTACGCCGCCATTCCTTGCCGACCAGGCGAGCGGCGCATCGAGGAAGGCCTCGACTTCGTGCAGCGTCATATCGTCGAAGAGCTTCTGCTGCCTGGCGATCGCGAGAACCTCGCGCCAGGTGGCGATATAATGGAGCTGGACCTTGCCATTGGCAAAGCGCTGCTGTGCCTCGGGAAAGATGCCGTAGAAGAAGAGCGCGATGCCGTGATCGACGATGCCGCCGGCGGCACGGATGGCATCGATGAAGGTGAACATGCTGCCGCCGGCCGTCGTCAGATCCTCGATGACGAGAACGCGGGCGCCGTCCTTCATCTCGCCTTCGATCTGCGCATTGCGGCCATGGCCCTTCGGCTTTTTGCGGACATAGATCATCGGCAGGCCGAGACGATCGGCAAGCAGTGCGGCAAAGGGAATGCCCGCGGTCTCACCGCCGGCGATGCAATCGAACTGCTCGAAACCGGCATCGCGCAGCAGGCTGCTGGCGGCAAAATCCATCACCGTCGAGCGGATGCGCGGGAAGGACAGGAGCTTGCGGCAATCGATATAGACGGGGCTCATGATGCCCGAGGCATACTTATAGGGCGTCTCGGCGTTGAAATGAACCGCCTTGATCTCCCAGAGCATCTTGGCCAGCAGCTCTGCCATAACGGCGCGATCAGGGAATGTGGTCTGGATCATGCGGCTTACTCCTTCGGCTGACGTTCCAGCGGCAATAGCAGCAAGAGCGGCCGGTTTCCAGATGGAAGGCAGCCCGTCAGCCGAGCAGACGGTCGATATCCGCAATCTGCATCTTCTTGAAGAGCGCGATCGCCTGCACGCCCTCTTCCTCATCCAGTGAAACAGCATAGCGGACGGCAGCCGCGAGAAGTTGCATCGTCAGCCGGGCGATGGCCAGAAGCTCCGTCTCGGTCCGCTCCGGCCATAGCTGTTTTAGCACTGAAAGCAGGGCCTGCGCGTGAAATTCCATGTCTTCGGCATCGACTTCCTGAAGCAGCTTGTCCGTGTGGGTCGCGTGCCAGATATCGTGCATGACAGGCTCGCGGCGAAAGAAGGCATAATATTCATCGGCGATGACGCAGAGAGCCGTTCGCAGATTGTCGGCATCCGTCACGTTGGCCAGTTCGTCGGCTACACATTGCCGGCCCTGCTCGTTGAAGCGCTCAGCGAGCGTGCGGATGATCGAGGTTTTGTCCGGGAAATACTGATAGAGGGCGCCGAAGGAAAGCTCAGCCTTTTCAACAATCTCGCTCATCTTCAGGGCATCACTGCCATTCTTTTCGATGAGGTCGGAGGCAACGGTCAGGATTTTTTCGAAGCGCTCGCGGCCGCGCTGCTGGCTCGGGATGCGGCGTGGCTGACCGGTCGACTCCTGCTGGCGCCTACGCCGTGCGATCACTTCTTCTACCATCTTCCGCTTCCTTCAACTGTTGACAAAGAAAATAAGAGAGTTTATCTCATTTTGCAAATGAGAGAGTTTCTCTTATTTTAAACCGCGGAGGAGTTTCGATATGCAGAATTCCGAAATCGTTCTGATCGGCGGATCGGGAAAAACCGGTGGCCGCATTGCCGACAGGCTGGAAGAACTGGGACTTAACGTGCGCAAGGCGTCCCGCTCCACGATACCGGCCTTCGACTGGGAGGATCACGCGACCTGGCGCGGTGCGCTCACGGGTGCGACGAGCGCCTATGTCGCCTTCCAGCCGGACCTTTCCATCTCCTGGGCGGCAGAGGCCATCGAAGCGCTTTCAAAGCTCGCAAGGGAGTGTGGGTTGCAGCATGTCGTGCTGCTTTCCGGCCGCGGCGAAGAAGGGGCACAGCGGAGCGAGGAAGCGCTCAAGGCAATTGGGATCGGCTACACGATCCTGCGCGCCTCCTGGTTCTGCCAGAATTTCAGCGAGGGCGCTTTCGTGGAGCCGCTCATTGCCGGCAGGCTGGAGCTGCCGGCTGGCGATATCAGGGAACCCTTCATCGATGCCGATGACAGTGCCGATGCGGCAGTGGCGGCACTCACCGATATCAGGCATCGCAACAAGATCTATGAGCTGACCGGCCCTCGCGCCCTGACCTTCCGCGAAGCCGTTGCCGAGATTGCCGCAGCCGCGGACCGTCCGATAGAATATGGGCAGGTATCGATGGCGGATTTCAAGGACGGGCTTGCCGCTGCAGGAATGCCCGAGCCGATCGTGGCACTTCTGGAAGAACTCTTCGGACAGGTGCTCGATGGGCGCAATTCTGAAGTGATGGGTGGTGTGACAGAGATACTCGGCCGCCCGGCAAGGGATTTCAGCCAATATGCGCGGGAGACCGCGGCAACCGGATTGTGGAGCGCCTGACCATGCAGATCGTTCTCGTCATTTCCCTCATTGCGGCAGCGATCGGCAGCGGCCTTGTCGCCGGCATCTTCTTTGCCTTCTCCACCTTCATCATGACCGCCTTTTCGCGCATCCCGGCCGAGCAGGGCATTGCTGCGATGAATTCCATCAATGTGACCATCGTGCGCTCGCCCTTCATGCTACTTTTCGTGCCGACGGCGATCCTCTGCGTAGTGATCGCAGTGCTCGCCTTCATAAACTGGCGCGGCGGCGCCTCTTCTATGATGCTGACCGGCGCGGCACTCTATGTCATCGCGTCCTTCCTCTCGACCATCGTCTTCAACGTGCCGATGAACGACGCGCTGGCGAAAGTCAGCGGCAACGGGCCAGAAGCGGTGCAGCTCTGGATGACCTATCTCAGGGACTGGACCTGGTGGAACCATGTGCGCACCAGCGCCTCGCTGCTGGCCTCGGTCGCGTTCGTCCGTGCGCTGATGCTGATCTGAAAAGGGCGGAGGCAATGCCCTCCGCCCTTCCTTTGTTTTCACGCAATTCCCGACGCAGAACCGCTGCACAGTTTTGCTGTAATTGCTCAGTTCTGTTGGCAGAAGGTGATGCGGTTGTTGAAGGGATCGATGACGCCCATTTCGAGGCCCCAGGGCGCTTCCTCGATGCCCGGGTTCATATAGCGGTAGTTCTTGGCGGCGAGTTCGGCCTGGTAGGCGCTGATATCCTTCACCCGCACGAAGGCTCGGGCGCCGGGGCTGGCATCGCCGGAATGCTCGCTCAGATGTAATTGCATGCTTTCACGCGAGACCTGGCAATAAAGCGGGGAGTTCTCGCCGAAACGGTGCTCCCAGTCGAGCGTGAAGCCCAGGAAGCCGCAATAAAATTCCATGGCTTTTTCGACCGAGAAGATGCGGAAGATCGGCACCGGTGGCTCGATGCCCACAGCCGATTTTACGCCTTTGGTGTCATCCAGTTTTGCGGAGAGAATATTCCACTGGTCGAAGCCGAATTGTCTGGCGACAATCTCCAGGGTTTCGCTATGAGTGAGGGAAATATCGCGGTCGGCAAGCGCCTGACGCAGGTTTTTTGCCATAAGCTTGGCATCGCGAAAATCGCGCATGGTTCATCCTTCTCCGTTGGCGGCAAACAGGAAGATCAGTGCCCGCGTCTGCTGACCCGTTCGCCATCGATTGCCAAGAGCAAGGATGTGAAACTGGATTTGGATGCCTTCACCATAATGCTTGCGCATCGCGGGGCGGCTGGCTGCATCCGGCCGGCTGTGAGCTTACGAAAGGTCGGGAGAAGGATCAAGAGGCCGATCGCGCATCCCCTGACGGTACCGAATGCAGGTGGCTGGCGAGTTCGACACGATTGCGGCCGGCGCGTTTTGCGACATAGAGCGCCTTGTCCGCCTCCCCCAGCATGGCATCGAAATCCAGCGGCTTGGAGCGACCAGGTGCAACACCGACACTGACGGTGCATTTCAGCACCTCATCGTCGATATAGATATCGCGCTCCTCGAAAGCCTTGCGGATGCGCTCAGCGGCAAGCTCGGCGCGGCCGGGCATGATTTCCTTCAGCACCAGCGCGAATTCCTCGCCGCCGAGGCGGGCGGCCGTATCGCCGCTACGGCAATTGGCCGAGAGTTCGCCGGCAAAGACCTTCAGGACGTGATCACCGGCCGCATGGCCATAGCGGTCGTTGACCGATTTGAAATGATCGATGTCGAAGACGATGACAGCAGTCGAAGCGCCCATGGCGCGGACGCCATATTGGTCGAACAGAGCGCGGCGGTTCAGCAAGCCGGTCAGCGGATCGGTGATCGCATCCATGCGGTGACGGGCGGCAAGCCGCCATTGATGCAGCGCCAGCGACAGGGCACCGATACCGGTCATGCCGGCAATGCATATGGCAAGGCTCAGATCTTCCGCCCAATTGCTGGGTGCGGCGCCAAGCACCAGTTTGCCGTCCCAGATCAACACGGCAGCGCAGAGTACGAAGGAAATCGCCGTCAATGTATAGAGAGCGGTAATGCCCGATATCGGCGCAGGTGCTTCGGCGCGGTCGAGCCAATATTGCCAGGCGGTCGCGAAGAGCAGAAAGGCGATAGCGAGATTATCGGCCATGAAAGCCAGACCATCCAGCCCGGCGATCATCGGCGGAATGGATGTGGCCATGGCGACAAGTGCACGGACGACGATGCCTGATATCGGGAGCCTGCCGGTACGGAACTGATAGCCAGCGCCCCAGATAGTGGCAAAACCGGCATGAAACAGCACGAAATTACCTGCACCAAGCAGGCGCCCGGGCTGCTCCACATAGAAGGCATAGGCAAAAATGCCGGCGACGACGAGAACGAGGCCGAATGCGCCGGTGAGAAGAAAGGTTTCGGCCCGGCGCGCGAGCCAACTTCCCGTGAGCGTCACGGCAAGGCAGGTTGCTGACACGCCAAGCGCCAGCAGCAATGAATTATAGTCAAGCATCATGCTTTAAATCTCCGCGGCTCTTGCCGCGCCGATAACGTTCTGAAATCTATCTCGTCATTGCTGACGAATGTCTTACGCATTCCGTTAAAAAAACATGGATTTCGCAGCCGGGCGTTACAAATTCAACATTCGGCAGCAACTATAAGAAGAATAATATTTAAGCCCGCAACGTCTTTTCTCAGGCTTTGATCTGCCAATGCAGTGCAAACATCGGATCGAAGACGGTAACCAGACCGGCGCCGGTCTCAATCCTGGCGGGGAAGACCACGGGTTCGGCCTGCCGCTCCAGCGTGATACGTTCCTCGTTGGGCGCCAGCCCATACCAGGCCGGGCCATTCAGGGAGGCAAAGGCCTCCAACCTGTCGAGCGCACTATCCTGCTCGAACACATGGGCAAGGCAGCTCATCGTATTGATCGAGGTATAGATCCCCGCGCAGCCGCAGGCGCATTCCTTGAGCGGGTCGACATGGGGCGCTGAATCCGTGCCGAGGAAGAACCTAGCATCGCCGCTCGTCGCCGCGGCCCGCAGCGCCAGCCTGTGGTTCTCGCGTTTTGCGACCGGCAGGCAGTAATAATGCGGGCGAATGCCGCCGACGAGGATGGCGTTACGGTTGATGATCAGGTGATGGGTGGTGATGGAGCCAGCGAGATTGGCCTTGGCCGACTTGATGTAGTCGATGCCATCGGCCGTCGTGACATGTTCCATCGTCACTTTCAGCTCCGGCAGGCGCTTGCGCAGCGGGTCGAGCACCGTCTCGATGAAGACGGCCTCACGATCGAAGATATCGACATCAGGTGTAGTCACCTCGCCATGAACGCAGAGCGGCAGGCCGATCCTGGCCATGCGCTCCAGCACCGGCATGGCCTTTTCCATGTCGCGCACACCACCGTGTGAATTCGTCGTGGCGCCGGCGGGATAGAGTTTCACGGCGGTGATGAGGCCGCTCTTCTTTCCCTCTTCCACGTCATCGGGGCTCGTATTCTCGGTGAGATAGAGCGTCATCAGCGGCTGGAAGCGATGGCCAGCCGGAAGCGCCTTCATGATGCGCTCGCGATAGGCGGTCGCATCTGACGTCGTGACGACGGGTGGCACTAGGTTCGGCATGATGATGGCGCGCGCAAAGGTGCTGCTCGTATCCCCGATCACACCTTCCAGCATGGCGCCGTCGCGCAGATGCAGATGCCAGTCGTCAGGACGGCGGATTGTGATCGATTGCATGGGAGCCTCCGAAGCGATGCGGGTTTCGCCTCGATAGCATCAACACCGGTACGGAAACAACTGTTCAGGCCAGCGCGATTTCCAATGTGATGTCTGCAGGCCGGCGATTTTCGAGGATGAGGCGACCGTTCGGCAGGTCGTTGCCATAGACTTTGGCGCTCGCTTCTTCCTCAGTCAGCTTGTAGCCGCGCCAGCGATCCCAGAGGCGCTCTTCCAGCACCTCCATCGGCGGGGCGAGCATGATCGTGTAATCGAAGATACCGTCGAGTTCGGCCCATTTGCCCAGCGTGAAGAGCAGATAGTTGCCCTCGATTATGATGAAGCGGTCCTGAGGATCGATCGGCCGGGCAGAGGCGATGGCAAGTTCGCGCGAACGGTCGAAGACGGGAACGAGGACCTCCTGATCGGCGGGACGCACGGCTTTGACGATATCGAGGAAGCCGCGTACATCGAAGGTCTCCGGAATGCCCTTGCGGGCCAGCAGACCACGCTCGATGAGAATGGCGTTGTCCATATGGAAGCCATCCATGGGAAGCACCGAGACACTCTCGCCCTTGGCCTTCAGGGCGCTGGCGACATTGTCGGCCATGGTGGATTTGCCGGCGCCGGGCGGCCCGGCGATCGCGATGAGGAAGCGCCTCGTGTTGCCGGCGCGGTTTAGAACCTCGCCGACAATTTCGTCTATTCTTGCATTCATGCAGCGACGGGCTCCGCAGGGACCGCCTTGGCGCCGGTCATGAAGGCGACGGCATCGGACATCGTGTATTCCTTGGGGTTGATGACCGTCAAGCGGCGCCCAAGGCGATGGATATGGATGCGATCCGCCACCTCGAAGACATGCGGCATGTTATGTGAGATGAGCACGATCGGAATGCCGCGGGCGCGCACGTCGAGGATGAGTTCCAGCACTCGGCGGCTTTCCTTGACGCCGAGAGCGGCAGTCGGCTCGTCCATGATGATGACCTTTGAGCCGAAGGCAGCGGCACGGGCAACGGCCACGCCCTGACGCTGGCCGCCGGAGAGCGTTTCCACTGCCTGGTTGATATTCTGGATGGTCATCAGGCCGAGTTCGGAAAGCTTGCTGCGTGCCTGCTTTTCCATCGTCGGACGGTCGAGCATGCGGAACCAGGAGCCGAGCGGACCCGGTTTGCGAATCTCGCGGCCGAGGAACATATTGTCGGCGATCGACAGTGCCGGCGAAAGGGCGAGGTTCTGATAGACGGTTTCGATGCCCGCGTCGCGCGCTTCCATCGGCGATCTGAACTGTACCTGCCGGCCTTCCAGGGTGATCACCCCGTCATCGGGCGTGATTGCGCCCGATATCGCCTTGATGAGCGAGGATTTGCCGGCGCCGTTGTCGCCGATGACGGCAAGGATTTCGCCCGGATAGAGGTCGAAATCGGCGTTATCGAGCGCTGTCACACGTCCATAACGCTTGACGAGGCCGCGGGCGGTGAGAATGGGTTCGCCAGCCATGATCACACCGAAACCTTTCTGATCCACTGATCGATAGCGACAGCGGCAATGATCAGCACGCCTGTCAGCAGGACTTTCCATTGTGGGTCGGCGCCGAGCATGTTGAGCCCCATCGACACGACGCCGACGATCATGGTGCCGAAGAGCGTGCCGAGAATGGAGCCACGGCCGCCGAACAACGAGATGCCGCCGATAACAGTCGCGGTGATTGCCTGGAGGTTATAGTCCGTGACGGCCGAAGACGGAGAAATCGAGCCGTTGCGGCCGATCGAGACCCAGGCGGCGAAGGCAGCGATGACGCCGGATATAGTGTAAACGGTCAGCAGCACCTTCTTGGTCTGGATGCCGGAGAGCTTGGCAGCTTCCGGATCATCGCCGACGGCATAGACATGCCGGCCCCAGGCGGTGTGATTGAGGACATACCAGAGCAGCACGACGAGCAGCACCATGGCGATCACGCCGAGGGTCAGCACTGCGCTGCCAAGCTTGAAGCTTGTGGCGAAGAGATGGAGCAGCGGCGCCTGTTCGTCGACATCGGTATCGCGGATCGTCTCATTGGCGGAATAGATAAAATTCGTCGCCATGACGATATTCCACGTGCCGAGTGTCACGATGAACGGCGGCAGCTTCATGAAGGCGACGAGGAACCCGTTCAGCAATCCGCAGAGGCCACCGACGATGAGGCCGGCGATAACAGCGATCGGTGTCGGGATGCCATAGGTGATGGCCACATTGCCCATGATGACGGCCGAGATGACCATGATGACGCCGATCGACAGATCGATGCCGGCGGTCAGGATGACCAGCGTCTGGCCAGCTCCCAGAATACCGACGATGGCGATCTGCTGCAGGATGAGCGTCAGCGTATAGGACGAGAAGAACCGTCCGCCGATCGCCAATCCGAAGATCACGATCGACAATATCAGCACGATCAGCGGCACGGCGGCCGGTGTCGAGTGCAGAAAATGCTGCGCGCGCTTTATCAGCGAGACACTCTCGTGCTCGAACGAGGCGACGCTCTTGTCGCTTTCGTCGAGGACGCGTTCAAATTCCTGTGCTCCGGTCATTGTTCCTCCTCCGCAGCCGCGCGCCGAACTCACGCGAAAGCCGTCGCCGATCGTTTTCCGGTCTTTGTTCAGCCGGTTTGTCGGGCGACGGCATATGGTCCGCCCAAAACGGCCGAGGATCAAGACCCGGCCACTCTGCACTTATTCAGGCAGGGCTTAGCCCCAGCACTTATCAGTGCCTTCCTTCGTGTCGATCGACTTGACGCCGGAGACCGGCTTGTCGGTGACGAGGGAGACGCCGGTGTCGAAGAAGGACTTGCCTTCAGTCGGCTTCGGCTTTTCACCGCTGTCGGCGAACTTCTTGATCGCCTCGATGCCGAGCGACGCCATCAGCAGCGGATATTGCTGCGAGGTGGCGCCGATGACGCCTTCCTTGACCGACTTGACACCCGGGCAACCGCCGTCGACCGATACGATCAGCACGTTCTTTTCCATACCGACGGCCTTCAGTGCCTGATAGGCACCGACTGCAGCCGGTTCGTTGATCGTGTGGATGACGTTGATGCCAGGATCCTTCTGCAGAAGGTTTTCCATGGCCTTGCGGCCGCCTTCCTCGTTGCCGTTCGTCACGTCATGGCCGACGATGCGCTTGTCATCTTCATCGCCGATCTTGTTCGGGTTCTTCGGGTCGATGCCGAAGCCGATCATGAAGCCCTGGTCGCGCAGAACGTCGACCGTCGGCTGCGACGGCGTCAGGTCGAGGAAGCCGACCTTGGCGTCCTTGGCCTTGTCGCCGAGCGTTTCCTTGGCCCACTGGCCGATCAGCTTGCCGGCGAGCAGGTTGTCGGTGGCGAAGGTGGCGTCGGCGGCATCGGCCGGCTCGAGCGGCGTGTCGAGCGCGATGACCAGCAGACCTGCATCACGCGCTTTCTTAACCGAAGAGACGATGCCCTTGGTGTCGGAAGCGGTGAGCAGGATGCCCTTTGCGCCGTCAGCAATGCAGCTTTCGATCGCCGCGACCTGGCTTTCGCTGTCGCCATCGATCTTGCCGGCATAGGACTTCAGCGAAACGCCGAGTTCCTTGGCCTTGGCCGTAGCACCTTCCTTCATCTTGACGAAGAAGGGGTTGGTGTCGGTCTTGGTGATCAGGCATGCAGAAACATCTGCCGCCATCGCCGGAGCGGAAAAGGCGACGCCGAGCGCGAGAGCGCCGAAAGCGAGAACTGATTTCTTCATGAACTCCTCCCAGAGATTAGCCGGCCCGCCCCCAAGGCGGTGCCGGAATTCATGCACGGCGAGACTTGCGGAATGTGACATCAGCCCCCTCCAAAAGCCGTCCCGTGCCCTTGACGCTGGTAATTAAGAGCGAAAGAAAACTGCTTGTCAATAAATAAATCCAATTGAATTATTAATTCGATGTGGCATGCTGGCGGGAAATCGGGCATAGGCCGTTAATCGGGAGGAGTGGCCAATGTCGTCCTTGGATGGTCCGGATTCCATGCCGGCCCCACCGCCAATTCTGAATCCGTCCGGAGGCGCGAACCAGATCAGGGTGCGCGCCTATAACGAACGGCTCGTGCTGTCGCTGGTGCGCCTCTACGGTGCCCTGTCGAAGGCCGATATCGCACGTCGTAGCGGGCTGTCTGCCCAGACCGTCTCCGTCATCATGCGGGTGCTGGAGAAGGAAGGGCTGCTTTCGCGTGGCGAGCCCATCCGCGGTCGCGTCGGCCAGCCATCCATACCCATGCGGCTCAATCCGGATGCCGTCTATTCCTTCGGCGTGAAGATCGGCCGGCGGAGCGCCGACCTCGTATTGATGGATTTCGTCGGCAGAATTCGGCTGCAGCTGCACAGAATCTATGCCTATCCCCTGCCCGACGAGATCCTGTCTTTCGTCACCCACGGGATCAAGGAGCTGGAAGGCAAGCTGGACGAGCGCGAGCGCAGCCGCATCGCCGGCCTCGGCATCGCGGCCCCCTTCGAGCTCTGGAACTGGGCCGATGAGGTGGGCGCACCCGAGGGCGCGATGGAGGTCTGGCGCGATTTCGACCTGCAGTCAGAAATCGCCACGCAGGTATCCTATCAGGTCTTCCTGCAGAACGACGCGACCAGCGCCTGCGGTGCAGAACTGGTGTTCGGCATCGGTCCGTCCTATCCGGATTTCGTCTATTTCTTCATCGGCTCCTTCATCGGTGGCGGGATCGTGCTGAATTCAGCGATCTTTTCCGGCAAGACGGGAACGGCAGGAGCCATCGGTCCGCTGCCTGTGCGCGGCAAGAACGGCGAGACACTGCAGCTTCTGGAGATCGCTTCCATCTTCGTGTTGGAAAACATGCTGCGCGAGCGCGGCATAGATCCTTCGCCCCTCTGGTATTCAGCCGATGACTGGGTGGATTTCGGCGAGCCGATGGAGGCCTGGATCCAGGATACGGCCAAGGCGCTGGCACAGGCGATCGTGGCTGCCGCCTCGATCATCGACTTCAGTGCAGCTGTCATCGATGGCGGCTTTCCCGACTGGGTGCGCCGGCGCATCGTGCAGGCGACGATCTACGAAGCTGAAAAGCTCGACCTGCAAGGCGTCGTCATGCCCGATATCGTCGAAGGCGTGGTCGGCGCACAGGCGCGCGCCATCGGCGGCGCCAGCCTGCCGATCTTTGCGCGTTATCTCACAGACCAGAATGTGCTTTTCAAGGAGATCGACAATGCTGAAAGGGCTTGACCCGCTGCTGAGCCCGGACCTGCTCGCGACATTGCGCGGCATGGGCCATGGCGATGAAATCGCCATCGTCGACGGCAACTATCCGGGTATCGAGCATGCGCGGCGGCTGATCCGGCTCGACGGGCACCATCTCATCCCGGTTCTTGATGCCGTTTTGAGCGTGCTGCCGATCGACGACTTTGTGGACGAAGCGATCTTCCGCTCGACCGTGAAGGCCGAGCGCGACAAGCTCGATCCGGTGCACGAGGAAATGATCGCCTGTTGCGCCAAGCACGAGCCGGATCGCGAGGTCATTCCACTCGTCGGGCAGGATTTCTATGGCCGCGTGCGGGCGGCCCATGCTGTCATCCAGACCAGTGAACCGCGGCTCTATGCCAATATCATCCTGCGCAAGGGCGTAATCTATCCCTCGGCTGATGACGACCCCGTCAAGGCCGAAGTCGATCCCTTCGTCTATTGAGGTCTGCCGCAGAGCAATTCCAGACACAAACCGCTGCGCGCTTTTGCTGGAATTGCTCTAGATCTCGCCGGCCGACGGCCCCCAGACATCCGTCAGCACAAAACCGAGGGGATGCGGATCGAAGGGGTCGAGTGCGACCTGCGACAGGCCGAAGGTGAAGCCGCGGCCGGTGATCGTCGGGATGACAGCCGATTTGCCGGCCACTTCCGTCACCGCCTGCAGACCGACCTCGAATTCCGAACCGATGATCGACTTCGACTTGAAGACATCGCCGACCTTGGCCTTTCCGCGGGCGTATAGGGTCGCCAGATTGGCCGAATTGCCTGTGCCGCAGGGCGAACGGTCGGCGCGGCCCGGCCACATGGTGGTGCAGGTGCGCACCGTGCCATCAGCCTCGATATCGCGGAACATGACATAGGCGACGCCCGAGATTGCCGGGATTTCCGGATGCACAACGTGGATATTGCGATTGATGAGCTCTTTGAGGATCATGCCGGCCTGCACCAGTGCTGCGGCATTGGCCTTCTCGATCGTCAGGTTGATCTGGCCGACATCGACCAGCGCATAGAAGATGCCGCCATAGCAGATGTCGGCCTTGATCTTTCCCCAATGCGGGGTGTCGATCTCGACATCAAGCTCGTGGACGAAGGACGGCACCATGGTGAGTTTAACCTTCTCGCAGCGACCGTCGCGGCAAGTGGCCGTCGCCTTCACCAGACCGGCTGCGGTTTCCAGCGTGACGATGGTTTCCGGCTCCTTCATCTCGACGATGCCGGATTCCAGGAGAGCGGTGGTCACACAGATGGAGTTCGAGCCGGAGCTCGCATGCGCCTGGTCTGGCTGCAGGATAATAAAGGCAGCGTCAGCATCGGGATGCTTTGGCGGCAGCAACAGGTTGACGGAGCCGATCGGTGCGCCGCGCGGCTCGAGGCAGAGGAAGCGACGAAGCTCCTGCCCCTTGGGGTCGGTGTTCAGCCAGTGAAGCTGGGCGGCGACCGTCTCGCCCGGAATTTTCGGCACGCCACCGATGGCGACCTTGCCGATTTCACCTTCGGCATGAACATCCAGAAGCTGGATCGTGCGCTTCCATCTCATCTTTCAAACTCCAAATCGGACGTGACGCGCGATGCCGCCATCGACGCGGATATTTTTGCGGGTGACGAAGGTTCCGGCCATGACCAGCCCTAGTACCTGTTGATGCGGAATGGCTTGATATCAACTGATGTTTTGACACCTGCCACCATATCCGCGATCAGCCGCGCTGTCGTTGCCGAATAGGTCAGGCCGAGATGGCCGTGGCCGGTGGCATAGAAGACGCCAGGCATTTTCGATGAGGGTGAGATGATCGGGATCGTATCCGGCAGCGCCGGGCGGTGCCCCATCCATTCACTGGTATCCTGAACCTTGAGATCGGGCAGGATGCGCTGCGCATGGCGCACGAGCACGCGCGGACGACGGAAATCGGGCGCGGCGGTCAGTCCGGCCAGCTCGACATTGCCCCCAATGCGGATACCGCCTGCCGTCGGCGTGACCATGAAGGCGCGATGCGGCCAGATCACCGAATAGCGCATGGAAATACCGGGCTGCATGATCTGCGTATGATAGCCACGCTCGGTTTCAAGCGGGATCGGCTCGCCAAGCGCCTCGGCGAGGAAACGCGTATGGACGCCGGCTGCGAGGATGACCTTTTCGGCTTGGATGCGGTTGCCGTTTTCGAGAAGGACAGCGGTCTTGCCATCACTCTTGCGTTCGACACTTTTTACTTGGCCAGATACGAAGCTGGCGCCCGCGGCCTTTGCGGCATCGGCGAGCTTTACGACAAGCTTATAGGGATCGCGGATGGACTTGTTATCCGGCAGCAGCACGGCTTTGGCGACTTTCGGCGACAGCGTCGGCTCGTAATACTGGATCGCGCCGTTGCTCAGCACTTCGAATTCGAGGCCGTAGCGCCGCATCAGTTCGAGATGGCCGCGATCGGCATCGAATTCGGCTTCGGTCTCGTAGATCGCCAGGCAGCCCTCTTCGGTCATCAGCTCCGGTGCGCCGATGGCATCGAGCATGGTACTGATATCGCCGAGAGCGATCTTGGAGAGGCTCATGCCCGCATCCTCGATCTCCCTCAGACGCGAGGGACGGCCAGCTGCGAGGAAACGCAGGAACCAGGGTAGGATTTTCGGCGCATAGCCTGGCCGCAGCCAGACCGGACCTTCCGGATCGATCAGCCAGCGCGGCAGCTTCTTCCAGGTCGAGGGGCCGGAACCGGCTGCAAAGTCGAGCGCGATGCTCGCCATATTGCCGTAGGAGGTTCCCCTGCCCGGTTCACCCTTGTCGATCAGCGTTACTTGAAAGCCGCGCCGCTGCAGTTCGAAAGCAATCGAAGCGCCGATCACACCGGCGCCGACGACGGCTACCGTCTTATTCGTTTCATTCGCCATGTCTTGTCCACCGCACGGCAGAGTCGATGCCGTTGGAGATGTGATATATCACAACGAAGCGAATGCCTATGATTTTTTACTGAGCATCTTCCGGCAGTCCGGCGCCGACGCTATCGCCCACGGAACCCACGGTATTGTTCATTGACTGGCCGAGACGGCGCACCTGGTCGTCATAGTTACGGCGGGTGCGGGGATCGAAAATGGCGATTGGCGTGCTAACAGCAAGACTGACCGCGCTGCCGGCGGTCTGGGCCGCGCCGATCGCGACAGCACCGACCGCCTCGCCAAGGCCGACCTCGGAATCGGTGATGGTCTGGCCGGCGATCAGCCGGTCACCGATGAGTTTCACCACTTCGGGGCTTTCGGCGAACTTGCCATGGTTCAGGCGATCGCCGGTCTTCAGCTTGGTAAGGTCAAGCACGGTGATGCCAGCCGCTTCCAGCTTGCTGCGATAGGGCTCGGCGGAAGGATCAATCTGGCCGAGGCGATCGACATTGCCGGAGATGCGGCGCGAAAGCGCCAGCGCCCGATCATCCTGGGATACGAAGATGGTGAAATGCGGCTTGTCCTTACCGAGGCTCATAAACTGGCGGCCGAACACGTCGACGTCTAGATCCGGTGAGGCAAGAATGACGTTGTTGATCTTGGAGGCAACGTGGCCGTCGCGGATCGCCATCTGGCGCAGGGCTTCGACCGTCAGCCACGTGCCCATGGAGTGGGCCATGACGGTGATGTCGCCAACGGCCGGATTGTTGGCCGTGCGCCGCAGCAGCTCTTCCAGCGCATCGCGCGAATAGTTGGTGCTTTCCTTGTCGTAGTTGTAATCGAAGATGCTGGCGCGCGACGGCCAGGTGAAAACGACGGGCGCAACGTCGGCATGCGAATCATGGACGATCTGCGCGAAACGATAGACCGCATCCTCGTAGCGGTTGTTGAAGCCATGAACGAAGATGAGGACGCGCTTGCTCCCAGGCATATGCGTCTTCAGCCAGTTCTCACCAGCCTTCTCGCCATCAAGCGGATCAACCGCCACCGTCACGAAATTCTTGAGCGGGTCGGCAGGCAAGCGGGAGGGCCACTGCACCTGCCCGACCTTGCGATTGGCTTCAGGCGGAATGGAGATATCGACGGCATTGACCATCAGGCCGGTGCCACGCTCGCCGGAGAAAAGAACGCCGGGATCCTTGTCCGCAGCGCGGGTTGTGGCAACCAGCAGATCGACGCGAGATGTGCCCGGAGGAACCGTGCCGGCCGCCTGCATGACACCGATCGGCCGCCCGCAGGATGCAAGACCAATACACAGGACGAGCAGGGCTGTGAGGGCTTTGCGCGAAACGCCGCATCCGCCGATCATGACTACTCCGCAGGTTCAGGCGTCATCGCGCCAAGCCACCGACATGCGCTTGCCGCGCGCCTCCAGATAGTCCGAGGCCAGCGAGAGAGTCAATTTTACGAAAGTTTGGGATAGGCATGACCCGGAAAAGAAAAGAGCCCGGCGCGGGAGGAGGTGCACCGGGCTCTTGATCCTGACTGACAACTGGGAGGAGGAGTGTTGTCAGTCCGATGAAGGAGCGCTGGGAGGAGGAGTGCGCTGCCTTCGTGATTATTAATACCCAATTCATTTGATGGGGAATAGCGAAAATACCGCAATGCAGCAATGCATTGGACGCAATGCTTGCCTCACTGAGCTCACGTCTGCGCCTCATTTTGCGCCATCTTTGATCAGCTGGTCAAATTATTGGGCAAAATGCTCGCGCATGAAGTCGATATAGGCCTGATCGTCCAAGGCAAAATGTCGGGACCGATGTCGCAGGACGCCCTTCCCGGGCCTGTGCCTCTATCATTCCGGCCACCGGCAAATGCCGCCAACGCTGCGCGCCTTTCTCGATATCGCGCGGGAAATGACGGCGCGGCGCGAAACGAAAACGGCCGCGGCTGAAACCGCGGCCGTTTCACGACTGATTTTATGTTTATCAGGCAGCCTTGAAGAGCTTCTTGCCTTCTGCATCGAGGGCTTTGAATTCCTCGTCCGACAGCGTGATGTTTACCGCAGCGACGTTTTCTTCCAGATGCTTGACCTTGGAGGTGCCGGGGATCGGCAGCATGACGGGGCTGCGCTTCAGCACCCAGTCGAGCGCGATCTGGCTCGGGGCGGCGTTGTGCTTCTTGGCGATCGTGTCGAGCAGTGAGCCCGGCTTGGCGAGATCGCCGGCCGCCAGCGGATACCAGGGGATGAAGCCGATGTTGTGCTTTGCGCAATAGTCCAACACATCCTCGCTGGTGCGGTCGACGAGATTGTAGCGGTTCTGGACCGTGGCGACCTTGAAGACCTTGGAAGCGGCTTCGATATCGGAGACCGAGACTTCGCTGAGGCCCGCATGGCGGATCAGGCCGGAATCGAGCAGCGACTTGATGGTGTCGAACTGTTCCTTGGCCGGAACCTTCGGGTCGATGCGGTGAAGCTGCCAGAGATCGATCTGCTCGACGCCGAGGTTGCGCAGGCTCTTGTGCACCTGCTGGATCAGATATTCCGGGCGGCCGAGCGGCAGCCAGATATTCGGACCGTGGCGCGTGAGGCCGCCCTTGGTGGCGACGACGAGGCCTTTCTTATAGGGGTGAAGCGCTTCCTTGATCAGCTGTTCGGAAACGTCAGGACCATAGGAATCGGCCGTATCGATGAAGTTGATGCCGAGTTCCGGCAGGCGTTTTAGTGTGCGGATCGATTCTGCATGATCCTTGGGATCACCCCAGATGCCGTCGCCGGTAATGCGCATGGCGCCGAAACCGAGGCGGTTGACCTCCATATCGCCACCAATCTTGAAGGTGCCGGATTTCGCTGCGTTGTAATCAGTCATCGTATTTTCCTCTCTTGGTCAATCAAATCACTCAAAATCGGTGGAGCTGGAGACTTGCTCCCAGGCGTCGAATTCGCTCTTGAGAGAGCCCAGTTTCTCACGAACGAGGCTGATCGCGTCCCGCCCCAGCAAGAGATGGGCCGGCGGATTATCGGATGCAATGAGCGTCAGCATTGCGGCCGCGGCCCTTTTGGGGTCGCCCGGCTGGTTGCCGTTGCGTTCGAGGCGGCGCTGGCGCAATGGCTCGAAAACCTCATCATAATCTTCGATCGAACGCTCCGCACGCACCATCGAGCGGCCGGCCCAATCAGTGCGGAAACCGCCGGGCTCGACAGCCGTCACATGGATGCCGAAGCTCCTGACTTCCTTGCCGAGGCTTTCCGAAATGCCCTCGAGGGCAAACTTGCTGCCATGATAGAAGGCAATGCCTGGCATGGTGATGATCCCGCCCATCGAGGTGACATTGAGGATATGGCCACTGCGGCGCTTGCGCATATAGGGCAGTACCGCCTGCATGACAGCCACCGGACCGAAAACATTGACCTCGAACTGGTGGCGCAGATCTTCCATGCTCGATTCCTCGACGAGGCCTTCATGGCCGTATCCGGCATTGTTGACGAGAACGTCGATCGGGCCGACCTCCCTTTCGATCTCGGCAACGACAGGCGCGATCGCTGTGGTATCAGTGACATCGAGCAGCATACCGAAGGCAAAGCTGGGCTTCAGCGCCTCGAACGCTTTGCGGGATTCTTCATTGCGCAGGGTGCCAACCACCTTATGGCCCTCGGCGAGGGCAGCCTCTGCAAGGGCGCGGCCGAAACCGGTGGAAACACCTGTAATGAAAAGGATCCTAGCCCTTGTTGTCATGGCCTTCACTCCGTCTGGCTGTTGGTGGAGGGGAAGTTAGGCCGCGGAGATAATTTCGATAAGCTCATTAAATGGCAATGGCCTTTTTAGAGAAACTTATTAATCTCGGTCTTGAAACCGGAGAATGGAATGCGCCAGGACATGCTTGACGGCATGGTAACCTTTGTCGTCGTCGCCGAGGAAAAGAGCTTTTCGGCTGCCGCCATTCGGCTTGGCGTATCGCCGTCCGCCATCAGCCAGACGATCAGCAAGCTGGAGAGCCGATTGCGTCTGCCGCTCTTCAACCGCACCACCCGCAGCGTGAGCCTGACGGAAGCTGGCGGCCGCTATCTGGAGCGAGTGCTTCCCGCCCTCGGCGAGCTTGCGGCCGCGAGCAAGGATCTGGACGCGGATGTCGGCCGGCCGGCGGGCCTTTTGCGGCTCAATGTGCTGCGCGCTGGCTATATGATTGCCATCCAGCCGCTGCTTCGCGATTTTCTGGAGGCCTATCCCGACATCCAGGTCGAGGTGAAGATGGAAGCCTCGATGAACGATATCGTCGCGGAAGGCTTCGACGCCGGCATCCGCTTCGGAGAGACGGTGGCAAAGGACATGGTGGCCATTCCGATCGGCCCGCCTATCAGCGCCCATGTCATCGCCTCGCCGGAATATCTCGGCCGCCGCGGCATGCCGAAGCATCCACGCGACCTGCTGCAGCATGATTGCATCGGCTTTCGTTTCGTGACGAGCGGTCAGGTCGAGCGCTGGGAATTCGAGAAGGATGGCGAAGGCGTCGATATTACGCTCCATCCACGGCTGATCCTCAACGATTCCGCAGCACTCACACAGGCAGCCCTCGATGGGATTGGCATTTCCTACATGATCAACGGCTATATCGAGCGTTTTCTTGAAGATGGCCGGCTCGTGCGGATCCTTGCCGACTGGAGCCCGCCGCTGTCCGGCCTGACGCTCTATTATCCGGATCGCCGGCGGGTGCCTGCAAAGCTGCGCGCGCTCATCGATTTCCTGAGAAAGCATCGATCCGAAGCGCCGCCGGCAACGGAAAGCGTGATTATCTAGCGTATAGAATTGCTTTGGAGGTAGGCTTTCGTCTCATCGCCGAATTCGGCCAGCATCTTCCAGAGTTCGCCAAAGATCTCGCGTGCGAAGGCTTCCATTGAAACGCCCTCCATCGAAACACCCTGGGTACGCTCTTGCCAGACCTCGCTGCCAACGCGCAGCGCGCCGATGACGATTGCCGAAAGCAAACGCATGTGCGCCCGCGCTTCAGGATCACCGCCCTTGCGGGCAATCAGCGCCTCGGTCAACTTCTGCTCCAGCTTGGCATATTTGAGCTGATCGCGGGCCTTGAGGGTCGGAGTGCAATGGATGAGTTCGCCAAGCGCCATGGCGCGCTCGTCAGCCGAAGCGGTCGCAGTGACGATCAAGGCTTCCTCGACCGCCTTGACGTCAGACTCACCGGGCGGGCGGGCGGCAATCGCCGCCATCAACCGGTCAGCGAAGGAATCCTGCCAGGCGAAGACGACTTCTTCCTTCGACGGGAAATAATCGAAGAAACTGCGCTTCGAAACGTCAGCTGCTTCGGTAATCTCCTCGATGGTCGTCGCGTCGAAGCCGCGCTCCAGAAAGAGGCTCATCGCTGCCTGCTCGATGCGCTCGCGGGTTTGGCGCCGCTTGCGCTCGCGCCTGCCCTCGATGGCTTCAGGCAGTTTCTTCTCTGTCATTTGCATCAGATGTTATTCAGTCATCCGCTTCGGAGAAAGCGGCGATCTCCATATCCACTCCGCTGCTGCGATATTTGAAGCGCTCACGCGAGAGCTCCAGCGGCTTGCGGCGCGAAATCCGGTAGACGGAAGCCGGCGGCAGGTTGCGGACCGTGCCGCCGATGCGCGTCGCCTTCAGGCCCAGGCGATCGAGGATCGGACGCGGCACAGGACAGCGCGGTCCATAGGTAAACTGATAGAAGGCGCCGCCGGCCCGCATATAGACGAAGGCGCCCGCCAGGATCGAGGCTATCTTGCGCGGCGACATGGAAAGCAGCGGCAGACCGCTGACGACGGCGCCGACAGGTTCACCTTCGAAAATATCGGCCTGCGCCAGATGGGCGGCATCCATCTGCAGGATGCGTGCATCGGGAAAACGCTTTTGAAGCGATCCGATGAATTCAGGACCATATTCGATGAGCGTCAGATCGGATTCGCTGATGCCGCGCGCAAGCAGCGCGCGGGTAAAGACGCCGGTGCCCGGCCCGAGCTCGATGATCGGACCGTCCAGCGCCGCGATCTCGCTGGTCATGATCCGCGCGAGCGAATCGCCGGAGGGCGCGATGGCCGCAACCCTCAGCGGGTTACTTAGCCAGGAACGGAAAAAATGCAGGAAATCGGAGAATGCAGTCTTTGCGATCATGATTATCCCACCTGCCTGAAATGCGATTGACTATCGATGCGACGATCTCTCGCAGCATGGCAATTCCATGGCAGCCTCGTCAATCCATCGTTTTCGCGCATGTCTTTTTCCAACAACATTTCGTGTATTTTTGTATCTATTGCATTTTTGCAGTTAATGCAATAATTCTCATCGCGTGATTTACCGATCGGTCCGCGCCGCCTCACACCGCAAAAGGAAATTTCCATGACTGACTGGACGACGACGAACATACCGGACCAGACGGGCCGCATCGCAGTCATTACCGGCGCGACCAGCGGCATCGGATATGAAACGGCCAAGGCGCTCACCGGAGCCGGCGCCCGTGTGATCATCGCATCACGCAATGTGGAAAAGGGCAACGAGGTGCTCGCGAAGATCCGGGCGACGCATGCCGGGGCCGAGGTGAGCTTCGAACCGCTCGATCTTGCGAGCCTGACATCGGTCGCAAACTGCGCTGCTCGTCTCTCTGCCTCGCTGCCGCGCATCGACCTGCTCATCAACAATGCCGGTGTGATGGCGATCCCGACGCGCCACGTCACCGAGGATGGGTTCGAGATGCAGCTCGGCGCCAATTATATCGGCCATTTCGCCTGGAGCCTGCGGCTACTGCCCATGGTGCTCTCGGGAAAGGCACCGCGCGTCGTGACCGTGAGCAGCCTTGCGCACCGCTCCGGCAAGATCAATTTCAACGACCTGCAATGCGAGAAACGCTACGGCTACTGGTCAGCCTATGCGCAGTCCAAGCTCGCAACGCTGATGTTCAGCCTGGAACTCGACCGTATTGCCCGCGCGGAAGGCTGGAACCTGACGAGCACGGCGGCGCATCCCGGCTACGCCGTGACCGGCCTGCAGAGCACGGGCCCGCGCATGGGACGCACCGGCCCAAGCTGGCAGGAGCGTTTCGGCAAATTGCTGGAGCCTCTGCTTTCCCAGTCGGCTGCTGCCGGCGCATTGCCGACGCTGTTTGCCGCGACCTCACCGGATGCGAAGGGCGGCGTCATGTACGGCCCCGATGGTTTCTATGAGCTGAAGGGTTCGCCGAGGCTCGCAAAGATTGTTCACGCAGCGCAGGACAAAACGGTCTGGCGAAAGCTGTGGCAGGTCTCTGAAGATCTGACCGGGCTCTCCCTCGACAACGTGACCGAGGCTTCCCTGGAACGAAAAAGGCAGCCATGAAGGCTGCCCTCTTTTCGTGACAGGGATGTCAGTTCCCTCGCCTATGCCTGCAATCCGCGTTCAATAGTTGCAGCCCGAGCTACTGGTCGGGTTGAAGCGCAGGCCGCAAGCCATGTTAAGCGACTTCTTCCGGCCATACTGGTAAGGTTCGGAGCTGCTGGAAGTACCATTGACCGAACCCGTGGTGTGGGGCTCATTGCGAGCGGTCGTGTTCTTCTGCTGCTTTACGACCTGCTGCTGCTGTTGCGCCGGGGCTGCGTTGGCAGATGCGAAAGCCGAAACGGTGATGATTGCGCCAAAGGCTACGGCCACGAGGCCATTCTTCACGACATTGATCATTTCTTGTCTCCTTGGGAGGATGGTTGGAATTTACGCCAAGTAGCTAGGAAGCGGAATTGTCATATTCTACTGCCTTGAAACGGCGATCACGACGACGTGAGTTCCGATTGCGGACAAGAAAAAGGCGGCTTTTGGCCGCCTTTTTCTTTGCCGGCTCAATAGCCGTTGTCACAGGGCATGCTGCCGGGGCCGATCGTGCCATTAAACGAGGGGTTGCACATAGTTTTCGGCTCGGGGCGGTTGACGGGTTCGCGGACAATCGAGCCCGTGGTGCCGGCTTCAACGCCGAACGCGGCAAGCGGATACCAGTAGCCGTCGGAGTGACGGCGGGTACCGGGGCGTTCCGTGCGGAATCCATGATAGCCATGCCAATAGCCGGCATGTGCTTTATATTGCACCATTTCCACATTCGATGGGACCGGGATCCGGGCCTGCTGAACGGGCGCCGCCAGCGCGGGAACGGTAGACGAGAGGGCGAGAAGAGCGCTGAGCGCAAAGGCGGCTGGGGCTGGATTAAGCATTTTCATGATAAACCCTCCTTCTGGATTTACCTATGAAAAATGCGTTCTATACGCGCGAAGTTCCATCACGACACGCAGCTTCCTACACTTGTGATTGCAGGCGATCCGGCGTGACTGAAAGACACAAAAAATCAAAAATTGCGATTTTGCAAAAGCCGCGAGAGCAGCGCCTGCGACAATTCATCAGCTGTGTGAATTCACCGTTCTCAATTCGCGTACAAAGGACGGTAGCCCTGGCTTGCGACGCAGGAGACATATTGCCTGTGAGCCGCGCCGCTTGCATTGGTTTCCCGTTCCATCGCGTCGCGGTGCCCGGTCATCTGCGCACGCAGGTCGTACTGCTTGTTTGCCTCATCATACATTGCGTTGGCATCGGACATACAGAGGCTGTGGGTGACACCAGGCGGATTGACGGGAGAAGCGACCGGCACGAGCACCGGCGCATTGGCGCGATCGATACAGCCTGCCAGAGCAGCCATCATCGCGACGAGACCAACGACACCAACAATTCTCGTCATCATCCAACCCTCCGGCTTCTCGCCCGACACAATCCATCGCTTCCGCAGATAGACGCCGAAGGTTGCGCGAAACTAGGCATGGAGGTGGGGAGCTATGGTATCGTGGCGCCCGTCGAAGCTTGAGGCAGGCTTCAGAATGGACGCTCGGTCGCGGCACCATCTGCATCGGAGCTTCAAAATGACAGTTGTTCAGGAAGAAGAACCTTTGACCGCGGTCCTTCACATCCTCGGCAAATCAGTCAGTGTTTGATCTGCGCCGGGGAAGTACATTGCCTTGCACGCCAGATTCGGAATAACGCCGAAGAGCGTGATCAGCGCCGGAATTGCGGTCGCCGCCCTGGCGCTCGCGCTGGGTTATCTTACATCGTCGAGGTGGTGGAGAGGCGGGAACCAATCAGGCCCAAGTTGGCCGAAGCCGATTTGCTTGCGACAAGAGCAATGGCGCCGGGCGCGATGAAGAGCCTGCTGCCAAGTCATGACCATGAACAATTGGAAAATGGCGCACCCGAAGAGATTCGAACTCCTGACCCCCAGATTCGTAGTCTGGTGCTCTATCCAGCTGAGCTACGGGTGCGTCTGCAGTGGCGGCCGTGCCGCTTGCGTGGGCGGTTCTCTAAAGGGTCTTTTCGGGCAATGCAAGAGCAATTCGAAAAAAATCGCGACTTTGGTTCGGCAAGGCTCCCCTGCGGAAATTGCATCACTTTTCGGCGTGCGACCGGCTGCGGTAATCTTCCAGTGAAACGGGGCGATCCGGAATTTCGATACGGAACTGCGTGCCGACCGAGGGCTTTTCTACAAGCGCGATCGTGCCGCCGTGGGCCAGCACCAGCTCGCGGGCGATGGTGAGGCCAAGACCGGTGCCGCCGGAGCGGGCCGAGCCGCGGAAGGCCGCAAACAGGTTCTGGCGCGCCTTCAGCGGCATGCCGGGGCCTGTATCGTCCACCGTGATGCTGACGACGCTGCCGACGCGCTGGGCGGCGACTGTGATGCGCCTGACGATCCCAGCCCCCTGCTCGCCCGGCGAGGTCAACGCCTGCAGAGCGTTGCGGCAGAGATTGTGGATGATCCGGAACAATTGCTCGCTATCAGCGTCCACTTCCAGATCCGGCCCCATCTGCTCGATGAACTCGACGCCGCTTTGTGGCTCGATGGCGAGGATGTCCTTCACCTCCTGCACAAGCTCGTAAAGATGGATTCGGCGGCGGCGCGGCGCCGATTCAGTTGCCTTGCCGTAAGAGAGGACTTCGGTCGTGTAGCCGACGGCGCGATCGATGGTGCGCAGTAGCTTCGGCGCGAAGCTTTTCACCAAGGGATCGTCGACATCGACGAGGCGGTCAGACATGAGCTGGGCGGATGCCAGGATGTTGCGCATGTCGTGGTTGATCTTCGAGACCGCGAGGCCAAGTGCTGCAAGGTTTTTCTGCTGCTTCAGCGTCTTCTGCAGTTCGAGCTGCATGGATGTAAGATTGCGGCCGGCAACAGCCAGTTCGTCACGGCCGCCGTCGCCGACATAGACATGCAGCGGATTTTCGGGATCCGAGGCGAATTGCTGCATGCTGCCCGTCAGTCTGCGGATCGGGCGGATGAGAATGCGATTGATGGAGAAGAAAATCAGTGTCGCGGTAAACAGCGAGATCAGGATCGACAGCAGCAGCACGTTACGGGCATAGACGAACATCGCCTTACGCAGAGGCCGGTCTTTCATGACCACCTCGACGCCGGTATTGGTCTCGCCCACCGCACCATAGACGCGGATCATGCGGTTGCCGCCGAAGATCATCGTGTCCAGCGCGTCGCGCATCGCGGTCAATGGCGGGATGTTGCTGAGATCGTAGGATTCGTCGACCGAGGTCGGCATTTCGCTCATGGCGAGCAGGCGGGAGGTGCCGTCCTTGCGCAGCACAATCGCCTTGGTGCCCGTCGCCTCCAGCGTCTCCTTCTGCAGCGCGCGCGGCAGATCCACCGGCTGCAGGCCGTCGATGACGATTGCGGCAGCGGCGGCCGTATTCAGCCGATCCTCCAGCCAACGCACACGCATGCTCGCGATCGAGGGAAAGAAGATCAGGATTTCCGCCAGCATGATGAAGAAGACGGTGAGCCAGAGCAGCTTGCCGGAGAGGCGGCTGAACATGCCGGCACGCGGATAGGAACCCCTAGCAGCCTCACCGGCCGCGATGTTTTCCGCCTTGAAAGGCTCGCCCTGGTCTTGAACCGGCATCTCGTCTTGTCCGTGCGGCGAAAGGCCGCCATCAGAATGAGCTCTTATATTAGACGAGAATGCTCCGCTTTCAAATCTTTGCGAGGAGCGGCAAGTCGTCACAAACGAAAACGCCGCCCGCAGGCGGCGTTCCGATCCCGGTCATAAAGGCTATCAGAACTCTTCCCAGCTCTGCTCCGCAACAGCGGCATTGCCGCTGAAGGCGCGGGCGACGCGGCCGATAGCACGGCGCGCCGGAGAGGCGACTGGCTGGTGATGCTGCTGGCGGGCAACGGCAACGGGCGCCTCGTTGGAAACCTTGAAGCGGGAGATGAGGCGCACGAGGCCATCGGCTTCGGCTGACAGCTTGTGGGTCGCAGCCGAGGTTTCCTCCACCATCGCGGCGTTCTGCTGCGTCACCTGGTCCATCTGATTGACGGCGGTGTTGACCTCCTTGAGGCCGGTCGATTGTTCCTTTGCCGCCGTTGCGATCGAATGGATATGGTCGTTGATGGCGATGACCCTCGTCTCGATCTCCGAGAGCGCACTGCCCGTCGCCTGGACCAGCTTGACGCCGACCTGCACTTCGTCGCCAGACTTGTTGATGAGCGCCTTGATATCCTTCGCGGCCGTTGCCGAGCGCTGGGCGAGCTCGCGCACTTCCTGGGCGACCACAGCGAAGCCCTTGCCGGCTTCACCAGCGCGTGCGGCCTCGACGCCGGCATTCAGCGCCAGCAGGTTGGTCTGGAAGGCGATCTCATCGATGACGTTGATGATCTGACTGATTTCGCGGGAGGCCTGCTCGATACGACCCATGGCATCGACGGCGTTGCGGACCACGACCCCGGAACGACCGGCATTGTCCTTCGCCTCGGAGACCATGACGGTCGCTTCCTGGGCGCGTTCCGTCGAGTTCTGCACAACGGCTGTGATCTCATCGAGAGCAGCAGAGGTTTCCTCAAGTGCGGCAGCCTGCTGTTCCGTGCGCTTGGAAAGATCGTCGCTGGCGTTCCTGAGTTCGTTGGTATTTCCGTTGATCGCTTCGGTCGTCTCGCGCACTTCGCGCATGGTCGTCTGCAGCGTCACGAACGTGCTGTTGACGTTTTTCTGCAATTCGGCAAAGGCGCCCTGGAATTGACCGCGCATAGTCTGCGTCAGGTCGCCTTCAGCAAGGCTTGCTATGACGCGGCGGGTTTCGTCGACGCCGGCATCGACGCTCGACAGCAGCGTGTTGATATTGCCGGCGAACTGGTTGAGGCTTTCGTCCTGATAATCCTTGTTGATGCGGTGGCTGAAATCGCCGGCAGCAGCGGCTGCAACGACGACGGACATGCTGGACTGCAGGTCGTCGCTCTTTGCACGCATTGCCGCTTCCTGTGCGTTCATGCGCTGGATGACGAGGCCGTTTTCCTTGAAGATGGCGACGGCAGCGGCCATCTCACCGATTTCGTCCTTGCGACCGGCGAACGGCACTTCCGCCTGGAAATTGCCGTCTGCGACGTCCTTGATCGCCTGAGTCACCTTCTTGATCGGCCGACTCAGGTGGCTGGTGCCGATGTAAAAGCCCATACCGACGCCGACCGCGATACCGATGCCGGTGATGCTGAGCACCAGCATCAGGATCCAGCTGCGGAAGCTCTCGATCTGGTCGTCGACGGCCGTCAGTGCGGCCTTGTCAGTGTTGACGATCGCGTCGATCTCGGCCTGGAAAGCCTTGCGGTTGGCGCGGTTGGCGTCATTGTTGCCCTGCTCGTTTGCGGCCTGCGGGCTCACCTGCGTGCCGAGACGGGCTGTCTCAGTGCGGAAGGTGCGGAATTCCTTGGCGCGGTCGATGAGCTTGGTGAAAGTATCCTTCTCGCTATCAGGCACAAGTGGCGCCCAACCGGCGATGACCTTGTCGATCTCGTCCAGATCGGCCATCAGGCCCTTGGCGAAGGCCGGCGTCTGTTCCAGGCTCTTTGCAGCATAGATGCCGCGCGACTCCATGACGACGGCGGTGACGAAGCGGTTGAGACGTTCGCCGGCGTAGGCGCGGGCCGCGGCATGTTCATAAGCAGTCAGGTTCGCGTTGTACTCGCTCATCGCCGACAGCGCGGTGGCACCGATCAGAAGCGCAACGCCACCCATGACGGAGACAAGAAGATTGATTTTGCCGCGAATTTTCACTGAACGCTCCCTCGCTTCGCACAATGGCTGGAAAGCAAATTCCCAGCCGATGTACTGAAAGATCGGGTAAATTCGTTAATGTTGTATTTCGAATATTAACAATATCGACTACAAGAAATTACCCATATTTACTGTTGCGCGCATTATGCTTTGTCTCGGGCCGAGCATCTTCAAGGAATAAAAGTTGCGGCTGAGAGCTTTCGGAAGCTTATGGATGAAATATACAACCATATAGTGAAGAACCAAATTCGTTAACACCAGAGTGCGAAATCTTGCCATCCGCCACGCAGCTCCGGGGAATCTGCCTGTCATAATTGACTTTGGCAGGCTTCATTTGTATAAGCCGCCGCACGTCCGGTCGTTTCAGGTCTTTTGCGACCTTGCCCGTTCGAAAAACCACGCTCCTTGCATTATGCAAATTCAAGAAGGGCCGCACTCCGCGGTGTTTAAATAAATGAAGCGTACCTATCAGCCCTCGAAGCTTGTTCGCAAGCGCCGCCACGGTTTCCGTGCGCGTATGGCCACTAAGGGCGGCCGCAAGGTCATCGTTGCTCGCCGCGCACGCGGCCGCAAGCGTCTTTCGGCCTAAGGCCGGAATTGCCCGATAGCAAATGACGGGCGACTTGAAGACCAAAGAAGACAAACAGATTGTCGGGCGGCTCTTGAGCCGCCCGCAATTTCTTGCAGTCCGCGAAGGCGAAAAGCGCCGCGGCCCTCTCTTCCTTCTCGAGGTCCTGAACCGCAAGGAAGAAGAAAGCGAAGCCCGCGTCGGCTTCACAGTCACCAAAAAACATGGCAACGCGGTCGAAAGAAACCGCATGCGGCGACGCCTGAAAGAGGCGGTGCGGCTTCATGCAGGGTTTGCAATGCAGCCCGGACACGACTATGTGGTTGTCGCCCGCAGGGACGTCTTGACAGCGTCCTTCGATGAACTGGCCGCGGAACTGAAAACCCGCGTGGAAACCAGGCCGAAACACAGGCGCCCGAAAGACGAGCGCCCCAGGAACGTATGATGCAAAACAACCGCAATTACTTCATTGCGATCGCTCTCTCGGTGCTGATCGTCCTTGGCTGGCAGTTCCTCTATATGAACCCGCGCATCGAGGCTCAGCGCAAGGCTCAGGAAGCCCAGAAGGCACAGCAGCAGACCGAGCAGACGCAGCAGCCTGCCGCCGGCGGCCAGAGCGCGCAGCCGAATGGCGCAGCTCCCACCGGTCAGGCCACGGCGACGGCGACCCGCGAGGAAGCTCTGGCGAAATCGCCGCGTGTTGCCATCGACACGGCTGCCCTTTCCGGCTCCATCAACCTCGCCGGCGCGCGCCTCGACGACCTGAGGCTGAAGGGCTATCACGAGACCGTCGACAACTCGAGCCCGATCATCACCCTGTTCTCGCCGGCTGAAACCAAGGACGGCTATTTCACCGAGTTCGGCTATATCGGCACTGATGCGACAGGCGCCGTTCCCGGCCCGTCTACCATCTGGACCGCGCCCGAGGGTGCGAAGCTCACCGAAAAGACGCCGGTGACGCTGACCTATACCAATGACAAGGGCCTGACCTTTGCCCGGACGATTTCCGTCGATGACCGTTACATGTTCACGGTCGTCGACAAGATCACCAATAGCGGCGACGCCGCCGTATCGCTGTCCAATTATGGACGCGTGACGCGCTACAACAAGCCGACCACGCCTTCGGTCTACGTGCTGCATGAGGGCTTCCTCGGCGTGCTCGGCGCCGGCAGCGGCATTTCCGAGAGCAAGTACACGGCGATCGAAAAGGAAAACCAGTCCAACCCGACGGTCACCGGCGGCTGGATCGGCATTACCGACAAGTATTGGGCTGCGGCTCTCATTCCGAGCCAGACCATTCCCTTCGATTCCCGCTTCTCGCATTTCACGGACGGTCAGCCGCGCTATCAAGCCGATTTCAAGGGTGAAGGCCTGTCGATCGCTCCCGGAGCGACGGTCGACGTCAAGAACCTCGTCTTTGCCGGCGCCAAGGAAGTGCCTGTCGTCGATGAATATGAAACGAAATATTCCATCCCGAATTTCGATCGCCTGATCGACTGGGGCTGGTTCTGGTTCCTCACGCAGCCGATGTTCAAGCTGATGGACTTCTTCTTCCGCTACTTCGGCAATTTTGGCGTGGCGATCCTCTGCACGACTATCGTCGTCAAGGCGCTGTTCTTCCCGCTCGCCAGCAAGCAGTACGCTTCGATGGCGAACATGAAGCGCATGCAGCCGAAGATGGAAGAGCTGAAGGCAAAATTCGGCGACGACCGCATGGGCCTGCAGCAGGCGACGATGCAGCTCTACAAGGAAGAGAAGATCAACCCGATCGCCGGCTGCTGGCCGGTTGCGCTGCAGATTCCGATCTTCTTCTCGCTCTACAAGGTGATCTACATCACCATCGAAATGCGCCATGCGCCGTTCTTCGGCTGGATCCGCGATCTTTCGGCGCCCGACCCGACGACGATCGTCAACCTGTTCGGCCTGCTGCCTTTCGAGGCACCGGCCTTGCTGCATCTCGGCGTCTGGCCGCTGATCATGGGCGTCACCATGTTCGTGCAGATGCGCATGAACCCGACCCCGCCCGACCCGACGCAGGCAATGATCTTCAACTGGATGCCGCTGGTGTTCATGTTCATGCTGGCAAGCTTCCCGGCCGGCCTCGTCATCTACTGGGCCTGGAACAACACGCTCTCGGTGCTGCAGCAGTCGGTGATCATGAAGCGTCACGGCGTGAAGATCGAGCTCTTCGACAATCTGAAGGGC
Organism: Rhizobium sp. 768_B6_N1_8; assembly: GCF_051811225.1. NCBI lineage: Bacteria > Pseudomonadati > Pseudomonadota > Alphaproteobacteria > Hyphomicrobiales > Rhizobiaceae > Rhizobium > Rhizobium sp. 768_B6_N1_8. The sequence goes on along the minus strand of NZ_JBPWPV010000001.1, from coordinate 76,660 downwards.
CTGTTCAAGCGAAAACCGGCGCCATCGAAATAGTCGAAAAGCCCTGCTTCGGCGGGGCTTTTTGTTTCGGGCCACAGAAGCGCTCAACCGTACGAACCTTGACAATACGTCTTAAAAACATGAAGCCGGTTTCATTACCGATCCCGGAGATTGCAGAATTCATATGACTGAAATCGCAAAGCCGCTCTTCGGCCACCCCTGGATATTCATCCGCGGCGTGCCTTCCATGAAATTCCTTCCGCCGGAAGGCCCCTTGGAAGTAGCTTTCGCCGGCCGGTCGAATGTCGGCAAATCGTCGCTGATCAACGCGCTGGTCGGTCAGAAAGGTCTGGCGCGCACCTCCAATACGCCGGGCCGCACGCAGGAGCTCAACTACTTCGTTCCGGACGGTTATTCCGGCGAGGGCAACGACCTGCCGCCGATGGCGCTGGTCGATATGCCGGGCTATGGCTATGCACAGGCGCCGAAGGAGCAGGTGGATAACTGGACAAAGCTCGTCTTCGACTATTTGCGCGGCCGCTCGACGCTGAAGCGCGTCTATGTGCTGATCGACAGCCGCCACGGCATCAAGAAGAACGACGATGACGTCCTGACGCTGCTCGACAAGGCGGCCGTCTCCTACCAGATCGTGCTGACCAAGACGGACAAGATCAAAGCGCCTGCCGTGCCAAAGCTGCTGGCTGAAACATCGGAGAAGATCCGCAAGCGCCCCGCCGCCTATCCGGGCGTGCTTTCCACCTCCTCGGAAAAGAACGAAGGATTGGACGAGCTGCGGCAGGCGATTGCCGAAACGGTCGGCGTCAGCAACTGGAAATAAAAAGAGGCGCCCAGAAGGGCGCCCCCGACAGCCTGTATTTGAATTTACATCTTCGGCAGCAGCACTTCGTCGACGACGTGGATGACGCCGTTCGACTGTTTGACGTCGGCGATGGTGACGTGGGCGACACCGCCATTTTCATCCGTCAGCGTGATCTTGCCCATGCTTTCCTTTGCCTTGAGCACGCAGCCGCCGACCGTTTTGATGTCGTGCTCGCCGCCATCGTCCTTGATCATCTTGGCGACGGTCTTCGACATGGCATCTGCGGCAACGACATGGCAGGTCAGAACCTTGACAAGCTTGCCCTTGTTTTCTGGCTTCAGCAACGTATCGACAGTGCCTTTCGGCAGGGCAGCGAAGGCTTCATTGGTCGGCGCGAAGACGGTGAAAGGCCCCTTGCCTTCCAGCGTGCTGACGAGGCCGGCTGCCTTCACGGCAGCAACCAGGGTGGTGTGATCCTTGGAATTGACGGCATTCTCGACGATGTTCTTGTTCGCATACATCGCGGCGCCGCCGACCATCGGGTTCTTTGCCTGAGCGGCGAAGGCGATAGCCGAAAAGGCGGCGGTGAGCGCTGCGGCACGCAGTGCGGACTTGATCATGGTTTTCTCCTCTGCACCCGGTCGCAGCCGCCGGCTTTATGCCCTGCGCCGCCCGGATATCAGCAACTACGGAAGGCGCTGCAGAAGAGTTTCAGAAAATGATTTTTATTTTACGGCCTGTGGATCGAACCGCTGGCGATGACGGGGCCTGACGGCTGATGTGTGGGCGAGCCGCCGAATGGCTCCAGGCTGACGGCCAGCGTCGTTCCATCGGAAATCTGGCTGCGCATATCGGTCGGGATCAGCAATGCGCCGTTCATGCCCGGTTGGAAAACGCCGAGAGAACGGGGCGTCCCGCTACCCGGCACGAGCCAGAGCTCCAGAGATTTCTCCTCCGGCTTGCCGGCCGCAACCGGCACGATCTTCAATCGGCCACTCTGGATATCGTAGGAGGCCATCAGATTGACCTGATTGTTCTGTCCCGAGAGGTCCGCCACCAGCGGTGGCGATGCCGGAGGCTGGGGCACGAGACCGGAGGCAAAGGCGATGACGCCCAAGGTGACCGCAAGCGAGGCAAATGTCAGCGAGCGCCAGAAACCGGCGGAATTCCAGAGGCCGTGCGAAAAGCGCGGCTCACTTTCTGCATTGGCGAAGAGGCGCGCCTCGATCTGCTTGAAGGTCTCGCTGCTTGGAGCAGCCGTGCCATATTCGTCGTTGAAGCTGGAGAGGTTGACCTCCCAGCGGCTGACGATGGCGGCAAACTGCCGGTCGCGGCGCATGCGCTCCTCGACGATCCTGCGATCCTGAAGAGAGAGGACGCCCAGCACATACTCGCCGGCGAGAACCTCATCCCGGGAGCGGTCTCCCTTGCTTTTGTCGGGCGATGTCATCGTTCCATGCACTCTCTCAGTTTCAGCAGGCTGCGTCTTAGCCATGTCCTCACCGTGTTCAGCGGGACACCAAACTGATCGGCCAGTTCCTGATAGCTCAGCCCTTCGACATAAGCCCGTTTCACCGCGACCGCACGATCAGCTTCCAACTCTTCCATGCAGGTGTCAATCCGCCTTCCTTCATCCTTAATCACGACTTGCGCTTCAGGATCGGGACCGGCATCGGCAAGATCAAGCGCTTTGTCGATTTCGTCGGCTACCGGCTTGCGCGCCCGCAACGCATCGATCGACTGATTGCGGGCAATTGCCGCAAGCCAAGCGACCGATGTCGAGGAGCCAGCAGTAAAGGCACCGGCGCGCTGCCATATCTTGATGTAGACCTCTTGCAGCACCTCTTCCGCCTCGTTCCTGCTTCCCAGAATACGAAGGCAGATCGCCAGAAGTTTCGGACTGGTCTGGTTATAGAGTGCGGCGAAGGCCTTGCGGTCGCCGAGCGCTACGCGGCCGATTAAATCTGCAAAATCCCCAGTCATGTCGCCCTCGAATGAACGATTTCCGATTCGATAGTTTCAATATGAGCTGGCAGGTTCCCAGGTCGGCCTTAGATACGAAAAACTATTGCGTGCCGGATTATTCCATCTGTCAAAAACTTGAGATAAAAGGCCGCGATCAATTCCGCGGGGTCCCCCATGAACGAGTCCGAAAGCGAAATCCAGGCGCGTCTTCTCGCGCAGGCGCTGCCCTTCATGCAGCGCTACGAAAACAAGACGATCGTCGTTAAGTACGGTGGCCATGCCATGGGCAATCCCGAGCTCGGCAAGGCCTTCGCCAGCGATATCGCACTTTTGAAGCAATCCGGCGTCAACCCGATCGTCGTGCATGGCGGCGGCCCGCAGATCGGCGCGATGCTGACGAAGATGGGTATCGAATCCAAATTCGAAGGCGGCCTGCGCGTTACCGACCAGAAGACGGTCGAGATCGTCGAAATGGTGCTTGCCGGCTCGATCAACAAGGAAATCGTCGCGCTGATCAATCAGACCGGCGAATGGGCGATCGGCCTCTGCGGCAAGGACGGCAACATGGTCTTCGCCGAAAAGGCCCGCAAGACTGTCAAGGATCCCGATTCCAACATCGAGCGCGTGCTCGATCTCGGCTTCGTGGGCGAAGTCGTCGAAGTCGACCGTACGCTGCTCGACCTTCTTGCCCGCTCCGAGATGATCCCGGTCATCGCGCCGGTTGCTCCGGGCCGCGACGGCGCGACCTATAACATCAACGCCGACACTTTCGCGGGCGCCATCGCCGGCGCGCTGAACGCCACCCGGCTGCTGTTCCTGACGGATGTGCCCGGCGTGCTCGACAAGCAGGGCAAGCTCATCAAGGAGCTTTCCGTCGCCGAAGCGCATGCGCTGATTGCCGACGGCACGATTTCCGGCGGCATGATCCCGAAGGTTGAGACCTGCATCGACGCCATCAAGGCAGGCGTGCAGGGCGTCGTCATCCTGAACGGCAAGACGGCCCATTCCGTGCTGCTCGAAATCTTCACCGAGCACGGCGTCGGCACGCTGATCGTTCCCTGATTGAGAAAGGCGCCCTTCCGGGCGCCTTTTCTTATGCTTCGGCAAAGCTTGTCGAGAGCGTCAGATCTTCCCAGGCATCGATTTCAGCGCTCAGGCTCTTCAGCTTGTCGCGAACAAGCGCCAGCGCATCGGCGCCGAGCAAGAGATGCACGGGCGGGTTTTCAGCCTCGACCAGCGCCAATACGGCGGCGGCCGCTTTGCGAGGATCGCCTGCCTGTTTGCCGCTCTTTTCCTCGCGGGCCCTGCGGATAGGATCGAAGAGCGAATCATAGTCGGCGATGCTCCTGTCGGTGCGGATCATCGATCGTCCGGCCCAGTCGGTGCGGAATGAGCCGGGAGCGACCGCCGTGACTGCGATGCCGAACGCCTTCACTTCCTTCGCCAAAACCTCGCTGATGCCTTCGAGCGCAAATTTGCTGCCGCAATAATAAGCGATGCCCGGCATGGTGATGAACCCGCCCATCGATGTGATGTTGATGATGTGACCGGCCCGCCGTCGGCGCATGAACGGCAGAGCGGCCTTCATCATTCCAACGGCGCCGAAGACATTGACCTCGAATTGCCGGCGCATCTCCTCGATCGGCGATTCCTCCAATGTCCCCTCGTGCCCGTAGCCGGCATTGTTGATGAGAACGTCCACCGGGCCGATTGTTCTCTCGATACCAGCAACGGCCGGTTCGATTGCTTCGATATCGGTAACGTCCAGGCGGACCGCCGTTGCACGACCCAGCGCCAAGCTCTCGAACAGAGCTGCGGCTTCCTCATTCCTCACGGTTCCCACCACGCGATGCCCCTTCTCCAATGCGGCCTGCGCAAAGGCATGGCCAAAGCCCGAACTGACACCGGTAATGAGAAACTGCTTTTCGATTGAACTCATCGTGAACTCCTGTTCTAGCGCAACCGCCACAAAGAGGCGGCGCGTTCCGTCATGTGGCGGCGCAGGAGAGGTAGTTCCAATATATTGCACAGGTGAATACGATATTTTAAAAGTATCACATGGAGCTTCGTCATCTTCGCTATTTCATTGCTGTCGCAGAAGAACTCAATTTCACGCGCGCCGCGCGGAAGGTCGGCATCGGCCAGCCGCCACTCAGCAACCAGATACGTGATCTTGAAAACGAGATTGGCGCACCCCTTTTCCGCCGCCTGTCGAACGGTGCGGAACTGACGGAGGCAGGCGGTGCTTTCCTGCCGGAAGCCCGGGCGATTTTGCTTCAGGCGGAACAGGCCAAGCAATCCGCCCTCCGGGCGGCGCGCGGCCAGAGCGGGCGGCTGCGGGTCGGCTTCACCAGCTCTGCGGTGTTCAATCCGGTCGTGCCCGCCATCGTGAACGCCTTTCGCGAGAAATACGCAGCCGTCGAATTCAGCCTGGAGGAAGCGCCTACCACGCAGCTGCTGGAGCGGCTCGATGGGGAAGAGCTCGACGCTGTCTTTATCCGCCCGGGAAGTGGTGATGCGCCGCAAGTCCGATGTCAGCTGCTGGCCGAAGACCCCATGGTCATCGTGCTTCCGGCAAGGCATCCGCTGTCAGAGGCGCAGACATTGCGCCTCGACGCGCTGGCCGGAGAGAGCTTCGTTCTCTTTCCACGCGAGGCGGGTGCCGGCTTCTTCGACGATATCATCGCCGCATGCCGGCGAGCGGGATTTGAAGCACAGCTCGGCCAGTCGGCGCCGCAGATCACCTCGATCGCCAGCCTGATAGCAGTTGGTCTCGGCGTCTCGATCGTCCCGGCGGACATGGCGAAGATCAATGTTCCCGGCGTTCGCTACATTGCGATTGCGGGCGAAGCACCGACAGCACGGTTGGCGCTCGCCACCCGACGCGACGAGCGCTCTTCCATCATTCGTAACTTCATAGCTCAGGCGATCGCCACACAGAAAAGCTTCGCCAACAATAATCAGATCGCCGAATAGATCGCGGTCGCGGCTTCCTTCAGCTTTTCCATCATGGCCCGATACGGTCCGGGACCGTAGCTGATGCGCGAAACACCGAGCCTTGCGAGATCAGCCGGATCGGGCGCGCCCGCCTTCATCATGATATTGACCGGCAGCGTGGATGCGGCGCAGACTTTTTCGATCAAGGCCGGTTCGATCAGGCCCGGCACGAAGAAGCCGCTGGCGCCTGCCGCCGCATAAGCCTTGCCGCGCTCGATCGCCGCATCGACCAACCCTGCATGCCTGGAGCCGTCACCTTCCTGAAGGAAGAGATCGGTGCGGGCGTTGATGAAGAAATCGATACCCCGTGCCTTGGCCATTTCCCTGATCGCGCGGATGCGTGCTGCTTGCGCTTCGATGGGATGAAGGCCGGTCTCGCCGACGCGCTGGTCCTCGAAATTGATCCCTACGGCGCCGGCCTCGATGAGCTTTGCGACATTGGCCGCGGCACCGGCGGGTTCCGAGGAATAGCCGCCTTCGAAATCCACCGAGAGCGGCAGGTCGTTGACGGCCGTGATCGAGCGCGCCGTCTCGATAAGCACATCCATCGGCAGCTTCTGGCCGTCGCCATAACCATTGGCGGCCGCGACGGACCAGCTTCCGGTCGCAAGTGCCTTCGCACCGGCCTCCGTCACAGCCTTGGCCGTTCCGGCATCCCAGATGTTGTAGAGAATAACGGGATTGCCCTTGCGATGCAGCGTGCCGAAAAACTCGGCCTTTTCAATCTGGTTCATGCTGTCCTCTCCATCTTATGCGCACTGATTTTTTCCTCGTGCCGAAGCAGCCATTGCTTGCGCCAGAGCCCGCCGCCATAACCCGTCAATGAGCCGTCCGCGCCGAGGACGCGATGGCAGGGCACGATGATCGCGAGCTGGTTGGCGCCGTTGGCGCGGCCGACGGCACGCACCACCTCCGGCCTTTCCATCTCTCTAGCGAGATCGCCATAGGCGCGCGTCTGGCCGACAGGGATTTCGATGAGCTTTGCCCAGACATGCTTTTCGAAGGGCGTGCCGCCAAGCGCCAGCGGCGTCTTGAAGGTGGTTAGCCGCCCTTCGAAATAGTCCCTGATCTCCGCCTCGATCTGGTCGATAACAGGCGTGCGACCGATCGCGACCGAGGAACGGACACGCTTCTGCAGCGCTTCGAGTTCGGTCGGCAGCGCCTTGCGGTCGTGAAATTCGAGGAGATGCAGATGCGTCTTATCGGCGACTGCTATCATCGGCCCGAGCGGTGTATCGAACCAGTCGGCAAAGAGCAGTTCGCGGTTTTGCGAAAGCGCCGGCCCCCTGCCGACCAGCCGCTGGAAAGCCGCTCGGAAGCCGCTTCCCGATTCATATCCTGCTTCGAATTGCACGTCGATGACGCGGGCGCCATCGGCGAGCTGCCGCGCGGCCTCGCCGAGCCGGCGATAGCGGACGATATCGTGGAAGGTCATGCCGAGCGCTCGCTTGAAAGCGCGGCGGACGGTCGATGGATCATATCCCCGGCGCACAAGCTCATCTTCGGTCCAGCGCACCTCCGGTTCGCTGTCGAGCCGCGCCAGTAGCATGTCGACGATCGGCTCGTGGCCCGGCTGCTCCAGCGGCTTGCAGCGCTGGCACGGGCGGAAGCCCGAATGCATGCAGGCGGCGATCGTGTCGAAGAAGATGGTGTTTTCCCGCTTCGGCTTGCGCGCCGGGCAGGTCAGACGGCAGAAGATGCCTGTCGTCTTCACGCAGACATAGGCCTGGCCCTCATAATCGGCGCTGCGCGTGATCAGGGCATCATAGAGCGTGTCATCATCGGGGCGTTCGAAAAGCATGTCCGCTTTCTAGCACTCTGCGCCTGTGTCGTCCGCCGAAAATCGGGCGTCTATTTCATTCCGCAGCGTCGAGGCTCTTCACATGCCGCTGCGGGCGCAACATCGATTCCTCCTCCGCATCCTGGGGGGCGCCCCAGAATGTCTCAAGCGTCGGACCTTCCTTGGGATGGCGGTGGCGGAAGAGGAATTCGAGGATCTCGTGAAACCAGACGCGGCGACCCATCTGCGTGTACCAGCGCATGGAATGACGCTGTTCCGGATCGCGATGAAAGAGGATGCGCAGTAGCGCCTTCGGCCGCGCCTGGACCGCGACCTCGATCAGCTTGACGCAGGCGACCAGCACGATCGGGTTAAGATGCCGCATCTTCAGGACCTGATGTTTGTAGTCCCATTTGCGGATATCGGTCTCGATCACCTGCCGTTCGCGGGCGATACGGAAGAACGGCGTCCAGCGATGCGGTGTCACATAGAGCGCCTGGATCTGGTCGGGATCATAGGAGAGCAACTGCCGGAAGCCGCGCCAGAGATCGCTCAGCCTCTCCTCCTCGAAACCGACGACCCAGGTCGCCATAGAAAGGATGTCGTGCTGGCGCAGGAGGCGGATAGCCTCGCGATCGGTCGTCTTGGCGCCGCCCTTCTTGATCAGGGCAAGCGTCGCCTCATCGGTGTTTTCCATGCCGAGCAGCCAGCGCACGACACCCGCCTTTCGGTAGAGGTGCAGGATATCGGCATCGCGGACGATATCGTCCGCTCGCGTCGAGCCGACGATCTGCACGGGCACATTCTCGGCGATCATCGCTTCGAGAAAAGCCAGCCAGGCTTTTCGCGAGGATGTCGGGTTCTCGTCGGCGAGATTGATGAGCTCGACGCCCTCTTCGCGATACAGCCGTACAATCTCGCGGGCGAAAAGCTCCGGCGAGCGGTGACGCCAACGGGTCCAGAAACCGCGCTGGCCACAATAATTGCAGAGATGCGGACAACCGCGAGAAAACTGCATGACGACGGCGCGCTTGCCGCCCCAGTAGCTGTACTGGCGGTGGTCGATCAGCTCCCAGCCGACGCGATAGGCATCGAGATCGGCGATCGCCTGTGCCGGCTGCGTTGCCAGGATTTCGCCATGGCCATCACGAAAGGCGATTCCGGGGATGGTCGCGAGCGGGCGGTTCGTCGCCAGCGCATCGGCAAGGCGTCGCATGGTTTCCTCGCCCTCGCCTCGCACGAGGATGTCGAATGCCTCGGTCTCGGCCAGCACCTCCCGCCAATGATAGGTGGGGAACACGCCGCCGTAGATGATGGAGATTTTGGGATCGCCGCGCTTGATCGCTTCTGCGATCACGCGGGCAGTCGGATGCGCCGACGTCGAGCCGGAATGGCCGATTAGCACCAGATCGGGACTGTCAGCCATCACCCGGCTGACGATGTCTGCAACCGTCATCGGTCCGAATTCTGCATCGATGAGGCTGACGGCATGACCATCGTCGATCAGCGGACCTCCAACCGAAAGAAGCCCGAGCGGTGGAAGATGATCATCGGGAATACGACTGCCGATCGCCGTATGCGGCGGGTTTATCAGAACGATCTTCATGCTACTTCACCCTTGCGGGTCCCCCTGTCTGACGCAGGCAGAGGTCACCAGCGATCAATGGCGAAAGTCAGCCAAAATCTCTCTGAAGTTGTGAAAATCTGGCGGCATTTTTGGGAGAGCCTTGGCAAGCCGGACCTGCAAGCAAAAGCCTTTGGTTTCCCGCCGCGACCATGTCATAAGGGCGGCTATGACAAAGATCGACCGCACGCCTACCAAGAACGATTTCGAGCATGTGACCGAATGGGTCTTCGACCTCGACAACACGCTCTATCCGCATCATGTCAATCTCTTCGCGCAGATCGACAAGAACATGACGGCCTATGTTTCGGCGCTCCTGCAAATGGAGCAGGAAGAGGCCCGCAAGCTGCAGAAGCAGTACTACTACGATCACGGTACGACGCTGCAGGGGCTGATGATCCATCACGGGGTCGATCCCAACGACTTTCTCGAAAAGGCGCATGCGATCGATTATTCGGCACTGACCCCGCAGCCGGAGCTTGCCGAAGCCATCAAATCCCTGCCGGGCCGCAAGTTCATCTTCACCAATGGCAGCGTCCAGCATGCACAGGCGACGGCCGGCGCGCTCGGTATCCTCGACCATTTCGACGACATCTTCGATATCGTCGCGGCCGACTATCTGCCGAAGCCGGCACAGGCGACCTATGACAAGTTCACGGCGCTGAAGAAGGTCGAGACGGGCAAGGCTGCGATGTTCGAGGACCTGCCGCGCAATCTCACCGTACCGAAAGCGCTCGGCATGCAGACCGTTCTGCTCGTGCCGCGCAATCTGGAAGAGACTGTCGTCGAATGGTGGGAGAGAACGAGCGGCGAGGACGACCACATCGATTTCGTCACCGACGATCTCGCTGATTTCCTGAAGAAGATTACGACCTAACTTACCAAAGTTTCATCCATCTTACAGATGTTTAACTGGGCCGTGACAGGGTTCGGTCCTACCTTTCGTATCGAGGGACATCCTACGAAAGGACGCACTGACATGTACCGCAACAAGCTTATCCTGACGGCGCTTTCCTCTGTTCTTCTTCTCGGCGCAGCCGCCGGGGCCAGCTTCGCAGCACCAGGCGACCAGGCTGATCATCCAGGCCACCATGGAAAAATGGAGCATGGCATGATGAGCGGTCCGCGTGGCGCGGCCTTCCGCGAAATCCTCTTCGTGCGCATGCTGAAACAGTTCGACACGAACAAGGATGGGCAGATTACCAAGCAGGAGGCGACCGATGGCATGGAGAAGATCTTCGCCGCCATCGACACCAACCATGACGGCTCGCTGACGCCAGGCGAAATCCGCGCGTACCGCGAAGCACAGTTCAAGGCGCGTCGTGAAGCGGTATCGGCCAAGCAGGGCGATGCGGATCAGAATGCGGCGCCGCAGGCAGGCGACGACAAGGACCATGGCCGTCACGGCCACGACGGTCACCATTGGATGCATGGCAATGCCCGCTTCATGGCAATCACCATGATGATGGGCCGCATCGACACTGACCAGAACGGCCAGATCAGCAAGCAGGAAGCGGAAACCGCCTTCAACAAATTCTTCGATCGCATGGACCGCAACAAGGACGGCGTGATCTCGATCGACGATATGCCGGACCAGCCCTTCCTTTGAAGGGAATAACAAAGCGTTCCCTGGATATCGCGAGGGGTTTGCCCCTCACCCGAAGCCCTCTTCCCGTCCACGGGAGGAGGGTTTTTCGTTTGTACCGGGCGTAAAGCCGCTGACCAGTTTGGCTTGAACTGCTCTATTCGCGGTGTTCGTAAAAGTCCTGCACGATCTTCCAGGCCTCATCGGCAGTATCGACGAAGCTGATCAGGTTCACGTCCTCAGGCGCGATCGTCCCGAATTCGGCAAGCGCCTCGAAGTTGATGATGCTGTGCCAGAATTTCGAGCCGAAGAGCAACAGCGGGATGCGTTCCATGCGGCCGGTCTGGATCAGCGTCAGGCATTCGAAGAATTCGTCCAGCGTGCCGAAGCCGCCGGGGAAGACCGCGACCGCCTTGGCGCGCACCATGAAATGCATCTTGCGGATCGCGAAATAGTGGAAGTTGAAGCTGAGCTCGGGTGTCACATAGGCATTCGGCGCCTGCTCGTGCGGCAGGACGATGTTGAGGCCAATCGAAGGGGCTCCCTCATCCGCCGCACCGCGGTTTCCCGCTTCCATGACGCCGGGGCCACCGCCGGTGACGACGACATATTCGTGGAAATCGAAACCGGCCGCATAACGCGAGCAGAGGCGGGCGAATTTGCGAGCTTCGTCATAATAGACCGATGCGGCTTCGAGGTTTGCACGCTGGGTCTCGTTGCGGGCTGCCCAGGCGCTCTGGCCGGGTGCCGGAATGCGGGCGCCGCCGAACATGACAACGGTCGATTTGATGCCGCGCTCGGCCATCATCATCTCGACCTTCAGAAGTTCGAGCTGCAGGCGGATCGGTCGCAGTTCCTCGCGGCAGAGGAAATCCTCATCCACATAGGCAAGGCGATAGGCCGGCGAGAGCGTCTGCGGCGTCTTCGGAACCGCTTCCGCGCGCTGCCTGTCGCTCGAACTACTCTTCAACGGATCCCAGACACCGTCCTTGCGTCGTCCGCCACCGTTTCTTGCCTTTGCCATATCGAAATGCCTTTCAGTATCACCGGCCACGAATGACCGGATATGTCGCTATAACGCCTTGAATCCAGATATGATCTTGTCCGAAAAATCATTCCATTTTACGGGTGCATGCTATAGATCGGGTGACAACCCGCCAATCGCAATTCCGGAGACCTGCCGTCTCCACGATAAAGATCGAAGTTTAAGGAATTCCCATGAGCGCCACCGACCTCGTATCCCTTGAAAAGACCATCGAAACCGCTTTCGACAATCGCGACAATGTGAACACGTCGACGAAAGGCGAAGTGCGCGATGCAGTCGAGGCCGCTCTAAACCTGCTCGACGGGGGCAAGGCACGCGTGGCCGAGCGCGGCACCGATGGCGTCTGGAAGGTCAATCAGTGGCTGAAGAAGGCCGTGCTGCTCTCCTTCCGCCTCAACGATATGGAAGTGGTCAAGGGCGGTCCCGGCCAGTCGACCTGGTGGGACAAGGTGCCCTCGAAATTCGAAGGCTGGGGCGAGAACCAGTTCCGCGCCGCCGGCTTCCGCGCCGTGCCTAGTGCGGTCGTGCGCCGCTCGGCCTATATCGCTCCGAACGCCATCCTGATGCCGTCCTTCGTCAACCTCGGCGCCTATGTCGGCGAAGGCACGATGGTCGACACCTGGGCCACCGTCGGCTCCTGCGCGCAGATCGGCAAGCATGTGCATCTCTCCGGCGGCGTCGGCATCGGCGGCGTTCTGGAGCCTATGCAGGCCGGACCGACGATCATCGAGGACAATTGCTTTATCGGTGCGCGTTCGGAAGTCGTCGAAGGCTGCATCGTGCGTGAAGGCTCGGTGCTCGGCATGGGCGTCTTCATTGGCAAGTCGACCAAGATCGTCGACCGCGCTACCGGCGAGATCAGCTATGGCGAAGTACCGCCCTATTCGGTCGTCGTTGCGGGCTCGCTGCCGTCAGACAAGACGATGGCAAACGGCCAGCAGGCGCCTAACCTCTATTGCGCCGTGATCGTCAAACGCGTCGACGAGCAGACCCGTTCCAAGACGGGCATCAACGAACTGCTCCGAGATTGATGACAGCCCGAGATTGATTCGGTAAACAATCGGCGTCTTTTAGGCGAGGCGGCCTCACGCCTTGCCACGCCTTTGCCATTCCCACCGGATAATTCGACCGCCATGACCGCCACGAATCCTGTTGCCAATCTTCAGACCCTGATCCGCTGCCCGTCCGTGACGCCAGCAGAAGGCGGCGCGCTTTCCGCGCTGGAAGCGATGCTTTCTCCGCTCGGTTTCAAGGTCGACCGAATGGTCGCGAAGGAAGATGGCACGCCTGATGTCGAGAACCTCTATGCCCGTCTCGGCACCGAGGGACCGCATCTGATGTTTGCAGGCCATACCGATGTGGTGCCCGTCGGTGACGAAGCCGCCTGGGCGCATCCGCCCTTTGCCGCCGAGATTGCCAATGGCGAGATGTTCGGCCGTGGCGCAGTCGACATGAAGGGCGGCATTGCCTGTTTTGCCGCCGCCGTTGCCCGGCATGTCGAAAAGCATGGAGCGCCCAAGGGCTCGATTTCCTTCCTGATCACCGGTGATGAGGAAGGCCCGTCGATCAACGGGACGATCAAGCTGTTGCAGTGGGCGACTGAGCGCGGCGAGACATGGGATGCCTGCGTCGTCGGCGAGCCAACCAACCCGAACAAGCTCGGCGACATGATCAAGATCGGCCGGCGCGGTTCGCTGTCCGGCAAGATCGTCGTGCACGGCGTGCAAGGGCATGCGGCCTATCCGCATCTTGCCGACAATCCGGTGCGCGGCATGCTGCAACTCACCCAGGCGCTGATGGATCCGCCTTTCGACGCCGGCACGGACAATTTCCAGCCGTCCAACCTCGAAGTAACGACTATCGATGTCGGCAATCCGGCAACGAACGTCATTCCGGCCAGGGCTTCGGCGAGCTTCAACATTCGCTTCAACGACACCTGGACGGCCGATACACTCCGAGCCGAAATTGTCCGGCGCCTTGATGCAGCTGCCACTGACGGCACATTACGGCCGGGCCGCGAGCCGGTGAAATACGAGATCATCTGGGCCGACCGCCCGAGCCATGTTTTTCTGACCCGCAACAATGCGCTGATCGCCTCGCTGTCGTCGGCAGTCGAGAGCGTGACCGGCGCATCGCCGGTGCTGTCGACCACAGGCGGTACCTCGGATGCGCGCTTTATCAAGGATTATTGCCCGGTCGTGGAATTCGGCCTTGTCGGCCAGACCATGCATATGGTCGACGAACGGGTCGCCGTTGCGGATCTGGAGACGCTGACGGCGATCTACGAGACTTTCATCGAACGTTGGTTTGAGAATGCCGGGCTTTAGAGAGGTCCAATATTATCTCGCCGGCATCTGGTTGCTGATCAAGCTCGATCCGCGCGGTTTTCGCTTCCTCGACATATCGGATCGCGGGGTCAACCGATCCTTCTGGGCGATCATCTGGTGCCTGCCGCCAACGGGAATCACCTGGCTTACGTTGCGCAACGGCTATCTCAGATCGATGCCGCCAGAGGCTGATGTCGGGTTTACCTTCTATTTCCGGCTAGGGCTGATCGAACTCAGCAGCTGGATCGTGCCGCTGATCTTTGCTGGCCTGCTATTGTTTGCCTTGCGCATGGGGGAGCGTTTCGCGCCTGTCGTCGTCAGTGTCAATTGGCTCAGCGTGCCACTCGCTTACATCAACGGATTGCTGCTGGCGCTTGTCTTTTTCATGCCAGGTTCAACCGACATCGTACGATTGCTGCTCCTAGTAAATGCGCTCGCACAAATCTTCGCGCTGGCGCGTGTTCTGCGGATGATCTGCCACGGGCAAGTTCTAACGGTCGGCGGTCTCACTTTGGCGCTTATGGTGCCGCCGATGATAGTGTCAGAATATCTGTTCAACTTCCTCGGCATCTCTCCGGGGTAATCAGCACCGGTTGACGACTCCACCGTCTTCCTTGACGAAGGTCCTGATACGCGCCGCAGGCCGGATTATGATAGATCGTCGTCTCTATCGTTTTCATCCGCCTGTTTGCGCCGGTCGGTGATCACCTCCGGATAATCCACCTGCATGAAATAGAGCCCGTCGGGCGGCGCTACGGGGCCGCAGGCCTTGCGGTCGCGCGCGTCCAACGCTGCCCGTACATCGTCAGGTGTCCACTTGCCCTCGCCCGCGAGCTTCAGCGTTCCTGCAAAGGAACGGATCTGATTGTGCAGGAAACTCCGGGCGGTGGCACGGATCTCAACCAGTTCGCCATTACGGGTCACATCCAGCCGGTCGAGCGTGCGCACGGGGCTGTTTGCCTGGCAGTGAGCCGAACGGAAAGTCGAGAAATCATTCCTGCCGACGAGGGTCTGGGCTGCTGCATGCATGACTTCATGATCGAGCGTCTTCGGCACCCACCATGCCTTGCCCGCCTCCAGCGCCAACGGCGCGCGACGGCTGATGATGCGGTAGAGATAATGCCGGCGGAGCGCGGAGAAGCGCGCGTCGAAGAATTCGCTCGCGGCCTCGACATCAAGGATCGCCACTTTCTCACCCGCAAGCTTCAGATGGGCATTCAGTGCATTCTGCAGCTTGAAGGGCGACCAGTCCTTCGAAAGATCGGCATGGATGACCTGCCCCATGGCGTGGACGCCGGAATCGGTGCGGCCCGCGCCGCGAGCTGACACGGTATCGCCGCTTGCCGAGAAGATCGCCTTTTCGATCGCGCCCTGCACCGAAGGTCCATTGTCCTGTCGCTGCCATCCGACATAGGGGCCGCCGTCATATTCGACGATCATGCGGTATCGCGGCATCAGACGAGCCTCGTGCCCGCAGCAAGCGGTGTGCCGCGCAGGAAATCGGCAGCGGCGAGCGGTTTGCCGCCGGCCTTCTGAAGCTTCGTGAGGCGGACGGCGCCCGCCCCGCAGGCAACCACAAGATCATCGGTCAGAAGTGCGCCGGCTGCGCCCTCACCCGCCGCAAGTTCGGAGCCGAGAACCTTGATGCGCTCCGCCTTGCCATTGCTCTCAAGCTCGAACCAGGCGCCCGGGAAAGGTGCGAGGCCGCGGATATGATTGTGAACATCTTTGGCGTCGCGGCTGAAATCGATACGCGTTTCCGCCTTGTCGATCTTGGTGGCATAGAGCACGCCTTCGGCCTGCTGAGGCGTCAGCGGCAGATCGTCCATCTCCAGCTTGACCATGGCCTCGGCCATCGCCTTCGCGCCTGTTTGCATCAGGCGGTCGTGCAGTTCGCCAGCCGTCATGTTCGGGCCGATCTCGACTTCACGAGTCAGCGCGACATCGCCTGTATCGAGGCCCTTGTCCATCTTCATGACCATCATGCCGGTCTTCTCGTCGCCGGCCATGATCGCCCGCTGGATGGGCGCAGCACCGCGCCAGCGCGGCAACAGCGAGGCATGGCCATTATAACAGCCGTAACGCGTGCCGGTCAGGATAGCCTCGGGCAGCAGCAGGCCATAGGCAACGACGACGCCGACATCGGCACCCAAGGCACGGAAGCGCTCACGCTCTTGAGGATCCTTAAAATTGACCGGCGTGAAGACCGGGAGGCCAAGCAGCTCGGCCGTCTGGTGCACCGGCGATTTCTGGAGATCGAGCCCGCGCCGTCCGCCCGGCCGTGGCGGTTGAGTATAGACAGCCACGATCTGATGGCCGGCGTCGACGAGCAGGCGCAGCGTCGGGACGGAGAAGTCGGGCGTTCCCATGAAAACGATACGAAGAGACATTCTATCTCGCCAATTGAGGATCAACCGTCTTCAAACGGGTTTACGAGCTTGAGATCAAGCCCTTCGAAATCTTTTGTGTTGCGGGTTGCAAGCGTCGCACCATGCACAAGGCAGATGGCCGCGATCATGGCGTCTTTCGTCTCCATTCTTCGACCGCGCTTTTCACGCGCCGCCCTGAGTGCACCGTAACGATGCGCTGCGGCCAGGGTGAACGGAATTATCCTGCCCGAAAATGCCTCCTCAAGACGAAGATAGTCCTGCATCAGCGCCTCTCGCCGCTTGCCTTCTGGCAAGAGAGACAAACCGTAGTGGATTTCTGCAACACTGATAGTCGTCAGATAAAGGTCGGCTCTGTCAAAGCCGTTCAACCAATGCAGCAATCGCTCGCTATATTTACGGCCTTCCAACTCGGAGATGACGTTCGTATCTAGAACGACGCTCATTCGTGGAATTTCGGTGGAGCACGGTCCGCTTCATGCCGTGCAGTTTCTATCGCTGATAGCTCGTCATCGGTCCAGCGTTCAGCCCCGAGAAGACCACGCAGCCATTCTCCTGCCGGCTGCCGATCTTCGCGCAAGGTGCTGAGTGAGCGACGCAGATGGATGATCGCTTCCTCCGAAAGGCTGCGTCCGTTCTCCCGCGCGCGATTTTGAAGCTCGTGCTTCAGGGCATCATCCAAGTTTCGGATCAGAAGATCACCCATTAACAGCTCCTATGATATCATCGATATCATAAGGCGCGGCCGCAACATTTTCAATGCTGCAACTCAGAGCGCCTTGGACTTGGAAGCCTTGGTGAACTTCTTGATGACCATTTCGCGCTTCAGCCGCGAGATGTGATCGATGAAGAGCACGCCGTTCAGATGATCGATCTCATGCTGGAGACAGGTAGCGAGCAGACCGTCGGCCACCACACTCTGTTCTTTGCCTTCACGGTCGAGATATTTGACGGTGACCTGCGCTGGCCGCTCCACTTCCGCATAATAGTCGGGAATGGAAAGGCAGCCTTCCTCATAGACGGAACGGTCATCCGAGGAGCTGACGATCTCCGGATTGATGAAGACGAGCGGCTGTTTTTCCTCGCCTTCCTTCGAAAGATCGATGACGAGCATGCGGCGTGGAACGCCGACCTGGATTGCGGCAAGGCCGATGCCCGGCGCGTCATACATTGTTTCCAGCATATCGTCCGTAAGGCGCTGGAGATCGGCGTCGACCCGCTCGATCGGCTTGGAAACCTGACGGAGAACGGGATCGGGAAGAATGATGAGTGGCTTGATGGTCATGGCGTTCCCATAACCCATCTTTTCAAACTAGGGAATTATCCGCCGGGCAGGGATTGCGGTTTTTTGCAGCGCCTGCCCGGATTTTGCCTGGATTATTCAGGCTGCGCGGCGGGCGGTACCGGCAACCTGCCGACCTTCAGTACGAGCGCGGAAACGCTGCAGCAGTTCGATGAGGTTCTCGACCCCATCCTTCAGCCTGCGGGTTTCGGCAGACGTACGCTCGACCATGCCGGAATTCTGCTGAGTGATGGTGTCCATGTTGCGGATCGCCACGCTCACCTCGTTGACGCCAGTCGCCTGATCGCGGGCGGCAGCCGCAATATCGGCGACGAAGCTGTTGATGATGTCGATACGGCTGATCATGTCGCTCAGCGCCTCACCAGTGCTGCTGACGATGTTGACGCCCTCGTTCACCTGCGTCGAGCTTTCGGAGATCAGATTCTTGATCGCTTTGGCGGCATCGGCCGTGCGCTGGGCAAGCTGACGGACTTCCTGTGCGACGACCGCAAAGCCCTTGCCGGCATCACCGGCACGCGCAGCTTCGACGCCGGCATTCAGTGCCAGCAGGTTGGTCTGGAAAGCAATCTCATCGATGACGCCGATGATCTTGGCGATTTCGGTGGAGGACTTCTCGATGCCCGCCATGGCCGAAACGGCGCTGGTGACGAGTTCGCCGGAATTCTTGGCTTTCTCCTGCGTTTCGCGCACGGCGCCGGACGCCTTTTCGGCGTTGGCGGCGGTCTGGCTGACGCTGACGGAGAGCTGTTGCAGCGCAGCCGAGCTCTCTTCGACGCCGGCTGCCTGCTGCGCGGTGCGCAAGGCGAGATCGTCCGTTGCCTTGGACATCACATCGGCACCTTCGAGAATGTGGCCGGACGTGGTGCGGACAGATGTGAAAGATTCGCGAAGAGCGTTGACGGCCCTGTTATAGTCTTCAGCCATTTGGCGAAAATTCCCGGGCAGATCGGCAGGAAGGGTCGCTTCGAGATCGCCACGCGACAGTGCTTCGAGGCCGCGGCGCAGATGTTCCAGTGCCAACGCCTGATCGGCTTCTGAGCGGGCGCGTTCTTCTTCCAGCGCGTGGCGCTTTTCCTCGAGCGCTTCCAGATAGACGGAGATGGAATAATCCATGTCGAGCATCGCCGCCTTGATGACGGCGGTCAGCTTTTCGGCAAGCGCCTTTCCCTGCTGACGGGCAAAGAGCGATGGCCACTGCTTTTCCATCAGGCCCCGGACGAGCTCAGACATGACAAGCGCATAGCCGCCGATATACCAGCGCGGCTCCAGGCCGATGCGGGCATGGGTGCGGCCGACGGCAGTCACACCATTCACATAGCTTTCGTCGAAATTGCCGCCCGAAAGATTGCCCCAATGTTCCTGCTGGCGCTTCTTGGCGTGGCCCATATGGGCCTTGTTGGAGAAGAAGCCTGCGACCGCCGGGGTCTTTGCGAGCTTGCTGTAGAACTTGTCGAGTGCGCCGCCGAGAAGCTCCGAGATCGCCGGCCGTAGCTCCCGCAGGTTCTTGCGCGCCTCATCGTCAAGCTCAATGAAGTCAAGGCGCTGCCTGAGGGCATTGTCGGTCTGGTGGGAAGTCATGGGGGATCTCTATCTGGCGCGAATGCGGAGGGAAATTGCAGCGCCAGATTTGGCGAATATGGTTTAGCAATCGTTAAGTGCGCGGCTGATTTTTCTTCCGTTACAGCAAATTAGCGTCGTTCGTATTGGTGATACGGTGTGGATTGTTCACGTTTTGATCTGGATATCGCCGCTTATTTTGTTATGGTGCAGCATGACCATGACATCCGACTCACTCACTATTTCCCTGCCGATACTGAGCCCCGGCGTGCTTGCACTTGCCAGCGGCGCACTCGCCGTTCTCATTCTGGTGACAATCGTGTTTGCCTTGCGCAATGCCGGCATCCGTCGCGAGCAAGCCGAAGAAGCCAATCTTCGCGCCGCGGAAAGCGAGGCGCGCATGGCTGAGCTTCTGAAAATACAGGCGGAGATGCAGGGACGCATCTCGACCATGACGGAAGTCTTCGGTGCACGGCAGGCCGAGCTCAATCACGCGATCAACCAGCGGCTCGACGGCATGTCACAGCGCATGAGCTCGACGCTGACCGAGCAGACGAAATCAACGCACGACAACCTGCAGAAACTGCAGGAGCGCCTGGCGGTGATCGATGTCGCCCAGAACAATATCCAGACGCTCGCCAAGGATGTCGTCGGGCTGCAGGCCATTCTTTCCAACAAGCAGACGCGTGGGGCTTTCGGCCAGTCGCGCATGGAAACGATCGTCGCCGATGGCCTGCCGATGGGCGCCTATGCCTTCCAGCAGACGCTTTCCAACGGCTCGCGCCCGGACTGCACGATCAGGATGCCGAATGGGGCACCGCCGCTCGTCATCGATGCCAAATTTCCGCTCGAGGCATGGAACGCGATCCGCGATGCAGGCGGCGCGGACGCCGGTAAGCTTGCTGGTCAGCAGTTTCGCCGTGACATGGAAGTTCACATCAAGGATATTTCCGAGAAATATCTGATCCAGGGCGAGACGCAGGAGACGGCTTTCCTTTTCGTTCCCTCAGAATCGATCTTCGCTGAAATTCACGAAAATTTCGAAGGGATCGTGCAGAAGGCGCACCGCGCACGCATCGTTATCGTCTCGCCTTCGCTCTTGATGCTGTCAATCCAGGTCATTCAGGCCGTGCTCAAAGACCAGCGCATGCGGGCGCAGGCGCATGTCATCCAGGGAGAAGTCGCCCTCCTCATGGACGATCTCGGCCGGCTCGACGAGCGCGTACGCAAGCTGCAGGGACATTTTTCCCAGACGCAGCGCGACGTGGACCAGATCATTACCTCAGCGGACAAGCTCACCAAGCGCGGCGCGAAGATCGAGGCGCTGGAATTCGAAGCAGGCGGCGACGGCAAGCCAACCCGCGAGAACGAGCCGGCGGCGAAATCCGTCGAAAGCCGAACTGGTTTGCTCAAGCTCAGGGTGGTTGACGAGGAGTGATCGCTTCGGCAGTGTCGCGGCCCGAAGCAAGGGACGGACATGCCATGATCACAGTTTTCGGCTCCATCAATATGGACCTTATCGCCACCACCGAGCGCCTGCCGAAGCCCGGCGAAACAGTTGCCGGCAACAGCTTCGCAACGGCTGCCGGTGGCAAAGGCGCCAATCAGGCGCTCGCCGCCCGGCGAGCAGGCCGCTATGTCCATATGGCGGGCGCTGTCGGCAAGGATGCCTTTGCCCAGGGCGCCCTTGAACTGCTCGACGGCGCAGGCACCGACCTTTCCGGCGTCAGCCATGTCGAGGGGCCGACGGGCACAGCTCTCATTCTCGTCGGCGGCGACGGCGAGAACATGATCGCGGTCATTCCCGGCGCGAACGGCAAGATGAGCGGCGACAATGCAGAGGCCGCCGTCAACGCCATGAACGAGGGCGATATACTCATGCTGCAGCTCGAAGTTCCCGTCGAGGCGGTCGAGCGCGCGCTTGCTGCCTCTCGCGCCAAGGGCATCACCAGCATTCTCAATCTCGCGCCGCTTATTCCGGATGCGCCGCGCCTCGGCCGGCTGGCCGATATCGTCATTGCCAATGAAACCGAGTTCGAGCGGCTGGCGGGACAGGAAAACATGAGTGCCGGTGACCGCGAGGCGGCGTTGGAGCGCCTGCATGCCGAGACCGGCCAGACGCTGATCGTCACGCTCGGCGGCGATGGCGTCATCGCGATCCGGGATGGCCAGATTTCCCGGGCGCAGGGCCTCGTCATCGAACCCGTCGATACTGTCGGCGCCGGCGATACGTTCTGCGGTTACTTCGCAGCAAGCCTCGATGAGGGGCTGGATTTCAACTCGGCGCTGCGCCGTGCAGCGGTCGCCGGCTCACTCGCCTGCCTGAAGCCGGGGGCACAACCCTCCATTCCGC
This sequence comes from Rhizobium sp. 768_B6_N1_8, assembly GCF_051811225.1. NCBI lineage: Bacteria > Pseudomonadati > Pseudomonadota > Alphaproteobacteria > Hyphomicrobiales > Rhizobiaceae > Rhizobium > Rhizobium sp. 768_B6_N1_8. The sequence goes on along the minus strand of NZ_JBPWPV010000001.1, from coordinate 54,938 downwards.
TCGCAGCCGAAGTCGCAGACAGAATATAGTCCAGTCCAGCCGCGAACAATCGATAAAAAGCCACCCCTAGTTTTGGGGTGGCTTTCCGGATTTGCTGCCGAAACATAGCGAATTTCATTCAAATTTAAGAGGTTTCTGGCGATCCTTCGGGCGATCGCCACCTCGTTCATCTTCGAGGCGGTCAACCCCACGGCTGCTCCATGATAGAGCGTGCCTTACCCGCTGCGCCGGAGAATGGCCCTTCGGCGCGTCCTTGCCCCGAGGAATCTATGTTCATTTTCAGAATGAAATCGCTTGCGGCGAAGCTCATCGTCATTACCGGTGCCGCCATTGCACTGGTGCTTGTCGTTTCGAACCTCTTCCTCATCGACCAGACCCGTAACCGCGTCCAGACCCTGACGCTGGATCAGGCCAATTCGGAAGCCAAGTCGATCGCCAACGAGATTGCAGCCAATGTCGGCGAGCTTGCGAGTGCTGCCCGCACCATGTCCGGCGTCGTCGGACGCGGACATGAAGGCAAGATCCTCGATCGCAAGGGCATCATCAGCATTCTGAAGGCCAATCTCGAACAGAACGCTTTCGCCTTCGGCAGCTGGTTCTGCGAGCAGCTTGGCGCCTTCGACGGCAAGACCACGGAAATCGCCAACAACAATGATGAAGGCACCAACAAGGTCGGCGCCTTCACGCCTTACTGGTCGAAGAACAGGACCGGTGACATCCAGTTCTCGACCTTCGACAATGACTATACCGCAGAGTGGTGGAAGCTCGCCGCCGACAGCGGCAAGGGTGCGATCACGGCGCCCTACCTCGCAGAAGGCACCGACGTTCCGACCCTGCTGACTTCGATTGCCTATCCGGTCATGTCCGGTGGCAAGATGATCGGTGTGGAAGGCGTCGATATCTCGCTGAAGTCGCTCACCGACAAGGTGCAGGCGCTGCGCCCCTTCGGCTCCGGCCGTGTAACGCTGATCGCCCAGAACGGCAACTGGATCGTCGCTCCGACCCCCGACCTAATGTCGAAGCCTTATGGCGACAATCCTGGCTCGGCTGACGTAAAGGCTGCGCTTTCGTCCATGAAGGTCGGCCTCGTCAAGAACCTCAGCTTCGACGGCCTCGATCCCTTCGACCGCGTCGTCTATCCCTTCGCAGTTCCCGGCCTGAACGCCAACTGGGTCGTGCTGGTCGACGTCCCGCACACGGCGATCAATGCTCCGGTTCAGGACCAGACCTTCATGATGGTCATCAACGGCATCATCGTCCTCGGCGCCGTGCTGCTCGCCCTCTACTTCGCCGTCCGCGCGCTTGTTCAGCGTCCGCTCGCTGGCCTCGTTTCCAGCGTCAAGGCGCTGAGCGACGGAAAATACGACGAAACGGTTGCCGGCCAGAACCGTGCCGATGAAATCGGCTCGGTCGCCAAGGCTCTCGAAGGCTTCCGCTTCGCGCTTGCCGATACGCGGCGTCTCGAAGCCGAGGCCGACAACCAGCGCCTTGCCGCCGAAACCGAACGCGGTCGCTCGGAATCGGAACGCCAACAATCGGTCAACCTGCAGCGTCACATCGTCTCGATCGTCGGTGCAGGCCTTTCCGAATTGTCACAGGGCAATCTCGGCCACCGCATTACAGAGGAATTCCCCGGCGAATACGGCAAGTTGAAGCAGGACTTCAATGCCGCTCTGGCAAGCCTCGAGGAAACCATCAACACGATGAGCCTCAGCGTCATCAATATCGGTTCGGGTACGGGCGAAATCAGCAACAGCGCCTCCGACCTTGCCAAGCGCACCGAGCAGCAGGCGGCAAGTCTGGAAGAGACGGCAGCGGCGCTCAACGAGCTGACCGCCCAGGTCAATTCCAGCGCCGAGAACGCCCGCACCGCAGCTGACAACGTCAATCTCGCTTGCGAAGACGCCGAGAAATCAGGTGAAGTGGTGCAGAAGGCGATTGCCTCCATGCACGGTATCGAACAGTCCTCGACGGAAGTTTCGCGCATCATCGGTGTTATCGACGAGATCGCCTTCCAGACGAATCTTCTGGCTCTGAACGCCGGTGTCGAAGCGGCCCGCGCCGGTGAAGCAGGCAAGGGCTTTGCAGTCGTCGCACAGGAAGTCCGGGAACTCGCTCAGCGTTCGGCGAATGCCGCCAAGGAGATCAAGACACTCATCAACACCTCGGCCGTCCAGGTCAAGGAAGGCGTCGATCTCGTCGGCCGTGCCGGCGAGACGCTGCACAAGATTGCCGAGCAGGTGATGGGCATCAACGGCCTTATCCGTCAGATCTCGGCCTCGGCCAGCGAACAGGCCATCGGCCTGAAGGAGATCAACCAGGCCGTGAACCAGATGGACCAGGTCACGCAGCAGAACGCCGCGATGGTGGAAGAAACCACTGCTGCCAGCGTGACGCTGAACGACGAGGCTCAGACGCTGAAGACACTGGTCACCCGCTTCCGCGTCTCCGGCCAGCGAAATGCCGCGACAGCACTGCGCTCCACCGCACAGCAGATGCGCGCACCGGCTGCGCCGGCGCCACGCGCGGCTGCTCCGGCACCGCGCCGGGCCGTTGCACAGTCTCGCGGCTCAGCCGCTGTTGCCCAGGACAATTGGGAAGAGTTCTGATCGCTGATCGCATGACAAGAAAAAGGCGCCTGAGCGATCAGGCGCCTTTTTTTGCATTCCGGGTAGATCGTCAGGCAGCGTTCGACGTCTGCTCTTCATTGAGGAAGGCATAAATCGCCGAAGCGGAATCGGTCGCGCGCAGCTTGGCGACCAGATCGTGGTCGCGCAGGACACGGGCGATGCGCGAAAGCGCCTTGAGGTGATCGGCACCGGCGCCTTCCGGCGCCAGAAGCAGAAACACCAGATCGACCGGCTGGTCGTCCAGCGCTTCGAAATCGACGGGCTGTTCCAGCCGGGCGAAAATGCCGACGATGGAGTGGATATTGACGAGCTTGCCGTGGGGAATGGCGATGCCGTTGCCGACACCGGTCGAGCCCAAGCGTTCGCGCTGCAGGATCACATCGAAGATTTCCCGTTCGGAAAGCCCCGTAGTCCTGGAGGCTTTTGCTGCCAATTCCTGAAGCAACTGTTTCTTGGAATTTACCCTGAGGGCGGGAATGATCGCATCCTGGTGCAGCAAATCTGCCAATGCCATTTCTTTTTCCTTCTGTCGCCGAGAGCACGGGTCCGGGGGAGCGGCGCCCGGCGCCGCTCCCCCGCCCTGATCTCAGCCTTTGATATTGGCCGAATCGATCCAGCCAATATTTCCGTCGTGACGACGGTAAACGATGTTGAGCTGTTCCTTGCCAGGGCTGCGGAACAGGAGAAGCGGCTCGTCGGTCATGTCGAGCGCCATGACGGCGGTTGCAACAGACATCGTCTTGAGCTGCTTGGTGCTTTCGGCGACGATGGCCGGAGCGAAATCGTCCGGAACCTCGTCTTCATGATCGGGAACCGCGTCCATGACGGTATAGGCGACTTCTGCAAAGCCGTTACCGTTCAGATGATTTCCGGCGTGGTGATCCTTGAGCTTCCGTTTGTAGCGGCGCAGCCGCTTCTCGATACGCTCGGATGCCGCATCAAAGGCAATCTGCGGATCCATGGCCTCGCCTGCCGCATGCAGCACGACGCCGCTATCGAGATGAAGCTTGCAATCGGCGGAAAAACGGGAGTTCGACTTCTCCACGATCACCTGACCGGAATATCCCCCGTCGAAGTATTTCGTGACGGCCAAACCGATTTGGTCCTCGATCTTTTGACGGAAGGAGTCACCAATTTCCATATGTTTACCGGATACACGCACACTCATGGAGTTTCCCTTCTTATGGTAGTTTGCGAGTACCAGTTTACGCCAAGCCTCAACCTCATCCAAGCACTTCGCGCAATCTCAAGCAAGATGAGCTCAAGTCTGCGTGTCCCTGTTGCTGTGAGGATGATGGGGATAATGCCCGGATGCACTTTGCTGCTCCGATTGCGGCGGGCTTCTAGCGACAGCCTCCCGAAAAGTCAATAGCCCGGCACAGCGAGGTCTAGCATACGCGGAAAACGTGCACTGAAAATCCCATGAAATTGGGATGTCTCCGCCATCAACGGTTCCAAGCGGCGATCATCGGCTCGCCCCGGCGTTGCAAGTCAGAAACCGGCGACCTTGGCCACTGCGCGCTTTTCCCTGCGGCGCTGGACGGAAGAGGCGATGTTCATCGCCTCGCGGTATTTGGCGACCGTACGACGAGCGAGATCGATGCCGCCCTTTTTGAGCATATCGACGATATCATCGTCGGAGAGTACCGCATCCGGGCTTTCCTGCAGGATCAGCGTCCGGATCTTGTGGCGAACTGCTTCAGCCGAATGACTGTCACCGCCCTCGACGGCGCTAATCGAAACCGTGAAAAAGTATTTCAGTTCGAAGAGGCCGCGCGGCGTCAGCATGTATTTATTCGACGTGACACGGCTGACCGTCGATTCATGCATCTTGATCGCCTCGGCCACCGTCTTCAGGTTCAGCGGCCGCAGATGATCGACGCCGTGCAAGAGGAAGGCATCCTGCTGGCGCACGATCTCGCTTGCGACCTTCATGATGGTCTTGGCGCGCTGATCCAGGCTGCGCGTCAGCCAGTTGGCGGTCTGCAGACATTCGGAGAGGAAGGCGTGATCCTCGCCGTTCTTCGCGACGCGCGAAAAATAGGACTGATTGACGAGGACCCGCGGCAGCGTATCCGGGTTGAGCTCGACCAGCCAGGCGCCATCCGAGGAGGGGCGGACCACGACGTCAGGCATGATCGCCTCTGAAACGCCAGCCTCGAAACCGCTGCCGGGCTTCGGATTGAGTTGGCGGATTTCGGCGAGCATGTCGAGCAGGTCTTCCTCATCGACGCCGCAGAGGCGTTTCAGGGTGACGAAGTCGCGGCGCGCCAGCAATTCGAGATTTTCGACCAGCGCCTGCATGGCGGGATCGAAACGATCCTTCTGGCGAAGCTGGATCGCCAGGCATTCGGCAAGGCTACGGGCGAACACGCCGGGCGGATCGAGCGTCTGCAGCGCTGAGAGCACGCGCTCGATGTCATCTGCATCGGTACCGAGACGCTCGCCGGCTTCCGCGACATCGGCCTGCAGATAGCCGGCATCGTCGAGCTGATCGACCAGATTCTGGGCAATCAGGCGATCGGCCATATCGGGCAATATGAAGGGTATCTGCTGGGCAAGGTGGTCGCGCAAAGAGACCTGACCGGCGACGAACTCATCGAGATCGTAATTGCTGTCAGCACCTTCGGCGCTGCCCGGCATGGATTTCCACTGGCTGATGAGCTCGGGGGCGTCGAGGCGCTGCGGTGCGCCGTCATCGGGGAAGACATTGGTGTAATTGGCATCCAGCTCGTCACTCAGCCGGCTTGAGCTGCCATTATCGTACCAGTCGCCGGACAGCGTTTCGCCGCGATCCTCATATTCGCCGTCCCCCGCACCATCCGTTTGCTGCGGGTATGGTTCGTCCGCAGCCTCGCCGCGTTCCCCGGCCTCGCCCTCGTCCGACGGAAGTTCCAGAAGTGGGTTCTTCTCCACTTCCTGGGCGATGAACTGAGTGAGTTCGACATGCGTCATCTGCAGCAACTGGATGGATTGCATCAGTTGCGGTGTCATTACCAGGGACTGGTTCTGTCGCAGAAAAAGATTGGCAGACAGGGCCATGGCGGACGCGAAACTCCCTCGACTCCTCCAGGAAACCGCGTCTGATGAAGATTTCAGGCCACGGAATTCCGAGTTGGCCCAAAAATTGCTTTTTTATCCTACTTGGTCAAGCGGAACCTATGCCGCAGCCGCAATTTTCTGTCGTCCAGGACCGGTTCAGAGACTGAAATTGTCGCCCAAGTAAAGCCGGCGCACTTCCGGATTGTTGACGATGTCGTTCGCGCGTCCATGGGTCAGCACTTCGCCAGCATGGATAATATAGGCCCGGTCGATCAGCCCCAACGTCTCACGCACATTGTGGTCGGTGATGAGAACGCCAATGCCGCGTGCCGTCAAATGATGCACGAGGTTCTGAATATCGGCAACCGAGATCGGGTCGACACCTGCAAAGGGCTCGTCGAGCAGCATGAAGGTCGGGTCGGTCGCAAGTGCGCGGGCAATTTCCAGGCGTCGGCGTTCACCGCCCGAGAGAGCCACGGCGGCACTCTTGCGGAGCTTCGCGATGTGAAACTCCTCAAGCAGTTCGTCGAGCTTGCGCTCACGCGCCGTCTTGTCCTTTTCATGCACCTCAAGGACGGCGCGGATATTCTCCTCCACCGTCAGCCCACGGAAGATCGAGGCTTCCTGCGGCAAGTAGCCGACGCCGAGGCGGGAGCGACGATACATCGGCATCGTCGTCACGTCGTTGCCGTCGATTTCGATCGTTCCCTCATCAACAGGCACGAGGCCGGTGATCATGTAGAAACAGGTCGTCTTACCGGCACCGTTAGGCCCCAGCAGGCCCACAGCCTCACCACGCCGCACGACTAGCGAGACGCCATTGACGACACGCCGCGTCGCATAGGTCTTGGTCAGACCGCGTGCGATCAGCGTTCCCTGATAACGAGCCTTGTCGACAGGAGCCGCGGCTTCCGTTGCGGCTCTGCCGGACTTGGTGGATAGAGAGAATAGCTTCACGTGAAAGGCCGACTTCTCAGTTCTGCTTTGGCTGCTGACTCGGCTGCGATTTTGGATCGAGCTGAATCTGGACACGACCACCGCAGCTTTCAAGCTCCGCCTGACCGGTCGCCATGTGAACCGTGAGCTGGCAGCCGGTAAAGACGTTCGGGCCATCGGTCAGCACGACCTTCTTGCCCGTGAGGATAAAGACCTGCGAGGTCATATCGAAATTGCCATCATCGGCGGTCGCCGTCTGCGTACCCGACGTCAGGTAAACCTTGTCGGTCACCAGGATCTTATCGATATCGGCACTACCCGAGGCAAGCGAGCTCGACTGTTCTGCAGCGACCGGAGCCGTCTCGGCAGCAGGTGCCGGCTTGGTGGCAGCATCGCCCGCTGCCGGCTGCTTCGCCTTGTCTTTGTAATAGACCGTCATCTTGCCGGCTTGCAACGTCGTCGTGCCCTGAACAACCTTGACGTCGCCAGTGAAGAGCGCCGTGTGTTCCTGGTCATGGATTTCCAGCTTGTTGCTTTCAATCTGGATCGGCTGATCGCTGGAAAGCTTCATGCCAGGCATCGTCGTCGACTGGGCGGCCGCCCCCGCGACCGACAGGACGAAGGCAAGCGCGCCTGTGATAAAAGCTACGCCAGTCTTGCGAGTTGAAATGCGACAATCTTTTGTCATGTGACCCGGCTCTTTAGGTGCCCTGTTTATGGATGGTGGATGAATCAACATTCATGCGAACGTTCCCCTCGAATGTGATCACGCGCCCCTTATCGGTTATATTCATCGACCGCGCAACAATCGAAGCATTGTCCTTGGTAATTCTGACGGGATCATCCGTCGTCATGTTTCCACCCTTGATATCAAGGTGTGCAGACTGAAAATTCGCAACGAGACCGCTGCTCAGAACAAGCGTGAACGGCGCCGTCATATGCAGATTGTCCGTGGCGCGATTGAAATCTGCCGTCGCCGCGGTCACGCGGGCCATCAGGCCGTCGTTCATCGGCACGGCGGCCTTGATCGTCTCCAGCGTGATGAGATCTGGATTGCGAATATCCTGCAGTGCGCGTTCGGCGAGCATCGAATAGTTGATGCCGTCGGAGTTGCGGCCGGCGATTGCCGGCTTTTCCATCACGACCTTGCCGTTCTCGATTTTGGCGCCCTCGATCTTAATGGTTTCCGGCAGGTAAGTGCGGATCACCGAGACGGCGATGAAGATGAGGGAAATGATGAGGGCTGCACCCGGCAGCAAGAACTTCAGGCGGCGAACACGCGCGGAATGGAACCGGGCAAGGCCATAGGCACTGTCCTTTGGCCCCGCGTATGCGGGCTTCCCGTTGTTCCTGAGGGTATCGAGCATATGCCTGGTCCGTGTGTGATGATCGTGCCGCTTATATAGCAATGCCGGGCGCCAATCACAGTTCGTTTCGCATTATTACATTGGCTTGCCAATATGGATTTTTTTCTGCAACAAGCAACTAAACCGAAAATAGCAGGTTCCCGAGGCATTTTCTCGCGGCAGCGTGCGCCTTATCTCCCCAGCGGCGGAGTACCGCCGTTGGGTTTCGTCTCTGGAGGTTGGAATGGACAGCTCGATCATCGCAGACCGCCGGCTGCTGCGCCGCAGGCTTGGCTTCTGGCGCCTTGCCGCGGTCGTGCTGCTCGTCGCGCTCGGCTTTGCGCTTTATAATTTTGCCTTCAGCGAAGGCAGCACCGCGCGGCCCCATATCGCCCATGTGACGATCTCCGGCCTGATCACCGATGATGACGAGTTGCTCGAGAGACTGGAAAAGATCAAGGACAATGATCAGGTCAAGGCAGTCGTGATCTCGATCTCCTCGCCGGGCGGCACGACCTATGGCGGCGAAAAGATCTTCAAGGCGATCCGGGCGATTGCGGAAAAGAAGCCCGTCGTCTCCGACGTCAGGACGCTTGCAGCCTCCGCAGGCTATATGATTGCGACGGCCGGCGATACGATCATCGCGGGCGAAAGCTCGATCACTGGCTCGATCGGCGTCATCTTCCAGTACCCGCAGATCCAGCCACTGCTCGACAAGCTCGGCGTCTCGTTGCAGGAGATCAAATCCTCTCCGCTCAAGGCCGAGCCCTCGCCGTTCCACGACACCAGTGAAGAAGCCAAGGCCATGATCCGCAACATGGTTCTCGACAGTTACGACTGGTTCGTCAACCTCGTTGCCGACCGGCGCAAATTGCCGCATGACGAAGTGCTGAAGCTTGCCGACGGAACGATCTACACGGGCCGGCAAGCGCTGAAGGTGAAACTCATCGATGCGGTCGGTGGACAGCCGGAAATTCGCGCCTATCTGACCTCCCGAAACGTCAGCGACAAACTGCCGGTCGTCGACTGGGACAAGAAGAGCAATACGCCCTTCTTACTCGCTGGAGCTGTTTCCCGGTTGATTACGATCCTTGGTTATGGTGATCTTGTCAAAAGTCAGGATCTCAACGGCATCCTGCCCCCAAAGTTGCTTCTTGACGGGCTGCTTTCAGTTTGGCAGGTTGGCCAGGATTGAACAAGAAATCAATAATTTAAGGGGGCGACCGTGATCAAGTCCGAATTGGTGCAGATTGTTGCGGCACGCAATCCGCATCTCTACCACCGCGATGTTGAAAATATCGTCAATGCGGTCCTCGACGAGATCACTGATGCGCTTGCCGCCGGCAACCGCGTCGAACTGCGCGGCTTCGGTGCATTTTCCGTAAAGAACCGCCCTTCCCGTTCCGGCCGCAACCCGCGCACCGGCGATACGGTCTTCGTCGAGGAGAAGTGGGTACCCTTCTTCAAGACCGGCAAGGAACTGCGCGAGCGCCTGAACCCCGGACAAGCCGACGAAGAGGATTGATCCTCGGCATCAGGCATCAAGCCGCACTTGAACTTCTCCGCCGCACTTCTATTCTGGCGTCAACGAAGCTTGCCTTCGCTAAACCGGCGCGGAGACCGACATGACCAAGAAGATCATCAACCTTTTGATTTTGCTGCCGCTTGGCGTCATCCTGATCATCTTCTGCGTCGCCAACCGGCAGAGTGTAACGCTTGCCTTCAATCCGTTCCGGCCGGAGGATCAGGTTCTTTCCCTGGCCGCGCCTTTCTTCGTTTTCCTGCTGATCGCTTTTATCATCGGCATGCTGGTGGGCTCTGCTGCGACCTGGTTCAACCAGGGCAAGCACCGCAAGCGCGCACGCGTCGAAGCCAAGGAGGCGATCCGCTGGCAGGGCGAAGCAGATCGTCACAAGACGCGCGCAGAAGAGATCGTCGGGCAGTTGCCCTCGCGATGACTGCCGTTATTCCACTGGCGCCGGAGTGAAACTCAGCTCTTCATAATCGCCTTCGGGTGAGGCACCTCTGCCGGTGACCTGAAAGCCATGTGCCAGATAGAAGGCCTTGGCGTCGCGGTTGTTGACGAGGCATTTCAGCCGATAGTTATGCTCTGGCCAGCCCGGGAGCGATTGCAGCAGGGCGGTTCCCGCGCCTTTGCCCTGGAATTCAGGCAGGATATAGAGCATGTGGATGAAATCATCCGCCGCCCAGATCGAGATAAAACCGGCGATCTTCCCGTCGGGTCCCTCGCAGACGGAAACGACCTCGCCGTTAGTGTGGGCGGCAAAATCCTCCCGATGAAACTTGCCGGGATCAACCCAGGTGAAGGTCTGGCGCCGGACAGACAGGTAGATGTCGGCAAGCTGCGTCACGTCTTCGGCGCAATTGGGTCGGATTTTCCAGGTCATCGGTCTTGCGTAAAAGGGATTAAGGAGGATGCCAAGCCCATGTGCCTAGCCTGCGGCCTTTTCGATGACAGCGGCATTGAAGCTCCCCCAGAAGCGTCGCGCGAGCTTTTCCAGCGTGGTGCGGATCAGCCGACCGCCGAGCTCGGCAATCCGGCCACCCGTATCGCCGTCCGCACTATAACGCAGCAGGGTGTGCAGTCCCTCATCCACCAAGGTGACATCGGCTTCGCCCCTGGCAAAGCCAGCAATGCCGCCCCGCCCTTCCGCGGCGATGGTGTAACTGCGCGGCGCATCGACGTTCGAAAGCTTGATCTCGCCGTGGAACGTCACAGAAAACAGGCCGAAGCCGACTTTGACGGTTGCCAGGAATTGCGTGGGCGACAACTTTTCCACGCTCTGGCAGCCGGGAATGCATTGCCTGATGATATCGGGATCGTTCATGGCCGCCCATACAACATCCGGCCGCGCGGCGATGCGTTCCTCCCCGATCAGATCCATCAGCAATTCCCCATTTCTATGGTCTGACCATATCATAACGGGAAAGCGCTTTGCCAAGGTCGGACGGGATGCTATTTGCACTGGCTCAATTGAATTTAAGACGCGGAAGACCACGTTGAAACAAAGAGAACGCCGGCCTAGCGCGAAGGTAGCGACAGGCCCTTCGGGCGGACGCCGCTCCGATGCGCGGCCTGCAAAGCCGGAGAAGACGAAGGCGGCACCAGCGCGCGAACAGCGCCCACCGGCAGCCGTTCCAGCGGTAATCGAACGCCCGCTGACGGCGCGCCACGGCGAGCGGCCTGCAGAGCGCGTGCCTGTCATCCTGGAATCGACGGGTGCCGGCGATTTCCATCTGATCGACAGCGGCAACGGTCAGAAACTTGAACAATACGGCCCCTATCGGGTCGTGCGGCCGGAGGGACAGGCACTTTGGCAGCCGTCGCTGCCCGCCCATGTCTGGGAGAAGGTCGATGCTGCCTTCACCGGCGATACGGATGAAGAAGGCACCGGTCGCTGGCGTTTTCCGAAGGAAGCGCTTGGCGAAACCTGGCCGCTCAACCTGCTCGGCGTCGATTTCTTCGGCCGCTTCACCTCTTTCCGGCATGTCGGGGTCTTTCCAGAGCAGATCGTTCACTGGAGCTGGATGAAACAACAGGTGGAAAGCGCCGGACGGCCGCTGAAGGTGCTGAACCTTTTCGGTTATACGGGCGTTGCCTCGCTGGTCGCCGCGGCTGCCGGTGCGGAAGTCACCCATGTCGATGCCTCGAAGAAGGCGATCGGCTGGGCGCGTGAAAACCAGGCGTTGGGACGCATGGAAAAGCTGCCGATCCGCTGGATCTGCGAGGATGCGATGAAATTCATCCTGCGTGAGGAACGGCGCGGCAGTCAGTACGACATTATCCTCACCGACCCACCGAAATTCGGCCGCGGTCCGAATGGCGAGGTCTGGCACCTTTTCGAGCACCTGCCGTTGATGCTGGATATCTGCCGCGAGATCCTGTCGCCGAAGGCCGTCGGCCTTGTGTTGACGGCCTATTCGATCCGGGCGAGCTTCTATTCCATTCACGAGTTGATGCGCGAGACGATGCGCGGGGCCGACGGCGTGGTCGAATCCGGCGAGCTCGTCATCCGCGAGGCCGGCCTCGACGGCAAGACGCCGGGCCGCGCACTCTCTACCTCTCTCTTTTCCCGCTGGGTGCCGAAATGAACGAATTCCACGATCGAGGCCCCCGCAGGGTCGGGCATGTGAAGGAAGTCACCTCGCTTGCCAATCCGATCATCAAGGACATCAAGGCGCTGACCAACAAGAAGTCGCGCGAAGAGAGCGGCACCTTCATGGCCGAAGGGCTGAAGCTCGTCATCGATGCGATCGAGCTCGGCTGGACGATCCGCACGCTTGTCTATGCCAAGGCCGCCAAGGGCAAGCCGCTGGTCGAACAGATGGCGGCAAAGACCGTCGCCTCCGGCGGTCTCGTGCTCGAAGTCAACGAGAAGGTGATCTCCTCCATCACCCGGCGCGACAATCCGCAGATGGTGGTCGGCATTTTCGAAACACGCTGGACAAAGCTTAGGGATGTCAGGCCAAAGGATGGCGAGACCTGGGTAGCGCTCGACCGCGTGCGCGATCCCGGCAATCTCGGAACAATCATCCGTACGGCCGACGCGGCCGACGCTTCTGGCGTCATCCTTGTCGGCGAGACGACCGATCCCTTCTCGCTGGAAACGGTGCGGGCCACCATGGGCTCGGTCTTTGCCGTTCCGATTGCCCATGCGACGGCAGAGGAATTCACCGCCTGGAAGAAGCAGGCCGGCGTTTCCGTTGTTGCGACCCACCTTGCCGGCTCGGTCGATTACCGCACGATCGATTACAAGAAAAAACCGGTCGTGCTGTTGATGGGCAACGAACAATCCGGCCTGCCGGACCAGCTTGCCAAGGAAGCCGATGCGCTTGCCCGCATTCCCCAGCAGGGCCGCGCCGATTCCCTCAATCTCGCCGTTGCCACCGCCGTCATGCTTTTCGAGGCACGCCGCCATCTCCTCTCACTGTCCGAGGGCAAATGACTGATCTTGCGACCGCACGCCCGGCGCTCTTCTCGCGACCGCTGCCGATCCTGATCTTCATCGTGATCGCCGTCATCCTCGACCAGATCGTCAAGATCGCCGTCGATCATTACCTGCCGCTGCAGGAAGCGATTCCCGTCATTCCGATGCTGGCGCTCTACCGCACCTACAATCTCGGCGTCGCCTTCTCGATGCTGTCGGGTATGGACGGCTGGTTCATCGTGGGGATGCGTCTGATCATCGTCGCTTTCGTGCTTTTTCTCTGGCATCGCACCGCCAAGGACCGCTGGCTGGCGCATCTCGGATATGCGCTCATCATTGCGGGGGCGATCGGCAATCTCATCGACCGTTTCGCCTATGGCCATGTGATCGACTACATCCTCTTCCACACGGAAACCTGGTCTTTCGCCGTGTTCAATCTCGCTGACAGTTTCATCACTGTCGGCGCCGGCTGCGTCATTCTCGATGAGATGCTGCAGAAGCCGAAAAAGGCGGATCACTAAATTTTTAGCGGATTCCTGAAAACATTCGGAACGGGCAATATGTTAGCTGAACTGCATGCAGAGTATGGCGCAGCTACAGGAACGATTGTCCGCCGCGTTTGGCGGAGCCGCCGTTAGGGCCTATCGAGGCCGGACGGCGGGTGAATTGACGTCGCCGGCTACCCTTCGCTCCCTGCATCCATTGCTCTTTCACTGGCTCGGCGGAGCAGGGCTCATTTCGGCGATCCTGCTGCTATTGCTTTCTCATTGGGGCGGTCCGCTCATGGCAGTCCTCGGCCTCATCCTGATCGCCGCGATTGCAGGCTATCTTGCCCTTCTTTTCAGAAACGGAAACCGGCCCGGCGGCCGTAACCCGGAGACGACGGAACGCGTCGATGCAACCGGCCTGCTCGGCACGGTCCATGACGTGCTCGGCGATATCGTCGTCACCCGCATGATGGACCGGCGCATCATCGGCACCAACGAGACGTTCCGCAGCCTTACCGGGCGCGCCAAACCCGAAGGCCAGACCTGTGAGGAGATCGGCCTTGCCTTCCGTCCCGGCCCGCAGCCGCATCGATACGATGTGGAGATTTCGACACCGGCAGGACAGCGCATCTTTCTCTGGCACGATGTCGTGACCCGTGATCCGGCAAACGGACGCCTGCTTCTGCAGAGCATCGCGCGCGACGTGACCGAAGAGCGGCTTGCCGCCGAAAGCCGCGAGGAGGCACGGCAGAAGGCAGAATATAACAGCGCCGCCAAATCGCGGCTGCTCGCCACGGTCAGCCACGAAATCCGCACGCCTCTGTCAGGCATTCTCGGCATGGCGCATCTGATTTCTGAAACGAAGCTGACGCAGGAACAGCAGAACTATCTGACCAGCATCCGCCAGTCCGGCCATGCGCTGACGCAGCTGGTCGAGGATCTGCTTGACTTCTCCACCATCGAGGTCGGCCGTTTCGAACTCCGCCCGAGATCGGAATCGCTGCGCAAGCTCGTCGAAAGCGTCGTGGAAATGCTGGCGCACCGCGCCCATGAAAAGGGTATCGAGATCGGCGCTACGGTCTCTGCCGATGTGCCGGAGCTGATGAGCTTCGATCCGGCGCGGCTGCGGCAGGTGCTTTTCAATGTCATCGGCAATGCGGTGAAATTCACGCAGACCGGCGGCGTCTTCATCCGTGTCTCCAGGGCGGCTGGCGAGCTGTCGATTACCGTCAACGATACCGGGCCTGGCATGACGGCGGAGGAACAGGCGCGCATATTCGGGGAATTCGAACAGGGCGGCTCGCTTGCCCAGAAGAGCAACGGCACGGGCCTCGGCCTTGCAATCTCCGCCCGCATCATGCGTGAATTCGGCGGTTCGCTGACAGTTGCAAGCGAGAGGGGCAAGGGCAGCCAGTTCACCATTCGCTTCCCCGTCGAACTTTCGGAAGAGGATAAAGCCACCAGGAATGCACTGCTGGCGGGAAACAGTATCGTGCTGCTTGCCCCGGCGGGTGCAGCGCGCACGGCGATTGCCGAGACGATCACGACGCTCGGCGGGCGCTGCCACCTCGTCGCTGGCGGCGAGGCGGCGCGCGAGAGCCTGCTGTCGCTCGCCCGCAACGGCGAGCGGCCGACCGATATCATCGTCGATCACCGCATGTCCGAGGAATTCTCGCTGCATATCGCCGACCGCACGGAGATCGCGGCACTCGGCCTGCGCAAGGTGCTGCTCGTCAATCCGGAAGAGCGTAACTCCTATTCGCTCGACCTCTTCGATGCGTGGCTGATCCGGCCGCTGCGCGAGCAGTCGCTGATCGACGTGCTGCGCGGACGCATGCGTGGCATGGAGAAGCGCGATGCTCTGAACGACAACCAGCCCGGCCTCGGCCCGTCCATTGCAGAACGGACGGCGGTGGGCGACGGCCTTTCCGTCCTCCTCGGCGAGGACGATCCGATCAACGCCATGTTGGTGCGCGTCATGCTGGAAAAAGGCGGCCATTCCGTCAGGCATGTGGATGATTTCGAAACCCTGCTCGATTGTGCCCTTGGTGACGACAGGCCCGACATCATCATCAGCGATCTTTCCATGCCCGGCGGCAACGGTATCGACATGCTCGGACGCCTGCGCGGACACGAACGTCGGCTCGATCTTCAACCGATTCCGGTCATCGTTTTGACTGCGGACAAGAGCGACGAATCGCGGCGACAGGTCTTGCTCAACGGCGCCAATCGCGTCATGGTGAAACCGGTGGATCCGGTCAGGCTGCTCACCGAAGTACAGGCGGTTGTTGCTCTTTCAGCCCGCCGGGCTGAGGCGCGCTAAAGCTGGGGAAAACGGCACGTTTCTTGCGTGCACAAATTCGGTATGTCACTTTCCTGTCGTACATAAGTGTTTTATGGCGTGTGATAGGCCGGAGACGGGAGAATCGCCATGTCTGTTGACATCCTTAATTGTGACGCCACTGCCGAGGCCGCTCGGCCATCGACGGCCGCCGCCCCGAAGGAAGGCGACATTCTCGGCCGCATCGGCAATTTAGAGACCCGCCTTGCCTGCAGCGCGCGTGAGATCGATGCCGCGCAGGCCGTGCGCTACCGCGTTTTCGTCGAGGAAATGAAGGCTCAGCTGCCAGCGGACGCCATGCGCCGCGAGCGGGACTTCGATGCCTATGACGCCTTCTGCGACCACCTTCTCGTTCTCGACCGCTCGATCGAGGGCGATGCCGAAGACCAGATCGTCGGTACCTACCGCCTGCTCAGACAGGACGTCGCCATGGCCAATGGCGGTTTTTACTCGGCTTCGGAATTTGCGATCAACGAGCTCATTGCCCGCCACCCCGACAAGCGCTTCATGGAGCTCGGTCGCTCCTGCGTTTTGCCGGAATACCGCACCAAGCGCATCGTCGAACTGCTCTGGCAGGGTAATTGGGCTTACGCGCTGAAGCACGGCATGAGCGCCATGTTCGGCTGCGCTTCCTTCCCGGGCGTTTACCCGGAAAGTCATGCGCTGGCTCTTTCCTTCCTCTATCACAGCGTACTCGCCAAGGATGAATGGGCCGTCAGCGCGCTGCCGCATCTGGCGCGCGACATGGATCTGATGCCGGCTGAAGGTGTCAACCCGAAAAGGGCGCTGATGGCGCTGCCGCCGCTCATCAAGGGTTACCTGCGCCTCGGCGCAATGGTCGGCTCCCACGCTGTCGTCGATCAGGCGTTCAACACGACCGACGTGCTGATCGTGCTGCCGATATCAAGCATTTCCGACCGGTATCTCAATTATTACGGTGCGGATGCAGGCCGTTTTGCAAGCTGACGGCTGCCGCTTGACGGCGGTGCCTCGCCAATTCATTCTCTTTCGGCGTTTTCAGTAGGGCGCATCGGCAATGGTGCCGGCTGGGCTATGCCCGCCTACAACATCAAAACCTTGCGCCATGCCGAATTTCGAAAATCTCAGGAAGAAAGCTAAGCGGTTCAAACGGTGGCATCAGGATCGTTATTATCCTGTTGCAGCGGAAATCCGCTATTGGCTTGCCCGCTACCGCCATCTCAGTGACCGGCAAATCCTCGAGCTTGAGTTCAAGCTTGCGGATGCGCAGGAACTGGTGGCGGCGCAGCAGGGATTCGAAAGCTGGGCGGCGCTGAAAAAGGGTCTCGCCGACATGAGTGCAACAGCCGAACAAAAATCCACATCCCAACCGACGCTGCTCGATGCCCAGCCGCAGCTTTTCGTGAGCGATATCCAGGCCGCCTGCGATTTCTACACACAGAAGCTCGGCTTCGCCCTCGCCTTCATTTATGGCGAACCGCCCTTTTATGCGCAGGTCGTTCGCGGTGCGGCGAGGCTCAATCTCCGGCACGTTGACATGCCGGCCTTCCATCCGGAGCTTCGCCAGCGCGAGAGGGATATCCTCTCGGCGACGATTACGCTTGATGACGTGAAGGCGCTTTTTCTCGAATACACCGCAAACGGCGTTCCGTTTCATCAGCCGCTGAGGCTGGAACCCTGGGGCGCGCGAACATTCATCGTATGCGATCCGGATGGAAATCTGATCGCTTTTGCAGGCTAAGCCCGTCTGAGGCGGACCACACTAGCGGTCCGCCTCTATTACTTATCAGGAACCGGCAGCATAGGCCGCAATCGCAGCCATGTTGACGATATCGCTGTCCTTGGCGCCCATCGAGGTGATCTGCACCGCCTTGTCGAGGCCGACGAGGATGGGTCCGATGACCGTCGAGCCGCCGAGTTCCTGCAGCATCTTCGTCGAGATCGATGCCGAGTGGAATGCCGGCATGACGAGGACGTTGGCCGGACCGGAGAGGCGGCAGAAAGGATATTGTTCCATCACCTTACGGTTCAGGGCAACGTCGGCGGCCATTTCGCCATCATACTCGAAATCGACGCGACGCTTGTCGAGGATCTTTACAGCTTCGCGGACGCGCTCGGAACGCTCCCCCGAGGGATGGCCGAAGGTGGAATAGGCGAGCAACGCGACGCGCGGCTGGTAGCCCATGCGGCGTGCGAGACCTGCGGCCTCCTCGGCAATATCGGCAAGCTCCTCGGCCGTCGGCATATCGTGAACCGCAGTGTCGGCAACGAAGACCGTGCGGCCGCGGCAAAGCGCGATCGACACGCCGATCACTCGATGGCCCGGCTTATGGTCGATGCAGCGGCGCACATCTTCGAGTGCCGTCGAATAGTTGCGGGTAATGCCCGTCACCATGCCATCGGCATCGCCAAGCGCCACCATGGTGGCAGCGAAATGGTTGCGGTCATTATGGATCAGGCGCTGCGCGTCGCGGTGCAAATAGCCCTTCCGCTGCAGGCGGGCATAGAGATAATCGATATAGGCCTCGACGCGGGTCGAGATACGGGCGTTGACGATCTCGAGGCCTGGACGATTGAGGTCGATGCCTGCGCGTTCGGCCGTTGCACGGATCAGATCCTCGCGGCCGAGTAGGATCGCGGTGCCAAGCTGCTGATTGGCGTAAGACATGGCGGCGCGCATCACCTGCTCTTCCTCGGCCTCGGCAAAGACCACGCGCTTCGGATGGCGGCGCACGCGCTCATAGAGGCTGGCGAGTGTGGAGGCGATCGGGTCGCGGCGGGCCGACAGCTCTCGCTTGTAGCCAGCCATGTCGGTGATGATCTTGCGGGCGACGCCGCTTTCGATCGCCGCTTCGGCAACGGCGGCCGGAATGGCGGATATCAGGCGCGGATCGAAGGGAACCGGGATGATGTATTGCGCACCAAAACGCGGACGATTGCCCTGATAGGCAGCCGCAACATCATCGGGCACGTCTTCACGGGCAAGGCTGGCGAGTGCCTTCACAGCGGCAATCTTCATCGCATCATTGATGGTCGAGGCGCGGACATCGAGGGCGCCGCGGAAGATATAGGGAAAGCCCAGCACGTTGTTGACCTGGTTCGGATAGTCCGAACGGCCGGTCGCCATAATGGCGTCATCACGAACACGAGCAACTTCCTCGGGCGTAATTTCCGGGTCGGGGTTGGCCATGGCGAAGATGATTGGCCGGTCGGCCATGGAGCGGATCATCTCCTCGGAGAAGGCGCCTTTCTGCGACAGGCCGAAAACGACGTCTGCGCCCTTCATGGCTTCTTCGAGCGTGCGTGTATCGGTCTTTGCCGCATGCGCCGATTTCCACTGGTTCATGCCTTCGGTGCGGCCCTGATAGATGACGCCCTTGGTATCGCAGAGGATGATATTCTCAGGCGCAAAGCCCATCGACTTGATGAGTTCAACGCAGGCGATGGCGGCAGCACCCGCGCCGTTGCAGACGAGCTTGGTGGTCTTGAGATCGCGGCCGGTCAGTTCCAGCGCGTTGATGAGGCCGGCGGCGGCAATGATCGCGGTGCCGTGCTGATCGTCATGGAAAACAGGAATATCCATCAGTTCGCGCAGACGGCTTTCGATGACGAAACAGTCCGGCGCCTTGATGTCTTCCAGATTGATGCCACCGAAGGACGGACCGAGGAAACGCACGCAGTTGATGAATTCGTCGACATTTTCCGTATCGACTTCAAGGTCGATGGAATCGACATCGGCGAAACGCTTGAAGAGTACGGACTTGCCTTCCATGACCGGCTTGGAGGCAAGCGCGCCGAGATTGCCGAGACCGAGAATGGCCGTGCCATTGGAAATGACGGCAACCATATTGCCGCGGGTCGTATAATCATAGGCCGTGGCCGGATCGGTGGCGATGGCTTTGACCGGCACCGCGACACCGGGAGAATAGGCCAGCGAGAGGTCGCGCTGCGTCGCCATCGGCTTGGTCGGGTTGATCTCCAGCTTGCCGGGCCGACCCATCGCGTGAAATTCGAGCGCTTCCTGATCGGTAACAGAGGTCACCGGCCGTTCTTTCTTCTCCATCTGGGACATGCCTCCTCCAAACGTCTGTGGGTGACGTTTTCCTCTTCCCCAATTGCTGTTGTCATCTATAGCGGCGCGCGGATAGGGTTGGCACCTGTTTTTTTGGGAAAAACTGCACCTCCGTGAACGCACGAATAGACATCAGAAACGAAGCCTTCTCGGCAGCCGAGCTTGCGACTGAAGAAAGCCGCGCCTCGGCGACGCCGATGATGGAACAGTTTATCGAGATCAAGGCGAACAATCCGGATTCGCTGCTCTTCTATCGCATGGGCGATTTCTACGAGCTGTTCTTCGAGGATGCGCTCGAGGCTTCGCGCGCGCTCGGCATCACGCTCACCAAGCGCGGCCAGCATATGGGGCAGGATATTGCGATGTGCGGCGTGCCTGTGCATGCGGCCGACGATTATCTGCAGAAGCTGATTGCGCTCGGCTATCGCGTCGCCGTCTGCGAGCAGGTGGAAGACCCGGCGGAAGCCAAGAAGCGGGGGGCGAAATCCGTCGTCAAGCGCGATGTCGTCCGCCTCGTCACACCGGGCACCATTACCGAGGAAAAGCTGCTTTCGCCCTCGGAATCGAACTATCTGATGACGCTGTCGCGTATCCGCGGTACTTCCGAGCCGGTGCTGGCGCTTGCCTGGATCGATATTTCCACCGGCGTCTTCCGGTTGGCGGAAACCGATGCATCGCGACTGCTCGCCGATATCCTGCGCATCGATCCGCGCGAACTCATCGTACCGGATACGATGTTTTATGACGGCGAACTGAAATCGGTCTTCGATGTACTCGGCCGCACCGCCGTTCCACAACCGGCTGTGCTTTTCGACAGCGCGACGGCAGAAACCCGTATAGCGCGCTACTTCGACGTTTCGACGCTCGACGGTTTTGGAAGTTTCTCGCGCGCCGAGCTTGCAGCCGCGGCAGCCGCCATCGCCTACGTGGAGAAGACGCAGATTGCCGAACGGCCGCCGCTCGGCAGACCGGAACGGGAGAGCGGCGCCTCGACGCTGTTCATCGATCCGGCCACACGCGCCAATCTGGAACTTGTGCGTACACTCTCCGGTGATCGCAATGGTGCGCTGCTGAAGGCGATCGACCGCACGACCACCGGTGGCGGAGCGCGGCTGCTTGCCGAACGACTGATGTCGCCGCTCACCGATCCCGCCCGCGTCAACGAGCGCTTGGATTCGATAGGCTTCCTGATGCAGGAACCCTCGCTCTGTGGCGACCTGCGCGATGCACTGAAACACGTACCCGACATGCCGCGGGCGCTCTCCCGCCTGGCGCTCGACCGCGGCGGCCCGCGTGATCTCTGGGCGATCCGGCAGGGACTCGGCGCTGCCACGCATATCGCCGATCTCCTGGGAAGCGCGCTGCTGCCGGAAGAATTGGAACAGGCGCGCATGGGCCTGCAGGCTCTGCCATCGGAGCTCGAAGCCCTGCTTGCGGACACTCTTGCCGAAGAACTGCCGCTGCTGAAACGCGATGGCGGTTTCCTGCGCGATGGCGCCAATGCCGATCTCGATGAGGTACGCGCGTTGCGCGACCAGTCGCGCCGCGTCATTGCCGGCCTGCAGCTGCAATATGCCGAGGAGACCGGCATCAAGTCGCTGAAGATCAAGCACAACAATATTCTCGGCTATTTTATCGAGGTGACGGCCGGCAATGCCGGGCCGATGACCGATACGGCCGAGGCGAAGGCTCGCTTCATCCATCGGCAGACGATGGCAAATGCCATGCGGTTCACCACGACCGAGCTTGCCGATCTCGAAAGCCGCATCGCTAACGCCGCCGACCGCGCACTGCAGATCGAGCTCGAAGCTTTCGACCGGATGACGGAAGCGACTGTTGCCGAGGCCGAAGCGATCAAGGCCGGTGCGCGGGCGCTTGCCGTCATCGATGTCGCTGCAGGTCTGGCACTGCTTGCCGAAGAGCAGGCCTATTGCCGGCCGCTGGTCGATGGCTCGAAGATGTTTGCGATCGAGGGCGGGCGTCATCCTGTCGTCGAACAGGCCCTGCGGCGGCAGTCCATCGGGCCGTTCGTCGCCAATAATTGCGACCTGTCTCCGGTTTCCGACGGCAAGGATGGGGCGATCTGGCTGCTGACCGGCCCGAACATGGGCGGTAAATCGACGTTCCTGCGCCAGAATGCGCTGATCGCCATTCTTGCGCAGATGGGCTCCTTCGTGCCGGCGACGTCAGCGCATATCGGCATCGTCGACCGGCTGTTCTCGCGCGTCGGCGCATCCGACGATCTGGCGCGCGGGCGTTCCACCTTCATGGTGGAGATGGTCGAGACTGCGGCGATCCTCAATCAGGCGAGCGAGCGCTCGCTGGTCATTCTCGACGAGATCGGCCGGGGCACTGCGACCTTCGACGGTCTTTCCATCGCCTGGGCTGCTGTCGAGCATCTGCATGAAGCCAACCGCTGCCGCGGGCTTTTCGCGACGCATTTCCATGAGCTGACCGTGCTTTCCGAAAAGCTTGCCCGGCTATCGAACGCAACGATGCGCGTGAAGGAATGGGACGGCGACGTGATCTTCCTGCATGAGGTCGGTCCAGGGGCAGCCGACCGGTCCTACGGCATTCAGGTCGCGCGGCTCGCCGGTCTGCCAGCTTCGGTCGTGGCGCGGGCGCGCGACGTGCTGACCCGTCTTGAGGATGCCGACCGCAAGAACCCGGCAAGCCAGCTGATCGACGACTTGCCGCTCTTCCAGGTCGCAGTGCGCCGCGAGGAGGCGACCCGCGGGCCGTCCAAGGTCGAGGAGGCCCTGAAGGCGATGAGCCTCGACGATATGACACCGCGCGAGGCGCTCGATGCGCTCTACGATCTCAAGAAAAAGATGAAGTAGGAATTCCCCGATGTTCATGGAAAAACTGCTTCAGGAAACCCAGCGCCTCTCCGTCATCGTCTCGATGCTGGAGATTATGAAACAATCTGATGGTAATCTGGAGGCGCGCGGCTGGAATACGCCGATCGGCATGGCGAAGATTACCGGCTCCTGCTTGAAGATCGGCGAGCTCAGCAGTGCAATCATTGACGCCGGATACCGCGAATGCGACAAGGCGACGCTCAATGGCATCATGAGTGAAACGCGGCAGGTTCTCGATACGCTGCTGACGCAGGCTTCAGCCTAAGGACTTGCGGCAAAGCGTCCGCGGCCGACGGCTTGCCAACACCATTTCGCCAAATTTAAAGGTTCATGGAATATGGAGGCCTGTGTCAATCCGCGGGCAAAGAGGCTATAGCGCATGCAGATCAAACAAGAGGCGCGCCATGAGCAAGCGACCCGGACCGAAGAGGTAAGCCCCCGGCCGATGGCGACGCACGACATCGATTTCTCCGAAATCCTCGATGTGGAATTGCTGCAGGGGCAATGTGACGCCATTGCCGAAGCCAACCGCAACCGTCCCGACGTGCTGCGAAACGATCTTCTTGCCGCTCTGAAGAAAGCCAGCGTCGAGGGACGCAAGAAGGCGCGTGAACTGCTTGACGCCCAGGGCGGCGGGCTTGATTGCGCCCACCGCATTTCCTGGCTGCAGGACCAGATCATCACCATTCTCTATAATTTCGCCACGGCGCATGTCTTTCCGAAGCAGAAGGACAAGTTCGCAGTCACGGCAGTCGGCGGCTACGGCCGCGACACACTGGCACCGGGTTCCGATATCGATCTGCTCTTTCTCTTCCTGCCGAAGCCGGCGGAAGAGACGCATAAAGCCGTCGAGTTCATGCTCTACATGCTGTGGGACATGGGCTTCAAGGTCGGCCATGCGACCCGCACCGTCGAGGAATGTATCGCGCTTTCCAAGTCCGACATGACCATCCGCACCGCCATCCTGGAGATGCGCTACATCTGCGGCCTGAAGTCGCTGGAGACGGAGCTGGAATCCCGCTTCGACAAGGAAATCGTCACCGGCACGGGGCCGGAATTCATTGCCGCCAAGCTTGCCGAACGCGACGAACGCCACCGCAAGGCCGGCGACACGCGCTATCTCGTCGAGCCGAACGTCAAGGAGGGCAAGGGTGGCCTTCGCGACTTGCACACGCTCTTCTGGATTTCGAAATATTATTATCATGTTCGCGACCCGGCCGATCTGGTGCCGCTCGGCGTGCTGTCGAAGCAGGAATACCGGCTTCTGGAGAAGGCCGACGACTTTCTCTGGGCCGTGCGCTGCCACATGCATTTCCTGACCGGGAAAGCAGAGGAACGTCTTTCCTTCGATATCCAGCGCGAGATCGCCGAGGCGCTCGGCTATCATTCCCGCCCCGGCCTTTCGGCCGTCGAGCGTTTCATGAAGCACTACTTCCTGGTGGCTAAAGATGTCGGCGACTTGACGCGCATCCTCTGCGCCGCGCTCGAAGACCAGCAGGCGAAGTCGATCCCGGGTCTGACGGGCGTCATCAACCGCTTTACCCACCGCAATCGCAAGATCCCCGGCAGCGTCGAGTTCGTCGAAGATCGCGGCCGCATTACGCTTGCCAATCCCGATGTCTTCAAGCGCGATCCGGTCAGCATCATCCGCCTGTTCCATGTGGCCGATATCAATGGGCTGGAATTCCATCCCGATGCGCTGAAGCGCGTCACGCGTTCGCTCGGCCTCATCAACAACGACCTGCGCGAGAATGACGAGGCCAACCGGCTTTTCCTGTCGATTCTCACTTCCAAGCGCGATCCCGCCCTCATCCTGCGGCGCATGAACGAGGCCGGCGTGCTTGGCCGCTTCATTCCCGAATTCGGCAAGATCGTCGCGATGATGCAGTTCAACATGTATCATCACTACACAGTCGACGAGCACCTGATCCGCGCCATCGATGTTCTCACTGAGATCGATAAGGGCAAGGCGGAGGAGCTGCATCCGCTCGCCAACAAGCTGATGCCGCATATCGAGGATCGCGAGGCGCTTTATGTCGCCGTACTGCTACACGATATCGCCAAGGGCCGTCAGGAAGACCATTCGATCGCCGGCGCGCGTGTCGCCCGCAAGCTCAGTGCCCGCTTCGGCCTGTCGCAGAAGCAGACTGAGATCGTCGTCTGGCTGATCGAAGAACATCTGACCATGTCGATGGTCGCCCAGACGCGCGACCTGACGGACCGCAAGACGATCACCGACTTTGCCGACCGCGTTCAGTCTCTTGACCGCCTGAAGATGCTGATGATCCTGACGATCTGCGACATCCGCGCCGTCGGACCGGGTGTGTGGAACGGCTGGAAGGGCCAGCTGCTGCGCACGCTCTATTACGAGACGGAACTGCTGCTTGCCGGCGGCTTCTCCGAAGTGTCGCGTAAGGAGCGCGCCCAGGCTGCCGCCGAAGCGCTTTATGCGGCGCTTGCCGACTGGCCACAGAAGGATCGCCGCACCTACGCCAAGCTGCATTACCAGCCCTATCTGCTCTCCGTGCCGCTGGAAGACCAGATCCGCCATGCGCATTTCATCCGCCAGGCGGACAAAGCCGGCCAGGCGCTGGCAACCACGGTGCGCACTGACAGCTTCCACGCGATCACCGAAATCACCGTTCTCTCGCCCGACCATCCGCGCCTGCTCGCCGTCATTGCCGGAGCCTGTGCGGCAGCCGGCGCCAACATCGTCGATGCGCAGATCTTCACGACCTCGGATGGCCGGGCGCTCGATACGATCCATGTCAGCCGCGAGTTTCCGAACGACGAGGACGAGCTTCGCCGCGCCGGCACGATCGGCCGGATGATCGAGGACGTGCTGTCAGGCCGCAAGCGCCTGCCCGATGTGATCGCAACCCGCGCGAAGAACCGCAAGAAGAGCAAGGCCTTCATCATTCCGCCGTCGGTGGCGATCACCAATAGCCTGTCGAACAAGTTCACGGTCATCGAGGTGGAATGCCTCGATCGGCCCGGCCTGCTGTCGGAAATGACTGCCGTCCTGTCCGATCTGTCGCTCGACATCCAGTCGGCCCGCATCACCACCTTCGGTGAAAAAGTGATCGATACTTTCTACGTCACCGATCTTGTCGGCCAGAAGATCTCCGGTGACAGCAAGCGCGCCAATATCACTGCCCGTATGAAAGCGGTCATGGCCGAGGAGCAGGACGAACTGCGCGAACGCATGCCATCAGGGATCATCGCCCCTGCCGCTACCGCCGCCGAAAAGAAAGCCGATTTCCCCGCATGAGCCTCGTCAAGAAATTCGCCACGGTCGGCGGCGCCACGCTCGGAAGCCGCATCTTCGGTTTTGCCCGCGAAACGCTGATGGCCGCCGCTCTCGGTACCGGGCCGATGGCCGACGTCTTCTATGCCGCCTTCCGCTTCCCTAACCTCTTCCGTCGGCTCTTTGCCGAAGGCGCTTTCAACGCCGCCTTCGTGCCGCTCTTCGCCAAGGAGATCGAGGCGAACGGCACTGATGGTGCCAAGCGCTTTTCGGAAGAAGTCTTCGGTGTTCTGTTCTCCGTCCTGCTGCTCATCACCATCGTGATGGAGCTTTCCATGCCGCTGCTTGTGCGCTTCGTCATCGCGCCGGGTTTTGCTGATGACCCCGAGAAATTCGACATCACCATCCGCATGGCGGCAGTGATGTTCCCTTATCTCATGTGCATGTCTCTGACTGCGATGATGAGCGGCATGCTAAATTCGCTGCATCACTTCTTCGCCGCGGCCGTCGCGCCTATCTTCCTCAATGTGGTGATGATCGGCGCGCTGTTCTACGCGCTCTATACCGGCGCCGAACCGTTGACGACGGCCTGGTATCTTTCCTGGGGCGTGCTGGCAGCCGGCGTTCTGCAGCTCGCCGTCGTCTATCTCGGTGTCCTGCATGCCGGCATGAGCATCGGCTTCCGCTTCCCGAAGATGACACCGAACGTCAAGCGGCTGCTGATCCTTGCCGTTCCAGCGGCCGTCACAGGCGGTATTACGCAGATCAACCAGCTCATCGGCCAGGCAATCGCCTCTTCGCGCGAAGGCGCTATTGCAGCCCTGCAATATGCCGACCGAATCTACCAGCTTCCCCTCGGCGTCGTCGGCGTCGCCGTCGGTGTGGTGCTGCTGCCCGAACTCGCCCGCGCACTCAAGGGCGGGGCGTTGCGCGAAGCGGGCTATCTGCAGAACCGCTCGATCGAATTCGTGCTGTTCATGACGATTCCTGCCGCCTTCGCGCTCTGGATTCTCTCCGACGAGATCATCCGCGTGCTCTATGAGCGTGGCGCCTTCCACCAGGAGAACACGTTCATCGTCGGCTCGATTCTCGCCATCTACGGCATCGGCCTGCCGGCTTTCGTGCTGATCAAGGCACTGCAGCCGGGCTTTTATGCCCGCGAGGACACCAAGACGCCCATGCGTTTCTCTGCGGTTGCCGTCGCGGTCAACTGTGCAACGGCGCTGACGCTCTTTCCCTATATCGGCGCGCCCGGCATCGCGGTGGCCGAAGCCACGGCCGGCTGGATCAGCACCGTCCTGCTCTTCACGACACTTCTGCGCCGCGGCCATCTCACATGGGAATGGGCGCTTGCCAAACGCGCCGTCCTGCTGGTCGTCGCCTCTGCCGTCATGGGCGCGGTCATCTTCTACCTCAAGCAGCACTGGGCGCCCTGGCTTGCCTCGGGCGCACCGCTTCTGACCAAGGCCGGCACGCTTGGTCTGCTGATTGCGATTTCGATGGTCGTCTATTTCGCGACCGCCTTCCTCATCGGCGGGGCGGACCTCGGCATGATCCGCCGCAACCTCAACCGCAAGCCGGCGCCGGCGAAAGATGCCTAGCGCCCTTTTTTCGCAATTCCGGACGCAAAACCGCTGCGCACTTTTGCTGGAATTGCTTTAGCAATCCACCCATCGTCGCTGCGGCCCGACATCGACGTGGACGATGCCATTGCAATAGGTGCCGATCCCTCCGATGCCGGGTGCGGTTTTCGCAGCGGCGACGATCGTGCGCTCTGACACGCCGGGAATCCGGATATCAGCCGCAAGGCATTTCCCGTGCATGGAACCGTGGCGGCGGGGATGTGGCCGGAAGCCCGAAGTTATCATCGGCCGTCGTCCGGTCTTTGCCGCGATGTGCGACAAGACCACCCGCAATCGCTCCGGGAAGCAGCCGGCGCGAACGCTGACGGTCTGCATCGTGTAAGCAATACGCGTCTCGTATTTGGGAAGCTGACTGGTCTGCCGTCGATTATCTTGACCGACGGCCGTCGTTGCTGATTGTAGGGCGAAAAGGCCTGCCATGGCGAGCAAACTAGCGTTCTGCATGGTCCCTCCGATCGGTTATCCCGACGGCCCCTTGGGGCCGCCAGCCCGGCGAGAGGATTTTCAGTTCAAAGAAAGCTTTTCTGTGAAATTTTATACTCAGTTTTAGCTAAACACACTGATCAATTTGGCGTAAAACCGGGCACTTTTCTGCATATAAATGGAATAAACGTCCGAATCTGGAGATCTCATGATCCAATCTCTGTTTCTCGTCACCCTCGTTGTCGATAATTATGACCGCGCCAAGGCCTTCTATTGTGAGGCCCTCAGCTTCGAATGCCTTCAGGACGAAGTACAGCCGGAAGGCAAGCGCTGGGTCGTCGTCAAGCCAAAGGGCGGGGATGGCGCGGCCTTTCTACTGGCGCAGGCGGCAAATGAAGCGCAGCGAGCTGCTGTCGGAAATCAGACCGGCGGGCGTGTCGGCTTCTTCCTCAAGACCGACGATTTTGCGCGCGATCACGCAGCGATGCTTGATGCCGGCGTTCACTTTCTGGAGGAACCGCGACATGAGGTTTACGGCACCGTTGCGGTCTTTTCGGATCCTTACGGCAACACCTTCGACCTCATTCAACACGCTGCGCCCACCGCCTCTTGATTGCGACCGGGAGCGCGTGCATAAGCGCCCGCGTTAGCAACATGGGCCTTTGGCCCTGGGGCCCTCCACCAGCCTAATCGAGGACAACATCATGGGCGAATTCAAGAAGCTCGTATTCTCCGGCGTTCAGCCGACGGGCAATCTGCATCTCGGCAATTATCTCGGCGCGATCCGCCGCTTCGTGCAGCTCCAGGACGGCAACGACTGCATCTATTGCGTCGTCGATCTTCATGCGCTGACCGCGCAGCTCGTCCACGAGGACATGCTGTCGCAGACGCGCTCGATCGCAGCCGCCTTCATCGCTTCCGGCATCGACGCTGAAAAGCATATCGTCTTCAATCAGTCCGCCGTACCGCAGCATGCCGAACTCGCCTGGATCTTCAATTGTGTCGCCCGCCTCGGCTGGATGAACCGCATGACG
This sequence comes from Rhizobium sp. 768_B6_N1_8, assembly GCF_051811225.1. Classification (NCBI taxonomy): domain Bacteria; kingdom Pseudomonadati; phylum Pseudomonadota; class Alphaproteobacteria; order Hyphomicrobiales; family Rhizobiaceae; genus Rhizobium; species Rhizobium sp. 768_B6_N1_8. The sequence goes on along the minus strand of NZ_JBPWPV010000001.1, from coordinate 25,947 downwards.
CAGTTCAAGGACAAGGCCGGCAAGGACCGCGAGCAGGCCTCGCTCGGTCTCTACGCCTATCCGAGCCTGATGGCTGCCGACATTCTCGTCTACCGCGCCACGCATGTGCCCGTCGGTGAGGATCAGAAGCAGCACCTCGAGCTGACGCGTGACATCGCGATGAAGTTCAATCTCGATTACGCCTCGCATATCCGCAAGACGAATTACGGGATCGACATCACCGTCGGCGACGAGCCTGTGCATGCCTATTTCCCGATGGTCGAACCGCTGATCGGCGGGCCGGCGCCGCGCGTCATGTCGCTGCGCGACGGCACGAAGAAGATGTCGAAGTCCGATCCGTCGGATCTTTCGCGCATCAACCTGATGGACGATGAGGACGCGATCTCCAAGAAGATCCGCAAGGCCAAGACCGATCCGGATGGCTTGCCGAGCGAAATCGCCGGTCTCGAAAACCGGCCGGAGGCTGAAAACCTCGTCTCGATCTATGCCGCACTCGCCGACAAGACGAGGGAACAGGTGCTCGCCGAATTTGGCGGCCAGCAGTTCTCCGTATTCAAGCCGGCGCTGATCGATCTCGCTGTCCAGGTGCTGTCGCCGATAACAGGCGAAATGCGCCGCCTGATGAACGATACGAGCCATATCGACACGATTCTGCGCAACGGCAATGAACGCGCAAGGGCACGCGCCGACGTGACGATGCGCGAACTTCGCGAGATCATCGGCTTCCTCTACTAGTCCGATCGACATGCAGAGCTCCCGTGCAAAACGGGGGCTTGCAAATTTTTGGTCTCAGGTGTCAGAGTTCGGATCATGGTATCAAAGCGACTCTCACGGCTCGAAGGTCATCGCCGCAAATTTATGGCGGTGATAGACGGGACACCCGAATGCCAACGCGCCGTCCACTATGCCGGACGGCGCGCCAAGAATTCCAATGGCGGCCTCGTTCTGCTCTATGTGATCCCGGAAGGCGATTTTCAGCAATGGCTTGGCGTCGAGGAGATCATGCGGGCGGAAGCCCGCGAGGAGGCGGAAGCCACTGTCGCCAAGATCGCACAAATCGTGCGCGAGACGATTGGCATCGAACCGGAGATCGTCATCCGCGAGGGCAATTCGGCTGAGCAGATCAATGCGGTGATCGAGGAAGACAGGGACGTCGCCATCCTCGTGCTTGCCGCAGGCTCCGCTAAGGAGGGACCGGGACCGCTGGTTTCGTCCGTCGCAGGACGTGGAGCTGCCTTTCCCATTCCTGTCACCGTGCTTCCCGACACGCTGACGAATGAAGAAATCGACGCCCTCTGTTAAGCCATTTCTTGAGTATCAGTCTCTTGAATCGGTCGGGCAATAGGCTTATTTTCTTTTGAAGAATTCTAAAGACGGCAGAGGCCACGGCCCGCCGCATGGAGAGCGAGATGTTCATTCAGACCGAAGCCACGCCGAACCCAGCAACGCAGAAGTTCCTTCCCGGCAAGGTCGTAATGGAAAACGGCACGGCCGAATTCCGCAATGCCGATGAAGCCCAGGCTTCGCCGCTCGCCGCTCGCCTTTTCGAGATTCCAGGCGTGACCGGCGTCTATTTCGGCTACGATTTCATCTCAGTCTCCAAAGACGATGCCGAGTGGCAGCATCTGAAGCCGGCTATTCTCGGCTCGATCATGGAGCATTTCATGTCCGGCAAGCCGGTCATGGGCGATGCCTCCATCCTCTCGGAAGACATTGATGCCGGCGATGAATTCTTCGATGAAGGTGACGAATCGATCGTGCTGACCATCAAGGAACTGCTGGAGACCCGGGTGCGTCCGGCTGTTGCCCAGGATGGCGGCGACATCACCTTCCGCGGCTTCAAGGACGGCAAGGTTTACCTCAATATGAAGGGTTCCTGCTCCGGCTGCCCGTCTTCGACGGCAACGCTGAAGCACGGCGTCCAGAACCTGCTGCGCCATTTCGTTCCGGAAGTGCAGGAAGTGATTGCCGCTTAAATTGTAAGATTCGTCCGGCCGTTCATCTAGGGTTCGGCCGGACGGATTTATGGATAGGCGACAATAGTTTATTCGGAAATTGATGGCATGATCGTTCTGGCGCTCGACACGGCAGGTGTGGATTGCGCTGCCGCTATTTATGATGGCGGCAGGAATACGATGCTGGGGGAGGCATCGGACATGATCGGCAAGGGGCATGCTGAACATCTGATGGGTATCGTCGACCGCGCGCTGGATCAGGCGGGCGTCGCACTTTCGGATGTTGACCGCCTTGCGGTCACCGTCGGCCCCGGCTCCTTTACCGGTATCCGCGTCGGTGTTGCCGCAGCCCGCGGCTTTGCGCTTTCCCTTAATATTCCCGCCGTCGGCATCACCACGCTGGAAGTGATGGCGGCCGCCCAGCGCGAAAAGACGCCTGGCCGCGCAGTGCTCGCGGCGATGGATGCCAAGCGGGACGAAATCTATCTCCAGTCTTTTGCAGCCGACGGCTCATCGCTCGATGAGCCCCGGGCGGTCAGCATTGCCGAAGCGCAGGCTTTCGCTACCGGTTTCGACGGCGAGATCACCGGTTCGGCGACCCCGATCCTGAAGCCCTATGCGACGGGCGAATACGCCAACTCTTTCCCGATCTCCATCGTGGCGCGTCTCGGTGCTGCCGCGGACCCGAATGCCGGAAAGCCGAAGCCCCTTTATCTGCGCGGACCCGATGCCAAACCGCAGGCCGGGTATGCGATTGCAAGAGTATGACGATGCTGGAAGCCTATCTGACGCTGAAACCGGAATTCGAAATCGTCGCCATGGAGCCGGAGGATTGCCTCGACGTTTCCGTCCTGCATGGCGAGCGCTTCGCCCGCCCTTGGGGTGACGGCGAATTTCACAGCCTGCTTTCGCAGAGCACCGTCTTCGGCTTTGTCGCCCGCCAGACCAATGCCATCCTGAAAAAGACGCTGCCGGGCTTCATCCTGGCGCGCCAGGTGGCGGGCGAGGCGGAAATCCTGACGGTCGCCGTGCAGGCGAAGGTCGCGCATTCCGGCCTCGGCTGGCGGCTGATGCAGGCCGCCATGCGCGAAGCACGCCTTCGTGGCGGTGAGAGCATGTTCCTGGAAGTCGATAACGGCAATACCGCCGCCCTCGGCCTTTACCGCAAGCTTGGCTTCGAGATGGCTGGTGAGCGCAAGGGCTATTATAAGGATGCCAATGGGGCTACCTCCACGGCGCTTGTCATGAAGCGCGTTCTTCGGTAGTTCCCTTCTCGGCAGGAATAGCGAGAAGGCAGCCATGACTGAGGTAGCCAAAACCCTTGAGGAGCTTTGCGCTGAACGCGGCATGCGCATGACCGAGCAGCGCCGGGTGATCGCGCGCATTCTCGAGGACTCCGAAGATCACCCCGATGTCGAGGAGCTCTATCGCCGCTCCGTCAAGGTCGATGCCAAGATTTCGATTTCGACGGTCTATCGTACGGTAAAGCTATTCGAAGATGCAGGTATCATCGCCCGCCACGATTTCCGTGACGGCCGCTCCCGCTACGAGACAGTGCCTGAAGAGCATCACGACCATCTGATCGATCTGAAGACAGGTGTCGTCATCGAATTCCGTTCGCCGGAGATCGAGGCGCTGCAGGAGCGGATCGCCCGCGAGCATGGCTTCAAGCTGGTGGATCACCGCCTGGAACTCTACGGCATCCCGCTGAAGAAAGACGAAATCTGATATCATGGCAGTCCGGGAGCGCCGCATTTGATCGTCTGGCTGCGCATCGCCTTCGCCATTACCGTCATCATTGTCGTCAGCATCCTGCTCATGCCGCTACAGGTGCTGGCGCTGCGTTTCGATTGGAGACTCAGGCGCACCCTGCCCCGGCGCTGGCATCGTATCGTCTGCTATTGTCTCGGCATCCGCATTCAGGTGCGCGGCACGCTTGAGAGTCGCCGGCCGCTGATGCTCTGTTCCAACCATTCTTCGTGGATGGACATCATGGTCATGTCGGCCGTGGCCGACGTCGCCTTCATCGCCAAGATCGAGGTGCGCGACTGGCCGATTTTCGGCACGCTCGCCAAGCTGCAGAAAAGCGTCTTCGTGGTGCGGGAGGAAAAGCGCCGCACCGGCCATCAGGCGAGCGAGATCGCCGGCCGCATGGCAGACGGTGAAATCGTCGTGCTTTTTCCCGAGGGAACGACCTCGGATGGTAATCGACTGCTGGAGGTCAAATCGTCGCTCTTCGGCGCTGCCGCAATGGCCGTGCCCCATTCCCCGACCGGCGGCGTCATGGTCCAGCCGGTTTCTATCGCCTATACGCAGGTGCATGGTATCGCCATGGGCCGCTATCACCGCCCGCTTGCGGCATGGCCCGGCGATATCGAGCTCCTACCGCATCTGACCGACATCATGAAATGCGGCGCGATCGATGCCGAAGTCTCCTTCGGCGAGGCGATCGAATATGGCGAAAAGACCAATCGCAAGGAAGTCAGCGCGACGATCGCTGCCCGCATCCGCAACCTGCTGAACCGCAGCCTGCGCGGCCGCGCGATCGACTGATCCGAGATACCCTTTTCTCCCGCGTCAAAAACCACTAGATAACGGGCCATGACCCAGGACAGCGCCCTTCTTCAGGCCCCGGAGGCTTCTCTCCGCGATGGCTCCAACAGCCGCAAGGTTTTCATCAAGACCTATGGCTGCCAGATGAACGTCTACGACTCGACGCGCATGAGCGATGCTCTTGCCCGCGACGGCTATGAGACGACCGAGGATATGGAAGAGGCCGACCTCGTCTTGCTCAACACCTGCCACATCCGCGAGAAGGCGGCCGAGAAGGTCTATTCCGCGCTTGGGCGCCTGCGCGAGATGAAGAAGCGCAAGGCCGCCGACGGCCGCGAGATGATGATCGGTGTTGCCGGTTGCGTAGCGCAGGCGGAAGGCGAGGAAATCCTGCGCCGTGCGCCGGCTGTCGATGTGGTCATCGGCCCACAGACCTATCACCGCCTGCCGGAGGCGCTGCGCCGCGCCAAGGAAGGCCACCGCGTCATCGATACGGAATATGCAATCGAGGACAAGTTCGAGCACCTGCCGATCGCCGAGGCACCGAAGATCCGTGCCCGTGGCGTGACCGCCTTCCTGACGGTTCAGGAAGGTTGCGACAAGTTCTGCACCTTCTGCGTCGTGCCCTATACGCGCGGCTCCGAAGTGTCGCGGCCAGTCGCACAAATCGTCGAGGAGGCGATGAAGCTCGTCGATGGCGGCGTGCGCGAAATCACCCTGCTTGGGCAGAACGTCAATGCCTGGCATGGCGTCGGCCCGAAGGGCGAAGAGTGGAGCCTTGGCGACCTGCTCTACCGGCTTGCCGAAATCCCGCGCCTTGCGCGGCTTCGCTACACGACCAGCCATCCGCGCGACATGGACGATCGTCTGATCGAGGCTCATCGCGACCTTCGCACGCTGATGCCTTATCTGCACCTTCCGGTTCAGGCCGGTTCGGACCGCATTCTAAAGGCCATGAACCGCCGGCACACGGCAGCCGAATATCTTTCCCTCATCGAGCGCATCCGCAAAGCCCGCCCCGATATCGCACTCTCAGGCGACTTCATTACCGGCTTTCCGGGGGAGACAGACCGGGAATTTGAGGATACACTAAAACTCGTTGAGGAGGTTCGTTATGCACAGGCCTTCTCGTTCAAATATTCGACGCGGCCCGGTACGCCCGGAGCGGAATTGAAGGACCAGGTGCCGGAAGACATCAAGGCAGAACGGCTGGAACGCCTGCAGGCGCTGCTTCTTAAGCAGACGCAGGAATTCAACGAGTCTTGCATCGGCAAGGAAATCGATCTTCTCCTGGAAAAGCCCGGCCGTATGCCCGGCCAACTTATTGGCCGCTCACCGTGGCTGCAGTCCGTGAATGTTGATGCAAAAGCATCGCAAATCGGTGACATTATTAAAGTGCGAATCACAGGAACCGGAACCAACAGCCTGTTTGCCGAACGCGCAGAGGCTGAGGTCTAACCCAAGGAGCTCGACCGCTTGAACGGACAGGAATTGGTTTCCACTTCACCGCGCCACCCACGCATTGCGAGCGACGCCAATCACTTCGTCCTGACGTTCGAGAACAACCGGTTCGCCAGCGAACTTTTCGGACAGTTCGATCAGAATCTGAAGCTGCTGGAACAGCGGCTCCATATCGATGCGCGGGCGCGCGGCAACTCCGTTGTCATCACCGGCGATGTGCTGGCCACCAATCAGGCGCGGCGCACACTCGATTACCTCTATGAAAAACTCCAGAAAGGCGGCAGTGTGGAGCGTTCAGACGTTGAAGGCGCAATTCGCATGGCGGTTGCCGCCGACGACCAGCTCACATTACCGACGATGGAGAAAAAAGCCAAATTGACGATGGCGCAGATTTCGACGCGCAAGAAGACGATCATCGCGCGCACGCCGACACAGGATGCCTATATGCGGGCGCTCGAGCGCTCAGAGATGGTGTTCGGCGTTGGTCCGGCCGGTACCGGCAAGACCTATCTCGCCGTCGCCCATGCGGCCCAGCTGCTGGAGCGCGGCGCGGTCGAAAAGATCATCCTCTCCAGACCGGCCGTCGAAGCCGGCGAACGCCTGGGCTTCCTGCCGGGTGATATGAAGGAGAAGGTCGATCCCTATCTGCGCCCGCTTTATGACGCGCTCTACGACATGATGCCCGGCGATAAGGTGGAACGGGCGATTACCGCCGGCGTCATCGAAATCGCGCCGCTTGCCTTCATGCGTGGACGCACGCTCGCCAATGCCGCCGTCATCCTCGACGAGGCGCAGAACACCACGGCGATGCAGATGAAGATGTTCCTGACGCGTCTCGGCGAAAATTCGCGCATGATCATCACCGGCGACCCGAGCCAGATCGACTTGCCGCGTGGCGTCAAATCCGGCCTTGTAGAGGCGCTGCATCTCCTGAACGACGTCGAGGGTATCTCGATCGTGCGCTTCAAGGATGTCGACGTCGTTCGCCATCCGCTCGTCGGCCGCATCGTCAAGGCCTATGACGCGACCTATACCGCAGCAAACGAAGAGGCCAGCCGGCAGGACTGATGGCCGAGCTCGACATACAGATCAGCATCGAGGACACGGGCTGGCCCGCCGAAGATGTATTGCATGCTCTTGGCGAACGCGTGTTGGGTGCGGCTGTCACTTACCTGCGGGAAGAGGAACAGCAACCCTTCCCGAAGATGCCGCCGGAAGTTTCGCTCGTCTTCACCGACGATGCCTCCATCCAGGACATCAATGCGGAATGGCGCGGCAAGGACAAGCCGACCAACGTGCTGTCGTTTCCGGCCTTTCCGGTCAAACCCGGCAAAATGCCTGGTCCGATGCTCGGCGACATCATCATTGCCCTGGAAACGGTCGAGCGCGAGGCGCAAGAGCTCGAAAAGAGCTTTGACGATCATCTGACCCATCTTATGGTGCATGGTTTCTTGCATCTGCTCGGCTACGACCATATGAATAATGACGAAGCCGAAATTATGGAGGGGCTGGAGACTCGCATTTTGGCAGTACTCGGCCTATCTGACCCCTACGAGGGTCAAGACCTTAAAATGGAACCATGAGCGACTTTTCAACGAAGCCGGCGTCAGACGCCAGGGACTCCGAGCAATCCTCTTCTTCCGATGAGGGTGGCAGTAGTCGACACCGACCGCAATCCTTCTGGTCACGCGCCGCGCGCATCTTGAGACCGCAACAAGGCTCGCGCCTGCGCGAAGACATCGCCGACGCGCTGATGACCGACCCGGCTGCAGCCGACGCCTTTTCGCCCGACGAGCGGGCGATGCTCCACAATATCCTGCGCTTCCGCGAAGTGCGCGTTGCCGACGTGATGGTGCCGCGCGCCGATATCGAGGCGGTCGACCAGAACATCACGATCGGCGAACTGATGATCCTCTTCGAGGAAAGCGGCCGTTCGCGCATGCCGGTCTATGCCGAAACGCTCGACGACCCGCGCGGCATGGTGCATATCCGCGATCTTCTTTCCTACGTCGCCAAGCAGGCGCGCAACAAGCGCCGCAGCGGCACAAAGCCTGCGGCAAGCACGCCCGCAATCGAGGTCTCTCCGGAAAATATCCAGAAGGCGCCGCGCTCGGCCAAGCCGAACTTCGATCTCGGACGCGTCGACCTGCAGAAGACGCTCGCCGAAACCGGCATCATCAGACAGATCCTCTTCGTGCCGCCTTCCATGCTGGCATCCGATCTTCTGCGCCGCATGCAGGTGAACCGCACACAGATGGCGCTGGTCATCGACGAATATGGCGGCACTGACGGCCTCGCCTCGCACGAAGATATTGTGGAGATGGTGATCGGCGATATCGACGACGAACATGACGATGAGGAAGTCATGTTCAAACGCATTTCGGAGGATGTCTTCGTTGCCGACGCCCGCGTCGAGCTCGAGGAGATTGCCGAAGCCATTGGTCCGGATTTCGACATCAGCGAGCAGATTGATGAGGTCGATACGCTGGGAGGCCTGATCTTCTCGGCACTGGGGCGCATCCCCGTGCGCGGAGAAGTCGTTCAGGCCCTGTCGGATTTCGAATTCCACATCCTCGATGCCGATCCGCGCCGCATCAAGCGAGTGCGCATCACGCGCAAGCGCCAGGCAATCCGCCGCCGCGCCAAGGCGGATGGTGACGGACCGCCCATCGGCGACGGAAACGATGATCGATCGGCGGAATCGACCGCAAACTGACCTTTCCGTAAGACGACAAGCGCGCGCTTTTTTGAAAGACTGCGATTGGATTGATTCGCGGCTTTGATGGGAGTGCGCATGGAGCGGCTTGCGGACAGGATTATCCTCGTCTGGGGTTTCAAACGGTCATTGCTTGCGATCGCAGCAGGCGCCTTTGGCGTCCTGGCGCTGCCTCCCATCGGCTTCTTCGCCGCGATGTTCGTTTCCTTCACGCTGCTCGTCTGGCTGATCGACGGGGCGGCCGCCTCGCCGGAAAGCAGCCTTCCCGGCAGGCTCTGGCCGGCATTTGCCACGGGCTGGCTGTTCGGCTTCGGTTACTTCGTTGCGGGGCTCTGGTGGGTTGGGCATGCGCTGCTGATCGATTCAGAGGAGTTTGCCTGGGCCTTGCCGCTCGCGATCCTCGGCCTTCCGGCCTGCCTTGCGATCTTCTACGGCTTGGCTGCGGCGCTTGCCCGTATCTTCTGGTCCGATGGCATGGGGCGGATCGCAGCACTTGCTGCCAGCTTCGGCCTGCTTGAGTGGGTACGCAGCTTCATCTTCACTGGTTTTCCGTGGAACGCCATCGGTTACGCCATGATGCCCATGCCTGTCATGATGCAGTCCGCGCATGTGATCGGCACCATGGGGGTGACGGCTCTCTCGGTCTTCGTCTTTTCTGCCCCTGCCCTACTCGGAACGCGGCAGGGAGCGAAACTCGGCGTCAGCCTCGCGGCAATCCTCTTTGCGGCGCATCTCGGTTACGGCGCCTATATCCTTTATCTCACGCCGAAGCCCGCGGCGTTACCCGAGGACAAGCGGCCTGTGGTTCGCCTGGTCCAGCCGGCGATCGATCAATCCGTCAAGATGGACAATGATGCGGATCGCGAGGCGATCTTCGAGACACATCTCAAGCTTTCGACGGAGCCTCCCAAGGAAGGCGGCAAGAAACCTGATATCATCGTATGGCCGGAAACCTCGATCCCCTTCATCCTCACCGACAACAAGGATGCGCTGACGCGGATTGCCGATACGCTCGACGACGACCAGATCCTGATCGCAGGCGCCGTGCGCGCTGAAGAACTCGGCCCCGGCTATCCCACCCGCTATTATAATTCGATCTATGTGATCGACGGGCGGGGGCAGATCGTCGCCGCCTCCGACAAGGTGCATCTCGTTCCCTTCGGCGAATATCTTCCCTTCGAGGACATGCTCAACGAACTCGGCATCCAGAATGTGGTGGAGATGCCGGGCGGTTTTTCGGCGGCCGCCAGCCGTCATTTGCTCGAGCTTCCGAGCGGGCTGAAATTCTACCCGCTCGTCTGCTACGAGATCATCTTCCCAGACGAAATGACCGGCGACATCGGCCAAGCGAACGCCATTCTTAACATCACGAATGACAGCTGGTTCGGCTCAACACCGGGTCCCTACCAGCATTTTCAGCAGGCTCGCGTACGGGCGGTTGAGACCGGTTTGCCGCTGATTCGCGATGCGAATAGTGGAATTTCGGCGGTTGTAGACGCGCGCGGCGAAATCGTTTCAGGTCTAAAATTAGACGAAATGGGCTTTATTGATGCAACCCTCGATGGATTCGGAAAAAACACGGGAAGCCCATACCCCCGCCAAACGTACTTCTGGTTGACTGAAACGTTACTGATGATCATTGCGCTAATTTCACGCAGGGGTTTTATTTTCAGGTTGAATTGACCGAAAACCCCTAAAATTGCATAGTGGTCGCAATCGGCGTTAGTAACGTATGCTTCAAGGTGGGTTATCGCGACTTGCAACGTGGCGTTACGGAATGAGGTCAGGGCATGCCGGTTAGAACAGAGTTGAATTTTTCTTTGCTAGGGCACGACCATGATTGAAAATAAGAAGAAGCCGAATCCTATCGACATCCATGTCGGTAGCCGCATCCGGCTTCGCCGTACTATGTTGGGCATGAGCCAGGAGAAGCTTGGCGAAAGCCTCGGCATCACCTTTCAGCAAATCCAGAAATACGAGAAAGGTACCAACCGCGTTGGTGCCAGCCGCCTCCAGAACATTTCAAGCATCCTCAACGTTCCCGTTTCCTTCTTCTTCGAAGACGCTCCCGGCGAACATTCCGGTGCCTTGACCGGCATGTCGGAAGCCTCGAGTTCGAACTACGTCGTCGATTTCCTCTCCTCTTCGGAAGGACTCCAGCTCAACCGCGCATTTGTGAAGATCACCGATCCCAAGGTTCGTCGCAAAGTCGTCGAACTGGTGAAGGCACTGGCGGCGGAAGCCGACTCCGACTGAGCGTCCCCCACGCTCGGAAAAGCTTAAGGCGGCTCAAAAGGCCGCCTTTTTGCGTTTTTGGGGCAAAATTTGTCATTTCGCCGCAGATATAAAGATATATTTATGTCCTTCTGTGCTTGTCATCGGGGCACGAAGTGAGTACCTACTAGACCGCTTTTATTCTTTGAGGGGAATCCCGGAATGCGCGCGAACTATCTCTTTACCAGCGAATCTGTTGCCGAAGGTCACCCGGACAAGGTGTGTGACCGCATCTCCGACGAGATCGTCGATCTGGTCTACCGCGAAGCGGCAAAGACCGGCATCAATCCGTGGGGCGTGCGCATTGCCTGCGAAACCCTCGCGACGACCAACCGCGTCGTCATCGCCGGTGAAGTTCGCCTGCCGCCGAGCCTGATGAAGAAGGACAAGGACGGCAAGGACGTCATCAACCCGTCGAAGTTCAAAGCTGCGGCTCGTCGCGCCATCAAGGACATCGGTTACGAACAGGACGGCTTCCACTGGAAGAAGGCCAAGATCGATGTGCTGCTGCACTCGCAGTCGGCCGACATCGCCCAGGGCGTGGACAGCGCCGCCGACCAGCAGGGCGACGAAGGCGCCGGCGACCAGGGCATCATGTTCGGCTACGCCTGCAAGGAAACGCCGGATCTCATGCCGGCGCCGATCTACTATTCCCACAAGATCCTTCAGCTGCTCGCTGTCGCCCGCAAGAAGGGTGAGGGCGAAGTCGCCAAGCTCGGCCCCGACGCCAAGAGCCAGGTGACCGTACGCTATGTCGACGGCAAGCCGGCTGAAGCCACCTCGATCGTTCTTTCCACTCAGCACCTGGACGACAGCTGGGATTCGAAGAAGGTTCGCAGCGTCGTCGAGCCCTATATCCGCGAAGCTCTCGGCGACCTGAAGATCGCCGACGATTGCAAGTGGTACATCAACCCCACCGGCAAGTTCGTCATCGGCGGCCCGGATGGCGACGCCGGCCTCACTGGCCGCAAGATCATCGTCGACACCTATGGCGGTGCTGCTCCGCATGGCGGTGGCGCATTCTCCGGCAAGGACACGACCAAGGTCGACCGTTCGGCTGCCTATGCTGCCCGCTACCTCGCCAAGAACGTCGTAGCTGCCGGCCTTGCCGACCGTTGCACGATCCAGCTCTCCTACGCCATCGGTGTTGCCCAGCCGCTGTCGATCTATGTTGACCTGCACGGCACCGGCAAGGGTGTGACCGAAGATCAGGTCGAAGCCGCGATCCGCCAGAACATGGACCTGTCGCCGTCGGGCATCCGCCGCCACCTCGACCTCAACAAGCCGATCTATGCCAAGACCTCCGCTTACGGCCATTTCGGCCGCAAGGCTGGCCGCGACGGCTCGTTCTCCTGGGAGCGCACGGATCTCGTGAAGGGTCTCAAGGACGCCGTCAAGACCAAGGCTGCTGCATGACGGATATGGAACGCCGGGGCCGGGCGACCGAAGCGTTCTTCGGTCGCCGCAAGGGAAAAGCCCTGCGTGAACAGCAGGCCGATCGGCTTGCTACACTGCTTCCGGCATTCATCATCGATCTCTCGGCGGCTCCCCCGGAGCCGCTGAAGGACATTTTCGCTGTTCCGGTCGAGAAAATGCGGCTGGAGATCGGCTTCGGCGGTGGAGAACATCTCATCCACCGCGTGCTGGAAACGCCTTCGACGGGCTTTATTGGCGTGGAGCCTTTTGTAAACTCCATGCAGAAGCTGCTTGCACGCGTCGAGGAAACGGGTGCGCGCAACGTGCGTGTCTATAACGATGACGCGACGCAGCTTCTCGACTGGCTTCCCGATCATTGCCTCGATCAGATCGACCTGCTCTATCCGGACCCCTGGCCGAAGCGGAAGCACTGGAAGCGTCGCTTCGTCTCCAAGACCAATCTCGACCGTTTTCACCGGGTGCTGAAGCCAGGCGGGCTGTTCTGTTTCGCCTCAGACATCGACACCTATGTGAACTGGACGCTGCTGAAATGCCGCGACCATGGCGGCTTCGAATGGATGGCGCAGAATGCCGCCGACTGGCTGACGCCCTATGAGGGCTGGCCGAGCACCCGCTATGAAGCCAAGGCTCGCCGCGAAGGTCGCTCCTCGGCCTATCTCACCTTCAAGCGTGTCTGACCTACCTAGGTGTGAGCTTTCAGGGCAGATCAGCCATCACGACATCCTCGACGCCTTCGACGGCTTGGCCGATGACGGAGCCGTCGGGCGCGATGATGGCTGTGCAGCCATAGCCGAACCACCGGTCTGGGCCTTCGTCGACTGCGCCTACGGCGTCGCAACACATGTACCAGCGCTTCGTCCGCCGCGCGCAGGAGCGCATATGCTCCAGTGATTCCTCGCGCCAGATCTCGGCCTTGAGAGGCCGCAGTACCATATTGATCGGGCAGCAGATCAGATCCGCGCCCTGTGCAACGAGCCTGTCAGCGGCATCGGGATAGTTGGTGTCGTTACAGATATTGATGCCGAAGGTGCGGCCGGCGCGGCTCCAGACAGGGAAGTCCGTTCCCGGAGCACAGCCGCTCTCGATGGGGTAAGCCTTGGCATAGGTGCCACGCAGCACGCCGGCTTCGATCACGACAGCACTGTTGAAGACCGCTTCGCCACGGCGTTCGAAACAGCCTATGACGGCGGTTGCCCTTGTCGGCGCGAGCTTTTCCAGAATTGAACGAAATGCAGGGCTGTCAAGCGAGAGCGCCCGTCGTTCAACGCGATGCTGCCGGTAGCTATGTCCCTGAAGGTAGGATTCCGAAAAAAGAGCGAGATCGACACCATGTGCATCGGCCCAGAGCAGGTCGCTCAATATGACTTCGGCCGCGGCCTCCGTGTCGTCGAAAATGGGAAAACGCTGGAAGGCGGCTATACGCATGGGCAAGGGACTAGCATGAGTCCCTCGCATCGCCCATTATCATTCTTCACACATGCATTCTGACGGTCGGCCTTGCGGCAGTCCGGTCGTGATCAATGCAGGCTGACTGTCTTCAGCTCGTCTTCGGCAGCCTTGAAGAAGGTGCTGGAGCGGTTATCCGTCAGCAGGATCGGTGTACCATCAGCGCCGAACAATGCCCAGAGATCAACGCTTGGATCGATATCCGGCGCCTCGGGGAAGCACTTGGCAACCTCTTCATTGCGTATTTTGCGGATATAGGCGACCTCGCCATTGCCGATGCCGGCAAGTTCGGACTTGGTCAGACGCGACGTAGCTTCTTTCATCAACATTCCTGTTCCTCCGAGAGAAGGGACCAACGGTTCAACAAACCGTTGTGCTACTGTGAAACCGAAATGTTAATTTTCTTGACCATGCGCGCCGGTTCCGGGCGAATTAGATCCACCGAGAGCAGACCGTTCTTGAGGCTTGCGCCTAAGACCTGCATGCCATCCGCGAGAACGAAAGTCCGCTGGAACTGTCTCGCCGCAATGCCACGATAGAGATAATCGCGCTCGCCCTGATCGATCTGCCGGCCACGGATCAGAAGCTGGTTTTCCTCGGTCGACACATCGAGCTCTTCTTCGCTGAAACCGGCGACGGCAAGCGTAATGCGAAGCCGCTCAGGCGCGTCGTGGCCTGCGGCGATGCGTTCGATATTATAGGGTGGATAACCATCGCTCGCCTTGGAAATCCGCTCGAGCGTCTTTTCCATGGCATCAAAGCCCAGAAGCAGCGGGCTGGCGAAAGGGGTGATACGGCTCATATTCCAAAGTCCTTGATGCAAGCGACCTCTCCGGACCTCAACACGCAGCATCCGGGTACCGCTAATATGGGAACGACAGTTGCTCGCTGCAAGGCGTGATGGCCGCCGGCCAGGCCTCCCGCATTTTAAGGTAAAGCTTCGTAGGACCGCTTCCTTGACAAAGGACGCAGTGCCCCGCATCAAAACATGCCCCGGTGCACTGTGTTGATTTGCGACGGGAGCGTGAAGACAATGAAAAGGTGCATGCTAGAGCGACACGCACCAGAGGATGGAACTACCCGGATGGCAGAACCGAGAAAAATCATTATCGACACCGATCCCGGCCAGGACGATGCTGCCGCGATCATGCTGGCCTTCGGCAGTCCGGGAGAGCTTGATGTCCTGGGCATCACCACTGTCGCCGGTAACGTGCCGCTGTCTCTGACAAGCCGCAATGCGCGCATCATCTGCGAGCTTTGCGAGCGGACCGATATCAAGGTCTTTGCCGGCGCCGACCGGCCGATAACCCGCAAGCTCGTCACCGCCGAGCACGTGCATGGCAAGACAGGTCTCGACGGCCCTACCCTTCCAGAGCCGACGATGCCGCTGCAGGCGGAGCATTCCGTCGACTTCATCATCGAAACGCTGCGACGCGAGCCGGAAGGCACAGTTACGCTCTGCACGCTCGGACCGCTGACCAATATCGGCCTGGCCTTCCAGAAGGCGCCCGACATCGTGCCGCGTATCCGCGAACTTGTCATGATGGGCGGCGGCTTCTTTGAAGGCGGCAACATCACGCCGGCTGCTGAATTCAACATCTATGTCGATCCGGAAGCCGCCGATATCGTGTTCCGCTCGGGCGTGCCCGTCGTCATGATGCCGCTCGACGTGACGCATCAGCTTCTGACCCGCAAGGACCGCGTCAAGCGCATGGCCGAAATCGGCACAGCGCCCGCCAAGGCGATGGTGGAGATGCTGGAATTCTTCGAGCGCTTCGACATAGAAAAATATGGCTCGGATGGCGGCCCGCTTCACGACCCGACGACGGTCGCTTACCTTCTGAAGCCTGAGCTCTTCAAGGGCCGGGACTGCAATGTCGAGATCGAGGTAGCGTCGGAGCTGACCGTCGGCATGACCGTTGTCGACTGGTGGCATGTGACCGAGCGCAAGCGCAATGCGAAGGTCATGCGCTTCGTCGATGCCGACGGCTTTTTCGATCTGCTGATCGAGCGCTTTGCGCGGATATGATCCGCCAAGATTAGACAGGAGCCAGAAAGGCCGCTCGCGCGGCCTTTCTTAATTGTCAGACGTCCTTTGTCTTAGGCGTCCTTCTCGTCCAGAACCGAGTTGGCCTCGGCTTCCACGAGTTTCGGACCACCCTTGGCGACGCCGACCATGGCCGGGCGCAGCACGCGCTCACCGATGGAGAAACCGGCCTGTACGACCTGCACGACCGTATTGTTCGGCACTTCGGTGTTCGGCACTTCGAACATCGCCTGATGGAAGTTCGGATCGAACTTCTGGCCGACCGGCTCCAGCTTGCGAACGCCGTGGCGCTCGAGAGCCGAGAGCATGGAACGCTCGGTCATCTCGACACCCTCGATCAGCGTCGTCAGGCCAGCGTCGGCAGCAGCCTTGACCTCG
This sequence comes from Rhizobium sp. 768_B6_N1_8, assembly GCF_051811225.1. Classification (NCBI taxonomy): domain Bacteria; kingdom Pseudomonadati; phylum Pseudomonadota; class Alphaproteobacteria; order Hyphomicrobiales; family Rhizobiaceae; genus Rhizobium; species Rhizobium sp. 768_B6_N1_8. The sequence goes on along the minus strand of NZ_JBPWPV010000001.1, from coordinate 9,680 downwards.
GGCGGAATGGCGTCGATCGCACGGCGCAGATTGTCCGAGACGGCCAGCATGTCGCGGGCGAAGCCTGCGACGGAATAGGACTTGGCGTCCTTGACCTCGCGCTCTGTACGGCGTCGCAGATTATCCATTTCAGCGGCAAGCCGCAGATAGCGGTCGCGCAATTCGGTATTCTCGGCCTTCAGAAGCTCAAGCGCATCCGGTTCGCCTGCAGCTGCTTCCTTCACGGCTTCATTCTCGACGTTTGCGGCGGCGTCGGCTGTGGCTTCCGCCGCAGCCGCGTCAGGTCCGTTCTTCGTCGTTTCATCAGTCATGACGGTCTCCGGTTCGTGTATTCTCAGATGCGCCCGATATCGATGTTTGGCCGGAAAAAATCAAGTCTGCGTGACGAAGAAGCTAAAATTCCGCCGGTTTCGCGCAAGGGATCAGAGAGATCCGCGCGAAAGGCGCGACACGAGCTGGGCCGTATAGTCCACCATCGGCACGATGCGGGAATAATTGAGCCGCGTAGGACCGATCACGCCCACCGCGCCGACGATGCGGTCGTCGTCATCACGATAGGGCGCCACAATGAGCGAGGAGCCGGAAAGCGAGAAGAGCTTGTTTTCCGAACCGATGAAAATGCGCACACCCGGCCCGCTTTCGGCAAGGTTCAGGAGTTCGATCAAGCTGTCCTTTTTCTCGAGGTCATCGAAGAGCAGGCGCAGCCGGTCGAGGTCTTCCGCCCCACCTACGCCTTCCAGCAGGTTTGCGCGGCCGCGGATGATGAGCTGTGCCGGCTTGGTCTCGTCCGAGCTACCGGCCCATACGGCGATGCCGCGCTCCACGAGATCCCGCGACAGCGCATCGAGCTCGTGGCGAACTTCATCTTTCAGCCGGCTCAATTGCAGGCGCAATTCCGGCAGCGTCTGGCCGGTCATGTGCGCGTTGAGAAAATTGGCGGCTTCGGTGAGCTGCGAGGAGGTAACGCCCGCAGGCAGTTCGATGATGCGGTTTTCTATCTGATCATGATCGCCGACAAGCACGGCCAGCGCCTTGGTAGGCTCCAGGCGGATGAACTCGACATGTTTCAGAACCGGGTCGCTCTTGGACGTAATGACGAGGCCGGCGCCGCGCGAAATGCCCGAGAGCATGCGGCTTGCCTCGTTCATCATCGATTCCACCGGATTGTCGCGGCTTCCGGCCCGGACCTGGCGGTCGATGCTGGCACGCTCCTCGACGGAGAGATCGCCGACCTGCATGAAGGCATCGACGAAGAAGCGCAGGCCGATCTGGGTCGGCAGGCGGCCGGCGCTGACATGCGGAGAATAGATAAGCCCGAGCTCTTCCAGATCGCTCATGACATTGCGAACGGAGGCAGGCGACAGAGACATGGGCAGAAGACGCGAAAGATTGCGGGAGCCCAAGGGCTCGCCATGCTCCAGGTAGCCTTCGACGATGCGCCGGAAAATTTCCTTCGACCGTTCATCCAGCGCAGCCACGGCATCCGAAATTGATGTCGACCTGTAGCTCATGAACTTTTCGCACCCGCACTGAATGATGTCAGGGAAATATAGCCATTCTGTCCCCCGTGGCAAAAGGGAATTTGCAAATGCACGCAGCCAATCGTAGAAGCGGGCGACGATACAATGCATGCATGACATTGCCCGAGAAGCGCTTACGCTTTTCGGCATCATGTTTCAGGAGAAGAGAATGCGGCCTTCAGGCAGAAAAACAGACCAGATGCGCAAGGTCTCCTTCGAGCGCAATTTTTCCAAGCATGCGGAAGGTTCCTGCCTGGTAAAGTTCGGCGACACACACGTGCTCTGCACGGCAAGCCTCGAAGACAAGACCCCGCCGTGGCTGCGCAACACCGGCAAGGGCTGGGTCACCGCCGAATATGGCATGCTGCCGCGCGCAACCGGCGAACGCATGAAGCGCGAAGCTGCTGCCGGCAAGCAGGGCGGCCGCACGCAGGAAATCCAGCGCCTCATCGGCCGCTCGCTGCGTGCCGTGGTCGATCTGACCGCGCTCGGCGAACGCCAGATCACGCTCGACTGCGATGTCATCCAGGCGGATGGCGGCACGCGCACGGCCTCGATCACCGGCGGCTGGATTGCGCTGTACGACTGCCTGCGCTGGATGGAAACCCGCAACATGATCAAGGCCGACCGCGTGCTGAAGGATCATGTCGCGGCGATCTCCTGCGGTATCTTCGCCAATCAGCCGGTGATCGACCTCGACTATCTCGAGGATTCCTCGGCCGAGACCGATGCCAATTTCGTCATGACGGGCGCCGGCGGCATTGTGGAGATTCAAGGCACGGCAGAAGGCACGCCTTTCACCGAGGAAGAATTCTCCTCGCTGATGGGCCTTGCCAAAGCAGGCATTGCCGACCTGGTAGACCTGCAGAAGCAGGCGATCGCCTGAGGCCTTTCAAGCCTCGCTAGTGAATTTCCTTGTCCCTGCTCCCGGGGGCAAGGCCGGACAAGGGGCGGGCAATGGCGCAACCCATCGAAGGCATTCTTGAGACCGCGCTCTACGCAACCGATCTTGATGCGGCCGAAGGCTTCTACGGAACTGTGCTGGGCCTTGAGAAGATCGCACGTTCGGGCAACCGCCATGTATTTTTCCGCTGCGGACCGGGCGTGCTCCTGATCTTCAACCCGGAGGAAACGGTGAAGCCACCGGCACCTGACAGCCTGCAGGTTCCGCCACATGGCACCATCGGAAAAGGCCACGCCTGCTTCAGGGTTTCGGGAGATAATCTCGATGCGATGGCGGAGAAGCTGAAAGCTGCCGGCATCGGCATCGAATCCGAGGTTCACTGGCCGCAGGGCGGCCGATCGATTTATTTCCGCGATCCTGATGGCAATAGCCTGGAATGCGCGGAGGCGAAAATCTGGGGCATGGGATAAGGATACTTTATGCGTAAGCTTGAAACCAAGACTATTGTCGTCGCCAGCCATAATCAGGGCAAGATCCGCGAAATCCAGGATCTGATCGGGCCGCTTGGCTTCACCGCCAAATCGGCTGCCGAGCTCAATTTCATCGAGCCCAAGGAAACAGGGACGACCTTCGAGGAAAATGCCACGATCAAGGCAATCGCCTCGGCCAAGGCCTCCGGCATGCCCGCGCTTTCTGACGATTCCGGACTCGTCGTCGATGCCCTCGGCGGTGATCCCGGCGTCTACACGGCCGACTGGGCGGAGACAGGCAACGGCCCCCGTGATTTCAACATGGCCATGGAAAAGGTCGAGAAGGCACTGGAAAAGGCAGGTGCCACGAAGCCGGAGCAGCGCACCGCGCGTTTCGTCAGCGTGCTCTGCCTTGCCTGGCCGGATGGCCACACGGAGCTTTTCCGCGGCGAAGTGGAAGGCACCGTTGCCTGGCCGCCGCGTGGAACGCAGGGTTTCGGCTATGATCCGGTCTTCCAGCCAGAAGGCTATGATGTGACCTTCGGCGAGATGAGTGCGGAGGAAAAGCATGGCTGGAATATCGGCAAGCCGCAGGCGCTGTCGCACCGCGCTCGCGCCTTCAAGCTCTTTGTCGAAACCTGCCTGGAAGCATAAGGCCAAGCTTAGAACATGATCGATTCGCCTGCGCTGATGTCCGACACAAAGCTTCTGCCTGATACCGGCGAACCCGGTTTCGGGATCTATGTGCATTGGCCTTTTTGTGCGGCGAAGTGTCCCTATTGCGATTTCAACAGCCATGTCCGCCATCAGCCGGTCGATCAGGAGCGCTACGTCGCAGCTTTCCTAAAGGAGATCGCCACGGCCCGCCAGATGAGCGGGCCGAAGACGGTGACCAGCGTATTCCTCGGCGGCGGCACGCCCTCGTTGATGAAGCCGGAAACGGTCGACGCGATCATGAACGGCATTTCTCGACACTGGCATGTGCCCGACGGTATCGAGATCACGATGGAAGCCAACCCCTCGAGCGTTGAGGCCGAACGCTTCCGCGGCTATCGCGCAGCCGGAGTCAACCGCGTCTCGCTCGGTGTGCAGGCGCTGAACGATCGCGATCTCAAATTCCTCGGACGACTGCATGACGTTGCCGACGCGCTGAAGGCGATCAGGCTGGCGCGCGACATCTTCCCGCGCATGTCCTTCGATCTGATCTATGCCAGGCCGAACCAGACGGTTGAGGAATGGGAGAGCGAGCTGAAAGAAGCGATCTCCTATGCAGTCGATCACCTTTCGCTCTACCAGCTTACCATCGAGGAAGGCACGCCCTTCTACGGCCTCCACAAGGCCGGAAAGCTGATCGTGCCCGATGGGGACCAGTCCGCCGCACTCTATGAGGCCACGCAGGAAATCACCGAGCGTGAAGGATTGCCGGCCTATGAGGTATCCAACCATGCCCGGCCCGGCGCCGAGAGCCGCCACAACCTCACCTACTGGCGCTATGGCGATTATGCCGGCATTGGCCCCGGCGCACATGGGCGCCTGACGCGCGGGCCAGAAAAGATCGCGACCGCTACGGAGCGCAAGCCGGAAACCTGGCTGGACCTCGTCGAAAGCGACGGGCACGGTATCATCGAGCAAGAGCGCCTCGGTTTCGACGAGCAGGCCGATGAATTGCTGCTGATGGGACTGCGCCTGAAGGAAGGCGTCGATCTTGCCCGCTGGCAGCAGCTTTCCGGCCGCGATCTCGATCCGAAGCGCGAAGAATTTTTACTGGAACACGGCTTCATCGAGCGGATCGGTAATTCCCGCCTGCGCTGTACGCCGGCAGGCATGCTGATCCTTGATTCCGTCGTCGCGGACCTCGCCTGCTAGAGCATTCCCCTTATTCTTCGAAACAGGAATGCTCTATCTCTTTGTTTTTACACAATTCCGGGCGAAAAACCGCCGCGCACTTTTGCTGGAATTCTCTAAGCCGCGTCAAGCAGCGCGCCTCTTTCTGAAATTGACGAGCTTTCCATCGATCGCCGCAAGGCCGACCGCGATCAAGGCCATGCCGATCAGATGCTTGAACTGCAGTTGCTCGCCGAGTGCTGCAGCGCCAAGCAGGATCGCGCTGACGGGGATCAGAAAGGTCACAAGCATCAGATTCGTAGCGCCCGCCGTCGCCAGGATGCGGAAGAAGAGCACATAGGCCACGGCAGTCGAGAGGATCGCAAGGCCTGATAGCGCCAGCCAACTTTCGGCGGAGGGCATGGCGAGCGTCCAGGGCTGGTCAACAATCAGCGCGATCGGCAGCATCAGCACGGTGGAAGCAGTCACCTGCCCGGCTGCCGGAATGAGTGGCGCAAGGCCCATCCGGCGGAACCGCCGTCCCCAGATGCCAGCCAGCGAATAGGAGAAGGCCGCACCGAGAACCGCGAGCTGGGCAAGCACGTTCGAGCCGAGATCCTTCAAGGCGTCAAAACCGATCATGTAGGCCACGCCGGCAAACCCGACGATCACGCCGAAGAGACGGTTTGCCGTCAGCTTTTCATCCGCCGTCAGCACATGGGCAACGACCACGGCAAAGAGCGGTGTCGTGGCGTTGAGGATCGAGGCGAGACCGCTCGCAATATGTGTCTGGCCCCAGACGATCAGGCAGAAGGGAATCATATTGTTCAGAAGTCCCATGCCGAAGAAAGCGATCCAGCTCTGCCTGTCGCGCGGCATGGTGTGGCCCATGGCGCGCACGATCAGATTGAGTGCGATAGCGGCAAGCAGCACGCGCCCGGTCACGATGGTGAAAGGTGGCAGCGCCTTTACGAGAATGCCGTTGAAGAAGAAGGAGCCGCCCCAGAGAAGCGACAGCACGATCAGCATGGCCCATTCTGCAGCTCCCATGGACTTCTGAATGGACATGAAAATCTCCTTTGTCGAGTTTTGCTAAAGTGTAATTTCCAGCTCACCTGTGTGAATTTGCCAGACATATCGGTTTTTATTAGTATCCCCTGCACCTGACAAACGAGCATTTCTGCTTGCATGATTGAGCTGAGCTAAAGCATGATTGATCCTCTGCCCTCACTATCGGCCCTGCGCGCCTTTGAGGCGGCGGCGCGTCATCTGAGCATGACGCAGGCGGCGCACGAGTTGCACGTCACGCCAGGCGCCGTCAGCCTGCAGATCCGCGACCTCGAAGCCTCGCTTGGCGTGTCGCTGTTCGAGCGGCGAACCCGGCAGATTCTGCTGACGGCGGAAGGCCGGGACTATTTCGCGACACTGCGCACCGCCTTCCAACTCGTACGCGAGGCGACGGCATCGCTGACCGCACGGCGGCGCGGCAATGCGCTGGCGCTCACCTGTACGGCAGGTTTTGCAACGCACTGGCTACTGCCACGGCTTCAGCGGTTCGAGGACATGCATCCTGATATCGATGTGCGCATCAGCGCCTCCCATCGCATGTTCGATTTCGAGCGTGACGGGATCGATCTCGCCATCCGCCACGGGCTTGGCGGCTACGAGGGATTGATCAGCGAGCGGCTGGTGGATGACGAACTGGTGCCGATCTGCACGCCGGCGCTTGCGGCGGCCCTTGGCGCCGATCCTTCGCCCGATCTGCTCGCAGGATATCAGCTCATCCATGACGTCTACCGCCGCGACTGGCAGCTCTGGCTGGCCGCAGCGGGCGCCACCAAGGTGGATGCCTCCCGTGGCCCGATCTTCAGTGATGGCAACGGCGCCTTCGAGGCGATGAAATCAGGTTTCGGCGTGGCGCTGATGCGCCGTTCCTTCATCGAGAAGGAACTTGCCGAAGGCCGGCTCGTCGCTCCGTTTCCGCTGGGGCTGACAAGCAAACTTGCCTACCATCTCGTCTATCCGGGCACAGCGCTGGAACGGCCGGCGGTCGCGGCCTTCCGGCGCTGGCTGCTTTCGGAGGCTAAAACTTAGAGCCTTCCCGTTTTTCTTCGAAATACGGAAAGGCTCTATCTTTTTGTTCTAACGCAATTCCGGACGCAAAACCGCTGCACACTTTTGCTGGAATTGCTCTAATCCCTGCTCGTAGCACCCGCCTTGAACAGGCTGCCCGTCGGTGTCTTCAAGAACATGTCCAGTGGAATGTGCTCCTGATGCAGGAAGCCATTGGCGGGCAGCAGGCCGTCGCGGACCATTTCGATGACAGCAACCACCGAGGCAGACGTCGTCCAGGCGATTGCCGTACGCCGAGCGCCGGCAATCTCGATCGGATAATAGGCGCGGACAAACTCCTTCCGGCGCAAGGAGCCGTTGATCGTGCCTTCGGCCGCGACATGCACATAGACGACATCATCATCGACCGGCGGCTTGGCGTTGGTCAGGATTTCGCCGGCGAGCTGGCGTTTGTCACGCATCAGAAGCTCATGGAAGAAGAAATTCATCAGCTCCATGTGGCCGGGATAACGCATCGTCTTGTAATCGAGATTATCGACCTTGCCGAGCATGGTGTCGCACATGGTGCCGAGGCCGCCCGAGGTCGTAAAGGCCTCCAGCTTGACGCCGCCGACATAGATCGTTTCGTGCCATTCCATCGGCGAGACGAGCTTACGAACCCCGCCCTCGATGACCTCGCAATCGTTCAGATATTCATTGACCACACCTTCCGGCGACCAGTTGAAGGCATAGCCCAGAAGCCCGGTCGGATGCTGTGGCAGAGCGCCGACGCGCATGCGGATCGAGCGGCAGCGGTCAAAACCATCGGCAAGGCTTGCACCGACGATGCCGACGAAGCCAGGCGCCAAACCGCATTGCGGCGCCATCAGCCCGCGGGCGGTCTTGGAAAGCTCGATGATGAAATTGGTGGTCGGCACATCCTCGGTCAGATCGAAATAATGGATGCCGGCGAGATGGGCCGCCCGCGCCAACTCGATATTCAAATGATAGGGCAGGCAGGACAGCACGGCCTCGACGCTCGACAGCAGCTCGCCGATGACAGAGGTATCCGTGATATCGCCGGCCCGGCATTTGAAGGGCAGGTCGCCCACGGGCAGTTGTGCATCGACGCCGATGACCTCGAAGCCGCCCTCATGCAAAAGCGTCGCCGCCAGCCGTCCGACCTTGCCGAGGCCGATCACGGCAATCCGTTCAAAACTCATTGATGTCCTCCCGAACGCCGACGTTCTTCACCGGCGCATTTTTCTCACGTGGGGGCTGTATAGAATAAAAAGCTTATAAAAGAAAACAGCCGGGATTGCTCCCGGCTGCTGAAACGCGGTGGATGTGCACTGCTTATTCGTTGATGAGGCGCTTCAAAAGCTCGATCTCATGCGACAGCTTCGTGTCTCCCGAGATCAGTTCCTCGATCTTGCGCACGGCGTGCAGAACCGTTGTGTGATCGCGTCCGCCGAAGCGGCGGCCGATCTCCGGAAAGGAGCGCGGCGTCAGCGTCTTCGACAGATACATGGCGATCTGGCGCGGCTTGACGATGACGCGCGTGCGGCGGTTCGAGACCAGTTCCTGACGCGAGACATTGTAGTGACGCGCGACGATACGCTGGATATCCTCGATACGCACACGACGCGGCTCGCCGGAACCGACGAGATGGGCCAGCAGCTCATCCACGCGCTCGATCGAGAGGTTCGGCTCGAAGGAGCGGCGGAAGACCAACTGGTTGAAAGCGCCTTCCAGTTCGCGACCGCTTGCCGTGATGTTGCGGGCCACATGCTGCATCAGCTCGGCCGGGATCTCCAGTGACGGATCTTCCAAGCGGGCAGCAGCAAGGCGGCGCTTCAAGATTTCGAGACGCATCTCATAGTCGGGACCATCGAGTTCGATCGCAACGCCGCCCTGCAGACGCGAACGGACGCGCGGATCGAGCGATTCCAGTTCCCACGGCGCTCGGTCGGCCGCGACGACGACCTGCTTGGCGCTGTCGAGCAGCATGTTCAGCAGGTGGCAGAATTCGTGCTGGATCATCTTGCCCTGCAGGAACTGCATGTCGTCGATGATCAGAAGGTCGATGTTGCGCAGCGAGTCCTTCAGCGTCAGCGCGTCATTGTCGCGGATCGCTGTCGCGAAACGCCACATGAAATATTCGGCCGTCAGATAGACGACGCGCAGGCCACGCGGGTTCTGCACCGCGGCATTGGCGATCGCCTGCAGCAGATGGGTCTTGCCGAGGCCGACGGTCGCATGGACGAAGAGCGGGTTGAAGCGCACGGCGCCCTGACCTGCTTCCGCAATGGTCTTTGCGGCGGCGAGCGCCACGCGGTTGGAGCTGCCCTCAACGAAAGTGTCGAAGGTGAAGCGGGAATCCAGCGGCGAGCCAAAGAGCGGCGAACCGACACTTGCCGGGCGCGCCGCAGCGGCGGCCGAAACAGCCTGCTGGACGATCTGCCCCGCCGGCTGGGCAGATGCCGGGCGGCGAAGCTGGGTGGGCTGGGTGACCGGCTCGACGGAGACTGCATCGTCCAGCGCCTTCGTGCCGGCGCGCGTTGCCGTGCGCACAAGGATCTCGACTTTCAGGATTTCGGGGTCTTCAGCCTGGAACAGGCCGACAATGAGATCGAGATACCGGTTGTTGATCCACGACTTCAGAAAGGTCGTGGGAACGGTGAGACGGACGACACTCTTGGAAACCGAATGAAGCTTGAGCCGTGCAAACCAACTTGCATAGACGTCAGGACCGACTTGTGCCTTCAGACGCGCGCTGACGCGTTCGAAGAGAACACCATGCTTCATCTCGCCCTTTTCTTCCGTTGCGCTCAGGTGAATGGAACCGAAAGACTGCTGTGCAGCTTCCCCGTTATCCAGTGCACCCGTCGTCATCGAATTCATCTGCAT